>NZ_JAKJHS010000009.1 GCF_021648825.1 Rhizobium halophilum | reverse complement strand
GAGTTTACATGCCTCGGTCGATATCCGCCAAAGCTACCGATGGAACACCCAGTTAGCGACCCTGTTCCCGCCTGAGGCTTCAGTCCTAAAACCTCTACGACCTAAGTCGGAACGTCAGAATGGGACGAACGAGAGGCGGTGCATGCGCAAGGACGCGCGCCAGATGATAGAGACGAGTGGGACCGCCGGAATTTGCGCCCGAGAGGTCAACAACCCCAACCCGACGATGCCAATGTGTTACCCACGAGTCGAACTCGACCTGCAGGAGATCATCAACCGGGTGGGCGAAGACTGACGGCCAGGTGTCGCGCAATGCGACATCATCAATTATCTACTAGAAGTTGCCGACTGTTTAGAATCAGGCCTTAACCACCCTCGCTGAAGAATCCACTTCTGAGCCTTGAAAGGTGAAGCGATGGCCTTCGGTAAGCGAACTGACGCACTTGCGATGATGCAGGCGCTTTCGACGTCGCAAGCTCTTATAGAATTCGATCTCAAGGGTATGACCCTCACCGCGAACGAAAACTGCTGCAAAGCGCTCGGCTACTCGCTGGCAGAGATCGTCGGACGACACCACCGGATATTCTGTGAGTCGAACCTAGTCGCGTCGCCGGAATACACAGCCTTCTGGACGCGACTAGCCGCCGAAACATTCGATGCCGGCAGTTATAAGCGCATAGCCAAAGGCGGAAGGGAATCAGTCGGTGAGCGGCCGTGTAAATCTGGTTGGGCAAGCGGGAACTGCCTTGACCAACATGCTGTCGCAAATTGCTAACGTCGACGCAAACATCACCGCAATAGCCGATGCAGCCAGGGAGCGATCAGCTGAGGTTA
This sequence comes from Rhizobium halophilum, assembly GCF_021648825.1. Classification (GTDB taxonomy): domain Bacteria; phylum Pseudomonadota; class Alphaproteobacteria; order Rhizobiales; family Rhizobiaceae; genus Neorhizobium; species Neorhizobium halophilum. The sequence goes on along the minus strand of NZ_JAKJHS010000009.1, from coordinate 165,182 downwards.
AGCAAATCAGCGTCGCCGTCAATGCCATGGATCACGCCACTCAGCAAATGCGGCAATGGCCGAAGAGCGCTGGCCCAGCAGGCAGCGCTACTGAGAACGCAGATGGCAGCGTTCCGAACCATGTCAGACGGCGCTACCTCATATCCAGCACCTACCTGCTTCTAGGTTGCCTGAACCGGCAGGGCCTTTGATGGTAACTATCAAGTTTGATCCTGTGCTGGCTGCATAGCAAAAACAAAACCCACGGCAGTAGGTCCTTTCCCTGCCTGAGTTCGGACCAAGGTCTGATGTTCAGATGGTCAGAAGGCGCCAATATCCCATGCATGAAGATACCTGCACCACCGAATGCACTCGATGCTCACAACCGGCAACATCTTTGTCAAACTGCCCTCAAGGGCGCTTTTAAGGAAGTTGTCGATGAGGCCATGGAAGCTGGCTGGGAAGAGGACGAGGTGATCGCGGCAATCGGACTTCTTGCGGATCATCTACTAAAAGTGAATGCAGCAAATGACGAGCTCATCCGCTTGCTGGAAGTGATCCACCAGCAACGGAGGGGCAAGCCGGCAGCTAGCAGTTAATCCGGCAGCCGATAGATCTCTGTCCAATCCTCCGCCTCTCGCAGCCCCTTGAACGAGGCCTGCCTCAACGTGCAGGTATGAGTCCACGCGCGATACTCGATCTTGGCCGAGAATGACGGCCCGGTCATGACCAGGTTCTTGCCCGGCACAGTTACCACAGGGACGATGGAGTCGTTCGCCGCCTGCTGAAGGAGAGGAAGCACTTCCGCGAGCCTGACATCGAGATCGATCAGTTCAGCGTCCTGATTGGACCGGCAGCCTCGGCGCGTTATTAGGCAACAAAAGAGGCCGGGGCGAAACCGCACCGGCCTTCCTCATCATCGCTTCCTCACCAGTTCCAGTACATCCGTGGTCAAAAGTCTAAAACGACGTCGCCGATTGTGAGCGGCGAATTCATCACCGCGCATGAAGGTGGCCGAGGTCTTCGCCCATCGCCAGATCGCTTGCTTTTGCACACGATGGCGTTTCGCGACATCTCGATCGGTCAAATACTGACCCGACGCTTCAGTGTCGCTTGTTGCAGGTGAAATCTCGCGACCGCCGGCCCTCTCCTCGAATGATGGGCCCATTGATGGGCTGCGAATTCGCGCCATCAAAAACCTCACTATGTTCAATGAGATGAGATGCGCAATGGCGGAGAGGATGGGATTCGAACCCACGATACGCTTTTGACGTATACTCCCTTAGCAGGGGAGCGCCTTCGACCACTCGGCCACCTCTCCGGTCCGGCCTGATTATTTCGGATGGGTAGCGATTGCAAGGGCTTTTCGTCCCGCCTCAGGAATTGCTCCGTTCGGCGGCGGCGACGCGGTTGCGGGAGTCCTCTTCAGTAGCTGGAAGGACCGCCTTGAGACGTTCCGCGGCCGTAGCGAGCGGCAAGACGGCGCAAGACAGCGGCGAACTCCGCGACATCGGCGCCCACCGCCACGAATCGCGCGCCCAGATCGAGGTAGCGCAGATTCAGAGCCTCGTTGAACGTCAGGATTCCCGCCGCCTTGCCTGCGCCGGTGATGGTGGCGATCGCCTTTTCAATCACTTCCTGCACCTCCGGCGCCTCGATGCGGCCCAGATGGCCCATATCGGCGGACAGATCCGCTGGACCGATGAAGATGCCGTCGATTCCTTCCACGGCCGCAATGTTTTCAAGGTCGGCAATCGCCGCCCGTGTCTCGACCTGCACCAGAAGGCAGATCTCGTCGGCGGCCGTTTCGGCATAGTCGGTAATCGTGCCGAAGGCCGAGGCACGGGCCACGACGGCGCCGACGCCGCGAATACCGTGCGGTGGATAGCGCACCGCCTGGACGAGTGCCCTCGCCTGCTCGGCAGAATCGACCATGGGCACGAGCAGCGTACGCGCGCCGGCGTCCAGAAGCTGCTTGATCATCCAGGGTTCGCCCATCGGCGGACGTACGACGGCTTGCGCTGGAGACGAGGCAAGCGCCTGGAGTTGCGCAATGATGCTGCGCAGATCGTTCGGGCCATGCTCGCCGTCGATCACCAGCCAGTCGAAGCCTGCGGTGCCGGCAAGTTCAGCCAGAAGGGGCTCGCCGGTGTTCAGCCAAAGCCCAATCTGCGGCCGTCCTTCACGAAGAGCGGCCTTGAAGTGGTTCTTGAGAGCGGGCATGGGATCATTTCCTAAGCAAGCAGTTGTTTGAGATCGGCGGCGGGGTCGGCGAGCACCGTCTTGTCGGGCTCGATGCCGTTATCGAGGAGTTTCTTGCCTGTGACATAGGCCTTCGCGTCATTGATCGCGTCGACGGCAAGCAACCGGCCCTGGCGGAAATACCAGATCGAGGCGCTTCCATCGCGTACGCCCGGCCGCATCAAGGTCTCGTCGAACCCGAGGTTGAAGCCGGCGATCTGCAGCTTGACGTCGTATTGATCCGACCAGAACCACGGCTTGGGATCGTAAGGCTCCCTGCTGCCCGCAAGCACGGATGCAACCGATTCTGCCTGATCGACCGCGTTCTGAACCGACTCGAGGCGAATGCGCTGGCCTTTCCAAGGCAGAAGCGTGCAGTCGCCGGCAGCAAAGATGGCTGGATCGGAGGTCTGCCCGAAGGCATCAACGATGACGCCATTGCCCACATCCAGTCCCGCTTCCTGCGCCAACCGGTCGTTAGGGGTAACGCCGATGCCGACCAGCACGACGTCAACATCGATGACCGAGCCATCGGACAGTTCGGCGCCGCAGACGCGGCCATTGTGCCCGATCAATCGAACGAGACCGGTTTTCTCGCGAAGGGTGACGCCATGCCCAAGATGGATGGTGCGAATGATGCCGGCAGTCTCGGCCGAGGCGACGCGCGAGAGGATGCGATCCGCCATCTCGATCAGCGTGACCTCGACTCCCAAATGACGAGCCACCGCAGCGGCCTCCAAGCCGATATAGCCACCACCGATCACGAGCAGGCGGCGTCCTGCGCGCATCTCGCCGGCGAGCTCGTCCGCATCCCGCTTGCTGCGCATCACGTGGATGCCCGCAAGATCGCCACCAATAGCCGCGGGCAGACGGCGCGGCGCGGCTCCCGTGGTCAGGGCAAGCGTTTCATACTCCAGCCATGAGCCATCGTGCATTCTGATTCGCTTTGCAGGGCGGTCAATCTCCTCAACGAAGGTCGAAAGGCGCACGTCAATCTGGTTTTCCGCGTACCAACTATCGGCGCGGAAGGTCAGCCGGTCGAAATCCATCTCGCCGAGCAGGTATTTCTTGGAGAGCGGCGGGCGCTGATAAGGGGGAACCTCCTCTGCTCCGATGAGCGTGATCGGACGCATGTCTTTCAAAACCCGCAGTTTTGCCGCCAGCGCAAAGGCCGCCTGCCCTGCCCCCACAATCACCAGCCTGTCCGTCAAGGGCGGTCCTTCCTTGCTAAAGCGCCGTATCCAGGGGCATGGGGTAGCCCCGAGACGCTGTCGCCGTCAACCGGCGACCGCCGTCGCTGTCAAGGCTGGCACGGACGAGGGGTGTCATGGGACAGACGCAGGCAATCCGACACTTTCTGTTCAGGATGTATTAGCTGACCCGGTCTATACTGAAGTCCTGAGGAGATAGAAGGAGGGTGTCATGCCCTTGACCATGGACCGCGACCCAAAACAGACTGCGCCACGTGACCAGGCCTTCGAGAAATTCACCATCGACCGTCCCGGCAAGATCATCTTTGTCGGCCATCATCTCAGTACGGCAACTCATCTCCGTTGCCTGATCCGCACCATTTCTCTCTATGGTGCAGAGCTCGAGGTCAGCCCGCACATCCCGGTACCCAACAACTTCTTCTTGGAGATCCTGGGGATCCACGACGAGATCGGTAGCACGCTGATTCGGCGCGAGGAAGAAAAGGTCACGATCGGCTTCAACATGCTCATCGACCCAGAATTCCTCCACCACGTGATCCGGCTAAATTTCGAGACCAGCCACTAAGCGAGCAAGGCGTCGTTCGTCAGTGATCGGGGGCACCGGGAGAACGGCTGACGCCGCAGACGGACTTGCGCAGCCGCCTTGCGCGCCTATTGTGAGGCGAATCCACAGCAGGTGCCGTAGCATGACCGCCTTTTCCCGTTTCACACCCCTTGTCAACGCTCTTCCTGCCAGCGTTCCTTTCGTTGGACCGGAGGCGATCGAGCGGAACCGTGGCCTTGCCGTGCGAGCTCGGATCGGGGCGAACGAAAACGGGTTTGGCCCGGCACCTTCTGTACTGCAGGCCATTGCGGAGGCCGCGCATTCCACCTGGAAGTACAATGATCCTGAGAATTTTGCGCTGAAGCAGGCGCTCGCCGTACATCTCGGCTGCCAGCCGGACAACCTTGCGATCGGGGAAGGGATCGACTCGCTTCTGGGACAGATCGTTCGACTGGTGATCGAGCCCGGGCTTGGGGTGGTGACCTCCTACGGTGCCTACCCGACCTTCAATTTTCACGTCACGGGCTACGGCGGTCGGCTGATCGCAATGCCCTATGCGGACGATCGGGAGGATCTGAACGCTCTTCTTGATGCGATCCGGCGAGAAAATCCTCCCCTGGCCTATTTCGCCAATCCCGACAATCCCATGGGAAGCTGGTGGGACGCCGACAGCGTCGTGGCGTTTGCACGCTCGGTCCCCGAGACGACACTGCTCATCCTCGACGAAGCCTATTGCGAGACTGCCCCCAAAGGCGCAACGCCGTCAATTGACGCGCTGATCGACCGTCCGAATGTGATCCGAACACGGACTTTCTCCAAAGCTTACGGTCTGGCGGGGGCCCGCATCGGCTATGCCGTCTCCACGCCCGGCACGGCGGCAGCGTTCGACAAGATCCGCAATCATTTCGGGATGGCCAGGATCAGCACCGAGGCAGCGCTCGCGGCCTTGGCAGATCAGCCGTACCTCGAAAACGTCATCGGCAAGATTGCGGCCTCTCGGGATCGAATTGCAGATATCGCAAAGTCCAATGGGCTGGTGTCGCTCCCCTCGGCCACGAACTTCGTCGCGATCGACTGCGGCCGCGACGGCACCTATTCCAAGGCCATTGTCGATGGCCTGATGGAGCACGGCGTCTTCATCCGCATGCCTGGTGTGGCCCCGCTCAACCGGTGTATCCGCGTGAGTGCCGGCCCGGAGTCGGACATGGCTCTCCTGGAAGAAGCCCTGCCAGTGGTTCTCAAATCTCTCTGACGCAAAAGCCGCGCCAGCGCCTCAAGCACTGCCGCGGCAGTTGACATATACCTCCCTTGGATAAGCCAAGGGGTCGCCGATATTCTGCGGCACAGCATCAGTGCATGGTCATCCATTCCCGTGCGGCACGCAGCGCTGCGGCCAGATCGCCCTTGTTCATCGTTTGCGCTAGGTCCGCTCGCAGTTCAGCGGCGCGTTCGGAGCCCTTGATTGCTGCAATGTTCAGCCATTTGTGGGCAGAGATGAGGTCGATGGCGCAACCGCGACCGGTCGCATACATCAGCCCCATTTCGCAGAAGGCGTCCGCGCGGGTTTCGCCGCCTGTCGTGGCAAAGTCGGTATTCTGCATTTCGAAGCGTGCCATTGGTTTTGTCCCTGTTCGGCTGCGTTGTCGATGTCCCTGTTCATTCCCTTTCGGGCTCGTCCGGATCACCGTCTTCATGCGGTTTGCTGCTCCGTCCGCCGGCGGATCTTCCCGCTCGTTGATGGAGGCAGTATCGCCGGGATTCTCAAACAGCCGCCTAAAAAGCATCCTTAAAATGATGAAAACAAAGTACAAATTGTTCGTAAAGTTCAAACTCCATTAAACATGGCATCTCCTTTGCCGCAGGACATTCGGCTTAAATTCACCGAAACTTCAGACGCAACTTTCAACCCTTCGCTAACTACGATCAGGAAACGCCAACTGCCGCGCTGCCTTGGGCAGGATGAGAGACCCTGACATGCCCCACAGAAGCCGTTTACCTTTACGTGCCGGTAAGCTAATCTTTGGCGGCTCACAAAGGAGCAATCAGGAGGATGGCCGGTGCTGAGGCACCGCCACGGGATGGAGACAAAATGATGCGTCATCTGATGATCTCGGCCGCAGTAGCGATGCTTGCAACAGCAAGTCTGGCTGCCGAGCCGATCGAAGGGAACTGGAAGACGGCCAGTGGTGAAACCGCGACGATAGCATCCTGCGGCGGCGCCTACTGCGTTACGTTGAAAACCGGCAAGCACGCCGGCAAGCAAATCGGCAGGCTTTCGGGCAGCGATGGCACCTACAATGGCGAGATCACTGATCCAGCCAACGACAAGACGTATAAAGGGTCTGGAACGGTCAGTGGCAGTTCGCTCAAGATGAAAGGCTGCGTTCTGGCAGTGCTCTGCAAGACGCAGACCTGGACGAGGCTCTAGAGGCCATCTTCATCAGGCGGACATGTGCGCCGCCTGAGTTACCTGCGAGCGACCGCGTGGTCCCGAACACTGTGCGGCTTCAAAGCACGAAGCCTGAACCGCTGATGAACCTACGGCTCACGACGAGTTCAGCGGCAAGCCAGTAACTGCTTTCCCATCGGTTTTGGGAAAAACGCATATGTACGTCCTGGCTTGCCGCCTCATCAATCTTGTCTTGCACAGTCTCACATCTGCGGCCCTGCTCAGTGTGAGTGCGTCCGCTACAGCCCGTCGGCGCCGCACCTTCACGACGTTCATTCGCCTGAGCTTTGCGACACTAGCGCTCGTTGGACCGCTTGCTGCGATCGCGGTCACGGGCCTGGATTCGGTGGATTCACCCAAAAGAGGCGCAGGCTTTGTTCTCCTTGTGAGCCTTCAACGGCAGTCAATGAGCTAAGTGAGGGACGCCATCCACGAGCGCAGGTGTCTTTCGCTTGTCAGCAAGTTCATCCTATAATGCCTCATGAGCACACGAATCCCGCCTCTTTCGCCCTTGTCCTACATCACCCCCGATGCCTATGAGCCCCGTGTCTTCCATGATGCAACGGCGGCCGTTGACGCGTTGACGGATCTCTACGGGCGCAACACCGCCTTCCTGATGGACGCCTTCGGAGGATTGGCAAAGGGCGCACCCGTCGCAGGGCGCTATCGCGCCTGCTATCCCCAGGTGAGTATCGTGACCACCTCGTTCGGTCATGCCGACTCCCGCCTGTCCTACGGACACGTCACCTCACCGGGAACCTACACCACCACGGTCACGAGGCCGAAGCTGTTCAGATACTATCTGAAGGAGCAGCTCGACCTGTTGATGCGCAACCACAACATACCGGTCACGGTTTCGGAATCCACGACGCCGATCCCACTTCACTTCGCGTTCGGAGAGGGTGCGCATGTGGAGGCAAGCGCCACAGCGGGTTTGGCCGATGTCAGCCTGCGCGACCTGTTCGATACGCCGGATCTGAACAACACCGACGACTTGATTTCCAATGGTGAATATGAGGACCTGCCAGGCGTGCCGGCGCCTCTTGCGCCGTTTACCGCGCAGCGCATCGATTATTCGCTCGCCCGCCTCAGCCACTATACGGCCACCAGTGCGGAGCACTTCCAGAATTTCGTCCTGTTCACAAACTACCAGTTCTACATCGACGAGTTTGCACAGTGGGCGCGTGAGATGATGGCGAATGGCGGCGAAGGCTATGACAGCTTCGTCGAGCCGGGCAATGTCATCATTCGGGCAGGGTCCGTAAAGGACGAGGCTGCCGTTGTGGGACGGATGCCTCAAATGCCGGCCTACCACCTGAAGAAAAAGGGACACTCCGGCATTACGCTCGTCAACATTGGCGTCGGACCCTCCAATGCCAAGACGATCACCGACCATATCGCGGTGCTGCGTCCCCACGCCTGGTTGATGGTTGGCCACTGCGCCGGCCTTCGCAACAGCCAGCGTCTCGGCGATTATGTTCTTGCGCACGCCTATGTCCGTGAGGACCACGTGCTCGACGATGACCTGCCGGTATGGGTGCCGATCCCGGCGCTTGCCGAAGTGCAGCAGGCCCTTGAGGATGCGGTGGAGGAAATCACGGGCTACGAAGGCTTCGAACTCAAGCGCATCATGCGGACCGGCACGGTCGCCACCATCGATAACCGCAACTGGGAACTGCGCGACCAACGCGGCCCTGTGAAGCGGCTGTCGCAGTCGCGCGCAATCGCGCTCGACATGGAATCGGCCACGATCGCCGCCAACGGCTTCCGCTTCCGCGTCCCCTACGGCACGCTGCTCTGCGTCTCCGACAAGCCGCTGCATGGCGAACTGAAGCTGCCGGGCATGGCCACCGCCTTCTACCGCACCCAGGTCAGCCAGCACCTGCAAATTGGCATTCGCGCCGTGCAGAAGCTTGCCGCCATGCCGGTCGAGCGGCTGCATTCGCGCAAGCTCAGAAGCTTCTACGAGACGGCGTTCCAGTAGGACGTCACGGCAGCCGCTACTCGCAAACCGTGTCACGGAGGTGGTCGAGGCCTTTACGCACCGTCTCGACCATCTGATCCACCTCCGAATAGGCTATCGTGAAGGCGGGCGATGCCAACATGCGGTCACCCGTGGCGCGCATGATAAGGCCGTTGTCGAGGCAATGGTTACGGACAAGGGTCCCCACGTCGTCCGGCTTGCTGTATCGGCGCCGGGTGGTTTTGTCGGCGGCCAGTTGGAGTGCGCCCATAAGGCCCACGCTCACCGCTTCGCCGACGACCTCGTGCTCTTCCAGGCTTCTCCAGGCTCGGCCGAAATAGGGGCCGATATCATCGCGCACCCGCTCAATCAGCCCTTCCTCCTCAATGATGCGCAGGTTCTCCAATGCTGCAGCAGCACAGGCCGGATGTCCGGAATAGGTGAAACCATGGTAGAAGTCGCCGAGTTCCGCCACCATGACGTCGGCCACACGATCGCTGACCAGAACACCTCCGATAGGCAGATATCCTGAGGAGAGGCCCTTGGCGATCGGCGCGAAATCGGGGCTGACGGCGTAGTGTTGATGGCCGAACCAGGAGCCCAGACGCCCGAAGCCGCAGATCACCTCGTCGCAGACGAGGAGGATGTTGCGCTCGCGGCAGATGCGGGCGATTTCCGGCCAGTAAGTATCCGGAGGGATGATGACCCCGCCCGCGCCCTGAATGGGTTCGGCAACGAAAGCCGCGACATTGTCCTCGCCAAGCTCGTCAATCTTGTCCTCGAGTTCGCGCGCCACTTTCAGCCCGAACTCGGCAGGCGTCAGATCTCCACCCTCGGCGTACCAGTAGGGCTGGTTGATGTGGGAGATCCCGGCAATGGGAAGATCCCCCTGCTCGTGCATCCACTTCATTCCACCAAGCGAGGCACCGGCAACGGTCGAGCCATGATAGGCATTCTTGCGCGCGATGACCTGGGTCTTGTTCGGCTTGCCAAGCGCCTTCCAATAAACGCGCGCCATGCGCAACCATGTGTCGTTCGCCTCGGACCCCGAGTTGGTAAAGAACACCCGATTGAGCTCCGCTCCTGTATGCGAAGCGATCTTCTGCGCCAGCAGCGTAGCGGGTGCGGTCGTCGTCCCGAAGAAGGTGTTGTAGTAGGGAAGTTCCTGCATCTGCCGGTAGGCAGCTTCGGCGATCTCTGTTCGCCCGTAGCCCACGTTGACGCACCAAAGCCCTGCGAATGCGTCGAGGTACTTTCTCCCGGTGTTATCGAAGATATGAACGCCTTCTCCCCTCTGGATGATCCGCGTACCTGCGGCATTCAGCTTCTTCATGTCGGAAAATGGGTGGAGGTGATGAGCAGCGTCGATAGCGCCAAGGTTCGATAATGCGGGCATGTCAGTCATGAAGCATTCTCTGCCTTCAGATTGTGTGGCCGATTCTTATCGGCTACGAACCATGCTCCGCAACCATCTTTAGCAGACTCCCCATGGCCGAACACACAGCTCCCCCCCGTATCGAGATCCTGCTCGTGGGCATGAACGGCGACCTGCGTGGCAAGCAGATCCCGCTGGAAGCAGAGAAGAAGGTCTGGGAGGGCTTGGTCCGGCTGCCCACCTCGACGCAGTCGTTGGATATCTGGGGCGACGACAACGACGATCTGACCGGGCTGTCGCTGTCGATCGGTGATCCGGACGGCGTCTGCATCCCCGACCGCTGCACTCTTGCACCCATGCCCTGGGCACCCGATGGATCCCGACAGGTGCTGGCAACGATGCATGAGCTCGACGGCACCCCGAGCTTCATGGATCCTCGCGCCATCCTGGCCTCGATGTTGAGGCGATACGAGGCGCGCGGGCTGACACCCGTGGTAGCGACGGAGCTTGAATTTTACGTGGTGGAGGAGGACTGGCGAGACACGGGCGTCCCACGGCCGCCGAAGCGGCTGACATATCGTGGCGAGCCTAATGGTTTCCAGCTCTATGACATGACCGCGGTGGACGCACTTGACGACTACCTGCGAACGCTTCGCCTGTGGGCTGAGGCTCAGGCGCTTCCCTGCGACGCGACGACGGCCGAGTTCGGACCCGGCCAGTTCGAGATCAACCTGTTGCACCGCGCAGATGCACTGGCTGCCGCCGACGACTGCATCTATCTAAAACGTCTAGCGGAGCAGGCAGCGCGGCAGCATGGGCTGAAGTCCACCTGCATGGCCAAGCCCTACAGCGAGCATGCCGGCTCCGGTTTGCACGTGCATGCAAGCATCATCGACCGGGACGGCAAGAATGTTCTGGATGCTCAAGGCGGTGAGCCCGTGCTGCTCAAGTCCGTATGCGCCGGCATGCTCGAAACAATGCGAGAGGCGCAACTGCTGTTTGCTCCCTTTGCCAACTCCTACCGTCGTTTTCAACCCGGCTCCTTTGCACCCGTCGACATCGACTGGGGCCTTGGGCATCGAGGAACTGCCATCCGGATACCGGAAAAAGACGGCCCAGCCGCCCGCGTCGAACATCGGGTCGCGGGCGCAGACGCCAATCCTTACCTGCTGCTCACGGCCATCCTGGGCGGCATGCTTCTTGGGCTTGAGCGGCAACTGGATCCGGGGCCAGAGACCGACGTGGGCAAACTACCCTCCCACGGGCGGCGATTGACGCATGATTTCCTGACTGCTGTGGAGGATTTCTCCTCCTCCCCCTTCATCCGCGACATCCTGGGCACGCGCTATCAGGCGCTCTACGGGAACACCAAACGCAAAGAAGCAACCACCTACCTCAGAACCGTCTCGGACTTCGACTACCGGACCTATCTGGCGCGCATCTAAGACACTTCAAATGCCGCTGCCGGCTTCTTGCTCCCCCGTTTCTGAGGCCGGCACAAGAACCTTCAGTTCGCCTGCGTGGATCTGGATCTTCACATGGCGGTCCATCGGCAGGAGCTCGCCATCGATGACGCAGCGGACGTCGCGACGCTCTCGCGGGAAATGCAGTTCGACCTCTGCCGCCGTCATGGCCGTCACCGCATCATTGTCCTTCAGGTGACCGCGAAGGATGTCGACGGTAAGCTGTGCCACACCTTTGGGCGTGAGTGGATCAGCGACGTAAAAGCCCAACCTGCCACGGGTGACATCATCGGCATAAAGGAGAGGATCCGGGCCAAACTCGTTGTTGGACACCGAAATCGCCGAGACCTTGCGGCGTCCTTTCCTGCCTTCTGCGTTGAACTCAACCTCGAAGACCGGGGGGTTGAACATCACCCCAAGCACCGCGCGTGCGCTGGCACGCATCTTTCCAAGCCTGGAGCCGAATGTCATGGAATCGCGATAACGCACCATTCGGGCATGAAGTCCCGCAGAGAATTGGTGGACGAAGCTGTGGCCGTTTGCACTGGCGATGTCGACCTGCTGCACCCGTCCGTCAGCAAGCACCTCCAGCACATCCCAGATGTCGAGCGGCAGCTTCAGTGAGCGGGCGAAGAGGTTCATGGTCCCGGCCGGTACTATGCCGAGCGTCAGGCCATTGCGCCATGCGATACCTGCTGCCGCAGAGATCGTGCCGTCGCCACCACCGGCGATCAATCCCTCCAGTCCCGGCGTGGCGGCCACCCTCTGCATCGTCTCGACAATATCCTTGCCCGCAACGATGTGGCACTCGATTTGATGGCCCGCATTCCGGAAGGTTTGCGTCGCACGGGCGCAGTATTCCTCCATCTCCGTCGTCTTGAAGGTTCCGCCATCGCGGTTGAAGATGGCAACTAGGTTCATCTCGCGTCCCTGAAGGGCCTGAAGTTCAGTCCGCGGAACAACGAGCAATCATAGAAATGGTTGCTCGCGTACTCCCGCCCCAGCCGATGAGATGAGACGCACGCTTCCGGTTACAGGGACGAGGAGCTGTGCCACCATGGAGCATGCCGCCGGCCTCACGGCGCGCCGTCGTCCGCTGTGCCCCCGGGGTCATTCCATTCGGCGCGGCAGCTTCAAAGGCCCACTCGTCTTCACCGTCCGGATGGAAAAGCTGGACCTGATGTCCGTCACCTGCGGCAGCACGAGCAGCTTGTCGGTCAGCAACCGTTCGTAAGCAGCAAGGTTTTCGACCACAACCTCGGCCAGAAAATCCGCCTCTCCCGAAATCATGTGGCAGGCGATCACCTCGGGAATTTCCAGAAGCGCCTGCTCCAGCGCATGGGCATTCTCGCGCGAATGTCGAACAACCTTAAAGGCGACGAAGACTGTGAGTTCAAGTCCGACAGCCTGCCGATCAATGTCGGCGTGGTAGCCTCGGATGATCCCCGATTGTTCCAGGAGGCGTGTGCGCCGCAGGCAGGGCGAAGGTGAGAGATTCACATGCTCTGCAACGTCTACGTTGGTAGCTCGGGCATCATGCTGTAGAACCTTTAGTATCCCCAGATCGAATTTATCCAGTTTTGGCATATCCGGCCTCTATGCCAGTCTTACCGGCAACCTTATGCCAAAAGGATGGCCTTAACTACATCGTTTAGCAAGGACCGGTCTCGCCTCCTGCAGTATCTTACGTGTCCTGCGACACAGAGGAGGACGTGGTGACGCAAACGATAGCACCCGACACAGCGATACGTTCGACTGCGCTCGGCGCCGCCGCCGCTCTATCCGTGGTGGCGATCTGGGCAACGTGGCTGATCACGATGCGCTACAGCAAAATCGGGGTTCTGACGCCGCTGGACCTCAGCCTGCTGCGTTTTGGCGTCCCGGCATTGGTCCTCGCGCCCTTCCTGCGTCGCACAGGTTTATGGCCGAGGCGTGCGGGAACGGTTCCGCTGGTCCTGATGATCGTGGGGGCAGGTGCGCCCTTCTTCCAGGTCGCGGCGTTCGGGCTTCTTGCAACACCCGCTTCGGCTGCGGGCGTGCTCTTGCCGGGAACAATGCCACTGGCAACAGCACTGATTGGCATGCTGATCCTCGGCGAGCGTCCCGATGGCCTACGGAAGATCGGCATGCTGTCGATCCTGCTGGGAGGTCTGCTTCTCCTTCTTGGCACATCCGCAGAAACGAGCCTGACATGGCGGAGTTATCTGGTGCTGCCTTTTGGAGCGACGCTGTGGGCGATCTACACCCACGCCTTTCGCAAGACCGGCCTGGGCGCTTTTGAAGCCGGTGCCTTGATCTGCTTCTGGTCGACCGTGATCAACCTCGCGCTAATCCCGGTGCTGGGGTCCAACATGCTTGTTGCACCGGCTTCCGAGATCGCACTCCAACTCGTGCCGCAGGCCCTGCTCTCGGGACTCCTCGCAACGATCTTCTACGGCTCCGCGGTCAGAATGCTGGGAGGGACGAAGGCTGCGGCCTATACCGCCATTACCCCGGTGGCGGCTGCAATTGGCGGCGCACTTCTGCTCGGAGAACTCGTCAATGGAGTGACGATCACGGCGACCGTCGTGACGGCGCTGGGCGTCTTGCTCTCAACCGGACTATTGTCGAGGGGCGGCCGATGAACCAGGCCGTGTTCGATCAAGCCTGAAGTACGACAACCCGATCACCAACGTTCACGCGCTCGTAGAGGTCGATCACGTCGTGGTTCATCATTCGCACGCAGCCACTCGACATGGCATAGCCAATCGTTTGCGGCTGATTGGTACCGTGGATACGGAAATGGGTATCGTTGCCGTTGCGGTAGAGGTAGATTGCGCGGGCGCCGAGCGGATTATTTGGGCCACCAGGGACGCCGGCTGCATATTTGAGGTTCTTCTCCGGCTCACGGCGAATCATGTTCGCGGTCGGTGTCCAGCTTGGCCACTCGGCCTTACGCCCGACATAAGCATGACCGCGAAAAGCCAATCCCTCACGCCCCACGCCGACGCCGTATCGCATTGCCTGGCCACCTTCCATCACGTGGTAAAGGCGACGCGCCTGAGTATCGACAACGATCGTACCGGGCTTGTGCTTCGTTTCATATGCGACCACCTGACGGCGAAGTTCGGGCTTGATCTTCGCGAGTGGAACCGCCCGTAGCGGAAATTGCTCGTCCGGTAGGGCCGCGTAATTGGAACGATGGTCGACACCGCTCGATGCACATGCGGTGACGAAGAGCGGCAGGCCGAGCAGAAACCCGCGACGGGATAGCGACATGAATGGTGTCCTCAAGGTGTCCGTTTGATGGCGGCAACTTAAGGACGTTATGGTTAATGCGCCGCTAACGACAGGCCCAAGGCGATCACGAACGCGTTGGGCCTGCCGCTCCGTCAGGAACGCTTCTTGATCGTTCCGTAGATGATGTTGCGGTTGGCCCCGAACATGACCTCTGAGTCGACGTCGTGACCGGCCGCGCTCTCATTAATGATCTTCCACATGTCCGACTGCGAACGCAGCAGCAATGTCCAGTTCATCATCGTCTCCATGTAGCCATCATCCGGAACTTCGGTGGAGAAGTTGGCAAACAGGAACATGCCGCCCGGTTTCAGCATATCGAGGCAAGTCTGGGTGAGCTTGACCGCCACCTTGTCTGCCAGATAGTCGTAGAGGCCGGCGGCATAGATGAAGTCGAAAGTCCCGAGCTTCTGTGACTTCGTCAGCAGGCCTCGAACGGAGCCGTCAATGGCTTCAACGCAGGTTCCGTTGAAGTCACGAGCTGTCGCTCCGACGCTCAAGGGATCCTGGTCAAGCGCAACCCAGCGCTTGATCCGCCCTTCCTTCAACGCAACGGAGCGATCAGCTTCGCGCAGGTGACCTGCCGCCACCGTCAGAATTTCGGTCTCAGCCCCCCTGTCACCAGCGACTTCGTCGACATAGCGCGTCAAGAGATCGCGCCGCTCGCGTACCGCCACCGCAGACGGTGCATTCTTGGTATATTCGTGCAGCGTGCGCCCGAGTGGCGAAGCCGACCGGATTTCATGGGCGACCGAGGGATGCCCATAGATGAAATCGATAAGGTGGGCGTCGCCGGAGTAGCCACGCGGCTTCTCGAAGGACCAGCGCGTGAAAGGATCCTCGTGGAAATAAGCGCGAATCGGGTGATTCTGCACGACCGGCACAAGCTGCGCCCAGATGCTCCAATAGCGATCCCGGATCTCGTGCAGCGACTTTATCAGTCGGTCGATGATCAGAGCCGGCTCCTGCCCCGCATCAACCTGCTGTTTGGCAATCGAGAGAACCAATGCGACCTGTGCTTCGGCTGCTGCCAGTTGGTGCTCGTTGGTTAGATCAGGAGAGGAGAAGACCTCTCGCTTGACGGATTCGGGAGTGATCAAGCTCTGTCCGTCGAAAACAATCTCGCGTCTGTTCACGCCAATCTCGCTCGTTAATGGGAGGTTAACAACCGCCTCAAGATGAGCCATGTGAGCAAAAAAATCTCGCAGCTTTGGGAAACATGGTTAACGTCGGCATCAACCGGAGCGGACGCTTCTTTAGAGATGCTTAAGCTCCTTCTGCTACTCCGTTTCTCAGACACAGGTTCCTCTGATACGGGAGACGCTGGTCCGAAGACGGCGGTCTGGCGACGGCGCATGCAAGCATGGGTCCGAACCCGACAGCTACAGAAGACGTTCGACACCACAGCAATCAACGCAGTGGAAGGTGCATGACGCACAGATTGGCCGACGTGCTTGAGATCGATGTTCCGCGAAATCCGCTGCAGCAGCCGGCGGAGGTTCTTCGCGCGCTTTATCGCCAACAGGGTGAAAAGATCCGCCGCAAGATAACGCGTCAGGGGCTATGGGTTGCCGTATTCGTCCATCTCCTTTTCTCGCTGACCGACATCCTTCTGATCCCGGATGCTGCCGCGATAACCGTGGTGACTCGTTTTGTCATCTCGGCGATGATGCTCGCATCACTCGAGCTTCTGGTCTGGCGCAATGCCGGGGCTGATGCGATCGATCGCGTCTCGGCAGCTGCCCTAGTGGCTGCTTATGCGGGATGGCTTTTCACGGCGCTGCAGACCTCCAACACGGAGGTCATGTCCTACTACATGGTGTTCGGCGCGATCTTCATGATGAGCGTCAACCTGTTCTTCAGCTTCGCCTTCCGGCTATCACTGATAGCCTCCGGGGTGATCGTGGTCCTGTTTATCGCGGGTCTCTACGGCCTCCCGACCCAAGGCGTGGGGTACAAGCTCACCTTTGGTATCTTCTGCATTTCCTGTTTCATCTTTACTTCCTACGTAAACTGGAAGCTGAACCAGGAACGCTTCAATGTTTTCCTCAACGCGCTTGAAGCGAAGGCGCAGCAGAAGGAAGCCACGGAGCGCGGTCAGCAATTGCTGCGCCTCTCCCACACGGACCCGCTGACGGGCCTCGAGAACCGCCGCGCGATTGATCAACGATTGCGGGACCTTTGGGATCGGTGGCAGCATGCTGGAGAAGCTTTCGCCGCCATCCTGGTCGACGTTGATTTCTTCAAGAGATACAATGACTGCTACGGACATCAGGAAGGTGACCGATGCCTCACGATCGTCGCGGACGCTCTTCGCGATCTTGCCGAAATGCGCCAGGCGACCATTGGGCGCTACGGGGGTGAAGAGTTCATCATCCTTGCCAAGCTTGACGAGGAGGCTGAGCTCGCGGGGCTGGCAGAAGCAATCCGGCAGGTGGTCGAGCGGCTGGAGCTTCGCCATGAGCAGCGGCGGGACGGTATCTCGATCGTAACGGTAAGCGTTGGAGCAGCCTTCACCCGGCACCACGCGGCGGCAAAGCTGGAGAAGGTGATTTATGAGGCAGACCGGGCGCTGTACGCTTCAAAGGCCGCCGGCCGCAACTGTGTCCGGCTGTTCGATCCCAACGATCCCCAGACCAGCGATGACCGTGAACACGTAGCAGCCGTTCTCAAGATCGCCGTTCCGCAGCATCTGGTCTCCATGGTTTATCAGCCACTTCAGGATGTGGGATCTGGAGAGGTGTCCGCAGTCGAGTCACTCATGCGCCTGCGCATGCCAGATGGCGGTCTCATCCCACCGAGCCTCTTCATTCCGATTGCCGAGCGCACAGGAACAATCCTCTCGCTCGGGCAGTGGGCAATCCAGACGGTTTGCCACGACGTTCTGGCCCCCAACCTGATGCAGATCGCCAGCGTCAACGTATCGCCGCTTCAACTGAGAAGCCCTGGTTTCGCGGCATTCGTCGCGCTAACCTTGCATGAAGCCGGGATCACCGGAGATCGGCTGGCTCTCGAAATTACCGAGGGGCAGGACATGGAAATGCACTCAGGCGCCTGCCGCTGCATCAACGATCTCAAGGCACTGGGAGTGAAGATCTGGCTGGACGACTTCGGAACAGGATTCGCCGGCCTGTCCTGGTTACGGCTCGTCGAATTCGACTGCGTCAAGATCGACAAGTCCTTCGTTCATGACAGTCATACGCCCAGAGGCCGCGCCATGCTGGAGGACATCATACGGCTGGTGCGAAATCGGCAGGCAACCATTCTTGCCGAAGGTGTCGAGACACCGGAGCAGGCAAGCCTGATGAAGCGATTGGGCATCGACCTCGTGCAAGGCTATCATCTGGGGAGGCCCATGACGGCGAGCGCGCTAAAACGATCTGACAGGGGCGCGACTTCCGCCCGTGCCTTGTCCGCCCTCTGAGGCGAGGTTCGAGCCCGGGCGCCGGGGGAGATCCGTGGTTACCGGATCCCCCTGATACCAGCAAGCGGGCTCACATGCTCGGATAAACCGGCCCCTCGCCACCCTGTGGCGGCACCCAATTGATGTTCTGGTTCGGGTCCTTGATGTCGCAGGTCTTGCAGTGGACGCAGTTCTGCGCGTTGATTACGTAAACCTCCTCACCGTCCTTCTCGACCCACTCGTAGACGCCCGCCGGACAATAGCGGGTTGAAGGCCCGGCGTAGACGCCAAGCTCCGAACGCTTCTGCAGTTCCATGTCCTTTACCTGCAGGTGGACCGGCTGATCCTCCTCGTGATTGGTGTTGGACAGGAAGACCGAGGACAGGCGGTCGAAAGTCAGGACGCCATCCGGCTTCGGATAAGCGATCGGCTTGTGCTTGGCGGCCGGCTCCAGGCTCTCCGCATCGGTCTTGCCGTGCTTCAGTGTGCCGAAGAACGAAAAGCCGAAGATCTGGTTGGTCCACATATCGATCCCGCCGAGACCGACACCAAGTGCTGTGCCGAACTTCGACCACAGCGGCTTGACGTTGCGCACCCGCTTCAGGTCCTTGCCGATGGCGCTGTCACGCCACTCGTTCTCGATCTCGATAACTTCGTCATTGGCGCGGCCCGCAGCAATCGCTTCCGCGATCTTCTCGGCGGCCAGCATCCCCGAATGCACCGCATTATGGCTGCCCTTGATGCGCGGCACGTTGACCATGCCGGCTGAACAGCCGATCAGCGCGCCGCCCGGGAAGGAAAGTTTTGGCACGGACTGGTAGCCGCCTTCCGTGATCGCGCGGGCGCCGTAGGAGATGCGCTTGGCGCCTTCAAAGGTGCCACGGATCGCCTCGTGCGTCTTGAAGCGCTGGAACTCCTCGAACGGGTAGAGATAGGGGTTCTTATAGTTCAGGTGGACGACGAAGCCCACGGCGACAAGATTGTCGTGCAGATGATACAGGAAGGAACCGCCGCCAGTCTTCAGTCCGAGCGGCCAGCCGAAGGAGTGCTGAACGAGACCCGGCTTGTGGTTCTCCGGCTTTACCTCCCAGAGTTCCTTGAGGCCAATGCCGTATTTCTGTGGTTCGCGGCCCTCATCCAGCTTGAACTTGGCGATCAACTGCTTGGCCAACGACCCGCGCACACCCTCGCCGATCAGGACGTACTTGCCGTGCAATTCCATGCCGCGCGTGAAGTTCGGGCCCGGCTGCCCGTTCCGCTCGATGCCCATGTCGCCGGTCGCCACGCCGCGGACGGCGCCGCTTTGGTCATACAGAAGCTCGGTTGCAGCAAAGCCGGGATAGATCTCGACGCCAAGCGCCTCGGCTTTCTCCGCCAGCCATCGACAGACGAGGCCAAGCGAAACGATGTAATTGCCGTGGTTGTTCATCAGCGGCGGCATCAGGGCATTCGGCAAGCGAACCGACCCGGCAGGGCCGAGGAACAGGAACTGGTCGTCGGTGACGGGCGTCGTGAACGGATGCCCCTCTTCTTCACGCCAACCCGGCAACAGCCTGTCGATGCCGCTCGGATCCACCACCGCGCCCGACAAGACATGCGCGCCGACCTCGGCACCCTTCTCCAGCACGACCACGGCGAGATCCGGATTAAGCTGCTTCAGCCGGATCGCCGCCGAAAGACCGGCCGGCCCTGCGCCGACGATCACGACGTCAAATTCCATGCTCTCGCGCTCGGGAAGTTCCATTTGCTCGCTCATCATCTACTCCGCTTGCCGGCCCCACTCCGGCACCACTTGTCTGACAACCTAATTCGCAAAAGCCGAAGCGGTTGTCGACCGGGAAAACATTTCCGCCGCCACTGTGGCAGCCGTAACGTCTTACGTTTACGTTAGCGTAAGATATCGGCTCCTCCATGAAAATCAAGTTATCGCGTGACTGAGCCCGGCGTCCAAAGCACCATCTTCAAGAATGGTTGCCAAGTACGATGCGGTGCGTCATTCGGGTGGGACGCAGCATAGGCACCAGCATGATCCAGACTGACGCTTCCTCCCAGTTGTCCCCTCAAGACCTTGCAGAACGACTTGCGGGGCTTCATCCCGATCTCTTCGTCCTCGATTCCTCTGATCTAACGGGACGGCACCCGGGGGAGCACCCCCGTAATCTGGAAGCCGGCGTGCTGGCACAGCCGCGTTCCACCGAGGCTGCCCGTCACCTTATTCGTTGGTGCGGAGAGAACAATGTCTCTATCGTTCCCCAAGGTGGCCTCACCGGGTTGGTGGGCGGCAATGTCAGCCGCCCTGGTGACGTGATCCTGTCCACGTCGCGCCTGAACCGGATCCTCTCTATTGAGCCCGAGGAAATGACGGCGACGGTGGAAGCAGGCGTCACGCTCGAAGCCCTGCAGCAGGCCGCCGCACAACACGGCCTTACCACCGGCATAGACCTCGGCTCACGCGGCTCCGCCACCATCGGCGGCATGGTCTCCACCAATGCCGGCGGCATCCTCGCCTTCCGCAATGGCGTGATGCGCCATCAGGTTCTGGGGCTGGAGGCGGTGCTGCCGTCGGGGGATATCTTCTCCGACCTGACGCGTGTCGTGAAGGTCTCGGCCGGGCCGGACCTGAAACAGCTCTTCATCGGCGGTGAAGGCGCCTTCGGCGTCGTCACCAAGGTGGTCCTGAAGCTGGAGCCGCAGCGCCCCTACCGGGCAACGGCCATGCTCGGCGTCGCCGATGCCCGCGCCGCATTGTCTGTCATCCGCCGCCTCCGTACGCTACCGGGCGTGACGCTTGAAGCGGCTGAGATGATGTGGCCCCTATACATTCGGGATCATGCAAAACTGAAGGGTCTCGATCTGTCATGGCTGGAGGAGGATGCCGCGGCACTGCTGATCGAGATTTCCACCGGGAGCGTTGAGGGTGCGATAGCCGCCCTTGAGGAACAGCTCTCAGACATGTGGGAGCCGCTCGCCCTCAAGGGCGGCATTGTTGCCAAAACCCTAGAACAAGCGCGCCGGCTCTGGGACATCCGCGAGGATTCGGGCTTCTACTACGCCGAGATTCCGGAGGCAGCCTCGTTCGACGTCTCTGTTCCGCCGACATATCTCGATTGCTATGTGGCTCAACTGGAGCGCCGGCTGCGTGCCCTTGACCCCACTTATGCCGCCTATGTCTATGGTCATGTCGCCGACGGCAACCTGCACCTGACCCTGATCAAGCGCGGCCCGCTGCCGGAAAGAGAACTGCGCGCCGTTGAAAACGCGGTCTATGCCAACGTAGGCGAAGCGGGCGGCAGTTTCTCCGCCGAGCACGGCGTGGGCCTGGAGAAACGCCACGGTTACGAGACCTTCACATCACCGGAGAAGCGGGCTCTGGCGCGGGCGCTAAAGCAGGCGCTCGATCCAAAGGGGATGTTCAATCCCGGGAAGGTGCCGTTCTGAAACCGGCCGCGCTGATTATCTGACGCGGTCGCCTTTGTTGGACCTCCCGGTGCCGCCAGCCGCCTTGCCCTTGGCGTTGTAAGGCTTGCCACCGGTATCTTTGCCGGCCGCCTTGCCCTTGAACGGCTTGCCGGCGCCCTTCTTGAAAGGCTTGTCGAACCCGCCATCGGCTCGGGCAGGCTTGCCCTTCCCAGGGCCGCCTTTCGGCTTGGTGTCACCCCAGACTTCGTCGTCGAGGCTACGGACGGCGTCGTTGGTCTTGGCCTTCGGCTTCCAATCCTTACGGGGCGCATCATCCGTCGCGTTTTCGCGAAATGGCCTATCCTTGCCGATCCGTTCGGTACCTTCACCATCACCGGTCTTCTTGTTCTTCCACGGCTTGTCCATCCGCGGCCCATCACGGCGCGGAGCCTCGTCCTCTGCACTGCGGGTGAACTTGCTGAAGTCCGGCGCCCGATCCAGCCGCGTGACGCGGATGCCGCGGTCCATCATCCGGTCCCTGCCGAGCTTCGCCAAGAAGCGGTCGGCATGGTCGGCGGCGATTTCCACATAGGTCTCGTCGGCCTGCATCTTGATCGCGCCGATCTCGTTCTTGGAGAGATCGCCGTTGCGGCAGATGGTCGGGATCAGCCAGCGGGGCTCGGCGCGCTGCTTGCGCCCGACCGAAAGCGAGAACCAAACGGCGGGGCCGAAGTCGCCACGCGGCGTCAGTGGCCGCGAGGCTGGATCTCCGGACTTTCCGTCGCGCGGCTTGCGGCCGGCACCGGCATCGAGCGAGACTGGGATCAGGTCTTCCGGCGCGGCATTCTTTGCCCGGTGCAGGTTGACGAAAGCAGCCGCGAGCTTCTCTGCGCCATAGATCTCGACCAGCCTGGCGATCAGGTCCTGTTCTTCCTCGCGCGGGGCTTCGTCGAAGACCGGATCCGCCAATAGGCGCTCCTGGTCCTTTGCCGTGACCTCGTCGGCCGACGGTGGCTGCGCCCAGGTGGGCGTCACGTCCGCACCGGCAAGCAGGCGCTCGGCTTTGCGGCGCTGGTTGACCGGGACGATCAGGGCGCTGACGCCCTTGTTGCCCGCGCGTCCCGTTCTGCCCGAGCGGTGCAGCAAGGTTTCGGAGTTGGTCGGGAGATCTGCATGGACGACAAGATCGAGCCCCGGCAGGTCGATGCCACGGGCAGCGACGTCGGTCGCGATGCAGACGCGGGCACGGCCATCGCGCATGGCCTGCAGCGCATGGGTGCGCTCGTTCTGCGTCAGTTCGCCAGAGAGCGCCACGACATCAAAGTTTCGGTTGTTGAAGCGGGCCGTCAGGTGGTTCACCGCCGCACGCGTGGAGCAGAACACGATCGCGTTCTTCGCGTCGTAGAAGCGCAAAGCATTGATGATCGCGTTCTCGCGATCAGAGGGCGCCACGAGAAGTGCCCGGTATTCGATATCGGCGTGCTGCTTTTCCTCCGTGGTCGTCGCAATGCGCACCGCATTGCGCTGATAGCGTTTGGCGAGCTTGGCAATGCCGGTGGGCACGGTGGCGGAGAACATCAGCGTGCGCCGGCCATCAGGTGCGGATTCCAGGATGAACTCCAGGTCCTCGCGAAAACCGAGGTCGAGCATCTCGTCGGCCTCGTCGAGCACCGCGACCCGGAGCTCGGACATGTCGAGCGCATTGCGCCGGATATGGTCGCAGATACGGCCGGGCGTGCCGACGACAATGTGGGCGCCGCGTTCCAGCGCCCGGCGCTCGCTACGGATGTCCATGCCGCCGACGCAGCTCGCGATCACCGCGCCGGTCATCTCGTAGAGCCAGGTGAGCTCGCGGTTGACCTGCACGGCCAGTTCACGGGTTGGCGCAATCACCAGTGCCAGCGGCGCGCCGGCGCGCTCGAAGCGCTCGCCGTCGTCCAGCAGCGTCGGCGCCATGGCGATGCCGAAGGCCACGGTCTTGCCAGAACCCGTCTGCGCCGAAACGAGCGCGTCGGACGTAGCGAGCTTCGGGTCGAGCATAGCCTGCTGCACGGGAGTAAGGGTCGCGTAGCCGCGTTTCGCCAATGCCTTGGCGATCGCCGGAACGGCGCCTTCGTAGTCGGTCATCTTTATGGTCTTTCGGATATTTCGTGCGCCTTGGCGCATGGCTGCAACTCTCGCAGCTCTACATGGCGTCGTTCCTACTGGGGGAAAGGGGAAATGTCAAAGAGACACGCCAGCTTTCAGCTGCAACGGGCTTTGCAAGCAGCCCGCCAGCTTGCTAGCGTCCCGCGACTGCAAATCAGCATCGGAAGGACATCACAATGGATCTCGGACTAGCCGGCAAACGCGCCCTCGTGCTCGCCTCCTCCCGCGGCCTCGGCCTCGGTATCGCCACGGCTCTCGCACGCGAAGGCGCAAACGTGCTTCTCGTTGGCCGCTCCGGCGACCGGTTGGCGGCAAATTGCGAGGCGATCAACGCCGAAGGCAAAGGCAAGGCCGATTGGGTCTGGGGAGATCTCGCCGACGACAACTTCGTCGAGAGCATGGTGAGCGCGGTCAAGGAGAAACTCGGCGGCATCGACATCCTGGTCAACAACACCGGCGGCCCGACGCCCGGAACATCGGACGAAATGACCGCAGATAAGCTCGAAACCTATTTCCAGTCCATGGTGCTGCGGGTCATCACGCTCACGAATGCCTTGCTGCCGCAGATGAAGGAACAGGGGTTCGGCCGGATCCTGACCGTGGCCTCCTCCGGCGTCTTTGAGCCCATCCCGAATCTTGCGCTGTCCAACACGCTGCGCGGCGCCTTGGCCGGCTGGAACAAGACATTGTCGGCGGAAGTCGCCGGACAGGGCATCACCGCAAACATGCTCCTGCCTGGCCGCATCCATACCGACCGGATCGACGAGCTCGACGGCGCCAATGCCAAGCGCCAAGGCAAGCCGATCGAAGAGATCCGCGCGGCATCGGTCAAGAGCATCCCGGCGGGTCGCCTCGGCACGGTCGAGGAATTCGGCGCCGCAGGCGCCTTCCTCTGCTCGGTGCCTGCGAGCTACGTCACCGGAACGATGTTGCGGGTGGATGGCGGCGCCTCGAAGTCGATCTGAGACTTCCCCGGTTCCGCGCAGGATCCCTGCGCGGACGTGACGAATATCAAGACCTTGCGAACCCCCTGGAATCCGGCCTCGTCTCTGCTAATGTGGCTGCGACAAATTGCTCCATGGGAGGGAAGCTTGGAGAAGATCAGGAACTGGATGGTCGCGGCGGCGCTGGCAATCATCGTCGTCGGCCTCGCCTGGGTCGGCCACGGCACGGGCATCATCCAACTGCCGGCGACAGGCTTCATGAGCGAACTCAGCGTCTGGACGATCAACGGCTCTCTGGTTGTCGCCTTCGGCCTGATCGTGCTGATCGGCTCGTGGAAGCTCTTGCGCGCCGAACCGCACGGCTCCGGCTTCGGCGACGACCAGTTTCTCGGCGAAACCTGATCCGCTCCAGCGAAGGACGCGCCTATGAAGCGTCTCGGCATCGTGATCGGCGCCCTCGCCATCCTCATGGGCCTCCTCTGGATGGCCCAGGGCAGTGGCATCTTCCCCTACCCCGCCTCAAGCTTCATGATCGACCAGTCACCCTGGATCCTCTGCGGCGCGATCCTCGCGTTGGCGGGATCGGTGCTGGTGTGGTGGGCGCGACGGCGATAGACGCCGCTCCCTTCCAAACGGGTTCTATCGCTTTGCCACCAGTCCCGGCAGATCCTCAATCAGCGAATCCCGCACCACAAAGCTGATTGGTTCGTCGTGTGGCTTTGCGTCAACCAGAAGCCGCGCGAACACGAGCTCTCGCCCTTCCCTCTCCGCCCAGCCGACGAACCAGCCGATCGGGCGGTCGCTCCTGGGCCCGCCGTTTGCATCGCGCATCCGGCCGCTGCCGGTCTTGCCGTGGATCACCCAGCCGTCCGCCGCCTCGAAGCGCGGGATGATCGCCTGCGTCATCGCCACCGCATGATCCGAGACCGGCAGTTCGCCGTTCAGGAAGCGGCGGAGGAAATCCACCTGCTCGTCCGGCGAAATCTTCAGCGACGACATCAGCCAGGATTCCGTCAATCCGTCCAGCCTGCCCGGCCCCCCGGAAACGTCCGCGTTGCCATAGGCGAAGGTCTTCACGTAGTCGCCGAACCGGTCTTCGCCGAGACGGCGGGTGATCTCCTGCGAATACCAGACGATCGATTCCCGCTCCCAGCCGGTCGGGTCGAAGGCCTTCTTCACCCGCGCCGGACCGCCGAACTTCGCCTGGTAGTCCCAGCGCGGCGTCGTCTCGTCGGTTAGGATGCCGGCGTCGTAGCCCATCATGGCCAAGGGCAGCTTGAAGGTCGACATGGGATAGACGCGCTCGGCGCAGGTACCCTGCCGGTGAAGCGCCTCGCCGCTCCTGGCGTCGAGCACCACCGTGCAGCGGATCGGATCGGCGGCGGATGCCGGCCCTGTGGCAGCAAATGCGGCAAAAATGCCGATGGCAGCGGCCAGGAGGCCGCGTCTTTCCAGGATCATGAGATGTCTCCCTCGGTGTGAACAACCTCAGTTCTAGGGCCCGTTGCGGGAGCGCGGCAAACGATGATAACTGGCGGGAGCCATAAGAAAAACTGGGGCATCGCATGGTCCGGCCGCATCTTCCGCTGAACGCGCTGCGCGCTTTCGAGGCCGCCGCCCGCCACCTCTCCTTCACCCGTGCGGCGATCGAGCTCTGCGTCACGCAGGCGGCCGTCAGCCACCAGGTGAAGATCCTCGAACAGCGGCTGGGCGTCACGCTCTTCCGTCGCCTGCCGCGCGGGCTCATGATCACCGAAGAAGGCCTTGCGCTCCTGCCGACGCTGAAGGACAGTTTCGACCGCATGGCCGACATGCTGGAGCGCTTCCAGGGCGGGCACATGCGCGAGGTGCTGACGCTCGGCGCCGTCGGCACCTTCGCCGTCGGCTGGCTCCTGCCGCGTCTTGGCGGCTTTCGCGCCCGCCATCCCTTCATCGACCTGCGCCTCTCTACCAACAACAACCGTGTCGACATCGCCGCCGAAGGCCTCGACTACGCGATCCGCTTCGGCAACGGCGCCTGGCACGATACGGAGGCGGAACCCTTGTTCGAGGCACCGCTCTCGGCGCTGTGCGTACCGGCGATCGCAGCCAGGCTGAGACAGCCGGAGGATGTCGGGCGGGAAACACTGCTCCGCTCCTACCGCGCCGACGAATGGCCCGGCTGGTTCGAGGCCGCCGGCGCCCCCGCTCCGGCGATCACCGGGCCGGTGTTCGATTCCTCCGTGCTGATGGTGGAAACGGCCCTGCAAGGCACCGGCGTCGCCCTCGCCCCGCCGCTGATGTTCTCCCGCCACCTTTCCTCTGGCGCACTGGAACAGCCCTTCCCCGTCTATGTCTCCAAGGGAAGCTACTGGCTGACGCGCCTCAAGTCCCGCACCCCGACCCCGGCGATGAACGCCTTTGCCGAGTGGACGGCGGAGATGGCGGCGGAGACAAGGGCGGCTGCTTAAGCGACTCCCGCCCTTGCCATCCCGCCCGCCCTGTGCCATCAGGCGCGCTCGATTTCACCAGGGCGCGGCAGGCGCCCTTTGGCGTTTCCGGGCTGATGCTCCGGGTTCAATAATCACGACTGGACGAGGAGCACTGCCATGGCACGGGCGCTGGGGCTGGATTTCGGCACGACCAACACCGTCATTGCACTGGCGGAAGGCGATGGGGCCACGCAGTCCATGCCGTTTGCGAGCAGTGCCGGCACCACCGACACGATGCGCACGGCGCTCTCCTTCATGAAGGACAGGCAGCTCGGCGCGCAGGCGCTGAAGGTCGAGGCGGGACAGGCGGCGATCCGCGCCTTCATCGACAATCCGGGCGACTGCCGCTTCCTGCAGTCGATCAAGACCTTTGCGGCAAGCCCGCTCTTCCAGGGCACGCTGATCTTCGCCCGCCGCCACCAGTTCGACGACCTGATGGAGATCTTCCTGCGGCGGCTTTCCGCCTATGCGGGCGAGGCCTGGCCGTCAGACGTCTCGCGCATCGTCGTCGGCCGTCCGGTGCAGTTCGCCGGCGCCAGCGCCGATGCGGATCTGGCACTCGAGCGCTACAACACGGCGCTGACGCGGCTCGGATTTCCGGAGATCGCCTATGTCTACGAGCCGGTCGCGGCGGCCCATTACTTCGCCCAGAACCTGCAGAAGGACGCCAATGTGCTGGTGGCGGATTTCGGCGGCGGCACGACCGACTATTCGCTGATCCGCTTCGAGCGCCATGGCGGGAAGCTCTCCGCCACCCCGATCGGCCATTCCGGCGTCGGCATTGCCGGCGACCAGTTCGATGCGCGCATGATCGAGCATCTGGTGGCGCCGGAGATCGGCAAGGGGAGCCGGTTCAAGAGCTTCGACAAACTGCTCGACGTGCCGAGCAATTACTACACCAGCTTCTCACGCTGGAACCAGCTGTCGATCTTCAAGGGATCGAAGGAGTTTTCCGACCTGCAATCGCTGGTGCGCTCCTCCCTGGAGCCGGAAAAGCTCGAACTCTTCGTCGATCTCGTCGAGCATGACGAGGGCTATCCGCTCTACCAGGCAGTGTCGGCGACGAAGATGGCGCTGTCGGCGGCGGACGAGGCTGAGTTCAGCTTCGCGCCGCTCGGCAAGGCCGGCCGCAAGGCCGTCCGGCGCCGCGACTTCGAGAGCTGGATCGCCGACGACCTTTCCCGCATCGAGGCCGCGCTCGACCAAGTGCTGGTCGAGACGGACACGGCGCCCGCGGCCATCGACAAGGTCTTCCTTACCGGCGGCACCTCCTTCGTGCCGGCCGTGCGCGACATCTTTATTCGCCGCTTTGGGACAGACAAGATCGAGAGCGGCGGCGAGCTTCTCTCCATCGCCCACGGCCTGGCGCTGATCGGAGAAAGCGAGGATCTGGCACAATGGGCAGCTTGATGCTTTTCCCGCGCCCGACCCTCCGCTAGAGTGGGAGGATGATCCAGGCGAAAGATCTCGAAGCGGCCGAGCTTGCAACACTTCTGCATTTTTATGCCGATGCGGGGGTCGACTGGCTGCTTGAAGATCAGCCGATCGACCGGTTTGAGGAGTTTGCCCTGCAGCAGGCGGCCCGTGAACAGGTTCAGCGGGTGCAGGGACCCGCCCCCGCCGGGCAAGCGGAGCGCAAGAGCCGCACGGCGTCAGCACCGTCCTCGCCGCTCAATCCGCCGCCGGTTGCCATGCCGAACGATCAGGCGGTCGCGGCCGCACAACTGGCTGCGGAGAGCGCTCGGTCGCTCGACGAGCTGCAAACGGCGCTGGAAGCTTTCGGCGGCTGCAACCTGAAAAACAGCGCCCGCTCCACCGTCTTCCTCTCCGGCGACCCGGCGTCAAAGATCATGGTGATCGGCCCGATGCCAAACGCTGACGACGACCGCGACGGCATCCCCTTCTCCGGGCGGCAGGGGCAATTGCTGGACCGGATGCTGGCGGCGATCGGGCTTTCCCGGGAGGTGGTTGTCCTTACCAACATCATTCCGTGGCGCCCCCCCGGCAACCGGATGCCCTCGCCGGCTGAAACGGCCATCTGCCGGCCTTTCATCGAGCGGCAGATCGCACTGGCGGAGCCGGACCATCTTCTCCTGCTTGGCAACTTCACCGCGCGATTCTTCCTCGGCGAGACCGGCACCATCCACAGCCTGCGCGGCCAATGGCGTGAGGTGGCGGTCAACACCCGCACGGCGAAGGCTCTTGCGACACTGCATCCGCAAGAACTTCTGACAGCGCCGGCGAACAAAGCGCTCGCCTGGGCGGATTTGCTGCTGTTTTCGCAGGCGATCGCGAAGCCCTGATTCCCATCAGTTGATGAACGTTAAGGCATTATTTCAAATGCCATGCAAATCGCGCATGGCAGTGACGCTCAATGCTGCATTGCCGAATCATTGCTGCGCCGCAATATTGGGATGTGTCTTGGGAGGACGAATACAAGGAACCAAGGCCATGACGTGTCGTGCCCGCCCTATCCATTCAGGCTTTGAGAGCCTTCGTATCGCTGGCCTGGCGCCGCGCTCAACCAGCGGCTACCACCGCTTCGGCTCTGCCACGAACGAGCAGCTTACTGCTCGCGCGATGGGCCGGCTGGACACGATCACGCGTCCGGCCGCGATTTTCGCCGATTTTCGTGAGCGATGAGAGCAGACGCAAAGCAAGAGACCAGCATCATGAGAGAGCTTTATCCCCTCCGCGCATTGCGGCGAACCTATGAGGACGTGAACACTGCAATCAGTGCTGCCCGCGAATACCGCCACGCCTCCGCCGTCCGCCGTGGCGATGTCCCTGCTGCCAATCCGCTAACCGCCGGCATCCCCCTTTGATCCCTTGATCAGCCTGGCGGCGCCGAGGCCTTCCGAGCGGCCTTCCGCTCGATCCCAAGCCGATGCTCGCGATAGACGATGAAGATGCCGGCAGCCATGGTGATGGCGGTGCCGATGATCATCGGAAGCGTCGGAACGTCGTTGAACAGCACAAAGGCAATGACGATCCCCAGCAGGAACGACGTATATTCGAACGGCGCCACCGCCGACACGTCCGCATGACGATAGCTTTCTGTCAGGAAGATCTGCGCCACGCCCCCGAACAGGCCGGACGATATCAGCAGGAACGCCTGCTGGCCGCTCAGCGCCGTCCAACCAAACGGCAGGCTCACCAGCGAGAATAAGGCGCCGGTCAACGAAAAATAGAACACGATCGTCGGGGTCTTTTCAGTCCGCACCAGTTGGCGCACCTGAACCATGGCAAGCCCGCTGAGCACGGCCGCCAGCAGGACGGCGGCGGCACCCAGGGCCTGTTGCGACTGCAGGCCGTTGTCCTGGAAGAGCGTCAACTTTGGCCAGGAGACGATCAATACCCCAATCAAACCCGCCACCACCGCGCTCCATCGATAGACCCGCACCGTCTCACCAAGGATGAGCGCGGCGAATATCACGGCCATCAGGGGCGAGGCGTAGCCGATCGCGATTGCCTCCGGCAGCGGCAGATGAACCAGGCCATAGAAGCCGAAGGCCATGGAGAGGATGCCGAAGAAGCCACGCTTTAGGTGCCCGAAAGGCCGCTCGGTTCTCACCGCGGTGCGCAGATCCCTCTGCCAGGCCAGGTAGGCGATGATGGGAACCAGCGCGAAGGCGGAGCGGAAGAAGGTGATCTGCCCTGCGGGGACGTCCGCGCCCGCCGCCTTTATGCAAGTCTGCATCATCACGAAGATGACGACGGAGAGGATCTTGAACATGATCCCGCGCAGGGGGCTGCCCACATCTGATGTCATGAGAACTCTTGGGTGTTGCTTTTGCGAGAGAGCAAGGTGGCGCGAGGTTAGATCCCTTAGACTAAAGCAATGGCTCACTGTGCAGCATCAAAAGTCTTGATGAATCGATAAAAACAATGCTTGAACCGGAACCGGTGCGATACCCGTTAGCATCATGTTAGCATCCCTTTGTTAGCGTTCGGGTCATCCCCGCCAAGGAAAGGAATGCCGTTGTGACTTCTTCTGCTGACCGCCCGCACCGTCAACCGGCGCGATCAATCAGCAGAACACCGGCGCCGCTGGCCTCTACCATCTCAAACTTCCGAAGCTGACGCCGCCAGATCGGCCTCCAGAACCTTTCATCTACGAACAGGAAGACTGTGTACGAATGAGTACATCCGAAAGAAAAGTTGTCGAACTGGCAAACTACCGTCCTACGGATTTCGTTCTGGAACGGGTGGATCTCACCTTCGAACTCGACCCTACCAATACCAAGGTCGACGCGCGACTTATCTTCCATCGCCGCGAGGGTGTCGACCCGAAGGCTCCCTTGGTACTTGACGGGGATGAACTGACGCTGTCAGGCCTGCTGCTGGACCAGAACGAGTTGCCCGCTGAGCAGTATGAGGCAACGCCCCAATCGCTGACAATCCTCGACTTGCCCGAAGCGTCACCCTTCGAGATCACGGTCACGACCTTCATCAACCCGCAAGCCAATACGCAACTGATGGGGCTCTACCGCACCAACGGCGTCTATTGCACCCAGTGTGAGGCCGAAGGCTTCCGCCGCATTACCTATTTTCCCGACCGTCCGGACGTTCTTGCGCCCTACACGATCACAATCATCGGAGACAAGGCAGCCAACCCGCTGCTGCTGTCAAACGGCAACTTTCTCGGCGGCGGTAATTACGATGAAGGCCGCCACTTCGCCGCCTGGTTCGATCCGCATCCGAAGCCGAGCTATTTGTTCGCGCTGGTCGCCGGCGATCTCGGCGTCGTCGAAGACACGTTCACCACCATGTCCGGTCGCGAGGTGGCGCTGAAGATCTACGTCGAGCACGGCAAGGAGCCGCGTGCGACCTACGCCATGGACGCGCTGAAGCGTTCGATGAAGTGGGACGAGGAACGTTTTGGCTGCGAATACGACCTCGACATTTTCATGATCGTCGCCGTGTCCGACTTCAATATGGGGGCCATGGAGAACAAGGGGCTCAACGTCTTCAACGACAAGTACGTCCTTGCCGACCCCGAAACTGCAACCGACCAGGATTACGCGAATATCGAGGCGATCATCGCCCACGAGTACTTCCATAACTGGACCGGCAATCGCATTACCTGCCGCGATTGGTTCCAGCTGAGCTTGAAGGAAGGCCTCACCGTCTTCCGCGACCACGAGTTTTCCGCCGACATGCGCTCTCGGCCCGTTAAGCGCATCGCCGAGGTCCGGCACCTGAAATCCGAGCAATTCCCGGAAGACGCCGGGCCGCTCGCCCATCCGGTGCGGCCGACCAAATACCGCGAGATCAACAACTTCTACACGACCACCGTTTACGAAAAAGGCTCCGAGGTGATCCGCATGATCGCCACGCTGCTTGGGCCGGAAGGCTTCAAGAAGGGCATGGACCTTTACTTCGAACGGCACGATGGCGACGCGGCAACGGTCGAGGACTTCGTAAAGTGCTTCGAGGATGCCACCGGTCGCGACCTCACCCAGTTCTCGCTCTGGTATCATCAGGCCGGCACGCCGCTCGTGACCGCGTCCGGCGCTTATGATGCCGCCGCATCGACCTTTACCTTGTCCCTTGAGCAGCGCGTGCCGGCGACGCCCGGTCAGCCAACCAAGGAGCCGATGTACATCCCCCTCTCCTTCGCGCTGATCCTCGACAACGGCTCCGTCGCGACGCCGACGACCGTCTCAGGTGGCGAAGTCACAGGCGACGTGCTGCATCTGACCGAGCGGACCCAGGTATTTACCTTCTCCGGCATCTCCTCGCGGCCGGTGCTGTCGCTCAACCGCAGCTTCTCCGCCCCGATCAACCTGCATCTCGACCAGAGCGCCGAGGACCTTGACCACATTGCACGCCACGACAGCGACCTTTTCGCCCGCTGGCAGGCGCTGACCGATCTCGCTTTGCCCAACCTCATGCAGGCTTCCCGGCATGCACGCGATGGCAAGGAGGTCGAGGCCTCGCCGGCCTTGATCTCCGCTCTCCTCGAGACAGCAGGCAATGATGCACTGGAGCCGGCCTTCCGGGCCCAGGTGCTTGCGCTTCCAAGCGAAAGCGATATCGCCCGCGAACTCGGAAGCAACAACGACCCGGATGCGATCCATGCCGGACGCACGGCAGTTCTTCGGGCGATTGCAACGGCAGGCAAAGACCTCTTCCGACGTCTCCTCGTCGAGACGCATGCCGACAGCGAGTTCAGCCCCGATGCTCAAAGTGCTGGGAAGCGCGCTTTGCGCAACAGTGCGCTGAGCTATCTGACCTATGCAGAGCAATCGCCGTCGCTTGCCGCAAAGGCCTTCGGTTCCGCCAACAACATGACCGACCTGTTGCACGCGCTGACCCTCCTTACGCACCGCTTCCCCGATACCGTGGAAACGGCCACGTCACTGGAAACCTTCCTGAAGCGGTTTGACAGCAATCCGCTCGTCCTCGACAAGTGGTTCTCCGTGCAGGCAACCGTCCCGGGGGCTGGAACCCTCGACCGCGTCAAGTCGCTCATGGACAACGCGCATTTTGTCAGCGGCAACCCAAATCGCGTCCGCGCGCTGGTAGGCAGTTTCGCCTTCTCCAATCCGACCGGCTTCAACCGCGCGGACGGCGAAGGGTACCGCTTCCTCGCCGAGCAGATCCTCGATATAGATCCAAAAAACCCGCAGCTTGCGGCGAGGATTCTGACCTCAATGCGGTCATGGCGGTCTCTTGAGCCTCAGCGGGCCGACCAAGCGCGGGCGGCACTTCTGTCTATCGACCGCAGCGGCATGCTCTCCAACGATGTTCGCGACATCGTGGAACGCATGCTGAAGAGCTAATGGTCATCCGCCACAGCCTGAGATTCTGCGGGAATCGAAGCAAAATCAACATCTTAAAAAAGTCTTAGCATTTCTCTGGACACAGCGAATCACTCATGATTCATTAGGGTAGATTCGGGCGAGCGGCGCGCCGGATTTCCATGAGGGGTCAGATGAAAACGATGGCGGACGCGCGGCGGGGACCCGTCGGCGAGGGGTTCTTGCGTCTCAAATTTCCGGTGATGAAGCGGGCTTCCGGGCTGTTCGGCTCCAAGCCTGATCTGACGGTGACCCCGATTTCCCGCCAGCTTCCGCGTGTCGAGCTCGTGCTGAAGCGATCCATCCCGCTGCTCATCCTCGCTTTCCTTGCCGTTGTTGCCACCTCTCGCAGCGTGGGGATGATGT
The DNA here is from genome assembly GCF_021648825.1 of Rhizobium halophilum. GTDB lineage: Bacteria > Pseudomonadota > Alphaproteobacteria > Rhizobiales > Rhizobiaceae > Neorhizobium > Neorhizobium halophilum. The sequence goes on along the minus strand of NZ_JAKJHS010000009.1, from coordinate 131,144 downwards.
CAGAATACGACAGGATGCAGGAGGGCGCACGCCAGGCGACCGCCCTGGTCGCGGCCACTGCCGTTGCGGCATTCTCCGACCAGAGCGCCGCCATCAGCGATGCAGATCGCCAATCAGCGGAAGCGCGGCTCGCAACCTTTCTTCCGGAGGACCGGCTTGGTCCGGAATCCTTCCTGCTTCTCGTGGCCCCTTCGGGAAAGATCTTCGGCGGCGCCGGCGCTTCCGCCTATGTCGGCCTGCAGCTAACGGCCCTCCTTCCGGAAACCGCAGCGCTGCGCCGCTTCGGCGGCTCTGGCCTGATCGAGACTTCGATCGGCGGCGAGCCTCATTACGCCGCCATCCAGCCGGTCGGCAATGACGGCGGTCTGATCGTCGCTGCCCGCTCGCTCGCCACGATGCATCATTTCTGGCGTCACGAGGTTTCCCTCAATGTCACGCTGTTTTCCTGCATCTCGGTCATCCTGCTGGTCATCCTGTACGCCTACTACATGCAGGTAAAGCGGGCGCGCGAAGCCGACGATACCTTCCTTGAAAGCAACCTGCGCATCGAAACCGCTCTGTCGCGCGGTCGTTGCGGCCTCTGGGACTTCGACGTGGCCAACCGCCGGCTCTTTTGGTCCGGCTCTATGTACGAAATGCTCGGCCTGCCGCCGGCGGGCAGCGTTTTGTCGTTTGCCGATGCCGCCCGAATGATGCACCCGACCGATGGCAACCTCTACGCGCTTGCCCGCGCCATCAGCCGCGGCAATGCCAAGCAGGTCGACCAGGTGTTCCGCATGCGTCACGCCGCCGGCCACTACGTCTGGATGCGCGCCCGCGCCCAGGTCGTCCGCAACGCCAGCGGCCGCACCCATGTCATCGGTATTGCCATGGACGTCACCGAGCAGCACCGTCTGGCACAACGCTATGCCGAAGCCGACCAGCGTCTGGCCGATGCAATCGAGTGCACGTCTGAGGCCTTCGTCCTGTGGGACAAGAACGACCGTCTCGTGATGTGCAACGCGCACTTCCAGCAGGCCTACGGTCTTCCTGACAATGTCCTCGTTCCCGGCACAGAAAAGGCCGTCGTCAAGGCCGCAGCCGCACGTCCGGTGATCGAGCGCCGCATCGCCGACCCGGACCAGCACGGGCTATCGCGGACGACCGAAGTGCAGCTTGCCGACGAGCGCTGGCTGCAGATCAACGAGCGCCGCACACGCGATGGCGGCATGGTTTCCGTCGGTACCGACATCACCGTCATGAAACGTCATCAGGAGCGGCTGCGTGAATCGGAACGCCGCTTGATGGCGACGATCAGCGACCTTTCGGCCTCGCAGAAGAAGCTGGAGCGGCAGAAGGAAGAGCTTTCGGTCGCCAACGCCAACTATCAGGCGGAAAAGGAACGTGCCCAGGCTGCCAACAAGGCGAAGTCTGAGTTCCTCGCCAACATGAGCCACGAGCTGCGCACCCCGCTCAACGCCATTCTCGGCTTTTCGGAGATTCTCGTAAACGAGATGTTCGGCCCCGTTGGCTCGCCGAAATACGGTGAATATGCCCGCGACATCCACGACAGCGGCAAGCACCTGCTCAACGTCATCAATGACATTCTCGACATGTCGAAGATCGAAGCCGGCCATATGAAGATCCAGTGCGAGACGATCGACCTTGCACCCCTGATCGAAGAAAGCCTGCGCTTGACCTCCATCGCTGCCGAGGAAAAGAATATCTCGATCGAGCAGTGCGTCTCTGCAGACCTCGGCCTCGTCGGAGATCGCCGCGCGATGAAGCAGGTCATGCTGAACCTCCTGTCAAACGCCGTGAAGTTCACCAACGAAGGAGGCCGCATCATCGTGCGTGCGCGGCGATCGGAATCGGGTGTCCTGCTGACGATCGCCGATACGGGGATCGGCATTCCACAGACGGCGATGAGCAAGATCGGCCAGCCTTTCGAACAGGTTCAGAGCCAGTATGCCAAGAGCAAGGGCGGCTCCGGCCTTGGCCTCGCTATCTCCCGCTCGCTGGTGGCATTGCACGGCGGCACGATGCGGATTCGCTCCTGCATGGGCAAGGGAACCGTCGTCTCGCTCAGCGTCCCCACCCATCCGAGCTTTACCGTACCCTGCCTAGCTACGAGCTGACCACCTTCCGGAAGATCGCTCGCACCGCCTTCGACAGCCGTTTCACCTCTCCCTCGAGGCTCCTGATATCAGGGCAGTCGCCGGCGCGGCTCAAGCGCTCGACGAGCCCCGCCGGCGCTTCCTTGGACGAGAACGGCCCGTCGATGCAAAGGCGGATGATCTGCGAGAGCTCCGTAAACAGCGTCAGCGCCTCTCGGAGCGTAGCTAGGTCGTCCTGCGACATCATTTCCTGGCCAAGTGCGGTCAGCGCGTCGCCGGTACTCATGCCGTTGGTGTCGATCGAAAGCCCCCTCGCCGGCGCCACCAGCCGCAGATACTGGGCGATGAACTCGATGTCGATCAGGCCACCCGGGATCAGCTTTAGATCCCAGATGTCGCGCGGCGGCTTCTCCTTCTCGATCAGTTCGCGCATCTCGCGCACGTCTGCCGCCGTCTTCTCGACGTCGCGACTACCGGAGAGGATATCTGCGACCACTTGGCATGCCTCGACGGTGAGAACTCTGTCGCCGCAAACCATGCGGGCGCGGGTCAGTGCCATGTGCTCCCAGGTCCAGGCCTCTTCCTGCTGATATTTGCGGAAGGCCTTGATGCGGGTCGCGACTGGTCCCTTGTTGCCGGAAGGACGAAGCCGCATGTCGACCTCGAACAAGACCCCTTCGGCGGTCGGTGCCGAAAGGGCGGCGATCAGCCGCTGCGTCAGGCGTGTATAATAGCGCGTCGTGTCGATGGGCTTTTGGCCATCGGAATCGTAGGCGTCGTCGTCGTGATCGTAGAGCAGGATGAGGTCGACGTCGGAGGCCGCCGTCAACTCGAAGCTGCCGAGCTTACCCATCCCCATGATGGCGATGCGCCCGCCGGCAAAGCGGCCATGCGCCGCCTCGATTTCTCGTTGAACGGCCGCCAATGCCTGCTCGATCAGCAGGTCCGCGAGATCGGCAAACGCCCGACCGGCAACGCCGCCGTCTATCGCACCGGTCAAAAGCCGGATGCCGATCAGGAAGCGCTGCTCGGCGGCAAAGATACGCAGCCGGTCGAGCACATCCTCGTAATGGCGCGCCGGCGCCAGGAATGTCTTCAGCCTCTCTGCCAGATAGTCTCGCGTCGGCAGTTCCGCCATGAGCGCCGGATCGAGCATGCCGTCGAAGACATGCGGACGCGACGCGATGATATCGGCCAGGCGCGGTGCCGACGACATGATCCGCACGATTAGGGACAGGAGGTTGGGATTGTTGCCGATCAACGAGAACAGCTGGATGCCGGCCGGAAGCCCCGACAGGAAGCTGTCGAAGCGCAGCATGGCCTCGTCGGCGCGGCTGCTCTCGCCAAAGGCCTTCAGCAACTGCGGCATCAGCTCGGTCAGCCGCTCTCGCGCCTCGACGGACTGCGTGGCGCGATAACGTCCGTAATGCCAGGTGCGGATCACCCGCGCGATATCGGAGGGCCGCTCGAAGCCGAGCGAGGCAAGCGTCTTCAGCGTCCCCGGATCGTCTTGCTCCCCAGTGAAGACGAGGTTGCCCTCTACGCCAGAAAGCTTCGCCTCCTGCTCGAACAGGCGGGCGTAGCGTTTTTCAACGATACGGAAGGTCCGCTCCAGCTTTTCCGAGAACGAAGTGGTGTCAGCGAAGCTCAGCATGAACGCGATGCGCTTCAGTTCCGCTTCGGTCTCCGGCAGGATGTGCGTCTGCTCGTCGCGCACCATCTGGATCCGGTGCTCGACGTCACGCAGGAACCAGTAGGCCTCGGTCAGTTCCTTGGCGATCTCCGGCGTGATCCAGTTCGCCTCCGCCAGCGCCTTCAGCGCCTCTTCCGTCTGTCGGGTGCGCAGCGGCGGCATGCGCCCACCGGCAATCAGCTGCTGCGTCTGGGCGAAAAACTCGATTTCCCGGATGCCGCCGCGGCCAAGCTTGACGTCATGGCCTTTCACGGCGATCGCGCCGTGCCCCTTGTGGACGTGGATCTGCCGCTTGATCGAATGAATGTCGGCGATCGCCGCATAGTCGAGATACTTGCGGAAAACGAAGGGCACCAGCTGACGCAGAAAATCCTCACCAGCCGCCAGATCGCCCGCGATCGCGCGGCCCTTGATGAAGGCCGCCCGTTCCCAGTTCTGGCCGCGGCTCTCGTAATAGAGAAGACCGGCCTCCACCGGCACGGCGAGCGGTGTCGACCCTGGATCCGGACGAAGCCTCAGGTCGGTGCGGAAGACGTAGCCGTCGGCCGTGCGCTCCTGCAGGATGCGCACGAGGCGCCGCATCATGCGACCGTAGATTTCGGTCCCGTCGATCGGGTCGGGTACGATGCCGCTGTCTGGATCGAAGAAGACGACGATGTCGATGTCGGAGGAGTAGTTCAGCTCCTGCCCGCCGAGCTTGCCCATGCCGATGACGACAAGGCCGGAGCCGTCGCTCGGCCGCGCGGGATCCTTAAGGCGCAGCTTGCCGCTTTCATGGGCCGTCAGCAGCAGATGATCAACGGCCGCCGAGACAGCCGCATCCGCGAATGCGCTGAGGCAGCGTGCTGTTTCTCGCGCGGAAAACATTCGGCCAAGGTCTGCGAGCGCCAGGAGAAAGGACAGGCTGCGTTTGGCGTTTCGGAGGGCTGTCATCACCTCCGTCTCGGATGGCACGCGTCCGTCCAGTGGCCGCCAGCAGTCGCGTGCGCTGGCAGTCAAATCCTCAAGCGCCACCTCAAGCGGCTCGGTGAGCGCGGTCGCAACGAGGTGCGGCGAGATGGTCGCGGTTTCACGGAGATAGGGCGAGAGCGTCAGCGCCGCGATCAGGAACCGCTTGGGCGCCGTGTCGCCGGGCATCAAGTCGGCCACCGCGGGCTCGCTCTTGCCAATGTCCTTCAGCACGGCAGTCGCCGCCTTGACCTCGGCTTGGTTGAGCGGCCGGATCACGTCGGCGGCAACGTCTTTCAGAGATCTTGCAGGTTCTGCCACGGCATCCTCCCCATGCCGTCCCTTCTTAGGACGTCAGCGGCGGAAACACCATGGTTGCGGTGAGGCCCGGCGCCTGCGCATTCTCCGGATTGGTCGCAGAGAGGCGCAGCGAGCCCCCGTGCAGCTCCATCACCGCCTCCACCAGCGACAGCCCAAGGCCCGTTCCGGGCTTGGAACGGCTGGCGTCGAGCCGGACAAAGCGCTTGACCACCTCCGCGCGCTTCTCCTCCGGTACGCCGGGACCGTTGTCGCAGACGGAAAGGCGTATCCCCGTCACGTCTGCGCTGAGCACGACACGCACTAGCGGCTCACCCTGGCTCCCGGCGGAGTACTTGATCGCATTGTCGAGCAGGTTGAACATTGCCTGCCCGATCAGCTCGCGATTGCCCTTTACCTTCAGCCCCGGCGCGATCGACGTTTCCAGCCGCAGCCCCGCCTCCTCGGCCACCGGCTCGTAAAGTTCGCAGCTGTCGGCGGTGATGGCGGAAAGGTCGACCTCGCTCATCTCGGCGGCAATCGAGCCGGCTTCGACACGGGAAATCATCAGCAGTGCATTGAAGGTGCGGATCAGCTGATCGGATTCGGCGATGATGCCTTCGAGTGCCGCCCGGCGCTGGCCGGGATCGTCCTCGTTCAGCGCATCGGCCGCCTTGTTGCGCAGGCGTGTCAGCGGCGTCTTCAGGTCGTGGGCGATGTTGTCTGAGACCTGCCGCAGGCCCTCGTTCAAACGCTCGATGCGGCCCAGCATGGCGTTCAGGGACTCCGAAAGTCGGTCGAATTCGTCGCCGGAGCGACCGACCGGCAGGCGCTGCGAAAGGTCGCCCGCCATGATCTTCTGGCTCGCACCCGACATGCGATCGATGCGTTTCAACGCGTTTCGGCCAATGCCGAACCAGATGAAAAGCGCGCCGATGCCCATGATCGTCAGCGCCACCATCAGCGCGCGCCTGACGATCCCGCGGAAGCGGCCAGGCTCGCCCAGATCTCGCCCGATCATCACGCGCAGGCCGTTCTCCATGAAGATGACGTTGGCAATCGCCATGTGCTCCCGCTCCGGCCCCGACTCCGAGAACGGACGGTAGGAGAAGGGAAAGCGCGTCCAGCCCTGCTCGTCCAGCACGCCCGGCTGCAGCGATGCCACGTTGCCGGCCAGAATCTCTCCGGTCGGTCCGGCCACCACGTAGAGATTGGCGCCCGGCTGGCGGGCGCGCCGCTCCATGATGCGCAGCATGCCGTTCAGCCCCCCGCGATCATAGGCGCGTTGGATATCGCCGATTTCCTGAACGAGGTTCTCCCGCGTCTGCTGCGCCAGAATCCGCTCCGACATCGCCGTGACATAGACGACGAGGAAGGCCGCGCAGATGGCAAACAGCAAGATGTAGAGCGCCGACAGGCGGACAGCGGTCGAACGGAACATCAGGCGAAGGCGCGACGTCACCTCAACCCTCGTCCTTGATCATGTAGCCGGCACCACGAATGGTCTTCAAAAGCGGCTTGTCGAAGTCCTTTTCGATCTTGGAGCGCAGCCGCGACACATGTACGTCGATGACATTGGTCTGCGGATCGAAGTGGTAATCCCAGACATGTTCAAGGAGCATGGTGCGGGTCACGACCTGTCCGGCATTCTTCATCAGATATTCGAGCAACCGGAATTCGCGCGGCTGCAGGAGGATCTCCTTCCCTGCCCGGCGAACTTCATGCGAAAGCCGGTCGAGCTCCAGGTCGCCTACGCGGTAGACCATGTCCTGCTCGGGCGCCCCCTTGCGCCGGCCAAGCACCTCGACACGGGCCAGAAGTTCGCTGAAGGCGTAAGGCTTGGGCAGATAGTCATCGCCCCCTGCCCTCAGCCCCGCCACCCGGTCGTCGACCTGCCCCAGAGCGGACAGGATCAGCACCGGCGTGTTCACACCGCGCTTGCGCAGCTCGCTGATCACAGAAATCCCGTCGCGTCGCGGCAGCATCCGGTCGACGACCATGACGTCGTAGCTGTTTTCGGACCCCATGAAGAGGCCGCTTTCGCCGTCGCTTGCATGGTCGGCTACGATGCCGGCCTCGCGAAAGGCCTTGGTCATATAGGCGGCCGCTTCGAGATCGTCTTCAATCACGAGAATCTTCATATGCGGCACAATAGCGTCCGCCGCCCTTTTTGCACCCCCGGATTCGTCGGCATGGGCGTGGCTTGTGGAGGTTTCCATCTTATCGCTCCTTCAACTCAGACGCGCGGAGGAAAAGAAAAAGGGGCACCGACGTGACCGGCGGTGCCCCTTGATGATGCTGGCTGGGAGGATCAGCCTTCGTTGATCGGCAGGGCGATAAAGCGGCTGCCGCGCTCGGACTCGACCTGGAAGAGCGCGCGGGTGCGGCCGTCCTTGCGAGCCTGTTCGATCACCTTTTCGATGTCGCCAGCTTCGGAGACCGACTTATTGTTCACCGAGACGATCTTTTCGCCGGTCCGCAGGCCGCGGGATGCAGCTTCGGAGTCGGGATCGACTTCGGTGACGGCAAGACCGGTTCCGTTATCGGCCGGAGCGACGGTGATTCCCAGGCTCGAAAGTGCCTTCTCGGACGACGGTACGGGTGCATCAGGCTCGACCGGTTCGGCGCTGGCAGCATCTTCGCTGGCGAGGTTGCCGAGCGTCACCGCGACGTCCTGAGACTTCCCATCACGCCATACGCTCACGTCGACCTTGGTGTTGGGGCCGAACTGCGCCACCTTGCGGGCAAGATCGCGTGCATCCTTGATCGGGTCTCCGTTGATCGCGGTGATGACATCGCCTTCCTCAATGCCGGCCTTCTGACCGGGCGAGCCTTCCTGCGGAGCAACGACCAGCGCACCTTGCGCTTCTGATAGACCGAGCGATTCAGCGATGTCCTTGTTGACTGGCTGAATCTGTACACCAAGCCAGCCACGCTCGACCTTGCCGTCGTCGATCAGGTCCTGGACGACGTCCTGGGCGACCGATGCGGGAATAGCGAAGGCAATACCGACGTTGCCGCCCGATGGCGAGAAGATCGCGGTATTGATGCCGATGACTTCACCTTCCAGGTTGAAGGCCGGGCCACCGGAGTTACCGCGATTCACAGCCGCATCGATCTGGATATAATCGTCGTACGGACCGGAGCCGATGTCGCGGCCGCGCGCCGACACGATACCTGCAGTGACCGAACCGCCAAGACCGAACGGGTTGCCGACAGCGACTACCCAGTCGCCCACGCGGACCTTCGTGTCGTCGGCGAGGTTGACATAGGTGAATTTGCGGTTCGCATCGACCTTCAGAACGGCCAGATCGGTACGGCTGTCCTTGCCGATCAGCTTCGCATCGAGTTCGGTGCCGTCATCCATGACCACGGTGAAGGCTGCGCCGTCATTGATCACGTGATTGTTGGTGACCAGATAGCCGTCTTCAGAAATAAAGAAGCCAGATCCTTGGGACGTGGGACGCATACGGTGCGGACGGTTCTCCCCACGGGGACCGCGCTGTGCCTGATCATCGTCCGGTCCGCCGCGGAACTGCGGGCCGAAGTCGCGGAAGAATCGCTTCAGCGGGTGATCATCCGGCAGATCATCAAAGCCCTGGCCGTTGAAGTTGAAGCTGAAATTGCCGTTGTCGGAAACCGGCTGCGCCTCGGACTGGACGCGCACCGACACAACGGCCGGCGAAACGGCGGAAACGACGTCGGCAAAGCTCGGTGCCTGCGGAGCCTGGACCTTGACGGGATCGGCAAAGGATTCGACGACCTGCGCCGGAATGCCGGTCGACAGCATGACTGCGGCAAGACCGGCAACCGTCGAGGTCTGCAGGACCGTCTTCAGGCTGGGACGGCGGAGTTTGCTGTTTTGCATGTTTGACTACCTTCTCTCTTCACTCTTGCTTGCACCGGGTGTTCCGGCGGGCGGTGGATGGGGAGAGATATAGGAGGCCGGACCTTACCTGCAGGTGTCAGGGGGATGAATTGTTTGTAATGTTCTGGCGCCGGGTCTCGGGTTCGGGCCTTACCAGGTCCTCTAGCCGCGCCTGTTCCTCGGCTGTCAGCGGCGCAGGCGCCACCGGTTGCAGCCGCCCTCTTGCCATCAGCAGAAGAATAATTGCTCCCGCCGCCAGGAGAAGAACCGGCGCCACCCAAAGCAGGAGAGTGCGCGCAGACATCCGAGGCTTCAGCAGGACGAACTCCCCGTAGCGGGAAACGACATAATCGATCACCTGCTCGTCGCTGTCGCCGTCGACCAGCCGCTCGCGCACCAGCACCCGAAGATCACGAGCCAGTTCGGCATTGGAATCGTCGATGGATTGGTTCTGGCAGACCATGCAGCGCAGCTGCGCGGAGAGATCACGGGCCCGTTCCTCCAGCACTGGATCAGCCAGTATCTCATCCGGGTTGACGGCGAACGCGGGCAAGACAGGACAGAGGATCAGCATCAGCGCAAGAACGAGCGTCCGGATCATTCTGCCGGCTCCATCGCCAGCTTTGCAGGGCGCGCCCGGCGAGTCGGCGCCCCCACCCTCAATCTGCGGTCGGACAGGGAGACAAAGCCTGCGATCATCATGATCAGGCAGCCGCCCCAGATGCAGAGGATGAAGGGCTTCCACCAGATGCGCACGACCATGCCACCGCTCGTGGTGGGATCACCGAGAGAGACGTACAACTGGCTAAAGCCAAAGGTCACAATCCCGGCTTCTGTGGTCGGCATCTGCCTTGCGGTATAAAGCCGCTTGGACGACCAAGTATCGGCGACCACCACGCCGCCCTTGGTGATGGTAAAATGCCCCTGCTCCTCGGTGTAGTTCGGGCCGTTTGCCTGCCGTATCCCGTCGAAGATCAGCGAATAGCCGCCGGCGTCGGCCGCCATGCCCTGCTTCATTTCCAGGACCGTCTCGGTCTCGTAGGTCGTTACCATGACCACACCGAGCACGGTCACGCCCAGGCCGAAATGGGCCAGCGCCGTCCCGAAGGCGGAACGCGGCAGCCCCACCAGGCGACGCCAGGCGACATTGAACGGAAGCTTGCCGAAATTCGCCCGGTGCCAGAGGTCTGTCAAAGCACCGAACATGCCCCAGAAGGCAATGATGATGCCGAAGACGGCCATCACCGGGCCGCCATTCTCGATGTAGTAGAGGACCAGCCCCGCCATGAGCGCCAGGCCCGCCGCGCCATAGAGCCGCTGCAGCGCTCCGAGCGCATCACCACGCTTCCACGCCAGCATCGGGCCAAACGGCACGGCGATCAGCAGCGGGATCATCAGCAGACCAAAGGTCATGTTGAAGAAGGGCGCGCCCACCGAGATCTTCTCGCCCGTCAACGTCTCCAGCACGAGCGGATACAATGTGCCGATGAGAACCGTCGCGGTCGCGACCGTCAGGATCAGGTTGTTGAGGACGAGCGAACCTTCGCGCGAAATGGGCGCAAACAGCCCGCCCGACTTCAGCATCGGCGCCCGCCAGGCAAACAACGCAAACGCACCGCCGATGAACAGCATCAGGAGGGCGAGGATGAAGATCCCGCGGGTCGGATCGGTCGCGAAGGCGTGCACGGAGGTCAGCACGCCAGAACGCACGAGGAAGGTGCCGAGCAGCGACAGCGAGAACGTCATGATCGCCAGCAGCACCGTCCAGATCTTGAGCGCCTCGCGTTTTTCCATCACCAGCGCGGAATGCAGCAGGGCCGTGCCGGCCAGCCACGGCATGAAGGAAGCGTTCTCGACCGGGTCCCAGAACCACCAGCCGCCCCAGCCGAGCTCGTAGTAAGCCCAGTAGGAACCCATGGCGATGCCGGCCGTCAGAAAAGTCCAGGCAGCCAGCGTCCAAGGACGCACCCAGCGGGCCCATGCAGCATCGATCCGCCCTTCGATCAGCGCGGCAACCGCAAAGGAGAAACAGACCGAAAAGCCGACATAGCCGAGATAAAGCAGCGGCGGATGCACGGCGAGGCCCGGATCCTGCAGGATCGGGTTGAGGTCCTGCCCCTCCGCCGGTGCCGGGTTGAGGCGCAGGAAGGGGTTCGACGTCAGAAGGATGAAGAGGGTGAATGCGCTGGTGATCCAGCCCTGCACGGCGAGCACGTTTGCGCGCAGCGTGTCGGGAAGATTGCGCCCAAAGAAGGCCACCATGGCGCTGAACAGCACGAGGATCAGCAGCCAGAGCATCATCGAGCCCTCGTGGTTCCCCCAGACGCCGGAGATCTTGTAGATCATCGGCTTCATCGAATGGGAGTTCCCGAAGACGTTCCGCAACGAGAAGTCGGACACCACATAGGCCCAGGTTAGCGCCGCAAAGGAGAGCAGCACCAGCAGGAACATGACAATAGAGCCCATGGGCGCCAGCGCCATCATGGCCGCGTCCTTCCGGCGGGCGCCAATCAGCGGCACGATCGAGACGATCAATGAAGTAGCGAGCGCCAGCACCAGGGCATAGTGGCCGATCTCATTGATCATTGCGTGGTCGCCTCCTCGCCATGCTGCCAGACGCCATCCTCCTTCAGGCGATCGGCAACCTCCTTGGGCATATAGTTCTCGTCATGCTTGGCAAGAACCGTATCGGCGACGAAGGAGTGCGACATTGCATCGAAGGCGCCTTCGGTCACCACGCCCTGCCCCTCTCGGAAGAGGTCCGGCAGGATTCCGGTGTAACTTACGGGCACTGTTCCTGAGCCGTCCGTCACTGAGAAGGTTACCGTCGAGCCCTCGCCCCGCTTCACCGATCCTTCGGCAACGAGGCCGCCAAGGCGGATGCGGGTTCCTGGCGAAACCTCGGTGGTCGCCAGATCGGAGGGCATGAAGAAATAGGCGACTGACTGGCTGAAGGCGAACATCACCAGGAGCACCGCCGCAATGATGAAGCTCATACCGCCGGCAATGATCGTCAGCCGTTTCTGTTTGCGTGTCATTGCGTCACTCCATCGACGACAAGTCCCACCTCGCGCGCCAACCCAACCAGTTGACGTCCCTCATTCCCTGAGGCCGGGAAGGCTTGTAGGCCAGTTCTAAGAGCTTCTATGGCCTTTTCTTTGTCCCCGAGCACGGAGTACGACCGGATCAACTGCAGCCACCCGTCCAAATCGTCCGGCTCCTCTTGCAGCCGCGAGGCCAGGCCTTCCACCATGCCGCGGATCATAGCCTGCCGATCGATATCCGACATGCCTTCTGCGGCGGCTACGTCGCCTGCGGCCGGGCCTCGCGGCACCTGCGTCAAGGATGGTTCGACTCTGGTGCCTCCGTTGGCGGCGATATGCTGCTGTAACAGCTCCATCCAGGGAGCGTCCGGTGGCGAATCCTTGGCAAGTGCCTCGAATGCGGCACGGGCTTCGGCACGTTTGCCTGCCTGCTCCAGCGCAAGAGCAAGGTAAAAGCGTGCCCGCGGATCGTTCGGCTGAAGGCGCAGGCTCTCCTCGAATGCCAAACGGGCGTCTTCCGTGACGATGCCGTCGCTTCTGGCTATCAGCGTTTCTCCAAGGCCCGTCAGCCGTTGCGCGCTTGTTCCGAGAAGGCGGATGGCATTGCGATAGGCCATCTCCGCATCCTCAAGCCGCATGGCCCGGAAATAGATCGGTGCCAGCAGGTCCCAGCCCGACCCGTCGTTCGGGTTCTGTGCCAGATGGCGCTCGGCCTTCGCAACAAGCAGCGCCATGTTGTTTCCCGGATTTTCTAGGCGTGCAGCGAGCGGTTGGTCGGGCAGGTCCGGCCTGCCCAGCGACAGGTAGACCGAGAGCCCCATGGCCGGCACCAGCAGTGTGACCACGATAGCGGTAAAGCTCATCCCAGAGCGTGGGGATGTGGAAAGATCTTTGTCCGCCTCTCCGGCTGCGGCCAGCAGGCGCCGGGCGATCTCGGCCTTGGCATGCTCTGCCTCCTCGCCGGAAATCAGGCCCTGCTCACGGTCGCGTTCCAGTTCGGCGAGCTGATCGCGATAAACCGCGACTTCACCGGCACGACCGGGCCGGACGGTCCTGGCGTTACGCGCGAGCGTCACAAGCATGACCGCCGCCACGGCAGCCGTCAGAGCGGCGAGGATAATCCACAACAACATAATGGTCCAATTACGCGAACCGCCCGGGGTTTCCAACTGCCGAACAGATCATGACGCAGATTTGAGGCGTTTGGCCGCAAGGCCTTCGTTCGTCTCTGCGCCTATGCCGCCCGTAGCGCCTTGACGTATGTCAAATCGTCAGATCAGCGGGGTCCAGGTGCCATTGGCATTACGGCATGCAGCTCCACGCGCGATGACCTCACGTCCGCCGACGTCGAGCGTATGCTTGTACTGGCGGCAGTTCTGCGACCCCACCTGATAGGGTGCGGCAGCGACGACCTCGCCACTCACGCCGCGCCCTTTCCAGGCGACGGGCTGAAAGCCAGGGGCCGCCTCCAGCGCTCGATACTCGGCCTCCAGCGCCCGGGACCGATCGCTGTCGCTGATTGTCACGCCGCTTCGGCTGACGATGCCGCCCTGCAATGCAGCGATATACTGGGCCGATGATGAACTGCGGGAGGACAGCAGCCCTCTCCCACCATCGCTGGTGGACGTGCATCCCGCGAGCATGCAGGCCAGGAGGATCGGCGAGAGGCCAAGACGAAAATTGGTGCGCATCTGTTTCAAAACCGGTTGACGGAAAACAGTCTTTTTGTTGCGATACCCAAGCACTCGCGTGGGGCTCCTGCCTGGCATCTTTATGGCGATATGGCGCGTTTGTCCTGATCAGGCAACATCCTTCGTGACTGAAGGCAAGATCAATATGGCCCGAAGTCCTCCACGCTCGCTGCGCCCGAGGCGGAAGCTTCCCTGGTATTCGCCGGCAATCTCGCGCACGATGGATAGCCCGAGACCGGCGCCCGGTCGACTTTCGTCGAGCCGCCGGCCGCGCTTCATCGCTTCGTCGGCCTGCTCCGGATCAATCCCCGGACCATCATCCTCCACCGCCAGTTCAAGCCAGGTCCGGCGAGGCCCCGCGTTTGCGTCGCCTGCCGGTACGACCGTAGCCGCAGCGCTAAGCCACACCCCTTCGCGGCAGAAGCGCGCGGCGTTCTCCAGGAGATTGCCGACGGTTTCCTCCACATCCTGCTGTTCCATGGCCAGCACCGCCCCCGGCTCCACAGCGAGATGGAATTGCTTGTCCGGATTAAGGCGGCGCATCACCCGCACAAGCCGCTCAAGGACCGGCTCGACTTCGCATCGGACAAGCACCGACTCCCTTTGGGCGGCAATCCGGGCGCGGTTCAGATAAGACTGCACCTGCGCCTGCATTGCCTCGGCCTGTGAGCGCACGAGTTCTTGATGTCCTGCCTCCAGCACGCGTGATTCGTTCAGCAGCACGGCAAGCGGCGTCTTCAGCGAGTGAGCGAGATTTCCGACCTGCATTCGGGCGCGGTCGACGATGCGGCGGTTACTCTCAATCAGCGCGTTAACCTCGTTGACCAGCGGCATGATCTCGCGCGGAAAGTCGCCCTCCAGTTTTTCCGCCTCGCCGCGGCGGATCTTGCCCAGCGCCCGCCGGGCGCGGTCTAGGGGCCGAAGGCCGAACAGAATGGCCCCTCCGTTGACGACCAGGCTTCCCACGCCAAAAACGAAGAGCGCGATGTAGAGGCTCCGGTCAAACACCCGGATGTCCTCCTCCATGGCATCCAGATTGCCGGCGACGCGAAAGCGCGCGGCGCGGCCTTCAGCATCCAGAACCACCTCCGTCTCAGCGACTAGCACGTTGTTTCCGAAGGCGTCGGTGACGGGATAGAAGCGTTCGTAGCGATTGTTGAAGGGCACGTTGAGGATGGAGGGCACGGCGATCCTGGAAACGCCGAGCGAGGAGGAGGAAAGTGGCGCGGCGGCGAAAGTACCGAGCGGCTCGATGATCCAGTACCAGCCGGTTTCCGGCTGTGAATAGCGCAAGTCCCCCAACTGGGGATTGCCGACGAGGCTGTTGTTTTCGCCGATCGAGACAGAGTTGATGACGTTGTAAAGCTGCGCCCGCAAAAGGTCAGTGAAGGCGCGTTCCGCGGATTGGCGGTAGAGGGCGGAAATCACGAGCGCGATCACCACCAGTGCCAATCCCGACCAGAGAGTGGCAAGCAGAAGGACGCGTGCGGTGAGCGATCTCGGCCCGACCATCGGCGTCAGGCAGCGTCGGCGGGGGCTTGCATCCTGTAGCCGAGACCGCGCACCGTCTCGATCAGATCGACGCCGAGTTTCTTGCGCAGCCGACCGACGAAAACCTCGATCGTGTTCGAATCACGGTCGAAATCCTGGTCGTACATATGTTCGACCAGCTCCGTGCGCGAAACCACCTCCCCCATGTGATGCATCAGGTAGGAAAGCAGCCTGAATTCATGCGACGTGAGCTTCAGTGGAGCGCCGTTGACGGTCGCCTTGGATGCTTTGGTGTCGAGACGGACGGGTCCACAGATGATTTCGGAGGAAGAGTGTCCCGCGGCCCGGCGGATCAACGCCCGGACGCGGGCCAGAACTTCTTCCACATGGAAGGGCTTCGCCACGTAGTCATCTGCACCAGCGTCGATGCCGGCGACCTTGTCGCTCCACCGGTCGCGGGCCGTCAGCATCAGAACAGGCATGCCTTTGCCCTCTGCGCGCCATTTTTCCACGACCGTGATGCCGTCGATGATAGGCAGGCCGATGTCGAGGATGACTGCGTCATAAGGCTCTGTGTCGCCGAGGAAGTGTCCTTCCTCGCCGTCGAACGCCTGATCGACGACGTATCCTGCTTCTTTCAGCGCGTCGGTCAGCTGACGGTTGAGATTGACATCGTCTTCGACCACGAGAATGCGCATGATCCGCCCCCATCCCTTGCAGCAGCCCTTGAGCCGCCCATTCGTCCTACATCGGCACCCGCACCGTTACCTTGCGCGGGCGCTCATTGCCACTGCCCTGCACAAGCACGGTCACGACGCAGGTCTGGCCATCGGAGGACGGCTGGGCGGAAAGCAGTTGGCCACCGGTTTCGCTGACGACACGGGACGCGGCAGAACCGCAATCGGCGGCAGCGAGGATGAGGTAGTCCTGCGCGTTAGCCGGCCCAACGGCGGTTGGGCCAATAAGGCCGGCGATGATCATCGCTGTGAGCGGCAGTCTCGCCATGTGAAACTTGTCCATCTTCGGAACGGATCAAAAGATCCAAATCATGTGATGGAGTATGTAGCGAGCCACCCCTGAATGGCAAATGAATGGGCGCTGAGGTTTTTACCTGCCATTTCTTGCAGGCTTAGCGCCCGATCAGGCTCTTGGCCGAGACACGGCCATAGATTGATACCGCGCCACCCACGACGCCTGCCACCGCGATCGCCAGGTCGGCGACGTCGTTTTGTACGTCTGGTGCAAGCTCAACACCCGTCGCCTGCAGCACGGATGCCGCAACCGCAACTAGAGCGCCCCAAACGGTCTTCGACTGATACCACTGCTTCGTCGCGTCCATCGTTGTCTCCTTTGTGTCAGACGGAAATCACAGCATGCGCAGGCAGGCCGAGCGGAACGGCCCGACCCATCTGCCGGACACGCACCGCAAGGAGTGACTGCAACTCTCCAAAATCGGCAATCTCATCCGCTGCGGCATAAAGGAATGCCGGCGCAGGGACATTCACGGCCCGCCTCACGTCCATTCCGTGAAGAATTTCGACCCGATACCGCTCCTCAGGCTCGTCGAGCGGTATGTCGGCAGCGGCCCAATCGTCTGCGTCAAGGCGGCCTCGCCGCACCCAGGAAAGGCGGATGCCGTCATCGAACCGAGCGCCGCTTATGTGCACCGGTGAAAGCGGCGTCTGCGCGCGAATTCCGCCAGCGAACGCAAAAGGTCCCGCCGCGCCGGCAGGTGCCCCGGCCCCTTCTGCGATCCAGTTTAGGCTGCGACCTCGCTCCTCGACCGAAAGACCGAGCGGAACCACTGCCTCGTCAAGCAGCACGATCGGTGCCGCGACTGCGGCTCCCAGCGCCATCGCATCTTCCGTTCCGGCCAACCCACGGAGCAGTCTCGATAGCTCCCAGCGGCCGGGTGCGACCTCCTCGGCTTGGACAAAATGAATGATTTCCCAAGACCCGCCGACAGATCTCACCGCCAGGCGGTTCTCGCCTGCCAGCACCGCCTCTGGGGCGGCCGAAGAAATGCCGCCGAAGAACAGGTCCAGGTCGATCGTGGCACTGCGGTCGAAGCGTCCGGAAACTTTTCCCGACGGCAATGGTGCCGTCAAGCGACCGATGCGGGCCGGTCTTTGGAGCATGGCCCGCAATGCATAGCCCTCGGTCGCTGATGACGATGAGAGCGCAATCCGTTGCCACGGACGGCAGAGACCGGCCGCTCGTGCAAAGCTCACATCCGGTCCGCTGGTGAACTGCGGGAGGTCGAGCAGATGCAGCAGGGGCGCGAGGCCCCTCCGCCATCTGCGGGTGATGGCGTCTCCGCCGCCGGCACTGCCGCCGCGCCTCCGATGTGCTGACGCGCCTCGACCCGTCGTACGGCACCCTCTTCGACCCGCGATACGAGAAACGTACCTCCCACTGACGGCAGAGCGACCGGGTCTCCCGGCTGCAGGGCCGCGTCTGCTGGCGACACTGCGAACTTCAGCACCCGCCGTGATATCCACTGGTCTCGTACTGCGGCTTCTGCCGCCGCAAGCGCCGTTTCCTCTGGAAGAACTGCGGGCAGATCGTAGCCGAGCATCCGGTTGCTGGCGGTTCGGGTGCGGCGAGAGCGGGCGCTGGCCTGCTCGTAGTCCAGCGCCGGGTTGAAGGAACCGATCACCACTTCGGCGGCAAAGTCGCTGTCATGACCGCGAGTTTCGCTCCACAGGGGCTCCTCCGGCAGGTCCGCCAACACATGCATCTGTCGAGGCGCAAGGCTCGCAACACCGCGAGAGCGGAACCGAAGCACGCCTGCATCCTCGACCACGTCGATGCGGAAGACCTCGAGCAGCGGCGCCAGCAGCCCCCGCGCCGACGTCACCTCCGCTTGGAGATACCCGGTGAGGTCGCCGCTCACTTCCGCCACGTCGAAGTCGTGGAAGCCGTGATCCACCAGGATGGCTGCAATGGCATCCGCCAGCGTCGTTGCGCCCAACCTGCCGTTCAGCCAGTGGCCGGTACGCCAGTTGCCACCGTCGCTCCACGCCGAAAGCTGGTTCGGGAAGACAGGATAAGGCCTTGCGTCCCAGGTCCAGACAAACATGTGAGAGGCATCGACAACAGATGACGCCGGGCTCTGCCAATGCAGGTGATGCGCTTCCAGGAAACGCCGCTGCAGAGAGTCCGCTCTCGCACGGCTGGAAAAATAGGGCGCGGCACTTTCCGCAGATTTGGGATCGACGAATACGTTGGGCTGGTTGGCACCCTTGTCCACCGCAGGACACCCCAGTTCGGTGAACCAGACCGGCTTCATCCCAGGCAGCCAGGCAGTCGGTTGCGCCACCTCGATCCCGCCGATGCGGTTGTGGTGCCGGTTCGACCACCAGCTGCCGATGTCCTTGTAGCGGAACGCCCAGGGCTTGCCGGCCCCGCCGTCCGTGATCGGCGTGCGCAGGCGAAAGCCGTCCGGATTGGCTTCCACGAGATCTCCGTCGCGCCAGTCGGCAAGCGGCATGTAGTTGTCGATGCCGACCGCATCTATGTGAGGGGAAGACCAGAGCGGGTCGAGGTGAAAGAACACGTCGCCCGACCCGTCCTGCGGGTGGTATCCGAAATACTCGCTCCAGTCGGCGCCATAGGTAAGCTTCGTCTGCTGTCCGACCACGGCACGCACGTCGCCCGCCAGATCCACCAGGTGTTCTACGAACGGAAATCGTCCATCGGCGTCGCGCACCTGCGTCAGCCCGCGCAGTTCCGAGCCGATCAGGAAACCATCGACGCCGCCTGCGTCCGCGGCAAGGCTGGCGTAGTGCAACACCATCCGCCGATACCCGTCCGCGCGCTGATAAAATTCCGTCACCTGCACCCGTGCCGCGGCCGTGCGATCGACTGTAGCCTCCGTGCCCGGTGCCGGATGGCACGTGATCCTGCCCCGCCAAGGGTAACTTGCCTGCTGCGCGTCGCCATGGGGGTCCGGCAAGCCGTTGCCGCTGGGAATGTCCATCATCAGGAACGGGTACAGATAGACCTTGAGGCCGCGCGCCTTCAGGTCGGCGATCGCCTGGACAACGCTTGTGTCGCTCGGCGTCCCGCCATAGGCCGGTCCGCCGTCGTGCCGGCTGACGAGATGGGCCTCCCCGCGTCCCAGTCCCGCGACCGACCAAGCCATGCTCACCTCGTCGCGATGTTGCACTTCCACCCCGGGGAGAATGCGGCACTCGCCAGCGCGCAGATCCGTCCCGAACCAGGAGACCACCAGCGCGACCCGCTCGAGGTTCGGACAAACCGCCGTCAGTTCGTCAAGCGACGCCTGCCAATCCGTCGCGGTGACCTGCATGTGACGGTTCAGGATGCGTGCGCTTCCTTCGCCGGTCTTCTCCTTCACCTGCCTCGTCGCGTAGCCATACTCCGTGGCGCCCGGGATGATCGTCACCGCGCGGATCTGCCGTTCCAGCGCCCCCACCGGCCGCATCACCTCGAACTGCAGGAGCGGAATGCGGTTGCCGAAGGGATCGAGCGGCAGCCGCTCGAAGACGACATAGGCAAGCCCGCGATAGGCGGGCGCATTCCCCGCCCCCTGCTTTGCCTCGATCAGCGGGTCGGGGAGTTGCTCTTCGCCTCCCCGGTAAACCCGCATCTCGATATCCGTCAGGTCGAGCTCTCGCCCATCCGCCCACACCCGGCGCACAGCAGCGATCTCGCCTTCGCAAAGGCCGATGGCGATGTTCGCATAGTAGCGAAAGGTTTCCACCTTCGGCCCACTCGCCTTGCCGCCCGAACGCTCGCGCCGCACTTCTTCCTCGAAGCGGGTCCCCCAGATCAGTGTCCCGCCAATCCGGGCAGCGCCGTAGACGCGATTGACTGGGGAGCCTTCATCGGCACCCGGAATGCGTGCGGTCGCCAGCCGGGCGCCAGAGACTGTCCGCCCGCCATTGATCAGCGCCCGGTCGACATAGCTGCCGGCCAACCCGCCCGCCGCACGCCCAAGAATCGCGCCGACAGGGCCGAACACGCCGCCGAGCGCCGCGCCCGCCGCTTGCAGAAGAATGGTGGCCATGTGGACAACTCGCTGATCGCATGAGGCGAGCGTTCGACTCGCCACCCGTTGTAGCTGCGTGATGTGAAGTAGAAGGTTGCGAGCAAAAGCAGAGTGCACCGCGCCAGCCGGTGCGTCGGTGGCGATGGGCAACACCGACCTTGGCAGAGGCCCTGCTTGCAACCAAGGAGGATGCCAATGAAGCTTATGCTCAACGGCGTCATGCTTATGGTACGAAAAACCCGGACGGGCTGGTCTATCGCCGTCCGGGTAACATTTGTCACGCAAGCGTCACGGTGAGCGGGGTTGCAGCCTCGCTCACCACTCCTTCAATATAGCTTTCGCCGAAAAATTACAACCTGACGAGCCGCGTTTACAATCTTTGATCGCAGTCGTTTCACGCGTCGGTTGTGGCTGGTTGCGCTGCTTCCGGAAACCGGTGCACCGCCACGATCCTGCGGCGCCACGACGGCACCAGTGCCGAACGCGTCACCGCCGCCTGCTCGTAAGCGTGGATGAAGTGTTGCGGCCCTGCCAGAATGCCCGCATGCTTTGCCGCGCAATCTGCACGCCAGCGAAACAGCAGGAGGTCTCCGGGCTCCATCTCCGCGACCGGGAGCGCCGCACCGAAAAGCCGCGCCGCCACCTCGATCAGCCGCTCCTCGCCGCTCCGCTCGGCCCAGTCCGGTGCATAGGCCGGCACAGGTCCGGCATCGCTCCCGTAAAGCCCCCGCCAGACACCGCGGATCAGCCCGATGCAGTCGCAGCCGACGCCCTGCGTGGCGCCCTGGTGCCGGTAGGGCGTGCCGATCCAGCTCTCCGCCAGCGCGACGATCCTCTCGCCCTGTCCACTCGTTCTTGTGCTCATGGAAAGATCGGTCCACCGTCGTGTCTGCCCTCGCCAGCGGCGTAGGAATAGGCAAAGTCGCTGCCCGGCACATGCGGAAAGCCGCGGAAGTTGAGCTGGTTGGCGAAGCGGCTCTTGCAGGTGGCGAAGGTCTTGTCGCAGCCGGCGCTGATCGTGAAGCTCTGCCCCGCCTCGAGCCGCCCTTCCAGCGGCAGCCAGAAGCGCAGCTCTGCCCTGCCCTCCGCCAGCCGCCGATGCGCCTCGACATCCACCCGCCGCCCGTCACCCAACCTCATTACCCCGAGGCGGAAGAAGCCGTCAGCGAAGGCATCCAGCCCCTCGGCGATGATCGCGCTTTCGTCCACCACGGACACCACCGTCCCGCTACCGGTCCAGCCCGCCAGATCCACCCGGCAGCGCCCGTCGCCAAGCTCGGCATCGCAGCGGCGGTTGTAGACGCGGCCCTGCGGCTGCGCCAGCCGGTGCGCCATGCTGCGCAGTTCCGCGGTAAAAGCTGCACCGGAGCGCGTCACCTCGCCCACCTCCCGCACATCGAGGAGCATGTGCTCCTCCGGCGCCTGCCAGTTGTCCAGATAGCGCTCCACCCGCGCACCGTCATAAAGCCCCGCGGCCAGATCCTCTTCCGAGATCACCTCGCTGGAGAAACCGCCTGCCACCTCGTCCGTGCTTGCCGCCAGCCCCGTCGCCGCCTCCACCTCGCTTCCGGAAAAGCTGCTGGCGGCGAGAAAGCTGGTGCCGGCGAACGCTAGGTCATGGTCGTGGTCGGTGAAACCCAGCACGCGCCCGTCGCGGCGCGTCACGCGCCAGCAATGGCAGGTGGTCGTCGCCTCGCCCGCCAGATGTGCGGCAAGGTCTTGTGGAACCTCTCTCATGGCAGGATCTCCGTCAGCGGAATGGTCGGAATGCGCCCGGCATCAAAGTGCGCCAGATCCACGTCGATCCGGTCGGTGTCGAAACGCACCGGCACGTCGAACTCGAAGCCCGCGCGCACCATAGCTCCGGGCTCCGGCACACGGCCCGCCGCAAACGTCACCATACCCGCCGCGGCATCGATCGCAAAAGTCTCCGGCGCCTGCACGACCCCCTCGACCGATACCACCACCGTCCCCGCCACCGGCTTTGCGATCCGCCGTACCCAGTTCGCACCCGCATCGCCATAGGTCTTCACCAGAGGAAACACGGCCACCTCGCCGTCGCCCGTGCCGATCACCTGGTCCATCGCCGAAACCGCCGCGTCCGGGCCGCAGGATTTCCAGTCGAGCGGATCTCGAAACCGGAACCCGTGCAGCGGCCCACGGCGCGCTTCAAAAAATTCCAGTACCGCGTAAAGTTCGGCCACCGACTTGATACCCGAGCCTGCGTCATAGCTGCGCCGCGAATCCCGCCAGCGCGCATTGCGGTTTTCCCGCCCGTTGGACAGGCTGACGATATCCGTGCGCCGCACCGGGCCGCCGCTCGTTCCCAGCGCCAGACGCAGCGGAAAGCGCACTTCGTGAAAGGCAGTCATCGCTGATCCTCTAATTTGGGTGTCGCGCCTACACTATGGCGGGTAGACTGGCTAAAGCCCGCGCTGCCCGCGCCCGACGCTGCGCGCCAGCATTGCCGCAATCTGCCCCTCGCTCTTGCGGAAGCTCGCCGCATCCGTCGCGGTCACGTTGAAGACGATTTGCGTCGATGCTCCGCCCCCGGCCGCCGAAACCCCAAGCGCGCCATCCGGTCCACGCTTGAGCGGCAGGATTGCCTCCGCCCCCGCCTCGCCCATCAGGCCGAGATCGCCACCCATGGGAAAGAAGCTCGGGCGACGCACCACGCCGCCATCCGCGAAAGGCACCACGGACCCCATAAACCCGCCGATCGCATTGCCGAGCGCCCCTTCGAGCGGCTTCAGCGCCGCCGAAAGCCCTATATCCGTCAGCCGGTTACCGAGCCCCCGCAGCACATCCTCCAGCCCCTTGCCGCCGACGGTCGCAGAGCGCAACGCCCCCGTCAGCGCCGCCCCGAACCGCTGCGACCGCGCTTCCAGATCCGCCATAACGCTCGCAAGCTCCTCCGCCTCGCCGAGAGTTTCGGCAAGCGAGATGTCATCGTTGTCCATGGGATTTACCTTTCGTGGACGCAGGCGTGATCCGGCTGCCGTCACCATTTCCTCGTTTGAAGACGTCTGGTGCGAGTTAGAAGAACGACGCTACCGCGTAGCATGATGAGGATGTTATCCTTGGCGTCCGTGAAAAGGACGATCCGGTCGCCCCAAAACGCGCATTCACCTCAATTGTCTGCTTTGCACCAGAAGAGGACATCAACTGCTTCAAGCTTGGAGGCCGGAAGGGGGCCGGATGCGGGCACTCAGCGAAGAGCTGACCCATCCACCAATTCGTGCGAATTTTCTTGTTTAGAACATACTCATAAAAAAGCCTGATTCCTGAAAGATGGCGCATCCGTGCAGCTCAAGGTCCGTCAGGCGGTCATCAGAGAGCATCATCATCCTACTCTCGTCGATGGTCATACTTGAGCATGTCGAATATCGCGTTGATGGGGCCGATCGCCCTTTTCTCTGCAGGCCTCCTGGTGAGCGGCTGCTCCGGCGGATCCGGCGGAGCAGCCGATGGAGGTTCCGGTAGTTCTTCGCCGCCCGCGGTCGCAGCTCCAGCACCGGCTTCGCCCAGCGCGCCCGCACCCGCTCCGGCTCCCACCCTACCATCACCCTCGCTCTCTCAAGGCGATTGGACATCAGGCGGCGTGACCTTCGACCCGGCGCGGGCGGAGCAAATTCGGACATCCCCCGAGTTTCGCGCGGCTGACGCCAACTGCACGTATGTCGGCTGTGCATCCTCCGGTGCACCCGCGACGAGCCAATCCAGTGCGTTTGAGCTGCACAACCTGCACACGGCCTTGTCCTCGGGCATCAGCGGCGCAGGCCAGCTCATTGCAGTCGTCGACAGCGGCTCTCGCACGACGCATCAAGAATTTGCGGGCAAGACGATTCATGGTTACGGCACGTTGCCGAGCAGCGATCACGGGACGCATGTGGCTTCGCTGATCGCAGGCGTTCAGGATGGCAGGGGAATGCACGGAGTGGCCCCTTCTGCCGGATTGCATCTGACCGCCATCAATCCGACAGGCGGCACCAATCTCAACCTGGACAACGTCATTGGCGGCACGCTGGACGCTGCTTCGCGCGGCGCGGTCGCGCAGAACAACTCGTGGGGGTTCGAGCGGGCTGCCTCCGACCTCGCGTCGCACCTTCAGTCCAACCCGGGCCAGACCGTGGCGCAAGGCCTGAATGCGCTGATCGGCAATTATGGCGCGGCGAAGTGGCAAACCTATCTCGATGCGCTGGACGGTTTCCAGCGCGGAGGCGTCATCGTATGGGCGCTCTCAAACAGTGAGGCCATGGCGTCCGGCGACGTGATGGCGGCCCTTCCGCATTTTGACCAGCGCTTGCAGGAAGCCTGGGTGGCGGCAGCAAATGGCTATTTCGAAGTCGACGCGGCAGGAGACATCACGAAGGCCTTCCGCCTTTCCGCTCCTTGTGGACTGGCTGCAAGCTTCTGCATGGCCGGAGATGGAACAACGAGAGCAGCGAGCGCCGCATCCGATACCGCCTATTCTACTGGCACAGGGACATCCTACGTCGCACCGCAGATCGCTGGGACGGTTGCGCTGCTGGCGGAGGCTTTTCCGGATCTCACACCGGAGGAGTGGACGAAGAGACTTCTGGCGAGCGCAGACAATAGCTGGTTCAGCAAGCTCGGGGTTCCGGTCAATGGCACCAGCGACTTCGGCAACGGCGTTTCCCACGCCTTCTCCGAGGAATGGGGGCACGGGGTCCTGGACATCGCGGCGGCACTCAGCCCGATCGGAAGCGTATCGTATCTCTCTGGAGATCACGTTCTGACCAGCGATCGGACGAGCCTCACCGAGATGACGGTTGCTCCGTCGCAAAGCTTTGGCAACGGGATCGAGAGGGCCCTGGCTGGGACGCAGGTCGCGGTCTTCGATGCCTTGAACCGCAGCTACAACGTCGAAGGGTCGCAGCTCGTCGAAACGTCGAGCTCCTCTATGCTCCCCGACCTGATGCAGTGGGTTGCCGTTCCCCCTTCGCATGCCCTGCCCAAGCCGGGCCTGCTCCTGCCGGACGACGTATACGCCGCAACAGCGGGCCTTTCGGTTTCCGCCGATGCCACCGGCATCTTCGAGGCCAGTCCCGCACCCGCGTGGCATAGCCAAAGTTCTGTTCTCTCGCTTGTGGGCGAGAATGTTGCAGCCATTTCCAGTCGCGAACTGGGGCCTTTCGCAGTCACGGCGGTTGGTTTTGCAGGGCAAGGCACGCATGAGGATGAGTTGGGTTCGGTTGCGGGCGGCGGCATCAACGTCGTGATCGGCGGAACGACCCGTGTCAGTTTCGGGGCAAGCTATCTCGATGACCAGGAAAGCCTTCTCGGGATGGAGCCGAGCGCGGCTTTCGCCTGGGGTGCCGGAAGCAAGGTTGCTACGTTCCACGCCGGTCTCGATCATCAACTGGCGCCGGACCTGGAGCTGTTTGGCCGGTTCGAACACGGGACTGCGAGAGCTTCTGGCGGCACCGCAGGCTTGATCGGATCGATCAGCGACGTCGGTTTCTCCGCGTTCCAGGTCGGAGTGCGCATAGGCAGCCTACTGGAGGAGCAGGATTCACTCTCTTTCTCCGTTGCTCAACCCTTGCGCATCGAAAGCGGCTCGATGAAGCTGAATATCCCGACCGGCCGTAACGCTGACGGAGAGATCCAGCAGCGCCAGATGGCGGCTGACGTGGAGCCGACCGGTCGCGAACTAGACTTCGGTATTGACTATAATGTCCCCGTTGGAGAGGGGCATCTGCGATTGGGCCTACAGTATCGCGTCGATGCGGGCCACGTTCCAGATGCTTCCGCCGCGGGCATAGCGATCGGCTTCCGGAAGACGTTCTAGCGCGCCAGCCTCCCGTTTCATCATCTCCTCCAACCCCTCCTCGCTGTTCTCCGGCGGTCGTGGCTGCAGTCCGCCCGCCACGGCACCCTCAACGCTCATCGCCGCCACCTCGTCGTCGCAATAGAGATCGCCGGCCCCGTTTAGCGAGATGGCCTGAGACCCGGCAACGCCTGCCGCTTGTTCTAGCCGTCATAGGTGCTAACCTTTCATCATGATGAGCGATGACGAGAACGGGTCCACACGGCGGCTTGCGCTTGCGACCAAGGGCGGAGGCCATTCCCTGTTCGTGAGGGAGCAAGGGCTCGCCGACGCGCCAGCCATTCTGTTCCTCCACGGCTTCCCGACCAGCTCGCTCGATTGGACGCATATTCTGCCGCTCCTTGGCGAATATCGCGCGATAGCGCCCGACCTTCTCGGCTTTGGCCGGTCGGACAAGCCCCGCATCCGCTACAGCTACGCGCTCCAGGCCGATCTGATCAAGGCCTTGCTTGAGCAGCTCGGGATCGATCGTGTGCGCGTGGTTGCGCACGACTATGCGGTGACGCTCGCCCAAGAGCTGCTGACGCGAGAAGCGAAAGGTGCGATCCCGTTCCGCATCGATCGGGTCGTGTACGTCAACGGCGGCGTCTACGCCCGCCTACACCGGCAGCGGCTGATCCAGCGGATACTGCGCACGCCTATGCTTGGCCCTATCGTCGCGCGCCGGATGACGTCTGCGTCGCTCCGGAACGCCCTGAACGCAATGGCTGGTGAGCGCGACGCCTGGAGCGAGGCGGATGCCCAGGCGCACTGGCGGGAGATAGCGCATGCCGACGGTCTCGCCCGCCTGCCTCAGTTGCTCCACTACATCGGCGACCGTCGCCGTCACGGCTCGACGTGGGAGGCAGCGATGGAGGCAGCCGCCAACCGAAGCGCGTTTGTATGGGGACCCGCCGATCCCGTGTCGGGTGCCCATATGCTGGCCGAGGTCCGCAAGCGCATGCCGGACGCCGAGATCCATGAACTTGACGGGCTCGGTCACTACCCGCACTGGGAACAGCCGGTCCGCTGCGCCGCCGCCATTGGCCAAGCGCTTGGCCGGGTCATAGACCCATAAAGGCCGAAGGCTTTCGCGGCTTATCATGGACGGGCACGACCTTGCGGCTTCCGCCAATCTGCCTGCGGTTTCGGCAACCACCGCCCGCACCCATCTGCAGCGCATTTCGACAGGACCGGCGCCTGCAGCAAACGATATTGGTCGTGCACTTCTCGGCCTTGGCAAACTCAGCAAGTAGTGCCGTTGAAGAGTTAAGCCTTAGCCCCAAGTCCTCACGCCCTCCTCACGCAGACGCCTTCCCATCCGGAAACCGCCTCATCAATCCCTCCAGCCCCTCCCGCGCCATCTCCGGCGGTCTCGGCCGCAGTCCGCCGGTCATCGCGGAAAACTCCACGGGCGTCAGGCGCCAGAACACGTCGGGGGAAAGCCGCAGCAGGCAGAGGCCGGTATGCATCACCGTCTCCCAAGGAAACGGTGATGCATACCGCCCGCCGGCTGCGGCTCTTAAGGGTCCGGCGAAGCTGCCTCCTGCGATGGCCCGAAGGTCGCTACCAGCAACTCGCCGACAGCCGGCAATACCGTTCTCGACACTCATCGCCGCCACCTCCTCGTCGGAATAGAGATTGCCCGCCCCGCGAAGCCCAGCACCCAGGATCCGGACCATGTCCGCGGAGCGGATGCGGCCGGCGGCAAACCGTTCCGCCAGTCCCTGCAGGTCGCCGGCACCGAAGGCGGTTTCCAGTTCCGCCAGGCTGCCGAGCGTCAGGCAGAGCACCCGCCGTTCACCATCGATTACCGCCTCCACCTCGCCGCGCCTGCGGTTCGCCCTAGCGCCCTCGCCCATCAGAGCGCTCCGAAAGCGAGGTTGCCTGCAGATTCCAGCGCCAGCTCGAACCGCAGCTCGCCATTGTGCTCGCCGGAATATTCCAGAGCCGTGATCTGGAACGGCCCGGTCACCGTGCCGAAATCCGGGATCAGCACCTGCCAGGAGAGGATCGAGCCGGCAAAGAAGGCCTGACGCACCAGCCCATCGCTCGCCTGGTCCTTGAACAGGCCCGCCCCCGTCAGTGAGGCACGCTGCACGCCGGCACCGCCCAGAAGTTCGCGCCAGCGCCCGGCGCTTTCCGCGTCCGTCACGTCCACCGTCTCGGCATTGAAAGCCAGCCGCCGCGATCGCAAGCCTGCCACAGTCACATAGCTGCCGCCATCGCTGATCTTCAGCAGCAGGTCCTTGCCCTTCTGCGCCACCATGATCTTGGTTTCCTTTCGCGTGAGTAAGTTCGCGATGCTTATGGAGAAACAGGCTCCAGCGGCTCCGTCACCGCCCTGAACCGCAGCTCAGAGGCAAAACAGGCCGTCTTTGCCTGCCGCCGCGTCCGTGTCCGCTCATGCGCCAGGCTCACCAGCACGTGGCCGGACAAGGTCAGCGCCGCATCCTGCAGCAGCACCCGCACCCGTTCGGCAATCTCCTCGGCCTCTCGCCGTCCGGCCGCCTCAGACCAGACCTCCAGCACCAGCCGATGCTCCTCGCCCGCCTCGGTGGCGGTGGAATAGTCGCGCGTCTCAATCTCGCCGATGACGAGCGTAGGCAGCACCGGGCGCGGCAGCAGCCGGTCGCGGATGCCATCCGTTGCGATCATCGACATAAGCTGGGGATCGGCGGCAAGCCGTGCATGGATCGCCGCCAGCAGTGCATTTGCCGCGCTCATGCTGACGCCTCCTCGCAATGACAGACGAGAAACCGCCGCGTCTCGTCCGGATCGCGCACCAGCGTCACCGCAAACAGCCGCGCATCCTTCCGGAATCGCTGTCCGGCCACGACATCCTCGCGAAACCATATCCAGATCCGGTGGCTGATGGTGACGCTTTCCGCCCCCGCCTCCTGCCGCTCCGAAACCCGCACGGGCTCCATCCGCGCCCAGAGCGAGCGCACCTCTTCCCAGGTCACCGTCACGCCGCCCTGGCCGTCCGGCATCTCCACCGGCGCCTCGAGAACCAGCCGCGCCGTCATCTGTCCCGGATCGAAGATGTCGGCCATCAGAGCCTCCGCATCCGGAACGGAGCGATCAACCGCTCGTAGCCATCGGGAATGCCGGCCGGCTGCTGGTCGGGCGAGATCACCCCGCGGAAGGCGAACATGTGGCCGACATGGATCAGCATCGCCCGCTTCAGCGTGTCCGGCACGTCGGTTCCCGCCTCGCCGAAGCCGGCTGAAAACTCGATCTCGATACCGTTCAGCGGCTGGCCCGGCGCCGGCGGATTGCGCAGCCAGAGCCTTGCCGGTCGCCCCGCCCCGTCGAGAAAATGATCCTCAAGTGGAACTTGAAGCGGCGCGCCATCGGCATCGAAAATGGTAACAGTCTGAATCGCTTGCACCGGCGATTTCGCAATCCGGACGATGCCGTCCGCCGGCCAGTCGTCGAGATAGAGCCGCCAGGCCTGCGCCATCAGGCAGAGCCCGGTCTCGCGCTCCAGGTGCTCGCGCGCCGTGGCGATGAGCGAGGAGAGCAGCGCATCCTCTTGCGCATCATCAAGACGCAGATGCGCCCTCACCTCGGCAAGCGTCAGCGGCTCCGCGGAAGGCGGAGTGGTCTGGGCATAGGTCATGGGGGTGTCCGAAAATGATTAGGGAAAGGTCGTCGCCATGGCCCCCTCACCAGCAAAATCTGACGTTTAGCCTACGGCTAAGCCTTCGATTTTGTAACCTCTCCCACAAGGGGAGAGGGAGGGCGCCGAGGGCGCGGCACTGTATCCTCTCCCCTTGTGGGAGAGGATAGTTCGCCCCAAGAGGCAAAGCCGATTGGCGAGGCGAACTTGGTGAGGGGGTATCGGCGATCAGCTCGCCGCAAACTTCACCAGCTTGATCGCTTCAAAATTCTGCACTCCGCCGCCGACGCGCTTGGTCGTGTAGAAGAGCACGTAGGGCTTGGCCGAGTACGGGTCGCGCAGGATGCGCACGCCCGCGCGATCAATGACGAGATAGCCGGAGCGGAAGTCGCCAAAAGCCGCGGCGAGCGCATTGGCGCCGACATCCGGCATTTCCTCGGCCTCGGCGATCGGGAAGCCCATCAGCGAGGCCGGCTGCCCGGCGCTTGCCGGCGGCCGCCAAAGGTAATTGCCGTCGGCATCCTTGAACTTGCGCACGTCACCTTGAGACTTGCGGTTCATCATGAAGGTGCCGTTCTGGCGGTGGCCGGCCTTCAGCGCGTAGATGACGTCAATCAGTGTGTCCGACGGCCCTGTCGTTTTCCAGGCGCCGGCCGCACCCGTGGCGATGTAGCCGAGATTGCCCCACGTCCAGGTGCTGTCGGCCACCGCCGTATAGGACAGAAAACCCTTCGGCTTGTTCACCCCGTCGCCGCGGATGAAGGCGTCGCCTTCCTGCTCGGCGAAGACGATGTCGATCTCGCCGGCGATCCAGGCCTCGATGTCGACGGCCGCATCGTCCAGCAGCGCCTGCGTCGCCGCCGGCATGGCATAGAGTTCCATGGTCGGGAAGGAGAGTTCAGCAAGCTGCGGCGTCGCCGTCTGCGGCCGCGCTGCCGTTTCCGCCACCCAGCCGGTCGAAAGTCCGGCGGTGGCGAACGGCTTCTTCAGCACGGCCGTTGATACGGTCCGCACGGTGGAAAGCGCCCGCATGGGCGACACGACCGAAACCCGCCGCCCGATCCCGGTATCGGTTTCCGGCGGCACCAGATAGCCGCCATCAGCTCCGGCGGTCGCGGAAAATGCCTTTGCCTCCAGCTCGCGCAGCCCGGCCTCGTCGCCGCGGCGAACATAGGCGTCGAAGGCGGCCTTGTGCTCCTCGGCCTCCGGCGAAAGCTCACGGCCCTGGGAGGAACCGAGCGCCGGGCGCGCCTTCTTCAGCAGCATCTGGTCGAGCACCTTCTTCTGCTCGTCCATCGCCCGGTTGATGCGGTCCATCTTGTCGCGCGTCACGACGTCGGCCGTCAGCTTCTGCTCGATCTCCCCCAGCCGCCGGTCGTTGACGTCCTTGAAGGCTTCGAAGGCCTCCATGAACTCGTCGAAGGCCGCCGTCACCGTCTCCGGCACTCCTTTGACTTCCGGGGCCTTCACCTCGGGCGCCGTCTTTCCCATGTCCGTCATGTCGCTTTTCCTTTGAAGCTGGGTTTCAACATCATCTTCGCCGCCCGCCGCATCTGGCGGACGAGCTCGGTTTCCCGGTCGCGGAAGAACCGCGCATGCTTGACGTCGGAGACGCGCGCCGAGGGCAGCATCGGGAACGTCACCACCGAGATCTCCCAGAGGTCCGCCTCCAGGATGCGCCGCACCCCGCTCTTCGGGTCGGAACGCGCCTTCACCGTCCGGAAGCCGATCGACAAGCCGTCCAGCGCCCCGGATTTCATCAGCGAAAAGACCTCTGCCGCGCGTCCCACGCCCGGCGCCAGCCGTCCCTCGACATACAGGCCGCGGGCATCCTCGCGGATCACCGTCCAGGCGCCGATCGGTTCTGCCGGATCATGCTGGTAGAGCATGCGCACGCCGCGCGCGCCCCGCTCGACGAGAGAATTGGCAAAGGCCCCGCGCTCGATCCTGTCCTTGCCGAGATCGACCTCGCCGAACACCGAGGCATAGCCCGAGAACGTCCCGTCGCCGGAAACACCCGCCAGTTCCAGATTGGCGAACTTCCGCGCGCTCGGGCGCAGTATCGGGCGCATGGGCTTGCCCATAGGAGTGCGGGGCCCGCGGTCAGCGTGCATGAAAGTCTCCTGCAATCTTGATTGTCTGTTCGAGAACCGGCGGAGGATCAGCCCGCCCGCTTGCCCCATCGCTCCGCCACGCGCACGAGCGCGCCGAGCACCCACCAAGCGAGAAGGCTTGCTGCCGCCGAGCCGGTAAGTGAAATTTCCAGCCCGGTCAGCTCGTCCGCGATCCCCATCCTGTCGGAGAGCCACAGGCCGGTCGGCTTGCCGAAGATCAGCCCGCAGCAGAGCCCGGTGAAGAAGCGGCTCGCCGCCTCGCGCCGGCTCTTCGGCAACAGGTAGATGAGCGACACCCCCGCGCCCGCCGCCGCCCCGGCCGCCTTCGCCGCCAGGACGCCAGCCTCGTTGCCAAGGTCAGCCATTGTTAACCTTCCTTGATTAGGTTGAATGCATAGACCAGCGTCCGACGATCACCGGCCCGCCGCCCCGGCATCCGATTGCCGATTCATTTGAATCGGTTGGCGCGGGATGTTCGTGCAGCGATTCTGGTTGTTCAGAATCTGGGTGAGAAGCTTTACACGCTGGTTGAGGTTGCGGCGCTCGGGAATACCCCTCAAGCGCCTTCCTCCAGATCGGCATCTTTCTCGAGATCGGCGGGTCCCTGTCTCGCATGCATGATAGACACGATCACGATGTGGTCTTCCCGCAGAATATAATCCAAATGGTAAGGAGCCGTAACGAAGCGTCGCACGCCGTCGGCTGGTGCCACAACGACACCAACGCGAGGATGTTCGCTGAGGAGTCGCGCCGCCTTCTTGATCTGCTCAGAGAAGGCAACGGCGGTCCTGCGTCCGAACTGAGCGAGATAAGCCCGCTCTCGTTCGACGTACCGCGTCGCTTCCTCCGAGAAGCGCACCTTCATCAGGCGGCAGCCTCACGATTGAGACGATCCAGCTCCGCGAAAAGCTCTTCGGCGTCCACGGTGCGTCCTGCCTCGACGTCTTCCAGGCCCCGGCGGATACTGAGCATCTCCGCCCCCTCCGCCATAAGATAATATTTCAGCGCCCGCACGATCACCCAGGACCGGCTACGATCCGCAGTCTCGGCAATCTTTTCGATATCCTGGAGAATATCCAACGGCAGCCGCAGGGTGATCGGATCGGACAGAGCGGGTTTATCAGCCATGGTCTGCTCCTGTTTGTAATACGACGTATTACAAACCTTACGCCCCTTCCCCGGTTCCCGCAATCGCCCTCAATACCCCACCGCCTGCCGCTTCTCCTTCTCGGTCAAAAACTCCGCCGCCCCCACCCTTGCCCAGAGCGCATCCCGCTCTGCGGACAAGCCCGCGATCCGATCCAGGTCCGGCTCCAGCCGCAGCGCCTCGCCATAGGCCTCCGACAGCCAGGCGGAGAAGCTTGCGGCAGTCCGCGCCAGCAGCGGCACCACCGTCAGCCGGTAGAAGGCGCGGTTCGCTTCCTGGTAGTTGGCATAGGTATTGTCGCCCGGGATGCCGATCAGCATCGGCGGCACGCCGAGCGACAGCGCGATGTCGCGGGCAGCGGCGTTCTTCGCCTCGATGAAATCCATGTCCTTTGGCGAAAGCCCCATCGACTTCCAGTCGAGCCCGCCTTCGAGCAGCAGCGGCCGCCCGGCATTCACCGCGCCGGCATAGCCGCTTTCCAGCTCGGCCTTCAGCCGCTCGTACTGGTCAGCGGACAGATTGCCACCCTCCTTCGGCTGGTATACCAGCGCCCCGGAGGGTCGGGCGGAATTGTCGAGCAGCGCCTTGTTCCATTCGCCCGCCGCATTGTGCAGGTCGAGCGCAGCACCCGCCGACGCGAGTGGCGGAAAGCCCAGATGGTCGTCGAGCGGATGGAAGAGTTTCAGGTGCAGGAGCGAAATCCCGTTGCCGCCCTCCGCCGGCAGCCGCCGCGTCACATTGCCCGCCCGGTAGTCATAGGCGGTGATCCAGCCGTCGCGGCCCTCCACCACGCTCACCCGGTCCGGCCGCAACAGATGCAGTTCCCGCAGAGCGTCGCCCAGCACCAGCGGCTCGACATAGGCATTGCCGGAAAGCATCAGGTGGCCGTAGAGCGCCTGGAAGAAATCCGGCCCCGCCTGGCGCCCGTTCGGCTGCGAAAGCAGCGCCAGCGCCGGATGCGCGCTCACCTCCCCCTCGCCCTCGTAGGCAAGCCATGGGACCGAGGCCGCCTCGGCCACCAGCCGCACGGCCCGGTGCGCCACCGGGTTCTTCATGAAGCCCGCCCCAGCCCGCCATAGGAGCGGCCGGACCAGTGAGCCGTCCCCTCGCCCGCCAGGATCGCGAAGCCGCCCGCAGCCTTGGCCTCGACATCCGGTGCGCCGCCCACGCGTTCGCGCCCGTCCGCGGTCACCCACGGCAGCTTCACTGGAAATCTCATCTTTTTCCACCCTGTTGTTTAAAGGAACGCCGCGCGTTAATCCGCCGATGCCACGCCCACGGACACGTCGCTCGCCTGGTCCCGTAGCACATTCAGAAGTCGGCGTTTTTCGCGCCGCGAGCGGATCTGCCGGGCCATCGGCTGCTCCGACTTTAGCAGCCTCTTTCCGCTGTGATCACGCACAACGAAAACCCGCTCCGCGGCAACCAGCTGATCATGCCAGGTATAGGTGCCAATGGCGGTAATGCCGAGCTCCTGTAGCTCATCGATCACACCGTCCGGTGCACAGCTTGCCATGGCCGCCTTTACCAGATCCTCAAACGAGCCGAGATCAAGATAGTCGCCACTTGACAGCGGCCCCTGGAAGAGCTCGCTTCGCTGGTCACGCCCTTGAGCCGCCACTCGCTCCACATCGCTTAGCGAACAAAGCAGGTCACCGCCTCCGAAGTTCAGCCTGACGATGATCGCCTGAAGGAAGACGATCTCTGGGCTCATATTCGTGACCATGCAACGGGCTGTAAGCGAATGTCCGCCCCCGCGCGTGATCATGATCTTCGGCCGCAACTGGTGCCGGTAGCTCCTGTAGAACAGCTGCAGATAAAGCACCCATACAAACAGCGTTGCGACGCTCGCAACCGCCGACACGACACCGTTATTCTCGCTGAGCCAAGTCCACATGCGGCTTATCCCTGACCATCATGAGCGGACGCAACGGGGCGGCAGCAGATCAGGTTCCGCTGGAGGGGACATCAACAACTGAGTGCCCGCGCGAAGTTCCGTGCATGCCCCGCCACGAGGGTCGCGCGGTCCCGCCCATTGATGATCTTGCGCGCCCCCACCCAGTCCTCGCGTCCCGACCCGAAATAGTCCTCCAGGCGGTGGCCGGTGAAGCTGCCGCGGCGCATGCCCTCGATCAGGATCGCCACCGACACGTCCATTTCCATCGCCTGGCACGGGTCCGAAACGAGGTCCACCCCTGTCACTTCCGACATAATCTCGTAGTTGCGCCGGTGGGTAAGTTGCACAAGCCCCCGACCAAACCAGGATTTGTGGTCCCCGTCTCGCCGCCAGTAGGGTGCCTTCACCGTCCCAAGCCGCCCGGACGCAAAGGCGGCGTCCAGCCGGCGGATCGCCTCGGCATCTGTCCGCGCCAGCGTTTCGCGCACCGGCTGCATGCTCGCTGCGGTCTCGTGGAAGGCCGTCGCCAGCACGTAAGCGAGCTCGCGCCTGCCCGTCGCCGCGCCGTCGTCCCCGGTGCGTGCGCACCAGCCATCGAGAATGGCCGAGAGCCCATCTACCTGCCGCTGCGTCAGCCGCCCTTGGAACGGCTTCTGCCTTACCCGCGCAAAGAAGAAGGGTCGGTCGATCGCCGTGGAAACCATGCCTGTTAACTCCATCGGGAAGAATTCGCCCTCTTTCAATCGGTTTAGAAAAACTAAATCGTTTGAAGTGGTTAGGGCTCGATTTACAATTCCTTCATCTTGTGGAACCAACGGTGCCACAGGACGTTTTGGTCGGCCTTTGAGATGGAGAGATCATGATGATGAACCCGCAAGCCCCGGCCCCGCAGCCCAAGCAGCAGCCGATACCGCAGCACGTTCTCGATCGTCTTGAATCCGAATGGCGCCAGATGCGGGAAAACGCGGCACCCCAGCCGCGTCTTCAGGCAGCCGAATAACCTAGATCCCCCGCACCCGCGGCTCTCCATGCCCCTCGATCAGGAGAGCCGTGAGCGCCCAGACCAGCGCGTCCAGCCGGTCGGGCGAGCGGCCCGAGGACAAGCCCTCCGGCCCGAAATCACACATCTGATCTTCCAGTTCCACGAACCGCCCCGCATGCACCACCCGCCGCTGCTCGTAGAGGGCGGCTACCGGCTCGGCCCGCAGGTATTTGCCGCGCGTTGCCCTGACCTGCGTCAGCGGCAGGGACACGTCGACGCTTCTCAGCATCGCCGCCACCATCTCGCCACCCTGGTTTACCTCGGCGACGATCCGGTCGGCAGCAAAGCGTCGGTAGGTGTTCGCCACCGCCTTCGCCCAGCCGGCCGGCGTCATGCCCTCAACGGAACAATCCGCCAGCACCACCGCCCGTCCGCCGGCATCCAGCCCCGCCACGACAATGCCGCAGCAGGAATGCTCGCCGGAGCCCGACGGCGGATCGACCGCCACGACGATGCGCCGCAGCGCCTCCGTCACCCGGATGGTGCAGGCCTCGATCTCGGCGCGCTTCCACAGCGCGTCCTCGCGGTCCTCGATCAGTTCGCCGTCGATTTCCTGCCGCCCAAGCCTCGTGCCGCCATAGCGCTTCTGCAGCTCGACGAGGAAGCCGGGCGCCAGATTCCCGGCATTGTCCCTGGTGGCGATCCGCACCAGCCGCGTGCCGGCGTCGGCCATCAGCCGTTTCAGGAGCGGCGCCGGCCGCGGCGTCGTCGTCACCAGCTGCCGCGGTTCACGGCCGAGTCTTAAGCCGAATTGCAGCATGTCGAAGGTCTCCTCCGCATGCTTCCACTTCGCCAACTCGTCGCACCAGGCGTAATGGAACTGCGGCCCGCGCAGGCTTTCCGGATCTTCCGAGGAGAAGACCTGCGCCACCGCCCCGTTCGGCCAGATGATCCGCCGGCGCGAGATCTCGAACTCGGGCCTCTGGCGCCCGCGAGCGATCCGGCAGATGCCGGAAACCCCGTCCACCATCACCTCGCGCGCCTCGCCCAGCGTCTCCGCCACCAGCGCGATCCGAAGCTCCGAGCGGTTCCCATCGGCACAGACCAGCGCCTGCACCCATTCCGCCCCAGCCCTCGTCTTGCCCGAACCGCGCCCGCCCATGACCAGCCACGTCCGCCAGTCCCCCGGCGGCGGCCTTTGCTCGCGCCGGCCGGCAAAGCGCCACTCGCGTTCGAACCCGATGTGGAAATCTTCGTACGGATCTTCTCTTCCCGTGGTGAGAAAAGGTGGCGCACCCGGTCCTTCGATCTCCCCCCTTGAGGGGGAGATGCCCGACAGGGCAGAGGGGGGTACCCCTGCGTCGCCGGAGCTAAACTCCTGCAAGCCGCTAGGGCAGAGAGCCTGCTCTCTTGTCTCCCGCGACATCTCACCTTCGAGAGTAGAGGTCTCAGGCGACACTGACTTCGCATCGTCGTGCATCGATCCGACGAGCGCCGCACCCAGGTCAGCCGTGCGCTTCGCCCTTTCCCGGGCCACGATAATCCTCTCGAAGCCTCGGCCCATGTCCGACGACACCTTCACCGTTTTGCCCAGAAGCTTCTCGTTTCGCAGCCTGATCGTCCGCTGGCTGTCTGGCTTGGTCGCCGAGACGCTCCGATACCCAGGTTGGCGGACCATCCCGCTTCCAGGCCTCGTAAAGACGGAAGGCATCTTCATCGGCACGGTCCTTGATCATCTGGATGAAGCGTTCCTTCGCCTCCCCATAGCCGCTTGCCTCTGCCGCGCGCTCCGCCTCGTCCTCGCGGTCACGGGCAAGCTGGCGCTGCAGGCTGTCGACCTTTTCCAGCGTGCGGACGATCAGCGACATGGCGTCGGTCGCTGCCTTGATGTCGGCGCGGGCAAGCTTTCCCGCCGTCTCGTCGCCACCGGCAAGTAGGCCCTCGGCCGCAATCCGCATCTTGCGAAAGGCGTCGAACTGACCGCGCATCTCCACCGTCATCTCGTTCAGGAGCCGCCGCAGCCCGTCCGCCGCGGAAACCTGCGCCCCTTCCGCGGACTTCGTCTCAAGCACCACCGCCCGCACATCCTCGGCCAGCACATCGCCTTCCGGCAGCGCGTCGCGATAGGCGGGTGCGGCCTCCCAGCAGCCGAACAGCGCAAGGTCCACCGCCAGCGGATCGACGGCTTCGGGTTGATCGGCATGAT
Source organism: Rhizobium halophilum (assembly GCF_021648825.1). Lineage (GTDB taxonomy): Bacteria > Pseudomonadota > Alphaproteobacteria > Rhizobiales > Rhizobiaceae > Neorhizobium > Neorhizobium halophilum. Next base: position 93,198 of record NZ_JAKJHS010000009.1, on the reverse strand, counting down.
CCACGGCAAATCTCCAGCCACGCGCCGTCGCCCGGCGAGCCCGGCAAGGGGCTCCGGCGACAGGGGCATCCGGCGTCAGAACGAAAAAAGGCCCGGCGCAGGGGGCCGGGCCAGCTTTGACTGGAAGCTCTGCAACCGGCTGCCGGCCGGCTACAGATCTTCGACTATGCCTGAACCCTACCAGACGACCGTAACGCCGTCAAGGATTAAATTCCTATCACGGTGATTTTATGTAGCGAATAAACCACCACCTCTGCAACGATCGAAGAGCGCTGGCTTAGTCCGAGAAGACCGACTGGTCCGTCTTCGGTCGCGCAAGGCATTGAAGGGAAACAAGAAACTGGTTCGGCCTCACCAGCGGTCGCGGTTGCGTTCCCGCCTTCGCCGCTCTTCCTGCGGCTGCGATATCATCGATTTCTTGAGGTCTACCCCGGCCATCTCCTCGATGACCAGCAGGACCAGCAGGAATATGGATACCGCCGCCATCCAGAACCCCGTCCAGCCACCGACGCGAAGTCCGGTGCCGATGGCAAGCTGAAGCGCGATGAAGGCCAGCGCACAAAATCCGAGTTGGCTTAATCGAAGCATGATCGGTCACCTTGTCGCAGTGGGTGATGCCTCGATTAACAGTATACTAAAGTCTATGTTCCCCAGAAAGTTCGGCAAAAGAGATCGGCGCCAGGATACACGCCCTCCGGCGACAGCTCTGCTTGGTACGCTGGGCTTCCGCTCGTCCTCCGCAATGCCGTGAACTGCCGCCCTCCGCATCAGTCAGACCGTGCCGGAACAATCGCAAAGCCCTTCCGTTACCACGGCACCACTTTCCGGAAAGGGCTCTTCATGGACATCGCCACGGCACATGCGCAGCCGAAGACGCGGGTTGCACTGACCATCAACGGCCACCGCCACGACCTCGAAATCCACCCGTGGGTCACGCTGCTCGACCTGCTTCGCGGCCCCTCCCTGCAGCTCAGCGGCACCAAGAAGGGCTGCGACCACGGCCAGTGCGGCGCCTGCACGGTGCTGATCGATGGCGAGCGGATCAACTCCTGCCTCAAGCTCGCCGTCACCCTCGACGGCACAAACGTCACCACCATCGAAGGCCTCGGCACGCCGGACGACATGCACCCGGTGCAGAAGGCCTTCGTGGAGCACGACGCCTACCAGTGCGGCTATTGCACACCCGGGCAGGTCTGTTCCGCCGTGGCCCTTCTCAGGGAGGGTCACGGCAGAAGCCGCGAGGAAATCCGCGAGATGATGAGCGGCAATCTCTGTCGCTGCGGCGCCTATACCAACATCGCCGATGCGATCCAGGACGTCATGGACCAGGAAGTGAAGGTCGGCATGCGGGAGGCTGCGGAATGAGGCCCTTTTCCTATACCCGCGCCGAAACGCTCGGCGATGCCATGGCCGCCCTTGCCGCCAACCCGACGGCCCGGCTGCTCGCGGGCGGCACCAACCTGATCGACCTGATGAAATATGATGTCGAGCGCCCCGCGGCGATCGTCGACATCAACCGCTTGCCGCTGAAGGAGATCGAGGAACTGCCCGACGGCTCGATCCGCATCGGGGCGCTCGTCTCCAACGCCACAGTTGCCCATCACCCGGCCGTCACCGAGCGCTACCCGCTGCTTTGCAGCGCGATCCTCGCCGGCGCCTCGCCGCAGCTTCGCAACGCCGCCACCACCGGCGGAAACCTCCTGCAGCGAACCCGCTGCTATTACTTCTACGACCCGTCGACGCCCTGCAACAAGCGCGAGCCCGGCTCCGGCTGCGGCGCCATCGGCGGCGTCAACCGTATTCATGCGATCCTCGGGGCCAGCGAGCACTGCATCGCCACGCACCCGTCGGACATGTGCGTGGCCCTTGCCGCCCTTGCCGCGATCGTCGAGGTCGAGGGACCGGACGGCCGCCGCGACATTCCGTTCTCCGACTTCCACCGCCTCCCCGACGATCATCCCGAGCGCGATAACACCATGCGCCACGGCGAGATCATCACGGCGGTGCGGCTGGAGGGCAATCACTTCGCCGGCCATCACAGCTACCTGAAGCTGCGTGACCGGCTCTCCTACGCCTTCGCGCTCGTCTCGGTCGCCGCCGCGCTAGACGTGAAGAACGGCATGATCGTTGACATGCGCATCGCGCTCGGCGGTGTTGCGCACAAGCCCTGGCGGGACAGCCTGGCAGAAGCCGAATTCGCTGGCCAGCCGGCAACGGAAGAGACCTTCGCGGCGCTCGCTGACCGGTTGCTCGCTGGCGCTGAAGGCCAGGGCGACAACGACTTCAAGATCCCGATGGCTCGCAAAGCGATCGTCCGGGCGCTGAAGCAGGCCGCCGCCGGCACGCCCCAGGTCCAGTCCGACAAGCAGATCCGCTGAAGGAGATCCCCTCATGCTGAACGAGAAAAACGTCTTCGGGTCTCCGCTGCCGCGCATCGACGGCCCGCTCAAGGTCACCGGCACCGCCCCTTATGCCGCCGAGTACCACGATCCCGGCATGCTCTTCGGTCATGCCTTTTACGCGACGGTCGCGAGCGGCCGGATCGCCTCCATCGACACATCCAAGGCGGAAGCCTATCCGGGTGTGGTGAAGGTGTATACCCACAAGAACCGCCCCGCTCTGGCCTCGTCGGATGATGCCTGGAAGGACGAGGTCGCGCTTCCCGGCCACCCGTTCCGGCCGCTGGAGAACGACCGCATCCTCTACGATGGCCAGCCGATCGCACTGGTGATTGCCGAAACCTTCGAGGCCGCCCGCGACGCTGCCGATCTGATCCGCGTCGATTATGCTGCCGACGCGCCGCATACCGATATCGAGGTGGAGCAGGCGAAAAGCTACGTACCGCCGGAGCCGCGCAAGGAGGACTTCCTTCCGACGGACCCGCGTGGCGACGCCGAAGCCGCCTATGACGCAGCGCCCTTCAAGATCGATGCGGAATATGTGCAGGAAGGCGAGCACCACAATCCGATGGAGCTCTTCGGTACCTCCGTCATCCGGAGCGAAGACGGGACGCTCACCGTCTACGACAAGACGCAAGGCTCGCAAAACAGCCACGACCTCGTCTGCGGCGTCTTCGGGCTGAAGCCGGAACAGGTGCGGGTGGTGAACGCCTATGTCGGCGGCGCCTTCGGCTCCGGCCTTCGCCCCAAGCACCAACTGATCTTCGCGGTCATGGCAAGCCTCGACCTGAAGCGTTCCGTCAGGGTGGAGATGAGCCGGCGCGAAATGTTCTATCTCACCTGGCGCCCGGCAACCGTCCAGCGCATGCAGGTGGCCGCCGATGCCGACGGCCGGCTGATGTCGGTCCGCCACCATGCGGTGCAAGCCACGTCGCTTTACGAGGACTACCAGGAAAACGTCGTCAACTGGTCCGGCCTCACCTACAAGTGCGACAACGTCAGGCTGTCCTACGAACTTGCCAAGACGACCATGTCGACACCGGGCGACATGCGCGCTCCGGGTGCTGCCACCGGCTTTCTGGCGCTGGAATCGGCCATCGACGAACTCGCCTACGAGGTCGGCATGGACCCCCTGGAACTTAGGGGGAAAAACTTCGTCACCTACGATCAGAACGACGATCTGCAACTGACCTCCAAGGCGCTCGACCTTTGCTATCGCGAGGGGGCGGAGCGCTTTGGCTGGGACAAGCGCAGCCATGAGCCCGGCTCCATGCGCGACGGCCAGGATCTTGTCGGTTGGGGCGTGGCAACCGGCGTTTGGGAGGCGACCCTTTCGCCTGCCGAAGCCAAGGTACGGCTCTTTCCGGACGGCAAGATCACCGTTTCGGCGGCAGCGTCGGACATCGGCACCGGCACCTACACGATCCTCGCGCAGATTGCCGCGCAGAATCTCGGCCAAACGATCGACCGCGTCAGCGTCCTGATCGGCGATTCCAGCCTGCCGAAGACGGCCGTCGAAGGTGGATCCTGGACGGCCGCCTCGTCCGGCTCGGCCGTTCAGGCCGGCTGCCTGGAGATCAAGAAAACGCTTCTGTCGCTTGCGCAGAAAATGGACAACTCGCCGCTCAAGGGTGCTGCCGTCGAGGATCTCGCCATTCGCGACAACCGCCTCGTGCTCGACCGCAATGACCAGCTCGGGCTTGCAATCGCCGACATTCTCGGCAGCAACGAGATGTCGTCAGTGGAAGGGCACGGCAAGGTGGAGCCGGACCAGGAACAGGCGAAGAAATATATCAGCTACACCCATTCCGCCGTCTTCGTGGAAGTCAGGATTGATGCCGAGCTTGGCGTGCCGCGGGTGACGCGGGTGGTGAGTGCGATTGCCGCCGGCAAGATCATCAACCCGAAGACGGCCCGCAGCCAGATTCTGGGCGGCGTCGTCATGGGGCTTGGCATGGCGCTGCACGAGGAAGGCATGATCGACCACCGCACCGGGCGGATCATGAACCACAACCTCGCCGAATATCACGTGCCGGCCCATGCCGACATCCATGACATCGACGTCATCTTCGTCGAGGAAGAGGATGACAAGGCAAGCCCCATCGGGGTCAAGGGACTGGGCGAGATCGGTATCGTCGGCGTCGGCGCCGCCGTTGCCAACGCGATCTTCCACGCCACCGGCACCCGCCACCGTCATTTCCCGATCACCATCGACAAGATCATGGAAGGACTTCCTGGGCAATGATCAGCCGTCTGTCCGTCACCCCCGTCCGCTACACGGCGGATGTCGAGAAACTCGAACCCGACGAAGCGGAAACCAGCCGCAAGATCGCCGAAACGATGATCTCGATCTGCGAAACAACCTATGAAAATTCCGGTCACGCGATCCGCGCCGTGCATGCCAAGAGCCACGGCCTGCTGGCCGCCAGCTTCGAGGTGCTGGAGGACCTGCCACCGGAACTGGCGCAGGGGCTGTTTGCCAAGCCCGGCCGTTCTGAGGCGGTGGTTCGCCTTTCCACCACCCCCGGCGACCTCTTGCATGACAGCGTCTCGACGCCGCGGGGCATGGCGCTGAAGGTGCTGAACGTGGAAGGTCCGCGGCTGCCGGGTTCGGCACAGTCCACCAGCTAGGACTTCGTGATGGTCAATGGCAAGGAGTTCAACTCCCCGTCCGGCAAGGCTTTCCTGCAGAACGCCCGCCTGCTCGCAGCCACTACCGACCGGATGGACGGTGCCAAGGAGGTCATCTCCAAGGTGTTCAAGGGTGTTGAAAGCGCGCTGGAAAGTGTGGGCAAGGAAAGTGCGGCGCTGAAGGCGCTGGGCGGCAATCCTGAAACCCATATTCTTGGTGAAAGCTTCTTTGCCCAGCTGCCGCTGCGCTTCGGCGATTATATCGCCAAGATCGGCGTCGTCCCCGCCTCCGCCAACCTGAAGGCGCTGACGGGCACCACGGTCGACACCTCCAAGGATGCCGAAATCCTGCGCCACGAAACCGAAACTTTCTTCGACAACGAAACCGCCGTCTGGCACCTGCAGGTCCAGCTCTGCACCGATCTGGAGACGATGCCGGTGGAAGGCGTCGATGCCTGGGATGAAGCGAAGAGCCCGTTCATCACGGTGGCCACCATCACCGCCGGTCCGCAGGAGGCGTGGAGCGAAGAGCTGTCGCGGCAAGTGGACGACGGCATGCATTTTAGCCCGTGGAACGGACTAGCGGCACATCGGCCGCTTGGTTCGATCATGCGGCTGAGGAAGCTCTCCTACGAACGCTCCGCCGCCTTCCGCTCCGAGGGAAACGAGACGTCGGTGCGGGAGCCGGTCACGTGTCCGTTCGGCGATGGCCGTGCCGCTGGTGCGACCATGCGCATCTGAGGAGCGGGAACGACGAAGCGGCACAATCCAAGTTGGGTGGTCTGTTGTTGCAGGGACGGCCAGCGTGATCTCGCGGCAGCAACGTGACGTCAATCGGTCGCCCGACCCCGTTCTAAAGATAACGGCAGTCGCGCCCCCGGTTGCTCTTGGCAGATGGAGGCGCCGGTGTCCAATGCTATCACCGCGGAAGAGCCAGACTCGGTGATGTGGAGCGGCGTGCGGCCTTTTCCGTTAACCAACTCGTTTAAACGGAATGAAAGAAGGCTTTGTTAGGCATTATCCATCAACCGGAAGCCCAGCATGCCCGCGACACACGAAGAAAAGCGCCTCCATGCGCTGACAAGCCTCAATCTCCTCGACACGCCGGCAAGCGAAAGTTTCGATCGCATCACGCGATTGGCCAGCCAGATCTTCCAGCTTCCGGTCGCCGCCGTTTCCCTGACAGACAGTGACCGGCAGTGGTTCAAGTCAAAGATCGGCATCGACCATAACACCATTCCCCGCGAAAAGGCGCCTTGCGGCGAGGTCGCGGATACAGCAAAGCTCCTCGTGATCGAGGACTTCGACAAGGACGCCTATTACTGCGACAGCCTGCTGCGCATGAATGGCGTCCGTTTCTACGCCGGTGCGCCGCTCACCACCCGCGAGGGCTACAGTCTGGGCGCGCTTTGCGTGCTCGGCACGGAACCGCGCCGGATCACGGACGCCGAATCCGCGGCCCTACAAGATCTGGCGTCCATGGTCATGGCGCAGATCGAACTACAGCACGCCTTTGGACGGATTGATCAGATTAGCGGGCTGCCGAACCGGCTCCAGTTTAGCGACGACCTTGCCGATCTGGCGCGCGACGCGCCCGAGACGGAGAGGCTCGCGGTTGCGCTCGACCTGGCCCAGTCCCATGAGATGGAGCGCCTTTCGGCCGTCATGGGTCCAACGGTGTGCGATCAGGTCATCAAGAGGCCGCACGCGCGCTCAAGACATTCCTCGGGCCGGCCCACAAGGTCTACCATGTCTCGCCCGCACAATTTGTCTATCTAGCGCCGCGCGGCGTCGATGCCGGCAGCTACAGATCGGAGCTCGTCAGGTTGCTGGAAATCGAATTGGTGGAGTCGCAAATCAAGTATTCGGTGACGCCGGTCTGTGCGATGACAGGGTTCGAGCCCGGTCTCTCTTCGCCGGCGGACTGCCTCAGGTCCCTCTCTAGCGCCGTGCAGGAGACCCGCGCACGCGAGCAAAACATCGGCGCCTTCAGCGACAGCCATGATCTGAAATACCGGCGGACCTTCCGCCTGCTGAACGATTTCCCGGCTGCTCTCCTCGATCCCGAACAACTGCGCATCGTGCTCCAACCGCGCGTGGACCTTTCCTCGGGCGAGATCCGTTCCGCAGAAGCATTGCTCCGCTGGCAGCACCCGCGGCTCGGCCCCATTTCCCCCACGGAATTCGTGCCCATCCTGGAAAACAGTGGGCTTGCCTGGCCCATGACCCGCTGGGTGCTCGACAAGGCGGTACGGCAGCTCAGCGCCTGGCGCGCACAAGGCTTCGCCATGAAGCTCTCGGTGAACTTCGCCGCGAGCAATCTGAAGGAAGACGTGGTGGAGGAAATCCTAAGCGTCCTCGCACAGCACGACGTTCCTTGCAGCCTGCTCGAGATCGAATTGACCGAAGGGTCGCTCATGCAAAACAGCGCGCAGGTGCTGGCCAAGCTTGACCGGCTCGTGGAGTGCGGCATCGGTTTGGCGATCGACGACTTCGGCACCGGATACAGCAGCCTTTCCTATCTGCAACGCCTTCCCGTGAGCGTCGTGAAGATCGACCAGTCCTTCATCCGCGCGCTCGGCGACGGCTCGCGCGAGCAGAAGCTCGTGCATTCGATGATCAAGCTCTCCCACGAGATGGGCTACCGTGTGGTGGCCGAAGGCATCGAGGTGCCGGAGGCTGCAGAACTCCTGCGCGTGATGGGCTGCGACGAAGGCCAGGGCTATCTCTTCGCCCGGCCGCTGGAGCTTGAGGCGTTCGACCATTTCTACCGCAAGGCGATCGAAGGATCGGTTGCCTCTGTCGCTTGAAGGCACCCTGATCGCTTCACCGAGGTTGTGAAGGCCGCTGCGGCGGCGCAGCGCTGACATTTGTCTGACGGGTGAATTGGGCTATTCTGCCTTTGTCAAAGGAGGATCAGCCATGCCCTTCATCTCGACACCCACACCGGAAGCCAGCATCTCCGCCGCCGCCATGTATACGGCTGCCGAGGAGAGCTACGGGTACCTACCCAACATGTACAAGATCTTCGGGCATCGGCCCGAAGTGATGGAGAAATGGGGAGCGCTTCTGGCCAGCATCCGCGGACATATGAGCCTTCGCCGTTACGAACTGGTGACGCTTGCGGCGGCAAAGGAACTGAAGTCTTCCTATTGCGTGCTGGCCCATGGCACGGTTCTGCTGCGAGAAGGCTTCAGCGACACGCAGCTTGCAGAAACCGTGACCGGCGGCCCTCATGCACCGCTCGATGAGGCCGAGCGGGAAATGATGCGATTTGCGGCCAAAGTGGTGCGCGACGCCTCATCCATCAGCAACGAGGATGTTTCGCGCCTGAAGTCGCATGGATTTTCGGACGCGGAAATCTTCGACATCACGGCCGCCGCCGCTGTTCGGTGCTTTTTCAGCAAGACGCTGGATGCCCTGGGTGCAGAACCCGACAGCGCATACCGGGAGCGGCTTTCGCCCTCGCTGATCAAGACGCTCGCCGTCGGGCGCCCGATCGAAGGCGGGTTCAGCGCTCCCGCTGCACACACCGCGCCCGATCCGGCAAGCGCTGCGACAGCGGGGCCCTAGCCACCGGCAGCGATCGAGCCCCTGCCGGCACTCGCAAAGGGATCACGTGCCGCAGAATGTCTGCAGCACGCGCTCCTCCGGTTTTGGCGGAACGGCATAATCGGCAAACTCGACGTGATCTTCATACGGCTTTTCCAGCGCCTGCAGCAGGCGTTCGAAGAAGCTCAGGTCACCGTAGTTGGCGGCAGCGAGAGCTTCCTCCACCTTGTGGTTGCGCGGAATGATCGCGGGGTTGACGGCACGCATGGCGGACGCCCGCTCCTGTGGGAGCGCTTTTTCCTGCTCCAGCCGCGTGCGCCAGCGCGACAGCCATCCCGACGCGCCCGAAGGGTCCTTGAACAACGAGAGGAAGAGCTCGTCGCTTTCGCCACCCGCCACATGGCATAGTTGCCGGAACGTCCGCGTGAAGTCTGCCTCGCCCTCCTGCATGGCTGACAACAGGCCCTGAACCAGATCGCCGTCCCCCTCCTCTTCCTCCAAAAAGCCCAGCTTGCGGCGGAAGACGGCGAGCCACTGCGTCTGGAAACGCTCACCGAACTCGCTCAGCACGTGGTTGGCCGATAGAACCGCCTTGTCCTGGTCGTCGTCGATCAGCGGCAGCAGGCATTCGGCAAGCCGGGCGATATTCCACTGCGCGATCCCCGGTTGGTTGCGATAGGCGTAGCGGCCGCCCTGGTCGATGGAGGAGAAGACCTTCATCTGATCGTATTCATCGAGGAATGCGCAGGGGCCAAAGTCGATCGTCTCGCCTGAGAGGGTCATGTTGTCGGTGTTCATCACGCCATGGATGAAGCCGACACCCAGCCAGCGGGCGACAAGATCCGCCTGGGCAAAGGCCACGGCGCGCAGCAGGTCGAGGTAAGGCCTCTCCCTTTCCTTCAGCTCCGGATAGTGGCGGTCGATCACGTAGTCGGCAAGGATGCGCAAACCTTCGACATCCTGCCGCGCGGCGAAATACTGGAAGGTGCCGATGCGAACATGGCTTGCGGCAACCCGCACGAAGACGGCGCCCGGCTGCGGCGTTTCCCGGTAGACCTGCTCACCGGTGGCGACCGCTGCCAGCGCTCGGGTCGCACGGATCCCGAGCGCGTGCATGGCTTCGGAGAGGATGTATTCGCGCAGCACCGGCCCCAGCGCCGCCCGGCCGTCGCCCCGGCGGGAAAACGGCGTCGGGCCGGCGCCCTTCAACTGGATGTCGCGCCGCGTGCCACTTCGATCGACCACCTCGCCGAGCAGAATGGCGCGGCCATCGCCGAGCTGCGGCACGAAGGAGCCGAACTGATGACCGGCATAGGCCATGGCGAGAGGCGTTGCGCCCTGCGGGACAACATTGCCGGCAAGGATGGCGGCAAGGCGTGCGGGATCGGAGAGATCGGCCCCAATGCCTAGCTCCTCAGCCAGCGCCTCGTTGAACTTCAGGAGCACCGGCCCCTCCACCGGCTCGGGATAGACGGAGGCATAGAAGTGATCCGGAAGGCGGGCATAGGAATTGTCAAACTGGAACAAGAATGGCTCCTTCGTCGTCCGTTCCCACAGAAATGGGGAACCTGTCCTTCCCCAACAAGGAAGCCGGCGCCATGGTTGCGCCTCAATCGCGTCGCTTCCTTCGAAAGGACGCGAGGGACCAGGCCGAGAGGCCAGTGATGCAGATCCGCAACAGCGCATTTTCTTCGTGATCAGCGCGCGGAACCAGCGGAACTGGCGACGAGCAGCCTCGTTCTTCCGGCATCATCAACTACGGACGGACGGGGACCGGTACGACTACTTCTCATTTACAAAAAGCTGTTGTAATTCAGTTACAGCTTTATGAGCGAAATGGTTTTACCCCTTAATCATCCGCAATCGAGTAAGGAGACTATCATGAAGAGAATCCTGTTCCTGGCTGCGAGCGTTGCAATGGTTGCATCCTCCTCAGCTCTCGCCGCCGACGCGGTGGAATACATTCCGGAAGCTCCGGCTGCCGTTGAAATGCCGGCTGCTTTCAGCTGGAGCGGCCCCTACATCGGTTTGCACGGCGGATACGGCTGGGGCGATAGTGACGTGGATGGCCTTGCTGGTAGCGGCAACTTCGACGGCGGTCGCTTCGGTGGCTTTGTCGGCTACAACTGGCAGATGTCCAACGGCTTCGTCGCCGGTCTCGAAGGTGACATCAACTACGACTGGAACGAAGACGAGATCGGCACGACAGGCGTCGATGGCGAAACTGGCTTCTCCGGCTCCGTTCGTGGCCGCGTCGGCTATGCCATGGATCGTACGCTGATCTACGCAGCAGGTGGCTGGACGGCAACAAATGTTGAACTCAGTGGCGCCGGCGTCGATGAAAGCGATACAGCCCACGGCTGGACGCTGGGCGCAGGCATCGATCACGCCTTCACCGACAACGTCTTCGGTCGTCTGGAATATCGTTACAACGACTACAGCAACGCTGACCTTGGCGCCTTCGATGCGGACTTCGACCAGCACGTCGTCCAGGTGGGCATCGGTGTGAAGTTCTGATCCTCCCGGATCTCATAAAAAAGGGCCTCAACCGGGGCCCTTTTTTTGTTGTCAGTGGCCATGGCTCCCGAACCGGGCATCAGGCGACAACCGACAGCGTCCGTCATTTCTGCCATAAGTTGCTTCCTTGCTACAGACAACCACAAGCGACTCTTCTAGCCTTGGGGCAGCGAATGGAGAACTTGAATGACCAAGACGTTTCTGTTGAGTGCGGTCTTCGCGGCCGCTGTTTCCTCCCAGGTATTTGCCGCTGACGCGGTTGAAACGATCCCGCAAGCTCCCGTCGCCGTTGACGTCGCTTCGGCCTTCAGCTGGAGCGGCCCCTATCTTGGTCTGCATGGCGGCTATGGGTGGGGAGAGGTCAGCGACGGCGCCGGCGGCGAGGATGACTTCGATGGTGGCCGGTTCGGCGTGTTCGCCGGCTACAACTGGCAGATGGCCAACGGTTTCGTCGTCGGCGTCGAAGGCGACGTGAACTACGACTGGAACGAGAACGATTACGACCTGGGTGGCGGCGCTACCGGCGAAATCGATACCGGCTTTTCAGGCTCGGTACGGGGCCGCGTCGGCTATGCGGCAGATCGCGCCTTGCTCTATGTCGCGGGTGGATGGACCGCCACGAACCTCAGCGTTGATGGTGGCGGCGTGAACGATGACGACACCCTGCATGGCTGGACACTGGGCGCAGGCGTCGACTACGCCTTCACGGACAATATGTTCGGCCGCCTGGAGTATCGCTACAACGATTACAGCGACGGAGATATCGCCGGCTTCGAACCCGATTTCGAACAGCATGTCGTGCAGGTGGGTCTCGGCGTTAAATTCTGATCCAGCGATCTGAGAAGCAGTAAGGGCCCCGCAAGGGGCCCTTTTTTTGTGGCCGCGCGGTCGGACGCGAGCCAGCCTGCTTAGGTGAGCCCACCGCGGATGCAGGGGGTGATCCTTTCCGGAAAAGTTCTAGTCACGTGCTCGACGGCAACGCTGGACCAACAGGCGAGCCGCCAGCTCTGTCCCTCAGCCCCGCAAGAGATTGCGGATGACGTCCGCAACGATGACCGGCGTATATGGCTTGGGAATGAAGCGACCAGACACCGGAAGATCCGCACCCGTCAGTTGATGCTTGCCAGATGTCACGATGATCTTGATGGGGGGCCATCGGTCGCGCACCAAGGCCGCAAGTCGCAGTCCATCCAGGTCGCCCGGCATGTCGATGTCGGTGAACAGCACGCTGATGTTCACGTTCTGCGTGAGCTGCTCGATGGCTTCCTGGGCATCAGCCGCCTCGTAAACCTCGTATCCGAGGTCAGTCAGATCATCTGTGATGCTCAGGCGTATGATCGGGTCGTCCTCCACGACGAGAACCGCGATCCTTGATTCGAAGAATGCCATGTCCGTCCACTGCTGCCCTGGCTGCTGTCTTGGTTATGCAAGCAGCCAGAACCGAGATTTCCGACAGAAGTTCGACCTGAAAAACAGCAGCAGAACGTTTCGGGCCAGTTCTCGCCACAGCCCCTCCGCAGATGGCCCGTTTCCAATCCTCAGGCGGCCCTTTCCGGCGTGTAGCCGGCATCCCGGATTGCCTCTTCCGCACGGTCGGCATCGCCTTCGACGGTGACACGCTTGGCGTCGAGGTCGACGGTCACGGCAGCGCCCGGCAGGGCCTCGCCGAGTGAGGAGCGTACGCTCTTCTCGCAGTGGCCGCAGGTCATGTCGGGCACGTTGAAAGTGGTGGTCATCGGCAGTCTCCTTTTGTTATGTCTTGCTTCTGCACCTTCCCACAATGGGAGGGTCAAGCACGTTTTTTCGCGGGGACGGGAGCCGGAGCGGCACCCGCCAGATCGTCGAGGATCGGGCAGTTAGGGCGGTCGTCGCCGCTGCAGCAATGGGAGAGATGCTTCAGCGTCTTCACCATGCCCTGCATCTCGGCAATGCGCCGCTCCAGATCCACGATGTGAACCTCGGCCACCTCCTTGACGGAGGCGCTGGTGCGGTCCTTGTCCTGCCAGAGCTTCAGGAGAGTTTCCGTCTCCTCCAGCGAAAAGCCGAGATTGCGTGCGCGTTTGATGAAGCGGAGGATGTGCACCTCTTCGTCTCCATAGACGCGGTAGTTGTTGCCGGTGCGACCCATGGGCCGGATCAGGCCGATCTGCTCGTAATAACGGATCATCTTCGCGGAGACGCCCGAAGCGTCGGATGCCTGGCCGATGTTCATGGCTTCTCCCCTACTTGACCTTGACCGCACGCAGCCTCAGCGCATTGAGGACGACGAAGACGCTGGAGAAGGCCATGGCGCCGGCAGCGATCATTGGCGACAGCTGGATGCCGAAGGCCGGATAGAGAACGCCGGCGGCGACCGGGATCAGCGCCACGTTGTAGCCGAAGGCCCAGAACAGGTTCTCCTTGATGTTGCGGATCGTCGCGCGGCTGACGGCAATGGCATCTGCCACGCCGGACAGCGCGCCACCAGAGAGCACGACGTCGGCGCTTTCAATAGCCACATCCGTGCCGGTCCCGACCGCAATGCCGATATCGGCCTCGGCGAGTGCCGGCGCATCGTTGATGCCGTCGCCGACGAAGGCAAGCTTGCGGCCTCCGGCGCGAAGGTCATGGATGGCGGCAACCTTTCCGTCGGGCAGGACTTCCGCCACGACGTGGTCGATGCCGGCCTGGCGGGCGACGGCTTCCGCCGTGCGGCGGTTGTCGCCGGTGACCATGGCAACGGTCAGCCCCATCTCCTTCATCGCGGCAATCGCCGCGGCGCTGCCCGGCTTGATCGGATCGGCGACGGCAATCGCAGCCGCAACCTTGCCGTCGATGGCGGCATAGAGCGGCGTCTTGCCTTCATCGCCCAGCCGGCCGGCAGCCTCTGCGAAGGATGCGACGGACAGGCCGAGCTTTTCCATGAAGCGGTCGGCACCGACGGCGATCCGACGACCGGCAACGTCAGCCTCGATGCCGTAGCCGGCGGTGGCCTGGAAGCCGGCTGCCTCGGGCACGGCCAGCCCCTTCTCCTCTGCCGCCCGAACGATGGCCTCGGCAATCGGGTGTTCCGAGCGCGCCTCGACGGCCGCGACGAGCGCCAGGACCTCATCCTCGGCAAAGCCTTCGGCCGCGACGAGATCGGTCAGTTCCGGCTGGCCCTTGGTGATCGTGCCGGTCTTGTCGAATACGACCATGTCGACGACACGCAGTTCCTGCAGCGCATCGCCCTTGCGGAAAAGGACGCCGAGTTCGGCGGCGCGGCCGGACCCCACCATGATCGAGGTCGGCACGGCAAGCCCCATGGCGCAGGGGCAGGCGATGATGAGGACGGCGACGGCGGCGACCACCGCATGGCTGAGCGAGGGGCCGAAGACGAGCCAGACGAAGAAGGTTGCGACGGCGAGTGCAATGACGGCCGGCACGAACCAGGCTGTCACCTTGTCGACCATGGTCTGGATGGGCAGCTTGGCACCTTGCGCCTGCTCCACCATGCGGATGATCTGCGCCAGCATGGTATCGCGGCCGACCTTTTCCGCCCGGAAGCGGAAGGAGCCGGTCTTGTTGATGGTTCCGCCGGTGACGGTGGCGCCCTCGCCTTTCTCCACCGGGACGGGCTCGCCGGAGATCATCGATTCATCCACATGCGAGGCGCCGTCGATCACGGTGCCGTCCACCGGGATGCGCTCGCCCGGCCGGATGACGACCACGTCACCCACCACCACGTCCTCGGTTGGGATATCGACGGCCCTGCCGTCGCGCTCGACGCGGGCAGTCTTGGCCTGCAGGCCGGCGAGCTTGGAGATCGCCTGGCTGGCGCGGCCGCTGGCGCGCGCTTCCAGCATGCGGCCGAAGAGGATCAGCGTGACGATGACGGTCGCGGCCTCGTAATAGACATAGCGGGCATTTTCCGGCAGCAGTCCGGGCAGGAAGGTGGCGACCAGCGAATAGCCGTAGGCCGCCAGCACGCCGACGGCAACGAGCGAGTTCATCTCGGGCGCCCCATGGAAGAGCGCCGGCAGGCCGGTCTTGAGGAAGCGCAGGCCCGGCCAGAAGATGACGATCGTCGCCAGCGCGAAATACAGGTAATAGAGGTTCTGCGTGGAGATCACGCCCATCAGCCAGTGGTGCAGGGGCTCATAGACGTGACCGCCCATTTCCAGCACGAAGAGTGGCAGGGTGAGGACAGCGGCAATGGCGAGGTCGCGCTTCAGCGTTGCGTCGCCATGCATGTGCATGTGGTCATGGCCGGCTGGCTCATCGGCGGCGTGTTCGTGATGCGCATGCTCGTGCGCGCCGTGACCGGCATGCGGATCGGCCGCGGGGGCCGCATAGCCCGCATCCCGAAGCGCCCGCTGCATGGCGCCGGCGGGAACCTCGTAGCCGACCTTCTCGATCGCCGCCGTCAGCGCCTCCGGTGAAAAGTCGTCAGTCGGTTCGACCGTCAGCTTCTTTGTCGCGAAGTTGACGGAGCTTGTCGCCACGCCCGGCACCTTGGCGGCGGCGGTTTCCACGCGGCGCACGCAGGAAGCACAGGTCATGCCTTCGACGGGAATGCTGATCGGCTCGATATGGGGCAGTTTGACGGTCTGGTTCATGGCGGAATCCTCTGTTCCGCATATAGGTGGACCTTCCCATCATTGGAAGGTCAAGCGCGATGTGCAGAGAAATTCACGAAGCGTGTCGGAAACGTGTTTCTGCCCGCGTCCTTGGGCCGGAATTCATCAAAGACGGGAGTAGAGCGATGAGGAAGATCATTGTCGGCGCATTCACCAGCCTCGACGGCGTGATGCAGGCACCCGGCGGCCCGGACGAGGACCCGAGCGGAGGCTTCCGGCACGGCGGCTGGGCCTTTCCCTTCTTCGACGAGGACATGGGCAAGGCAGTGGACGAGATGTTTTCCGAACCCTTCGACCTGCTGCTCGGGCGCAAGACCTACGACATCTTCGCTGCCCACTGGCCCTATGCCGGCGCCGACGATCCGATCGGCTCGCTGTTCGACCGGATCACGAAATATGTTGCCACCCGAGACCCAGGAATGGCGCTCGACTGGCAGAACAGCCGGACGCTCGGCACCGACGTGGTCGAGACGCTGGGAGAACTGAAGAAGGAGGACGGGCCGAACCTCCTTACCCAAGGCTCGACGGACTTCCTGCAGACGCTGTTCCGGCACGGACTGGTGGACGAGATGTACGTCTCGGTCTTCCCGGTCATCCTCGGCAGCGGCAAGCGGCTGTTCGGCGACGGCGCAGCCCCCGTGACGTTGAAGCTCCTCGGTTCGAAGGCCTCCGGCTCCGGGATCGTGGTGAACCGCTACGTCAGTGCCGGCCCGGTCGCTACCGGCTCCTTCGAGTTCGAGCAACCAACGGAAGCCGAACTGGAGCGGCGGCGGAAGTTGAGCTAGGGGTTATCGGTGGTAGACCTGTCTGCGGTGACCGATGCGGACAATCACGATGCGAATGACTTCGTCCTGGATGTCCGCAATGATGCGATGGTCGCCTACCGGGTATTTCCAGTACTTGCCCAACACTGGTCCGTGCAGGGCTTCCCCGATTGAGCGCGGATCATCGAGAGTGGCGAGACGCTGATGGAGGAATTTCAGGATGCGCGCGCATTCTCGGTTCCAATCCTTGAAAGATCGCGTTCTGCATCCCGATGAAGCTCAATTGCCCAGGCCATATGTCTTCATGGCATCGGCAAGCGGGATGGTGCCGCTCTCACCGCGCTCCAGCGCCCCCGTGCGCTGCTCGGCAAGGTAGTAGTCTTCCAGATCATCGAGGTGGGCGAGGATCGCCTCCCGGGCGTAAAAGCTCTTGCTCCGGCCCGTCAGTCGCGCAAGATCCTCAAGACGAGCTTCAATGTCCGGGGGAAGTCGTAGTGCAAGCATGGCATCCTCTTTGACTATACATGTATAGCACGGCCGAGGCCCGGAGGAGAAGCCGCCCGATTCAAGCCTCCTCCCCCACCTTCCACGGCCAGTCCACCACATAGGTTTCGAAATCCTCCACCGGCACGTTCGCTTCGCTCACGGTTTCGTGGCCGCGGGCGGAGATGCCGGCCTGGTGGACGGTTTCTGGGTCACCGGAAACGAGCGGGTGCCACCAATAAAGGTCATGACCTTCGCGGATCAGGCGGTAGCCGCAGGTCGGCGGCAGCCAGGTGATCTCGTCGACCGCTGCCGGGGTGAGCTGGATGCATTCAGGGACCGTCGCCTGGCGGTTCTCGTAATCGGTGCAGCGACAGCTGTCGCCATCCATCAGCCGGCAGCGGACGGAGGTGAAGACGACATCGCCCGTATCCCAGTCTTCCAGCTTGTTCAGGCAGCAGAGGCCGCAGCCGTCGCACAGGCTTTCCCACTCGACCTGGTCCATCTCTTCCAGTGTCTTAATCTTCCAGAAGGGAAGCTCGCTCATTCACTTATCCGTACAAGGAACCATTGGCGCGCCGGGCGACTTAGCCTGTTGCGTTTATGTTATCGTAAAACGACATTACATCAGCTATTGCTGAAGACGACTGCCTGCAGCTCTGGCCGCTCATGATGGCGGCGTCAAGCGACCGGCATGATGATTGGGGGCACCAGTGCAGGACGATACGGGTACCGGGCCGGAGAACCGGCCAGGGATGCAGAACCAGCCGCCGCGCAGGAAGCGCCACCTGCTGCTGCGCATCGATTCCTGGATCGACGCCACCGTGTGGAACCTCGGCTTCCAGCTTGGCGAAATCTGGGAAGAAATCACCATTTTTTCCCGCAGGTTCCGCGTCCGGGGCTGGAAGAAAGGGATGTTCGAACTCGCCGGAGAAGCCATGACGCTCGGCACCGTCGGCGCCGTCGTGCTTCTGGCACTCGCCTTGCCCGCCTTCGAAGAAACCAAAGAAGATTGGCGCAATCGTGGCGATTTCGCCGTTACCTTCCTCGACCGCTACGGCAACACGATCGGCCATCGCGGCATCATCCACGAGGATTCCGTTCCAATCGATGAATTGCCCGACCACCTGATCAAGGCGGTTCTGGCGACGGAAGACCGGCGGTTCTTCGACCATTTCGGCATCGATTTCTTCGGCCTCGCACGCGCCATGAACGAGAACGCCAAGGCTGGCGGCGTGGTCCAAGGCGGTTCGACGCTGACCCAGCAGCTCGCCAAGAACCTGTTCTTGACCAACGAGCGCTCCTTCGAGCGCAAGATCAAGGAGGCCTTCCTGGCGCTCTGGCTCGAGGCGAACCTCTCCAAGAAGGAGATCCTCGCCTACTACCTCGACCGCGCCTATATGGGCGGCGGCACCTTCGGGGCGGCGGCCGCGGCACAATTCTACTTCGGCAAGAACATCACCGAGGTGAACCTCGCGGAGAGCGCGATGCTGGCGGGCCTGTTCAAGGCCCCTGCCAAATATGCACCCCACGTCAATCTCCCGGCAGCGCGCGGCCGCGCCAACGAGGTTCTGACCAATCTCGTGCAGAGTGGCCTGATGACCGAAGGTCAGGTCATCGGTGCCCGGCGCAGCCCAGCCACCGTCATCGACCGGGCCGAAGTGAAAGCACCGGACTATTTTCTTGATTGGGCCTTCGACGAGGTGCAGCGGCTGGCCAAGCAGGGAAAGATCAAGGAACGCTCCGTGATCGTGCGCACGACGATCGACATGGGGCTTCAGGCGGCGGCGGAAACGGCCATGGAATCAAGCCTTCGCGAATACGGTGAAGGCTACCGCGCCAAGCAGGGCGCCATGGTGATGATCGAGAATGGCGGAGCCGTGCGGGCAATGGTCGGCGGGCGCGACTATGGCGAAAGCCAGTTCAACCGCGCAACGCGGGCGCTGCGGCAGCCAGGCTCGTCCTTCAAGCTCTATACCTATGCGGCAGCGATGGAAAAAGGCTTTACGCCGGAATCGGTGGTTTCCGACGCTCCCGTGACCTGGCGGGGATGGTCGCCGCAGAACTACGGGCGCTCCTACAAGGGCAAGGTCACGCTGATGACGGCCATGTCGCAGTCCTACAACACGGTGCCAGTGCGTCTCGCCAAGGACGAGCTTGGAACGGAGCGGATCGCCGAACTCGCAAAGGCCATGGGCGTGGAAACGCCACTGCGGACCGACAAGACCATTCCGCTCGGCACGTCCGAAGTAACAGTGCTGGATCAGGCGACTGCCTATGCCGTGATGCCCGCGGGCGGCCTGCAGTCGCGTCGTCACGGCATAGCACAGGTGGTCGGCTACGGCGGCGAGGTTCTTTACGACTTCCAGCGCGACGAGCCGCCGGCAAACCGGGTGCTTTCCGAACAGGCGCTGTCGTCGATGAACCGCATCCTGACCAACATTCCCTATAACGGCACCGCACGGCGCGCCGCTGTCGACGGCGTCCTGACCGCCGGCAAGACCGGCACCTCCCAAAGCTATCGCGACGCCTGGTTCGTCGGCTTTACCGGCAACTACACCGCCGCCGTCTGGTTCGGCAATGACGACTATACGCCGATGGACAACATGACGGGCGGGTCGCTACCGGCCATGACCTTCAAGAAGCTGATGGATTATGCCCATCAAGGCATCGAGCTGAAGCCGATCCCGGGCATCGAGAACCCCTTCCCCGAAGGCGAGAAGAAGGAACAGGTCGTTGCGAAGGCGGAAGAGAACGAGGAAGCGCTTCCGCCGCTGGTTCGACCACGCTCCATGTCGGCCGAATCCACCCGCGTGCTGCGCCGGATCGCCGAGTCCCTGAAGGCCGCTTCACCGCTTCTTCCGGCTACTGCCAAGCTTGCCGATGCCACGGTGACGGGATCGGTCGAGGGAGAGAACGACGCAGGCCCCGCCGTCGCTCGATAGCCAACGCGCGTCCGCAACCCGCGCCTGGGCCAGAGCCTTCGAAGGGCAACGCCTGTTTGTCGTTCCTTTCCAGCAGAATCAGTGCTAACCCTCGCCTGTCGTTGTTGAGGGCATGCCTTTCCCGTGTTTCGTGTTCCGTTCCTAGTCGCCATTGCGCTGTCGATCGCCTTCGGCGGTGGAATCTGGTCGACGCTGTGGGCGCTTGAGGCGACCACCGGGTTCGGTGCGATCCGGCTCGGCGCCTGGGAGGCTTTTCCCGAGGCGCAGACGGCTAAGGCAGATCCCTACGCCAAGTCTCATCGGGCGGCCGCAGGCGCCCTCCTCTACGGCAGCGCAGAGGGACTGACCTTCACCGCCGGGACGGATGAGACGGGGGCGACGCTGCGCTCCGACTGTTCCTACAAGATCGTCGGCCACACCCCGCCAGCACGCATCTGGACGCTCTACACGTTGCAGAATGGCCGTACCAACCGTCCGCAGGACAGCGACTTGCCGGTGGCGCTGAATTCCCGCTCCATCCTGCGCCAAACGGACGGATCCTTCGAGATCCAGGTCTCCAACGATGCGCAGCCGCGGAACTGGCTGGCCATCCCCGAGCGGGGCCGGTTCCGCATGCGGCTGACACTGCTCGACACGCCCGCGGCGGGAAGCTCGGGAGTGATCGACCTTTCCATGCCGGCCATCGAGAACATCGGATGCGGCAATGCTTAAGGCGTTGTTTGCTGTTCTTACGGGCCTTGTCGGCGCTGCGCTGCTTCACCTCGTGATCATTCTGTCGCTCCCCTATTTCAGCGAAAAGGATGCCTATACGCGCGTGCTCGCCGAAGGCGACCGGCACGTGTTCCACCGCCTGCCGGACAGCCCCGACCGGGCAGGTCTCGTGCAGAACGATCCGTTCCTCGAAACCTCGGTCTGCGCCTACGACATTTCGCAAGGGCCGATCCGTGTCTACGCCAGCGGACAGGTACCGTTCTGGTCGATGGCGATCTATGATCCCGCTTCCAACGAAGTCTTCAGCATCAACGACCGAACCGCCGCGGCAGGGATCCTCGACGTCGTTCTGGCGACCCCGGTGCAGTTGACGGTTTTGCGCAAATCCTTGCCGGAGCCGATTGCCCAGTCGATCCTCGTGGAGACGCAGCAGGCGGACGGCTATGTGGTCCTCAGGACAATGGTGCCGCAGCCGAGCTTTGCTCCCGGTGCGACCAAGTTTCTTTCAGAAGCGGTCTGCACGCCGTTCGACTGGCGACAAAGGTGAGGGTTCCAAACCGCTCCCTCAGTTCTGTTCGAACATCATGGATCGGGACGGCGCCTGAGGCACCATGCTCTCGAGCCGCTCATAACGAACGCCCGTGAACATCAAAAGCTGGGCGCTTTCGGGCTCCTGGCTCCTGCCGATCATGATCTCCGGCTTGCGGCGCTGCTGTTCGCGCCATGTGTTCAGCACTACGATCTCTGCCATGCTCGTCTCCTTGATCGGTCGAGACGGATGAAGACGGTTCGATTTCACCCTACCCTTCGCGGGCAGACGCATCCTTCTCGGGCATCTGCGCCTTACTCGTCGCCGCGCCTTGCGGCGCATCGCGACATGCAGCCGGTCTTCTGAACCGGCGTCTCCAACGTCACCTGCGTGAACGTCCGGAGCGGCCGGTTTCCCGCGCCGAACCGCATTTGAGCCAGCGATCGGTAAACCATTCGTTAATGCTAATAAATGATGCAGCGCAAATCCGCCGCATCACCAGCAAAAACGCCGGGTGTGACATTTTGTTCACATCGGGCGCGATCACATTTGCGCGCGGAACCCGATCCCTGTCCCGTTGCGGGTCACTCTGCGTCTTCACCGGCCATTAACCCTGGTTTGTTACCTTCCGGTTTACCATGACGGGCGGGATGCGCGGCGGTGGCAACTCCTCCAGCGGTCCCTGGCGAAGGGTTGGCGGGCTCAGCTGCCGGCGATCCTCTTCGTGCCGATGGCGTGCTGCCGTGTGTTTGTATTGCGTAACGTGAGTATGGCCGTGACGGACCAGTTTCGAGATCTTGAGAGGCCTCTCGCCATGCGCAGGAAGGACGTGGTCTTGATTGCCACCGTAACGAGTTTCGAGAGCCTGCCTCACCCTTCCCGATCTGAACTTCGGCAATTTGCGGAACTCTTTGGGCCGCTGTTTTCCGCCTCTAGCGACGAAGCACGCCGCCAAGCCGTGGCCGCCTTGTCGCAGTCGAAAACAGTACCGCCAGCCGTTGCCTTCTTCATCGCCTCGCAACCGATTGCCATTGCCGCTCCCTTCGTCGCGGCATCCCCCTGCCTCAGCGACGATACGCTGATTGCCATCGCACGGACGCAAGGCACGGCGCATGTGAAGGCGATCGTGCTTCGCGAATATCTGTCGCCGAAGGTGATCGACGCCCTGGTGAGCCTGCGTCATGATCGCCCGGCAGCGCACGTGGAGACGGCGGAGCCTGCAAAGGGAGCAGAGCCCAGGACCGACGCGAAACCCGCAAACGAGGCGGCGGTAAAAGCCGAAACCGACCGTCTGTTGCGCGAAGAAAAGCTCCGCCAGCACATCAAGACGCTTGCCGGCCAGATCAACCCGGCCGAAGATGACCGGCTGGGGTTGCGGACACTCACCCCGGTGCAGGAGGCGCTGCTGGTGCGGTTTGCGCGCAACCGCGAAGGGGGACCGTTTGCAACCGCGCTCGCCGACAGCCTTTCCGCTAGCCGCTGGCTTGCGGAGCGCATCCTTCTCGACATTTCGGGGCAGCAGTTGGCGACGACGCTAAAGGCGCTCGCCATGGCCGAGGCGGACGCGATCTACGTGCTCGGCCGCCTTTACTCCCATCTGCTCACCATCACGAACGGCATGAGCCGCGCGCAGTTCCTGTGGAACGCCCTTGACGCGTCCGAGTGCGGTCGACGCGTGGAGGCCTGGCGGCGAGCGGACGGTTATACGGCGCGGGAAAGCGAGTTTGCCGGGCCGCAAAGCGAGGATCAGCCGGACCAGTCGCAGGGCGTGCGCGTTCTTCGCTCAGGCCGCAGCCTGCGCAGTGCAGGGTAACGTCAGGGCGCTGCGTCAACCACGGCAAACAGACCGTCGACGTCAGAAACTTCGAGCTCAATCAGCCACAGGTCGCGATCGAAGCTGCGCTCTCGCTTGATCAGGTCGTCGATTCGTTCCGGCTCCACCCGGTCGAGCCGCTTTTCGAATTGGCGCTCCGTCACCTCTTCCTCAAACACGTTCTGCGGAGCCGGGCCGTAGAGGGTTTCGGTGCCGTCACGGTGGCGCTGGCGGACGAAAACAGCACCAGCCTCTTCCGACCCCTTGTGTTCAACCGCAGCAAACCCGCCGGCGGAAAAGACGCGGCGGGTGAGAGCGGAGACAAAGATGTCTGAACGGATGCGCATAGGCCCGTCTTAGCTGAGTTGCGGATCAGGGCAAAGACGGTATGTGGCCCGCTCGTTGGCACTTGAAGGTTCAGAGCGCGCCGATCGCCTTCAGCTTCTTCAGCACCAGTTCGTTCGGCTCGCCGGTTTCCGGCAGGCGGTAGTGCTTTTCGAAGCGGCGGATGGCCGCCTTGGTTTGTGAGCCCGCCACGCCGTCGACCGCGATATCGGTATAAGCAATGTTGGAGAGCCCGCGCTGGATCTGGATCACCAGGTCGGCGGAGGCGGCGATCTCCGGCCCGAGATCGCGTGGCGGCCTGGCGGGCTTGGAGGCCTGCGCTGATGGCGCAGCCGGCTGCTTCGTGCCTTCGGAGGCGTGGATGGCTGCGGCGACAGGGTCTTCGACGGCCGCGCCGACATCCTCGGCCGGACGGGTGGCCGGAACGACAACGGTCTCGATCGGCAAGGCTGGGGGATTGAGGGAGGCCGTCTCCACCGTGGCGGCCGGAGCCTCGCCCAGGGCAGCCAACAGCTCCGGTGTCGGCTCGCCGGTCTGCGGCAGCCCCTCGGCTTCCTGGAAGAAAAGGATGGCCGCCGTGGTCTGTGGGCCGATCAGCCCATCAGCGGCACCATTATAAAGCCCGCGCCGGGTCAGCTGGCGCTGCACCTCCGCCACCACGTCACGCGTGACATCGGCCTTATGCACCGGCTGCGAGACCTCCGGCGTGCCTGACGCAGGAACCGCAGTTTCGGCCGGGGCCGCCGCATCTTGGCGCTCGATACGGAAGGTGGTTACCTCGGAGGGCGCCGTGCGGGCCGGACGGTAGCCGGCAATGCGGGTCGAATCTTCAAGATCGCGGGTAGCGAGCCAGGGGGCGGGATGATTGATCGGCTGGTACCAAAGCGCGTTGGCGGCGACGAAGCCGAAGACGACGGCGAAGGTCGACACGCCAAAGACGCTGCGAGGATGCCGTGCCGCAGCGCGTCCTGCCGCCTGGACGAGGCGGGACAGGATACCGGGCTCCTGAACCTGCTTCTTTCCCTTAGGCGATTTTCGCTTCCGCGGCGTCATGCTTTCTGTCCTGTTCGTCCTTCTTGGCCACGTCTGCGATTGCTCTCAGGCGCGGCGGAAATTCGACCATGGGGTCGGCGGGTTCGTCCTCAGCACCGGTGATGCCGGCCCCATCGGCCGGAAGCGTGACGGTGACGACGGTTCCCTCGCCTGCCCGGCTTTCGATATGGAATAGACCGCCGTGCAATGCAACAAGTCCCTTGACCAGCGCAAGACCAAGACCGGTTCCTTCGTACTGGCGGGTGTAATCGTCCTGCACCTGGGTAAAGGGCTGGCCGATGGTGGCAAGCTTGTCCTCGGCAATGCCGATGCCGGTATCGCTCACGGTGAGGACCAGGGCGTCGCCGCTGAGGGTCGCGTCCAGCGAGACGAAGCCGCCGGCCTCGGTGAATTTGATCGCGTTGCCGGCGAGGTTGATCAGGATCTGCTTGACCGCGCGGCGGTCGGCCACGACCTCGCCGAGGCCCTTTGCAGTGCGAGCGGTCAGCGTGACGCCCTTGCTTCTTGCCTGCAGGTCGAGCATGGCGCGGCAGGATTCCACGACATCGCCAATAGGGAAAGGCTCTGCGAGAAGCTCGTAGCGGCCCGCCTCGATCTTGCTCATGTCGAGCATGGTGTTGACGACGGAAAGCAGATGAGCGCCCGATTGGCGGATCAGGCCGACGTATTCCTTCTGCCGGTCCGTCTCAAGGCGGCCGAAGTACTCACCGGCCAGCACATCGGAGAAGCCGAGAATGGCGTTGAGCGGCGTGCGCAGTTCGTGGCTGACGGCGGCGAGGAAGCGCGATTTTGCCTCGTGTGCGGAGCGCGCTTCGGAAACACGCATGCTGGCTTCGTCGCGCAGCGCCTCCTCGGCGGAAACATCGTTGAGCTGGGCGAAGACGGCAGCGAGTTCCCCAGCCTCGCGCCGAAGCGCCGTCATCTCGAGGCGCCCATGCAGGAACTGTCGTCCTTCCGCACTGTAGACACGCTGGATCCGGACCATCACTGTGGCACGGTCATCGCCTTGCCGCAGCGTATCGAGCGCGTGGATAAGCGCGATCCTGTCCGAGACATGCACCAGTTCGGCGAGGCGCTGGCCAGAGGGATCCTGCAGGGCCGCGGGAAAAGTGTTGCGATCGCGTCCGCCGCACTTCTGGACGAGGCCTTGCGGATCGATCATCAGCGTCAGGCCGGGGCAGGCGTTGAAGACGGAATCGTCAACGGGCATCGCGGCCGGAGGGAGCGCCGCACCACGACCGAGTTGGATGGCCGCAGCAGCAGCAACCAGAAATGCGGAGACGGCGCCAGTGGCCCCGACCGGGAGAGCGACGGATACGGGGAGCACGGAACTCAGTGCGGCAGGCAGTATGAGGGCTGCAGCGCCTGCACTGAGGGTCACGCAGCGCAGGGCGACAACGGCGCGGCGACGCGTTTGTGCCGGCTGCCCGAGGCCTTCCAACCATCGGTCGGCGACCCGGTCAACCTGACCGATCGCCCTTCCGGCAATGTTACTCAACAAGCGCACGCAGTACCCTGACGCAGATCCAAAACACAGCTCAGACATTAGGCGCTGGCGGCTTAAGGAAAGGATAAAAGAGGGCCTCTGCAGGCGTGTCAAACTGAACCGAATCCCGTTTTGGAACGCCTGTCTCAGCGCTTTTCCCTTCATGGTTAATGGCGCGTAAGCGGCGGATTAGCTTGCATTTTTCCAACCGCGTTAACGATTGTGGCGAAGGTGGCAGCCCGGAGGCGGCGGAACCTCGGGCCCGCCGCCACGATTATGCTTAACGCGGATGGCGAGCATTTCGCAGCACGCGCCGAGATGCAGCGCCCGGAGCAGGATCGTTCAAATTTTACTCAAAACTGCCGAAAAGCCGACCGATCTTTTCAAGCAGCGATTCGCTTCCCCGCACTAGGGTAACCCTAAGACCGGGACAGACCCGGCGGCCGACCGGGCAATGACGGGTGGGTGGACAGGACAATGTGGTTTCTGATCAAGAGCAGTATAAGTTTCGCGATGGTGCTGGTGGCGCTTTCCTATTTCAGCAGCCGTCCGGCCGTTGAGGCAGAGGGTACGTCCCAGGTGCAGGTGCAGGACGCCGTAACTGCCGCGGCCCAGGCCTATCAGTATCTGAGCGCCATCTGCATCGAAAAGCCGGATGTCTGCGTCAAGGGCGCCGAAACCTTCTCCGCGCTCGGACAGCGGGCAAAGGAAGGCGCACGCGTGGCCTTCGAACTTCTCGACCAGCAGTTTGCCGATGACCAGCCGGCGATCGCACAGGTCGCCGACCCGCAGCCGATGCCCGAAAAGCCGGTTGCAGCCTTGCCTGCCGACGCCATCTCCACCGGCACGATTACCACCGCGGGCATACCGCTTCCGCAAAAGCGTCCGGCCCACCCTTAAGCGCCGGCATCGGCTGCTCGCAGGCACCGCCTCTCCGCTTCATCCCTCTTGCGCCGGGTTCAGTCTCTGGTCCGGCGCCTGTCTGCCCCTGAACTTCAGCCCTGCTGAGCCGTGAGGTAACCCCTCACGGCCTTTTTCCGGTTCACGCGACGGAGATTGATCCCTATATGCAGGGCAGTGACAGAAGGATGCACCCGATGGCCAAGCTCGACCAGATCATCGACGATTTCGCCTATCTCGACGAGTGGGAGGATCGCTATCGTTATGTCATCGAGCTCGGCAAGGCGCTGCCGGAACTGCCGGAGGACAAGCGCACGTCCGAGAACAAGGTGCAGGGCTGCGCCAGCCAGGTCTGGTTGGTCAGCCATGTCGCCGAAGATGGGGCCGATCCGGTGCTGACGTTTGAAGGTGATTCCGACGCCCATATCGTGCGGGGTCTGGTGGCCATCGTTCTCGCCGCCTATTCCGGCAAGCCAGCGTCCGAAATCGCCCAAACCGATGCCATCGAGATCTTCAACCGCATCGGTCTGGTGGAGCACCTGTCGGCGCAGCGGGCAAACGGCCTGCGATCCATGGTGAAACGTATCCGCGACGAGGCACGGTTGCAGGCCGCCGCCTGACGGGCTCTCAGCGCGGCATCGGCGGCCGGTAGCCTTCCGCACCCCAGCGATGGCTCTTGCGATCAGACGCCGACGGCGGCGTATAGTGGCGGGCCAGCGCCAGGAGGGCCGTGCGCAGCATCAACTTGGCCGAACGCGCAGGCCATTGCCGCTCCCGCTCCACCACTTCCAGACCCTTCGAGAAGCAGCAGACATCCACCGCCACGCCGGCAAGCTCCGGCCCCATGGCCTCGACGGCACGGGAGAAGCGTTCGCGTGCGGCAATGGCGGTGTCGGCCATCTCCGCCTGCCCTCCCTTGTCGCCCTTGCCGCGACCCGAGAGGCGCGGCTCCCAGCTGGCCGTCACCCGTGGCTGCAGCTGTGCCCGGGTGAAGTCCGACAGAAGGCGCTCGCCTGCATCGATGGCCTGAGGTGGCAGAAAGGCGTCGCCGGAGCGGTCCTTGAGACGCGCGAGCAGGGACAGCGGTGATTCCGCCAGGTTACGGCGCGCGCGTTGCCGCACTCCCTCCACCTCTACGCAGTCCTCCACGTCGATCCGGTGCTGCTCGGCAAAGGCGTCCTCGGCCTGCAGCAGAGCACGCCGCAGGAAGGCAGATGTCTCAGGTGTGGGGAAGAGCCGGTCTCCATTCTGCCGCACGAGACCTTCTCTCAGCGCATGGCGGATGAGTGCGTGAGGGACGCGGCGCCCATCGTCGCCAAGCATTGAAGCGCCAGCGCTGCCGTCACTGGGACGCTTCAGGTGTACCGGATCTTGCAGCACGCGACGGAGCAGCCGCAACAGGTTGCGCTTGTCTGCCGACGTGACAGGGAAATCGCCGGCTTCGGTCAATCTCGCCATTTTAGACATTGCCGCCGATCTCCCCGCCACCGAAGACAACCGCGGTCATGCGCTCCGCGGCGGAGACGAAATCGTCAAAGACAGGATCGTCCCGACGGTCCTCGACAACGTGGCAGGCATGGCCGACGGTCGTGCGATCTCGGCCAAAGGCAACCCCGATATCGTGCTGCGGCATGCTCAGGGCGACGTGGCAGATATACATCGAAATCTGCCGCACATGGCAGGCCATCCTTCTTCGGTCGCGGCGGCAAAGTACGCGATCGCCGAAAAGGAGGATCATCTCCGCGACCATCTGCCGGACCAGACGGCAGACCTCGCGATCGGACACAGGGCGGACCAGCGGCTGGCGCGGGTGTGGGTGTGGGAGGCCTGGAATGTCGGGCTTTGCTCGCCGCGACGGAACGGGGGTTGAGACGGGCATGATAACTCCTGTAAATAGGAATTTATTCATACCTCATTAGAGGACGCGGGAGGATAAGGAAACCCGCGAGAAATCGCACCGCCCGTTGATTTTCCAGAAGGAAAAATGCTTATGCCTCTCGAGATATAGGATTTATGTCCTCATTGCTTCCACGTGGCGTCACGAAAAAGGCCGGAAGCAGAAGCTCCCGGCCCTTGCGAGGTCAACCCCAAGGGTTACTTGGCGCGTTTGCGCCGCTGACCGAGCCCCATCTGCTTCGCCAGGCGCGAGCGGGCCTCGGCATAGGCGGGTGCCACCATGGGATAATCGGCAGGAAGCCCCCACTTCTCGCGATATTGTTCGGGGGTCATGTTGTAGTGGGTCATCAAATGCCGCTTGAGGGATTTGAACTTCTGGCCGTCTTCCAAGCAGATGAGATAGTCATCCTCGATCGACTTCTTGATCGGCACGGGCGGCTTTGGCTTTTCCGTCACGACAGCCGCGGGGGCTGGTGCGGAGGTGTTGCTGAGGGCAGAGTGTACGTCCGAAATCAGGCTCGCCAGATCACCGACCGGTACCACATGATTGCTAACATAGGCAGAGACAATATCGGCAGTGAGTTCGACCAGTAGGTCTTGCCCCTTCTCCACGATCGCTTCTGTCATTTTTACGTCTCCTGTCTTTTTATCTTTTTACGCGGCGTGCATTTTCCCGAGCACTGCCGCAGAGCTCGTCTTGTTGTGGATCCGTTGCTCGCGCGCGGGATTAAGTCGTGCATGCCTCGTTCGGCAGGGGAGTAAGCCACAGCATCTATTCGAGGAGCGGCATCACAAGTTCACACACCTTCTCCCGTATTCTCGTAGAAAATCCATCGCGATGACTTCAGGGGAAAGTAGCGCTCCGGTCGTGACAAGCCCGCAACAACTTGTGATGAGTTATATCCTTCACACGCAGCAATGAAAGCCTGAAAAGGCGCACCGCGGTCAGATTTTTCTGCTGCGACTGGTAAAGAATATACTATTGCGAGTATTTCTCACATGCAGATCGAAATGAGTTGCACAAGGGGAGAGACTGCGGACTATTTTTCCGCAGCAGGATGCTTCAATTCGTCGCGAACGGAGAGATCAGACAGCGGATAGCCCGATTCGTGCGCCGCCTTGGCAAGGAGATGGGCCGAAACAGGGGCCGTCAGCACGAAAAAGAAGAAACCGGCAAACGAGCGGGCGAGGATCGCCAGATCCGCCGCGTGGACGCCGACGGCTATCAGCATGAGCGCCGATCCGACCGTCCCGGCCTTGGACGCCGCGTGCATGCGGGAGTAAAGGTCGGGAAACCGATTGAGACCAAGCGTTGCCGCAAAGACGAACACGGAACCGGCAAGGATGAGCGCGGCGGTGGCCAGCGCGAGCAGGATGTCCATCACGGCGTCTCCTTCTTGACGGTCGGCTTGTTCTTCACGGCCGGCTTGCGCGGTGGGCGCGAGCCCGCAGTCGACGCGGCAGC
This sequence comes from Rhizobium halophilum, assembly GCF_021648825.1. GTDB lineage: Bacteria > Pseudomonadota > Alphaproteobacteria > Rhizobiales > Rhizobiaceae > Neorhizobium > Neorhizobium halophilum. The sequence continues at coordinate 63,111 of NZ_JAKJHS010000009.1, read as the reverse complement.
AGCGGCGCCTGACTTGCCCGGTTCGGCGGCAGCGGCCACCTTCTTGGCCGCCTTGGCCTTTGCGATCTTGACCTTAGCTGCGGTTTTCTTGGTTGCTTCGGATTTGCTCAAAGGCGGCTTTGGTCCCGCTTCCTTGGGAACTGGCGCACCAGCCTGCGGCGCAGGCAGCGCTGTGGGGCTGATTGCCCGCGATGTCTTGCCGTTGGCCGCAGTCGCCTGTTCCGAAGATCCGTCCGGGGGCGAACCGTCCTCACCTTCCCGGCGCTTGCGCGACAGGATGAAGCGCGCAAAGGCGACGGTTGCCAGGAAGCCGACAAGGCCGAGCGAGATGGCGATATCGATGTAAAGCGTGAAGCCGGTGCGGATGGCAACCAGCGCAATGAAGCCCATGACGATGCCGACCAGCATGTCGAGGGCAATCACCCGATCCGGCAGCGTCGGCCCCTTGATGACGCGCCAAACGGTCAGCAGGAAGGAGATGCTGAGAACCACGAGGCCCACATTGACGGCGAACTGGGTAATGGTGTTGGCCGTCATCAGCGAAACGCCTCCAGGATCTTGCGCTCGAAGCCTTCTGCGATATCGCGCCGCGCCGCCTCGGGATCGGAGCAATCAAGGGCATGGACGTAGAGGGTCTTGCAGTCCGGCGAGACGTCGACGGACAGCGTGCCGGGCGTCAAGGTGATGAGGTTGGCAAGCAGCGCGATCTCGTGATCCTTGTCGACGGTGAGCGGAAAGGCGAAGATGCCGGGTTTCACATCCATGCGCGGGTTAAACACCATGATGGCGACGCGGATGGCCGACATCGCCAGTTCCTTGATGAACAGTTGCAGCAGAGAGAGAACCTTACCGACCCGGCGCCAATAGCCCGGCCCGCCCATTTCGCCGCGGACGATCCACAGCGCGATCGTCGCGATGAAAAAGCCGAAGATCAGGTTGAGCAGCGTCGCGCTGCCGGTGATCGCGACCCAGACGACGGCGAAGATGACGTTGAAGATATAGGTTGTCATTCCGCACCTCCCGTGGGGAAGACCGACTGGATATAGGCCGTCGGATCCAAAAGGGTCGCAGCGGCGCCCTGCGACAGACGCACCGGCAGGTCCGGGAACATGCCAAAGAAGACCAGCACCGCCACCAGGCCGACAAGGGGACCGGAGCGATGCCAGGTGGCGGGAGAAACCGGTTCACCCACTGCAGACGCCAGTTGCGGCCGCCAGAAGGCAAGCAGAAAGACCCGGCCCAGTGTCAGCGTGAGGATCAGGGCGGAGACCAGAAGCGCGGCTGATAGCCACCAGGCACCGATATCGAGCGCGGCCTTCAGGATGATGATCTTGGGCCAGAGCCCCGAGAACGGCGGCAGTCCGGCAGTCGCAAAGAAGATGACGAAGGCGCTGACGGCAAGCCCGGGCGCCTGCCGGTAAAGGCCGCCGAGCGTTTGTAGAGACCAAGAGCCTCCGATTCGCGCCGCTTCGCCCGCCAGAAGGTAAAGCGCCGTCATCGCCACGATCGAGTGGAGAGCATAAAGGATCGCGCCGCTGATGCCGGTTTGCCCGCCAATCGCCACGCCGGCCACGACATTGCCGATGCCGGCAATCACCGCAAAACCCGCCATCCGCCGCAGATCGCTCTGCGCCAGCGCTCCAAGAGCCCCCAGCACCATGGTGAGTGCGGCAGCGATCGCCAGCAGCAAGCTCAGTTCCTCGCGCTCCAGCGGGAACAGCATGACCATCACGCGGATCATCGCATAAACCCCGACCTTGGTCAGCAGTCCGCCGAAGAGCGCGGAGACGACCACTCTTGGCGTATGGTAGGAGGCCGGCAGCCAGAAGTTGACCGGGAAAGCCGCCGCCTTCATGGCGAAAGCAAGAATGAAGAGCGTGCTCAAGGTCAATAGCGGGGCGACGTCACGCTGCTCGGGAACCTTTCGGGCAATATCGGCCATGTTGAGCGTTCCGAAGATCGCATAGACATAGCCAACCGCGATCAGGAAGAGCGTCGTGCCGATCAGGTTCAGGACCGCGTATTTCAGCGCGCCGTCGACCTGTTGCCGCTCCGAGCCGAGGATGAGCAGGCCGAAGGACGAGATCAGAAGAACCTCGAACCAGACATAGAGGTTAAAGATGTCGCCGGTCAGAAAGGCGCCGGTGACGCCGGCCATCAGCAGCATCAGGAAGGGAAAGAAGCCGTAGCGGCGGCCGGTGGCGTTGATGTCGCGCAGCCCGTAGATGCCTGCGGCGAGCGCCACAATCCCGGAGGTGAAGGCAAGCAGCGCGCCCAGCAGATCGGCGGTGAATGAAATGCCGAAGGGCGGCAGCCAGCGCCCGGCCGTCATGGTGAACGGGCCATCCACGGCCACCCGCCAGAGCAGCAGTCCATCGAGGATGACCAGCGCCACCAGCCCGGGAATGGCAATCCACCCGTGCAGATGCAGCTTGTGGCGGACCATCATCAGCACGGCGCCGAGGGTGATCATCAAGCCCATTGGGGCGATGACCAGCCAGTCGGCCAGCGCCGTGGGCGCCATCACCATGGCGGCGGAAAGATCAATCGGGGCAGTCGTCGGTGCAGCCATCGGGTGCGTTTTTCCTGTCAGTAGCCGAGCGGCGGAAGCGACTCGTCCTTGGGTTCGGCCAACCGCATCTCGTCCGTGTTATCCGTGCCGAGCTCCTGATAGCCGCGATAGGTCAGCACCAGCAGAAAGGCGAAGAAGGAGAAGGAGATGACGATCGCGGTCAGGATCAGCGCCTGCGGCAACGGGTTTGCGGCCGCGGAAGGCAGCACGTCCGAGTCGAATGGGATGATGGGCGGTATTTCTCGGGTGAGCCGTCCGGCGGTAAACAGAAGCAGATTGACGCCATTGCCGAGGATGGCGATGCCAAGCAGGATGCGCACGGTGTGCTTGGACAGCATCAGATAAACGGCAGACGCGAAGAAGACGCCGATCAGGAGGGAAAAAAGCGTCTCCATCAATCCGTCTCCCTTTCCTCAAGCGCCAGCGCGATCGAGCCAACGGAGCCCAGAACCACGAAGTACACGCCGATGTCGAAGGAGATCACCGTTGCAAGCGGCACCTCCACACCGAAGATGCTCGGATAGATCCACAGGCCGGTCATGAAGGGAACGCCAGCGAAGATCGACACCACGCCGGAAAGCGCGCCGACCAACAAGCCAAAGCCTGCAATCGCCATCGGATGGAACCTGATTGCGTGACGAACGGCGGAAACGCCGTAGGCGATGCCGTAGATGGCAAGCGCGGAGGCGGCAATCAGTCCGCCGATAAAGCCGCCACCTGGCTCATTGTGGCCGCGCAGAAGGACGAAGACGGAGAAGACAAGCATCAGGGCGGTGATCGGCGGCGCGACGGTGCGCAGGATGAGCGTATTCATGAACGGTCTCCTTCTGCCGTCGTCTCGACATTTGTGTCAGGAAGGGGATCGCGCAGGCGCACGCGGATCAGCGCCAGGACGGCAAGACCCGTGATCATCACCACGGCAATCTCTCCCAGCGTATCTGTGCCGCGGAAGTCAACAAGGATGACATTCACCACATTGGCGCCGTGGGCGATGACCTTGGAATAGGTGTTGAAGAATTCCGTCAGTTCCAGATTGAACGGCAGTTGCGTCGTCTTCATCAACAGCAGCGTGAACCCCAGCCCGCACGCTATGGAGATCGCCGCATCGAAGGCGAACTGCCGTGGCGGGCGGTGATCGCGCGGCGAAAGCCTCAGCCTCGTCATCACCAGAGCAAGAATGACCACCGACAGCGTCTCGACCATGAACTGGGTGAACGCCAGATCCGCCGCCCCGAACAACAGGAAGATGACGGCGACTGCGAACCCCTGGATGCCGAGCGACACGATGGCGGTCAAACGGTCGCTGGCGCGCAGCACGGCGAAGAGGCCGATCACTGCCAGCAGGATAATCGCCCATTCGTGGAAATAGAGCTCATCCGGCCAGGTCGGCATGTCAGGCAATTCCCCGTAAAGGAAGGAGGGAACAAGCAGCGTCAGCGCCAGCAGGACGAAGGTGACGGTGATGTAGATTTCCAGACGACCCGGCTGGACGATGCGCGTCACGGCGACGGAAAGACGCACCAGACCCGACACCACATGGTCAAAGCCCCGGTCCGGGCCACTGCCGATGGCTGTCAGCAGGCGCACCATCATGTCGCGCGCCTGGTCAAGCCGCAGATAAACCAGAACACCAAAGGCGACGGTGATGACGGACAGAAGCAGCGGCATACCGAGATGAGGAATGGTCGAGATTTCAACAAGCCGCGGCTCGCCCGCCACTGCGCTTGCCATGGGCGTGGAGACGAAGCGGTGAGCGACGCCTGAGAGCACGCCGCCAACAAGGCCGAGCGAAGCCAGCAGTGCCGGACCGATCCACATCAGCGGCGGGCCTTCATGGGCATGCTTGGGCGTTTCCACATGGGGCCCGAGGAACGGCTTCAGCGCAACAGCGAAGGCGATCGCGAACATCAGCCCATTGCCAACGATGGCCACCAATGTGAAGACGATCGAGCGCAGATCGCCATGGGCGAGCGCGTAGTAGATCTCTTCCTTGGCAAGGAAGCCGAGAAAGAGCGGCAGGCCACCCATGGAGAGTGCGGCAAGCAATGCAGCGGCGAACGTGATCGGCATATCCCCGCGCAGGCCGCCAAGCTTCGTCACGTCGCGCGTGCCGGCCTCATGATCGACGAGGCCCGCCACCATGAAGAGCGCGCCCTTGAAGAGCGAGTGAGCGACGAGATAAAGCACCGCCGCCTCAACAGCATGGGGCGTGTCGAAGCCGGTCAGCATGACCAGCAGGCCGAGCGAAGCCATGGTCGTATAGGCCAGCATCAGCTTCAGATCGGTCTGGCGGATAGCCAGCAGCGTGCCGGCAATCAGCGTGACGCCGCCGAAGAAGGGCAAGAGGATTTCCCAGGCGGGAGTGGCACCCATCACCGGGTTCAGCCGCATCAGCAGATAGACGCCGGCCTTCACCATGGTCGCCGAATGGAGGTAGGCCGACACGGGCGTTGGCGCTTCCATCGCGTTCGGCAGCCAGAAGTGGAACGGGAACTGGGCCGATTTCGTGAACGCGCCGCCAAGGAGGAGAAGAAGTGCGGCGAGATAGAACGGACTGTTGCGCAGCGTGTCGTCGACGTTGACGAGAAGCGAGAGCTGCGTCACGCCGGTCATGTTCCACAGGAAGATCAGGCCTGCCAGCAGCGACAGCCCGCCGAGCCCCGTCACCACCAGCGCCTGCAGCGCCGAACGGCGCGCGGCTTCCCGCTCGTGATCGAAACCGATCAGCAGGAAGGAGGTGATCGAGGTGAGCTCCCAGTAAACGAAGAGCATCAGGAAGCTGTCGGACACGACGAGGCCCAGCATTGCTCCCATGAACAGCAGGATGAAGCAGAGGAAGCGGCCCTGCTGCGGATGGCCCTTCATGTAGCCGCCCGAATACAGCACGATCAGCGTGCCGATCCCGGTGATCAGCAGCGCGAAGGTCAGCGACAGGCCATCGAGGAACCAGGAGAAGGAGAGGTTGAGGCTCGGCACCCAGGCATAGCCGCCGGTCACCACCTCGCCGGCCGAGATCTGCGGCAGGAACGTCAGGAAATGCAGGAAGGCGAGAAGTGGCGCGAGAGCCAGTCCCCAGCTTCCGCCATGGCCAAAGCGGCGGACAGCCGCCGGGGCAAGCAGAGCGGTCAGGAACGGCAAGAACAGACACAACAACGTCAACGGCGCCTGATCAGCCATACCTTCTCCCGCTCGTTCTGTTCGGATCGCCCCCTCGGACGGATTGAATACAGGTGCATATGGCAAAGAAAACGCAGCCTCAAGACCTTTGCCGTCAAACGATGGTGTGATCAGCCTTTTCCAACAGGTCTCTGATGCTTATCTGTCGTACAACGAAAGGACTTTGCATGTCAGACGCGACGAAACCACGCATCGAAAAGACCGAAGCCGAGTGGCGCGAGCAGCTGACCCCGGAGCAATACCGGATCTTGCGCGAGCATGGGACGGAGCGGCCCTTTACCGGGCCCTACTGGGACAGCACGGACAAGGGTATTTACCACTGCGCCGCCTGTGACGAGCCGCTGTTCGTTTCCGATACGAAGTTCGACGCCGGCTGCGGCTGGCCCAGTTACTTCGAGCCGGTAAAGCCGGGCGCCGTGACCGAGCACCGGGATACGGCTTTCGGCATGGTCCGCACGGAAGTCCGCTGCGCCAACTGCGGTGGCCATCTCGGACATGTCTTTCCCGATGGCCCCCCGCCGACGGGACTGCGCTATTGCATCAACGGCCATTCGATGGTGTTCGAGCCATTGGAGTAAGGGCGGCGCCATCGGCGCTAGCCGTGCTGGCGTCTGCAGCCGGCGGGAGACCATCAAGCACTTCTGCCGGTCACATTGGGCATCGGCCGAAGACCTAGAAACCCTCATCCGATTGCGGTGTCCGCCCCAGAGTTCGCTTGAAGGCGTGCGCGAAGGCGCTTTGCGCGCTATCGCCGACAGCGGAGGCGACAGCCGCGACGGTTTCGCCGGCGTTCAGCTTTCGCTGCGCCAGAACCATGCGCCAGCGGGTGAGGTAATCGAGCGGCGGGCGGCCGACACGCTCGGTGAAGCGTTGCGAGAAGGCCGATCGCGACATGCCGACCTCCGACGCCAGCATCGGCACGGTACAGCGGTAGGCGACATCGGCATGTAGCAGCCGGAGCGCCTTGCCGACGCGGGGATCCGCCAGTGCGGTGATCCACCCCACACTGGTCGTCGAACTGCTGGCCACGAAGGCGCGGACAGCAGCGATCACCAGAATTCTGCCAGTCGCTCGGCAATGAGCGAACTTCCGCACGGGCGGCCTCCCTCCTCAGAGCGCTCAGCGTCCTTGCGACTGCCTCGGCGGTGGAGGACGTCCAGTCGGTGCGCAGATATTTCGAAAGCGCATCGAGAACGAATGCAGCGCTACCACCGGCGAAGCCGCTGCCGCCGCCCATTAAAGCCGTCTCATTTCCGCGCAGGATTAAGGCGACGCGGCGTCACGAGCCGGCATCCGCGCATGGAGACGCCGCCGAAAGTTCATGACGCGGCCACTCGGCTTTGCGGATTGTTGCCAGGTGCCATTTCAGCCGGAGAGGCTCCGCTCGCCTGCATCCGGCGCATGCCATCAGCCGGTGAGATGACCGGAGCGTAGCCGAGTTGATGACGCGCACGGCTGATGTCGATCGTAAAAGGTTTGCCGATGAGCCGCAGCATCTGCCGGGTGATTGGCGGCTCGCCTTCGCGGCGGAAGATCCGCCAGACCGCGCCCATGACGCCGGCCATCGCCCAGGCGACACCGAACGGCACGGAGCGATCCTTGGCGGTCACGCCGCGACTGCCCAGGAGACGTGTCAGGAAGGACTTCAGTGTCGTGTCTTCGCCATCGCTCACAAAGAAGGCTTCTCCGCCTGTCCCTTGGTCGGCGGCCAGAATCAGCGCGTGGCAGAGGTTGTCGACATGGCAGGTGGAAAGCGCCTGTCCGCCGCCCGCGACCCATTGAAACTGCCCGGCGCGGACGGTCTCGACCATGTGGTCAAGCGCCGGCATGTCCGGACCCCAGATGAATGGCGGCCGGATGGCCACCGTGGAAAGGCCTGTACGACGGTCATTGGCGGCCAGCAGCACCTTTTCCGCTTCGGCTTTGGATGCAGCATAGGGGGCAAACGACATCTTGTGCAGCGGAACGTCTTCGGTCACGCCATGCATCGGTTCGGGTCGACCCATGACGACGGCGGCGGCGCTGACGTAGACGATGCGGCGCGCCCCGGCCCGCTCGGCTGCCTCGACGATGTTGCGTGTGCCCTCGACGTTGATCCGGCGGAACTGGGACAACGGCCCCCAGAGCTTGAAATGCGCCGCGACGTGGAACGCCACCTCGACCCCTTCCATCGCGCTTGCCAGCGCGGAACGGTCCATGAGGTCGCCCTCAACCGGCTCGGCGCCGAGCGCCTGAACCTGCGCCCGCGCTTCGGCGCTACGAGCGAGCGCACGGACGTGCCAGCCGTCCAACAGCAGGCGGCGGATGAGATGTCCACCGACGAAACCGGATCCTCCGGTTACAAGCGCGCGGCGGGGCAGGTTATGAACAGGGCTCATGACGTTCTCCCGGGTGAGGTCCGTTCTAAGGTTGCCACGCAACGACAAAATACACAATACAAAATATGAAATCTGTTACATGTTGCCGTTATATGCCATGTCGATTACAAGCGGACTATGACGAACGACGCGCCAGATCATCGTGACCGCATTCTCGACACGGCAGCCGAGCAGGTCCGCCGCTTCGGCGAGGCCAAGACCAACGTGGTCGACATCGCCAAGGCCATGGGTGTCTCTCATTCGGCGATCTACCGGCATTTCGGATCAAAGGCGGAGATTTTTGATGCCCTTGCAGCCCGGACGATGGCGGAGGAGGCGGAACTTACGTCCCGTTTCGTCAATTCCGATGGTTCAGCGGCGGAACGGCTGCGTGGCCTCGTTCTTGCGCTTCATCGGAGCAAGCGCGCCAAGCTCGGGGACGACCCTGAGATCCACGGTCTCTACCGCCGGATTCTCGTGGAGCGCCCCGACCTCGTGGCCGACTATGCGCGACGCATGACTGCGCTCGTTCGGCAGGTGCTGGAGGATGGGAGTGCGCGGGGCGAGTTCCGCATTGGGAACCTTGACGCCGCCGCCGGCGTGGTGCGCGACGCGGTCACCGTCTTCGTCCATCCCGCGCATGTGGAGCAGGCTGTCGTGGCCGGTCTCGACATGGAGCCAAGACTTCAGGCGGTGGTCGATATGCTCGTCGCGGCATTCTCGGCGACCACCCGACCCGGCACCTAGTCTACCGAGACAGTTCCATCCCCCACTCGCAAGCGTGCCGCGAACGATGCCGCATCGCGATCATCGATGAGCCAGCCTCATTACGTGAAAAGGGGCGGAGGTATCAGACCCCGCCCCTTCCCTATACGTCAGTCTCTTGAAACAACCTCAGAACTCCTGCCAGTCCTGTGCGACCGCCGCATTGCCGCGGGAGAAGCTGCTGGCGATTTTCTGGCGAAGCGCCTGGGCGCCGGAGGGCACCGGGGCGGCATCGTTGCGCACAGCCCGCGGGCCGTCAGAAGCCGCCAGGCGGAAGTGGGTGATGAGGCGGGCGAGGCTTTGCGCCTCTTCTGCCAGCCGGTTGATGGCGGCGGTCGACTCCTCCACCATGGCGGCGTTCTGCTGCGTCACCTGGTCCATCTGATTGACGGCGACGCTGACTTCCGCAAGCCCCGTCGACTGTTCCTTTGCCGCCTGGGCGATCGAATGGACATAGCCGTTGACCTTGGTCACGTGCTCCTCGATCTGGCGCAGCGCCTGGCCGGTTTCAGTCACGAGCTTGACGCCGGAATTGACCTCCTCGCCGGAGCGGGAGATCAAGGACTTGATGTCCTTGGCAGCGTTGGCGGAACGCTGTGCAAGCTCCCGGACCTCCTGTGCGACGACGGCAAAGCCCTTGCCGGCTTCTCCGGCGCGCGCTGCCTCAACACCGGCGTTGAGCGCCAGCAGATTGGTCTGGAAGGCGATCTCGTCGATCACGTTGATGATCTGACCGATCTCCGCCGACGCCTGCTCGATCCGGCCCATCGCCTGCACGGCATCATTGACCACGACACCGGATTTTTCCGTGCTGCGGCGTGCCTCATCCCCGACATGGCTCGATTCCACGGCCCGCTCGGTCGAGGTCTTCACCGCGACAGTGATCTCCTCGAGCGCGGAGGAGGTTTCCTCAAGGGAAGCCGCCTGCTGCTCCGTGCGCTTCGACAGATCGTTGGAGGCGACACGCATCTCGCCCGCGCCCGAATTGATCGTTTCTACCGCAGTGCGTACTTCTTCGAGAGCGGAACGCAGGTTGGCGATGGTGGCGTTGACGTTGTCGCGGAGTTCCGCGAACGCTCCCTGGAAGTTGCCGTTCATGCTCTGGGTCAGGTCACCTTCCGCCAGGGCCGAGAGAACGCGCCGGGTCTCCGCGACCCCTGTGTCGACCGTCTCGACGAGCTGGTTGACGCCGCGGGCGAAGCGGTTGAGGTCGTCGTTCTCGTAGTCCTTGGTGATGCGCTGGGAGAAATCGCCGGCGGCGGCGGCCGAAACAACCGTGCCGATGCTCGTCTGGAGGTCGGCGCTCTTCGAACGCAGGGCAGCCTCCTGAGCGTTCATGTCACGCACCTTGATGCCGTTCTGCTTGAAGACTTCGACGGCGCGGGCCATCTCGCCGATCTCGTTCTGCGTCTGCGTGTACGGGATCTCGACATCCAGCTGTCCCTGGGCGAGCTTGCGCGCTTGCGCATCACCTCCGTGGTGCTGTTGATCGGGCGGGCGATGCCACGAACCGCAAAGAATATCGCGCCGATGCCTGCCACAAAGGCCAGGCCCAGCAGCGTGATGGTGACTGCCTGCGCGGACTGGAAGGCTGCGGCACTCTTCTCGAAGCTTGCCTTCGCGGCGTTCATGCTGAATGCGCGGACTTCTTCGCCCCGTGTATCCAGTTCATTGTAGGCAATGCGCCCTTCCTCGTTGAGGAGCGTTGCGGCCCTCTCCTTCTCTCCGGCGGCGGAGAGCTGGATGATCTGGTCGTGAAGCTGCAAGAACTCGCCAAGCTCCGTCTTGAATTGTGCATAGACCGTCTTCTCATCCTGCGAGGACGGGTAGCTTTCGTAGCGAGCCATTCGCTCTTTCAGCTTGTCCAGATCCTGCTTCATCAGTTCCTCGGCGCGATCCATCTGAGCCGGCGTCTGGGCCAGCACGTGCTGGTTCTCGTTGATCCTGATATTGGCAAGGGAAGTGTTGATCTTGTTGGTGATATCGACGCTCGGGACGGAGTTCTGGGCGAGCATTTCCACGTCGTCGAAGATGCCCTCGACGGTCCAGAGAGCGTAGAGGGCCTTGGCCGGCGAGCAGCAAAAGCAGGGTAGAGATGACAGCGATCAGGGACGTCTTAAGAGACAAGGTCGAACGATTCATCATGATCTCACGGTGGGTGAGCGGCAACGCTCATGCGGGGCTGACCGGTTCAGAAGCGTGTCGTCATCATGCCGACCGGGGAGGAGCAGTGGGCGCAACCGCTAAAAGTGGAGCGGGATCAGCTGTTTACCTATTGATAGTTAACGAAGGGTCAGACACGTCGCCCATAGCCCCGGGCCCCGTGGAGGATGAAGGGCTCTTACCCTTGGTCAGCTGTTCAACGACATCGGCTTCTCCCCGCCCGGCGGCAAGCCGAACAGGTAGCGCACCCAGTTGAGGAAGGCCCCGTAGGGGCGCCCAAGCAGGAGCATCATGACGGCGGCGCCGAGCGTGCCGCGCAAAAGACCGCCGCCGGAGGCTCCACTGACAGCGATGATGGTGGCGTAGATCGGCACCTGAAAGCTCATCAGCGCAACCGTATCCCAAACGAGCTGCGACACCCTCGTGTCGCCGGCGCGGCGCATGATCCAGTCTCGCCAGAGGCCGTAAGGACGCCCGGACGGCACCATCAGCACGGCACCAAGAAGTCGGGCATGAAAGACCTCCTCCCACGTCATGCCGGCGATGAAGCGCTCGTTCAGGATGCCGGTTGCGGTGAAGAAGGCCATCAAAGCCAGCGTATCTGCGAAAAAATTTCGCCAGCGGAGGCTACGCTCTGCCGTGGGGTCAGGCATGAGTGGTGCCGGTCGTGCTGACGCTTTGGAGGACGCCTGCCGCGGGCGAGGCGACTGATCGAGGGCTCAGTCTCTCGCCTCCTGCCAATGCGGATAGGTAACATAGGCTGTGACTGCGCCCTCTTCATGGGAGCGGATGGTGACTTTCTCTCCCTGCGGCATGTAGATGAGTTCGCCAGGTCCGGCGGTGACCGTCACGTCGTCGGTTGTAACCGTCAGCCGCCCCTCGATCACCATCATGGTGTCGTGCACGGACACGGTCTCCTCCAGGCTCTGGAAGGGTCCATAGCGGCCGAAGCCGATCGTCACGGGGCCGCCATGGCGCTGGTCCACCACGTTCCCGGCGAAGATGTCGCCCTCCTGGCCGGGCGAACGCTCGAATTCTGCATCTGAGACTGCGAACTTGCTGACATGCATCGGCTTTCTCCATGCTGCGAGACGCGTTGTCGCTGTCAACGCGTGAAGCCCCGCGCGGTTCAGCAATTGTTTCAACTTGCAAGCACAAGCCCGCCTTGGCGACTGATGCCGCTCTCGATCTCGGCCACCAGCGTGTCGAGCGCCGGACTACGGACCTTGCGGCCACGCCGCAGCACGTAGGCCAGTTCAGGGGGCTGGGGCAGCCCGTTCTTGAGAATCTCCATCTCCGGCCGCAGGTGGCGCTCGTTCAGCAGTGCCACGCCGAGGCCTGCCACTACGGCGGAGACGATGCCGGCCGAGCTTGAGCATTCAAACACCGTTTCCAGCATCACGCCGCCGTCCTGGCCGATATCGAAGGCCCAGCGCCGATAAAAGCAGTCGTCATCGAAGGAGAGAAAGGGGATACCCTTTTCCGGCGACAGCTCGAGGTTCGGATGCTTCACCCAGTGGAGCTGCTCGCGAAACAGGACGGCATCCGACGGACGGACTTCATGGGCAAAGACCTGGACGATGGCGGCATCGACCTCTCCCTCGTCCAGCATCGCGCGCAATACCAAGCTCATGCGGACCTTCGTGCGCACCGAGACCTGCGGATGCAGCCGGCGGAAGCGGCCGAGGATGCGGGCAAGATCGCTGCAGGTGGTATCCTCTGTCAGGCCCAGGACAAGACGCCCGGCAAGCGTCGTCTTCGACAGGCTGAGCAGCGCCTCGTCATGCAGGCTGAGGATGCGTGCCGCATAGTCGAGCAAATCTTCTCCCGCCTCCGTGAAGGTCGGCGCGCCGGGGCGGCGGTTCATCAGGCCGCAGCCGAGGCTCGTCTCGAGCCGCCGGATCTTGTGGCTCACGGCCGACTGAGACAGCCCCAGCGCTTCGGCCGCGCGGGTGACGCCGCCGTGATGGCGAACCGCCGACAGCACCCGAAGCGCATCGATCTCCAGCCGCCGGTTGTTCAGGTCGCTCACTGCGTTCATCCGCGATCTCCTCTGGCCGAAGCATGACGTACGACCTGTGCACTGACAACCCAAAATGACAGATCCTAAGGCCACATCATGATTTCATCGAAATTTGTCATGTGATGGCGCAAAGGTGCTCGACTAGACAATGGCCTCCTTCCTTGCCGCACGAGGCCCCCATGACCGAACAGGCTCTCTTATCGCCGACACCCAAAACCAGCAGGCTGCTCTGGCCACTGATGGCAATGCTCCTGATCATCGGCTGGAGTTCCGGCTTCGTCGGCATCCGCTATGCGAGCGAAGAGGCAAGCGTCGCGCTGCTGCTCTTCTGGCGCACGCTGCTTTCCGGCGTCCTTCTGCTCCCCTTCGCCCTTCTGATCGGGCCGAAGATGCGGTGGCGGGGCATCCGCGACCAGATGCTGTTCGGCGTGATGTCGGTCTTCCTTTATCTCGGCGGCTTTGCGCTGGCGATCGAGCAGCGGGTGCCGACGGGGCTGGTGGCGCTGATTTCCGATCTGGTGCCGCTGGCGATTGCCGCCCTTGCCCAGCCGATTCTCGGCGAGCGGTTGAGCGCGCGGCAATGGCTTGGAACGGCGATTGCCGTCATCGGCGTCACGATCGTCTCCTTCGACAGCCTGAGTTTCGGCACGGCGCCACTTTGGGCCTATGGTGTGACGGTCGCCTCCATGCTCATCTTCGCCCTCGCCTCGGTGATCTACAGGCGTCGGCGCACAGAGCCGATGCCGGTGCACCAGAGCCTGTGCATCCATAGCCTGACAGGGTGTATGCTGTTCGGGCTGTGCGCGCTGTGGCAAGGAAGCCTCGCCCCACCGCTCACCACCGGCTTTGCCATCGGCATGGCCTGGCTCGTGCTGGTCGCCACCTTCATGGCCTATGGCATCTACTACACGGCGTTACGGATGTTTCCCGTCGCCAAGGTGAGCGCCGCGATCTATCTCAGCCCGCCGGTCACCATGCTGTGGGCCTGGGCGCTGTTTTCCGAGCCGCTGACCATTGCCATGTTTGCCGGACTGGCGGTGACCCTCATTGGCGTCTGGATGACATCTCGGGATTGAGCCCCGCCCTAGCCGCCGTCGGCGCGCCGCAGGCCGCTGACCAGTTGCCGGAACGCGTCCGCCGCTCTGTCGTGCGTGGCGAGGGGATTCTCGGAAGCCGCAATCCACAGCGCCGCGTTGAGCGCCGCCCCGTTGATCAGCCGAGCGGCGGCTTCGGCATCGACAGGCTTTGCCGTCCCCTCCTCGATCAGCGACTGGATTGTTCGGGTACTGGTCACCAGGCAGGCGTTCTGGTTTGGCCATGGGGACGGGTCGCCGAGCACGGCTGGTCCGTCGAGGAGCATGATGCGCTGGATCTCAGGCTCAAGCGCCATCTCGATATAGGCAAGACCTTCGTCCAAGAAACCCTGCCACCGGCTTTGTGCCGCCTCGCCGGCCGCGCGCATGCGCCCGACAATTTCGGCATCCATCTGGTCGACCACCGCCTGGAGGAGACCCTTCTTGTGGCCGAAGTTGTGGTAGAGGGCGCCGCGGGTCAAACCGGCCTCGGCGGTGAGTTCGTCCATGGAAGCCCAGCATACCCTTTTTCGGCAAACGCCTTGCGCGCCGCGGCAATGAGTTTCGCCCGCGTTTCCTCCACCATTTCGGCCCGTCGCCTACCTGCCATCAAGTCCTCCACTACATACGTCTCGTATGCTAGTTGACATACGGTGCGTATGAATTATCTTCACATACGGAGCGTATGTGTTTCGCTTCTACGCCCGTGACAAGATCATCCCGGCAGATGATCACCCGGTTGCCGCTCTTCCGGGTGCGCGCTTCTGCCGTTCATCCAGAGGAGCTTCCCATGAGCAAACGCGACGCTATTTTCCCGGCAGGCCGTCAGTCTCTCTACGACATCAACAAGTATTCCGCAGCGATCCGCTCCGGCGACCTCCTGTTTGTCTCCGGACAGGTGGGCAGCCGCGACGACGGTTCGCCCGAACCGGATTTCGCCAGGCAGGTGCAGCTTGCCTTCGACAACCTTCGCAATGTTCTGGCCGCCGCCGGGTGCAGCTTCGACGACATCATCGACGTCACCACGTTCCATACGGATCCGGAAAACCAGTTCCCCTTCATCCAGCCGATCCGGCTGGAAGCTTTCGGCGACGCGCCCTACCCCAATTGGACCGCAGTCGGCGTCAACTGGCTCGCCGGCTTCGACTTCGAGATCAAGGTCATCGCGCGGATTCCGCAGGCTGCTTAGGAGGGCTGTTGCGCGCACGGAACTTTCCCGGACCGCCTGAGGTTAAGCAAGCGCTTCAGGCGGAACCTTCTGATGGGAGAGCATCGTGAGCGCAACTGGACGCGGGTGTGAGTGAAGCGTGGCATGTCTTCATGACCGTGAAGTTCGACGAACGGGAGATCCGGCAGGCAGAACGTTTCAACCGGCTGCTGAGGCTGATACCGCGGTACCGAACAGACCGGCGTTACAATGCACGGCTGATCCAGACACTGCTGAGGGCCTGGGACGTGATGCTCCGGCCCTTCGTCCGCGACAGCGATCTTGTCGTCGAGGATCGCCTGATTGATGAAGGCGAGCGGCCTCTGCGGCTGCGACTGATCAGCCCGAAAGTGCCGCCGCGCGGCCTCTACCTCACCTTTCACGGCGGCGCCTGGGTGATGGGCACACCACGCTTCGACGACAGGATTAACCGCAGCATCGCGCGCGAGTGCGGGCTTCTGGTGGCGAGCGTCGATCATCACCTCGCTCTGGACGACAGGCTGGACCTCGCCATTGCCGACGCGCATAAGGCGGCAGACTGGGCGGTATCGACCGCCAGCAAGCTTGTCGGAGGACGGATCATCGTCGCCGGCCAGTCGTCGGGCGCCCATCTCGCCGCCTGCGCGCTGCTCCACCTGCGCAAGTTGCAGCCGCCGACGAGGCTTGCTGGCGCAGTGCTCTTCTATGGCGCCTATGACATGGCCGGAGCACCGAATCTTCGCGCGTCATCGCACAGGACACTGCTGATCGACGGGCAGGCGGCTTATCACAACCTCTTGCGCCTGACGCCGGGACTGACGGACGAGGAACGGCGCGACCCAGAACTTTCGCCGCTTTACGCGGATCTTGCGGGTCTGCCACCTGCCCTATTCATCGCAGGTGAACTGGATCCTGTCTTCGGCGACAGTGTCCGGATGGCTGAGCGATGGAACGCGGCAAACGGCAATGTGCAATTTGTTGCGGTGCCTGAAGGCGTGCATGGCTTCGACCGGTTGCCCCTGGCAATCGCGCGCAAGGCGCACCGCCATGTGCGCCAGACGATCAACGGATGGCTGGAGCCGCCGGATCAGAATTAGGCCGTGATCGGAATCAGAAGGCGCCGCGGCTGGATCCGCGGCGCCTCGATCGCCTGGTGTTTAGTGGACGGGAGGAATGTCGCGTCCGTGTGGATGGTCGGGGTTCGGCACATGCGTCAGGCGTTCGGCTGCCGCTTCGGGCCGACCACCGGGGCCATAGATCGAGATGTGCAGGCCCCAATAGGCCGTGACGAAGATCACGAGAGCTGCTGCGAGACCGGCGGGCACGCCTGCCACCGCCTTCTTCAGCCATGGCATGAAGTAGATCTCGCGAGTGTGGTCGGCAGCGATGGCGACGATGACCGCCATGATCAGCGCATGTCCGATGAGGTCGATGCGGCCGAAGGGGTAGACGGCGGCATTAAAAATCACGAACAGCGCGACGGCCGAAAGCCTGCGCACGAGCGGGGTCCAGAGCAGGCCAAAACCCATCGTGAATTCAGCGACGCCGGCCATCGGGATGAAAACATCGCGCGGCATGCCGAAGGTCAGGAAGGGGATTGCATTGCCTTGTCCTTTTCTAGGAGCGGGTTCACGACCCGCTCTGGAATTGACAATAGGCAAATTCGCCTTGCTGCTATTTGATGTTCGTCAAATCCAAGAACAAAACCTGCGAGTTGTGCTTGGCGCTGCTCATCCGACGCGCCCTCACAGCCAGCCGGTCTTCTTGAACCGGTAATAAAGGAGGGCGCAGAGGCCAAAGATGACGATCAGCACGACATAGTAGCCATAGCGGGTGGTCAGTTCGGGCATGTTCTCGAAGTTCATCCCGTAGATGCCGGCAATGGCCGTCGGGACGGCGAGAATGGCTGCCCAGGACGCCAGCTGTCGGGTGATGGCCCCTTGCCGCTGCTGTTCCAGGAGGTTGGAGGCCTCGAAAACCGAGGTGATCACTTCGCGCAGGCCACCCACCATACCCTCGACCCGGCGGACGTGATCGTTTACGTCGCGAAAAAAGGGCCTGGCGTTCTCATCGATGCAGGGCAGATCGAGATGCACGAGCTTGCCTGTGACATCCGACATGGGGCCCAGGATGCGACCAAACAGGATCAACTGGCGTCGCAGGCGAAACAATCGCCGGATTTGCTCGCGCTCCAGAAAGGAGGCGAGCATGTGCTTTTCCATCTTCAGCACCTTGTCCTCTGTTTCCTGGACCACCGGAAGATAGCCATCGACGATGAAATCGAGGATCGCATGGAGAACGTAGTCCGGTCCCTGCGCGAGGTACTGGGGTGATGCTTCAAGTTGCGAACGCAACTCCGTATGGCCCCGCGCCGAACCGTGGCGCACCGAGATGATGTGCTGCCGGCCAACGAAGATCGCGGTCTCGCCGTAGCGGATCTTGTCGCCCTCGAGATGGGCGGTCTTAGCGACAACGAAGAGTTGCTCGCCGTAGATCTCCACCTTCGGCACCTGATGCGCCTTCAGGGCATCCTCGACCGCAAGTTGATGAAGACCGTATGTTTTCGCCAAACCCTCAATCTCGCTGGCGACCGGCTCGTGCAAGCCGATCCAGACGAAATCCTCAGGGCCGAGCGCGGGAGGGGTCCCCTCCACGGCGACCGGCTCGCTCCGCTTGCCGCCGCGGTAGACGTAGGAGGCGATAAGGGTCATGAAAGTCCTTGATCCGAGTGTTCATTCCTTGGGTGAGCATAGGAGCGGCCGCATCATCGGCAAGTGCCTCGACCTCCACCGTCGCACAGTCATACCGCCAAGCAGTCCCCACGGCGACCCGGTGTCCCCCGCCCCTGCTCTGCCACAGGTGCGGCTGGCCGCGACAGCTATTCCCTCGCGTCACTCCCACTGGTATTCAGGGCGGCATGGCGGCCAGCATGGCTGCACCGAAATGCGCAGGAGAAACGATGTCGAACGTCGTGAAGTTCAAGAAGCCGCCGAAGCCGAAGGAGCCCCGGAAGCCGAACCCCCGCTTGCGCAAGCTGCTGACCATGATCGCCGTGATTTCGGCCCTGGTGTTGACCTGGATGTACTTCCAGTACACGGCCAGCTGAGCGGCTTTCACCGGCTCTACAGTCTCAGTTCCAGGCATGTCAGATCCAGCCAGCGTCCGAACTTCGTGCCGACCTCCCTGAAGGTGCCGACGTTGCGGAAGCCGAGGCTTTCGTGCAGCCGGATCGAGGCGGCATTGCCGGCTTCAACGCAAGCAATCATCACGTGGATGCCCCGCTCCCGCGCGACCTCGACCAACGCCGTCATGAGGTCGCGGCCAAGGCCTGCACCCCGGTGATCCTTGTGGACATAGACGGAATGCTCGGCGGAATGGCGAAAGCCGTCCAGGGTGCGCCAATCGCCATAGGAGGCGTAGCCGGCGACCTTGCCGTCCACATCCGCCACCAGCACCGGAAAATTGCGCATCCGGCGCGCCGCCAGCCACTCCTGCCGGTTCGGCAGGTCCACCCGGTTATCGTTCCAGATCGCGGTGGTGTGTTCCACGGCGTCGTTATAGATCTCCATGATCATCGGGAGGTCGGCTTCGGTGGCGTGACGAATGATGGGGGCAGATGCCATGCGTGTCGGTCCCGTGCAGGAGTTTGCTGCTGCTTATAGGGGACCGGTGCCGCTGTCCATGGACGCGGGCGGCGGGGCTTAGTAGCCGGTGCCTGAAAGGCTGAAGCTGGTTACGACAGCACCGTAGTGAACGGCAGAGGCGGCAACGACGAACGCGTGCCAGATGGCGTTTTGAAACCGCAGCCTTTCCCAGACGTGGAAGATCACGCCGAGCGAATAGATGATGCCGCCGGCAACGATAAGCCAGACAGTGATCGCAGGCAGATACTGCGAAACGGGAACGGCGATGATGACGCCGCTCCAGCCCATGGCGAGGTAGAGCAGGATCGCCAGCCGGTCGTACCGTCCCGGAAAGAGGCATTTGAGCGCAATGCCGCCAAATGCCGTCAGCCAGATCGCAACGAGCATGAACAGGATCAGCGGGTCATGGATCCCCCGCTGCAGGAAGGGCGTGTAGGTCGCGGCAATGAGGATGAAGATCGCCGAATGATCGAAGCGACGCAGGATCCACTTGGTGCGCGTCAGCGGCCAGATGTTGTAGGTGAAGGAGATCGAAAGACAGAGCAGCAGGCCCAAGCCATAAATCCAGGCCGCCGCTATTTCCCCGAAACTTGCCCAGACGGTGGCATAGAAGATCAGGGCCGTGACACCGATCAGGGCAAAAACGATACCGATTCCGTGAACGATGCCGTCGGCTACGATCTCGTGAAAATCATAGCGTCGTCCAAACCGAAACAGGTCACTCATGTCGTCCTCGCAGCGCTTCTCACTGATGATCTATCGGAGAAGCGATGCGAGGCAAGATATTTCCTGCCGCCGTGAATCACAAAGCGTATAAACCGGTCACAATGCCGCAGCGCAGGTCTTGCAGAAGGGCGTGTGCGGAACGACCCCGAGGCGATCATCACCGATCGGGCCGCCACAGCGAACGCAGATGCCGAAGGTCCCTGCGCCGATACGGTCCAACGCGGCGTCGATGGCGTGAAGCTCCCGTTGCCCCGTTTCCCCCAGCTCTTCCAGAACCTCGTCGTTGTTTCGTTCGGTCGCGCGATCGTCATCGTCGGGATTGCGGGGCTGTTCGAAATCCTCTTCGATCTTGTGCAGGCGCACCTCCAGTTCGTGCTTGCGGGCTTTCAAGATGTTCTCATGTTTCGCAGCGTCCATGACGTCTCCTTTCCTGTTCATTCTAGCGGTCCACGAGAACCGAGCATTGGGCGTGGCGGACGATGCGGTCAGCGGTGGCGCCAAGGAAGTAGTTGGAGAAGTCGGGGCGGTGCGAGGCAAGGATGATGAGATCTGCCTTTCGTGCATCCGCAGCCGACAGGATTTCCCGCGCCGGAGTGCCCTGGCGTACCTCCACATCCGCCGCCACGTCATGGTGCCGGCGCAGTTCCACCAGCTTTGCTTCAGCCTCACGTCGCGCGTCGCGTGAAACTTCCGCCGGCACCTCCGCCAGCACATAACCCGGAAGATCCTCGACCACTGCCAGAAGAACGATCTTGCCCCCCCGCAAAAGCTTCTTGGCACGTGGCACAATTCGTTCCGCCTTCTCCGGCGTCGTTACGTCGATGGCGACAATGATGGTATTGTACAAAGCTTACTCCCCAGGGCGATGAGCTATCGGTAAGCGCAATTTTTCGTCCTTGGACGGGTGAGCGCATTGATCATGATCAAGTCGGCGCAGGCTTCGTCAACATCCGCTGAACAAGCTATCAACGCTGCGGCGGCTTTGCTGGACGATGATGCCGCGCCACATTGAGGAAGGTACAAAGGCTGTGCCTCTGGAGATCGGCATGAATTCGCAAAACCTCCCGTTTGCTCTGACACGCCCCGTCCATGCAGAGCATGTGCGCCTCGTCGTGTCCGACCTCGACCTCGTTTCCCGCTACTATCGCACCGTGATCGGCCTGGAGTTGCTGGAGGATGGCCGCAGCGGCCAGATCCTCGGAACGGGCGGGCGGCGACTGCTGACGCTAGTTCATGATCCGGATGCCAGACGATCGCCGCGCGAGGCAGCAGGATTGTTTCACACGGCATTTCTGGTACCGGATCGCCGCGAACTTGCGCGTTGGGTTGCGCATGCTGCGGAACTGGACGTGCGGCTTGAAGGTGCGTCAGACCATCTGGTGAGCGAGGCGGTCTACCTCAGCGATCCGGAAGGCAACGGCATCGAAATCTATCGCGACCGCGGACCGAATGAGTGGCGCTACCACGACGACGGAACCGTGCAAATGGCGACCGAGCGGCTGAACCTGCGCGCGTTGATTGCCGTCGCGACGGACGCAGACTGGAAGGGCATGGCAGACGGGACGGTGATCGGACACATTCACCTGCAGGTTGGCGATGTCGACCGGGCGGAAAGCTTCTATCGCGACGTGATGGGGCTCCAGGTCATGGCGCGCTATCAGGGCGCAAGCTTCTTTGCCACCGGTGGCTATCACCATCACCTCGCAGCCAACATCTGGAACAGCCGAGGTGCCGGCGCGCGACCCGCAGGAACGGCGGGACTGGCCAGCTATACCCTGCGTTACAATGACCAAGCGGCGCTCGCCGCGACACTCGCCGCCGCCGAAGCGCAAGAGATTCCCACCCAGAGTTCGGCTGAGGGGTACACGCTGACCGACCCCTGGGGCATCGGGATCACGCTTTCGCCATAGGCCGCGGAACCGGGGTCTTCGAGCCGCGTTGAAAGACCGCATCGGGGACAGCACCATGGCAACATCAGGCACACAAGGCCGGCGGCACAAAAAAGGGGCGGCAGACATGCGCCTCGAACGAGTCGACGCCCCGGTCGCGCTCGAGGAGGCCGATGCCAACTACACGCCGCTCGGCCGCGAAGCGCTTGAGCTTGCCGCAAGCTGGGCGTTGATCGGCATCTTCTGCCTTCTCGGGCTTGCGCTTGTTTCCTACATGAAACTGGTGCTGATCCCGATCACGCTCGCCATCGTTGTCGGCATCATCCTCGGAATGGCCGCAGAGCGGCTGGGTGAGATGGGCGTGCCGCGGTTCGGAACGGCACTCATCCTGTCTTCCGCAGTGGCGATTGCCCTGCTCCTCCTCATCACTGCGCTCGCGGGCCCGGTCGGCTTCTTCATCGAGAACGGCCCTGACATCATCGAGCAGATGATCGACCGGGTGGTGCCCTTCCTGGAGCGGCAGCAGTGGTTGAATATCAGCCCGGCAACCTTCCAGACTGGCCCGATGTCGATGGAGAAGCTGTTGGAAAACAGCAGCAGCGTTCTGGCTGTCCTGACGGCCAGCCTCACCCCGGCCATCATCCAGGCGATGATCTTCTTTGCGGCGCTGATGCTCTTCCTCTACGGTCGTGTGCGGCTGCGCCGGACCGTCATCATGGCCTTCCCGCGTCGTCATCAGCGCCTGATCGCGATCCGTGTACTGAACTCGATGGAAGAAGTTCTGGGCTATTATTTCGCCACCGCCGCGATGCTCTATCTGGCGCTGGGGATATCGATGACGGTTATTGCCTACCTCGGCAATCTCGGCTCTCCGGTGATGTGGGGCATCTTCGCCTTCATCTCGAGCTTCATTCCCTACCTCGGGATCACCCTGATGACGGCCTCGGTGGCTTTGGGTGGGGTTTTAACCCACGACACCCTGATCATCGGTCTCATGCCGGCCTTCGTCTTCTTCATCGTCCACCTCTTGATGGAGAACCTGGTGTTTCCCGCCATCATGGGTCGCCAGTGGGAGATTAACCCCTTCCTGGTGTTCATCGCCATCATCTTCTGGACCTGGATGTGGGGGGCGGTCGGCGCCATGCTGGCACTGCCGCTGTCGCTGATCGTTATGACGATCGCCAACGAACTCTTCCCGCAACGAAAGGCCGTACCCCACCTCCCCGGCTGAGCGCGCTCAGTCGTAGAGGTAGTACTGCTCCCACTCGCCGCGGGGGATCTTGGCGCCGACCTTGTACTGGAACGAGCGGACCTCCAGACCACGCTCGCCGGTTACACACTTGAACTTCAGGCGGTACCAATCTCCGCCGCTGCGGAAGGCCGCACCGGGCGCTTTCACGGAATTACCCTCCTCGACCGGATCGGAGAAGGTGTAGGCGATCACCTTGTCGGGCTTGAAACCCTTGTGCTCGTCAGCGATCCGCTTCATCGCCTCGATGTCACAGCGCTGCTCGCGCCGTTCCTCCAGCGCCAGCGCCTTCAGCTGCTTGACGATGCGTGCATCCATGGCCTGCGCGGGACAGGCGGCCGCCAGCACCAGAAGCGCCAGGGCTGCAATCTTCTTGTTTTTCATCTTGGCCTCATCCGGTGGGATTCGAACGGCCGGAAACTAGGAGACGGGGGCGCGATTGACCACCTACCAGAGCGGGAAATAGGATCTAGCGATAAGTCGCAATGCACGGTGACAGGATGAGCAAACGCCTTGAGGAAATGCGCGCCAACCCGCGGGCAGATTGGCGGATCGATGACATCAAGTTTGTTTGCGGGGAGTTCTCCATATCGTGCAGCTCACCGAGAGGTGGCAGCTCACACTACAAAATCAGCCACCCAAGGATGCGCGAGATACTCACCGTGCCTTTCAAACGACCCATCAAACCAGTATATATCCGGAGGCTGATACAGTTCATCGATACCGTGAGGTCCCTGTGACACATCCTTTGCGATATCCCGTCGTGGTTTCACCGCTTTCTCCAGAGGACGGCGGAGGTTTCCTGGCGACGGTTCCGGATCTTCCCGGCTGCATGAGTGACGGTGACAGCCCACAGCAGGCACTTCTCAACGTACAGGACGCGATCGCCAGCTGGATCGAAGCGGCGCATGAGCAGGGCCGCCCCGTTCCGGAGCCAACGCAACAACTGCACGCTGTTTGAAGCTCACGCCCGGCTTGCCTCCCGGCAAGCCGCCTCCTATCTCTGGCACTCCCTTCCGTACCAACCGGAGTGCTTCCTTGGCCGTTTCCCGCAAGCCCGTCTTCGCCGACCTTCCCTCCCCGCCCGCTGCTGAAAAGAAGCCCGTATCGGATACCCGCCACGGCATCACCCGCACCGACGACTATGCCTGGATGCGGGCGGAGAACTGGCAGGCGATGTTCAAGGATCCGAGCCTGCTCGACCCTGAACTGCGCGCGCACCTGGAGGCGGAGAACGCCTATATGGACGCCGCCATGGCCGACACCAAGGCGCTGCAGAAGACGCTGTTTGCCGAGATGAAGGGGCGCATCAAGGAAGACGACAGCTCAGTGCCGATGAAGGACGGGCCTTACGCCTATGGGACCTCCTTCGTCACCGGGGGCGAGCAGCCGCGCTATTTCCGCATTCCGCGCGACGCCGACCACAAGGACGAGGCAAGCCGCAAGCTGCTGCTCGACGGCGACAAGGAAGCCGCCGGCAAGGATTATTTCCGCCTCGCCGGCCTCGACCACACCACCGACCACCGCTTCGGCATCTGGGGCTATGACGACAAGGGGTCGGAGTATTTCACGCTGCGCATTCGCGATCTGGAGAGCGGCGAGGATCTCTCCGACGTGATCGAGAACACCGGCGGCGGTGGCGTCTGGGCTCCGGAGGGCAAGAGCTTCTTCTATACGCTGCAGGACGAGAACCACCGGCCATCGAAGGTCTTCCATCACATCGTCGGGCAGCCTCAGTCTGACGATCGACTGGTCTATGAAGAAACGGATCCCGGCTTCTTTGTCGGCGTCGGAGGATCACTGCTCGACGACGTGATCTATATTGACGTGCATGACCACGAGACGTCGGAATATCACCTGCTGTCGACCAAGGATCTGACGGCGGCGCCAAAACTGGTGGCGGAGCGGATCGAGGGGATCGAGTACTCCCTGACTGAAGGCGGCGACGTCTTCTACATCCTGACCAATGACGGTGGCGCCAAGGATTTCAAGATCGTGGAAGCGCCGGCTGAGGCGCCGACAAAAGAGAACTGGCGCGAGGTCGTGCCGCACGAGGCCGGACGGTTGATCATCAGCCATATGGCCTACGCTCGCCACCTCGTCTGGCTGCAAAGGAAGGACGGGCTGCCGCAGATCGTCATCCGCGATCGGCAGAGCGGCGAAGAGCATGCCGTCGCATTCGCCGAGGAGGCCTATTCGCTCGGGCTGCAGGGGGCGGCGGAATATGACACCGACGTCATCCGCTTCTCCTACTCGTCCATGACGACGCCTTCCCAGCTCTACGACTACAATATGGCGACGCGCGAGCGGGTGCTGCTGAAGACACAGGAAGTACCTTCGGGACACAATCCGGACGATTACGTGACGCGCAGGGTGATGGCACCGGCCCATGACGGCGAACTGGTTCCTGTCACGCTACTCTACCGCAAGGATACGCCCCTCGATGGTTCCGCCCCCTGCCTGCTTTACGGCTACGGCGCCTATGGGATCACCATTCCGGCCAGTTTCTCCACCAATGCGCTGTCGCTCGCTGACCGCGGCTTCGTGTATGCCATTGCCCATATTCGCGGCGGCAAGGACAAGGGCTTTTCGTGGTATGAAGACGGGAAGATGAAGAAGAAGGAAAATACCTTCAAGGACTTCATCGCAGCTGCTGATCACCTGGTGGAAGAGAAGTTCACGTCCTACGCGAACATCATTGCGGAGGGTGGGTCTGCCGGCGGCATGCTGATGGGCGCGGTCGCCAACATGGCGCCGGAGAAATTTGCCGGCATCATTGCCGCCGTGCCCTTCGTCGACGTGCTCAACACCATGCTCGACGATACGCTGCCGCTCACCCCGCCGGAATGGCCGGAATGGGGCAATCCGCTGGAGTCGGAAGAGGAGTACGGCTGGATCGCCGCCTATTCACCCTACGACAACGTCGGGGCACAGCCTTATCCGCCCATTCTCGCGCTCTCCGGTCTAACAGACCCGCGTGTGACCTACTGGGAGCCGACAAAGTGGATCGCAAAGCTGCGCGAGAAGGCGCCGGACGCCGGCCCCTACCTGCTGAAGACCAACATGGCCGCCGGTCACGGCGGCAAGTCCGGTCGCTTTCAGAGGCTGGAGGAGATCGGCTTTGAATATGCTTTCGCAATCAAGGTGGCTGGCAAGATGTAGTTGGACGCCCAACCTGCAGGATGGCAGGAGTGGCCTCTTCCCCAGTTGTGCTAACAGCATTGCTTGGCATGACGCCGCGGAACCGGAACGCGGCGGCGGAATTGACCGCAAAAGCGGATAAGGAGGCGGGCGGGACATGATTTCAAAGCAGTGGTGGATCCTCGTGCGCTTCCTCCGCCGGTTGTGGGTGCGGGCAACGCTTTATTGCGTGGTGGGGATCGTGGTGGCGCTCGCCGCAATTGCGCTTGATCCCTACATGCCCTCGGAGCTTCCCCGCAAAGTCGGCGCCGATGCCGTCGATTCCATTCTCTCCATCATTGCCTCAAGCATGCTGGCGGTGACGACATTCTCGATGACGACGCTGGTCTCCGCCACCACCGCCGCGTCCAACAATGCGACGCCGCGCGCGACCTCCCTGCTGCTAGAAGACACAACCTCGCAGAGAGCGCTTTCCACCTTTCTTGGCAGCTTTCTCTTCTCCCTCGTGGGGCTGATCGCGCTCAACACCGAACTTTACGGAGCCGGCGGTCGCTTCATTCTGTTCATCGCGACGCTCGGGGTGGTGGCGCTGATCGTCGTCACGCTGCTGCAGTGGATCGATCACCTGGCGGGGCTTGGTCGCGTCGCGGAAACCATCAGCCGGGTCGAGCATGCCGCGTCGAAAGCCTATAATTCTCATCGGCGCCTGCCCTTTCTTGGCTGTACGCCGCTGCAAGGTGCGGTGCCTGATGGCGCAATCGAAATTCTGCACGACCATGTCGGGTACCTTCAGCATCTCGACATCGGTGTGCTTTCATCGGCGGCCGAAGAAGCAAATGCCGACATTTACGTGAGGCGCAGGCCCGGCGGCCATTGCGATCCCTTCACGCCAATTGCCGCCGTCGTGCTCCGCGACAGCGACGCGACCTACGACCCCACAATGACGAAGCGGATCCGCGCTGCCTTTACGCTCGGCAAGCGCCGCTCCTACGATCAGGACCCGCGGTTTGGATTGATCGCACTGTCGGAGATCGGCTCACGGGCCCTGTCGTCAGGCCTCAACGATCCGGGCACGGCGATCGACGTACTGGCGACGCTGGTTCGGGTGTTGGTTCCGGATGCGGGCAAGACGGGGCCGGAAGACCATGAGGTCAAGCATCCGCGCGTCCACCTGCCGCCGCTCAGCGAAGACGACCTGATCGACTCCGCCTTCATGCCCATCTCGCGCGACGGGGCCGCTATGATCGAGGTGTCGATCCGGCTGCAGAAGGCGCTCGCAGCCGTCGCGACGGCGGCGCACCCGGATATTCGCCCCGCTGCCCGAAGGCTTTCCGAGATCGCCGCGCGGCGGGCGCTGGAACATCTCGACTTTGAGGTGGACCGGGAGCGGCTGACATACGAAATGGCTCAACTCTAGCGCCGCAGACAGTCGGTTGCGCTGAACAACCATCAAGAGCAAATCACCCGCATTCTACTGTTCACGAATCTGTCAAGCCGGCGACTCGGCGTTGGGGCGCTCGACGCAAGCTTGACGCAAGGTTCCCACGTTAACCCTTTGTTAACGATTGAATCAGGTGTCTTCCATGAAGATCGACAGCGGACTGAGCAGCTACAACTACCCAAGCCGATCCTCGGATATCGAGCGGCGGCCGGAAGAGGCTGCCCTGCGCGAAAGCGATGCACCGAAAAGCACCAGCTCCTTCACAGTGGAGAGCAGCACACTTCTTTCCACCTCGCTTGCCAATGCGCTTTGGATGGCAAATGCGCCGGACGCTGGCCATGGCACCGCAGCCAGCATGCCGTCTGCCCCAAAGGGTGAAGAGTGGGTTGCCGAGCGTTACCGCGAATTCAGCGAGTTCTGAACCCACCCTGCTTTCGTCAGCGAACGGCAGCTCGTGCTGCATCCGTGGAGGACGTGCAGCACGTAGTCCCCTCTCCACAACCTGATACGAGTTGCTGAGCGGCGGGTTCGGTCGTGCCATGGCTGTGGCCGGAATGGGGATCGAGCGAGAGTTCACCGCCCGACTGCCACTCCCGCCACGACTGCCGCAGGATCTGAAGCGCCGAAGACAGGAAAAGGCCCGCCATGATCGCAGCGACGGCGAGATCCGGCCAGGCGGTGGCCGTACCCCAGACGCCGAGGGCCGCAATCATGACGATAACGTTGCCGATGGCATCATTGCGTGAGCAGAGCCAGACGGAGCGGACATTTGCGTCGCCATCCTTGTAGTTCATCAGCAGCACGACACTGAGAAGATTGGCGGCGAGTGCGAGCAGGCCGATCAGCCCCATCACAGGCGCTTCGGGAACGCCGTTGTAGAACACGCGCCAGACCGTTGAACCTGAGACCCAGAGGCCCATCAAGAACAGGCTGACGCCCTTGGCAGCAGCGGCCGTGGTGCGGATGCGGATGGAAGCGCCGATGACGGCGAGCGAGATGCCGTAGGTGACGGCATCGGCGAAGAAATCCAGGGCATCCGCCTGCAGCGCCTGCGAGCGCGCCATCTGTCCGGCCGTCATCTCGACAAAGAACATCAGGCCGTTGATGGCGATCACCGCCCAGAGCCGGCGCTTGTAATCGGCCGAAAGGCCTTCGAAGGTCGTGTTCCCGTGGCCGCAGCATGCACTCATGGTCGTCACCTTTTCGTTGCAGAACTCTTGGTCACGCCATAGCTAATCCCTCTAGCCACTATAGGTTCAAGAGGAGATTTCGCAAAATGTACTCCATCGGTGATTTGTCACGACGGACCGGGGTCAAGGTGCCGACCATCCGTTACTACGAGCGGATGGGGCTGATCAGTGCAGCGCAGCGGTCGGAAGGCAACCAGCGGCGCTACGAGAAGAACGACCTCGAGCGCCTTGCCTTCATCCGCCATGCGCGAGACCTGGGCTTTGACATTCCGGCGATCCGCGACCTGATTGCACTGAGCGGCCATCCGGATGCGCCTTGCGCAGGTGCCGACAAGATTGCCGAGGATCATCTTTCGGCCGTGCGCAAAAAGATCGGAAAGCTCCGGAGACTCGAGCAGGAACTGGAGCGAATCGTCTCCCATTGCAGCGGCCATTCGGTGGAAGACTGCTATGTGATTCGGGCGCTATCGGACCATGGGCTCTGCGAGGCGGAGCATTGACGACGTCAGGCTGTTGTAGCAAACTCCAACACTGAAGGCGAAGCTTCTGCTGCAGAAACGTCTGACGCTCGCGGAGACGTGCTTCGTGGACATCAAGATATGGCGGGTGCCGAAGCCGGTTCGCGGAAGTCTGCACGATCTCAAGTACAGCCTGGCACTGATAGCAAACCAAGCTTGCGTGCTGCGGTACGACAACGAGGCGGGGAAGGAGACACAAACATATGGGCGACGAAGAGGTCGCTTACGCCTTCGTGGATTTGGAACGGCTACAGGATGATTTCTAGGAGGACGTGGAACTATGGATGAAAGATCGCGGTCGGTTGTGACGCTTGGCCTCTCCTCCATAGAGGAAACCAAAAGGCAGATTGCTGCCGCCTTCCGCGGGCAGGTTCAAGGGACGCGCATCGACTTTGCGTCAGTCGAACTTCTCTGGAAGGTGCTAACGGCGAAGCGTTTGGAGATCCTCCAGGCAATGGCAGGTCAGGGCGCTATGGCTGTGCGTCAGGTGGCGCGGCGGGTTGGCCGCGATATTAAAGCTGTCCATGGCGACGTCACTGCCCTTGTCGCCGCTGGTATCATCGACAACACCGCGGACGGAAAAGTCATTTTTCCGTATGACGAAGTTCGCGTCGATTTCACCCTGAAGGCGGCGTAGCGCGTGCTCGACGAATGGTCGACACGCTTGACAACCTCTGCGATCCGGCGCATCAATCGCGGCATGATCGACGCACGCGCACCCATCTCCTGCACGTATTTTTGGGCCTACCGGTAACGGGCGGCTCGACAGATCACAATGTCAACAAGCCGCCGTCAGGCGGCTTTGTTGTTTCAAGACGGCTCCTCTGACGGCACAAGAACCAGAAGGAAGCCAGAGATGACCGAAGATACCGAAACCACCCTGCCCCGCCCGGCGGTCGTCACCATTCGTGCCGCCAAGCGCCATGACCTGCCGGAACTGCACGAGATGATCGCAGCCCTCGCCGCCCATCATGGCGATGCCGCGAGCATGACGCCCGAGACGCTGGAGCGCGACCTGTTTGGCCCCATGCCGTGGATCCAGGCGCTGGTCGCCGACAGCGGCAATGGCCTGATGGGCTACGCCATCCTGGTGCCGCTCTACAGGGCGCAGGAAGGCCGCCGCGGCATGGACCTGCATCACCTCTTCGTCCGAGACGGCCAGCGCGGCAACGGGATTGGCCAACACCTCGTCTCGCGTGCGCGGGAGATCGCCCGCAGCGCCGGCTGCGACTACCTCTCGGTCAGCGCCGCGACGGGCAATGTCGCTGCGCACCGGTTCTACGAGCAGATGGACTTCCTTGCCCGGCCCGTCACCGGCATGCGTTACATGCAGGCGCTCGCCTGATGGATTCGCGAGCCGAACGGCTCGCACAAGAGGCTCGCCCTCGCGGAAGGAAACGTCCGCATCCATCCGTGAGAACCGCAAGACGAGTCATTCAGTGAGCGTGCGCGTGGCCGGCGCTCTTGGATGATGACCTGATCGCATGACCGATGCTGCGAGCGTCCTCGCCTTCGCAGCAGGCGCCGGTGGAGAGTTCGAGCGTCGAGTGGCGGATGCCGAAGTCGTGGGAAGCCAGTTCCTTCAGCCGTGCCTTAACCCTCTCGGCCGCTTCTCCGTGGCCCTCCGCCAGCACGACATGCGCTTCCATCGCCGTCAGTTGTTCGTCGATCGCGAAGACATGTACGTGATGGATGTCCACCACGCCCTCCACCCCTGACAGCCGGTCGATCAGTTGGGGCACGTCGATGTCGGATGGCGTGCCGAGCATCAGCATGCGGATCGCACCGCCGATTTCCGAGAAGGCCTGCCAAAGGATGTAGGCCGCGATGGCCAGGGTTACAATCGGATCGACGATCTGCCAGTCGTAGAGCAGGATCAGCGTGCCGGCGATGATGACGCCCACGGAGCCCAGCGCATCGGCAACATTGTGCACGAAGGCCGCACGAATGTTCATACTGCCCTTCGACATGGCATAGGTGAGAAAGGCCGTTGCCAGATCGACTACCAGCGCCACCACGGCCACCCAAACGACGATCCAGCCCTCTACGGGCTCCGGCGTGATGAACCGCATGACCGCCTCGTAGACGAGGTAAAGGCCGATCACGATCAGGGTCGTGTAGTTGATGAGCGCCGCCACCACTTCCGCCCGCACATAGCCGAAAGTCATTGCCGCATTCGAAGGCCGACGGGCAATGCGCCGGGCATAGGCGGCGATGACAAGCGAGGCCGCATCGCTGAAATTGTGAAGCGCATCGGCGATCAGCGATAGGCTGCCGGACAGGATGCCGCCAGCGATCTGCGCGAAGGTCAGGCCGACATTGACGAGGATGGCGAGCACCATGCGACGGTCGCCGCCTTCTGCTTGGGAATGCTGATGATGGTGGTGGGCCATGGATGATCCTTTCGCCGCTCAACCGACAGCGGATGGGATCGTTCCGAAAGGGACGTTCCGAGACTTCTGCTCAGCCCACGGCATATGCGGCGGCCAGTGCGTCGGGATCGCCAGTTGAGTGAGCCGCCTTCAGATGATCGAGAAATGCGAGGAGGCCTGCGTCGAGCAGTCGCCGCCTCGCCCAATTCGGTCAGCAGAGCGCCGGTCCGCATAGCTCATCTGCCGATTGCCGGCCCGTGGTGGAAATCCGTTAAGCGTAACCGAAAGTCCATCTGCAAATTCTGGGCAGCACGGCTTGGTGTTTACCCTCCTCACCTAGATTGCGCGTCAGGAGAGCTTCAATGGAAACTATCTACAGCTGCCTTCGCGACGCGCACGACCAGGATCTGCTCTGGATCGCTGCCCTGGTCTGCGTGACCGGCGTCTACGCTTCTATCTCGCTTGCACGCCATGCCAGCCGTGTCGAAGGGAACAGTCGCAAGGCGTGGGCAGCGGTTGCCATTGTCTCCAGCGCTTGCACGGCCTGGGCGACGCACATGGTGGGCCTGCTTGCCTTCCAGCCAGGGATGCAAGCGGGCTTCGATCCACTCCTGACCCTCATGTCTCTGTTGCTCACCATCATCGGCATCAGCGCGTCCATGGGCACAGCGATCGGTAGTCGCAACCGACTGAGACGGGCCGGTGCCGGCCTGCTGCTCGGCCTGAGCATCGCGCTCCTGCACTATCTCGGTCAGGCCGCCTATCTCGTGACGGGCCGGGTCACCTGGAACGTCCAACTGGTCGCTCTCTCGCTGGCATGGTCCCTGCCCCTGTTTGCCGCAGCGATGGTGCTATCCGGGGACAAGCGGAATAGTCTTCGCCATCTGGCCGGGCCCCTGATCCTGTCCGCCATCGCCCTGTTGCACTTCGCAGGCATGGCAGCGCTGGAACTCACCTTCGATCCCCGCATCAGCCTTCCCGAGTCGGCCCTTCCTCCCGACGTCGTGGCGCCGATCGTCGCCGCCGTATGCGCCGCGCTGGTCGTGCTCGCCTTCATGGGGCTGCGGTTCGCGCTTGCCGCACGCGCACAGGCCATCAGGGACAGGTCACGCCTGAAGCAGCTTGCCGATCTGGCCGTAGAAGGCCTCGCCATCTGTCGAGATGGGACGATCGACGCCGTCAACGGCAGTCTGGCCACGCTCGTCGGCTGCTCGCAACAGGACTTGAAGGGCAGAACCCTGTCCAGCCTGCTTCCGGACACCCCGCTTTCGAAGCTGTCCGAGCATCAGGAACAGGACGGCGAACTCTTCACGAACGACGGAACCCGCGTTCCCGTCAGGCTGCTCCGCAAGATCGTGAAGATCGGAAACGTGGACCAGACGGTTGTGGCCATCCGTGACCAGCGGGAACGGCTTCGCACGGAGCAGAGGATGAGGACGCTGGCGTTTACCGATGCCTTGACTGGGCTTGCCAACAGATTACAGTTCAATCAGATCCTGTCCGCCAACTGCGAGAAGGCGAATGCAACGGAAGAGCGTTTTGCGCTCCTTCTTCTGGATCTCGACCGCTTCAAGTTCGTCAACGACACCTTTGGCCATGCGATGGGCGACGAACTCCTCAAGCGCGTGGCCCGCAGACTTTCCGCCTGCTGTGGAAGCACTACATCGATTGCCCGCCTCGGAGGCGACGAGTTCGCAATCATTGTCGATGAAGAGTTGGCTCAGGATACTGCTGAGACAATCATCGATGTTCTCGGGCGGCCCTATCTGATCGACGGCTCAATCATGGACATCGCAGCGAGCGTGGGCATTGCCATCGGCCCCGCGGATGGCAGCAATCCCTCCGTCCTGAGCAGAAGCGCGGATCTCGCGCTCTACACAGCGAAACATGCCGGAGGAAGCGTTTATCGACGGTTTGAACGCGAGATGAGAGAGCGGGCGCAAGCCCGTCGCCAACTTGAGCTCGATCTAAGGCGTGCGCTGGTTCGGGAGGAGTTCGAGGTTCATTACCAGCCGCAGGTCGATCCAGGTGACGGCCGGTTCCAGGGCGCCGAGGCTCTGGTTCGCTGGCGACACCCCGAGCGCGGCATGGTGCCGCCTGCCGATTTCATACCGCTCGCCGAAGAAATAGGCTTGATTTCGCCGCTGGGGGAATGGGTGCTTCGAACGGCATGCGAACAGGCAACGGGCTGGCCTTCGCATCTGACGGTGGCCGTCAACCTTTCGCCGGTGCAGCTTCGTGATAGTGCGCTTGCCGCCCGGGTGATGCAGATCTTGCAGGATACCGGGCTGCCCGGGTCAAGACTTGAACTGGAGATCACCGAGACCGCCCTTCTTCAGGACGAAGAGACGACCTACAACACGTTGCACGCGCTGCGTGCCATGGGCATTCGGATTTCCATGGACGACTTCGGCACCGGCTATTCGTCCTTGAGCTACCTACGGCGATTCCCATTCAGCAAGATCAAGATCGACCGGTCGTTCGTTCGACAGGTCCCGGAAGACCAGGAGTCCGTCGCCATCATACAGGCTCTGACATCGCTTGCTGCAAAGCTCAACATGACGGTAACCGTGGAAGGCGTAGAGACCGCAGAGCAACGGGCGTTCACGGTTTCGGAGGGGTGCAACCAAATACAAGGTTACCTGATCAGCCGGCCGATCGAATCAGTTTCAATCCGGGCGCTGTTCAACGAGCCCCTGCAATCCGTTGCGTGAGGTATCAGATGCCGCTCTACAGACTTCTCTACCGTAGCGAAATCGCCCTGAACGGTTCGAAGGACCAGATCGATCATCAGATTGATCAAATCGTGTCGGCGTCTGAGCAATCGAACCATCTCTCAGGGCTCACCGGGGCGCTCATCGCCTCCGGGGGCGTCTTCATCCAGGCGCTGGAAGGGCCGCTGGGGGCGCTCGAGGCGACGTTCGAAAAGATATGCCTCGATCTCAGGCACAAGCGGGTCAACCTTATTGAGCTTGCCGCAGCCGAGGAGCGTATTTTCCCAGAGTGGAGCATGATCCGGGTGGCTCAAGGCGCGCAGATGATCGAAATCTGCACAGTCGTCGGCGTTCGTGAATCCGGGCGTCTCGACACGTCCACCACCAGCGCCCTCGTTTCGCTGATGCGCAACATCCTCCTGACCAAGTCGGCGGGCAGCCTTGACAACGAGGTCGCAGCGGGCGCATCCGCGGCTATCCGGCTCCCTGACCGATAAATCAGGATCGTTCTATTCCCGCGCCGGCACAGCCTTCAGATAGGCCGCAATCGCGGCGAGATCCTCTTGGGGAAGATGCGACAGGTTCTGCTGAACCTCCACCATGGAGCCGCCGACCGAATCGTAGTCGGGGGTAAACCCGGTCTCGAAATAGCTAACGAGGTCGGCTTCACTCCAGCTCCCGACGGATCTGGATCCTGGTGTGATGTTGGGGATGCGTCCCTCCCCTTCCGGATTCGCAGCACCGGCCAGCCAGAGGTCTGTCTTCAAGCCGCCCAGCGCGTTACGCGGCGTGTGGCACTCGCCGCAATGGCCGGGCCCCTCCACGAGGAACTGGCCGCGCCGTATCCTGTCATCGGCTGACGCGATCTCCACCCGTGGCTCGTCAGCGAAGAACAGGAACTTCCACGGCCCCAGCGCCATGCGCATATTGTAGGGGAAAGGCAGATCGTGCGGCGGTGTCACGTTGCCGCTTGCCGGCAGTGTCTGCAGGTAGCCGTAGAGATCATTCACGTCGGCAGGGCTCATGCGGACATAGGAGGTATAGGGGAAGGAGGGGTAGAGGTGTTCGCCGTCGCGGCCGACGCCTCGGGTCATGGCATTACCGAATTCCGCGAGTGTCCAGGCGCCGATTCCGGCCTCAGGATCGGACGAGATATTGGGCACGTGGAAGGTCCCGAAGGGACTGGTCAGAGCAAGGCCGCCCGACAAGATCCGGACCTCTTCGCCCTTTGCACCGTCCGCCGCGTGGCAGCCCGTGCAGCCGCCCGCCCAGAACAAGGCTTCGCCGCGCGCAAATTCCGGCTCACCCAAACCCTCCCAGGTTTCGGCTGAAGCCGGTCGGGGCGCCGATCCGTACCAGAGAACGGCCGCACCGAGCACAATTACTGCCGCGCCGGCGCCCAGCACCCGTGGCCATCGCAACGCCATCCTGTCTCCACTCCTTTGGCGGCTCTTCGGCGACACATCAGGTTGCCGCCGGCAAGAAGCCGCCTACTGCTTCTTTGCCCGAAAGGTCTCATGACAATCGGAGCAGGTTGCACCGAGACGGCGCATTGCCTCGCCAACCGCCGCCTGATCGGCAGGCATGGCCGCGAGCAGGGCCTGTGCTTCCGAATAGAGTTCATCGGCCTGTGAACGGAATTCCTCCGGCCTTTCCCAGACGATAGGCAGGGCGTCGGTTTCGTGACCCTCCTCGGAGCCTGGCGGAAACTGGTCGGGAAACGCCTGGATATTGGTGCTGATCGTCGTCAGCGACTGTTCCACCACCGCAGCATCGTAAGGTTTCTCGCCCTTGGCAATTGCACCCATGGCGCCAACCGAACGACCGATTTCTTTCATCAGGTTCTGCCGCACGACCTGCGGCTCCTCCTGCGCAAGCGCAGACGAAAGACACAGGCTGGCGGCGGCCACCGCAAGGGCACAAGAACTCAAGCGCATTGGCAATTCCTCCGTGATGGTCGGCATGGCCGAGCCGGTTTGGCGATGGCACACGATGCCTTCCGAGACCGGCTGGAGAAAGTAACAAGGCGGTGATGCGTCCCGCACGGCTGATGCTGCGAAAACACCTCAGCGCTTGAGGCGATAGGTCTCGTGGCAATCGCCGCAGGTTGCGCCGAGCGCCTTCATCGCGCCGCCGACGCCCGCCTGATCAGTTGGCATGGCGGCCAGCAACGTGTCGGCCACGCCGGCAAGCTTATCGGACTTTGCGCGGAAATCCTCCGCATTATCCCAGATCGCGGGAGCAGCCTCCGTCTCCATCCCTGTCTCGGTCCCGGCGGGAAACTGGTCGGGAAAGGCCTTGGCATTGGCGCTGATCGTTTCGAGAGATGCCTGCACGACGGACGCGTCATAGGGTTTTTCTCCCTTGGCGATCGCCCCCAGAGCTCCCATGGACTGGCCGATCGCCTTCATCTGGCTCTGCCGCACAGCCTGCGGCTCCTCCTGAGCGAAGGCGGCGGACAGACAGACGCAGCCGAGGGCTGCTCCAAGGACGAGAGACGTCAGACGCATGCAGTGCTTCTCCTGGTTGGGCCGGGCGGTCCCCGACGTGATGCGCCGCAACATGCCTCCTATGCCTGTTGCCACCAAGTCACAAAGCGGTGAGATCTTGTGCAAAATCAAGCGCCTATGTCTTGATTTCGTCATATAAGCCATCCGCGCACCCCCTCCCAGAACGTCACGAGCGACACGGCTACGAGCAGGAGCCCAGCGCCCCGGCCGATCCAGATCGTCACGCGGTCGTTGCCGACGATCGCCTGGCGAACGAAGGCTGCCGCCAGCGCCAGTCCGCCATAGACGGCAAGCTGCGTCGCCGCCGTCATCGCGCCCATCACCACCGCCTGCGGCGCCAGCGGACCAAACTCAGGGCGGAGGAACTGCGGGTAGATTGCGAGCATGAAGAGGTAGGCCTTGGGGTTGATCAGGCAGGTGATGGCGCCGCGGCGGAAGGCTTGCCAGTGACTTCGGGTGCCAGCCGGGCCAACACCTTCGATGACGATCGAGCTGCGCATCAGGGTCACACCGATCCAGGCCATGTAGAGGGAGCCGGCGATCAGGAGCGGGGTAAACAGCATGGGCACCAGATGGGCCAGAAGCCCAACCCCGACGGCGCCGTAGAGGGAGTGGACGGCACCACCGGCCATGATCCCAGCCGTCGCCGCCAGCCCGGACGCTCGCCCGCGGCTCAAGGAGTTCGCCAAAACGAAGATCATGTCCATGCCCGGCACGATGATGATGCCGAAAAGGAGGGTGAAGAAAAGCCAGAGGTTTTCACCGTAGGTCATGTCAGTTTTCCTGTCGCCCGGCACTGCCCAAAAACCGGCAGGCGCTTGTTTTTCAGTTGCATGCGTGGCGATATACGGGAGTGCAACTGACAGCGTTGTGTCAGGAGGCGACGGCGGGGAGGCAGAAAATGCGCAAGGCTTCGCGGCTGTTCGAGATCATCCAGATCCTGCGGCTGGCAAAGAAGCCGGTGACGGCCGCCGAAATGGCGGCGCAGCTGGAAGTGACGGTGCGCTCCATCTACCGCGACATCGTGGAACTTCAGGCGATGCGGGTGCCGGTGGAAGGGGGCCGCGGCATCGGCTACATCCTGCGGCCGGGTTTCACCCTGCCGCCGCTGATGCTGACGGTGGAGGAGACGGAGGCGATCGTGCTGTCTTTGGCGCTCCTGGAACGCACCGGCGATACGGGGCTGAGGCAGGCCGCCAAGCAGGTGAACCGAAAGATTGCCGCCGCCGTTCCGGCGCCGCTTGCCGCCACCTTCTCCACCAATGCCCTGCATGCCTGGGGCAGCAGCGCGCCGGCGCCCGAAGCCGTGGATCTTGCCATGGTCCGCGGAGCGATCCGCGAGGAGCGAAAGCTTGCGCTGGACTACCGGGACGAGTTCGGCCGATTGACGGAGCGAACGATCCGGCCGATCGCGCTGATCTATTACTCGCAGACGGCCAATATCGTCGGCTGGTGCGAATTGCGGCAGGCGATCCGCAATTTCCGCGCCGACCGGGTGGAGCATTGCGAGCCGGCGCA
Source organism: Rhizobium halophilum (assembly GCF_021648825.1). Taxonomy (GTDB): domain Bacteria; phylum Pseudomonadota; class Alphaproteobacteria; order Rhizobiales; family Rhizobiaceae; genus Neorhizobium; species Neorhizobium halophilum. The sequence goes on along the minus strand of NZ_JAKJHS010000009.1, from coordinate 24,883 downwards.
GGCGTTCTTTCCCGGCGAGGGCGACGGTCTGCGCAAGCTCTGGGTCGAGGGTTGGCAGGTGACTGCCGGCGCTGCCTAGAAGGGAAGAACGCGGCCTTCTTCGCGGCCGAAGCCGGTGATCACCAGCCGGTCGGCAAAGACCTCGGCAAGGGCGAAGGCGTTCTCCCGCTCAGTATCCACCATTCCCTTGAAGTTGACGTACCAGGTCGAGCCGTGACGCCCGAGGTTGCCGGCGTGATTGTGACCGTTCAGGTAGGCGAGCACATTGCCAGAGCGTTCGAAGAGGTCCACCAGCCGCTGCCAGTCCCAGAGGTTGTGCTCGTTCTCCGGGTAAAGCGGATAATGGCCCATCACCACCACCTTCTCACCCGCCGCCGCGGCCTCGGCGAGCACACGGGAAAGCCAAGCAAACTGTTGCTCGCTGACACCGCCGTTCCAGCTCTGGGCGTTCACGGCAGCCGCGCGCGTCAACGCCTTCAGCCGGCCAGCCGCGCGGTCGCGGCGCGGATCGCCTTCGGGTGTGGAGAACAGGCTTTCCTCGTTGCCGTCGATCACCACGAACCGGATGCCGTTTCGGGAGAAGTGGTGGTAGGCCGCGGGCATGGAGAATTTTTCGTGAACCTGTGAAAGGCGTTCGGGCGCGACCAGAAAATCGTGGTTACCGGGAAGCAGGATCTTCTCGTGGCGGAGCAGCGTGTAGCGGGCGAGCACCGCGTCGAAATTGTCGTAACCGCGATCGATCAGGTCGCCGAGGGTGACGGCGAAGGCGAGATCCTGCGCGTTGAAGGTGGCGATCGCGTCGTCGAGCTTGTCGAGACTGTTGGCGAAGTAGCGGTTGAGGGCGAGATTGGGTGGCAGTGGTGCGTATTGCGGATCAGCAATGACGCCGAAGCGGATCAGGGGCGTTGCGTGAGGCATGTAAAGCTCTGAAATGTTGCGAGCGCCATAGATCATTCGAACATGACAGGCCTGTGAAGACCATCCCGGCCGCGAAAAGCCTGCGCTGGAAGTACCTTCGCCGGAGGAGGACAGCCTCTACTGCGAAGGAGCCTCCATCGGCAACAAGTCGCGCCTCATCTTTCTGCAGAACGTGAATCACCGCCCGGCTCCCTAGTATATATGCTTAAACTATGCTTAACGCTTTCCAGGGCACCACTATAGGGGGAATCTATGCGTTACCTGCCACTGGCCAGCATGGCCGCCGTTGTACTTTCGCTTGCAGCCTGCAATACCATGTCCAAGGAAGAATGCCGCGTGGCCGACTGGGCCGTCGTTGGCGATACGGACGGCGCGGCCGGCTACAACCCGCAGAGCCGGTTTGCCGACCACGTGCGCTCCTGCTCCAAGAGCGGCGCCGTTCCAGACCAAACCCGCTGGTACGAAGGCTATCAGGCCGGCTTGCGGCGCTACTGCACGCCGTTGAACGGCGCCTCCACCGGAGAAGCCGGGCGGGCCTACCACAATGTCTGCCCACCGGAACTCAACTCCGACTTCATGCGCGGCTACAGCCTCGGCAAGCGCGTCCATGACCTGCGCTCGCGCATCAGTTCGCTCAATTCCAGCGCCAGTTCCAAGGAATACGAGGCCGACAAGCTTCATGACGAACGGAAGAAGGCAGAGGGCAAGAAGCGGCGCGAAATCCGCGACCGGATCGACGACCTGGAGCGCGACCGCCGGCGCATGCGCCGCGAAGCCGACGACCTGGGCTATGAGTTGAGCGAGGCCGAGCGGGATCTCGCCTTCTTCCGGCAGAACCCGACCGCGCAGTTTTCGCCCGGCTACTGAGCATGAAAAAAGGGCTCCGGCGATGACCGGAGCCCTTTGCGGTTCTGCCTGAGCAGGATTTACTTCGTAGCGGCTTCGTAGCGCTCGAGCACGTAGTCCCAGTTGATCAGGTTGTCGACGAAAGCTTCAAGATACTTCGGACGGGCGTTGCGGTAGTCGATGTAATAGGAGTGCTCCCAGACGTCGACGCCGAGGATCGGATCGGCGCCGTGAACCAGCGGATTTTCGCCGTTCGGGGTCTTGGAGATCTCCAGCTTGCCGTTCTTCACCGACAGCCAGGCCCAGCCGGAGCCGAACTGCGTGGTACCGGCGGCGACGAAATCGGACTTGAACTTCTCATAGCCGCCGAGATCGCTGTCGATCGCCTGCTGAAGCACGCCCGGAAGCTTGGTGCCGCCGCCGTCCTTCTTCATCCAGTTCCAGAAGTGGATGTGGTTGTAGTGCTGACCGGCATTGTTGAACAGCGTCTGGTGCGTGCCATAGGACTTCTTGATCACCTCCTCGACGGAGAGATCGCCCATGCCGGCTTCCGAGGCCAGCTTGTTGCCGGTGTCGACATAGGCCTTGTGGTGCTTGTCGTGGTGGAATTCGAGCGTTTCCGCCGACATGTAAGGTGCGAGAGCATCATAGGCATAGGGAAGTTCGGGAAGTTGAAAGGCCATGGTCTTACTCCTTTTCGGCAAAACACCGTGAACAGCGTCGTGCCGGAACATAGGTTCCAGCCGGGCAAGTGGCAACCGGCGAGGTTCCAAAAATCAGGTGGAACGAGGCAAAGACTTGCGGCATTCTCCGCCCCCGGAAAACACGACTGCACCCTCCACCGGAGCGCTCCATGCCATACCGCAACATCCTCGCGACCATCACCCTCCTTGCCGCAGCCGGCAGCGCCTCTGCCGCTTCGGATGATGCCTGGGCGCAATTTGCCAGAACCGTCGAGGAGAAATGCCTTGCCGCGGCGGCCGACATGATCGAGGCGCCGAGGGCGGTGGTCGATCCCTTCGGCAGCGAGCGCTTCGGGCTCGCCATCCTTACCGGCAAGGCCAAGGGCGCGGACGCCACGATCAGCCATATCTGCGTCATGGACAAGCAGAGCGAGACCGTCGAACTCGGCAGCGAGCTCTCCGCCGACGAGCTGCGGGTGACGCCCGGCGAGTGAGATCAGGCCGCGCGGCGGAAGGCGAAGCGCTTGCCGTCGCTGGTGGAGACGAGGCCCATGCGGAAGAGCGAAGCCAGCACCGCCTGAACGGCCGGCAGGCACTTGCGGCCTTGTTTGAACGACGAGGCGATGGCAAGCGCATCGACCGCACCCTCGGCTTCCATCAGTTGGTGCAGGACAGCCGGCGTCTGGTCGCGCTCGTCCGACGGGAAGCTCGGCTTGGGACCGGAAACGGCAGCGAGGATCGCTTCGCCGAGATCGGCTTCAAGCTGCTCTTCCTTTTCCCTAGCCGAGCCGAAGCGCGGGATCTGGTAATCGGGGCGCAGCCAGCGCACGAGGCCGCGCCTTTCCTCCTTCGCCCGCTCCTTGTTGAGCGCAACGAGACGCGCCAGCACCTCCTCTTCCGCCAGATCCACCGGCCAGCCATAGGCATCCGCCACGGCGGCATCGAGCTTTTCGTGCAGTTCCTTCAGGATCAGCACGAGGCCTTCATCGAAGATGCGGCGCTCCTTGGCGTCGAGGTCGTCCGGCGCGGCGCCGCCTTTGAGCCGCTCCAGCACGTTGTAGAGCCCGGTCAGCGTCAGGTGCGGATGCTCGGCCAGCACGCGCTTGCGGTGGGCGTCGAGTTCCTCGGCGATGGCGCCGATGGCGGCTTTTTGGGCGTCCGTCGCGGCGGGGAATGGGAAGGGGTCGAAGCAAATAGTTTTAGAATAACGGGGAGTTGGTCCCAGTTGCGCCGCGCATACCCTCACCCATGCCGTATGAGGCCTTGACGAAAGAACACCAAGCAAAAACGGCGAGTCACTTGCTAGCACGACGAGCATGTTGTCGGGAAGGATAGCCTCCTCAAGAAACTGAAAAGTGCGATGCTTAGCGGTCTCGACCGTGGCGATATAGCGCGACAGACCGGATAGGGCTTTACGCAACTCAGGTACGTTCTCCCCGAATAACCACCAGTTTAGCCGTCGGTAGTCCCTATTGTTCCAGTCTCGCCCGACCTTCATCTCCTTTCCGTCCTTGATGAGGATCTTCTCTTTCACTTCCAGCTTCACATGCTGATAAATCTCTGGATATCTGGCTCTTACCTGGTCATCGGTCATACCGTAGAGATCGATTACCAGTACATCGCGGGGACGGTCCATCAGGTCGCGACCATTCCGGTACTCTCGAAGATGCCTCTCGATTCCGGGGCGAGACCCTAGGCCCCATTTGATTGCCGTGGGCCTCTCTATGATGAAGCCGGCACCGTGGAGCTTCATCCCAGGTGCGCAGATACCTTCACCAGCCTTCAGCTTTGAGGCGGTGGTTATGTCTACACCAATGGTGAGATCAGGATTGATTCGCCCTCTTCGTTCCTCGAAGAGGATCACCGGGCTGTCGGTCTCCACCGCTTCCTCCGCCGTCACCTCCAGCAGGCGGCCGTCGTGCTTGCCGGCTTCGGCCACCGTCATGGCGATCCGCACGGCTGCGCTGTCGCGGGTGACCTTGGTCCAGGGGTGATCGGGAATGGCCATCACCAGCGAGAGCGGCTTCTTGGCGTTGAGATGCGGCTCCATGACCCGGCGCTGGAAGACCTGGCTGATGGAGTTGGTGGTAATAAAGCCGAAGCGTTTCAGGCCGCTTTTCGGCTTCAACAGGATTCCCGCCGCCCGATCCCACCAGTACATGACGAAATCGGCGCTTTCGTTCATGTGCTTGTGCGCCTTCCACAGCGCCTGCGCATAACCAGAACCCATGCGGGCGCGGATATCCTTGCCGCCGACGAAGGGCGGGTTGCCGACGATGTAATCCGCCTTCGGCCAGTCCGGGCGGCGCGGGTTGGGATAGGTCTCCACCCCGTCCACAACTTTCGGCATCGGGTAGCCATCCCATTTCAGCACCGCATCCATGTTCTGGATGTTCCTGAACGCCTTCAGGATCGGCTCGGACGGGGCAATCCCGCGGTTGCGGAAATGCCATTGCAGGTGACCGATCCAAAGCACGAGTTCGGCGATGGCCGCAGCGCGCGGATTGACCTCGAGGCCTAAGAACTGGTGCGGGTCAACCGTATGGCTTTCGAGCGCCAGCCCTTCTTGGCCGCCTAGGTTGACCAGCGCTTCCAGCACCTCGCCTTCCAGCCGCTTCATCAGTTCCAGCGAGACATACAGGAAGTTGCCGGTGCCGCAGGCGGGGTCGAGCACGCGCGTTTCGCAGAGCCTGTCGTGAAAGGCGCGCACGGTGCGGATCGCCGCTTCCGCCTTGCCTTCCGATTTCTGCCGGTCGGCGGTGGAGCGGGCGCTGTCCCATTCATCACGCAGCGGATCGATGACGGTGGCGATGACGAGGCGTTCCACATAGGCGCGCGGCGTATAATGGGCGCCGAGCTTGCGACGGTCGGCGGGATCGAGCGCCTGCTCCAGGAAGGTGCCGAAGATGGCCGGTTCGACATCCTTCCAGTCGTGGTTGGCGGCCGCCAGAAGCTCGCCGATCTCTTCCTTGGCGAGCTTCAGCGCCCGGCGGTTCTTGAAGAACTCGCCGTTGAACCTCTTCACCTTCTCGCGGATGGTCGCGGTGAAGCCACCCTCATCCATGGCGCGCCAAAGGTCTTCCATCATGCCGGGGAAGATTTCGGGCTTGTCGACGCAGTCCTTCAACAGTTCCTTGAAGCAGTCCTTCGGCAGAAGCTCCACGTCCTCGGCAAACATGGTGAAGAGCATGCGCATGAGGAAGATGGCCACCTCTTCCGTCGGATAGCCGGACTTCTCCAGCGCCTGGCTGACCTTGGCGATGCGCGCCGCGATCTCGCGTGTCACCTTTGCGGCATGGCGGGAAGGGTCGTGCGAGACGGGGTCGGTCCAGATCGCCTTCAGTCGCTCACGCACCTTCTCGTCGCGCAGGTCTTCCAGGTAGATGCGGAAGGAGCGGCGGTCGGGGAACTGGTCATAGGCCTTCCCGTCGCGACGGAAATTGGCATAGACCTCGATCGCGTGGCCGACATCGCAGACCAGCACAAAGGGCGGCGGCTCGTGAGAGGCGGGCAGCAGGCGGACGTAGTTCTCGGCCTGGGCGCGCGCGTTCATCATCAGCACGTCCCAGGAGCGGTTGGCGCTGGCGCGGCGGCCGCGGGGCGAGGATTCCATGCCGGGAAGCTGCGGGGTGTCGGCAATCTGCTTGTCACCCGAAAGCCGGCTCTGCTTGGCCTCAAGGACGAAGCAGTCCTTCTTGTAGAGGTCGATGCGCTTGTGGGAGGTCGAGCCGTCGCGGGCTACCTCCTTCACCACGCGCTCGAAGACGTAATCGTTGGTTTCCGTGGTGGCGGAAGCCGGATCGGGATGGGGCAGACCCAGCAGATCGTCAGTTCCGTCAGGAAAAGCGCGTAATTCGCCCTTTCCTGCCCACCTTCCTGCCCCTGCCAGCGGGCGATGAACGCCTCAACCTGTGCCTGCACTCTCGTCCCCTGCCCTGTTCGGGAGCATTCTTAATGCCGTGGGGACGAGACGCAAGACGGGATGAGGCCTCAGGCGGCGGTGGAGCGGGCCCAGTCCATGTAGAGGTCGAGCGCCTTGCGGGCGACGGGGCCTTCCTGGAGGTCGCGGTCGTCGAGCCTGGTGACCGGCACGATCTTGGAATAATTGCCGGAGGTGAAGATCTCGTCGGCGTTCTTGAAGTCTTCCACCGTCAGCGTCACCTCGCGCACGTCAAACCCGTTCTGGCGCAGAAGCGTCATGACGCGCGAGCGGGTGATGCCGGAGAGGAATGTGCCGTTGGCGATCGGCGTCATCACCACGCCGTCCTTGACCATGAAGATGTTGGAGGAGGCGGTTTCGGCGACATTGCCGTTCATGTCGCGCATCAGGGCGTTATCGAAGCCGCGGTTCCGCGCCTCGATGATGGCGCGACCGCTGTTGGGATAAAGGCTGCCGGTCTTGGCGCCGGTCATCGCCACTTCCGGGTTGGGACGGCGGAAAGGCGAGACGGTGAGCGAGGAGGGCTTTGCCGTGTGCATCGGCGCTTCGAACAGGCAAAGGGCGAAACGGGTGGACTCCGGATCCGGGGCCACGACGCTGTAGGCGGTGCCGTGCTCGGCCCAGTACATGGGCTTGATGTAGATCGCTGTCTTGCCGTCGAACTTCTTGACACCTTCCAGCGCCAGCCGTTCGATCTCTTCCGCCGTCATGGTGGGCTTCATGCCCATATTGGTGGCCGAGCGGTTGACCCGTTGGCAATGGAGGTCGAGGTCGGGCGAGAGGCCGTCAAACCAGCGCGCACCGTCAAACACCGTGGAACCCAGCCACATGGCATGCGAGGTGGGTCCGATCAGCGGCGGGTTGCCTTCCAGCCATTCGCCGTCGACATAGGTCCAGGTTGCGGTGCGGGGTGCGGTGTTGACGGGCATTTCGGTCTCCTTGCGATGTCGGGCGAGTGAAGGCTTGCGCGGCGCAGGAGGTCAAGGGGTTTCTTGCTGCGGATTTTTCTGGGCGCGACATCTTCGACGCTCTCAACCCGCTGCAGAAAAAGGGCTTTTGGGATCCTTCGTGAGGCGCGCAAATGAGTGCATCACAAAAAATCATGGAGGCGCGGCCCGTCAGGAGCGGGACGGCGGGGGCAGCAGCAGGCTCTGGTTCGGGCGCACCGCCTCCATCGGCGGGGTCTCCAGGCGGGATGTGCCGAGGCCGTCGATCAGCACGAGGCTCAGCACCACGCCCAGCAGAAAGAGGAGGAAGAGAAGAAAGGGCAAGCGCATAACGGCTCTCCAGGTTGGAACGCAAAACTCATCCAAGCTCGGCATGGGCAGCACATCGCCTCGATGCCGGACACGTCCATTTCAGCGCAAAAATGCGTCCACCCGATGGCAAGAGCGGGTGCGCAGGGTCACCTTCAGACCCGTCGCGTGTGCATCCGCACGGAACCCGCAGATGCCTCGGACGTTCCCGAGACCAAGGCGGCAACAGTTGATCCCAAACCTTGGTACACTCTCAAAGCACGGGACTGGTGGACGATGACTACGATCTTGGCGGAAGGTGAAAGCTGCTGGCGAAAAGCCCGTGCCGACCGCTTTTCCGTCATCATCGACGCGGCCGATTTTTTCCGTCTGGCAAAGCAGTCGATGCTGAAGGCGAAGCGCTCGATCTACATGATCGGCTGGGACTTCGACACGCGAATCCGCCTGGAGCCGGGCAACAAACAAGCCGAGCGGCCGGACAAGCTGGGGCGGTTCCTCAGCTCGCTCGCCAAGAAGAACAAGGATATCGACATCCGCATCCTCAAATGGGATGTCGGCCTGATCGCCTCCCTCACGCGCGGCGAGACGCCGTTCTACATGCTGCGCTGGCTGTTCAACGATCGCATCCACCTGAAGCTCGATGGCGCTCATCCGCCCATGGCGGCGCACCACATGAAGCTCCTGGTGATCGATGACAAGGTCGCCTTCTGCGGCGGGATCGACATGACGATCTGCCGGTGGGACACGCGCGAGCACAAGGAGAATGATCCCGCCCGCCACTCGCCGCGCGGGTTCCAGGAGGACCCCTGGCACGACGCCACCTCCTGCTGTTCGGGAGCAGCTGCTGTGGCTCTCGCGGAACTCGCGCGCCACCGGTGGCAGATGGCGACCGAGCAAGTCCTGGAGCCGGTCGACACGGACGGCGACCCCTGGCCGGACGACCTTGCCGTCGAATACGAGGATGTGGAGATCGGCATCGCGCGCACGGCCCCGCAGTACGGCGATCGAAAGCAGGTGGTGGAGATCGAGACGGCGACACTCGCCATCATCGCGGCGGCCCGCCGGTCGCTCTACATCGAGAGCCAGTATTTTGCCTCACGCCACATCGCCGAAGCGATCGCCAAGCGGCTGAAGGAGCCGGACCCTCCGGAAATTGTCCTGATCAATCCTGAAAAGACATACGGGTGGCTGGAATCCAAGACCATGGATGCGGCCCGGATCCGGCTGATGAAGCTGGTCAAGGATGCCGACCATCGCGACCGCTTCCGGATCTACTATCCCGTCAACGCGGCGGGCACGTCCATTTATGTCCACGCAAAGCTGATGATCGCAGATGATCGCATCCTGAAGATCGGATCGGCCAACCTCAACAACCGCTCGATGGGATACGATACCGAGTGCGACGTCATCCTCGAGGCAAAGGAGGACGAGCCGGAGCTGCGCCGCAGCATTCTGGAGGAGCGCAGCGGGCTGCTTGCGGAGCATCTTTCCCGTTCGCCGAAGGAGATCGACGAGGGATTGGCCGCCGCAGATGGATCGATGATCACCTTGATCGACCGCCTGAACAGGGCGGAAGGCCGCGGCCTTCGTCCCGTCCCCATGCGCGAATTGACGGCAGACGAGAAGATGGTGGCGGAATCAGACCTGACGGATCCGGAGCGACCCTCCGGCGTGCGCTACCGGCCTTCCCGCTTCCTGCGCAACCGGTTCCGCCACAAGGCCGCCGTTTGATGAGATCCGAGGGAGCGCAGATGGCTGCCGGCGGGCTTGCCGCAGGAACAGGCTACTTGCTCTAGAGGACGCTGCTTGCATGATCGGGGGCCGTACCGGCTCTCCCCGGGAGCCGCAGGCGATGCGTTGGCGATGAAGCCGGTTGACCGATCCCCTTGCGGATCCATCTAGCGGGTATCGCTTTTCTCGGCGCCACGCCGTTTCGATCCCAAAGGAGCTTAACATGCATTCAGTCAGCGCCAATGGCGCCAATATTCCAGCTCTCGGCTTCGGCACCTTCCGCATGCCCGACGAGGACGTCTACCGTATCCTGCCCGAGGCCCTGAAGCTCGGCTTTCGCCATGTCGATACCGCGCAGGTCTACAAGAACGAGGCCTCTGTCGGCGACGTCATCCACAAGTCCGGCGTTCCGCGTGCCGACATCTTCCTGACCACCAAGGTTTGGGTCGACCGCGTTGGCCATGGCGCTTTCATCACCTCGGTGGACGAGAGCCTGACGAAGCTGAAGACGGACTATGTGGACCTACTGCTTCTGCACTGGCCGCAGAGCGAGATGCCGCTTGCCGACCGCATGGGTGCTCTGAATGAACTGCGGAAGGCCGGCAAGGTGAAGAATATCGGGGTCTCGAATTTCTCCACTGCACTGATGGCAGAAGCGGTTCGGCTTTCGGATGCGCCAGTCGTCACCAACCAGATCGAATACCATCCCTATCTCGACCAGACGAAGGTGATCGAGGAAGCGCGCAAGACCGGCATGTCGATCACCGCCTACTACCTGATGGCGGACGGCAAGGTGCCGCAGGATCCGGTGCTAAAGGAAATCGGTGCCCGCCACGGCAAGACGGCGGCGCAGGTGGTGCTGCGCTGGGCGGTGCAGCAGAAGGACGTCATCGCCCTTTCCAAGACCGCAACCGAAAGCCGGCTCGCAGAGAACTATGACATCTTCGACTTTGCTCTGGGGGATGACGAGATGGCTCAGATCCACAAGCTGGCGCGGCCCGACGGCCGGATCGTCAATCCGGGGCACCTGGCGCCGGAGTGGGACTAGGAGCGCCCGGTCTAAGCCACAACGAGAAAAGCCGCCGGTGACACCGGCGGCTTTCAAACCACGAGGGAATGATCAGACGAACTGGCTGAGGCCTGGCACTGAAGCGACGACGGTGTCGACGGTCTCGTCACCGGCATGTTCACGAGCGACCTTGATGGTTTCCTTCGCAAGCGAGGTGATCTCGCCCATGCCCAGCCCAAGGCTCATCAACTGCTGGCCAAGCGCCATGACGCCACCGCCGAAGCTTGCCATCAGACCGCCAAGCAGGCCACCGCCGCCCTGGCCTTCGCCGTTGAACCGGGCAACCAGTTCGGGGGCGCCGGGAATGGATTCGATCATCCGGGCGACCGCCGCGTCGTCGGCTTCGCGCTGCAGGAAGCCCAGCATCATGCCAACAGCCATTTCCGCAGTGTCAGGGGCCATGCCAACCTTGTCGGCGACGCGTGTCACGAGTTCGTTCATTGGTGTTTCTCTCCTCGATGTTTTGACGTTGACGTCAAGGTAATACAGAAGCGCGCGCATCGTCCAGAGGCAAATGTGCAGATTGACCTGGTCCGATCAAGAGGATGCCTTGCCGACGTGGTCAGCCATATAGGCACCCCGCTCACCTATCGGCTGCTCCGCACCCGTTGTCGTGTCCTGCGCCGTCTGATGCTCGAGTTCAGCGTTGATTTCGGCCCCGACAATGACGATGATGACCGAGACCCACATCCAGAACATGAAGCCGATCAAGGCGCCCAGCGCGCCGTAAGTGGCATTGTAGTCGGCGAAATTGGACAGATAGTAGGACACAGCGAGCGAAGCGATCAGCCAGAATATCGTTGCGAACCCGGTGCCCCAGGTAAGCCAGCGCGCTCGGGCCGGCTCTCGACTGGGTCCATACCGATAGAGGAGGGCGATGCCGCCTAACACGAAGAGCAGCATCAAGGGCCAGCGCAGCAGGCTGATGGCCGTTTCCGCCCAGCGGCCGATCGACAGGAAGGATAGAACCGCCGGCACGACGCCCACAGCCACCGTCAACACGATGACCAGAATCAGCGTGCCGAGCGTGAACAGCAGGGAGACGCCGGTGAGTTTGAGGAAGCTGCGCTTCTCCTCCTCCTCATAGGCCACGTTCATGGCCTGGAAGAGCGCCTTGATGCCGTTGTTGGAACTCCAAAGGGCGATGCCTAGACCGGCGATCAGGCCTATGCTCAAGGTTGAACTGTCCTGACTGGCAAGCGAACGCAACTGCTCAACGAACATATCGAGAGCATCGCCGGGCATGACCGTCCGCAGGAACTGGATGCGTTCGGCGATCTGGCTAGGATTGGCAAAAAATCCATAAAGAGAGACCAGTGCCGAAATGGCGGGAAACAGGGCCAGCAGGAGATAGTAGGTCACGCCGGCGGCGACGAGCATCACGCGGTCTTCGCTAATGGCAGCGTAAAGGCGCCAGAAGACGTCCTTCAGGCCCTTGGATGGGATCTGGTGCGGTGTCTTCGCCTCCCGCCCCCTCCCCGGTTCGCGCTTTTCCGCTTTGACTGCATCGTCCTGCACGTCTCTGCTCCCTTACCCTTAAAGAGCCGCAGGCGCGACCGTTGCCGGTCCCTGCGGCGCCATCTATAACCCTTGCAGCCTAACGTTCCGAGGGAGAGCCGGTTGCATGACGGATGACGGAAAACTGTTTCTTGGTGGCAGCCGAAACGCCGACGATTCCTTCAACAAGGCCGAGTATCTGGAACTGAAGTTCGGTAATCGGCACGGGTTGATCACCGGTGCGACCGGCACCGGCAAGACGGTGACGCTGCAGATCCTGGCCGAGAGCTTCTCCCGCGCCGGCGTGCCGGTCTTCTGCTCTGACATCAAGGGAGATCTTTCGGGCATCGCCGCGCCGGGCGAGGAGAAGGATTTCCTGCTGAGCAGGGCCGAGCAGATCCGGTTCTCCGAATACGACTTCGCGGCCTCTCCGACGATCTTCCTCGACCTCTACGGCGAGAAGGGCCATTGTGTCCGCACGACCGTCGCCGAGATGGGACCGCTGCTTCTCGCCCGCCTGATGGATGCGACGGAGGCGCAGGAAGGGGTTCTCAACATTGCCTTCAAGATTGCCGACGAAGGCGGCATGGCACTGCTCGACCTCAAGGACCTGCAGGCGCTGCTGAACTACATGGGCGAGCACGCCAGCGAAATCTCGAGCCGCTACGGCTTCGTTTCCAAGGCATCCGTGGGCTCGCTGCAACGCGCCCTTCTGGTGCTGGAACAGCAGGGGGCGGAGCATTTCTTCGGCGAACCGGCGCTCGACATCCGCGACCTGATGCGCACCACGCAGGATGGGCGCGGCATGATTACAGTGCTTGCCGCAGAAAAACTGATGAACAATCCGCGGCTCTACGCGACCTTCCTGCTCTGGCTGCTGTCGGAACTCTTTGAGGAACTGCCGGAGGTTGGCGATCCGGAAAAGCCGCGGCTGGTGGTCTTCTTCGACGAGGCGCATCTCCTGTTCGACGAGGCGCCGAAGGTGCTGCTCGAACGGGTGGAACAGGTGGTTCGGCTGATCCGCTCCAAGGGTGTGGGCGTTTATTTCGTCACGCAGAACCCGCTCGACGTGCCGGAAACCGTGCTGGCCCAACTCGGCAACCGGGTGCAGCATGCGTTGCGGGCTTATACGCCGCGCGAGCAGAAGGCGGTGAGGACGGCTGCAGAAACCTTCCGCACCAACCCCACGTTCGACACCGAGGAGGCCATCACGGCGCTCGGAACCGGGGAAGCGCTGGTCTCGACGCTTGAGGGCAAGGGTGCGCCCTCCATGGTCGAGCGAACGTTGATCCGACCACCCTCCTCCCGCATCGGGCCCCTCAGCGACACGGAGCGGCAGGACGTCATCAACCGGAGCCCGATTGCCGGCCAGTATGACCGGGATATCGATCGAGAGTCGGCTTACGAGATTCTGATGGCACGAGCCAAGAAGGCGGAGGCCGCAAAGCACGAGAGCGAGGAAGGCAACAGCGCCGCCGGCCGCTGGAGGCTGCCGGGCTTCGGCGACAAGCCGGAGGAGAAGCCTGCGGAAAGACGCGGTTCCGGGCGCTCCGGCTACCAGCGGGAGACAGTGGTCGAGGCGGCGATGAAAAGTGCCGCCCGCTCGATGGCCAACTCTCTCGGCCGGGCCATCGTACGCGGGATACTGGGCAGCCTGAAGCGCTAGACCTTCGCGCGGCCGACACAAACCTGCCGCTCATCGTTTGCGGACGAACTCCGTCCGTAGCACCAGACCCTTGATGGCGTCGTGGCGGCAGTCGATCTCGTCGGGGTTGTCGGTCAGGCGGATCGAGCGGATGACCGTTCCCTGCTTCAGCGTCTGCCCCGCACCCTTGACCTTGAGATCCTTGATCAGCGCAACGGAATCGCCATCCTGAAGGAGATTGCCGGAGGCGTCGCGCACTTCCGCGGCGTCCGAGCCGACAGAACTGGCCAAGTCAGATGCGGGTCGCCATTCGCCGGTTGCCTCGTCATAGATATAGTTATCGTCGTCTGCTGCCATCGGCGGAGGCTACTCAGGAATTGCGTTCCTGCAGCGCTATATCACGGTCACTACCGGCACAAGCGGGGAACGAAAGCGTGGCACTCCTGTCCGTGCTCGCGCTGAGAGCGGATCGGGTCCGGGGGAACGGGACGGCGGCAAGAGCCGTTACGGGTGGTAGGAACAGCGGCCTCCCCTCTCTCGAACGGAAAACCAGCAGGCACATGGACGCCTACATCATCATCCTCACGCTGTTTGGCGCGGTCATCCTGCTCACGGCGTGGCTGCCGATGGTGCTGCGCGAACTGCCGCTGTCGCTGCCGATTTTCTGCATCGTGCTTGGCGCCGTGTTTTCCTGGTCGCCGGTCGCGCCGTTTGCGGTCAATCCGCTGGAGAACCGCTACCTCACCGAACACCTGACGGAGTTCGTGGTCATCGTCGCGCTGATGGGGGCGGGGCTCAAGCTCGACCGGCCGATCGGGTGGAAAAGCTGGTGGGTTACCTGGCGCCTGCTTGGCATCGCCATGCCGCTGACCATTGCGACCATCGCCGCTCTTGCAGCGGGGCTGCTCAGCCTGCCGCTGGCATCGGCCGTACTACTCGGTGCGGTTCTGGCGCCCACCGACCCGGTGCTTGCCTCAGACGTGCAGGTCGGGCCTCCGAAGACCGGCGAGGAAGACGAGGTGCGGTTTTCGCTGACTTCGGAGGCCGGCCTCAATGACGGGCTCTCCTTTCCCTTTGTTTATCTCGCTATCGCCTTGACTGCCCTGGGAGACGGATATGGTGAGATCATTGGACACTGGCTGGCGGTGGATATCATCTGGCGTCTTGCAGCCGGGCTTCTCGTTGGATGGCTGACGGGGCGCATTCTTGGATACCTGACATTCCGCCTGCCGCAGCGCGCCAGCCTTTCACGAACGGGAGACGGGCTTGTGGCAGTCGGCATCACCTGCCTCTGCTATGGCGCGACCGAACTCGTCCACGGCTACGGCTTTCTCGCGGTCTTCGTTGCCGCGGTGACCCTGCGCTCGGTCGAGCGCCACAACGCCTACCACAAGAGCCTGCATGATTTTGCCGAGCAGATAGAGCGGCTGCTGATGATGCTGCTGATCGTCTGCTTCGGGATGATCCTGGGCGACGGACGCATCTTCGAGGCGATGAGCTGGGAGATTATTGTCGTAGCCCTGGTGACGCTCTTTGTTATTCGCCCACTGTTCGGCTGGATCAGTCTGATCGGCCTGCCGCACCTTCCCAGCGAAAAGGCGGTGATCAGCTTCTTCGGGATTCGGGGGCTCGGGTCCTTCTACTACCTGGCCTTCGCCACCGGACAGGCCGAATTTGGAACCGAGCCCACGCTCTGGATCACCGTCTTCCTGATCGTCCTGATCTCGATCATCGTTCATGGCGTGGCGGTGACGCCGGTGATGCGCCGCCTCGACCAGCAGCGGTGGGACGACAAAGCCCCCCGCCACCGCCGCAAGGGGACCGTTGGCTAATCACCGTCGTCCGGGATCCTGAGGATATTGCCGCACGCCTTGCAATGGACGGCATCCGTCTCATGGCGCTGAAGACCGCAGTTTGGACAAGGGAAGTGCACCTTGTAGGGCCTCACAACCGCCTGCGCCAGGCGGACGAACAGGGAGATACCGACGATCATGGTGATCACAGAGGTGAGCTTGCCCGCAGTTCCCGGCAAGGTGATATCGCCAAAACCCGTGGTCGTAATCGTGGCCACGGTGAAATAGAGCGCATCGACGAAGCCTTCCTCACCCGGCCGGTTGTAAAAGAAGCTCGTGTAGACGAAACCGGTGACGATGAAGAGGAAGACCAGGAGG
This sequence comes from Rhizobium halophilum, assembly GCF_021648825.1. GTDB lineage: Bacteria > Pseudomonadota > Alphaproteobacteria > Rhizobiales > Rhizobiaceae > Neorhizobium > Neorhizobium halophilum. Next base: position 9,127 of record NZ_JAKJHS010000009.1, on the reverse strand, counting down.
TTGATCAGCGCGCGCACCACGTCGAGGACATGTGGATAACCCATACGACGCAGGCCTACCCGCAGAAGCGTGCTGTTTCCTATGGCCCAGAGCCGCATGGCTCGCAGAAATGCGAAATTGTAGAGTGTATGCGGGAACAGCAGGGTCGCCAGGATGACGATGTCGATCCAGGTCATCGGCCGCCGGAGGAGAGCTCTCCATGACGGCGCGGCGATGATGCGCAGAAGGAGCTCGCCCCCGATCCAGACCGCGACGATGTAGTCGATGATCAGGTAGGACCGGCCGGAACGCAGATAGGGGCCAAAGAGAAAAAATGCGAGGATTGCAAGATCGACGATTCCGAAAAACGCCTGCCAGCGAAGCGCCATCGCATCGCGCCCTCGCTCGACCCGCCGAAGGAGATCGCGAAAGCTGTGAAACCGGGGCTTGATCGTCGGGTTGGGGACCAGGATTCTCATGGCAGGCAACATAGCCGCCGTGGCGCCGGCATCAAGCGCTTGCCTCCTCTGTCCAATATCGCGCTACTAACGGATCACCATCGCGCCGTCTGCGCCGTCCTCGCCCATGGTTCTCAGAATAGCTGAACGTGCCCGGTTTACGCGGCTCTTGATCGTGCCGATCGGGCAACCGCAGTGCGATGCGGCTTCTTCATAGCTTTCGCCGCGCATCAGCACCGTCTCGAAGGCATCGCGATAATGGTCCGGGAGCGTGGCCAGCGCCTCGTGAAATTCCAGCGCACGAACCGACCATTCCTGCGGCGCTTCGATGGCGCGTTGCAGAGATGCACAGTCCTCGACCCCTACGAACTCACGCTTGGCCTGCCCATAGCGGGTACAAAACGTGTTGCGCATAATCGTGAACATCCAGGATTTGAGGCTGGTGCCTGGCCTGAACTTGTCCAGGTTGGCGAAGACCCGAACCAGCGTCTCCTGCACAAGATCATCGACATCGTTGGGGTTCGGGTAAAATCGGCGCGCGAAATTGCGCAGCGCCGGAACCTGATGAAGAACGTCTGCCTCAAGGCTGCTAAGAACGTCATTCTTGGTCATGAAGAAACTCCCGCATACCGGGGTAAAATCTCAAGCCGCGGATATCGTTCCGTTTGCCGGCATAAATATTTTGAAATGCGCCTGCAGCGTTAGCCGACGTGCCGAAGGCCGGCCTCTTGATCGGACATCAAAGCCGCCAGATCCGTCAGCTTCGCCTGCTCAGTCAAGCCTATGCGATACAGTCGAAGCACGATCTTGGCGACCTGCTCCGGATCACGCTCGTGATGGCGCTGGTGGCCCGCTTCCAGAAGGTCACGGACAGTGTCGTGCAGAATCCGAAGATCGCTCGACGACAATATTTCCGGGTAGAAGTGCCTATCTGATGACATGTTCATGCTCCTCCCGCGAATGGCGCAGTGAACGTCGGGATGGCGCCACATATCTATAACGATAGACTCAAATCTTAACAGATCAACAACCAATTTGATGACACCGATTTTATTGGAGGGTGATCTCGTTGGCGCCGAGCAGTTGATTCACGATGGCATTGATGGTTGTGGGGTGCTGCGAGAAGGTGAACCCCCCTCGATTGTCGGGCCGGGCAGACGCAAACAATGCCGGCACGCCAAGCATGTCCAGCAGTTCCACGACGTTCAGAAGCGTCGGCGCCTCGTAGTCCACGTCAATGACGGCGCCATCCGCCCGTGACGTCGACAGTGCCGCCGCCAAGTCGGCGGCTGCGACCGGACCTTGCAGTTCGATACCTGCGCCGTTCCATGCGCGGCGCACGAGTGGGGGTAGAAAGGGTGGCGGACCCACCACCATCAGCCTGATCCTGCGCATCGTCACCTATTGTTCTGGCATTGCCCGTGCAGAGGCTGCACGGACTTCATCCATACAGGGTAACGGTGGCTATATGAACCCAGCTTTAACGGTTTTAGGTCCGCCGGTCCGCTGAGCTTCACCTGTGCGTGGAGACAAGGCCGAACATGGCACCCTGCGGATCGAGGCAATGGGCAATCCAGCTGTCTCCGGGAACTTCCGAGGGCCCGTGAACAACTTGCCCCCCGCCCTGCCGAACTCGTTCCAGAGCTGCATCAAGACCTGCGATGTTGAAGTAATAGAGCCAGCACGGTGCCGGCATGCCGTCAGGCCGCTTCATCATTCCGCCCGCCGGTTTTCCGTGCTCAGCGAAGATCCGGTAGGGGCCCATGGAGCCCATGTCGTAGTCGTGGTCCTTGGTCCAGCCGAACATCCGCTCGTAGAACGCGAACGCCTCACCCAGGTCGGCTGCGTAGAGTTCGTTCCATCCGACGGTACCGGGCGAGCCTTCCGGCGGGGCCGCCGGCATGTCCTGCATCGGCTGCGGCGTCATGATGTTGATAACGGCTCCATGAGGGTCGGCCACAACGGCGAAGCGGCCAACGCCCGCAATGTCATCCGGCTGCCGATGGACCGTTCCGCCGTTCTCCTGAAACGCGCGGGCCGTCTCATCGACATCATCCACGCACACATAGCCGCTCCAGTTGGATGGCATGCTGCCGGCGATCTGGGCGGGGATCTTCATCATGCCTCCGATGCCGGGGCACTTGTCGCCCTCGCCGATCTGGAAGAGGTAGTAGGCCTCCTCCTCCCCCATCGGCATGGTGTTGAGAGACCAGCCCAAGACCGAAGCGTAGAAGCGGCCCGCCGCCTCCGTATCGGACGTCATCAGCTCGCACCAGATGAACTTGCCGTGGGTTTCGCTTCTCGTGTGCGTCGCAGTCTGCAGCATTTTCGACCTCCTCTGCCCGGCCTTTGCAGGGCTGTGTTCATGCGCGACCTGATCTAGGACACGCGGCTATAATGAGCTTCCATGAACTGCTTCCAGCTTCCGTCCGGCTGTTTGGCGCTGGAGTTGAAGATGCGATGGTCAGCATCCGTGAAGATGATCTGCTCGCGATACTCCCCTGTCTTGCCCGGCTCTTCGAAATCGGGTCCGGTGGTATAGAGGCTGAGGGTATTGCCGTCGGCAGAGACCTCGCCCTCGTAAACCCACATGTGGGTCATCATGGAGCCGATCCAGCTGCCGACATATTTCCCTTTGTCCGGATCGCAACCGAGGGTCAGCACCGTGGTGGCCGCACCGCCGCCGGGCATCTGGCCGTTCCCTTCCGCGACGAACCACATGCCGTGCAGCGAGCGAACCTGCTCGGTCCAGATACCCGCGTCGCCCATATCCTTGGCGGCCACTTCCCAGCTCCCGACAAGCTTTTCCAGGATGCCATGCTCTGCCTGCGGCTTCGCCATTTCCATTCCCATGACTGCCCTCCTGATGGTTCGGATCTTGTGCCCTGCTAGTTGCAGCAGGACGAAGCGCCAGACGCCTGCTCGTATTCATCATGGCGCTTGACGAAGTTCATCGTCGTTTCCTCGTTGCGACCAAACGGCGCCCGATCGAGGATCATCAAGGTGCCGATGAGTTCTTCGCCGCCGCGGGCATAGGTCGAATAGGTGTGAAAGATTTCGCCCTTCTCGTTCTTGTAGAAGGCAGAGAGGCCGGGAAGCTCGTCATGGGCCTGCTCGCGCGGAATTTCGCTAAAGTTGTAGCGGACGCTGCCGCTCGCCAACTCCTCCGGCGTGAACGAGACGTGGAAGTCGAAATTGAAGTCCGAGCCGAAGGACGAGACCCAGGGGAATTTCCAGCCCATGCGTTTCCGGTAGGCCTCGATCTTGTCGATTGGGGCACGCGAGACCGCAACATAGGTGACATCGTGATGGTTCAGGTGCGGCAGCGCCCCGTCGATGTGGTCTGAATGAAAGGAACAGCCGGTGCAGCCGGCATCCCAGTCGGGCCCCAGCATGAAGTGGTAGACGATCAGCTGGCTGCGGCCGTCGAAGAGGTCGGTGAGACGCTTTTCACCGTCCGGCGCCTGAAAGGCATACTCCTTGTCCATCTTCACCCACGGTAGGGCCCGCCGCTCAGCCCGCACCTTGTCGCGCAGGCGTGTTTCCTCCTTCTCGAGCTTCAGGAGTTCCCGGCGGGCCTTGAGCCACTCCTCCCGAGAGACCACTGCATTGGTCGGCGAAGCAATCGCGTTCATGCTCATCCTCCTGTGACTTGACATTTACGTTGATATCAACACATATAGCACATGTCAAACAGCATGCCGATTCCCTTCTCCACCACGATCCATGTCCGCGACACGTGCCTGTGCCTGCACGTTCAGCGCGCCGCCCGCGCCCTAGCTCGCCGCTTCGACAATGCCCTGAAGCCGCTGGGGATCAACAACGGGCAATTTTCGCTCATGATGGCGCTCAACCGCCCGCAGCCGGCGCCGATGGGGCCGGTTGCCGAGCTGCTCGCGATGGACCGGACGACGCTGACGGCTGCCCTGAAGGTGCTGGAGCGACGCGGGCTGGTGGAGACGCTTCTTCACCCAGACGACAAACGCAGCCGGCTGATGAAGCTGACGAAAGAGGGGCACTCCCTTCTTTCGTCAGCACTGCCCATCTGGCAACGGGTGCATGGGGAACTGGATGTGGAACTTGGCGAAGACATGGATCCGTTGCGGCGGGCGCTGGCTACCATCAGGTAGCCAGACGCCGACACCCGATCGGTGGCGGGAAGAAACCTGGAACCGCCTCCCCGTCCTCAGGCGACCGAGACAGGAACTTCCGTTGAGGTGCGCATGGCATGGCTGTAGGGGCAGACGATGTGCGCCTTGGCCACCAGATCCTCTGCCTGCGTCCGGTCCATCCCGGGAATATCGACGGACAGCGATACTTCGATCCCAAAGCCGGTGCCATCATCGCGCGGACCGATGCCGACGGTTGCCGTGACCTTTGCGTCCTCCGGGATCGTTACCTTCTCCTTGCCGGCGACGTTCTTCAGCGCGCCCAGGAAGCAGGCGGAATAGCCGGCAGCAAAAAGCTGCTCTGGATTGGTGCCGGTAGCGCCGTCGCCGCCGAGCTCCTTCGGCACGGTCAGCGTAACGTCGAGGACGCCGTTTTCGGAAACGGCCCGGCCGGAACGGCCACCGGTGGCAGATGCCTTGGTCGTATAGAGAATTGCCATGTTTGAACTCCTCGGATTGAACCACGTCCATTTACGTAGTGCGCAATTTAATTTTACGCAATAGCATTGTGCATTGTTTTCTGGAACGACATCGCCGATACTCGGGAGATAGGCCACGGGCGGATGATGTCAGGATCGAGATGCAGAAAAGGCATACCAAGAGCGAAAAGACACGAGAGCCTCCCCGGCTGGAGGCGCAGCTATGCTTTGCCATCTACGGAGCAGCCCACGCCTTTACGCGCACCTACAAACCGCTGCTGGAGCCTCTGGGGCTTACCTATCCGCAGTATCTGGTGATGCTGACCCTGTGGGAAGAGGATAGACAGGCCGTCAAGGCAATCGGCGAACGACTGGGGCTGGATTCAGGAACGCTGTCGCCTCTCCTCAAGCGTCTAGAGCAGGCGGGACTGGTGGAGCGTCTGCGCGACAAACAAGACGAGCGGCAGGTGCGGATCGTCCTGACGGAGAAGGGCAAGACCCTCAGCCGCGAGGCCGCCGGCGTGATGCAAGCGATCGGCGCCGCCGCCGGCTGCAGCCTGGAGGAAATGGAGGATTTGCGGGACGGACTGCGGGAGATCAAGGGCAGGCTGCTTCGGGAGCAGCCTGCCGAATAGTCAACTTACTGCCAGACGACGATGCGGGCATTCTCCGGGACGCGTTCGTAAAGGTCTATGACGTCCTGGTTCATCAGACGCACGCAGCCGGAAGACACGGCCTTGCCGATCGACCTCCATTCCGGCGAACCATGCAGGCGGTACAGCGTATCCTTGCCGCCCTGGAAGATGTAGAGCGCGCGGGCACCGAGCGGGTTGTCGAGGCCCGGCGGTTGTCCGCCATTCTCGGCGGAGTATCGAGCAAGCTGCGGCTGACGCGCGATCATCTCGGCAGGCGGCGTCCACTTCGGCCACTTCTGCCGCCATTCGATGACGCCCGCACCTTCCCAGGCGAAGCCTTCGCGCCCGATGCCGACGCCGTACCGCATCGCGGTGCCACCTGGCTCAACCAGGTATAAGAAGCGGGACGCGGTATCGACGACCACAGTCCCGGGACGCTCGCCCGTTGGGTCGCTCACCCGCTGCCGATAGTAGCGCGGGTTGATTTCCCAATAAGGGACCGCAGGGATGACGAAGCCGCCGTCAACCACCGACCCATACATCGCGTCGAGCTCAGCCGAACGGCCGGCCCGAAGCTCCGGCGCCGGAGCAAAGGCCACCGGTGTGGCGGACATGGAACGCGGCGAACCGCTGGAGGCACAACCGGCCAGCGTCGAAGCTGTGCCCGCCGCAAGAAGCGCAAGAACGCCCCGACGGGAATAGAAGGTATTGCTGTTCATGGTGGGAAACCGCCCGATTTCTCTTTTTGACTTGTCCATCAACGGCAATGGAACCGCAATGGTTCCGCTCGTGTACCGCTGGCGCAGTTGCCTGTCACGCTATGGCTAACGCATTCCTATGCCAGCAGGCGCACCAGCGGAAGGCACGTTCCCGTGAGCCGCCGTTCCCGACCGCTTACAGCACGACAATGGGTGCCGAAGCGGGGACTCGATCGTAGAGGTCGATGACATCCTGGTTGAGCATGCGCACGCAGCCGGATGAGGTCGCCTTGCCGACAGACTGCCAGTCAGGCGTCCCATGGACACGGTAGAGCGTATCCTTGCCATCCTTGAAGATATAGAGGGCGCGTGCGCCGAGCGGGTTGTTCAGACCGGGATTGGCACCACCCTCCGCGGCCGCGAACTGCCGCAGTTCCGGCTGACGGGCCACCATGTCGCTCGGCGGCGTCCAGCGCGGCCACTTCGCCTTCCACTGGATGACGCCGCGGCCGGACCAGCCGAAACCGTCCTTGCCGAGACCCACGCCATAGCGGATCGCCTTGCCGCCAGCCTGCACGAGATAGAGATAGTTCTGTTTTGTATCGACCACGATGGTGCCCGGCGGTTCCTGCGTCTGGTACGACACTTCCTGGCGCAGGAAGCGCGGGTCAATGCGCGAATAAGGGATGGCCGGCAGGGTTCGACCGTCGTCTCTGATCGTGCCGTACATCGTCCGATGCACGGGATTGGAAACCGGCATGCCGTAGGTCTGGCGGTAGGTCTGATGGAAATGAGTCGGGTAGAGCTGGCGCCTATGCGGAATCCCATTGGGCATCGGCGGCGGCTGATTTGAGGGCGGATCCGCATAGGGCGGAACGTAGAAGACCGGTGCGGTTTCCTGGACGAAGACATCGGGATTCATGCGGCTCGTATCGGTGACCAGGATGCAGCCGCTCAAGAATGCCGTTGCGGCCGCGGCGACGGCGAACGACAGAATTTTGCGCAGAGACTTAGGCAAGAACGACATGGCGACCCGATTCCGGCAGATGACAGCAGCCGCACCATGGCGCATGCGGCTGGCGCGAAACTGGCGGCGGGAAGGTTTTCACCGCACGGTCGAGGCTGCAGCGCAGGCCGTCCAATCCCGGTGAGTCACCATCAAAGAAAGGCGGTCGCCAGTCTTACTTGCCTCATTGCCTAGTCGGATGAGGTAGGGCGGTCGATGTGTCGCTTTCGCTATGGCATGCGAGTATCGCCGATGATCCACCCACCATTTTTTAACATCTATGCGACAACGGCCTTCACGAGGAATTAGGAGATGGTGTTTTACCACGGGTGAACAAACGCTCAGAAACTCTTCGTGGAGTAAACGATGTTCACCCGCCTGCCCCTGATGACCAAGATCCTCGCCGTAGCATCCTTGGTAGTTGTGGCCGCCTTTTCCGGCTTCTCTCTCTACATTGACAGCCTGCAACGCGACTCTGCGGCTGCTACCGTTAAGGCGGAAGTTGCCTCGTCCGGTATGCAGGCGGCGCAAAGCATCTCGAACTGGCTGGGTGCGCGCGTGATGCTGACGGAACTGGCCGCCAATGCCGCTGCCAAGGCACCGGACGCATCTGGACTGACATCGGCATTCGACAACCCGGTGCTGCTTCGCGAGTTCATGTCGACCTACATGGGCGATGAGCAGGGTGTCTTCACCACCGTTCCCGCGCAGTCTCTTCCCGAGGGCTACGATCCGCGGAAGCGACCCTGGTACCAGGACGCCCTCAAGGCGGACAAGATGGTGCTGACTGATCCATACAGCGATGCGTCGACAGGAAACTTGATCATCAGCGCTGCCATGCCGGTTAAACGCGATGGCAAGCTCGCCGGCGTCACAGCCTCGGATTTCTCGCTTGTGTCTCTGGTGGAGATGGTCAAATCCGTCGACATGGGCGGCAAGGGATCTGCCTTTCTGGTAAAACAGGACGGAACGATCCTTGTTCATCGCGACGGTAATCTCGTAACCAAGACGCTGAAGGACGTTTATCCGGAAAACACTCCCACCCTCGACAACAGTATCTCGGAAAGCAGCTTTGCAGGAACGGACATGCTTGTCAGCTTCCTACCTATCAAGGGTCTGCCGCGCTCCGATTGGTACCTCGGCGTGCAGATTGACCGTGATATTGCTTATTCCGGTGTCAGCGATTTCCGCATCGCAGCCGCAATCGCAACAATCGTGGGTGTGGTGTTGATGATTGCGACGCTAGCACTGCTTCTGTCGCGCGTCGTTGTTCGCCCCGTGGGGGAGATGACAGTTGCGATGGAAAAGCTTGCTGGCGGAGATACCGCCGTTGATGTTCCCCATCTTATACGCGCAGACGAGATCGGCGCCATGGCGCGTGCCGTGCAGGTCTTCAAGGACAATGCGGTCAAGACACGGGAGCTCGAACAGGAAGCCGCGCATCAGCGCAAACAGTCGGAAGAAGAGCGCCGCCGCGCGGCCGAGCAGGAGCGCATCCGTGCCGAGGCCATGGCGCAGGCCACCTCGGGTCTTGCCGATGGATTGAAGCAACTGTCTGCCGGCAACCTGACCTTCCAGCTGTCGCAGTCATTCGCCGAAGAGTTCGAGAGCCTGCGGGAGGATTTCAACCGTGCCGTCGTGCAGCTCAAGGAAACGATGACATCGGTTGCCGAATCCACCAGCTCGATCGACTCGGGCTCGCGCGAGATCAGCCAGAGTGCCGAGGACCTGTCGAAGCGCACCGAGCAGCAAGCCGCCTCGCT
>NZ_JAKJHS010000008.1 GCF_021648825.1 Rhizobium halophilum | reverse complement strand
TCCCATTCTCCATACGTCCTTGAAAGCTCCTCCGCAGTCGCGTCGAGGAGCTCGTTGCATCGGTGCGAACTCACCTTCTCCTGCATAGACCTGAACTCACCAGCATGGTGTCCGCGGTCGAACTCCCAGAAGGCTTGTTCGCGCAGTTCTGACCTGCTCCCGTGGAATGTCCTTGGTCGAGGTTAGTCTGTTCTCCGGAGAAGGAGACAGTTAATGAAGCGTACCCGTTTCAGCGACGAGCAGATCATCGGTATTCTGAAGGAGCATGAGGCCGGGCTCTCGGCTGTTGAGCTGTGCCGCAAGGACGGCGTCAGCGATACCACCTTCTACAAGCGGTGCTCGAGGTACGGCGGCATGGAAGTGGCTGAGGCAAAACGGCTAAAGGCTCTCGAAGATGGGAATGGCAGATGAAGCGCCTCCTGGCCGACGCGATGCTCGATGTGTCGACGTTGAAGGAGATGCCCGCAAGAAACTCCTGAGGCCCGGCTCAAGGAGGAACGCCGTGACCTGGGCAATGAAAGAAAAGGGCTACTCGCAGCGTCGAGCTTGCGGCCTGGTTAACATCGACCCGCGTGTTCCGTTATCAGTCGACGCGGGGAGATGATGTCGCGATCCGCACGAGGCTCGAGGAACTCGCAGCCAGACGCGTCGATTCGGCTATCGTCGCTCGCTTATCCTATTGAAGCGGGAAGGCGTCGAGATCACTGGAAGAAGCTCTATCGGCTCTACAGGGAGGAGCGGCTGACCGTGCGCAAGCGTGGCGGCCGCAAACGAGCCTTGGGAACCCGAGCTCCGATGGCAGTGCCTCAAGGACCGTACCAGCGCTGGAGCCTTGACTTCGTCTCGGATGCTCTGGTCGACGGCAGACGCTTCCGGATCGTCTGTCTTCTCGACGACTTCAGCCGAGAGTGCCTTGCGACCGTGGTCGAAAACTCGCTGTCCGGCGAGCGTGTCGGTCGCGAGTTGGACAAGATCGCGTTCAGGACGGGCTATCCCCGGATGGTTGCCTCGGACAACGGGACCGAACTGACGCCGAATGCCATCCTTAAATGGCAGCAGGACCACGCCATCGATTGGCACTACATCGCGCCGGGAAAGCCGATACAGAATAGCTTCGTGGAAAGCTTCAATGGACGTCTGCGCGATGAATAACTCAACGGGCACCTCTTCACCAGCTACCGCCATGCGGGGCAGATTCTCGAAGAATGGAGAAACGACTATAACCTGAACCGCACACGAGCCTCAACGGCTTGACCCTCTGTGAGTTTGTAACCCGGTCCAGACAGGACTGGAACATGAACAGAGCTATCTATGAACGAGGACAATCAGGGGAGCTGGTCACTGCGAAGCGATCGATGAAGGGGCTGGCATTATCATCAATCCGGCAGCCTTGACCTTCACGTCGCTGGCGCATCTCGATGCGTTCAAGATGTTCAAGGGGCCGATCATCGAATTCCACATCAGCAACGTTCACCGCCGCGAACCCATCTACCACCGATCCTACGTGTCGATGACCGCGACAACGGTTATGGCTGGTTTGGGTGCAGAGGGGTATCCACTGGCAGTGCGGGCGCTGGAGACGCTGATCGCAAGGAGCGCGAGATAGACGGGCGAACGCCGTTCTCTTCAGGTTCCGCCAGCTTTGTCAACCGCTGCGCAAGCTCGGTGCACGTATGATACTGGTCGGCCGCGTGGTACGCTCCATAATGACTAGGCAGTTGAGGTTGTGGTGAGAGTGAGGCCGTTGACGCCTCCGATCTTCGCGATACCTCCTGGGCTTTGTTATCGGGCGAGAAGAAGATTGTTCGGATTTGTGGAGTGGTGGAGCCAGCAATCATTAGCGCGTCGATTCCTTTTGGCAGGCGGCGTTGTATCCATTTCGGCCGCACTGCTTGTGGGAGCACTCGTAACCCGCCTCATTGAAGCTGCCGTCACCCATAATTCTGCGGCCACCACCGCAATGTATGTGGACAGCATCATCGCGCCGCTGCTTCCCGATTTGCGTACCAATGACGTTCTGGACGATATCACGAGCCGTACGCTGGACGAGACATTCGGGCAGGGGGCATTAGGCGATCGAGTGCATTCTTTCCGGCTGTGGCGCGCTGATGGCACGATACTCTATGCCACCGACGCCAAAATCATAGGGGAGACGTTCAGGCCGAGCGAGACACTGCAGCGGGCGTTCTCGGGGGAATTGGTGGCGCAGTTTGAGCACCTCGCGAACGAGGAGGTCCTTGCTGAGCATGCCGCTGACATCCCGCTCCTGAAAATCTACAACCCAGTCCTGCAACCATGGTCAGGTGAGGTCGTCGCTGTTTCGGAGTTTTACGAGCTCGCGGAGGGCTTTGAGGAGAGCCTGTCGGAGGCGAGACTATGGAGCTGGCTTGGCGTAGCGGGTTTCGTATCGGTTTTCTTCCTGTCTCTCACGGCTATCGTTCTTCGCGGCAGTCGGACCATCGACGACCAAAAGGCTGCACTGACGCAGCAGGTGGCGGAACTGTCCGACCTCCTCGCACAAAATCGCTCACTCCATGCGCGGGCGCAACGCGCCTCCCAAAGGGCCGCCGCATTGAACGAGAGCTATCTGCGGAGGCTGGGCGCAGATCTCCACGATGGGCCAGCGCAATTGGTGGCCTATGCCGCACTCCGGGTCGATAGCAAAACACTGATAACGCAGGATACGCCTCAGCCTGAACGCGCGGCCGAACTTTCGGTGATCAAAGCCCGGCTTCATGAGGCGATGGAAGAAATCCGCAGCATCTGCAGAGGTCTCATCCTTCCCGACATAGAAGGTGCCAATCTCCACGAGGTCATCACCCGCGCGGCTGAAGCCCACATCCAGAGAACCGGCGTTCCCGTGGCGCTCGTTCTGTCTAATACCTCATGCAAACTTCCGGCATCGGCGAAGATTTGTATCTACAGATTTGTGCAGGAGGCCCTAAATAACGGCTTCCGTCACGCGGATGGGATCGGCCAGAAGGTCCTTCAGTCCTTCCACGGAGACGAGATTGTGGTGGAGGTTGAAGATGAAGGGCCTGGCTTCGATCCAGGAAGTTTGAAGCCTGGCGGCCTCGGGCTTGTGGGACTGCGGGAGCGAATCGAGAGCATGGGGGGGCGCTTCAACTTGGAAAGTTCAGCGAGGGGAACTGCAGTCCGTATGATGATCAGTGTGGAAAGTCTGGAAATCCCCGATGAAGAACATCCGAGTCGCAGTTATCGATGACCACCCGCTTTTCCGAGAAGGCGTTATTCGCAGTCTGAGGGAATGTCCGGGGCTCGAGATCGTGGCAGAGGGCGGGTCCCGAGACGATGCCATAACGGCTGCGGAGACTCACGCGCCAGACGTTATGCTGATGGATATCTCCATGCCCGGCAATGGCTTGCGTGCGATAGAAGCCGTGCTGGAGAAACAGCCTGAGGCGAAGATCGTGATGCTCACAGTCTCCGAGGCGGGAGATGATCTTGCCCGGGCTGTTCGACTGGGCGCCAAAGGGTATCTTCTCAAAGGTATCGGTTCGCAGGGCTTGGCGGAAGTGGTCAAGACCGTGGCCGCCGGACAGAGCTATATTGCTCCTAGTCTCTCAGCACATCTTGTAGAAACTTTTGCACGTGCGACGCAGGCCAAGGTTGATCCGCTTGCCGAACTTACACCACGGGAGATGGAGGTATTAAGGCTGGTGGCTTCCGGTATGAGCAACAAGCGCATCGCCATTGCGCTTGATCTGCATGAAAAGACGATCAAGCACCACATGACACGCATCTTCTCCAAGCTTAACGTGTCGAATAGAACGGAAGCGGCGCTTGCGCTCCATGAAGCTCGGAGTGGCAGATCAGCGGAAGGATTGGAGGCGCCTGCGATCTGACGCGGTTGCACGGCGATTGACGATCGGCCTGTTGCGTGCATCGAGCATCTGGTACCGGTTGCGCTCGATCCTTTCCACCGTCCCATTGGGATGACGGACCGTTATCGATGAACCGTTGGTGCGGACGTCTACGCTGCCTTTCGCGCCAGGGGATCTCTCTGATGGACTTGGGCCGCGCGATTGGCTCGATCGACTGCTCCGACCGCCGCCATTGCCGCCTCCGGTTCCGCTTCCGCCGCCGTTGCCGCTTCCGCCGTTGCCGCCGCCGTTGCCACCTCCGTTGCCGCCGCCGTTGCCACCTCCGTTGCCGCCGCCGTTTCCGCCGCCGTTCCCATTGCCTTGCGCGGCGGCTTCTCCCGTCCCAAACTCGAGAGATCGGCCGACAACAAGAAGGCGTGTCGGTGAAAGCAGCGCTAGAGATGTCAGCGCGGCAGACAGTATTAGCTTCCTTCGGCTGGTCATTGCTGGCTCGTCCTTGCGCTACCGGTTCCTCAGCATCTAGTCAGCGTGCTTGTCAAAAGAAAGCCCCGTCCGCAGCAATCGGACGGGGCAGTAGCCTGCGCAGGAAGGGACGGGCAGCGCAGGTATTGATTGGCGGCCTTACGCAGCAGCCGCGCCCAGTAACACGAAGCATATGGTAAGGCCGAGAATTGGGATCAAAAGCCACCGGGCCTGGAACACACTGTTTTCCATTGTTTCCTCCGCAGATGCGTTTCGTTGGCGTAGCAACTGACGTGATCGTGTTGCCGTTCCCCAATGGAGATGCTCCGGGACTTTTGCGCAGAGCCTCTCCGACAAAGGTCTGATGGCTACACCGGACGAAGGGCAGGGGGTGGTATCGCATACAGGCTCCAAAGTGGAGCCTCATCAGCTCCCCGGATTGACTAGTATGGTAGTATCTTGCATGTTTGGAATGGGTGGAGCCAAGACGGATGAACGTACGCAGTGACATGATTAGCATGCCAGCACCGCCGAAGGTGCTGTGGGACGCGCCGGTTGGACCGCAATTGTGGCGTATCGCGCGCGACTGGATCCTGCGGGGGGAGCTTTTACCTGGGACGCGCCTGTCAGAGGTGGATATCGCCAACTTGTTCGGAGTCAGTCGGCAGCCGGTTCGCGAAGCGTTCATAAAGCTGTCCGAGGAAGCTCTCTTGGAGATCAGGCCTCAGCGAGGAACCTATGTCAGCCGCATCAGCATCGCCGCGGTGACATCTGCCCGATTTGTTCGAGAAGCTGTCGAGGCCGACATCGTTCGTCTTGTGGCGAAGACGCCGGAGCAAAGTCTTCTTGATGAGTTGGAAGGCCTTTTAGCGGCTCAGGAGGAGGTCCTTGAGGGGCCGGAGCCTCAGAAGTTTCTTGCGCTGGACGAGCAGTTTCATAGGCGGCTTGCTGAAGCGGCCGGGCAGAGCCAGGCTTGGGAGATCCTTCAGCCGCTGAAAACCCAAATGGACCGGATGCGCTATCTCAACGCCCGCCATTTTTCGCGCGCTCAACTCCTTGAGCAGCATAGTCAGATCGTAGAAGCAATTCGTGCGGAAAATCCTGGATCCGCGGAAGACGCGATGCGAAACCACCTGCGGCAACTTCTTGACGACCTGCCGGTGATCGCTAAGGCCTTGCCGCACTTCTTCGAAAACGGCGGCGCGGAGTTGATGGGTTGAGTTCGGCAAAGGCCTTTGCAGAAGTTTTCGTGCCGGAGTGGATTGAGGTCGCGAGAGATCGCGAGTTTGGTGGCGTTGTGCAGCGTCTCGATGAAGGTGGGAGGCCTGTTAAAGGGGAAAAAAAGACGACGCTGGCGTCGGCGCGCACGATCTTCTCACTTTCGCATCTGTATCTCCACACTGCCAATCCCGCGCTGCTGACCGCTGCAAAGGACATCAACGTCTTCATGACGACGCATCTGCGGCTCCCTGGGGGTGGGTATCGCTGCGCGGTGGAATGCGACGGTCGTCCGAGTGCCGATCCTGCGGACGGCTTATGTCGCGCCTATGACCAGTCGTTTGCACTTCTCGCCCTTGTTACCTTGCAGAAAGCCGATCCGTCTGCCGTGCCCGGAGACATGATCGCAGATCTTTGGGACTTTATCGTTTCAATCACCGAGCCGGCGACCGGGGCGCTTTATAAAGATGAAAGAATGGCTCGATCGGGCGCGCTCCCCCACGAACACCGGTCGCAGAACCCCCAGATGCACATGTTGGAAGCGCTTCTCCAAGCTTATGAGATGAGCGGCGAGAGGGTTTGGCTTGAGCGGGCGTCGCACTATGTCTCTCTTGCTGAGATGTTTCTGGTCGACCCCGCGACAGGCGCCGTACGCGAGTATGTCGGGCATGATCTGTCACCACTGAATTCGGTATTGGGGAATCGGCGAGAGCCAGGCCACCAGTTCGAATGGGCTTGGCTCCTGCTTCGCTACCGCGAACTGGGAGGAGACAGAGAGGTTGGCGACCTTGTCGAAAGGATGACGCGCTTCGCGGACGCCTATGGTGTGCGACGCGACGGCGGTCCGATGGACGGAGCACCTTTCGACGCAGTAGATGCTGAAGGAAAGACTATCGAAGCAACCCATCTTTTGTGGCCGCTGACGGAGCTCGGGAAGCTCGCGTGTATGCAGCATCTCCAAGGGGAGGTGGGGGCCACCCAACGCTGCCGAGGCATAGAGCCGCTTATTTTTGAGCGCTACTTCGCAAAAGACCGCCTCACCTGGGTCAATCAACTGGATGGCGTTGGTGCAGTTTTGGTGCCTGACGCCTTGAGCAGGCTAATCTACCACGTTCTTCTGTTCGTCACAGAAGGAGCCCGCGCTGGGCTGTGGACCTTACGGCGCAATCACTCTTAACGACTTCATCATCACCAAGGGAGGAAACCTCATGATGAACATTCTGCTACGATCGACGGTGCTCACCGCGGCACTCGGACTAACGTGCGGCGGTGCGGTAGCACAAGAGTTCCAGCTCAGCCTTTCAACGTCACAGCCGCTGACGGACCCGCTCGTAATTGCCATGCAAGGAGCGGAAAAGAAGATCGAGGAGCGTTCCGAGGGGCGCGTTGATGTAACAATCTATCCAAGTTCCCAGTTGGGCGAAGACAACGACGTCCTCGAGCAGATCCGCAGTGGCGCACCGGTCGCCGTCCTGGTCGATGCGGGCCGGCTCGCACCTTTCATGAAAGAGCTGGGAGTTCTCTCCGCGCCTTATTTGGTGAACGACTACACGCAATATGCGGCGATCACGGAGTCGCCGGTCTATAAGGAATGGGTTGAGACCTTGGCGGACGACGCCGGTTTGCGCCTGCTGAACTACAACTGGTTCCAGGGCACTCGTCAGATGTTCACAAAGAAGCTGATCGAAAAGCCGGCCGATCTGAGCGGTGTGCGCGTGCGGACGATCGATGCTCCGAGCTGGATTGCGACAGTCAGTGCCATGGGCGCTACACCTGCACCTATGGCATGGTCTGAAGTCTATTCAGCGCTGCAACTCGGCGCTATCGATGGTGCCGAGGCACAATTGACAGGTGCAGCCGGCATCAAGCTGCATGAAGTCAGCACAAACGTAGCTCTCACCAACCACATTCAGCTGTTCACGGGGTTGGCGACTTCGGAGCAGTGGTGGGAGTCCCTGCCGGAGGATATTCGCACCATCATTGATGAGGAACTCAAAGCTGCGGGCGAGGTGGCGACACGTGCGACCGCCGACAAGCTTGCAGAAGTGCAGGCGATGATGGAAGAAGCAGGAGTGGCTTTCAACAAGGTTGATTTGGCACCTTTCCGTGATGCAACTGCCAAGGTCTACGAAGAAGTGGGCCTTGTCGAAGCGCGCGAGGCCCTTCAGCCGTACCTCCCGAAGGATTGATCTCCGATCAAAGCGACTGGGAGCGCAGGTCACTGCGCTCCCAGTGCGTATCTATTTGAGCCAAAGAGGGACCAAGCATGTGGCGGCTATACGATAGGCTGGAGACCGCTCTAGCACTTCTATTCCTTTCAGCGACGGTAGTGGCGGTTCTGGTCGCCGCGATCGGGCGCTCGATCGGCCTGCCGCTCACGTCTGCCCCGCAGTTTGCCCAGTTGTTTCTGCTGTGGACCTGTATGTTCGGTGCCGACCTTTGCATGCGCCACGGGGAGCACATACGGGTGACCGCGCTGCCGGACCTTGTCCCAGAGAAGGCTCGTCGCCTGCTGTCTCTCTTCTCGACCGTCCTAATTCTCGTCTTCCTGGTGTGGATCGCGTGGCATGGCTTTCACCTTGCGATCGGCAATTGGTCACGCGAATTGGGCGGTGCGGGCCTCAGCTACGGCATAGTCACTCTTGCGCTTCCGGTAGGGGCGGTGCTGCTTACCATCTCCACGCTGAGGCGTCTCTGGAGCCGGGGCTGGGGCGGCGTGCTCGAACCGGACAACCATGCGGAGGAGTACCCGCTTTGATCTCCACCTTGATCCTGATCGGAGCGCTTGCGCTTATCGCCGTTGGAATGCCGGTCGCCTTTGCGATCGGTATCGCAGGTTCAGCTTATTTTCTGCTGCCGTCGGTATTTCTTCCAGACAGCACTGCAGCGCAGCGGATCGTCGCAGCGAGCCAGTCTTTTCCCTTGCTGTCGGTTCCGCTCTTCATTCTGCTGGGGAATCTGATGAACAGTTCCGGCATCACACCGCGACTTGTGAGTCTTGCAACCACTGTTGCCGGCTGGATGCGGGGCGGGTTGGCGCAATCGACGCTGATCCTCAGCGCCCTGATGGGTGGGGTCTCCGGATCGGCCGTTGCGGACGCTGCTATGCAGTCGCGGATCCTCGGCGAGCCGATGGTGGCGAAAGGCTACCATCGCGGTTTCACCGCTGCGGTGCTGTCGATCGGGGGGCTGATCACTGCAACGCTCCCGCCCAGCCTCGGACTTATCCTGTACGGCTACCTCGGAGAAGTCTCTATCGGGCGCCTGTTCATCGCTGGCGTGGTGCCGGGTGTGCTTCTGACCGTCGTACTGATGGTTGCCACTTGGGGCATTTCCTACCGACGCGGGTATCAGCCTGAGAACGATCGACTTCCAACCCTGCGGGAGGTGTGGGTGGCGTTCAAGGGCAGCTTCTGGGCAATTCTGTTTCCCGTCTGGCTGCTCGTTGGCATCCGCTTCGGCTTCTTCACTCCGTCCGAAGCCGGCGGATTTGCGGTTGCCTATGCTCTCTTCATAGGCTTCGTGGTTTATCGTGAGTTGACCGTGTCGGCGCTGCTCGATGCCTTGATCCGCAGCGTTCGCGACATCGGCATGATCATGCTGATCATCCTTTTCTCCGGCGCCTTCGGGTACGTCATCACATTTGAACGGGTGCCGCAGAGCATTGCGGAGTTTTCATTGACCGCGATCACGAATCCCACTGTGCTCCTGTTCGTGATCTGCGGCTTCCTGCTGGTTCTGGGGATGCTCATTGAAGCCACGGTACTCGTGATGCTGCTCACGCCCATTCTGGTGCCGGTCGTTACCGCCGCTGGGATCGATCCGGTGCATTTCGGGCTGATCATGATGACGCTGGTCACCTTCGGTGGAATGACGCCCCCTGTGGGAGTGTCGATGTTCACGGTCTGCGGAATCCTGCGGTGCTCTTACAAGGAGTACTCGCTCGAAATGATTCCGCTGGCGGCGGCGGTGCTCCTCCTGGTCGTGCTCATGATTCTGTTTCCGCAGATCGTCCTCTTCCTTCCCGCGTGGCTCATGTGATCGCTGCCTGCGTCGTGACGTAGAACTTCGATGAGGTGCCGCAGCATGACCGCTTGATTGTCAGGTGATGGTGGGCGACAAGGGCATGCGGGTGTGTTGGTAGTGGGCATTTCCAAAGTGCGCGCCTTATCTCGCCGCCGATGCTGCGAGGCTATGTACGCAGCAGGCCAAGGCTCGACGCCGATGCCTGAACGGGAGCAGCTGGGTGTGCCGGCATCTACGCTGATGAGCGCTACATCAAGCGCCTGCGCGCGTGTCGTTGTGACGTCATACCCTTTGCCTATCGCCATCCAAAGGCGGTGACCTTTTTGCTCCGCACTGGTTCAATGGTAAGTCGGCCCTATACTGTCGACTGGCTGCCAGCATGCACTTGAACGGTATCAACAAGGGGGAAGGAGAGGGGATGAGTGAAACTGGGGCTGTTGCGTCGCGAGGCAAAGCGAATGACAGCACGTCATACCGCCCCTATGTAGCCATCGCCTGCATAGTTCTTGCTCAGATCGCGGTTTTGCTTCTGCTTGAACGAGAATGGGTCTGCACTTGCGGGTCGATACAGTTCTGGCAGGGCACTTTGGATCCAGCCCAAAACTCCCAGCAACTTACGGATCCCTACTCCTTTCTTCACTTTGCATTCGGCTGCGGTCTGTATCTGTGGCTGCGGGCGATTAGGCCCCACTGGCACGGGGCGAAGCGTGCGGCCTATGCGGTACTGAGCAGCGCTCTGTGGGAGACGGTAGAAAACTTTCCGTTCGTCATCGAAATTTTTGGTACTGATGGGAGCGGTATGCATTACTCCGGCGATAGTATCGCCAATTCGCTTGGAGATACACTCGCTGTCGCTCTCGGTTTCGCGGCTTCCTCTCGTCTCCCCCGCTCCTTGACTTTCTGCGTTATCCTCGCAATGGAAGTGGCAACCTTTGCCCTGATTGGCGACAGCGCCATAACGACCCTATTTCGCATCAGCGTTTCGTGATTGCACAGCGTCGAACCTGATCCTTCCGATCTGCACACTCTACCAGAGGGGCGCGGTGTGAAGTTGCCTTGGCAAAGATGGCGCCCTATCTGTCAGAGACAGATCCCAAGAGCCTGGACGATTCGCACTCCATGTCAGTCAACTTTCGAACGATCGCGCTCTTGGTACTGTTCGGGATCATTCCCCTCTTGCTGGCCGCAGCCATTGTTGGACAGTTCTATATTCAGGAGAAACAGGCGGCTCTGGACGAGGAGTTGCACGAAACAGCCGGTTCTTTAGCCATTGCCGTCGCTCGCGAACTCGACAATCAGAAGTCCCTTTTATCCCTGATCACTGATAGTCCCCGCTTCGATCCGCCGATCCGACGAGCGGGGTTCGAGGAACTCGCTCAGCGGTTCCGAAAACGTATACCGCAGTGGGAAATGATCCACCTGGCAGGCACCGACGGCAAAATCCGTCTCAGGTCTCCCACAGCAACCGCAGATGCTGCCCCCTCGCCCAAGGACATGCGGAGTTTCGAACAAGCATTAGCGACGGACGAGCCCATAGTCGGCAACGTTCTGCGGACATCTCAAGATATGGTGACATTCGCCATTCGACAGCTGGTTGAGCGCCAGAAGGCTTCTTACGTGCTCTCCATCCTGATCAGGCCCGACGTTGTGGCGGATCTCCTGTTCAAGAACGGCCTTCCACCATCGTGGAATGCTTGGGTGATTGACGGAAATGGCAATCTTGTAGCCGCCACAAGCGCACCGCCGTCTCTTATAGGCACACCTGCCTCAGCGTTTTTCACGGCAAACGGGCCTACCGGGAACGCTGTCGCGGAAGGAATGCTTCGCAGCGGCGAACGCGTCCGCGTCGCGGGTTTTCCTGTTGCCGGAAGTGAATGGTCCCTCCAGGTCGCCATGCCTTTGCAGCTTCATCAGGAGGTTACCAGAGACTGGTATCGCCTACTCATTCCTATCGTAATCCTGATTGGCTTGCTTTGCGCACTGGCCATCGCTCTGCTCCAACGCGAACTGACGGCGAGACGGCGGCAGGCCGATACGTTAGCGGCGATGCAACGCATGGATGCTCTCGGTAAGCTAACCGGAGGGGGTGGCACATGACTTCAACAATCTCTTGATGGTGTTTCAAGGCGCAATGGAAGGTTTGAAGCGGCGCCGCAACGACGACACGAAATTCGCAGCGACGATGGACATGATGGCCGAGGGGATCGCACGGGGTAAGGCGATCACCGACAGGCTCCTCTCCTTCTCGCGTCGGTCAAATCAGGATGTGGAAACGCTCTTTCTTCAGGATCGCGTCGAGGAGTTCAAACAGTTGGTCTCGCAGGCGTTGACCGACCGGGTGACGGTCCGTATCGAACTTGATGATAATTTGTGGCCGGTGGCTGTGGATCGACAGGGACTGGAAATTGCCCTTATCAACCTCGCAACGAACGCGAAGGAAGCAATGCCGCAAGGGGGCAGATTGACGATCAGAGGGCGGAACGCCGACACGACCAGCGGCGCCTTCGTTACATTAACCGTGACAGATGAAGGCAACGGAATCAAGCCGACGGATTTAGATCGCGTTTTCGAGCCCTTCTTCACGACCAAGGGCGGGAAATCCATTGGGCTAGGTTTGAGCCAAGTCTATGGCTTTGCGAACCGAAATGGAGGCAAGGTCCGCGTTGACAGCATCGAGGGCGAAGGCGCATCATTCACGATCTATCTTCCCCGGTCCACGCGTTACGAGGAGGCGCGAAGACTTTCCTCGGCTGGCCCGGTAGGTCTTCCGAGGCGGATACTTCTTGTCGATGACACACCGGATACACTCGCGGCATGCAAGTTCGCGCTCGAAGCGGAAGGTGTTCAGGTTATAACTGCATCTGATGGCGTAGACGCACTGACGCTGATCAGCACAGACTCTACAATCCGGCACGTCCTGAGTGACGTCATGATGCCGAATATGTCCGGCCTCGAATTGGCCGATCGCCTGCGGAGGGACTACCCGGAGATCACGGTCGTCTTGATGACGGGCTACAGCGAGGCATTGGAGGCTGGAGTCCGGACGGACCGTCCGGTGGTCGCGAAACCTTTCGCGGTCAATGAGCTTGTGTCGGCCTTCGGTACGAGGTCCGCTGGCGTGGATAACGTGGTCGCCATTCGGCCAGCCCCCTAACATAATGCCGAGACAGGTAAGCGCGTTCTCAACGTCCAAAGATGCTGGTCGTCAATTGCAGCCATCATTGCTACACCGGCCCCAGCGTAAACTGGGGTTGTTCGTCCACCCGGCTGGCCTCAAAGCCGTTCGGGATGCCAGGTCTTGTCAGACCCGCTTCTCGGGTTAATTTAGCGAGTGATAAGGAGCTTTGCGCCCTGCACTAGCCCATATCAGCCAGCGGCCATGAGGGGCTGTAAGGATCGTAGAGGATGGTTTCTTCAAGAGCCGGCACTTCTATTGGTGCCAGAGACAGCGTTTGGGGCCTAGTTTTGGCAGGTACCATCGTCGTGTCCTGGATGGTCGTGCACATCACTTCCATCTTTTTTGTCGACTGGACTGTGCCTAGTCACTGGGCTGCGATCCCCTTCGTGGTTGCTATTCAGTGCTGGCTGAGTGTGGGACTGTTCATTGTCGCTCACGATACGATGCATGGCTCCCTTGCGCCGCAATTTTCCAAGCTCGATCGCGCTATTGGCCGATACTGCGTCTTCATCTATGCAGGCTTCTCCTACGACAAACTTTATCAGAGCCACCATGCGCATCATCGACACGCCGGAACTGTCGACGATCCTGACTTCGACGCGGAGCACCCTGACCGCTTTTGGCCCTGGTACTTCCGGTTCTTCCGTCATTATTTCGGCTGGCGTGAGTTTAGTGTGCTGACGGTTGCGGTGGTCATCTATCTGGTAATCCTGCGCGAGCGCTTCCCAGCTATGCTAGTCTTCTGGGCCTTGCCCGCCCTCCTGTCATCGGTGCAGTTGTTCTACTTCGGCACGTATCGCCCCCATCGAATCGAAGAAGAGACTTTCATTGATCACCACCGAGCGCGCAGTAACGATTTCTCGCCCCTTGTGTCGTTGCTGACTTGCTTTCATTTTGGATATCATCATGAACATCATGACGCACCTTGGGTCCCATGGTGGCAACTACCCGCACAGCGCCGACGTGCGCTTGATAGCAAAGCAGGCTGAGGGCCAGCATGGATAGCCTAGTGTATTATTTGGTTCCAACCCTCTTGGTCGTCGGCACCGTCCTCTTCATGGAGTGGTTTGCCGCTTGGTCCCACGAACACATTATGCACGGCTGGGGTTGGCGTTGGCACAAGTCACACCATGAACCTCATGATGAAACCCTCGAGAAGAACGATCTTTATGCAGTCATATTTGCAGCTTTCGCTGTGAGCCTGTTTTGGATCGGGTCGAACTGGTTCTGGCCCCTTTGGTGGATTGCGATTGGAATCTCGATCTACGGGGTTCTGTATTTCTTCATGCATGACGGCCTCGTCCATCAGCGCTGGCCGTTCAAATATGTCCCGCGGAAGGGATACCTGAAGCGCGTCTATCAGGCCCACCGCCTCCATCACGCAGTAGAAGGGCGCGATGGGTGCGTCTCCTTTGGCTTCGTTTACGCCGAGCCCGTGGACAAGCTCGTCAGCCAGCTCCAGCGAAACAAGCGGAAGCTTGATCCCGAAGCGTTGCAGGATGAAGAAGAGCGTGCTCTCACCGAGTAGTTAAGGCCGCTGCCATAAACCTGTGCGTGGTACGTCACGTCGAGCGAACCGTGTCCGGGCAACGTCGTTGAGAGCCAGACATAGCAAGGCGCCTTTCTCCACGTCCGTTGTGGATACTCGTTTATCCCAAGCCGCCGGTCCCCCAGCGCGAAGTTTGCCTCCTATCGCCCGGTAGACTCGCCGCGCCGTTGCAATCGCCCACGCCGAACGAGGGGGCAAGGCCGAAAGGCCGTGATAAGCTGATTGATAATAGCTTTCGGCGAGGTCGAGAAGTTCAAGAGCGGCTGCATGAAGGGCTATTCTCTGCGAAAGGTCCTCCGGATCAATTGCAACGATACCGTGCCGCGCGAGGATCTCGGCTGGAAGGTAAACGCGCCCCACGCGAGCATCTTCCACCGCATCCCGTGCAATGTTTGTGAGCTGGAACGCAAGGCCAAGGTCACAGGCGCGGTCAAGGGTCCGTGCATCACGAACGCCCATGATCATGGCCATCATCACTCCCACTACGCCGGCCACGTGGTAGCAGTAGTCCAGAGCATCCGACAGGGTTTCGTAGTGACGTTGAGTCACATCCATCTCGAAGCCGGCCAGCAATTCCTCGACGTGCCGCAACGGGATCTGGTGGCGATCAACAACCCGGCGAAGCGCCTCAAAAACCGGCTCATTCGCCCGCTTGCCTTCAAGGGCAGCCGCAGTGTCTCGCCGCAAGAGATCGAGACGGTGCATTTGTTCGGTGCGGTAATTTTCCTGCTGGTCATGGCCCAGGGTTTGGCCGTCAACGACGTCGTCGCAGTGGCGACACCAGGCGTAGAGCATGACTGCATCTTCACGGGTCCGCCTGTCAAACAACCGAGCAGCCGCCGCGAAGCTTTGGGAGCCTTTGGCGATCGCGCGTTCGCTGCTGGCTATAATCGCATCACTCATGGCTCAGCGTCCTTGATCATCAGGCTCGCCGTCGCCTTCGCCGATCCGACCACACCTGGAATGCCTGCGCCTGGGTGGGTGCCGGCTCCTACAATGTAGAGGTTGGAGATCTGATCGTCGCGATTATGCGGCCTGAAAAAGGCGCTCTGGGTGAGGATAGGCTCGACCGAGAAGGCGGAGCCGAGGTGGGCATTGAGCTCGTCGCGGAAGTCAAAGGGGGTGAAGTGCCGCACCGTCACCAGGTCCTCAAGAAGTCCGGGAATATATCGATCATTGAGGTACTTGAGGATGCGATCGCGATATTTCGGTCCTTCGACGCTCCAGTCAATGTCCGCGGTGCCGAGATGCGGTACTGGAGACAGCACGTAATAGGCGCTCGAACCGGGCGGCGCTAGACTGTTATCGGTCACCGAGGGGGCGTGAAGGTAAAGCGAAAAATCGTCCGCGAGTGAATCTGCGCCGAATATTTCAGAGATCAAATCGCGATAGCGGGCCCCGAACAGAACCATGTGGTGCTTGAGCTCGGGGTGGGTTGTCTTGAGACCGAAGTAAATGACAAAGAGCGACATGGAGAAGCTCTTCTTTTCCAGTGAACGGCTGTTCGATTCCCCACGCGCGGTCCCGCGCAGCATGTGCTTGTAAGTGTGAACCACGTCAGCGTTGGATGCAATTTGGCCGAACACATGGCGGCTTCCATCCTTTAGAACAACGCCGGTGACGCGGTCCTCCTGAGCCTCGATGCGGTCGATCTCTGTGTTGAGATGCAAAGTGCCTCCGAGGTCCTCAAAGAGCTTTACCATGCCGGCAATCAAGGCACCGGTGCCGCCCTTGGCGAACCAGACGCCCCCCTTGCGCTCGAGTGCGTGGATCAGTCCATAGATGGAGGAGGTCCGGAAGGGGTTGCCGCCGACCAGCAGCGAGTGGAAGCTGAACGCCTGGCGGAGCTGATCGTCTTTGATGAACTGGCTGACTTTGGAATAGACGCTCCGATGGCTTTCGAGCCGCATGAGCTGCGGGGCCACCTTGATCATCGACCAGAAGTTGAGGAAAGGCACCGTGCCGAGCTTTTCGTAGCCTTCCCGGTAAAGATCCTCCGAGTAGGCGAGGAAGCGGCGGTACCCTCCTACATCCTCGGGCGATTTTTCGCCGATCTGCCGGTCGATCTCAGCCTGATCGTTTGCATAGTCAAACCGGTAGCCGTCCTCCCAGCACAACTGGTAGAAGGGGGTAACCGGAAGCAGGGTGACGTAGTCTGAGAGGACTCGTCCCGAGAGGGCCCAAAGCTGTTCAAGGCAATCCGGATCCGTGATGACGGTGGGTCCCGCGTCGAAGGTGAAGCCGTCATCGGTATAGACGTAGGCCCGCCCGCCTGGCTTGTCGCGCTTCTCGTAGATTGTCGTTTGGATGCCCGCGCTTTGCAAGCGGATGGCGAGCGCAAGCCCGCCGAAGCCGGCACCGATCACGGCCGCTGTCTTTTCGTGGTTCGTCATGGGAGTCCGTTTTTCAGCAAAGGCGCCTCGCGCAGACAAGCGAGGGCACGGTGAACGGGGACGGGTGGTTTGCCGACCAGAATACGGGCTATATCATAGCCGCTCGTGCGACCGGCATAGAAGCGCTCGATCAGCGGTGTCGGCAGCCTGTAAAATCGCTCGAGCACCAGATGGCGACGCTCGGGACGCGCCGCTAGGAAGAGCATCCGGTTTAGCATTCGGTAAAATCGCTGCCTGCGGTGCTGACGAGCAGCGTGTTGCCGGATCGCTTTTGCCAGTTGCTCGCTGTTGCTGGGCCAGTTCTCTGCCACCAGGTTGGCAACCCGCACAGCATCCGGCAGGCTGTAACCGGTAGTGGGATGGAAAAGACCCGCACGCATGCCGGCTTGGGGGATATCTGATGGCAGTTCCGACCAGAACCGGTCGAAGTCATGTGCTAGTGCGATCGGCAGCACACCTTGTTCCCTGCGAATGACGTGGTCGATCGACCACCCCTGCGTGGAGGCATAGCCATTGACGTCTCCGACCAGCGCCGTCTCGTCCATTTCTGCCACGTCGGAATAGCGGGTGTCCTCGATCAGCACCCGTGTCGGCGATTGCGGCAGCAGGTAGAGAAAACGATAGCCATCCCGTTGATCCACCGTTGCATCCATGATGACAGGGTGAGCCAGCCCGTGCGGCTCTCGAAGCTCTACCTCAAGGCCGACGAACTTCTGGTAACCGAGAACCAGACCGTTGCTTGGTCGGTAGCCTCGGCAGTCGACAACGCAAGAGGCCAGCTGCACTGTTCCGTCTGCCAAAGCGACATGATGTCCAGACAAGGATGCTACCGGCGTAGCTAACCTCAACTCAACATTGTCGAGCCCTGCGATAGCGGCAGCTACCGAGGCTGAAGTAAGAGAGGAGTAGCCGGAGGGAAGATGGCGCCGGTAACGCGGAAACCGCACCGCCTGGCCATCCCAACGGCGCGCGATTAACGGTTTGAGCCATGTAAAATCGGAAACGTCCACGTCAGCATCGTGAAACGACCACGTGTGCTCCCCAAAGGGCGTGTCCCTTGCCTCCAGAATCAGGATCGGCAAACCTTCGGTGGCGAGGGAAAGGCGTTGGGCAACAAGAGCGCTCGCAAGGCCAGCGCCTACGAGGACGAGTGGGGACGGGACCTTAGACAAAGGACGCGCTCCCACGGCTCTCGTCGGAGTGCAACGAGGGATGCCGACACGATTGGCTGGAAGTTGCGGCCATTCGGCTCGTCTGTCCGACTGCACAGGTCATCCGTGGAACGGGGGGGCCTCCAGCTTTGCGACCCGAAGGTCCGCCAGGTTTGAAGATCCGGTGCAGAAGCACGCCACCCGCAATTGTGCGGACATGATCCCAAAGTGTTCCACCACGTCTTCGGGCGAGGTCGTGGCCGACCGGAGTACGGAAGCCGCTTGTCCCACCAAGTCCGCGCCCATTCGTATGGCCTTCGCCGCGTCGACGCCGGTGCGAATGCCACCTGAGCCGATGATGAAGATGTCCGGCCTCGCCTGCCGGAGAGCCGAGATGGCGAACGCGGTGGGCTGGCCCCAGTCGCTGAACGCGGAAGCGACTGCAGCCTCTGCGGACGTTCCGGCACGTTGCGCTTCAACGGCGGCCCAACTGGTACCCCCTGCTCCGGCGACGTCGATGATGTTGACGCCTAGGGTGGCGAGCCTATTCGCAACGGCTGGAGAGATCGCTGACCCCACCTCTTTTATCACCACAGGTACCTTTAGGCCGCAGCAGAGTTCTCCGATCTTGTCGGTGAGCCCCCTCCAGTCACGGTCACCCTCCGGTTGCACCGCCTCCTGCAAGGGATTGAGATGGATGATCAATGCATCCGCATCGATCATCTCCACGGCCTTGCGGGCGTGACCTATGCCGTAGCCGGTGTTTAGCTGCGCCGCTCCAATATTTGCAAGAATTGGGACCGACGGCGCGAGGCGCCGGAGCTCGAGGTTCATGCCCCAGTCAGCGTCCGTGTCGATAGCGATCCGTTGAGATCCCACCGCGAACGGAATTCCGATGTCCTCGCAGGCGATAGCGATATTGTGATTTATCCGCTGAGCCTTCTCTGCTCCCCCCGTCATCGAACTAACGAGGAACGGTGCGGAAATCCGCTTTCCGAGAAAAACTGTAGATAAATCAATGGCCGCCATGTCGATTTCCGGCAGAGCCACATGCTCGAACCGGACTGTTTCGAAACCTGTTCGAATGCTCCCAGAAACGGCGTCACCAGCCAAAACAATGTCCAGATGCTGATTTTTTCGTTCAGCGAGCATTTGGTCCTTTCATCCGGCCATAGGTGCCACAGATACAATTGCATAACCGGCAAGCCGGCGTTAGCAATATGATATAGGTTAGGCTCGCCAAATGTCCTGTACACGGACTCAGATTTCCCTTCCCTCCGATGAAACGTCGAACCGGGATCTGCAGATAATCTGGATGCAGAAGAACTCACCACAGGATAGCCTTCGTCTCACCCTCGCCGATCTGAAGGCAAGGATCGACGACAGACTTCAGGTCCTCCTGGAAAGTGGAGGATATGCGCCGCCAAATCTGATTGCTGCGATGAGACACGCGCTGCTTGGCGGCGGCAAGAGGTTCCGGCCGCTTCTCTTCGTTCTTACCGTTCGGCGAAGAGATCAACTGCAAGCGTCGATCGATATCGGATGCGCGATTGAGATGGTCCACACTGCCTCGCTGATCCTCGATGATCTACCCTGCATGGACGACGCCGATCTGAGGCGCGACAAGCCGACAACCCACAGGGCCTTCGGTCAAGCGACAGCCATTCTCGCCGCTATTTCTCTCCTGACCCGAGGTATGAACATCATCGCCGCGGTTGACAACGTCCACGGCGACATTCGGGCGCGGCTTGTTGCCATCTTGAGCGAGGCCGTAGGCCAAACCGGGCTGGCTGCTGGTCAAGAGGTCGATTTGCGAGGTATTCCCCACCAGTTAATGCATGTGGAGCAGAAGAACTGGCTCAAGACAGGCAAGCTGTTTGCTGCCATGGCCGAAATGGCATCCGTCCTAGACGACCGATCGGACGAGCAGGCTGAAGCGTTAGGCGAACTCGCCTTTCATGTGGGATCGGCGTTCCAAGCACTCGATGACCTATTGGACGCGACGGCCGTCAGCAGCTTGCTCGGCAAGGACATCGGCAAAGACCTCGGGAAGAGTTCAATGGTCAACGATAGAGGTGAAGCGGCTACCCGGCGGTCTTACATGTTCCACTTCGACGCGGCCAACGCTGCCGTATCCCGTTGTGGCGTCGAGGAGGAGGCCCTCCGGCTGCTATTGGGCTCGATACATCAGTTGGCCTTGCGGCAAACCTCGGCTGCATGACGAGGCGTCAGCGTGCGATCGGCTCCGCCTCCACGCGTTGCCTGACTGCAGACTCGATAATACTGGCAGCCCTCCGCAATCCTCCGGCCGTTGTGATGGATCCGCCTATGTCTTTCGCCCTTTTGGCATAGCCGGTATCGGATAGCAGCTTGGCGAGTGCCTTTCGTATCTTCCCCACCGTTATCAGATGGGGCGACAGGCGTAATCCCGCGCCGTGGTGAATGATGCGAGCCGAGACACCAGGTTGGTCAAACGCAATCGGGAGTGCGAGCAATGGCTTTCCGAACTCCAGCGCATCCATGACAGTGTTAAGGCCTCCATGCGTGATGCACAGATCTGCGCGCTCCATTACCGCCCTCTGCGGCGCAAAATCGGTAACCCAAGTTGCGCCCACTGCAGCCGCCTGCCTCTTGCTCAATCCGCCGCAATGAGCAACCAGCAACTGCACACCAAGCTGCCGGCAAGCCGTCGCCGCCGATCGAAACAGTCGGTATCGGTGGCCCTGCAGTGTCCCGAGCGACATGAAGACAAACGGTTTTTCGGGGTCCACCTGATACGGGAGATCCATAGACGGGTTCTCGTCCCGTAACGGTCCGAGCAGGTGGAGGGTACCGCTGTTGGCGGTGCGAGGAAACTCGAAACTCTCGGTGGTCTGAGCGATGGTGG
Source organism: Rhizobium halophilum (assembly GCF_021648825.1). Lineage (GTDB taxonomy): Bacteria > Pseudomonadota > Alphaproteobacteria > Rhizobiales > Rhizobiaceae > Neorhizobium > Neorhizobium halophilum. The sequence continues at coordinate 184,484 of NZ_JAKJHS010000008.1, read as the reverse complement.
CACGATCCGACAGACAGGACTGGAGGTCTTCGAAGGCTCCTTCAAGACCGAAGTGAGCCGCCCACCGTCGGATCAGGCGCCGTTGCTCACTCAGCAACAGCCGGGCGACCCGCTCACCTCCTTGGTTCCTGCGGATGCCACCTGGACTTGTGTCGTACGGCCAGGACAGAAAGGGGAGCGGGATCCCCACATCCCGCTCAATGGGAAGCGCGCAGGCGATCGACACGAATGGTAGGTGGAGGTATCGTGCAACAAGCCCTGCCGCCGGTTCCATCTGGTCTCCGATGATCGCTTCCACACCGAGCTTTCTCAAATGTGCCGGTGCGTGCCGACATAGAGACTCGGACAGCAGGGAACCATCGTGGACAGTCCGGAGAATGCCGAGCGGACCACCAGGCTTTGATGCGCGAGCAATCACCCCATCCAACTGACGGTCGTCTGTCCCTTCAACAGCGTGGACAGGGAAACGTGCCGAGACATGTTTCTCGGCCCCCTTGTTCATCAGAAAGCTGATGCGGTGTCCTCTGCGCGCAAGTTCGTCTCCTATGGTTTCGAACGCCCTGATATGACTCTTGAAAGGAGGGCAGATGAGAGCAAAGTGCATAGGGGATTCCATTCGTTAGCGGTCTCCACGAGCAGTTGCAGGAATCATCTGTCGAAAACAGAATGGTCGCATGGAAACTTGTCCGAGATGAGACTGCGCCCGGTGCGATAGTAGCGGCATCTGTGAGTTGATCGCCTATCTCGCTTACTCGTTTGAAGCGACGGCAGCATCCCGGTAATAGACTTTACCGTCTTCTGATGCCGACCGGGTGGTTGGTGACGGGCTACTGATACGCCTGTATCGGAAGCCTGCATCTTCGGCTGCCATGGCGTCTTCGATCAACAGGGCCATTCGGCCGTGATGGGGTGATCTGGAACAGGCCGGATCGGTGGCTTCAGCACTGCCAGCGACAGCCATGGCCTGACAGCGGCATCCGCCCCAGTCGATCTCCTGACGTTCGCAACTGCGGCAGGGCTCGCTCATCCAATCGGTGCCGCGAAAGGCATTGAAGGCGGGGGAGTGAAGCCAGATTTCGGCAAGGCTTTTGTCTCCGAAGCGTTCGAAGACAAGGTGGGGAATGGTCCCAGCGGCGTGGCAGGGAAGGACGCTGCCATCGGGAGCAACCACGAAGGCATCGCGTGCCCATCCGCCCATGCAGGGCTTGGGATAGATCGCAAAATAATCCGGGGTGACGAAATCGATGGCAAGAATTCCGTAGAGGTCCTCCTGGGCCTGGCGTACGATCTCAACCTGACGCTCCACAGAACCGCGATCCGGCATCAGCGCATTCCGGTTGAGAAGCGCCCAGCCTGCATACTGCACATTGGCAATCTCCAGGCGCTCCGCATCCAGAGCTAGGGCAAGATCGATGAAGGCTGGCACCTCCTCGATGTTGTGCCGATGGATGGGAGCATTGACCGTCAGCGGCAACCCGGCGGCGCGCACGCGCCTTGCCGTCTCCATCTTCTTTTCGTGGGCGCCGCGGTGGTTGCCGATCTTTTCGGTCGTTTGAGGAAAGGCGCCTTGAAAGCTGACCTGCACGTGATCGAGCCCGGCTCGGGCAAGCGCCTCTATACGTCCCTCGGCGATCCCAACGCCTGCCGTGATGAGGTTGGTATAGACGCCGCGCTTGGCCAACCGCTCGACGAGAACCTCCAGGTCCGGGCGCAAGGTCGGTTCCCCGCCCGACAAGTGAATTTGCAGCACCCCAAGATCCGCCGCCTGATCAAACAAGGAAAGCCAGGCTTCCGTCGTCATTTCACGATTGGCCTTCAGGAGTTCGACGGGGTTGGAGCAGTAAGCGCACAGCAGGGGGCAGCGGTGGGTGAGCTCTGCCAACATGCCGATGGGTGGAAGTACAGTCGTGTTCATAGCGTCACCAAAGACCTGTCGGACCACTCCTGCAGAAAGCTCTCCAGGTCCGATGCAATTTCCTCGGGCCGCGCCTCATACTGAGAAGCCAAGGTTCCCAAGATCTGATGGACGGCCCGTTCACCATCGCACAGGCGCAGAATGTCCAGGCTGGTTTCGTCGGGCCAGAATACTTTCTCGGGCGACAGGAGGGCCCAAGCCTGTCGGACTGGATCATATTGCAGGCGCACGTAAGGTTTCAGCATGGGTCTGCAGTCTGCCGTCAACATCCTGCGCTCTCGTGGCGGCATCATTGTGACCGCCCCGGGGCGAAGGCGCCGGGCGGTACTCGGCCATGCTCTCCATAGGCTTGTTCCAACGCGTCGAGCATTGCCCACAACACGTCACATTTGAAGATCAGCGCATTGATCACCGCCTGTTGCTTTTCCGGCGTGTCGGCTTGGGCGAGAACGTAGGCAAGAGCAAAATCGGAATCGCGTGATGCCTGTGCTGGCCGGGGTCTGAAATACTCTAGTATGTCGTCGGTGATATAATCGTACTTCGCCAGCATTGCCGGCACGCGTTCGCTAATGATGACCGGGGAGAAAAGCTCCGTCAGCGACGAGGCGACCGCTTCCAGCAGGCTTCGCTCGGTGCAGAAGGAAAGATATGCGCCCACGGCGAAGCGTGTCGCCGGCAGCGCGCCCTTCTGGCTCTTCACCAACTCGCCATCGAGTCCGAGCCCGGTTGCAAGCTTTAACCAACGGGCGATGCCGCCGTTCCACCCATCGGTCCCGTCATGGTCCTCGATCCGCTTGCGCCATTCGGCCCGGAATTCCGGATCCTCGGCACGGGCCAGTATCATGGCATCCTTCCGCGGGATGACAGACTGGTAACAATACCGGTTCAAGGCCCATGCCTGCAGTTGCTCCTTCGACAGGGCACCCGCCGTCATCTGGTGATGCAGCGGGTGGCGGTTGTGGTAACGGCTGGCGCCGACGTCGCGCAAAATCTTCTCCAGGCCTTCCGGAGAGAGACCACCTTTTGCCGCGTCAGCAAATTCGTTCAAAGTGCAATCTCCATTCCATCATAACCTACCTCCCAACCGGTCTCTCGCACCCATGCCGCTTCCAGCGACCGCTCATCCAGAATGGGATTGGTGTTGTTGATATGAACATAGATCCGGCGTGCAATGTCTACGTCAGCAAGAGCCGCCGCCGATCCGTCTGGACCGGAAATGTGCAGATGCCCCATTCGTTGACCCGTCTTCGGTCCGACGCCGGAATCGATCATCTCACCGTCCGTATAGACGGTGCCATCAAAGAGTAGACAGTTGGCTTCATGGAGGCGCTGCTTGAGGTCGCCGTCAACAGCGGCGCAACCGGGAACGTAGAAGGCGGCGGCCTGAGCGGCTTCGGACCAGATCCTCAAGCCGATCGTGTCGCCGGTCTTGGTGCCGAACCCGGTGTCGGCGTAAGCTGGATCCTCAAGAAAAAGCGCCACCTTCCCGGGAACGGCAAATGCCTCAACCGTCAATCCCGTTGAAGCGCCGTGCGAGGACAGTATGGATGTCGGCTCGTTGAGCACAAGCTCCCGCCGCACGACTAAAGAACGATCGAGGACGTTGAAGATCGAGTTCTGCTCCAGCACCTCCAGAACGCGGCGCGTGGCATAAATCACAAAGGCTTGGCGCTCCCGCAGGCTAAGAAGCCCAGCGATATGATCGACATCGGCGTTGGTCAGAACGATAGCCGAAATTGGCGTGGAGCGAAGCGGTGCGTCTTCAGCCGGTTGTAGCTCTGGCGTGGATGCGATCTGCTCACGGATATCCGGTGAGGCATTAAAGATGATCCAGTCTGTGCCGTTTGCACAAGCCGCAAGGCTGGACTGGGTTCTGGGCTTGACGCCCTCTACGCCTTTACGCGCCGCTCGACTCAAATCAAAGTTACAGTTCCACTGGGGAAAGCCGCCACCCGCGGCGGATCCCAGGATCTTCAACCGCATGAAGCCTCCCTGTCAAGGCGGTTGCCGTGGTGCACCAGAGTGCACGTCCAGACCGGATCCGTCTCACCCGCGAAAGCGGATGAGACGGTGAAGATGTGGCTACTTCTTGGCAGGCAACTGTGCCGGAAAGTAGCGGGACATTTCCATTCCTACCGCAACGGTGCACATTGCTGGCTTCTTCCATGTCTTCTTCATGTTGTTCCTCCTTCCACGGGGTAGCCGTTTTGCGGCCAGTGTCATCATACGCTGAATGACGAATGATCCAAGCCCCTCGCGATTCACGAAATCTTGGGCAGCTCGGTCCTGTCTTGCGGGTTGATTATTCATCGCCGTCGGCTACCTTGATTGCGGCACCGAAATTCTCATCAGATCCGACCGCGGTTGGACCTGGGCTTCGTTCATGGAGGTATCCGGTGCCGCTTCTCTTCCTGCCGCTCATCATGACCGCCTTCGCAGCCATTGGCCATTCGGAAGCTCTAGCGCAGCAGCCGGTCCAGGAGCCACTGCAGGTCCGGCTCGGTTATCTTCGGGCCTATGAGCCCCAGCTTACACTGTCTGTGCTCGACCTTGCGCCGCGGGATGAGGGAGTTGCAGGCGCAAATGTGGCGATAGCCGACAACAATACGACAGGCAGCTTTCTCGGTCAGGCCTATGGCCTTGATGTCGTGGAGGTGAAGCTTGATGATGACATCACGGCCGCAACGGAAGAACTCATTGCGAAAGGGGTGGACTACATCCTGATGGATGTCTCCGCTGAACAGCTTCTGTCGATCACTGACCTGATCTCCAATCGCGACGCGTTGGTTTTCAATATCGGCGCCACCGATGATCGCCTGCGTGAGGAGGCGTGTCACTCGCGTATATTTCATACCGCACCTACACGCACCATGCTTGCCGACGGGCTAGTTCAATACCTCATCTGGAAGCAGTGGCGCCGTTGGGTGCTGATCCACGGGTCCCACGATCGTGACAAGCTCTTCGCCGACGCTCTTCGCCGCGCGGCCGAACGCTTCGGCGGCGAGATCCTGCTGGAAAAGGAGTTCACTGACACGGGAACCGCTCGCAGGACGGATTCGGGCGTGGTCCAGATCCAGCGCCAGATGCCGGTGTTTACACAGGATTTTCCGGAGCATGACGTCGTTCTCGTGGCCGATGAGAGCGAGGTATTCGGCACCTATGTGCCCTACCGAACCTGGACCCCTCGGCCTGTCGCCGGCACTGCCGGACTCATACCTTCCGCATGGCATCCGGCCAGCGAACAGTGGGGCGGTACTCAGATCCAGAACCGGTTCGCCAAGGCCAATGGCAGACGGATGCTGTGGAAGGACATGGCTGCCTGGACGGCAGTGCGAGTGGTCGGCGAAGCTGTGACGCGTACCCAGAGCGCGGAGACCCAGAAGACAGCAGAGTACCTGCGAAGCCCCGATTTCTCTATCGCCGCGTTCAAGGGCCAGAAGCTGACCTTTCGCACGTGGAATGGGCAGTTGCGCCAGCCGATTTTTCTTGGCGATGGGCGCTCGGTCGTGTCGACGTCGCCGCAGGAGGGATTTCTGCATCAGGTTTCTGAACTCGACACGCTCGGGGTCGATCAACCGGAAACTCAATGCGTACTGGACTGAAAACGACTGAGGAGGGATCTGGAATGCTTGGAAGACTGAGTTGCTTATCGAGCGCGCTAGCTTTGGCAACCGGCGTTGCGACGCCTGCCTCTGCTTATATGGTCTATGTTTCGAACGAAAAGGACAACACAGTTACGGTGGTGGATTCGGAGACGATGGAAGTCGTCCAGACGATCGAGGTCGGCCAGCGGCCGCGTGGAATCACCATCTCGCATGACGGCAAACTCATCTACCTTTGTGCCAGCGACGACGACACGATTGAGATTATCGATACGGCGACGAACCAGATCGTCGGCTCCTTGCCTTCGGGACCTGATCCGGAGCTCTTCGTACTCTCGCCCGATGGCGGGACACTCTATGTCGCGAACGAGGACGACAATCTGGTCACCGTCATCGATCTCGATAGCAAGAGCGTAGTGGCCGAAATTCCTGTCGGCGTGGAGCCCGAGGGCATGGGGATCAGCCCGGACGGCAAGGCCATGGTCAATACGTCCGAGACAACCAACATGGCGCATTTCATCGACACGGCCACGAACGAGATCACGCACAACGTGCTCGTCGATTCCCGTCCGCGGTTCGCCGAGTTCAAGCCGGACAATTCGGAGGTCTGGGTCAGCGCCGAGATCGGCGGCACTGTTTCGGTGATCGACAATGAGAGCCGCGAGATAAAGCAGAAGATCAGCTTCGAGATTCCGGGCCTTCGTTCCGAAGCCATTCAACCTGTCGGGGTCCGGATCACGGCGGACGGCAAGAAGGCCTATGTGGCGCTTGGTCCGGCCAACCGCGTCGCTGTGGTGAACACGGAAACCTATGAGGTCGAGAAATACGTACTGGTCGGGCAACGTGTCTGGCAGCTTGCCTTCACGCCGGACCAGAAGACGATCATCAGCACCAACGGCGTCTCAAACGACATTACCTTCATCGACGTCGCAACGGACGAGCCGGTTCAATCGGTGACGGTTGGCGCGCTTCCCTGGGGAGTGGTGGTGTCGCCGCAATAGTTTAGGTTTTTTCAGGAGGAGGCATCAAATGAAGTACTATCGGAAACTGTCTCTCGCAGCCTTCATGGGGATCGCGTTGTCGGCAACGCCGGCTTTCTCTCAAGATGCCGATGACGATGATGCGCCGGCTCCCGCTGCTACGGCGACAGAACAGGTGACGCGGGCTAGCAAGGACGTACCCGAACTCGTGCTTGGATCAGCCGAAGATAGCTTCACGGTAAACCAGAAGGACTTCGAACTGATTGCGGGCCAGGGCTATCGTTGGAAAATCACGTCTGCGGCTGGCTTGGAGTACAAGTTCCATACTGACCTGTTTCGCAATGTGTGGATGAACCAGATCGTGATCAACGACCTCGAAGTGCACATGAACGGGGCGCCGGCATGGCTGGAGTTCGATGCGGAAGGAACGATGCAGGTGCAGTTCACGACCGTCCGACCCGGCACCTACACATGGTCGGTCCCCGATCTCGCCGACAGGGGCATGCGGGGAACGATCACCATCAAATAGTCGGGAGCGAGAAAGGCGGGATCATGCAGCATGTGAAGGCGGATAAAGCCATGGTCCCGCCCGGCGCGCTGGAGGTTTCAGCGGTAAGCCACGCCTATGACCGCAAGCCGGTCTTGTCAGACGTCTCCTTCAGGATTGCGGCGGGACAGTTTACCGTTCTGCTCGGGCTGAACGGAGCTGGAAAGACGACGTTGTTCTCGTTGATCTGCCATCTCTTCGATGTTCGCCAGGGCGTGATCCGCATCTTTGGTCATGACATCGTGAGGCAGTCGAAGCAGGCGCTTGGCAGATTAGGGATCGTCTTCCAGGCCCGCACGCTGGACCTGGATCTGAGCATCTACGAGAATCTCGCTTATCATGCGTCACTACATGGGATCGGACGGAGTGCCGCCAAGGAGCGGATCGGAGCGATGCTTGCCCAGGTCGGCATGCACGATCGCCTGCACGACAAGGTGCGAGCGCTTTCGGGCGGCCAGATGCGTCGCGTGGAAATCGTGCGGGCATTGCTGCACCGTCCGCCGCTGCTCCTGCTGGACGAGGCAACGGTCGGGCTCGACATTCAGTCGCGGGGAGAGATCCTTGCGACGATACGCACCCTCGTGGCGACCGAGGGGATGAGCGTTCTTTGGGCAACTCACCTGATCGATGAGGTGGATGCAAATGACCACGTCGTTCTGCTGCATCACGGGCGGTTGCTCGCCGACGGTCCCGTTTCAGATCTCGTTGCCGTCACAGGGGCGGAGGATATTGGTCAAGCCTTTGCTGTCCTAACCCAATCTGCCTCGCAGGCGCAGGAGGTGGGCAGATGATGTCGCCACTAGAATCGGACATCCGAGTGAGCGACAACAGAGGCAAGCGGTTGGGGTTCGGTCTCGGCAACTATCTCATCTGCTTCTATGGCATCGTCTTCAGAGAGGCTCTCCGCTTTCTCAATCAGCGCGAGCGCTTCATCTCGTCGCTTGTCCGCCCGTTGTTGTGGCTCTTCGTGTTCGCAGCCGGCTTCCGGCAAGTGCTCGGGGTGTCGATCATCCCCCCATACAAGACCTATGTACTTTACGAGGTCTACATAACGCCCGGTCTGTGCGGCATGATCCTGCTGTTCAGCGGCATGCAGTCTTCGCTGTCCATGGTCTATGACCGGGAGATGGGTAGCATGCGAACCCTCCTGGTCAGCCCTTTTCCCAGATGGTTCCTGCTGGTGTCGAAGCTTCTCGCTGGCGTCGCCGTCTCCATCCTGCAGGTTTACGTGTTCCTTGCTGTTGCGTGGTTCTGGGGCGTCAAACCGCCCGCAATCGGGTATCTGTTCATTCTGCCGGCGCTGTTCCTGGCTGGCGTAATGCTGTGTTCGCTCGGCATGCTGCTCTCCTCGCTGATCAAGCAGCTCGAGAACTTTGCCGGCGTGATGAACTTTGTGATTTTCCCGATGTATTTTGCCTCGTCGGCGCTCTATCCGCTCTGGCGGATCCAGGAGGCAAGCCCGCTCCTCCACAAGATCTGCTTAGCCAATCCTTTCACGTACGCCGTCGAACTGGTTCGCTTTGCCCTGTACGGACAGGTCGACTGGCGGTCGCTTGTAGTCGTCGTCGGTTGTAGCCTGCTGTTTCTGGGCGGCGCAATTTTCGCCTACGACCCGTCCAAAGGCCTGCTCAGCCGCAGGCGAGATGGAGGAGGAAACTCATGATAATGTCACGAGCTACGATGAGGTTTGTCGTTGTGACCGTCTTCTACGGTGTCTTGTGGACGACAGTCCCCGCGGCGCAGGGGGACGATCCTGACTGGCCCTGCATCCAGCGCAAGGTGCCGGAACTTTCATTCGGTCAGATCTGGAACGGTCCCGAGCTAGCGCCCAATGCTGCGGATTGGGCGAAGGACACCGACGTTGCGCAACTCGTCATGGAACTCGCGGCTCGACGGATTCCACTGGCCGAGGCAGAACACAGGATCGAAGATTTTTCCGCAATGCTGGCGCCGGAGGAGCGCTACACACAGCTGTCGAAGCTCATGCAGGGGTTGTTCGACCACATGAACCGCGAGCGCTCCCAGGTCATGAGCGGCATCGGCCGCTATGCCCATGCCCAACGAGAGATAGCTGCCGCGTTGCGCCAGGATGCCTCGGAAGTTGATAAGCTGCGGGGGCAAGCGAACGCAAACGCGAATGAGATTGCCGTTCGAGATGAGCAACTCATCCTCAAGACGAGGATATTCCAGGAGCGTGTGCAGTCTCTCACCTTCGTCTGCGAGGTGCCGACCTTGATCGAACAGCGATTGTACGCACTCGCTAAGGCGATCTCGCAGACGTGGGAAAAACGGTAGCCGAGGCTTACACTACTGGGAGAACTGCTTCAGATAGGCGATAACGTTGGCAAGGTCCTCATCCTTCTTCAGGCCGACAAACGCCATTTTGTTGCCTCTGATGTATCCCTTGGGGTCGCGGAGATAAGCGGTCAAAGTTTCATCGTTCCAAACCAAGCCGCTCTCGCCGGCCGCAGTCATCGCCTTGGAGTATCGGAAACCTTCGTGCGTGCCGGCGGTGCGGCCGACCACCCCATTCAATGAGGGCCCGATCTTGTTGGTGTCAGCGTCCACGACGTGACAAGCTTTACATTTGGCGAAGACCTTCTCCCCAGCCGACGCATCTTGCGCCAGACAGTGACCTGCCGATGCGACAATGAGGCCGACGGCTCCTACCAAAACAGCAACTTGCATTCTACTTCCTCCCGAAGTTCGCGCGCTGCTCGGCACTGCCAACAGAGTTTCTTGAGCAATACCCGCTGAACGAAGTTAGGCTTTCGGCATGACGTGTCAACAGACGTCGGGAGCGCCGAGTGCCAAGGGCGGCGCCCGTTGACGGCGACTTCTCCCCGGCTTATTCTGAGAGCCTGGCACTTCACTGGGCACCTTGAAGGCCATCGTCGAGAACGTGCGCAGCATGAAGCTCGGCTTTTCTATGCGCAGTCGCTGCGGGAAGGTGCTCCGTGAACCTCGTCGACCTCATCATTACCGTTTGTCTTCTGGCCAGCCCGAACAGCTGTCGCGATGAGCACCTCTATTTCGAGAGCCAAGGTTCTCTTCTCCACTGCATGACGTCGGCGCCCAGTCATATCGCACGATGGTCGCAGAGCAGACCGCGATTCAGGATCATGCGCTGGAGATGTGTCTATCCCGACAAGGGCCGAGATATCTGAAGCCACGTTCAGAAGGGGGGATGATGCAGATTTCGAAACGGGAACTGGGTGGTCTCGCACTGGGGCTGATGGCGACGACCTTGGGGCGGTCGGTAATGGCCACACCCGACCTTCCGCGGGTAAAGGTGGGCGTATTGAAGTTCGGCACCGTTAGCTGGGAGTTAGATAGCGTCAAACATCACAGGTTCGACCAGGCCAACGGCATCGAGTTGAAGGTCTTGGATTTTGCGGGGGAAGATGCGACGAATGTAGCGATGCTTTCGGGGGATTTGGACGTGATTGTCTCCGACTGGCTCTGGGTCTCCCGCCAAAGGTCGGAGGGCGAGGCATTGACGCTTGCGCCATATTCGACAGCGGTCGGTGCGATGATGGTCAAGCAAGAGTCGGAAATTTCCAGCCTTGAGGATTTGAAGGGCAAGAAGATTGGTGTTGCTGGCGGACCTTTGGACAAGAGCTGGTTGCTGATCCAAGGGCTTGCACGACAAGATCATCAGTTGGATCTGGCGACGGAGGCAGACGTCGTTTACGGCGTGCCTCCCTTGCTCTCAGAGAAGGCCCTTTCCGGCGAACTGGATGCAGTCCTCAACTTCTGGCATTTCTGTGCGCGATTGGAGGTCAAAGGTTTCCGAAGGCTTATCGGGGCTGAGGATGCGGCTCGCGCCCTGGGGGCGTCGGGCCCGGTCTCAGCGCTTGGATATGTCTTTCGCGAGGCGTGGGCCGAAGAGAATCGCGCCGTTGCCATGCGGTTCCTCAAGGCAAGTGCCCAGGCAAAGGCGCTCCTGGCCACTTCTGATGCGGAGTGGGTGCGCCTTGCGCCTCTGGTGAGAGCGAATGGCCGTGAGCTTGAGGTGCTACGCGACCGGTATAGGGAGGGGATTCCGCGTCGTCCTGTTGCTGAGGAGGAAGTGGATGCCGCCCGACTCTACGAGGTTCTGGCAGGATTGGGCGGAGAGAAGCTGGTAGGAAAGGCGCGGGAATTGGCGCCGGGAACCTATTGGGCAGCGTTAAAGGCATGAGCTTTGACGAACACTTGAAGGGTGGAAAGGAGACCGACCGTCCTCACCGCCGCGGATTGCTCCCGATCGCGACAACAGCAGCATCCCTGATCGCACTTTTTGTGGTGTGGCACCTAGTGTCGAGCATCTGGCCGAGCCGCGCGCTGCCGCCTCCGATGGTCGTATGGGAGACCACCTTGAGCGAACTCAAAAGTGGCGACCTCGGCTATCATTTAATGATGACGCTGTGGCGCGTTGGTGCGGCCTATGTTGTCGCGATGGTTATCGGAACGGCCGTGGGCGTTGCTCTTGGCCGGTATCGAAGACTCGATGCCTTTTTCGATCCCTGGCTTATTCTGTTTCTCAACATCCCCGCCTTGGTGATTATTATTCTCGCCTACATCTGGTTCGGCTTGAGCGAGACTGCCGCAATCGGCGCAGTGGCGGTAAACAAGATCCCCAACGTCGTCGTCACAATGCGTGAAGGTGCCCGTGCGCTGGATGATCGTTACATGGACATGGCGCGTGTCTATCACCTCAGCGCCCGCGATCGCCTGCGCCACGTTCTCATTCCGCAGCTTCAGCCGTATCTTGCAGCAGCGTCCCGGTCGGGCATAGCACTGATCTGGAAAATCGTCCTTGTGGTGGAACTGCTGGGGCGCTCGAACGGCGTCGGCTTTCAGATCTACCTTTATTTCCAGATCTTCGATGTAGCAGGAATACTCGCCTACACATTGGCTTTCGTTCTCCTGATGTTGATAATCGAACTCCTCTTGGTGCAGCCCGTTGAACAGCACGCAACCCGTTGGCGCCGCCGCCTCGCTTAAGGTCGCAATCTACGAGAAGACGTTTCATTCCTCGCAGGGCGTCAGGATTGACGTGTTGCGGGATCTTTCGTTCGAGGTTCGGGGGAGGGAGTTCGTCTGCCTTCTGGGACCTTCTGGATGCGGCAAGACAACGACATTGCGTATATTGCTGGGGCTTGACCGGGAGTATTCCGGCACTGTCAATGTGTCGGCCGACGCCTCACATCGCACTGCGGCAGTTTTTCAGGAGCCTGTTCTCCTGCCTTGGCGGACGGTGGAGCAGAACATCCGGTTGACCTTACCTGCCGCGCTGAAGCAGACGGCATTCAATGACCTGCTGGAAATTCTAGGCCTTTCGGGCCTGGAGACGCTTTACCCCGCGGAGCTTTCCTTGGGGCTTGCGCGGCGAGTCGCGCTTGCCCGTGCCTTTGCTACGCAGCCGGCTATACTGTTCCTGGATGAACCGTTTGTATCGCTCGACGAGCCCACCGCTGATCGGCTGCGAAGTCTTTTGATGGCCATCTGGGCGGCACGACCGACGACGGCACTGATGGTGACGCATAATTTGCGGGAAGCGCTGCTGCTGTCAGACCGCATCATCATGCTGTCACCAAAGCCGGCGCACGTAGCGGGGGTGTTCGAGGTCGCTGTTCCCCGTTCTGCTAGGGACAGAGAAGCCATTGAAGACATGGTGCTCGCCTTTCAGGACCGGTTTTTCGGCGCGACCTGACCCTTGGGCGAACCTGGCAACTGGATTGGTCACCTTTTAAAAACAGCGGACGTCCGCCTCTGCTTGAGCCCTGCGCAGGTCACTGGTCGCAGATCTGGCCGCAGCGCTGTGGCGGAACAAGACGCCTCGCTCGCCGATCATGAGGCCAAGGCTTTTGAAAGTCTCGGCCTCTTCGTAACGCGAATAGGGTACGATGGATGCGATGACATCAATCGAGCAGGAGCAATTCTCCAGTGACTGCCGCGAATTGCCGTTGGCCTTCATGCATCCAAAGACGTAGTCCACCACCGTAACCGTCGGATAACTGCCTGCGGCCGAAGCGTTCCCGGCATACATGAGCACCGATAGGAGACCGATAGTCTTGATCCAGTTCTTAGCGATGGTCATAACGCTTCTCCTTGCCGTTCCGATGCTGCGGTTGCGTTGCAAGACTTAACATGCCGATTACAATAGCATTTATGAGTATTGCTTCAACCGTACGATGATTTTTCGGCTATTGCGTGACTTGCTGCATAGCAATATAGATATCGCGTTGCAGCATATTGATGTATTTAATCTTGCCTAGTTAAGAAAGCTGCCCTATGATTGTTTATGTCTTTCGTCTTCAAGACTTTGCCTTTGGGAGGGGCAAGGTTTCGTAGGTGAAACTGGGCAGGCAGGATCGGTGCCCTCTGCCGGCCAGGTTCACCGTGACACGCTGACGGAAGACAATCCCAGACAGCATGACTACGCTCATAACCGGCGCTTGCGGCTCCACACGGACCGTAAGCCGGGATGACGAGCCTCGGGTGATAACTGCATCGGGAGGACTTCGCATGCGCCTGACCAAGACATCCATGTATCTGTCTCTGACTGCCGCCAGCTTCATGGCGACCGCGCTTGCCAGCACAGCGCTGGCTAACGACGAATTAACTGCCTTAGCGGCAGATTCGAAGAACTGGGCCATGCCCACTGGCGATTACGCCAATCACCGCTATTCAAAACTGAGCCAGATCACCAAAGACAATGTGAAGGATCTGCAGGTAAAATGGACCTTCTCGACGGGCGTGCTGCGCGGGCATGAAGGTGGACCGTTGGTGATCGGCGATGTGATGTATGTTCACACACCTTTCCCCAATATCGTCTACGCCCTCGATCTCAAGAACGACGGCAAGATTCTCTGGAAGTATGAACCTCGACAGGATCCTAACGTCATTGGGATCATGTGCTGCGACACCGTCAACCGCGGCGTTGCCTATGGCGATGGCAAGATCATTCTGAACCAAGCCGACACAACTGTCGTTGCTCTCGACGCCAAGACTGGAGAAGTCGTCTGGTCGGTCAAAAACGGCGATCAGATCGATGGCGGCAAGGGAGAGTCAGGAACGGCGGCTCCCATGGTGGTCAAGGATAAGGTCATCATCGGCGTTTCAGGGGCTGAGTTCGGGGTGCGCGGCTGGACGGCAGCCTACAACCTCAGCGATGGTTCGCTCGCCTGGAAGGCCTATTCGATGGGGCCGGATTCGGAAACACTTATCGATCCGGAAAAGACCACTCATCTCGGCAAGCCCGTCGGACCGGATTCCGGAACCAATACCTGGGAAGGGGAACAGTGGAAGACGGGCGGCGGGACCACGTGGGGATGGTTCGCCTATGACCCAAAGAGCAACCTGGTCTTCTATGGTACCGGCAATCCTTCCACGTGGAATCCGGTGCAAAGACCCGGCGACAACCGCTGGTCGATGACCTTGATGGCACGCGACGCTGACACTGGCATGGCAAAATGGCTCTATCAGATGACGCCGCACGACGAGTGGGACTATGATGGGGTCAACGAGAACATTCTCGTCGACGCTATGGAGATCAACGGCGAGCAGCGCGATGTGCTAGTGCACTTCGATCGGAATGGCTTTGCCTACACGCTCGATCGCAATACGGGCGAGCTTCTCGTGGCAGAGAAATACGATCCGAAGGTGAACTGGGCGACCGAAGTCGTCATGGATCCAGAGAGTGACCAGTACGGTCGTCCACAGGTCGTGTCGCAGTATTCTACCCACCAGAACGGAGAGGATACCAACACCACCGGCGTCTGCCCCGCGGCACTGGGCACGAAGGACCAGCAGCCGGCCTCCTACTCACCGAAGACGGGCTTGTTCTACGTTCCAACGAACCATGTGTGCATGGATTACGAACCGTACAGGGTGAGCTACACGGCCGGTCAACCCTATGTCGGCGCTACGGTCTCCATGTACCCCGCGCCGGATAGTCATGGTGGCATGGGCAACTTTGTTGCCTGGGATGCTGCCAAGGGTGAGATCGTGTGGTCGAAGCCGGAGCAGTTTTCTGTCTGGTCCGGAGCGCTCGCGACGGAAGGCGATGTCGTTTTCTACGGCACGCTGGAAGGCTACATCAAGGCGGTCGATCTGGACGGAAATGAACTCTACAAGTTCAAAACGCCCTCCGGAATTATAGGAAATATCAATACCTACGAGCATGACGGCAAGCAGTACATCGCGGTGCTGTCGGGCGTTGGTGGCTGGGCAGGCATCGGATTGGCCGGGGGGCTTCTGTCTCCGGAAAATGCAGCGGCCTGGCATGGCGCCGTTGGTCAGGGCCGCGATGCAGGTGAAGAAGCCCAAGTCGTCGGTACCGCCGGCTTGGGTGCCGTAGGTGGCTATGCAGCACTGGCGGACTACACCACGCTCGGGGGGCAGCTAACGGTCTTTGGCCTACCCGACTAAAATGCCTCCGAAGGGCGACCGGGCTGTCTGAAGATGCAGCCCGGTCGTGATTCAGCCGGCAATCCCGTTGCTGATTGCCAGATTTGCATGAGGTTGCTTGATGAATTTCCGTCTTTTTCCTTTCGTCGTTTCTGCACTTCTTCCCTTTCTCACCCCAACGATCGCCGCATCAGCCGACACAAAGGAGAAAGCTGCTGCTGTCAGCGAGGAGGACGGAAAGTTCTATGACTCAGAAGGCACGCCTACCTTCAAGATCGAGAACGGGACCGTCGATTGGTACACGTTCAGTGGATACCGTCGGTACCATTCCGATTGTCACGTCTGCCATGGCCCGGATGGCGTAGGGTCAAGCTATGCGCCCGCCTTGGCAGAGAGCATGAAGACAATGGATTATCCCACCTTCCTCTCCATCGTAGCTGAGGGACGACAGAACGTTGGCGGGGGCAGGGAGAACGTCATGCCCGCGTTCGGTGACAACAAGAACGTCTACTGTTACCTCGACGATATCTACATCTATCTGCGGGCACGAGCAGTCGATGCTGCTCCTCGCGGGAGGCCGCCGAACAAGGCCGACAAGCCGCAAGCGGCGAAGGATTACGAAGCATCTTGTATGGGGGGATGAGATGAGGCGGACCCTTCCAGACCTCCTCTGTTCGATTGCTGCTCTTGCTTGTGCAGCTATGCTTGTTCCGCTTGAGGCGCAGGGCCAGAGTGCGGGATTGGGCGCCGCCGGTGAACTCGTGGACCCAAATATTCTGCGCGTGTGTGCCGATCCGTCCAACATGCCATTCACCGACAAAAGTGGGGAAGGTTTTGAGGACAAGCTCGCAGAGATGGTCGCGAACGCAACGGGCCGAAGCTCAGTTTCCTATACCTGGTTTCCTTCCATCACGGGGTTCGTTCGCAACACGCTCGGCGCCAATCGCTGCGATATCATCATGGGCTATGCGCAGGGAGACGAACTCGTCCAGAATACCAATGCCTATTATCGCTCCTCCTACGTGATGCTTTACAAGAAGGACGGCGAACTGGCGGGCGTAGAAACACTGGCGGATCCGAAGCTCGCAGACAAGCGCATCGGAGTGGTGGAGGGTACGCCTCCGTCGGCTAATATGGCAGCCGCCAAGCTGATGCGCAAAGCCAAGGTCTACCCGCTCATGGTGGATACGCGTGTTGCTCCGTCCATGGCCGAAGTCATGATCCGGGACATGCTGGACGGCGTCATAGACGCAGCCGTGGTCTGGGGGCCGATGGCCGGCTATTACGCGAGCAGATCAGGCGCAGATCTGGCGATGGTACCATTGATCAACGAAAAAGGCGGCCAGCGGATGACCTATCGCATCACGATGGGGGTGCGGCCATCGGATCAGGAGTGGAAACGGACCCTGAACACCTACATCCGGGAGCATCAGGACGAGATCAACAACCTCCTGCTGGAGTATCACGTCCCGCTCCTCGACGAGCGGGATCAAGTGATTACGCAGTAGGACTGCAGGGCCCTGCGAGGCGGGTGCAGGATGCCTGATCGACATCAATGCTTCGGACATCCGGCGGCCGGAGCGAGCCGGCTGAGCGAGATCAAGGAGAGGAATTGACATGGACGTTCGCGCTGCCGTTGCCGTTCAAGCGGGAAAGCCGCTGGAGATCATGACCGTTCAGCTTGAAGGTCCGAAGGCTGGTGAGGTGCTGATCGAGGTCAGGGCGACCGGCATCTGCCATACCGATGACTTCACGCTCTCGGGCGCCGATCCTGAAGGCCTGTTTCCGGCCATCCTCGGCCATGAGGGTGCCGGCATCGTTGTCAATGTCGGACCGGGTGTCACTTCGGTGAAGAAGGGCGATCACGTCATTCCGCTTTACACGCCTGAATGCCGGGAATGCTATTCCTGCCTGTCGCGCAAGACCAATCTGTGCACCGCGATCCGCTCGACGCAAGGGCAAGGCCTGATGCCGGACGGCACTTCGCGCTTCTCGATCGGCAAGGACAAGATCCACCACTATATGGGCTGCTCCACCTTCGCTAATTTCACGGTTCTGCCGGAGATTGCGGTCGCCAAGGTCAATCCGGACGCCCCCTTCGACAAGATCTGCTATATCGGCTGCGGCGTGACGACCGGCATTGGCGCGGTGATCAACACGGCCAAGGTGGAGATCGGGTCGACCGCCATCGTCTTCGGGCTGGGCGGCATTGGCCTGAACGTGCTGCAGGGTCTGCGGCTTGCCGGCGCCGACATCATCATCGGCGTCGACATTAATCCCGACCGCAAGGAATGGGGCGAGAGGTTCGGCATGACCCATTTCGTCAACCCGAAGGAGGTCGAGGGCGACATTGTTGCCCATCTCGTCAACATGACGAAGCGCAATGGCGACCTGATCGGCGGCGCCGACTACACATTCGACTGCACCGGCAACACCAAGGTCATGCGCCAGGCGCTGGAAAGCGCGCATCGCGGCTGGGGCAAGTCGATCATCATCGGGGTGGCGGGTGCCGGCCAGGAGATTTCGACGCGTCCCTTCCAGCTCGTCACCGGCCGCAACTGGATGGGAACCGCCTTTGGCGGCGCACGCGGCCGAACCGACGTACCCAAGATCGTTGACTGGTACATGGACGGCAAGATCCAGATCGACCCAATGATCACCCACACCATGGGCCTCGAGGACATCAACAAGGGCTTCGATATGATGCACAAGGGAGAAAGCATCCGGGGCGTCGTGGTTTATTGACGACCTGAAGGTCGAAGCGATCACTTCAACGTCGAACACGTCCGAGAAACGGAGGTGGTTCGGCTTAACAGGGGAGGTGGCATGCCATGGAAAGTGCAGTTCGCATACATCCGGCCGTGGATAATGGTATCAAGCCGGCCGATCCCGGCTTCTCAGGAGGCACCCTCGTCTGTGCCTGCACTAATCGGCCGGTCAAGGTGAAGATCGAGGGGCAGGTTGCTCACAACCACGTTTGTGGCTGTACGAAATGCTGGAAACCGAAAGGAACCGTCTTCTCCGTGGTGGCCGTCGTGCCTCATGACAAGGTGACGGTGCTGGAGAATGGCGACAAGCTGCAGGTGGTTGACACCTCTGCGCTCATCCAGCGTCACGCGTGCCGCGAATGCGGCGTCCACATGTATGGCCCGGTTGAGAGGGAGCATGCCTTCCAGGGGCTGGACTTCGTTCATCCGGAGCGTTTTCAGGAATCGGGCTGGGCACCGCCGGAGTTCGCCGCTTTCGTTTCCTCCGTGATCGAGGCAGGTGTTGATCCCAGCAGGATGGATGCGATCCGGGCGCGCTTGAAGGAACTCGGGCTGGAGCCGTATGACTGCCTGTCGCCAGCGCTGATGGATTACGTGGCCGGCTGGGTCGCGAAGAAATCCGGCGCTCTCGCGGCGTAAATCTGGACAACTGGCTGTTGTCGCCTTGGCGGCAGCAGCCAACATCAAGGCATCAGGAGAGAAGCAGATCCACCAGCGGGTGCCCCGGTTCAACGAGCGCATCAAGTATGTTGAAGTGGTGGCGATCCGGTTCTTCCACAGCCTCTGTCTCCGCTCCCAATCCCTTCCAGATATTGGCAAGCAAGGCGTTCTGCCGCAGGAACTCTGATCGTTCGTTCGATCCCACCCAGCAGGTGACGCGGGTACCGTCGATCGGCTCAAGCAGCGCAGGACTTTCGCGCCATGCCTCTTCCTCGTCGATCTTCAACTGCGTGTTCATAGAGGTCTTCATCAAGGGCCGCAGATCGTGCAGCCCGGAAAGCGATACCGTATTGGCCACGCGGCGCTGCACCTCGGCGGACAACGGAGAGGTCCTCGTTACCATCCGCGTCACCAGGTGTCCGCCGGCGGAATGACCGATAAGCCGGATCGGGCCGTCCACCAGTTGCGCCGCCCGCTCGATAGCCGAGGCGATTTCGATCGTAATGCCGGAGATGCGTATGGAGGGGCAAAGAGAGTAAGACGGGAGTGCCACCGCAAAACCCCGGCTCACAGGCCCTTGCGCCAGGTGCGACCAATAGTTCTTGTCCAGTCGAAGCCAAAAACCGCCATGGACGAAGACAACCAGTCCCTTCGCATCGCCGGTCGGCCTGAAGAGATCCAGCTGGTTCCGCGGGCCGGTGCCATAGGCGATATCGAGTTCTGCAGATCCAGCTATCAAGCTCTCGCGCCGATAGTTCTCGGCCGGTACCACCCAAAGGTCCGGCCAGCGCTCCCCGCCCGGGATGTTGGGACCGTTCGCGTAGGCATCGTCCCAGTCCATGATGCGGTGGCGCATTTGGTTCTCGCTTAACGTCGGATCATCGCTCGATCTTGCACTCCTGCGGCACGAAAAGGAAGCGCAACCGGCCCGTCGAAAGAAATTATTACAAACTTAAAATTTCTTCCTTGCCACCCGCCTGGAGCGGTGCTTTCTTAACAGCAAGGCAAAAATGCCGCGGCGGCAGCACCGGATATCTTCGGGTTGCAGACCAGAAGAACGCATGGGAACTCGACGATGAAACTGGGACCGACAGGCCATCTGGACACGTTTGCGCGCGACCATCTCCCGCCGCCGGACCAGTGGCCGGAGCTTCTTCTCGATGGCTTCGATTATCCCGAATGGCTGAACGCCGGGGTCGAGTTGACGGACCGGATGGTTGAGCGCGGCTTTGGCGACCATACTGCGCTGATCGGCAACGGCCGTCGCCGGACCTACAAGGAGCTTTCCGACTGGACGAACCGCATCGCGCGGGCGCTGACGGAGGACTATGGTCTGAAACCCGGTAACCGGGTCCTGATCCGTTCGGCGAACAACCCAGCCATGGTTGCCTGCTGGCTTGCGGCCACGAAAGCGGGGGCCGTGGTCGTCAACACCATGCCGATGCTACGTACCGGCGAAATCGCCAAGGTGGTCGACAAGGCCGAGGTCACCATGGCGCTCTGCGACACCCGCCTGATGGACGAACTGGTGGCGGTCGCCAAGGAAAGCCGGTTCTTGGAGCAGGTGATCGGCTTCGACGGCACGGCCAATCACGATGCCGAGCTCGATCGGGCCGCCCTCGACAAGCCCGTGAAGTTCGAGGCCGTGAAAACGGGACGGGACGATGTCGCGCTGCTGGGCTTCACCTCCGGCTCCACCGGCGTGCCGAAGGCGACCATGCACTTCCACCGGGACATCCTGATCATCGCGGATGCCTATGCGAAGGAAGTGTTGAAGGTCACGCCGGACGACGTCTTCGTCGGTTCGCCGCCGCTCGCCTTTACCTTCGGCCTCGGCGGTCTCGCGGTCTTCCCGCTGCGCTTCGGCGCGGCAGCCACGCTGCTCGAGCAGGCGACGCCGCCGAAGATGATCGAGATCATCGAGACCTACAAGGCGACGATCTGCTTCACCGCACCCACCGCCTACCGCGCCATGCTTTCCGCCATGGATGAAGGCGCCGATCTTTCCTCACTCCGCGTCGCGGTGTCGGCGGGCGAAACACTGCCGGCTCCCGTCTATGACCAGTGGGTACAGAAGACCGGCAAGCCGATCGTCGATGGCATAGGCTCGACAGAGATGCTGCACATCTTCATCTCCAACCGGCTCGACGACTCCAAGCCTGCCTGCACGGGCAAGCCGCTCACCGGCTACCAGGCCGTCGTCGTGGATGACGACATGCGCGAGGTGCCGCGGGGAACGATCGGCAAGCTCGCCGTCAAGGGCCCCATCGGCTGCCGCTATCTCGCCGACGACAGGCAGCGGGATTACGTGCGCGACGGCTGGAACCTTACCGGCGATTCCTTCGTGCAGGACGAACAAGGCTATTTCCACTTTGCCGCCCGCTCCGATGACATGATCGTCTCGGCTGGCTACAACATTGCAGGTCCGGAGGTCGAGGCGGCACTGCTGAAGCACGAGGCGGTTGCCGAATGCGCGGTGATCGGAGTCCCGGACACGGAACGTGGCCATATCGTCGAGGCGCATGTCGTGCTTACGGATCGCGGTGCTGCCTGCGAGGCGATGGCGAAGCTCCTGCAGGAACACGTCAAGAAGGTCATCGCGCCCTACAAATACCCGCGCTCCATCGTCTTTACCGATGCGCTGCCGAAGACGGAGTCGGGCAAGATCCAGCGGTTCAGGCTGAAGCAGGCGAGTGCCGCATGAGCATTTACCGACATTCTGCAAAAGCGCATTCCAGCGGCTTCGCCAGTGGACGTTCTTTTGCAAGTATGGAAGGTATCGGGAATACCGGTCGGTGATGACATCGGGCGGATATCCGGGCTGCGAGATCGAGGGGTCCGCGCCTGGGGATGGGGTCATAAGAACAACTGGGAGTTCGAGACAATGAAGAAACTGGTTTCCGCCGCCACGCTGGCGCTCAGCATGAGCGTTTCCAGCCTTGCCTTCGCCGAACCTGTGAAGATCGGCATGATCACGACGCTTTCGGGCGGCGGTGCCGGCCTCGGCATCGATACGCGCGACGGTTTCATGCTGGCCATCAAGCAGGCCGGCAACAGCGAGATCGAGGTCATCACCGAGGACGATGGACAGAAGCCGGAACTGGCCGTCCAGATCGCCGACAAGATGATCCAGAGCGACCAGGTCGACATCCTGACGGGCATCGTCTGGTCGAACCTGCTGATGGCGGTCGCGCCGAGCGCAGTCGCCCAGGGCAAATTCTATGTCTCCACCAATGCGGCGCCGGCGGCGCTCGCGGGTGAGAACTGCAACCCACTCTACTTCAACGCCGCCTACCAGAACGACAATCTTCATGAAGCCATGGGCGAATACGCCAACAAGGACTACAAGAAGATGTTCATCATGGCGCCGAACTATCCGGCCGGTAAAGATTCGCTGACCGGCTTCAAGCGCTTCTACAAGGGCGAAGTTGCTTCGGAAGTCTACACCCAGGTCGGACAGACTGACTATGCGGCCGAGATTGCCCAGATCCGCGCCTCCGGCGCGGACGCGGTCTTTGCCTTCCTGCCGGGTGGGATGGGCATTGCCTTCATGAAGCAGTATGCGCAGTCGGGCGTCGACATCCCGATCATGGGCCCGGGCTTCTCCTTCAGCCAGGACGTGCTGGGTGCAATTGGTGATGCCGCTCTCGGCGTCAAGAATTCCGGCCACTGGGCAAAGGACCTGGACAACGAGGCGAACAAGAAATTTGTCGAGGCTTTCCAGGCTGAATACGGTCGCCTGCCGTCCATCTATGCCGTGCAGGCTTATGATGCCGGTCAGCTGATTGCATCCGCAGCAGCCAAAGCCGATGTCAAGGATACGGAAGCATTCCGCGCGGAGCTGCTGAAGGCAGACATCCAGTCGCCGCGTGGCAAGTTCAAGTTCAACACCAACCAGCACCCGATCCAGGACATCTACGTCCGCGAAGTGGTGAAGGACGGTGATGTGCTGACGAACAAGATCCTCGCGCCGGTCTTCACCGACCACGAGGATGCCTATGCCAAAGACTGCAAGATGTAAGGTTGGCTGGTGACTCTCGCACTTGCTCTTGAGCAGTTGCTCAATGGCCTTCAGCTCGGCGTCATGTTGTTTCTCATGGCTGCCGGGCTGACGCTGATCTTCGGCGTCATGGGGCTGATCAATCTCGCGCATGGTTCTCTCTACATGGTCGGCGCGTTCGCCTGTGCGGCAGTGGCTGCGGCAACGGGCTCCTTCTGGCTCGGTCTCGTCGCCAGCCTCGCCTGCGCGGCGGCGGCCGGAGCGATCGTCGAGCTGCTCGTCATTCGGCGGCTCTATGATCGCGACCACCTGGACCAGGTTCTGGCGACCTTTGCGCTGATTCTGATGTTCTCGGAAGGCACGCGCTGGCTGTTCGGCTCCTTTCCGCTCTACCTCGATATCCCGCCGCTTCTGCAGGGCGCCGTCGCCTTGCCCGGTGGTGCGCAGTACCCCGTTTATCGATTGGCGATCATTGCTGCCGGCGCATTGGTAGCCTTCGGCCTCTATCTCCTGATCGGCAAGACGCGGCTGGGCATGCGGATTCGCGCCGGAGAAAGCGACCGCGAAATGATTGGCGCCCTCGGTGTCGACATCCGCACGCTCTACACGGTCGTCTTCGCCCTCGGCGCGGCGCTTGCGGGCCTTGCCGGCGCAATGGTCGGCGCGCTGCAGTCGGTCCAGGTCGGCATGGGAGAGCCTGTCCTCATCCTCGCCTTCGTGGTGATCGTCATCGGCGGCATCGGCTCCATCAAGGGAGCGCTCCTTGGCGCTCTGCTGGTCGGAGTCGTCGACACCTTGGGCCGGTTGCTGCTTCCAAAGCTCGTCGGGGTTTTCCTGCAGCCGGCGCAAGCAGGCATGATCGGCGGTGCTGCGGCATCCATGCTCATCTACATGATGATGGCGCTCATCCTGGCGATGAAGCCGCGCGGGCTTTTTCCCGCAGCCCACGCGTGAGGCCGCGATGCTGAACCGGGAAACTCTCGTCAACCTGATCCTGGCTGCGCTGCTGCTCGCGGTGCCGCTCATGGCCAATGCGTTTGGCCAGCCGTTCTACGTTACGCTTGCGACGCGCGTCGCTATCCTGGCGCTAGCGGCAACCGGCCTCAACCTCGCGCTCGGGCTCGGCGGCCTCGTGTCCTTCGGCCACGCGGCCTTCTTCGGCATCGGCGGATATGCCGCGGGCATCCTCGCTACCCATGCTTTCTCCGGTGATCCGCTCCTGCTTGGCTTGTCCGGGACCAATCAGATGCCGCTGATCTGGCTGGTGGCGATGCTCGTCGCAGGGCTTGTGGGGCTCCTCATCGGCCTGATCAGTCTTCGGACGTCCGGCGTCTATTTCATCATGATCACGCTCGCCTTCGCGCAGATGGTCTACTATTTCGCGATCTCCTGGCCGGCCTATGGCGGCGAAGATGGCCTTTCCATCCTGGTGCGCAACCAGTTCCCGGGCGCCAATACGATGAAGCCGGTAAGCTTTTTCCTGATCTGCTATGCGGTGCTGATCGTCGCGCTCGGCCTCTTCGTGCTGATCCGCGGCTCCCGCTTCGGTTCGGCCTTGCAGGCGGCGCGCCAGAATGAGGTACGCGTCGCGACCGTCGGTATTGCGCCCTATCGAATCCGCCTCACGGCTTTCGCGATCTCCGCGGCCCTAACGGGGCTTGCTGGTGCGCTGTTCGCCGATCTCAACCGCTTCGTCAGCCCCTCCATGCTGTCTTGGCACATGTCGGGCGAACTCATCGTGCTGATCATCCTCGGCGGCACGGGACGGTTGTTCGGGCCTCTCGCGGGCGCGGCTTTGTTCGTGATCTTCGAATATGTCCTCGGCGGGCTGACGGAGCGCTGGCAGTTCTTCCTCGGCCTGATCCTGCTCGGCACCGTGCTCTTCGCGCGCGGCGGGCTTCTAGGGCTCTTGGCCGGAAAGGCGCGTCATGGCTGAACCGGTTCTTGAACTCTCTGATATCGTCAAGAGCTTCGGCGCACTCAGAGCGACGGATCATGTCTCGCTCGACCTGAAGCCCGGCGAAATCCACGCGCTGATCGGGCCGAATGGCGCCGGCAAGTCGACGCTCATCCACCAGATCTGCGGTACGCTGCGGCAGGATTCTGGCACGATCCGCCTCGCCGGCAAGGATATCGGACATCTCGGCGTCGCAGAGCGCTCGCGGCTCGGGCTTGGCCGCACCTTTCAGGTATCCTCGCTGACCCCCGACTTCTCGGCATTGCGCAATGTCATGCTGGCGGTGCAGGCGCAGCAGGGATCGAGCTTCCGTTTTTTCAAGCCGGTGATGCGCGACGCGTCGCTGATCGACCGTTCCATGGCGATGCTTGAGCGGGTCGGCCTGCAGGACCGGGCGCGTATTCCCGCAGCCGAACTGTCGCACGGCGAGCGTCGGCAACTGGAAATCGCCATCGCGCTGGCGCTCAGTTCCAAGGCCTTCCTGCTCGACGAGCCAATGGCCGGCATGGGACCGGAAGGATCGAAAGCCTTGACCGGCTTCCTCCACAGCCTCCGGCAGGAAGCTCCGATCCTGCTCGTGGAGCACGACATGGATGCCGTTTTCGCGCTGGCGGACCGGATTTCC
Organism: Rhizobium halophilum; assembly: GCF_021648825.1. GTDB lineage: Bacteria > Pseudomonadota > Alphaproteobacteria > Rhizobiales > Rhizobiaceae > Neorhizobium > Neorhizobium halophilum. The sequence continues at coordinate 159,033 of NZ_JAKJHS010000008.1, read as the reverse complement.
GTGCTGGTCTACGGTCGCGTCATCGCGACCGGCACGGTTGAGGAGATCCGGCGTGACCCCGCTGTCCGGACTGCCTATCTGGGAGACCACGCCTGATGCTGCTCGATGTTTCCAAGATAGAAGCCTCGTATGGCGCAAGCCAAGCGCTGTTCGGGGTCGATCTGGCGGTCGAGGAAGGGCAGGCCGTCGCTCTCATGGGTCGCAATGGCATGGGCAAGACGACGACCATCCGGGCGATCTGCAACCTCAACCCGCCACGTGCCGGATCCGTCCGGCTTGCGGGGACTGACCTCAAGGGCAAGCCGTCGCATCGCGTCGCCAAGCTCGGCATCGGGCTGGTGCCGGAGGGGCGGCGGTGCTTTCCAAACCTCACGGTACATGAAAACCTGATTGCGGCCGCACGGCCCGGCGCGTGGAGCCTGGAGCGCGTCAATGACCTTTTCCCCCGCCTTGCCGAGCGTCACGCGCAGATGGCACGGTCGCTCTCTGGCGGGGAGCAGCAGATGCTGGCAATCGGCCGTGCGCTGATGACCAATCCGCGCCTGCTGATCCTCGACGAGGCGACCGAAGGCCTGGCACCCGTGATCCGGCAGGACATCTGGGCAGCAATCCGCAAGCTGAAGGCCGAGGGGCTCTCCATCCTGGTTGTCGACAAGACGCTGTCGGAACTGCTGCCGGTCGCCGACCGCTGCGTCATTCTGGAAAACGGACGGAGCGCCTGGCATGGAACGCCGGCGGAACTGTCCGCCGACCTGCAGGACCGTTATCTCGGCGTCTGAGTAGCGGCGAACATGGGCCCGCCCTTGTGGGCCGGAAAGCCGTACCCGTTGATCATCACGAGATCGATGTCGCTCTCGCGAGCGGCAATGCCTTCCTCGATGAGCTTTTTGCCTTCTTCCGCCATGGCGACGAGCAGGCGGTCGATAATCTCGCTGGCGATGAAGCTGCGGGGCGTGATGCCCTTTTTCGCACGACACTGCGCGATGATGTCGGTAACCACAGGGTCGACCTGTCGCTTCCCCTCGGGATAGGCATACCAGCCGCGTCCGATTTTCTGGCCAAGCCGGCCGGCTTCGCAGAGCCGGTCCGCAATCTCGACGTAGCGCTCTAACGGATCGCGCGTTGCTGCCTGTCGCTTGCGTCGCGCCCAGGCGATCTCCAGTCCCGCCATATCGTAGACGGCGAAGAGACCCATCGGGAACCCATACTCTTCCAGCGCCGCGTCGATCTCGTGCGGCAGGGCGCCGTCCTCCAGTAAGAACTCGGCTTCGCGCCGATAGGCGGAGAAGATACTGTTGCCGATGAAGCCTTCGGTGACCCCGGTGACGATTGCGAGTTTTCGGAGTTTCTTCGCCACCGCAAGCCCGGTCGCCAGGACGTCGGGCGCCGTGCGGGCGCAGCGCACGACCTCCAGCAACCGCATGACATGCGCCGGCGAGAAGAAGTGCAGGCCGAGCACGCGCTCCGGGTGGGCCGTGGCAGCGGCGATCTCGTCAGGGTTCAGGTAGCTGGTGTTGGTGGCGAGGATGGCATCCGGCCGAATGACCTTGTCCAGGCGGCGGAAGAGGTCGATCTTGACGTCGAGATCGTCGAACACCGCCTCGATCACGAGATCGCAGGGAGCAAGATCGGCATCGGTTGCCGTGACTGAGAGGCGGCTTTCCTGCGCGTCGAAGGCCGTCTGATCGATCCGTCCAGCCGAGAGGTTCTTCTGCAGAAGTCCGAGGATGCGTTCGCGACCCCTGGCCGCTGCCTCATCGTCGCGGTCAAGTCCGATCACCCGGCAACCTGCAGCGAGTGCAGCCACTGCGATGCCGCTTCCCATAAGGCCGAGGCCGGCGATGCCGATCGTCTCGACAGGGCGAGGGGAAACACCCTCCAGATCCTCCACCTTCGATGCCTGCCGTTCCGCAAAGAAGACATGGCGCAATGCGGCGGCCTCGCTGCTCTCGCGGAGCTTGAGGAAAGTGGCCCGCTCGTCGGCCAAGCCTTCGGCGAGCGGCCGCGCGGCCGCTTCCACGAGGCGGATGGCTTGGGCGGGGGCCTGTTGCCCGCGTGCCTTGGCAAGGATCCTCGTCTTCGCCTTTTCGACGGCGGCGCTGTCGGTGGCCCGAACCGCCAATTGGCCGGTCCGGCGCGGGTCTTGGCCGGTATTTCGCCGAACGGCCGCAAGGGCTGCCTCCTGCAGGCCGGCATCCGCGATTTCATCGATCAGGCCGAGTTCGTGCGCTTCCTTCGCCTTCACGCTGCGGCCGCTGCCGATCAGGTCGATTGACGCAGGGATGCCGATCAGCCGGGGCAGGCGCTGGGTACCGCCCGCACCCGGCACGATGCCGAGCTTCACTTCGGGGAGCCCCATCTGCGCAGCCGAAGACGCCACCCTGTAGTGGCAGCCGAGCGCGACCTCCAGGCCGCCTCCGAGGGCTGCGCCGTTGATGGCCGCGACGGTTGGTTTCGCAGAATGTTCGATCCGCTCTAGGACCGTCGGCAGGTTCGGCTCCGCCGGCGGCTGTCCGAATTCACGGATGTCGGCGCCGCCAATGAAGGTTTTCCCGGCTCCGGTTATGACGAGCCCAATGATGCCGGCGTCACCACCGGCACGGTCCAGTGCCGCCACGAGGCCAGAGCGGACATCGGCAGAGAGCGCATTGACCGGCGGATTGTCAATGATGACGACGAGAACATCGCCCTGGATCTCGCCGCGTACAGTTTCGGAGAAAGGGATCGCGGCGGCTTCCACTGGCTTACTCCGGAACGACGGCGATGGCCTGGATCTCGATCTTGGCGCGGTCCTCGATGAGGGCCGTCACCTGCATGGCGGCCATGGCAGGGAAGTTCTTGCCCATGATTTCGCGATAGGCCTGCCCGATCCCCTTCAGGTTGGCGAGATACTCCGCCTTGTCAGTGAAGTACCAGGTCATGGTCGTCACGTGCTCGGGGCCCGCACCGCCGGCGGCGAGGACTGCAACGACGTTCTTCAGCGTCTGGCGGACCTGCTCGACGAAATCGTCCGTCTCGAACTGGCACTGGCCGTTCCAGCCGATCTGGCCGCCGACATAGACTTGCCGGCCGCGTGCCGCCACGCCGTTGGAATAGCCGATCGGCTTCGCCCAACCCTCGGGCTGAAGAATGTCATGCATGCGTCTTCTCCGGAGGCGCGCTTTTCAGGAGTTCGCGCGCGATGATGAGTTTCTGGACTTCGGTTGCGCCCTCGTAGATCCGCAGCGCACGGATTTCGCGATAAAGGCTCTCGACGATCTCGCCGCTCTTCACGCCCCGTCCGCCGAACATCTGCACGGCGCGGTCGATCACCTGCTGGGCGTTCTCCGTCGCGACCATCTTCGCCATGGCTGCTTCCTTGGTGGTCGGCAGGGCCTGGACGTCGCGGCGCCAGGCGGCTCGATAGGTCAGGAGAGCCGCGGCATCGATCTGCGCCGCCATGTCGCCGAATGCAGCCTGGGTCAGCTGAAGGTCGGAAAGGCGGTTGCCGAACATCGGACGGGCCGTCGCATGGACAAGCGCCTCGTTCAGGGCCCGGCGGGCGAAGCCGACCGCGGCTGCGGCAACTGATGCGCGGAAGATGTCGAGCGTGCGCATGGCGATCTTGAAACCCTCGCCGGGACTGCCGAGCAGCCTATCAGCGGGGATGCGGCAGTTCTCGAAGCGGATGGTCGCCAGCGGATGCGGCGCAATCACGTCAATTCGTTCGGCGATCGAGAAGCCGGGATCATCGGCATAGACGATAAATGCCGAGATGCCGCGGGTTCCGGGCGCTTCGCCCGTACGAGCGAAGACGGTGTAGACGTCGGCAATGCCGCCATTGGAGATCCAAGTCTTCTCGCCGTCGAGGACATAGTGATCGCCGTCGCGGTTCGCTGCGCAGGCCATGGCAGCGACATCGGAGCCTGCGTCCTTCTCGGAGAGCGCGAAGGCGGCGATCCATTCGCCGCTCTGCGCTTTCGGCAGCACGGTGCTACGCAGTTCCTCCGTTACGGAAAGCGCGATCGCGCCGGTGCCGAGACCCTGCATGGCGAAGGCGAAATCGGCGAGGCCGTCATGCCAGGCAAGCGTTTCGCGGGTGAGGCAGGCTTCGCGGGAATCGATCGCGCGCGTTCCACCGGCGCCGGTCGCCGCATCCAGTAGCCCGGCCTCTCCGAGCGAGCGAACGAGGTTGCGGCAGGCGCGATCGGTGTCGGCATGGTCGATGGCGGAAAGCGCACCCGATGCAGTATAGGCGTCGAGCCGTGCCGCCAGCGTACGGTGGCTGTCGTCGAAGAAGGGCCAGTCGAGATGCTCGCGGGTCGGACCGGTTAGCCGGGTCGGTGCCGCCATGTCAGTTCCCCTCGAAGACGGGCTTGCGCTTATCAGCAAAGGCTTCGAGGGCGCGGCGGAAATCCTTGGTCGCCATGCAGACGGCTTGCGCCTGCGCCTCCGACTCGATCATCTCGTCGATGCCCATGGCCCATTCCTGGTTCAGCATGGTCTTCGTCATCGTGTGGGCGAACCATGGCCCGTCCGCCAGCGACTGCGCCAGCTTCAGTGCTTCGGCCTCGACGTTGTCCGCCGCGTGGAGCGCGTTGTAGAAGCCCCAGGCATGGCCTTCCGAGGCGCTCATGGCGCGGCCGGTAAAGAGGAGTTCCGCGGCACGGCCCTGGCCGATGATGCGCGGCAGGATACCACAGGCGCCCATGTCGGCTCCGGCAAGGCCCACGCGGGTAAAGAGGAACGCCGTCTTCGCCTCGGGTGTCGCAAGCCGCAGGTCGGAGGCCATCGCCAGGATGGCGCCGGCGCCGGCGCAGATGCCGTCCACCGCCGCGATGATCGGCTGCGGGCACTTCTTCATTGCCTTGACCAGATCGCCGGTCATCCGGGTAAAGGCGAGGAGGTCCGGCATCGCCATCTGCGTCAGTGGTTCGATGATCTCGAACACGTCACCGCCGGACGAGAAATTGCCGCCGGCTCCGGTCAGGACCACGGCCCGGACGTCCGACGCATAGGCAAGGTCGCGGAACAGGTCTCGCAGCTCCGCATAGCTTTCAAATGTAAGCGGGTTCTTACGCTCTGGCCGGTTCAGCCGGATCGTGGCGACCCGCCCATCGGCGCTGACCTCCCAGAGGAAATGCTGCGCCTGATAATCCTTGAACGGGCGCAGGTGCCCTGCCATTGAAACCGTGCTCATCCCGCCAATACCTCCCCGCCGGCGATCGCGATCGCCTGGCCGTTGATTGAAGCCGCAGCGGGCGATGCCAGCCACAGAACGGCGTCTGCGACTTCTTCCGGCCGGATCAGCCGTCCCTGCGGATTGCTTTTCGTGAATTCCTTCATCGCGTCTTCCTGGCTGCGGCCGGTCTTCGCGACGATCGTTTCGATCGCCTGCGCGATCAGCGGCGTATCCGTAAAGCCGGGGCAGACCGCGTTGACGGTGATGCCTGTCTTCGCGAGTTCCAGCGCCAATGAGCGCGTCAGGCCGATGACGCCATGCTTTGCCGCCGTATAGGCCGAAACATAGGCATAGCCGGTGAGGCCGGCGGTGGAGGCGATGTTGATGATACGGGCACCGTCGCCGCGCGACTTCAGGTCTGGAAGGGCAGCCTGCGTGACGAGGAAGGCTCCAGTCAGATCGACCGCCAGGACGTGGTTCCACATGTCCAGCGAGGTCTTCTCGAATGGAGCGCTGGGCGCCTCGCCGGCATTGTTTATGAGGATGTCCAAGGGGCCAAATGCGGCGCGGGCGGTCTTCATGCCCCCCGCAACAGCCGTCTCGCTTGTGACGTCGAAGCCATGAGCCACGTGAACCTGCGAAACGCCAAGTCGTTCGGCGAGCGCCTTCAGCGGTTCTGCGCGGCGTCCGGCCAGGGTGACCCTCGCACCGGCCTCGACCAGTGCCGTGGCGATGGCAGCACCGATGCCGCTGCCGGCACCTGTCACCAGCGCATGACGCCCGTCCAGCTTGCGCGCTGCATCCATCAGCCGATCCTCACTTCGTTGCTGCGGCACGCGCCAGATTGGTCTCGTATTGCTGCTTGCCGGAATAGTACTGCTTCGGCCAGGCGATGTCGGTGAGCCCGATGCGCGCTGCCTCGTGCAGCACCCAGGCCGGATCGGCGAGATGCGGACGGGCGACAGCGCAGAGATCGGCGCGGCCCGCGGCGATCACCGAATTGGCGTGGTCCGCCTCGGAAATTGCCCCGACGGCAATGGTGGGGATGCCAACCTCGTTGCGGATCTTGTCGGAGAACGGCGTCTGGAAAAGGCGGCCGTAGACCGGCTTTTCTTCCTTCCAGACCTGGCCGGACGAGCAGTCGATCATGTCGGCGCCGGCGTCCTTGAACATCTGCGCGAAGATCGCCGCGTCGTCTGGCGTATTGCCGCCCTCGAACCAGTCGTGGCAGGAGAGACGCACCGAGATTGGCTTATCCTCAGGCCAGACGGCGCGAATGGCATTGAAGATCTCCAGCGGGTAGCGGGCGCGGTTCTCGTGGCTGCCGCCATATTCGTCGGTTCGACGGTTGGTCAGCGGCGACAGGAAGCTCGAGAGCAGGTAGCCGTGCGCGCAGTGAAGCTCCAGCCAATCGGCGCCGGCGGTCACGGCAAGCTCGGTGGCGCGCACAAAATCGGTCTTCACCCGATCCATGTCCGCGCGGTCCATCGCTTTCGGAACCTGGCTGTTCTTCAGGTAGGGCAGGGCGGAGGCGGAGATCAGCGGCCAGTCGCCCGTCTGAAGCGGCTGGTCGATCCCTTCCCATGCCAGATTCGTGGCACCCTTCCGCCCGGCATGGCCAAGCTGGATGCCCACCTTCGCGGTGCTGTTGCCATGGACGAAATCCACAAATCGCTTCCAACCCTCCGCCTGCTTCTCGTTCCACAGGCCGAGGCAGCCGGGGGTGATTCGGGCGTCCGGCGACACGCAGGTCATTTCGCCGAAGACGAGTGCTGCGCCGCCGAGCGCGCGGGCGCCCAGATGCACGAGATGGAAATCGTCGAGCAGGCCGTCCTTGGCCGAGTACATCGCCATCGGCGACATGACGATGCGGTTCTTCAGCGTCACCCTGCGCATCGTATAAGGCGTGAACATCGGAGGCGGCACCCGGCCTTCGGCTGACGGTTCGACACCTGCCTGACCGGCGAACCAGCGCTCGTAGCCCTCGAGCCACGCCTTGTCGCGCAGCCGCAGGTTCTCATGGCTGATGCGCTGCGACCGGGTCAGCATAGAATACATGAACTGTTCGGGCGGCAGCGTATCGGCATAGCGCCTGCCGACGACCTCGAACCATTCCATCGCGTTACGGGCGGCATTCTGTATGCGGGCGACGTCGACGCGGCGGATTTCCTCGTAGTCCTCCAGAACCGCCGGGATCTGCTCCTTCGCATGGCCGTGCCTGTTGAACTGGTTCGTGAGCTCGATCGCGTCATCGATGGCGAGTTTCGTGCCCGAGCCGATGGCGAAGTGGGCGGTATGGGCGGCGTCGCCCATCAGCACGACGTGCGAGTGACCATTGAAATGGCTCCACTTGCCGCAGATCAGGCGGTTGAAGTTCAACCACGCGGAACCCCGCAGGTGGCGGGCATTGGTCATCAGTTCGGCGCCGTCCAGTACCTCGGAAAAGAGGTTTTGGCAGAAGTCGATCGAACCCTGCTGGTCCATCTGGCCGAGACCGTGCTTTTCGTAGGCATCCTCGGTGGTCTCGACGATGAAGGTCGAAGTCTTGTCGTCGAACTTGTAGATGTGCGCCTGGAACCAGCCGTGATCCGTCTTGCGGAAATCGAAGGTGAAGGCATCGTAGAGCTTATTGGTGCCGAGCCAGATGTAGCGGTTCGGCCGTGTCACGAGGTCGGGTTCGAAAACCTCCTGATACCGGTTGCGGATCTTCGAATTGAAGCCGTCCGAGGCGATGACGAGATCCGCATCCGCATAGTCGAGGTCGCTCGCGACATCCGTCTCGAAAACCAGTTCAACTCCGAGCGCCTCGCAACGGCGTTGCAGGATGTTGAGAAGCTTCTTGCGGCCAATGCCGACAAAGCCGTGGCCGGAGGTACGCTGGCGGGTACCCTTGAACCAGACCTCGATATCGTCCCAGTGGTTGAAGGCGTCCTCGATCTCGGCCGCACTCTCCGGATCCCAAGCGCGCATCGCCTCCATGGTCGCATCGGAAAAGACGACGCCCCAGCCGAACGTGTCGTAGGGGCGATTGCGCTCGACGACCGAAATCTCGTGCGCAGGGTTCTGCTTCTTCATCAGGAGCGCGAAATAGAGCCCCGCCGGGCCGCCGCCGATGCAGACGATGCGCATGAAGCTGTTCCTCCTGATGTTTCCATTCTTTTATTTTAAGTTTAAACTATATGGGGCGCCGCTAGATGGTCAAGCCGTTTATGAGGGGGACGCCGATACACCTGCCGCCTTTGACATTCGGAAGGGCGCTTCGTAACAGTCGATCGATGGAGAGGACGACCGAGGACATGGTGGACAACGAAGCAGCCAGCGCGGATCTGGAGATGATTGTGCACGGCCCGAACGGTCGCAACAAGCCGGAGACCAGGCTTTGGCTACGTATGCTTTCCACGACCCGGTTGATCACCAACGAGATTCGGCGACGGCTCAGATCCGAGTTCGGGGCAACGCTTCCTCAATTCGACCTGATGGCGCAGCTTTATCGAGAGGAAGACGGGCTGCGGCTCGGTGAGCTATCAAAACGCACAATGGTCACCAACGGGAATGTTACTGGCCTTGTCGAGCGCCTGGAGGCGGACGGATTGATCAGGCGGGTTACGCCGGACAAGGATCGTCGCGTTACGGTGGCGCAACTCACTCCCGCTGGCGTCGACCGCTTCCTCACGATGGCCGCCGCGCACGAAGAGTGGCTTCGAGAGCTACTGGAGGACACCGGAGATGAAGTGGTCCAGTCTCTTTGGATGAACATTGGCCGGCTCAAGGCTTCCGTTGCCAATCATCTGTCGGCCCCGGAGACGGAATAGCCCCGCCTTCGGAACCAACAGGAAAAACGAACGCAAATCGCACCGGCCGCTCCAAACAGGGCATTCGACAGATCATCGCCGAGCGTCCGCACTACATCGAAGAAGATTAACCCAATTCCAGCGTCGTGATGGCGAAGACGCCCTGCGGAATGATCCTCGGGCTTCCGTTTTTGTACATGCGACTGGTTTCAAAGCCTGGAGCCATGCCGGCATCCAGCAGCACCCTGGAAAACGCCTCTTGTGTCTCCGGGACGTCGAGGTGCAAGACCTCGCCACCCACCTTGTTGATGCAGGCGAAGAATAGTTCTTCCGCCTCTCTGACACCGTCAGCGAGCAGGGGCCCAACCTTATAGCCGTCATGGCAGCGGCGAAGGACAGCATAGCCCGTGATGGCCTCTTCACGAATGAACACCATCGTCTCGCGTGGTGGCTGCAGCCATGCATGTAGAAACGTGTCACGTTCCGCGGGAAAGCTCCGCCGGTCGTAGGCGATCACGTCCGGCAGCATCATGGGCGAAATTGGCGAGACAGATGTTGCACTAGGTTGGTGAGGCGCAATTTTGCCGCTCCAGCGGATCGTCCGGTAATCTTCCTCAAAGCCCATCCGCCGGTAGTTCGGCTGCTGTTGCGGAACGCCGTCCAGACCAATCATGCGGCCCGCCAGATGCCTCATCGCCGCGTCCCAGATCAGTTTGCCAAACCCTCTGCCGCGGTACTCGGGCCGACAGATGTAGAGACCGATGAAGCCGAAGCTTCTGCCGTAACGAACTGCAGATATTCCTGCGACCAGGGCATCCGCTGTAAAGCAGCCAAGGAAGCCTTCAGGGTCTGCTTTGAAGAATGCCTCTGCATCGTTCAGGCCCGGGTTCCAGCCTTCCTGCCTCGCCCATTCCAATAACAGCTCAACTTCTGAAAGGCTGAGCGGGCGGATTTCCGGTGCGGCGGTCATACAGCAGGTGCTCTGTCGCCTGGTGCGAAGGTCGCCAGCATTCCCGAGTACCGCTTTTCCAGCGGAAAAGCATATGCTCCGCGTTTGGCGGTGGAGAGGCCGAGGGCAACAAGGCCTTCGGCTTGCTTCACGGCGGCAGCCACGCCGTCGATCACCGGTATGTTGTAGTCCGCCTGGAGCTGCTGCGGCAGGTTTGCCATGCCGGCACATCCGAGCACGATGGCTTCGGCGCGGTCTTCACGCAGTGCAAGCTCGATTTCCCGGCAGAGCCGATCGCGCGCTGCCGAGCCAGGATCTTCAAGGGACAGAACTGGAATGTCGGCTGCGCGTACCTTGGCTCGGCCTCCCATTCCGTAGCGGTGTACCAAGGCTTCCACCGGCAGCCTCGACCGTTCCATCGTGGTCACCACTGTAAATCTTTGGGCGATGAAAGAGGCAGTCGCCACTGCCGCTTCGCAGATGCCGATGACGGGGATGCCCGCCATGGAACGGGCGGCGTCAAGCCCGGTATCGTCAAAGCAGGCGATGATGGCAGCCTCGGCGCCTTCCTGTTCACCTTGATGGATTGCCTGCAGCAGGCCCGGGACCGCCAGCGCTTCGTCGTAATAGCCTTCGATGGATTCGGGCCCCATGGCGGATGTTCGGGCAATGATCTCTGTGCCCGCTGCGGTGACGCGTTCGGCCGCCGCCGCAATGCGCCTGGTCATACTGGCGGTGGTATTCGGATTAACGACAAGAATGCGCATTAGTGGCTCTCAGCCTTTGAGGCGCCGCCGGTTAAGGCGGAGGATGAGAAGGAGCGTGGCGAGAATGACGAGGAAGGAGAAGGCTGTGGTGACTGTCCCGAGTGCGTAAAGAACGGGTGTCGTGACATTGGTGGTCATCGCGTAGATCTCGAGCGGCAGTGTATTGTAAGTTCCCGCGGCCAATAATGTGCGGGCGAACTCGTCGTAGGAGAGGGTAAAGCCGAATAGCCCGACGCCGATGAGGCTCGGTGCAATGATCGGCAGCAGCACATGGCGGAAGGTCTGCCAAGACGACGCTCCGAGGTCACGGGCAGCCTCTTCGTAGGCCGGGGAAAAGCGGTTGAACACGGCAAACATGATAAGAACGCCAAAGGGCAGTGTCCAAGTGAGATGAGCGCCTAAGGCAGACGAGTACCAGGCGGGCTGCAGGCCCATCTGCTGAAAGACTACGCCAATGCCTAGGGATATGATGATGGAGGGGACAACGAGGCTTGCGACCGCGAGGTAGAAGAGGGCGGTGGCTCCGACAAAACGCCTTCGGAAGGCAAGCCCGGCCAGGAGCGACACAACAACGGTCGTGGTCGTCACCATGAGGCCAAGCGCAAGCGAGCGCCGGAATGAGCCACCGAAGTCTCCAACAGCTTGCGTCTCCAAGAGATTGGCAAACCAGCGAAACGAGACTCCGTTCAGGGGGAAGGTGAGCCCACCGTTTGGGCCCTGGAAGGAGAGGATCAGGATGGCCGACAGCGGTCCGTAGAGAAACACGACAAAAAGCGCGAAGAAAATCGTAAGAGCGTAGAATTCACGGGAGCGGGCTTCTCGTTGCATCTAAAGCTCCTTGCGGATGTCGACGATGCGGAGGATTCCCGCCACCATCAGGAGGACGAGAGCCAGCAGGATCACTGCGTTCGCCGCGGCTGCCGGGTATTGCAGCAGCGACATCTGGTTCTTCATCATCAGCGCGACGGAGGCGCTCTGACCGCCGGACATCACCTGGACCGTCGAAAAGTCAGCCATCACCAGCGTGACGACAAAGATTGTTCCGATCGCCATCCCTGGCTTCGCCAATGGAAGCACGACGTTGAGAAGCGTCTGCCAGCTGCTTGCGCCTGCATCGCGCGCAGCTTCGATAAGCGTTTTGTCTATGCGCATGAGAGTGTTGAAGATCGGCGTTACCATGAACAGCGTGTAGAGGTGAACCATTGCCAGCACGACGGCGAAATCGGAATAAAGAAGCCACTCCACGGGCTCTGACACGACGCCGGCGTTCAACAGGGCGGAGTTGATGAGCCCGTTGCGTCCAAGCACGGGGATCCAGGAAATCATCCGGATGATGTTGGAGGTGAGAAACGGCACCGTGCAGACGAGGAAGAGAACCATCTGCATTGCGGAGCTTCTGACGTGGAAGGCGAGGAAGTAAGCGACCCAGAAGCCGATGAAAAGCGTGATGCCCCAGACCAGGAAAGCAAACTTGAGGGTGTTGAGATAGGTTTTCCAGGTCACCCAGGAACCCAACGTCTCGGTGTAGTTGAAAGTTACGAAATCCGGATACATGGCGGCAAAGTCGTAATCCCAGAAGCTGACGGTGCCGATCATCAGAATGGGAAGCAGAAGGAAGCTGCATAAGATCAAGGCAAGCGGTGCCGCCTGCAAGTAAGCAATCAGTGCCGCTGGGAAACGGCGCCCAGCACGTGCCTGCGCGCTGTCTGCCGTATCCGTGTGCGATGAAGCCAATGTCGCCATATCTCGCCCTCTGCCGGTCTATTGGTAGGGCCGGCGCATAGGTGCGCCGGCCCTAGAAAGCATCAGGCGGCGATGAATTCGTTCCAACGGCGGACCATGTAGCGGTCTTCGTCCATCACCGAGTTCCAGCACGCAACTTGACCCATGCGCTCGTCGAAGGAGCCGCCGTCGCGGACGGCACCAGCCTTTTCCATGACCTTGCCATCAGGCGACAGGATATCATCCTGTGCAGCCTTGCCCTCGATCCAGAAGCCCCATTCATCGGCTGACATGTGAGCCTTGGCAGTCTCCATGCAGGCCGAATAGTAGCCTTGGCGGTTGAGATACGCACCGACCCAGCCAGAGGTGTACCAGTTGATGTATTCATAGGCTGCGTCGAGCTGCGCGCCGCTAAGATGCGCGGCAAGCCCCAATCCGCCACCCCAGGCGCGGTAGCCTTCCTTGAGCGGTTGGTATTTGCAGTCGATCCCCTTGGCACGAACTGCTGCAACGGCTGGAGACCACATGGATTGGATCACCACCTCACCCGAAGACATCAGGTTTACCGACTCATCAAAAGACTTCCAGAAGGCGCGGAACTGACCGTCCTGCTTGGCCTGGATCAGGAAGTCGATTGTCTGGTCGATCTCCTCCTTCGTCATGTTGCCCTTGTCGGCGTATTTGATCTTGCCCATCGCTTCCATGATCATGGCGGCATCCATGATGCCGATAGACGGAATGTTGAGGATCGAGGTCTTGCCCTTGAACGCCGGGTCCATGATGTCGGCCCAGCTCGTGATCTCACGGCCGACGAGGTCAGGTCGGATGCCGAGCGTATCGGCATTGTAGATCGTCGGCATCATGGTGAACCACTGGGTTTCGCCGCTCGCGAAAGTCTTGTCGCCCGGCTTCTCGACATATCCCACCGTATGCGGGGCAGTGCCCTGAGCGATCTCGGTGTCCGGTGTCAGCTTGCCTGTCTTAAACAGCGGCACCACGCTGTCGTAGTGCTTCAGCTTGGTCACATCCATTGGCTGGATCACACCGGTTGGGAAGACCTTCTTGAGGATCCAGTACTCGACGTCGGCGATGTCATAGGAATTCGGCTGCGTCACAGCACGCTGGGCTGCGGCATCGGAATCGGAAGCCGTCATTTCCAGCGTGATGCCGAGGTCCTTCTTGCACTGCTCTGCGATTGCATTGAGATTGGAAACACCGGTGCCGAACTGGCGAAGGGTGATGTTGGACTGCGCCCAAATGGTGGGGAAGCCTGTGATGGCGCCTGATCCAGCGGCAAGGCCTGCTGCTGCGGCACCGGTCTTCAGCAAGGCGCGGCGCGAAATTCCTTTGGCTGTCGTGTCTGCTTTCGTCATGTCCGTTCTCCTCTGTTGGCCGTGGCCTGTTCTTGTCGTTTCTGGTGTCAGTGCCGGGTGCGACCAAGGAAGATGACGTCCTCCTTGTCCCAGCAAAGAGGCAGTTGCTCGCCGACGCGAATGGGGTTGGCGAAGAATTCGCTGTCGCGCAGGATGGCCGTGAAATCGTCGATGCCGGCTCCAGCGACCGAGAGCTTCACCGAAGCCCCGCGATACTCGATATTGGTGACCTCGCCGGTAAAGCCGAGGCCGCGGCCATCCCTGTGGCCGACACGAACGCGGTCGGTTCGGATGGCAAGATCGGCGACCTCATCCAAAGAGTTCACGCCATCAACGGCGATGAAACTGGTATCCTGCGATACGCTGACGGTAGCGATACCGTCGTGATGCGCAGTGACGCGACCTGAAACGACATTGTGGTCGCCCATGAAACGGGCAACGAATGCGGTTGCCGGCTTCTCAAACACCACCCGCGGTGCCGCTGCCTGTTCAATCCGACCGTCGTTCATCACGACGATCAAGTCAGCAAGCGCCATCGCCTCTTCCTGGCTGTGGGTGACATGCACGAAGGTGATACCGAGAGACGTCTGCAGCTTCTTCAACTCGGCGCGCATGCGCACTTTCAAGAATGGATCAAGCGCCGAGAGTGGCTCGTCGAGAAGCAGGGCTTGAGGGTTGGTGATCAGTGCGCGGGCCAAAGCCACGCGCTGCTGCTGTCCACCTGAAAGCTGGGCTGGTCTGCGGGTCGCGTAGGACTGCAACTCCATGAGCTCCAGCATGGTCATTGCCTTGGCTCGACGCTCTTCTTTCGCCATACCCTTCATCTTCAGGCTGAATGCGACGTTGTCGGCGAGATCAAGGTGGGGAAAGAGCGCATAGGACTGAAACATCATCGCCGTACCACGGCGGGCCGGCGGGAGGTCAGTCACGACGGTATTCCCAAGCCGGATGTCGCCGCTGTTAATCGTCTCGTGGCCTGCAATCATTCGCAGGGTCGACGTCTTTCCACATCCGGACGGGCCGAGAAGGCAACAATAGGTACCTCCCGGTATCTTCAGACTGATCGCTTCCACAGCGATGGTTGTGCCGTAGACTTTACTGACGGAGACGATGTCGATCTCGGATGCTTTGCTCATGTCTGATACCCCTGCCAACACAGCTATGCAGGGATCGTGCCAAATCGGAAAATCGAGCGGGTTCAGCGTGATTGGGCAGTCGCGAGAGGTATCTCACCGCGGCACCTTCAAGGCCTGCGCAAAATGGAGACAAACGCTTGATGAAATTGTATGCGATCCCTTCTTCGACTGCAGACACTTGGCAGGAGAGAAGCCAGTCGCTAGAACAAGCTGATCCGGAAGCGCCGATGAACATCCAGAACATCACCTCGAATCCGAACGAAGATCGTTCGCTCGCCATTCGCGACGCGCTGAGGAATGCGATCATCGATCGGCGCCTTGCGCCTGGGACGAAGCTTACAGAGAGCGAGGTCGGGTCTCTGTTCGATGTCAGTCGCACCGTCGCCCGAGCCGGGCTTCAGATGCTGTCTTTTGAAGGCCTCGTCCGGATGGAGCGCAACCGGGGTGCCTTTGTCGCCAATCCTACGCCGGAGGAAGCGCGGCAGGTCTTCGCCTCGCGGCGGCTGATCGAGCCTGGAATCTTGACTGCAGCGATGGGTCGGTTCGATGTAGAGAGGGCGGAGGTTCTGCGGCGGCAACTGCAGGCAGAGAGCCGCTATCTCAGCGAACGCGGCCCGTCGGCGAGGCGCGCGGAGATTAAGGCCTCCGGCGATTTTCATCTGCAATTGGCATCGATGAGCGGGAATGCCATTCTAGAGAGGTTTATGGAGGAGTTGATCGCGCGCTCTTCACTCGTCATCGCCCTCTACGGCCAATCAGGTATCTCGAGTTGCGGGCACGACGAGCACCTCGCCATCCTGGAGGCACTAGAGCGTGGCGACGGGAAGGCGGCACAACACCTGATGCTTCATCATATTGATCATATGGAAGCCGACCTCGACCTGCGGGTGAGAAGCACGACCCGGCTGAGGGAGGCGCTTTCCCTCTAGCGCGGATGAAGCCGCGGGCGCAGCAACACGCTGCAAAGGCTACACTTCCCAACCTCCCAAGCTGATCCTTGAATGCCGTCTGGTCAGGTGGAGGGTTTACCCCGTTCCCAGTACCAGGCGACATACCTGCGGCGGCGATCGTGGCCGCGGTCCTTCAAAAAGGCGCGAATGCTGCGGACGTCCTGCTTTTCACAGGCCACCCAGACATAGGTTTCGGGGGCGCTTGCGGCTATGGCTTCCCTGATAGCGTTGCGAAGGATACCCGGCGCTCTTTCAGGATAGTCGCTTCGGTGCAGCCACTGCACCTCGAGCGAAGCTGCGCTCGACAGCGGTTGTTCTTCCGCCTCGTTCTCGACCTCTATGATTGCGGTTATGCGGGTGCCTGCAGGAGCTTCCGCTGCAATGCGGGCGATGGCCGGCAGCGCGGTTTCGTCGCCTGCCAATAGCACCGTCTCTCCCTTCGGAAAATCGCCGCCGCCAGGCACAATCAGCGCGACCTTGTCACCCGGCTGTGCATCGCGGGCGAAGTCGGCACCTGGAGTCTCAATTCCCGGGGCAGGATGCTGGACGAAATCGACCCAAAGTTCACGTCGATCCAGATCAACCGCGCGGATGGTGTAAACCCGCACCAGGATCTCGTCTTCGCCCTTCGGCCACGCGATCCGGCCATCGTCGCCGAGACCTGGCCAGATCGGTGCTCTGCCCTTTGGGGGAACGAGCAGGCGGACATGCATATCACCGTCGACGAAGGGCTCGATGTCGTTACAGGCGAACTTCACCCGCCGCATGCGCGGCGTGACATTCTCCGCCGAGACGACGGTAACCTCATGCATGTTGGGCAGGCGGGTGACAGGGGGAGGGCTTTCCCATGACAGCTCAAACGGTTCCTCTCCCGCGAAGTAGAAGAGGTGCTCCGCTATCATGTTGCGCGTGAGATGAAGGGCTTCCTCCGTTGGACATGTGAGGTCAATCATCAGCCGATTGTCCGCCAGACGGATGTCTGCAGTGCCGATTTCGCATTTCAGGATGAGCACGTCCTGGTCCCTCTGCACTTCCGAATGCTCTACAAAATGCTCGCAGACCTCGTCGAGCATGAAGAGCGGATCCGTCGGAAGAGCAACGCCGGAAAGTTTGAAAGTCGGCATGGCATTCATGGCAACAACTCCTGGATTAAATTTGTGCCAAGAGGGGCCAAGGTGGCTTGATCCTCAAGCACGTTCGCTCTCCATTTTATGCCGCCCGATCGGAAGCATGATTGGTCGACCGGAGGTGGGGTCGGTGATGATGCAGCTTTCGAGCCCGAAGACCTGCCGAACAGTCTCTTCCGTCAGGACATCTTGAGGACTGCCGGCCAGGTGCAGTCGGCCTCTGACCATTGTGATAAGATGATCGGCATATCGCGCGGCCAGGTTGAGATCATGCAACACCATGACGATGGTGGTCGCTTGCGCCCGGTTGAGATCCATCAGCAGATCGAGAACATCGATCTGATGGCTGATATCGAGAAAGGTCGTTGGCTCATCGAGCAGCAGGATCTCTGTTTGCTGCGCCAGTGCCATGGCAATCCAGACGCGCTGGCGCTGCCCGCCGGAAAGCTCATCAACCGGCCGGTCCGCGAGCTCTGCCGTCGCTGTCGCAGCGAGTGCATTGGCCACGGCCTCATCATCCCTTTTCGTCCAACTGGAGAACATGCCCTGGTGCGGGTGGCGGCCTCTGCTGACGAGATCTGCAACCGTGATCCCTTCGGGCGCGATCGGTGATTGGGGCAGTAGCCCCATCGATCGGGCCAGTTCGCGAGACGGCATCCGGTGAATGGATTTCCCGTCCAGGAGCACTTGTCCCCTGCGGGGGGAGATCAGCCTGGACATCGCGCGCAGCAAGGTTGACTTACCGCAGGCATTGGCTCCTACGATCACGGTCGTCCTGCCCGATGGGATGGCAAGATCCATATCGGTCAGCACTTCAGTATCGCCGTAGCCGACGGACAGCGCGTTGATTGTCAAGGAGCGGGCGCTCAAAGCGAACCTCCAGATCGATTGGTTCGTATGATAAGGTAGATCAGATAAGGAGCGCCGAGCGCGCCTGTGACAACGCCCACTGGATAACGACCGGGGAGCAGGAACTGTCCGATGTAATCGCCTAACAGCACGAGTGACGCTCCCACAAGAGCTGAGGGGATTAAAAGGGATCCGCTGTTTCCGACGATCCGAGCAGCGATGGGGCCCGAGAGAAATGCCACGAAAGCGATCGGTCCGGTGGCTGCCGTTGCAGTGGCAATCATGCCGACGCCAGCGCTGATGACGATTGCACGTGTTCCAGCCACCCTTATCCCTAGGGCTGCAGCGACGTCATCGCCCATTCTGAGGGCCTCGAGGTCTCGCCCGCGTGTCAACAGAAGCCCACCACAGCCTGCGAGGACGAGCGCGAGCGGCAGTGACTGGGCTAGCTGGGCGCTGTTAAGGCTGCCGGTCAGCCAACGCATTGCATCCTGCAGTGTCCATGAGGGCGCGGTGGAAAGAACATAAGCAATGGCGCTTTCGAGCATTGCGGCGACGCCAATGCCGACCAGGATGAAGCGGGTTCCCCCGACACCATTGCGGAAGGAGAGGACGGTAACAAGAAGCGCCACCGCAAGACCTGCCGCGACTGCAACAACAGAAACAAGAGGGCCACTGAGCGAAAGGACGACAATGCAGAAGACGGCTGCCGCACTTGCTCCCCAACTGATGCCGATGATGTCGGGGCTCGCTAGCGGATTTCGCAGAAGGATCTGAAACACGACGCCGCCCAAGCCGAAGCTCAGTCCCGCCAACAGTCCAAGAAGTGCCCGCGGAAGGCGCAACTGCCAGATGGTGAAGGTGACGCCGGGTAGATCCTCCCCCAGAAGCACCCGTAGGACATCGACCGGCGGCGTGAACGACTGACCCAAAGAAAGAGTCAGCGCGAACAGGATGACGGCCATAGCCGTAAGCAGAGCGACCGCCAGTCCGTGCCTGCGCGCGCGGCTCCGGCGGCTCTCCCGAACCAGAGTCATGGTGGCGGGAAAAGCTGTCACAGCTCGCGACCCCTCTGACGCCTGACGATCCAGATGAAGAAAGGCGCGCCTACGAAGGCAGTGACGATCCCCACGTCAAGCTCCGATGGTCTAACGACGAGGCGCCCGACGACATCCGCGGCCAGAAGAAGGCAGGCGCCGCCGATGGCAGAGAAAGGCAGCAGCCAGCGATGGTCAACTCCTATCAGCATGCGGCAGAGATGCGGCACAACAAGACCCACAAAACCGATCGGGCCACAAATCGCCGTCGTCGCTCCCGCCAGCAGAACGGCGCCGAAGCCGGCCGTGGCGCGGGCAAGCACAACACGTTCGCCTAGCCCCGCTGCCAGTTCATCGCCCAGTGCCAGAGAATTTAATCTGCGGGCGGACAGGAGGGTGATGACGAAACCGACGATCAAGAAGGGCAGTACGGGTTCGAGGCGGTCAAATGTCGCGCCACCGACGCCACCGATCTGCCAGGAGCGTATGCCTCCCGCAATGTCGCTGCGCGGCAAGACGACGGCAATGACGAGCGATGAAAATGCGACGGTGGTGGCGGCGCCGGCCAGCGCGAGCTTAAGCGGCGTCGCCCCGCCACGCCCCAGCGACCCAATGGTGAAAACAAACACGGCTGTTGCTGCGGCACCAAAGATGGCAATCCAGATGTACGCATATGCCGAACCGACGTCGAACCAGGCAACGCCGATAACGACAGCGAGCGAGGCGCCCATGTTGAGGCCCAGAATGCCAGGATCCGCCAAGGGATTTCGTGTTACGCCCTGCATGACGGCACCTGCCAACGCGAGTGCGGCTCCCGCCAAGAGAGCCAGCACCGTGCGAGGGATACGTACAGCCACCGCAGCCTGGTCAATGTTGTCGATGCGCCCGCCAAGCGCCGCGAAGAGGTTCGTCCAGACCACCTGCCGCGTGCCGACGGTGATCGACAGTGCGCAAAGGAGCACAAGTAGCGTGAGCGTCGCGATCAGCCAAAGGCGGCGGCGGCTCGAACGACTCTCCCATGCGTTTGTAGCCAATGACTGTTGCAGGGTCTGGGTCATTCCGTTTTTCTTGCTGCTTCAGCGAGCAGAGCGACGTAGGTTTTCAGCACCCAGGAGATCGACAGTGGCGTGGGGTAAGCGGCAGTACCAAGCGGATCTCGCTCCAACAGAACCATCGAATCGTGCGCGACGGCCGGCATCCTGGAAAGCAGTGGGTTTGCGGCCATCGCATCTCGCAGCGCTTGGCTGCCGTAGGTGACAACGATGTCAACATCATCGAAAGCATCGACGCGTTCTGCGCTGATGGAGCCGGAATAGCGGCCCGGCGTCGAGGCATCGACGACACTTTTCGGCGACGAAAGGCCCATCTCTTCAAAGAACCGAACCCGGGTATCATTCGTCGTGTAAAAGTTAACGACACTAAGATCTGTAGCGTCCAGGTGCGTGACGAACATCGCGGACTTTCCCTGAAGTTCGGGATAACCTGCGACCACCTGTGCGATCTCCGCATCAATTTCCAAGACAAGGGCGTCGGCTTCGGCAGCCATGCCGAGGCCTGCGCCGTTGAGCCGGATCATCTCCCGCCAATCGGTCGACCAAGGAGCTTCCGGATAAGCAACGACCGGCGCGATCTGGCTCAACGTATCATAATCGGCCTGGCTCAATCCGGAATAGGCCGCCAGAATGACATCGGGTTGCGTGGCGGCGACAGCCTCGAAATCGATGCCATCCCCTTCGTCGAACAGCACGGGCTCATCTCCACCGAGTTCCGTTAGCTTCTCTTCCACCCACGGCAGGACGCCGTCACCATCATCATCTCCGAAATTGGCTGCGGCAAAGCCTACCGGGATAACGCCGAGCGCCAGGGGTACCTCGTGGTTGGCCCAAGCTACAGTGGCCACCCGTTCCGGCTTTGAGGTGATGATGGTGGTTCCGAAAGCATGCTCGATCTTGATCGGATATGTCGTGCCCTGCGCAGCGCCGGAGCCGGTAAAGGTCGCCCACCAGCCGATGATCACTACAAGAAATTGAATGGACCGCGGCATTGAGGTCTCCTGTGCTAAGTGGAGTTCAGCTGTCAGGTTCAGCGGCCGTCGTCAAGTCTAGGTCGTGGGTCTTTGAGCGGCCGAAGGAAGTTTCAGGAGAATCCTACAAATCCAGAGAAATCTACAATACTGGAGCGGTGCGCTCAAGTTAATGACGCTGCCGGGGCTGGCTTCTGGAGGGGTTCAAGTGGAGCCTCTACCGACCTCGGGGGAGATGCGGCAGCCTCCGCGTCGGTGGCGCCGTCATCAACACCAAAAGTAAGTGCGGATTTATGACTATGAAGATTGATAAACGACGCGGGAATGTCATGGGGATCGGCGTCAACGCCTGGCGGCCGCTCCTTCTCAGTTGTACGGCACTCGCGGTCGTTTCAGCAGGTTCGGCAGTGGCGCAGGAAACCTACGAGGCGTCTTCCAACACTGAGCTCGAAACAATTGTCATCGAAGGACGTGGGAGTGGCGGAGATGACGATGCACGCACAATTGTGGCGACGCAGACGTCGGGTGTGGGGAAAATGCCGGCTCCGATCCTGGAAACACCGGCGTCTGTCTCCGTCATAACGTCCAAAGAAGTGAGAGAACGCAACGCCGATACCGTAGAGCAGGTTGTTCAATACACCGCTGGCGTAAACACGGACTACTACGGTTCCGACGATCGGTATGACTACTTCAAAATCCGCGGCTTCACGCCCTTTACCTATCGTGACGGGCTCATGATCGGGCGAACCTGGACAGGCGTTCGGGAAGAACCCTTTGCCTTCGAACGCATAGAAGTATTGAGGGGGGCAAACTCCACCGGCTTCGGTGTCTCCGACCCTGGCGGATCCGTGAACTACGTCACGAAGACCCCCAGGAGCGACCGTTTCGGCGAAGTTTATAGCACAGGTGGGTCCTTCTCCCACAAGGAAGCAGGTTTCGACTTCGGCGATAACATCACGGAAGACGACACCCTTTCTTATCGTCTCACTGGGAAGTTCCAGCGGTCCGACGCGGAGTACGACTACTCGCGAGACGACGAAAACTTCATCATGGGCGGCTTGACCTGGCGTCCTACCGACATGACAAGCCTGTCATTCGTGTTCGATCACCTTGACCGGGATGGGACGCCAAGCGGCGGCGGCCATCCAAGATTCACCGACTTTGACAGGGATCGCTTCTTCGGTGAGCCGGACTTCAACTACGACGAGACGAACCGAAACACCTACAGCCTTCTCTTCGATCATGATTTCGGCAACGGCCTGAGCTTTAGCTCGAATGCCCGCTACAGCAAGACTGATACCGGTTTCGGCTATGCCTACATCTGGGACACTGACGGTGCGTCTGGCGCGGACACAGTCGTGAATCGAAGCTATTTTGCAAGCGACAGGTCCAGCGATCAATTCATCATGGACGCTCATCTGCTCTACGAAGCGGAACTGGACAACATCGTAAGCCGAACGCTTGTCGGTGCGGAGTACAATACGGCCGACTCTGAAGGCGAGATCTACTACACCGCCGCTCCACCGATCAACTTCGACAACCCCGTTTATGCCGGGGCGCCGGTTCCTTTTGCTCCCTATAACAGCACCATAAGCAATCAAAAGACTAAGGCGCTATATGTCCAGCAGGATTTGACCCTTTTTGATAAGCTCACTGCGAGTGTCGGCCTGCGAAACGACTGGCTTGACCTCAGCGAAACGGACCGCTTGGCCGGCACCTCGGAAAGCTCCGACTACAGCGAGATGACCAAGCGCATCGGCTTCTCCTACAAGATCACGGAAGAGCTTGCAGCCTACACCACATATGCGGAATCAGTCGCTCCTCCGAGCACAGGAACGGAGCCGACCACCGGCAAGCAATACGAAGTAGGGCTTAAGTATCAGCCAGAAGGCTTCCCCGCCCTGATCACAGCCTCTGTCTACGACCTGACGATGGAGAACATCACCACGCGCGAGGCTCCGGTGTACCTGCCGGTCACGCAGGCCGAGATCCGGCACCGTGGTTTCGACCTCGAAGCCAAAGCAGAGCTGGCCAACATCGATGTCATCGCGGCCTACGGATACATCGACTCCAAGATCGAAGATGCGAGCGGCGGGTACGAGGGCAATCGCTTTGCGCAGGTGCCCGAGCACATAGCTTCATTATGGGGCACCTATACTCTGGAAGGAAATGGGAGGCGCGGCGACATGACATTCGGTCTCGGCGCTCGCTTCATAGGCTCCTATTACTTCGACAACGAAAATACTCGAAAATCTGACAGTGCCGTGGTCTTCGACGCCGCCTACACCTACAAGATACAGGAAAACACGACGTTTCAGTTGAACGTCAGCAATGTGTTCGACGAGAAGCACGTCGCCAACGATGATGGCGGCGCCTACTACTATAACCCCGGCCGCGCCATCTACGCCACCTTGCGCCAGACATGGTGACTATCCAATAGCGCCGGAACTCACTTCCGGCGGCTACTGGTGCTTATCAACCGCCGTCGTGCAATCGCCGCCAGGCGGCCGGTGTTTCGCCGGCCACTTGGCGGAAAGCCTTGGTCATGTGGGCCTGATCCGAGAACCCGAGTTGAGCTGCGATGTCGGCAACGGTAAGATCAGTGCCGGTGAGCAGTTTTTGGGCCCGTTCGATGCGGCGCGCCAGTTGCCACTGCAGCGGTGTCTTTCCCGTGGTCTGCTTGAAGACATTGGCGAACCAGCTCTCCGATAATCCAACCGTCTCAGCCATCTCCGCCACGCTCAGGCGACCGTCACCGCAAGCATTGAGGCGGGACATCAGCTTGTTCATCTGTGCCTGCGTAAGCCGTCCGTTGTTCGGTGAGGCAGATTCGTTGGGAATGTCCAGGAGCGCGGTCGCTATGCTGCCCGCCAAGCTCTCTGCG
Organism: Rhizobium halophilum; assembly: GCF_021648825.1. Lineage (GTDB taxonomy): Bacteria > Pseudomonadota > Alphaproteobacteria > Rhizobiales > Rhizobiaceae > Neorhizobium > Neorhizobium halophilum. The sequence goes on along the minus strand of NZ_JAKJHS010000008.1, from coordinate 135,264 downwards.
TAGACAGGATGCCTCGAAGGGGCCGAAATCTCCTTGATCAGGAGGCCAGCCAAGCTTCTGATTGCCTCTACATCCGTTACTTCAACAGGCCGGCGCAGCAACGAACGGGCCGCTGATCCGCCGATAGACGGCGCCAGGAAACGCAGCAGCCGGTCCTGATGCAGATGCAGGTCCAGGTGAGAAAAGCGATGGGCCGAGGTGAACTTCGTCCACATTGGTAGGCCAGCGGGAACATAAACAGCCTGCTTCAGTGCACGATCATGTCTGCCCCACCCGTTTTCATGGTTGGACATACGGATATGCGGAGAGACCTCGTTGAAGAAGACCACGATGCGGGGATCAGGCGATAGGTAATAGCCACGGGCCCCGGGCTGTCCCTCAGCTTCCCAAAATACACTCATAAGGCCGTCCAGCCCCCGCCACTTTACCGGCGCAACGGGGTTGATGCCTTCCGTGTAGCAGATCATTGAATGCTGATAGCTCACAACTGGTGGTCGCCTACCTGCAAAAAACCTGGACTCGCCGTCAGGCATGCCCACAAAGAAGATTGTCATCTGCCATGCATTTCCGTAGCGGACGGTGTGCAATCCGGCCGGCGGGGCAAACGCCGCGAAATATCCTGACTGCGGTTATCACGTATAGCTGTTCAGGCAAATAGAAAGCGCTTTCGGACGTGGAACACCTCGAAAGCTGGCTAAATCCGGATGATGCGCCTATGGCGTGTCATATTGACAGTAGCTGTATACAGGCCATAGGCTGAAGGCCGAAAAAGGGAGGTGTCGCCGAGCTTGGAGGAGCTTGTTGGTGCCACGTTCAACTGCCGTGAGTCCCAATGTTCCCTTAAAGGCTCGACAGGGAAAAACGGCGAGCACGAAACGGTGCTGCGAGGTCGGCAGGAAAACTGCGCGCTGTATACATCTCGGCGGTGTTGGGCAGGTGTTTCCTGAGCCGCAATCGCGGATAAGCTCACGAAGGCGGATCGTCGTGCCGTCAAAGGCGGCTTGGAGATGAAAGACGTTGGCATCGATTCTAGAGGAGGAGAAGGCATGCTCAACAGAAGAAGCTTTATTGCCGCCGCAGGTTTTGCGCTAGGATGCATAACGGCGCTTCCGGCACAGGCGCAAGAGGCGGTGAAGATCGGCTTGATCTTGCCCATGACCGGGCCATTTGCATCCAGCGGCCGGCAGGTCGAAGCCGGCGTTCGAGCGTACATTGCGCTCAACGGCGACGAGGTTGCCGGTAAGAAGGTTGAGCTGGTCCTTCGCGACGATGCCGGCACCGCGGACCAGACGCGGCGGATTGCGCAGGAACTGGTGGTCAATGAGGGTGTCAGCATGCTGATGGGCTTTGGCCTCACCCCCCTCGCCATGTCGGTGGCACCGGTCCTCAACCAGGCAAACCGGCCATCATCACTTCGGCCACCACATCGGCGATCATGCCCAAATCGGAATACTACGTCCGGACCAGCATGGGAGGACCACAGTCGGCGCTTCCCGTCGCGACTTGGGCGGTCGAGAACGACCTGAAGCGTGTCGTCACGCTGGTGACGGACTACGGTCCAGGTCACGACATTGAAAAGGGTTTCGTCGACCAGTTCAGCAAGGAGGGCGGCGAGATCGTTGAGTCTGTCCGCGTGCCGCTGCAAAATCCGGACTTTGCTCCGTTCCTGCAACGCGTGCGCGACAGCAAGCCCGACGCTGTCTTCGTCTTCGTGCCATCCGGTGTCGGTTCCCTGTTCATGAAGCAATTCGTCGAACGGGGCTTGGCCGACGCTGGCATCAAGCTGATTGCGACAGGCGACGTGACGGATGACGACCTACTCAATGGCATCGGCGAAGCAGCCAAGGGCGTCATCACTGGGCACTTCTACTCGGCCAACCATGATAGCCCGGAGAACAAGGCCTTTGTCGAGCAGGTGCGCAAGGACAATGACAACATGCGGCCGAACTTCATGGCGGTCGGAGGCTATGACGCGATGCACCTCGCTTATGCCGCCCTAGAGAAGACCGGCGGCGATACCGACGGGACGGAATTGATCGAAGCAATGAAGGGCATGGAATGGACAAGCCCGCGCGGCCCCATCATGATCGACCCGCAGACGCGCGACATCGTCCAGGACATCTACATTCGTGAGGTCAAGGAAGTCGACGGCGAGCTCTACAACGTGGAGTTCACCAAGTACGAGAAGATCCGCGATCCGAACGCTGCCCAATAAGGCAAATGGGCGGCCGGCCGGTGCCGGCCGTCCAAAAATGTTGGGGGCGTCATGCTGACAATTCTGTTCGACGGCATCGCCTATGGCATGCTTCTGTTCATCCTTGCCTGTGGGCTAACGATCACTTTGGGATTGATGAACTTCATCAATCTCGCCCATGGTGCCTTCGCAATGACCGGCGGCTACGTGACGGTCGTGATGATGAATCGTTTCGGCATCTCGTTCTACTGGTGCTTACCTGCGGCATTTCTGGCCAGCGCTATACTGGGGGGCGTTCTCGAGGCAACGCTCTACCGCCGCCTCTACCACGCGAGCCATCTAGACCAGGTGATATTCTCCGTAGGGCTGGTCTTCATGTCGGTTGCTGCCGCGGATTATCTCATGGGTGGCCAGCAGCAACTCATCCAGTTGCCGCCGGAATTGTCAGGCCGGACTGAGTTTGTTGGCGTGGGCATCGGCCGCTACCGGCTGTTTACGATCGTTGTCTGCGCCATCCTAGTGGTAACATTTCAACTGATCCTGGCTAAAACCCGTTTTGGAAGCAGGCTGCGGGCGGCAGTTGACGACCGGCGGGTGGCGATGGGGCTGGGGATCAATGTTCCGGCTGTTTTCGCGCTTACCTTCGCTTTTGGATCGGGTCTCGCCGGGCTGGGCGGCGCTATGGGCGCAGAGATCTTGGGCTTAGACCCGAACTTTCCGCTCAAGTTCATGATCTACTTCCTGATCGTTGTCGCGGTCGGCGGTACCTCAACGGTGAGCGGCCCCTTCCTGGCAGCGCTGCTACTTGGAGTGGCTGACGTGGCAGGCAAGTACCACGTACCCGCGATAGGGCCGTTCGTCATTTATGGATTGATGATCATCATGCTGATCTTGCGCCCGGCCGGACTCTTCGCGCGAGGTGGGCGATGAGCCTGCCGGTACAGGAAAGCGTCCAGACGGGTGCCGAAGAGCAGCATGTAGACCAATCGCGCGCGCACCGTCTGATGCAGCGACGAACGACCGTCCGTTCTTTCGAGATCCTCATATGGCTGGGGGCTCTGGCTACAGTCTACCTGCTGCCGTCCAAGATGCTGATCTTGACGGAGATCGCGATCCTGGCTCTTTTTGCTGTGTCTCTGGACCTCGTCTTGGGCTTTGCCGGCATCGTCTCGCTCGGTCACGCGGCCTTTTTCGGCCTGGGCGCGTACACTGCCGGGCTTTTTGCGCGGTATGTCACAGCAGAGCCGGTGGCCGGGCTTCTCGTAGCAGGTGCGGCGGCGGGTCTGCTTGGCTACGCAACCAGCTTTCTGATCTTGCGCGGGTCCGATCTGACACGGCTGATGACCACGCTTGGCATCGCGCTGATGATGGCTGAAGCTGCAAACCAGATGGCGTGGCTCACCGGCGGGGCCGATGGCCTGAGTGGCTTCAGTATCGACCCGATTTTCGGTCTTGTTCCCTTCGACCTTTGGGGAAGAAACGGCTTTATCTACTACCTTGTGGTTCTGTTCCTATCGACCCTGGTGGCGCGGCGATTGGCGTTTTCACCATTCGGGCTTTCGCTCAAGGCGATCAAGAGCAACCCGGTGCGGGCGGCCCTTGTTGGCGTGCCTGTTCGGCGCCGGCTGATCACTACCTATACAGTGGCCGCAGTGATGGCAGGCTTCGCTGGGGCCCTTCTTACTCACACCACATCGTTCGTCTCGCCGGACGTTCTGGCTTTTCACCGCTCCGCTGACGTGCTGCTGGTCCTTGCAATCGGGGGCACCGGCTATCTCTACGGCGGGATCTTCGGCGCCATCGGATTTACGTTGTTGAAGGACGCGCTGTCTGTCGTGACACCGCAGTATTGGATGTTCTGGATCGGTCTTCTGCTGGTGATCCTAGTCCTCGTCGGGCGGGCAAGGCTGACGCGCTGGGTTGATGATCTGGGCGAGCGTCTTCCTGGATTGAGGGGGACCAATCGATGACTGCGGTGCTGGAAACGCGCGACCTGAAGCGGCGGTTCGGTGCGTTCGTCGCCACCAACGACGTTTCTTTAAAAATCGAACGCGGTGCGCGCCATGCGCTGATCGGCCCGAACGGGGCGGGAAAGACCACTCTTGTCAATATCCTGACGGGAGTGCTTCCCCCGACATCCGGGCAGGTCCTTCTCGATGGGGAGGAGATCACGAACCTCCCGTCTCACACAAGAGTAAAGAAGGGCCTGACGCGGACATTCCAGATCAACCAGTTGTTTGCGGACTATACACCGTTGGAAGCAGTGATGTTGGCCATACTGGAACGAGAGGGGCTGGGAAGCCGTCTGTGGGCTGTTGTTGGCAGTTACAGAAAAACAGTGGACGAGGCCGCAGCCCTTCTTGCTCGTTTCGGGCTCGCTTCCGTCATGGCAGATCGCACCAACCGCCTCCCTTACGGTAAGCAACGACTGCTTGAGATAGCGCTTGCCTTCGCGTCCAAGCCGCGGGTGCTGCTGCTGGATGAGCCCGCTGCCGGGGTTCCGGAGGACGAACGCCATGAAGTACTTTCGATTGTTTCGGACCTGCCGGCGGATGTCACGGTGGTGCTGATCGAGCACGATATGGATCTGGTCTTCTCGTTTGCGAACAGGATCTCTGTCCTTGTTGCAGGGGCAATCTTCGCGGAAGGGACCGCCGCTGAGATCGCAGCGAGCCCTGACGTCAAGGCAGTCTATCTCGGAGAGTCTGCATGACGCCTCTGCTTTCGACACACAAGCTGTTCGCGGGGTATGGTGCTGCGGCAGTGCTTGCTGGCGTCGACCTGACACTTCAGGAAGGCAGGACGCTCGCGTTGCTTGGCCGGAACGGGACTGGCAAGACCACCCTTGTGGACACGTTGGCGGGTTTGACGACCCATCACAGCGGGACGATCCATCTAATGGGCCGTGACATCACACGCCTCCGGGCCGATCGGCGTGCTGCAGCTGGTATCGGATGGGTGCCGCAGGAGCGCAACGTCTTCAAGTCGTTGACCGTCGAGGAGAATCTGACCGCGATTTCGCGGCCGGGGCCCTGGACGGTTGAGCGGGTCTATTCCATGTTTCCGCGTCTCAAGGAGCGGCGGCGGAATCTGGGAAGCCAGCTGTCTGGTGGGGAGCAGCAGATGCTGGCAGTCGCTCGCGCCCTGATGGTGAACCCGAGGCTCCTGCTTCTCGATGAGCCTTTGGAAGGATTGGCGCCCATCATCGTCGATGAACTTATGATTGCTCTCCGTCAGATCGTCCAAGGTGAGGGGACGTCCGCCATCGTCATCGAGCAAAAGGCGCGGAAAATCCTCCCCCTCACTGATGAGGCAATCATCCTTGATCGGGGTGCGATCGTTTATCGAGGTTCCAGTGCCGAACTGCTTGCTGACGAGAGGGCAATGGGCCAGCATCTCGGGGTGGAGAAGGCGCTCTGAGTGCTACGTCGTGTTCCTGGCCATGCACACGCCAGCCGATCCCGACTTGCTCGCTGTCGAACGGGACGGTTCACGGAGAAAGGGAAAGCGTCAGCGATGTTCGCGCGTCAACCTTCACCACCACGGGTAAAAGTGGTGGACCGGCCCGTGCCCGGTACCAACCGAGAGATCGTCGGAACGTGAGATGGCAGCCAAGGTGTACTCCTTGGCAAGTTGAACCGCCCTGGCGGGGTTCTCGCCCTTGCCCAATTCAGCAGCAATGGCGCTCGAAAGCGTGCAGCCAGTGCCGTGAGTGTTGCGGGTAGTCTTTCTCAGGGCATCCAACCACATCAGCGAGCCTTCCTGCGCGAAGACGTCCGGACTCTCGGGCCCGTTTAGATGGCCACCTTTGACCAGCACCGCACGAGGCCCTAGGGCGAGCAGCCGTCTTGCTTGTGCTTCCATTTCCTGCCTATCGCGCGCCTCCTCTTCAGCAAGCAGTGCCGCGGCTTCCGGCAGGTTGGGCGTGATAACCGTTGCAAGTGGGAGCAGGCGGTGGTTGAGCGCGGCGACCGCATCTTCTGCCAAAAGCGAAGCGCCGCCCTTGGCAATCATGACCGGATCCAGGACAATCGGGACACTTGGAAATGCACCCAGAGCATCGGCAATGGCTTCCGCGATTTCTGCAGTGGCGATCATGCCGATCTTTACCGCATCCACCCGAACATCCGCGAAGACCGCTTTGATCTGATCGGCAACGAAGGACGGTGGAACCAGGTGAACGCCGGTTACGCCTTGTGTGTTTTGTGCCGTCAGTGCCGTAAGAACAGCCATACCGTAGGTGCCGCGCGCGGAAAAGGTTTTCAGATCCGCCTGGATGCCTGCCCCGCCGGATGGGTCGGAGCCTGCGATCGCGAGAACATTGGCGATCATCGTCTGCTCCTCCCAATTTCAGCGGCGATGGCTTTGGCTGCTGCCTGAGGGTCCGTTGTGCCGCAGATAGCGGAGACGACGGCCAGCCCCTCTGCGCCTGATGCCAGCACGTGTGCAGCATGCTCTGCCTTCAATCCTCCGATGGCGACCGCACGAACGGGTGCGGCCGCGATGACTTTCCGAAGTCCTTCGAAACCGATCGGGGCTTTGTGGTCTGGTTTGGTGCCTGTTGCGAAGACCGGGCCGACGCCGACGTAGTCAACGAGTTCCGGCTCGACTGCTCTTGCGAGTTCGACTGTCTCAACCGAAAGGCCAAGGATCATGTCGGGAGAGATTTGCTCGCGTACTCTTGCAACTTCCAAATCAGCCTGACCGACATGGACGCCATCGGCGCCGATAGCGATTGCCGCATCCACATCGTCGTTGACAATCAGCCGCACTCCTGTTCCCGCGAGGGCGGCCTTCAGGGCACGTCCGGCCTCGGTCATGGCGGCAGTATCGGCGGCTTTGTCCCGCAACTGTACCATCGTTACTCCGCCCGCGACAGCTAGCGTTGCGGTTTCTACCATGCCGAGCTGTCGACAGAGAATTGGATCCAGCACCAGATACAGGGAAAGGTCAAAAGTCTTCAAAGCAATCTCGTCCGTAGATTGGCGTCCAGCAGTTGGCCGCCGATGGAGGAAAGGGCGTCCAGGAACAACGGCTGGAAAGAGCCGGGTCCTTTAGCTTGTCTGCCGGCGGCCTCACCGCAAACGGCAAACAGGGCAAGTGCTGCAGCTGTCGCCTCGAAAGGGTGTTCGGGTACCGTTGCCGCAAAAGCACCGACGAGACAGGTAAGTGCACAGCCGAGCGCAGTGACTTTGGGCATGAGTGGAGAGCCACCTTCGATGGCGAGCGAACGATCCCCATCCGTAACGAAGTCTACGTCCCCGGTGACTGCCACAACACTGGCGTGCCGGCGCGCCAGCGCCTCGGCAGCCGAGCGTGCAGAAAGCGCGCTATCGCCACTGTCAACGCCTTGGCCGCGGAACTCTTCGCCTGCCAAAGCCAAGATCTCTGACGCATTGCCGCGAATAATTGTGGGCTTGAGTCCCATGAGCTCGTTGACAACGTCGCGGCGGAAACTTGTTGCATAGTGCGCGACTGGATCGAGTATCCAGGGCTTTCCTTCACGCCGAGCGGCGTTTGCCGCCTCACGCATGCCGGCAACACCACCTGACCAAAGGGTACCAATGTTGATGGTGACAGCGCCCGCAATGAGAGCAAACTCGCCGGCCTCCTCCTCGGCGCTCACCATCGCCGGCGAGGCGCCAGCAGCCAGCAAGACGTTCGCCGCAATGTTCATGGCAACATCATTGGTGATGCACTGAACCAGGGGGTTAGCCTGGCGCATCGCCGTCAGAAGTTCGCCACAGGAGGATTGTGTCGACATAGCTGCCCGTTTTCTTCAGCGGAGCAGACAAAGACTCAGGTTCGTCTTTGTGACTCCCTCCGCCAGCATGATCTGGTTCAGGTTCAAAGGGTGCTTCTCAGCCCGCGTGCGGACGCCCCTGTCTGCCGCTAGCTTTACAGCAAATGAACCGGTTGTCACCATCTCGTCTTTTGAAATGCAACAGAGTGTTGTGGGAATAGAGCTTCTGTTATCGACTGGTCTGGTGGGTGAGCAAGGCAAAGGCCTCGTAGGGGCGCAAGGTGATATTTTCCTCAATCGCGCCTACCCGATTGTAGTTACTTATCAAGCAGGTCCCTCTCTGCCGAAGCTCTTCCGGGATCGTCAAGGTGACCTCCTCGGGCCTGAAGTTGGCAACTACGACAAGCCGGTCTTGCTGAAGTGTCCGTGTGTAGATGAAGACATCAGGATGCTGGTCCAGCCAGGACTGGTAATGGCCGTAGACAATCACCTCATGCTGCTTTCGCAGGCCGATCAGCTTGCAATAGTGATTCCAGATGGAGCGTTCATCGGCGACCTGAGTTGCCACGTTGACTGTCGCGTGGTTTGGATTCAGCTCTATCCACGGCGAGCCAGTGGTGAAGCCAGCATTAGTGGCCGCGCTCCATTGCATGGGTGTGCGGGCGTTGTCGCGGCTGCTTTCGTTGGCACCGCGGATGAAGTCCTCGGACGACATGCCAGCCTCGACGTGAAGGCGGTGCATGTTGAGCGTTTCTATATCCTTGTACTGCTCAACGCTGGAGAACGACACGTTGGTCATCCCGATTTCCTCGCCCTGATATACGAAAGGGGTCCCCTTCATCAGGTGGACTACGGTCGCCAGCATTTTCGCCGACTCGACATGATATCGCGCCGCGTCGCCATAGCGGGAGACGGCGCGGGGGAGGTCGTGATTGCCCCAGAAGAGGGAGTTCCATCCGTCGTTCGCCAGCGCCAGCTGCCATTTGCCAAAGACTGCCTTCAACCCTACGAGGTCGAAGGGCTTTGCCTTCCACTTGCCGTAGGTCTCGTCCCAGTCCTGCGTGACATGCTCGAACTGAAACACCATCGAAAGCTCCCGCCTGTCATGCGCCGAATAGAGCAGTGCTGCGGCGGGCGTGGCGCTCCAGGCTTCGCCGACCGTTAGCACATCGCGGCTGCCGAAGGTTTCCCGGTTCATCTCCTGTAGATAGCTATGCAGGTGGGGTCCGTCGGTGGTGATCTCTGCGTCGACCTGCTTGCCGATCAGATCAATAACATCCATCCGGAAACCGGCGATGCCTCGATCGAGCCACCAGTTCATCATCTCGTATATCTCGGCACGCACCTTCGGGTTTTCCCAGTTAAGGTCCGGCTGGCGGCGCGAGAAGAGATGGAGATAATATTGTCCCGTTGCGGGGTCGAGGGTCCAGGCGGGCCCGCCAAAGGAGGAGGTGAGCGAGTTGGGAACACCGCCGGTGGAGGAGGGGTCGCGCCAGATGTAGTAGTCGCGGTAGGGATTGTCCCTCGACCTGCGGGCTTGCTCAAACCAGGGATGTTCGTCTGACGTGTGGTTTACCACGAGATCGAGCAGGATGCCGATGCCACGCTTGCGCGCCTCCGACACCAGCCGATCGAAATCCGCTAAGCTGCCGAATTCCGGAGCGATCCCTCGATAATCGGAGATGTCGTAGCCATTGTCATCCATGGGTGAGGTGAAAATCGGCGACAGCCAGATTATGGAGATCCCGAGCGACTGCAGGTAATCGAGCTTCGAGATGATACCCGGAATGTCGCCGATCCCGTCACCGTCGCTGTCGCAAAAGCTACGGGGATAGATCTGGTAGACGGTCGCGGCATGCCACCACTTGCGCTCAAACGTTCGTGCGTCTTGCGTCTTCAGGCGGGATGGCGTCATTGATGTCTCCGTGGGGCGCAGCCTGACGAACGCTGCACGCGAAGCTGGGTTCCGAATGCCGGAACATCAACGGCCTTGATTGGTTAGCCTAGTGAAACCAAGCAAGGAGGCCGAGATGAACAGCAAGCTCCCGCCCATCCCCGAAGAAAACCGCAGCCACAAGGGTCCCGGCGAGCCGGCCTCGGCTAGTGCGTCCGAGGGCCGGACCACGGACCCTAGTCAAAAGAACTTCGACAAGCAGGGGCAGCAGGGTAACAGCAAGATCAATACGACCAACCAGGGATATCAGCAGGATCGCTGACCTCTCGTCGTATGGAAGCCCTTCCTCTCTGGGAAGGGCTTTTCAAATTCTTAGGCTTGCATCATTGATGACGTGCCTACCTCAGCAGGCTTTGGGCCCCATCTACAAAGATCGGGACGCCGGTTACGTGCCGGGCGCGATGTGATGCAAGGAACAAAAGAACATCTGCAACGTCCATCGCCGCTCCGGGTATCCCCTCTGTCAGTGGAATGTCTCCTTCAGGCCAGTCAACAGGGACCGCGGTCTTATCTTCTTCACGTAGTTTAGTATTGTCGTCTATCTCGGTGTCGATCTTGCCTGGGCAGACAGCGTTGATGCGGATCTTGTGCTGACCGAGTTCGACGGCTAGTTGCTGTACAATCGCAACCTGTGCTGCCTTGGTCGCCGAATAGGCGGTGTGGCACCGGGTGAGGTGAACGTGCGGTTTCCGTTAATGGAAGAAACGATGATGATCGAGCCGCCGCCCTGGGCCTCCATGTGCGGGACGGTCAAGTGAAGCGTGAGGTAGGTTCCGCGCAGATTGATCCGGATTGTCTTGTCCCATTCATCCGGCGTGAGACTGTCGATCGGTGCCCAGACGCCGTTGATCCCGGCGTTGGCGACAACAATGTCCAGCCGCCCGTAGGCATTCAATAGCTGTGCCACCGCCGCCCGCAACGCCTCCTCGTCTGACACATCGGCTTCAAGAGCAACGGCGATCCCACCCTGAGCTTCAATCTCTTTCACCGTTCGATCCAATTCGCTTCGAGTACGGCCCAGAACGCCGACCTTGGCTCCTTGTTGAGCAAAGGTTACGGCAGTCGCTTTGCCGATGCCGGATCCGCCTCCTGTGACCAGTGCCACACGCGCCTGAAGTTCCATGCCTCTGCCTCCTGTTGCGGCACCTCGTCTCGAGGGCGCCGAACGAGCCATTGGGCTCAAAGTTCCGGCCTTCAGCAATCAAGGATGCGAAGGCCTGCCCGATACTTCTCCGGATCATGCCCCGTGCGCTCTGCCTCGACGAGATTGTCAGTCAGATCTGCACGTTTCACGGATCGAGCAAGATCGTTCTCGGCAGCTCGACGAACCAGGTCTTCGTGGCTCTCCCCTGGTTTTTTGGTTAGAGCGTCGACAGCAAGCAAAATCGCTTCCGGGAAGCCCTCCTTACGCAAGCGTGCCAGCGTCCACTCTGGAGCCTTCTCCACCACGTCGTGAAGCCAAGCGACAGTTTTCTTTTCTCTGCCCGATACGCTCGCCGCGACGCGTGCGACATGTTCAAGGACGAGGCCGCCCGTCTTTTTAAGCTGGCCTTGGTGTGCCTGAGTGGCGATATTCTGCGCTTTTTCCAGAAGGTCACTCACCGCGATCCTCCTCGAACTGCTCAAGCCCTGCGAGGGGATGTAACCATGTTTCCCGGCGCTTCACCCAGATCTCGTAGGTGGGAGCAAGGTCAGTCGGAGCCATATCAAGAGACCCGAGGCGTACTTCCACTTCACCGTCCTGCGGATTGAAAAGGCGCGAGCCACAGCTTCGACAAAACCCACGTCCGCCGAAGATTGCTATCTCTCCCGCGGTTTCGAACGAGTGGGCAGGCCACACCGCAAAGGTGACGAAGGCAGAGCCGCTTTCCTTCCGGCAAACGGCGCAATGGCATAGTCCTACCCTGAGCGGCGGGCCTTTGACAGAATATTTGACGTTTCCGCAGAGGCAGCCGCCAGAGCGAATGATCATGATTGCCTCCTGTTGCGGCTACAACGTTCCCTTCTGTATTACGTTCCTGCAGCCTCCTCGCCGTTGAACCTGTGGCGACCTGGCACGTTGTCATTCCTCCAATCGACGACGGAGGACCATCCGATGGACATCATTCGCATTCTTCTGGCCATTCTGCTGCCGCCACTCGGGGTGTTTCTCCAGGTGGGCTTGGGCCTGCATTTCTGGCTCAACATCCTGTTGACCCTGTTCGGATGGCTGCCCGGGATCATTCACGCTTTGTGGGTCATTCTAAGGAAATAGGTAATTAAATCGAGCCTTGAGGGTGAGGGTGGATGCTGCTTCAGGCTGATTCTGGCGCACACATTGTAGGGCTCCGGAAGCGTCACGTAGTTGAGGCGGCGCCAAGGCCGCGGCGCCTGAAGCTGCTTTGTCCAGAACCAATGCGCCTGTCGTGACACCCCGTGGATGCTACACGTCCGATGCCATCAGCCTCTGGCTTGACGAAGTGCTGTTGCCGGTTACCTTTTCTTCATCGGGGCGAGGCCGATAGTCGCGTGGAGAGGCTTCATCAGCATGGTAGTCGGGGACGGGCGGCAAAACGAGAGACGTCAAATTGACGCCGATGCAGATCGCCTCTTGAAGGGCGTCGCGCGAGGCGCGGCCGGTGCCCTCATCTTCGGTCTACCTATGCTCATGACCATGGAGCTTTGGTTCCTCGGGTTCTACATGGAACGATACAGGCTGCTTATCCTGCTGCTTGCCAATTTGCCGCTGCTTGTCGTCCTGGCGCACCGGATTGGCTTTGAAGAAACGTTCACGTGGAGCCAAGCGCTTCGTGATGCAGTCATTGCCTATGGTATCGCGATCGCGATGAGCGCAGCGGTACTCACTCTGCTCGGGATAGCGAAGCTCGGTATGCCCCCTACCGATATCGTGGGAAAGATAGTGATCCAAGCAGTCCCTGCCAGCATCGGCGCGCTGCTAGGCCGGTCTCAGTTAGGAGGAGAAGATCAAAGCTCTTCCGCAGGCGACGACCAGAACGAGAATGATTTCTCCACCAGCTACGGTCGAGAGCTTTTCATGATGGCCATTGGAGCGCTCTTTCTCAGCCTCAACGTCGCCCCTACCGAAGAGATCATTCTCATTTCATACAAGATGACGCCTTGGCACGCTACTGCGACCGTGGCTCTTTCGATTCTTGTAATGCACGCCTTTGTCTATGCTGTTGCCTTCCGCGGCGCCCATCAACTCACTGTCGGAACACCGCGGTGGCACGCCCTCATCAGGTTCACCTTGCCGGGTTATGTTGTTGCGCTTTTGATGAGCCTCTACGTGCTCTGGACCTTGGGGCGTCTGGACGATACCACTCCCGCGCAAATTTTGATGTCTGCGATCGTTCTTGGATTTCCGGGTGCCGTCGGTGCCGCTGCGGCGCGGCTAATTCTTTAGAGTTCGAAATGACCGTCACGTCAAAGTCCAGGAGTACCGAATCCACTCAACCGCACTGGCTGGAGTGGCTTGTAGGCGCGGTCTCTGCTGTCCTTATCATAGCCATGACGGGTTGGATTGCTGGTGAAGCGATCCTTCATCAGGAGACGGCGCCCGAATTTCGCGTGGAGAACCTTGCAACGCAGGTTGTGAAAGACGGATTTCGCGTCGAGTTTGAGATTTTCAATGACGGTACTTCCACAGCCGCCGCCGTGAAGGTCAGGGGCGAATTGATACGCGGGGGCCAGGTAACGGAAACTGCCGAAACCACCTTCGACTACGTTCCCGGACGGTCGAGTTCTAGAGGCGGTCTCTTCTTTTCGCAAAGCCCTGCTGGCGGAGACATCCGGATTCGTGCGTTGGGGTATACGGAGCCATAGGCCGCACCTTAATATGGCAGCCCCACGTAGTTTTCCGCGAGAGCCGTCGATGCCGCCCGCGATTGAACGAGATAGTCCAGTTCCGCCTCCTGGACCTTCCGGCTGAAAGCGTCCGTGTCGGGAAATCTATGAAGCATCATCGTCATCGACCACGAAAAGCGTTCCGCCTTCCAGACTCGCTTCAGGGCTCGTTCCGAATAGGCGTCAATGCCGGAGCGCGACTTTTCGCCAAAGAACTCCTGTAGACCCTCGAAAAGATAGTGAACGTCGCTGGCCGCAAGGTTGAGTCCTTTTGCACCCGTCGGCGGTACGATATGGGCTGCGTCTCCGACCAAAAACAAGCTGCCAAACCGCATCGGCTCTGCCACGAAGGATCGCAGCGGCGCGATAGACTTCTCGAACGAAGGTCCGCACACCAGGGGTTCCGCTTGTTCGGCGGGAAGACGGCGGCGCAATTCATCATAGAAGCGATCGTCGCTCCACTCGTCGATGCACTCGTCCAAACTGCATTGGATATAGTAGCGGCTGCGGGTGGAAGATCGCATCGAACAAAGCGCAAAGCCGCGTGGATGATTTGCGTAGATGAGCTCGTGACTAATTGGCGGCACGTCGGTCAGGATACCGAGCCAGCCAAACGGATAGACTTTTTCGAAGGTCTGTATAGCGGCTTTGGGGACCGACCTTCGGCTGACGCCGTGATAGCCATCGCAGCCCGCAATCAAGGCGCAGTCGATCCGGTGCGTGGTGCCGTTCTTCTTATAGGTGATATGAGGTTGGTCGCCGTCGAAGTCGTGCAGAACCACATCGCCCGCTTCGAAGATCGAAAGCGCACCGCTTGCTTCGCGTTTGTCCATAAGGTCGCGGGTGACTTCGGTTTGGCCGTAGACCATAACGCGTTTGCCGGTAAGCCCAAACAGATCAATGCGCTTTGTCCGACCGTCGAAAGCCAGGGAAACTCCCTCGTGTGGGAGCCCTTCTCTATGCATGCGTTCACCGGCCCCAGTGCGATCCAGCAAACCAACCATCCCCTCCTCGAGGACGCCGGCGCGCACGCGTGAAAGGATATGATCCTTGCTGGCCCTGTCGATGATGATGTTGTCTATGCCGGCATTGGTCAGCAGTTGACCGAGAAGCAGGCCAGACGGACCAGAGCCGATAATTGCAACTTGAGTGCGCATCACACCTCCCCAACGAGTTGGCAAATGCTAATCGGCACACCATCGGCGGGAAATGGACTTTAAGGTCTTCCCGTGGGACAAAACGAACATCGAGAAGAAAGGATGAGAGTGAGCACCCACGTCCCCACCTATGGTCTTTACGGTGAGCAGATCTCTCAAAGCCCCGATTTCTGGATCCATTGCGAAACGATCGCCGCGCGCAGCAGTGCGTATCGATGGGAGATTGGTTTGCATCGCCACGAGAACTTCATCCAACTCTTGTACATTTGCGATGGCGTCGGTGATGCTTTGCTCGAGAGCGGAAGGGTGCCTTTGACGCCACCCTGCATTATGTTGATGCCTCCCCGGGTCAGTCATGGCTATCGCTTTTCCCATGATGTGAAAGGTATAGTCATCACTGCTGTGGCTGATCATCCACGCATCGCCGCGGATGATCATCTGCGCGTCGCCACGAGCTTAAAGGATCCGCAGTTGGTCAGCCTTCGTGCCCATGGTGACGGGGCCTATCTGGAAGCCACGATCAACCGAATTGCAGAAGAATTCGAAGCGCGCAGACTGGATGGAGATGATCTGATCCAGCTCCATCTCGCCACATCGCTTATGCTTCTTGGTCGACTTGCCGCGCCGCGAGACCGGATGCTGGAAGACCCTCGTCAAGCGAAGGTACAGGCTCTCACCGAAATGATCGTGAGGAGCTTTCGTACCCGCCTCCCCGTGGCGGAATATGCCCGCAGGCTTAATATGTCAGCCACGCACCTCAATCGCGTCGCACGGGAGGTGACAGGATCAACCGTTCATGACCTGATCATGTCGCGGGTGATGGATGAGGCGCGCCGGGCTTTGGTGTTTACACCTGCTACCATCCAGCAAATTTCGGGCGATCTCGGCTTTGCGGACGCAGGTTACTTCACGCGGTGTTTCCGAAAGAGGACTGGGTGGACCCCAGGCGCCTTTCGCCGCGCGGAGCGCCAGAGGCTGAATGGATCGGCCTCATCGAATGATGATAGCGCGGAAATCGTTCACATTGGTACCCGTAGGGCCAGTGAAGAAGAGGTCGCCGATTGCTTCGAACCCGGAGTAGCTGTCGTGGCGGGACAGGAGGGTCCGTCCGTCGATGCCTGACGCCCTCAGGCGTCTGATGGTTGTGCCGTCGCAAAAGGCGCCGGCATTGTCTCCAGTGCCGTCAATGCCGTCGGTATCCGCAGCAAGTGCCATCACCTCGTAACCATCGACGGCAAGCGCCAGCGCCAAAGCGAATTCCGCGTTGCGTCCGCCTCTGCCGCTCTGCTTGTCCAGGGTGACGGTTGTCTCTCCACCTGAAAGCAGCACGGCAGGAGCTTGGAACGGTCGCCCGCGAGACGCAACCTCTCGGGCGACCGCCGCATGTACAAGGGCGACGTCACGCGCCTCGCCCTCGACTGAGTCCGACAGGATATGAGCCTGGAGACCATGCTTTCCGGCCAGACTTGCCGCGGCCTCCAAGGATAGGCCTGCTGAGGCAATGACATGGTGTTTGTTGCGGTCGAACGCGGGGTCGTCTGAATGTGGAGCATCCGCTGAGGAGGAGTGCAAATGCCTCAGAACCGCCTCCGGCAGTTGGACTCGGTATTGCGTCACCAGGTTCAGGGCATGCTCTCGTGTGGAGGGATCCGGGACGGTAGGGCCAGAGCCGACAAGGGCAGGATTGTCACCTGGGATGTCCGAGACGATGAGCGTTACGACACGGGCGCGGGTGGCGGCGGCAAGG
Organism: Rhizobium halophilum; assembly: GCF_021648825.1. GTDB lineage: Bacteria > Pseudomonadota > Alphaproteobacteria > Rhizobiales > Rhizobiaceae > Neorhizobium > Neorhizobium halophilum. The sequence goes on along the minus strand of NZ_JAKJHS010000008.1, from coordinate 118,626 downwards.
CGGCCGCCCTTCACGGTTGAGAAGTGCTTGCGGATCGTGTTCATCACTCCGATCGGAGCACCGGAGGCAAGCAAGCTTTCGTTCAGTGCCACCTCGTCAGTGAGTTCGAACCCTGCCGGCGGAGCAGGCAATAGAGCCGATGCGCCCCCACAAATCAGTGCGATCACCAGATCATCTGCATTAAGCTCCCGAACCTCACGGAGTAGCTCGGCGGCCCCTGCAATCCCTGCTTCGTCGGGAACCGGATGAGCGGCCTCGATTATCCGAATGTTTCGGGTTTGGCAGCCATAGCCATAACGGGTGACAACCGTCCCGGAAAGCGGTCGAGGCCACAAGCTTTCGAGAGCAGCAGCCATCTGCGCAGCTCCCTTTCCGGCGCCGATAACAACCGTGCGGCCTTTTTCGGGAGCCTGCGGCAAATGCCTGCGGATCCCCTCCAGCGGATCAGCTGCAGCGACGGCGGCTCGAAAAAGATCAGCCAGTACCTCCCGGTCGTGCATTCGTTCTACTCCTTACGTCTGGTGAAGGACGGGTTCCTGACACGAAGCGCACTCGCCCTTGCCGGAACCAACTCCTCCGTCGAGGGGTTTGTCTTGCGACATTCTACGGAGAGGAGCACGAGAGCATGAGCGAACATCTCACGCAAGCCAGCTACCCTGGCGAAATCGCCATAGGGAACGAACGCGCACCTGCCTCGTACAAGATCAAAGCGGTCAAAGGTGATGACGGAGCCATTCGCGTCTCGCTCAGTCTGACTGCTCCACGCGACTGGCTCCTGAAACATGGGTTTCGACATGAAGCGACCCTCTTTCGAAAGAACGGTTCAGCTGTTCCAGTTCATTTCGAAGAGACGTTGAACGTGGCCGACAACGTAGCGGTTACGCTTCACGCCGACGAGGTCGTCTGCCGGACCACAGAAGATCTCCATCGGGCATTCCCGGAAACTTGCAACTAGGCCAAGCGGGCCTTGGTGCTCCGTGGCGTTGCGAGCAGGAGGCTCGTTTCGCTGGCTGTGATCCCGGGGATCAGCCGTATGCGCCGTAGTATCGCGTCGAAGCTGGTTAACGTCGGGGCACTCAATTCCACGATCAAGTCCCACCTGCCATTGGTGGTGTGGATGGACGAGATGTCAGGGAATGCTCCCAGTGACGCGATAACGCGATCGGTCACACGCCCTTCGATTTCGATCATCATTATACCACGAACGGGCGCTTCCACTGCGTCCGACCGCAGGATGACAGTGTAACCAATGATGCTGCCATTCTTCTCCAGCCTGCCGATGCGGCTGCGTATCGTTGCACGCGACGTGCCGGTCTCAATTGCCAAGTCGGAGATGCTTCGCCGGGCGTCGTGCCGGAGAAGCGCAATCAGCTTTTCATCAAGCTCGTCCATCTCAAATTGAAGCCGCCTCCCTACCATTTTGGCAAGATTTCCCTCGATATATGGCAAATCATCCTGTTCAATCTGCCGCGTGCTTGTGATGTCCTCGTCGTGAAGGAGAACAGGATGCATTGCAAGTTAATTGGTGTTCCGTTGCAGGAAGGCGCTTCTCGCCTTGGATGCGAGATGGGGCCAAGCGCGCTAAGGGTGGCCGGTCTCGCCCATGCCCTTCGCGAGCTCGGCCATCAGGTCAGCGATCTTGGCAATATTCAGCCGCCCAATGCCAAAGAGGCTGAGCATTCCAATCAAGCAATCCACCATCTTGGGGAGATCATTGCCTGGACAGAACTGCTGACGCAGGTCGCCTACAAGGAAAGCGTCGATGGCGCGCCAATCTTTCTTGGCGGTGATCACGCCCTTTCAGCGGGAACGGTCGCGGGGCTTGCCCGGCGGGCGGCAAAAATGGGCCGGCCCCTTTTCGTGCTCTGGCTCGACGCCCACACCGATCTTCACACGCTGGACACGACCGAAAGCGGCAACCTGCATGGGGTACCGGTCGCCTACTTCACGGGTCAGCCCGGCTTTGAAGGCTTGTTCCCGCCTGTGTCCAACCGCGTTGATCCAGGTAATGTCTGCATGATCGGCATCCGCAGCGTGGATCCGGCAGAGCGCTCTGCAGTCGCCAGGAACGGTATCACGGTTCACGATATGCGAGCCATCGACGAACACGGCGTAGCGGCTTTGTTGCGTGGCTTCCTCAAGCGCGTTGAACAGGCCAATGGACTGCTGCATGTCAGCCTCGACGTCGATTTTCTTGATCCTGCCGTCGCGCCGGCCGTCGGCACCACCGTTCCTGGCGGGGCGACCTTCCGCGAGGCGCATCTGGTGATGGAAATGCTGCACGATAGCGGCCTCGTTTCCAGCCTTGATCTTGTGGAACTCAACCCGTTTCTCGACGAAAGGGGACGGACCGCGACGCTGCTCGTCGACCTGACAGCCAGCCTGATGGGTCGAAAGGTCCTCGATCGACCGACGAGGAGCTTCTGATGGCGACCGAAAACCTGAACCTGGTGCCCTTCGTCAGCGTCGAGAACATGATGGATCTGGTACTGGAGATCGGCATCGATCATTTTCTCGCGGAGCTTGCCCGGTACATCGAGGAAGACTTCCGGCGCTGGGAGAACTTCGACAAGACGCCACGCGTTGCCTCTCACTCGGCGGAAGGTGTGATCGAACTCATGCCGACGAGCGACGGCCGCCTCTACGGCTTCAAGTACGTGAATGGGCATCCGAAGAACACTCGAAGCGGTCGCCAAACGGTGACCGCTTTCGGCGTTCTTGCCGAAGTGGAGAGCGGCTACCCGCTGCTTCTTTCGGAGATGACAATCCTGACGGCACTTAGGACCGCCGCGACCTCCGCAGTGGCTGCTCGTTATCTCGCGCGCACCGATTCCACGACCATGGCGCTGATCGGCAATGGTGCCCAGAGCGAATTCCAGGCGCGTGCCTTCAAAGCCCTGCTCGGCATCGACACGCTCCGGCTTTACGATCTGGACCCGTCGGCGACAGAGCGTTGCAGGCGCAACCTCTCCGGGCTCGGCTTCAACATCATCGCTTGCGGCACGCCAGAGGAGGCTGTGGAAGGCGCCGACATCATCACCACCGCGACGGCCGACAAGCAAAATGCCACCATCCTCACCGACAACATGGTCGGGCCAGGCATCCACATCAACGCCGTCGGTGGCGACTGCCTGGGAAAGACCGAGCTGCATCGAGACATCCTTCTGCGATCCGATATCTTCGTTGAATACCCACCGCAAACCAGGATTGAGGGCGAGATACAGCAGCTGGCTGTCGATCATCCGGTAACGGAGCTTTGGCGGGTGATATATGGCGAGACTGAGGGCCGTCGATCTGAGGGGCACATCACGCTCTTCGACAGCGTGGGTTTCGCGACCGAAGACTTCTCCGCCTTGCGCTATGTTCGCGACAAGCTGGCGGGGACCCGGCATTTTACGGAGCTCGATCTTCTTGCAGACCCCGACGAGCCCCGGGACCTCTACGGCATGCTGCTTCGCCGCGATGCGCTGCTGAAACACCAGCAAAGCGCCTAAAGCTCGTGTGTCAGCTGCGCGGCACGATCTCTTCGGCCGCTTGGCGGATGGTCTGCATCAAGATGGCCTGAGGTGCCGAGGTCGGTATGTCTGCCTTGAGCGTAAGCCCCACCGGACCTTTAGTTTCGCTCGTGTCGACGGGTAAGGCGCAGAGTAGCTCTTCTGCCAAGTCGTCCGAGATGACCCCTTGCGAAATGATCCAGACCGCATCGCTCGAACGGGTGAAGGCGCGTCCGAAGGCGTGCGATACTGTCTCCACTTGCAGCGGCAGCCGACCGATGCCGTTAGCGATCAGCAACTGCTCGACATAGGGCCGGATCACCGAGCCCCGGGTCGGCATCAGCACCGGGTATTGCTCCAGCGTCTCGAAGACTGATCCGCCCCTTGCGAGCAGCGGATGGCCGGGACGTACGGTGAAGACGACTTGTTCGGAATAGAGGTGCTCAAAAGAGAAACCCGTCATCTTCTCCGGTGCCGCAAGCCGTCCAACGACCAGATCCAGGTCCCCGACCCGCAACTGCTCCAGCAGAACTGCATTCTCGCCGGTGACGATCTTGATGCGGCTGCCCGTCTTTTCCTGAAGGAAGAGTGTCATCGCGCGCGGCATGATCCGCGTTGAGACTGTCGGCAGAGCGCCAACGCGGACGGGCGGAGCGGCATCGGACAGTTCCTGTGAAACCGAATCCAGCCCTTGCCTCAAGGCGGTTATGGCTGCGCCTGCGTGCCGAAGAAAGACCTCGCCGTAGCGCGTGATGCGGATACCGCGGCCTTCCCGCTCGAAGACGGGTACGCCGAGTGCCTCTTCAAGTTCGCGGATCGTCTTCGTCACCGCCGGCTGGCTGACATGCAGCAGTTCCGCCGCCTTGACGACGCTCTTCTGGCGCGCAACTTCTAGAAATGTATGCAGATGACGAAATTTGACGCGGGAGTCGATCAACAGTCATAACCCATGAGTTAAGGAAAACGGCTTCAAAGTCATTTTACCTAACCAGTTCCGTGCGGCAATGTCTTTTGGGGAGGAGATGAGACATGCAGTTTGTACGCATCAACGCCGTCACGATTGCCTATCAAGTGACGGCGACCGATCCCGATAACCCAGTGCTCGTGCTGATCAATTCGCTCGGGACAGACAGCCGGATTTGGCATCTGGTGGTGCCGAAGCTGGCCGAAGATTTTACTGTGGTGACCTACGACAAACGTGGCCACGGGCTTTCCGACCTCGCCAGTCCGCCCTACGGCATAGGAGATCATGTTGCCGACCTTGTCGGGCTGCTCGACCATCTGGAGTACTCCGACGTCGTATTGTGCGGTCTCTCCGTCGGTGGCTTGGTTGCGCAGGGACTTTATGCACAGCGCCCGGACTTGGTGAAGGCGATGGTGCTTGCCGATACGGCACATAAGATCGGCACGCCTGAGATGTGGAACAAGCGGATCGCCGCGATCGAAGACGGTGGCATCGCGTCCATCCTCGACGACATTATGGTCCGCTGGTTTACGGAGCCGTTCCGTCGGCCGGACAATGCAGCCTACAGCGCCTATTGCAACATGCTGCTTCGCCAACCGACCCAAGGTTACACCGGGACCTGCGCTGCGATCCGCGACGCAGATTTCACCGAGGAGGCTCGGACGATCCGCGTGCCGGTTCTTTGCGTGGTCGGTGATCAGGACGGCTCGACGCCTCCGGATCTCGTGCGGTCTCTGGCGAACCTCATCCCCGGCGCTCAATATGAAGTGATCGAGGGTGCAGCGCATATTCCTTGCGCCGAAACACCGGCGGCGTTCGCGGCCGCCGTGAGAAGCTTCATAATCAACGACGTCAAGGACTGAGATGATGACGGACAAGACAGGTGAAACCGACCGATATCGTCAGGGCCTCACAACGCGACGTGAGGTCCTTGGCGAGGCGCATGTGGATCGCGCTCTGGCAAACGAGACGGAGTTCGACAAGCCGTTCCAGACGTTCATCACCGAGGGCGCTTGGGGCTCCCTCTGGTCGCGTCCCGGGCTCTCAAAGCGGGAACGGTCAATCGTAACGATCGCATTGCTGGCAGCTGGAGGCCACTATGACGAGGTCGCAATGCATGTTCGTGCAACGGCCCGGACCGGCGCGACAAAGACTGATATCTGTGAGGCGCTGATGCATGTGGCAGTCTATGCTGGCGTGCCGGCCGCCAATCATGCCTTCAAGATCGCCAAGTCGGTCTATTCGGAAATGGAGGCCGGGACAGACACCGGGGGAGACGCTGATGAGAAACGCACCGCCTGAGACCACACCCTTCTTCGCACGCGACCGGGACATGCACCCGCCTGCGTACACGCCTTGGTATAAGACCACGGTCCTTCGCTCGCCGCAGCGCGCCCTGATCTCGCTCGAGGGGACGAAGAGCGAAATCACAGGCCCTGTCTTCGGCCACAACATCCTCAACGAATCCGATAACGATCTCATCGTTAATTATGCGAAGCCGGGCGAGGGGCCTATCGGCCAGCGCATTCTGGTCCATGGCCGCGTCCTGGACGAGCGCGGTATCGGTGTCGCCGGTGCCTTGGTGGAGTTCTGGCAGGCCAATGCCGGCGGGCGCTATCGGCACAAGAAGGAAACTTACCTTGCGCCGCTCGATCCGAACTTCGGCGGATTCGGTCGGACGGTCACCGACGAGGACGGCTACTACTGGTTCAAGACGATCAAGCCTGGCCCTTATCCCTGGCCCAATGGCGTTAATGATTGGCGGCCCGCTCATATCCACTTTTCGGTTTTCGGCCACGGATTTGCTCAGCGTCTCGTCACGCAGATGTATTTCGAGGGCGATCCGTTGATCTGGATCTGCCCGATCGTGAAGACGATTCCGGACGAAGAAGCCATCAAGCGCCTCATTGCACCGCTCGACATGAACAACACGATCCCGCACGACATGCGGGCCTACAAGTTCGACATCGTGCTGCGCGGGCGTCGCTCGACACTGTTTGAGAACCGCAAGGAGGGAAACTGACATGGCTCAGCCACTCGGTTATCTGAAGGAATCCGCCTCCCAGACCGCGGGTCCCTATGTGCACATCGGCTGCACGCCGAACTTCACCGGCATCCACGGCGTCTACGACAAGGATCTCGGCTCGGGTTCCCTCGTGAACGATCAGACGCGAGGTGAGCGGATCACCATCCGCGGACAGGTGATCGATGGCGCCGGCACCCCGCTCAAAGATGCGCTGGTGGAAATCTGGCAGGCGGATGCAGATGGGCTTTACAACAGCCCGTCGGAGACGCGGGGAAAGGCGGATCCGAACTTCTTTGGGTGGGCTCGCTGCCCGGGTGACATGGACACGGGCGAATTTGTCTTTGAGACCATCAAACCTGGCCGCCTACCGTTTCGTGATGGGCGACTGATGGCGCCGCATGTCACGTTCTGGATTGTCGCGCGTGGCATCAACCTGGGGCTCAACACGCGCATGTACTTCTCCGACGAGGAGCAGGCGAATGCGGAGGATCCGATCCTGGCGCGCATCGAGCACCGAGTCCGGGTTCCGACGCTGATCGGCAAGCGCGAGGGGAACGAAGTTAGGTTCGACATCCATCTGCAGGGTGATAAGGAAACGATCTTCTTCGACATCTGATCGGACCATCATGAGTTCTTCTGCCTTCACTCATCCGTTTCTTTCGGCGCTCCTGGGGGACGACGAGACGGCCGGCTTCTTTTCCGTGGAGGCAGACATTGCCGCCATGCTCGCCTTTGAGCGAGCGCTCGCCAATGCAGAGGCGGCGGCCGGTCTTATTCCCGTTGCCGCCGCCGAGCGGATCGGGGAGGTGTGCACCACCTTCGTCCCGGACATGTCCGCATTGTGCGCAGGGACGGCCAAGGATGGCGTGGTCGTGCCGGAGCTCGTCAGGCAGCTGCGGTTGGCGGTCGGCACGGAGTACGAGAGGTATGTTCATTTCGGTGCCACCAGCCAGGACGTGATCGACACGGGGCTGATGCTGCGGCTGCAGCAGGTCTGCCGCATGTTTCTGGGGCGCCTTTCGGATCTCGCCGAAGGCTTGCAGAGGCTTCAGGATCAATTCGGATCGCACGGGATGATGGGTCGCACGCGCATGCAAGCTGCGCTGCCGATCACCGTCGAGGATCGGCTTCGCGCATGGCGGGAGCCGCTGCTGCGCCATCGCCAGCGGGTGGAGCAGTTTGCCGCCGAAGGCTTTCCGGTTCAGTTGGGTGGCGCTGTGGGGAACTTGGACAAACTTGGGGAGAAGGGGGCGGTCATCCGCCTTGCGATCGCCAGCGAACTTGGCCTTGTTGATGAGCCGCAGTGGCAAAGCCAGCGGGATCGCGTTGCAGAGTTCGCGGGCCTGCTGTCGCTGATCACGGGGAGCCTGGGAAAGCTCGGGCAGGATATTGCCCTGCTGGCGCAGTCCGGTGGGGAGATTGAACTTTCCGGCGGAGGCGGATCGTCTGCGATGGCGCATAAGCAGAACCCGGTCGGGGCGGAGGTGCTGGTATCACTCGCGCGCTTCAATGCCACGCAGGTATCCGGTCTGCATCATTCGCTGGTTCACGAACAGGAACGCTCCGGTGCCGCATGGACGCTGGAGTGGCTCATTCTGCCGCAGATGGTGATGGCAGCGGGTGCGGCGTTGCGGATCGCAACGGAGCTTCTGACCGATATCCGTTCGCTCGGCTCTCAACATTCATAACTTACAGGATATGGATGTTGGCCAGTATTTCATTTTACATTACCACTTCGTGTGGCAAGGTTGAAGCACCAGAAAGCTGATAAGAGGACGTCCGCACACGGACGGTCGGCACAGGGAGGAAACATGAAGAAGCTCATCACTGCAACCATTGCGGCCGTCGTTCTGTCGAGCGCCGCTTATGCCGACACAATCAAGGTCGGCGTCATCGGACCGTTTTCCGGCCCGTTTGCCCTGCAGGGCAAGAACTTCAAGGCGGGCATCGACGCCTATTTTGCGCTCCACGGTAACACCGTCGGCGACGATACGATCGAGGTCATCTATCGCGACGTGCCGCAGCCGGATCCGGCGCAGTCGAAGGCGCTGGCGCAGGAACTGGTCGTCAAGGAAGGGGTCCAGTATCTCGCCGGCTTCTACTTCACGCCGGACGCGATGGCAGCGACCCCCATTCTCGAACAGGGCAATGTGCCGATGGTGGTGATGAATGCCGCGACCTCGGCCATCGTCACGAAGAGCCCTTATGTGGTGCGCACCTCGTTCACGACCTGGCAGACATCGACGCCGATCGCCAAGGTTGCCAAGGATGCAGGCGTCAACAAGGTCATCTCCATCGTCAGCGACTATGGTCCGGGTGTTGACGCCGAAAACGCCTTCAAAACGGCCTTCGAGAAGGAAGGCGGCGAGGTGGTCGAGGCGATCCGCATGCCGCTGTCGACCAACGACTTCTCGCCGATCATGCAGCGCGTGAAGGATTCCGGTGCGGAAGCCGTTTTTGCATTCTTGCCGTCGGGTCCGACTACGCTTGGCTTCGTCAAGGCATTCAACCAGAACGGTCTGAAGGATGCCGGCATCAAGCTCTTCGCACCAGGCGACCTCACCCAGGAATCTGACCTTCCGGCTCTTGGCGACCAGGCGCTCGGCATGCAGACGACATTCCACTACGCAGTCTCGCATGACTCTCCGGAGAACAAGGAGTTCGTAGCTGCGGCACAGAAGGCCATTGGCAATCCGGCCGAGCTCTCCTTTCCGGCCGTGGGCGCATTTGATGGCATGCATGTGATCGCAAAGATGATCGAAGCCACGGGTGGCGAACAGGATGCGGAAAAGGCGGTCGAGGCCGTAAAGGGATTGTCCTGGACGAGCCCGCGCGGACCGGTGACCATCGATCCGGAAAGCCGCCACATCATGCAGAACATCTATCTGCGCGAAGTGACAAAGGCTGATGACGGATCCTATTTCAACAAGGAGATCCAGACGTTCGAGAAGCAGGGCGATCCGGGTCTCGAAGCTGCGAAGTAACATTAGCTATACAGTGGATCAGGCGCGGAACCTTGAGCGGTTGCGTGCCTGATCGCAAGAATGGGAGAGAGTGGCGCCGATGCAGACCGTGTTCAGCATAGCCGTCGACGCGCTGGCTTACGGAATGGTTCTGTTCGTGATTTCGATCGGCCTTTCCGTCACGATGGGATTGATGCGCGTCGTCAACCTGGCTCATGGCGCATTTGCCATGATCGGCGGCTATATCGCGTCCTATGCCGCGCGCGACCTCGGGCTCGGATATGCGGCGGCGGTGCTGCTTGCGGTGGCGGGCACGGTGCTGATTGCCATCCCAATCGAGCGGCTGCTCTACAGGCGTATATACGGTGCGCCAGAGCTCACGCAGGTGCTGATGACGATCGGCATCACCTTCTGCATCATCGGCATCGCCAACTTCGTCTTCGGGCCGACGCTGAAGACGATCCCGCTGCCGGACACTCTGCGCGGTTCGGCGGATCTCGGCTTCCGGTCAATCGCAACGCATCGGATCTTTGCCATCATCTGCGGCTTGCTGGTTGCGGCAGCGCTGTGGTTCCTGATCGAGAAGACGGCGTTCGGGATCAAGCTGCGTGCTGCAGTCGACAATGCGGCCATGGCGGCGGCGCTCGGCGTGCGAACCGAGTTCGTTTACGCGGTGAGTTTCGCGGTGGCGATCGGTCTTGCTGCCCTTGGCGGCGTTGTCGGAGCCGAGCTTCTTCCGGTCGAGCCCTATTACGCGCTTCGCTACATGGTCACCTTCCTCGTCGTCGTCTCGGTGGGCGGAGCAGGCTCTATCCCCGGCGCGCTGCTCGCCTGTCTTCTGCTCGGCGCAATCGACACAACCGGCCGCTACCTCGCTCCTGAGTATGGTGAGTTCTTCTTCTACCTTGCGGTGATCATCATCGTCATCCTCTTCCCGCGCGGCCTTGCAGGGCGGTTTAAATAATGGCGGCCAGCATGAATCAAACACTTGCGGCCGGCGCACCGGCCAGCCGAAATATCGTCGGCAGCCTGGCCGGCATCGCCACCATCATCGTGATCGGGATCATCGGCTACTATCTGTTCCCAAACAACCTGGCGCTTTTGACGCGCATCATCGCGATTGCCCTGCTGGTGCTGTCGATCGACCTTGTGACAGGCTATTGCGGCGTCGCAACGCTCGGTCACGCAGCCCTGTTCGGAGCCGGTGCTTACGCGGCGGGGATTGCTTCGGCGCATTACGGAGCTTCTGATCCGCTGCTGATGACTCTCATAGGCGCATTGGCGGGTGCCGTCGCCGGATTGATCTCGGGCCTGATCATCCTGCGCGCGCATGGCCTGCCGCAACTGGTGCTTTCCATCGCGGTGATCCACCTCTTCCACGAAGCCGCCAACAAGGCATCCTCCTGGACCGGCGGCAGCGATGGCCTCTCCGGCATCGCGCCGACGGCCTTGCTTGGCTTGTTCGAGTTCGACCTCTGGGGGCGCACGGCCTATATTTACGGGCTGGCTCTCCTGCTGATCGTCTTCGTCCTCCTGCAGCTCCTCGTGCGCTCGCCCTTCGGCATGCTGGCCCGTGGCGTGCGGGAGGATCCGCTGCGCATTTCGGCCATGGGCGCTTCGGTCCAATCGGTGCTGCTGCGGATGTATGTGATCTCCGGCGTCGTGGCGGGGATCGGCGGTGCGCTCACCGCCATCTCCACCCAGGTGGTCGGGCTGGACAGCCTGTCGTTCACGCTCTCGGCGGAGTCGCTCGTGATGCTGGTGCTCGGCGGAACGGGCAGCCTCTACGGCGCGCTGGTCGGGACCGTTGCCTTCATGTGGTTTGAAGATGTCGTTTCCGCAGCCAATCCCTTCCACTGGCTCACGATGGTCGGCGCTCTGCTGATTGCGGTCGTGCTCTTCGCGCCGAGAGGTCTCTATGGGACCGCTGCCGCCCTCGTCCAAAGAGTGAAGGGAGGGCGCGCATGAGTCCCCTGTTTGAAGTCCAAAACCTCAACAAGAGCTTCGGAGGCCTCGCAGTCACCAACAACGTTTCGCTCTCTCTTGCGGCGGGCGACCGCCTGGCGCTCATTGGCCCGAACGGCGCCGGCAAGACGACTTTCGTCAATCTCGTTACGGGGAACCTTCTTCCCAGTTCCGGAACCGTCCGCCTTGCAGGCCAGGAGGTGACGCGGCGCAATGCCATGGAGCGTGTACGCCTCGGGCTGGTGCGATCCTTCCAGGTAACGCGCCTGTTCTACGAGATGACGCCGGAGGAGCATGTGGCGCTCGCGGTCCTTCAGCGGGAAGGCAAGTCTGGGCGCATGGTCGGGCGCTACCAGGCTATGCCGCAGGTGATGGACGAGGTGCGGGATATCCTCCACCTGCTCGGCTTGCTCGAGCTGTCGCATCTGAAGGTGCGCGAGATTGCCTATGGGCAGCAGCGGCTGCTGGAAATCGCGCTCGCGCTGGCGTTGCGGCCAAAGGTGCTGCTGCTCGACGAGCCAGCTGCCGGGGTGCCGCAAAGCGAAACGGCACGTATTGAACAGGCGCTGGACAAGCTGCCGCCGGAGCTCGCAGTGCTGATGATCGAGCACGACATGGACCTGGTGTTTCGCTTTGCCAAGCGCGTCATCGTGCTGGCAGCCGGAACCGTGATATTCGACGGATCGCCTCAGGACGTCACACAGGATGCCCGCGTGCGGGAAGCTTATCTCGGGAGCTATGCGAATGTCGGCAGCGCCGCTTGATATCGAAGACCTGTCGGCCGGCTATGGCCCGACGCGCGTCATAGAAGGCGTCTCCTTCTCCGTTGCTGCCGGGTTGCGTCTTGCCGTTCTTGGCCGCAACGGCATGGGCAAGACAAGCCTTTTTGCAACGCTCGCGGGACAGACCAAACGCTATGGCGGCGCGATCCGGATTGGCGGACGCGACATCGCGCGTGAGCCGAGTGCGGCACGCGCTCTCCTCGGCCTCGGCTATGTTCCGCAGACCCGGGACGTGTTTCCGACGCTGACGGTTGAGGAAAATCTCTTCGTCGGATTGAAGGGTCGGCCGAAGACTGACGTCGACGAAGCCTATGAAATGTTTCCGCGGCTGAAGGAGCGTCGCCGCAACCTCGGCAGCCAGCTGTCGGGTGGCGAGCAGCAGATGCTTTCGACCGCACGCAGCATTCTAGGGCAGCCGAGCGTGCTTCTTCTCGACGAACCGCTGGAGGGGCTGGCGCCGGTGATCTGTGAGGAGCTGATGGGCGCCTTCTCGCGGCTCGCACAATCAGGCAACATGACGATCCTGCTCGTCGAGCAGCGCATTCAGAGCGCGCTCGACTTTGCCGACCATGTGATTGTTATGGAGCGAGGCCGGATCGCCTGGTCGGGCACGCCGACGGCCCTGGCAAACGACCATGACACTGTTGATCGCCTGCTTGGCGTCGGCGGTCTCCACTAGGGTGCATTCTCGGCAAAGCGCATTGGGAGAGTAGCAGATGGATAAGACAGTGTGGAGCACGGCAGAAGCCGTCTCCCAGATCACAGACGGGGCAACCGTCATGATCGGCGGCTTCGGCGGCTCCGGCGCGCCGATCGAGCTCATCCACGCCTTGATCGACCAGGGTCCGAAGAACCTCACGGTGATCAACAACAATGCGGGCAATGGGCGGATCGGCATTGCAGCGATGATCGACGCTGGAATGGTGAGGAAGATGATCTGCTCCTTCCCGCGTTCTTCTGATCCGCGTGCCTTCACTGACAGATATCTGGCCGGAGAGATCGAGCTGGAACTTGTGCCGCAGGGCACACTCGCAGAGCGGATCCGTGCCGGTGGCGCGGGCATTCCGGCCTTTTATACCCCGACCGGTTATGGGACCGAGCTTGCAGAAGGCAAGGTGATCGCGGAATTCGATGGGCGCCCCTATGTTCAGGAGCGATGGCTTAAGGCCGACTTCGCTATCGTCAAGGCGCAACTGGGCGATACCTACGGCAACCTTACCTACAACAAGGCCGGCCGCAACTTTAATCCGCTGATGTGCATGGCTGCCGCCAAGACGATCGCTCAAGTTTCAAAAGTCGCCGCTGCCGGTGAGATCGATCCGGAGCATGTGGTGACGCCCGGGATCTTCGTGGATGCGGTCGTCGAGGTCGCCAACCCGCAACAGGAAGAAGAGCTCATCCGAGCCGGAGTGGCCTACGCATGACCGATGCTCCCACGATCAATGTCCTTAACGATATCAAGCTGTCCAACGCCCAGATCGCCTGGCGCGCGGCGCAGGACATCATGGATGGCGCCTACGTGAACCTCGGGATCGGTTTTCCCGAGATGGTCGCCCGCTTCCAGCCTGCCGGACGACAAGCGATTTTCCACACCGAGAACGGCATTCTCAACTTCGGCGAAGCGCCGCCTGAGGGCGAAGAGGACTGGGATCTGATCAATGCCGGCAAGAAGGCAGTGACGCTGAAGCGCGGTGCTGCCTTCTTCCATCATGCCGACAGCTTCGCCATGGTGCGGGGCGGTCATCTGGATGTTGCGATCCTGGGCGCATACCAGGTTGCTCAGAACGGCGATCTCGCCAACTGGCGCGTCGGCTCAAAGGGTGTTCCAGCCGTCGGCGGGGCCATGGATCTCGTGCATGGTGCGAAGCAAGTCTTCGTCATCACCGAGCACGTCACCAAGGATGGAAAGCCGAAGCTGGTCGAGAGGTGCACATTCCCGCTGACCGGGGTTGCCTGCATCACCCGCGTCTACACGAGCCATGCCGTGATTGATATCAAGGCCGGCAAGTTCGTCGTACGCGAGAAGCTCGCGGCGATGACCATGGACGAACTGCAGGCGATGACGGGCGCACCGCTGCACACGGATGGCGCCGTCGCCGATCTGGTCGTGCCGGAACTCTGAGGATTGAAAATGACCGAAGCCTATATCTGCGACTATATTCGCACGCCTATCGGCCGTTTCGGCGGATCCCTCTCCGCGGTGCGACCTGATGATCTTGGTGCGGTGCCGCTGACGGCGCTTATTGAGCGAAATAGGTCGATTGATTGGGAGGCTGTCGAAGATGTCGTCTTTGGCTGTGCCAACCAGGCTGGCGAAGACAACCGCAACGTAGCTCGCATGTCCTCCCTCCTCGCAGGATTGCCAATGGCTGTGACGGGCACCACCATCAACCGCCTCTGCGGATCAGGAATGGATGCGGTGATGACGGCAGCCCGCGCCATCAAGGCGGGTGAGGCCGACTTGATGATCGCAGGCGGCGTCGAAAGCATGAGCCGCGCGCCCTTCGTGATGCCGAAGGCGGAGACGGCCTTCTCCCGCAAGGCGGAGATCTATGACACCACCATTGGCTGGCGCTTCGTCAACCCACTGATGAAGAAGCAGTATGGCGTAGACTCGATGCCGGAGACGGGAGACAATGTCGCGATCGACTTTAAGATTTCGCGCGAAGATCAAGACGCCTTTGCCGTTCGTAGCCAGGAGAAGGCTGCGCGGGCGCAGGAGAACGGGCGGCTTGCCAGGGAGATCACTCCGGTGAGCGTGCCGCAGCGAAAGGGTGATCCCATCAGTGTCGATCGGGACGAACACCCTCGAGTCACGTCCATGGAAGCGCTTGCCAAGCTGAAGCCGGTCAACAAAACTGACGGTGCGACGGTGACTGCCGGCAATGCATCGGGCGTCAACGACGGTGCTGCTGCGCTACTCGTTGCGTCGGAACAAGCCATCAGCCGATATGGGTTGGAGCCCGTTGCGCGTGTGGTAGGCGGAGCCACTGCCGGCGTGCCGCCGCGCATCATGGGAATAGGTCCGGCACCGGCTTCAAAGAAGCTGCTTGACCGCCTTGGACTGACGCATGATCAGATGGATGTGATTGAGTTGAACGAAGCTTTCGCATCCCAAGCGATCGCCACGCTTCGGGAACTCGGCATGGCCGATGACGATCCCCGTGTGAACCGCAATGGCGGCGGCATCGCACTCGGCCATCCGCTTGGCATGTCAGGTGCCCGGATAACAGGAACTGCTGCCCTTGAACTCAAGCAGACCGGCGGGCGCTATGCATTGTCGACGATGTGCATCGGAGTCGGCCAAGGAATTGCGGTCGTCCTTGAACGGGTCTGATCAAGAGCACCTGGCGGCGTAGCAAGCGTCAGTCTCTTGCATCGTCGCGTTCATAGAATGCGCGTGCGTCCTCGAAGATGCGATGACGTTCCTCGTCGCGCGTGTAGAACATATGGCCGCCCCGGTAGACATTGAGGCTGGTGCGTCCTTCCGCCAGTTGGGGCGGTAGATGGTTCAGCACATACTGGCTCATGCCGTAGGGGGTGAGAATGTCGCTGTAGCCATGTGCCACCATTAGCTGGAAGGACGGGATGACCGATAGAAGGTCGCGAAGGTCATTGGATGCGCTTGCGGTGGCGCGGGTGTCACCGCCATGGCCTCCGTTCCATTCCCAGCGACGGTTCACCTCTTCGTTCAGAAGCGTATAGGTGATGGGCGTATCGAAACCTAAGGTGTCGCGGGCATAGCTTGCAAAGGCGGAGCCGTAGGCGCGGGTATAGCCATCAAGCACCGGGTCATCATTGCGTGAGACGGCGCTTTCCGGATACGGATCCGCCGTCGAGGAGCCGGCGTCATAGGGGCTGACGACGCGCCCCGTCCCACCAGCTTCCTTCGCATAGACGTCCCCGACAAAACCGCGTGTCTTCTCCACTGTCGCAAGGGGTAGGCCGGTCATGGCTGCAACACGTCCATAGAAGGCGCTGGCCTCCGGGTCAGTCAGAACGGGACCCGCCAGCGTGGTGAGGTAATCATTCATCGCAAAGTGCTCGATTGGATCTAAAGCTTCGGGCGTGAATCTCCCCTGGCGCTCCAGTTCCGCTGCGGCCAGCGAGGGGAGTTGCAAGGAGGATGCAAGCGGGTCCTGATCGAGCCCGAACAAGAAACGTCCTTCAATGAGAGGGGAGATCATGACGATGCCGGCCGGGATGATGTTCTGGCTGTTCTTCATCGCTACGGCGACTTTCGCAGCCCTGTAGCCACCATAGCTTTCGCCGAGCAAATATTTTGGCGCGGTCAGTAAATTGTTCTTATGAACATAGAGTGCGATCGTCTTGGCGATGCTTTCAGCATCTTGCCTGACGTTGAAGTAGCGTTCCGCTGCGTCATTGCTGACGGCTCTGCTCCATCCCGTGCCAATCGGGTCGATCAACACGAGATCTGTGAAAGAGAGCCAGCTATCAGGATTGTTCTTCAACCGTGGTTGCGTGCCGTCGGCGTTCTCGTCCTTGAAAGGCAGGACCAGCGGTCCGACGAGGCCCAGATGCAGATAGGCAGAAGCAGCGCCCGGGCCGCCGTTGAACGCGAATGTGACCGGTCGATCCGCTTGTCGATCCTTCATCACATAGGCGGTGTAGAAGATCTTCGCATTCCGCTCTCCGTTCTGCCCGATCAGATCCATCGTTCCGGCTGTCGCTTGGTACCGCAACGGCCCGTTCCTGGTTTGCAGCATGTGCTCCGTCACGGAATCGGGAGGCAGGTGGCTAAGGATACCGGTTGCCGGCTGCTCTGGCCGGCGCTCTTCTGACGGTTCCTGCGTGAGGCCAGAGGGTGGTGCCACTGTGCAGAGGATGAGCAGACAGGCAAGAGTTGATTTCACACGCAAAAGAGGCTCCTCACACAGAACATGCCATTGAAACTAGCGCCGCGCGTGGACTTCGACACCTCAAATACTATTGATCCGCACGTCATCGCTCTCGTAGGCGTCGGTGCAGATAGATGAAATGGCGGCGCAAGCGCATCCTGGTGGATTTCGCTGCACCGTGGAGATATCGACCCGTCGTGTTGACGCGGAGCGAGCGGAGGATTAGCAACCCTGCGACCGAGCGATCCGACAGTTCCAAGAGGCCAAAGGCAGTGCCGAAGAAGCAGAAGCGCTCCGACATCGATCATAGCCAACAGGAAACGGTGGAACTGCCTCGACTGACAAAACTCCGAAAGGCGTGGACGAAGGCAACGGAGGAGGAACGCGCTGCGTTTCTGAGGGATCTATCGCTCGATGAGGTGCTGCTTCTGCAGCGGCAGGAGAGGACGCTGGTGGCCAATGGCCGATACCTGCTCCAATCGACAATCGACGCTATTGAACGCATCATGGTCAAGCGGAACATCCGACCGAACCAGATCGCTGTTGAACTGGGTTTCCCTGAAGAAGGGGCCTCGTTGGCTCGTGCTCTTGCAAAGGGCGCCAGCCTACGCCTCTCCATGGTGCGGGCGCTTGCTGCGTGGCTGGAGGAACAAGAGCGCGCAGTGGAGCATTAATGGTCTCTGGAGTGGCACTTTTGTATCCGGTATACCGGGTGCAAGATCCTTTCTATGGTCTCCAAGATCTTGAACTCAACGGGGACGGGTAAAGATAGTAGTTCATTGTCCGCTTGTCGGGCAATGACCGGTATGGGGGCTGACACTGGTGATCCGAGATGGTTCGACGAACATTATGAGTATCCTGGTTTTGGAAGACGACGTCCTGCTCGCAATGGACGTGGAAGATTTTCTGGTCGGGCAGGGGTTCAGGGTGCTGGGGCCGTTCGGACGTATTAACCAGGCACTGGAGGCGCTCAAAGCGTCTCCGCCCGATGGTGCTATCGTAGATCTGAACCTGAACGGAGAGCTGTCTTTTCCGGTCATTGACGCCCTTAGGGCGAGAGGCATCCCAGTGATCGTATGCAGCGGCTATGCCGAACTCCCAGAGCTCAAGATGAAGCTCCAAGGGTTGCCCCTTCTTCCCAAGCCTTGGAGCCCGGAGAAGCTCGCGCGACTGATCGACCAACAGTTCAGTGCGCAGCCACAGCGTTGGGTCAGTAGCGGCTAGCCCGGGCTGTACGGCAGGGCTGCGTCCAACGGGAAGGTTATATTGCAAACGAGGCCGGTCGGGCGGTAGTCGAGCGTTACCTCTCCCTGCAACTCGTAGCGTATGCTGCGGTCAATGAGCGTGGTGCCAAATCCCTGATGCTCTGGAATATGGAGCGCCGGTCCATCAATTTCCTGCCATAGCAGGTTCACCATGCCGTCGTCTCTTCGGTTCCAAGAGATATGCACCGTGCCGTGCTCGTGGGACAGTGCGCCATGCTTTACCGCATTGGTAGCGAGCTCGTTGAGAACCATGCTGAGGGCGAGAGCAGCCTTTGGCGAGAGCATCGTCAGCGCTCCCGGGTTCAGCTCGAAACGCTTTCCGTTGCGGTCTTGCGGAGCGATGGTCCTGCGGACCACTTCCAGCAGCTCGGCCTCGCTCCAGTTTGTTTCGAACAGAAGCGCGTGTGCGTCTGCCATGGCCCTTAGCCGCCCAAGAAGCTTGTCGACATAGTCGTCTATGCCGTTGCTGGTTTTCACGGTTCGGCGCACCAGTGACATCACCATGGCCATCGTGTTTTTCACCCGATGGCTGAGCTCACGTACCAGCAATTCCTTCTGTTGCTCAGCGCGTCTGCGTTCGATTCTCTCGCGCGCCTCCGCCAAAGCGCGGTCTACCGCTGCGGGCAACCGGATCAAACGCTGCTTGAGGACATAATCCGTGGCGCCCCGACGGAAGGATTCGATTGCAACTTCCTCGCCAAGGATGCCCGAGACGAAGATAAAGGGCACTTCGGGAAGCGCGTCGCGCGCCATGTCGAGCGCGCTCATCCCGTCAAAGTCCGGAGGGGAATAGTCTGCAAGAATCACGTCAAAATCGGGCGCTGCAAGTGCTGCGACATATTCGCTGCGATTGGTAGCGTAGTGAATGACCGGCGGAGACATCATGGTTGCGAGGTGCTCCCTGATCAGCTCAGCGTCGAGATGGCTATCTTCAAGAACAAGAATGCGCGGGGGGCGCTGGCGGTTAGTTTGCGCCATTTTGGCGGTATCCAGGCGGGGGTTCGTTCAATAGAGCCCAGAAGACCCCCAGATCCTGAATGGCTTTGAAGAACTCGTTGAACTCCACAGGCTTTACGACAAATGCATTGACGCCGAGTTCGTAGCTGCGCACGAGATCTTGCTCTTCGCGCGACGACGTCAGCATTACAATGGGGATGTGCCTTAGCTTTTCGTCCCGCTTCACCCGTTCCAGGACTTCAAGCCCATCGATCTTTGGAAGCTTCAGGTCAAGCAGAACGACGGTGGGATCTCCGTCTGCGCGATCGGCGTATTGGCCTGTAGAAAAGAGATAATCGACCGCCTCGGCGCCGTCGCGCGCGATGACGATATCGTTGGCTAGTTGACACTTTTCGAGGGCAGCAAGCGTCAGTTCGAGATCGCGGGGACTGTCCTCCACGAGCAGTTCGGTCGCAGTTCAGGCAAGCGCGCGGCCCTTCCTTTCCGGTGTTGGCAGTGCGAAGGTGAAGGTAGCACCCTTGCCGACTTCGCCGCTTGCCTTGATCGTTCCATTGTGACGCTCGACAATGCGCCGAACAAGCGCAAGGCCGATACCTGTCCCTTCGAAGTCTTCGGCGCGCTGAAGCCTTTGGAAAACCCCGAACAGCTTTCCGACATAGGCCATGTCGAACCCAACTCCATTGTCGGTGATGCAATATATGATCGAATCCTCTTTGGTCGAGCCGCTCACGGAAATTTTCGCAGGCGACCGATCGCGGGAGTATTTCACCGCATTCTCAACCAGGTTGTACCAGACCTGACGCAGCAGCGTAGCGTCACCCCAAGCGACTGGAAGCTTATCAACGTGCCATTCGATCTGTCGATCTGCTTGATTAAGCATGACGCTTTTTACGACTTCCTCGACGAGCTTGTTCATATCGACCTTCTTCAGCGCGATTGAAGTTCGACCGAGTTGCGAGAAGTTCAAGAGATCGTCAACGAGCCGGCCAGCGGCCAAGGCCGATTCCGAGATGTTCTGAAGATAGTGCCGGGATTTGCTGTCCAGCGAAGTCTCCCGCTCCCCCAGCAATTGTGCAAACCCTACGATATGCCGAAAAGGCGCCCGCAGATCATGGGAGACGGAGTAGGAAAACGCTTCCAGTTCCTTGTTCGATCGTTGTAGCTCGCTTGTTAGTTCAGCAAGCTCCTCTGCTCTACGCAGCACAATGCCTACGATGGCATTGCGAAGATCCCTTGCCGCCGAAAGTTCGGCTTGCGTCCAAGGGATCGAATGCTGATGTACTTGCTCGCGCCAGGTATCGAAGGATTTACGCGGATGAATGCGGCCCGCCTCCGTGACGAGCTTGTGGGGGTTGCCGCCCCACTTCACCGTTCGGATCACCTCTTGTCGGAACCATATCAGCCAACTTGGATAGAGCTCCGAAGTGCGAATGGCGGCAATGCCGCTTGCTCTCCCAGCGAAACTGGTCGCGGAAACCATTTCAGATGCGAGGTTAGACGTTGCAAAATGGTCAAGTTCACTTCGATCCGTCTCCAGCCAACTGACAACAGCGCGCACGTCTTCCTCTTCGAGGCAGTTGCCTAAGGCAGTATAGATGCCTTCCGTGATGATCGCGGCTCCATCTGCGTTGACCTGAGCGAGAAGGTCTTGGCCGACGTAGACCAATCCCTCTGGCCAACTCGTTCCCGTAGCCATCGACGTCAGGAGGCGCGACGTTATCCGTCCCAATTCGACACGGCTTGAGGCTTCCTGCTCCCGCTGCTGGGCGCTTATGCGCATGGATAATGATTGGACAGTAAAGTCGCAGGCATCACGAGTCGTGACGCCCATATGGTGCGGGCTAGCACTATGACATGCCACAAGACCCCAAAGCCGCCCATCGACCATGATCGAAACGGACATCGAGGCCGCCGTGCCCATGTTCCGCATGTACTCGAGGTGGACCGGAGAGACGCTCCTCAGCTGCGCCAAACTTAGGTCCAGCGGCATCTGGGTTTCCGGGTTCAAGGCAGGCTCGATCGGTACCGGTTGATAGGCCGCGTCCGGGATCAAACGCACAGGGCTGGATGCATAAAGAGCGCGTGCCTGAGCGGGAATATCTGAGGCGGGAAAACGTAGGTCAAGATAAGACGGCAGCG
The DNA here is from genome assembly GCF_021648825.1 of Rhizobium halophilum. GTDB lineage: Bacteria > Pseudomonadota > Alphaproteobacteria > Rhizobiales > Rhizobiaceae > Neorhizobium > Neorhizobium halophilum. The sequence continues at coordinate 97,212 of NZ_JAKJHS010000008.1, read as the reverse complement.
CTCCGTTGCCGGCCTCAGCCGCTACTTGACCATTCCATCCCTCATCGAAGCGATAAACCAGAACCCGATCGAACCCGGTCAACTCCTGAATAAACCTGGCAGTCGCTTGCAAGGAGTCTTCAACGGTGGAGCTCCGCCCCAGCAGTTGCACAAATGCTCGCAGCCGGGACATCAGTCTGCGACTGATCCCGTGCGTGCCCTCGTTCGAGCTCGATGATGATAGAATGGCCGGACCGATGGGCCACTACCGTTAGGTCCTGTTCCGGCAGCGGGATCTGCAGGGTTACATCGCCCCTAGAATGCCAGCTTGAGATGGGTTCCAACAGATCCTTAATCGCTCCTCCCGGCTGGCAGCCCAAGGTGATGGCACCTGGGAGAAAGTCGTCAGTATCCGCACTCTTCTGAAGGACAGTGAGATCGGAGGGACGGACAGAGAAAAGCGCACCATGTGGCTGGATCGCACCCGGGATGTGGATGGGTTCACGACTACCGGCTTCAAGATCCGATGTCACAGTATTCAAGGCTGGTGTTCCTCCACCCGCTTGGGATTGCCGTTTATCTCGAGATACAATGCCGAGCGAGGGACATTAGGCGATGGATGCGCACGATAGCAGTGAAGCGCGCGATGTAAACGTCTGCATGACAGACTTACTGAGGTTGTGGTTCAGCGGGAAGCTTAGGAGGGCCTCAAGGCCAGGGGTGAGACCTAAACGGCGAACGCCGCTAACAGGTGGCTCCATGATGTGGGGTCGCTGCGCCCCTGCCGATCAATCCCGACAAGGTGGCTTTACCTCCTGCCGTACCGCCTCTTCGTGATACCAGCAGTCGTCCACTACGGGGAAGGACGCATCCCCACGGGTCTCTGCCGGTGCCGTTTGCATGCGCGTTCGCTTAAGGGGGAACTGGTAGATCTTCGCCGATACGCGCTCAACATCTGGGGTCATCTTCCATGTCCTCGTGAGGGTATTCGCATAGTCTTTTAGCGCATTTTTTGCGCAGTTGCACTGATATTGATCAGCGGGCGTGGCGAATTGATGGTCAAGTCGCACGACCTCAAGCCTAAACGGACCGGACGAGGACCTGTTCCGCTTACTCCCGCTCAAGTCGAAGTTGGGGAAGTACCTACTCATTCTTCGGAAATGGTAGTGCGCGACGAGATCAGTAGCCGCACGCGCAAAACAGGAGGTCCTGCAATGCGTCGACGGGAAACTGGCACGAGATATGCATCGTCAGAATTATCCACCGCCCGTCCGCGGCTGTAAGGCCGTTGAGGCTGGCGCCAGATCACGCAGCTTCAGTGAAGAGAGAGTGCAATGACTAAATACAAGCTTGAATATATTTGGCTTGATGGCTACCAGCCGGTGGCGAACCTGCGCGGCAAGACGCAGATCAAGGAGTTCGATAGCTTTCCTACCCTTGATCAGCTTTCTCTGTGGGGCTTTGACGGGTCTTCCACCATGCAGGCCGAAGGCCATAGCTCCGACTGCGTGCTGAAGCCGGTCGCCATTTACCCTGATCCTGCTCGCACAAATGGCGCTTTGGTCATGTGTGAAGTCATGATGCCGGACGGCGTAACGCCACATGCATCGAATAGCCGAGCCACGATCGTCGATGACGAGGACGCATGGTTCGGTTTCGAGCAAGAGTACTTCTTCTACGAGAACGGCCGCCCGCTCGGCTTCCCCGAACAGGGGTATCCGGCGCCGCAGGGCCCGTACTACACGGGCGTCGGCTACAAGAACGTCGGCTCGATCGCTCGCGAGATCGTTGAAGAGCACCTTGATCTTTGCCTCGAAGCCGGCATCAACCACGAAGGTATCAATGCCGAAGTGGCCAAGGGGCAATGGGAATTCCAGGTGTTCGGAAAGGGCTCAAAAAAGGCCGCCGACCAGATTTGGATTGCCCGCTACCTGCTGCTCCGCCTTTGCGAGAAGTACGGCATCGACGTCGAATTCCATTGCAAGCCGCTCGGCGACACCGACTGGAACGGGTCCGGCATGCACTGCAACTTCTCCACGAAGTTCATGCGTGAAGTTGGCGGGAAGGATTATTTCGAAGCGCTGATGGCAGCCTTTGCCAAGAACTGGAAAGAGCACATCGACGTCTACGGCCCCGATAACCACATGCGCCTGACCGGCAAGCATGAAACCGCGCCGTGGAATAAGTTCTCCTATGGAGTTGCCGACCGTGGCGCCTCGATCCGCGTTCCGCACTCCTTCGTCAACAACGGCTATCGCGGCTACCTCGAAGACCGCCGGCCGAACTCCCAGGGCTGCCCTTACCAAATCGCGTCGGTCGTTCTGAAGACCATCTCGGAAGTTCCAACGGAACAGTATAGCCGCAGCGCTGCATAAGTTCTTCGAACGGCGCTGGGCTTCCTAGCGCCGTTCTCCCCGGCACGAGCCGTATAGATCTGTGTCGCAAGCTCGTACCGATCATTATAGCGTTCCCGTTCGCTAGACACGCATGGATCCTGACACGTAAGGAAACCATCGCATCATTTGCATCGGGAGATCAGCTTCATGAACAACCCCCTTTTCAGCCTCGAAGGCCGAACCGCGCTCATAACCGGTTCCTCCCGCGGTCTCGGTCTCGCGATCGCGCGTGGACTTGCTGAGGCTGGTGCCTCCATCGTGCTTAATGGCGTGAATGAGGCGCGGTTGGAGGAAACTGCAGCGGCACTCCGTGGACAAGGTTTCGATGTTGCCACTGCTGCGTTCGACGTGACCGATGAAGCGGCGGTGGTTTCTGCGTTCGAACAACTCGATGCGGCAGACAAAGAGATCGAAATCCTGGTCAACAATGCTGGCATTCAGTATCGCAAGCCGATCGTCGAACTCGATAGCGCCAACTGGCAGCGCGTCATCGACACAAATCTGACCAGTGCCTTCCTCGTTTCGAGGGAAGCGGCCAAGCGGATGCTGCCGCGCAAGCGTGGCAAGGTCATCAACATTGGCTCACTGATGAGCGGCCTCGGCCGCGCGACCGTTGCGCCATACACGGCGGCAAAGGGTGGCATCAAGACTCTGACGCAGGCGATGGCCGCCGAATGGGCCGAGTACGGGGTTCAGGCGAATGCAATCGGGCCCGGCTACATGCTGACCGACATGAACCAGGCGCTGATCGACAATCCGGACTTCGACAGCTGGGTGAAGGGGCGTACACCATCACGTCGCTGGGGCAAACCGGAGGAGCTTGTCGGTGCGGCCGTCTTCCTCGCTGCCGATGCCTCTAACTACATAAACGGCCAGATCATCTACGTCGACGGCGGCATGAGCGCCGTTATCTAGCGAGGCAGTGCTGGCCAATCCTCTTCGCAAGCATCCTTGCGAAGAGATAGGTCTCCTTGCCCGTCTCCGGATCAGACGTCCAGAAACGTCTTGCTGCGCCGGCTGGTCCATCGGTCTTGGCGAAAGCCAATGTCGCGCAGCAGGTGCTCATCAAGCAGTTGCCGGGCTGTCAGCTGTGACAGGCAAACGTTGGGTTCCGTCCTCCTGCCGCCTGTGCCACCGGACCAGCGGTCGCGCAGGCGGGCGAGGGCGGCAACGAATGAGTTGGAAGCCACTCCATGCTCCTCACGCTGCTGCCCGCGGGAGGCAGACGTCGCACATTGCCTGAATATGGCGATGATCAGTACCACAGCATCCGCCGATGACGCGCATCGAAGGGTATCTGCCACGCAGGCTTCGGTAGCGTTGTGCCAGATCCAAGGGATCGCCGATGTCGAGCTCCGTCGCCTCGTCCAGTTCGGCATGACTTTTGGCTGACGCATTGGCGCGAAGCCCGCCGATCCGCTTTGCCCACTGTTCGCCGCGGCTCAGCGCATCCTCGAAATGCGAAGGATGGGCACAGTTGATCATGTAGTAGGTCGGGCTTCCGTCGGTCGCAGCGTCCGTCTCCTCAATCGCTTCGCGCAGTGAAATGCCCGTTGCCAGGCGTCCATCCGTCTCGACGGTGAAGGAAATCACGCAGGGCATGCCGCTCTTCTTTGCCGCACGCGCGATGCCGATGGCTTCTTCCACGGTGTTCATGGTGATGGCGCTCACCATATCCGCTTCGGTTTCTGCGAAGACGCTGATCTGTAGCGCGTGATAATCCTCTGCTTCCTCGGCGGTCATGCGTCCGGCCTTGTAACCGTCGCCCCTCGGCCCGATGACGCCGTTCAGGAGAATTTCCTGCCCCGGCCGCTCCCAGCCATCGCGCAGGGAGGAAATATAGGCGACGGAGCGTCTGTTCAGGTCGGCCAACGCGGCTGCATCATAGCCAAGCTCACGCCCCCAATCCGGGTTTGCGCGCCAGGTGGGCGTGTCGAGGATGAAGCCCAGGCCGCTGTCGCGCGAGATGCGAAGATATTCCTCGTAGTACTTGCTCAGTTTTGCGCGCCCATCCTCGTTCGCGAGCAACGGAAACGACGCGAAGCAGGGAAGGTCTAGCCCCTCATGGAAGACCAACGTGGTCTCCAGTCCGCCGTCAGTAAGAAAAAGGCTATCGATGATCTGTGGTAGCTGGCTCCTGTATTTGGCCATGGTGTCCTCCTGTGGTATCGTTGCGATGGTTTCTCGGCACCCGAGTTCGTTGCCGCAGAGGCTTTCGTTGAAAGACCGTGGTTCGATCTAGAAGACTTGCGGTCAAGCTGCGTCGGAATCGTTAAGCTGATGAATTCATAGGAGGCTGGAATGCCAGGACCGGCAGAAAGCCTGGCGGGACAGTTCACCGAACAACGGAAAACCGTACCGCCGGTCCAGTTGCTGTCGAACGAAAAGCCGTCGAAGGGCGAGCGGACGCGGCAGCGGATACTCGAGATTGCACAGGCGTCGGTGCTTGCGAAGGGCTTCGCCGCCACCTCGATCGAGGAGGTCATCGCCGAGGCGGGGATCACCAAGAGTGGCTTCTTTTACCATTTTCGCGACAAGAACGAATTGGCGCGCGAGATGCTGCGGCGTTATGTGGCGGAGAATGACGACGTCTTCGATGAGATCTTCGGTCGCGCTGCCGAACTGACGGATGATCCGCTGCAGCGTTTCCTGCTCGCATTGAAGCTTCTGTCGGAGCTCAGCCGCGACCTGCCGGGCGGCCATCCCGGCTGCCTCGTCGCGTCCATCTGCTACCAGGAGCGCTTGTTCGATCCGCAGGTCCTTGAGCTCAACACCAGTTCCGTCCTCAGGTGGAATGCCCGGTTTCTTGGCTATATCGAGGACATCGCTGCCGTCTATCCCCCGCGGGAGCCGATCGCACTTGAGGACCTCGCCAGAGCGCTCACCTGTATCTTCGACGGTGCCATCATCATGGCGAAGGCGCTGAAGGATCCGGGGCAATTAGAGCGGCAGGTCCTGGCTTACAGGACTCTCGTGAAGACCCTGTTCAGCCGCTGATGCTGCCGCTCCCTTGTTGCTAGTGGTTGTGTCGTGGTGGCGACTTGGCGGCTATCTGGCGGAAGTCCGCTGCCCCTTCCAAGACCGCACCATCCGACAGCTGCGTCACAGACTTGCGGTAGATCCGCTGCCAAGGCGTGGCATCCGCCGGGACGGCTGGGATGCCGTCCGCGCGGCGTCGCTCGACTTCCTCAGGCTCGACCAGCATGTCGCAGCGACCCTCGTTGAGGTCTATGCGAATGATGTCGCCGCTGCGAAGCCAGGCTAGACCGCCGCCGGCTGCACTTTCCGGGGATGCGTTGAGGATCGAGGGGCTATCTGCCGTTCCCGACTGACGACCGTCACCAATCGTAGGCAAGCTGGTGATGCCGCGCTTCAAGAGGTGATCCGGTGGCTGCATGTTGACGACCTCGGCAGATCCCGGCCATCCCAGCGGGCCGGCGCCGCGGATGACGAGGATGGTGTTCTCGTCTATGTTCAACACTGGATCGTTGATCCGGTGATGATAGTCCTCCGAACCATCGAAGACGACCGCCTTGCCCTCGAACACGCCTTCCCGACCCGGCTCCTGGAGATATCGCTGGCGGAAGCCGTCCGAAATGACGCTCGTCTTCATGATGGCGAAATCGAAGAGATTGCCTTTCAGAACGACGAAGCCGGCCTTTTCCTTCAAGGGTTGGCTGTAGGGGAAGATAACCTCACGATCAGTGGCTTCCTTACCGTTCAGGTTCTCGGCCACAGTCCGGCCGGTGACCGTCGCACAGCTTCCGTCGAGTTTGCCCGCCTGCAGCAGTTCCCACATGATGGCTGGCGTTCCGCCGGCGCGATGATAGCGCTCGCCGAGGTACTTCCCGGCGGGCTGAACATTCGCGAGGAGCGGGATGTCGAACCCGTGGACCTGCCAATCGTCAGGGTACAAGTCGACGCCGGCGTGCTTCGCCATGGCTGCTAGATGCGGTTGGGCATTGGTCGAACCGCCTATGGCAGAATTGACGCGCACCGCGTTCAGGAATGCTTCGCGAGTCAAAATGTCGGAAGGCTTCAGATCCTCCCAGACGATTTCGACGGCTCGCCTGCCCGTGCGATAGGCCATCTGGCCCCTTTCGCGATAAGCTGCCGGAATGGCGCCGCATCCAGTAAGCGACATGCCAAGCGCCTCAGCCAGCGCATTCATGGTCGAGGCCGTACCCATGGTATTGCAGTGGCCAACCGACGGAGCAGAGTCGAGCGCTGCCTGGAGGAACTCCTCCCGATCGATCTCGCCAGCGGCAAATTTGCGCCGCATACGCCAGATCACGGTGCCCGAGCCTGCAAGCTCGCCTTCATGCCAGCCGTCCAGCATGGGGCCACCGGAGAGGACGATGGCGGGGATATCGACGGTCGATGCCGCCATCAAGGCAGAAGGGGTGGTCTTGTCGCAGCCGGTGGTCAGCACCACGCCGTCGAGTGGGTAGCCGTAGAGCACCTCAACCAGGCTGAGATAGGCGAGATTGCGGTCGAGCGCCGCCGTCGGACGCTTGCAGTTCTCGAACATGGGATGGGTTGGGAATTCGATCGGAATGCCGCCAGCATCGCGGATGCCGTCACGGACGCGCTTGACCAGTTCGACGTGGACCCGATTGCAAGGGGTCAAGTCGCTGCCGCTCTGGGCGATCCCGATGATCGGCTTGCCTGAACGCAATTCCTCAGGCGTGACGCCGTAGTTCATGAAGCGCTCGAGGTAGAGCGCAGTCATGTCGATGTGGTCGGGATTGTCGAACCAGTCCTGGGAGCGCAGGCGGCGTGTCTTTGTCGTATCGGTGCTCATGGTCATTCCCGGTGGTGTGAATTGAGCTTCTCGAGGTGCAGGAGAAGGCCGCTATGATCCTGGTCCGCTCCGCCATGATCGACGAAGTCGCGGAACTCTTGCTGAACTTGGCTGGTCAGCGGCAGCGTCAAGGAGAGTTCCTCCGCCATTGCCATCACGGCGTCGAGGTCTTTCAGCTGATTGGCGGAGGCGCCGCCCGGCACGAAATTGCGCTCGATCATACGGCCGCCGTGTAGCTCCAGAATCCGGCTTTCAGCAAAGCCGCCACGGATGGCATCGCGGAAAGCGGCACGCGAAGCGCCGCCGGCCTCAACCAAGATCATCGCTTCGGCAACAGCGCCAATGGTGACTGCGACGATCTGCTGGTTGGCGAGCTTGCAAATCTGGCCTGCCCCGCTCGGACCGACATGGGTGACGCGCCCCAGGGCTGCGAAGACGTCCCTGATCGCATCCACATCCGCCGCATCGCCGCCTGCCATAATCGCAAGCGTTCCAGCTGATGCGCCAGCCGTGCCGCCAGAGACAGGCGCGTCGATATTGCGGATGCCATGTTCTGCGAGTCTCGCCGCGTGGTCGCGTGCGACCGGCGGCGCAATCGAGCTACAGTCGACGAGGATTGCCCCTTTTGCCATGGCATTGGCGACACCCTTGGCGAACAAGACATCAGCGACAGCGGCACCGTTGGTCAGCATGGTGAAGACAACGTCGGCGCCCGTGACAGCATCAGCCGGCGACTGCGCCTGCCTTGCCCCTTCCGAGACAAGCGGCGCTGCCTTCGACAGGTCACGGTTCCACACCGTCACCGGGAAACCTGCCTTCAGCAGACAGCGCGCCATCGGGGCGCCCATTAGGCCAGTACCGAGGAAAGCGATCTGTTGCTTCTTTGAACCACTCATGCGAGCTTGCCTCCGAGTTCGTCGTCGATGTGGACGCGGATGATTTCATCGAACGATTTTTCGGCAGTGAAGCCAAGCTCGGTTGCGCGCTTCGCCTCGAATCCGGGCGCCCATCCAGCTACCATTTTCATGATCATCTCGTCGGGCTCGTGGCGGATCAGTGCAACCGCCTTGTCGCCGGCCACCCGGCGCAGGGCCTCTATCTGCTCTCCGACAGTGGCACTCAAGCCAGGCATGGATAGGTTGCGGCGCGGCCCCACCTTGTCGAGGTCAATCGTAGCGCCGTGAATCAGGAACCCGACCGCAGACCGCGGCGAGGTGTGCCAGTGTCTAACATCTTCGGACACGGGAAGGACAGCTCCCTGCCCCACCAGTGGTTCACGCAGGATATTCGAGAAGAAGCCGGAGGCTGCCTTGTTCGGTTTTCCAGGGCGGATGCAGATCGTCGGCAGGCGAATGCCAATGCCGTCGAAGAAACCACGGCGGCTGTAATCAGACAGCAGCAGTTCGCAGATCGCCTTCTGCGTGCCGTAGCTCGTCAGCGGGGTCAGGTGGAACTCGTCCGGGATCGGGAAGGGCAGGGGAGCGCCAACAACGGCGATCGAAGAGGTAAAGACAACGCGTGGCTTGTAGCCATCCTGATTGTGGGCAAGTCGGATCGCATCGAACAGGTAGCGCGTGCCGTCCAGGTTGATCCGGTAACCCTTATCGAAATCGAGTTCCGCTTCGCCCGAAACGATCGCAGCAAGATGGAAGATTACATCTGGCCGAGTGGCGACGAGCTTTTCGGCCTCTCCCGGAGCGGACAGATCGCTTTCTCGAGCGTCAACCTGGCCTGTGAACCCCGCCGGAGCGTCTGGTATGACGACATCTACCAGCGTCAGTTTTTCCACGCGCTTTCCGCCGAGCACCTTGTCGGCGACGAGCCGCTGGGTGAGCTTGCGACCGACCATGCCTGCGGCGCCGATAATCAGGATGTGCATGAAGAACTCCTCCGCTGAAACTGCCATCGCGCATGAGCCGCTGAGGCAGGAAAAATCCACCTTGTAAGGTTGTCTGATAACTTTATATGCTCGGCTTGGAAATAGCTATTTCAGCGACGGCAGACGAAGCTCAAGGGGTACGGGGTGCAAGTTGACGCAGGAGAAGGGCCTTTGGGTATGGCATCGACAGTAAGTGCATCGGTGGGTGAATGGCGTGTGGCGTTGCGGGCAAGATTGGGCGACGACATTGTGCTGAGCGCGCGCGACGAGATGATCCCATACTGTCGCGATTGGCATGGAGACGTGACGAGCGATGCGGTCGCGGTGCTGCGACCGCGCACGACGGAGCAGGTGGCGGAGGCCGTCAAGCTGTGCCGCGAACTCGGGCTTTCGATCGTGCCTCAGGGCGGCAACACCGGGCTTGTTCTCGGCGGGATACCCGACGCAGATCAGAATCAAGTGGTCCTCAGCCTCGAACGGATGAACAAGATCCGGCAGATCGATGCCGATGATTTCTCCGCCGTCGTCGAGGCGGGGTGCATTTTGTCCGAACTCAAAGATGCCGTTGCGGAAAAAGGCATGTTCTTCCCGTTGGCCCTTGGGGCGCAAGGAACGTGCAGGATTGGCGGCAATGTTTCTACCAATGCGGGCGGCATCAACGTGCTGCGCTATGGAATGACGCGCGAACTGATCTTCGGGCTTGAGGTCGTTCTGCCGGATGGAAGTATTTTTGATGGCCTATCGACCTTGCGCAAGGACAATCGCGGGATCGATCTCAAGCAGTTGTTCATCGGAGCGGAAGGGACGCTCGGGATCATCACGGCCGTCTCCGTCAAGCTGACGCCCTATCCCGATCAGGTCGCAACCGCACTCTTAGGGCTCTCATCCCTCGACGACGCCATCAAACTTTTCCGCCGCGCGCGGCGGGATTGCTGTGACCTCATGTCGGCCTTCGAGTTCATGCCGCCGCTCGCCTTCACGTTGGCGAAGGAGGCGATGCCCGACCTTCCGATCCCCATCGCTGCAGACTATCCCGCCTACGTGCTGATGGAGATCTCCGGTTCGGGTCTCGTCGACATCGACGATCTGATGGGGCGGTTCCTGGAGGCGGTTATGGAGGAGGGCATAGTGGTCGACGGGACCATCGCGGCCTCGCAGGCGCAGGCACGCAATCTGTGGCTGATACGCGAAGGCATGAACGAGGGGCAGGCGAAGCGGGGAATGCACCTCAGGACAGATGTATCGGTTAAGCTGTCTCAGCTTGCCTCTTTTGTCGCTGATGCAGAAGCGGCGGTCGAGGTGGCTGTGCCTGGCGCTACCTGCGTCTCCTACGGTCACGTGGGTGACGGGAATGTGCACCTGAACGTTCTGCCGACGGCCGGGTCCACCGCGGAACAACGGATGGAACAGATCTATAAGGCCAAGGCCGCTATCAACGCTATTCTTGACGGCTACCAGGGCAGCATTAGTGCCGAACACGGCATCGGACGTTTGAAGCGCGGAGACTTCGAGGAACGCCTGTCGCCGGTGCGCCGCCAGTTGCTGACAGCGATCAAACTGGCCATCGATCCCGATCAGATGATGAACCCCGGCTGCCAATTGAATTTTGTGCTGAACTCGTAGAAGTAGGTGCAAAGCCAAGGGAGGGGCGGACGTGGTCGTTGCTGATTTCAATCAGATCCGGCGAAGTGAACATTTGCCGACGCGGATTGCTGCACAGATCGGACGAGAGATACTGGAGGGTCGTATCGCTGCGGGGGAGAAGCTTCCGACCGAGCATCTACTTGCCAAGACCTTTGGCGTCAGTCGTTCTGTCGTCCGCGAAGCTATCGCACAATTGCGCAACGAGGGGCTCGTCGAGACGCGGCAGGGCGTCGGCGCGTTCGCAACCGAGTTCGAGCGCCGACAGTCTCTGCGTATTGAGCACGGCGACCCGACGGATCGGATCGCATTCCACAATCTGTACCAGTTGCGTATTCCGCTCGAGATCGAAGCCGCGGGGCTGGCCGCCGTTCATCGAACCTCAGAAGATCTTGCGCGCCTGGATGAGGCGCTCGAACAGATGACCGGTGCGGAGAAGTGGACGGAGCAGGGAATCGTCGCGGACCTGGCGTTTCATCGGGCGCTGGCAACTGCAACGCAAAACGAATATTTCCCGTTGTTCACCGGCTTCATTGCGGAGCGGATCAGTCTCGCCATTCAGACTGCTCGGGCCAATGCCGTGCTTGAGGAAATCGTGGAAGTTACCATTGCCGAGCATGTCGTAATTCGCGACGCTGTGGTCAGTGGCGATCCTGTGGAGGCTCGGTCTGCAATGCGCAGTCATCTTACGCAGGCGGCGTCGCGTTTGGATCTTACGCTGGAAACATTTCGGGACGAAAAATGACGGCTGTATGGTCACGCAGTTTTTTCCACATCGGCACGCGACGTCTGGACAGTTCAGAAAAGTCATACTAGAAAAGCGCACTTTTGTTGTCAGACATCCTGACAATCAGGGCGATTGCATTGTCTGCCGGGGAGGAAACTAGTGAATTCTCAGAAGGTGTTGAGCGCGCAGTCGATCCTGCCCCAAGACATGGACGAGGCACTTCTAGTGGGCCGCGTCTGGTCGAAGGAGGCCGGGGGTCCGTGCCCGGTCTTGCTCAAGGACGGGCGGCTGCGGGACTTGTCGTCCCTCTCGCCAACGCTGTCGAGCCTTCTGGAACTAGAAGAACTCATTTCTAATCTCAACGATGCTGATCAATTTGCCGATCTCGGCCCGCTTGACGATTTTCTTGATGGCGCAGCCGGCGAACTTCTTGCTCCCGCTGACCTTCAGGCCATCAAAGCTGCAGGCGTTACATTTGCAGACAGCATGCTCGAGCGCGTCATCGAGGAGCAGGCAAAGGGTGATCCTCTGCGGGCGCAAGAGATTCGGGGGCGTCTGGCGCCGGTTCTTGGCGACAATCTCAGGGGTCTCGTCGCCGGATCCGAGAAGGCTGCCGAGGTCAAGAACCTGCTTCAGGAGCTTGGGCTCTGGTCGCAGTACCTCGAGGTTGGCATCGGACCGGACGCAGAGATATTCACAAAAGCACAGCCCATGTCCTCGGTCGGTTGCGGTGCCCTGATCGGCATCCATCCCAAGTCGGACTGGAACAACCCTGAGCCGGAAGTCGTGCTTGCGGTAACGTCCACCGGCAAAATCATCGGCGCCACTCTCGGCAACGACGTCAACCTTCGTGATTTCGAAGGTCGCTCTGCCTTGCTGCTGAGCAAGGCCAAGGACAACAACGCTTCCTGCTCGATAGGGCCTTTCATCCGCCTGTTCGATGGAGGATTCAGCCTCGAAGACATCAAGAAGGCCGAGATCGCGCTGGAAGTACAAGGAGCTGAAGGCTTCACAATGACCGGGGTCAGCCCGCTCGCTGCAATCAGCCGTACGCCGGAAGATCTCGTGTCGCAACTCCTGAACGACAATCACCAGTATCCCGACGGGGTTGTCTTCTTTCTCGGCACGATGTTTGCACCTGTGAAGGATCGCCGTGGTGCGGGCCTGGGCTTCACCCACGAGATTGGCGATCGGGTGGAAATATCGACGCCGCAACTCGGGCGGCTTATAAACTGGGTCGAGCACAGCAATCGTTGCCCGCGCTGGACCTTCGGCATTGCTGCGCTGATGAAGAACTTAGCACAACGCGCGCTGTTGTAGGCGAAGCGGGAGGAGCCAATGCAAAGAGCTGTCAATCTCTTCTACAAATGTCTGGAACTCCTGCTCATCCTATTGCTCTCGGCGATGGCGGTGATGGTGTTCTTGAATGTCGTGCTACGGTATGGGTTCAATTCTGGCATCAACATCTCAGACGAACTGTCGCGCTACTTCTTCGTGTGGCTCACCTTTATCGGCGCAGTTGTCGCCTTCCGTGAACATTCCCACGTGGGCGTGGAAACGCTCGTGATGCTGTTTGGGCGCAGGGGACGCATCATTTGCATGATCTTGTCCAACATCATCATCATTGGCGTCTCCGCCATCTTCTTCTGGGGCACGTGGAAGCAGTACCCGATTAACGCCTCCATGACGGCGCCAGTGACCAAGCTGTCGATGATCTGGGTTTATGGCATCGGCTTCTTTACGGGCGCAGGCGTCGTGCTCATTGCGCTGGAGCGGCTTGTGCGTCTGGTTACCGGTCGTGTGACCGAGGAAGAAATTGCAGCATTCGCCGGTGAAAACATGTCGGTCGATCATCTGGCGGAGCGTAATTAATGACCCTCGGCGTCTTTATTGCCTCACTTCTCGGCGCTATGGCCATTGGCGTTCCGGTAGCGTTTTCTCTGATGTTCTGTGGCGTCATGCTCATGTGGTACATGGGCATGTTCAACACGCAAATCATCGCGCAGAACATGATCGCAGGCGCCGACACGTTCACCCTGCTCGCCATTCCGTTCTTCATTCTTGCCGGTGAGCTGATGAATGCCGGCGGCTTGTCGCGCCGCATCATCGACTTTGCGATCGCGTGCGTCGGACATATCCGTGGCGGTCTGGGGATCGTGGCCATCATGGCGGCTGTCATTATGGCAAGTATCTCTGGATCGGCGGCAGCCGATACAGCGGCGCTGGCGGCGATCCTGATCCCGATGATGGCGAAAGCCGGTTACAACGTGCCGCGCTCTGCCGGCCTCATCGCTGCCGGCGGTGTCATCGCGCCCGTCATCCCGCCTTCCATGGCGTTCATCGTCTTCGGCGTCTCAGCCAATGTGTCGATAACCCAGCTTTTCATGGCTGGTATCGTGCCGGGCCTCTTGATGGGCATCGCCCTGGTTGTGACCTGGCTGATTGTCGTACGTAAGGACAACGTCCAGGCGCTACCGAAGACGACGGCGAAGGTTCGGCTGCACGCAACAGGCCGGGCGCTCTGGGCGCTGGGTATGCCGGTCATCATTCTCGGCGGCATCAAGGCCGGCGTCGTTACACCGACGGAGGCCGCCGTGGTGGCCGCGGTCTACGCCATGTTTGTCGGTATGGTGATCTACCGTGAACTTACGCCACGCGATTTGCCCGGCGTTATCCTGCGCGCGGCGAAGACAACCGCTGTGGTCATGTTCCTTGTCTGCGCGGCGCTTGTTTCCGCCTGGCTGATTACGGCCGCAAACATTCCGGCGGAAATCACTGGCTACATCGCGCCGCTGATCGACCGGCCGATGCTGCTGATGTTCGTGATCATGGCGCTTGTGCTGGTTGTCGGCACGGCCCTGGACCTAACCCCTACCATCCTGATCCTGACGCCTGTCCTGATGCCAATCATCAAGCAGGCGGGGATAGACCCGGTCTATTTCGGCGTGCTGTTCATCATGAATACCTGTATCGGACTTCTGACGCCGCCGGTTGGCGTTGTGTTGAACGTCGTCAGCGGCGTCGGTCGGGTTCCACTTGGAAAGGTAACAATCGGCGTCTGGCCATTCCTGGTCACGCAGGTCTTGGTGCTTCTCCTGCTCGTCCTGTTTCCGGACATCGTCATCGTGCCTGCACGGTGGCTCTACTGATCCACAACCCTCAGCAACCTATCCTAGGGAGGATAATACCATGAGAAAACTACTTCTTGCCACGACCGCCATCGCTTTCGGCCTTTCGGCCGCTGCTCCGGCTTTCGCGCAATTCAACGAGCGCAACATCCGCGTTTCGAATGGCATCAATGAAGACCATCCGGTCGGCAACGGTATCAAGGCTATGCAGGCCTGCCTCGACGAGAAGTCGGGCGGCAAGCTGAAGCTCACGGCGTTCTGGGGCGGCGCGCTCGGCGGCGACCTTCAGGCGACCCAGGCGCTCCGTTCGGGCGTTCAGGAAGCCGTTGTGACGTCTTCTTCGCCGCTGGTCGGCATCATTCCGGCACTCGGCGTGTTCGACCTGCCGTTCCTGTTCGCCAATGCCGAGGAAGCCTACGAGGTCCTCGACGGCGAATTCGGTGACATGATGAACGAGAAGCTCGAAGAAGCCGGCCTCGTTAACCTGGCTTACTGGGAAAACGGCTTCCGTAACCTGTCGAACTCCGTTCGCCCGGTCACGAAGTGGGAAGACTTCGAAGGGATGAAGGTTCGCGTTATGCAGAACAACATCTTCCTTGATACCTTCCAGAACCTTGGTGCCAACGCAACGCCGATGGCGTTCGGCGAAGTCTTCTCGGCGCTTGAGACGAACGCGATCGACGCGCAGGAAAACCCCTACGTTACGATCGACACATCAAAGTTCTACGAAGTGCAGAAGTACGTCACCGAAACGAACCACGCCTACACGCCCTTCCTGTTCCTCTTCTCCAAGCCGATCTTCGACAGCTACACTGCGGAAGAGCAGGCAGCTCTTCGTGAGTGCGCAGTCGTCGGTCGTGATGAAGAACGTAAGGTGATCCAGGACCTCAACAAGAAGTCGCTGGAGAAGATCAAGGAAGCCGGTCTGGAAGTGAACGTTCTGTCTGAAGAAGAGCAGCAGCGTATCCGTGAGAAGTCGATGGTCGTGTACGAGAAGCATAAGAACGAGATCGGCGCTGACGTAGTCGACAACATTCTCGCGAAGCTCGAAGAAATCCGCAAGTAAGCTGGATCAGCAGGACCACCACTGCGGTCCTCATCTTGAACCCACAGCCTCCGGGCTGTGGGTTTTTTAGTGTCTGGTCGTGGCGGCGAGGCGGTCCCAAAGCTACCTGAGACTACAAGAGGGCCGCCGGAGGCGGCCCTCCTAGAAACTAGACCTACTCCTGTTGGACGGTTAAATCAGGCGATTTCTAGGGGCTCCGGCTCAATCCGCCTTTTCAGCATCTGCTCGCGGATGAAAATGAAAAGGCCGGAGGCGACGATAAGAGCGGCACCCACCATCATGCTGGCCCGTGGCAGGTCGCCGAAGAACATCCAGCCGAAGATCACCGCATATAGCAGCAGCGTGTACTGCAGGGGAGCAACGGTCGCTGCGTCCGACATTTTCAGCGCCCGATTGACGAGCATGTGTGCAGACATCGCAACGACCCCAAGGAGGCCCAGCAGCAGAAGATCCGTCTGAGACTGGATGGGGGACCAGTCGAAGGGGGCGAAGATCAGACCTGCGATGCCGGCAGCGCCAGTCTGGAACAGAACCAGCGTCGTATCTGGCGTGCCGCGCAGGAAGCGGCCGGAGATCATCATGAACGCAAAAGCACCGCTGCCGATGATCGAGATTATCGCGGGCAGAGTGAACATGGCACTCGACGGTTCAAGCGCAATGATGACGCCAACAAACCCGATCGCGATTGCGGTCCAACGTCGCCAGCCGACGCGTTCGCCCAGCAGCAACGGAGACAGGGCTGCGACGTAGATGGGTGCTGCGAGCCAGAAGGTCATTACGTCGGCCAGCGGGAGATACATGACCGCGTAGTAGAAGCAGAAGACTTCACCCGTCGAGAAGAGCACGCGAGCCAGTTGCATGCCTTTGCGCTCGGCCCGGATGATCGGCTCGATGCCAGCCTTCCAGAGGAGTGGAGACAGGATGATGAGCGCTGCCACGCTGCGGATCAGAATGACTTGGCCCAGTCCATAGGAGGAGACCAGCCATTTCCCCATGGCATCGTTCAGGGCAAACAGCAGCATGCCGAGCAGCATTACGAGCGGCCCTGCGGCTGCAGATGTCCCCAAGCCGGCCGCAGCCGAAGCGATTTTAGTCAATGGTGCCTCCCAGGAAAGCTGCAACCGTCAGAGGTCGGCGATGTCGGAGAATCGCCGACTGACGGTAAAAATCTCTTCTAGATCCGGATGAAGTTCCATGCCAAGTCCCGCGCCAGGCGGAACCGTGATCATCCCGTTTTCTACTTCCGGCAGCGCGGTAACAAGGTCGCGATACCATGTGTTGTAGAAGGCTCGCACGCTTTCCTGCACCAGCGCATTGGGCGCGTTAAGCGATAGATGGGTAGAGGCACACAGTACGACCGGGCCGGTGCAGTCGTGCGGGGCAACCGGAAGGTGCCAGGCCTCGGCCATGGAGGCGATCTTGCGGGCCTCAGACAGGCCGCCGCACCACGATATATCGAGCATCACGATGCCTGCGACGCCGGTTTCCAGATAGTCGCGGAAGCCCCAGCGGGTGGCCAACGTCTCGGACGCCGAAATGGGGGCGGGCGAGGCGTCTGCGTAACGTTTTAGGCTCGAGAGGCTATCCATCTTGATGGGATCCTCGTGCCAGAACGTGTTGTAGGGTCCCAGCGCCTTGGAGATCTGGATGGCGGGAAGCAACTGCCACATCGAGTGAAACTCGACCATAATATCGATCTTATCGCCGACCGCCTTGCGAATCTTCTCGAAGGGCTCGAGCGCGAGCTTCAGGTCCGGCATGGAGATATATTGGCCGCGAGTCTTTTCGGCGGCGGCGTCGAAGGGCCAGATCTTCATGGCAGTGATGCCATCGGCCAAAAGGGATTCGGCAAGCTCGTCAGCACGGTGGAGGAAGCCGTTCAGATCGTCGTAGGCAGTTCCGCCCGTCATGCCGTAGTTGGCCGTGGTCTGCCCTGTGGTTTTCTTAATGTATTCGGTGCCGGCACAGGTGTTGTAGGTGCGAATTTCCTTGCGGCTGAAGCCGCCGAGCAACTGGGCGATCGGCTGGTTCACGGCCTTGCCGAAGATGTCCCAGAGCGCGATGTCGAATGCGGAGTTGCCGCGCACTTCGGCTCCTGATGAGCGGAAGCCGATGTAGCCGACGAGATCGCTGGCAAGGAGATCGATTTGCAACGGGTCGCGACCGAGCACGCGCGGCGCAGCGTACTCATGGATGTAGCTTTCCACGGTCTCTGCGCCGAAGAAGGTCTCTCCCAGGCCGGTAATGCCTTCGTCCGTATGAACCAGCACCCAAAGCAGGTTAGCGCGCTCCGCAATACGGATGGTTTCAAGCTTGGTGATCCTCATGAGTATCCTTTGAATTAGATAAGGCCTGCGGTAACGAGTGCCTTCAGGCTGACGTCGAAATGCTGGTTCATCGCCGCGGTGGCCGCACCAGGGTCGCCAGCAAGAATGGCCTGCCCGATCTCATGGTGGAGGGCGTTCATTGCCTGCCGATCTCCGTCATTTGCCCGGCTTCTCCAGCCAATCGGCCATGTCTGGCGGGTGACGTTCTGGAAGGCGCCCAGAATGAGCGCGAAGACGGGATTGCGCGATGCGCGGGCTATCGAAAGGTGGAAGGCGATGTCGTGCTCTATCACCTTTTCCGGCAGATGAAAGTCAGCCGCCATCGCTTCGGCATGAGCGATGATTGCTTTCGCCTCCGCCTCCGTGCGGCGCAAGGCCGCCAGCGCCGAAGTTCGCGCTTCGATGGTCCGGCGTGCATCGTAGATCTGCTGGATGTCGATCTGATCAATGACCACGCCGTGCTCGATCATCAACCCAAAGGCATCATCGTTGAGTTCGGCGACCGTTGGCCGCCTGCCGGCTCCGAGTTCCACGAGCCGGAGAGCAGCCAGCGACCGCAGTGCCTCCCGAATAACCGTGCGGGACACCTGCAAATCCTTTGACAGGACCGCTTCGGCAGGTAGGCGGTCGCCGGGTCTCAGATCCTGCTCACGAATCAGCTGAGCGATCGCCGTAACGGCGGCGCCGACAAAATCGGAACTCGGAGTATCGGATCGTCTTGACAGCATGTCCTGCCGTTTCCCAAAACCTATATTACAGGTTTAGGGGAAGTCGGATCGGAAAACAACTCTTGTGCGGCTTAGCCAGCTCGAGCTGCGTCATAGGCGGAAACGGTCAACCGAGCCCTCTGGGCAACCTCGGCAGCCGTCATTCCACGCTTGTAGAGGCTGGAACCGAGCCCGAAGGCGGTGATGCCGGCCCCGATGTAATCGGCAAAATTGGCCTCGGAGACGCCGCCGACGGCGGCGATTAGGAGGTCCTTCGGCAGAACCGCGCGGATAGCGTTGATGCCGGCAGGTCCAAGGACGTTAGCGGGGAAGAACTTCAGCCCT
Organism: Rhizobium halophilum; assembly: GCF_021648825.1. Lineage (GTDB taxonomy): Bacteria > Pseudomonadota > Alphaproteobacteria > Rhizobiales > Rhizobiaceae > Neorhizobium > Neorhizobium halophilum. Next base: position 78,213 of record NZ_JAKJHS010000008.1, on the reverse strand, counting down.
GTCGCACCGGCGTGCGCGGCAGCCAAAGCTTCGGTTGGCGAGAAGACGCCCGGGAGTGTCACCATTCCATGTTCCACGGCTGCCTTGATTACTTGCGGCTCGACGTTCGGGCTGACCATGAGCTTGCCCCCGGCCGTGTCAAGGCGCTTGACATCCTCCACCGTCAGCACTGTTCCGGCGCCGATCAAGCAATCTGCTGGTGCCAGCTTTGCTGCAATCTCAATGGACTTGAAGGGTTCGGGAGAGTTCAATGGGATCTCGATAGCGGTAAAGCCCGCATCGATCAGACTGCGGATTACACCCTCCGTCTCCTCCGGGCGCAGGCCCCGGAGGATGGCGACCAGCGGATAATTCATGTCTGGGAAAGGGATGCGGTTCATGAACGTTCCTCGGGCATGGCGAGTAAGATCTTGTGTGCGGCGGCGGCAAGTCCCTGCCGTACCGCTTCATCGGCGTCAATCGCCTTGAAGGCAAGGGAAAGGTGGGAGAACGCGCTCTCATAGAGCTCCTGCAACTTGCCGGACGCAACCAGCCGGATCAGGGGGATATCTACGGCAGCATTCACGGCACCGGCGATTTCCAGCCCGATCAGCGTGCCGGACAGCCGGCCTGCTGCATCAGTCGCGGAAAGATCCTGCAAAAGGCTTCCCGAGCGAATGGTAAACAAGAGATTGCTCGCCCGTTGCGGGGTTTGGAAGGCTGCTTGGACGGCGCTGAGGAAGCCGGGTTGGTCCGGGTCGAAGGTTTTCGCATCCAAGATCGAATGCGCCAGTACTGAGTGCTTCGACAGCAGATCGAACATTTCCCCGGTCATATAGGTCGAAAATCCGGATACCACGCCTCCCGTTGCAGTAACCCACTTGGAATGCGTCCCCGGCATGCAGACCAACTGCTGGCTGTCCGCGCCCTGCCGGAGCGCGCCGAGAAGCTGCGTCTCTTCACCACGCATGACGTCCGGAGCATCGGCGTGACGTTGCGCAAGACCGGGGAGAATGTGAACTTCACGAGTAGGTCCAACCACCCGAACCGCTCCCGCCAGCACGGCCGTCAGGGGTGCCGGCACGGTGATGTAGCCTGCCTCGATCCAACCTTGCCGCGCGCCTGCCATTCCGCAGACGATTGCCGGCAAGTCCAGAGGGGCCGCGAGCGCACCGAGATGAGCGGAAAGAACCTCTTCGAAGCCTGTCTTTGCCGCGACCGTCATTCCTTCGCCGCTCCGCCGCTCCGCCAGTACGGTGTCTTCGGCGTCCATCAGCCAGAGGCGGAAACTGCTCGTTCCCCAGTCGACGGCGGCATAGGCGGGTTTGGTCAAAGCAGTCCTCCGTCAATGATCATGGTTTGAGCTGTCATGCCCCCGGCCGCGGCAGATGCCAGAAAAAGGCAGGGGCCGACAATGTCCTCTGCCGTCAGAACCCGCTTCAGGCACTGCCGGTTCACCACGTCGGTCATGCTTTCGTCGGTTAACCACAGGCGCTTCTGGCGCTCCGTCACAATCATTCCCGGCAGGACGGCGTTGACCCTGATGCCTTCGGGACCAAGCCGCCCGGCAAGGCTCTTGGTCAGGCCCACGATGCCGGCCTTGGCGGCTGCATAGGACGGCAGGTCACCCATGTTGAGCAGATAGGAGATGGAGGAAAAGTTGACGATGGCTGCGTTTGCCGCCTGGCGCAGATGGGGCAGAACCGCCTGCGAGATGAAAAACATCTGCTTCAGGTTCACAGCCTGGTTTTCGTCCCAGTAAGCTTCGGTGACGGTCTCGATGTCATGGCGGTCGTCCCAACCGGCGTTGTTGATCAAGACAGACAAAGACCCCATTGCGCTTGCGGCTTCGTCGACTGCGCGCCGGATCTGGTCCACCTGCCTGAGATCGGCCCGGAGATAGCGGACAGGGTAGCTTGATGATTGTGAGAGGGATCTGGCAAGATCCCGGCCGGGTTCGTCCGCAATGTCGATGAAGCAGACCTTGGACCCTTGCGCTGCGAAAGCCGCGGTCAGAGCTGCACCAATGCCTGTCGCGCCGCCGCTGATCAAGACCCCTTTGCCCGCAAGGTCCGGGTGCTGGACGACGACATCGGCCAAGGCTTTCCCTCCGGCATGCTGCAACTGATCGATGCGCACGTTCTAAGCAGCTATAGGGTGAAACACAAGAGATCGGAAAACCGACGGTACGGCGAGAAGCCACAAGACCCTGAACTAGGGTCTTGGCCTCGATCATGCTGCGGCACGTCGCCCTTGGGATGTGGAGTACGTCGCCTGTTGCTTGGCCGTGCCGGTACGGAAACGGTCGATCAACGATGCAAGCCGGCCGCTGATCTGCGAGAGGCTCTGAGCAGAAGCATTGGTTTCCTCCATCAGCGCCGCGTTCTGTTGCGTAATCTGGTCCATGCTGCGGACGGCAGAGTTGACCTCTTCTATCCCCGATGCCTGCTCCTGTGCTGATTGAGTGATCGAGTTGATGTTTTCACTGATCGAGCTCACGCGGTGGCCGATCGCCGTCAAGGACTCACCCGTGCGGTTAACAAGATCAACCCCCCGACGAACGTCTGCAGAGGAGCGATCAATCAGTTCCTTGATCTCTTTGGCGGCCGCCGCAGAACGCTGTGCCAGTTCGCGAACCTCCTGGGCGACAACCGCAAATCCCTTCCCCTGCTCGCCGGCGCGCGCCGCCTCGACGCCCGCGTTCAACGCCAGCAGATTGGTCTGAAAAGCAATGTCGTCGATGACGCCGATGATTTGGGTCATCTTTTGCGAGGAACCTTCGATAGCGCCCATGGCGGCGATAGCTTCTTCAACTACCTGGCCAGACTTTGCGGTTTCCTTCGCAGATTCTCCCACGACACTCTGAACTTCGCGTGCCCGGGCGGCAGATTGATTGGAAATGGCTGTGATCTGCTCCATGGCCGCAGCACTCTCCTCCAAGGCAGATGCCTGATGCTCCGTGCGTTTCGCCATGTTGTCCGCTGCCGAAGCGATACCGTCGACTTGGTTGCGTACCTCGGCGACCGATTGATGGATTTCCCGCATGGCAGCTTCGAGCGCCTGGACCGCTGAATTGAAGTTTTGCTTCAGGTCGTTGAAATCGGATGCAAGACCCTCGGAGATCTCCGCAGTGAGGTCGCCGCCAGCCAAGGAGCCAAGGGCGCTCTCGAGCGAAGCGAGGGCGGCGCACTGTGCCGTCCGCTCCGCTTGCCTCTCAGCTTCGACTCGAGAACGTTCGTCTGCCAGCGAATCCAGATAAACAGTGATGGCATAATCCATGTCCACAAGTGCAGCCTTCATCACCGAAGTGATATCTTTGGAAAGCTTCTCAGCCTTACGGCCGTGCAGAATGCCCTTTAGTTCCTGCTCGATGATCGCGCGAATGATCCCGTCAAGAATGATCGCATAGCGCCAATATACCAACGGGGCTCAAGCCCGATACGCGCATGAACGCGGCCAACCGTCGTAACCCCGTTAACATAGTCGTCTTCGTATTTGCCCGAAGCAATGACTTTCCAATGTGCCGCCTGTCGCCTCTTTGCATGATCGATGTGTGCAGGGTCGGCGAAGAATTTGGAGGTGTGGGGATGGCGCGAGGCTTTGCCGTAGAAGGTATCGATCGCGCCTTCGATCGAGCTGGCGATAACCGGCTGCAGGGCGGCAAGACCGCGTCTCTGTTCCCCATCGAGCCCCACGAAGTTCAACCGATCGTGAAGGTCGGAGGTCTTGCCCTGGTCCGTCATTTTAGCTCCTGATGGTCAATACGGCACGCGGTCGTCGCATGGTTTTGCTCAGACTAAAGGGAAGTAATCAAAGCCTTATTAGCTTTGTCTTGGTCTGTGGACAGGCTTGAACTAGTTGCTGCTGTTCACGCTTTCCTAACCTTGCCGATGCATGGCGAGTCGCGCGATGGTCCGACAGTGGCTCCTCTGCACCGCCTTAGTGTTTTGTGAAGAACCACGACTGAAACTGGCAGTTCATTTCCGATTCGGTTTCCATCAGCGAGTTCACATGACGTTAGTCCAGTTCCCACTCCACCTCAGATCAGTCGATGTGCGCCGCTGTGCGCTCGCTCTGCGCGACCTCAACGGCGAAGAGGCCAACCGTTATTGGCGGGATGAGATGAGGAAGTTTGCGGCAGCCTTGCGCCGCGTGGGGCTTCCCGAACAGGACATCAGCGAACAGGCGCTTCTTTTCCTGGAGTCGGTTCAGGGCGAACTACGCTCTTTCTACGTGAGCGAGTCCGCCGGCTGACGGTCTGGCTGGTTTCAACAACCATTCGCATCCTTTATGCCCTGCGGTAGTTGCAGAGTAGAGCCCGGTTGTGCAGACCAGGCGCTCGAGGCGCGGTACGCAAAGCGCCTTGTGCGGCAGGGGCTGCCGTTACGTAGCGAGGAAGGAGCGGGGAGCTCATGGAGACGTTTTCAGAACATGATGGAGACGGTGGGCCGTTGGGGGCTGGCGCATCCTACCGGTAAGTGGTGATGTAAACGCACGACAAGCATTGGTCTCAGTGGGTGCCTGCTTCATGTCTGCGGCCGGAACGAAGGGGGCTGTGGAGATGCAGTCGATCTATTGGGTTCAGTAGCTGGCGAAGCTGAAGCGCTCCTGAGTTCGCTTCACTAAAGAAGATGACCGCCGTGTTGGCGGCCATCAGTTTGTTTCGCGTGCGATCTAAGCGGCTCTCATAGCTGAGGGCAGAGGAATTTCGACCTCGATCTCCAAGAGGGAGACGTGCTCGTCTCGATCCATTCTCACCTGGACACGATCCGCGTCGACCTCGACATGCTTGGCAATCACGGCAAGAATCTCTTCGCGTAAAATGGCCACGAGATCCGATCCTGCCGAGGCTCTTTCGTGGGCAAGAAGAAGTTGTAGCCGTTCACGCGCTTGGGGCGCCGAAGTCTTCTTGCGAAAATGGCTGAAGATGCTCATGCCGCCTTCCTTCCAAAAATCTTGCCAAGCAGGCTGCGCTTGTCACCGGGAATGGTGATGGGTAGCGTCTCACCGGCCAAGCGGCGCGCTGCATCGAAGTACGCGAGCGCCGGCGCGCTGCGCGCATCTGCCAAGGTGACGGGTGCGCCGACGTTGGAAGCCTTCAGCACGTCCGTGCTTTCTGGAATGATCCCGATCAACGGTATGGACAGGATGTCCAGCACGTCGTCGACCTTCAGCATATCGCCCCGTTCTGCCCGATTGGCGTCATAGCGGGTCAGCAGCAGGTGTTTTTCCATGCGCTCGCCGCGTTCTGCCTTCAGCGTCTTGGCATCGAGCAGCCCAATGATGCGATCCGAATCCCGGACGGAAGAGACTTCCGGATTGGTTACGACAACTGCCATGTCGGCATGGCGCATCGCAAGCGTCGCGCCCCTTTCAATGCCCGCAGGGCTGTCGCAGATAATCCAGTCAAAGTATTTCTTCAACTCGCCAACTATCCATTCCACACCCTCCGGTGTGAGGGCGTCCTTGTCACGAGTCTGCGAAGCCGGCAGCAGGAAGAGCGTTTCCAGCCGCTTGTCGCGGATCAGGGCCTGCGGCAGCTTCGCATCGCCTTGGATGACGTTGACCATGTCATAGACAACGCGACGCTCGGCACCCATGACCAAATCCAGGTTGCGCAGACCGACGTCAAAGTCGACGACCACGACTTTTTCATTTCTCTGCGCAAGTGCGGCACCCAAAGCTGCCGTCGACGTGGTCTTGCCGACGCCGCCCTTGCCGGAGGTGACTACGATGACCTTCCCCATTCTGCTCTCCTGTTTTCCCTGGCCGCCCCGGCTCAGCTAAGTGTCTCTGCCATGATCATGTCGCCCTCAAGCCATAACTGGACAGCTTGTCCTCGCAGGGCCGGCGCCATGTCTTCCGCCATTTGATAGATACCGTCGATCGCCAGCAGTTCCGCCTCCATTTTTCGGCAGAAGATGCGTGCTCCGGAATTGCCTACTGACCCGGCCATTACACGGCCCCGCAGAGCCCCGTAGATGTGGACGGAGCCGCCGGCGATTATTTCCGCGCCAGACGCCACTGATCCAACCACTGTCACGTCACCCTCTGGGAAGATGACGGACTGTCCAGATCGGATAGGTTCATTGATCACGATCGACTGGGGTTGCGATCCCGCCTCCTGGGCAGTGGCCTTCTTCGGGTGCTGCTTCGGCTCGGTGGGAGCTGCCTCAGTCGGAGGCTGTTCCATTTCGCTGACGGGGCGCCCCCCCTTTAGAAGCGGCGGCATGCCTGGCCCCAGCATGGAGGGACGTGCACCCTCGATTCCCATGATCCTGACGTTGCGCTGCCCGAGTCCGGCAACCAGTTCTGCCAGTTGCAGCTTGTCTATCGCGAGATCCGTTACATCGAGGACGACCGGACGCCCCAGGAAGAAACCGGCCGAGCGAGCAGCAAGGTCATCCAAGCGTACGAGCCACTCGTCAAGGGGCAGGTCGGGAGAAAGGACAACTGCCAGAAAGGAGCGGCCTTTGATGCGGATTGTGGGAGCGTCAGTTAGCACTTTGGTCATCTTGATGAAGAATGTGTTGACCAAGCTGTAGCGGCGATATGGTTAACAAATGGTTAACACGGTCGCCGCAGATTAAGAATTGCGAGGCAGGCGCCTCATGAGGGCGTCCTCTGCTACGCTGGTGCCGTGCGCCGGTCCAGTTGCCGCTCTATTCCGCTCCACATACGATCTGCAGCGCGGCATCAGCGGAATCGAGATCAACCCATTGCGCGCCGGTGATCGCACCGTCTTCCGCGACGGAAATTCCTTCACCAATAAGATTGGCTCGGCGGCCGTTGTTACAGTCGAAGACTGTCTTTACCCGGGCCGAGGGCTGCCATCTCGCGGCAAGCAGGAGATCGACCATCACCTGCCCTGGCTGATTGGGGTGGCGTTGCGCCGTTCGAAGATCGACGGCGGTAAAACGATTGACAACGGGCGCATAGTAGGTCCACGGGCGCCACGGCGCGCGGTCCTCGTTGGTCCAAGCGACCTCGACACCAGTCGGCATGGCGGAGCGTGCTCGCGAGAGCCAGCTATATTCGCTCCAGATTGCGTAGGAGAGCATGCCGAGGCCTGCTGCAGCGGGAACGACCCATCTAGGCAACCTGTCGCGTGACACCCACCGTAGCCCCATCGCAACACCTGCAATTGCGACACCAGCAACCACGGCAGCAATCAACTCAAACAGCATTCAGGATTTCCTTCAAAATGTGGCTGCGCGACCGTTGGCCAGCGCAGATTGCATGGTTCGCACGACGACGAAAGCATCCCTGAGGTGGGAGCGCTCAAATTCGCCGAGGTCGTAGGGGCCGAGGTAGTTATCGGGGCGGGCTCCCGCCTTTACCTGTGCCGCCTGATTTCGCAAGCGCAGTTCCGCGATCAGGTCATAGGCAGCGATTAAGTCCCGGGCGCCGCTTTGGGAGATGACAGCCGCCTCTTCCGCAGTTAAAAGGCGCGCACGCGTGTTCACCGGCGTCAGGCGCCCCATCAAAGCGTACACACGGCCAAGGTCGTTTACCGGAACAACCCCGTTGTGCTTCATGTCGATCTGGTTGCGACGCTCGCCCGCCCGCATGGTGGCGAAGCCGCGCAATAGGCCAAGCGGCGGCGCATGTTTCAAGGAATTGCCGATCATGTGGGCAACAAAGATGGAGTTCCGGCTCGCCCGCTCCAGTGTCTCCGCCTGAAGGTCCCTGAAGAGCTCTGCAGTCCCGGCAATCGGGCGCAAGTCGAACATGACGCTTGCCAGCATCTGCGCCATTGGCCCCGGGGTCTCTATCCAATGCCGGAAGTATTCCCGCCAAACCTTTACCGGTTGGCACCAACGGCGATTGGTCGCCATCATGTCCCCCGGGCAGTACACGTATCCGCAGGTGTTGAGGCCATCACTGACAAAGCGGGCGAAGCGGTCAAACCACTCACGGTGGCTTTCGACAAAGCTGTCGTCGATGAAGATACAGTTATCTTGGTCGCTCACGCCGGTCTGCTCCTGCCGTCCCTGGCTGCCGCAGGCAAGCCAGAGATATGGCACAGGGGGTGGACCAAGCTCCGCCTCAGCCAACAAGATCAGACGCCGCGTCGCGGCATCGGCTATGTCGGTTATCAGTCGTGTTACCACCTCATGTGCGTGGTTGCCTCCCACAAGTTGGACCAGCAAATGAGGGATACGCGCGGTTATCTTGGACATCTCTGTCGCACTCGTGGCACGAGATAATTCACTGACCATCGAGGCGGAGGACGTTGCCTGGTAGCGCGTCAGGTCGGTCTGAGTAACCATTCCGATGACACGCTCACCTTCACTGATCGGTAGATGCGCGATCCTGCGCTCAAGCATGAGGTTGAATACGTCCGATACCAGGGCCCCCTCTCCAAGGCTTACTGGAGCAGGCGTCATTACTGCCGAAATAGGTGTCCGTGCAGGCTCTAGGCCCTCCGCGAGAACGCGTGCCGTGAGATCGCCGGTGGTAATGATGCCGACAAGCCGGCCCTCCTTGACGATGCAAAGGCTTGAGACGCGGTGGCTACGCATCAGCCTGGCGGCCTCTTGTACCGTGTCGTCCGGCGAACAGACGATTGGCGGTGAGGACATGAGGTCGGTGACCTTGCGGAAGGCAAGATCGCTCCGACGGATCTCGGTGCTTTTGCCGCGGGTAAAGAAGCGGCTGTAGACGGGGTGCTCGCTCATGAGCCGCGTGAACTCGGCGGCTGGTAACATAAGGAGCAAGACGTCGGTTAAGGCACGGGCATTGGTTGCCGCACGTCCGTCGGCGAGAAGCCCTCTCTCGCCAAGCGTATTGCGTGGGAATAGCTGCGAAATCAGGCTGTCGGACGAATCTCTGACTTCGACGCTTCCATCCATGATGAGGAAGAGGCCCGGGAGATGCTCGTTGAGCGCGTAGATCTTGCTGCCGCCCTTGAGACGACGAGGCTCAAATCGACGGATCACACGCTGCAGTTCATCCCGTGGCAGGCTATCATAGGGATGGACCGACTCTACAAACGCGGCAATGTCCGACGCGGAATCCGCCATCACATGCCTCTCTGAACTGGCCATCATTGGCGGAATGATCTGCAGGAAAAGGAACGGGCGGCCTTCGCCGCCCGTTTCTGACTGTTGAAGATATTAGTGTCCGGTTGCCGCACCGGCGCCGCGAGGCACACGGATCGACTCCACGAGTTCCTGAACATGCCGTGGCGGCTCCTGTGTCATCGCCGAGATGCCGAAGGCAGCGGCGAAGTTGAGCAGTGCCCCGATCGGTCCGAATGCCGTCGGCGGGATGCCGAACAGGTAGTTTGCCGGAACATTCTCCATCATGTTCGTACCGGGGATGAAGAACCAGCCCAGGTAGGTGAACAGGTAGAGGCAGGTGATGATCAGACCGACCAGCATCCCCACCGTTGCGCCGATCGAATTTACGCGCTTGGAGAAGATGCCCATCATCAGGACCGGGAAGATACTCGCAGCGGCCAGACCGAATGCGAGTGCGACCGTCTGTGCGGCAAAGCCTGGAGGGTTGAGGCCCAGGAGCGTTGCAACCAAGATTGCACCCGCCATCGCGATACGAGCGACCAGCAGTTCGCCCTTCTCCGAGATGTTGGGGACAAGCCAGTCCTTTACCAAGTCATGGCTGATTGACGACGAAATGGCGAGCAGAAGGCCTGCTGCGGTCGACAGCGCGGCGGCAAGACCGCCAGCTGCGATGAGGCCAATGACCCAGCCCGGAAGCTGTGCGATTTCCGGATTCGCGAGAACCAGGATGTCGTTGTTGATCGTCAGTTCGTTGCCAGACCAGCCGCGCTGGGTTGCTGTTTCGGTAAATCCAGTTGCAGTGTCGTTGTAGTACTGGATGCGACCGTCGCCGTTCTTGTCCTCGAACTTCAGCAGACCGGTAACTTCCCAGGTGCGCATCCAGTCGGGGCGCTGCTCATACTCCACAGCGGGCTGTTCAACGCCGTTCGGGAAGATCGTGTCGATGATGTTGAGGCGAGCCATCGCACCAACGGCCGGAGCCGTGAGGTAGAGAAGCGCGATGAAGACCAGTGCCCAGCCAGCCGACCAGCGTGCGTCGGCCACCCGCGGAACGGTGAAGAAGCGGATGATAACGTGCGGCAGCCCAGCGGTACCGATCATCAGAGACAACGTGAACAGCGTCATGTTCAGCATTGAGCCTTGGCCGGTATAGGCGTTGAAGCCGAGATCCGTCACTACCTGGTCGAGCTTCTGCAGCAACGGAACGCCTGCTTCCGTGTGCGTGGAGAAGAGGCCGAGTGGCGGGATCGGATTTCCTGTGAGCTGGATCGAGATGAAGATCGCCGGGATCGTATAGGCGATGATCAAAACCACGTACTGAGCCACCTGCGTATAGGTGATGCCCTTCATGCCGCCCAGAACCGCATAGACGAAGACGACTGCGGACGCGATCCACAGGCCGGTCGAGACTTCGACTTCCAGGAAGCGCGAGAAGGCGACGCCGGCACCCGTCATCTGTCCGATAACGTAGGTCACCGAGATGATGATCAGGCAGATTACCGCGACAAGCCGCGCGCCTTGGCTGTAGAAGCGGTCGCCAATGAACTGGGGAACCGTGTACTTGCCGAACTTGCGCAGATAAGGCGCGAGAAGCAGGGCGAGCAGCACGTAGCCGCCGGTCCAGCCCATCAGATAGGTTGAGTTGATGTAGCCGACGCCTGCGATGAGGCCGGCCATGGAGATGAAGGAGGCTGCCGACATCCAGTCAGCGGCCGTAGCCATGCCGTTCATGACGGGGTTAACCCCGCGGTTGGCAGCGTAGAATTCTGCCGTGGAGCCGGCGCGGGCCCAGATGGCGATACCGATGTAAAGTGCGAAGGACGCACCTACAATCAGCAGATTAAGTGTATACTGATCCATTGTTCCCGTCCCTTACTGCTCGTCCACGCCGAACTCGCGATCGAGCCGGTTCATGTAGGCTGCGTAGTAAAAAATCAGCGCGATGAAGACGAGGATCGACCCCTGCTGAGCAAACCAGAAGCCAAGGTCAGTCCCGCCCACCGGGATGCCTGAAAGCAACGGCCGCAGCAGGATGCCGAAACCGTAAGAAACGACCGCCCAGATTACCAGGCAGATGGTGATGATGCGAATGTTTGCGGCCCAATAGGCATTGGACGATGAATTGTCCGCCACGTATGCTCCTCCCTTTCCTCAGATAGCGCCTCGGCGCTGACCCCTCCTTGCCCACGCCGCTCGAATCCCAAAGCGGAATAGACAAGTATCAAGGAGTAACCAATCGACTAAGAAGCGTACATCCTCCGTTAGTCGTACTTCACAGGAGATTCTCTTGTACTTTCTTAACCGTCCGACTTTCGTTGTTGCATTGCACAATTGTACGGAAGAAAACTTGGGATGTAGATGCCCCCAGTCGTCCTCCCTCACGCCGCGAATTTCCACCTGCATGGACCAGCCGCTCGACCTCGTAAAGCGGGTGGCACCGCTCAATCTTTTGTCGCCGAACTCTTGGCTCGATTGCCGAATGTCCCCTGGCGAGAGGCTCTTGTGCACGACGATGCAGTCACGGCGCCACATCTAACGCTTGGAACTCTTGAGGCCTGCCTCTGTTAGGCCTGTGTCTTCCGCGCAGGAGCGCAGCGCATCGAAGCCGCATATGCGGTAGGCATGACAGCAGACAAAGAGAGGAGAATTGGATGAGACGACTGGTCCAAGCCGCAGCTCTATCGGCTGCAATGATATCCCCGGCTCTGGCGCAGGACGCCAAGATCAGCCCTGACGTTGCGCGGGCAGCGTTCATAGATGCAAACGGTAACTCTGTCGGTACTGCGACATTACAGGATACGCGCAATGGGTTGCTAATCCAGGCGAAGATCACCAACCTGCCACCAGGCGCTCATGGGTTTCATGTTCACGAAACCGGTGAGTGCAACGTTGAAGGTGGCTTCAAGTCCGCTGGCGGACATTTCGCACCCGGAGGTAACGAGCACGGGTTCATGGTCGAGAACGGGCCGCACGCCGGCGACCTAGCCAACCAGACCGCGATGGAAGACGGAACCATGGTGGTCGAAGTGTTCAGCGAGAACCTTCGTCTGACGGAAGGCGACAATGCAGTGCTTGACGACGACGGCGCAGCAATCGTCGTCCACTCAACGGCCGACGACTATCGAACACAGCCTTCGGGAGCCTCTGGCGACCGAATTGCCTGCGGTGTGATTGAGCAGCGATAGGGCAGTCTAGCTCCCGTTTCGCAGAAGCGCATGACCAAGATCTGAAGCGGATCTCGGCGGATGGGAATTCGCCGAGCGGAGAATTTCGTCCGCTTCTCAACAAGAGGAGAACGACCATGAGGAAACTGGAAACAGCACTTGCCGTCATTTTGGCGGCATCAGCGTGGCCGGCAGTGGCCGCCGCACAGGCTGCGGATGCTAGCGCCAGCGCAGGCGGCGGCGATCAGGTGCAGCGCGTGACTGAGAATGCCTTCTCCCGCTGGGACAGCAACAGCAACAATCGCCTAGAAGGGGACGAGTTTACGAGCGGACTTCACGATCTCTGGAGCGGTTCGAATGGCGAGCTCAACGACCAGGCATTTAACGAAAACTGGAACAACTGGTTCGCCGCTGATCCGCCGGATTTCGCCTCGCTTGATGAAGACGGCAACGACATGCTGTCGCAGGATGAGCTTCGCGTTGCGCTCAATGACTCCGACCTGCGCGGAGAGTGGCAGGGCGCAGACGATGGGTATCTCACTCCCGAAGAGTTCCGTGCTGGGGTTGATGTCGTCTACGATCGTGATCAGAGCGGCGACCTGAACCAGCAGGAAAGCGATCAATTGATCGCTGTTGTCGGCGTGCTGGTGCCGGATCAGACGAACACTGCTGCGACAGGCGGCCAGAACACGACGCAGATGAACCAGGCAACAGATCAGCAGAACCAGCAGATGGCAGCTGTGAGCCAGCAGGACAGTGCTGCAACCGGCGGGTCTGCCTCCAACGTCCAGGTTGGCGAGATCATCTCTTTGAATGACTGGGACGCCGAAGCTCTCTATCAGTCCGCCTGGAGTGCCGAAGCTCTCTTCGACCGCCAGGTCTTTGGTGAAACCGGTGAAGAAATCGGCGACGTTGAAGACTTGATCGTCGGGTCCGACGGGGAGCTTCTTGCGCTCGTAGCTGAAGTTGGCGGTTTTTGGGATATCGGCGACACCCATGTGAGCGTGCCGTGGGATCAGGTTGTCTTTCAGCAGGACGGTTCGGTTGTTATCCCGGTGACTGAAGAAAACGCGGACGATTATAGCGTACTCGCCATTCCGACACAGGAACAGGTTGCTCAGAACGTTGTTTCCAACCTTGACGACGAGGAGCTTGGCCCGCGTGCCTGGCGTGCTTCAGAGCTGATCGGCGATATCGCTCGCATACGAGGCGATGGTGTAGAAGAAGCCGGCAACGCTGGGACAGTCGCGCAGAACCGCCCGATGGGTCATCAGGGTTACGGCTATGTCGACGACTTGATCTTCAATGACGGTAAGATCGTTGCTGCAGTCGTCGATCGTGATGCGGGCTACGGGACGCGCGGGCGCTTTGCCTACCCGTTCTATGGCTACAACTATGGCTGGGCTCCGGGCAACCGCTACTATGACATGCCCTACAATCGTGATGAAGCGACCACCGTCGAGCCGTTCGACGAGGACCGCTTGAACGCGGGCTGATTGCTGCTTCGCATGTCGGCTCATCGGCCCGCTGCAAGGCAGTGAGGGCGATGCAGACTTCAAAACTCCGTATGGCGGCCTCAGGCCGCCATACGTGTTCTCTTGAAGTGGGTGGAGGTGGCGATGATCCGCAAAATGCTTTCGTTCAAACACTCGGCCTTAGTGGTCGCTTCGCTGCTTTCTCTTGTTCTTTGGGCGGGCCCCGTTCTTGCTCAGCAGACGGGTGATCTCGACCGGCTAAGGCAGATTGCCCTGCAAGAGGTGAATGCGGACCGACAGGAGAATGGCCTGGATCCGCTGAGGTTCAGTGACAACCTCAACGAGGCCGCGATGGCTCACGCAACGGACATGCTCGCTCGCAACTACTACAGCCATACCTCCCCTGAAGGAGGCGATGTTCAGGACCGTTACGTAGAGGCTGGCGGAAGCCCTTGGCGACTGGTTGCGGAGAACATCTCACGTTGTACAGGCTGCACCCAAGCGCCGGATGCGGCTGACGTTATGAGGTTGCAGGAAGGCTGGATGAACAGCCCCGGTCATCGAGAAAACATCCTCAGGTCCGGTATCTCCCGATTCGGCTTTGCCGTGGTGTCGGATACGCAAGATGGTCTTTATGCTGTTCAGACATTTGCCGGTGCGGGAACGCCCCGGGGCTCCTCTGATGCGGTATCTGCCGTCGACTCGGGGAACAGCCTTTCAACTGCGTTGATGGCCATCAACGATCTGAGGGAGGAGGCCGGAAGGGAGCCGCTCTCGCCGTCGGAAGATCTTTCTGCGGTGGCAAGTCGCCTGGTACCGGATGATGTTCCTGATCCGTCGAACTTGCCCGAGCTCAATGAGGCTTCTTCCGATCTCGATCACGGCCGTTGGAGCCAGCTCTCCACGATCGTCGGCGCATGCGGCGGCTGCGGGGCAGAGCCCACACAAGGTGACATTCAGGCTTTCATTGGGGATTGGGCGAAGCAGAGCACCTACCGAAAACAACTATTGGACGAGGGCGTGTCGCATCTCGGATTCGTTATCCGAGCCAATGGAGAGGGAAAAAAGGTGGCTGCGGCGATTCTGGGACAGGCGCGCTGACCAGCCGTCGAGGCATTGCCGGAACTGTGGCGCCGTTCATCGGTTAACTCCGCAAATGGAGATCATCATGAAAAAGTTGTTTGTGCTTCCCCTCTTCGCCTCGGTAGTCCTTATTCCCAGCATGGCTGCGGCAGAACGTACTTGTGGGGCCGCGCCCGACACCGCTTCGGCCAGTTACTCTTCGTCCGGTTGCGAAATGCCGCTCGGCATGCTCCTCGCTCAGAATGCTGCTAATGATGCAGGTGGCGCTGCGACCGAGAGCACCACGGTTGATCCGGTGGAGTCGCCGGACGTTGACGCGGGCGGCTGGCTGGATCGGGCAAAGCAGGCGGTGCAGGACGCCGGACGCGAGATCGGAGAGGCTGCGACGGCAACCGGCCGATCTGCTGCCGAATATCTTTCCGACAATCCTGACCTCAACCGTCAGGTGCTCGAGTTTGGGCAGGATCTTGGGGTTCCTGGCTTCGACGCTGCGCCTGCAAGCGGCGCGCGGCTTGATGCGACTCTGGCCTCTGATGGTCAATTGCATATCGAGGCTGCGGGTCTTCCGGGGAACCAGGAGGTGCAATTAGGCTGGCTGGACCAGGAGCGGTTCGTGGAACTTGAAACGCTACGCACTGGCGACAACGGACGGATCGACACAATGATCGCAATGCCTGCCGACCTAGAGGTCAATCAGCAAGTGACGCTTGCGGTGGAAACTGCGGATCGACGCCTCCGCCTCGCATCAGATCCCATCACAGTAGAACGCTGACGGATGTATTCGCTGGCCGTCCGTTCGTTGCAGTTTCACTGAACAAAAAGTGCTTCAACACGTTGCGTCAGCGACGATTCATCATTGGAGGATGCTGTGGTCGCTGAAGTGCGCAAGCCGACGGTCGTTATTACGGGTGCATCAGCGGGCGTAGGACGAGCTGTCGCATGCGCCTTCGCCAAAGAAGGTTGGCGTGTTGCTCTTGTGGCCCGAGGGGTTGCTCGTCTGGAAGCGACGGCCCAAGAGGTGCGCAGATTAGGTGGGGAGCCGCTGGTCTTGCCCGCCGACGTCGCCGATGCGCAGGCAGTCGACACCGTTGCCGCACGGGTTACGGCGGAATGGGGAGACATCGACGTCTGGATCAACAACGCGATGGTCACGGTGTTCGGGCCAATCTCCAAGATCACGGCGGACGAGTTCAGACGTGTGACAGAGGTGACATATCTTGGGCAGGTTCATGGTACGCAAGCAGCGCTGCGCGAGATGAGCAAAGTCGGGCGCGGAACAATCGTGTGCATCGGTTCTGCACTCGCCTATCGTTCGATACCTCTTCAGTCAGCCTATTGTGGAGCCAAGGCAGCCATCCGAGGCTTCATCGACTCGCTGCGTAGCGAGCTGATACACGACGGCTCTCCGATCCGGTTGACCATGATCCACCTCCCCGCCGTGAACACGCCGCAGTTCGATTGGGCACGCTGCAAGATGGATTGCCAGCCTCGTCCGGTGGCGCCGGTGTTTCAGCCAGAGGCAGTCGCTGCGCAAATCTACGACGGTGCCATGTCGGCGCCCCGCGAACTCTGGATTGGTGGTCCGACGGTCAAGACGATCCTCGGCGGCTTGGCAGTCCCTGCACTCGCCGACAGACTTGCTGCATCGCAGGCCTATGAGGGGCAGATGGATGATCTGCCAGTGAACCCTCATCGCGAGGACAATCTTTTCAATCCAGTTGAGATGGAAGCGAGCGGCAGGGGACGGTTCGGCAAAGAGTCGTCCACCTCGGTGGGGGCTATGTCAGGAAGCGCGGTGCGCTTCCTGTTAGCAGGCGCAGGCATCGCAGCTTTGTCTTCCCTGGCTCTCGTCACACGACGGATCTCTCGCCATTAGGGAATTCCTACGGGCGCTGCGGCTCAGTCCGGCGCAGCGGGGAATCATACTGCAATCCGTTTTTTTTCGCATTTCGAGCAAGCCGTTTTCGCATTCTTATCGGTTGCGAACAAATTTTCTATGGACATCGTGGTATCACTCCTTTAGGAGGTTATATCTGCCGTTGATCGGCGTCCTGCCGGTAATTTTTGCCTATGAGCAATAATCTGGGTGTTACTGGCGCCGTTGCCTGCAGGAAGTCTCCTGGGAATGACAATGTTATTTCCTCCTGATGTGCCTGAGGCCGTCTCGCTGCCTGTTGTTCGATGTGATACTGATACGGGCTTAATTTCTGGTGGAGGTTTGTCTCGCAGTGGTGTGAGACGCGGATATCATGGAAGCTTTTACTTCTGTTCCCGAACCGGCCGTCGAGGCTGCGATCAAGATCAGCTTGCGGAATGTCTTCAAGATTTTCGGTGAGCGAACCGATCACGCCCTGGCCATGGTCAGATCGGGCAAGAGCAAGGCTGATATCCACTCAGCCACCGGATGCGCAGTTGGAGTCGATGACGCCAGTTTCGATATCAAAGACGGCGAGATCTTCGTCATCATGGGGCTATCTGGCTCGGGAAAATCCACACTTCTTCGACTTATCAATCGACTGATCGAACCAACGTCTGGTTCCATCATCGTTGACGGCCAGGACATCACTAAGATGTCGCGCAGGGAGTTGATTGAGATCCGCCGCCGGGACATCAGCATGGTGTTCCAATCATTTGCCCTTCTGCCCAATCGGACCGTCCTTAACAATGCCGCCTTCGGACTGGAGGTCGCGGGAGTCGCCGAGTCGGAGCGGAAGGCTAAGGCAATGAAGGCGCTGAAGGCCGTCGGACTGGAAGGCTACGCCGACAGCCGACCGAACCAACTCTCCGGCGGCATGAAGCAGCGTGTCGGCCTTGCCCGTGCACTTGCCAGCGAGCCGACCATCCTTCTGATGGATGAAGCCTTCTCCGCACTCGATCCGCTGATCCGCACGGAAATGCAGGATGAACTGGTCCGCCTCCAGGCGGAGCATAGCCGCACGATCGTCTTTGTCAGCCATGATTTGGACGAGGCAATGCGCATCGGCGACCGCATCTGCATCATGCAGAACGGCAGCGTGATCCAAGTGGGCACTCCCGACGAGATTGTAACCCAGCCTGCCAATGACTACGTGCGATCCTTTTTCCGCAACGTTGATGTGACGCAGGTCTTCAAGGCAGGCGACATTGCGCGCAAGACGCAGGTGACGATCATCGATCGGCAAGGGGTATCGGCCGCGGCTGCCTTGGAGAGGATGCAGAACTTCGACCGTGAGTATGCCATCGTGGTAGGCCGGGACAAGAAGTACCAAGGGATCGTCAGCCAAGCTTCTCTGGTAGAGAATGTCCGATTAAAAGTCGCCGATCCTTATCGGAGTGCGTTCTTGGCCGATATCGAGCCAGTTGCTGCGGCGGAGCCGCTGTCGAGCCTTCTCGGGAGGGTCGCAGGAAGCCCTTGGCCTCTCCCGGTGGTCGACGACCAGGGCCGCTACCTCGGCTCGATCAGTAAATCTATGCTTCTCGAGACGCTTGATCGCGCCAGCTGACCACATCAGGGATAGGATGCAATCATGAACTTCGACATTGGTGACGGCGTCGATACGATCGTCAACTATATCCTGGACAATTTCTCTCCTGCGCTGGACTCCATAGCAGCAGCCATCGGCCTGGTGACCGACGGCATCCAGGATACGCTGACGGCGCTTCCGATGATCGTCGGCCTTGCCATCTTCGTGGCTCTATCGCTGTGGAGGGTCGGCTTGGGTTTTGCAGTCTTCACGGCCGTTGCTCTCTGGCTCGTGGACCAGATGGGGCTGTGGCCGGCGATGATGGAGACTCTGTCGCTCGTCATTGCCTCAACGATCATCGCTATGCTCTTCGGCTTGCCGCTCGGGATCGCCATGGCGGCGAAGGATTCCGTTGCATCCGCGGTACGTCCTGTGCTGGACCTGATGCAGACGATGCCGGCTTTCGTCTACCTCATCCCCGCTGCGATGTTCTTCGGCCTCGGCGCCGTGCCCGGCACAATCGCCACTGTTATCTTCTCGATGCCGCCTGTCGTGCGCCTGACGAACCTCGGCATTCGCCAAGTTGATGTGGAGTTCGTCGAGGCGGGGCATGCATTCGGCTGCACGTCCTCGCAGCTGCTCTTCAAGGTGCAACTGCCGAATGCCCTTCCGTCCATCATGGCCGGCATAAACCAGACTATCATGCTGTCGCTATCGATGGTGGTGATCGCCTCGATGATTGGCGCCGGCGGCATTGGCAATACTGTGTTGACAGGGATCCAGCGTCTCGACGTCGGCACAGGTTTCGAAGGCGGCCTGGCCGTCGTCATCCTCGCCGTGGTGCTCGACCGCATCACGCAAAGCTTCGGGAAAGAGCGTCCAGCCTTCTGGCGCAACCTCTTCCCCGTCGTGGCGCGACAAGAGAAAAAGCAGGCAAGCGCCTGAACGTCGCGTCGACTCAATTGGGCAGTCCGCCCTATGCGAACCTTCAAAAAAGGAGCAGACATGATCAAGAAAATCGTTTCGCTAAGTCTTGCAGCCGCAATGGCCAGCAGCGTCGCCACCACCGCTCTGGCGCAGGATGCCGAGCCGGTTAAAATCGGTTGGGCCGCGTGGTCTGACGCGGAATTCGTCACCAAGCTCGCCGCCAAGCTGATCGAGGACGAACTGGGCCAGGACGTAGAGCTCGTCCAAACCGATGTTGCCCCGCTCTACCAGGGTGTGAGCCGCGGAGACCTTGATGCCATGATGATGGCATGGTTGCCTCAGACGCATGCGGACTACTACGCGAAGATCAAGGATGACGTAGAGACGCTTGGCACGGTTTACGAGGGCGCGAAGCTTGGGTGGGTCGTTCCAAACTATGTGCCGGAAGATGCGATCAGCTCGATCGAAGATCTATCCAAGGACGACGTCAAGGAAAAGCTCGACAGCACCGTTCAGGGGATCGACCCGGGTGCAGGGCTCACACGTCTTTCGCAGCAGGCGCTGAAGGATTACGGCCTCGAGGGCTACAACCTTCAGATCTCTAGCGAAGCGGGCATGCTAACGACTGTCGATCGCGCCATCCGCTCCGAAGACTGGTTCGTCGCCACGTCCTGGAGCCCCCATTGGATGTTCGGCAAGTACGACATTCGCTACATCGAAGACCCGAAGAACTCGCTGGGTGAAGCCGAGCACGTGGACATCCTCGCTCGCAAGGGCTTCAAGGAAGACAATCCTGAGGTCGCAGCTTTCCTTTCGCGCATGCAACTGCCCATCTCCGACCTGGAGGCCGGCATGTTCAATGCGCAGGAAACCTCCTATGACGAGGCCATTGCAAAGTACATCGAGGATCATCCGGATCAGGTGAAGGCCTGGATCGGCGAAGAGTAAGCCAAAGGTGCCGGTCGGTTTCCGGCCGGCACCTTACGTTCCAGCAAGGAGTCGTTTCTTGTCAGGTGAGTTTGAGACGAACTGGATCGATGACGACACCCTGGGTGGTCGTATCTCGCTGGCCCGCGATGCCGCAGCTCTGTCCGTCGAGGTTACGGCAACAATCCTCGGCGTTGAGGACAAGACCTGGAGAAGCTGGGAGAACGATCGGGCGGTGCCGCGTGCAAATCGTCTCGGGATGCTGGCCGGCGTCCTGAGGGTGAGCGTCGGCTGGCTGCTCAGCGGAAGAGGGAAAGGCCCGATCTACAGCGCGTAGTCTCTATGCCTTAGTCGATGCCTTGCCATTGCAGAAGGCCGGGCTACCTTATCTTCGAAACCTGCCAAATCGAAAGGATCCTCCCCATGAAGAGGCTGTTTCAACGCGCGGCCCTTGCTGTCGCCTTCGCACTGGGCGGCTTTTCGGCCCTGGCGCAGACACCGCCCACCGTTTTGATCGTCGGGCAGATTGCCGAGCCGAAATCGCTCGATCCACATGCCGTAACGGCGACCAACGACTTCCGCATCCTGGTCAATCTCTACGACGGGCTCGTTCGGTACAAGGATGGAACTCTTGAGGTGGAGCCGGCGCTTGCGGAGAGTTGGACGATCTCGGAAGACGGCAGGACCTATACGTTCAAGCTTCGAAAGGGGGTCAAATTCCATGACGGGTCCGACTTCAATGCCGACGCCGTGAAGTTCAACTTCGACCGGATGCTCAAGGACGACCATCCTTTCCACGACACCGGGCCATTTCCGCTGTCCTTCAACTTTTCTGCGGTCGAGGCGGTCAATGTCGTCGATGACAGCACGGTTGAATTCAAGCTGAACGAACCTTTCGCGCCTTTCCTCTCCAATCTTGCTTATCCTACGGGCCTGATCGTCTCGCCGACGGCGGTAGAGGAACACGGAAAAGATTTCGGACGTCACCCTTCCGGCACAGGTCCCTTCAAGTTTGCCGAATGGCAATCCAACCAGCTCGTGGCGGCCGAGCGCAACGATGAATACTGGGATGGTGCGCCGACGCTGGAAGCGGTGGTAT
Organism: Rhizobium halophilum; assembly: GCF_021648825.1. GTDB lineage: Bacteria > Pseudomonadota > Alphaproteobacteria > Rhizobiales > Rhizobiaceae > Neorhizobium > Neorhizobium halophilum. Next base: position 57,090 of record NZ_JAKJHS010000008.1, on the reverse strand, counting down.
TCCGGCCGATCACTGATGCCAACACACGCGTGGCAGAGATGCTTGCGGGCGGAATCGACATCATGGTTGAGGTGCCTCCGGATAATCTGGCGGCGTTTCGCTCCGATGCCAACCTGAAGGTGGTCGAGCAGGCCGGTCCACATGTGTGGTTCGCCATCTTGAACACGAAGGAAGGTCCGTTCGCTGACAAGCGTGTGCGGCAGGCTGCCAATTTTGCCGTCAACAAGGAGACCCTGGTCAACGATGTGCTTCAGGGCACTGCTACGGTTGCAGCCGGACCCATTCCGCCCGCCTTCAACTGGGTCGAGAGCTCGGTCGAGCCTTATCCCCACGACCCCGAGCGGGCGAAGAAATTACTCGATGAGGCAGGCGTCGAAAGCCCAAAGGTGACTTTTTACGTGGCGGAAGGTGGCTCGGGAATGCTCAACCCGGTCACCATGGGTGCGGCCATACAGGCGGATCTGCAATCGGTCGGATTTGATGTGGCAATAGAGACCTATGAGTGGAATACGTTTCTAGGTCGGGTCAACGAAGGACTTGAGGGTAAGGCCGACATGGCCGAGATGGCCTGGATGACGAACGATCCGGACACCGTTCCTTATCTGACGCTTCGCACTGAGGCCTCGCCTGAAAATGGCGGCTTCAACTCGGGCTACTACTCGAATCCGCAGGTCGATGATTTGCTTGCCAAGGCTCGCTCGTCCACTGAGCAAGCGGAACGGGCAGAACTGTACGCGCGGGTGCAGGAGATCGTGCATGAAGATGCTCCGTGGCTCTTCGTTGCGAACTGGAAGCAGAACGCGGTGACGACCGCCGCGGTGCAGGGCTTTGAGCTGCAACCGTCGTTCCTGCTGCACTTGAAGAACGTCTCGAAGTGATCATCCAACCCGTCCGGCCCTTGGAGCGGGGGCGGACGGGTCCATGGAGGAAGCTGTGATGTCCGCCTATGTCGCCAAGCGGCTGCTTTCTGTCATTCCGGTGCTCTTCGGCCTGTCCATCATCGTCTTCCTGGTGATGTCGATGATTCCGGGAGACCCTGCCACCGCCATCCTTGGCGCCTATGCAACACCGGAGAATGTCGAGCGCATCAACCGTGATCTCGGGTTGGACAAGCCGCTCGTGCAGCAGTACTTCATCTGGATAGGCAACGTCCTCCAGGGAGATTTCGGCCGTTCGTTTGCCCTAAACCGTCCTGTCCTTGACGAGGTGACGGAACGCTTCCAGGCGACGCTGATCCTGGCAGGGGTCTCGCTCGTCCTTTGCTCGGTGGTAGGCCTTGTGGCGGGCGTAATCTCGGCGGTTCGCCAGTTTGGCTGGGCCGACAAGGTTATAACCTTCGTGGTACTGGCGGGTATTTCCATGCCGTCTTTCTGGCTTGGCCTGATCCTCATTCTGCTGTTTGCGGTGAAATGGCGGTTGCTACCGGCCAGCGGCATGTATGCGATCTACGGGGGAGGTGATTTCAAGGACCTCCTGCTCCACCTAGTCCTGCCAGCTTTGACGCTTGCCGTTGTCGCTGCCGGTGTCATCGCAAGACTTACACGTGCGGCAATGCTGGAGGTTCTGCGCCAGGATTTCATTCGAACGGCACGTGCAAAGGGACTGTCGGAGCGCCGGGTAATTTATCGCCACGCCTTTCGTGCGGCTCTGGTAAGTGTCATTCCCATCATCGGCATCCAGGCCGGCTTCGTACTCGGCGGCGCCGTGTACATCGAGACCGTGTTCCAATGGCCTGGCATTGGGGCGATGCTCGTCAATGCCATCTCCACCCGCGATATCCTGCTGGTTCAGGGCGGCGTGCTGGTTGTGGCGGCGAGCTATGTCCTCTTCAACCTCGCTGCTGATCTACTCCAGACCATGCTCGATCCGAGGATTGGGTCATGACCGACAGCGTTGTGGCCGCCTCCAACCCTGCAAGGGGCCCCAGCCGCGTCTCCTCCTGGAGCCTGCTCTTCAATAACCGGCTCGCCGCTATTGGACTTTTGCTTCTGGGAGCGCTCGTGCTGGTCGCTCTGCTGGCGCCCGTCCTGCCGCTGCCCGACCCGAACGCCACGGCACTCGCGCAGCGGTTGCAGCCCCTACTGTCCGAGGGACAACTTCTGGGCACCGACGAGTTGGGCCGCGACATCCTGAGCCGGCTCATCTGGGGCAGTCGGGTGTCCATGACGGTAGGTTTTGCGGCAACGCTGGTGGCGGCGGCAATTGGTTCGGCGATCGGTCTGCTTTCCGGCTACGCCGGTGGCCGGATGGACAATGTGATGATGCGGGGCATCGATATGCTGATGGCTTTCCCCTACATCCTTCTGGCGCTTGCGATCGTTGCGGCACTCGGTCCGGGGCTGATGAACGCGCTTTATGCCATCGCCGTTGTCAACATTCCCTTCTTCGCGCGGAACGTTCGAGGGGTCACACTCGCACTCTCGCGTGCCGAGTTTGTCGATGCGGCGAGGCTGTCTGGAAAAGGCCACCTGTCTGTTCTTTGCACCGAACTCCTTCCCAACGTTCTACCGGTGATCGTCATCACCATGTCGACGACTGCCGGCTGGATGATCCTGGAGACAGCCGGTCTCAGCTTCCTCGGCCTTGGGGCACAGCCGCCGCAAGCGGATCTAGGGTCAATGCTTGGGGCGGGGAGAGCTCAACTGTTCACCGCCCCGCATGTTTCCGTTGTGCCGGGCGTAATGATCTTCCTGATCGTCATCAGCCTGAACGTTCTTGGCGATGGCATTCGCGACATACTCGATCCTCGCTTGCGCTCCGGCGCACTCCTACGCCCCGGCCCCCGAACGGCCGTCCACCCGGATCGGACGAGCCCGAAGAATGGCAACACGGATGCCGTACTGAATGTGGAGGCGCTTGAAACGGGCTTCATCCGCAATGGACGTTACACCGCGGCCGTCCAGGAAATCTCGCTTCACCTTAACCCGGGCGAGTGCCTTGGTCTGATCGGCGAGAGCGGGTCCGGCAAGAGCGTGACGGCCCTATCGATCATGGGGCTGGTGAACTCTCCGCCCGGACTGATCCGCAACGGCGCCATCTACCTTGACGGGGAGGACGTCCTCGCCATGCCGGAGATCAGGCTGATCTCCTGCAGGGGAAGTAGGGTCGCCTACATCTTCCAGGACCCGCTGACGACGCTCCACCCGATGCATCCCATCGGGCGGCAGGTGGAAGAGGCAATTGCCGCGCACCAGCGGCTGGACCGCCAGACCCTTCGGAAGCACAGCATAATGCTTCTCGAACGCGTGGGTATCCCAGATGCCGGCGAGCGAGCAAAGCACTTCCCCCATCAGCTTTCCGGCGGGCAGCGTCAGCGCGTAGGCATCGCCATGGCGCTTGCGAATGACCCGGACGTCATCATCGCCGACGAGCCGACGACGGCGCTGGATGTCACGGTCCAGGCGCAGATTCTCGATTTGTTGCGGGACCTGCAAAAGGAGCGCGGCATGGCGCTTTTGTTCATCACACACGACTTCGGGGTCGTTGCGGAAGTCTGCGACAGGGTTGCGGTGATGAAGGATGGTGTGGTGGTGGAGACGGGGGAGACACAGGCGCTGTTGAGCAATCCCCAGCACAATTACACAAAACGGCTGATTGCCTGCGTTCCAGAGATCGGGCAGGGGCAGGATTTTCTGAACCGCGTTTCTAAACTGTTCCGACCGGAGCAGAGCGTATGAACACGCACGCAATAGAACTTCGTCAGGTGACCAAGATCTTTGGGGGTGGTCGCTCCCTCTTTGGTGGGTCCCGCCATGCGGTGAAAGCCGTGGATGATGTCTCGCTTACGCTTCGAAGGGGTGAGACACTAGCGGTGGTGGGCGAAAGCGGGTCTGGCAAGAGCACGCTTGCGCGTATGTTGGTCGGGCTTGAGCAACCGACCACGGGTGACATGCGCATTGCAGGCCATGATGCTGTAGAGTTGCGACGGCAAGGTGCCCGCGTCTTCGGAAAGATAGTGCAATACGTTTTTCAGGACCCCGTCGCATCGCTCAATCCACGCAAGACGATCAGCGACATTCTGGACACGCCGCTGAAGCTGCTGAACGGCTACACTCAGGAGAAGCGGCGGGCGCGGATGGCTGACCTCCTCGATGCGGTGCAGATGCCGCGCGATACGTTGGGTCGTTATCCACATGAATTCTCCGGTGGCCAGGCGCAGCGTATCGCCATTGCCCGAGCGCTCGCGGCAGAGGCGCAGATCCTCATTCTGGACGAGCCCGTCAGCGCTCTGGATGTGTCCGTGCAGGCGCAGGTCCTGCTGCTTCTCCAGGAGTTGAAGCAGACTCTCGACCTCTCTTATCTCTTCATCAGTCATGATCTGGCGGTGGTCGAAGCGATTTCCGATCGGGTGGCGGTCATGCGTTCGGGGCGCCTGGTCGAAGAGGCCTCGGTCGAAACCTTGTTTAAAGCCCCGCAGGATCCTTACACCCGCCAGTTGATCGGCAGCGCACCTAAGATACGCAGAAACTGAGAGGCCGAGAGGTTGACCCTCGGCTATAGCTTCCGGAGCCTTTCGAGATAGAACAAATGCGCAGGTCCTGCGTCTGACGGCTTGCCAGCGGGACGGTCGTGCCCAATGTGATCATAGCGGGCCAACCGCAGGTGAGCGTGGGTTTGCGAAAGACAGAGGTTAGGCGAGGAGAGTGAAGATCGTGAATGAATTCTATTCAATGTACAACCACGACTTCATTCGGGTTGCGACCTGTGTGCCAAGCACCGAGGTCGCGGATCCGGAGTTCGCCTTGAAGGAAACATTACGGTTAGCGGAATTGGGGCACGCGGAGAACTCGGCCGTCATGCTCTTTCCGGAATTGGGGCTTTCGTCATATGCGATCGACGATCTTTTGCTTCAGGACGCACTTCTAGAGTCCGTAGAAAGGGCCGTGATGCAGATCGTTGCGGCCAGCAAAAACCTTTATCCTGTCCTCGTGGTCGGAGCGCCGCTGCGCCGGGAAGGCCGTCTCTACAATACTGCTGTCGTCATCCATCGCGGAGCAATTCTTGGGGTGGTTCCCAAGAGTTACCTCCCGACATACCGGGAGTTCTACGAGCACCGCCATTTTACCCCTGGGGCCGGGGTGACGAACGCTTCTATCGCACTTTCTGGCGAAAGCGTCCCCTTCGGGGTAGATCTGCTTTTTCGTTCAGAGAATGATGTTTCCTTTACCTTCCACGTCGAAATCTGCGAGGACTTCTGGGTCCCGCTGCCTCCGTCCACTCGAGCCGCAATGGCGGGAGCAGAGCTACTCCTCAACCTATCAGCGAGCAATATTACGATCGGGAAAGCAGAGACACGGCGGATGCTGTGCGCCAGCCAGTCCGCCCGTACCGTCTCCGCTTATGCTTATTCGGCGGCAGGGCCGGGCGAATCCACCACGGATCTCGCCTGGGATGGCCATGCTGCGATTTTCGAATATGGCGACCTACTGGCGGAGACGCAGCGGTTTCCGGTAATCGGTAATTTCGTGTCTGCTGACATCGACCTCGGTCGCCTGCGCCAGGAGCGGATGCGGCTGAATACCTATGGCGACTGCGCCAAGCAGGAACTTCAAGCTGGGGGCCCGTTCAGGATCGTCAACGTCAACCTCCAGCGTCCTGAGACCACCGTCCCGCTTCGGCGCAGCATTGAGCGCTTTCCCTATGTGCCGTCCAATCCTGCCCGTCTCCGCGAGGACTGTTACGAAGCCTACAACATTCAGGTGCAGGGTCTGGCAAAGCGCCTTCTCGCGACAGGTGTCAAGCATCCGGTCATTGGGGTGTCGGGCGGCTTGGACTCTACTCAGGCCCTGATTGTCGCGGCCCGCGCAATGGACATGATCGGCCGCGATCGCACAGACATCCGGGCATATACGCTGCCAGGCTTCGCCACCTCTGACGATACTAAGAGCAACGCCTGGACGCTGATCAACAGCCTTGGGGTGACCGGGGAGGAGATCGATATCCGTCCGGCTGCGCGACAAATGTTGGCGGATCTTGGCCATCCATTCAGTGCAGGCGAGCCCGTCTATGATGTCACCTTCGAGAATGTCCAAGCGGGGCTGCGCACGGATTATCTCTTCCGCCTGGCGAACCAGATCGGCGGGCTGGTGGTCGGGACTGGAGACCTTTCCGAGCTGGGGCTTGGGTGGTGCACCTTTGGTGTGGGAGACCACATGTCGCACTACAACGTCAATGCGTCGCTGCCGAAGACGCTGATCCAGCACCTCATCCGGTTCGTCGCTCATTCCGGCGACGTGAGCCAGGACACCACGGATGTTCTGGAGGCGATTCTCGCAACGGAGATCTCGCCTGAACTGGTGCCTCCGGGTGAGGAGGGGAAGATCCAGTCGACACAGGATATCGTTGGTCCCTACGCCCTTCAAGACTTTAACCTCTTCTATCTGACCCGCTATGGCTATCGTCCGTCGAAGATAGCCTTCCTCGCCCACAGCGCCTGGAGCAATGCTGAACGGGGTGCCTGGCCTGCCGGTGTTCCGGAGGAGCAGCGGCGAGCCTATTCACTCGCGGAGATAAGAGGCTGGCTGGAGGTCTTTCTAGCTCGCTTCTTCGCCAGCCAATTCAAGCGCTCAACATTGCCTAACGGCCCGAAGATATCATCAGGTGGCTCTTTGTCGCCGCGAGGGGATTGGCGTGCGCCTTCTGATGCCAGCGCTAAAGTCTGGCTGGCAGAGCTACGGGAGAACGTGCCTGAGAAGTGACGCAGCTGATGCCTTGCGTGACTGCGGCAAACCGGTTCTGGGGTTCAGGCCGGCCAAAATCTTCCCTTTAGGCGCGTGTGCCCGCGAGGTGCTGGAACTGCGCTACCACCTGATCGTAGACGGCGCGCTTGAAGGGCACGATCAGGAAAGGAAGCTCAGCCATCGGCTTCCACTCCCATGCGTCGAACTCGGCCGAGTGGCCGCCGGGCGGCGGATTGATCTGGATCTCGTCTTCGCTCCCCTCAAAGCGGAAGGCGAACCATCGCTGGGTTTGGCCCCTGAACTTACCCTTAAGGCCAATTCCGATCAGGTGCGGCGGGAGATCGTAGTTGATCCACCCGCTCGACTCGCCAAGAAGCCTAACAGTACGCATGCCGGTTTCCTCATAGAGCTCCCGGTATGCTGCCTTCAGAGGATCTTCCCTTTCGTCGATCCCGCCCTGCGGCATCTGCCACAGTTGCGGAGAACCATCGTATTCACTGTTTTCTGCCGCGATACGCCGACCCGCCCAAACAAGGCCCTCGCTGTTGAGAACCATGATGCCGACACAGGGGCGATAGGGGAAATCCTCAGCTTTTAAAAGGGCTTCACTGTTCATCTCAGGCTCTTCTCGTCGCGCAAGGGATTGTCAGCTAGCGCTGAAACGCCAACAATCTCGATGCCACGCGCGCTTGCTTCTTCGATCCACTGGCGTATGGCATCAATGGATTCATCAAACGCGGAGGCGACGCCGACAGCACTGCCTTTGCGAAGGGCGAGGCGTTCAAGGTCGTCAAGCTTTCGGAGGATTGCGCTTCCTTCTAGCTGAGTATCGAGCGTCAGGTCGGCAAAGCTGTGAGGAAGTTCGATTGCCTGGGCGATGCCCGCCGTGGTGGAGCGTGCGGAGCTTCCGTCGTCAAGGAACAGCAAGCCACGTGAAGCCACATCGCGAAGAACGGGTTCAAGGGCTTCCGCGTTCGATAGGAGCCGCGCGCCCTGATAGTTCATGATGCCGGTATAGCCGGTGATCTTTCCCATCGCCTCGTGCAGGCGTGCGAGGTTCTCTGCAACCGGAAGGCTGGAGAGAAGCATCGTCGCGTCTGCTTCCGGCTCAGAAACGCCGAAGGGCTCCATCGGGACTTGGATCAATATCTCGTGGCCTTGGCGCCGGGACGTCTGCATCCAACGCTGCAGACTGTTGCCGCTTGCTGCGAAAGCAAGGGTGACCTCTTCTGGCAGCTGCTCGATGGCTTTCTGCGTGCCGGTCTGGCTGAGGCCCAAGCCGCTCACCACGATGGCGATGCGTGTCCCTCTCGCGCCGGACCAGGGACGGGCATATTGATCCATCGGCCGCAGGCCATCTGGTCCAACAATGGGCAAGGCACCATAGGGTGAGTCTTCCAGAAGGTTTGGGTTGGGGGTTCCGGCGAGGCGAGGATCCTGCCCCAGACGCGGCGTCTCCACCAAGACGGGTCCGTTTCCATCCCGGGATCGGGGTGAAAACTTGGTGACGACAGTGCCGTCGTCGGTCAGTGTACGCTCCACATTGGCTCCCGATCGAGGATCTACCCGATCGAACTGGCCCGCGGCTTCGACCTCCGGCTGTTTCTCTGAAGTCACCTGCTCAGGTAACGACACCGTGGCCGCTTGCAGGTCGTTTCGCTCAAGTACAGTCTCCCCACGCATCGTGTAGACGGACAGCGCAATGACAAGCGTTGCCGCGCCCACGGCGAGAAAAGAATAGCGGGAAAGGCGTGGGCCGGGCTTTCTTCCGGCCGGCCGATTTTGTCCGAGCGGCTTGTAAAGATCGGTACCCAAGAAAATCTCGTCCGCCCGTTGACAGGTTAGGGGGAGGGAGCCAGCTCGGCTCCCTCATGGAGGCGTCACTGCTGGGCAGAAGCCGCTTTGTCCGGGCTCGGCGGGAAGGCCGGATCGGTCTTCTTGCCGCGCAGAAGATCCAGAGCGTAGTTCAACTGGAGGTCGTCCTTCGCTTCCGGCGGCACATAAGCGACGGAACCGGAGCCTTCCTCAGTTTCGTTCTGGCCAGGAATGTGGCCTCGCAGGCTGGACTCACCCTCAGCGCGCACCTTGCCCTGAAGTTCTTCGGGCAGTGGTTGCTCAACAGCAATATCGGGCTTGATTCCAGTCCCCTGAATCGACGTGCCTGACGGTGTGTAATACAGCGCGGTCGTCAGGCGCAAAGCGCCGCTTTCGCCGAGCGGAATGATCGTCTGCACAGACCCCTTGCCGAACGAGCGGGTACCCACGACAGTCGCTCGCTTCAGATCTTGCAGAGCACCAGCGACGATTTCCGAAGCCGACGCAGAGCCGCCATTGATAAGGACCACAACTGGCTTTCCGTCCGTAAGGTCGCCGGGGCCGGCATTGAAGCGGCGCGTCTCGTCGGCGTTACGCCCACGGGTTGATACGACCTCTCCACGTTCCAAGAAGGCGTCCGAAACGTTGATGGCTTGGTCGAGCAGTCCACCAGGGTTCAAACGGAGGTCAAGGACGTAGCCCTTGAGCTTGTCTGCCGGCACTTCCGCCTTGATCTTCTGGATCGCCGCTTCAAGATCGTCAAAGGTCTTCTCCGTGAAAGAGATTACGCGCAAATAGCCCACGTCATCTTCCGTGCGTGACTTGACCGCCTTCACCGCAATGATGTCGCGAACAACGGTGATTTCGAGTGGCTTGTCGGCGCCTTCTCGCAGCACAGTGAGCTTGATCGGCGTGTTGATGGCGCCGCGCATCTTTTCGACAGCTTCTTCAAGCTTCAGGCCGCGGACGGCGGTCCCGTCGATCTCGGTGATGAGGTCTCCCGCCAGAATTCCTGCGCGGGAAGCGGGAGTATCGTCGATCGGCGCGATTACCTTAACGAGTTCGTTCTCCATAGTGACTTCGATGCCGAGACCACCGAACTCACCGCGCGTCTGCGTCCGCATATCTTCGGCGTCTTTGGAATTCAAAAAGCTTGAGTGCGGGTCCAGCGAAGTCAGCATGCCATTGATGGCATTCTCCACCAGCTTTTCCTCGTCGGGAGGTGTGACGTACTGCGCACGCACGCGTTCGAAGACATCACCAAATATTGAAAGTTCTTTGTATGTCGAAGGGCCTGCCGCCTGTGCTGGCACCCCTGCTGAATAGATGACGCTCATCGCGGTCGCACCCATCAGCGCACCGACGACCACAAGAGAAGCCTTACGAATCATTACGTGCCCTTCCGATTTCCTTTGCAGCCCACCAGGGATTCGAATCTACCGGTGCGCCGTCCTTCCTGAACTCAATGTAAAGGGTTGGCCGATCCGTTTCCAGCGTCAATGCTGCAGCGCTCGCCACCTTTTTCTCACCCATCACGGCAACCGGCTCGCCCGAAAGCACAAAGCTGCCTTGCCTTACCCTCACCTGCTCCATCCCTGCCAGCACGAGATGGTAACCATCTCCAGCATTCAGGATGATCATCTGCCCGTAGCTCCTGAACGCACCGGCAAAAACGACCACACCATCTGCCGGCGCCGTCACGATTGCCCCAGGGCTGGTGGCGACCGTTACCCCCACTGCCGTATGTCCCAGTCCATCTGCGTCACCGTAGCTGCGAAGAACATCGCCCGCTACAGGGAGCTCCAGGGTCTGCTTTAGACTCGCAAAGGCGTATGCTGGGGCAATGCGGTTTTTCTCAGGCAGCGCATTCTCCGCGCGTGCCTTCGCCCTTTCCCGCTCCCACTCGGACAGCTGCCGCAGACGCTCCTCTTCCAGGCGCGCCCGCTCCGTGGCTTCACGTACGGAGGCGATCTCTTCTTCGAGCGACTGGATCAATTCATCTAAATTGTTGGCTTGAGCTGCAAGCTCCTCCGCCCGGCGGCGCTCTGCATCCAACTGCACGACGTTTTCCTGGCTGAGCTTTTGGTTTTCGACAACAAGAACCTCCATCCGCTTTTCTTCTTCAACTCGTGACGCGATGGTGGAGGACACCTGCTCCTTCTGCGCTACCGCTTCCCGCTGCAGCGCCCTTAGTGCCTCCAGATCAGCGACAAGACGATTGGCCTGATGCCGCATCTCGGGAACGACCGCCCCCAGCAGGATCGCACTCCGGACCGAAGCCAAGGCGTCTTCGGGCGTCACCAGCAGGGCGGGTGGCGGATTGCGACCCATCCGCTGCAGGGCCGCCAGCACTTCTGCCAGCACGTCACGACGCCCGCGCAGCGAGAGACGGATTTCCTCCTCCCTCAGCCGAAGCGTCGCGAGCTTTTTTTCAGCATCGTTGATCTCCTGCTCGAGTTCTTTGCGTCGACTGGCGGAATCGATCAGCGCCTGGCGAAGATTCTCCGTTGTCTTCTCCAGTTCAGCGATGTTCTGCTCTATTGCCTCCGCCTTCTCGACGGAAAGCGTGATGGTGTCGGCAAGCGTCGAGAGTTCCTCGCGTGCCTCTTCTCGCTTCTGTTCGAGCTGGAGCGTCGGATCCGGCTGGCTCTCCAGTTGCACTAGGGTTTGTGCCGCAGCCAGGCGATCCAGGGCGAGCGGAAAAGGATGAAGCAGAGAAATCGTCACCGTGGCTGCGTAGAACTGCAGCCTTCGAGGGTAAACTCGCCTTGCTGTGGCTTTCATGGAGGCTCCGGTTGCCGCAGCCGAGGAGTAAGCTGATTTGCGCAGGATAACCATAAACAACCGCGTGTGCTGGCGAGTGTCAGGCTCGGTGATAGGGATGCCCGGCAAGGATGGTAACGGCGCGATAGAGCTGTTCCGCAATGAGTATGCGGACCAACTGATGCGGCCATGTCATGGTGCCGAGATTGATGACAAGAGACGCCTTCTCGTGCAGCACGGGATCCAACCCATCTGCTCCGCCGATCGCAACCATCAGGTCTCGCTTTCCCGCGTCACGGAGGCGGCCCAACGTTTGCGCGAAGCTTTCGCTGTCCAACGTTTTCCCGTGTTCATCTAAAAGGACAAGGACCGCGTTGTCCGGCAAAGCCTTTTCCAGAGCTGCAGCTTCTTCGCGTTTCCGGGTCCCGGAACTGGATGCGCGGCTCTCCGCCACCTCGACCACCCGCGCGAACTCAAGCCCCACGCCGGGGCCGGCCTTAGCAAAGCGGTCCAGATATCGAGACGCAAGCTCCTTTTCCGGTCCGGATTTGAGCCGTCCCACGGCAAAGAGGCTGATGCGCATGTCTTCCGCCAATCTCAGCATTCTGAAGGCGCGCGTCATGCTACTGCAAGTCGACGCTCGCCAAGGTTAGTTGTGGCGGACCGGCATGCCGCTGCTAGTGTAGCGTTTCCTCGTCGATGTCAGGAGCAGCCCACATCTTTTCGATGTTGTAGAACTCCCGCACTTCGGGGCGAAACACATGGATGATGATGTCACCGGTATCGATCAGCACCCAATCACCCATCTCGAGGCCTTCAACGCGAGCCGTGCCGAGGCCCTCGTCCTTCAAGTCTGAAATCAGGTGTTCCGAAATTGCGTTGACGTGCCGGTTTGATCGCCCGGACACTACAACCATGTAGTCTCCAAGGGCCGATTTTCCGGCAATGTTGATGGTGACAATGTCTTCGGCTTTGGAGTCCTCAAGGCTTGCGAGGACCAGTTCGAGAGCTTGGGCAGCGGCATCGGCGCCACGTTCCATGCTCTGCGGGAGGATGCCAGGCATCTTTCCCTTGGTGTGCACTGTTGTCAGGGTTCGTCCTTTCTTCCAAATAACAGCTACAGCACTGTCAGCGAATCCGAAATCTTTCGACCGCTACTGAAAAGTGGCATCGAACGATCCTTCTTTCAAGTCACCGAAGAAAAACGTGATTGGCGTCAAGAACGGGTTTCGGAGCGGAGACTCGTAGAACTGAGGGACGAACGAGGACCGTGAATGAAGGTCCAAGCTGGTGCTTGCTTGCGCCACAGGATGCCCGCGTCGTCCTCGTCTACGCGCGCATACCCATAGCTGCGCGTCATCCTGGAGGAGAGGAAGGACAGCGTCGCCCCCGGCCGATCGATAATGGCGATGGGAAAGGTGTTCACGATAGTCCGCCACTGCTGCCACCGATGGAAGGTCTTCAGGCCGTCGGCGCCCATGATCCAGATGAAGTGCACTCCGTACTTAAGCTTCCTCACGTGGGAAAGCGTATGGGCCGTGTACGGGCTTCCAAGAGCATGCTCGAAGGCGGTAACCTTTATCTTAGGATCCTTCGCCAGCTTCTCGCTGGCGGCTATCCTCTTTGCAAGCGGCGCAAGCTCCGTCTGGCTCTTGAGTGGATTTCCGGGTGTCACCATCCACCAAAGCTGATCGAGGTTCAGTTGGCGCAGTGCGATCTCCGCCACAAGAAGGTGACCTTCATGGGGAGGGTTGAAGGATCCGCCGAAAAGACCGACCACCATGCCGTGCTCGGTATGCGGCATCGAAAGGAATTTCTTGGCGAGTACATCCTCTACCACGGCAGGCTACGGACGGACTTGGCCGGTGCCGTGTACGCGGTACTTGAAGGAGGTAAGTTGTTCGACGCCCACTGGCCCGCGAGCGTGCATCTTGCCTGTCGCTATGCCGATTTCGCCTCCCATGCCGAACTCGCCCCCATCGGCGAACTGAGTGGAAGCATTGTGCAGAAGGATGGCTGAATCGATCTCGTTGAAGAAACGCTCCACCACCTTCGGGTCTTCGGCGATCACCGCTTCCGTGTGGTTGGAGGAGTAGGTGCCGATGTGGGCGATCGCTCCAGAGATACCGTCCACAATCGCAACCGAGACGATCGCGTCGAGGTATTCCGTGCGCCAATCCTCTTCCGTGGCCGGCTTGAAGCCAGGAAACACCTTCAGGACGGCCGCTGAAGCTCGTATCTCACACCCCGCCTCCGCCAGAGCTTCCAGGACCGGCATGAGATGCGTACCGATCGCAGCGCTGTCGACCAGAAGTGTCTCCACGGCCCCGCAAATGCCTGTTCGTCTCATCTTCGCGTTGACGACGATGCTCTTTGCCATATCGAGTTCAGCGGAAGCATCGACATAGATGTGGCAGAGACCTTCCAGGTGGGCGAAGACCGGTACCCGCGCTTCATTCTGCACACGCGCGACAAGGCTCTTTCCGCCCCGGGGCACGATAACGTCGATAGCGCCGTCGAGGCCGGTCAACATGGCGCCCACGGCTGCCCGATCGGCAGTCGGAACGATCTGAATGGCATCCTCGGGAAGACCCGCAGCTTTGAGGCCCTTTATCAGGCTCTGATGGATCGCACGCGAGGAATGGAGGGAGTCGGAGCCACCCCGGAGAATCACCGCGTTGCCTGCCTTGAGACACAGCGCTCCAGCATCTGCGGTGACATTGGGGCGACTCTCGTAGACCACCCCGATCACCCCAAGGGGTGTGCGCACGCGCTCGATCTTCAGTCCATTGGGCCGATCCCATGCCGCTATGACGGTTCCAACGGGATCAGGCAGCGCAGCAATCTCCCGCAGTGCTTGAGCCATACCGTCGACCGACTTGCTGGTGAGCGTCAAGCGGTCGATGAAGGATGCTTGCAGACCCTTGCCTTCCACTTGCCGCAGGTCGTCCGCATTGGCTTTGAGCATCTCCGCCTTGTCGGCGACAAGCGCGTCAGCCATGGCTTCCAGGGCATCGTTCTTTGCTTTCGTTGAGGCCGTCGCAAGAGCTCGTGCTGCCGCTCTCGCCCGCCGTCCGAGGTTGCCCATCAAAGCAATGATGTCTTCTGCGTGATCCGTAGGTACTTCAAGCATGGAGGGGTTCCTGCTCCGATACGTCGTTCTGTTCCGACCGTGCCGACGCTCCTGTCATAACAAGATCATCGCGGTGGACCATGGCTGCCCGACCGGCGTATCCCAGGATAGCTTCGATCTCAGCCGACTTGCGACCCGCAATGCGAGTGGCTTCCTCAGAATCGTAGCCTGCAAGGCCGCGTGCGACCTCACGGCCACTACCCCCAAGGATGGCGATCGTATCGCCTCGATGGAAGTGGCCGGTGACGGATACAACGCCTGCAGGAAGCAAGCTCTTGCCGCTCGCCAATGCTCGCTCCGCCCCCGCATCGACGCGTAGCTCACCAGCCGGCTGTAATTGTCCAGCGATCCATGTTTTTCGGGCTGTTACGGGTGACGAGGACGGAGCGAACCATGAAGAACGAGTGTCTTCATCAATTGCGGCGAGCGGATGCTCCGTCTTTCCAGAGGCGATGATCATGGCGCAGCCGGCACTGGTTGCGATTTTACCCGCATCGATCTTTGTCCGCATACCGCCACGGGACAACTCCGATGCTGCGCCCCCGGCCATCGCCTCAATCTCTGGAGTGATTGCGGGAATGACATCTAAGAAGGCAGCATTCGGATCGAGATGGGGAGGTGCGGTATAAAGTCCGTCGATGTCGGACAGCAATACAAGCAGGTCAGCGCCGGTCATCGTTGCGACGCGTGCAGCCAGCCGGTCGTTGTCACCATAGCGGATTTCGGAGGTGGCCACGGTGTCGTTCTCGTTGATGATCGGGATGGCCCCAATCTTCAGCAACTGGCTTATGGTCGCCCGCGCGTTGAGATAACGGCGACGCTCTTCGGTATCGCCTAGTGTCAAAAGGATTTGTCCTGCAACGAGCTGGTTTCGAGACAGGCTTTCGGACCAGGCGCGCGCCAGAGCAATCTGGCCGACCGCCGCCGCCGCCTGGCTTTCCTCAAGCTTCAATGCGCCTGATGGCAGCTTCAGGACAGTCCGCCCAAGAGCGATCGCGCCCGAGGATACGATCAGAACCTCCGCGCCCTGTGCCTTCAGTCTCGTTACATCCGAGCAGATGGAGGAAAGCCAATCTGACTTGAGGCCGCTCGCACGGTCGACAAGGAGAGCGGAGCCGATCTTAACGACGATCCGCCGGTAGCCTGCCAGCGGCTTTCGTCCAGCAGTCATTCGTCATCCTCCTCCCGATGGGGGATTTCCGTATAGCGGTCGCTGCGATCGGGCAACGCCGTATGGTCACCTCCGGCCTCGACAATCACATCCCGCAAAGCGCGCAGAACCTCCGTCATTCCCTTGCCCGTCGCAGCCGAAATGAGAAAAGGCTTCTGGCCGCAGGCCCGCTGCAGATCCTTCGCCTTCTTCTTCAACTCAGCCTCGTCCAGGACGTCGATCTGCGAAAGCGCGACGATCTCTGGCTTGTCGGTCAGCCCACCTCCGTAGGCCTCCAACTCCTTCTTGACGGTATTGTATGCCTTGCCTGCGTTGTCTTCGACAGCCGAGACCAGATGCAGCAAGACGCGCGTACGCTCTACGTGGCCCAGAAAGCGATCGCCGATGCCCACGCCTTCATGTGCTCCTTCGATCAGCCCCGGAATATCGGCAAGCACGAATTCGCGGCCGTCGATGGTGGCGACTCCCAGATTTGGATGAAGCGTGGTGAAGGGATAGTTGGCGATCTTCGGTCGCGCGCGTGTTACCGTGGCAAGGAACGTCGATTTTCCGGCGTTGGGCAATCCCACCAGTCCGGCATCCGCTATCAACTTAAGCCGCAGCCAGATCGTCTTCTCTTCGCCTTCAAGGCCCGGATTTGCCCAGTTCGGCGCCTGGTTCGTCGAAGATTTGAAGTGCGCATTGCCGAAACCACCATTACCGCCCTTGGCGAGGCGGAACCTCTGGCCCTCCTTTGTGAGGTCGATGATCAACGTCTCATTGTCTTCTTCGAAAATCTGGGTGCCGACCGGCACTTTGAGCGTAACCTCTTCTCCATTGGCGCCGGTGCGGTTGCGACCCATGCCGTGCGTGCCCGTCTTCGCCTTGAAGTGCTGCTGGTAGCGGAAGTCGATCAAAGTGTTCAAGCCGTTGACCGCCTCGACCCAGACATCGCCCCCACGTCCGCCATCGCCGCCGTCGGGGCCGCCGAACTCGATGAACTTCTCTCGTCGGAACGAGACGGCACCTGCGCCGCCGTCGCCGGAGCGTATGTAAACTTTCGCTTCATCGAGAAACTTCATCTTACTGCCATCAGTCTTGTGTTAGCGGCAACGCCATCGTCGTAAGACGTTGTCCGGGTTGGATATAGGCCGTGCAGGCGGAGGTCAAAGAGTATCATGAAATTGGCAAGTTATAATATTCAGTACGGCATCGGCCTCGACGGCGGGTACGACCTGAACCGTATCGCCGAGAGCCTTGCCGGTGCCGACATCATCGGGCTGCAAGAAGTCACCCGAGGCTTATCCCGCAATGGCTCCGTGGATATGGTGGCGGCGCTGAAGGAGCTGTTTCCTCACTACTTTTCGAGCTTCGCAGCGCCCTGCGATGTTCTGCTGGGTATAGACGAGGTTGACGGGCGGCCCGTGGAGCGGCGCCTGCAGTTCGGCAATATGGTCCTGTCACGCTGGCCGATCCTCGCGGTGCGCCACCTGCTTCTGCCGCGCAGCCGCACGTTTAACAAACTTAACCTGCAGCGAGGTGCCGTCGAGGCGGTCGTGGACACGCCAGATGGTCCGCTGCGCTTCTACTCTGTTCATCTCGACCACGTTTCTCCCGATGAGCGGATCGAGCAGATCCGCTTCCTCAAGAGCCGCGCGCTGGACTACGTCAACGAGGGCGGCGCCCTGACGGGAGCCGAAGAATTTGGCTTCACCGACCCGCCGCTTCCGGAGAACTTCGTCATGATGGGCGACTTCAACATGACGCCGGAATCCCCCGAATACCTAGAGATGGTTGGCCGGGGCGACAGCTATTACCAGCGGTCGCTCCGCGCAAACCAGATGGTCGATGCCTGTGCTCATCTGGGCCTCGTCACCCAAGACAGCTACACCTGGGTCAAATCGCCGGGCGATGGAACGCAAAAGATGCATCTGGATCACTGCTTCATAAATCCGCAACTGGCGGCGCGGGTGCAATCCGCGCGGGTGGATCATCAGGCGCGCGGCTCGGACCACTTCCCCGTCTGGCTGGAACTGGCTTGAAAAGCCGGCGGCTCACGCCGCCGGCTCGTCGCTTCGTCAAGGACGGCGAAAGTCTTGCGGGCGGAGCTTCGTCTCCACATGCTGCACCATCGCATTGCGTGACAGACTGAAGAGGTCGGAGCAACCGGTGATGGTGAAGCCGAGCTTCTGCTGGATGCGCAGGGACGCCGGATTGTCTACGAAGACGCCGGAGCAGATCTCGATGCCCGGCATGCGCCGCAGGAACCGGTCGAGGGCTGCCCCGACCGCCTCCGTCATGATGCCCTTGCCCCAATAGAACCGGTTCAGCCAGTAGCCAAGGTGCCAGTCGGCGCCGCGCCGTTCAAGACCAACGACACCGATGTGGACATCATCGCCTGTCGTGATCGCCAGTGCCCACCCTTGCGAAGAACCGCAGAGGTGCGCTTGGACCCAATCGACCGCATCTTCCCGGTGATAGGGTTGAGGGATACGCGCCAACATGCAGGCGACGGCGCAATCCGACAGCGATTGCGCAATGGCACCGGCATCCTCCAGCCTGTGGGGCCTCAGGACAAGGTTTCGACTGGTGATGGCCGGGCAAGGCCCGGGCATGGCCCTAGTCGCGGAGCCGGGCTGATGAAGTGCCGCGGTCATCTGAGTTCTCCCCAGCTGCGCAACGACATCCAGGTCTTGCGGTCCAACCGGAACCACTCCACCGGCACCATCCCGCCCATGGCCAGAGATCCAAACATGCCGGATCCCTGGAACTGGAAGCCGCACTTCTGGATCACGCGCCGTGATGCGACGTTCGTGACCCGGCAACGGGCATCGATATAGTCGATGTCACGGGTCCGGAACGCCATGTCGATCAGGACATGGGCGGCTTCCGTTGCATAGCCCTGGTTCCAGTAGGGTTCACCCAGCCAGTAGCCGATCTCGACGATCTTCTCATCTTCCTGCGGCTCCAGTCCGCAGCAGCCCAAAAAGCGGCCATTGTCTCCGCGCGTGATCGCATAGACGCACTTGCCAATCTCGCCCGTTTTCGCGCGTCGCACGAATTCGGCGGCGTCCTTCGCCGTGTAGGGGTGCGGCATGCGAGACACCATGGTGGCAATGTTCGCATTGTTGGCGAGATGGGCAAGAGCGTCGATGTCTTCTTCATGGGGAGCGCGGAGAACCAGTCTCTGCGAGAGTAAGACGGGGCAATCGCTTCTCGACCGCTCGGGCCTCAGCCTTTCCTCGGGCGGCCGCGATTGGCTCGCCCTTATCAGTTCGCCTTGCATGGTACAGTCCTCCTTGTGGAACAAAAGAAAAAGGGAAGGTGGGTGGCGCCCCATCTTCCCTTTTCTTTGGACTGAAACCTGGTGGTGCCAGCCGGGTCGATGAGACGCCGGCTGTTGTAGAGCGCTACCGGCTTATTCCGCTGCTTCGGCTTTCGGCATTACAGACACGTACACGCGGCCATTGGCCTTTGTACGGTAATTCACGTTGCCCGCGGTAAGCGCAAAAATGGTGTGATCCTTGCCGAGGCCGACGTTGGCGCCGGGATGCCACTGCGTGCCGCGCTGGCGCACGATAATGTTGCCAGCGATGACGTTCTCACCACCGAACTTCTTCACGCCAAGCCGCTTGGACTGTGAGTCGCGACCGTTACGCGACGAACCGCCAGCTTTTTTGTGTGCCATTGGTGTTCTCCTTAAACCTTACAAAACCCAGATTGACTTAAGCCAAGATGTCCGTGATGCGAACAACCGTGTGGTGCTGGCGGTGCCCGCGAATCCGCTTGGAATTCTGCCGGCGACGCTTCTTGAAGGACAGAACCTTCTTGCCGCGATTATGCTCGACCACTTCGGCCTTGACCGTCGCGCCGGAAACAAAGGGGGCGCCGAACTTGGCATCCGCACCTTCGCCGATAACGAGGATTTCGTTGAACTCGATCGTCGCGCCGGCTTCAGCGTCGAGCTTTTCGATGGTGACAACATCGTTGGCCGCAACGCGGTACTGCTTACCGCCGGTCTTGATGACTGCGAACATTTTCTATCCTTCCATGTTCGTTCCGGCTCTACCCTTCGGCGGCCGTCTTTTTGTCAGTCGTTGAGCAGGGCTGGCTGTTCAGCCTGATCCTGCCAGTGAATTGCACATGGGCCTAGGCCTTCGCGCAACGAGAAATAGGCACGGAAAATATCCACGCCGGATCGAGCGCGGGAATACGCTAGGCGTCAAATCCTGTCAAGGTGGAGGCCGATCAGGACGCAAGAATGAGCGCGGGGGATAGCGCGGTAGACAGTTAAGCAATGGCTATGCCGTGGAAGAAGCTGCCGCTGACCATGCCGCGCCGTCCTCCCGAAAAGCCGATGGGTTTGCCAAGTCCATCAGCAATGGTCGCAAGGGGTTCGTCATTGCCAGGATGAATCACTCGCGCGTAGTGGAACTCGTGGCCGCGCACGACTTGCCCTTTGCGCCCCAGTGGGCTCTCCGCCAGCAGTGTCGCCTGCCTATAGCCAAGGTTCATTTTCCGATGGGCAAAGCTTGTATGATGGGAAAGCAGGCCCGTCATCGGGTGCGTCACGCCTTCTGCATCCTCGAGCGCGGCACCCAATACCATGTATCCGCCACATTCACCGTGAACGGGCCGGGTTTCGGCGAAGCGGAGGAGGCCGTTCTTGAAATTTTCCGCTGCCGCAAGGCGACCGGCATGTAGTTCGGGATAGCCACCAGGAACCCAACAAACGTCGCAGCCCTGCGGTGGCGCTTCATTCGCTAGGGGAGAAAAGGGAACGATCTCAGCACCAAGGGATCTCCAATGGTGCACGACGTGAGGATACAGAAAAGTAAAGGCTGCATCCTGAGCTAGAGCGATACGTTGCCCGGGAGGGGGAAGCGCCTGGTCCGCGGAACCCGAGGGCAGCCGAAGGGGCGACGCTGCCGAGAAGATTTCCTCCAGATCCAGCGAGGCTTCCATAGCGTCTGCGAGCCGATCGATATGGGCGTTCATCTCAGGATGCTCGCTTGCCTGCACGAGCCCAAGATGGCGTTCGGGTAAAACGAGATTGGGGTCACGAAGGACCGAACCGAGTACGGGGAGGCCGATGTGGTTGATGGCGTCGGTACAGAGGGTTCTGTGGCGTTCGCTTCCGACGCGATTGAGTACGCAGCCCGCGAGTTTCACCTGCGGATCGTAGTGAGCAAAACCGTGCGCAATGGCGGCTGCTGTTTGCGACTGCCCCGATACGTCGAGAACCAGCAGTACCGGTATAGCGAATAGTGCTGCGAGATCGGAGGCTGCTCCGGAACGCTTTGGCTCGCCGCGAATCCCGTCGAAAAGGCCCATGGCGCTTTCGATGATCAGCAAGTCGGCATCCGAGGCCTGTTCGCCCGCGAGATGGCACAGGAGCGAAGGGTGCATTGCCCAGCTGTCGAGGTTGAGACCACGATGACCTGTCGCCACCTCGTGGAACCCTGGATCAATGTAGTCCGGTCCGGTTTTGACACCCCGTACCTTCACGCCGCGCCTCGCGAAAGCGCGCAGCAGGCCGATGGTGACGCTGGTCTTCCCGGATCCCGACCTCGGTGCCCCGATGATGATTGCGCGAGGGGTCACGTGTCGCGTCCGCTCGTGAGAAGCTCGCGCATAGGCACGATGTCACCGATGACGATGAGCGCAGGAGCGGCAAAGCCTTGGTGACGGACTTCCATTTCCACGGTCGCGAGATTGGCGATCAGGAGGCGCTCCTCGGGGGTTGTTGCGGCCATGAGTACAGCAACCGGCGTGTGAGCCGCCATGCCGCCCTCCATCAACAGGCGGCTGATTTCGCCGATCATCTTCAGGCCCATATAGACAATGATGGGTTCGCCCAGCTTGGCGAGCGCCCGCCAGTCAAGATCATCCTCGGTGCCAGCGGCGTGGCCTGTGGCAAGCGTGATGGAGCGGCTTACGCCCCTCATGGTCGCTGGAATATGTGCGGAGGCGAGTGCTGCAAGCGCCGATGTCATGCCCGGCAGAATGCGGAACGGTATCTTGGCCTCGGCGAGAGCCTCTGCTTCCTCGCCGCCGCGACCGAAGATGAACGGATCTCCTCCCTTGAGCCGCAAGACCTTCTTGTCTGACCGGGCGAGCTGGATCAGGGTGGAGATGATGTTTTCCTGCGTTTCCGATGGCTTGCCCCCTCTCTTGCCGGCAAAATGCAATTCTGCGGTATCGGCTGCGAAGGCGAGAACATCAGGCGAGACAAGCGCATCGTAAACAATGCTGTCGGCCTTCGACAGCGCGTCGGCCACTTCCAGCGTAAGATGGCGAGGGTGGCCCGGACCCGCTCCTGCAAGCCAGACCTGTCCCGGCTCGAAGGCCGGGCTGTTTGCGGAGACGGAGGCGAGTGTGTCAATCAGGCTCATGCGTCAACCTTTTGTCCATGACGCAGATCATCTGCAAGGATATAGACGGATCATGAACAGCGAAGGCAAGAACCTCCGCCGTGGCTGGACCACGGGTACCTGCGCGGCAGCGGCCAGCAAGGCGGCGTGTCAGGCGCTGCTCGAGGGACATTTCCCGGCGATGGTAGAGGTTACCTTGCCTAGCGGGCAGCGGCCTTCGTTCGCGCTGGCGCAGGAAGAAACCGGCGCAGGATTTGCGACGGCCGGTATCATCAAGGATGCCGGAGACGATCCCGATGTCACCCACGGTGCACTTATCGTGAGTACCGTCCGGTGGGGGAAAGCTCGCTCCGGCATCACCTTCCACGCCGGAAAGGGCGTCGGCGTAATCACCCGCCCAGGATTGCCTTTGCCGCCCGGCGAACCCGCGATCAACCCGGTGCCGCGCAAGATGATCGCCGAAGCGATCTTCGAGATCGCTGGACCGGACGCCGATATGGAGGTCGAGATCTCGGTCCCCAATGGCGAAAGGCTGGCGGAGAAAACCCTTAATCCGCGGCTCGGCATCGTCGGCGGGATATCGATCCTCGGAACGACCGGGATCGTCATCCCATTTTCTTGCTCGGCATGGATCCATTCCATCTGGCGCGGTATCGACGTCGCCCGCGCCGCCGGCCTGGACCATGTTGCCGGCGCCACTGGAAATACATCCGAGCGCGCCGTTGCGGCGCACCATGGCCTCCCCGAGATCGCGCTGATCGATATGGGCGACTTTATCGGCGGAATGCTCAAATATCTGCGTCATCACCCGGTTCCCCGGGTTACGATCGCCGGCGGGGTGGCCAAAATGACCAAGCTCGCGCAGGGGATGCTCGATGTACATTCCAAGCATGGATTGGCTGATATGGAAGCGTTGGCGGAAATCGCTCGTGAAGGCGGTGCAACGGACGATGTCGTCCGCAGTATCGCCCTTGCCAACACGGTGGCTGGTGCGTTCGAAATAGCCTCGGAAGCCGGCATCGAGTTGGGTGATCGTGTCGCATCGCGTGCCTGGACGGCCGCCGCTAAGGTGCTGAACAAGCCCGAGATCTCGCTCGAGATCCTGGTGTTCGACCGTGAGGGCACTCTTCGAGGTTCTGCTCCGTTCGTTCCGACCGGTCATTCGGGGACCTCTTGAGGCCAGCCGGGCCGGAAGCGACGGACGTAGCTGGCATCGTAGAGTTGGCTTTCCGCGAAATCGGCGACGTCAAGGCTTCGCCCGACAAAGACCACGGCGGTTCGTTCTACGGGCTCTGCGGCAAGCTTCGCCTCTATATCGGCCAATGTGCCGCGGATAATCCGTTCCTCCGGCCAGCTAGCCTTAACTACGATCGCAACCGGGCAATCGGTGCCGTAAAAGGGTGCGAGCTCCTCCACAATCCGCCCCATTGCATGTATGGCAAGATGGATTGCGAGCGTCGCCCCTGTTGCAGCAAAGCTAGCGAGCGTCTCTCCATCCGGCATTTTCGATGCGCGACCGGAGATGCGTGTCAGCACCAGGCTCTGCGCAACTTCCGGAATTGTCAATTCCCGCCTGAGTGCAGCGGCCGCCGCTGCAAAGGAAGGAACTCCAGGAGTCATCGTGTAAGCGATCCGATGGCGCTTTAGCCGTCGGATCTGTTCCGCCACGGCACTCCATACCGAAAGATCGCCTGAATGCAGCCGCGCAACGTCCTTCCCCTCTCGATGCGCCTTCAGGTATTCCGCTTCGATATCGTCAAGCGACAGCAAGCCTGTGTCCACGATGCGCGCCCCCGACGGGCAATATTGGAGCAGTTCACGCGACATGATGGAGCCGGCGTAGAGGCACACGGGGGAGCGGGCGATGAGATCGCGGCCGCGTACGGTGATCAGATCGGCGGCGCCCGGGCCTGCCCCAATGAAATGGACGGTCATGGTGTCGCCTCCGATTGAGCAAGTGCACAGGTGGCACCTTCTGCCACGACACGGGCCACGATCAGCGTCGCACGGACCCCAGCCACTGCAAGAGCCGCGGCTTCCGAGAGACTAGGTGAAACTGTTTGTGCGAGGCTGTGCGCGGAGAATGTCTGCGTCCGAGGCTCAGCGGCCTTCAGTTCCTGGTCGCCGACGATGTGAAGCGGCAAGTCGAGACGTTTTGCCAGATCCAGCAAGCCCGTCTCGTCCTGCTTGATCTTTCCTGTGGCCAAGGCGTGAACAGAAGCTGGAAGAATTCCGGCATGATCACACGCCAACATCAAGGCCGCCTCGAGCCCCTCAATGGGTGTCCCTCGCCGACACCCCAGCCCCGCCACGATCATCGGTCCTCCTCCGCCTTTTGCCAGGTCCACTGGGTCACAGGCATGGCGGCTCTCCAGCCCTGCATCGAGCCTACCGGCTCCGCTCTGCTTATCTGCAGGCGGATAAGGCGCCCTCCAAGCCGTGCTTGCGCGGCGAGTAGGACTGCCTCCATTTCGAGAGTGACCGCATTTGCTACCAGCCGCCCTCCCGGCTTCAGCCGTGCTGCCGCGGCTTCGAAGGCGCGATTGTCGCTGCCGCCACCGCCAATGAAAATTGCGTCTGGAGCGTCCAGGTTTGCAAAGGCGCCGGGCGCGGTGCCTTGCACCAGCTCATAGCCTGGGACTCCGCAGCTTTCCGAATTCCGGCGAGCACGTGCCGCACGCACCGGGTCTGCTTCTATCCCGATCGCGCGCATCGAAGGATGACGCAACATCCATTCTATGCCGATCGAGCCGGAGCCCGCGCCTATGTCCCACAAGAGTTCGCCACGCCGAGGAGCGAGAGCCGAGAGTGTCACAGCGCGAATTTCGCGTTTCGTGATCTGGCCATCGTGCTCGAACAAGGCGTCGTCTAGACCGGTGGCGAGTGGCAAGACTCGTCCTGAGCCGCAAAGCTCGATCGCGACAACGTTGAGTTCGTTGATATCGGTGAACCTCAAGTCGAGTGCCTCGGAGCTCCGGATCCGCTCGTGAGTGCCTCCTAACGCCTCGAGAACCGTCATGCGTGATCCTCCGAACCCCATGTCGCACAGCATCTGTGCAAGTGCAGTTGGGCCTCGGCTATCGGATGTGAGAGCCAGCACCCGCCGCCCCGGATGCAGGAACGGACGGATGAGATCGATGGGCCGACCGTGAAGGGAAACTGTTTCCACATCCTGCAGTGCCCAGCCGAGTCTCGACGCGGCAAGCGAGAAAGCGGATGGGGCGGGGAATGAGACATATTCATTGGCTTCAATGATTTTGGCGATCGTCGCTCCGACACCGAAAAAAAAGGGATCGCCGGAAGCAAGTACGCATACTGGCTGCCCCCGCAGAGCCACCACGTCAGCCATTGCTACATCAAACGGCGTGGGCCAGGTCCTGGCATTGCCGGAAATGAGAGTAGATGCGAGTTCCAGGTGCCGCTTTCCACCAAATACCACGCGAGCTGAAGCAACCGCGCCTCTCGCGCCTTCACCGAGGCCGAGGATACCATCCTCGCCAATCCCGACGATGGACAGCCAGCGGTTCGACGGTGCATGGTCATAATTCGATTCAGGAGGCATTGTGCAGCACCCCATCCTCATACTCGGCGGAACGGCCGAGGCGCGTCGGCTCGCGGGGATGCTGAGCTGCAACCCACGCTACGCTGTGCAACTCTCGCTCGCTGGCCGGACGCGATCCCCCGCCGAGCATGCCGTACCGGTTCGAATCGGCGGTTTCGGTGGTGCAGAAGGCTTGGCAGCCCATCTTATTGCCCAGAACATTGCCATGTTTGTGGATGCGACGCATCCTTATGCCGCGCGGATCTCCGCCAATGCGGCGCTCGCTTCCAAGATCTCTGGAGTGCCTTTGATCGCGTTGCGGCGTGCGCCGTGGCGTCGACAGGATGGCGACCGTTGGCAGTCGGTCAGCAGTGTCGACGGCGCTGTCTCGCTCTTGGGGGCAGCTAGCCGCCGTGTATTCCTGACGCTCGGGCGACAGGAACTGCTGCCCTTCCAGGCCGCGCCTCAGCACCGCTACCTGATCCGCAGCGTCGATCCCGTCGAGCCGCCGCTCACGGTTCCTCACGCAATCTATCTGACCGATCGTGGCCCCTTCAGAGAAGCAGACGAGGCGAGGCTGCTGCGAGAGCATGAGGTCGAGGTCATCGTGGCGAAGAACAGCGGCGGGGGCGCAAGCTACGGCAAGATTGCGGCTGCTCGGGCGCTTGGCATAGAGGTGGTGCTGATTAATCGGCCGCCGCTGCCGGAGGTTCCAGCAGCCGAAACCGTGGAGGGGATCGTGCGCCACCTCGCTCATGCGCTGCCACCTTTGTAGCTGCGGGGCGAGTACACCAGCGTCTTTTTGCCGGCTCGTTCAATCAATCGAGTGTCGGTGGAGCCGACAATAATGCAAGTAGCCATGTCGGCCATGTCGCTGGCCGCCTCCGCTAATGACACAATCCGAATGCATTCGTCCGGGCGACCGGCTGCGCGGCCGAAGATTACCGGTACACTGCCTGGCAGATAACGGCGTAGGAGGTCGAAAGCTTCGCCAAGTTGATGCGGTCGAGCTCTACTGACCGGATTGTAGAAGGACATGACGAAGCCGGCCTCTGCGGCCGCTGTTATGCGCTTCTCTATGATAGACCACGGCTTCAGGTTCGTTGACAGAGAGATGGCACAAAAATCGTGCCCAAGAGGCGCGCCTGCCTTCGCAGCAACGGCAAGCATGGCCGTGACGCCCGGAACTACGGAAAGGTCAACATCCCGCCAGCTGGGTGGGCCTTCCTCGATCGCTTCACAAACCGCAGCGGCCATGGCGAAAACGCCAGGATCGCCGCCAGAAACGATGCAGACCTTTCCGCCTGTGGCAGCCATATCGAGGGCCGCCTTGGCGCGGGCCAGTTCCTCACGATTATCGGAGGCATGACGGCGCTGGTCGGCGCGAAGGGAAAGCCTGTCGAGATAAGGAAAATAGCCGAAGAAGTCTCCTGCGGCAGCGACAGCCGCCGCGGCTTCCGGCGTCACCTGCTCCGGATGACCTGGTCCGAGCCCAACGACAGTCAATGATCCGGCGGGCGACTTGGTCATGGCCGTGCATTCCAGCCGGGGACGAGGACGAGTGAGAAGTAGGGTGCCGGACTTTCGTCACGGTCTTCGAGTCGTTGGGCACTTCCGTTCGCCATTGTGCCGCGTTCGACATAGAGAGCGCCATGGAGCTTGCCGGCAGCCTCCAATGCTCGCCGAATCTTGGGAAGATTGCGGCCTACCTTCATGATGACGGCGCCTTCAGTATCCGCAAGTCGTCTCGTCAGCGCTTCTTCAGGCAGTGTTCCTGGCAGGACACTCAAGACATCGTCTCCTTGCACAAGGGGGAGGCCTGCCAGGGACCAACAGCCGGACATTGCGGTTACACCTGGAACCACTTCTGTTGGATACCGGGAGGCAAGGCGAACATGCAGGTGCATATAGGAGCCATAAAAGAGAGGATCGCCCTCACTCAGAACCGCGACGTCGCGCCCCTCGTCAAGGTGGGTCGCTATCTCCCCTGCTGAACGATCAAAAAACTCCGAGATCGGGCCCTGATAGCCAAGTTCATCCTTATGCATTTCGACCGTGACCGGATAGACCAGCGGCATCTCGATGGTCCTTGGCCGGATGTGCGCGTCCACGATTGCCCGCGCATTGCCAGTCCCGCCCCTCTTGCAGAAGAAGGCGACCACATCGGCTTCCTGAAGCGCTCTCACCGCCTTGAGCGTCAACAATTCCGGATCGCCAGGACCCGTGCCGACGCCGATCAACCTGCCCTTTTCGCTTGCGGTCACAGGCCGGCCCTCGCCAGCGCGTTGACTGCGGCAGCCGTCATCGCTGAACCGCCCATTCTCCCGCGAACGATGGCATAGGGTATCCCGAAGGAGTGCGCCATCAGGAGTTCCTTTGATTCTGCTGCACCGACAAAACCTACCGGCATGCCGATGATGGCGGCGGGTCGAGGTGCTCCTGCTTCGAGGAGCTCGAGAAGCCGGAAGAGCGCGGTTGGAGCATTACCAATGGCGACGAGGGCACCGTCCAGCCCGTCCCAAAGGTCGAGCGCGGCAGCCGACCGCGTATTGCCGATGGTGCGCGCGATTTCAACGGTTCTGCCATCGCGCAAGGTGCAGATGACGGAGTTATCTGCCGGAAGACGCGCACGGGTGATACCGTGGGCCACCATCTCTGCATCGCAGAAGATCGATTTGCCGGCATGCAGTGCTCCACGAGCTTTCGAAACGAAGTCAGGAGAAAAACGGAAATGCTCTGCTGCCTCGACCAACCCACAGGCGTGGATCATGCGAACGGCGATGTCCGCCTGCTCTTGCGTGAATGCTGACAGGTCGGCCTCTCGACGGATAATGTCGAAGGACTGCCGGTATATAGCATCACCGTCGCGGATGTAGTCGTATGGGGTCATGTTCGTCCTGATGTGAAAGTGGCGGCTACCTGGGGGAGGCCGAGCCGGAGCAGACAGGCGGCAGAGTTTTCGCCGTCACGTCGCTCGCCTCTCACCAGTGCGGCAGTGCGACGTAGCGCGGAGGGCACGTCTTGCTCTGCAACGGTGGCAAGGGAACGATCGCCTGCACGGCCAGCTACGAAGGACACGCCCTCAGCAGTACCGCAGAGGGTGAGCGGGGAGGGGGTTGGGTGTGCGCAGCCCTTCAGACATCCGGATACGTGCAGCTTGAACGAGCCGTCCAGAAGATCACCAAATTCGGCAACAGCCCGCTCTGCCAGTTGATGCGTTGCTGCCGACGCCGAAGCACAAGCAGGGCTGCCGACGCAAGCCGCAACCGCGCTGCGTGGATCGCTCGACTTGGTTATGAACCCCTCTTGCGCTGCATAATCCTGGAGCGCGCTACAGGCGCCAAGGGTTCCCATGAAAATGAGAGAGTGATCCAGGGCTGGCTTGATCCTGGGTATCTTCAACCGTTGTGCTTCTCGGCTGATCAAGCCTATTTTGTCCGCCCTGATCTGTCCGAACACAGGTGCTATCCCAACTGCAGCCTGACCGGCAGACAGGATGTGCAGCCCTATGGGTGACGACGCGGTGTAAGGCTCTTCCGTTCGCGATGCGGTTGCTAGGTCGCGGCCTCGCGCCGTTGGTCCATCCGCTGCCAATCGCCGCAGCAGATTCAGTACCTCTGCTATGGCGTCAGCATCATTCAGCGTCCGGTGAATGCTGGCCGTGGTCTCGGTGCCGCCGAGGAAAATCGTCCAGCCGCCATCTTGCGCCTGTGGACTGGCCACCAATCGAATATCTGCCAACAAGCCGGACAAACGTACCCGCCCGGCGCCGTCAACGACAACGCTCATCTTGGGTGCAAGACCTCCAATGTCCCGGGCTCCCTCAGAGATTGCAGCAGCCACTGGACGAGGGTCAGCCGTTTCAGTGGGGTCAAAACCGGCGAAAGGAGGCACTTCCACCGCCAAACCTGTCCGAAGCGGTAGTTGCAGTTTGCGAACATCCCGGGCCAGTCTTGGCGCAGACATGCCGTCAAGGCCGCGTATTTGCAGGTTGCCACGTGCCGAGACATCCATAATCCCATTTCCGTGGCGCAATGCCAGGTTACAGAGCTTTGTCAACTGCGCAGGATCAATTGCGTCGATCAGCGCGACTCGTGAGAGAAGTCCGTCTCCGGTTTGCATGGGCGCCGTCAGGCTGGGGCAGACGCCGCGACGGATGTCGAGTGCATGTCTATCGAGTGAAAGGGTCGTCATGCCGCCTCTCCGGCACCGAGCATTTCCAGTTCCTCGTGTACTGCATTCCTGCGCGGGTGCCAGAGTCCGCGGCGAAGCGCCGAACGGAATCGCTCGCCCATGTACCTGGCGCCTTCGGGGTTCTGTGACAAAAGGAACGCTCGGACGGCGCTGTCGGCGACGTAAGCTTCATAGGTCGCCTCAATCAGTGAATGCGGGATCGCATGCGTGGTCTCGGCAAAACCAATCAGCCTATCCACCGCCTCCACCAGTTCAGAAGCACCGCGTGGCCCATGCCTCATCTGTCCAGCGATGAACCGCGGATTTGTTGCACGGGCTCTCACAACCCGCGTAACGGCTTCCGAAAGAGACCTTGCTCTTGGGCGGTTGGGATCCGTCGTGTCAAGGGTGATGATGTCCGCCTTTCCGCCGAGTGCTGCGACAGCTGCCGAAAAGCCACCAATGAAAGACACATCTGCAGAACCGTCGAGAAGATCGCGGCCAGGATCGTCACCTGTGTGGACCAGCAGATCGGCCTGACCGATGCGTTCAGCAAACTGGCCCAACGCTTCGCTGGCATCGGCCACTTGTCCAGAGAAGGAATGCGTTGCAGCGTCCAGATACGACTGCCCCAGTTCCTCGCGCTCCTTCCATTCTCCGGTCGCCAGACGATCCTCTATGCCGGCACCATAAGTCCCAGGAGCTGAGCCAAAGATCCTCGCGGGCACAAGCCCTTGCCGCCTCGTCTCCTCGGCAAGTGGATTGTCTCCCGGCGCTTCCTCCCGGTTAGCGATCGCCCGGACTGCGGTATCGAGAAGCGCGATGAGGGCGGGGAACATGTCGCGGAAGAGGCCAGAGATGCGCAACGTCACGTCGACCCGTGGGCGCCCCAGTTGAGCGGGTGCCAAGATTTCCACTCCGGTCACGCGCCCGGTCGCCGTGTCATAGGCCGGTCGTGCGCCCATCAGTGCCAGGACCTGTGCCACCTCTTCGCCGCCGCTGCGGAGTGAGGCGCTTCCCCAGAGGTCGAAAACGAGGTTCCGGGGCCACTCACCGTGATCTTGCAGGTATCGGCGCAGCACTTCTTCGGCAGCTCTCTTGCCCAGGTCGAATGCCGTTGGCGTGGGGAGGGTGCGGGGATCGTTGGCATACAGGTTGCGTCCGGTGGGCATGACGTCCCTCCGCCCACGGGCGGGGGCTCCGGAGGGACCTGGCCGAACATGCTTGCCGTCTAATGCCGCAAGCAGTGCCTCCCGTTCGGCGCTTGCGCTTGCCAAGCGCGCTACGTCCGTATCATTTGGCGCCGCCAGCCCGTAAATGTGCTGGCCGTCCTTGATCGAAAAATCTTTGAGGTCGCAGAGGAAGGCATCAATACGTGCAAGAGCGGTGTCGGGATCGTCGTCGGGGGAAAGGCCGGCTTCAGCCGCCAGTCCTACCTCCTGTGCGGTTTCTACGATCAGCTTCGCCAGCCGATCCCTCCGCCGGCGGTCTAAACCATCGGCCTGAGCATATTCATCAACCAGGAGCTCCAGCCTCTTCTGGCTCTCCGATAGCCCGGCATTGGTCAGCACCGGCGGCAGGTGCCCGATGGTGACAGCGCCGATGCGTCTTTTCGCCACCGCCGCTTCACCCGGGTTTGATACGATAAATGGGTAAATGACCGGAAGTCCGCCGACGATGATCTCGGGAAAGCACCCCTTCGACAAGGCTACGGTCTTCCCGGGTAACCATTCAAGTGTTCCATGAGCGCCGACATGCACGATGGCATGAATTCCCACCATCTCGCGCAGCCATACGCCGAAGGCCAACAGGGCATGGCGCGGCGGAAGGCTCGGGTCATGATACTCCGCCCGCCGGTCAGCGGTGCGACCGCGATCAGGTGCCAGGGCAACAGAAACATTTCCAAACGTTGCCGCGCGAAAGCAAAACCGTTCGCCATGGACCTCTGGGTCCTGGCACGGGGCGCCCCATGCGGTGCGTACCGCCGCCGAAGCATTGGAGGGAAGCCCCTCAAACCAAGTGCTGTACCGATCAAGCTCAAGAGCCCCTTGTCGCTCTTCAAGGCAATCAAGAAGTTGCCGAGAATCCTGGGGCACATCCGCGATGGTGTAGCCGGATGCCGCCAAATCCTTCAGCATCTCAATTACGCTTTGCGGCACGTCCAGCCCGACTGCATAGCCCGTGCGGCCCGGTGCGTTTGGGTAGTCCGGCATCAAGATCGCGACCTTACGTTCCGCGCGGGGTGTCTTCTGCATACGAAGGAAGCGTGAGATTCGCTGAACCACATGCTCGATCCGGTCAGGCTCCGGATGGTTGATGAGTCGGTTCGAGGCATCTTTCCGCTTGAAGGAGATGGGACCAAGGAGGAGCCTGCCATCGAGTTCGGGAAGTACGACGTGCATCGCGAGGTCGGAGGGCCCAAGACCACGCTGACTTTCCTTCCAGCCATCGTGCTCGGTGGTTGCCACGATCAACTGGAAG
This sequence comes from Rhizobium halophilum, assembly GCF_021648825.1. GTDB lineage: Bacteria > Pseudomonadota > Alphaproteobacteria > Rhizobiales > Rhizobiaceae > Neorhizobium > Neorhizobium halophilum. Next base: position 24,980 of record NZ_JAKJHS010000008.1, on the reverse strand, counting down.
ACAGGGATGCCCCAGCGATCGAAGACAGTGTCCTGCGTCGTGTCGGTGCCTGCGGCGAATGCAGTTGTGGACAAGATCGCGTCAGGAGCGAGGTCGGCCAAAGCTGTCTCGACGAAATGTAGCGAGTAATCCTCCTTCAGACTGCCGATAAAGACAGGAACGGGCGCGAATCCGCGCGCTGCGAGAGCCGTGAACAAGGCGTCGATCGGTGCCACGTCGTCTGCCAGGAGCATTGATCGGTAAAAGAGGATCGGCAGGCGTGGTGCGTTGAGGGGAGCTTCCTGCAGCAACTCCTCCAGGCTCGTTATGCCTCTGGCGGGATGATAGTACCCCGCCTTTGGCATGGCCTGTGCAGGGAGAAGCTTGAGGGACTGGCCTCTGGAAAGAGCGTCTAGCCGGCTCGCCAGCAGGACCATGTTTTCTCGTCCGCCCTCCCGGAAGCAGGATAGAACAGCTGTAAGCTCATGATCATCGACCGTCGAGGCTGCGGCCAGACGTTCGTCTCGAATGCTGCACTCGCCCGGCAAAAGGATCAGCTTTTTGTTCTCTGTCCTGGCGAGATGTGCCAGTTGCTCCACGCCGTACTGCCAGCGGTCATAGCCGCCCAGGATCCTGACCAGAATCAGCTTCGCATGCACAGCCGTCTTTTCCAGCCAAAGATCTACCGACATGGGATGGCGGAGATCAGTGATATTTGTTGTGCTGAGAGAGGTTTCTCCCGAAACCGGCCAATTTGACGCGATGCTCTTGAGATCGCTGCTCGAAAACGACAGCACCACCACATCAGCCGGCGCCTGGTTGAGGTCGACCGGCTCGATGAGGTCGTCGAGGGACGACGATGTGGTGGCAAGTATGTGCATGCTGTTCTCAGACTTTCAGGCGGCCAGCATCTTCTCTATTGCCGATCTGTCTATGCCTTTTTCGCCGATCACGACGAGGCGGGTCTGGCGTGGTTCCCCAGGCGCCCAAGCGCGATCGAAATATTGGTTCACGCGCGAGCCTACAGCCTGAACCTGCAAGCGCATCGGCTTGTTCGCGACGTCCACAAAGCCCTTAACGCGCAGGACATTCTCTGACTCGGCGGTTGCTGCAATGCGCTTGGCAAGTTCCTCTGCGTTGGCGACGGCAGGCAGGCTCACGACGAAGCTATCGAAGTCATCGTGGTCGTGGTCGAGCTCGTCGTCATGATGTGTCTTGCGGTTTTCGATGTCATCCTCGACCGCGAGTCCAAGCCCAATAAGGACAGCTGGATCGACGATGCCATTGGCAGCTGGAATAAGTTTCACCGCGCGCGGCAGATGCGCCGCCACGCGGTCTTTCGCCAGAGCCAGTGCATCGGAGTCGAGCAAGTCGGTCTTGGTCAGCACGATCAGGTCGGCGCAGGCGATCTGGTCTTCGAAAACTTCTTCCACCGGATCATCGTGATCGATTGACCCGTCGGCTTGGCGCTGTGCTTCGAGAGCGTCATGGTCGTTAGCCACCCGGCCTTCGGCCAAGGCCGCCCCGTCCACCAAAGCCACGACAGCGTCTACCGTCACGCGTGCCTTCACCGCCGGCCACTGAAAGGCTTGAACGAGGGGCTTTGGCAGAGCGAGGCCCGAAGTTTCGATGAGGATATGATCCACGCGCGGCACGCGGGTCAGGATCTGGTCGATTGCCGGAACGAAATCATCTGCTACCGTGCAGCAGATGCAGCCATTGGCAAGCTCGATGATATTGTCGTCTGGACAACTTTCGATGCCGCAGCCCTTCAGCACCTCGCCATCGACTCCGACATCACCAAATTCGTTGACGATGATCGCAAGGCGTTTGCCTGAAAGGTTCTCGATCAGGTTTCGGATCAGTGTGGTCTTTCCTGCTCCAAGGAAGCCGGTCACAACTGTACAGGGCACACGATCGAAGGTGACGGTCATTCGGGCAAATCCTCATGGTGGTGAAAAGGTGGGATGCGCGCAGTCATGCCCTTGCCTCGTAGGCATGAGGGGCGACCACGTAGCGGCAGGAAGCCACGCTCATCCTCGGCAAGCATCATCGCACCGGTGACGATGTCGGTGACGTTTTCCACGCTCAGGTGGCCAAAGACGTAGGACCATCCGGAGCGGTGGTTGAAGGCGGCACTCGGGCTTTTCTCGCAATTCGCGAGGCAGGTTACGGGCTTTACGGAGAGCGGCAGATCCGTCGTTGCCTCGCACAGCGCCTGGATCAGCTTGAGTCCTGGTCGGGAACCATCATCGGACGCTGCACGGCAGTTCGTGCACACGAAGATCGTGACCTCGGGATCATTATCGGATAGTCCGTCACTCAATGCCGCGTTCCAACCTGAATCAACGTGGGGCGCGGAGGCAGCCGCAGATGCGGTCTACCATCGGTGATCAGTCGCTTCCTCCGAGGCACCCCGCCCGGCAAAGCACAGCATCTCGACGGCAGGTCTCCTGGCTCGCGGGTCGTTGCTCTCAGACCAGCCTTCCCGGGCGTGCGCCCAGTGGCCTTCTGGCTGAAGCTATCCGCTTACAGTTGCGGGGGCAGCCGCGGCATTGAACCTAGTGGATCGCACCGCATTCCCTTTTCGTCCTTCCCGTTGCCGGAAAAGAACCGTCGGGACTTCAGTAAGCCCGGGCGCCGGTTCGTGTCAATGCGCTGTCAAGGCGGATTGCCCTCAGGCACGATTGGGGTATAGTGCCGGGGTCGTCGGTGCCCGAGAGGGCGAGAGGGAATGCGGTGAGACTGGAAGGTCAATTCCGTGGCTGCCCCCGCAACTGTAGGCGGAGAGCTTCGCTCCCATTTGCCACTGGAGAAATCTGGGAAGGCGGGAGAAAGCGTCTGATCCGCGAGCCAGGAGACCTGCCGGCGCGTTGGTGAAATGCTATGCCCTCGGGTGGAGGGCGAAAGGAAGCAAGATGACGACGAAGACGGCAGCCAGTGCACTTGGTGCCTCCACAACCAAGATCATTCCCCTCAGTATGACGGCCCTGCTCGGCTTATTTGTCGTAGGCTTTGTCGGCTTCTCTCATATGGAAGTCGTCCACAATGCCGCGCACGATTCGCGCCATTCGCTCGCCTTCCCCTGCCACTGAGGAAATGAACATGTCCTTGTTTCGCAACATCGTCCTTGCGGCGGTGATCGCCGGGCTTGTGTCCGGTTTCGTCCTTACTGTGCTGCAGAGCTACGCCACGACTCCGCTTATCGTTCACGCAGAAGCCTTTGAAGGCGAGAGCGAGGAGGCTGGGCATTCCCACTCCCATGCTCATGATGAAGGTACGCCTGCACATGATCACGGCGAAGATGGCTGGATGCCAGCTGACGGCGCGGAGCGTTTTGTCTACACGGCGGGTTCAAATATGCTTGCTGGCATCGGCTTCGCTCTCATCTTACTTACAGCCGCAGAGGCATTGGGAACGTTGAATGGATGGAGAAGTGGCCTGATGTTTGGCCTCGCTGGCTTCCTCGCCTTCAGCTTGGCGCCGGGGCTCGGCCTGCCGCCCGAACTCCCCGGGATGCCCGCGGCCGATCTGACCGCGCGGCAGGTGTGGTGGGTGTCGACTGCACTCTTGACCGCCATCGGGCTGGGTCTGCTAACATATGCGAGAACACCGGCTTTTGCGGTTCTCGCCGTTGTCTTGCTTGTCGCTCCGCATCTTTGGGGTGCGCCCTTGCCGGTAAGCCACGACACGGCTGTGCCATTCGACCTGCATGCACGTTTCATGGCCGCAGTCTTCGCCACCAGTCTGATTTTCTGGGCGCTGCTTGGCGCAATCGCAGGTGCGCTGCAAACTCGACTCCGCAGCGGAGAGGAAACCTACTCCAACGGCGCAACTGAGCCTGTCCGGTGAAGCAGGTAGACCAAAAAACCGAGGAACGTCATCGCGCCAAGATGGCGAACCGCAAGGCGGTTCAGGATGCGGAGGTGGCGGGGAAGACCCTAGAGAAGGGTCTTCTCATGGTCCATACCGGCCCGGGGAAGGGCAAGTCGACTGCAGCCTTCGGCTTAGCCTTACGGATGCTCGGCAACAACCGGCGCGTCGGGATCGTGCAGTTCATAAAGGGCGCTTGGTCCACCGGAGAGCAACCGGCTCTCGCAGTTTTCGGCGACCGGGTGGTCTGGCACACCATGGGTGAGGGTTTTACGTGGGAAACGCAGGATCTTAAACGCGATATCGCAGCAGCGGAGCGCGCGTGGCAGAAAGCGCTTGAACTAATGCAGGATGAGACCATCGGCCTTATCATTCTGGACGAAATGAACATCGCCCTGCGTTACGACTACCTCGATCTTGAGTCAGTCATCACTGCTCTGCAGGCACGACGCCCTGAGCTGCATGTCGTCATTACCGGGCGCAACGCGAAACCGGCTCTTTTAGCCGCGGCGGACCTGGTGACCGAGATGGCATTGGTGAAGCATCATTTTCAGGCTGGCGTGAAGGCTCAGGCAGGCATCGAGTTCTGACTGATGGCGGCTCGCGCACTGATGTTCCAGGGGACGGGCTCGGATGTTGGTAAGTCGCTCGTTGTTGCTGCGCTTGCTCGCGCCTTCACGCTGCGTGGCCTCAGTGTCCTGCCATTTAAGCCGCAGAATATGTCGAATAACGCGGCAGTGACTGCGGACGGTGGCGAAATCGGGCGGGCGCAGGCATTGCAGGCGAGGGCCGCGAAGGTGGCGCTCAGCGTGCACATGAACCCAGTTCTGCTCAAGCCACAAAGCGACATCGGCGCACAGGTCGTCGTGCAGGGACGTGTATTGTGTACGGCCAAGGCGGCGGATTACCAGGATCTGAAACCGACATTGATGCCTCGGGTGCTTGAGAGCTTCTTGCACCTGAAATCAAAGGCTGAGCTAGTTTTGATTGAGGGTGCAGGCAGCGCCTCGGAAATCAATCTGCGACAGCACGATATTGCTAACATGGGCTTCGCGCGTGCTGCCGATGTGCCTGTCGTCATGATAGGTGATATTGACCGAGGAGGGGTCATCGCCAGCCTTGCGGGTACGAAGTTGGTCCTCGATCCTGCCGATTCTGCGATGATCCGCGGCTTTATCGTCAATCGGTTCCGCGGAGACCCCTTGCTGTTTTCAGAAGGGATGCGGCAGGTGGCGGCTTTCACCGGCTGGCAGGCGATTGGGCTGCTGCCATTCTTCAAGGATGCCGCCCGCCTACCGGCCGAGGATGCGCTGGGGCTTGGGCAGCCGCGGGAACGAAAAATTGGCGCGAAGGTGCGCATTGCCGTGCCGGTGATGCCGCACATTTCAAATTTCGACGATCTCGACCCGCTGGAGGCGGAGCCTGATGTGGACATGATCCGGGTGCGGCCGGGTGAAGTGCTGCCCGCCGATTGCGATCTCGTCCTTCTCGTGGGCTCGAAGGCGACGATGGCAGATCTCCGGATACTTAGGGAGAGCGGCCTTGCCGTCGACATTCTTGCACACGCCCGTCGCGGTGGGCATGTCCTCGGTCTTTGCGGTGGATATCAGATGCTGGGCCGAAGGATAAGCGACCCGAATGGCCTTGAAGGTGAACCTGGCTCGATGGACGGTCTGGGCCTTCTTGAAGTCCAGACGGAACTGGAGGGGAAAAAGCGACTGCAGGTGGTCGAAGGTCGAAGCTTCGATGGCGAACTGTTGCGCGGCTACGAGATGCATGTCGGACGCACCAACGGGCCCGATTGTTCTAGGCCCTTCGCGAGCATCAGCGGAAAACATGAGGGTGCGGTCTCCATGAGCGGACGCGTGATGGGGACATATGTCCATGGCCTTTTTTCCGACGATAGACAGCGTACGGCCTGGCTCGGTAGGCTTGGAGGAACTACGTCGGGATTGAACTATGATGCGGAAATAGATGCCGTACTCGACCGTCTTGCAGGCCATGTCGAGCAACACCTTGATCTGGATGCCCTCCTTAAACTAGCGCGATAAGAAGCGCAGCAAGACCGAGGAGCGCGATCAGGAGTGCGTCGGCGACGCGTGCCAGCTTGAGTGCCCTGCGGATGTCCGACGCCGACAGATCGGCCTTTCCGCCTTCTCCCATGAAAGGCGCTTCGATCATCGTGCCGCCATAGCTCCGCGGCCCGGCAAGTGCGATATCTAGTGCGCCCGCCATTGCGGCTTCAGGCCAACCCGCGTTGGGCGAACGATGGGACCGCGCGTCACGCCGGACGGCAGCAAGCGCGTTTCGGGGCGAGGCAAGCGGCAGGAGGCACGCGGCGAGGACAAAGAGGGTGGCGCTCAGGCGAGAGGCGGGCAGGTTGATGAGATCGTCAAAACGCGCCGCCGCCCATCCGAACGCCTCGTGGCGCGGCGAGCGGTGCCCGATCATGCTATCAGCTGTATTCGCTGCCTTATACGCGGCGCCGCCGGCCAGTCCACCAACCGCCGTCCAGACAGCTGGCGCCACAATGCCGTCGGAGAAGTTCTCGGCTAGGCTCTCGATCGCGGCGCGGCAAACTGCCGGTTCATCCAACTGCTCCGGATCGCGGCCGACGATCATGGATACGGCTTTCCGGCCGGCATCCAGGCCCTCGTGCTCCAGTGCATCTGCCACAGCCTCGACATGAGCCTCGAGGCTTTTTTGAGCGGGCAGGGTGGCGGCAAGCAGGACCAACGGGACGAGGCCGAGCCCGTGCTTCAGAAGCGCCGCTTCTATCAGGAAGGACGTCGTGATGGTGGCACCCAAGAGGGTCGTCAAGCAGAGCAAGCCCCATGCTTTGCGAGCGGAGAAGTCCGAGTGCTCCGTATTCCACCGTGCGTCGAGGCAGGCAATCAGCCGCCCCATCCAGGTGACGGGATGCCCGATTGCGCGGTATATCCAATCTGGGTAGCCGAACAGGCGCTCAGTTAGCAGGGCAAGGAAAGCGAGAAGAACATACATGCGTTCTGGTGCATCTGAGACGGAGGAAGAGATTCAGCACGGCGGTAACCTGGCACGGGCACGAGCAGCTTTCCCACTTGCGCCCGAGCCATGGATCGATTTGTCCACCGGCATCAATCCGCATTCCTATCCATTTTCCGCCTTGCCAGCCAAGGCTTTCTCAAGCCTGCCCGACGTCGAATTGGGTGAGCGGTTGAAGCTCGTTGCGGCAAACGCCTACGAAGCGCCATCGCCAGCGCATATTGTGGCTGCTCCGGGCACTCAGTTGCTGCTGCCGCTTATCGCTCGCCTCGGCAACGGCAGCAAAGCGGCAGTACTTTCTCCAACCTATGCTGAACACGCGCGGGCGGCGAAGCTTGCGGGGCTTGAGGTCACGGAAACGGAGGAACTTGCCGAACTCGCGGAGTCGGACCTGGCAGTCGTTGTCAATCCCAACAATCCGACGGGGCGTCTTGTGAGCCGCGCCGAATTGCTCGAGGTTGCATCCCACCTCGGTAACAATGGCGGCTTACTTGTTGTCGATGAAGCCTTCGGTGAAGTGGGCGAGGGGGGAAGCCTAGCCAATGCCGTGAACCGTGGTGGGCTCGTGGTGCTGCGTTCCTTCGGCAAGTTCTTCGGAATGGCAGGCATCAGGCTCGGCTTTGCTATCGCTCCACCCTACATCGTTAAGAAACTTGAGGAGCAACTAGGTCCCTGGTCGGTGTCAGGACCGGCGCTTCACATCGCGCTTGAGGCCCTGGTGGATGAACATTGGAAATCCTCCATGCGGCAGAGACTGGCAGAAGAGGCGCAGCGGCTCGATGCTCAGTTGGCTTCTGCTGGAATCATCGTTGCAGGGGGGACTTCCCTTTTTCGCTTCCTCCAGCATGAGAAGGCAAGGCTGATCTATGAAACGCTCGGGCGCCAAGGCGTCCTGATCCGCAAATTCGACGAAAGGCCCCGTGACCTACGTATTGGGCTGCCTGCGGATCACGAGTGGGGGCGTCTGGTGAAGGCTCTTGGGGAACTTACGGTCTAACCAGATCCCCGAAGCGATTGCGCCAGCTGTGTTGTGCTCCTTCGAACGGAAGACTAGCGGCCTCGAAGACGCCGCGCGCGATCGCTCTTGCGGTTACAATGGTTGCGAGGTGGAAGATCTCCGTAAGATGCGTTGGTGACGAGAGAGGCTTCCTGCCGGTGGCTGCGGCGAACATGGTGTCTCCGTCTGAAGGCAGATGTGCTGGGAGTAGAGCGCGCCCTAGCCCGTCATGTGCCATCAGCGAAAGCCGGTGAGCGTCCACTTTGGAGAGTTCCGCGTCCGTGACGACGACGCCAATGGTGGTTGCGACGATATTAGTTCCCTTTACGCGCAGCCGGGTATCAAATTCGATGGGCAGGCCAAGGCCGCCAAACTCCTGGTCTTGCTCGAATGGCGCTGCCCAGAAGTGAGGCCCATCCGCGATGGTTGCCGACCCCATGGCGTTTACTGCCACGAGTGCTGCAACGACATGCCCGTCCGTCGTGCAAGCACTTGCGGATCCTATTCCTCCCTTGAGAGTCGCCGTTGTCGCTCCAGTTCCGGCCCCCACGGAGCCTAGGGCAAATCGACCTGGCTCAGCAGCCTGGAAGGCCGCATATCCTAGATCGCGATAAGGAGAATGGAGATCCCACGCCCTGTCGCCGCCGCTGACCAGATCAAAAAGGATTGCCTGCGGCACGATCGGCACCCGAGCCTTGCCCACCTCCAGTCCGCGTCCGATCTGGCGCAGGCCTGTTTGGACGCCGCCTGCCGCATCCAAACCGAAGGCCGAGCCGCCGGACAGCACGAAGGCGTCCACTCTCTGGACGGTCATTGCGAGGTCAAGAAGAGCTGTGTCGCGTCCGCCAGGCGCTCCTCCCAGCACGGTGCCCGACGCGACCGGGGGCTCATCGAAAACAATTGCGGTAACACCGGAGCCGAGGTCAAGGTCGGTGGCGTGGCCAACCGCCACGCCACCGACATCCGTCAACAGGTTAAGCCGCGTCGACATCCCTTAGATGACGTCGAACTTGACGCCCTGCGCAAGCGGCAGTGTGCGGCCGTAGTTCATCGTGTTGGTTGCACGGCGCATGTAGATCCTCCAGGCGTCAGAGCCGGATTCCCGACCGCCTCCCGTTTCCTTCTCGCCCCCGAAGGCGCCCCCAATTTCGGCACCCGAGGGTCCGATGTTGACGTTTGCGATGCCGCAGTCCGAGCCTCGGTCAGACACAAAGATCTCCGCTTCGCGCATGTCATTGGTGAAGATCGAGGAAGACAGGCCCTGCGGCACGTCGTTGTGGAGCCGCAGCGCCTCGTCGAAGTCGCTGTACTTCATCACGTAGAGGATAGGAGCGAAGGTCTCCTCCTTCACGGGGCCCGTTTGCTCCGGCATCTCCACGATCGCCGGTCGAACGTAGTAAGCTTCGTCAGCGCCTTGTTGCTCCACCCGTTCACCACCGGTGACCTTCCCGCCCGCTGTCTTGGCGGCTTCAAGAGAGGCCTGCATCTTGTCGAATGCGGCCTTGTCGATCAGTGGACCGACCAGATTGCCGTTTTCAAGCGGGTTGCCGACAGTCACCGACTGGTAGGCCTTTGCGAGACGCGGGACCAGCGTGTCATAGACGCCGTCGTGGACGAAGAGGCGGCGCAGTGTCGTGCAGCGCTGGCCGGCAGTTCCCATGGCCGCGAAGGCAACACCGCGCAGGGTCAGGTCGAGATCCGCTGACGGGGTAACGATGGCGGCGTTGTTGCCGCCGAGTTCCAACAAGGAGCGTGCGAAACGCTGTGCCAGACGTGGGCCGACGGCACGGCCCATGGCTGTAGATCCTGTTGCTGAAACCAGCGGCACCTTCTCATGATCCACAAGAACCTCGCCTATATCCCGCCCACCGATCAGCAGGGTGGAAAGGTTCTTAGGCGCCGGGTTGCCTTCCTCGATGTAGCGAGTTAGCGCCTTCTCGAAGATTGCCTGGGTCGCCAGCGCCGTCAGGGGCGTTTTCTCCGAAGGCTTCCAGACGGTGGAATTGCCGCAGACGAGCGCCAACGCCGCATTCCATGACCAGACGGCGACCGGGAAGTTGAAGGCCGAGATGATGCCGATGGCCCCAAGCGGGTGCCAGGTTTCCATCATGCGGTGCTCAGCACGCTCGGTGGCGATGGTCAGGCCATAGAGCTGGCGGGACAGACCAACGGCGAAGTCGCAGATGTCGATCATCTCCTGGACTTCGCCCAGACCCTCAGATGTGATCTTTCCGACCTCGATCGATACCAGCCGCCCCAGATCCGTCTTTGCCTTGCGGAGCTCCTCGCCAAGCAGGCGGACTAGTTCGCCGCGTTTGGGCGCCGGTACAAGGCGCCATTCCAGAAAGGCGGCATGGGCCACATCGATCGCCTTCGCGGCGGCGCCAACAGAATGCTCCGGAAGCCTCCCAATTACGGCGCCCGTGACGGGAGAACGAACCTCTAGCGTGCCGCCGGTGTAGCTCTCCGCTTTTACGCCGAGCTCTGTCAGGATTTTCTTTGCCTCTGCGGCGAGGTCAAGATTGGCAAGCGTCATGTCGGTCCTTCCGGTGTCAACTGTTCGTGTCAATGTACAAATAGGCAGCCGCTTCGCAATCAGAAGCGCTCGCCGGCGAGATGGGCAACCTGCGCGCCGGCCTCGTAATAAACTTCCTTCAGTGGGCGCAGCGTCGGCAGCTTAGGGGCAGTGATGGGCAAGGGGAGGTCCTCCTCGCCCAGTCGCCCAAGGATATGCTCGGCAAGCACCTTCCCAAAGGTGGTGCCGGGGGCGATACCGCGCCCATTATACCCGCAGAAACTGATGACGTTTGGCGCAAACTTGTGAAGACGCGGCAGCGCGTTGTCGGTCATTCCAATCTGGCCGTACCACTCCGCCTCAAACTCGATCGCGCCAAGTTGCGGGAAGATGCGCCGGAGAGTACGCCGAGCCCAAGCCCTATGAATGGCCGTTCCTGTCCCTCTCAGGGCACCAACGCTTCCGACGACGAGGCGACCGGCCCGATCCATCCTGAACGAGGAAAGGATTTCCCTGGTATCCCAGCAGCCTTGTCGACCCGGGAGGATCGACTTCAAGTGTTCGCTGCTGAGGGGCGCGGTGGCAAGGTTGAAGTAGGGAAGCCGCACCTGCTCCTTGCGCAGGACCTCCCACGGGCCAGTGCTATAGGCGTCTGTGGCAACGATAACCCAGTCAGCGGAAACCTCGCCGCTCGACGTCTTGACCAACTGGCGGCCTGCGCGTTGCTCGTGAGACAGAACAGCACTTCTCGTGTAGACACTTGCGCCTGCTCTTATAGCGGCATGGGCGAGGCCGCGGGCATAAGCGAGGGGCTGCAAGGTGCCGGCACGCATATCGAGAAGCGATCCGGCGTATGTCTCCGACCCCACACGACGCGCTGTTTCGGCTGCAGTGAGCATCTCGACCTGCGCCCCGCGCGTCTGCCACTGCCTTGCTCTTTCTTCAAGCTCACGCAGGCCTGCGTCGCCCACCGCACAATGCAGCGTACCGTTTTTTTCCAACTCGCAGGCGATCGCGTGATTTTCAATGATGTCCCGGACCAAAGAAGGCCCTTTGCTTAGCAAGTCGAGGAGGCGCTCGCCGTAGCGGGGGCCCAGTTCCTTCGGAAGGTCATCAGGCATGACCCACATGCCTGCATTGATGAGGCCGACGTTTCGTCCCGCCCCGCCGAACCCAAACTCCTGTGCTTCAAGCAGGACCACGTCGATGCCCGCCTGGGCAAGATGAAGGGCGGCCGAGAGGCCGGTATAGCCGCCGCCGATGATCACTACGTCTGCAGAAATGGCCCCCGAAAGGGAGGTGGTTTGTGGAGCTGGCGGAGCGGTTTTTTCCCACAAGCCGTGGGAGCGCGGGTCATTCAGCATTGTATTGTTCCGACGAGAATGCGGCAACTTTATCGAGAGGGGGCATTCAGCGACATCGACAGATTCTCAACAGCGCATTCGGTGGCGGAATGCTACACCGATCCAAGCTCATGAACGTGAGCGCGGGCGCCAATCGGTGGGCTTGCGATCGCTGTGCGCATCAGCCAATAGTTGGCGACACCCACGAGCGCCCAGCCGCTCAGACAGGATAGCCCCATGAAGCCGATATTCGTGCAGCTTAGATGCACTCCAGGGAAAACCTATGAGGTCGCTGACGCGATCTATCAAACGGAACTGGTGTCTGAGCTTTACTCCACCAGCGGGGACTGGGACCTCCTGCTTAAGATCTACCTCAAAGAGGGTGAGGAAATCGGGCGGTTCGTCAACGAAAAGATCGCCAGCATTCCGGGGATAGAGCGCTCGTTGACAACAATGACATTCACCGCCTTCTGATGCAGCGCCGCCCGTCGTTACCTCGTGGGATCAGGTACGAGCGCTCTCGCCCGGCTGGCTATTCACCAGGTCGCGGATTGCCAGGTGGACCTCATCCGCTGAGGTGAAGAGTTTCTCATCAAGATCAATGACGTGAAACTTTACTGCGATAAACTTGAGGCGATCCGCGTCAGGGACAACGATGCCGACCGGCTCACCACGATATTCTATTACTTGTTTTTGCATAGATCTGCTCCCTCCGACTCCCTGAGTCGGCGCTGCAAATGAAGATCTCGGGATTTTGGACCGAAGTCACATTCGACAGCGAGGGACGAGCGCCTTGGCGGCGATCTCATTATTGGACGCCAGCTGCCCAAGGGCGGCGACGCGCGTCATATTAAACATGTCACTCTCCTCGGTTGGTTGCGCTTCCAGTACATGACTCATTGCACATGTTCGGTGAGACTCTAATGGGCGTTGGAAGAACCTGCAATGAGAATGATGATGAACGGGATATTTTTCTGGGAGATGACGGAATCAAGGCGCAACTGTGAAATTTCATTTCACTCTAGTTGACTGCGCGTGAGGCTCACTGGGCCTGCCTTGACGATCACAGCTACTGAACGAATGGCAGCAGCCTTCACCTCGTTGCAGGCCATTCCAGTGGGGCATCCCGGCAACGCAGCCTTGGAGGGTGCACTCTGGTACAGTCACCCCCACCTGCCGTCTCAACCCATTCTTTCGGAGGCGTAGCTGCCTGGGCTAGGGGGAAACACGATCGTGCGGTTACCGTTGAGGAATACGCGGCGGTGGATGTGGGCGTGGATCGCGCGTGCGAGCACCTGGCTTTCGACGTCGCGCCCCAGTGACACGTAGTCGTCCGGGCTCTGGGCATGCGTGATGCGTACCGTGTCCTGCTCAACGATCGGGCCTTCGTCCAAGTCCGCCGTCACGTAATGCGCCGTGGCTCCGATAAGCTTCACACCACGCTGGTAAGCCTGCTTGTAGGGGTTGGCGCCCTTGAAACTCGGCAGAAATGAGTGGTGGATGTTAATGATCTTACCCGACATCGCCCTGCACAATTGATCCGACAAGACCTGCATGTAGCGCGCCAGCACGATCAGCTCCGTGCCGGTCTGTTCGACCAGTTCCATCAACTGCGCTTCCGCATGCGGTTTGTTTTCGGGAGTCACCTTGATGTGGTGGAACGGGATATCGTGGTTCACCACGACCTTCTGGTAATCGAAGTGGTTAGAGACGACGCCGACGATGTCGATCGGCAGGGCTCCGATCTTCCATCGATAGAGCAGGTCGTTCAGGCAGTGACCGAAGCGTGAGACCATCAATAGGACCTTCATCCGCTCCGCTGCGTCATAGATTTCCCACTCCATCCCGAACCGCTCTGCGACCGGTGTGAAGCCTTCTACAAGCTGTGGACGCTTGACGCCTTCTTCCGACAGGAAGGAGATCCGCATGAAAAATTTGCCGGTGTCGAGGTCATCGAACTGGGACGAGTCGATGATATTGCAGCCTCTGTCAGCCAGATAACCTGATATGGCTGCAACAACACCGCGCGTGGAGTCGCAAGTTACTGTCAGGACATAGCTCATCATCGCGCGTGCTCTCCGCTACAGGTTGAGGTGTTTACGTGAAGCAGGTGCCGAAGACCGCTTGTCTGCTTTTGTATGGATCGTCCAATGTTCCCGCCATAGTCGAAGCTCCGTTCGTCAGGATAGATTACCTTGGCGGAGCCTTGGGTGAGGCCATTGGGCCAACTATTGATAGGTTTAAGAAGACGTGGCCGTTCTTATCGCGCCGTCTGCAGTTTTTTGAGCGCCCAGCCCTGCGGCATGAACAGCTTAAGGATCCTCCTGCGCCATTGGAACACATGTGGCATCTCCAGTGGTATACGCGGATGATCAGATATCGTCCGGCCCGCCATAGGGATGCTCCCTCCCCCGAAAGTCGCTGACGAAGTAGCTGTTGTCTCCCCTGCGTGCTGCCCCTTCAGTCAGGACAGCCTTGCCGTGCCCCCCTGGAATGTCGAGGACATAGGTGGGCTGACACAGCCCGGAGATTCGCCCCCGCAACGCCGATACGATGCGTTGCCCCTCACCAATTCCCAGTCGAAAGTGGCTGGTGCCGGGCGCCAGGTCTGGGTGATGGAGATAGTAGGGTTTGACGCGGATCTCGACGAAGGCCTTCATGAGCTCGGCAAGAATGTCCGGATCGTCGTTGACGCCGCGCAGCAAGACCGTCTGGCTCACCATGACGATGCCCGCATCGACCAATCGCGCACAGGCCGATCGCGCCTCTTCCGTGATCTCACGCGGGTGATTGGCATGCAGTGCTAGGTAGACGCCCTGGCCGCCCGCCTTCAGCGCCGCCACGAGTTCCTCGTTGATGGCCTGAGGATCGACGACGGGTACCCTACTGTGTAGCCGCACGATCTTCACATGCGCGATCTGCGCGAGTTCAAGCATGATCTGCGTGAGGCGGCGGGGAGAAAGGACAAGTGGATCACCCCCCGTGAGAATGACCTCCCATATGCTCGGGGTTTTTCGGATGTAATCAAGCGCAGCCTCGAGCTCATCGGCAGAAAGCGTTCCATCGCCCTGAGGTCCGACCATCTCACGTCGAAAGCAGAACCGGCAGTAAACAGGGCAAACGTGGACCGCCTTCAGAAGAACCCGGTCCGGGTAGCGATGGACGATCCCTTTCACCGGCGTGTGTGCGGCATCGCCTATCGGATCCGGTCTCTCATCCGCTGTTGTTACCAGTTCTAAGCCAGAGGGTAGAAACTGTCGCGCGATCGGGTCCTGCGGATCCGCACGGTCAATGAGCGCGGCCATTGTTGGCGTTACCCCTATGGCATACCGTTCGGCGACGGCGCGAGCTCCAGGTATCTCCTCGCCGAATAGCAGGCCTTCCGCGGCCAGTTCGTCTGCGCTCTTGAGGGCGCGCTCCACAGCCATCACCTTGTCTCCGGAACTGGAGTCCAGATTACCTGTTCGATGCGCCGGGCGCCTGTCGCCAGCATCACCAGTCGGTCGAAGCCAAGTGCGGCGCCACTCGCCGCGGGCATGTTCTCCACGGCCTGCAGAAAATCCTCGTCGATCGGATAGCTTTGCCCGTAGATTCGTTCCTTCTCGGCCATCTCGAGATCGAAGCGGCGGCGCTGTTCTTCCGCGTCCGTCAGTTCGCCGAAGGCGTTCGCGAGCTCTACGCCGCACCCATAGAGCTCGAACCTTTCTGCAACGCGAGGGTCGTCGGGGGAGGGGCGAGCAAGTGCTGCTTCAGATATCGGGTATTCGTAGAGTATCGTCGCTCTTTCGGCGCCGAGATTGGGCTCAACTTTTTCGACCAGCACCCGGCTGTAAAGGTCGGACCACGTATCATCGTCAGCAAAGCGGATTCCCGCGCACTGTAGTGCTTGGGCCAATCTATCGCGATCTGTCATGCCGTCCGCCGAAACAGTGGCGAGCAGGTTAATCCCCGCAAAACGATCGAATGCTTCCGCGACAGTGAGCCGTTCTGGCTTGGCTAAAGGATCCATTTCGATCCCCCGGTAGCAGAACCTCATGGCCCCACAGGTTTCTGCGGCGATCTTCAAAAGCTCTTCGCAGTCACTCATCAGGGTCGTATAGTTTTCGTCGACGCGATACCATTCGAGCATCGAGAATTCGGGGTGGTGGAGCGGCCCGCGCTCGCGGTTGCGGAAGACGTGGGCGAAGGAGAAAATTCGAACCTCGCCTGCCGCCAGGAGCTTCTTGCAGGCAAACTCCGGGGACGTGTGCAGGTATAGTGGGCTCGGCTGACCGTCCGTCGTGAGCGCTTCCGTTACGAAGGCGTGAAGGTGTGTCTCGTTTCCAGGGGAGACTTGGAGGGCCGCAGGGTCAACCTCCACAAAGTCGAGCGCCGCGAAGCGATTGCGCACGGCTGCTTGGAGACGGTTGCGTGCCAGCAGGAGTGGCCGCCTGTCTGCGTGGACTTTGGGGTGCCACCAAGGGGAAGGCTTGGTTGTGGAAGCGGCATTTGGCATGGAAGGTCCTGGTCAGCTTTCTGCAACCGCTTTTCTTCCGCGAGGCTTCCTATTTTAAGTTTTTTACGCTAGGTGCGCCGGGAAAGCGTTCATTGGTCGCGCGGATCGGTATGCCGTTCCTCTACGACGCATCACCGGTGGAGACAAGCCGGTAGGTATAAGGGAATATTCATGGTCAAGGTCATCGCCTCCTCCGTCCGAAAGGGCAATGTGCTTGAAGTGGAAGGAAAGCTGTACGTGGTTCTGACGGCGCAAAATTTCCATCCCGGCAAAGGTACACCTGTTACCCAGGTAGACATGCGCCGCATCGTCGACGGCGTGAAGGTGTCGGAGCGCTGGCGTACCACTGAGCAGGTCGAGCGCGCCTTCGTTGAAGATGTCAACTTCCAGTATCTTTACGAGGATGGAGAAGGCTTCCACTACATGAACCCGGAGAACTACGATCAAGTCGTGGTCGACGCGGAGACTATGGGGGACCAGAAAGCCTACCTCCAGGAAGGCATGACATGCATCCTGTCCATTCATGAGGGGGTGCCTCTTGCCGTGCAATTGCCAAGGCATGTGACACTTGAAATCACCGAGACCGAACCAGTGGTCAAGGGACAGACGGCGTCGTCCTCATACAAGCCGGCGATGCTTTCGAACGGGCTGCGCACCATGGTTCCGCCGCACATTAACGCAGGGACACGCGTCGTTATCGCGACAGAGGATAATTCCTACGTCGAGCGCGCCAAGGACTGATCCCCAGTCACTCCTCAGAAAAAGAGAAACCTCCGAAGCGCCGCTCCGGAGGTTTTTTATGCTCTTGATCTTTGCTACTTGATCGGCATCGCAGCGACGGATGCAACCCGCGTGAGGCCTTGACCGTAGCCATAGCCTCCTCCGATCGCAACGTTGAGCGACACGAAGTCTTGGGCTGCTTGCTGGACTGCCTGTGCGAGGTTCGTCTGAGCTGTGGAAACCTGTCTCTGCGCGTCGAGAACATCGAGAAGCGAGGAGGCACCGTCACGGTAGCTGGCGGTCGCAAGATCGAGGGCTTCCTCATAGGACCGAACGGTATCGCGGAGCGCATTGACCGTACGTGCATCGCGAGCAACGGCGGCGAGGGCGTTTTCAGTTTCCTCCACTGCGTTGAGAACCGTCTGCTTCCAGTCAAGATAAGCTTCCCGTGCGGCGGATTCTGCGGCTGACACGCGTGCTTTGAGCGCTCCGCCGTCGAAAATCGGCAGCGATATCGACGGGCCGAACGACCATGATAGAAGCCCGCTTTCGGAGCCCCCACCCACTCGCGTGTAGGACGGCGTAATCGAGCCGCCTAGAGTTATCGCAGGGTAAAGCTGAGCTTCTGCAACGCCAATTTGTGCTACTGCTGCTGCCAGTTGGCGCTCTGCGGCGCGAATGTCAGGACGATTGCGGATCAAGTCGGCGGGAATGCCCGCCTTGACGTTGAATCGCGCGACCGGCTGAGGAGCTCCCTTCTGAAGTTCAGGAATAAGAGAGGATGCCGGCAGCCCCAGAAGGGTGGCAACGCGATGAGCTGCGCCCCGGAAGGCAGTTTCGAGGGCAGGAATTTCGGCAATGGTTGAGTTGACTAGCCCTTCTGCCTGCACCACATCGAGCCTGGACGCTGCACCTGCTTCGAGCTGGAGGCGCGTCAGCTCAAGCGTTTCACGGCGAGAATCCAAGTTCTGCCGGGCAAGCGCAATCCGCTGCTGGTAGTAGCGAACATCGATATAGGCAGAAACCACTGCCTGCAGCAGGGACAGGCGCGAGATATCTACTGCAGCATAGGCGGCGTCGAGACTCGCGAGCGCAGCTTCTTTTGAACGACGATAGAGCCCGAAGAGATCGAGAAACCATGATGCAGTGGGGCCGCCAGAAACGGAGGTCTGGGAGGCGGTTGCGGCGGCGCTCGGCGTGCCGCCAAGCTCTCTCGCACCACTTCGTCTTGCCTGCGCCCCAAGATCGAGCGAGGGCAGGGCACCGGCGCCAGCCTCCACGACATTGGCCTCTGCCTGATTGATCCGCTCAAGTGCCTGCAGGACATCAAGGTTCTGCGAAAGTCCTTGCTGAACATAACTATTCAAGCGGCTGTCGTTGAATGCGATCCACCAAGGAGCCGTAGTGACTTCCCCATTACTGGCAGCCGGGCCTTCAGCGAAGTTCGCCGGCAATGCGATCGCGGGCGCCGAATGGTCGGGGCCAACGACACAGCCGGACAATAGAAGCATGACGAGAGGAGCCGATGCTAGTTTGTATCTCATGATTTCGTCCCGAATGCCCAAAAGAAAACGTGCAAGAATGTCGTTGCCTGTCGCGAATCGATGCGTGAATCAGCGCGCGTCGCGGTGGCGTCACGCTAATGATCTTGCTGTAGATGTCACCCTGTCTTCTCTCGTTTTTCACGGTTTGATAACCGCCTGACGACAACAAAGAAGGAAGGGACAAAGAATATTCCAAGCAGTGTTGCAGAAAGCATACCTCCGAGCACTCCAATGCCGATGGCGTTTTGCGCCGCCGATCCAGCGCCCGTTGCAATCGCCAGCGGCACAACGCCGAGGATGAAGGCGAGCGACGTCATGACGATCGGGCGCAGACGCAAGCGGGCCGCTTCGAGAGTGGCCTCTATGACACCTTTGCCTTGCTCCACTCGATCCTTGGCAAACTCGACGATCAGGATCGCATTCTTCGCCGCAAGGCCGATCGTGGTGAGCAGGCCGACCTTGAAGTACACGTCGTTCGATTGACCGAAAAATTGGGCGGCAGCCAAGGCTCCGAGCACGCCCACCGGTACTGCAAGAACAACTGAAAAAGGTATTGACCAGCTCTCATAGAGTGCGGCAAGGCAGAGAAAAACGATCAGGACGGACAAGGCGTAAAGCGCGGGGGCTTGAGACCCTGAAAGCCGCTCCTGATAGGAGATGCCCTGCCAGGCGACGGAGTATCCACCGGGAAGCTCTGCGGTCAGGCGCTCCATTTCGGACATCGCCTCCCCGGTGCTGACGCCAGGACCGGCCGCGCCTTCCAGAGAAATAGCGCTCGTTCCGTTGAAGCGCGCCAGTTGCGGCGTTCCGCTTTCCCATTGGACACGGCTGAAGGCGGAGAAGGGTAACATCTCGCCTTCTCCATTGCGGGCGTACCAAAAGTTCAGGTCGTCCGGCTGCATGCGGTACTCTGCATCGCCCTGGACGTAGACGGGCTTCAACTCGTTGTTGAGTGTGAAGTCGTTGACATCGCGGCCCGCAAAGATCGTCGCCAACATGGTGTTCACCGAGGCAAGGTCGACACCCATCGCCCCAAGTTTCTCCTGGTCGAGTTGGATCTTGAGCTGCGTCTCCGCCCGCTGGCTGTTGCTGCGCAAGGAACTGATGTTGGGGTTGCTTGATGCAGCCGCAATCAACTGCTGCGAGGCCGCCGTCAGGGCATCGTTACCATTGCCGCCACTGTCAACGAGATACATGGAAAAGCCGCTGGATGTTCCAAGGCCTTGAATTGCTGGCGGCAACAGGGGGAAGACTTGAGCATCCCGCAACGTAAAGAAATAGCCGCCGGCACGCTCGACGATTTCGGCCGCCGACTGGCCGGGGCCGGTACGTTCCTCGAAGTCCTTCAGCTTGGTGAAGACGATGGCGTTGTTCTGTCCGGAGCCGCCGAAGCTGAACCCCAGGACCCCGAACACGGTCTCCACGTTCTCCTTCTCCTGCTCCATGAAGTAGGATTCCACCTGCTTCACCACCGCGTCCGTGCGCGCCGTCGTCGAACCGGCAGGAGTCTGGACGATGGTCAGCAACACACCCTGATCTTCCTGCGGAAGGAAGGAGCTTGGTAGGCGCGTAAACAGCCACGCGCAACCGGACACGACCACTACGAACATCAGCATGACCCGGAACGGACGTTTCAGGAGATAGCCTACCGAGCCAACGTAGCCGCCAGTGGTACGGTCGAATCCCCGGTTAAACCAGGCGCCAATCCCGCGTCCCTTCTTGTGGTGATCGATCGGCTTCAGCATGGTCGCACAAAGGGCGGGTGTAAGCACGATCGCGACCAGAGCAGACAACAGCATCGCCGAAACGATGGTGATCGAGAACTGGCGGTAGATGATACCGGTTGAGCCGCCGAAAAAGGCCATGGGAATGAAGACAGCGGTCAGTACAAGCGCAATGCCGATGATCGCGCCCGTGATCTCGTCCATCGACTTCTCTGTGGCTTCCAGAGGCGACAACCCCTCCTGGTCCATGATCCGTTCCACGTTCTCGACCACGACGATGGCATCGTCAACCAGCAGGCCGATCGCCAGCACCATGGCAAACATCGTCAACGTGTTGATGGAATACCCGCTCAAGGCCAAGATGCCGAAGGTCCCAAGCAGAACCACCGGAACCGCGATCATCGGAATGAGGGTTGCCCGGAGGTTCTGCAAGAAGATGAGAAGGACCACGAACACGAGGATGATCGCCTCGATCAGCGTGTGTACCACCTTCTCGATGGAAAGCTGGACGAAGGGTGTGGTGTCATAGGGGTAGGTGATTTCAACGCCTTCCGGAAGCGTCGGGCCGAGTTCGCCGAGTGCTGCCTTCACGCGCGCCGCCGTATCGAGCGCGTTCGCGCCGGTTGCCAGGTTTACGGCAAAGCCGGTGGAGGGGAGGCTGTTTTGGCGGGAGCTCATGCCGTAGCTCTCCTGGCCAATCTCTACTTCTGCCACATCACTCAGCCGGACCGTCGCGCCATCCGGCTCGACCTTCAGGATGACTGCTTCGAAGTCGCCGACTGTCCTGAGCTGGCTCTGCGCCGTCATCGTGACCGTCAGTTGCTGACCTGCCATCACCGGCTGGCCACCCAGCGAGCCGACGGAAACCTGGGTGTTCTGCGTCTGGATTGCTCCGGTAATGTCGCTTGGCGTCAGCTGGTATTTCTGGAGCTTCAGAGGGTCGAGCCAAATCCGCATGGCGTAGCCGGTCCCGAATATGTCGATGCTTCCGACGCCTTCCAGCCGTTTGATCTGGTCCTCGATGCTGGTGGTGAACACGTCTCCGAGGTCGACGGACGTACGCTTGTTGTCCGTCGACACCAGCGCACCAACCATAAGGATGCTTGAGGTTGACCGAGTGACGGAGATGCCAGCCTGCTGGACCACGTCCGGGAGCTGCGACTGGACAAGCTGCAGCTTGTTCTGAACCTGAACCTGCGCAATCTCGGGATCGACGCTGTTGCCGAAGGTCAAGGTCACCGATGCACTACCGGTGCTGGAGGCCGACGTCATGTAGGTGAGATCGTCGAGACCGGTCATGCCGTCTTCGATGATGCTCGTCACCGACTTTTCCACGGTCTCAGCGCTGGCACCATTGTAGGCGGCCGCGATCCGTACCGTCGTGGGCGCAATGTCGGGATACTGCGAGATCGACAGCGTCGTGATCGCAAGGGCACCGCCCAGCATGATGACGATCGCGATGACCCAGGCGAACACCGGGCGCCGAATGAAGAACTTCGCCATTTGCAAATTTCCTGCGGTACTTTATTTGCTTGCTGACAGTGACGGGTCGTCTACTGCGTCGGTGCAGTTTCGTCGGAAGCTTCAGGTTGTGCCTGCACGACAAGTCCACTCTCGTCGACGGTCGATTCCACCGGCGCCACAGTCGCACCGTCGCCAATCCACTGGAAGCCATCGACGATCAAACGGTCTCCCTCGGCCACGCCCTCGGAAACAAGCCAGTTGTTTCCGGAGACATGGCTTGTGGGGAAGATCCGCGTCTCGACCTGATTGTCTGCGTTGACGAACTTTGCCGAAAGCTCGCCGCGGGCATTGCGGCTGGCTGCACGTTGCGGGATGAGATAACCCGTTTCCTCTCCCAGGATCACCGTCGCCCGCACATACATGCCTGGCAGGATCACGTCGTCCGGATTGTCGAACAAGGCTCGGATCTGGTATGTGCCCGTGCTCTCGCTGACGGCCATTTCCGCCATGTCAAGCTTACCCGTCTGTGGGTACGCCGTGCCGTCCTCCAAGGTAAGCCTGATGTCGGCATTGCGGGGATCGCCACTCAGGCGCCCCGATGCCATGGCCGAGCGCAACTCCAGCAGGTTAGTGCTCGATTCCGTCAGGTCGATGTACATGGGGTCCAGCTGTCGCAGCGTGGTCAGCGCCTCCGGCTGGTTGGCCGTGACGATGTTGCCGACGGCGACGTTGGAGAGACTGGTGACGCCATCGAACGGCGCGCGGATCTTTGTTAAGTCCAGATTGATCTCGGCCGTCTGCAGGGCAGCCTTCGCCTGGGCGACTTCTGCCTCAGCCTGAAGGAGCGTCACACGGGCGTTCTCGTACTCGATCTGCGTGGCGCCGCTGTTGACGAGCCGTTCATAGCGGGCGAGATTGGCTTCTGCACTTGGTATGCTCGCCTCAGCTTTGGCCACATTGGCGCGTGCTTCAGCCACAGCCGCTTCATAGGTGTCGTCCTCGATCTGGAAGAGCAGGCTGCCCTGCTTGACCTCGCTGCCTTCCTTGAACGCAATCTCGCGGATGGCCCCGGTGACGCGGGGCCTGATCTCGGAGGTTCGGAAAGCTGTTGCGCGTCCCGGTAGGATCCGCGTGATCGGATACTGCCCTTCCTTCATGAGCACGACACTGACAGGGCTCGGCGGGCGTTCCTGCGCCTGGCCGGAGGGTGCTGCGCCGTCCCCGGAGTCGCTGCAGGACGCCAGCGCCAACGAAAACAGGAGCGGCAGGCAAACTTTACGTGCGTTCATGACATCATCCAAAGAGGCAATCAACTAGATGCGGGTTGCCGGTCCGAACGGCGATGCGGACCGGCGGACATTGTTCCGGGCCTTTGAAGGAAAGCAGGAGGCACCATCGACGGGACGGTGCCATTCGCATAGAAGTGACGTAAATTAAAAATCGTCACCTAGCAAGCGGGTTTTGCAAGGCTGCACCGATAAGTTGGATCAGTCCCTCGCATCTCTCTTGCAGAGCGGCAGGATCTGTTTTGATCAAGAAGACCGGATGCAGAACGCCCGAGAACGCCGCTGCGACGGTCGGAGCGAGCCCATCCGGATCGCTGCATTGATAGATGCCGGCCTCGACCCCCTCCTTGATGACCTCACAGAAGAGCGTATCGATAAGCTGCTTATAGCGCCGGCCGCTTGGAAGATCGGCATCCGACATCAGCAGAATCATTTCGAAGAGATAGGGGTTCTCCCGGATGTCGCTCAGGTGCGCCTCCATCAGTCGGCGAACCACGATGCCAAGCTTCTCGGGCGCGGGCGCGGGATCATTCAGGAGCGCGAACCGGTCAATCATCCGGTGGATGTGCCGGTCGCAAATCGCGTCGGCAAGCTGCGTCTTCGACCCAAAATGCTTGAAGACGTTCGCCGGCGACATATGCAACGCATTGGCGATATCGGCAATGGAGCAGCGGTCGATGCCTTTCTCGCGAAAGAGGTCTTCCGCCGTCGAAAGAATGTCTTGCCGGGTCTCTTCTGCCTTTCGTCTCGTCCTGCGCACAGTAGTCTTCCTTCGGCACCTCGTTTTGGTCAGCCTTTGGTGAAATAGGGCGCGAGATTTTTCCGGACACGGTCAAGGACGGTGGCGCCGGCGGGGTCCGGGCGGAATGTTGCGCCGGTGATCTTCTCGTAGGCGCCCCGATAGATGTCAGCGGTTGCTTCCACCAAGGTCGCGGGGATCTCCGGGATTTCGTCACTGTAGGGGTCACATCTTTCTGAAACCCAGGACCGCACGAAGTCCTTGTCGAAGCTCACGGGCCGGTCACCACGTTCGAAGCTTTCCTGATAGCTGTCGGCCATCCAGTAGCGGCTGCTGTCGGGTGTGTGGATCTCGTCTGCAAGTACGATCTGCCCGTCGGCGTCGACGCCGAACTCGTACTTCGTGTCGACGAGGATAAGGCCCTTCTCCCCAGCCATCTCCTGACCTCGCTTGAAGAGCGAAAGGGCGTAGTGCGAGACTTCTTCCCACTGCGCCTCGCCGAGCAAGCGGTGCTCAACCACGCTCTTCGGCGTCAGCGGCTCGTCATGGCCGCCATCGAAGGCCTTGCTGGTCGGCGTGATGACCGGTTCTGGTAGGATCTCGTTGTCGCGCATCCCCTCGGGCAGACGAAGCCCGTACATGGATCTCTGCCCCTGCTTATAAAGTGTGAGCAGCGACGTGCCCGTCGTGCCGGCGAGATAGCCGCGCACGACGATCTCGACGGGCAGGATGTCGAGCCGGGTCCCGATCACCACGTTCGGATCGGGATAGGCGAGGACATGATTACGGCAGATGTCGCTCGTTGCCTCGAACCAGTAACGCGCCGTTTGGGTCAGCACGTGCCCCTTATCGGGAATGCAGGTAAGGATGCGGTCGAAGGCGCTCAGCCGATCGGTGGCAATGATGATCCGCCTACCGTCGGGCAGATCATAATTGTCGCGAACCTTGCCTCTATAGTAATTGGGAAGTTCAGGAATATGGGCTTCGGACAGGACGCGCACGGTGCACCTTTTGCTGGATCCATATGTTCCTATGACATGCTGAGCTGCGCGAAGACAAGCTGAGCGGAGTTGCAGGGCCGCCGCGCGGAGAACCGCGTCTCGGCGAAACCTCTCCGCGGGGGTGTTTGTCAGTCCGCTCCAACGCTCCGCTCGATATTACCTCATAAAAACAGCACCTTACCCGCAAAAATCGGGATTCTTGAAAAACCCCGTTGACTTGTTTTGGTGTGTGGGCTTATAAACCGCTCACCAACGAGGGCGGCGGCGCTGCTGGCG
>NZ_JAKJHS010000007.1 GCF_021648825.1 Rhizobium halophilum | reverse complement strand
TTGCCCTTGCCGCCGGCATTGTCCTTGCCCTTGCCGCCGGCATTGTCCTTGCCCTTGCCGCCGGCATTGTCCTTGCCCTTGCCGCCGGCATTGTCCTTGCCCTTGCCGCCGGCATTGTCCTTGCCCTTGCCGCCGGCATTGTCCTTGCCCTTGCCGCCGGCATTGTCCTTGCCTTTGCCGCCGGCGTTGTCCTTGCCGTTGCCGCCAGCATTGCTCTTGCCATCTGCCTTCGCGTTGCCCTTGCCATCGCGCTCAGCCTTGCTGTTGACCGGGCCGCTGCTGGAGCTATCTCCTGATGAGTTGCTTGACGAAGCTGCTCCACCTGCATTGCCCGTAGCTGCCGAGTTTTGTCCGCCTGCGCTCGGCCCCGCACCGATGGGATTGGCCTTGCCGACTGCGGGGACCGATGCCGGTGTCGGCTCGACAGAGAAGACGGCCGGGGGTTCAGCAACTCCTGCAACCGACATGTTCTGGGCTTGGTCAACAGTGACCTGCTGTCCCGGCCCGACATTTGCACTTTGTCCGCTGGTGAAGGAGGAAACCTGCACCAGTCCCTCTTGCACGGAAACAGAGGCGTCCTCGTCCGTCACCGTGACGGTGAAGCTGGTTCCCTTCACCACCGCCGCCAGGAAGGGCGTGTGGACATATGTGTGCGGTCGGCTGCGCTTCTCGATGTCGAGCGCGATCTGCCCCGTCTGCTGCACGACCTCAGTCTTGCGCGAGAACAGCCCTTGTGTCGTGATCACTGCCCCAAGGGTGTTTGGGCTCAGAGACAGACTTTCCGGACCCCTCGTGAGGGTCACGCGCCCTCGTGGGCCTGTGGCTACCCACGCATTGCTGGGAATGGTGATCCCGACCTTGACGTCGTCCCACGTCTTCTTATCGGTCGTATAGCTGACCTGTTTGGTGGTTCGGGAAACCACCCACTCCTGCGCAAAGGCAAGCGAAGCACTCAGCGTGGCAAGGAGAAATACGGACAGCCGTAACAGGCAAAGGATAGGCGACATGGGACCCCCTAAATACAGAAGATCCTAATCTACAAGCTGCGCTTTAAGAAAATCCCTATGCACTCGCTAAGAGTTTAATCGTTCTGCACTGAGCCGGAACATCATCGGCGTCTCTGCCCGGAGCAACAGTCGGCGGAAGCCTATTCCGGTGCTCCCGCTCCACCGCTTCTGCCCGACCCGCAACTCCTTGGCAGACAAGCGACGCTCCAGTATCTTCATCCCGGCCAGTATACATCCGACCTGTAATCGAGGGGGATACCGTCCAGCGCTCCCAGCCTTTCGGCCACGAATTCGATCTGCATCGCCAGATAGCGGATTTCGCGGGGTATTGCGATGCCGGCGACCATCTGCCGGTTGCGCCAATGGTCGTAGTTCAGTCTTTTCAGGCGCCGATCCGCCTCCAGACGCACATCGCGCGCCTGTGGCGCTCGCAGTTCCAGCGCCGCCATCTGCGTGCTCGGCACTTCCCGGGTGGTCTCGCGTCCACCTTCGATTACTCTCAGATTCATGTCTCACCTCGTCACCCACCATCGGAAGGTCGACGATTCGAGCCGCGCGCGGCAAGACCCACTTATCGCGGATGATTCTTAGCTGCAGCATTCCGCTCACTATGCCGCGAAACACAATCCTGATATCCATCCGCGCTCTTGAGCATAGGAGAGTTGGTTCGTGCCGGAAGCATTCGAATTCAATGACAGCAGCACGACACTGAGTGAGACGTTGCGAGCCCTGATCGGGCGAATTGACGGCAAGACGGTTAGCCTGCGCGAAATGATGGCGCAGGTGGGGGAGCATGGCCTGCTTCTGATGTGCGCGCTTGCCTCCCTGCCCTTCCTCATCCCCGTTTCCATCCCGGGCGTCAGCACCGTCTTCGGCTTCGCCATCATCCTGATCAGCCTGTCGATTACCTTCAACCGCCTGCCCTGGCTGCCGAAGCGCATCCTCGACCGGCGGCTCGACACGACGAAGCTGGTGCCGGCTCTGGAGAAAGGCGCCAGCCTCGTCTCGCGTCTAGATGCTTACATCAAGCCTCGCATGGCCAGCTTTGTCGCAGGCAGAGTGATGAACCGGCTGAATGGGCTTGCCATCGCCTTCGGGGGCGTGCTCCTGATGTTTCCGCTCGGCTTCGTGCCGCTGTCGAACACGCTTCCGGGCATCGCCATCCTGCTGCTGGCGACCGGGATGATCCAGCGCGACGGGCTGATCGTGGCAGCAGGTTACGCCTTCCTCGTTTTTACGGCCATCTATTTCGTCGCGCTCGGCTTCCTTGCCTTTAGCGCTGGTCAGGGGCTCGCAGAAATTCTCCGGTAGCCGGCATCAGCGGTTGTCTTCACGCGCCTGGCGGCGGCGCTGCCACCAGACGACGGTCTTCCTGCGCCGGCGACGGACAAAATGCAGGTCGTGGGACAGCACGAGGATGCCGAGCGGCAGCATCCAGAAGCCGAGAACCGGCAGAAAGCCCAACGTGCCACAGGTGATAAGCGTAGCGCCGATGACGATCCGCCCTGCGCGCGAGCGCGGCATGGGGATCTGCCAGGAGCCGAGCGCCAGTCTGCCGCTTTCCGGATCCATGCCGAAGCGCACCGTTTTCCGTTCTCTGTCCAATGCCCGAGGCTCCGCAGACTGTGCCATGACGGCTCCAGATGGGTCAGGAATTGTGGCAAAACAAGCAAGCCGCATTTTTTTCGAAAAAGTCCTTGGCAAACGGGCAAAGCATTTGTATTACCCCGCTCACCGCCGCCACAGAGCGGCTTGTTCCCTGGTAGCTCAGCGGTAGAGCATTCGACTGTTAATCGACAGGTCGCCGGTTCGAATCCGGCCCGGGGAGCCATCTGTTTCCAAACCTTTCTGGTTCGTTTTCGGGCGCGTCTGCGTATCGACGGCATCGTTTTCCGCTGCTTCTGCAGCGCATGGGTCGGCCTGAGGGCCGAGTCTCTGGCGTGAAACGCCGTCCCGGCCCCTCACGAACGTCTTACATCGAGCGTCAACCGGTCATTTGTGCCGGAACGTTGGCTGCCACCAACCGTTCTTTGGAGAATTAAAGGAGGATGCGCCGATGCCGGACGATTTGAGAGACATTGCCAACGACGTATCGAACGCGACCGAAAGTCCCACCGAGTTCGGACACTCGGTCGAAAGCAAAGCCCAGATTCTGGACGCCGCCAAAACCGCACATGCCACGGAGCCAGGCGAGGCGCTGAACGTATACCGGCTGGTTCCCGTGGCTCCGCCAAACGATGCGAGATGGCATAACGTGCCTGAGGTTCGCGAGCTGCTGGTGGCGGCCCGCACGCCCGGCGACGCGCGCATCGTCGCTGCGGGCGCCGAACTCGATTTCATGGAGGTTGACGCGCTTCCGGGCGAGGACGTGACCACCAGACACGGCAGCATCTATCGGGACGAGAAGGCCTTTACGGTCATTGAAGTCGAACGCAATCGCCATGATCTTCTTCGAGGTCCCCTCGACCATCCACCGCGGCTCGATACGATCTCTCCCGTCACGCCTTGACGTCAACCATGCTACCTTTCACCAGGGAGCGACCTTGCCGTGAACTCTGGCGACCGAGACGCGACAGGGTGCAACCGGAGGCGCTATATGCGAGCAACGAACATCAGGATCCCAGCTCTGCTAATGGTTGCAGTCACGCTGGGCAGTTGCACGACCACGGGACCTAATCCGGACCCGGTGCCAGGGAGCCTCATCTACGGCGGCCAGCCTTCTGAACAGTTGACCAAGGCGCCTGTCGGCAGCACCTTGACCCATCGCTTTTATGATGACTTTGCGCAGGAGTGGGAAGAACTCTACCGGATTCGGCCCGACCGCTCCCTCACGCTCGTGCGCCGGACACGGATCAACTATCCTCAGGATTGAACACAGCAGAGGGCAGGTCCTAGTGGGTCATTCATCGCTGTCGAGAGAAGGCCGCGCGTGCGGGAATTCTATGTAAGGGAACCGGACGTGGAACCTATTCCTCCCGCCGGCGTCGCTCAATCGGCTACAACATTGGGAGCACCTCAGATGCAGACTTTCCAGCGCTACTCGCCTGAAGCAACCCGACCCGGGGCACTCATCGTGCGACTGTATCATTCCGGAGGAGAGATTCGGGGTTATATTCGTCAGGTCGCAGAACCCGGCACGGATGATACGATCTTCCCGGGGAGGAGATGGAGCCGGAGACGGCCTTCCGGATGGCGGAGAACAAGAACCGGGAGACGGGCCAGCCGGTCTTTGTGGAACTGAGCGAAGGCGTGACCTGGGACCGAGCCTGGGGTGACTTGGCCTGAACGGCCGTACCCTCTGGATTTGACGGCACGACCAGCATCGGCAAAAATTTCTCGCTTTCCTTCCGGCGGCAGAAACCGGTTGCTTGTGTGAGCGGCCTTGTCGGTCGAGAAGTGCGGCTTACATCAGGCCAAACAGAAGGCTCTTCACATGACTCTCCATCACTCCGTCCTTGATGCCATCGGCAACACCCCCCTCATCCGCTTGAAGGGCGCCTCCAATGAGACGGGCTGCGAGATTCTGGGCAAGGCGGAGTTCCTCAATCCAGGGCAATCGGTGAAAGATCGCGCGGCCCTTTTCATCATCCGTGACGCTGAGCGAAAGGGGCTGCTGAGGCCGGGGGGCGTGATCGTCGAGGGCACAGCGGGCAACACCGGTATCGGCCTGACTCTGGTTGCCCAGACGCTCGGCTATCGAACCGTTATCGTGATCCCCGAGACGCAGAGCCAGGAAAAGAAGGACGCGCTGCGGCTGTTGGGTGCGGAACTGGTCGAGGTGCCGGCAGTGCCCTACAAGAACCCGAACAACTACGTGAAAGTCTCCGGCCGCCTCGCCGAGGAACTGGCGAAGACGGAGCCGGCCGGCGCCATCTGGGCGAACCAGTTTGACAACGTCGCCAACCGCGACGCCCACGTCGAAACCACGGCCGTCGAGATCTTGGAGCAAACGGACGGAAAGGTGGACGGCTTCATCTGCGCCGTCGGCTCCGGGGGAACGCTTGCCGGCGTTGCCAAGGGCCTGCGGGAAAGGAAGCCGGGCGTGAAGATCGGCCTTGCGGATCCCGAAGGCGCGGCTCTCCACGCGTACTACACGCAGGGCGAGCTCAAGTCCGAAGGTTCGTCGATCACGGAAGGCATCGGCCAAGGCCGGATAACGGCCAATCTGGAGGGCTTCACCCCGGACTTCTCTTATCGGATTCCCGATTCCGAAGCCTTGCCGGTCATCTTCGATATCGTGGAGAACGAGGGCCTGTGCCTGGGCGGCTCATCCGGCATCAATATCGCCGGCGCTATTCGCCTGGCCCGTGACCTCGGCCCAGGGCACACCATCGTCACCATCCTGTGCGACTACGGCAACCGCTACCAGTCCAAGCTGTTCAATCCGCAGTTCCTGCGCTCGAAGGACCTTCCGGTCCCGCAGTGGCTGACGACGGAATCAAACATCGCCATTCCCTTCGAGGCTGCCTGACCGATGCCCGTTGACGCGCTTTTCCGCGATGACTTCTACCTGAACACGCTCAAAGCTACCGTTACTGCCGTTCATGACGATGGCAGTATTGAGTTCGACCGGACGTGCTTCTATGCAACATCGGGTGGTCAACCTGGCGATACGGGATATCTGGAGCGCGCCGATGGCAGCAGGATCCGGCTTGGCCAGACCAGAAACGGCGGCAGCAAAGACATCATCCTTCATATGCCTCTGGACGGCGAGCCAAGGCCCTCCGTGGGCGAAACGCTCCGCCTGCAGATCGACTGGGAGCGGCGCCACCGCTTGATGCGCATGCACACCGCCTGCCATCTTCTCTCTGTGGTCTGCACCTATCCGATCACGGGTGCGGCGGTCGGCGAAGATGAGTCCCGCGTCGACTTCGACATGAGCGATACCATCGACAAAGATGACGTCACCACCCGCCTCATGGAATTGATAAAAGCAGATCATCCCGTCTACGTCCAATGGATCACGGATGATGAACTCGCTGCCAATCCGGGGATTGTGAAATCAAAGAACGTCCGCCCGCCAATGGGTCTCGGCCGCGTCAGCCTCGTTTGCATCGGCGATAACACCAGCGTTGACAGCCAGCCCTGTGGCGGCACACATGTACGACGCACCAGCGAGATCGGCGCCATCCACATTGCCAAGATCGAAAAGAAGGGTAAGGAAAACAAGCGCTTTCGCATCCGCTTCGGCGAAGCTCCGTCCGACGCCTGAGCGTTAACACGAAGAGGTAGCCTATGAACCAGTCCAGCCGTTTCGTCGTCTCGTCAGAATGGCTTGATCGGGAGCTCGGCGCACCGGATCTTCGCATCGTTGATGCGTCCTTCTACCTTCCCGCGCAGCAACGCAATGCGGAAGCGGAATATGCCGCAGGACATATCCCCGGTGCCGTCCGCTTCAACCATGACGCCGTTGCCGATCATTCGAGCGACCTTCCCCACATGGTCCCCTCGCCAGAGGTCTTTGCGGAGGCCGTTGGTCGTATGGGGATCAGCGAGAGCGACCGGATCGTGATCTACGACGGCCCCGGTATCTTTTCAGCACCGCGCGGTTGGTGGCTGTTTCGCATTATGGGCGCACAGAATGTCTTCATTCTCGATGGCGGGCTCGACGGGTGGAAGGCTGAAGGGCGGCCGCTCGAAACGGATGTTCCTGCCCCTGCACCCGCTCTCTTCAATCCGACGTTCCAACCGGAGAAGGTGATCGACCTCGACACCATGAAAGCAATCGTGGATGCTCGGTCGATCCAGGTTGCCGATGCTCGCAGTGCAGCCCGCTTCACGGCGGCAGAGCCGGAGCCGCGGCAGGGCCTTCGGGCGGGCCATATGCCCGGGGCGAAGAACCTCCCCTCCTCTCTCTTCTCCACGAATGGAAAGCTCAAACCCATGCCGGAGCTGCGCCGTATTCTCGAAGACGCTGGGCTGGACCTTAGCCGTCCTGTCGTCACCAGCTGCGGTTCGGGCATAACGGCGGCGATCATCACGCTCGCACTTGAGTCCGTTGGACATGAAGACAATGCCCTCTACGACGGCTCCTGGACCGAGTGGGGCGGCCGTAGCGACACGCCCGTTGTGAGCGCATCGGACGAGTGACCATGCCGAAGAAGTCGCAGCCACTGACGGCACATGTCACACGCCTTGAGATGACGGGGCCGCCTCGAGTGTCGCTGCCGGTCCCGGTCAATCTGCAGACGGCGGTGATCAGGGCACCCGCAATCCCGTTGCACTTTTACCGCTACCTCTACCGGCGGGTAGGCAAGCGTTGGCACTGGTACAACCGGCTGAGGCTGAGCGACGAACAGCTGTCGGCGATCATCCATCATCCGCGGGTTTCGGTGACGGTGCTTTACGTGAACGGTGCTCCGGCGGGCTTCTTCGAACTTTCCAAGGAAGCCGAGGACTGGACAGAGCTCTCCTACTTTGGGCTGTTCGACCACGCCATTGGTTTGGGTATCGGCAAGTGGTTTCTGCAGCAGGCGCTTTATGCTGCCTGGCAGGACATGCCTGCGAAGGTTACCGTCACGACGAACACGCTGGACCATCCGCGCGCTCTCCAGCTCTATCAGATGATGGGTTTTTCACCGGTCGCCACAAACGAGGCCATCGTCCAGCCGTTGACGGAGCGGGAATTGCTGCGGGCGCTTGACGGCTGACGCAGGAAACGGGTGGCGGGAGCCAGCAGACCACGCGATCATCGGCACAAACCGATGGAGCCTGCAAATGACGTCCCTGATCTTTTCCGCAATCGCATCCGAACATGCCGAAGCTCTGCAGTCCGGCTCGCCGGATGCCTATGGGCAAGAGCCTGAACGCCTGACATCATCGGGCGCCGGCATGCCCTGTCGCCACTGCCTGAACGTCATCACGGAGGGTGAAGAGCTTCTCGTTCTCGCCTACCGCCCCTTCCCCGAGTTGCAGCCCTATGCAGAAACCGGGCCGATCTTCCTGCATGCGCAAGCGTGCCGGCGTTATGACGCGTGCGATATCCTTCCTCCTATTCTTGAAACCAGTCCTGACTATATCCTGCGCGGCTATGGGCATGACGACCGCATCGTCTATGGAACGGGCGCAGTCACGGCGCAAAGGGATATTGCATCTCGGGCAAAGGAACTCCTGGCACGGCAAGACATCGCGTATATCCACGTCCGCTCCTCCCGCAACAATTGCTACCAGTGCCGTATCGACAGAGCCCCATCTGCATTTTCAAGCGAACGTACCGTGACCTGACGGACCGGGGCGAACGGGGCACCCCGGTTGCACGGTGTGCTGGCGGATGATCTGTGCCAGACAACAGCCGCCTAGGCGACGGCCAACAGCTTCTCCGGCGCGTGAACCTCGTATCCCAGTGCATCCGCGACGGCGGCATTTGCGATACGTCCTCTATGGACATTGAGTCCGTTGCGCAGGTGCTTGTCTTCGGCGATCGCTCGCAGACCCCGATCGGCGAGCGCCAGGCCGTAGTGCAGGGTTGCGTTGTTTAGAGCATGCGCGGAGGTCACCGGCACGGCGCCCGGCATGTTGGCGACGCAATAGTGCACGATGCCATCGACCTCGTAGGTCGGGTCGGAGTGGGTGGTAGCGTGCGAGGTCTCGAAACATCCACCCTGATCAATGGCAACATCGACCATCACCGCCCCTGCCTTCATTCCCGACAGCATCTCGCGGGTGACGAGCTTGGGCGCTGCCGCGCCCGGGATCAACACCGCGCCGATCACGAGATCGGCTGCGAATACCTCCTCTTCAAGGGCGTCGATCGTCGAGTAGCGGGTGTGGACGCGGCCGTTGAATATA
Organism: Rhizobium halophilum; assembly: GCF_021648825.1. Classification (GTDB taxonomy): domain Bacteria; phylum Pseudomonadota; class Alphaproteobacteria; order Rhizobiales; family Rhizobiaceae; genus Neorhizobium; species Neorhizobium halophilum. Next base: position 213,573 of record NZ_JAKJHS010000007.1, on the reverse strand, counting down.
TCGTCGAGTTGGCGCAGGCGCGGCAGCGAGCGGTCGATGATCGTCACATCGGCCCCCAGTCCCACCGCCATCTTCGCCGCATGCAGCCCCACGACGCCGCCGCCGATCACCGCTACCTTCGCGGGCAGAACGCCCGGCACCCCACCGAGAAGGATGCCGCGACCACCATTTGCCTTCTGCAACGCCGTTGCCCCCGCCTGAATGGCAAGCCTGCCGGCCACTTCCGACATGGGTGCCAGGAGCGGCAGGCCGCCACGCTCGTCGGTCACCGTCTCGTACGCTACCGCCGTTACGCCTGATTCCAGCAGCCCTTTCGTTTGTTCCGGATCCGGCGCCAAATGAAGATACGTATAAAGGATCTGGCCTTCACGCAGTTGCGCCCATTCCTGGGGCTGGGGTTCTTTTACCTTCACCACCATGTCGGCCCTGTCGAAGACATCCTTGGCCGTGCCAAGGATGCGTGCGCCGGCAGCGCGGTAGGCGTCATCGTCGGCTCCGATGCCGGCACCGGCTTTCGCCTCGATCAAGACCTCATGGCCATGGGCGACATACTCGCGGACTGCACCAGGCGTCAGGCCGACACGATACTCATGATTCTTGATTTCCTTCGGGCATCCGACACGCATGCAGCGTTCCTCTCCTCTGATGGTTTTCACCGATAGTCCCAAGGGGGAAACCAGAGCAAAAAACGCGAGCAATGTCCTTGCAAAGGTGGATTGGCTTCGGCTCCCTTTTCGCGGATACTTGCAGTCTAGTCATTCCTATTGGGAGATTCTTGCAGGTGCAGCAGCCAGACGCGATCGATCTTGCGATGATGCGGATTCTCCAGCAGGAGGGGCGGATCTCCAATGCGGAGCTTGCCCAGCGGGTCGGGCTGTCGCAGTCGGCCTGTTCGCGCCGCCTGGCGGCACTAGAGGCCGACGCCATCATCAGCGGTTATCACGCGCGGCTTTCCAACAAGGCGCTCGACTACAAGATGATGGTCATCGTCCACATCTCGCTGTCGGGGCAGTTCGCGAAGACACTTACGGAGTTCGAGGCGGCAGTGAAACGTTGTCCCAACGTCCTCGTTTGTTACCTGATGTCGGGGGAATACGACTACATCTTGCGCGTCGCTGCAAAGGACCTGGAAGACTACGAACGGATCCACAGGGACTGGCTCTCCGCCCTCCCGCATGTCGTCAAGATCAACTCCAGCTTCGCTCTGCGCGAGATTATTGACCGCCCCAACGTGGGACTGTGATCCTGTCGATTCTCTCAAATCCCAGCATTCGCGCTAAGCGTGAGGTAACGGGCATCTGATAAATGCTGAGACAGAGGGGATGGAGATGCTCGGAATGGCAATCGGAAACGATCTCGCAATGACCGATCGGAATGCGGAGAGAACCAGGACCCGCATCTATGGCACGGTGAAATACTTCGCCCAATCCGCGAAGGGACGGGTCGTGGATCTTTCCGCGACGGGCATTGCCCTCGAGCTAGAGGAGGCATTGGCGGCAGCAGCCGGAAGCAGGGTGAAACTCGAGAGCGAAGAACTCGGCTTCATGGAAGGCACCGTCCGATGGTGCCGTGGCAACAGGATCGGGATTCAGTTGAACCTGAACAGCAATGCGCTCGCTCAGGTCTCGTCCTATTTCCGCTTCTTCCACAAAGACGTCGGCCCGGTTCTGACGCGGTAGGCACGTTCAGCGCTGGTCGGATTCGATGCTGAAGCTGTACGGTTGAACATCCTTTGCACCGAAGGATCGTGCGAGGTCGTTCCAGTAGCTTCTCCTGATCCCGACATCCAGCGTCACCGGCCCTTCGCTCGACATCCCGGACGCTTCCAACTGCCGCAGGTCCAGTTCGGCCGCGTTGGCATCCGATCCGTTGAATAATATCACCTGCGTCTCCTCGGGGACGGTGAGGGGTCCCGATTGCGCCGCCTGCGACAGTGGCTCTCTTGCAATCGGCTGTCGGCCCTCGCCGAGGAAAGTCACGGAGCAATCGCCGCAGCCTTGACCGGTGACCAAGTTATCGAGCTTCAGCTGCACGTCGGGAGACGCCGCAACCGATCGAGCGAAGGCCACTCCGACCAGACCTGCGCCAAGTGATCCGGTAATCTGGATCTGGTTCGGCTGATCGTTCGTGTTGTTGACGGCGCTCAGGATGAAAGCCGGCGCGCCAAGGCCGATCAGCAGCGCCTTCTGCGCACTTTGGCTTTCGTAGATGGCGGCAATCAACGCGCCGCAGAGAAAGTAGAAGGCGATCGGAACCGCGGCAACCAAGATAGCGATCAGCGGATTGGGCGCGCTTTCCAGCCATCGGGCGACCTCCCCGCTGTTCCACGCCTGAACCTTGTCTAGGAGGCTAGGTAGAACACCTCCCAATCCCCCGATGAGCACAATGCGCCACATATCAAACCCCCGGGTCCAGAACTCTGCCACAGCTTATCTTAAATTGTATCTTTTTCAACTACCCTTATAGGATGTGACGGAGGAGCGCCGTCATTTTGCCGATGTACTTCTGTGCGATTGCGCATAATCTTCGACAAGATCATCCTGGGGATTGACCATGCTGCACAATACTCTCCGTCCTCTCACGCGCCGCTCGTTGTTGACCGGCATCGCCGCCAGTTCGGCGCTGGTGGTCCTGCACCCCTTCGCCGCTCGCGCACAGGCAAACCAGGCCCACCTCAGGATCATGGAGACCACCGACATCCACGTCCATGTGATGCCGTACGACTATTACGGCGACAAGCCGAACGACACGATGGGCCTGGCCCGCACGGCATCGATCATCGACTCGATCAGGGCGGAGGCCGGTAATTCGATGCTGATCGATAACGGCGACTTCCTGCAGGGCAATCCCATGGGCGATTACATTGCCTATGAACGCGGCATGAAGGAGGGTGACCAGCATCCAGTCGTGAAGGCAATGAACGTGCTCGGCTATGATGCGGGGACGCTCGGCAACCACGAATTCAACTACGGCCTCGACTTCATGTTCAAGGTACTTGCCGGCGCTGGCTTCCCCTATGTTTGCGCGAATCTTACCAAGGGCATGCTGGCGTCCGATCCCAAACAGGATGAACTCTTCTTCAAGCCTTACGTGATCCTGGAAAAGCGGATCCGCGACGGCTCCGGGGCCGACAGCACGGTCAAGGTCGGCTTCATCGGCTTCGTGCCGCCGCAGATCCTGGTGTGGGACGCCAAGCACCTGGAGGGCAAGGCACAGACTCGCGACATCGTCGATGCTGCCAAGGCGTGGGTACCGGTGATGAAGGAGGAAGGGGCGGATATCGTCATCGCCCTTGCCCATTCCGGCATCGACGGCTCGGGAATGAGCGACCGCATGGAGAACGCCTCGCTCTACCTGGCGGGTGTGGAAGGCATCGACGCGGTCTTCACCGGGCACCAACATCTCGTTTTCCCCGGACCGAAGGATTTCGATGGCATTGCGGGTGCAGACGCCGCGAGGGGAACACTGATGGGCAAGCCAGCAGTGATGGCCGGCTTCTGGGGCTCGCACATGGGCCTCATCGATCTTCTTCTCGAAAAGGACGGCGGTAGCTGGAAGATCGTGGACTTCACGACAGAGGCACGGCCGATCTACCATCGCAACGAAGACCGCAAGGTCGTCGCGGACGTCCAGGACAAGCCGGAAGTGACGGCTGCGGTGAAGAATGAGCACGAAGCCACCCTCGCCTATGTCCGCCGGCCCGTCGGCAAGACTTCGGCGCCACTTTATTCCTATTTCGCGCTGGTGGCCGACGATCCGTCCGTCCAGATCGTCTCGAATGCGCAGACCTGGTACATCAAGGACATGCTCAAGGACGGCGAGCACAAGGATCTGCCGGTGCTCTCCGCAGCCGCGCCATTCAAGGCAGGCGGTCGCGGCGGCGCCGATTATTATACGGATGTCCCTGCGGGCGACATTGCCATCAAGAACGTCGCCGACCTCTACCTCTACCCCAATACGGTCCAGGCGGTGCTGATCACCGGCGAGCAGGTGAAGAACTGGCTGGAAATGTCCGCAGGCATGTTCAACCAGATCGAGCCTGGCGCCAAGGATGCTCCGCTCATCAATGCCGGCTTCCCGTCGTACAACTACGACGTCATCGACGGCGTTACCTATCTGATCGACCTCTCGCAGCCGGCCCGCTTTGGCAAGGATGGCGAACTCGTCAATCCGGATGCGCAACGCATCGTCGATCTGCAATTCGAAGGCAAGCCGATCGATCCCGCGCAGAAGTTTGTGGTGGCAACCAACAACTATCGCGCGGGTGGTGGCGGCAAGTTTCCCGAGATCGCCGGCGACAAGGTCATCTTCGTCGCTCCCGACACCAACCGGGACGTGGTCGTGCGCTACATCATGGAACAGGGCACCATCAATCCGTCGGCTGACGCCAACTGGTCGTTCAAGCCGATGGAAGGCACGACCGCCGTCTTCGAGACCGGGCCGAAGGGGCGCGACTATGCGGCCGACGTCAAAGGCGCGAAGATCGAGGATGCCGGCGACGGCGCCGAAGGCTTCGCCAAATTCCGGCTGATCCTCTAGCGCCGGCGGGAGAAATGCGTGGCTGCCCTCAAGCAGCCTCGCGCGCCGCCTCCTTCATCCGGCGGTTCAGCAAGGTGAGCTCCAGCGGCGCCTCCTTCTCATTTCGCCGGTAGTCGCTGCCATCCCTGTTTCGCCGCATGAGTCCCATGTCCACCAGGTCGCGGCGCAGGAGCGCGGCGTCTCCAAAGAGATGCAAGGCACCGAGAAGGAGGTTGATCTGCGGCTCCGAAAAAGTTTCGCCCGCCGGGATCCTACCCCACAGGTACCACAAGCAAAGCTCCTGCTGCGATCGCTTGCTCGGCCAGCGGATAATGCGTCCGCTGCGGTCGAAGACCCGAAGGGTCTTCTTCACCCGCTCCTCATCCGGCACCGGCAGTGTCTCCCCATCAAACTGCCAGTCCAGCAAGACCTCGGCTCTGCAGACCGTGGAGCGGAAGTGCTGGTAATTGCGGTAGCCCCCGGCGCGGCTCAACAGATTGAGCATCTCCACGTGGCTGGGCTTGTGATCGAGCCTGCCGAGTTGTTCGCGCAAGGATTTGGCGAAAGCGGAAATGTCGGCGACTTCCATCGGAAAGATGGTTCTGGTCATCTCTTATCCTCGATGTGCCGTTCCGGATAAGGTGGTCGATGGTCGCCGTCTTGTCGACTTCGGCACGAGATAAGTGCTGATGATCTCAAATCGCAGGTTTAGCTTCCCTTGAAGGGACGGCGACGCCTTGGTGAACTGCTGACCGTGACGCCGTTCTAGCTCTGTTGCGAAGGAGCGTCAATCGGCTGGACTACTCGGCCGCATCGATCCAAGACCTGTGCGCTTCGATCGTGACGGCAAACTCATCGGCACTGGGGCAGCTGGAAAGCCTCCTCCTGAAGGCCTCCACCAGCCATGATCCTGCCGGACCTGTCGGGCTGGACACCTTCCGCAACGCATAGAGCGGATATTCCCCCTGCTCATAAGCTTCAAGCCGCAGGGCCACGAGCCGCCCGCTCTGCAGGTCCTCGCGCACCAGGGGTGCAGGCAGCCCGCCCCAGCCGAGGCCGCCGCGGATCAACTGGTGCTTGGTAGCGATGTCGCTCACCCGCCAGGTCTTGAACGACAGGACATTGAAGTCCCGCCCCTTGGTCAAGCCAGAGGCATCCGTCACCACAAGTTGCGTTTCCTCGCGAACATCGGCCAGCGTCAACGGGCGTTCCAGCCGCGCGAGCGGATGATCGGCTGCAGCAACCGGAAGCATGAAGGAGTGGCCAATCTTCTCCGCGTGGATCGTGTCATCCGGCTTCGGCAGCGCCCCGCCAAGGCCGATGCCGGCCCGACCGGTCGACACCATGTCCATGACCATGCCCAGTTCCCCGACGTTCAGGCTCAAGGCGACCGTCGGGAAGCGTTTGCCAAACTCACGAAGCTCTTCGACCACGGCGTCCGCCGGCACCATGACGCTGATGGCAAGCGAAAGCTCCGGCTCAAGGCCCTGCTTCATGCTCTTGGCGCGCGAGCGCATCACTTGAAGATCCGCAACGATCCTGCGCGCGTCTGGAAGCATGGCACGGCCCGCCTCCGTCAGCCTCGGCTGGCGAAGACCTGCCCGTTCGAACAAGGGGACCTCCAACTGCGACTCCAGGTTTCCGATTGTGTAGCTGATCACCGATTGCGCCCGGCTGAGCCTGCGCGCGGCGGCCGAGAAGCTGCCTGTCTCTGCCACGGCGAGGAAGACCTGCAACTGGTCGAGCGTCGGATTCGCGTCCATTGGATCCATCCATATCTTCGATAGCTCTCTTCGAGATTATCACGCTTAACTCGATAGGTGTCCAGAGTTATCTCTTGCTCGCGAGCGCGGCCTACCTCCCCGCGACGACCTCCCAAGTCAGCCAAACAAGTCAGGAAGATCACCATGTCATCCATCCTCCTCGTCACCTCCAGTCCCCGCGCCGAATCCGTCTCAACCAAGGTTGCGCTCGATCTCGTCGAGAAGCTGAAGTCAAAGCAGGCAGACGCCACCGTGGTCCATCGCGACCTGGGAGAGACGCCGATCGCCCACCTCGACACCGTCACGACATCCGCCATCCGCAAACAGGCGGCCGATCGCACTCCTGAAGAGGCTGCCGCGGCTGCAGCTTCGGATGAACTCGTAGCCGAGCTTCTTGCCGCCGATACCATCGTGCTGGCGACCGGTCTCATCAACTTCAACATCTACTCGACGCTCAAGTCGTGGATCGACAATGTTGCCCGCGCCGGCGTGACGTTCCGCTATACCGCCGAAGGTCCCGAAGGACTTGCCACCGGCAAGAAGGTTTACATCGTCCTTTCAGCCGCCGGCATCTATTCCGAAGGTCCGGCCATGGGCATGAACCATGCCGTCCCGTACCTGAAGACGATCCTATCGTTCATGGGCATGACGGACGTGGAGGTGGTTTACGTCGAAGGAACAGCCTTTGGGCCGGAGGCCTTTGACAAAGCTCTGGCGGACGCCGACGCGCGTATCGTGGAGCTGGCAGCTGCGGCCTAGAGATCCGGATCGGGTCTCGCGCGCGGAAATCCAGGTTCCGGTTGCGCTCCGTGGTTAGGCAGAGCGCGACTTTTCTCCATCGGAGAAGAGCGATGCTCCGCTCTGGTCGATGATCTGCCTCGCCTTGCGGAAGGTGCACTCGATTGCCTCGTCGCTCGATGTGAAGACGTCGGCACGGATGAAGTGGCGCACCAGCACTTCACCATCCACCTCCTTTTCGATGCGACCAGCCAGCCGCAACTGGCTTCCTTCGCGGATCGGATTTGCAAAGATCATGCAGTCGCCGTGCATCTGTGGCTCGGCATCAGGGCCCGCCGGAGCTTCCGGCGTTGAACCGCGTGAAAAGATCGAGAGGATGCTGGAAAGAAACGAAGCCATAGCCCTGCCTGACATGTTGATGGAAGCGGAACGGTTGGATCCGCCATCTAGCTCATCTGCGATTAGAGCCTGAGAAGGTCTAAATGATCAAGTTCGCCAGGATCTCGTTGTCGGTAATGTCCTGATAGCCGAGATCGGCGGCTTCGAATCTCCTGATCAGCTCCTTGAAGTTCGCCGGATCCTTGGTTTCGATACCGATCAGGATGGAGCCAAAATTTCGAGCTGACTTCTTCAGGTATTCGAACCGCGAGATGTCGTCTTCGGCGCCGAGGAGGTTTAGAAAATCGCGGAGGGCGCCAGGCCGTTGCGCGAGCCGGAGGATGAAGTATTTCTTCAGCCCGGAATAGCGCATCGCCCTTTCCTTCACATCCGGCAGACGCTCAAAGTCGAAGTTCCCTCCGGAAACGACCGCCACCACTGTCTTTCCTTGAAGCCGCTCCGTCCCAAGTATTTCGAGGGCGGTGATCGACAATGCGCCAGCCGGCTCCAGCACCAGGCCTTCGAGGTTGAGCATCTCGGCGATCGTCAAGCAGATCGCATTCTCAGGCGCAAGCAGCACCTGCTCCGGCGAGAATCGCTTCAGCGCCTCAAAGTTCAGGTCACCAACGCGGGCCACGGCCGCGCCATCGACGAAATTGTCCACCTTCGGCAACCGAACGGGAGTCCCCGCCTCCAGGCTGCGGCGCAGGCTGGGCGCTCCCTCCGGCTCGACCAGCACGAATGCCTCCGGAGGCAACTGTTCCTGCAGATAGCCGGTGACACCCGAAGCAAGACCACCGCCTCCGACCGGCAGTATCAGCAGGTCCGGGACGCTGCCTTTGGGTAACTGGGAGAAAATCTCCGCTGCCACCGTCGCCTGTCCCTCGATGATATGGGCATGGTCGAAGGGCGGCACCATGACGCTGCCGGTCTCCTCCACATAGGCATTGGCCGCCGCATAACACTGGTCGAAGATATCGCCGATCAGCCGGATGGTGATGAATTCGCCACCGAACATCCGGGTCTTGTCGATTTTCTGCTGCGGCGTGGTGACCGGCATGAACACGATGCCCGGCACTGCGAAGTGCCGGCAGACGAAGGCAAAACCTTGCGCATGGTTTCCGGCGGAAGCGCAGACGAAGGTGCGTCCCCGGCCCCCCGCGGCCATTGCCTTGCGGAAGAAATTGAACGCCCCCCGGATCTTGTAGGACCGCACCGGCGAAAGATCTTCGCGCTTCAGCCAGACCTGTGCATCGAAGCGGCGACTCAAGTGCTCGTTCAACTGCAACGGCGTTTCGGGAAATATCTCCCGCAACGCCCGGCGCGCATCGTCCACCGCAACTTTGTCCACGTTCGCTCCGTCCATTGAATTTCGCATGTCTTCTCGCTATGCCATAGCCACCGGAGGAGGGAAAACCCTCTTTCGCGCCACACGAGAAATCGGAACATCGATTTGAACGCCAGTGCTCTTCGGCCGGCCATGTATATCGCGGCCCTCTGCGGTCTCTATCTGGCCACCGCGATGTTCCTTCCGGCGATGGTGGACCTTTACTATGGGCACGAGGACTGGCAGGTCTTCGCCCTCTCGGCTTTCATGGTCGGCGGCATCTCGTTGATGACGGCACTTGCCACCCGCGGCCCCCCGCCCGTCTTTACGAAAAGGTTGGGCTTCCTGCTCGTCAACCTGTTGTGGGTCATCTTTTCTCTTGTCGGGGCCATCCCGCTCTTCCTGGCCGACCACGAGCTTACATTTGCGCAGTCACTGTTTGAGTCCATCTCCGCCATCACCACCACCGGGTCGACGGTCCTAGTCGGTCTGGACAACATGCCTCCCGGTATTCTCCTTTGGCGTTCGCTGTTGCAGTGGCTGGGCGGGATCGGCATCGTCGCCCTCGGCCTTTTCGTACTCCCTTTCCTGCGCGTCGGCGGGATGTCCTTCTTCAAGCTGGAATCGTCCGATACCAGCGACAAGCCCTTCGCCCGTCTGGCCAGCTTCACCCGGGCCTTCATGGGGATTTACGTCGGGATTACGCTCATCTGCGCCATCTGCTACGCTTGGGCGGGCATGTCGCGGTTCGACGCGCTCAACCACGCGATGACGACGGTCGCCACCGGGGGGTTCTCGACCCACGACGCCTCTTTCGGCTATTTCGATAGCATTCCGCTGTTGTGGATCTCGACGCTGTTCATGACGATCTGCAGCCTGCCGTTTTCGCTGCTGATCATCTTCGTTGTGCGACGCCGGCTCGATTCGCTTCGCGACCCGCAGATCGTCGTCTTCGTCGGCTATCTCTTCGTCTTTGCGGTGGTACTCGCCGTTTATCACCACCTACAGAACGACGTGGGTCTCGGCACGGCGCTCGCGCATTCGTTCCACAACATGTCGTCGATCCTGTCGACAACCGGCTATGCCAGCACCGACTACACCACCTGGGGGCCGTTCGCGGTGGCGCTTGCCTTCTTCGCTACTTTCATGGGCGGCTGCACCGGCTCGACCGCCGGCGGTATCAAGGCTTACCGTTTCGTCGTGCTGTTCAACATCGTCGGCACCGGCCTCAAGCGCCTGATCTATCCTAACGCGGTCTATTCCATCCGCTACGGCAACTCGGTGATAGAACCGGAAGCGCAGCGAGGCATCTTCCTGTTCGTGGCGCTCTACATCTTCCTCTGGGCGGTCGGCAGCCTGGCGATGACGCTGCTCGGCTACGACTTCCTCACCGCCGCCTCCTCCGTGATCACGGCGCTCTCCAACGTCGGTCCCGGCATTGGCGACATCGTCGGCCCAGCCGGTAATTTTTCAACGATCAGCGACTCGGCGCTCTATCTGCTCTCGGTGATGATGCTCGCCGGTCGTCTGGAAATCCTGACGGTGCTGGTGCTGCTCACCCCGCTCTTCTGGCGCCAATAGACATCAATCGTTCTTACCACCGCTGGCCGTTTGGGGTCAGTAGATACGGTGACCTGATTCTCCAATGGGCACTTCACTTCACGGGCGTGAGCGCTAATTTCGCTCGGCATCGGATCAGGGCTCATGGCAAGCAGCACGTTATTTCCATCATCAACAAGCCTGATGGCGCAGAAGATCAGGTCATTTCCTTGGGAAACCACGCCGTTGGGGGCCATAGAATCCTGGCCATCTGCTCTGAAGATTTCGGTAGACGCGATGGTGGCCTCCCGTTTTCCCCAGTGTCTTTTTTGGGGACCGGACCTGATCGCAATCTACAACGACGAATTTCTGCCGATCCTCGGTGCCAAGGCCGAAGCCTTGGGCCAGCCTCTTCGGGTCACCTGGAGCGAGACCTGGGATGCCCTGAAGCCCATCGCGGAGCAGGCGCTGGCAGGCGAAGCGGGCTATTTCGTGGACTTCCCGCTCCAGACCACCAGGCACGGCCACACAGAGACAGCATACTTCACCTTCTGCTACTGCCCAATCCGAGACGAGAACGGCATTGTCCTAGGAATGCTGGATACGGCCATCGAGACCACCGAGGCAGTTCATGGGCGCAGAACATTGCTCTCGGAGCGCGAGCATTACCGGCAAATGTTCGAGAACGCTCCCGGCTTCATGGTAATGCTGAGCGTTCCCGACTTCCGAATCGAGTACGCCAACCCGGCCTACATGCGCCTGGTCGGCAACCGCGACGTCATCGGCAAAACGGTGGAGGACGCGCTTCCGGAATCGATCGCGCAAGGTTACCTGGGCCTTCTGCAGGAGATTTCGGTATCGGGGAAGGCTTATGCGGCGATGGGTCGGCTCTTCTCGCTCCGGCGTCATCCCGAAGCCCCGGTCGAGGATCGGTACCTGGATTTCGTGTACCAACCGATCAGGGACGCGGGCGGGAAGATCAGCAATATTTTCGTTTCGGGCTCCGACGTCACCGAAAGGACGTTGAGTGAAACAGCCCTGCGGCAATCAGAAGCCCGGCTGAGGTTCCTCGACGACCTCGCGAGGGAAACTGGCAAAGCCGGCGACGCTGACACGCTGCTTGCTGTCACGACACGGATGGTGGGCGAGTACCTACAGTTGTCCAGTTGCGCCTATGCGGACATGGACGATGACGAAGACGGCTTTACCATTCGCGGAGATTGGGCAGCGGAAGGCTCCCCCTCAATTGTCGGCCACTACAGCCTTGCCGCCTTTGGCAAGCTCGCCGTCTCGAAACTCACCCGTGGGCTGCCTCTCATCATCAACGACAACGCTCGTGAACTCGCCCCGGAGGAAGCGAAGACGTTTCAGGACATCGGCATCGCCGCCACCATCTGCATGCCTCTCATCCGCGATGGCAAGCTCACGGCACTGATGGCCATCCACAGCAAGCTGCCGCATACCTGGTCGGCCGAAGAACTCGCCCTCATTCGCGAGGTCACGGAACGATCCTGGGCCCATATTCAGCGCGTCCGGGCGGAAGCGGAATTGCGCAGCACCGCGGCCGCCCTTGCCGAACTGAATGCATCGCTGGAAGCGCGCGTCGAAGAGCGCACCGCGGCTCTGCTTCAGGCTGAGGAGGCCCTTCTTCATTCACAAAAGATGGAAGCGGTCGGTCAACTCACAGGAGGGATCGCGCACGACTTCAACAACATCTTGGCCGGGATCGGCGGCAGCCTTGAGCTCATGAACACGCGCCTTGCCCAAGGTAGGATTGCCGAAGTGGATCGCTACCTGCACGGCGCACAGTCGGCTGTCAAACGAGCGGCAGGGTTGACGCAACGTCTTCTGGCTTTCTCCAGACGTCAGACTCTGGATCCAAAGCCGGCTGACCTCAATCGGCTTGTGGCTGGTATGCATGACCTGATCACCCGCAGCGTCGGGCCCGCTGTCGCCGTTGAAGCCGTCGCGGCAGGCGGTCTCTGGACGACCTTCGTCGACGTTGGGCAACTGGAGAACGCTTTGCTCAACCTTTGCATAAATGCACGCGACGCCATGCCGGACGGCGGCAAGGTCACCATCGAGACCGGCAACCGATTGCTGGACGATCGGGCCGCCCGCGAACGTGGCCTCCCGCCTGGGCAATATGTCTCCCTGTGTGTCAGCGACACGGGCACGGGTATGTCGAATGAAACCATCGCTCGCGCATTCGATCCATTTTTCACGACAAAGCCGATGGGCCAAGGCACTGGTCTGGGGCTCTCGATGGTTTACGGGTTCGCAGGTCAATCGGGCGGAGCGGTTCGCATCTATTCGGAACTCGGGCAGGGAACGATGGTCTGCCTTTACCTCCCGCGCCACAGCGCCGACACGCCCGCCGATGAAGAGATGGAGCGGGAGGCAGACGCGCCTCGGGCATCCGGTAGCCAAACCATTTTGGTGGTGGACGACGAGCCGCTTGTGAGAATGGTTGCGGTGGAGATCCTGGAAGAACTGGGCTACCACGTGCTTGAGGCGGACGACGGGCCTTCGGCATTGAGGATCCTTCAGGCGCACCGTGACATTTGCCTGCTGGTCACAGACGTTGGCCTCCCCAATGGCATGAACGGTCGCCAGGTGGCCGATGCCGCAAGAGTGGCAAAGCCGGACCTGAAGGTTCTGTTCATCACGGGCTATGCTGAGAACGCGGTCTTGAACCACGGTCATCTGGAGCGCGGCATGCAGGTGATGACGAAGCCGTTTTCCGGAGAAGCTCTCGCAAGGCGCGTGAAGGACATCATCAAGGGCGACGAAGCCTAGTGACGGCAGGCTTGGGTGCGCGACCATCGTCCAAGCGTTGTTCCGTCAGGCCGGCCAACCTGCAGTCACGCAAAGCCCGGCCGGCCTCTGCGGCCTGCCACAGCCATCCCCTGATCCAAACGATCAGCTTGCGAGCCCTGCAGCAGGACCTTTCAAATTAATTGGTTGAGAAGGCTCCGCCACTTTGGTAGCAGGGGGCATGCGGACGTGGTGAAACTGGTAGACACAAGGGACTTGAAGACAAGTTGAGTGCACCGGCGGAAACGCCGGCTGTAGAACTGCTCAAAGTCGGGGAAACCTGTAAGATGGCAATCCCGAGCCAAGCCTCGCAAGAGGAAGGTGTAGAGACTAGACGGGCAGCACCTAAAGCGAAAGCCAGGGTGAAGGTATAGTCCAGACCACGAACGCCGTAAGGCGGCGGTGAAAACCGTAGCTGGTAAGAAAATCCCTCGGCTTCGGCCATGCGGGTTCGAGCCCCGCCGTCCGCACCATCCCCATTTTGCATTCCTGCCGTGCTCTGCGCTTGGAGCCCCTTCCCTACCCTCGGGGTCTAACTCCGCGATGACGATTGGCGACACCGCTTCCAGGAAGGCGCGCGATTTGGATGTTGCTGACACTTCTGCTCCAGCATCGGGTGCCGGCGGATGGCCCGGCAAAGACAGACACCTTTCCCCACCTCGGTCAGCCTTCGTTGACGAAGAAGAAGCTTAGGCGCTATGTCTTGTGGAACATGGGGAAGCGCGACATGATTGGGGCTCATCTCGAACAACCGGTCGATACCATCGATCCGCAGCAACTGGCCATGCTGCAGAGAGTTTTTGACCACGTTTGCGCCAGGTCCGGGATTGCCAAGAACACACCACAGGCCGAGGGACTGGCGGCAACGCTGATGCATCTGTTTCAGCAAGGCACGACAGGCGAGGCCAGGCTCGCCGAGATGCTGTCGGAGATCGACTTCATCTAAACTCCTGCCTTCGACATTGGCGAGAATTTGCGTTCAACCAGATTAGTGCTTACACCAACAGCACTGAGTTGGAATTGCGCCACCCACAGACGGCTCGCTTGACGGGGGAGAACATGCTTCAGGTCACGCTCGATGGCTTGGCGACGAGTCGAGTCTTGCCCGCCTCATCACCAACAATTCTGTCGACGCCATCTTTCTTATCGATAGAGACGGCTGCACCCTGTTTGCCAACCCTGCGGCGGAAAGACTGTTCGGCTGGAGCCAAAACGAGCTTCTCGGACGAAAGCTGCATGACGTCATCCACCATCATCACCCGGACGGAACGCCGTTTCCGATGTCCGAATGTGCCCTTGGCGAGGTCTTCGCCACAGGACGCAGTCTCAAGGCGCATGAAGACGTTTTCTTTCATCGCGACGGCCGGCAGATCCCGGTGTCCTGCTCCAATGCCGCTATCACGCGCAACGGCGAGGTCATTGCCGGTGTTCTCGTGGTCAGGACGTCACCGAGCGCAAGCTTCTCGAAGAGCGGCGAGAGCTGATGCGCGGAGAGCTGGCGCACCGAATCAAGAACCTCATTTCCGTCATTCAGGCTCTCGCCCTGCAGTCGCTGAAGGGGGAGGATCTGGCTGCTGCTCGCGACACGTTTCTAGGCCGGCTCAAGGCCGTCGCCCATGCCCAACTGCTGCTCGGCGATGATCAGGCGACGGCGGTGACCATCGACGACCTCGCCTTCAGCACATTAGCACCATTTCAGTCGGAACAGCAGCCCGCCCTGATCAGCGGGCCACCTGTCCTGTTGCCGCCGAAACAGGCTTTGACGCTGACGATGGCGATTCACGAATTGGCGACGGCTTGAAGTGCCATCTGACAGGACGCGTTCCCGAAACCAACGTCTCCTGATCCAGAAGCGAAATTCTCCTCTACCACCGACAACAGCAACAAGCTTCGGGCAATCTTGTTGCCGTCATTTGCAGCATCAATTTTCGGAGAATCCTTAATGACACGGACTGCTGCGGCTTTTGCGCATGATGCCATCCCCGTCTTCGCCGACGACATCCAGAGAACGGCTTGGGCGATTGCTGCGCGGCATCTGACGGCAGGCCAGAAGGATGTGACCCGGATGATTGCCGATGGGATTCGTCAAGAGCGCAGCCGCTGCGTCGATCTCGTTGGAGCTGCGCTCGGGCCGGACGCCGAAATCGCCGTTTTTGTCGGCAATCCTTCTCACGATTGGTAGTCTGGATCGCCCGACGGGTCCGGTCCAGCGCTTGCGCACCTCTTCTCGCTGCCTATCGTTCAACCTGCGAGACGGATAGATAGCGAGAACATACGAAAATGTTCCAACCGTACCGGAAGGGCCTCATCTGCACTCGCGGGTGTGCGCCCCACCGTGCATGATCACTTTGCCCGATCGAGAAAGCCGGGCTTTTTCCCCTTTTGCCCTGTCTCTTGGCAGGGCATTTTTTTATCCGGCCTTTGTCAGCCAGTCGCGGCGCAACCGGAAGCTACGGCGATACGCCCGCCCCTCGGCGGCGGATCCGGGCATACGTGCAAGGAATGAACCCAACAAAAAACGCGCACGACCACGAAGACATGGAGTCGGGGGGACTCCATGTCTTCGTGGCAACGAACGAACGGGCTCAGCCCGCGAGCTTGGCCGCAAGTCTGGCAACGTAGTTGCCCTGGTAGCGTGCGCCCTCCAGTTCGACGGCTGAAGGCTGGCGGGAGCCGTCTCCGTCGGTAATCGTGCTGGCGCCATAGGGCGATCCACCCTTGACCTCGTCCACTCCGGTCTGGCCCTGGAAGGCATAGGGAAGGCCCGCGACGACCATGCCCTGGTGCAGGAAGGTCGGGATGAAGCTCAGGATGGTGGATTCCTGTCCGCCATGCTGGGTAGCGGTGGAGGTGAAGACCGACCCAAGCTTGCCGACGAGCTTGCCTTCGGCCCAGAGGCCGCCGGTCTGATCCCAGAAGCTGCGCATCTGCGACGCAACGGTGCCGAAGCGGGTGCCAGCGCCCACAATGATGGCGTCGTAGTCGGCAAGCTCCGAGGGGCTCGCAATCGGCGCTTCCTGGTCAAGCTTGTAGTGGGAGGCCTTGGCCACTTCTTCGGGAACGAGCTCGGGAACCCGCTTGATGGTGACGTCTGCACCGGCGGTACTGGCGCCTTCGGCAACGGCCTTTGCCATTGTTTCGATGTGGCCGTAGGCCGAATAATAAAGGACCAGAACCTTCGCCATGCTGTCGTCTCCGCTTTCGTTGAAGTTGCGCCGTCTGCCGGCAGATCCTTACCTGTACCCGGCAAAGCCGACACTGGCAGCCCCTGCATCAGTCGACGCAGTGTTCGCTTTCCAAGGACGAACCCCTCTGATCTGTCATCGGTTCCGCCCCCATTGATCTCTTTCCTCTCCGGCAGCCTCTTCTGCTTTTCCACATTTCGGCCTACCACTGCACAACCCGTAGAACATCAGGATTCATCATGTCCCAAGCGACCGACCCCTCCCCTCTCGTCACCGCCGCCATGCTCGCCATCGGCGACGAGCTTCTTTCCGGTCGCACGAAGGACAAGAACATCGGCCACCTCGCTGACGTGCTGACGCTTTCCGGCATTGACTTGAAGGAAGTGCGGATCGTCGCCGATGAAGAAGAGGCCATCGTCGATGCGCTGAATGCGCTGCGGGCGCGGTACGACTACGTCTTCACGTCCGGCGGCATTGGCCCCACCCATGACGATATTACTGCCGATGCGGTGTCAGAGGCCTTCGGTCTGCCCTGCGTGCACGATCCGGAGGCGATGCGGCTGCTCGGCGAGATATATCAGCGACGCGAGATGGAATTTACCGAGGCGCGACAGCGAATGGCACGCATGCCGCAGGGCGCACGGCACATTGCCAACCCGGTGTCGACAGCGCCCGGTTTCATTGTCGAGAATGTCTACGTGATGGCGGGGGTCCCGCAGGTGTTCCAGGCCATGCTCGACAACGTTGTCGCCGAACTGCGCACAGGCACCAAGATGCTGTCGCGGGCGCTCCCCTGCCCGTTTGGCGAGGGTGACATCGGCACTCCACTTGCCGCCATACAGAAAACCCATCCTCAGACCACCATCGGCTCCTATCCGAAGTATGACGGTCAGCGCTTCTCGACCGAGATCGTCGTGCGCGCCCGCCATGCGGAGGAACTTGAGGCGGCCGCCGAAGCCGTCATGCAGATGGTGCGCGAACTGGAGGGGAAGCGCATCTCCTCGAACGTCTCGCCGGACGCCTGAGTAGCAATTTCGACGCAGAGTTGACCCGCATCAAGGAAGGCGACAGGCTGCACGACGAAATTGGTTGAAACACAGGGCACCAGCTTGAGGGAGAGACCATGACGTACAAAACCATCGTTGCCGTTCTCGATTCGCCGGCGCATGCGGCACAGATCGCCGACTTTGCGCTGGCCGTGGCGGCGAAGTACGACGCCCACGTTCTCGGCCTCCATGCCGAAACTCTTGCCGCGGTCCCGCTGATCGCCCCGATGGAAATCCCGGATCCAGCGGCAATCGAGGCGTTGCAAGCGGCCTCTCGGCGCGAGACCGCGGAGGTGGAGAAGATTTTTCGCGAACGCATTGCACGCGAAGGCCGCTCGGCCGAATGGCGCAGCTTCGTCTCTTCGGCAGGCTATGCCGGATCCTCGGTCATGGAAACGGTCCGGGCAGCCGATCTCGTCGTGGCAAGTCAGGGCGACCCAGCCAACGACAGCCGCTCGGAACTCGAGAACCTGCTCTTCGACACCGGCCGGCCCATTCTGCTCGTGCCCTATGTGATGAAGCATCCGAAAGACATTCGCCGCGTGATGATTGCCTGGAATGGGTCGCGCGAGGCCGCGCGGGCGACCTTTGATTCGCTCCCTTTCCTGAAGAGCGCCGAGAGCGTCGAGATCTTCTGCGTCGATCCGCCGGAGCGGGCGAACGAGGAACCGGATATGGCTGGCGTGGAACTTGCCGAGGCGCTTGCCCGGCATGACGTCAACGTCACGCTCACCACCCGTGAGGGCGGAAGCGTGCCGGCCGCCACGGCCATCGAGAACCGTCTTGCCGACAACAGCGTCGACCTTCTGGTGATGGGCGCCTATGGCACGTCGCGCTGGTGGGAGATGCTTTTCGGCGGCGTCACCCGCAGCTTGCTCGAATCCATGACGGCGCTGTCGCTGATGTCACGTTAGAAGCGCGCAGGAGCGGTTCCGGTGGCAAGCTTGCCCTGATTGGGATCATGTGCGTAGGATCCCGGCCTCCTCCGCAGCCTTGATGAAGGCGGCCTCTGCCTCGGCGGGATCGCCCTCGCCTTCCAGTGCCTCCATACAGCGCTTTCGCGCCACCATAAGCCATTTGCCGCTTTTGCTGGGCCAACAGGTCGACAGACATTCGTAGGCTTCTCGGCTGTTTCTGACGCAGCGGAAGTGATCTTCGCTGTCGATCATCAATTCCACGCTGCGGTCCCAGAGGTCGACAGGCATCCTCGTATCCTTGTTCTGCCGGAATCCAAGGCAGCCAGGGAGTGAAATCGCTCCCCGGCTGCGGCTCGATCTCTTCTATCGGTCCATCGTCGAACGGATCTGGTCAATCTTGCCGTCAGCGCTTCCGACACCCAGGACAGCCTTCGCTTCCGCCAGCATGTCGTCCGTTATCGGATCGGGGGTGAAGGCGCTCAAGGCATCCCGCAGTGCCTCATCACCGAGAGCTGCGTCGGTTTCCGGAGGAGACACGCCATGGTCGATCTCATACTGGGCGTAGTCCATCGTATAAGCGGAAACTGCCGCCATGCGCGGGTCGCGGCTGTTGAGATAGGCTTGATAGTTGCGGTTGAGGGAGTTCAAGCCCTTGAGCTGGGAGCGGCTGAGGGAAGGTTCGGCTGCGCTTCGCTCGGCACGTCGGTTGGCGTTCTTGTCGCTCTGGCCTCGAGGCGCTTCGCCAATCTGCGACTTTCCAGAGTTGTCGCGCTCGGAACTCCGTCCGCCGCCGTGTCCGTTGCCCCCTCCACCATTACCGCCGCCGTTTCCTCCGCCATTGCCACCGCCGTTGCCACCGCCGTTTCCTCCGCCATCACCGCCCTTGGCCCAGACGGTGTCGGTAAAACCAGGCAGGTGCCCTCCCACAGCAACCGAGGACAAGAGGATGGCAGCCATGGCTGCAGATCTTGTGAGGGATCGAATGATCATGTTCTCATCTCCTTTTAGTCTTGTCGCCCCGCGCAAAGCTTGTGAGCCGATGGTGAAATGTCGATCCCCCTCGGACCAATGCTCCGGAGACTGGGCCAAAGGTCCGACACCGCTGTTCACCCGCCCCAGAGGAGTTCAGGCGCACCTCCGGCGGCACGGCTTCCGTTGTACGTGAAGCCGATTCACCCATGCCTGTTTACAACTCGACGTCTTGCCAGGGCGCCGGACTTGCCGCTATTAGCGAGAGCCAACGCAGCTCTCGCTAACGGCTCCTCCCATGTCTCTTCCAGAAAAAGCCTTTCCCGTCTCCTGGGACCAGTTCCACCGCGACGCCCGTGCGCTTGCTTGGCGCCTCGCCGGCTCCGGCCAGGAGTTTCGCGCTATCGTCTGCATCACCCGAGGCGGCCTGGTCCCGGCGGCGATCATCTCGCGCGAACTCAACATCCGCCTGATCGAAACGGTCTGCATCGCGTCCTACCATGACTATTCAAGTCAGGGCGAAATGAACCTGCTGAAGGGGATCACGCCGGAATTATCCGTCAATGGTGGCGAGGGCGTGCTCGTTGTCGACGACCTGACCGACACCGGCAAGACCGCGTCGGAAGTCCGCGAGATGCTGCCGAAGGCCCATTTTGCCTGCGTCTATGCCAAACCGTCCGGCGTCCCGATGATCGACACCTTCATCACCGAAGTGAGCCAGGACACTTGGATCTACTTCCCTTGGGACATGGGCTTCACCTATCAGGAGCCGATCGCCAAAGGCCACAAGGGCTAGCTTCTACCGGCGGTGACAGTTTTTCGTGCTGTAGACTCCCGCCCCTGTCCTTCGGTTTTTCGCTTGTGGACCAATCTGCAACACCGGCCTGTTGAAGTGCGCAAAGACTTCGGCAGGCCTGTGCATGACGTGGGGAGGAAACCCTCCCTCACGCCAACCGGCCGCTGCAAATACCTGACTTTCCTGCTTCTTTTTTCTCTCCCCGTTTTCCACAAGGTCTCGACACAATATCTTGTGGTTAAGAATGTATGGCGATCTATGCCTTGACGAATCTTGCCAAGGGGACGAGATTGCACGTCATGTTGCAGCGGCGACTGGACCGAACGTAACGAGGCCGGTTCTTTCAAACAGGTTCAAGCAGAAAATGACCATGGCAGGCGGCCTGAGACGCTGTCCGCCAGGAGTACTGCCTGCGCCTTTTTCCGATCGCAGCAGCTCGTGTTGGCACTGGTAAAAAGACGCTGTTAACGCTATATTTAGTGTTGCAGTCGACCATCAACACAAGATACAGGTTGGACATCCCGGATGATTCACCTGGACGAGAGATTTCCCGGCTGCCCATGATGGCGAGCGGCCGGGCCGGAAATTTGCGCCCTGAGCGGGCCACAGACGAGGGACACAAGGCAATGCGCATCGAACGTCGTTTCACCCAGCCCGGCCAGGGTGCCTATGCGGACATTGAATTCCGCAAGGCGGTCAGTGAGATCCGCAATCCTGATGGCTCGATCGTGTTCCGCCTGGCGGATATCGACGTACCGGCGCAGTTTTCCCAGGTCGCAACCGATGTCCTGGCGCAGAAGTATTTCCGCAAGGCCGGTGTGCCGGCGCGGCTGAAGAAGGTCGAAGAGAACGATGTCCCTTCGTTCCTTTGGCGCTCGGTCGCTGACGAAAAGGCCCTGAAGGATCTGCCGGAAGACCAGCGCTATGGCTCCGAAACCGATGCACGTCAGGTCTTCACCCGCCTTGCCGGCACCTGGACCTACTGGGGCTGGAAAGGCGGCTACTTCTCCTCGGAAGAGGATGCCTCCGCCTTCATGGACGAGCTTGCCTATATGCTCGCCACCCAGCGGGTCGCGCCGAACTCCCCTCAGTGGTTCAACACCGGCCTGCACTGGGCCTATGGCATCGACGGTCCGGGCCAGGGCCACTTCTATGTCGACCCCTTCACCGGCAAGCTCACCAAGTCCAAGTCGGCCTATGAGCATCCACAGCCTCATGCTTGCTTCATCCAGTCCGTCGGCGACGACCTCGTCAACGAGGGCGGCATCATGGATCTGTGGGTCCGCGAAGCGCGCCTCTTCAAGTACGGCTCCGGCACCGGCTCCAACTTTTCCATGCTGCGCGGCGAAGGCGAGAAGCTTTCCGGCGGCGGCCGTTCCTCCGGCCTGATGTCCTTCCTCAAGATCGGCGACCGTGCAGCGGGCGCGATCAAGTCCGGCGGCACGACCCGTCGCGCGGCCAAGATGGTCGTCGTCGACATCGACCATCCGGATATCGAGGAATACATCAACTGGAAGGTCAAGGAAGAGCAAAAGGTCGCAGCCCTCGTCACCGGCTCCAAGATCGTCGCCAAGCACCTGAAGGCGATCATGAAGGCCTGCGTCAACTGCGAAGGCGAAGGCGACGACTGCTTCGACCCGAACAAGAACCCTGCGCTGAAGCGCGAGATTCGCGCCGCCAAGAAGGACATGGTTCCGGAAAACTATGTCGGCCGCGTGATCCAGTTCGCCAAGCAGGGTTACAAGGACCTCGAGTTCAAGACTTATGACACCGACTGGGATTCGGAAGCCTATCTCACCGTATCGGGCCAGAACTCCAACAACTCCGTCTCGCTGAAGGACGACTTCCTGCGTGCCGTCGAAAACGATGGCGAGTGGAACCTGACCGCGCGCAAGGACGGCCGCGTGATGAAGACGCTGAAGGCCCGCGACCTGTGGGAGAAGATCTCCTACGCCGCCTGGGCCTCCGCCGATCCGGGCCTGCACTTCAACACCACCATGAACGACTGGCACACCTCGCCGGCCGGTGGCCCGATCCGCGGCTCCAACCCGTGCTCGGAATACATGTTCCTCGACGACACGGCCTGCAATCTTGCCTCGCTCAACCTTCTCCAGTTCAAGGACAAGGACACGAAGCGCATCAACATTGCCGACTACGAACATGCCGTGCGCCTATGGACCGTCGTGCTCGAAGTCTCGGTCATGATGGCGCAGTTCCCGTCCAAGGAGATCGCCGAACTCTCCTACCAGTACCGCACGCTCGGCCTCGGCTATGCCAATATCGGCGGCCTGTTGATGTCGACCGGCATTCCCTACGATTCCAAGGAAGGCCGCGCGATTGCCGGCTCGCTCACCGCAATCATGACCGGCATCGCCTATGCGACCTCCGCCGAAATGGCGGGCGAGCTCGGACCCTTCCCCAACTTCGCGCCGAACCGCGAAAGCATGCTGCGCGTGATGCGCAACCATCGCCGCGCAGCTTACGGTGAAGCCACCGGCTATGAGCAGCTTTCGGTCAACCCGGTACCGCTCTTCCACGATGAGAACCCGGACCAGGATCTTTCCGCCCATGCCAAGGCTGCCTGGGACAAGGCGCTGGAACTCGGCGAAAAGCACGGCTACCGCAACGCCCAGACGACCGTGATCGCGCCGACCGGCACGATCGGCCTCGTCATGGATTGCGACACCACCGGCATCGAGCCTGACTTCGCGCTGGTGAAGTTCAAGAAGCTCGCCGGCGGCGGCTACTTCAAGATCATCAACGGTGCCGTTCCGGAAGCGCTGCGCACGCTCGGCTATACCGAGAGCCAGATTGCTGAGATCGAGGCTTATGCCGTCGGACACGGCAACATCAACCAGGCGCCCGGCGTCAACCCCGGTTCGCTGCGCGCCAAGGGCTTTACCGACGACAAGATCGAGGCGATCAACGGTGCCACCAAGGCCGCCTTCGACATCAAGTTCGTCTTCAACCAGTGGACGCTCGGCGCCGACTTCCTGAAGGACGTGCTCAAGGTTTCCGACGAGCAGCTCGCCGACATGAGCTTCAACCTCCTGGAGCATATCGGTTTCTCGAAGAAGGAGATCGAGGCCGCCAACATCCATGTCTGCGGTGCGATGACGCTCGAAGGCGCGCCCTTCCTGAAGGAAGAGCACCTGCCCGTCTTCGATTGCGCCAATCCCTGCGGCAAGATCGGCAAGCGTTATCTCTCGGTGGAAAGCCACATCCGCATGATGGCAGCGGCCCAGCCGTTCATCTCGGGCGCGATCTCCAAGACGATCAACATGCCGAACGACGCCACCGTGGAAGATTGCGGTGCAGCCTACATGCTCTCCTGGAAGCTGGCGCTGAAGGCCAATGCGCTCTACCGCGACGGCTCGAAGCTTTCCCAGCCGCTCAACGCCTCACTGATCGAGGACGAGGACGACGAGGATGCGCTCGAAGACCTGATCCAGCAGCCGGTGGCCGCCCAGGCGGTCACGGTCACGGAAAAGATCATCGAACGCGTGGTCGAGCGCGTTACCCGCGAGCGTGAAAAGCTGCCGAACCGCCGCCAGGGCTATACCCAGAAAGCCAATGTCGGCGGCCACAAGGTCTATCTGCGCACCGGCGAATTCGGCGACGGTCGCATCGGCGAGATCTTCATCGACATGCACAAGGAAGGCGCCGCCTTCCGCGCGATGATGAACAATTTTGCCATCGCCATCTCGCTTGGCCTGCAATACGGCGTACCGCTGGAAGAATATGTGGAGGCCTTCACCTTCACCAAGTTCGAGCCCGCTGGCATTGTCACCGGCAACGACGCGATCAAGAACGCTACGTCGATCCTCGACTACGTGTTCCGCGAACTCGCCGTCTCCTATCTCGGCCGTCATGATCTCGCGCATGTCGATACGTCGGACTTCTCCAACACGGCACTCGGCAAGGGCATCCAGGAAGGCAAGACCAACCTCGTGTCGACCGGCTGGACGCGCGGCTACAAGCCGACGCTGGTTTCCAGCAGCGAGCGCTCGGCTGGCGAACCAAAGGGTGCAGCCACCGCGGCTCCCGCCAAGGCTTCGGTTGGCAACGTCACCTCCTTTGCCGGCTCCGCCGCCCGCAAGCTGGAACCCACCGTTGCCGTCGCCACCTCCGAAATCGTCGCCTTCAAGCGCGATTACGAAGAGCGCGCCAAGGAACTGGCCGAGGAGATTGCCGAAGACGTGTCGGAAGAGCTTGCCACCGAACAGCAGCAGGCTTCCACCGCCCTCTTCTCCGACAAAGCCGCCGCCGACGCCGCCGCTGCCAAGACGGAGGCCAAGAAGGTCGAAGCCGAACGCCGCATGCGCTCGATCGCCCAGGGCTACACCGGCAACATGTGCTCCGAGTGCCAGAACTTCACGATGGTGCGGAACGGGACGTGTGAGAAGTGCGACACGTGTGGTGCGACGAGCGGTTGCTCGTAACTGCATGCCTAATTCGTAATAGTTGCGGCCCGGGCAGCCCCGGGCCGCAACTGCAGGGGGGAACAAAGTAGAAACGGAGCGATCAACACTGGAGCGTTTGAAATGGATTTTCGTGCATACCTTCGTGCTGAACGACTGTTCACTGAGACGCCCTATGAGCAGATTGGGCTCCTCCCAAAAGAACGTGTGACGGCGGTCCCTAGTGAAGTTGTCTTTGACAACTTCTACCGAAGTCAAAGGGAGCGGATGTACTGCCATATTTGCGGTGGCCATCGCCATCTCAACGGCATTACAGGGCTTGTCGACGGTGACAAACGGATGCTTTTTGGTAGCTCCTGCGCCAAAGAGTTTTTCGGCGCCGAAACAGCTAGGCTATGCGCAGGCGAGTTCAAGCAGCGCACCCGACGCGCACATAACCGCTACGTCATCCAAGCGATTGCCAATTCGATAGAGCCTATCGAAGGATGGCTTAAAAGCTACCGACCGTTACTTACTCATATAGAGTCGGCTTGGGTTGAAATGCATCTAAAACACGAGAAACCTGTAGCGCACCTTCTGACCCACCTCGCCCGAAACAACGGCCGTCTCGTAGAGACCTCTCACGTTGCTGTGGGCGGAAATGCAAAGCAGTTGGAACGCATTGAGCAACATTCAATTGTTACGCACGTCTCACCAAGCAGCGCTATTCCCTATCTGAAACAGATAATTCAGCGAGTTACTCTCGTAGAAGCGTTTGTCTATGCCGTACAGTCAGTGAGGACAGAGCCAACCGACCAGATGTTCGCAAATCTCGCTGCTAAGCACCAGAAGACTTTGGAGGCTGCGGAGGTTGTGGATGCTTGCATCGCGTTTACTCGCGATTTCTTTCAGCCAAGCAAACTGAGCCTATTGGCTTCCTGGATGGAGAAAGAGCGCGAGAAAACGTCTCAGCCATTTGGCCGAGGTGAAGCCCCAGAACCTGGAGTCACATCTGCGAAGGATTATGGGCTCTGGGATTGAACAGCCGAGCCAATCGCTCTCTGAAGCAATCATGTCGACTGACATCAGTGAGAAATTGCTCTCTCGAGACCGCAATAAAGAGATCAAAGAGATTGCAGTGATCTAGAACTTCTTGCCGACGTAAGCCCTCCCTCTCCCCTTGTGGGAGAGGTTACAAGATCACGATCTTAGCGCAGCTAAGTCGTAGATCTTGTTGGTGAGGGGGTCGGACGGCGAGATCAACAACAGCCCTCTCACCAAGTTCGCCTCGCCAATCGGCTTCGCCTCTTGGGGCGAACTATCCTCTCCCACAAGGGGAGAGGAGCCGGTGCGGCACCCTCGGCGCCTCCCTCTCCCCTGGTGGGAGAGGTCACAAGATCACGATCTCAGCGCAGCTAAGTCGTAGATCTTGTTGGTGAGGGGGTCGGACGGCGAGATCAACAACAGCCCCCTCACCAAGTTCGCCTCGCCAATCGGCTTCGCCTCTTGGGGCGAACTATCCTCTCCCACAAGGGGAGAGGATAAGGTCTCACAAGCCGCTATCACGCAGCTCCGCCAGTATCCGCAGGCAGACAGCGTTGATGTTCTCCTCCACCTCCTCGTTCCAGAAGCGTAGCACCCGAAACCCTTGCGACCGGAAGAAAGCGTCGCGGATCCCGTCAGATGGGCTATCCGCATGCTGCCAGCCATCCACCTCCACGATCAGCCGGTGTTCGAAACAGACGAAATCGAGGATGTAGCGCTCGAGCGGCACCTGCCGGCGAAACTTGGCGCCCTCCAGCCGCCGGTCACGCAGGGCCTCCCACAGCATGTCTTCCGCCCGCGTCGGATCCCTCCGCATGCCGCGGGCGCGGCCCCGGTTGATCGGCGGCGGCTGGTGGCGCATGGGGTACCCTCCACAACGGGAGAAAGGTAGCATGATCCCCTCACCTGAAAAATCTGGCACTTACCCCTTCGGGCTAAGACGCCGATTTCTTCTTCCTCTCCCACAAGGGGAGAGGAGCCGGTGCGGCACCCTCGACGCTCTCCCTCTCCCCTGGTGGGAGAGGTTACAAAATCGAAGGCTTAGCCGCAGGCTAAACTTCAGATTTTGTTGGTGAGGGGGACGTTCTCACGCACCCCCATCAACAACTTCAACATCTTACACGAATTTTCATCCCCCCTCATCCCCACCCCGCAAACCCGTGCCCATACTTCCCCTGTCCCGCCGCGGATACACCAGGAGGCGTCCTGGCGAGGCGGGGCCGGCGCTGGTGGTGAAGGGACGACGTGAACCTTCATCATCGGGGTCCGCGGAAAATGGTTTCCCTCCGGCGACACGGGGAGAGGCGAAGGGTTACGGACCGGCCCTTGCCTCTTGATGCCCGAACAGCGCGCCGGGCGTGCCTGTGCGGCACACAGGGGGGTCGATGAGGATGGTGTCGCCGGATCTGTAAGTCCGACGAGATGTCTGGAGGAAACTCCGGGTCCCGGAAAACCGGCGATCAAACACCGCCCCATTGGACCTAGGCAGAGAGACCGGAGTCGCGGGCAATAACCGCCGAACGGGGCGCTGAGAGGTGCCACATAAATTACTTTACGAGGCAGCTTTCAGCGCCCCGTCCTATTTAAATTTGTTCGTCCTCCTCGGGCGAACGCAGTGAGACCCGTGGATCGCCAAGGGGGACGTGTGTCTTCTCGTCATCCTCGGGCGAACCGGTGACACCCGAGGATCGTCTTGGTCATCCCACAAGGAGCACACCAACTGCGACGACACGTCGTCCGCCATCAAGAACACCCTCGCCGGTAGTCCGGAACAGATGGCGGCGCCGGCGGTTGACGGTCTCGGCGTAGCTTACGCCGGTCCAACCTCCATCGCGGTCTTCCCCTTGCGGCCCCGCTCGCTCAACTCGTTCGTCTCGATCATGCCCGACACTCCAAGCAAAGATAGGCCCACAGCATCGCGCCACCGCAGCATCTCCGGCTGGCTCCGGCGCATGGCTGGACTTCGGCCGCTGAGGCTCGCGGTCCAGACGGCGGGGGGCGCGGCACTGGCCTTCGGCATCGCCAAATCGCTGGACCTCCCCGACGTGTCCTGGGTCGTCTTCTCGGCCGTCTTCGTCGTCCAGTCCAGCATTGGCGGCACGATGCGCAGCGCCGCGCGGCGCATGGCCGGGGGTGGAGCCGGCCTCCTGCTCGGCCTCATCGCCATTTTTGCTTTTGGCAGCGGTGGCTGGCAGACCTTTGCCGGATTGGTCACCGGCGTGGCCGCCATGGCCGCACTCTCGGCCCTGCGTCCCGGGTTGAGCTATGGCCTTGTCACGGTGACAATGCTTGTGCTTGCTCCTGGTGTCGAAGTGGTCGAGGGATCGGTCCTGAAGGCCGCCGAGATCGCGCTGGGCACGCTCTGCGGTGCCGCCGCCGCTGCTGCCGTCATGCCGCGCGCGGCGCACAGGCAGGTGGATGAGCACCTGGCGAACGCGCTGCGCTCCATCGGCGAGTTCATCGGGCGGGACCGCCGCCACTTCGTCCGTGGGCCGCAGAAAGGGCCAGGCGTTTCGCGCGATGGCGTGGAATCCGAGTTGGCTCAAGCACGCGACTTGCTTCGTCAGTCGCAACCGCGGCTACGCTCTACCAGCGCCGCCGTCGATGCCAGGGAGGAATTGCGGCGCGAGATCGAGAGGTTCTGGTATGGGGTCGTCCTCCTGGATCAACTCGTCGAGCCCTTCCCCCATGCTGGGCAGCCCGGCCCGATCGCCGAACCAATCGATCGCGTGATACGCGAAAGCGCCGACCACCTGCAGCGCCTGAGCGAATGCATCAGACAGTCGCACCCCCCAAAGCCCTGGAGCCCTCCGGCGGCGGCAATGGAATCGCTCGATGAGTGCTCCCGTGAGTTGTCGGTGCAGAAACGCGCGGTGACGGAGGTTCAGCACCTTTTCGCCATTTCCTTCACGTGCAAGCAGATCGCCTTTGGGGTTGAGCGGATCGACAAAGCCGCCCGTTCTGCTCTGGGTGGCGTGGAGGAGGAAGCGGGCGGCAAGACATAAACCGTCAGCCTCACACCAGAGGAAACAGGCTGGGCAGGACAGTCCCGACCGATCTTGGGCTACAGGAACCAGAAAGCCACCAGCACGGACAAGGCTCCTGCCGTGGCGCCAAGGGTGAGGATCACCAACCTTCGCCGCCCAGGTACCGAAACGGCGTGAGGGTTGAGCTGCTTCAGGACTTTTCCTGCTGAAACCAGGCCGAGCCAGAAGATGGCAATGGCGAGCAGCACGAAAATGCTGGCGCCGATCCGGACCGGCCAGGTCGGGTCGGGTCGCTGGCGCGAAACAGAGCCTGGAACCCGAGCGCAACCGCGATCGCAGCCATGCCGGTCCTGAACCAACCGCCAAAGGTCCTCTCATTGGCAAGAACGGTCCGATCCTCCGCCCACTCCGTACGATCCTCCGCCAGTTGGCGACGATCGAACTTCCGATCCGGTTCACTCACTTTGCGCACCGTCCTTCCTCGGCTTTGAATGTTGCCATGGCCATTTGCCTTCGATCTCCACCTCCAGCGAAAGGCTGAGGAAGGTGCGTATCAGGACGATGCCGGCGAGTACGAAAACGCTGTCCAAGGTCGGCTCAATCGCCACCGTATTGATGATATCTGCGGCAACCAGAAGCTCCAGTCCCAGCAGGATGGCCCGTCCGAGCGTCGACCTGAGCTGGTGATAGGCTTCCTCGCGGGCCCGATTCTTGAAAAACGTGATCCCCGCAACAATCGCGCCGACCACAATCACCAGGACGCCGACAGCTTCGATGGCGAGCGTCGTTGCATCCAGGGCTTGGGAGAAGAACGGATCCATGTGCACTCCTTTCGCTATTCAGTGAACGAGGGAGCAGCCGATCTGTTTCGCGACCTTCGAATCGTCTCTCCGGCATCTGCTGCTGCCGAGCGCTCCGGGCTACCGAAGATCGGCAACGAAAAAAGGCGGCCGTTGCCAGCCGCCTTTCTTTTGTTGCTTACCCAGGCTTACTGAGCGCCGAGTGTGACCGGATGGTCATCAGGCAGCGCCTCGTAGCGGTCGCTCTGGAAGTTGGCCATGCCGTCGATCTGACGCTGGCTGACATCAGGCGCCAACAGCGTTTCCTGGTCGGTCACATAAAGGGCCGAAAGCGGAACCGCGGCACGGTTTTCCCCGAGACCAAGGAAACCACCCGAGGTCACGACGGCGTAAAGCCGGTTGTTGACGTTCACAACGTCCTCGATGTCGCCGAGGTTGTTACCATTGGCACCAACGATGTCGTAGTCCTTGATGTCGTTGACGGTCAGAGCAACGTCGCGGGTCGAACCGGCACCGATAGCGGTGTTGAGGTCGTCGCGCGCCTGGCCCGGCGAGATGGCCGCCGTGTTCTGCTCGTCAAGCGCCGCGCCATCTTCGCTGGTGCGAGCCTGCTGTTCCGATGCGTTGCGGTTCATTCGATCCACATCGTTGGTCGCCTGCTGACGGTTCTGGTCTTCAAAGCGAACCTCCGGCTCGCCTTCAGCACGATTAACGCGAACCTGTGCTTCCTCGGAGCTGTAGCGGACCTGTGCCCGCTGCTCGGCCTCCTGGATGTTCACCACCGGCTGGCCCGAACGCTGGACCTGCACATTTGCCTGTTCCTGATTGTCGCGATCGGTGCGAACCTGCGGCTGGCTCTCGCTGACGTCAACCCGCGGCTGACCTTGCTCGACTTCAACCTGCGGCTGTGCCTGGCTAACGTTGACCTCCGGCTCTGGCATCCGAACGGTGATCTGGGGCTGCGGAATGTCTACCGTCACGGTTGGCGCCGGCTGGTGCACGATAATTTCCGGCTGCGGCTGCTGCACGGCAACGCGCGGGTTTGCCTGGCGCACCGTCACGTCGGGTTCGGGTACTTCCACGCGAATGGAAGCCTCGTCTTCGACAACGACGTCTGCACCGCCCTGGCCACGCTGGCGGTCCATGCTTGCCATCTGCTCCTCGACGCGGCCAAGGGCCTCTTCAGCACGCTCCGCATTCTGTTGCGAAAGTGCCTGCTCGGCCTGCTGCAGGGGTTCGCGAAGTTCGGTAGCAGCAGTGTTGCGCGCGCCGTTCTCAGCCTGCCGGGCGAGCTGACGGCGGGCTTCCTGCACCGCCTGGCGTGCAGCCTGCATATCATCGTTATCGAGCGCCTGCATGGCGCGCTGAATATGTTCCTGAACCCGGGTCATTGCCGGATTGATCTGTCCTGCTTGGGACGCAGCGTTTTGCGTGTTTACGGCAGCTGGTGTCTGCTGTGCAAAGGCGCCCGCCGGGGCTAGCGCGGTACCTGCCATAAGGGCGGCGACATAAATCATCTTCATGGACGTTTACCTCTCTGTCTCGTGATTGTTCTCCATACGCAGGACTTCAAGGGACACGGTGTCCTCTCCGTACGCACACTGTCCAAAGCATTACCGCCGCAAATCGTTCCAAAAAAAACCTTATTCTTGCGAGCCTCTTCAGGAACATCTTCATCAATAACATCAATGACTTCCCGGCCCATGCCGGGTCGGCAAGTTGTCTCTGGGGTGTGTGTGACCGTGAGGCAGACGGTTAAGAACGCTCCCGCGGCCTTCAAGAGCCACGGGTGTCGCTGCACAGATGACGGCGCGGGAGGCGGAGCCTATGAGACGAAGTCCACCAACGAAATCTCTATCGACCATTGGTAGGTCGCAAGGTCGGGGTTCAGGGGCCGCGGCGGAAGAAACCCATGCGGCAGTATTCCATAACACGCCACCGCGACCTCGCCCGGCTGAAGAATCCTGTCGCTGCGCAGGAAGGCACGGTAGACAACAGAGGAATGATCCTTGTGCCGTGCAGCAAGTTCGAAAGAAACGCGTTCCACCTGTCGCTCGCTGCTGTTGTGGAATTCTACCCTGATGGGT
This sequence comes from Rhizobium halophilum, assembly GCF_021648825.1. Taxonomy (GTDB): domain Bacteria; phylum Pseudomonadota; class Alphaproteobacteria; order Rhizobiales; family Rhizobiaceae; genus Neorhizobium; species Neorhizobium halophilum. The sequence continues at coordinate 182,262 of NZ_JAKJHS010000007.1, read as the reverse complement.
TGCTGAGCGTCCTCGCAACCGTCGGCACCGACGGTTGCCGAAGCCGTCACCGATCCCGCTGGCTCTGAACGCCAGAACCATTGGCTGCCGGTAAAGGCCCAGACGGCCCCACCCACAGCGAGGGCCAACGCCAGAACAAGCGCCGCTGTTCGACGATCGAGCAGGAACAGCACTAGGAGAATGGTGACTACGGCAGCAATTGCCCAAGCCATCAAGCCTCCTCACACAATGAGCAAATTCGCATCAGGGGAATCTAGGCGGCAAAGCCGGAAATGCAATCACCTTGGGATTCAGGATGTGGCGAGGCGTGCGCCGGACCGGCCGTTACCTCATCCTTGTCGTTACCACAAGGGTCGCGGCCATGACGCCGATGACGATGCTCGCCCAGAAGAGCAGGGTCGGGAGGACAAGGATAAGAGGCAGCACCAGCATGACCAGCGCAAAAACGGCGTCTAGAGCCAGGTGCGCGGGAATGGAAAGAAGAGGCTTCCAGCCCAGTTCGTAGTCGGTCACCAGCGCATATAAGATAGCAAACGCACCGAGGATGAGAAAGGCATAGAAGCCGATGCCGCCGATGTCGGCCACGAAGGCGAGCAGGATCATGACCGCGCCGACGACATAGTCCGCGATGCCATGAACGAGCGTCGGTACAAAGCGCATCGCCTCAATCCTCCTCGCATAAGCTTGGCGGGAGGCGGACCTGCCGCCTCCCGCCTCCGTATGGTTTGTTTATAGATTGAGCCTATGAAAGCTGCTGGGCGGTGGTGTCCATCCAGGCGCGGTGGCGCTGCTCGTCAGCGAGGGCTTTCTGGAGAAAGGCCTTTGACTTCGGCACCGCTTCCTGGTGCTGAGAAGCCTTCTCATAAGCAGTCACCGTGTCGTCCTCATTCGTTTTCATCGCCTTGAGGATTGCGGCATCGCCCATCAAGTCTGCCAAGGCGATCTTTCCGGTGGTCAACATCTGCTTCATGTCACCTTCCGTCGGCGCGTCGATGCCCAATTCCCGCGCCATCTCGTGCAATACCTCGAGATGCTGCAGGTGGTCCTGACGGAACGCGGCGATCTGCGTGCTCAGGGCCTTGTCATCCAGTCGCTCGATCGTGGATTCATATGCGGCAATCGCATCGTGCTCGAGGTAGATCAGGTTGGTCACGAGCTTCTCGATGCTCGATTCGGTGCCCACCATGGTGACCATGTCTTCGCTCCTTGTTTGATCTCAACACCCAGTTGAAACCCGCTCGGAGCGGCTGTGTTCCCATGAAGCTAGGGGCGGTCGCGCGAACGTAGGCGAAATTGTCGCCTTGCCCTGCAACGCTTGTTAAAACTGCCTCCCCGTTGGGGGAGGCAGGAATGCGGCCGAGATCAGAACTTATAGTTCACGCCAGCCTTGATGGTGTGGTCGCTGACATTTGTTTCCGAGGTGGTCGTGCTGCCGGTGGGGAAGCTGCGAACATCGCCGGTGCGCGTATAGTTGTACTCCACACGTCCGGAAATCTGGTCGTTGAATTTCTGCTCGACGCCAGCACCGATCAGCCAGCCAGGCTTCCAACCGTCAGGGCCTTCCGTAGAGCCCGAGTCACGCAGGCTGGTCATCGTGCCGCCGGCCGTTCCGTAGATCAAGGTGTCACCGAGCGGGGCACCTACCCTGGCTTTCGCCGCCAGCCGGTACCGTTCGCGGAGTTCGCCCCCCGGAACGTCAACTTCCGTGTCGCCCATATGGGAAAGCTCAACTTCGCCGCCGACGACCGCGCCGCCCATTTCGGCGTTGTAGCCGCCCTGGATACCACCCATGAACTCCTTTTCGCCGGAGAACGGGCCGCCATGATCAGAACTCGTGCCGGCATGGAGACCGACATAGGCGCCGGTCCAGCCGCCTGAAGAGACGGAGGGCGAGTCGTAGCTCGGAGCGGGTTCAGAATAGGTAAGATCGGCGGCACCAGCAGGTGTGGCGAATGCGGCGACGAGCGCCAGCGCGAAGGGCGTCTTGTTCCTGGTCATAATTTACTCCGTACAGTGCCTGCATGACGTCCGGGCAGGCAGTTACTCATTACACGTTTGCATACGCGGCGGCGGCCGCCCCATCAGCCCTTCGTGACCATCCGCCGTGAAGCTTCCCTCAACTTGTCAGCAAACGATAAAGGTTCTCTTAACTGACTGCCCGCGCAGAGCTGGCCCTCGCCCGTCGTCAGTCACGAAATCGCGAGTAAAAAGCAGTGCAGCGTGAACCCAAAGAAAAAGGAAAGGGCGGCCAATCGCCGCCCTTGATCACTGACTTGGCTATAATCTGATTACTGCAGAAAGCGAGGTAGCTGTGTTGCGCCGGCGGCAGCACCGTTGAGTTCATGGCTGGCTGCAGCGACCGCGGCTTCGCCGCCATCCAGGCCTGTGGCAACGACGGAGACACGGAACTTGCCGTCCAGTTCGCGGTCGAAGATGGCGCCCACGACAATATCGGCGTCATCCATGACTTCATCGCGAATCCGACTGGCGGCTTCATCCACTTCAAAGAGGGTCATGTCGGAGCCGCCGGAGATGGAGATCAGCACCCCTTTGGCGCCCTTCATGGAGATCTCGTCGAGCAGCGGATTGGCGATTGCCGCCTCGGCGGCAACCAACGCCCGACCGTCACCCGAAGCCTCCCCCGTGCCCATCATTGCTCGCCCCATGCCTTTCATCACTGACTTGACGTCTGCAAAATCGAGATTGATCAGGCCTTCCTTGACGATCAGATCAGTGATGCAGCCAACGCCGGAGAAGAGGACCTTGTCGGCGGTCATGAAGGCATCTGCGAACGTGGTCTTCGCGTCGGCGATGCGGAAAAGGTTCTGGTTCGGAATAACGATCACCGTATCGGCAGCGCGCCGTAGTTCCTCGATCCCCGCCTCCGCCGTTTTCATACGGCGATTGCCTTCGAATGTGAATGGCTTGGTGACCACGCCGACCGTCAGGATGCCGGCATTGCGCGCCGCCTGAGCAATCACCGGTGCTGCGCCCGTGCCGGTGCCGCCGCCCATACCCGCGGTCACAAAGCACATGTGGCAGCCGGAGAGATGATCCATGATCTCGTCGATGGATTCCTCCGCAGCAGCGCGTCCGATCTCCGGCAGCGATCCTGCTCCGAGGCCCTCCGTCACTGCCGTCCCCAACTGAATGCGCCGCGTGGCCTTCGATGTCGCGAGCACTTGGGCATCAGTGTTGGCAGCGATGAACTCAACCCCTTCAAGATGCTCGGCGATCATGTTGTTGATGGCGTTGCCGCCACCTCCGCCGACACCGACCACGGTAATCTTCGGCCGCATTTCCTTGATCGAGTGCTTGATGTCGTCCGACATGGAGAGGTCCCTCTGCGCGATTTCTTGCGGCATGCCGCCCCTGGCATCACCGAATCGATTACCAGATTATGCTCGCAACAAGGCAGAGGCTGGGCAAAAGAACAAGAGAGAGAGCCCTGCCCGCCGTTTCCCCTGCTGCAACACGCATAAGGAAACTTGCCGCAGATGATCTTTGCCCTGACGGCCGCGGCCTATAGTTCTTGAGAGAGGCAAGAAAAAACCCTGCCGGAGGGAACGGCAGGGCAAGACTGGAGGTCATTTATTGTTTTACGGCGGCAGCAGGGGGGAATGCCGCCTCTTATGAAGTCTAGATATGTACTCGATCGCGCTCTCGCCAGTAACGCAGCCTCATTCGAGGGGCGATCCTCTTGGCAATGAACGGCGTCGCTACGAATGCGACAACAATCCAGCCCGGTAGAAGATACTTGGCGTGATCATTCAAAGCGGGGATAGACAGAATGGCGACTGCGCCGAAGCCGAACACGACCGCATTCACCATCAGCGATGCAATCGCTGTCAGATAGGTCTGTGTCTTGATCTTCTCCATCGCATCAGCCTTGGTTTGCTGTGGGAAAAACACGCCAAGGGCCGTCCGGTTCCACAATTCCTTAAGAGAAGGCTGCTAAAGAGGGCTCTCAAACAGCATAACCGAGGCTGACCGTGGCAGCACCGTCTTTCCGTTTCAAACACTACGACCTTAGAGGACAGCGGGCCGGTACCGTCGTCGAAGTTACGCTCAACGCCGTCAACAACGTGCGCCTGATGACCTCGGGCAACTTCCAGCGGTTCAAGGAACTTCTGGACTTCAAGTATATCGGCGGCGTCGCCAAGAAATCGCCAATCCGGCTTGTGGTGCCGGAAGACGGACAGTGGAACCTGATCGTCGACATGGAAGGGCATCACGTCCTGGCCGATTCCGCCGTCAAAGTGACACCGCCACCAGCGGTGCAGCGCCGAGCGTCCTAGGGCTCGCCGCGCTCCCTGCGGAGCTTCGCCCACCAGTCCAGACGCTTGCGGATCTCACGCTCGAAGCCGCGCTCGGGTGGATCGTAGAAGAGCTTTCGCCCCATTTTTTCCGGGAAATAGTTCTGCCCGGAGAACCCATCCGGCTCATCATGGTCATAGCGGTAGCCTTCGCCATAACCTTCGCCCTTCATCAGCTTTGTTGGTGCATTGAGGATGTGCTTGGGTGGCAGTAGCGAGCCATGCTCCTTGGCTGCACGCATGGCCGCCTTGTAGGCCACATAGACACCGTTCGACTTGGGCGCCGTCGCGAGATACACACATGCCTGGGCAAGTGCCAGTTCTCCTTCGGGCGATCCAAGGTAGTCGTAGGCGTCCTTTGCAGCATTGCAGATGACAAGTGCCTGGGGATCGGCCAGTCCAATATCCTCAACGGCCATGCGTACCAGACGCCTTCCGAGGTAGAGCGGGTCTTCGCCGGCATCGAACATGCGTGCCAGATAGTAAAGGGCTGCATCCGGATCGGAGCCCCGGACGGACTTATGGAGCGCCGAAATGAGGTTGTAATGGCCGTCCTGTCCCTTGTCGTAGACCGGGGCTCGCCGTTGCACGATCTGCGTCAGACCGGTCGTGTCAAACACCTCCCCCGCCCGTGCTGCGCGCCAGACTTCCTCGGCCAGCGTGAGCACCGCACGCCCGTCTCCATCTGCCATGCGGATCAGGCTTGCGCGGGCACCTGCATCGAGAGGCAGAGGCCGGTTTCCGACCTGCTCGGCGCGCTTCAGCAATTCCTCAAGGCTCGCCTCATCATGAGCACGAAAGGTCAGAACGCGGGCACGCGACAGAAGGGCAGCATTCAGCTCGAAGCTCGGATTTTCGGTGGTGGCGCCGACGAGGATGATGGTCCCGTCCTCCATCACCGGCAGGAAGCTATCCTGCTGGGCCTTGTTGAAGCGGTGGATCTCGTCGACGAAGAGCAAGGTCTGCCGCCCTTCCATCCGCCGCATCCGCGCCGCCTCAAACACCTTCTTCAAGTCGGCCACGCCAGAGAAGATCGCAGAAATCTGTTCGAAGGCGAGCCCGGCCTCGCCCGACAGAAGTCGAGCAACGGTTGTCTTGCCCGTGCCGGGCGGCCCCCAGAAGACCATCGATCCCAATGACCCGGCATCGATCATCCGCCTGAGCACGCCGTCTTCGCCCGTGAGATGCTGCTGCCCTGCCACCTCGCCCAGCGACTTCGGCCGCAGCCGATCAGCGAGCGGCCGCCGATTGGCAAGCTCATCCGGGATCGTTGGTGCGAAGAGATCGCCGTTCATCGGAAGAACTGCCGGATCCGTTGGCCCTCACGCTCAATCTCGACCCGCCAAAAGCCCGGATCATCGTCAAGCATGCGTTCCATGGCTCGGGTCGAGGCAACTGCAAGGCCGTTCAGGGAGACAATCATGTCCTTTGGTCGGAAGCCAAGCCGGCTGCTCGGCGACCCGCGTGCCACATCAACAACCACGACGCCCGTCTTGTCCGTCGGCATCCGCAGTTCCTGCGCAAGTCGCGGCGAAAGATTTGCCACACGAAGTCCGGCGAAGGGATTTCGACCTTCAAGGAGACGCTCGTCCCGCGGCGGGGTCTCCGGCGCCGTGTTCAGCGCAATGGTGACCTTACGCGTCCCCCCAGCTTGCTGTACCGTCAATTCCGCCTGGCGGCCGAGGCCCGCCGTGGTGAGGCGATAGCCGAGAGCATCCGGATGCTCCACCTGCACGTCGTTGACGGCCGTGACGACCTCGCCCGGCGTGAGCCCGGCGCTGGCGGCGGGCCCTCCTTCAACCACTGCCACCACAAGGGCACCGCGGGCGGCCTTCAGGCCCAATGCCTCGGCGACGTCAGACGTGACAGCCTCGAAGCTCGCGCCAATGTAGGGACGTTCGAAAGTCTCGTCCCCCTCCTCCGCCGCAGCCACGAAGACCTTCACCAGATTTGCCGGGATGGCAAAGCCGATGCCGTTCGACCCGCCGCCGCGGGAAAAGATCGCCGTGTTGATGCCGATCAGCTCGCCGCGCATGTTCATCAAGGCGCCGCCCGAATTGCCGGGGTTGATCGACGCATCTGTTTGTATGAAGAAACCGAAATCACCGGGCGTGACTTGGTTTCGGGCGAGAGCGGAGACGATGCCGCTTGTGACCGTTTGGCCGACCCCGAACGGATTGCCTACCGCAAGGACCAGATCGCCCACTTCGACGGCATCGGAATCACCGATCGCAAGCATCGGAAAACTTTCGCTGGTGCGTGCCCGCAAGACGGCCAGATCAAGACTCTCGTCCTTCAGGAGCACCTCTGAATCAAATTCCCGCCCGTCGGCGAGAGCGATCCTTATGTCGTCGGCACCCTCGATGACGTGATTGTTGGTCACGACCAGCCCGTCGCCGGAGACGATGACGCCCGACCCCAACGACGATTGCTTTTCCGTCCGGTTGGGCATGCGCTGGCCGAAGAACTGCTCGAAGAAGGGGTCGCCGGCGAAGGGGTTGAGCCGCTGGACGACTCGCTCCGCGTAAACGTTCACAACGGCACCGGCCGTCTGCTTGACCAGCGGCGCGAATGAAAGCTGTACCTCGGCCTGGCTTCTCGGCACCGCCTTCTCGGACTGGGCATGCGCGGCATCTGGCTGCAGGAGAAGCAGGGCTATAAAAGCTGCTGAAATGTAACTGCGGGTGCTCGTCATCTGATTCCTCATTGAAACCGGAACGATTTGTAGCGCGGGGCGCTGGAAAGGGAAGGCGAACCAACCACGGTGAAACCACTGCGTTCATTGCGGATTACAGGAAGATCAACATGCACCCATTTCGACCCCATTATGACCGTGGCTTCCACAGCACCGTCTCTTGCGTATTTACCTTCCTGTCTCTGTCGCTCTTCACGTCCGCGAGTGCTTCCGCGGCCAGCTTTGACTGCAACCGGGCGGATCTGGCCACCGACGAACGAGTGATCTGCGAGAACCGCGTGTTAAACGATGCCGATGTCCGGATGGTCACCACCTTCGACCTCCTCTCAGGGCTACTTGCCATGGGCGCGCGCGGCAGCATGCAGGATCGCCAAGTGGAATGGTTGTCGAAACGCCAGGCCTGCGGCGCAGAGATCGCCTGCCTCACCAGCGCGTATCAGGAACGCCAGAAGGAACTCCGGGACATCTACAACGAGATGCCGAGGCATTCTTGAGTTCAGGATGCAGGAGCACCCGTCATGCGAACGGCATCAACAGGAGCTTCTATTCCGGCAGGATGCGCACCGCACCCTTGTCGGCACTCGAGGCGAAGGCGGCGTAGGCTTTCAGTGCCGTGGTGACATTGCGCTTGCGCGGCACCACCGGCTTCCAGCCTGTTCTGTCTTGTTCTGTACGCCGCTGTGCCAGCTCAGCATCCGAGACCAGCAGGTTGATGGAGCGGTTGGGGATGTCGATCTCGATCATGTCGCCTTCGCGCACCAGGCCAATTGCTCCGCCGTTGGCGGCTTCCGGTGAGGCGTGGCCAATCGAGAGGCCGGAGGTACCGCCGGAGAAGCGGCCGTCGGTGACGAGCGCGCAGGCCTTGCCGAGGCCCTTCGACTTCAGGTAGCTCGTCGGATAGAGCATTTCCTGCATGCCCGGGCCGCCCTTGGGTCCTTCGTAGCGGATGACGACGACATCGCCGGCGACGATCTCGTTGTTGAGGATCGCCTTGACGGAGGCATCCTGGCTTTCGAACACGCGCGCCGGCCCGGTGAACTTCAGGATCGACTCGTCGACGCCGGCCGTCTTCACGATGCAGCCATCGAGCGCGATGTTGCCGTAGAGAACCGCCAAGCCGCCGTCCTTGGAGAACGGGTTCTTGACTGAGCGGATGACGCCCTGTTCGCTGTCGGTATCGAGTTCATCCCATCGTGACGACTGCGAGAAGGCAACCTGCGTCGGCACGCCGCCCGGTGCCGCCTTGTAGAAATTGCGAACGGTCTCGCTGTTGGTGCGGGTGATATCCCAGCGGTCGATAGCATCGCCGAGAGTTTCCTCGTGCACCGTCCTGCAGTCGCGGTTCAGCAAGCCGCCCCGGTCCAGTTCGCCGAGGATGCGCATGATGCCGCCGGCGCGGTGAACGTCTTCCATGTGGACGTCGCTCTTGGCGGGAGCCACCTTGGACAGGCATGGCACCTTGCGCGACAGGCGGTCGATGTCGTCGAGAGTGAAATCGACGCCGCCCTCATAGGCCGCCGCGAGGATGTGCAGGACCGTGTTCGTGGAGCCGCCCATGGCGATGTCGAGCGCCATGGCGTTTTCGAAGGCTTCCTTGGTGGCGATCGAGCGCGGCAGGATGCTGTAATCGTCCTGCTCGTAATGGCGCCGGGCAAGATCGACGATCAGGTGGCCCGCTTCGACGAAGAGGCGCTTACGGTCCGCGTGGGTGGCGAGCGTCGAGCCATTGCCTGGCAGGGACAGCCCGAGCGCCTCGGTCAAGCAGTTCATCGAATTGGCCGTGAACATGCCCGAGCACGAGCCGCAGGTCGGACAGGCGGCGCGCTCGATCGCCTGGACATCGGCGTCGGACATCGCCTCGTCGGCAGCGGCGACCATGGCGTCGACCAGATCCAGCGCAACAGTCTTGCCCTGGAGGACGACCTTGCCGGCCTCCATCGGGCCGCCGGAAACGAAGACGGCGGGGATGTTGAGGCGCATGGCGGCCGAGAGCATGCCGGGGGTGATCTTGTCGCAGTTGGAAATGCAGACCATGGCATCGGCGCAGTGTGCATTGACCATGTATTCGACCGAGTCGGAGATGATCTCGCGCGACGGCAGCGAGTAGAGCATTCCGTCATGACCCATGGCGATACCGTCGTCCACGGCAATGGTATTGAACTCCTTGGCAACACCGCCGGCCGCCTCGATCTCACGAGCGACAAGCTGGCCAAGATCCTTCAGGTGAACGTGGCCTGGGACGAACTGCGTGAAGGAGTTTACGACCGCGATGATCGGCTTGCCGAAATCGCTGTCCTTCATGCCTGTGGCGCGCCACAGGCCGCGCGCACCAGCCATGTTACGGCCGTGGGTCGTGGTTCTGGAACGATAGGCGGGCATGTTTTCTTCCTCGGTCTTGTTTTCGGCTGTGCGCAAAGCCGTCATTTGCACAGCAATTTTGCTGTTTCCTACCCTAATATCGGCAGAGGGTCACTAGCATCGAGCGCCGAAACGGTACTCTCCGGTACGCCTCACGCGAATGTGCCCTGCTACTCACCTGTGAAACAACTCGGCTCCGCGTTACGTATAGAGGTAAATAGCCGCTCCCGAGGAGACCGTCATGCCTGTCTATCATCCGCCTCGTATCGCCGCGTCGGAGATCACGCCACGTGAGATCTACATGTCGCGCCGCAAATTTATGGGGACCGCCGCGGCCGGTTTGGTAGTGGCCGGTGCCAGTTCTGCCCTTGCCGCGCCACTGGCGGGCTCCCCCAGCACTTTCTCCACCGACGAAACGCTCACGCCGAAGGAAGCGGTGACGAGCTACAACAACTTCTATGAGTTCGGCACCGCCAAGAGCGATCCTGCCCAGAATTCAGGTCAGTTCGATCCTCTGCCCTGGTCGGTCAAGGTGGACGGCCTGGTCGGCAAGCCGCGCGAGTTCGGCATGGACGAACTGATTAAGATGCCGCTCGAAGACCGGGTCTACCGGCTGCGCTGCGTCGAGGGCTGGTCGATGGTGATCCCCTGGATCGGCTTTCCCCTGGCTGCCCTCCTCGACCAGGTTGAACCGCTCGGCAGCGCCAAGTATGTTTCCTTCGAGACAATCGTCCGCCCGGAGCAGATGCCAGGCCAGACGGGGTTCTTTCAGCCGCTGGAATGGCCCTATGTCGAAGGACTTCGTCTCGACGAAGCTCGCCACCCACTGACGATCCTTGCCGTCGGCCTTTACGGCGAAACACTGCCGAACCAGAACGGCGCCCCGATCCGGCTCGTCGTTCCTTGGAAATACGGTTTCAAGAGCATCAAGTCGATCGTCAAGATCTCGCTTGTTGAGGAACAGCCGCAGACGACTTGGAAGAACTCAAACGCGCGGGAATACGGCTTCTATTCCAACGTGAACCCGGAGGTCGATCACCCGCGCTGGAGCCAGGCGACCGAACAGCGGATCGGCGAAGGCGGCTTCTTTTCCGTCGCCAACCGGCCGACGCTCAAGTTCAACGGCTATGCGGACGAGGTTGCCAGCCTCTACGAGGGCATGGACCTCAAGGCTAACTTCTGATGACCGTTATTCCATCGCTGCCACGCAGGCTGCACGGGCCGAGCATCTGGGCGCTCTATGTGATCGGGCTCTGTCCTGCAGCCTGGTATTTCTATCAAGGTGCGACGGGCGGACTTGGGGTCAACCCAGTCAAGACCTTCGAGCACCTGCTGGGCATTTGGGCGCTGCGCTTCCTGATCGCGACCCTCGCGATCACACCGCTGCGCGACATCGCGGGGATCAACTGGCTGCGTTACCGCCGTGGGCTTGGGCTTCTCGCCTTCTACTACGTGCTGATGCACTTCGCGGTGTGGCTGATCCTCGATCGCGGCCTGGACTTCAGCTCGATTGCCGGCGACATCGTCAAGCGGCCCTACATCACCATCGGCATGGTCTGCCTCGTCTCCCTCGCGCCGCTTGCGGCCACATCGAACAACTGGTCGATCCGACGGCTGGGCCCGCGCTGGAGCAAACTGCACCAGCTGATCTATCCCGTCGCGCTGGGTGGAGCGCTCCACTACCTGCTGGCCGTCAAATCGGTGACGTTCCAGCCGTTCATCCATATCGCCCTGGTTGCCGTGCTGCTGGCCTACAGGCCGCTGCGAAAGCCATTCCTGGGGTGGAAGCGCGGCAGCAAGCCCAGCGTGGCACGAGCCACCCGGTGAGCTGAACGTCAGACCGACCGCATAAGGCCGCCGTCGACCTTGAGGTTCTGGCCAGTAATATAACCGGCACCCTCGGAGGCGAGGAAGGCAACCGTTGCAGCGATCTCCTCGCTCTTGCCGTAACGCTTCATCGGGACGCTGCCGCGTCGCTCCTCCGTGGCGGGCAGACTGTCGACCCAGCCCGGCAGGACGTTGTTCATCCGCACGTTGTCTGGCGCGTATTCGTCGGCAAAGATTTTTGTATAGGCCGACAGCCCCGCGCGAAACACCGCCGACGTCGGAAACATGGCGTTTGGCTCAAAGGTCCAGGCCGTGGAGATATTGACGATGCTGCCCGATTTCTGCGCCTGCATGATCGGGGCGACGAGACGAACGGAGCGGATCACGTTCATGAGATAGACGTCGAGACCCACATGCCATTGTTCATCAGTGATCTCGAGGATCTGCGCCCTCGGTCCGTGGCCGGCACTATTGACCAGGACATCGATACGGCCCCATCGTTCCATCGTCGCGTTGACCAGCCGCGTCAGGTCCTCATTCGATTGATTTGAGCCGGTAACACCTACGCCACCCAGTTCCTGCGCGAGCGCCTCGCCTTTGCCTGATGAGGAGAGAATTCCGACCCTGTAACCTTCGGTCGCAAGTCGTCGGGCGGATGCAGCTCCCATGCCGCTACCGCCAGCCGTCACAATCGCTACCTTCTCCATCGACTCGATCCTCTCTGGACTGACTTTGGAGGAGGAGTAGCTTGGGTGGAAGCCGGTGACAACGGTTCGCCTGGATGCCGGTTGGAGGCACGGCGTGAAACAAAAAAGCCGGGCGTTTCCACCCGGCTCTTTGATAGGTCATCCGACGGATGATTAAGCGGCTTCGGCAGCTTCTGCCTCTGCAGCAACGCGAGCCTTGTCGGCTGCGCCCTTGGCGTTGACGTCGCGCTCAACGAACTCGATGACGGCGAGCGGGGCGTTGTCGCCCTGGCGGAAGCCGGCCTTCATGATGCGCAGGTAGCCGCCGTTGCGGGTCGCGTAACGCGAGGCAATGGCGTCGAACAACTTGCGGACGGCGTCCTGGTCCTGGATCTGCGAGATCGCCTGGCGGCGAGCGTGCAGGTCGCCACGCTTGCCGAGCGTCACGAGCTTCTCGACGATCGGACGGATTTCCTTGGCCTTGGGCAAGGTGGTGAGAATCTGCTCATGGGTGATGAGCGAAGCCGCCATGTTGGCGAACATCGCCTTACGGTGGCTTGCGGTGCGGTTGAGCTTGCGGCCCGAATTTCCGTGGCGCATGTCTGGTCTCCTTCACTTGCAGGCATTCGCCTGCAGTCTGATCAGTTAGTATTGGTCTTCGTAACGCTTGGCGAGATCTTCGATGTTTTCCGGCGGCCAGGCGGGAACTTCCATGCCGAGATGGAGGCCCATGGACGCCAGAACTTCCTTGATCTCGTTCAGCGACTTGCGACCGAAATTCGGAGTGCGCAGCATTTCCGCCTCGGTCTTCTGGATGAGGTCGCCGATATAGACGATGTTGTCGTTCTTCAGGCAGTTCGCCGAACGGACAGAAAGCTCCAGTTCGTCGACCTTCTTGAGCAGCGCCGGGTTGAAGGCGAGCTCAGTGACGGCTTCTTCCTGGACGTCCTTCTGCGGCTCGTCGAAATTGACGAAGACGCCGAGCTGGTCCTGCAGGATGCGAGCAGCGAAGGCCACAGCATCTTCACCAGTGACCGAACCATCGGTCTCGATGGTCATCGAAAGTTTGTCATAGTCCAGAACCTGTCCTTCACGGGTGTTTTCCACCTTGTAGGACACCTTCTTGACCGGCGAATAGAGGCTGTCGACCGGGATGAGGCCGATCGGCGCATCTTCCGCACGGTTACGCTCGGCGGGGACATAGCCCTTGCCGTTGTTGACCGTGAACTCCATGCGGATCTCCGCCCCCTCGTCGAGGGTGCAGATCACGTGGTCGGGGTTCAGGATCTCGATATCGCCAACCGTCTGGATGTCGCCAGCGGTCACGGCGCCCGGGCCCTGCTTGCGCACGACCATGCGCTTGGCATCGTCGCCATCCATCTTGATGGCGATTTCCTTGATGTTGAGCACGATGTCCGTCACATCTTCCCGAACGCCGGGGATGGAGGAGAACTCGTGCAGAACGCCGTCGATCTGAACGGCGGTGACAGCAGCACCGCGCAGCGACGACAGAAGCACGCGACGCAGGGCGTTGCCGAGCGTGAGGCCGAAGCCCCGCTCAAGCGGCTCTGCAACCAGCGTTGCCTTCGTGCGGCCAGACGAGGTGAACTCCACCTTGTTCGGCTTGATCAGTTCCTGCCAGTTCTTCTGGATCATGTTTTAAACCTTCCGTTCGTTGCCACCATCCAATCGTGGCAACCGAGCATGAGAAGCACCGAGTGAGGCAATACCCTTCGGCGGTACGGCAAAACCGCCAGACTTCGCGAACGAAGTGAGGCGGCATTACGCAAGTCAATGCGACACGACCTACGAAAGTCGGCGCACCCGATGATTAGACGCGGCGCTTCTTGCGCGGGCGGCAACCATTGTGCGGGATTGGGGTCACGTCACGGATCGAGGTGATCATGAAGCCGGCAGCCTGGAGCGCGCGCAGAGCCGATTCACGACCGGAACCCGGACCGCAAACTTCCACTTCCAGCGACTTCATGCCGTGTTCCTGGGCCTTCTTGGCGCAATCTTCAGCAGCGATCTGGGCTGCAAACGGTGTCGACTTGCGCGATCCCTTGAAGCCCTTGGCACCAGCGGACGACCAGGCAATCGCATTGCCCTGTGCGTCGGTGATGGTGATCATGGTGTTGTTGAACGTCGAGTTGACGTGGGCAACGCCCGACGTGATGTTCTTGCGTTCGCGACGGCGGACGCGGGTGGCTTCCTTGGCCATGGTCTTCCTTTCGTTGATCTCGTCACCGCCGTAGTTCCAGCGGCTCCACCGGGATCAGGCTCTTGCCTCACCCCAAACTCAAAAAGAGGCCAGCGAGCAATCGCCAGCCTCCCTCACCCGGAGAACCGGGAGATTACTTCTTCTTACCGGCAATCGCCTTGGCCGGACCCTTGCGGGTGCGAGCATTGGTATGCGTGCGCTGACCGCGAACCGGAAGGCCGCGACGATGACGCAGGCCACGGTAGCAACCGAGATCCATCAGACGCTTGATGTTCATCGAGGTCTCGCGACGCAGGTCACCTTCGACCTGGTAGTCGCGGTCGATGGTTTCGCGGATCTGCAAAACTTCTGCATCGGTCAGCTGATGAACACGACGTTCAGCCGGAATACCGACTTTCTCGACGATTTCCTGTGCGAATTTCGGGCCGATCCCGTGAATATACGTCAACGCGATAACGACGCGCTTCGCAGTCGGGATGTTGACGCCAGCGATACGTGCCACGTCTATTCTCCTTGCGTTCCAGTTGCCATCCGGCAAGTGGTGCTTCTTCCATGACAGCAGTCGCTGCGCGACCGCCAGTTCAAATCCTATCCGAAAAGGCCAAACGACCGTGTCCGGAAACCCTTGTCGGGAGGTCCGCACCGATCGCATTGCTTTCGCGAGTTGGCGCGGTGTTAGCGGAATCGGTTAAAAAAAGCAACCGGCCCCGCCAAGATTCTTCGGTGTCGTTATCCATTCGCTCAAAGAGCGGACAGAACCTTTTCGATCTCGGCCGTTACGGTATCCATCTCGGCCATGCCGTCGACCGTCTTCAACTTGCCCTTGGCATAGTAGTAGCCGATCAGCGGAGCCGTGCTCTTGTAATAGGCTCGCAGACGATCTGCATAGACATCTGCGTTGTCGTCCTTGCGGACCGACCCGCCAGCGGCTTTCGTCTCCTCGGCACGTCGCAGGATACGCCCGACCATGGCCGAATCGTCGACCGCCAGTTCGATCGCAACGTCCAGCGCCTGCCCCTTGCTTCTCAGCATGGCATCCACGGCATCTGCCTGCACCAAAGTGCGGGGGTAGCCGTCGAGAATGAACCCGCGAGCACAGTCCGGCGCATCGATCCGTTCGGAAACGATAGCGTTGACAATATCGTCGGAGACGAGTTGGCCAGCGTCCATCACTTCTTTGGCACGCTTACCGACATCCGTTTGAGCCGCCACGGCTGCACGCAGCATGTCACCGGTAGAGAGCTGAGGTATACCGTGCTTCTCCACGATCCGCTGGGCCTGGGTCCCCTTCCCCGCGCCCGGCGGTCCCAAAAGAATTAGTCTCATCGTCCCCTCTTTCCTCCACGCAACTTCGACTTCTTGATCAGGCCCTCATACTGCTGGGCAATCAGGTGCCCCTGAACCTGAGCAACGGTATCGAGGGTTACACTGACAACGATCAAAAGCGAAGTACCACCAAGGGCTAACGGTACCCCCGTGCGGGCTATCAACAGCTCCGGCAGCACGCAGACGAAAACAAGATAGGCCGCACCCACGACGGTGATCCGGGTGAGGACGTAGTCAATGTACTCAGCCGTTCTTTCGCCGGGACGAATGCCGGGGATGAAGCCCCCGTGCTTCTTCAGATTGTCGGCCGTGTCCTTCGGGTTGAAAACGATTGCAGTATAGAAGAAGGCGAAGAAGGCAATCAACAGACCATAGAGGACCATGAAAGCAGGCTGCCCGTGGCCCAGCGCGGATATGATGGTCGTTGCCCAACCCGGCATGTCGGTGTTGCCTGCAAATCCTGCGGCGGTCGCCGGCAGAAGCAAGAGCGAAGAAGCGAAGATCGCCGGAATCACACCCGCCGTGTTCAGCTTAAGTGGCAGGTGCGAGGTGTCGCCCTGGAACATGCGGTTGCCGACCTGACGCTTGGGATACTGGATCAACAGGCGGCGCTGGGCACGCTCGACGAACACAATCAGCATAATCACCGCGATTGCGACGAGGATGACCAAGAGAATCAGAGCCGTTGACAAAGCACCGGTCCGACCAAGCTCCAGTGTTCCTGCCAAAGCAGTCGGCAGCGCCGCCACGATGCCGGCGAAGATGATCAGCGAAATGCCGTTGCCGATGCCGCGCGCGGTGATCTGTTCGCCCAGCCACATCAGGAACATAGTGCCCCCAACAAGCGTGACGACCGTGGAGATACGGAAGAACCAGCCTGGATCGAGGACCAGACCGTTGCCGCTTTCCAATCCTACCGCAATCCCATAGGCCTGAAGCGTGCCGAGCAAAACTGTGCCGTAGCGCGTGTACTGATTAATAACCTTGCGGCCCTGCTCGCCCTCCTTCTTGAGAGCCTCAAGCGAGGGAACCACGGAGGTCATCAGCTGCACGATGATCGACGCGGAGATATATGGCATGATGCCGAGCGCGAAGATCGCCATGCGCTCGACGGCGCCACCGGCAAACATGTTGAAGAGGCCGAGAATACCGCCAGCCTGGCCGCGGAAGGCCTGTGCATAGGCTTCGGGGTTCAGACCCGGGAGCGGGATGTGTGTCCCCAGCCGGTAGACAAGGAGCGCCGCCAGCGTGAACCACAGTCGCTTCTTGAGATCCTCCGCCTTGGCGAAGGTCGAAAAATTAAGGTTGGAGGCAAGTTGTTCCGCTGCAGAAGCCATGCATTTCTCCGCCTGACCAATTCCGGCGGCGGTCTAGCCGGGCCCGGAAAGCAGTCCACATTCAGTTTCTGAAAACGGGCGGGGATCGCGGATGCAATCGGTGCCTCACCCTATTTTCCGTATGGTTCCGGAAAGCGCGACCGTGCGATCGGTCCCGGAATCGTGAGGCTCACATATGGGAGCAAAATCGCCCGGTGTGAAGCACGCCGGGCGATTCAGAAGTGTTTACTCGGCAGCAGCTGCTTCCGGAAGCTTGATGGACCCACCGGCCTTTTCGATCTTCTCGACGGCGGCCTTGGAGGCGCCGGCGGCTTCGATCGTGACTTTGGCCTTCAGTTCCCCGTCCGACAGAACGCGGACGCCGTCCTTCGGGCGACGGATCACACCTGCAGCCTTCAGGGCAGCGGCATCGATCGTGCCCTTCGGGTCGAGCTTCTTGGCATCGATCGCAGCCTGGATCCGGCCGAGCGAAACGGTGACGAAGTCGGATGCGAAGATGTTGTTGAAGCCGCGCTTGGGCAGGCGACGATAGATCGGCATCTGGCCGCCCTCGAAGCCGTTGATGGCGACGCCCGAACGGGACGACTGCCCCTTCACGCCGCGACCACCGGTCTTGCCCGAGCCCGATCCGATACCGCGACCAACGCGCTTCCGGTTCTTGCTGGCACCTTCGTTGTCTTTGATTTCATTCAGTTTCATGATGACTTCCCCCGTCTCACTTCTCGTCGACGACGCGAACGAGATGCTGGACAGCACGGATCATGCCGCGAACCGACGGAGTGTCCTCCAGGGTGCGGACCCGGTGCATCTTGTTGAGCCCGAGACCGATCAGCGTCTGACGCTGCACAGCAGGGCGGCGGATGGGGCTACCGATCTGTTCGACCGTAACCGTCTTGTTAGCTTGTGCCTGAGTAGCTTTCTTAGCCATGATCGCTCTCCTTATTCTTCCGCAGAATTGCCGGAAGCGGCGCGGCGAGCCTGTAGCGTCGCATACTTGAGGCCGCGCTGGGCTGCTACGTCCTTCGGATGCACCTGATGCTTCAGGGCGTCGAAAGTCGCGCGAACCATGTTGTAAGGGTTCGACGAGCCGGTAGACTTGGCAACGACGTCATGAACGCCGAGCGTTTCGAAGACAGCGCGCATCGGGCCGCCGGCGATAATACCGGTACCGGCCTTGGCAGCACGCAGCAGAACCTTGCCAGCGCCATGACGACCATTGATGTCGTGGTGGAGCGTACGACCGTCGCGCAGCGGCACGAAGATCAGATCGCGCTTTGCGGCTTCCGTGGCCTTACGGATGGCTTCCGGCACTTCGCGTGCCTTGCCATGACCGAAGCCAACGCGGCCCTTCTGGTCGCCGACGACGACGAGGGCTGCGAAGCCGAAGCGACGGCCACCCTTGACGACCTTGGCGACGCGGTTGATCGCGACCAGCTTGTCGACGAATTCGCTATCACGTTCTTCGCGGTTCTGGCGATCGTCGCGAGAACCTCTTCTTTCCTGTGCCATTGTCCTTTTCCTTTTTCTTTTCCGGGTGCAACGGGCAGTTTCTGGGAGCCAACCATCCTGCGCCGAGATCGGGCAGAACGGGACGACTGTGGGTGCGGGGAAAACCGCGCTTGCCCGGCAGCCCTTGTGGGGCCGCCGGGCAAATTTTTAGAAGCTGAGACCGCCTTCGCGCGCAGCTTCGGCAAGGGCCTTGATGCGACCGTGGTAGATAAAGGCGCCGCGATCGAACACGACTTCCTTCACGCCAGCCTTGGTGGCGCGTTCTGCGACCAACTTGCCGACGGCAGACGCTGCCTCAACATCAGCGCCGGTCTTCAGCTTGGAGCGAAGATCCGCGTCGAGCGTGGAGGCGGCTGCAAGCGTGCGGCCGGCTACGTCGTCAATGACCTGTACATAGATGTTCTTCGACGAGCGATGAACCGACAGGCGCGGACGGCCGTTGGCAACCGCCTTAACCTGGCGGCGCACGCGGCTCGCGCGCTTTGCAAGTGCTTGTTTCCTGCTAGCCATTTCGCGTGATCCTTACTTCTTCTTGCCTTCCTTGCGGACGATCCGTTCCTCGGCGTACTTGACGCCTTTGCCCTTGTAGGGCTCGGGACCACGGTATTCGCGGATTTCCGCGGCAACCTGACCGACCTGCTGCTTATTGATGCCGGTGACGACGATTTCCGTCGGCTTCGGCACGGCAATCGAAATGCCCTGAGGCGGTTCGTAGACGACGTCATGGCTGAAGCCGAGAGCCAGCTGCAGGTTCTTGCCTTGCAGCGACGCGCGGTAACCGACGCCATTGATTTCCAGCTTACGCTCGAAACCGTCCTTTACGCCCTTGAAGATGTTCTCGATCATCGTGCGCGACATGCCCCACTTGGAGCGGGCGTCCTTGCTGTCGTTGATCGGGGTCACCGAAACGGCGTTGTCGTTGAACTCAACCTTCACTTCGTCATTGGCGACGAAGAAAAGCTCGCCCTTCGGGCCCTTGGCAGTCACTTTTTGGCCATCAACCGAGGCCGTAACACCAGCAGGAACCGGAACGGGCTTCTTACCGATACGAGACATTTTGTTATCCTGTCTGTTCGCTATGGAGATCCCTGCGCCGTCTTAGAAGACGGAGCAGAGTACCTCGCCACCAACGTTCTGTTCGCGAGCCTGGTGATCGGCCATCACGCCCTTCGGAGTCGAAAGGATGGTGATGCCGAGGCCGTTCGCGACCTGCGGAATGGACTTAACCGAAACGTAGACTCGGCGGCCCGGCTTGGACACGCGGCCGATCTCACGGATCACCGACGCGCCTTCGTAATACTTCAGCTCGATTTCGATCTCGGACTTGCCGTTACCGTAGTCGGTCTCAGAATAACCGCGGATATAACCTTCAGCCTGAAGCACGTCGAGAACGCGTGCGCGCAGCTTGGAGGCTGGCGTCGTCACCGACGTCTTGCGACGAGCGGCGCCATTGCGGATGCGGGTGAGCATATCACCCAGGGGATCAGTCATGGTCATCTAATGATCTCCTTACCAGCTCGACTTGACGAGGCCCGGCACCTTGCCGAGGTTGCCCAGTTCACGAAGCGCGATACGCGACATCTTGAGCTTACGGTAGTAGGCGCGCGGCCGGCCACTGACTTCGCACCGGTTGCGAATGCGGGTCTTTGAGCCATCGCGCGGCAGCGAGGCGAGCTTAAGGGTCGCCTGGAACCGCTCCTCGATGGGCAGTTCCTGGTTCATGATGGTTGCCTTCAGGGTCGCGCGCTTGGCGGCCTGAGTGGCAACGGTCTTGCGGCGGCGCTTGTTCTTTTCAACTGCGCTGGTCTTCGCCATATCGGAGTTCCTTTTCTACGCTCGTCGTTACGGTTACTGACGGAACGGGAAGTTGAACTCTCGCAGGAGAGCCCGGGCTTCGTCGTCGGCCTTGGCCGTCGTGCAAACGATGATGTCCATGCCCCACATCTGATCAACCTTGTCGTAGTTGATCTCAGGGAACACGATGTGTTCCTTGATGCCCATGGCAAAGTTGCCACGGCCGTCAAAGCTCTTCGGATTCAAGCCGCGAAAGTCACGAACGCGCGGAAGCGCGATGTTGATCAGGCGGTCGAGGAATTCATACATGCGTGCGCCGCGCAGCGTAACCTTGGCGCCGATCGGCATGCCTTCGCGGACTTTGAAGCCAGCGATGGAGTTACGGGCCTTGGTGATCACCGGCTTCTGACCGGCAATGGCAGCCAAGTCCGCCGCAGCAACCGTGGGCTTCTTGGAGTCGGCAGTCGCCTCGCCCACACCCATGTTGATCACGATCTTTTCCAGACGCGGAATCATCATGTCATTGGTGTAGGAGAATTCCTCCTTCAGCGCAGCGCGGATGCGGGATACATATTCGGTCTTGAGCCGCGGCTCATACTTTGCCTCAGCCATCGATCACATCTCCCGTACGCTTGGCAACTCGCACCTTCTTGCCGTCGACGACCTGGAAGCCAACGCGGGTCGGCTTGCCATCTTTCGCGGCGATCGCGAGGTTCGACAGGTGGATGGATGCTTCCTTGTTGATGATGCCTGCTTCCTGCGTCTGAGTCTGACGCTGGTGGCGCTTCACCATGTTAATGCCGCGCACGAGTGCGCGATCTTCCTTCGGCATGACCTGGAGGACTTCGCCGGTACGGCCCTTGTCCTTGCCGGTCAACACGACGACACTGTCGCCCTTGCGGATCTTCTGCATCGGTATCGCTCCCTTACAGTACTTCTGGAGCCAGCGAGATGATCTTCATGTGGTTCTTGGCGCGAAGTTCGCGCGGAACCGGTCCGAAGATACGGGTACCGATCGGCTCTTTCTTGTTGTCGATAAGCACCGCTGCGTTGTTATCGAAGCGGATGACGCTGCCGTCGGCGCGACGGATGTCCTTGGCGGTACGCACAACCACCGCCTTCATCACGTCACCCTTCTTCACGCGGCCACGCGGTATCGCTTCCTTGATCGAGACGACGATTACGTCGCCGATCGAAGCGTACTTACGCTTGGAGCCGCCCAGCACCTTGATGCACATGACACGACGTGCGCCGGAATTATCCGCCACGTCGAGGTTTGTTTGCATCTGAATCATGTCAGGTCGCCTTTTTCTAATGACCGGACCGACCGGGCGCGCGAACGCCCCGATCCGGCTTATGGACAGATTTTCATTGTGCGCGGGATGGATCTTGCCAAGGTGGTTTCCTGTGAAGGACCTTCCCTGCGCTCAAAGCAAAAGAACGCTCGTTGCCGAGCGTCCTGCGCCGATGGCGTGCTTCATACAGGAATCTGCGCCAGAAGCAAGGCCCCGGCGCAAATCTCTGACCTCAAGCCTGGGCGGCAATTACCGTCCAGCACTTATCCTTGGAAATCGGTGCACATTCCTGAATGGAAACGACATCACCGGCCTTGTACTGGTTGTTTTCGTCATGCGCCTTGTACTTCTTGGAACGGCGGACCGTCTTCTGAAGCAGCGGGTGCGCGAATCGGCGCTCGACACGGACAACAACGGTCTTCTCGTTCTTGTCGGAAACTACGACGCCCTGCAGAATGCGTTTCGGCATATTGTTCTTCCTTTAGGCCTTGGCTTCTGCCGCCTTCTGGCGGGCAATGGTTTTAACGCGAGCGATGTCCTTGCGAACTTCGTTGATGCGCGAGGACTTCTCGAGCTGACCGGTGGCCTTCTGGAAGCGCAGATTAAACTGCTCCTTCTTGAGCTCGGCGAGCTTGTCCTTGAGCTGGTCGGCCGTGAGGCCGCGAACGTCTTCGGCTTTCATCGTGCCTTCTCCTTACTCTGCAATGCGCTGAACGAAGCGCGTCTTGACGGAGAGCTTGGCCGAACCGAGGCGCAGGGCCTCGCGCGCGATCTCTTCCGAAACGCCATCGATCTCGAACATCATACGACCGGGCTTCACGCGGCATGCCCAGTACTCAACCGAGCCCTTACCCTTACCCATACGGACTTCAGTAGGCTTGGCCGTGACTGGTACGTCGGGGAACACACGGATCCAAACGCGACCTGCACGCTTCATATAGCGTGTGATGGCACGGCGAGCTGCTTCGATCTCGCGTGCGTTGACGCGGTTCGGTTCCTGAGCCTTGAGGCCGAATTCGCCGAAGGCCAGCTCGTAACCGCCCTTGGCCACACCCTTGATACGTCCCTTGAACTGCTTCCGGAACTTTGTACGCTTTGGCTGCAACATTTTCTTACTTCTCCGAGCTTATCTTTCGCCAGCGTTGATCAAGCGTTTTCGCGTTCGCGGCGGCGATCGCCACGATCGCCACGTTCGCGGCTTGCCGGACCCTGGGCATCGCCTTCAAGCGCACGGCGCTCGGAAGCCATAGGATCATGCTCAAGGATCTCGCCCTTGAAGATCCAAACCTTGATGCCGCAGATACCGAATGCGGTTTCGGCTTCCGCCGTCCCGTAGTCGATGTCGGCGCGCAGCGTGTGAAGCGGCACACGGCCTTCGCGATACCATTCGGTCCGTGCGATTTCAGCACCACCTAGACGGCCTGCGCAGGTGATACGAATACCTTCCGCACCAAGACGCATGGCAGACTGAACGGCGCGCTTCATGGCGCGGCGGAACGCGA
Organism: Rhizobium halophilum; assembly: GCF_021648825.1. GTDB lineage: Bacteria > Pseudomonadota > Alphaproteobacteria > Rhizobiales > Rhizobiaceae > Neorhizobium > Neorhizobium halophilum. The sequence continues at coordinate 159,396 of NZ_JAKJHS010000007.1, read as the reverse complement.
TGCGGCGCTCCAGTTGCTGGGCAATCGACTGGGCAACAAGCGTTGCATCGACTTCGGGCTTGCGCACTTCAACGATGTTAAGGTGGGTTTCCGAGTTCGTCATCGAAGAGATCTTCTTGCGAAGCTTCTCGATGTCAGCGCCCTTCTTGCCGATGATCAGACCCGGACGCGCCGAATGGATCGTCACGCGGCACTTCTTGTGCGGACGCTCGATGACCACCTTGGCGATACCGGCCTGCTTCAGCTCACGCATCAGGTACTGACGGATCTTCAGATCCTCATGCAGCAACTGACCGTATTCGGCGTTGTCGGCGAACCAACGGCTATCCCAAGTGCGGTTAATGCCGAGGCGGAAGCCGATTGGATTAATTTTCTGGCCCATTATGCGGCCTCCCCTTTTTCCTCGACTTCACGAACCACGATGGTCAGGTGCGCGAAAGGCTTCTCGATGCGAGATGCCCGGCCGCGACCACGAGCGTGGAAACGCTTCATGACGATCGACTTGCCGACGTATGCTTCCGATACGATCAGGCTGTCGACGTCGAGGTCATGGTTGTTCTCGGCATTGGCGATAGCAGACTCCAGGGTCTTTCTCACCGTGCCAGCGATGCGCTTGCGCGAAAACTCGAGATCTGCGAGGGCGCGATCAACCTTCTTGCCGCGGATCATGGCGGCAACCAGGTTCAGCTTCTGCGGGCTGACGCGAAGCGTGCGGGCAACCGCCTGTGCCTCATTGTCCTTCAGCCGGCGTTCGGTCTTTGCCTTGGCCATGATTACTTCCTCTTAGCCTTCTTGTCCGCACCGTGACCATAGTAGGTCCGGGTCGGCGAGAACTCGCCGAACTTGTGGCCGACCATGTCTTCGTTGACAGAGACGGGCACATGCTTGCTGCCGTTGTAGACGCCGAACGTCAGACCGACGAACTGCGGCAGGATCGTGGAGCGACGGCTCCAGATCTTGATGACTTCACTGCGACCGCCTTCACGAACCTTCTCAGCCTTCTTGAGAAGATAGCCGTCAACAAACGGGCCTTTCCATACTGAACGAGCCATTCCTGACTACCTCTCTTACTTCTTGCGCTGATGGCGCGAACGCATGATGAACTTGTCGGTAGACTTGTTCGAGCGAGTGCGCTTGCCCTTGGTGGGCTTGCCCCATGGCGTCACCGGATGACGACCACCGGATGTACGGCCTTCACCACCACCGTGCGGGTGGTCGACGGGGTTCATGACGACGCCGCGGTTGTGCGGGGTCTTACCACGCCAGCGCGTACGGCCAGCCTTGCCGTCGTTGATGTTGCCGTGGTCTGGGTTGGATACGGCGCCAACAGTGGCGAGGCAGGAACCGGGAACGAGGCGCTGCTCGCCCGAATTCAGGCGAAGGATTGCCATTCCCTGGTCGCGACCAACCAGCTGAACGTAGGTGCCGGCGGAGCGCGCGATCTGACCGCCCTTGCCCGGCTTCATTTCAACGTTGTGTACGATCGAGCCGACCGGGACGTACTGCAGAGGCATGGTATTGCCCGGCTTTACGTCAACGGCCTTGTCGGAAGCGATGACCTTATCGCCGGCAGCAAGGCGCTGCGGGGCGAGGATATAGGCCAGTTCGCCGTCCTCGTACTTGATGAGAGCGATGAATGCCGTGCGGTTCGGGTCGTACTCCAGACGCTCAACAGTCCCTTCGACGTTGAACTTGCGACGCTTGAAGTCGACCAGACGGTAGGTGCGCTTGTGACCGCCGCCGATGAAGCGGGCGGTGATACGACCAAGGTTGTTACGGCCGCCGCTCTTGGAGAGACCTTCCGTCAGCGCCTTGACCGGCTTGCCCTTATGGAGGCCAGAACGGTCGACGATGACCAGCTGGCGCTGGCTCGGAGACGTCGGATTGTAGCTTTTCAATGCCATTTTTCTGTTCCTCAGAGACCGGTGGAGACGTCGATCGACTGGCCTTCAGCCAAGGTCACGACTGCCTTCTTCACGTCCTTCTGCTTGCCGATGAAGCCGCGGAAACGCTTAACCTTGCCCTTGCGGACCAGCGTGTTGACGGCCTTGACCTTCACACCGAACAGCGCCTCTACGGCCGCCTTGATTTCCGGCTTGGAAGCATCCTTGGCAACGTTGAAGACAACCTGATTCTGTTCTGATACCAGCGTCGACTTTTCGGTGATCGCCGGCGAGACAATCACATCATAGTGGCGAAGATCGGTCACTTGAAACGCTCCTCTAGAGCTTCAACTGCGGCCTTCGACAGCACGAGCTTGCCGCGACGCAGGATGTCGTAAACATTGATGCCCTGAACCGGCAGAACATCGATGTTCGGGATGTTCTGGGCCGCGAGCTTGAAGTTGTTGTCGAGTTCGGCGCCACCGATGACGAGTGCATTGGTGAGACCGAGCGAGGCGAAGGAACCGATCAGCGACTTGGTCTTCGCTTCTGCAGCCATCAGGTTGTCGACGATGATCACGTCTTCAGCCTTGAACTTGGCGGAGAGCGCGTGACGCAGGGCGAGCGCACGAACCTTCTTGGGAAGATCGTGAGCGTGGCTGCGAACAACCGGACCATGCGCCTTGCCACCGCCACGGAACTGCGGTGCACGAGCGGAATGGTGACGAGCGCGGCCCGTACCCTTCTGCTTGTACATCTTTGCACCGGTGCGGGACACTTCGGAGCGGTTCTTGGTCTTGTGCGTGCCCTGCTGCTTCTTGGCAAGCTGCCAACGAACCATGCGGGCGATGATATCTTCGCGAGGGTCGAGGCCGAAGATCTCATCCGAAAGGGAGACCTTGCCAGCGTCTTTGCCCTCAAGGGTCTTGACGTTGAATTCCATTTGCTTGGCTCCCTTACTTCGCAGCCGACTTGATGGCGTCACGAACCACGATCCACGCGCCCTTGGAGCCGGGGACGGCACCCTTGACGAGGATCAGGCCGCGGCCTTCGTCGGTCGAAACGACTTCGAGGTTCTGGGTCGTGACGCGCGTCTGGCCCATGTGACCAGCCATGCGCTTGCCCTTCCAGACCTTACCCGGATCCTGGTTGGAACCGGTCGAGCCGTGCGAACGGTGCGAAACGGACACACCGTGCGTGGCACGCAGACCACCGAAGTTGTGGCGCTTCATGGCGCCGGCAAAACCCTTACCGATCGAGGTACCGGTTACGTCCACGAGCTGTCCAGCTTCGAAATGCGAAGCCTTCAACTCGGTACCGACATCGATCAACTGGTCTTCCGAAACGCGAAACTCAACGAGCTTCGCCTTCGGCTCGACTTCAGCAACGGCGAAATGACCGCGCAGAGCCTTCGTCGTGTTCTTTACCTTGGCGTTTCCGGAACCCAGCTGAATAGCCGTGTAGCCGTTCTTTTCCTTGGTGCGATGAGCAACGACCTGGCAGTTTTCCAGCCGCAGTACCGTCACCGGGATATGCTCGCCGGCGTCATTATAGACGCGGGTCATTCCCACTTTCTGTGCAATTACACCCGAACGCATCGGTTCAATCCTTCTCACTCAGCTCGAGACCAGAAGTCTCAGAGCTTGATCTCAACATCGACACCAGCAGCGAGATCGAGCTTCATCAGCGCGTCCACTGTCTGAGGTGTCGGGTCAACGATGTCGAGAAGGCGCTTATGGGTGCGCATCTCGAACTGCTCGCGGCTCTTCTTGTCGATGTGGGGGGACCGGTTAACCGTAAACTTCTCGATTCGGGTCGGAAGCGGAACGGGGCCCCGGACACTAGCTCCGGTGCGCTTCGCCGTCGACACGATCTCACGCGTAGACGCGTCGAGAATGCGGTGATCGAACGCCTTCAGGCGAATGCGGATATTTTGGCCGTTCATTCGACGTTATCCTTGTTGTCTATTCCCGCGTGCCTGGCAAAGGGCACGGGTTGTTCTTTTTCCTAAGGCGGACCACCGGTTTCAAAGAGCGAAGGGAACGCCGGGGAGCGGCATCCCTTCCAGTCTTCGGGTCTTGCGACCCACCTTATTGTTGATTGCAGTGCCCTGCCCCAATCGAAGCAGGGGCAAATCGCGCTTGCGCGCCATTTGCTACATTTTTGCGTCATAAGCAAGCCCGCCACCGGCGTCTTGCTTAAAGATTCTGCCACCAAAGGCGCAGAGCAGCTCTGCGCCTTTGGCAAATCAGATTACTCGATGATCGAGGCGACGATGCCGGCGCCGACGGTGCGGCCGCCTTCGCGGATCGCGAAGCGCAGCTTTTCTTCCATCGCGATCGGAACGATCAGCTCGACATCAACGGTCACGTTGTCGCCAGGCATGACCATTTCGGTGCCTTCCGGAAGCGTCACGATGCCCGTCACGTCCGTCGTGCGGAAGTAGAACTGCGGACGGTAGTTCGTGAAGAACGGCGTGTGACGGCCGCCCTCTTCCTTCGTCAGGATGTAGGCTTCTGCCTTGAACTTCTTGTGCGGCTTGACCGTGCCGGGCTTGCACAGGATCTGGCCACGCTCGACGCCGTTGCGGTCCACACCGCGAACAAGGGCACCGATGTTGTCGCCGGCCTGGCCCTGGTCGAGCAGCTTGCGGAACATTTCAACGCCGGTAACGGTCGTCTTCGACGTGTCGCGGATGCCGACGATCTCGACTTCCTCGCCAACCTTGACGATGCCGCGCTCGACGCGACCAGTCACAACCGTGCCACGACCAGAGATCGAGAACACGTCTTCGATCGGCATCAGGAACGGCTGGTCGATCGGACGCTCAGGCGTCGGGATGTAGTCGTCCACGGCTGCCATCAGTTCGCGGATCGCGTCTTCGCCGATCTTCTTGTCCGAATCTTCCAGAGCCGCAAGAGCCGAGCCCTTGACAACCGGAATGTCGTCGCCCGGGAAGTCGTAGGACGACAGAAGTTCGCGCACTTCAAGCTCGACGAGCTCGAGAAGCTCGGCGTCGTCGACCTGGTCGACCTTGTTCAAGAACACCACGATCGCCGGAACGCCAACCTGGCGAGCAAGCAGGATGTGCTCGCGCGTCTGCGGCATCGGGCCGTCAGCGGCCGAGCAGACCAGGATCGCGCCGTCCATCTGGGCCGCACCGGTGATCATGTTCTTGACGTAGTCGGCGTGGCCGGGGCAGTCGACGTGGGCATAGTGACGGTTCGGCGTCTCGTATTCGACGTGTGCCGTCGAAATGGTGATGCCGCGCGCCTTTTCTTCAGGAGCTGCGTCGATCTGGTCGTACGCCTTGAACTCGCCGAAGTACTTCGTGATCGCCGCCGTCAAAGACGTCTTGCCGTGGTCAACGTGACCGATCGTGCCGATGTTGACGTGAGGCTTATTGCGCTCAAACTTGCTCTTTGCCATTTCCGGCTCTCCGTTCTTTTTCCCCTTGCGGGAGAATTTCCTATGGGTTCAGAGGGGTATTCCGGTCACTTCTGACCGGAATACTTTGCCTGGATTTCCTGTGCGACGTTGCTCGGCACCGGCGCGTAATGGTCAAAGACCATCGAGTACTGGGCGCGGCCTTGGCTCATGGAGCGCAGGTTGTCGACGTACTTGAACATGTTCGCCAGCGGTACGTGGGCGTTGATCACCACGGCGATGCCGCGGCTTTCCTGGCCCTGGATCTGACCGCGACGAGAGTTCAGGTCGCCGATGACGTCACCGACATAATCTTCCGGCGTCACGACTTCGACCTTCATCATCGGCTCGAGGAGCTGCGCGCCAGCCTTCTTGGCTGCTTCGCGGAAGCAGGCACGCGAAGCGATTTCGAATGCCAGAACCGACGAGTCGACATCGTGGAAGGCGCCATCGACGAGGGTCGCCTTGACGCCCAGCATCGGGAAGCCAGCCAGCGGACCGGAAGACAGAACGCTCTCGATACCCTTCTGAACGCCCGGGATGTATTCTTTCGGAACAGCACCGCCGACGATCTTGGACTCGAACATGAAGTCTTCGCCGTCCGGGTTCGGTTCGAAGATGATCTTGACGCGCGCAAATTGCCCGGTACCACCGGACTGCTTCTTGTGCGTGTAATCTTCTTCGTGCTGACGCGTGATGGTCTCGCGATAAGCAACCTGTGGCGCACCAACGGTCGCCTCGACCTTGAACTCGCGACGCATGCGGTCAACGATGATGTCGAGGTGGAGCTCACCCATGCCGGCGATGATCGTCTGACCCGATTCCGTGTCGGTCTTGACGCGGAAGGACGGATCCTCAGCAGCCAGACGGTTGAGCGCGAGGCCCATCTTTTCCTGGTCGCCCTTGGTCTTCGGCTCGATTGCGATCTGGATGACCGGCTCCGGGAACTCCATGCGCTCGAGGATAACCTGGTTCAGCGGGTCGCAAAGCGTGTCGCCCGTGGTCGATTCCTTGAGGCCAGCCAGAGCAACGATGTCGCCCGCGAAAGCTTCTTCGATGTCCTCACGGCTGTTGGAGTGCATCTGCAACATGCGGCCGACGCGCTCGCGCTTTTCCTTGACCGTGTTCATCACCGACGAGCCCTTTTCGAGCTTGCCGGAGTAGATGCGGCAAAACGTCAGCGAACCAACGAAGGGGTCGTTCATGATCTTGAACGCCAGCATCGAGAGCGGCTCATTGTCGTCAGGATGACGCTCAATTTCGCCTTCCGTCTTGACGTCGATGCCCTTGATCGCAGGGATGTCGAGCGGCGACGGCAGGTAATCGACAACAGCGTCGAGCAGCGGCTGAACGCCCTTGTTCTTGAAGGCGGTACCGCAGAACATCGGGTGGAACTTGACGTCGATAGTGCCGCGGCGAACGAGTTCGCGGATCTTGTCGTTGTCCGGCATGTCGCCGTTCAGATAGGCTTCCATCGCTTCTTCGTCGATCTCGACAACCGTCTCGATCAGCTTTTCGCGATATTCTTCGGCCTTTTCCTTCAGGTCGTCCGGGATCTCGACAACGTCCCAGGCAGCGCCAAGGGATTCATCACGCCATACCAGCGCGTTCATCTCGATCAGGTCAACGACGCCCTTGAAGTCGGCTTCGGCGCCAATCGGCAGTTGCATGACAACGGCAGTCGCGCCGAGACGGGTCTTGATCATCTCGACCGAGCGGTAGAAGTCAGCGCCCGTCTTGTCCATCTTGTTGCAGAAGATCATGCGCGGAACATGATACTTCTCGGCCTGGCGCCAAACGGTTTCCGTCTGCGGCTCTACACCGGCGTTGGCGTCGAGCAGCGCGATGGCGCCATCGAGGACGCGCAGCGAACGCTCGACTTCGATGGTGAAGTCAACGTGGCCGGGGGTGTCGATGATGTTGAAGCGGCGCATCTTGCCATCGCGACCCTTCCAGAAGGTCGTGGTAGCAGCCGAGGTGATCGTGATGCCACGCTCCTGCTCTTGCTCCATCCAGTCCATCGTGGCCGCGCCGTCGTGGACTTCACCGATCTTGTGCGACTTACCGGTGTAGTACAGAATACGCTCGGTGGTCGTGGTCTTGCCGGCGTCGATGTGCGCCATGATACCGAAATTTCGGTAGTCTTCGATTTTATATTCGCGAGCCATAGGACTGCCTTTCGGAATTCGATCGGATGACGATTACCAACGGTAGTGAGAAAATGCCCGGTTGGCGTCGGCCATCTTGTGCGTGTCTTCGCGCTTCTTGACGGCACTGCCACGGTTGTTGGCAGCATCCATGAGTTCGCCCGAGAGGCGATCGACCATCGTCGTTTCGTTGCGCTTGCGGGCAGCCGCGATCAACCAACGGATCGCGAGAGCCTGACGGCGCTCCGGACGGACATCGACCGGCACCTGGTAGGTCGCGCCACCGACACGGCGCGAGCGGACTTCAACATGCGGGGCAACGTTGTCGAGGGCCTGGTGGAAGATTGCCAGGGGCTCCTGCTTTGCCTTGCCCTGCACGGAGTCGAAGGCACCGTAAACGATGCTTTCAGCGACAGACTTCTTGCCGTGAAGCATGATGGCGTTCATGAACTTGGTGACGACGAGATCGCCGAACTTCGGGTCCGGGTTGATCTCACGCTTTTCTGCACTGTGGCGACGGGACATACTATTTGTCTCTCAACGGTTAGGGACGCTTTATCACGCGGAGAACCTCGCGCAGCGCCGGTATCTGATGAATGAAGAGCCGAAGCTTACTTCGGACGCTTCGCACCGTACTTCGAACGGCGCTGCTTGCGGTTCTTGACACCCTGGGTGTCGAGAACGCCGCGGATGATGTGGTAACGAACGCCCGGCAAGTCCTTTACGCGGCCGCCACGGATCATGACGACAGAGTGTTCCTGCAGGTTGTGGCCTTCACCCGGGATATAGCCGATGACTTCGAAGCCATTGGTAAGACGAATCTTGGCAACCTTACGCAGAGCCGAGTTCGGCTTCTTCGGTGTCGTGGTGTAGACGCGGGTGCAAACGCCACGCTTCTGCGGATTTTCCTGCAGGGCAGGAACCTTATTGCGCTTTACCTGTGCCTGACGAGGCTTGCGGATCAGCTGGTTTACGGTAGGCATATAACCATCCCTTGCAAAATCTTCTTCCAAACCCTTTCGGGCCAATCGAATGCCGTTGCCGGCGGCGACACACCCATAGTCCTCATGCGCAAAACGTGGCCCAATCCGCTTGGATGGACCACAAGAGGCAGAGGACGCATTCTTCATGCGTCATGCGTGCAGCATTCGTGTCTTATACGTGCGTCTGGAACCTTGTTTGAGGTCAATTCCGGGACGAGTCGTTCCGGACGGACGAGCCTCACATCGCTTCCGATGGTGGGGCGTTTACTGTTTTACCCCCTTGTCGTCAAGTCCAGGCCCGAAAATAATGGGTTCTTGCCCTTCCAGGTCGGCGCTGGAGACATAAACTTAAGAACTCATGCGTGACGGCGCAATGTCCCGCCGGAAATTGATTAAGCGATTTCCCTAGGCGAGGGATTGCGTCTAACGTCCCCTCCCCTGGGACTCGGACGAGCCCCCAATCCATCCATGGAGATCCGAATGGTCAGCAACCCCGATAACGATAACAACCTCGAGGGGCCAATGATTTTCATCATTATTGGCAAGGCCTATGAGGTGAAGGGCGGTGATGGCATCGACTTGCACATCATGCTGCGGGCCCCGGACGACGATTCGGCCGTGCGGGAGGCGCTTAACGCCCTGTCGGAGGAAGGTTTCCTGGAGGCGGAACTCGATCAGATCGGTGTCTTGCAAGAGGAACCGGTGGAAGAACCGCATGCTTCAGCTTATCAGGGTGCGCTCGAAGGCGAAGTCGCAATAATCCGGTTCGACCAGTGAATGCGTAGCATCTCCGCCGGAATCACCGGCGGAGGCTGTTGCGGGCCAGATACAAGGTGCGGCTTACTTTGACGTCGGAATGACGCTGATGGGGCGAGGCGTCTCCGCCGTTTCGGCTGGCAGAACCGGATAGGCTACCTCTGGCATCTTGCCCGTCAGCGAGTTCAAGAACGCAACGATCAGGTCGACTTCCTCTCCCCGCAGTTCTTCTCCCAGCTGCGCGGTTCCCATGACCGCCACCGCTTGCTTCAAGTCCCAGACCTTGCCGGAATGAAAGTAGGGGGCCGTAAGAGCGATGTTGCGAAGCGGCGCGGCGCGGAAGACGTAGGAGTCGTCGGCGGTGTTCGTTACCGCAAAACGCCCCTTGTCGTTTTCCGGCAGCACGTCTGCCCCCGGCTTTTCAAAATCCGAACGGGTAGTAGCCTTCGCCGCCGACATTGATGCCTGCATGGCAGGATGCGCAACCCTTGTCCATGAAGAGCGCAAGGCCCTGCTTGGCCTCCGTCGTCAGGGCACCGTCATCGCCATTGAGGAAGGCGTCGAACGGCGCCGGGGTGACCAAGGTTGCCTCGAACGCTTCGATGGCCTTAGCGAAATTATCGAAAGTCACAGGATCGGCCTCGTCTGGGAACGCTGCCTTGAACCAGGTGACGTAGTCAGGCATCGACTTCAATGCAGCGACGACGTTATCCGGCGTGTTGGCCATCTCGACACCCGCCTGAACCGGCCCCTTGGCCTGCGCCTTCAAATCCTCGGCCCGCCCATCCCAGAACTGGGCGACATTGAAAACCAAATTGAAGACGGTTGGCGAATTGCGCCGCCCCTTCTGCCACCCATGCCCGATGGAGGTCTCGAGGTTGTCATCGCCCCCGGTCCCCAGGTTGTGGCACGAATTGCAGGAAAAGACGCCGGACGCGGAGACACGAGGATCGAAGAAGAGCGCCTTGCCGAGCGCGATCTTCTCCGGCGTGATCTTGTTGTCCCTCACCGAAGGGATGGTCGAAGGCAGTGGCTTGAAGATTTCTTGTGCAGTTTCGCGCAGGTCGGCCGGTACCGGCTCCGCCGCGATGGCCGCCGTCGCCAGCAGGACGCTGACGGCTACCGACGACAACAGGTTTCTCATTTTGTCCTCCGTTCGTTGTGAACAGAGTCAATCTAAAGGCGTCAAAACAATGCGCCTTGAGTGAGGTCAATATATTAGCAAAACCAAATGACAAAAGCGCCCGGACTGCACCGGGCGCTTCATTCTTTCCGTGGCTATGCCTAGGGCGGTTTAGCCTCTTTTCCGCAGCTCACTCAGCTGGCGTGTTCTCACCGGAGAGTTCCTGCAGCATCGGCGTTGCAGCCGATGCACCTGAGCTCTTGCGACGCTCGTCGAGAATCATCTCGTCGCGCGACGTGGCGATGCGGCGGATCTGCGTCATGGTACCACCGGTACCAGCCGGGATCAGGCGGCCGACGATGACGTTTTCCTTCAGACCCTGCAGCGTGTCCGTCTTACCGGCGATTGCAGCTTCCGTGAGAACCTTGGTGGTCTCCTGGAAGGATGCAGCAGAGATGAAGGACGGCGTCTGCAGCGAAGCCTTGGTGATGCCGAGGAGAACCGGTTCACCCGATGCCGGGCGCTTGCCTTCCTCGATCAAGGTCTCGTTCAGATCATCCAGTTCGATCCGATCGACGTTGTCGCCTACGATGTACTGGCTGTCGCCCGAGTCGGTGATTTCCACCTTCTGCAGCATCTGCCGGACAATTACCTCGATGTGCTTGTCGTTGATGACAACGCCCTGCAGTCGATAGACTTCCTGGATCTCGTTGACGAGGTAAGAAGCCAGAGCTTCCACGCCCTTGATCGCCAGGATGTCGTGCGGCGCAGGATTGCCATCGAGGATGTAGTCGCCCTTCTCGATGTAGTCGCCTTCCTGGAGGTGGAAAGGCTTGCCCTTCGGGATCAGGTACTCGACCGGCTCGACACCATCTTCAGCTGGCTCGATCATGACGCGACGCTTGTTCTTGTAGTCGCGGCCCATGCGGATCGTACCATCGATCTCCGCGATGATCGCATGATCCTTCGGGCGACGCGCTTCGAACAGTTCAGCCACGCGCGGCAGACCACCGGTGATGTCCTTGGTCTTGGCGCTTTCCAATGGAACACGCGCAAGGACGTCACCCTGGCTGACCTTTTGGCCAGGCTCCACCGAGAGGATCGCGTCCACCGACAGCATGAAGCGTGCTTCGCCACCACGGGCGAGCTTCATGATGGCGCCGGAAGCATCCTTGATCACGATGGCAGGCTTCAGGTCCGTACCACGCGGCGTCGAACGCCAGTCGATGACCTGACGCTTGGTGATGCCGGTGGATTCATCCGTCGATTCCGAGACCGAGATCGAGTCGACAACGTCTTCGAACTGAACGGTACCTTCGACTTCCGTCATCATCGGGCGGGTGTAGGGATCCCACTCGGCAAGCCGCTGACCGCGCTTGACCTTGTCACCATCGTCAACAAACAGCTTGGAGCCGTAGGCCACACGCTGAGATGACCGCTCAACGCCCCGTTCGTCCAGGATCGCGATCGCCATGTTGCGGCCCATCGCGACGAGAACGCCCTCAGAGTTGCGCAGCATGTTGCGGTTCTTCACCTGTACGGTGCCCTCGTAGGACGCTTCCAGGAACGACTGGTCCACCACGGTCGCCGTGCCACCAAGGTGGAACGTGCGCATGGTGAGCTGCGTACCAGGCTCCCCGATCGACTGCGCCGCAATGACGCCGACGGCTTCGCCCATGTTGACCGGAGTACCACGTGCAAGGTCACGACCGTAGCAGACCGAGCATACACCCGTCTGAACTTCGCAGGTCAGTGCCGAGCGGATCCGGATCGACTGAATGCCAGCCTTCTCGATCTCGATGACATCGGGCTCGAGAATCATCTTGCCAGCATCAACAATGCGCTCGCCGGTCACCGGATGATCGATGTCGTCCAGTGCCGTACGTCCAAGGATACGCGCACCCAGCGAGGCCACGACCTGTCCGGCATCAACGATAGCCGTCATCGTGAGGCCCTTCTCGGTGCCGCAATCGACCATGTTGACGATGCAATCCTGCGCCACGTCGACGAGACGACGGGTCAGGTAACCGGAGTTCGCGGTCTTCAGAGCGGTGTCTGCGAGACCCTTACGGGCACCGTGAGTCGAGTTGAAGTACTCGTTCACGGTCAAGCCTTCCTTGAAGTTCGAGATGATCGGCGTCTCGATGATCTCCCCCGACGGCTTGGCCATGAGGCCGCGCATGCCGCCCAGCTGACGCATCTGGTTCGGTGAACCACGCGCACCCGAGTGGGACATCATGTAGATCGCGTTCATCTGCTTCTGACGACCGGTTTCCGGATCGAACTCGACAGCCTTAATACGGGCCATCATGTCCTCGGCGACCTTTTCGGTGGCCTTGCCCCAGGCATCGACGACCTTGTTGTACTTCTCGCCCTGAGTGATCAGGCCGTCGTTGTACTGCTGCTCGTATTCCTTGACCAAGGATTCCGTGTCACCGACGATCTTCGCCTTAGTTTCCGGAATGATCATGTCGTCCTTGCCGAAGGAGATCCCGGCCTTGCAGGCATTGGTGAAGCCAAGCTGCATGATCCGGTCGCAGAAGATCACCGTGTCCTTCTGGCCGCAGTGACGGTAGACCGTGTCAATCATCTTGGAGATGTTCTTCTTGGTCATTTCCTGGTTGCAGATGTCGAACGGCACGTTGACGTTCTTCGGCAGAAGTTCGCCGATGATCATACGGCCGGGCGTGGTCTCATAGATCTTCGAAACCGGCTTACCTTCGGAATCGACCGTCTTGAAACGGCCCTTGATCTTGGCGTGCAGGGTGACGACCTTGTTTTCCAGAGCATGATGCAGTTCGCCCATGTCCGAGAAGACCATGCCTTCGCCCGGCTCGTTCTGGTTCTGGATCGACAGGTAGTAGAGACCGAGAACCATGTCCTGCGACGGAACGATGATCGGCGCGCCGTTGGCTGGATGCAGGATGTTGTTCGTCGACATCATCAGCACGCGCGCTTCCAGCTGGGCTTCGAGCGACAGCGGCACGTGAACGGCCATCTGGTCGCCGTCGAAGTCGGCGTTGAAGGCCGTGCAGACGAGCGGGTGCAACTGGATAGCCTTGCCTTCGACCAGGATCGGTTCAAAGGCCTGGATGCCCAGGCGGTGCAGCGTCGGCGCACGGTTCAGGAGAACCGGATGCTCCCGGATCACCTCGTCGAGGATATCCCAGACTTCCGGCTTTTCCTTCTCGACCAGCTTCTTGGCCTGCTTGACGGTCGAGGAGTAACCCTTGGCGTCGAGGCGGGCGTAGATGAACGGCTTGAAAAGCTCGAGCGCCATCTTCTTCGGCAGGCCGCACTGGTGCAGCTTCAATTCCGGACCGGTCACGATGACCGAACGGCCGGAATAGTCGACGCGCTTGCCGAGAAGGTTCTGGCGGAAGCGGCCCTGTTTGCCCTTCAGCATGTCGGACAGCGACTTCAGCGGACGCTTGTTGGCGCCGGTGATGACGCGGCCACGACGGCCGTTGTCGAACAGCGCGTCCACAGATTCCTGCAGCATGCGCTTTTCGTTGCGGATGATGATGCCCGGGGCGCGCAGTTCGATCAGGCGCTTCAGACGGTTGTTACGGTTGATGACGCGACGATAGAGATCGTTCAGGTCAGACGTCGCGAAGCGGCCGCCATCCAGTGGAACCAGCGGACGCAGGTCCGGCGGGATCACGGGCACGACCTTCATGATCATCCATTCGGGGCGGTTGCCGGATTCGATGAAGTTCTCGACGATCTTCAGCCGCTTCATCAGCTTCTTCTGCTTCAGATCAGACGTCGTCTCGGCAAGCTCGGCGCGCAGGTCGCCGGCGATCTTGTCGAGGTTCATCGACGCGAGCATCTCGTAGATCGCTTCAGCACCGATCATCGCAGTGAACTGATCTTCGCCGAACTCGTCGACGGCGATCATGTACTCTTCTTCGGAAAGAAGCTGGTTCTCCTTGAGCGACGTCAGGCCCGGCTCCGTCACGATGTAGTTCTCGAAATAGAGAACCCGCTCGACATCCTTCAGCGTCATGTCGAGGAGCGTCGAGATGCGCGACGGAAGCGACTTCAGGAACCAGATGTGGGCGACCGGGGCTGCGAGTTCGATGTGGCCCATGCGCTCGCGGCGAACGCGCGACAGCGTGACTTCGACGCCGCACTTTTCGCAGATGATGCCCTTGTACTTCATGCGCTTGTACTTGCCGCACAGGCACTCGTAGTCCTTGATCGGGCCAAAGATGCGCGCGCAGAAGAGGCCGTCGCGTTCCGGCTTGAACGTACGGTAGTTGATGGTCTCCGGCTTTTTAATTTCACCGTAGGACCAGGAGAGAATCTTCTCGGGGCTCGCGATCGAGATACGGATAGAATCGAAGTGCTGTGCCGGCACCTGCGGGTTGAAAAGATTCATGACCTCTTGGTTCATGCCTATCTCCTTATGGGGCCTGAGCCCTCAGCTTGCGATCGTGATCCGCCCATTCCCGGGAAGGCGGATCCGACGCTCAAAAACGGTCTTAGCCGCGAAATGCGGCGAAACTTCCCCTGCCCTTCCTGGCGGTCGGGCGGAGGATGGCGCGCGCTGGCTGTCAGCGCGCGCCTTGTCGGAGATTATTCGGCTGCGTCCGGCAGCACTGCGGCTGCTTCGTCGAGCTTGGAGTTTTCAAGCTCCACCGACAGACCCAGCGAGCGCATTTCCTTGACGAGAACGTTGAAGCTCTCCGGAATGCCAGCCTCGAAGGTGTCGTCGCCGCGGACGATCGCCTCGTAGACTTTGGTACGGCCTGCCACGTCGTCCGACTTCACAGTCAGCATTTCCTGCAGCGTGTAGGCGGCACCATAGGCTTCCAGGGCCCAAACCTCCATTTCGCCGAAGCGCTGGCCACCGAACTGCGCCTTGCCACCAAGCGGCTGCTGGGTGACGAGCGAGTACGGGCCGATCGAACGGGCATGGATCTTGTCGTCCACGAGGTGGTTCAACTTGATCATGTACATGTAGCCAACGGTCACCTTGCGGTCGAAGGCTTCGCCAGTCCGGCCATCGTAGAGCACCGACTGACCGGACTCATGGAGCCCTGCCTTCTTCAGCATCGCCGCAACATCCGGCTCGTGCGCGCCGTCAAAGACCGGCGTCGCAATTGATACACCGCGCTTGGACTGCTCGGCGAGACGAACAAGAGATTCGTCGTCGAAGCTTGCGACCTCATCGTTCGCCACGCTGGCGTAGGTTTCCCTCAGCTCACGCTTCAAGTCCGTGATGTCGTTCGACTTCTTGTACTCCTCAAGCATCTCGCCGATGCGCTTGCCCATGCCGGCGCAAGCCCAGGCCAGGTGCGTCTCGAGGATCTGGCCGACATTCATGCGCGAGGGCACGCCGAGCGGGTTCAGGACGATGTCGACGTGCGTGCCGTCTTCGAGGAACGGCATGTCCTCGACCGGAACGATACGCGACACGACGCCCTTGTTGCCGTGACGACCGGCCATCTTGTCGCCTGGCTGGATCTTGCGCTTCACAGCAACGAAGACCTTGACCATCTTCATGACGCCCGGAGGCATTTCGTCACCGCGCTGGACCTTCTCGACCTTGTCCATGAAGCGCTGTTCAAGGCGCGACTTGGATTCGTCGTACTGGGCCCGCAGGGCTTCGATCTCCGCCTGGACCTTTTCGTCCTCGACCGCAAACATCCACCACTGCGACCTCGGGTATTCCGAGATCACGGCGTTCGTGAGCTCGCCGCCCTTCTTGAAGCCCTTTGGACCGGCGACCGACTTCTGGCCCCGCAGCATCTCCGTCAGACGACCGTAGACGTTGCGGTCGAGAATCGCCTGTTCGTCGTCGCGGTCCTTGGCGAGGCTTTCGATTTCCTCGCGCTCGATCGCCATCGCGCGCTCGTCCTTTTCAACGCCGTGGCGGTTGAAGACGCGCACTTCGACCACTGTGCCGAAGGTGCCGGGAGGCATGCGCATGGACGTATCGCGAACGTCCGACGCCTTTTCGCCGAAGATGGCGCGCAGAAGCTTTTCTTCCGGCGTCATCGGGCTTTCGCCCTTCGGCGTGATCTTACCGACGAGAATGTCGCCAGGGGTCACTTCCGCACCGATGTAGACGATACCCGCTTCGTCGAGGTTCTTCAGCGCTTCTTCCGAAACGTTCGGAATATCACGCGTGATTTCTTCCGGACCAAGCTTGGTGTCACGCGCCATCACTTCGAATTCTTCGATGTGGATGGAGGTGAAGACGTCGTCGGACACGATGCGCTCGGAGAGCAGGATCGAGTCTTCGTAGTTGTAACCGTTCCAGGGCATGAACGCGACGAGCGCATTGCGGCCGAGAGCAAGGTCGCCGAGGTCGGTCGACGGACCGTCCGCGATGATGTCGCCCTTGTTCAGAACGTCTCCGACCGCGACCAGCGGGCGCTGATTGACGCAGGTGTTCTGGTTGGAACGCTGGAACTTCTGCAGGCGGTAGATATCGACGCCGGACTTGCCGGATTCGAGATCTTCCGTTGCACGGATAACGATACGCGTCGCATCGACCTGGTCGACCACACCGCTACGGCGAGCGGCGATAGCTGCACCGGAGTCACGCGCGACGACCGGCTCCATGCCGGTACCGACGAACGGCGCTTCAGCGCGTACCAGCGGCACGGCCTGACGCTGCATGTTGGACCCCATGAGGGCGCGGTTGGCGTCGTCGTTTTCCAGGAACGGGATGAGCGCTGCTGCGACCGAAACCAGCTGCTTGGGCGAAACGTCCATCAGGTTGATGGTGTCGCGCGGTGACAGCATGACTTCGCCGGCATGACGGCAAACAACGAACTCCTCGGCGAACTGGCCATCTTCGGTAAGTTCCGAGTTCGCCTGGGCGACGTAGTACTTCGCCTCTTCCATGGCGGACAGGTAGACGACCTCCTTCGTGACCTTGCCGTCCACGATCTTGCGGTACGGGGATTCGATAAAGCCGTACTTGTTGACGCGGGCGAAGGTCGCAAGCGAGTTGATCAGACCGATGTTGGGGCCTTCCGGCGTTTCGATCGGGCAGATGCGGCCATAGTGGGTCGGGTGAACGTCACGGACTTCGAAGCCTGCACGCTCGCGGGTCAAACCACCCGGGCCGAGAGCCGAAAGACGGCGCTTGTGGGTGATCTCCGACAGCGGGTTCACCTGGTCCATGAACTGCGACAGCTGTGAGGAGCCGAAGAATTCGCGAACGGCTGCTGCTGCCGGCTTTGCGTTGATCAGGTCCTGCGGCATGACCGTGTCGATTTCGATCGACGACATGCGCTCCTTGATGGCGCGCTCCATGCGAAGGAGACCCAGGCGATACTGGTTCTCCATCAGCTCACCGACAGAACGAACACGGCGGTTGCCGAGGTTGTCGATGTCGTCGATTTCGCCCTTGCCGTCGCGCAGCTCGACCAGCATCTTGACCACGGCCAGGATGTCTTCCTTGCGCAGCGTGCGAACGGTATCCGGAGCGTCTAGGTCCAGACGCATGTTCATCTTCACGCGGCCAACGGCAGAGAGGTCGTAGCGCTCTGCATCGAAGAACAGCGAGTTGAACATGGCTTCGGCCGAATCCATGGTCGGCGGCTCACCCGGACGCATGACGCGGTATATGTCGAACAGCGCGTCCTGGCGGTTCTCGTTCTTGTCAGCCGCAAGCGTGTTGCGGATGTAGGCGCCGACATTGATGTGGTCGATGCCAAGAACGGGGATTTCGTCAAATCCGGCATTCAGGATGACGGGAAGAGTCTTCTCGTCGAGCTCGTCGCCGGCTTCCAGATAGATCTCCCCGGTCTCGAAGTTGACGATGTCTTCGGCGAGATAGTTGCCGTAAAGATCGTCGTTCGACGCCTTGAGAGCCTTCAAGCCCTTGTCGCTCAACTGACGGAGGAGACGGGGGGTCAGCTTCTTGCCGGCTTCCACGACCACTTCGCCGGTATCGGCGTCGACCATGTCAGACAGTGCCTTGGCGCCCTTCAGCGTTTCCGGCTGGAACGGGATGCGCCAGCCTTCGCCGTCGCGGACGTAGTTCGACTTGGAATAGAAGGTCGACAGGATTTCTTCGCCGTCCATGCCGAGCGCCATCAGCAGCGACGTCGCGGGGATCTTGCGGCGACGGTCGATGCGCGCGTAGACGATGTCCTTGGCGTCGAATTCGATGTCGAGCCAAGATCCGCGATACGGAATGACGCGCGCAGCAAACAACAGCTTGCCGGACGAATGGCTCTTGCCCTTGTCATGGTCGAAGAAGACGCCCGGCGAGCGGTGCATCTGGGATACGATGACGCGTTCGGTGCCGTTCACGATGAACGTCCCGTTGTCCGTCATCAGAGGCATGTCGCCCATGTAGACCGACTGTTCCTTGATGTCCTTGATCGACTTCGCACCCGTATCCTCGTCGATATCGAACACGATGAGGCGCAGCGTCACCTTCAGGGGCGCCGCATAGGTCAGGTCGCGCTGACGGCATTCCTCGACGTCGAACTTCGGGGGCTCAAACTCATAGGATACGAATTCCAGCATCGAAGCGCCGGAGAAATCCGTGATCGGGAAAACCGACCGAAAGACGGCGTTCAGACCTTCGTCCGGACGACCACCTTCAGGCTCTTCCACCATAAGGAACTGATCATAAGATGCCTTCTGAACCTCGATCAGGTTCGGCATCTCTGTGACTTCTGGAATCTTACCGAAAAACTTGCGTACGCGCCTACGACCATTGAACGAAAGGGTCTGAGCCATCGTCGCTCCTTCAAAAATGCATCCGGGCCTGCAACAGACGGGGCTCGCTGGCCAGTCGATCCCGTCGAACATGGGTGGTTCAAATCTCGTCTCACTTCCAAACCGGCGGCCGGATTGCCGTACGATCTGGGCGGAGACCATCCTCTTGAAGAACCCATTACCCAAAAGCCGTTTCATGGGCTTTTGGGTAAAACGTTCTGCGGAAAGAACGATGGGAGAGGACCTTCGCCCTCTCCCGCCGTAGTCCGGTATTACTTAACGTCGACCTTGGCGCCGGCGTCCTCAAGCTTCTTCTTGAGGTCAGCAGCTTCAGCCTTGGAAACGCCTTCCTTGACAGCCTTCGGAGCGCCTTCGACGAGGTCCTTGGCTTCCTTGAGGCCGAGGCCGGTGATGCCGCGGACTTCCTTGATGACGTTGATCTTGTTGGCGCCGGCATCCGTGAGGATAACGTCGAACTCGGTCTTTTCTTCTTCGGCAGCAGCCGGAGCAGCACCACCGCCAGCAGCAGCAGCAGCAACCGGAGCAGCGGCAGAAACGCCCCACTTTTCTTCGAGCATCTTGGAAAGCTCAGCAGCTTCCAGAACGGTCAGCGAGGAGAGGTCTTCAACGATCTTTGCGAGATCAGCCATTTTACTAGTTCCTTTTGTATTCGGTTCGAACTGGTTTGATATCTACAGCGAAAAACCGCCTTACGCGGCTTCGTCCTTCTTTGCGTAGGCCGCAAACACGCGAGCAAGCTGAGCTGCCGGTGCCTGAACAACGCCAGCGATACGCGTTGCAGGCGTCTGGATCATGCCCAGCAGCTTTGCGCGCAGCTCGTCCAGCGAAGGCAGGGTCGCAAGCGACTTAACTGCATCGGCGCTGAGCGTGGTTGCTCCCATGGAACCACCCAGAACAACGACCTTGTCGTTGCCCTTGGCAAAATCCATGACGACCTTCGGAGCGGTGATGGGATCTTCGCTGTATGCGATGAGCGTCTGACCCTTGAACAGGTCCGACATCCCTTCCGACTCCGTGCCCTGAAGAGCGATCTTGGCCAGACGGTTCTTCGCGACTTTGACGGTGCCGCCAGCAGCGCGCATCTTTGAACGAAAATCGTTCATCTGCGCAACTGTGACACCAGCATAGTGGGCCACGACAACCGAACCGGAAGTCTTGAAGACTTCGTTCAGCTCCGTGACAAATTCGCGCTTTTCCGCTCTTTCCACTGTCTGTCTCCAGTTGACGGGACCGCAGTCCTGCAGGTCCCATCGGTTTGCCTTTGCCCCAAGGGATCTCAAAATCAAGATCCCGAGCGACGCTTGAGGATCCTGTCCCCCCGCACTGTCGCCGAAGCGGCTCCAGGCACAAGGCACACAAGGCTCGAACCGAACATCCGGACATGACGTCCGCGATGAAATCCGTTCTTACCCGTCTCATGCAGGCAAAGTGATTAAGGGTGAACCACCTGCAATCTCGGACAGGAAATCCAGGTTTCCCTGGACATTCCCGGCCCCGAAGGACCGGGAATTCTTTTGTCGGAGCCGAGCACGGCTCCGAAAGCCACTAGGCCGAAACGCTCGACGGGTCGATCTTGACCCCCGGACCCATGGTCGAGGAGATCGCTACGCGCTTGACATAGTTGCCCTTCGCACCAGCCGGCTTTGCCTTGACGACGGCGTCAGCGAAGGCCTTGATGTTTTCTTCGAGCGCCTTGGCGTCGAAGGAAGCCTTGCCGATGCCGGCGTGAACGATACCAGCCTTCTCGACGCGGAACTCCACAGCGCCGCCCTTGGAAGCCTTCACGGCGCCCGTGACGTCCATGGTCACCGTGCCGACCTTCGGGTTCGGCATCATGCCACGCGGGCCGAGAACCTTACCGAGGCGACCGACGAGCGGCATCATGTCCGGGGTCGCGATGCAACGATCGAAGTCGATCTTGCCGCCCTGGACGATTTCCAGCAGGTCTTCCGCGCCGACGATGTCTGCGCCGGCTGCCTTGGCTTCATCCGCCTTGGCACCGCGCGCGAAGACGGCAACGCGAACGTCACGGCCCGTGCCGTTCGGCAGGTTCACCACGCCGCGGACCATCTGGTCGGCATGACGCGGGTCAACGCCGAGGTTCATGGCGATCTCGATGGTCTCGTCGAACTTGGCGACAGCCCGTTCCTTGACAAGCGAAATTGCGTCGGAAAGAGCGACCAGTTTGGTCGGATCGATGCCTTCGCGGATCTTCTGAATACGCTTTGCTACCTTGGCCATGATCAACCTACCACTTCCAGGCCCATGGAGCGGGCGGAGCCCTCAACCATCAGCATTGCGCCTTCGACGTCGGCCGCGTTCAGATCCTTCATCTTGGCTTCAGCGATCGCGCGGACCTGAGCCTTGGTGATGGAGCCGGCGGTTGCGCCCTTGCCCGGGGTCTTGGAGCCGGACTGAATCTTCGCTTCCTTCTTCAGCCAGTATGTAACCGGCGGCTGCTTCATGACGAAGTTGAAGGACTTGTCCTGATAATAGGTGATGACGACCGGAATCGGCATACCCTTTTCCATTTCCTGCGTGGCGGCATTGAACGCCTTGCAGAATTCCATGATGTTAATGCCACGCTGACCAAGTGCGGGACCAATCGGCGGAGACGGATTAGCCGACCCTGCCTTGACCTGCAGCTTGAGTTGGCCTGCAACTTTCTTAGCCATTTCTCTCTGCCTTTTCTACTCTGGCCGGATATCCGACCAATGACTGCCGGCTACGCCGGCGGCTGCGGTTGCGTGGTGCGAACGGTTCCGGCCCGGCTTCAGGCCACCGTCTCCCACGCGCGTTCGGGAAGTATCCTCCCCTACCGGTCAGACCTTTTCGACCTGACCGTACTCCAGCTCGACCGGAGTGGCCCGACCGAAGATCGAAACCTCGACCTTGAGGCGCGAGCGCTCCTCGTCAACATCCTGCACGGTCCCGTTGAACGATGCGAACGGACCATCGGATACCCGAACCTGTTCGCCGATCTCGAAGCTGATCGAGGACTTCGGCCGCTCCACGCCTTCCTGGACCTGGCCGAGAATACGCTCAGCCTCATAATCCGGAATCGGTACCGGCTTGCTGTCGGACCCCAGAAAACCCGTCACCTTCGGGGTGTTCTTGATCAGGTGGTAAGCCTCGTCCGTCAGATTTGCGCGCACCAGCACGTAGCCGGGAAAGAACTTGCGCTCAGCATCAACCTTGCGGCCACGGCGAACCTCGACAACCTTTTCCGTCGGCACAAGGATCTTTTCGAACAGATGATCAAGACCCTTCTGCCGAGCCTTGTTCTCGATGTCCTCCGCCACCTTCTTTTCGAAGTTCGAATATGCGTGGACGATGTACCAACGCGCCGCCATCTTCATCTCCAAAATCAGTTGCCGATGTTCAGCACAAGGCCCATCAGCCAGGCAATAAGCTGGTCAGCGGCAAAGAAAAACAGGGCTGCGAAAATGACCATCAGCAGGACCATGGCCGTCGAAATCATCGTCTCGCGACGCGACGGCCAGGTGATCTTCGACGCTTCCGTGCGCACCTGCTGGAAGAACTGAACTGGGTTGGTTTTGGAAGCCATCAATATCCACGCCATTACGGCACGTAAAGCTGAATTCGTTCAGCCCCACGCACCGCGTGTCTGTTTTGCCCTACATAGACATCCATTTCCGCTTTCACAAGAGGAAATCAATGCCCCATGAAATGGTCGGCCGTATGGCCAACCGCCAAGCCCTCGATGTCGCTGCGTTCGCTTCGCGCGACAAGAGAAATGGCAGGGGCAGCCGGGCTTGAACCGACGACCTGCGGTTTTGGAGACCGCCGCTCTACCAACTGAGCTATACCCCTTCGAGATTCCCGCCGCGCATGCGCCGCCGGAACAGGCGGCTTAATATTGAAGTTGCCGGACAATGACAAGCACTATTCGCGGAAAAATGAACAAGGGGAAGAGTTTCTTCCGGCAGTCGCGTCACCGGCCAGAGACAATGCCGACGGACATCAAGCTGCGATCAATCGACGACCCCGTAAAACGAGTAAAAGCCCCGCCGTTGCCGGCGGGGCTTCCATCTCCCTCACGGGGAGAAATCGATTACTCGATGATCGAGGCGACGATGCCGGCGCCGACGGTGCGGCCGCCTTCGCGGATCGCGAAGCGCAGCTTTTCTTCCATCGCGATCGGAACGATCAGCTCGACATCAACGGTCACGTTGTCGCCAGGCATGACCATTTCGGTGCCTTCCGGAAGCGTCACGATGCCCGTCACGTCCGTCGTGCGGAAGTAGAACTGCGGACGGTAGTTCGTGAAGAACGGCGTGTGACGGCCGCCCTCTTCCTTCGTCAGGATGTAGGCTTCTGCCTTGAACTTCTTGTGCGGCTTGACCGTGCCGGGCTTGCACAGGATCTGGCCACGCTCGACGCCGTTGCGGTCCACACCGCGAACAAGGGCACCGATGTTGTCGCCGGCCTGGCCCTGGTCGAGCAGCTTGCGGAACATTTCAACGCCGGTAACGGTCGTCTTCGACGTGTCGCGGATGCCGACGATCTCGACTTCCTCGCCAACCTTGACGATGCCGCGCTCGACGCGACCAGTCACAACCGTGCCACGACCAGAGATCGAGAACACGTCTTCGATCGGCATCAGGAACGGCTGGTCGATCGGACGCTCAGGCGTCGGGATGTAGTCGTCCACGGCTGCCATCAGTTCGCGGATCGCGTCTTCGCCGATCTTCTTGTCCGAATCTTCCAGAGCCGCAAGAGCCGAGCCCTTGACAACCGGAATGTCGTCGCCCGGGAAGTCGTAGGACGACAGAAGTTCGCGCACTTCAAGCTCGACGAGCTCGAGAAGCTCGGCGTCGTCGACCTGGTCGACCTTGTTCAAGAACACCACGATCGCCGGAACGCCAACCTGGCGAGCAAGCAGGATGTGCTCGCGCGTCTGCGGCATCGGGCCGTCAGCGGCCGAGCAGACCAGGATCGCGCCGTCCATCTGGGCCGCACCGGTGATCATGTTCTTGACGTAGTCGGCGTGGCCGGGGCAGTCGACGTGGGCATAGTGACGGTTCGGCGTCTCGTATTCGACGTGTGCCGTCGAAATGGTGATGCCGCGCGCCTTTTCTTCAGGAGCTGCGTCGATCTGGTCGTACGCCTTGAACTCGCCGAAGTACTTCGTGATCGCCGCCGTCAAAGACGTCTTGCCGTGGTCAACGTGACCGATCGTGCCGATGTTGACGTGAGGCTTATTGCGCTCAAACTTGCTCTTTGCCATTGAATGCTTCCTGTGGACATGGATGTGGACCCGGCGCGCGGGTTTGGTGTGGCCGTTTAAGGCTTTCGCTCACGATGCGCAAGACATAAATGCGGAACACCGGAGCGGCTCGAGGACACCCTGCAGCTTCCCGCCAAAGGCGACACTCCGTCGGCTACAGCCGAAGAAATCCATACGACTTGCTCTGTTGATTGAAGCACTGCGGTTGATGCAGGCCGGCGCCGCATCTCAGCCGCCTGCTAGTCGTCTTCAGCCAATACTTTGAATCCTTCGTTCTCGAAGTAGGGTCGAGCGGCCGGCGACGTCAGGTATTCAAGATAAGGCGCTGCCGCCGGGTTGGCGGAAGCCGCCAAGACTGCGGCGGGGTAGATGATCTGCGGGTGGCTTCCTTCGGGAAAGATGCCGAGGACTGCGACCGCGGGGTCGGCGCGTGCGTCGGTCTCGTAAACGATGCCATAGGGCGCCTCCCCCCGAGAGACATATTGAAGTGCGACCCGCACATTCTCCCCGCTCGCAATCCTTTGCTCCACCCGCGTCCAGACCCCGAGCGTTTCCAAAGCCGCCTTTGCATATCTCCCGGCCGGGACCGAGTCGGGCGCTGCCATCGCGAGTTTGCCGTCGCCAAGCATGCCTACCAGAGGGAAGCCCTCTACGATATCCACGGGTGGTGTTCCCGCGGGGCCAATCAGTACGAGCCGGTTTCCGAGGAGGTTCGCGATGCTTGCCCGATCGACCAGTTCATG
Source organism: Rhizobium halophilum (assembly GCF_021648825.1). GTDB lineage: Bacteria > Pseudomonadota > Alphaproteobacteria > Rhizobiales > Rhizobiaceae > Neorhizobium > Neorhizobium halophilum. Next base: position 134,369 of record NZ_JAKJHS010000007.1, on the reverse strand, counting down.
CTCGGACAGATATTCCATCCACGCAAGATCAGCCGAGATGAACACATCTGCGGGCGCACCGGCCTCGATCTGCTTTGCCAGCGCAGCACTCGCGGCATAGGAAACAACGACCGGGTGTCCGCTCTCTTCCGCCCAAGCGGCATTTGCGGCATCCAGGGCATTCTTCAAGCTCGCCGCCGCGAAAACCGTGACCGGCTCCTGCGCGGCAGAAGTGCCCGGCGCGGCAAGGATTGCGAGCGCGACGGCAATTGGCCACGCCCGATCCCAAAGCCGCCCAAAGATGGTGAAGGCCCTCATCTTGCCGATCCCAGGCCTAATCAAAGCCTACGGCAAGGAGCCCCCACGCCGCCAGAAACACCAGCATGATCGCCGCAGACCCCGCGAGACGCGTGGCGCGCTGGGTTGCGAATCGGAGAGCGACTTCCAGAGCAAGCCAGGCCCCCCCAAGGAGGACTGCGGCGGAGGCAAAATCCTCCCACCCCCATCGCACTTCGGGAGTGATCCGCATTGCAATCGCCGGGACGAGCAAAACCGCTGCCGCAACGGCCGACATGAGCCACCGCCACATCGGCACCTGATGCAAAAATGAAAGTCTCATCTGCGCCTCCCTCGCCGCGCATCTACCAGTGCCAAGCTTAGCGGCGCAGGATATCAGGCAGTGGGATTCAAGTACATGCAACCGGATGCTGAGAAGAGGATGCGCGGTGCATGAAGCTTGGAGCGGGTAGCGGGAATCGAACCCGCGTATTCAGCTTGGAAGGCTGCTGCTCTACCATTGAGCTATACCCGCGGATTGGTCGATCCTCAGACGGAATGGTGGAGGGAGTTGGATTTGAACCAACGTAGGCTGAGCCAACGGATTTACAGTCCGTCCCCTTTAACCACTCGGGCATCCCTCCAGTTTATCCGTCAGGATCGAGACCAAGCTCTTCAGACTGGAAGCCGTCGGCTCCCGATCTGCGCCGCGTATATGACCGCCCCTTGACCGTCTGTCAACACGGCCATGGACGCAAAAACACGAAAAAAATCTTCGGCGTAAGCGGCAGAGCCAAGGCCGCCGCGACTAGGCCGCCGCGCACGTCAAGTGTATAAGGCGGCATGAGCAAGAACGACAACAACGACAAATCCGGCCGCGACAGCCACTACGCCACCCTTCGCCGAACAGTGCGCGACGCCAGGCGGGAGCGGGGCGAAATCCCAACGCCTTCGGGACGAAAGCGCGACAGGGTGGGCGACTGGAAGGCGCCGCAACTGCAACCGGATCAGGTTTATCTTTACGGTCTCCACACGGTGCGGGCGGCGCTCGACAATCGAGACCGCAAGATCATCAAGCTTTCGGTGACGCAGAACGCCCTTGCGAAGCTGCAGCTTCCAGAACCCGGAGCCCTGCCCTACCCCATCGAACTGGTTTCGCCTCAGGACATCGACAAGATCCTCGGCCCAGACGCCATTCACCAGGGCGTCATGCTCGAAACGCGTCCACTGCCCGTGCGGCGCCTGGAGGCCCTGAAGGAGAGCCCGCTGCTGCTGGTGCTCGACCAGGTTACCGATCCTCATAACGTCGGCGCCATCATGCGTTCGGCAGTGGCATTCGGCGCAGGCGCGCTGATCACGACACAGCGACACAGCCCAACGGAATCGGGCGTGATGGCAAAGTCAGCCTCAGGCGCATTGGAGCTGATCCCCTACATCCAGATCACCAATCTGGCCAATGCGCTCGAGGAACTGCATGCACTCGGCTTTCAGACGATCGGCCTCGATTCGGAAGGTCCCGCCCCGCTGGAAGGCACGTTCACCGCAGACAAGATTGCTCTTGTCCTCGGCTCCGAAGGCAAGGGGTTGCGACAGAAAACGCGTGAGACGGTCAAGGCATTGGCACGGCTCGACATGCCGGGGGCTATCAAGTCCTTGAATGTGTCGAATGCCGCTGCTGTCGCCCTCTATGCTGCGCAGGCCCACCTGGTGCGCCATGCCCCATCTTCCGCGTGACCAGCGGCGGCATGAGCGACGCGGATCTTCTTGAGGCATTCCAAACGGCCGCCCTCCTCGCAGGGCGTGCGATCCTGGATTTTTACCAGCAGAAGCCGGCGGTGGCGGAAAAGGCGGATCATTCCCCGGTCACGGAAGCGGATGAGCGGGCGGAGCGAATCATCCTCGAGCACCTTTGGAAGATTGCGCCGGACCTTCCGGTGATCGCAGAAGAGGAAGTTGCCAGAGGCAATATCCCGCAGATCGGCGCGCGTTTTGTCCTCGTCGACGCTCTGGACGGAACGCGGGAATTCATCGCGCAACGGTCGGAGTTCACCGTCAACATCGCCCTCATTCAGAACGGAATACCGACGCTCGGCTTCGTTTACGCCCCAGCACAAGCCGTCGCCTACTGCGGGAGCGGAGCAGGTGCAAAGCGGCTCCACGTCGATGCCGACTTTCGGGTCGTTGCGCAGCACGCAATCTGCGTCCGCAAGATGCCGCTTAGCCCCCTGGCTCTTTCAAGCCGCTCGCACGAGTCCTGTCAAACGATCGACTACCTGCAGCGAAACGGGATCACGCAGGTTCGCCGGCTCGGCTCATCGCTCAAGTTCTGCCTCGTCGCAGAGGGAGCGGCGGACCTTTATCCCCGCTTCGGCCGCACCATGGAATGGGACACGGCCGCTGGCGATGCCGTACTGCGGGCCGCCGGAGGATTTGTAAAGACACTGGAGGGGGCGGCTCTCACCTATGGCAAGACCGCCCGCGTCGGTCAGGACGATTTCGTCAATCCCGATTTCATCGCGTCAGGCGGATGACATTCGCAGCTTCGATGAGGATCACATCTGATGGGAAAAGATGGTCCCCCCGCAAGGTTCCAACTCGCGACCCCTGATTACAAATCATGGAGAAAGGCTTGCAACATAGGGCGTTCAGGTTCCTATGTTGCGTTCATGTTGCATCAAGCCAGCACGAAGTCGGCTGCAGCAGCCAATTCGGAGCCGTCATCGTCACGTGGAAAGAGGTGCCCGTAGGTGTCCATGGTCATGGCAATGGTGGAGTGCCCCATGCGCTCTTAGGGATTTAGACCATGGCAGTCACGAATATGATACCGACAGAGCAGGAAGTCTCGACTGTAGACGCCGAAACAGCGCTACAGAAGCTTGCTCGGCTTCAGGAGGAGGCGCAGACCGCCGCTCAGAGTCATTCAATCAACCGCCAAAAATTAGAGTTGATGACAATGAAGGAGCTGAACATACTCCATAGTGCCGTCGATCCTGCGACTGAGGCTCTCGTGGGCGTTCTTTGCCAGCCTCGGAGCAGCAACGAGGCGGACGACCGCTATAACGGGGCCGGAAACGAGATCAGCGATCTCATTGACCACCTGGATCGCTACAAGACCACGATCCTCGACGTGACGAAGCACTCTGAACCAACAACAGTCAATGAGGTGAGAGACAGGGCGTGGCTACTCCTACGAGCGGAAACCCAATACGAGGAGTGCCTATACCAATTCACAAAGCTTGTGGGTGAGCAGGTCGCCCTGTTGGCGGAGGTGGGATTTGCAGAGCGGCGGCAGAAACTCTGACGAGCGTAGATCTAGTCCTCCGCGCTGGCTGGCGCCTCCTTCTGCGCTAGCTGAGATCTCCCCTCCTCGATAGCCGCCTTCTTCTCAGCGGCTATCGCACGAACCGAAGCGAGCCTTTTCTCCCTTTTGTCACGCGCCACATACCATTCATCGAAGAGCATCTCGATCAGTTCGATGAGAGCTTGGGCTTCGCCTGGATCAACCTCGACGATTAAGTTGATGTCTTTCTCCATATGTGCGCCGATGTTGCCGATATCGCGCACGGCATCGATGGCGTCGATCGTCTCAGCCTCTACGCCCTTTGGTCCCCGCCCTTCGTCCAGTTGCTTCTTCAGTTCCCGGATCTCGTCGATCAAGCGCGAGCGAGATATACCACAGAAGTCTCTGATCATGCCCTGTAGGCATCGTCGAGCTAAGGTGGCGGCAGCCTTTGGGCTATGATCGCGGATGAGACATGCTTCCTGATAGTCTTCCCGCAAGGGCGCCGGAATGTATTCAGGCTGGACCTTAGACGACCCCATGGGTCTCAAAATTCCATTTCGCTATCTGAGTCAATGGGACCCACTGACTGCTTCGTATGGCGAACGTGGAGAACGTTACCTCAAGGAAAACTTCGTTGCAGTCTGAGTTCACACAACGAATGGCGAAGACACTTGCACCGACGTCGCCATATTTGCTCTTTCCGAAGTGCATCTTGTTGTATTCATGGTGATAACTTTCGTCCAGCACGATTTGGTGTCGCTCACAGAACGGGCAGGACCACTGAAAAGACGCCATCTTACCTCAATCAAAAATGTTGCAATCCATGTCGCACGGATTTGCCGAGTGTGACGGGAAACCATCGGAAATCAAGGGGAATAGGTTGCAACATCGATGCAACATGATTCTGAGAGAAGTGACGCTAAGCCATTGAAAAGAATGGTGCCCCCGGCAAGGTTCGAACTCGCGACCCCCTGATTACAAATCAGGTGCTCTACCAACTGAGCTACAAGGGCAATCCATGGCTGCCGAGTTAGCAGATTCTGATGTTCTGTAAAGGGAAATCTGCCCTTCCCCTGTTCAAAACTCCACGCAAGACCAAAGCGGGCACCGTACCAGCCTGCGACGCAAACCCCTTGTCGACAAAGGAGGTTCCTGTCTAGGTAAGCGGACTTCAATGAGGCATGCCATGTCGATCCGAGCCAATTCAATCTTCTTTGCCGCATCCTCTTCTCCAGAGGCGATTGCGGCTCGAGACGAGTTGATCCACCTTTATGGAAACGCTCCAATGGCGGACGCCGACGTTATCGTGGCACTGGGCGGCGACGGTTTCATGCTGCATACGCTGCACGAGACCATGAGTTCGGGCAAGGCGGTCTACGGCATGAACTGCGGCTCGGTCGGCTTCCTCATGAACGACTTTCGCACGGACCAGTTGCGGGAGCGCATCGAGGCGGCCCTGGAAAACGTACTGCACCCCCTCCAGATGAAAACCACCAATGCCGACGGCACCAAGTCCATCGCGCTTGCCATCAACGAGGTGTACCTCTTCCGCCAGTCATACCAGGCGGCCAAGTTGAGGGTAGAGATCGACGGGCGGGTTCGGCTAGAGGAGCTTATCTGCGACGGCTTGATGATTGCGACACCTGCAGGTTCCACAGCCTACAACCTCTCCGCTCATGGTCCGATCTTGCCGCTCGAAGCCCCGCTTCTTGCCATGACACCTGTCAGTGCGTTTCGTCCCCGCCGTTGGCGAGGCGCGCTCCTTCCGGACCATGTCAGGGTCGACATCCACATCCTGGAACCCGACAAACGCCCGGCAAACGCCGTCGCCGACAACACAGAGGTTAAGTCGGTCCTGCATGTTGAGATCGCTCAGTCAGAAGACATGACTGCACGCATCCTTTCCGACCGCGACCATTCGTGGTCCGACCGGATCCTTGCAGAGCAATTTAACAACTGAGACACGGCAGCAGGTTGTTTAACAAAAACGGCCACCCGGGGGTGGCCGCTTGAAGTCTAGAGGCTTTGCCGAACCTCAGTCGACATCGGCGATCTCGCCTGCGTCCTTGCCGCTGATGCGATGCGCCAGCGCAGCTTCCATAAACGGGTTCAATTCGCCGTTCAGAACGTCGTCAGGTGCGGTGCTTTCCACGCCGGTGCGCAGATCCTTCACCAACTGATAGGGCTGCAGAACGTATGACCGGATCTGATGGCCCCAGCCGATGTCCGTCTTGGAAGCCGCCTCCGCGTTGGCCGCTTCCTCGCGCTTCTTCAACTCCGCCTCGTAGAGACGAGCGCGCAGCATGTCCCAGGCCTTGGCCCGGTTCTTGTGCTGAGACCGCTCCTGCTGGCAGGCGACCACGATACCCGTCGGGATGTGCGTGATCCGCACCGCCGAATCGGTCGTGTTGACGTGCTGGCCGCCTGCACCGGAGGATCGATACGTATCGATCCGGCAATCGCTCTCGTTGACCTCGATGTTGATCGAGTCGTCGACGACGGGATAAACCCAGGTCGAGGAAAATGAGGTGTGGCGACGCGCATTGCTGTCGTAGGGCGAAATCCGGACCAGGCGATGGACGCCCGATTCAGTCTTCAACCAGCCATAGGCATTGTGGCCCTTGACGAGGATTGTTGCCGACTTGATCCCCGCTTCTTCGCCCTCGTGGACCTCGAGCACCTCGACCTTGAAGCCCTGCTTTTCCGCCCAACGGATATACATGCGCAACAACATATTGGCCCAGTCCTGGGACTCGGTGCCGCCGGCGCCGGAATGGACTTCGACGTAGGTGTCATTCGAATCCGCCTCACCGGAGAGCATCGCCTCGACCTGGCGACGGTCCGCTTCGGCCTTCAGCGCCTTCAGCGCCTCCTCGGCCTCCTTGACAACGCTCGCGTCGCCCTCTTCCTCGCCGAGCTCGATCAGTTCGACATTGTCGTTGAGCTGCTGTTCGAGCCGCTTTACGCCGGCGATGCTGTCATCGAGCTGCTGGCGCTCGCGCATCAAGCCCTGCGCCTCCGTGGCGTCATTCCAGAGGTTGGGATCCTCTGCCTTGTTGTTCAACCAGTCCAGTCGTCTTACCGCCTGATCCCAGTCAAAGATGCCTCCTCAGCAGGCTTATGGCCTGCTTGATTTCGTCGACTACACCGATGATTTCGGCCCGCATGGCTCTCTTTCTTGTTCTTGCTATATCAAAGACGGGGTGGACATAAGCGGGCAAGACGCGGATGTAAAGGCCGCGCCACACCCTGTCGCCCGGCTTAGAAAAGCCCGGCTGCGCCCGAGGTAACGGCCTGCTGGGCCTGCGGTGAGGTCTCCAGAATTTGCTCGGGCGGCAGGTACTCGGTATCCCCGATGACTGCAAAAACGTCTGCAGGTCCGGTGCCAGGCTTGAAGGCTTCCACAATCGTATCGGGTTCGCCTTCGAAGGCCATCATGCCGGTGGCGCGGTTCACGGGAACGAACTGCATACCCTCCGGAACGTGGAACTGCTCGGCCGGCAGGCGCTGAACCGCCTTCTCCATGAAATCGGCGAAGATCGGTGCGGCAAGGCCGCTGCCAGTACCGCCGCGGCCAAGAGGCGCCGGGGTATCAAAGCCGATGTACACGCCAGCAACGAGGTTCGGCGTGAAGCCGACGAACCAGGCGTCCTTCTCGTCGTTGGTGGTTCCGGTCTTGCCTGCAACCGGACGATCGGTGATGTTGATCTTGCCTGCCGCCGTGCCACGCTTGACCACGCCCTCCATCATGGAGGTGATCTGATAGGCGGTCATCGGGTCGAGCACCTGCTCGCGATTGTCGACCAGGATCGGCTCATCCTGACCGTTCCAAGCCGTGGCGTTGCAGCCATCGCAGGTACGCTCCTCGTGGCGGAAGATCGTGTTACCGTAGCGATCCTGGATGCGGTCGATGACGGTCGGCTTGATCTGCTTGCCGCCGTTGGCGATGACGGCGTAGGCGGCGGCCATGCGTAGCACGGTGGTTTCACCGGAACCGAGGGACATGGCCAGCACGGGCAACATCTTGTCGTAGATGCCGAAGCGTTCCGCGTACTCGGCCACCAGTTCCATACCCATGTCCTGAGCGAGCCGGACGGTCATCTGGTTACGGGATTTTTCAATGCCAAGTCGCAGGGTCTGCGGGCCGGCTGATCCGCCACCATAGTTTTCCGGGCGCCAGACCTGTCCTCCCGAAACCATTTCGATCGGCGCGTCGAGAATGACCGAAGCGGGGGTATAGCCATTGTCCAGCGCTGCCGCGTAGACGAACGGCTTGAATGCTGACCCAGGCTGACGCATCGCCTGCGTGGCACGGTTGAATTCTGACTGCCCATAGGAGAAGCCGCCGACCATCGCAAGAACGCGACCGGTATTGGGATCCATGGCGACGAAACCGCCCTGAACCTTCGGCGGCTGGCGAAGCCGAAACTGGCCTTCCTCATCGGCGATTTCCTCTACATAGACCACATCGCCGGGCTCAAGGACGCCTTCGGGCGATTTCGCAGTTTTGCGCTCGCCTTTGGCGTCGCGATAGGCCCACTTCATGTTCTCCGCTTTAATGAAGCCGACCTTACGTGGTTCCTCGACCTGACCGCCGCTATCGGTGGTCGGCCGAAGGCCGATATCGGCCCCCTCGGACGAAACTGCGGTGACCACGGCCAGATGCCACTCCGGCACGTCCCGCAGCCCCTCCATCTTGCTGAGCTCGGCGCCCCAGTCGCCTGCCACGCTGATCTTCTTCAGGGGGCCGTGAAAACCGCGCCGCTCGTCATAATTGACCAGTCCATTGTGAAGGGCGGCACGCGCCAGAACCTGAAGTTCCGGATCCAGCGAGGTGCGAACGGAGAGCCCCCCTTCGTAGAGGGTATCGTCCCCGTACTTCTCCATGATTTGCCGGCGAACGGCCTCAGCAAAGTAATCCGACGCGAAAAGATGTGTGCCGCCTCGACGGGGATTGACGCCCAGCGGCTGCTTCTTTGCCTCGCTAGCATCGCTCGGCGTGATGTAGCCGTTCTCTGCCATACGATCGATGACCCAATTTCGGCGCTCGATCGCAGCTGCCTCACGACGATAGGGGTGATAGTTGTTGGGGCCCTTGGGCAGCGCCGCGAGATAAGCCGACTCTGCGATCGTCAGTTCCGTCACTGACTTATCGAAGTAGGTCAATGCTGCCCCGGCGATACCATAGGAGTTCAGTCCGAAGAAAATCTCATTCAGATAAAGTTCGAGGATCTTGTCCTTCGAGTAGGTCTGCTCGATGCGGAAGGAAAGAATGGCTTCCTTTACCTTGCGGTCGATCGTCTGATCGTTGCTGAGCAAGAAGTTCTTCGCCACCTGCTGCGTAATGGTTGATGCGCCTTCGGGACGGCGACCGGAGCCCAGGTTCTGGAAGTTATTGACGATGGCGCGCGCCAGACCGGCAGGATCGATACCAGGGTGGTTGTAGAAGTTCTTGTCTTCAGCCGAGAGGAAAGCAGCTTTGACCCGATCGGGGATCGCCTGAATCGGCAGGAAAAGACGCCGCTCACGGGCATATTCAGCCATCAAAGCGCCGTTGCCGGCATGCACACGCGTAGCGACCGGTGGTTCGTAGGAATTCAGGACTTCGTAATTTGGCAGATCTCTTGAGACGCCGGCGAGGTAGATCCCCGCAACGGCCGCGACGCCCAGAAACGCTACGCACGCGAGTCCAAAGAAATACCCAATGAGTCTGATCATATCGAAGCTACCGTTCGGCTAAAAATTCGGTGCCGCAACACCATCGCACGAATAACCCGGTTTTGCATGGCAAGTGTCCCGGCGCAAGCCGGCGAGACCGCTGTGTCCGAGTCACGTCGTTTCCATAGCGACTAATGGGGGGAATGTGAGCAAAATAGGGCCCTTGTCCCCCGGGATAAAATGCGGGCTTATCCAGTGGATATTTGTGGCACGTCTGTTGTAGACGCGCCACCTTCAGAAAACTAACCGCCATTCGAGAAGGCGCGAGCCTTGTGACGCTCGATCGATTCAACAAGCAGGCTGCTCACTTTGTTGCGCCACGTCTCGTCTAGAAGAAGCTTCTCGTCTTCCGGATTGGACAGAAATCCGAGTTCAAGCAAGACCGATGGGATGTCTGGGGCGCGCAGGACTTGAAAGCCGGCATACCGGTGGGCGTTGTTGATCAAGCCGATCTGGCCCTCGAACGAATCGATCACGTTTTCTGCCAGGGTGACGGAGAAAGCCTGCGTTTCTCTTCGCGTCAGGTCGAGCAGGATGTCGGCGACCTCGGGAGGCTCATCTTTCAGACTGACGCCCGCAAGCTCATCGGACAGGTTCTCGCGCACCGCGAGCTTCTCCGCCATGCGATCGGACGCCCTGTCTGAAAGCGTGTAGACGGTCGCACCACGGATATCCCTTTGGCTCAGCGTGTCGGCGTGCAGGGAAATGAATAGATCAGCCTTTGCCTGCCGGGCGAGCGTGACCCGCTCCGACAAGGTCAGGAACCTGTCGTCCTCACGGGTCAGGAAAACACTGATGCCGGGCTTTTCCTTCAATCGCTCGGCGACCGACCTGGCAAATCTTAGCGTGATATCTTTCTCGGCTACCTTCGTTTCCGTGCCAGTCGCACCGGCATCGATCCCGCCATGACCCGGATCAATCGCCACCACAAAGACACCGTCATCCTGCGATATTGCAGGTTGCTCCGCCGGCTGGGCTTCCCAGCTTTGCTGGCGCACTAGGCTTTCAAAAGTCTCGGCGGTGGTCATCTCCGCATCAAGGACCAGGCGATAGGCACCATTGTCAGCCTCCTGCACCTCCGCCAGAGTTAGTCGCACCGGCCGCTTTGCCGTCAGCACGATACGGGCACTGCTTTCGTCCATGGTGCCGTAGCGGATATCTGTAAACAGGCCGCGAGCGGAGAGATCTTCTTGTGGGAACCCGAATGCCGTGGCGGGAAGGTCTACAACCACGCGTTCCGGAGACGCGACGTAATGGACGGAGAAGTCCGGCTTCTCGTCGAAATCGACCACGATGCGTGTGCGCGCCTCGTCGCCCGCAATCCGAGCGTCAAAGGCAAGCAGCGGCTTCGGGTCCGCCGGCGCCGCCACCGCCAGGTCGAGCGGAGCGACCGCCAGTGCGACACCTGTGACCAGTCCTGCGAGTCGCCACAGCCGCATCGCCCCGCGCCTACCTTGTGAAACACCCGTCATTCCAAATTGCCCCGCCTGTACATCTTGCACTGTTCGCACTCCGCCTCCGCTTCGAGCGTCGGCGCTTACGAATCAAGCACTTCCACTAGCGTCTTAATTCTATCCACAATATGGCGTGACAGGCTTTTCCCTTGCTATTATGTCGCGGAAACCATACAACGCAGCTGAGGATAAAGGTGTTGACGGGATAGTCTTCCGACAGGCCGGCCAGCAAAGGATCTGGCGCCGATACCGGAATTTCATCCGCCGTCTTCACGCCTTTGTTCCGAATACCAATCACTTCCGGCATTTGCCGGGCACATACCGGGTGGCGCGCCACCCATGCTCGCAGAGAGCACCTCCACCGGGCCTTGAGCCTAATACATCGTTGTTCTCGTTTGGACGTTCATGTCGCGGCAAGTGTCACAGAATCTGGATACGCTGAAGGAGCTAAGCGCTCCGTCAGTCGTCCGGTCGTCGCCGCCATATCGTTCGGAGGGAGCCCTTTTTTCCGGCGCAACCACAATTTTGCATGAACGGCCTGTCCCTGCGGCAGGCCTTTTTGCAACTGCTCAGTTGCGCCGAGGAGCTAAATCTTTATGGCAGACAAAATGCTCATCGACGCGTCTCACGAAGAGGAGACGCGGGTAGTCGTCGTTCGCGGCAGTCGCATCGAAGAATTTGATTTTGAGTCCCAGCACAAGAAGCAGATACGCGGCAACATCTACCTGGCAAAGGTGACGCGGGTCGAACCCTCGCTTCAGGCGGCTTTCGTCGACTACGGCGGAAACAGGCACGGCTTCCTGGCTTTCGCTGAAATCCACCCCGATTACTATCAGATCCCGCTCGCGGACCGGCAGGCCCTGATGCAGGCCGAAGCTGAGGAACAGAGGAGGATCGCCGAAGATGAATCGGCCGATCCCGTCGTCGACCAAGCCACCGCCGAGCAGCCTCCCACTGAAGAGCCGGCAACGGCTGAGGTCCCGTCGGAGGCGGGTGCCGAAGCAGCCGAGGTCAGCCCCGGCGAAGAGGCCGCGGCGGCGGAAAAGCCAAAGGCGAAGCCTCGCCGCAGCCGCTCGCGCAAGAAAGTGGCTGAACCCGATGCAGGCGAGGCGGCGACCGAACCATCTGGAATCAGCGACGACGAGAGTAACCCTGGCGAAATGGCAGCCATGGTTGAAACCGATTCAGTCTCCGAGGATGTCCGCAGCCGTCGTCACAATGATGACGATGACGACGACGGGGAGAAGGAAGAGATCGAATCCGTTGGCGCTGAAGATGCCATGGAAGAGGTTCCGGAGCGCGTTGTCCGGAAGCCGCGCAAGCAGTACCGCATTCAGGAAGTCATCAAGCGCCGACAGATCCTGCTGGTCCAGGTTGCCAAGGAAGAGCGTGGCAACAAGGGTGCGGCTCTGACCACCTACCTTTCGCTGGCGGGTCGTTATTCGGTTCTGATGCCGAATACGGCGCGCGGCGGCGGCATCTCTCGCAAGATCACCCAACCGGCCGACCGCAAGCGCCTGAAGGAGATCGCGCGTGAGTTGGACGTGCCGCAGGGCATGGGCGTCATCCTGCGGACTGCGGGCGCTAACCGCACCCGCGTCGAGATCAAGCGCGATTTCGAATACCTGATGCGGCTTTGGGAAAACGTGCGGACGCTGACCCTTGCCTCCACCGCCCCCTGCCTCGTCTACGAGGAAGGTTCGCTGATCAAGCGCTCGATCCGTGACCTTTACAACAAGGATATCTCGGAAATCATCGTTTCCGGCGAGGAAGGCTATCGCGAAGCCAAAAGCTTCATGAAGATGCTCATGCCGAGCCACGCCAAAGTGGTACAGCCCTACCGGGATATACATCCGATCTTCGCGCGCTCCGGCATCGAAGCACAACTCGACCGCATGCTGCAGCCGCAGGTAACGCTCAAGTCAGGTGGCTACCTCATCATCAACCAGACGGAAGCTCTGGTGGCGATCGATGTAAACTCCGGCCGCTCGACCCGTGAGCACTCGATCGAGGACACCGCCCTCCAGACCAATCTGGAAGCGGCGGAGGAAGTGGCTCGCCAGCTCCGCCTCCGAGATTTGGCGGGGCTGATCGTCATCGACTTCATCGACATGGAAGAGAAGCGCAACAACCGCGCTGTCGAGAAGAAGCTGAAGGACTGCCTGAAGAACGACCGTGCCCGTATCCAGGTGGGTCGCATTTCACATTTCGGCCTGCTGGAAATGTCGCGGCAGCGGATTCGCGCCTCAGTCCTCGAATCGACAACCCAGATCTGCACCCATTGCGGCGGTACAGGCCATGTCCGGTCGCAGTCATCGGTTGCGCTGCATGTTCTGCGCGGTATCGAAGAACATCTACTCAAGAATACCACGCACGACATCACTGTGCGGACGACGCCGGAAATCGCGCTCTACCTTCTCAACCAGAAGCGCAACAGCGTCGTCGACTACGAGAGACGCTTTGGCGTGTCGATCTTCATCGAGTCCGACGCCAGCATCGGCGCGAGCCATTTCGCGATCGATCGAGGCGAGCCTGTAGAAAATCCGGTTCGAATCGAGACCCTGATGCCGTTCGCTGCGCTTCCCGTTGAAGACGATGAGGACGACAATGTCGTCATCGAGGACGACGAAGAGAACGAAGAACTCGCAGATGTAAAGCCCGCCGCGTCTCCTGCCGCGGAAGAAGGTGAGCAGAGCGGCCGCAAGCGCAAACGTCGTCGCCGCCGCCGCAACCGAAATGGCGACCGTGCCGAGGGTGCGAGCGCCGAAGGAACTTCGGGTCACGACGATTCGATCAGCGATGATTCCAAGGAGGACGAAGGCGACGACGAGAGCGACGCCCTGGGCGCTTCCGATGTTGGGGACGACAACGATGAGGGTGGTCGCCGCAAACGCCGTCGCCGTGGCAAGCGTGGCGGGCGTCGCAACCGTCAGGAAGACGAGGCACAGGCGGCTTCTTCCGATGCTGATGCGGCCTCCGCATCCACGGGCGATCAGGACGAGGCAGCAGAAGGTGAAGCGAACCTAGCTCAAGCCGAAGGGGCAGCGGTCCCTCCAGCAACGGAGCCGGAAGCTGAGGCGCCTGTTGCCGCCAAGCCGCGTCGGACACGCCGCAAGGCAGCTGCCGCACCTGTCGAAGAAGTCGCGGTCGAAACGGGGGATCTCGCGCAAGCCACCGAAACGGCGCCCGATGCAGCCGAAGCGGTCATTGCGCCTCAGGTCGATGCCGCTCTTGGAGAAGATGCATCAGGGAAGGAAGACGCGGATGCAGATCTTGAGCCGGAGGCAAAGCCTGCTCGCGCCAATCGGGGCTCCAATATCGGCTCGACGGATCCGGTCGTGAAGAGCTCGGAACCGTCGACCTCGGAGGACGACACAGGAAAGCCGAAGAAGGCCGGCTGGTGGCAGCGTCGCGGCTTCTTCTAAGATCGGCAACAGCATGACTGGAAAGGCCGCAGATCCGCGGCCTTTTCCATTTGAGGCGACAGCAGCTTCGCACGCAGCAAGGAGGGTATCGCGCTCCGTCCGCCGCATTTGCAGTTCCCATACATTGACGGTCGGCTTAGGTTCGCCGCAAACCATAGCTACTCGGACGGCTTCGCCGCCTGCACACAACAAGGATCATCTATGCCTGCCCGTTTGAAAACCCTTGCTCTTGGGACCTTGCTGATCTCGGCAGCATGGCTCACCCCCGCAATTGCTCTGGACGAGCAGCAGAAAAAGGAGATGGGCGAGTTCATTCGCGAGTATCTCATTGATAATCCGGAAATCATGCTGGAAGTACAGTCTGCACTAGAGGCAAAACAGCAGGCGCAGCGGTTGCAGATGGCCGGGCAGGCCGTTGCCGCCAATCACGATGCGATCTTCGCTTCTGACGCCGATGTCGTGCTTGGAAATCCGGACGGTGACGTCACGGTGGTCGAATTTTTCGACTACAATTGCGGCTACTGCAAGAACGCACTGAATGATATGGAGAGCATCCTTCAGGCGGACCCGAACGTGCGTTTCGTGCTCAAGGAATTTCCCATCCTCGGCCCGGATTCTCTTGCGGCACATCGCGTGGCAAATGCGGTGCGCCTGCTTGCCCCGGAGAAATATGGAGAATTCCACCGCACCCTGCTCAGCGCAACGGGCCTAGCGACTGAAGCCAGCGCCATGGACGTGGCTACTTCACTGGGGCTCAAGGAAGCTGCCGTCCGCAAATCTATGGAAGAAAATCCCAACGACAGCATCGTACGCGAAGCCTACAGGCTCGCCACCAGCCTCGGCGTAACCGGAACGCCGACCTATATCGTTGGCGACGAGGCACTGTTCGGCGCCGTCGGCAAGGATGCCATCGAAGAGAAGGTGGCAAACGTGCGGGCCTGCGGAAAGAGCAACTGCTAGAACGGCCCCCAACCCGTTCTGGCGGGTCAGGAAAGCCCGGTGTTTCAATGGCCGGGGGCTTTTCCTTGCCATTGCGCCGGTCTATAGGTTGCCCCTGACTTTTGAAGGAACATTGTGGACACGATGAGCAAGACGGTCTTCGTTCTGAACGGCCCCAACCTTAACATGCTCGGGAAGCGCGAGCCGGGCATCTATGGCGGCAAGACCCTGAAAGACATCGAGAACGACTGCGTGGCCATGGGCCGTGACCTCGGTTTGGCCGTAGACTTCCGCCAAAGCAACCACGAAGGCGTTCTGGTGGATTGGCTCCACGAAGCAGGTGAAAACGCCGTGGGCGTCGCCATTAATGCTGGCGCCTATACCCACACGTCTCTCGCGCTTCATGATGCAATTCGTGCGATCCCAATCCCGGTGATCGAAGTTCATATCTCTAACGTTCACGCACGTGAGGCCTTCCGCCATCACTCGATGATCGCGCCGGCGTGCAAGGGCGTCATTTGCGGCTTCGGCCCGACGAGCTACGTTCTCGCGCTGCATGCCTTGAAAAGCATCACTGACTGACAAGATAAACAGAACAATAGGGTTTGCCATGTCTGACAATAAGAACGGTATCGACAAGGGGTTGATCCGCGACCTCGCGAACATCCTCAACGACACCGACCTCACCGAGATCGAGGTGGAGCAGGACGATCTGCGCATCCGCGTCTCGCGCGCCGCAACACACTACGTGCAGGCGCCTGTGGCCGCAGCACCGGCTGCTCCTGCTGTTGCAGCGGTAGCCGCGCCCGTTGCAGCGGCTCCTGCTGCACGCGACAATAGCGATGCCGTTCCGGCTCCAATGGTGGGCACCGTATATCTTTCACCCGCTCCCGGAGCCCGTGCTTTCGTCGAGGTCGGTGCCATGGTGAAGGAAGGCCAGACCCTTCTCATCATCGAGGCGATGAAGACCATGAACCAGATCCCGGCTCCAAAGTCGGGCAAAGTGACGGAGATCGTGGTCAGCGACGGCCAACCCGTCGAATACGGCGAGCCGCTCGTCGTCATCGAATAGGACGCTCCATGATTTCCAAGATCCTCATAGCGAACCGTGGCGAAATCGCGCTTCGCGTTCTGCGCGCCTGCAAAGAGCTCGGTATTGCTACCGTGGCGGTCCATTCGACCGCCGATGCCGACGCGATGCATGTACGACTGGCAGACGAAAGCGTCTGCATCGGCCCCCCGCCATCGCGCGACAGCTATCTCAACATTCACCAAATCGTTGCTGCCTGCGAAATCACCGGTGCCGACGCCGTGCATCCGGGTTACGGCTTCTTGTCGGAGAACGCCAAGTTTGCCGACATCCTGGAAGCGCATGGCATTACCTTCATCGGGCCCACCGCCGAACATATACGCATGATGGGCGACAAGATCACGGCGAAAAAGACGGCCGTCGACCTTGGCATCCCCGTGGTTCCCGGTTCGGAAGGCGAAGTGAAGCCGGAGAATGCGCTCACGATCGCACGCGAGATCGGCTTCCCCGTGCTGATCAAAGCCACCGCCGGTGGTGGTGGCCGCGGGATGAAGGTTGCAAAGACCGAAGCCGAACTTGATGAGGCCGTCTCCACCGCTCGTTCAGAAGCGCTCGCCGCATTCGGCAACGATGCTGTCTACATGGAGAAATACCTCGGCAAGCCGCGCCACATCGAGATTCAGGTGGTTGGTGACGGGGAAGGCAATGCGATCCATCTCGGCGAGCGCGACTGCTCGCTCCAGCGCCGCCACCAGAAGGTGTGGGAGGAGGCGAACTCCCCTGCCCTGAATGTCGAACAGCGCATGAAGATCGGCCAAATCTGCGCCGACGCGATGAAGAAGATGAAGTACCGCGGTGCGGGAACGATCGAGTTCCTTTACGAAAACGGCGAGTTCTACTTCATCGAGATGAACACTCGCCTGCAGGTGGAGCACCCGATCACGGAGGCCATCACCGGTATCGACCTCGTGCACGAGCAGATCCGCGTGGCCTCGGGTGCGGGATTGTCCGTGTCGCAGGAGGAGATCGTTTTTTCGGGCCATGCCATCGAATGCCGCATCAATGCCGAAGATCCACGGACATTCGTCCCATCCCCCGGCAAAATCACGCACTTTCATGCCCCAGGCGGCCTCGGCGTCCGCGTCGATTCCGGCGTCTACGCCGGCTACAAAATCCCGCCTTACTACGACAGCCTTATCGGTAAGCTGATCGTCCACGGCCGGACCCGGATCGAGTGCATGATGCGTCTGCGACGGGTTCTCGACGAATTCGTCGTTGATGGGGTGAAGACGACGCTTCCCCTCTTCCAGGATCTGGTGTCCAATCAGGACATCGCCAATGGCGACTACGATATCCACTGGCTGGAAAACTATCTGGCGGGGGAAAAGCACTAACGGGGAACTGATGATCGGGCGCCGCGGCAGGTACTATCCAACCATTACGCCGGATATTCTGCTGCGCGCCTATTCCATTGGCCTGTTTCCCATGGCCGAATCTGCCGACGACCCAGAAATCTTCTGGGTCGAGCCAGAGGTCCGAGGTATCCTGCCTTTGGATCAGTTACACATTTCCAAAAGCTTGGCGAAGGCCATGCGCAGAGACCCATTCTCGATCCGGGTAAACACCTCCTTCGACCACGTGATCGACCTCTGCGCCGAGGCCGCCGACGATCGGCCCAACACCTGGATTAACACCACCATCCGCCTGCTATATTCCGAGCTCCATCGCATGGGGCATGCCCATAGCGTGGAAGCCTGGGAGGGCGAGGAACTGGTGGGAGGGCTATATGGTGTCACGCTCGGCTCGGCCTTTTTCGGCGAGAGTATGTTCTCCCGAAGAACCAACGCGTCGAAAATCTGCCTTGTGCATCTTGTGGAGCGACTGAGAGAAAAGCGCTTCACCCTCCTCGATACACAATTTACCACCGAACATCTGAAGACCTTCGGTGCGATCGATGTGCCTAAGGAGGACTACCTGGAGATGCTGAAGGAAGCCGTCGCTTCACCGCACCTCCCCTTCTAGTCAATTGGTGGCCGCGTCGGGCGCAGGAACATCGGACTGCTGTTTGCAGCCCGTCAGCCAGACATCATAGATGGCATGCTCGACCGCATTCAAGCCGGGGCTATCAGCGAACATCCAGCCGGTGAAGATCCGACGGATCTTGCGGTCGAGCGTGATCTCGTCGACCTCCACGAATCCATCGACTCGTTGTGCTTCCGTCTCGTCCCGGGAGTAGCAGACCTTTGGCGTGACCTGCAGCGCGCCGTATTGAACCGTCTCGTCGATATAAACGTCGAACGTCGTGATTCGGCCGGTGATCTTGTCGATCCCCGCGAAGACGGCAACCGGGTTGGAAATGCGAGCAGCCGAAACGACAGTCGCAGACATCATCGAAACCGAGATGATCGAAAAGCCGAACGCCAGCGCGCGAGCAAGTGTCCTCATCAACGATCCCCTTCTGCTCCGGCCAAGTCTCCGGATGCGCTTCTTGACGTGTTCCTCGCCTAAAGGCGGAATGTGGCCAAAACAGGCGCGCGTTAGGAGCCTGGCGTCCAGGCGTCATAGTCGCCCGTCACGCGGGGGCGTTCACCCGCGCCTGCGAGCGATCCTTTGGGACGATAGGCGCCGGGAGTTCCGGTCAGGTTCGGCTTGTGCGGCTTCTCCCACTCCCGCGGCACGTAGTGGTCCTGGGACGGCGCAATATCCGTACGGTGGTGCATCCAGCCGTGCCAGCCTGGCGAAATCGCCGAGGCTTCAGCTTCGCCGTTGAAGATGACCCAGCGACGGGGAACACCGAAGGAGGTCTTCGGCCCCTCGTAGTAGACGTTGCCCATCTCGTCTTCGCCGACCTTCTTGCCGAAGCGCCAGGTGTAGAAGCGGGTGCCAATGGTCTGGCCGTTCCACCATGTGAATATCTGAAGCAGGAGATTTTTCATGTTCTTCGTCAGCTCTGGCAAATGCTGCAGGCAGCTCGGGTGACTGTTTGAAGGGTTATGCAATCTGGCGATCATGATGTCCAGCATTTCCGGACCGCTACAGGGTTCATCTCAGCTTCATCTTGAAGCCGATATGGCTCTTGGCAAAGCCCAGGCGCTCGTAGAACCGGTGAGCATCAATGCGGGCCGCATTGGAGGTCAACTGGACAAAGCGGCATCCCCGTAGCCGCGCCTCCCGCACAGCGTGACCGACCATGGCGGCACCGATCCCCTGCCCTCGAACATCCGGCCGCGTTTGGACGGCCTCGAGCGTCATGTTCAGCCCACCGCGTCCGGTCAGCGTGCGATTGAACACGATTTGGAACGTGCCGACCACCTCACCGCCAAGCTCGGCTACGAACAGTTGCTCCCTTCCGGAGGCCTCAATCTCTTTGAAAGCGCGAAGGTAATCGCCGAAGACTTCCAGTTCCGTGGTGTCGCCATGCCCGCCGACAGCATCCTCCGCGAAGATTGCGATGAGAGAGGGAAGATCCTCCTCGCATGCGCGGCGTATCACCATCTCTGGCTGCACTCTTTCCTCCGAAGCCGAATCCGTTGATGCTACAGACAGCATTCCTTCTAAAGATTTTCACGGATGACACAACGAACAGCCCACTGGATCCTCTGCTGTCCCCTGATGTGGGCTATCGCGGCCCCATCAGAAGCACGCGATGCGATCGCCTTTTCGCAGGCGCCAGAGATGAGTAGCGGCCACTGTGTGGCCGACAGCATCCGGGAAGCGCTAGACTGTGCCAAGAAGCAGTGCATAGACGGCGGCGGCACGAACGAGGACTGCCTGGAAACGACCGCCTGTTTTCCGGCCGGATGGTCGGTGGACATCTTCGTGCAGCAGCGGGATGGGCCGCACTGGCACGAGGTTCACTGCGGCTTTGACAGTCGCGAAGGAGCGCTGCAGGTGGTCGATGCCGTCTGCAACCGCACCCGCCGAAGCGATCTGGTGGAGTGCAGCGCCGTTCGACTCCTGGATGAGCAGGGAAAGGAACATGAGGTTCCCGAGCTTCAGTAGCGGCTATCGAGGCAAGGTCTTTTCCAGCACCACCGCCGGCAGGCCGGAGTTTGGACCGCCCCACTCTTCCATGCGATCAACTTCTGCGAAGCCTAGGCGTTCGTAGAAGGAAATGGCACGAAGGTTCTGCAACGCCACCTCAACGCGTAAGATCTCCGCATCCGGAAAACAAGTCTCGATCTCGGCGAAGATGTCCCGTCCGATACCCTGGCCCTGGCAGGATGGTTTGACATAGAGCTGATGCAGCATCACCGTCTTTTCCATCTTCGGATAGGTTGCGGCGTAACCTATGCCACCAAGGTCCCTGCCACTGTCAGCGACGAGAAACTCGCCATCCTTCTTGCCGATTCGGCTGCGGATGGCTGGGGGCGAATGCCATGCTGCGATGAGCTGGGTGACCTTGTCTGCGCCGTAGAAGGGGTCGTAGGTAGCGTGGAACGTGTCGCTGAGGAGAGCGCGGATCTTCTCCACGTCCTCCTCCCCGGCCGTACGGACGAAGTAGACCATCGGCCTACTCCTCGATGCCCAACTTTGCCTTCACCAGTGCCTGAACCGCCTGCGGGTTGGCCTTGCCGCCCGTCGCCTTCATCACCTGTCCGACGAACCAGCCGGCGAGCGCTGGCTTTGCCTGTGCCTTGGCGACCTGGTCTGGATTGGCGGCGATGATTTCATCGACGGCCGCTTCGATGGCACCGGTGTCGGTCACCTGCTTCATGCCGCGGCTTTCGACTATCTCGGCCGGGTTGCCACCTTCGTTCCAAACGATCTCGAAGAGGTCCTTGGCGATCTTGCCAGAGATCGTCTCCGACTTGATGAGATCGATGATGCCACCCAGTTGCTCCGGAGAAACAGGAGTCTCTTCAATGACGTTGCCGGCTTTGTTCAAGGCACCCAGCAAGTCGTTGATCACCCAGTTGGCAGCCGTTTTGCCGTCGCGCCCCGCGGCCACCGCCTCAAAGTAGTCGGCGATCGCCTTCTCCGAGACGAGCACCGAGGCGTCATACACAGAGAGGCCAAGCTCGCGAACGAAACGCTCCTTCTTGTCATCCGGCAATTCCGGAAGGTGCTGCTTCAGTTCCTCGACGAAGGGGTCGTCGAACTCGAGCGGCAAGAGGTCCGGATCGGGGAAGTAGCGATAGTCGTGCGCCTCTTCCTTCGACCGCATGGAACGCGTCTCGCCCTTGTTGGGGTCAAAGAGCCGGGTCTCCTGATCGATGGTACCACCGTCCTCAAGGATGCCGATCTGGCGACGGGCTTCATACTCGATGGCCTGGCCAATGAACCGGATCGAGTTGACGTTCTTGATTTCGCAACGGGTGCCGAAAGCCTCACCGGGGCGACGAACCGAGACGTTGACGTCAGCGCGCATGGAACCCTCATCCATGTTGCCGTCGCAGGTCCCGAGGTAGCGCACGATCGCGCGCAGCTTTGTCATGTATGCCTTTGCTTCGTCGGAGGATCGCATGTCGGGCTTGGAAACGATCTCCATAAGCGCCACACCCGACCGGTTGAGGTCGACGAAGGACATGGTGGGGTGCTGATCGTGCATCGACTTGCCCGCATCTTGCTCGAGGTGCAAGCGCTCGATCCCAATCTCTACATCCTCGAACTGCCCTTGCCGATCGGGCCCGAGCGAAATCACGATCTTGCCCTCGCCGACGATCGGATCCTTGAATTGCGAGATCTGGTAGCCCTGCGGCAGGTCGGGATAGAAGTAGTTCTTGCGATCGAAAACCGAGCGCTTGTTGATCTTCGCCTTCAGACCGAGCCCGGTTCGGACGGCCTGCCGAACGCATTCCTCGTTAATGACCGGAAGCATGCCGGGCATGGCGGCGTCGACGAGAGAGACGTTCGCGTTCGGGTCCCTGCCGAACTCGGTCGAGGCGCCGGAAAAAAGCTTCGACCTCGACAGGACCTGGGCATGGACCTCCATGCCCACGATGACTTCCCAGTCACCGGTGGCACCGGGGATGAAACGCTTTGGGTCAGGCGTGCGGACATCGACAATGGTCATGAATGGCTCTTCTGATCGTCTTGTGAGGGTGATCTGTGAGGTAGAACAAATGCCGATGGGGTGCAAGCACACGCCTGCGCAACTCCAGTCATTGCTCGCGGCTGCAGCGAACCCACAATTCAAACATGCCATGCTTGAACAATGCCATCGCCCGATCTTTTCACCATCATTCTGATCTATCTCTTTCTCAACCTCACCGTGTTCTCAATTTACTGGTGGGACAAGCACGCAGCCATCGAGGGTCTGTGGCGGGTACGAGAACGTACGCTACTGACGGCTGCTTTTCTGGGCGGTAGCCTCGGAGCGATCTTTGCACAGCGGTTGCTGCGTCATAAGACGCGCAAGGAACCCTTTCGCACCATCTTGGCACTGATTGCCTCCCTGCATGTCTTCCTGTTCACCTCCCTGGCGGGCCTGTGGCTCTGGCTCCCGAGGACATGGCTGCCTCGCTGCGCTTCCTAGGCGATCATCGAGCCGGACCATAACCTTCCACCGAATCCGCCACCAGGACCTTGGAAAGGCCAACCGACTGAACCTCCTGATCCAGTTTAGGCGAGTATGCCGCTGACAACCAGTTTATGCGATAGCCGTGCTTTGCGAAGAAACCTATTGCCTGCTCGTTGAGGGCATGTGTCTCGACCCGTGCCGACTCGAGCCCCTGGCGCACGATTTCCCTCTCCAGCGCTGCAAGCAGCACGCTGCCAAGCCCCTGATGCTGATAGGATGGATCTATCCAGAAATCGGTGATCAGTTCATCCAGTTTCTCTCGCGCCGCCCAACCGGATAGACTGCCGCCTTGTTCAATGACAGTGACAGTGAGCCAAGACGCGCGTGTAAAATTGAGGAAGGCCGTGCGGGCATTGGGGCGCATGTCTTCCAGTCCGCCGATGGAGGACATGACCTGCTCCCAGGAGCGGAAGCCTACATCCGCCAGAATACCGACCTCATGTTCACGGGCATTGCGGATGGTATACATGGCTACTCCAAGTGGCCCCAGTAAAGCATCAGGCTTAGCCTTTTTCCAGAACTATGGTCTGCGACAGAACCAAAGCTCCCACTATCCGTTCACAACTCACGGGAGCGGCTTCCCGTGAGACTGGAGGATGAGCTTGGATTTTCGCGTTCTTTTCGCGCGGGCCGAGGGTTGGGTGGAGCATTTCCTGTGGCGGGAGTGGGGTATCCAGCAGCTCGGCTTGATTGCGCTCGGTTTTCTTCTGTCGGCGCTCGTCGCCCAACGCCTGGAGCCGGCGATAGAGGGCCGGGCTCGTACCATTCGCGGGAATCCCGATCTTCTGCGTCTGGTCATCGCTCTCATGCGCAGAACGAAGTGGTTGATCTTTATTGTCTGGCTGTGGGTCGCCGTGGCCCTGATGCGGCAGACGGGCGACCCTCTGCACGTGTGGTTGATCTCAAAGACACTCGTGCTGGCAACAGCCTGGCTTGTTGTCTCGGTTCTCACTCGAATCATTCGCAACAGGAGTGTCGCCCGGATCGTTGCAGTTGGGGTGTGGATCTATCTGGCACTGCGTCTCGTAGAACTGGATGAACCGGTCGCACAACAGCTCAACAATGCGGCGATACAACTCGGCGCCGTCAGGCTCTCGCTTCTTGCCGTCATAAAGGGCGTCATCGTATCGGCTGCCGTGATCTGGGCAGCGATTTTCCTTGGCAATATAGCGTCCAACCGCGTCGAACGCGCCAGTTCCATCACCCCCACCTTCCGCGTGCTGATCAGCAAGCTGATCAAGATCGTGCTCATCCTTCTGGCTGGTGCCGTGGTTCTTTCTGCCACCGGCATCGATCTGACTGCCCTGACGGTGTTTTCGGGCGCCATTGGCGTGGGCCTGGGCTTCGGTCTGCAGAAAGTCGTCTCCAACTTCCTTTCCGGAATCATCATCCTACTCGATAAATCGATCAAGCCCGGAGACACGATCTCCCTTGGCGACACCTTCGGCTGGGTTCGGGAACTGCGCGCTCGTTTCGTCTCGGTGATTACGCGTGACGGCAAGGAATATCTGATCCCGAACGAGAATTTCATCACTGAGCAGGTGGTGAACTGGTCCTTCTCCAACGAATATGTGCGCGTCGATCTCGACTTCGGTGTCGCCTATTCGGCAGATCCTCACGAGGTGGCGCGGATCGCTTCCCAAGCGGCCAAAGCCAACGCGCGGGTTACGACCTATCGAGACCCCGTCTGCTGGCTCACCGCTTTTGGAGCCTCCTCTTTGGATTTCAAGCTGCGCTTCTGGATCGCCGATCCTTCCAACGGCATCTCCAACGTCAAGGGAGAGATCCTGATGTTGCTGTGGGACGAATTCAAAAAGGCGGACATCAACATCCCATTCCCGCACAGGGAGATCATCATGAAGACACCGGTAGAGGTCGCTGTACGCCGCGAAGCGCAGACGGAGGATGGCGGTTGACGCCTAGGTCCGGCAACTAGACCCAAGCGGCAGGCAGCTCTCTTTGCAGGTGCACTTTTTCCACATCGATGCCCATGCTTCTGGAGTGCTCCATTCCTCGCCAAACGATTGCGAAGCCGCAACGCTGGTAAAGACGGATAGCACCAGAATTGCCGGCCTGTGTGTGAATGCGGACGAAGGAATGGCCTTCTTCTGTCATGAGTCTGAGGAGGTGGAGGACAAGCTGGCGCCCGATGCCCCGGCCCTGATATTCAGGATGCACCCAAAGATCTGAGATGTAATCGCGTTCCCCTTCCCGCGCCGCCCAGCCGACAACCAGGCTCTCGATTTCGGCCACATGGACGTCGCGGGTCGCTATGGATGGGAAGACAGAGAATTCCTGCCGCACGCGAGCAATCAGCTCCGGAGCCGGAGAGAGGGCACCAGACGCGTCGCTGGAACTCCATGCCGCGAAACCGATGTCGCCGACCACTCTGTGATCGGCGACCGTCATATTCCGGATGTTAAGACCGGTCACCACCACTTTTTCGGGGTGAAGCGTCCTGCAGCCTGCTCGATGACGTGCGCCGTCTTGAACAGCGTTTCCTCCTCGAACGGCTTGCCGATCAACTGCAGGCCGAGCGGAAGGCCTCTGTGGTCAAGACCAGCAGGAACGGCGATGCCGGGCAGACCCGCCATGTTCACCGTCACCGTGAAGATGTCGTTGAGGTACATCTTGACCGGATCGGCCGCAAAGGCCTCATCAGCGACACCGAAGGCAGAGGATGGGGTGGCGGGAGTCAGGATCGCATCGACCCCGGCATCAAAGACCTGCTCGAAGTCGCGCTTGATCAGCGTGCGGACCTTCTGCGCCTGCAGATAATAGGCATCGTAGTAGCCGGCCGAGAGAACGTAGGTGCCGATCATGATGCGGCGCTTGACCTCCTGGCCAAAGCCGGCGGCGCGGGTCTTCTCGTACATGTCGACAATGTCGCTACCGTCCACGCGCAGGCCGTAGCGGACGCCGTCGTAGCGCGCGAGGTTGGACGAGGCTTCTGCCGGCGCGACAATGTAGTAGGCAGGCAAAGCGTATTTCGTATGCGGCAGGCTGATGTCGACAATCTCGGCACCCGCGTCCTTCAGCCAGGTCACACCCTGCTGCCAAAGAGCTTCGATTTCTTCGGGCATGCCATCGATACGATACTCTTTGGGAATGCCGATCCTCATGCCCTTCACTGACTGTCCAAGCGAGTTCTCGTAATCCGGAACCGGCAGATCGACCGAGGTGGTATCCTTAGCGTCGACGCTTGCCATCGACTTCAACAGGATTGCAGCATCACGGACGTCACGGGCGATCGGGCCGGCCTGGTCCAGCGACGATGCGAAGGCGACGACACCCCAGCGCGAGCAGCGGCCATAGGTGGGCTTGATACCGACGGTACCGGTGAAGGCTGCAGGCTGGCGAATGGAACCACCTGTGTCGGTCGCGGTGGCCCCGGCGCAAAGCTGCGCAGCAACGGCTGCGGCCGAGCCGCCGGAGGACCCGCCCGGCACAAGCTGCTGGTTGGAATCTTCGGCCCGCCAGGGGTTGATCACCGGCCCGTAATAGGAGGTTTCATTGGATGAGCCCATGGCGAACTCGTCCATGTTGAGCTTGCCCAACATGACGGCGCCATCGTTCCAGAGGTTTTGGGTGACTGTGGACTCATACTTCGGCTGGAATCGATCCAGGATGTGCGAGCAGGCCTGAGTATGGACGTCGCGGGTGCCGAAGAGATCCTTGATGCCGAGCGGAATACCCTCAAGCGCTCCGGCTTTGCCGGTCGCAATCCGTTCATCGGACGCCCGTGCCATCCCCAGCGCCTTTTCCGGCGTGACGGCGACATACGCGTTCAGCGCTCCGTTGGCTGCCTGGATGGCGTCGACATAGGCCTGTGTCAGCTCGACGGCCGTGATGTCCTTAGCCTTCAGTTTCTCGCGTGCTTCGGCAATGGTGAGGCTGGTGAGTTCGGTCATATTATCAATCGCTCAGCGGGTGTGTCTTGAATGGTCGGATGGCAGCAGCAAATCTGCTGCTATTCGACGACCTTCGGCACGAGGAAGAAATTGCGGTCCGTGGACGGCGCGTTGGCAACAATATCATCGGCCTTGCTGCCGTCCGTCACCTCGTCGGCACGCTTGCGCATGACCATCGGCATCACCGAGGTCATCGGCTCGACGCCCGTCACATCGACCTCGCCGAGTTGCTCGACGAAGCCGAGGATGCCGTTCAGTTCACCCACCATCCGTTCGGCCTCGTCTTCGCTGACAGCAATGCGGGCAAGGCGCGCGACGCGCTTGACGGTGGCGAGATCGACGGACATGGCAATAACTCCGGGCAAGAATTTCCTACCGCTATAATGGCCACGTCCGCCGTTCGCAACGGGGGGAGCAGCTAATCAGAAGCTGAGGGTCGTGCCAGGCGTCGGAGCCTCGACACGCGTCCGCGTACCCTCCATCCCCTTCACGAACTTCTCCGCCGTCTGGTCGACAATCGGGAAGGAACCGTAGTGGCAGGGAATGGCGTGCTTGAAATCGAAGAAGCGCTGGCAGGCCAGTGCTGCAACGGCGCCGCCCATGGTGAACCGATCGCCGATCGGCACGAGCCCAATGTCCGGCTGGTGCAGTTCGTTGATTAGGCCCATGTCGGTGAAGATGTCGGTGTCGCCCATGTGCAGGACAGATGGCTCGTCATCAAAATGCAGCATGAGGCCGTTGGCGTTGCCGAGGGCATGGGAGATGCCGTCCTCGGTGATCTGAGCAGAAGAATGCTGCGCCTGCGTAAAGGTGACGGTGAAGCCTTCGAAGGAAACGGTGCCGCCGGTGTTGCCCATATCCGTCTTCGCCACGCCCTTCTTGCCGAGCCATCCAGCGAGGTCCGCATTGGCCAGCACCACGGCGCCGGTTTCGTTGGCAAGGGATATCGTGTCGCCGACGTGGTCGCCATGGCCATGGGTGAGGAGGATGTGGGTGATTCCCTCGGCGGCCTCGCGCGCGTCCAGACCGGAGAATCCGGGATTGCCGGTGAAGAACGGATCGAGCAGGATCTTCGCTTTGGCGGTTTCGATGCGGAAGGCGGAATGGCCGAGCCAGGTGATCTTCATGAAGGTCTCCATCGATGGGTGATGCGGAAATCGTTGAGAGTGCTAAACACATATTCCGGCTGCCACTGAATGGAAGCGGCGGCGCGACAATTTCTACGCAGGAGATGCCAAGCGGATGACAGTGCTGACAATCGAGGAACTGGCCGGAGCACTGGAAAGAGGCCAGGCGATTGCCGGCCTCGACCTCGGCACCAAGACGATCGGCATCGCCATGTCGGATCTGGGGCGTCGCTTCGCCTCCCCTCGCCCGGTGCTCAAGCGCACGAAATTCACCAAGGACGCCGAGGTTCTGATGGCTTTCGCCGAGAAGGAGAAAGTCGCCGCCTTCATCATCGGCCTGCCGATGAACATGGACGGCTCCGCGGGCCCGCGCGTTCAGGCCACCCGTGCCTTCGTCCGCTCGATGAGCGACAAGACCGACCTGCCCTTCGTCTTCTGGGACGAGCGCCTGTCCACGGTCGCGGCAGAGCGTGCGCTGCTGGAGATGGACGTATCACGCGCCAAGCGCGCCGAGCGAATCGACTCGGCGGCAGCGAGCTTCATTCTTCAGGGCGCCCTCGACAGGCTCTCCTCCTTGACGAGAGCCTCCGACGAGGCCTGACGGGCGCGCCACCATGCTGCAATCTTCTTGCGGCGGCGAAAAGCGATGATCGCGAAGACGACAAGGCTGTCGACTGCGATCGCCCGCGCGACCAGTGGCGGGATATCGTCTGCCGGGATGCCGAGCACCTGGCTATAGACCTGGAACACAAGGTCGTGGGCCTGCCGGGTCAGCATGAAAATGCCGAAGCTCACATCGTTGTAAGACAGTCCGTACCAGCTGCCGAGCAGCAGGATCGGTCCCGCCCAAAGAACCAGGAACCACTTCATGCGGTCCTCCTTCCCGGCTGAACAAGGTGAAACTCCACCGTCGGCAGCCACTTCATGAGAGCCATCAGGCTCAGCATGACCGCGGGATTGGCGATGTCCAGCGCCAGCACCGCAAAAAACATCGTCATGATGCTCAGCAATGCCCGGTCCGTATATGGCGTTCCCTGCGGCAACGGCTCGATCCGTCCATGGTTAACACTCGGTTAACCCCACACTTAGGCGAGCGGCGTCCCGACGCAACGGAAACCGGCGGGTATGGTTAACGGCGAGCTCGGCTCTGTGGACAAGGCTTAAGCCTCAGCCATAGACGCCGCGCACGAGTCGGCGCACCGAAGCTGCCACCTTGCCCCAGTCCTTCTCGTTGCGGAGCGGAAGGCCGGCGAACTCGCCGGTTGTGACGGAGGAGATGACGAGGTGCTGGATTGCGGCAAAGAGGATGCCGTTCAAGGTCGGCGCGTCCACGCCCCTGGGCGCTGACAGGCTGCCGCCCATGCGAGCGAGCCACTTTGCCAGTGCGCGTGACCGTGCTTCGGCCAGTCTTCTCACCTGTGGCGTATCTTTCGAAACTTCCCAGGCGATGATCTTGCAGACGAGTTGATCGCGCCGCAGCGCCTCCATGTAGAGGAGCGCCAGTCGTTCCATGAGATCGCCGTAGGTTAACAGGAACATACCGCCGGTATCTTCCGGGATTCGCTCCTTCACCCAGTCGCCAAGATCGGTCCCGATGGCGTCGAGAAGACCATCCAGGCCACCGTAGTAGCGGTAGATCAGCTGCTTGTCGCAGCCGGCCCGCCGGGCGATCGCGTTGATGCCGAAGCCCTGGAAGCCCTCCTGCGCCAGCAGGTTACGCGCTGCCTGCAGAATCGCGGACTCCGTTTGGGCGCGGTTCTTGACGCGCTTTTCCGGCACGGATGGGGCGAAAGCTTCCTCGGCTGCAAGCATAGACGGTACTCCAACTGCTAAGTGCCGGATAAGCTGCCGGACGGTGCCACACAATGCACAGCATCTGGCCATTCACAGAATCTGGAAACATTGCATCCAGGGAGGCTGGGGGATAAGCCTCGTCGACTTCCCATGCCCCCTTCCCCGAACTGGCCGCCGAATGCTGATCATCTTCGAGAGTATCCTGCCGATCTTCCTCCTGGTCCTGCTCGGCGTGACGCTGAAGCGGAGCCCGCTCATCAATGGGACCTTCTGGGAAGGCCTCGAGCAGTGCGGCTATTACGTCCTGTTTCCGGCATTGCTGTTCCACACTCTAGCCACTGCAGACTTTTCCAGCATGGAGATCGGTTCGATCGGCGTTGGGGCAGTCGGCGCCGTGCTCCTGATGTGTGCGCTGGTGCTTGCGCTCTGGCTGCCGCTGAAGCGTTCCGGCGTGCCCGTCTCTTCCTTCAGTTCGGTGTTCCAGACCGCCACCCGGTGGAATGCCTTCATCGCACTGGCCATCGCACAGAAGACCTACGGAGAGTTTGGGCTGACAATCGTTGCCCTCGTGATGGCAGTGGTGATTTTGCCGATCAACGTCATCAATGTCGGCGTTTTGCTCTGGTTCTCTGGTGCGCGGACCAGCTATGGAGCATTCCTGCTGAGGATCGTCACCAATCCGCTGATCATCAGCAGCCTGCTTGGCGTGATCGTCAACCAGATGGGCATCCCGATCTACGCGCCGTTGATGACCACCGTCGATCTCGTGGCGCGCGCGGCACTGAGCCTGGGATTGATCGCCGTCGGTGCAGGATTACGGATTTCAGATGCCCTGAAGCCGCGGCCACTGGTGCTTTTTTCGGTCGCACTAAAGCTTGCCGTGTTCCCTTTGGTGATGGTGGCCACTGCCCTGCTAGCAGGCGTTTCCGGCCCAGCGGTGGCGCTGCTGGCGCTAAGCGCCAGTGTGCCCACGGCGATGAACGGCTATATCCTGGCCAAAAAGATGGGCGGTGACGCCGAGCTCTATGCCGCCACCGCGACCGTTCAGACCGTCTTCTCGTTTCTCACCATTCCTCTGGTGCTGATGGCCGCCGGTCAGGTTGCCGCCGGGTAAAGAAGGTCGACGATGTAGGAGGCGTCGAAGCGGGCGTCGAGCATGCCATAGGTCGAGCGCCAACCGCCGGCGAGACGCGTTTCCAAAAAAGCGTCGGCGATCTTCCCGGCGCCGAGGCGCGCCAGTTCGGCTGCACCGGCGGCAAGCGCCAGTTGCTCGACCAGGAGACGCGCCGCGCCCTCGTCCGATTGGCAGAGCGCCATGGCTGCGCGCAGGACCTCAATGGTCTTCCGACCGGACGCGCCGAGATCGCGCTCGAAGCCGACGAGCACCATGTCGAACAGGTCCTTGCCACGCGACAGGACGCGCAGCACGTCGAGCGCCATGACATTGCCGGAGCCCTCCCAGATCGCGTTGACCGGGGCTTCCCGGTAATGCCGCGCCACCGGACGCTCCTCAACGTATCCATTGCCGCCGAGGCACTCCATCGCCTCGTAGATCAGCGATGGTGCGATCTTGCAGTTCCAATACTTGATGACCGGCGTCATGACGCGGGCGAAGGCTGCGTCAGCGGGGCTGCTGGCCGCGCGGTCAAAGGCGTCGGCGAGCCGGAAGGCAAGTGCCGTGGCCGCCGCGACATCGAGCGCCATGTCGGCCAGAACCCTCGTCATCAGCGGCTGGTCGATAAGGTTCTTGCCGAAGACGGTGCGGCCGCGGCAGTGATGGACCGCTTCGGCCAGCGAAGCGCGCATGATGCCGGCTGAAGCCAGCGCGCAATCGAGCCGCGTCAGGGTGACCATGTCCAGGATGGTGCGTATGCCGGCGCCGGGCTCGCCCAGCAGGTAGCCGAAGGCATCAGTAAACTCGACCTCGGAGGAGGCGTTGGAGCGGTTGCCGAGCTTGTCCTTCAGGCGCTGGAACTGCAGTCCATTGGCCGAGCCGTCTTCCAGCAAGCGCGGAACGAGGAAGCAGCCGATGCCCTCGTTGGTCTTCGCCAGCATCACGAAGGCGTCGCTCATCGGTGCCGACATGAACCACTTGTGCCCGGAAAGTCGATAGATGCCCTCGCCCACCCGCTCGGCGGTTGAGCGGTTGGCCCGCACGTCCGTGCCGCCCTGCTTCTCGGTCATGCCCATGCCGAGGGTAATGGCATTCTTCTGCAGCGCCGGCCGGTTGGACGAATCGTATTTCCTCGACAGGATCTTCGGTGCCCATTCCTTCTGGACACGCGGCGATGCCATCAATGCAGCGACAGAGGCGCTGGTCATCGTCAGCGGGCAGAGGTGGCCGCATTCGAGTTGCGCCGTCAGGTAGAAGCGCGTGGCGCGCGCCTTGTGCTCGCTCCCCTTGGCCTCTGCGATGCTTTCCCAGACCGACGAGTGCAACCCTACGGACATGGAGCGCCGCATCAGCGCGTGCCAGGCCGGGTGGAGCTCCACGACATCCAGGCGCTCGCCGCGGGGTCCGTGGGTGCGCAGCTTTGGCGGACTTTCGTTGGCCATCCGCGCCAGTTCCTGTGCCTCCGGCGAGGTGGCGTAGTGGCCGAGCGAATCGAACTCCTCGCGCAGGCTGCGGTGCAGCCCGGCCGTGAGGTCGACAATCAAGGGGTCTGATCTGTAGGCGTTGATGCCGGACCAGGGTTGGGGCTGGTTCAGCTCTGCAAGCTTTTGTTCGGTCCGGCTATTCTGTGTCATGCTTGGCTTCTAGCCCGTTTCTCTGAAAAATGCATGAGGATGAGCGGACTTTTCCCGCTCCTTCGCTTGCTGGTTTCCCGGCCAGTCATTATAGACGCCCGAACGCAAGCGGAGACGCCTCATGGTCTTCTTCCCTCACCGCCATCTCCTCGGCATCAAGGGTCTCACCGAACAGGACATAACCTATCTTCTGGACAAGGCCGACGAGGCGGTCCAGATCAGCCGGCAGCGGGAAAAGAAGACCTCCACGCTGCGGGGGCTGACCCAGATCAACCTGTTCTTTGAAGCCTCAACGCGCACCCAATCCTCCTTCGAGCTCGCCGGCAAGCGGCTGGGAGCGGACGTGATGAACATGTCCGTCGGCAATTCGTCGGTGAAGAAGGGCGAAACGCTAATCGACACGGCGATGACACTGAACGCCATGCACCCGGACGTGCTGGTGCTGCGCCATTCCTCGGCCGGTGCGGCAGCCCTTCTGGCCCAGAAGGTTGCATGCTCCGTCGTCAATGCGGGCGACGGGCAGCATGAGCATCCGACGCAGGCGCTTCTGGACGCGCTGACGATCCGCCGCGCCAAGGGCAAGCTTTCACGCATCATCGTCGCGATCTGCGGGGATGTGCTGCATTCGCGCGTTGCTCGCTCCAACATCCTGCTCTTGAACGCCATGGGAGCGCGGGTCCGCGTCGTTGCGCCGGCGACGCTGCTTCCCTCCGGGATCGCGCAGATGGGCGCTGAGGTCTTCCACTCGATGGAGGAAGGTCTGAAGGATGCCGACGTGGTGATGATGCTACGCCTCCAGCGCGAGCGCATGTCGGGTTCCTTCGTCCCCTCGGTCCGTGAATACTTCCACTTCTATGGCCTGAACGCCGAGAAGCTGAAGGCTGCCAAGGAGGATGCTCTTGTCATGCATCCCGGCCCGATGAACCGCGGGGTGGAGATCGCTTCGGAGGTCGCGGACGGTCCGCAGAGCGTGATCGAGCAGCAGGTTGAAATGGGGGTCGCGGTGCGTATGGCGGTTATGGAGACGCTGCTTCTCTCGCAGAACCAGGGGCCTCGGACATGACGCGCTCCCTCGTCCTGAACAATGCCCGTATCATCGACCCGTCCCGCAATCTGGACGAGGTGGGATCCATCATCATCGGCGATGATGGCCACATCCTTGCCGCCGGCGCCGAGGCACGCAACCAAGGCGCACCGGATGGTGCCGAAGTTCGCGACTGCAACGGGCTTGTGGCCGTTCCCGGCCTGGTGGATGCGCGCGTCTTCGTCGGAGAGCCCGGGGCAGAGCACCGTGAGACGATCGAATCCGCCAGCCGCGCCGCTGCTGCGGGTGGTGTCACGTCCTTCATCATGATGCCCGACACCGATCCTGTTCTCGACGACATCGCACTCGTCGAATTTGTGAAGAAGACTGCGCGCGACACGGCGATCGTGAACGTGCATCCCGCCGCGGCCCTGACGAAGGGGCTTCACGGCGATGAAATGACCGAGATCGGCCTGCTGCAGCAGGCGGGTGCCGTCACCTTCACCAATGGCCGGCATGCGCTGCCGGACACGCTCGTGCTGCGTCGTGCCATGACCTATGCACGGGAATACGGCGCCGTCGTCGCGCTAGAGCCCCGAGAAACCTATATCGGCAACGGCGTGATGAATGAGGGCTTGTTCGCCAGTTGGCTGGGGCTATCCGGCGTACCCAAGGAAGCCGAAATCATCCCGCTCGAACGTGATCTGCGGATCGCGGGCCTGACCCGGGCGAAGTATCACGCGGCGAAGATCTCCGTGCCGGAATCGGCAGAGGCAATCCGGACTGCCCGCGGCCGCGGCGCCAACGTGACGTGCGGCATCTCGATCAATCACCTCTGCCTCAACGAGAACGACATCGGCGAGTACCGGACCTTCTTCAAGCTTTCGCCGCCGCTGCGCACCGAAGATGATCGCGTCGCCATGGTCGAGGCGCTCGCCGACGGGACGATCGACATCATCGTCTCGTCCCACGATCCGCAGGACGTGGATACGAAACGCCTTCCCTTTGCCGATGCGGCCGACGGAGCCGTGGGCCTCGAGACCATGCTGGCCGCTGCGCTGCGCCTGCATCACTCGGGCCACGTCTCTCTCATGCGCCTGATTGACGCCATGTCGACGCGCCCGGCACAAATGTTCGGGCTCGACGCCGGCACGTTGGAGCCGGGCGCAAAGGCCGACATCACCCTGATCGACCTGGACGAGCCGTGGATCGTTTCGAAGGATGCCCTGCTGTCCCGGTCGAAGAACACGCCCTTCGAAGATGCCCGCTTTTCCGGCCGCGCGATCGCGACCTATGTGGGCGGCAAGTGCGTGCATTCGCTGTGAGGAGGCGAGCCGGTGAATGAACTTCTGAACTGGCAGATCGGCGCAGGCGTGGCGGTCGCTTCGCTTGCCCTCGGCTACCTCCTCGGCTCCATCCCCTTTGGCCTGCTGCTGACACGGATGGCAGGCCTTGGCGATATCCGCTCCATCGGATCGGGCAATATCGGTGCGACCAACGTGCTGCGCACCGGCAACAAGAAGCTCGCGGCCGCGACACTCCTCCTCGACGCGCTCAAGGCGACCGCTGCCGCACTCGCCGGCTATTACATCGCGGGGCCCGAAGCGGGGCTGCTGGCCGGCTTCGGCGCCTTCCTCGGACACCTCTTCCCCGTCTGGCTCGGCTTCAAGGGCGGCAAGGGCGTGGCGACCTATATTGGCATGCTGCTCGGGGTGGCGCCGGTCTGGGTGCTGGTTTTCGCCGTCGTCTGGATCACCGTCGCCTTCATCAGCAAATATTCGTCACTGTCCGCGCTGGTTGCAACTCTTGTGATTCCGGTTGCATTGTGGATAGTAGGCAGCGAAAAGATTGCCCTTGTCATGGCGATCATGACGGCAGTTTCCTGGTGGCGGCACGAGACCAATATCAAGAGGCTTCTGGCGGGCACGGAAGGCAAGATCGGCCAAAAGGGATAGCGATGCCTGACGGCGGCGCAAGACGACAGGGGATTGCGCTTACCGACAGGCAAAGGATCGCCTGGCTCCGCCTCATCCGCAGCGACAATGTCGGGCCGGCCACCTTCCGCGACCTCATCAACCACTTCGGCTCGGCGGAAGCGGCGCTCACCATGCTGCCGGAACTTTCCAGCCGCGGCGGCGCCTCTCGCGCCATCCGCATCGCGTCGGTGGAGGAGGCAGAACGGGAACTGGAGATCGCGTACCGATCGGGCGCGCAGTTCGTGGGGATCGGCGAGCCTGACTATCCTCCTGCGCTGAGGCAGATCGATGGCGCGCCGCCGCTGCTTGCAGTTAAGGGTCATCTTTCTGTAGCCACGCGCCTTTCCGTTGGTATCGTTGGGTCACGCAATGCGTCGATAAGCGGCGCCAAGTTTGCTGCTGGTATCGCCAGAGACTTGGGACGCGCTGGCTATACCGTCACCTCGGGCCTGGCGCGCGGTATCGACACGGCCGCACATCGCGCCAGCGTGGAAACGGGAACCATCGCCGTCCTGGCAGGCGGGCTGGATCAGCCCTATCCACCTGAGAACATCCCCCTCATGGAAGAAATCATGGCGGGCTTTGGCCTCGCGATCAGCGAGATGCCCTTCGGCTGGGAGCCCCGCGCGCGAGACTTCCCGCGCCGGAACAGGCTGATCGCCGGCATCTCGCTCGGGGTCGTTGTGGTTGAGGCGGCGCAGCGTTCTGGTTCGCTCATTACTGCACGCTTGGCTGCCGACTTTGGCCGACTCGTCTTCGCCGTGCCCGGCTCTCCTCTCGATCCACGCTGCCATGGCACCAATAATCTGCTCAAGCAGGGTGCCATCGTCACCACCGGTTCGGATGATGTCCTCGAAGCGCTGGCGCCGCTGTCTGACATGGAATCTCCGGCAGGTTCAGTGATCGAGGAGCCGGAAAAGAGCGGAAGTGGCGACGCCTTTGTACCTCCGAACGAGGGCGAGCGGGCGAGCATCGTTTCCGCACTCGGACCGACGCCGGTCGAGGTCGATGACATCATACGACATACCGGGCTATCTGCCTCCGCAGTCTACCTCGTACTTCTGGAACTGGACCTGGCGGGTCGACTACACCGTCACCCCGGAGGGCTTGTCTCGATCGCGATGGATAACTGATCGGGGACGAAGTCCCGCCTGGACATCGCCAGCCTCGACGTAGGCCATTTCGATCAGATAGCAGAGCTATCCGCCCCTTCCCTAGAGGCGACCTGATGCAATTCACCGAGCATCTGCCGGATGTAAGCAATGGCGTCTCCATTGCCGGAGGTGCGATGTTCCGAACTCATGATACATCCTGTCCAACTGGCGCCTCGCCAAGCAGGGAGAACCCACCCTTGCCTAAAGCATATCGCAGTTATCCAGAATTGCAACTTCAAGGGTAAATCTCGTTATAGTTGTATCGCGTTGTGAGGCTAATTTGGTCGTGGCACTTGACCGCAGCCAAAAGGCCATCCATGTCGGAACCAAATTTGGCCTGGAATCCGGTCGCAATCCACGTGCCGCTACACCTCAGAGAAGCACCCATGAATGTTGTCGTCGTAGAATCTCCGGCCAAAGCCAAGACCATCAACAAGTATCTCGGGCCCGGCTATAAGGTTCTTGCATCGTTTGGTCACGTGAGAGACCTTCCCGCGAAGGATGGGTCCGTCCTGCCTGACCAGGACTTCGAAATGTCGTGGGAAGTCGACACTGCTTCCCAGAAGCGCATCAAAGATATCGCCGATGCGGTGAAGGGTTCCGACGGCCTCTTCCTCGCAACCGACCCGGATCGCGAGGGCGAAGCGATCTCCTGGCATGTGCTGGACCTCCTGAAGAAGAAGCGCGTTCTAGGCGACATGCCTGTGAAGCGCGTGGTCTTCAACGCCATCACCAAGAAGGCCGTGCTCGACGCGATGGCCGTCCCGCGCGACATCGACGTTCCACTTGTAGACGCTTATCTGGCGCGCCGGGCGCTCGACTATCTCTTCGGTTTCAACCTGTCGCCGGTGCTGTGGCGCAAGCTACCGGGCGCGCGTTCGGCCGGGCGCGTGCAATCCGTTGCGCTCCGCCTCGTCTGCGATCGCGAGACGGAAATCGAGCGCTTCATCTCTGAAGAATACTGGAACCTCTCCACTCTGTTGCGGACGCCGCGGGGAGACGAGTTCGAAGCGCGCCTGGTCTCGGCCGACGGCAAGCGGCTACAGAACCGTTCGATCAAGACGGGCGAGGATGCCAGCCGGCTGAAGGCGCTTCTCGAGGGCGCCAGCTATTCCGTCGATACTGTCGAGGCCAAACCGGTCAAACGCAATCCAGGACCGCCGTTCACCACATCGACGCTACAGCAGGCGGCATCGTCCAACCTCGGTTTCAATGCCTCCCGGACAATGCAGGTGGCGCAGAAGCTCTACGAAGGGGTGGACATTGGCGGCGAGACAGTGGGTCTCATCACCTACATGCGAACCGATGGCGTGCAGATGGCGCCGGAAGCGGTGGACGGCGCTCGCAGCGCTATCAAGGACCAGTTCGGAGAACGCTATCTCCCGGAGAAGCCGCGCTTCTACTCCACCAAGGCAAAGAATGCGCAGGAAGCGCACGAGGCAATCCGCCCCACCGATTTCAACCGCAGTCCCGACAAGGTGCGGCGCCACTTGGACGCCGACCAGGCACGGCTCTACGAACTCATCTGGAAGCGGGGCATTGCGAGCCAGATGGCGTCCGCCGAGATCGAACGGACAACAGTCGAAATCCTGGCTGACAATGGGGGCCAGAAGGCAGGCCTGCGCGCCGTCGGCTCCGTCATCCGCTTCGATGGCTTTCTTGGCGCCTACATGGACCGGCGCGAGGAAGGCGAGAAAGGTGAGGACGACGACGAAGACGGCCGCCTGCCCCCGATCGGTGCGAACGAGAGGCTCGACAAGAGCAGGGTAAACGCCAGCCAGCATTTCACCGAGCCGCCGCCGCGTTATTCGGAAGCTTCTCTGATCAAGAAGATGGAAGAGCTCGGCATTGGCCGGCCGTCCACCTATGCCGCGACACTCAAGACCCTGAGCGATCGCGAATATGTCACGATGGAGACGCGCAAGCTCATCCCGCAGGCAAAGGGCCGCTTGGTCACGGCGTTCTTGGAGAACTTCTTCACGAAGTACGTCGAATACGACTTCACAGCCGACCTGGAGGAAAAGCTAGACAGGATCTCTGCGGGGGAACTGGACTGGAAGCACGTGCTTCGAGAGTTCTGGCAGGACTTCTTTTCGCAGATCGAGGACACGAAAGAGTTGCGTGTCACCCACGTACTCGACGCTTTGAACGAAGCGCTCGCCCCCCTCGTCTTCCCCAAGCGCGAAGACGGTAGTGATCCGCGCATCTGTCAGGTGTGCGGGACAGGGCAGCTGTCGCTGAAGCTTGGCAAGTATGGGGCCTTCGTTGGTTGCTCAAACTACCCGGAGTGCAACTTCACCCGGCAACTTTCCTCCGATGGCGCCGAGGCAGATGCAAGCGGCCTCAACGAACCCAAGGCGCTTGGTGCAGATCCGATGACCGGCGAGGAACTGACCCTTCGTTCCGGCCGCTTCGGCCCCTATATACAGCGCGGAGAAGGCAAGGATGCCAAGCGAGCATCACTGCCAAAGGGCTGGAAACCCGAAGACATCGACCATGAAAAGGCGCTGGCGCTGATCAACCTGCCGCGTGACATCGGCAAGCATCCAGAATCGGGCAAGATGATTTCGGCCGGCATCGGTCGATACGGACCTTTCCTGCTGCACGATGGTACCTACGCCAACCTCGAAACGGTTGAAGACGTCTTTAGCGTAGGACTGAACCGTGCGGTAACCGTACTTGCCGAGAAGCAGAGCAAGGGACCCGGCGGGCGCGGGCGAGGAACTCCCGCTGCGTTGAAGACGTTGGGTGATCATCCCGATGGCGGCGCCATCACGGTGCGCGACGGGCGCTATGGGCCTTACGTCAACTGGGGCAAGGTGAACGCCACTCTTCCGAAAGGCAAAGACCCTCAGGCCGTGACACTCGAGGAAGCCATGGCGCTGATCGTCGAGAAGGGTGGTAAGGCAGCGTCGGGCAAGAAGAAGCCGGCTGCCAAGGCCACACCGAAGACCAAGACCGCCGCGAAGCCGAAAGCGAAATCAACGGCCAAAGCGGCACCTAAAGCAAAGAAGACCGGTACGTGACGAGACAACCGCGCCGAAGCGACGTGACAAAGGACAAGAGCGACAAGGCCTCTTTGGGCGACGGGACGTCGATTATCCATGGCGTCGTCCCACCGCGCGAGATCCTCCTGCAGTTCATCACAGACAACCCGGATCAGGCGTCCAAGCGAGAGATCGCCAAGGCCTTTGGTTTGAAGGGAGAGGCACGCGTCGAGCTAAAGGATCTCCTGCGGGAACTCGAAGACGAAGGGCTGTTGAAGAAGAGCCGCAAGTCACTTGCTCGGCCGGGCGCACTTCCACCGGTCACCGTGCTGGACATCACCACCCGCGACAAGGATGGGGAACTCATCGCCCGCCCGGCGGAGTGGCCGGAAGATCAGGGCACCGCGCCCGCGGTTCTTATCCGGCAGCCGTCCCAGGCGCGCGGCAAGGGCAAGACGCCGGCTGCTGGTTTGAACGACCGCATTTTGGCAAAGATCTTCCCCAACAAGGATCGAAGCGGCCCCGCTTACACCGCACGCGTCATCAAGATCATCGATCGCCGGAAGGGCGCCTCCCTTGGTGTTATCCGCGCGAGCGAACACGAAGTACGCCTGATGCCGATCGAACGACGCGGCGAAGAAATGGTGATCGAAGCCGATGGCCTGGGAGAAGCCAGGGATGGCGACCTTGTGGAAGTGGAAGTTGTTCGTTCCAGCCGCCTAGGTCTGCCGCGTGCCCGCGTCCTTTCGGTTGTCGGCTCGGTCGGTTCGGAAAAGGCGATCTCGATGATCGCCATCTACGCGCACGGCATTCCGCACATCTTCCCGCAAGAGGTAATCAACGCTGCGGATTCCGCCCGCCCTGCCACGATGTCGAAGCGGGAAGACTGGCGCGACGTGCCGCTCATCACCATCGACCCGGCTGATGCCAAGGACCACGACGACGCCGTCTTTGCCGAGGCAGATACCTCGCCAGACAATCCAGGCGGCGTCATCGTCACGGTCGCCATCGCCGACGTCTCCTGGTACGTACGCACCGGCTCTCCACTTGACCGCGAGGCGCAGAAGCGCGGCAATTCCGTTTACTTCCCGGACCGGGTGGTTCCGATGCTGCCAGAGCGCATCTCCAACGATCTCTGCTCCCTCCGCGAAGGCGAAGACCGACCGGCACTCGCCGTACGAATGGTCTTTTCCAAGGAAGGTCGCAAGGCGGGCCACACCTTTCACCGCGTGATGATGAAGAGCGCCGCGAAGCTCTCCTACCAACAGGCGCAGGCAGCGATCGACGGCAAGCCGGATGACAAGGCCGGGCCGCTGCTGGAACCTATCTTGAAGCCGCTCTGGCACGCGTACGACATCTTGAAGCGTGGCCGCGACCGACGCCAGCCGCTCGAACTCGACATGCCGGAGCGCAAGATCATCCTGAAGGCGGACGGAACCGTGGACCGGGTGCACATCCCGGAACGGCTCGACGCCCACAAGCTCATCGAAGAAATGATGATCCAGGCGAACGTTGCAGCTGCCGAGACATTGGAAAAGAAGCGCCAGCCGCTGGTCTACCGGGTCCATGACGCACCGGCTCTCTCCAAGCAGGAGACGTTGAGGGAATTCCTGGCGACGATCGGCTTCTCGATGGCGCAAGGCGGCCAGCTCCGCGCAAATTCCTTCAACGGCATTCTCGCGCGCGCCCTCGACACGCCGCACCAAACGATGGTCAACGAGATGGTCCTGCGCTCACAAAGCCAGGCCATCTATAGTCCGGAGAACATTGGTCACTTCGGCCTCAATCTGATGAAATACGCCCATTTCACCTCCCCTATCCGCCGCTATGCGGATTTGATCGTGCATCGGGCGCTTGTCGGCTCCCTGGGGCTTGGCGAAGGTGGCATCACCCCAGAGGAAGAGGCCGCGCTGGATGACATCGCCGCGGAAATCTCCACCTTCGAACGACGGGCGATGGCAGCAGAGCGTGATACGATCAATCGCTTGATCGCGCACCATCTGAGCGAGCGGGTGGGCAGCGAGTTCCAAGCACGGGTATCGGGCGTAACCAAGGCCGGCCTTTTTGTCACATTGCCCACCTATGGCGCCGATGGCTTTGTGCCCATATCGACGCTGGGGACGGACTACTTCATCTATGACGAGGCCCATCAGGCCCTGATCGGCGAAAAGAGTGGTTTGGGTTACCAGCTTGGCGACGCAGTGGACGTGAAGCTTGTGGAGGCGATCCCTCTGGCTGGAGCGCTTCGCTTCGACATGCTGAGCGAAGGCCGCAAGATGCCGACGGCAACCCGCTCGTTTCACAAGTCCGGCCGAAGAGATCGGTCCCAGCGCCGCTCAAAGCCCGGAACGCGGCCGCCGCGGGGCCGCAGATAGGAGTTTCCGATGCTGCAACAAAGCGAGGCGCCCATCCGCTACGGCGGAGAGCCCGAAGCAGAGCGGCCGTTACTGCGCTCGATCGGCAGAGGCATGAGAAGCAAGTGTCCGTCTTGCGGCGAAGGCAAGCTGTTCCGCGCCTTCCTGAAACCGGTCGATACCTGCGCCGTTTGCAGCCAGGAAATTCACCACCATCGCGCTGACGATCTTCCAGCCTATCTCGTTATCTTCATCGTCGGTCATGTGCTCATGACGGGCTACATGCTCGCGGACAATTTCTATCCAATATCTCCTTGGGCTCACCTCGCGATCTGGGTTCCGCTGGCCGTCCTGGCCGCGCTGCTGACAATCCAGCCCATCAAGGGTGCGGTCATCAGCATACAATGGGCCTACCGCATGCATGGTTTTGGTGGTGACGAGGACGAGACAGGCAGCGACGGACCCGGCGGTCCCAAGCATTGATGTCTGGAGCTATTGAGGCCGTACCTTCCGCCATGGACAAGGCGCCCGATGCGGTCACGAGGCGACTTCGGCCAAAGGACGCCGCCACGATCATACTCCTCGACTGCACTTATGGGGAACCTCGTTTCCTGA
Organism: Rhizobium halophilum; assembly: GCF_021648825.1. Classification (GTDB taxonomy): domain Bacteria; phylum Pseudomonadota; class Alphaproteobacteria; order Rhizobiales; family Rhizobiaceae; genus Neorhizobium; species Neorhizobium halophilum. The sequence continues at coordinate 92,052 of NZ_JAKJHS010000007.1, read as the reverse complement.
TGGGCAGACGCGGCCACGGCCACGCCTTTATGCCCGGGCTCTATGTCTTTCCCGGCGGACGACGGGACCGGCGGGATCATGCCCTTCCCTTCAGCCGCGATCTTCATCCGCTGGTGGCCCGCCGCCTGCTCTGCGAAACCATGGCAAAAGCGAAACCGAGTTCCGCGCGCGCCCTCGCCTTGGCAGCGCTCCGCGAACTAAAGGAGGAAACGGGTCTCGTGGTTGGCGATCCACCTGACCTGTCTCATCTTCGCTATGTGGCTCGGGCGGTAACGCCTCCAGGTAATGTTCGACGTTTCGACACTCGCTTTTTCCTGCTCCCGACCGACGAAGCTGACATCTCGCCGTCATCGCTGGTGGATACGGACGAACTGCAGGATCTTCGCTGGTTAAGCTTCTCTGAGCTGTCTTCCATCGAGGTGCCGCGGATCACAGCGGCTGTAATGCATGACGTGAAATCAATGTTCGTGCCCGGCAGCCCGATTCCATATGGACTACCTGTGCCCTACTACTTTATGCGCCATGGCCGGTTCTTGAGAACCCAAATCTAGAGGCACAGGATGTCCCGCCCCCAGACCAACATCAGTGGCCACGTTGAGGTCATCCACTGGCCCTCACTTTTCGCTGCTATATCCGCCATCAGCGCGGTTGGTATAGCCATTGGGCTGGGCCTTCCGCTGCTGAGTATCATACTTGAGAAACGCGGCATTTCGTCGACGCTGATCGGTCTCAACAGCGCCATGGCGGGTGTAGCGGCCATGATCGCGGCACCGATCACCACCCGCCTCGCCCATCATCTTGGCGTCGCGAGAACCATGCTGTGGGCGGTGCTGATATCTGCCGTCAGTGCGCTTGGGTTCTATTATGCCGAAGCATTCTGGATGTGGTTTCCGTTGCGGTTTGCCTTTCATGGCGCGACCACGACGCTCTTCATTTTGTCCGAATTCTGGATCAATGCCGCAGCGCCGCCTCGCCGGCGAGGCCTGGTACTTGGGATCTATGCAACCGTGTTGGCCGTCGGCTTTGCAATGGGGCCGCTTCTCTTTTCCGCGCTGGGGAGCGAAGGAATCAGACCCTTTCTCTTCGGAGCCGTGGCGATCTTGCTTGCTGCGATCCCGATTTACCTTGCGCGCAAGGAGAGCCCGATCCTCGACGAGAAGCCGGAGCGACATTTTCTGCGCTACATCTTGCTCGTGCCAACTGCGACGGCCGCCGTTTTTGTTTTCGGCGCGGTGGAAGCAGGTGGCTTATCCCTTTTTCCCATCTACGCATTGCGATCGGGGTTCACCGAGGCCCAAGGCGCATTGTTGCTCACGGTCATGGGCATAGGCAACATGGTGTTTCAGATCCCGCTCGGGATGTACTCGGACCGTCTTCACGACAGGAGGCCCCTTCTTGCACTCATGGCCGTCATCGGCCTCGCCGGATCGCTGCTCCTCCCCCTGCTGATCGAGAATTGGCTGCTGACGGCCGTCGTGCTGTTGTTTTGGGGCGGCTGCGTCTCCGGTCTCTACACCGTGGGACTTGCCCATCTCGGCTCACGACTCACTGGTGCGGATCTTGCAGCCGCCAATGCCGCGTTCGTGTTCTGTTATGCCGTCGGCACCGTCGCAGGGCCTCAGGCAATCGGAGCCGCCATTGATGTCAGCGGAAACGATGGCTTCGCATGGGCGCTCGCCGCCTTCTTCGGCCTCTATGTCATCCTTTCCGTCGGCCGGTTTCTTTTTAAGCCGAAACAGACTTGACTTTCTGGGCGCGATTTGTAGTTTCGCGCCAGATTTCGCCGTGGGCACCGTCCGGTCATCCGCGGCTTTCACTTTTCCTAAAGGCAGAACACCATGGCGAAAGCTACGACCATCAAGATCAAGCTGCTGTCGACGGCGGACACCGGTTTCTTCTACGTAACCAAGAAGAACAGCCGTACCTTTACGGACAAGATGTCCAAGACGAAGTACGATCCCATTGCTAAGAAGCACGTCGAGTTCAAGGAAGCCAAAATCAAGTAAGCTGATTTTCAGTGAGGGCGTGAACCTGTAGGTGATGCCTTATTGCTTGTTCCCCTGGCAAAGAAAAAGCGCCGCTCCGATAGGAGGCGGCGCTTTTCTTTTGGGGGTCGACCGGCTGCAAAGCGGCACGAGGAACCGCCTTTGACTGCAACCCGGTCGACCGACCCCACGACCCAGGAGATGCGGCGGACCTGAGCATCATGGGGTATCGGAACCGACGAAGATAAGTATATGTCCAATCCAAAATCGCGCAAAACGGGAGGAAGATCAACATATTCTTAAATTCGGCACCAAGAAGGTCCACTCTTGGTTAAAATCTGCACACGACCGTGGAGCGGACACCCCGCCCGCACTGCAGAAGAAAGTCGTCAAACGAAAGCGATCAGCGACGTCGCCACGATAATGGTCACACCACCTTTTGAAGTTTTGTGGGGAAAGCGATGCTTTCAATGCTGCGCAAGTCCGTCGCTTCGCGCGGCGGGCCTGACAGAACGACGCGATCGCGCCCGCCACTCTTCGCCTCGTAAAGTGCCCTGTCGGCCTGTTTGAGAAGCTGCTCACGGGTCTCCGCTCCGCCGTCGTTGGACGCAACGCCCAGCGAAGCCGTTATAGTCAATGTCAAACCCGCCTTCTTGAGAACAAAAGGCTCGCTGGCAATCAGGTTACGGAGCCGTTCTGCAATCGCACTCGCGACGTCGGCGTCCGTATCGGGCATCACCAAGACGAATTCTTCGCCCCCATAACGGCACGCAAGATCCGCACCCCGGACAGTTGATCGGATGCGGTTCGCAAATTCCTTCAGCACCTCGTCGCCGACGTCGTGCCCGTGGGTATCGTTCACCTCCTTGAAATGATCGATATCGGCAATGCAGATCGAGAGCGAACGTCCCCGCGCAGCCGCGCGATCGAACAGCGTTCTAAGGTGGTTGTCGAGGTAGCGACGATTATGGAGGCCGGTCAAGCCGTCGGTAACCGCGAGTTCGATCGTCTGGCGCAGGCTGGTGCGAAGCCGGTCGTTGAACCGTTTCCGCTTGATCTGGGTAAGGCTTCGCGCAAGCAGTTCGTTGGGGTCTATGGGACGTACAATGTAGTCATTGACGCCGATATCCAAAGCGCGGGCGATGACGTCCTCGGCCCCCGGCTCAGTGACAAGGAGCAGCGGCAGAAAGCGGGTGCGTTCAAGCGAGCGCAGATGAGAGCACAGACGAAGGGGGTCGTACTCCTCCAGATTGGCATTTACGATAACGAGGTCGAAAGGGTTTTCGGCCGCTTCGAAAAGTGCCGCCTGCGGATCAGAGATGGCAACAACATGCGCAATCGGCTTGAGCGCCTTGATGATGCGCTCATGCGAGCTTGCACGGCCGTCAACCAGGAGCACCTGCCCCGGCTCGTCACGGCCGTCCGGGCCCTTCAGCATGTCCTCGATACCGATGTTCTGCGCGGTTTCTGCGCGGATACGCAGCTCGTCGCTCAGTGTTTTCAGGCGAACGAGGCTTTTCACGCGGGAGATGAGTTGCAGATCATTGACCGGCTTCGTGAGAAAATCATCCGCACCGGCCTTCAGCCCACGAACCCGGTCCGCCGGCTGATCGAGAGCCGTCACCATCACCACGGGAATGTGAGCCGTTCGCTGATCCGCCTTCAGTCGCTCGCAGACGTCGAAGCCGCTGATGCCCGGCATCATGATATCCAGCAGGACGAGATCGACATGCGTGCCCCTGCAAATGTCGAGTGCCTTGAATCCGTCGTCCGCGGTCAGCACGTCGAAATATTCCGCAAGCAGCCGTGCCTCCAGCAGCTTTACGTTCGCAGGGATATCGTCCACCACCAGAATGCGCGCCGTCATGACAAGTACTCCCGCCTCATGCGTCGCCTAGGTAGGTCTTGATGGTCTCTATGAAGTTGGGCACCGAGATGGGTTTTGATACATAGGCCTCGCACCCGCCCTGACGGATCCTCTCTTCATCGCCCTTCATGGCGAAGGCGGTAACGGCGATCACGGGGATGATGTGAAGCTCGTCGTCCTCCTTCAGCCACTTGGTGACCTCCAGACCGGAGACCTCCGGGAGTTGGATGTCCATGAGGATGAGGTCCGGGCGGTGCTTGCGAGCAAGGTCCATTGCCTCCATGCCGTTGCGGGTCTGGATGGTTTCGTAGCCGCAAGCTTCGATGAGGTCGCGGAAGAGCTTCATGTTCAGCTCGTTGTCTTCGACAATCATGACCCGCTTGGGCATGCACCTGTCCCCAATCCTGCTTCTTACCTGATACCCAACTATATCTGGTTGCGTCGTTCCGAATTCCCTGAGTATGTGAAACCACGCTAGAAGCATTTGGTTGAAAAAGAGGTAATCCTTTGGGTGCAATGCCACGCAATCCCAAAAGCACGACAGTCGGGCCCGAACAGGCGGAGCGGACGGCCGTCTCCATCCTTGGCTGGCTTGCAACTGAACCGGAAATGCTGGGTCGGTTCCTTGCGCTTTCGGGACTTGAGGCAAACCAGCTTCGTGACGCCGTCAACGACCCGGCCTTCCTTGCCGGAATGATCGATTTTCTCGTCAGCCACGAGCCGACGCTGCTGGCCTTCTGCGAAGCCTCGAACACGTCGCCTGAAACGGTGGAGGCGGCATGGCGGCATTACTCAAAGCCAGGCCTCGATTCCGGCGAGTATTGAGGAAGTTGTGCGGCAAGGAAACAGCGATCCGCCGCGCTATTGAGCCTCCGGGCCAGTGCGCGTAAGGTGCGGTTGTTCAACTTATGTTCCGCCCATGAAATCCGCGCCCGACCTTCGACTTGGCTTCTGTCGCGACTGCCTTGCCGAGCAGAAGGCCGAAGTGCGCCGCTGCCACAGGTGTGGCAGCCCAAGGCTCGTTTATCACGCAGAGCTTTACCAATTGTCCCTTGCCCACGTTGACTGCGACGCCTTCTATGCCGCTGTCGAGAAGCGTGACAACCCGGAACTCCTGGACAAGCCGGTGATCATCGGTGGCGGCAAACGCGGCGTGGTTTCGACTGCCTGCTATATCGCTCGGATCAATGGCGTGCGCTCGGCGATGCCGATGTTCAAGGCCTTGGAGGCCTGTCCCGAGGCAATTGTGATCCCACCGAACATGGAGAAATATGCGAAAGTCGGTCGCGAGGTTCGGCAGATGATGCAAGATCTCACGCCACTCGTTCAGCCCCTCTCCATCGATGAAGCTTTCCTCGACCTGGCCGGGACGGAACGCCTTCACCACGATCCACCAGCCCGGATCCTGGCGAGGTTTGCCAAGCGTGTGGAGGCAGAGATCGCCATCACCGTCTCGATTGGCCTCTCCTACTGCAAGTTTCTGGCCAAGGTCGGCTCTGACCTGCAGAAGCCGCGGGGGTTCTCGGTGGTCGGACGGCAGGAGGCAATCGAATTTCTCGCATCCCGTCCGGTGACGACGATCTGGGGTGTTGGCAAGGCTTTCGCAACAAAGCTGGAGACGGATGGAATTCGCAAGATCGGTCAACTACAGACGATGGAAGAGAGCGATCTCATGCGTCGCTACGGCTCAATGGGCCAGCGGCTCTACCGCCTGTCGCGCGGCATCGACGACAGGGACGTCCATGCGAACGACCCGGCCAAGAGCGTATCAGCGGAGACGACATTCTTCGAGGACATATCGCGACATGAAGAGCTGGTCCCTATCCTACGGCGCCTCTCGGAAAAGGTCTCTGCCCGGCTGAAGAAGCAGTCTGTGGCCGGGTATACAGTCGTGCTGAAGCTCAAGACGGCCGACTTCAAGAGCAGGACCCGCAACCGCCGCCTGGAAGACCCGACTCAACTCGCGGACAGGATTTTTCGCACTGGGCTATCCATGCTTGAGCGGGAAACGGACGGAAGCCGCTTCCGGTTGATCGGCGTCGGCGTCACGGAACTCTGCGATCCCGCAAGAGCCGACCCGCGCGATCTGGTCGACCAGGGCGCCGCGCGGCGGGCGGCGGCGGAAGCTGCCATGGATCGTCTTCGTGACAGGTTCGGCAAAGGAGCCGTGGAGACCGGCTATACCTTCGGGGGCAGGCGCCGCGATCAATGATATGTGATGCGAAATTGTCGGGTTAGCACCTCCTCAACGGGCACCCTAAAATCTTCATTAAGTCCTCGGCGATACCCTCGAGCCTCGTATTGCGTAAGAGGTCATCATGCTGCGTCGTCTCGTGTTCAGTCTCGGGCTCTTGTCCGCGACCGTACTTCCCCCTTCCGCCTCCGCCGAGATCCAGAGCACACTGCAGATCATTGTGTCCAAGGACAGCCAGTCGATGACTGTCTACGATGGAGACAAGGTGATCGCCACCTCGCGGGTCTCAACAGGCAAGGCCGGCCACACCACGCCAAGCGGCATTTTCTCCATCCTGGAGAAGCGGAAGTACCACGAGTCCAACATCTACTCGAATGCGCCCATGCCCTTCATGCAGAGGCTCACCTGGTCTGGCATCGCCCTGCATGAAGGCCATGTGCCCAGCTACCCCGCGTCGCACGGCTGCATTCGGCTCCCGCGTGAATTCGCAAAGAAACTGTTCGGCATGACGGATCGCGGCGTTCATGTCCTTATCTCGGATGCGCCGGTTGAGCCGGCCTCCATTCAACACGTCAATCTGTTCGCACCGCTCAAGCCACTCGCATCCGAACCGCTGATGTCAGACATCGACCTGAGGCCAACGGTGAAGCGCAAGACGTCATCTCCCTACCAGGTGGCGATGAATTCGGCAGAGCCGCAACCTTGATATGATGGTGACGGCATCCGTTTCGGCTGACGACCAGCCTCCGCTGCGCATGCTGATAAAGCGCAGGGACAGGCGCGACACCATCCGCGACGTCCAGCAGATGCTCAATGGACTTGGCTTCCATGCGGGTACGCCTGACGGGCTGACCGGTACATTGACTCGGTCCGCCATTGCAGGCTTCAAGCGCTGGAAGGACCTGCCAGCAAATGGAGAGCTGATTTCGGACGACGTCCTTCAGGCTCTTTATCGGTCGTCGGGGCGGACGGAGCCGCCGGCGGCGATGTTGCTTGTCCGGCAACAGTTCAAGCCGACCTTCGAAGCCCCTGTCGGGCTGAAGAACCCGGAGATCCCGCTCGGCACGCATTTCTTCACCGCGAACGGTATCGACCGTGAGCGCGAGACGGCGGAATGGCAGGCCGTGACCTTGGCCAACATCCTGACATCGTCGGAGAAGCAGCGGATGGGAATCGCGCCGCAAGCCCTGCCCTCAACCGCTGCCGAGGCTCTCGATCGGCTGGAAATTCCTGCTGACCTACGGGAGCGCATCGGCACCATGATGACCAACGGGACATCGCTTACCATCACGGACGAGGGACTGGGGCCGGAAACCGGCAAGGGAACCGACTTCATCACCCTCACCCGCGCAGAAGCGAAAGCAGCGGCTCCCAAGCAGGTGTCTGCTCCGAAGAAGAAGCGCAACGAACCCCGCCGGGCCTACCGAAACAGTATTGGCCTCTACTGAAGATACCGGCTCACACGAGTTCGACGTCGAGCACACCTGGCGCCGCCCTAAGGGCGGCGGCGATCTCGGGAGAGATCCGGAACTTCTCCGTCAGTTCCACTTCGATCTCGCGACGGCCATCTTCCTTGATGACGATAAAGGAGACGAGTCCATCGCCCTTGGCGTTCAGGTGACGGGCAACGGTCTTCAGCGGCCCGGAATCGCGGACATAGACCCGGAGTGCTTTCTGCATCCGCACCGATTGCTCTTCCAGAGACACCGCAGTCTGGATCCGCAGACCGATCCCTTCCGGACGCTCGTCCGCCTGAACCGTTATCACCAGAGACTTTCCTGGCTCCAGGAGGTCGCGATACTGAGCCAGCGCCTCGGAGAAAAGAACTGCCTCGAACTGACCCGAGGCGTCCGAGAAGGTAACTATGCCCATCTTGTTGCCCGTACGGGTCTTGCGTTCCTGACGCCCGGTCACCGTACCTGCCAAGCGCCCCGCTGTGGCACCCTGCTTAACCGCAGCCGAGAATTCCGCGAAGCTCTGCACGCGCATCTTGTCCAGCACGTCCTTGTAGGAATCCAGCGGATGTGCCGACAGGTAGAACCCCAGCACCTGATACTCCCGCATCAACTTTTCCGACGGCATCCACGGCGTGAAGGACGGGAAAACCAGTACCTCCGGCCCGGTAGCAGATGATGACCCAAACATGTCAGACTGGCCACTCGTCTTGTTTTCCTGCACCCGCTGCGCGTAGCCGATGATGCGATCGAGACCTGTCGAGACCTCGGCGCGATCGCGTCCGAAGCAGTCGAAGGCGCCTGCGGAGATCAGGCTTTCGAAGACCCGACGGTTGATCTGCTTCGGATCTATCCGCAGACAAAAATCCTCAATGGAGGCGAATGGCTTGTCGCCGCGAACCTCGACGATGTGGTCAACCGCCGATTCGCCCACGCCTTTGATGGCAGCAAGCGCATAGTAGATCTTGTTATCGTCCGTTTCGAAGCGGCGGAATGAGGTTTGCACGGAGGGCGGAACGACGGCGATACCCAGACGCGCGGCATCCTGACGAAAATCGTTCAGCTTGTCCGTATTGGCCATGTCGAAGGTCATCGACGCGGCCAGGAATTCTGCCGGGTAGTGCGCCTTCATATAGGCGGTCTGGTAGGAGACGATCGCGTAGGCGGCCGCATGCGACTTGTTGAAGCCGTAGTTGGCGAACTTCGCAAGCAGGTCGAAGATGAGGTCCGCCTGGGGCTTCGAGACACCGTTCTTGACAGCTCCATCGACAAAACGAGCCCTTTGCTTGTCCATCTCCTCCTTGATCTTCTTGCCCATGGCGCGACGCAGAAGATCGGCCTCGCCAAGCGAATAGCCGGACAGGACCTGGGCGATCTGCATCACCTGTTCCTGATAGACGATGACCCCTTGGGTCTCCTTCAGGAGATAGTCGATCTTGGGATGAATCGACTCGATCTCTTCCTCGCCGTGCTTGCGGGCGTTGTAGACCGGAATGTTCTCCATTGGGCCGGGTCGATAGAGCGCCACGAGCGCGATAATGTCTTCGATGCAGTCCGGGCGCATGCCGATCAGCGCCTTACGCATGCCGGCACTTTCCACCTGGAAGACACCAACCGTCTCGCCGCGTGAGAGCATCTCGTATGTCTTCGGATCGTCGAGCGGGATCTTAGCAAGATCCACGTGGATGCCGCGCTTGGCGACATAGTCGACCGCCGTCTTCAAGACAGTGAGCGTCTTCAGGCCGAGGAAGTCGAACTTGACCAGGCCCGCCTGCTCCACCCATTTCATGTTGAACTGGGTGACCGGCATGTCGGAGCGCGGATCTCGGTACATCGGCACCAGCTTCGACAGCGGCCGGTCTCCGATGACGATACCTGCGGCGTGGGTCGAGGCATGGCGATAGAGCCCCTCGATCTTCTGGGCGATGTCGAGAAGGCGCGCGACGACCGGCTCCTTCTCCGCCTCCTCCTGCAGCTTTGGCTCCTCCTCGATGGCCTTTGACAGCGGCGTCGGGTTTGCCGGGTTGTTCGGCACGAGCTTGCAAATCTTGTCCACCTGCCCATAGGGCATTTCCAGAACACGGCCGACGTCCCGAAGAGCCGCGCGCGCCTGCAGCGATCCAAACGTGATGATCTGGGCCACCTGCTCGCGACCGTACTTCTGCTGGACGTAGCGGATCACCTCTTCGCGGCGATCCTGGCAGAAGTCGATATCGAAGTCCGGCATCGAGACGCGCTCAGGATTGAGGAAACGTTCGAAAAGGAGTGAGAACCGCAGTGGATCAACGTCGGTGATGGTAAGCGCATAAGCGACCAGGGAACCTGCACCCGATCCGCGGCCCGGGCCCACGGGAATGTCGTGCTGCTTCGCCCACTTGATGAAGTCTGACACGATCAGGAAGTAGCCCGGGAACTTCATCCGCTCGATGACCCCGAGTTCGAAATCCAGACGGTCCCTGTAGTCCTGCTCGCTGTAGCCGGGGCTCATGCCAAGTTCCGCAAGCCTTTGCTCGAGGCCCTCGATTGACTGGCGTCGCAGTTCATCTGCTTCGGCGCGCTCGGCTTCCTCCGCATCGGCAGTCGCGCCGGCGAAACGCGGCAGGATCGGCTTGCGGGTATCAAGAACGAAAGAGCAGCGCCGCGCGATCTCCACGGTGTTTTCCAATGCCTCCGGAAGATCCGCAAACAGCGTCGCCATCTCAGCGCGGCTCTTCAGGTAGTGGTCGGGCGTCAGTCGGAAGCGGCTGTCGTCCGAAACGATTGCCCCATGGGCAACCGCCATCAACGCGTCGTGCGCATCGTAGTCGTCGCGTGAGGGAAAGAATGCCTCATTGGTGGCAACCAGGGGTAGATCGTGCTCATACGCGAAGGTGACGATCTTTTGCTCGTGGCGTCTGTCATAGTCGCCGTGGCGCTGCAATTCGACGTAAAGCCGGTCGTCGAAGAGCTGTTTCAGGCGCAGGAGCCGGCTCTCGGCCTGAGCTGCGTTTCCCTCCCTGAGACAGGCATCAACGGGACCGCCTCTGGCTCCGGTTAATGCAATCAGCCCCTCCGTTCCCGCCTCCTCAAACCATGATGCGCGAACGTGGACACCCTGGCTGCCGTCCGCGCCCCCGAGGTAAGCGCGGCTGACAAGATCGACGAGGCGCTCATAACCTTCTGCCGTTGAGGCAAGGATCACGATCGCCGGCAGCTTTACAAGCTGGCTTCCCCGCCGCTCCTCTGCCTGATCCTCCATGTCTATGGACATCTGGCAACCGATGATCGGCTGTAGCCCCTCACCCAGCGCCTTCTGAGCAAACTCCAGCGCCACGAAGAGGTTGTTGGTATCGGTGATCGCAATCGCCGGCTGGGCGTCGGCCACTGCCCTGGAAAGAACCTTCTTGAGGGGAAGCGCGCCCTCCAGCAGGGAATAAGCCGAATGGACCCGCAGATGAACGAACTCCGGTGCCTCATCTGCGCCAGTCGTCGCCACCTTTGCCATCTGCTCTGCCATCTTCGTCACTCACCTCATGAATCGGGTGATTTTCCAGTGGAGGAGGCTATGTGTCCAGTTCAGATTGAAACCATCAACGCCTTTCGGAAAGAGGACGTTCAGAAAGCCATCATCAACATTGCAAGGCTGGTGACGAAGGTTGCAATGGAAGCAAACGCGGCAATGTCACGAATGAGGTCAGTCATGGCGATCTCCCTTGTTCCTGTATATTCTCTTTCTGTTCTCTTTTTATTCCCGCGTCAAGCAGGTGAACAAAACAAAAACGCCGTTGCCGGCGTTCTAGTAAACAGAAGGTTAAGGGAAAGAGATCAGCCTTCAGAAGTCCACGATCTTACCGCCATCAATGGTCACGCGCCGGTCCATACGCGCCGCAAGCTCGTGATTGTGCGTAGCAATCATGGCCGCAAGTCCCGACTGCCGCACAAGCGCTTCCAGCGCATCGAAGACATAGGAGGCGGTTTTCGGGTCGAGATTGCCCGTCGGCTCGTCAGCAAGAAGAACGCGCGGCGCGTTCGCGACCGCACGGGCAATGGCAACGCGCTGTTGCTCTCCTCCGGACAACTCCGCAGGGCGATGATCTGCACGATGTCCGATTCGCATATAGTCCAGCAGTTGCGCCGCCCGCTCCTTCGCTTCGGACGCGTGCAGTCCCGCAATCAGCTGCGGCATCATGATGTTTTCCAGCGCCGTGAACTCCGGCAGAAGATGGTGGAACTGGTAGACAAACCCGATCTCGTTGCGGCGGATAGCGGTGCGTTCCTCATCGGACAGTCCGTTGCAAGCGCGACCGCCAATGACCACCTCGCCTCCATCGGGATGCTCAAGAAGGCCCGCGAGATGCAGCAGCGTCGACTTGCCGGTGCCCGATGGTGCAACCAGCGCAACGGTCTCGCCGCTCCGCAGTTCGAAGTCCACGTTATGGAGGATCGACAACATCATCTCGCCCTCGCCATAATGGCGGTCGACGGCCTTGAGCTGGAGCACGGTTTTCGATGCCATGGAGATGGAGGGTCCTATTCGTACCGGAGGGCCTGGACGGGGTCGAGCTTGGAGGCGCGCCACGCGGGAAAGATCGTTGCAAGGAACGACAACGCCAGCGCCATCAGCACGACGGTAAGGGTCTCGCTCAAGCTCATCTCCGCAGGCAACTGACTGAGGAAATAGAGCTCCGGATCAAACAACACCGTTCCTGACAGCCAGCTGAAGAACTGACGTATGGATTCGATGTTGAGACACACGATCACCCCCAGCACCACCCCAGCGATGGTGCCCACTGTTCCGATCGCCGCTCCAGTCATGAAGAAGATCCGCATGACTGCACCGGAGCTCGCACCCATGGTGCGCAGGATCGCGATGTCGCTTCCCTTGTCCTTCACCAGCATGATGAGGCCCGAGATGATGTTCAGCGCAGCCACCAGAACGATCAGCGTCAGAATCATGAACATGACATTCCGTTCCACCTGCAGGGCAGAGAAGAACGTCTGGTTGCGCTGGCGCCAATCGGTGATGTGGATCTGCCGACCCGCTGCGGCTTCCACAAGCGGGCGAAGCCCGTCGACGCCCTCGGGGTTGTCGACGAAGAGCTCGATCGATTGGACCAGCCCATCCGCGTTGAAATAGAGCTGTGCCTCCTCCAGCGGCATGAAGATCATCGTCGCGTCGTATTCCGACATGCCGATCTCAAAGACCCCGGAAACGGGATAGGACTTTACCCGCGGGTTCACACCCATCGGGGTTACGTCGCCCTCGGGAGAGATCAGGGTTATGTCATCACCGGCGGCGATCCCCAGCGACGCCGCCAGCCGCGAACCGACCAGAACCCCCTGCCCCGATGCAAAGCCGATAATGTCGCCCTGACGGATGTTCCCAGCCACCTCTTGCAGCTTTTCGAGATCTTCGGGCCTGACACCGCGAACTAGGGCTCCAGATCCGGCCCCGCCACGCCCCGAGGCCAATGTCTGCCCCTCGACGAGCGGAAGAGCCATGCGGACACCGGGTACTGCTGCAAATTTCGTGGTTAGGTCTGCATAGTCGGTAAGTGGTCCGTCGATGGGCTGAACGATCATATGACCGTTGATGCCCAAGATGCGGGAGATAAGCTCGGTCCGAAAGCCGTTCATCACCGCCATAACGATGATCAGGGTTGCAACGCCCAGCATGATGCCGATGAAGGAGAAACCGGCGATGACGGAAATGAAGGCTTCCTTGCGCCGCGACCGAAGATAGCGCCACGCCACCATTCGTTCGAAAGCAGAGAACGGCTTAGCCGAGGCGCCGCGGCTTCCTGCTTCCGTTCCACCATCCGCCGCCACGCTCGCCATCCTGTTCCACCTTCCGTTTCAACTGCTGTATCGGCCGGATCAGCCGGCGAGCTTGTTCATCGCAGCTTCGATCGTCATGACCTCACGATCGCCGGTCTTGCGGTTCTTGATCTCGACTTCACCGTTAGCCGCCGAACGTGGGCCAACGATAACCTGCAACGGAACCCCGATGAGATCGGCAGTGGCGAACTTCGTACCGGCACGGTCGTCGGTGTCATCGTAGAGAACATCCTTGCCGGCATTCCCCAGGCTCTCATACAGACGACCACAGACGTCATCGCATGCCGCATCACCCGGCTTCATGTTGATCAGCACGACATCGAAAGGCGTAACCGATTCGGGCCAGATGATCCCGTTCTCGTCATGCGAGGCTTCGATGATGGCGGGAACAAGGCGTGTTGGACCGATCCCATAGGACCCCATGTGAACGAGGTGCTCCTTGCCGTCCGGCCCCTGCACCTTTGCCCCCATAGGCTCTGAGTACTTGGTGCCGAAATAGAAGATATGACCAACCTCGATGCCGCGCGCGGAAAGGCGTTCACCCTCGGCGATCGCGTTGAACGCAGCCTCGTCATGCATCTCAGACGTGGCGGCGTAGAGCGAGGTCCATTTTTCGAAGATCGCCTGCAGGCCCGCCACATCATCGAAGTCCGTATCCGCGGAGGGAATGTCGAACTCGATGAAGCTTCGGTGCGAGAAGACTTCGGATTCCCCTGTATCCGCCAGGATGATGAACTCGTGACTGTGATTACCGCCGATCGGACCCGTATCGGCGCGCATGGGGATCGCCCGTACACCCAACCGCGCGAACGTGCGCAGGTATGCGACAAACATCTTGTTGTAGGAATGAATGGCCGCTTCTTTGGTCAGGTCGAAGGAATAGGCATCCTTCATCAGGAATTCGCGCGACCGCATCGTGCCGAAACGGGGACGGATCTCGTCACGGAATTTCAGCTGGATGTGGTAGAGATTGAGGGGCAGGTTCTTGTAGGACTTCACATAGGAGCGGAAGATGTCGGTGATCATCTCCTCGTTCGTGGGCCCATAAAGCATCGGCCGATCCTGGCGATCCTGGATGCGCAGCATCTCCTTGCCATAGGCTTCGTAGCGTCCGCTCTCCTGCCAAAGCTCAGCGGACTGCAGCGTCGGCATCAGGAGCTCTATTGCGCCTGAGCGGTTCTGCTCCTCCCGCACGATCGCGTTGACCTTGTCGAGAACGCGCTTGCCAAGTGGCAGCCAGGAATAGATCCCTTGGCTCTGCTGTCGGATCATGCCGGCTCGCAGCATCAGTCGGTGAGAGACAATCTCGGCCTCCTTCGGGTTCTCCTTCAGGATCGGCAGAAAATAACGGGACAGACGCATGGAATTTTCCGAGTGTAAGAGGCTTACCAGAAGGGAATCGACCTTCCATTCCTTCCGGCTTGGGCAGCGTCATAGCCGGTTCGGGAAGGGATTGGAACCCGCATCAGGGCGACCTTGAAGTCGCGGCTCAGGCAACCGACGCGGCTTCACATCAGGAGAAGATGGCAATTTTCGTGACGGTGCTGCGACATATTCGTCACCTGGATCAATTTTCCGGATGTGTAGCAAAAATGCAAAATTTGGGGTGACAAGGCTCAAATCTTAGGCTAGGTTCAGCTCATAAAAGAGGCAAGGAGATCAGATCCTTGCTTGTTCGCGGTCAAGTCTTGGGAGGATCAGATCTTAGGCGCGCTCGTCGCTGCCCCGGCAACGGTTAAGGATCACGCGAAACTTAAGACAAGGCCAACAGGCCTTGTTTTTTTTTGGCAGGATCATCTGCCTTGGACAAAATCCGGCACGATCCGTGGAAGGTTGGCCACGCTGAATCCCAGATAAGTTGAGGCGGCATGCCAGCCTCCATAGACCACCGCCGAGATCAGCGTTGTCAACAGCAGAACACGTCCAATCCGGAAGCGCGCCGGCGCGCTTTCCACGGTCCCCAGAGTCACGTCTCCTTCGTCGTGCTGCGAGCGCATCCCCACCGGCAGGACCGCGAACAACGTAATCCACCAGATGATGAAGTAGACGGCAAAGAACGAGAGAAACGACATCGGGTGCTTCCTGCGGGAGGTGGCTCGCTTATAACCAGAACCGGCGCTGCGCTCAAACGGCCTCTCCGGGGCGGAATGTCACACCTGTTCCAACTCGACGAGAGTGCCGTTCATGTCTTTCGGGTGAAGAAACAGAACCGGCTTGTTGTGTGCGCCCGTCTTCGGGCTGCCATCGCCGAGTATCCTGAGCCCTGCCTGTTTTAGTTGGTCACGTGCGGCCAGAATGTCCGTCACCTCGTAACAGATGTGGTGCATCCCGCCGGACGGATTCTTTTCCAGAAAAGCCTTGATCGGCGACTCTGCTCCCAGCGGCTCCAGAAGTTCCACTTTACTGTTGTCGAGCTCGACAAAGACCACCGTCACGCCGTGCTCCGGCAGCGCCTGCGGCTGCGAGACTCGAGCGCCAAGCACGTCACGATACGTCGCCGTAGCCTGCGAAAGATCGGGCACGGCGATTGCAACATGATTGATACGACCCAGCAAAGATCCCTCCCCTAGACCTTATTGACGAATACCGTAACGACCGGCTTCTTTCCCCAGGCCTCGTTTGCCGCCGAACGGACCGCCCGTCGAACCGCTTCCCGCAGCATCCCGAGATCCTTGCGCCGACCCCGTGGAATGCTCTCCACTGCATTCAAGACGGCGTCATAAAGCGTGTCCTCCATCTCCTCGCCCTCGTAGTCAAGCTCCGGAAGGCCGACGGCCGCGACGTCGGGATCGCCGAGGAAGTCGTAGCGACTGTCGAGGAGCACGTTTACAGAGACATGACCGACATAGGAAAGCTTACGGCGGTCGCCGATCCCCATCTCGTCCAGGTCGCCGATTAGCTTACCGTCCTTGAAGACGCGGCCGTGCGGCGCTTGGCCAACGACTTCGGCGGGACCTGGCGCGATCCGCAGGATGTCGCCATTGCGGACCTTGGGAATGGAGGGGATACCTGCCTGTGCGCCGAGTTCCGCCTGCGCAGTCAAATGGGCGGCCTCCCCGTGAACCGGCACGAGGATCTGCGGACGCGTCCACTCGTACATCCGCAGAAGTTCGTTGCGACGTGGGTGACCAGACACATGAACGAGCGCTTCGCGGTCAGTGACGATGTGGATGCCCTGCTCGATCAACGCATTCTTGATCTCGATGATCGGCTTTTCGTTCCCAGGGATGGTGCGGGAGGAAAAGACAACAGTGTCGCCCGATGCAAACGCGACATTGCGCATCTCGTCGCGGGAGATTTTCGCCAGAGCTGCCCGCGGCTCGCCTTGGCTGCCCGTGAGAATGACAACGACCTTGTCACGCGGAACGTATCCGAACTCATCCTCACCGATGAACGGGTTGATGCCCTCCATCAGACCGAGGTCGCGGGCGACATTGACGACGCGTTTCATCGAGCTTCCCAGCAGCAGGGTTTCGCGGCCGGCGGCCTGCGCAGCCTGTGCGATTGAACGGATACGCCCGACGTTCGAGGAGAAGGTGGTGATGGCTACTCGGCCCTCGGCGCTCTCGATGATCTTCCGCAGACCTTCAGACACTTCTTCTTCCGAAGGGGAGACGCCTTCCCGCTCGGCGTTGGTGGAATCACACATCAGCGCCAGCACGCCTTCATCACCGACGGCGCGGAAGCGTGCCTCGTCGGTGAACGGCCCCAGTGACGGGGCGTCATCGATCTTCCAATCGCCGGTATGGACGAGGTTGCCTAGCGGCGTGCGGATCACAAGAGACATGGGCTCAGGGATCGAATGGTTGACGCCGATCGCTTCGACCTCAAACGGCCCGACATTGATCCGGTCTCCCGCCTTGAATGGCGTGATCGGGATGTCGGGCCGGTTTCCCTCATAGTTGCGCTTCGCTTCCAGCATCCCTGCTGTGAAGGCAGAGGCGTAGACGGGGACATTCAAACCGGGCCACAGGTCGTTCAGCGCACCGTAATGATCCTCATGGGCATGGGTAATTATGATGCCCTTGAGGTTGCTTCGTTCATTGGCAAGGAACTGGATGTCCGGCAGCACAAGGTCGACGCCTGGAAGGTCCGGACCCGGAAATGTCACGCCGCAATCAACCATGATCCATTGACGCTTGGCCGGCGTACCGTAGCCATAGAGGGCGAGATTCATGCCGATCTCACCCACGCCGCCGAGGGGTACAAAAACAAGTTCTTCTTGCTGGGCCATCATGGTCTTTATTCCGTTCGTCCGAAAAATACATCACCGGCAGCTATGGGCAAAACCTGGCCCTCGCCTCGATCAAGAATGAGAAATCCGTCTGCTCCGATTCCGGCAAATCGTCCCGTCAGCTTACGGTCGGGAAGGTTCACGGTAATCTCCTCCCCCACGCCGCAGGCTACTTGAAGCCACCGATGGCTGATGCTGGATATCCCTCGCCCCTCATCCCAAAGCTCAAGCGCGTCTCCCATCTCTTTGTAAAGATGGGCAAATAGCTCCTCAGGAGAGACAAAACATCCATGATCTTCCAGGCCCGTCACTGCGTAATCTGACACATCCGGCTTGTGGCGAATGTTGATTCCGATGCCGATTACGAGGGCATGGTGACCACCGCGAAGCCCCTCCCCCTCGATCAGTATCCCACAGGACTTCTTGCGCCCGATCAAGATGTCGTTCGGCCATTTGACCCTGACGGGATCTGCATCCCTCGGCATCACAGTCTGAACTGCGGCATGGACAGCAACCGCTACCGCCAACGGTAAGGACGCGATCCGCTCCATCGGAGCAGGGTCGATCAACAACAAGGAGGCGTAGAGATTTCCTGGCTCCGACGTCCAAACACGACCGCGCCTGCCGCGACCGCTCGTTTGTCGGACAGCAGTGACCCAAAGGTTGCCTGGGTCACCGTCCCTTGCTCGTGTCAGACACTCGGTGTTGGTTGAACCAACGTCCCCGAGCGCCTCGTGGCGGAACGCCTCCAGGGAGTAGCGTTCCTTTTTGCCCGCCATCCTCAGAAGAAAGATCTGGCAGCGGCGTTGGCCGCACTGCCGACCGGGCCGCCGAAGATCACATAAGCCGTCACGAAGAGACCGGAAAGACCGAAGACCAGCCGGAGTTCACCGGCGATACGCGCAAACTCGCCGGTCGCTTCGTCGAACCACATCAGCTTGACGATGCGCAAGTAGTAGTAGGCGCCAACAACGGAGCTAAGCACGCCAATGATGGCAAGCGCATAGAGTTTGGCTTCGATGGCCGCGATAAACACAAAATACTTGGCGAAAAACCCTGCCAGCGGCGGAATGCCTGCCATCGAAAACATCAGCGCGGTCAGCACCACCGCCATGAACGGCTTGGTCGACGCAAGACCCGCAAGATCATCAACGTTCTCGACGTTGTCGCCGTCCTTGCGGCGCATCGCCATGATGCAGGCGAAAGTGCCAAGGGTCATGACCATGTAGATCAGCATGTAGAGGATGACGCCGGACACGCCTGTTTCCGTCCCTGCCGCCAGCCCGACGAGTGCAAAACCCATGTGCCCGATGGAGGAGTAGGCCATCAGCCGCTTGATGTTGCGCTGCCCGATTGCGGCGAAGGAACCGAGCAACATGGAGGCAATCGAGACAAAGACCAGGATCTGCTGCCAATCGGCGACAACCGGCAGGAAGGCTTCCGACACGACCCGAACAAGGATCGCCATGGCGGCAACCTTTGGGCCAGCGGCGAAGAATGCCGTAACGGGAGTCGGGGCGCCTTCGTAAACGTCAGGCGTCCACATATGAAAGGGAACGGCCGAGATTTTGAAGCAGACGCCCGCGAGGACGAAGACGAGACCGAAGACCACACCCAGAGATCGTGTCTCTGATGCCAGCACAAACGCGATCTCGTCAAAACCAGTGTTGCCGGTGAAGCCATAGACGAGGGACATACCGTAGAGCAGCATGCCTGATGAGAGCGAACCGAGGACGAAATACTTGAGGCCCGATTCTGTGGAGCGCAGGCTGTCGCGATTGATGGCGGCAACCACATAAAGCGCCAGCGACATCAGCTCGAGGCCGAGATAAAGCGCCAGCAGGTCGTTGGCGGAGATCAGCAGCATCATGCCAAGCGTGGCTAGCACCAGAAGGACCGGGAATTCGAACCGGTCCAGCTGTTCGGAGCGGGCATGCCCAACGGTCATGATCATGGCGGTAACCGAGCCGATCAGGGCGACGACCTTCATGAACCGAGCAAACTGATCGAGCATGAATGCGCCGCCGAAGGCTGCGCCCTCACCCGGGACCAGCACCAGCCACAAGCCGGAGGCGATGATCAGCGCAACCGCCAGGCCGGTCACGGTCGGAGCCGAACGCTCGCCGGAAAAGACCCCGATCATCAGGAGAGCGAGCGCCCCTACGGCCAGGATGATCTCCGGCATGGCGAGCTGCAGGCTTGCGAGGAAGAGTTCTGAGGTCATATCCTGTCGTGTCCTGTCTCAGTGCACCGATTGTGCAAGGTCTTGCGCCGCCTGCAGGGCCGCGGAGTAGTTGTTGACGAGCAGATCCACCGAAGCCGCCGTCACATCGAAGATGGGAGCCGGATAAACACCGTAGAAGATCGTCAGCGCGACCAGCGGATAAAGGATCAGCTTCTCGCGGCCAGATAGGTCGAGCAGCCCCTTGAGGCTTTCCTTCTCGAGCGCCCCCCAGATCACGCGACGATAGAGCCAAAGCGCGTAACATGCTGAAAGAACGACACCGGTCGCGGCGAAGAGGGCAACCCAGGTGTTGACCTGGAACACCCCGATAACCGTGAGGAACTCTCCGACGAAACCGGACGTCCCGGGAAGCCCCACGTTGGCCATGGTGAAGACCATGAAGGCGACGGCATATTTGGGCATGTTGTTGACGAGCCCGCCATAGGCCGCGATCTCGCGGGTATGAAGACGGTCATAGATCACGCCGACGCAAAGGAAGAGTGCTCCCGAAACGATGCCGTGCGACAGCATCTGGAAGATCGCACCCTGCACGCCCTGCATGTTTGCGGCAAAGATGCCCATCGTCACGAAGCCCATGTGAGCGACCGAGGAATAGGCAATCAGCTTCTTGATGTCGTCCTGCATCATGGCCACGAGCGAGGTGTAGATGATGGCCATGACGGACAGCGTGAAGACGAAGGGCGCGAAATAATCCGATGCCAGCGGGAACATCGCAAGCGAAATGCGGATGAAGCCATAGCCGCCGAGCTTCAGCATGACGCCCGCAAGAATGACAGATCCCGCGGTTGGTGCCTGGACGTGCGCGTCCGGGAGCCAGGTATGGACGGGCCACATCGGCATCTTGACTGCGAAGGCGGCGAAGGCAGCCAACCAAAGCCAGGTCTGCATATTGGCCGGGAAGTTGTACCGCAGCAGTTCAGTGATGTCGGTCGTGCCGGCCTGCCAGTACATCGCCATGATCGCGAGCATCATCAGCACCGACCCGGCAAGTGTATAGAGAAAGAACTTGTAGGACGCATACACGCGGTCCTTGCCGCCCCACACGCCGATGATGACGAACATCGGAATCAGCGTCGCTTCAAAGAAGACGTAGAAGAGAACGATATCAAGCGCAACGAAGACGCCGACCATCACCACTTCCAGGAGGAGGAAGGCGATCATGTATTCCTTGACGCGCTTTTCTACGGAGTGCCAGCTGGCCAGCACGCAGAAGGGCATCAGGAAGGTCGTCAGGATAACGAACAGCATCGATATGCCGTCAACGCCAAGGTGATAGGAGATGCCGGTGCCTAACCACGCATGCTTCTCGACCATCTGGAAGCCAGGGTTCGAGTTGTCGAAGCCGATCCAGATGAAGAGCGAGACGACGAATGTGAAGACAGTCGTCAGCAGCGATACATTCAGGATATTGCGCCGGCCGTAAGGGCTGTCTTCGCGTGTCAGCAGAAGAAGCAGCACGCCCACCAGCGGCAGAAAGGTGACCGTCGAGAGAATTGGCCAGTCGGTCATTACATTGAGCTCCCGAGCATCATCCAGGTGACGAGGGCGGCGATGCCGAGCAGCATCGCAAACGCATAGTGATAAAGGTAGCCAGACTGCAGGCGCACGACTCCACGCGTAACATCGACGACGCGAGCGGCAACGCCGTTCGGGCCATAGGCGTCGATGACGCCAACGTCACCCTTCTTCCACAGGAAGCGGCCGAGAGCCTTGGCGGGACGAACGAAGAGAAAGTCGTAGATTTCGTCGAAGTACCACTTGTTGAGCAGGAACTCGTAAAGGACCTTCTGCGACGCCGCCAATCGGCGAGGGGTGTCGGGGGACTTTATGTACATGTACCATGCCGTGATCAGCCCGAGCGCCATAGCAATAAACGGGCTCCACTTCACCAGCAGTGGCACGTGGTGGAACTCCTCGAGGATCTCGTTCTCCGGCAGGGTGAACAGAGCGCCTTTCCAGAACTCGCCGTAGTGGTGGCCGAAGAAGTAGCCCTCGAACAGGAAGCCAGCGGCAACTGCACCGACCGCTAGGATATAGAGCGGCACCAGCATAACCTGCGGTGATTCATGAACGTGATGCATCACGTCCGCAGAAGCGCGCGGCTTGCCGAAGAAGGTCAGAAACGCCAGTCGCCATGAATAGAAGCTGGTGAACAGTGCGGCAATGACGAGAAGGGTGAAGGCAAAGCCGGCTGCCACGGAATGCGATGCATAAGCCGATTCGATGATCACGTCCTTAGAGAAAAAGCCGGCAAATCCGAACATCGTGCCGGGAATGCCAACGCCCGTAAGGGCCAACGTTCCGATGGTCATCATCCAGAAGGTAACCGGAATGTGCTTGCGCAGGCCGCCCATGTAGCGCATGTCCTGCTCGCCATCGACGGCATGGATCACGGAGCCGGCTCCAAGAAACAGGAGCGCCTTGAAGAACGCGTGCGTGAACAGGTGGAAGATGGCGGCGCCGTAGGCCCCTACCCCAAGCGCCACGAACATGTAGCCGAGCTGCGAGCAGGTGGAATAGGCGATGACGCGTTTGATGTCGTTTTGCACCAGGCCGACGGTTGCCGCGAAGAAGGCGGTGATCGCGCCAACGATCGTGACGACCAGAAGAGCATCCGGTGACAGTTCGAAGATCGGCGACATGCGTGCGACAAGGAAAACGCCGGCGGTGACCATGGTCGCTGCGTGGATGAGAGCCGAGACGGGAGTCGGACCTTCCATCGCATCCGGCAGCCAGGTGTGCAGCAGGAATTGCGCGGACTTGCCCATCGCGCCCATGAACAGCAGCAGGCAGACGATGGTGAGCGCGCCGTAGCGGGTCAGTTCCATGCCGAAGATGCTGGCGATGACCTCGCCACCTTCGGCTGCACCTTCTGCGGGCAGATAGCTGCCGGCGGCGGCGAAGATCGTCTCGAAATTGAGCGAGCCGAACAGCATGAAGATGCCGGCGATGCCGAGCAGGAAGCCGAAGTCGCCGACGCGGTTGACGATGAAAGCCTTCATCGCCGCCGCCGAAGCCGAGGGCTTCTTGTACCAGAAGCCGATCAGCAGATACGAGGCAAGACCGACGCCTTCCCAGCCGAAGAACATCTGCACCAGGTTGTCCGACGTCACCAGCATCAGCATGGCGAAAGTGAAGAGCGACAGGTAGGCGAAGAAGCGCGGCCGATGCGGATCGTGATGCATGTAGCCGATGGAGTAGACGTGGACGAGCGTCGAGACCGTGTTGACGACCACGAACATGACCGCCGTCAGGGTGTCGATCCGGAATGCCCATTCGATGTCGATGCCGCCAGACTGGATCCAGCGCAGCACATCAACCTTGATGACCTCTCCCGCTTCGCCGTGACCGAGCGCGACATTGAAGAAGACCACCCACGAGAGAGCCGCGGCGATGATCATTAGGCCGCTGGTGACGTATTCGGAAGCCTTGGCGCCAATCGAGCGTCCAAACAGGCCGGCAATCAGGAAGCCGATCAGGGGAAGAAAGACGATAGCCTTGTAGATCATGACCTGATCAGCCCTTCATCATGTTGACGTCTTCAACCGCGATGGAGCCACGGTTGCGGTAGAAGACGACGAGAATTGCGAGACCGATAGCCGCTTCCGCAGCCGCGACGGTCAGAATGAACAGTGCGAAGACCTGACCGACGATGTCGTTCAGGAAGGACGAGAAGGCCACCATGTTCAGGTTGACCGACAGAAGGATCAATTCGATCGACATCAGAATGATGATGACGTTCTTGCGGTTCAGAAAGATGCCGAACACGCCGAGAATGAAGAGGATGGCGCTGACCGTCAGGTAGTGGGAGAGACCGATTTCCATGTGCTTGTTCCTTCGTCGCCTACCTCAGATGCCCTGCCCCGACTTAACCTTGACCACTTCCACGGCAGTCTCGGGTGAGCGGGCGACCTGGCGCGAAATATCCTGGCGCTTGATGTGCTGGCGGTGGCGCAGTGTCAGCACGATGGCGCCGATCATCGCCACCAGCAGGATGAGACCGGCGATCTGGAAGAAGTAGACGTAGTGCGTGTAAAGGACGTCGCCGAGTACCGCCGTATTTGTCCGCACAGCAGGGTTCGGGATCGGCATAGTGATCGCACTTCCCGCCTGCGGCGTCACCACGCTTCCGCCGATCACAACGATCAGTTCAGCTGCAACGATGAGGCCAATCAGGATGCCGACCGGCGCGTACTGCAGGACGCCGGAGCGGAGCTCGGCGAAGTCGATGTCCAGCATCATCACGACGAAGAGGAAGAGAACCGCGACCGCGCCGATGTAAACGACGAGAAGGATCATTGCGAGGAATTCTGCCCCCGTCAGCAGGAAGAGCCCGGCCGCGTTGAAGAACACCAGGATCAGGAAAAGGACGGAGTGAACCGGATTCTTAGCCGAGATGACCATGAATGCCGACGCCACCGCAACGAAGGCGAAGAGATAAAAGAAGAGTGCCTGCAGACCCATCGTGGTGCCTTTTCGTCCTTCTCGGGAGAGCGCGCGCGTTCTCCAATTTGTCCCGGTGGATGAGCACACCACCGGCAGTTATCCTGTCCAACCGTCAACCCCCTGCTGTGGCAGGGGCTCGTCCGCCTCAGCGGTAAGGCGCGTCCTGCGCCATGTTACGAGCGATTTCACGCTCCCAACGATCACCGTTATCGAGAAGACGTGCCTTATCGTAATAAAGCTCCTCGCGGGTCTCGGTTGAGAACTCAAAGTTGGGGCCTTCGACAATGGCATCGACCGGGCAGGCCTCCTGACAAAAGCCGCAGTAGATGCACTTCACCATGTCGATGTCGTAGCGGACCGTCCGGCGCGTGCCGTCGTTGCGCCGAGGCCCTGCCTCGATGGTGATTGCCTGGGCGGGACAGATCGCTTCGCAAAGCTTGCAGGCGATGCAGCGTTCCTCGCCATTCGGATAACGGCGCAGCGCATGCTCACCACGGAAGCGCGGCGAGACGGGGTTCTTCTCGAAAGGATAGTTGACCGTCGCCTTCGGCTTGAAGAAGTACCGCATCGACAGGAAAAACCCTGAGACGAACTCCTTGAGGAAGAGCGAACTGACGGTCTGTGTCAGACTTGCCATTAGTATTCTCCAGTGCGGATCAGCGTGTGACGGGACATATCAGGCCCATCCCATCAGCTTGAGCACGAATGCAGTGATGATGACCATGGCGAGCGAGATCGGGAGGAAGACTTTCCAGCCCAGCCGCATCAACTGGTCGTAGCGGTAGCGCGGAACGAAGGCCTTCACCATCGAGTAGCCGAAGAAGATCAGCAGAACCTTCAGGATGAACCAGACAATGCCGGGGACCCAGTTGAGGATCCAGATGTCGAACGGTGGCAGCCAGCCCCCTAGGAACAAGATCGTCGTCAGCGAGCAGATCAGCAGGATTGCCGCGTATTCGCCCAGCATCAGCATCATGTAAGGCGCCGACGAATATTCCACCATATAGCCGGCAACCAGCTCCGATTCCGCTTCCGGAAGGTCGAAGGGCGGACGGTTGGTTTCAGCCAGACCCGAAATGAAGAAGATGATGAACATCGGGAAGAGCGGTAGCCAGTGCCAGTCGAGGAAGGAGTTCGGAAGCCCCATCATCGTACCTAGGCCATCCTTCTGGGCGAACACCATGTCGGACAGATTGAGTGAACCGACACAAAGCAGCACAGTGACGATTACGAAGCCGATCGAAACTTCGTAGGAGACCATCTGTGCAGCAGAGCGTAGCGCGCCGAGAAACGGGTATTTCGAGTTCGACGCCCACCCGGCCATGATGATGCCGTAGACCTCGAGCGACGAGATCGCGAACACGTAAAGAATACCGACATTGATGTTGGCGATCACCCAGTTCTCACCGAAGGGGATCACTGCCCATGTCGCGAGAGCCAGCGTCACCGCCACCAGGGGTGCGAGCAGGAAAACGCCCTTGTTCGCGCCGGATGGGATGATGGGCTCCTTGAAGACGAACTTCAGGAGGTCGGCGAAGGACTGGAAGAGACCAAAAGGACCCACCACGTTGGGACCGCGACGCAGCTGTACCGCTGCCCAGACCTTGCGGTCGGCGTAGAGGATGTAAGCGATGAAGACCAGAAGACAGACGAGGACGAGCAGCGACTGGCCAATCATCACCAGCGCCGGCCATGCGTAGGTCGAGAAGAAGGTATCGTCCATATTCCGTTACTCCGCCGCAGCCTGGATATTATTGCGGGCCAATGCTGAGCATTCGGCCATCACGGCCGATGCGCGTGCGATCGGGTTCGTCAAATAGAAGTCTTTGATCGGCGACGCAAATCCAGACGTGCTTAAGTCACCGGCTTTTTGGCTTAGCGCGGTGATCGCATCAATATTGCCGGGCGCGATCTGGTCCAGTTCGGCAAGGTGCGGGTAGGTGCCGTAGAGCTGGGTGCGCAATGCGGACAGCGAATCAAAGGGCAGCTTGTGGCCGAGCACGTCCGACAAGGCGCGGATGATGGCCCAATCTTCTCGCGCCTCGCCCGGTGGGAAGCCAGCACGGTTCCCCATCTGCACGCGGCCTTCAGTATTGACCCAAGTACCCGACTTTTCCGTGTAAGTGGCAGCTGGCAGGATCACATCAGCATGGTGCGCGCCGTTGTCGCCATGGCTTCCGATGTAGACGGTGAACTTTGCTCCCTTGCGCGAGAAGTCCATCTCATCGGCGCCGAGCAAGAAGAGCACATCCATGTCCGCCAACATCTGTGCGGCCGGGGCGCCGTTTGCGCCCGGCACAAAGCCAAGATCGAGGCCACCGACGCGTGACGCGGCCGTATGCAGAACTCCGAAGCCGTTCCACTCGCCCGAGACTGCGCCGACCGAGGCAGCGAGCTTGGCGGCAGCGCCGAAGATGGCGGCACCGTCCGGTCGAGCGAGAGCGCCCGGACCAACGATGATCATCGGATTCTTGACATTGCGAAGCGTGTCGACAAAACCACCGGATCCATTGAGGAGTTCTGTGAGGCTGTCGGGGCCTGCGCCGAGATACTCGTAGCCATAGCGCAGATCACCGCCCTCCCCGATCACGCCGATCGGGAAGTCACCACGCCGCCAGCGCTTGCGGATGCGTGCGTTCAGCACTGCTGCTTCGTAGCGCGGATTTGCGCCGATGAGGAGCAGCGCGCCGGCCTGATCAATTCCCTGAATGGTCGGGTTGAAGAGATAGCTTGAGCGACCGAGCGACGGATCGAGCGCCGCGCCATCTTGACGGCAATCCAGGTTCTCGGAGCCGAGCGAGCGGATGAGCTCCTTCAGCGCATACATTTCTTCCACGGCGGCAAGATCGCCGGCGATTGCTCCTATCCTCTCAGCGGAGGTAGCGGACACCGCAGCTTTGATGGCGGCGAACGCCTCACCCCAGCTGGCGGGCTGCAAACGACCGTTGCGCCGGACGTAAGGCCGGTCGAGGCGCTGGGTCTTCAACCCGTCCCAGATGAAGCGGGTCTTGTCGGAAATCCACTCCTCGTTCACTTCGTCGTTGACGCGCGGCAGGATGCGCATCACTTCGCGACCGCGGGTATCAACGCGTATGGCGGATCCGACCGCATCCATCACATCGATCGACTCGGTCTTCCCAAGCTCCCACGGACGCGCCGTGAAGGCGAACGGGCGGGAAGTCAGCGCACCGACTGGGCAAAGATCGATCACATTGCCTTGCAGTTCCGACGTCATGGCATGTTCGAGATAGGTTGTGATCTCGGCATCCTCGCCGCGACCGATCAGGCCGAGCTCGGAGATACCGCCCACTTCGGTCGTGAAGCGGACGCAGCGCGTGCAGTGGATGCAGCGGTTCATCACAGTCTTGACGAGCGGGCCGATGTACTTGTCCTCAACCGCGCGTTTGTTCTCGGTATAGCGAGATGCGTCCATGCCGAAGGCCATTGCCTGGTCCTGCAGGTCGCATTCGCCACCCTGGTCGCAGATTGGGCAATCCAGCGGGTGGTTGATGAGCAGGAACTCCATCACGCCTTCGCGGGCCTTCTTGACCATCGGGGTGTTGGTGAAGACTTCCGGCAGTTCTCCGTTCGGGCCGGGCCGGACGTCGCGCACACCCATGGCGCAGGAAGCCGCTGG
The DNA here is from genome assembly GCF_021648825.1 of Rhizobium halophilum. Classification (GTDB taxonomy): domain Bacteria; phylum Pseudomonadota; class Alphaproteobacteria; order Rhizobiales; family Rhizobiaceae; genus Neorhizobium; species Neorhizobium halophilum. Next base: position 64,173 of record NZ_JAKJHS010000007.1, on the reverse strand, counting down.
CTTTGGCGGGCCGCCCTTCACCTCGACGAGACACATGCGGCAGTTACCTGCTACCGAAAGGCGCTCGTGGAAACAGAACCGCGGAACCTCGGCTCCGGCTTCCTCGCATGCCTGAAGCAGCGTGAAATGATCCGGAACCTCGATTTCCTTGCCGTCAACCTTCAGCTTTGCCATCGTCTCACTTACGTCCTGTGCTCAATCCCGCGGCCTTGGGCCGGAGATAAATCCTTACTTTGCCAGCTTTCCGGCCTGACCAACCCAATCATCACGACCGATCCGCCCGTCCAGCCCCAGTAGCTTGTCGAGCTTGGCGACTTCCGCCTCATTCCAGGCTGCAATTTGGCTCAGTGCCGTGATGCCATTCTCGTTCAAGACCTTCTCCAACTTCGGTCCCACGCCCGAAATCTGCTTCAGGTTATCCTTGGCAACAGTCTTGGCCGACCGGCGGGTTGTCGGTTTCGTCCCACCCGCTTTGGCGGCTGCCGGCGCCTGCTGTCCAACTGGCTTGCGTCTCGTCCTCGCCTGCGGCTTCGCCGGAGCAGACGGCGCTGCCGCAAGCTCTTCCCTTGGTGCCGGACGAGAGGGCGCAACCTCCGCATCGGCGTCACCGGAAACGCGCCTCTGCGCCTCTAGCGCACCCTGTAGCGCACCGAAGAAGGCCCCTGCGAATTGGCCGGCGATGCTTAAACCGACCGCGGTCGCGGCGGCCATGGCGGCCGTCGACTGCACCAGTAGCGGATTGCTGGTCAGCGTGTCGGCGAAATCAACATGGCCGGGAGCTGTCGCCGGCTTCACCGTCGCTGCTTCGTTCTGCTGTTCTTTCACCGACTTGGGCAATCTTCCTACTCCGCTGCTTCCATCACCGCACCACCCGCCAGCGCGTTGTGCGTGTAGCGATCGATCCGCGCCTCGATCTCGGGACGGAAGTTACGGATCAGCCCCTGGATCGGCCAGGCAGCCGCATCACCCAGGGCGCAGATGGTGTGGCCCTCGATCTGCTTCGACACCTGGAACAGCATGTCGATCTCGCGCTTCTGCGCGTTACCGCGAACCATGCGCTCGAGCACCCGCATCATCCAGCCCGTGCCTTCGCGGCATGGGGTGCACTGCCCGCAGCTCTCATGCTTGAAGAAGGCGGCAATGCGCCAGATCGCCTTGATGATGTCCGTCGACTTGTCCATCACGATCATGCCGCCGGTGCCGAAGGAGGACTTCACCTCCCGCATCCCGTCAAAATCCATGATCGCATCGGCCATATCCTCGCCGCGAACGACCGGACAGGAAGCGCCGCCTGGAATCACGGCAAGAAGGTTATCCCAGCCACCGCGGATACCGCCGCAGTGACGCTCGATGATCTCGCGGAACGATAGGCCCATGGCTTCCTCGAAGGTGCAGGGCTTGTTGACGTGGCCGGACACCATGAACAGCTTGGTGCCGACGTTGTTCGGGCGACCAATGGAAGAAAACCAGCCGGCGCCGCGACGCAGGATGGTCGGAGCCACTGCAATCGATTCGACGTTGTTGACGGTGGTCGGGCAGCCGTAGAGACCCATGTTCGCCGGGAATGGCGGTTTCAGACGCGGCTGGCCTTTCTTGCCCTCGAGGCTTTCGAGCAGTGCCGTTTCCTCGCCGCAGATATAGGCGCCGGCGCCGTGGTGGACATAGATGTCCATGTCCCAGCCGTGCTTGTTGTTTTTGCCGAGAAGGCCGGCATCATAGCATTCGTCGATCGCCGCCTGCAGCGCCTCGCGCTCGCGGATATACTCGCCACGGACATAGATGTAGGCCGTATGCGCACCCATGGCGAAGCTCGCGATCACGCACCCCTCGATCAGCGTATGCGGATCGTGGCGCATGATGTCGCGGTCCTTGCAGGTGCCGGGCTCGGATTCGTCGGCGTTGACCACGAGGTAGTGCGGGCGCCCGTCGGACTCCTTCGGCATGAAGGACCACTTGAGACCGGTCGGGAAGCCGGCGCCACCACGCCCGCGCAGGCCCGAAGCCTTCATCTCGTCGATGATCCAGTCCCTGCCCTTTTCGAGGATCTGCTTGGTGCCGTCCCAATGCCCACGGCTCATCGCGCCCTTCAGGGACTTGTCCTTAAGGCCGTAGATATTGGTAAAGATGCGATCCTGATCTTTTAGCATGATCTATTCCACCGGTCCGCCGACATCTGCCGGCCGTTGCTATGCATCATGCGACCAAAGCGGAGGCCGCACAAAAATTCGCATTCCTTACGACGCGTCGCCTTCCGGCGTCGTCTTCTTCCGTGTCCGCTTCGGCTTGGCATCGCCAGAAACCGCCCCCGGCTCCGGCGGTGCGCCTTCAACGGCAGCGCCGGCGCTTTTCTTGTCCGGCTTTGGTGTCGAAGCCGTCGCCGAAAGGGGCTGCTCCTGCGCCGTCTTCACACGCTTCTTGGCACCAGCCTTGTCCGTCAGCGGCGTCTTGATTGATGGATCAGCCTCTTCCGCCGTGTCCTTGGCACGCCCTGCATCGGTGGGCGCCATGGGACCCGGCGAACCGGCTTCATCGGTGCTCGGCGCCGGCTCTAGATTCGGACGGGCCGGCTTGGTGTCTTCCGTCAGCGTCGTCGGACCGCCAACCGGGGCAGACACAAGGCGATCTATCTGCGGGCCGGGCGTGATCTCATGCCCTCGTCCGGCGTGGAAGCGGTCGATGATATGCTCCAGCTGCGTGGGCGTGAGGTCTTCATAGGCGTCCTTGAAGATCATGATCATCGGCGCGTTGACGCAGGCGCCCTGACACTCGACCTCTTCCCAGCTCAGCGTGCCGTCCTCGTTGAGCTCAAGCGGATTGGGGTTGATCCTGGACTTGCACACCTTGATCAGGTCCTCGGCGCCCCGCAACATGCAGGGGGTTGTACCGCAGACTTGGATATGCGCGCGGGTGCCGATCGGTTTCAGCTGGAACTGGGTGTAGAAGGTCGCCACTTCCAGTACGCGAATGAACGCCATGTCGAGCTTCTGCGCGACGAATTCGATCGCCGCCCGCGTGACCCAGCCGTCCTGCTCCTGTGCCCGCATCAACAGCGGGATCACTGCCGATTGCTGGCGCCCTTGCGGGTACTTGCGGATGGTCGCTTCGGCCCAGGCGGCGTTCTCCTCGGTGAAGGCGAACGATGCCGGTTGCACATTGTCTTCGGCTAGTCGACGAACGGACATTCTTTGTTACGCCTTATCAGTCTTGGATCCACACTGCCCTGCCGCAGCGCCTGTTGAAGCCGGGACGCAAGTCATCAGCGGTCGACCTCGCCGAACACGATATCGAGCGAGCCGAGGATCGCCGACACGTCCGCCAACTGATGCCCGCGGCACATGAAGTCCATCGCCTGCAGATGGGCAAAGCCCGGCGCCCGGATCTTCAGGCGGTAGGGCTTGTTAGTGCCATCGGCCACGAGATAGACACCAAACTCACCCTTCGGTGCCTCGATGGCCGCATACACCTCCCCGGCCGGCACGTGATAACCTTCCGTATAGAGCTTGAAGTGATGAATCAGCGCCTCCATCGAGCGCTTCATCTCCGCACGCTTCGGCGGCACGACCTTGCCGTCCAGCGACGAGACCGCGCCGACCTTGGCGTCGCCTAGCAGGCGGTTGACGCACTGCTTCATGATCTTCACCGACTCGCGCATCTCGATCATGCGGATCAGATAACGGTCGAAACAGTCGCCATTCTTGCCGATCGGGATATCGAAGTCCATGTCCGCGTAGCATTCGTACGGCTGCGACTTGCGCAGGTCCCAGGCCGCACCTGAGCCACGCACCATCACGCCGGAAAAGCCCCACGCCAAGGCGTCTTCCAGCTTGACGACGCCGATATCAACATTGCGCTGCTTGAAGATGCGGTTGCCGGTCAGCAACTCGTCAATGTCGTCCAGCGTCCCCAGGAACGGGTCGCACCACGCGCCGATATCCTCCACCAGCTCCGGCGGCAGGTCTTGGTGGACGCCACCGGGGCGGAAATACGCCGCGTGCATGCGCGAGCCGGAGGCACGCTCGTAGAATACCATCAGCTTCTCGCGCTCTTCGAAGCCCCAGAGCGGAGGCGTCAAGGCACCGACGTCCATCGCCTGCGTGGTCACGTTAAGCAGGTGCGACTTGATGCGGCTGATTTCGGAGTACAGGACGCGGATTAACTGGCCCCGGATCGGGATTTCGATGCCGAGGAGCTTTTCGACAGCCAGGCAGTAGGCATGCTCCTGGCTCATCGGCGCAACATAGTCCAGACGGTCGAAATACGGCAGCGCCTGGAGATAGGTTCTCGTCTCGATCAGCTTTTCGGTGCCTCGGTGCAAAAGACCGATATGGGGATCAACGCGCTCGACAATCTCGCCGTCCAGTTCCAGCACAAGACGCAACACGCCGTGCGCGGCCGGATGCTGCGGACCAAAGTTTATGTTGAAGTTGCGGACGTTGTGTTCGTTCATTCTGTCAGCTCCATGCCGAGCGGCTAAGCCGAACGGCGGAATGAAAAGCAGCGACGGCGCCGAGGCGCCGATTTCTAGACTTTCGCCTTCTCATCTCCCGGGAGCACATAGTCAGTGCCTTCCCAGGGTGAGAGAAAGTCGAAGCTTCGGAATTCCTGGCGAAGCTCCACGGGCTCGTACACAACCCGCTTTGCCGAATCGTCGTATCGGACTTCCACCAGGCCGCTGGTCGGAAAGTCCTTGCGCAGCGGATGCCCCTCGAAGCCATAGTCCGTCAGGATACGGCGCAGGTCCGGGTGACCGGTAAACAGGATGCCGTACATGTCCCAGGCTTCACGCTCAAACCAATCCGCGCCTGGATAGACGCCGCATGCCGATGGCACCGCTTCGTCCTCGCCGATCATCACCTTGATACGGATGCGCGTGTTCTGGCGCAGCGACAGGAGGTGGTAGACGACGTCGAAACGCTTCTCGCGCTGCGGCCAGTCAACGCCACAGATATCGACAAAGTTGACGAAGGCGCACTGCACGTCGTCACGCAGGAAGGTCAGCAACGCGACGATGTTTTCCGGCGCTGCCGTTAGCGTCAGTTCGCCGAAGGCAAAATCCGAGGACTGCACCAGTTCGGGATGCATCTCCGCGATATAGGCCGAGAGGTCTCTCAAGGCTTCGCTCATGATCTGGTCCTCGCCCTTAGCGCTCGATCGTGCCGGTGCGGCGGATCTTCTTCTGCAGAAGAAGCACGCCGTAAAGCAGCGCCTCTGCCGTGGGGGGACAGCCCGGAACATAAATGTCCACAGGCACCACACGGTCGCAGCCTCGCACCACCGAATACGAGTAATGATAATAGCCGCCGCCGTTGGCGCAGGAGCCCATGGAGATGACGTAACGCGGCTCCGGCATCTGGTCGTAGACCTTGCGCAGTGCTGGCGCCATCTTGTTGGTCAGCGTGCCGGCAACGATCATAACGTCGGACTGGCGCGGTGAAGCGCGCGGCGCAAAGCCGAAGCGCTCGGCATCATAGCGCGGCATCGACATGTGCATCATTTCTACGGCGCAGCAGGCGAGACCGAAGGTCATCCACATCAGCGAGCCCGTGCGGGCCCAGGTGATCAGCTCGTCGGTTGAGGTGACGAGAAAGCCCTTGTCGGCGAGCTCGTTGTTGATCTCGCCGAAGAAGCGGTCATCGCTGCCGACCGGCTTGCCGGTCGCGGGATCAATGATGCCCTTAGGTTGTGGCGCAACGAGGGTGTTGCCGCTATCGACTACTCCCATTCCAGCGCTCCTTTCTTCCATTCGTAAATAAAGCCGATCGTGAGCACGGCCAGGAACACCATCATGGACCAGAAGCCGAACCAGCCGATCTCACCGAAGGACAGTGCCCATGGGAAGAGGAAGGCGACCTCCAGATCGAAGATGATGAACAGGATCGACACGAGGTAGAATCGGATGTCGAACTTCATGCGCGCGTCGTCGAACGCATTGAAGCCGCATTCATAAGCTGAAAGCTTCTCCGAATCGGGCGCCTTGTAGGCAACCGCAAAGGGGGCAATCAGCAGAGCCAGCCCGATCACCAGCGAGATTCCGATGAAGATTGCGATCGGAAGGTAGGAACTGAGTAGTTCAGTCATATTGAGCGATCCTGCTTGCCGTAAGCGCCGAGCGGCGCTCAATCAGCAATGCGCGGGCAAAGCGAACGTGCATTGCAATTGGCCCGTGACTACCCCAGCCCACGCTTCGGCGCAAGACATTTAGACTCGCGGTTCCGTGCCGAAATGGCACAGGTGCACATAAGGTCGCAGGACAATCACAAGGCACACGCAAACGCACTACCGGAGCGGCAAAAACCGCACGAAGAAACGAGACCATACCTGCAATAACGTGATTGCGCCGGCGCCCAGACAGGGAACTGCCGGCAAGAGCCAGGGGAAACGGTCGATCCTCAGCCGCAGTGGATCGTAGCCCCCATTTAAGCCACCGGAAATCCACCGCAAGAGCAGGCAACAAATATTTTAGACAACGCTAAAGCGCCGTATCCCTGACAGGAACTGATCGGAAACAATGAAGAAGTGGCGCGAGTGACGGGGCTCGAACCCGCGACCTCCGGCGTGACAGGCCGGCACTCTAACCGACTGAGCTACACCCGCGCATGATGCCTTGCGGCGATCCAACATTCCGGGGAACATCGGAAGAGTTCGAGGATACGAATGGCGCGAGTGACGGGGCTCGAACCCGCGACCTCCGGCGTGACAGGCCGGCACTCTAACCAACTGAGCTACACCCGCGCATTTCGTAAGGGCCAAGACCCTCGCCGGAGCAGCCTCGACCGCCTCGGTTGAGCGGCTAACTAAGAGGTTCGCGAACAGGTGTCAAGCAACATTCAAGACAAAAGGATGAACCCCCTCGCCTTTCCCCGGCGCGCCACGTTTCCCCGCCTTCAACTACCAAATTTTTCGAAATTTCCGCAAAAGCCTCTTGCGGTTTCTCCGCGATCCGCATAGATCACGCCCACCGACGCGGCGGACATGCTCCGCGACGCGAAAGGGCGATTAGCTCAGTTGGTAGAGCGCCTCGTTTACACCGAGGATGTCGGGAGTTCGAGTCTCTCATCGCCCACCATTTTTTCTCAATGAAATCAAACGCTTGCGGCGAGTTAGCAGACGCTGGCGCTTTCCGCCGCCACAAATACCGCCACACTTTCAACCCCTGGACTTTGTTGACGTCACAGCCGTCTTGCAATGCGGCGGGGCAACAAAAGCGACATGCTGTCCACACTCGTGATAAGGCTCGCAACCGGACCGATCTGCGTGTGGGCCTAATAGTCCCCTCACAACCGCACGACATCCACACCATCCCCCAGTTCCCGCTTCGCCGTCTCCACCACGCTCATCTGGTGGGTGAACAGCAGCGTCTGGTGGGTCTCACCGGCAGCGGCCAGTGTGCGCAGGCCGGCGGCAGTGCGTTCGTCGTCGAAGGTTTGAAAAATGTCGTCGAGCACCAGCGGCGCCGGCTCGTTGCGGCGGCAGTAGTCTTCCAGGAAGGCCAGGCGCAGTGCGAGATAGAGCTGGTCGCCGGTGCCTTCGCTGAGCCCTGGCAGCGGCACCTGTTCGCCCGTCTGGCGCTCCACGGCCAGCTGCAACTCGTCGCGCTCGTCATAAACTTGCAGGAGGCGCGTGAAACGGCCGCCGGTCAGGTTGGAAAACAGCTCACCTGCCCGCTTCATCACCGGATCGGCCTGGCGCTCGCGATAGCTCTCCATGGAGGAGGAGAGCAGGCTTGCGGCGAGCTTCAGCACCACCCAGCGGCGGGCCAGGTCTCTCGCCTCGGCTTCGGCCGCCAGCTTCTGGAAGACCGCGCGCTCGGCCCCGATTCCGGTTTCGAGGTCTCGCCGGCGGCGTTCGTTGTCGGCCCGGGCGGCGCGCAGGTCCGAGACGCGGTCCACGAGTTGCGCGTCCTCCTGGTCGAGCCGCTCGACCTCGAGCCCCGCGGCCACCCGGTCGAAGCCTTCGAGTGCTGCCCGGACGTCCTCCTCCGATGTCCCATCCGCGTGTTCGGTGAACCGCTCCCGGCATTGCCTCAGGCCGCCCTCCAGCCGGTGCCGCTCGCGCAGGTCCTCAAGCACCCGCGGCAGCTCCTCCACCGGTCTCGAAAGACGCGCTGCAATGTCTTCGGCTTCCGCCGCCAGTTCCTTCTCCTCCGCGCCAAGCCGCGTGAGCGAGAGCGCGACGCGCTCGAGGTCAGCGGAAAGCGCCGCCCTGTGCTTGTTCTCCGCCGTTGCCGCCAACATCCGCTCGTGCATCAGGCCCGTCGCGACATCGGCCGGAACACCGACGAGGTCCGGTGCCACGGAGGCGACAAGCTTCTGGGCCGCCTCCTCAAAGGCTTCCATGTCACGCGCCATGCCGCGAACTCGTCTTTGGCGGTTCTGGCGCTCGTCGAGCAGGTCCGGCACGCTGCGCCACGCCTCAAGTGCTGCAATCGCCATCGCTGGATCGGCATCTTCGGACAAACCGACCGCAACTGCCGCCGCAGCGAACTGTCCGTGCCAGCGGGCGACCTCGTCGAGAAGGGCGAGTTCGCGTTCCGCGAGCCGCGCAACTTCCTCCTCTGCCATGGCCCGCTTGGTTTCGCCGGCGCGGCTGTCGGTCCATTCCTGGCCAATCTCGCCAAGCTTGCGCTCCAGCCCCCGGCCGATCGCGACCGTCGGTAGGGCAACGGCCGCCAGCCCCACGGCATCGGCGAGCGCAAGCAGTGCCGGCCGCGCCTTCTCTTCCTTCAGCCGCAGCGCTTCCAGTTCGTCGCGCAGGAGGTCGATCTCGCGCAGCTGGCGAAAGCCCTCCTCCACAGCCCGGCGCCACTCGATCATCCGCTCGGGAGCGGAGGGGCGGATGCCGGAGGCACGGAAGGCATCTTCGTAATCCGTCAGGGCATCAGACAGTGCGATATCGGCCTGCCTCGCCTCGCCCCGTGCCGTCTTCAGGGCCTGCTCCAGCTCGCCCCTCCGCAGCGTCAGCTGCGCATGCTGGCTGACACGCTCGGCATCCGCCAGCGCCGCATCCGCCAGCCGGTCGGCCTTGGTGATGCCCGCGGCCAGGCGATCGAAGCCTGCGGGCTCCGGAGCCTCCCGAAGGCTCGCCAGCATGCCGTCACGCTCCGATCGGCTCGCCGCAATGTCCTCACGCGAGACGATGCGCCCGGCACCTTCCAGCGCCTCCAGCTGATGCCGGAGCTTCCCGTCTTCCTCTTCCAACGCACCCACACGCGCCGCTGCGGCTTTGGCTTCCCCTTTGACCTCGTCGATCAGCCGGCGATGATTCGAAAGCTCCGCCGCCTCCGGCAGCGGGGCTGACGCCAGTGCGCGGATGTCGGCAACACGCGGATCGAGCCGCCCGACGGCCGCCGCGAGGTCCGCCTCTGCACGGTTCAGCTTGACCTGCAGGGTTTCCGTGCGTTGCAGTTCCGCGAGGTCGGGCTGCAGCGCTGCCAGTTGGTCCGCCCAGGGCTTGGGATCGACCGCGCGCCGCGCTTCGCGGCCCAGCTGCATCCGCCTCAGCGCCTCGTGCTGTTCCTCCATCCGCTCCCGCACATTACGCAGGCTGCGGTCGAGACCGGTCCCCTCCTCCACCAGCGCGCGCAGGCGAGCGAGATCGGCATCCGGTGGCTGACGGCTTTCCAGCTCGGCGGTGCCGGCGAGCCCCAGACCGCGGGCCGCCTTCGCCAGGCGCTGGTCGAACTCCTCCACTTCGGCCCGCACGCGAGCGATATCGACGCGTGCCTTCTCGTAGACGCCCTTATCCGCGTGGGCGGCCATGATGGCGGCGGAGGCCGTAAGCAGCGGATCATTGACGTGAACGGCGGCAATATCGTCGCGCAGGCGCGCCAGATCCGCCTCGCCCCGCCGACGCGCGGCCTCGTTTTCCCGCCGACGCTCCAGGAGCGCGGCGAGCTGTCGCTCGAACTCGGCGGGAAGACCCGCCAGCCACTCGTATTGCGCCAGTTGTTCGCGCTCGCGGTCGATCTCGCGGATGATCGGATCGAGCCGCTGCAGCATGCGCAGCCGGTCGAGCGCACGCCGCGTTTCCTGCCGCTCAGAAAGTACGGCGGCCAATTCCGTTTCAAGCTCCGTCTGTTCGGCGATCAGCTTTTTCCAGTCGCCGGACTTCAGCTCGTTGTCGCGCTCGGCCCGCCGCGCCTCGTCGTGTGCGTCGAGCACCTGGTAGAACAGCCGGTCCTTGGACTTGCGCGGCGCATAGATCGCGTCGGCCTCGGCTTCCAGGCTCTTGCGCATGTCGGCAAGTCCGGTGAGGCCGGAGGCGGCGGAAAACAACAGGCTGCCGATCTCGCCGCCGCTCTTCAGCATGCTTTCGCCGCCGGCCCTGAGCAATGCCGAGTTTAGCCCGAACGCCCGCTCGAAGACATCGCGGCTGAGCGTGCCGAGGAACGGCGTCAGAATATCGTCCGGCAACGCCTCCTCCGCATCCGTCGCGGCCAGAAGCGTGCTCTTGCGACCACGCCGGCGGCGGAAAGCGAGCCGGGCTCCATCGCGCGCTGCGATCGCGGCGCCGACCCTCAAGCTCGCGGGGTCGTGCTGGAAGCTGTACTGGGCGGCGGTGGGGAAGCCGAACAGAAGGTCGGAGATCGCCGACAGTGCGGAGGATTTTCCGGCTTCGTTGGGGCCGTAGATGATGTGCAGTCGCGCATCCGGGCGAAACGCAAGGCTGCGGTCGGTAAGCGCGCCATAGCGCAGGATGTCGAGGCGGTCGAAGCGCACTAGGGGGCGCCTCCCGCACGGCCAAGCAGAAGCTCCCGTGCTTCGGCCAACAGTGTTTCGGCATCCTCGCCCAGCGCCCGGTCCTGTGCGCCGAGGCCGCCGGGAAGCCGGACGGCGATCTCCGCAACCTTCGCCTCCGCCTCTGCCAGAAGCTCCGGCGGAAACGTATCCAGTGACAGCAGTCCGTCGAGCCCCAGGGGGGCGGATGCGCCGGCTGCGACCGTCCTGACGTCCTCGACGCGAACCTCGACCTTCTCCAGCCAGATGTCCTCATGGCAGCGATGGCAGGCGGCCTGCGCCTCGTCGCGAAAATCCTGCGCGCGCGCCAGGAGTTCGCGACGGTGGCGGCTCGTTCCCGCCAGGCGGATGCGCAACGCCAGAGGGCGTCCCTCCATCGCTTCGGCGATGTTTTCCAAGGCCGCCTCGATCCGCCGCAGGATCGCCGGCAGGTCGTCCTCCGGCTCAACCATCACCGTCTTCTCGGCAAAGCGCGCGCTGTCGGTGATGATCCGCTCGAGGCTGATCCGCCGGTCCTCAACGGTCACCACCACTGCCCCTTTGGCACCCTGCTCGCGGATGCTGCGACCTTGCAGGTTGCCGGGAAAGACGACATAGGGGTCCTCTGCCACGACCTCGTGGTCATGCACATGGCCGAGCGCCCAATAGTCGTAACCGCGCGAGCGCAGGTCATCCACCGAACAAGGGGCATAGGGTGCATGCGGCTCGCGCCCCGTCAGGGAGGTGTGCAGCACGCCGATGTTGAACCAGCCGGGCTTTGCCGGCGGATAGGCCAACGCCAGGTTGTCCGTCGCAGATCGCTCGGCAAACCCTTGTCCGTGCAGCGCCACCTTCAGGTGGTCAAGCGTAAAGGTGCCGGCCTTGTTGACGGGAAACTCGCGCACATTCTTCGGCAGGGTGATCGTTTTCGTGATCACACTTTCGGCGTCGTGGTTACCCTTGAGGAGAAAGACCGGGATTTCTGCCCTCTCCAGCCGCGCCACTTCCCGGTTGAAGAAGAGGCCGATCTTGTTGTCCTTCCAGTCGCCGTCATAGACGTCGCCGGCAACCAGCAAGAAATCGACCTGCCTTTCGATCGCCTGATCGACGAGTGCCGTGAAAGCTTTGCGGCTCGCCTCCATGAACAACTCCGCCACCCCAGCGTCTTTCATCGCCAGCCCATGGAAAGGACTGCCGAGGTGGAGGTCTGCAGCATGGACGAAGGAGAAGGAGGACATCGAATCGCTTGCTTTTGTTATGTCACCTGAGCAGGACTTCTAGGCAATTGGCGGGCATGGCGAAAGCACCCACCGGACAGGCCTGTGGATAGGCATCAGGAGGAAGATAATGAGAGAGCATGCATTCGGCCGCGCATCCTTCACCGTGAGCGAGATCGGCTTCGGCGCCTGGCAAATTGGTGGTTCATGGGGTGATGTCAGCGAGGTTGAGGGACGCGCGGCGCTCGATGCCGCGCTCGACGCCGGCGTGACCTTCATCGACACGGCCGATGTCTATGGTGACGGGCGCTCGGAGAGGATCATCCGCAGCGTGCTCGAAGGTCGCGGCGGTAGCCGACCGATGGTAGCAACCAAGGCTGGGCGGCGCCTCAACCCTCACAATGCCGAAGGATACACCAAAGCGAATCTCGAGAGCTTCATCGACCGCAGCCTCACGAACCTCGGCGTCGACAGTCTCGATCTCGTCCAGCTCCACTGCCCACCGACGGAGGTTCTCTACCGACCAGAGGTCTTCGGGGCGCTCGACGAGCTGCGCAAGGCCGGCAAGATCCGCAACTACGGCGTCAGCGTCGAGAAGGTCGAGGAAGCCGTAAAGGCGATCGAGTATCCCGACGTCGTCAGCATCCAGATCATCTACAACATCTTCCGCCAGCGCCCGGCACACCTCTTCTTCAAGGAAGCCAGGCGCAAGAACGTAGCCGTCATCGTCCGCGTCCCGCTTGCGAGCGGCCTGCTGTCCGGCAAGATCACCAAGGATACCCGCTTCGAAGCCGACGACCACCGCCAGTTCAACCGGCATGGGGAAGCCTTCGATGTTGGGGAGACCTTCGCAGGAGTGCCTTTTGAAGTTGGTCTCCAGGCGGTCGAAGAGGTCCGCAAGCTGGTGCCACAAGGCAACGCCATGGCCGCCTTTGCGCTAAAGTGGATCCTAATGAACGAGGCCGTCACTGTCGTTATCCCCGGCGCGCGTAATGCGGAGCAGGCGCGATCCAATGCGGCGGCTGCCGATCTTGCGGCTATCTCCGACGACGTCATGACGGCGACCAAGGAGATCTATGCGCGGCTGGTCGCGCCGCACGTCCACCAGCGCTGGTAAAGCCATAAACTGCGGAAGCAAGAGAAAAGGCCGGGTCTGCCGCCGGCCTTTTCGTTTCATCCATTCGCCTCAGTTCGTGAGGTTGAGTGGGACCTGCCAGAACAGGGTCTCGCCCGAAGAGTCGTCGACCCCGTCATTGTCGGTGACCGCATAAGCCGTGCCGGCGGCGTCGAAGGCAAAGCCTTCCAGCTTATCGACGGCGTAGCCGTTGGTCGCGGCCTTCAGGTCCGGCAGGAAGTCATGAACTTCTTCCTTGGTGACCGTGGGCAGTTCCTCGCCGATCTTGCCGGGCTTCAGGTCGGCGATCGCAACGCGATAGAGCTTCTTCAGCTTGGCATTGTCGCCGATCTGATTGTCGCGCTCGACGATGTAGACGTAATCGCCACGGGCGGTGATTTCCGACAGGCCGATCCAGCCACTCTCTGTCTTTTCGAGCGGATAGCGGACGGCACCCCATTCCTTGGATGAAGGCTTGTAGGAGATCAGCTTGACGCTGCCCTTATCGTCGTCCTTCCACTCGCGCTGGACGGCCATCCAGAGCGTCATGTCATCGCCGGTACCGACGGAGGTGATGCCTTCGAGGCCGAAGCGGGTCTGGCCTGCGAGCAGTTCGACCGGGAAACCGATCTCCGACTTGATCGCGCCCTTGGCATCGACGTTGTAGATGCCGTGGCCGGTGAGTTTGGCCGGGTCGCCTTCGGAGGCTAGCCAGAACCCACCCTTGCCGTCGAGCGCAATGCCTTCGATGTCGAGCTTCTGCGCCGCGGCACCACCGCGGGTCACCGGAAGCGCCGAGGTGATCATGGCCGGCTTCTGGGTCGCATCGATCGTGAAGATCGTCGGCTGCGCGCCGTAGAAGCTGTCGTTGACGGCGTAGAGCGTGCCGGCCTTTTCGGCATCGCCGACGAGACCGGACAGTGCACCCCAGCCGATCGGCGCACCGTCGACCATGGCGGACTGGATCATGGGATAGGCTGCTTCGCCTTCCGCCAGTTCGTAAAGCATGACGTGCGAACGGGCGCCGCCATCTTCACCGAGATCGGCCTCGTTGGAGGTCGCCAGCAGGTTGCGGGCCGGGATGGCGATGGCGCTTTCCGGCGAGATGCCGGAAGGCAGCAGCTGCACCAGTTCCGGCTCGGCGCCGGTGTCCTTGTAGACGGCAACGATCGACGAGCGCTCGGCCATCACGAAGAAATACTTCTGGTCGCCGAAGGTCGCGGCTTCCAGGCCTTCAGGCTCGACGCCCTTCGACTTGGCGCGCTTGTCCGGGAAATGACCGATCTGGGCGATTGCCAGCTCGAGCGACGGGCCGGATTCGTAAAGCACCTTGCCGGTCTTGTCGAAGATCGTGAAGCCGCGCGATCCGCCCTTGTAGTCGCCTTCGTTGGCGATCACGAAACGGTCGTCGTCCAGCCACTTCAGGGCGTCCGGCTCGCGTGCAACAGCTTCCAGCTTGCCGGTGAACTTCAGCGCACCGTCCGACTTGGTGTCGACGCCGTCGAGATCGACCGTGCCGGCGGAGAAGTGGGTCTTCACTTCGCCCGTCTTGCCGTCGATGATGACGATGTGGTTGTTCTCCTGCAGCGTCAGGGCGATTTCGCCGAGGCTGTTGATGGAGACGAATTCCGGCTCCGGATCGTCACCTGCTACATCGGCAAGACCGGTCACGTCGACATGCTTGATCGAACCGCAATCCGCTACGCCGTCTTTCAGCGTGATGATCGCCAGGTCGCCGGCAGGCATCTGCGGGATTTCGCCGTCGTTAAGATCTTCGTCGCGCTCGTTCTCGATCGCGATCGCTGCAAAGCTCTTGTCGCCGGAGATGGCGACCGAGTCGGGCTGTCCACCCAGATCGCAGCTAGCTTCGATCGACTTCGATGCCACATCCACGACAACGAATTTGCCTGACGGCTTCACGAAGCTTTCGGACGTGTTGACAGCAACCAGAACCTTGGAACCGGCAACGGTGACGGACGTCGGTTCGCCATCCATCATCAGCGCGCCGGCAGCCTTTGGCGCGCTGGCATCGGTGATATCGACGAAGCCGATGCCGCCAAGCGGGCTGTCGGAGTAGATCAGCGTGTTACCGTCCTCGGACGCTGTGATGATCTCGGCCGATGTCGGCGTCAGCTTTTCCTCGCCGGTCGGCAGGTTGGAAGCGACGGGGAACGACGCGATACGATTGAAGACCGGCTCGGCGGATGCGGGAAGTGCAGCGGAAGCAAGCAATGCCGCAGTCAGTGCGGCGCGTACGGAAATTCTCATGAGAAACCCTCCTGTCCATGAAGCGAACAAGGGCGCTTGTGCGGCACATGCGTGACAGAGAGATGACACCCCGCTCAGGTTAGGCGCCGCTGAAAAAGAACCGCCACCAGAACGAAAAAAGGCCCGGACAACTCCGGGCCTTCCAAGACGACAAGCGGCAAAGCTTACTTGTTGTTGACTGCGTCCTTCAGGCCCTTGCCGGCCGAGAACTTCGGCACGTTACGTGCCGGGATGTCAACTTCGGCGCCGGTCGACGGATTGCGGCCCTTCGATGCTTCGCGACGGGAAACGGAGAAGCTGCCAAAACCGGCAAGGCGGATATCGCCGCCATTCTTCAGTTCAGACTGAACAGTGTCAAATACAGCATCAACAGCCGAAGCGGCATCACCCTTGGAGAGGCCAGCCTTTTCCGCAACTGCGGCAACCAGTTCATTCTTGTTCATGTTTCCACCCCTTTCAAACGGTATTGAAACGACTCAAGTTAAATCGGGTCCGACATTAAGTCCCCATCGAACCTTCGCAAGTCACAAGCGCTCAGAAAGCCCGAAAAACAAGGGGTCTCGCTTCATTTTCACAAAAAAAGCCGGCTTTTCCGCCGGCTTTTTGGGGATCGTGCCAATTTGGCATGACCGAAAGCACAACCCTTAGTGGGCGATGGTGCTCCCTGTCTCGTCAACTCCTTCAACGGTGGCGACAACCGGCGTCTCGATGGAGCCGTCCCATTCAATGGGTTCAGGCTTGCGGATCAACGCATGCTCAATCACTTCACCCATGCGAGAGACAGGGATGATTTCCATGTTGTTCTTCACATTGTCCGGAATCTCAGCCAGATCCTTGGCGTTCTCTTCCGGGATCAGAACCTTCTTTATGCCACCACGAAGTGCTGCAAGCAGCTTCTCCTTAAGACCGCCGATCGGCAGGACGCGGCCACGCAAAGTGATCTCACCCGTCATAGCGATGTTCTTGTCGACCGGGATCCCGGTCATGATCGAAACGATCGCTGTTGCCATGGCAACACCGGCCGAGGGACCATCCTTCGGTGTCGCACCTTCCGGCACATGCACATGGATGTCGGACTTGTCGAACCGCGGCGGCTCGATGCCGAAGTCGACAGCACGGGAGCGGACATAGGAAGCCGCGGCCGAGATCGATTCCTTCATCACGTCACGCAGGTTGCCGGTCACCGTCATGCGGCCCTTGCCGGGCATCATGACGCCTTCGATCGTCAGCAACTCGCCGCCGACCTCCGTCCAGGCAAGGCCTGTGACGACACCGACCTGATCCTCGCGCTCGGCTTCGCCGTGGCGGAAACGCGGAACACCCAGATAGTCGTGGATGTTGGCGGCCGTCACGTCCACCGTCTTGGTCTTGCCCTTGATGATCTCGGTCACCGCCTTGCGGGCAAGCTTCATCAGTTCGCGCTCGAAGTTACGCACGCCCGCTTCACGGGTGTACTGCTGGATCACCGCCATCAGGGCATCGTCGGAAACCGAAAACTCGTTTGGCTGCAACGCGTGCTCCTTGATCGCCTTCGGCAAAAGGTGACGCTTGGCGATCTCACGCTTTTCGTCCTCCGTGTAACCTGCGATCCGGATGATCTCCATGCGGTCCATCAGCGGTGCCGGGATGTTCAGCGTGTTCGCCGTCGTGATGAACATCACATCCGACAGATCGTATTCGACCTCCAGGTAATGGTCCATGAACGTCGAGTTCTGCGCCGGATCAAGCACTTCCAGAAGAGCCGACGACGGATCGCCGCGATAATCCTGGCCGAGCTTGTCGATCTCGTCGAGAAGGAAGAGCGGGTTGGACTTCTTCGCCTTCTTCATCGACTGGATGACCTTGCCGGGCATCGAGCCAATATAGGTGCGGCGGTGACCGCGGATCTCGGCTTCGTCACGGACGCCACCGAGCGCCATGCGCACGTATTCACGGCCGGTCGCCTTGGCAATCGACTGGGCAAGCGAGGTCTTGCCGACGCCAGGAGGACCGACGAGGCAGAGGATTGGGCCCTTGATCTTCGTAGCCCGTGCCTGAACGGCAAGATACTCGACGATGCGCTCCTTGACCTTTTCCAGGCCGAAGTGATCCTGCTCGAGGATCTTCTCGGCATTGTTGAGGTCGGTCTTGATCTTCGACTTCTTGCTCCACGGGATCGACAGCAGCCAGTCCAGATAGTTGCGCACGACCGTGGCTTCCGCCGACATCGGGCTCATCTGGCGAAGCTTCTTCATTTCGGCATCCGCCTTCTCGCGGGCCTCCTTCGAAAGCTTCGTCTTGGCGATGCGCTCTTCCAGTTCGGCCATCTCGTCACGGCCATCCTCGCCGTCGCCGAGTTCCTTCTGGATCGCCTTCATCTGTTCGTTGAGGTAGTACTCGCGCTGGGTCTTCTCCATCTGGCGCTTGACGCGCGAACGGATGCGCTTTTCCACCTGCAGGACGGAGATCTCGCCCTCCATGAAGCCCAGCGCCTTTTCCAAGCGGCCCTTCACGCTCACCGTTTCCAGCATCTCCTGCTTGTCGGTGATTTTGATAGACAGGTGCGACGCGACCGTGTCGGCCAGCTTGGAATAATCCTCGATCTGGCTTGCGGCGCCAACGACTTCCGGAGAAATCTTCTTGTTGAGCTTCACGTAGTTCTCGAACTCGGAAACCACCGAGCGCGACAGAGCTTCGACCTCAACGACATCTTCGTCCGGCTCATCCAGCACCGATGCCTTGGCCTCATAGAATTCTTCACGGTCGGTGTATTCCGAGACCTTTGCGCGCGCGCGCCCTTCCACGAGAACCTTGACGGTGCCATCGGGCAGTTTCAGCAGTTGCAGGACATTCGCCACCGTGCCGACCTTGTAGATCGCCGAAGGCTCGGGATCATCGTCGCCGGCATTGATCTGGGTGACCAGCATGATCTGCTTGTCCGACCCCATGACCTCTTCCAGCGCACGAATGGACTTCTCGCGTCCAACGAACAGGGGCACAATCATATGTGGGAAGACCACAATGTCACGCAGGGGCAGCACCGGGAAGGTTTCGCCAACTGCGTCAGACGTTGAATTCGTCATTCTTCTTCCTTTCATAATCCCGTTTCCGGGACCCGTCCCAGGCCAAGCTGCCGGGGTATCCACTTGATCCCCAAGTGGAGTGTGACAGTGATGATTTCAAGCCTCTCAAGCCGTGCCGTCCCGGGTGCGGCACCTGTTTGGAGACCAAAACGCGAGTACGCGAGACACGGAAGACTGGGCTTGATCGCGGCGTTCGGCCGGACCCTGCTTCGCCGAATCCTAAACCTTATCCATAACCTCATACCAGCCTTGCGCGAAGCACAACATGCACGTCTGGCGACGTTGATTCGACCAAGGCACTCCCACAACGCAAAAAAGAGGCCCGAGGGCCTCTTTTGCTGAACACATCTGCTTCACGTCAGGCAGAGACGTTCGTTTTTTCTTCCTGGCGATCCGCGTAGATGTAGAGCGGACGGGCACTGCCGTTCACGACGTCGTCCGAAATCACCACCTCGCGCACACCCTCCAGCGCCGGAAGCTCGAACATCGTGTCGAGCAGGATCTTCTCCATGATCGAGCGCAGACCACGGGCACCCGTCTTACGGGTGATCGCCTTGCGTGCAATCCCGCGAAGTGCGTCCTCGTGGAACGTCAGTTCCACGTCTTCCATCTCGAACAGGCGCTGATACTGCTTCACCAGCGCGTTCTTCGGCTCCGACAGGATCTGGATCAGCGCGTCCTCATCGAGGTCTTCGAGCGTCGCCAGAACCGGCAGACGGCCAATGAATTCCGGGATGAGGCCGAACTTGACCAGGTCTTCCGGCTCCAGTTCGCGCAAGACCTCGCCGACTCGGCGATCGTCTTCAGCCTTGACCGTAGCGCCGAAGCCAATCGACGTCTTCTCGCCGCGAGCGGAGATGATCTTGTCGAGCCCGGCGAATGCGCCACCGCAGATGAACAGGATATTGGTCGTGTCCACCTGCAGGAATTCCTGCTGCGGATGCTTGCGACCACCCTGCGGCGGCACGGAAGCCACGGTACCTTCCATGATCTTCAGAAGCGCCTGCTGCACGCCTTCGCCGGAGACATCGCGCGTGATCGAGGGATTGTCAGACTTGCGCGAGATCTTGTCGACTTCGTCGATATAAACGATGCCGCGCTGCGCACGCTCGACGTTGTAGTCCGCCGCCTGCAGGAGCTTCAGGATGATGTTTTCGACGTCTTCACCGACGTAACCGGCTTCGGTGAGCGTCGTGGCATCGGCCATCGTGAAGGGAACATCGATGATGCGGGCCAATGTCTGCGCAAGATAGGTCTTGCCGCAACCGGTCGGCCCGACCAGCATGATATTCGATTTCGCCAGCTCAACGTCGCCGCCCTTGGATGCGTGTGCCAGCCGCTTGTAGTGGTTGTGCACGGCAACCGAAAGGATGCGCTTGGCCTGCTGCTGGCCGATGACGTATTCGTCGAGAACCTTGATGATGTCCTGGGGGGTCGGCACGCCGTCGCGCGACTTCACCATCGAGGACTTGTTCTCTTCGCGGATGATGTCCATGCAGAGTTCAACGCATTCATCGCAGATGAACACTGTCGGCCCGGCAATCAGTTTGCGGACTTCGTGCTGGCTCTTGCCGCAGAACGAACAATAAAGGGTATTCTTGGAGTCGCCGCCGTTGCTGCCGCTGACTTTGCTCATATCACTTTCCTTCCAGCACTCCGCTCTCCCGTCGCCGGGCGCGGTCCACTTAATCGCCGACGCGTGAGCCACACCATAGGACGCGCCGGCTTTGCCTGAGGTACTCTACCGTTCGGACACCTCTCCTGATCGGCGGCAACGAAACCCTCACACAAATGCTATGCAGCAAAGCTCTACACAGCATTAACAGTCACTAATACCGCTTTCCTCTGCCCGTGAAACCCCACCTATTGTAACATAGGGGTGACAGGCGATGGATATCGGCATCCGTTTAAGTCTTCAGGCCGCCTTCGAGTTCCTCGCGCGAGGTGAGGATCTTGTCGATGACGCCCCATTCCTTCGCCTCGTCGGCATCCATGAAGTGGTCACGGTCGAGGGTCTTTTCAACTTCCTCGTAAGTCCGTCCAGTGTGCTTTTCATAGACTTCGTTGAGGCGCCTTTTCATCTTCAATATGTCACGAGCGTGGCGTTCGATGTCCGATGCCTGCCCTTGGAAACCGCCCGAAGGCTGGTGCACCATAATGCGGGAATTCGGTGTCGCGAAGCGCATGCCGTTGGCGCCGGCTGCGAGGAGAAGCGACCCCATGGACGCAGCCTGACCGATGCACAGTGTCGATACTGCGGGCCGGATGAACTGCATGGTGTCGTAGATCGCCATGCCTGCCGTCACTACGCCACCAGGCGAATTGATATAGAGGGCAATCTCCTTCTTCGGGTTCTCCGCCTCCAGGAAGAGAAGCTGCGCGCAGACAAGCGACGCCATGTGATCTTCGACCGGCCCCGTCAAGAAGATGATGCGCTCCTTCAGGAGGCGCGAATAGATGTCGTACGACCGCTCACCGCGATTGGTCTGCTCAACGACCATCGGCACCAGAGCCATGGCAGTATCGACGGGATTTCTCATGTCAGTCCTT
The DNA here is from genome assembly GCF_021648825.1 of Rhizobium halophilum. Lineage (GTDB taxonomy): Bacteria > Pseudomonadota > Alphaproteobacteria > Rhizobiales > Rhizobiaceae > Neorhizobium > Neorhizobium halophilum. The sequence goes on along the minus strand of NZ_JAKJHS010000007.1, from coordinate 43,247 downwards.
TGTCACGCTTTTCCGGAGCCGAAAGGCCCAGAATCAGATGGAATAGGTCAACTCCTACATAGAGTGTCAACACCCGGCACTTCAAGACGGCGGCGGCGTTATCCTTAACTGCGGAAGCTGTATCGCTTCTAACCAACCCTGCCGCTGCATGTCGCCTGCACGGCCGCTCAAACGCCACTCACCACAGCTTTCTCTCGGTATGTGGTGAACCAGATCTGAACGCGGAGCGCGGCCAAACGGCCGCTACGGCAACGCGTCCTTAAACAGTGATGGCTAAAGGTGGCGGCGCAGAGGCTGAAGGGATCTTGAAGATGGACATCTTGACCGGTCTGGTGATCTGGGCGGCACAGGCGGCTACGCTAAGCCTCCTTCTCTTCATATGGTGGATGCGTGACCGCAGCCAGATGTTCAAGTTGAGCTGGAGTGCCGCTTTCGCCCTCCTCGCCACCGGATTGCTGCTGGTGGGCCTGCGAGGGGAAATCGCTACATTCCTGTCGGTCGAGATCGCCAACACGATGCTGCTCGCGTCGATCGGGCTGCTGATCGGCGGCATGCAACAATTCGATGGGAAACGGATAGACCCTTTCATTGCCATTCCTGCCCTGATCTGGGTCGGCGGAATGCTTCTTCCCGTCATCCGCGAGAACTTCAGCGCCAGGGTTATCCTCTACAACGTCGCCGCCAGCATCGGCTTTGCGATATTCATCGCCATCGTCCTGCACGTCCATAGCGGGCGCACCTGGGCGAGACGGTTGCTGGCCGGGGTTCTCGGCATCCACATCGTCTCCAGCCTCACGAATGCGGCCATGGCTGCAGTGTCGGTCGCAACCTCCTTCTCGACCATGCCTTCCCCCGCCTTCGTGCTGCTGCCCGGGGCCTTCTGCTTCGTCGCCGCGGTGCTGACAGGAGCGCAGATGATGACCGAGCGATCCGAGGAACGGCTGAAGGCGCTCGCGTCGACGGATCCGCTGACCGGGATCTTCAATCGGCGCGGCCTGATCGACGAGTTCCAGACAATCCGGACGGCCGTAGAAGAGGAAAAGCCGCTCATCGCCCTGCTGCATTTTGACATAGACAAGTTCAAGGACATCAACGACAGATACGGCCACCAGACAGGCGATGCAGTTCTGATTGCCTTCTCCCGTCTTGCTTCGATATCGCTGGCGCCGCGTGGTGCATTCGGCCGAATGGGGGGCGAGGAATTTGCCTGTGTCCTACGTGTTTCCGACTTGATAGAAGCCGCCACTATCGCGGAAGGGCTGCGGATGACACTGGCCCTGCAAACCATAGCCGCGGGGGAGCACCGCTTCAGCGTCACGGTCAGCGCAGGCATCGCCCTGCAGCCCGCAATCAATGCTGATCTTGACCAGCTTCTAAGTGCCGCCGATCACGCTCTCTACGCGGCCAAGGCGGCCGGCAGGAACCGCACTGCCGTCGAGGACGGTGGTTCGATCACAGTCGTGCCCTCCGCAGCCATGCTGACGCGGCAGGAGATGGCGCTCGAAATCCAGGCAAGCGAACAGGTTGCGGCGCTGCGGCGGTTGACGGTGGTCGGAAACAGCTGAGCGCCTGTCACCTCTTGCCCGCCCGAAGCAGCGCGCCACATCCTCCAAGGATCAACGGTCAGCTCGACCGACCAAAGGTCGGCAGCAAGCGGCGGGAGCGCGACATGACTTCGATGCGCATTTCTGGAATCGTTCTGAGCCTTTTCCTTTCTGCCGCACCACTTTCGGCGCAGCAGGCTTCCGACGCGGTGGCGCCGGAGCGCGCAACCGCCTCTGCGACAGCGAAGCGGGTGGAAGCCGAGCGCTTCCTGGTCGCTGCCGCCAATCCGCTTGCGGCAAAGGCAGGGCAAGAGGTGCTCGCCAAGGGCGGCAACGCGATCGACGCCATGGTGGCGGTGCAGACAGTGCTCGGTCTCGTCGAACCCCAGAGCTCGGGTCTAGGGGGCGGTGCCTTTCTCGTCTACTACGACGCATCCGCCGGCAAGATCACCACATTCGACGGGCGCGAAACGGCCCCGATGGAGGCGACGCCGAAGCTCTTCCTCGACGACCAGGGACAGCCGCTGAAGTTCATGGAGGCGGTCGTCGGCGGGCGCTCGGTCGGAACGCCTGGCACAGTGAAACTGCTGCACGAGGTTCATTCCCGGCTCGGCAAGTCCGAGTGGTCCAGCCTATTCGATCCAGCCATTAAGCTGGCCTCCGAGGGCTTCGAGGTGTCGCCACGGCTGGCCTCGCTCGTCGCAGCAGAAGGCGACAAGCTGAAGACCTATGAGAGCACCACGAGCTACTTCTTCGACGAGGCCGGCGCACCGCTGAAGGTCGGTAGTGTTCTGAAGAACGAGCCCTATGCCGAGACATTGAGAGCGATCGCCGCAGGCGGCGCAGACGCTTTCTACGAGGGCGCCATTGCCGAGGCAATCGTCAAGACGGTACGGGAGGCGACGGGCAACCCAGGCGTCCTCTCGCTCTCGGATCTGCCAAATTATCGCATCAAGGAGCGCGAGGCCGTCTGCATCACTTACAGGGCGCTCGACATCTGCGGCATGGGACCGCCGTCCTCGGGCGGCGTCGCCGTAGGCCAGATACTGGGCGTACTGGAGAACTTCGACCTCCGCGGTCTTGGGCCACGCAACCCGGAAAGCTGGCGGCTGATCGGCGACGCGCAGCGCCTCGCCTTCGCCGATCGCGAGCGCTATCTCGCCGACACCGACTTCGTACCGGCTCCCATCAAAGGTCTGCTTGCAAAGGAGTACCTGTCGGACCGCGCGTCCCTGCTCAATACCGACAAGGCACTTTCTGAGGACGCCGTGACGGCCGGCAAGCCGACCTGGGATCACGCGCTCCTCTTCGGCGACGGCGAAGCGATCGAGCTTCCATCGACCAGCCATTTCGTCATCGTCGACGTGCAGGGCAATGTCGTCTCGATGACGACCACGATCGAGAACGGCTTCGGCTCGCGGCTGATGACGAACGGCTTCCTGCTCAACAACGAGCTGACCGACTTCTCCTTCAAGACCCACAATGCCGGAGTACCGGTCGCCAACCGTGTGGAGCCTGGGAAACGGCCGCGCTCCTCCATGTCGCCGACGATCGTGATGAAGGGCGGCAAGCCACTTCTCGCCATCGGCTCGCCCGGCGGCAGCCAGATCATCGGCTATGTGGCCCAGGCGCTCATTGCCTACATCGACTGGCAGATGCCGGTCGAGGAGATCGTCGCCATGCCGCATCTCGTCAACCGCTTCGGTACCTACGACCTAGAAGCCGGCACCTGGGCGGAAGATCTCGCCGAGCCGCTCAAGGCACTGGGCTACGAGGTGAAGCTCGGCGACATGACCTCCGGTATCCACGTAGTTGAGCTAACGTCAGACGGCCTTGCCGGCAGTGCCGACCCGAGGCGCGAGGGCGTGGCGCTCGGGGAGTAGTCGGACGCTCTTTCAGAGGTTGCGAGATTGCGGTAGGCCTCTGGCCATGACCAATAGGCCCTCCTTCCTCCAAATCGATCCCACCACCCGCCGGGTCTCGCTCATTGGGCGGGACCCCGCCTTCTATGGCGATCCAAACCGCGTCTATGCCGCGCTTCACGAGCGCTGCCCCACGTTTTATTGGGAGGAGCAGAGGCAGTGGTTCTTTACTGGCTATGACCACGTCAACGCACTGCTCCGCGACCGTCGGTTCGGACGGCAGATACTCCACATTGCCAGCCGCGAGGAACTGGGGCTGCCGGAACCGCAGCCGCATCTGGCAAACTTCGACCTTGCCGAACGACATTCGCTGCTTGAGATCGAGCCGCCGGAGCACACGCGGCTCAGGACGCTGGTCAACCGCGCCTTCGTGTCACGGCACATCGAACGGCTGCGGCCGGAGATCGCCGCACTGGCGGAACAACTGATCGACGGGTTCGAGAAGGACGGAAGGACTGAACTCCTTTCCTCCTTTGCCGACATCATTCCAGTGACGATGATCGCGCGGATGATCGGCATTCCCGACGAGATGGGTCCGCAGCTCCTCAAATGGAGCCACGACTATGTCGGTATGTACATGTTCAAGCGAACCCGGGAGGACGAGCTTGCCGCGGACCGATCGGCGCGGGAATTCGCCGACTACGTGAAGACGCTGATTGTAGAGCGCCGGAACGCGCCGCGCGACGATCTGCTGAGCCACATGATCCATACGGAGCACAAGGGGCAATATCTGAGCGAGGACGAGCTGGTCTCCACTACGATCGTGCTCCTCAATGCCGGCCACGAGGCAACCGTCCACCAAATCGGCAATTCCGTGCGCGTCATCCTGGAGAGCGGCCTTTCACCTGCGGAGATGTTTCGCGACGAAGCGACAACGGAGCGGACGGTCGAGGAGACGCTGCGCATCTGCGCTCCCGTCCACATCTTCCAGCGCTGGGCCCTGGAGGACGTCGAGGTGGACGGCGTTTTCCTCAAGCGCGGGGACAAGGTGAGCCTCATTCTCGCCGCCGCCAATCTCGATCCGAACAAGTTCGCCGAGCCGCTGGTCTTCAACCCGGAGCGGCAGGAGGCTCCCCACCTCTCCTTCGGTGCCGGCATCCATTTCTGCATCGGGGCGCCGCTCGCCAGGCTGGAGCTCAATACGGTGCTGCCGATCCTCTTCCGCCGCCTTCCCGGCCTCGGGATGGCCGAGACGCCGCGCGTGAAGGATGTCTATCACTTCTACGGCCTGGAGCGGCTGGATCTGGCCTGGTGATCAGAGCCTGATCACGTAGTCCTTGCGAGTCGTTTCAACGACTTCCCAGGTTCCCTTGAAGCCGGGTCTGAGAACGAGGCGATCGCCCGCGCGGAGGTGGAAGGCTTCGCCTCCCTCCTCCGTAACGACCGAATACCCCCCGAGGATGTGAAAATACTCCCACTCCTCGTAGGTGATCCGCCACTTGCCCGGCGTCGATTCCCAGACGCCGGCATAAAGGCCGCCCTCCGCCTCCTCCAAACTCCAGGTCCGGAACCTCGGATCACCCCAGATCAGCCGGTCGGGCGCCGGAGCACCCTCCTCCGGCTCTATCGACGAAAGGTCAAAGCGGAGAGCGGCAGACATGGCGATCAGATCTTCGCGAGCGACTGCTCGAGGTCGGCGATGATGTCCGACTGGTCCTCGATGCCGATCGACAGTCGCACCACGTCAGGCCCGGCGCCGGCAGCGACCTGCTGTTCTTCCGAGAGTTGGCGGTGCGTGGTCGAGGCCGGATGGATGACTAGCGAGCGGGTGTCCCCGATATTGGCGAGATGCGAGAACATCTGCAATCCCTCGACGAAGGCCTTGCCGGCATCGTAGCCGCTCTTCAGGCCGAAGGTGAAGACGGCACCGGCCCCCTTTGGCGAATAGCGCTTCTGAAGGGCGTTGTTCGGGTCCTCATCAAGGCCCGCATAATTCACCCATGCGACCTTGTCATGCCCCTTCAGCCACTTGGCGACCGCCAAAGCATTGTCGCAATGGCGCTGCATGCGCAGCGGAAGCGTCTCGATGCCCGTCAGGATCATGAAGGCGTTGAAGGGGGAAATCGACGGGCCGAGATCGCGAAGCCCGAGCACGCGGCAGGCGATGGCAAAGGCGATGTTGCCGAATGTCTGGTGCAAAACGACGCCGGCATATTCGGGGCGCGGTTCTGACAGCATCGGATACTGTCCGGATGCGGACCAGTCGAAGGTGCCGCCATCGACGATGATGCCACCCATGGAGTTGCCGTGGCCGCCAAGGAATTTCGTCAATGAATGCACGACGATGTCGGCACCATGCTCGAGCGGCCGTACAAGGTAAGGGCTCGCCATGGTATTGTCGACGATGAGGGGCAGGCCATGGCGATGCGCGACCTCCGCAATCGCCGCGATATCCACGAAGGTTCCACCCGGGTTCGCAAGGCTTTCGATGAAAATGCCTTGGGTACGGTCGTCGATCTGGCTCTCGAAGTTGGCAGGGTCGGCGGGATCAGCCCAGCGCACTTCCCACCCGAAGTTCTTGAACGCGTGCCCAAACTGGTTGATTGAACCGCCGTAAAGCTTTCGGGCGGCAATAAAGTTGTCACCGGGCTTCATGATCGTGTGAAAGATCAGCATCTGCGCCGAGTGGCCCGAAGCGACCGCGAGGGCGGCCGTGCCACCTTCGAGTGCCGCAACGCGCTCCTCCAGGACCGCCTGCGTCGGGTTCATGATGCGGGTGTAGATATTGCCGAACTGCTGCAGGCCGAAGAGAGCCGCCGCATGATCCGCATCATTAAAGACGAAGGAGGTCGTCTGGTAGATCGGCGTCGCGCGCGCCCCCGTCGTCGGATCAGGCTGCGCCCCCGCATGGACTGCCAAGGTCGCAAATCCTGGATTGTCTGTCTTCATGTCTTCCTCCTCCTCATGCGGGCTTTCAGCGTGCCATAACAAAGCTGGTTGGTTGATCCCGATCAAGGAAAATTCGTTTCCGGCAGCTACGCTCGTGGGAAAGAAACGAGGAGTCTGCCATGGGCATGACAACGCGACCACACGAAACGCTCACCTCCCGGTTTCTGCACTGGTGCGCGAAGGCTTGGGAAGCCACCACGGAGGCCGATGTGATCGGCAACCTTGACGACGAGACATTACGTGAGATCGCACGCGACTGTTGCGTCAGCCCCGAGCAGATCCTGCAGTTGGTCAAGGCCGGACCTCACGGCGCCGACGAGATGGTCGCCCTCATGAAGGCGCTGAACATCGACGCCGACGAGGCGTCGCTCGCACATCCCGGCCCGTTCCGGGACATGCAGATCACCTGTACGACCTGCACATCCAAGGAACGGTGCCGCCGTGACCTGGCCCGGCACGCAGCGGATCAAGAGTTCATCCACTACTGCGGCAATGCCGAGCATCTGAACGGAATGCGGGCCGAGCCCCGCTTGCTGGTCTCCTGAGAGACTTCAGGCCAGCAGCCTCGGATATTCGATCGCGGGGCATCGGTTCATCACGACCTTCATGCCCGCGGCCTCCGCCTTGGCGGCGGCCTTGTCGTCGCGCACGGAAAGCTGGCCCCAGATCGCCTTGGGCTTCTGCGGCAGGGCCAGGACCTCGTCCACAATCCCGTCCAGGTACTCGGCGGCACGGAAGACGTCGACCATATCCACCGGCTGCGGAATATCCGCGAGCTTCGCGTAGACCTTCTGGCCTAGAATTTCCTTGCCCGCTTGGCCCGGGTTGACCGGGATGACCTCATAGCCCTTCGAAAGCAGGAAGCGCATGACGCCGTTGCTTGGACGGTCCGAATTCGGAGAAGCACCCAAGAGCGCGATGGTCCTGGTCGTCTTCAGGATGTCGGCGATATAGTCGCTCTCGTAGCGGTCATGGTTCATTGCGATCCTCCATCGTCATCAGCATTACCTAGGTTCAGGAAGCGCGCCGGCCAATGCGTCCCCTCGCGATTTTCGATATCCCGGACTTTTGGCGGAATGTCCCTCCTGCTAGAGCTGCGGCAGCCGGTCCGAGTACGAGGGTATGCATGCAGCCGATCATGACACGCGAAGAAATCCACGAGTTCCTGGACCGAGAGTTCCCTCAGATTCACCTGGATGGCCGGGTACTGGAGATTACCGACGTGCGCCCGGCAGGCCTGACGATGCGTTTCGACCCGGCTGAGCGCCACCTGCGCCCGGGCGCCACTATTTCCGGACCGGCCATGTTCATGCTGGCGGATGTTGCCGCCTACGCCGCGATCCTTGCACATGTCGGTCCCGTGGCTCTCGCGGTCACCACCAGCCTCAACATCAACTTCCTGCGCAAGCCCAGGCTGGCACCACTGTTTTGCGATTGCCGGATCTTGAAGCTCGGGAAACGACTGGCGGTCATCGATGCCGTGGTGACACAACGAAAAGCGGAGGAGCCGGTCTGTCAGGCCACCGCCACCTACTCACTCCCCCCCAGTTAGATTGTGGTATCATAAAACCACATGGCTACTTCCTTGTATTTACTGACTAATTTTTCGTACCGGCCGAACCACCGTTCTTGACGAGGGATGGGAGGTACCGGTATAAGGGCCGCAGATTGCTGATCTTGCGGGTCGGCATTCTTTTTGGCGGCTCGCCGCCAAGCCAAGCAACAAAAAACGCCTCTTGCTTCTCGGCATAGGGATCCAGTGGAAAGATAAACAATGTCTACTTTCGTTCAGAAGCCTGCAGAGGTGGAGAAGAAGTGGGTGATCATCGACGCCGAAGGGCTCGTCGTCGGTCGCCTCGCCACCATCGTCGCTAACCGCCTGCGCGGCAAGCACAAGGCTACCTACACACCTCACGTTGATGACGGCGACAACGTCATCATCATCAACGCCGAGAAGGTCGTCCTCACCGGCAACAAATACAACGACAAGAAGTACTACTGGCACACCGGTTATCCGGGCGGCATCAAGGAGCGCACCGCACGCGCCATCATCGAAGGCCGCTTTCCGGAGCGCGTTGTCGAGAAGGCCGTCGAGCGCATGATCCCGCGCGGCCCGCTTGGCCGTCGCCAGATGAAGAACCTGCGCGTTTACGCCGGCTCGAACCATCCCCATGAAGCCCAGCAGCCGGTCGCTCTCGACGTGGCATCGCTGAACAAGAAGAACGTAAGGAGCGCCTGATAATGGCCGATCTCTCCTCTCTGAAGGATCTCGCTCCGGCGGCCGAAAACCAGGCTCCGGTTCATGTCCGCAAGGTCGACGCACAAGGCCGTTCCTACGCGACCGGCAAGCGCAAGAACGCCGTTGCCCGCGTTTGGGTCAAGGCTGGCTCTGGCAAGATTGTTATCAATGGCCGTGACTTCTCGGCATATTTCGCCCGTCCCGTCCTGCAGATGATCCTGCAGCAGCCGCTGGTTGCCGCTGCCCGTTCGGGCCAGTTCGACATTGTCGCAACCGTCACCGGCGGTGGCCTTTCCGGTCAGGCCGGCGCCGTTCGTCACGGTGTCTCCAAGGCTCTCACCTACTTCGAGCCGGGCCTGCGCCCCGTTCTGAAGAAAGGCGGCTTCCTGACCCGCGACTCGCGCGTCGTCGAGCGTAAGAAGTACGGCAAGGCTAAGGCCCGTCGTTCGTTCCAGTTCTCCAAGCGTTAATCGCTGTCGGATTCGGAATGCAGACAAGGCGGGGCTTCGGCTCCGCCTTTTCTTTTGGCTTCTGCCGCGCAAGACTCCGCTCCAATTCTTTTCAACAGGTTTGCGCCCATGCCCGAAAAGACCATCGACCACGCTTTCACGGCCACAGGCCTCACCTCCGCAGCCACGGACCCCACCTACGCGGGCGCCCTGTCCTTCATGCGCCGGCGGTTCAGCAAGGACATTACTGGCGCCGATACCGTCGTCTGGGGCATCCCCTTCGACGCTGCAACGTCCAATCGGCCCGGCGCCCGCTTCGGACCGCAGGCGATACGGCGAGCCTCCGCGATCTTCGACAATGACCCGCAGTATCCGTTTGGACGGGATCTCTTCGCGCAGATGGCGGTGGTGGATTATGGTGACTGCCTGCTCGACTACGGCAACCATCAGGAAACACCCGCGACCATCGAGCGCGAGGCTGCACGCCTGATTGCTGGCGGTCCCTTCCTGCTGACGCTAGGGGGCGACCACTTCATCACCTGGCCGCTCCTGAAGGCCCATGTCGCCAGGCACGGTCCCCTCGCCCTCGTGCAGTTCGACGCTCACCAGGACACCTGGTTTGACGACAACCGCCGCATCGACCACGGCTCCTTCGTCGCCCGTGCGGCCCGCGAGGGCCTGATCGACACCGGCCGCTCGATCCAGGTCGGCATCCGGACCCATGCGCCGGAGGACTGCGGCATCCGCATCGTCTATGGACACGAGGTTGAGGAGACGGACGCCGAGCAGATCGCCGAGACAATTCTGGCTCATACGCAGGGTAGCCCTGCCTACCTAACCTTCGACATCGATTGCCTCGATCCGGCTTTCGCGCCCGGCACCGGAACGCCGGTTGCTGGCGGGCCGTCGAGCGCAAAGATCCTGTCGGTGCTGCGCCGGTTGCAGGGGCTAGACATCCGCGGAGCCGACGTCGTGGAAGTCGCGCCTGCCTACGACCACGCCGATGTCACCGCCATTGCTGGGGCTACGGTCGCCATGTATATGCTTGGGCTGCGGGCCGAGCGACTTGCCGAAGGGCGCTGAAACAGCCGGTGGACGCGCACAGGTTCGACCCCACGGCGACTGAACAGACGACAGGACTGACAAGATGGCGAAGATCTTCATCGACGGCGAACACGGCACAACGGGCCTGCAGATCCGCACGCGTCTGGCGGCTCGCCGCGACGTGGAGCTTCTATCGATTCCGGAGGCTGAGCGGCGCAATACCGCGATGCGCGAGGACCTGCTGAACAGCGCCGACATCGCGATCCTCTGCCTGCCCGATGATGCTTCGCGCGAAGCCGTCGCCATGCTTTCCGGTAACAACAAGGTGCGGGTGATCGACACCTCGACCGCCTATCGCGTTGATCCCGCCTGGGCCTATGGTTTCGCCGAAATGGACAAGGCACAGGCGGCAAAGATCCGGGATGCCCGCTTCGTCGCCAATCCCGGCTGCTATCCCACGGGCGCAATTGGTCTAATCCGTCCGCTGCGGGCAGCAGGGATTGTTCCCGATGGCTATCCGGTCAGCGTCAACGCGGTCTCCGGCTATACCGGCGGCGGAAAGCAGATGATTGCCCAAATGGAAGACCAGGGCCGGGAAGACGCAATCAAAGCCAGTCACTTCCTCTATGGGCTGACGCTCAAGCACAAGCATGTCCCGGAGATGCAGGTGCACGGTCTCCTTGACCGGTCCCCTATGTTCTCTCCCTCCGTCGGCCGCTTCCCGCAGGGGATGATCGTCCAGGTCCCCCTCTTTCTCCAGGACCTCAAGAACGGCTTCACGCGCGAGAGCATCCATAAGGCGCTCGTGGCGCATTATGCAGGACAGGACGTCGTCGAGGTCATTGGGCTGGAAGAAACCAAATCCTTGGGTCGCATAGATGCCGAAGAACTCGCGGGCAAAGACACGATGAAGCTCTTCGTCTTCGGCAGCGCCGGCGGGGAGCACGTCAACCTGGTGGCCGTGCTCGACAATCTCGGCAAGGGCGCCTCGGGTGCTGCCGTGCAAAACATGGACATCATGCTGTCGGCCTGATCGGGTGAGGCCAAGGGCGTAAATGCGAAAAGGCCGCTCCTGCAGCCTTTTCGCATTTTCATGTCCTGACTTCCACCGACACCTCTTGCGGGTACTCCCCGATAAAGCCGCGCCAGTGCGCTACGGCGAAACCGAGGACGATCAGAGCCATGCCCTGGTGCAGGAGGGCGGTGTGCAGGTGCACCTGGGACAGCAGTGTGACGATCCCGATAAGCGCCTGGATGAGGATCAATCCGAGCAGCACGACGGAGCGGCGTGCGTGGGTGGTTGCCGGAGCATCCCGCAGCATTGTCACCATATGCCACAGAGCGACCAGCAGCAGGGTGTACGCTCCCATGCGGTGAGCGAACTGCACGGTCTTGGGGTTCTCGAAGAGGTTGATCCACCAGGGCTGCTGCACGAACAGCCCGCCCGGCACGAGAGCGCCGTCCATCATCGGCCAAGTGTTGTAGCTCAGCCCCGCATCCAGGCCGGCAACCAGCGCGCCGAGGTAGATCTGCACCAGACAGAGCACCGCCAGCAGAATTGCGCCCGCCTTTCCTCGCCCGGCCGCGACCGGATGGCCGCTGTGGTGAGAGAGGCCGCGCATGATCCAGACGCAGGCGCCAAAGATCACACAGGCAATGGTCAGGTGCACTGCCAGCCGGTACTGCGAAACGCTGGTCAGCTTGCTCAGCCCCGAAGAGACCATCCACCACCCGATAAAGCCCTGGAAGCCGCCCAGTGCCAGAACCCCCACAAGCGGCCGGCGGATGCGTGACTCGATCTTTCCCGTCAGCCAGAAGTAAAGAAGCGGCAGGGCGAAGACGATGCCGATCGCGCGGGCCAGGAAGCGGTGCGCCCATTCCCACCAGAAGATTTCCTTGAACTCCTCGAGCGTCATCCCCTTGTTGATCTGCTCGTATTGCGGAATGCGCTTGTAGAGTTCGAATTCCTCCTGCCACTCCTCAGCGGAAAGCGGCGGGATCGCCCCATGGATCGGCTTCCATTCCGTAATCGACAGCCCCGAATCCGTGAGGCGTGTTGCACCGCCCACCATGACGAGACAGAACAGGGTGAAGATGACCACTCCAAGCCAGATCCGCACGAGCTTGCGGTCGCGCCCTCGCCGACGCGTATGACTTAGGATTTCGGCTGTGGTTACATTTGCCACTGACATCGCTGCTCCTGAAAGGGCGAAGGCTGCTGGGAGATCCGTGCAGACGGGCGTTGATTTGCCCTAGGCACCCGTGCAAAACAACCCCCAGCGCTTTGCGGCATGCGGTCGCGGCCATTTGCCCCTCAGCCGGGAGGAACGACGATGCCGCCAAGGGTACGGAGCTTTATCGGGACGTTCATGATCATCTTCCTGGTGATCATCTACGCGCTCTTGGCAACGACGGTCGCAACGCTGACCTTGGCCAACTACCCATGGTGGGTTCACCTTCTTTACTTCTTTTTCTCCGGCCTCCTTTGGATTCTTCCTGCGATGCTGATCATCAAGTGGATGGCCGGGCCGCGAAAGCAGCGGTGAGCGGACTTTAATCTTCCTTAACTACGCCCGCGAAAGTCTTCATGGCTCCTCTGTCGTGAACTTGACGTTCACCTGCATCGTCTATGTTTGTAGCCAGAAGAGGTAGACGAACATGCTCGCTCGCAACATGCACCCGGCTGTCGATTTGGAAGGACGAGCGCCCTCCATGCCGTTTGCTTTAAGTAGGGTCACCTTCGATGTCCTCTATTCGCCGAGACTCGTGGAGGCGGAATGGCGTTCTCTGGAGGCTTTGCCTCGCAACTCGCTCAATCAGAGCTTCGACTGGTGTACCGCGTGGTGGCGAACACGGGGCCTGTCACCGCTGATTCTCCGGGGCGAGATCGCCGGACGTCCCGTCATGCTCATGCCGCTGCAGGTCACCTCGCGGTTCGGCCTTCGAACAGCCCGTTTTCCCGGTCAACGCTTCAATAATGTCAATACGGGCATTTTCAGCTCGGACTTTCCCCACCTCAGCGGGCGCGATCTCGCCAGCTTCACCCATTCCATCAGGACGTGCCTGGCGAAACATGCCGACATTCTCGTGCTAGACGGCCTACCGGATGTCTGGAATGGGAGCCAAAATCCCTTCGTTGCCCTCGCCACGAGCCAGAATCCGAATCCCTCCTTTCAGCTTCCGCTCCGGCCCTCCATGGAGGAAACGATCGCGCAGCTGCACGCAAAAACCCGCCGAAAACGCCACAGGAGCCAGCGTCGTCGACTGGACGCAATCGGTGGCTTCTCCCACTATTGTCCTGTTGAAGCCCGCGAGCAGCATGTCCTCCTCGATCTGTTCTTCCAGCAGAAGGCGGAGCGGTTCGCCGCATTCGGTCTTCCCAATGTCTTTCATCCTCCGGAGGTTCAGGAGTTCTTTCACAGCCTGATAGATCACTCTGGGGGGGAGCGCGACTATATGCTGCGGATGCACGCCCTGCGGCTGCACGGTGTGAATGAGGGTACGATGGTTGCCATCAGCGGACTGTCCCGCAAAGGTGGCCATCTCCTTTGCCAGTTCGGCTCCATCGACGATAAGCTGTGCCCGGATGCAAGCCCTGGCGAACTCCTGTTTTGGCTCATGATCGAGCAGGCTTGTCAGGAGGGAGGCAGCGTCTTCGATTTCGGCGTGGGTGACCAACCCTATAAACACAGTTGGTGCCCGCAGCGGACCCTGACCCAGGACATGATGCTGGCGATTACGCCGAAAGGACGGACTGCGATGCCCGTCCTCAAGCGCTTTGCTCGTCTGCGGCTTGCCATCAAAGGTGACCGGAGGCTTTACGCGGCAATCCAGAAAGTCCGCGCGGCCGTCCGGCTCTAACGGTCAGGCAGCTTTGCGCCGCTCCTGCCCGGCTGCCATGATCAGAAGATTCTTGTAGCCCGAAGCGGCCAATTGCTGCACCAGATCGCCAACATGCGGCTCGTCGTGGCGGGAAACAGAGAGGATGATCTCCGTTCCGGGATGCCCACCCAACCGCTCAAGGCTCTGAACCTGAGCCGCACCGCACTCCACGAGCACAAGATCGTAGGCATCGACCAAGGCGTCGACGATGATCCGCAAGCGATCTGCAGCACGCATCGCCGTGGCCGCATCCGCCGTTCCCTGCGGTACGATATGGGCGTCCGAAAGGCGGTCGGAGTGGATCGCATCACCGAAGGCGGTTTGACCGGCGAGGAGATCGGTGATGCCGGGAAGCGCCTCATCCGTCATCAGCTTGCTGGGGCAGCCGGAGGAGGTGAGGTCCAGCAGGATCACGGAATTGCCACGCTCGGCCACCTCCCGCGCGAGGATGACGCTCGCGGTTGAACCCGCGTCGCCACTGGGAGACAGGATGAAGGCACAGGGAATACCGTGTCGCACGAGGGTCCCAGCGACGCCTCCGATTGCAAAGGTCTCGTCCTTGGCAACCACCTCGGCTGCAGCTTCCAACGAGTGCTGCTGGGCGGAGAGGAAGGAGGTGGTCGCCGCAAGGTCGATGGGATCGGCAGCCTCCGTGGCGGCGTCAGCGGGCGCCGGATGCTTCTGCGTTCGGTGCGCACTCACTTCAGTGGCAGGCTGAACGGGCGCCCCCACCGGCCGCAGGGCGCGGCCGGAGAACAATGCTGCGACCATGATGGCGACCGCGCTCAGGATTAGGCTTGCAAGTGCGGCGATGATGACGATCGGCAACACTTTGGGGAAATAGGGTTCGGACGGCTCGAAGGCGCTGGAAATGATCCGAGCATCGGCCGGCGCAGCATTGGGATCTGCACGCGATGCCGCCTCCCGATAGCGGGCGAGATAGGTTTCCAGAAGCTGGCGTTGCGCTGTCGCTTCTCGTTCAAGTGCCCGCAGCCCCACCTCCTCGCCACCGGCCCTGGCTGATGCTGCTTTCAACTCGTTGAGCTGCTGTATCAACTGGCGTTCTCGGATGCGCGAAACTTCCGCCTCGCTATCGAGACTGGCAAGGATCTTTCGTGTCTCGTTGCTGATCTGCTGGCGGACTCCCGCCAGTTGGGCACGCAGTCCCTTCAATCTCGGATGATTGTCAAGCAGTACGATCGACTGCTCCGCGACCTGCGCCTGCACGCTGGCTTCCGTTTCCCGCAACCGCTGGATGACCTGGGATCCGACCACTTCCGCAAGAGTGTCGGACTCCCGCCCTGCCTCGACTGCGGTTCGTACGTTCTCGGCCCGCGCCTCGGCATTCGCGCGCTCCGCCCGCACACGGGCTAGCTCTGTCGAGATGTTGTTTAACTGCTGCGACGTAAAGCTGCTGTTGTCGGTCGTCTGAAACAGGCCTGCAGAGGCGCGGTAGTCAGCAACCTTGGCTTCCGCCTCGCGCACCTTTGCCGTCAGCGTCGCGATTTCCGGCTCCAGCCATTTCGTCACTTCCGAGTTGGTATCAAGCTTGGCGCCACTTTGAAGCTTAAGATAGACCTCTGCTATCCGGTTGGGGACCGAGCCCGCCAGCTTGGGATCTTCCGAGGAAAATTCCACCACGATGACGCGGGAGTTCTCTACTGTATAGACCTGCAACCTCTCCCTGAACTCCTTGATGATCCGATCCTCCGGTGCAAGATCCAAAGGGTCCTGCTTCAGACCGAGGAGAACCATGGGATTTGGCAGTAACGGCTGAGCCTGAGGGTTGAATTCGTCCGTCTCGTCCAGGCGAAGATCGGCGACAACCTGGCGGACCAGGTCTGCGGACCGGAGCAGCTCGGCTTGGCTCGATATATTAAGCGCATCAAGGACTGGATCATTTCCGCCAGCAGGCGCCGCTGCGTTGGAAAGATTGGGAGATCGTGACTCGATCAGTATCCGCGTTTCGCCCTTGTAGAGTGGCGTCATCATGGTGGTCGCGACCAAGGCTGCGCCAGCAGCGATCAGCACGACGCTACCGACCCGCCGACGGCGCTCCCAAACAGCCGACACGAGCCGGCCCAGATCGATGTCCACGTCCTGATTGCTGCCCATTACGACCGACATCCGAAGCTCCGCACACGAGAAATCAGCGTGATCGTAAAGCGGTATGGTAAGCCAAGCGTTAATATCGCTAAGCTTCGACCTCAACTCCTGAGAGCTTTACCAGGAATTAACCCTGATGGATCAATAAAACATCGACTTGAAGCCGGAGCCTGCCGCGAATGATCTTCGCCCGCCGACAACGCCTGATGATGCTGGCCCTCGCCTTGATGGGTGGCGGGACCGCCGCCTGCTCCACACATCCACCCCTGCCCAAAGGCCTCCAGCAGTCTGCAGTCCAGCCCTACCGGCTCGACAGTGGCGACCGCCTGAGGATCACCGTCTATGACCAGGCGGGACTTTCGAACACCTATGCCGTCGACCAGGCTGGCTATATTGCCTTTCCGTTGATCGGGCAGGTCGCAGCCCGTGGCCAAACGCTGCCGGCACTGGAGGGTGCAATCGCGGCCCGGCTCAAGCAGGGCTACCTGCGCGATCCCGATGTCACGATCGAGGTTGACCGATATCGGCCTGTGTTCGTCATGGGCGAGGTTGGCCGGCCCGGTCAGTATTCCTACGTGCCGGGCATGACGGCCCAAAATGCGATCGCGATCGCCGGCGGGTTTACCCCTCGTGGCAACAGGCGCGACATCGACGTCACCCGCAAGGTCAATGGCCGCCCTGTTACCGGACGCGCTCCCATCTCAAGTCCCGTCCTTGCCGGCGACACCATCTACGTCCGGGAACGGCTGTTCTAACGGCCATGGCAGATGAGAGAAAGCTGCGGATCCTGCATTGCTTCAGGTCTCCCGTCGGGGGGATATTTCGCCATGTCCGCGATTTGGTCGAGGAGCATCGGGCCGCCGGCCATGATGTCGGCATCCTCTGTGACAGCTTGACGGGCGGCGCGCATGAGGAGCGGCTTTTTGACAGCATTCAGCCACATCTATCGCTGGGGCTCATACGCATCCCCATGCGTCGCGCCATTGCACCCTCGGATCTTTCCGCGCTTTACAAAAGCTACCAACACATAAAGAGCCTGCAGCCGGACATTCTGCACGGACATGGCGCCAAAGGCGGCATGCTGACGCGTCTGATCGGCTCAGCTCTACGGGCAAACAGGTCACGCGTAGCCCGTCTCTATTCACCCCATGGCGGCAGTCTTCACTTCGACCGTTCAAGCCTCGCAGGCCAAGCGGTGCTGCGCCTTGAGCGGCTTCAGGAGCGGTATACGGACGCGCTTGTGTTCGTGTGCGAATATGAGAGACGCACCTACGAAGCCAAGGTGGGGACGCCGACAGCTCGCTGGCGCGTCATTCTAAACGGCGTCAAAGAATGGGAGTTCGAGCCGGTAGCCTCCGCAACCGATGCTGCGGACTTTCTCTACATCGGCATGATGCGAGACCTCAAGGGTCCGGATGTCTTCATTGACGCCTTCGTCCGCGCCGAACAACTGCTGGGACGTCCCCTTAAAGCCCTGATGGTTGGCGATGGTCCGGATCGTGACCGTTACGATGCAACGATAAGGGAACGTGGGATCGGGGCGCGCATCCGTATGCTCCCCGCGATGCCAGCCCGGGATGCTTTCGCGATGGCTCGCACGGTCGTTGTTCCGTCACGCGCAGAGGCCATGCCTTACATCGTCATCGAAGCGCTTGCCGCACAAAAGCCCGTAGTCGCCTCACGCGTCGGCGGGATTCCAGAAATTCTGGGCGCCGAAAGCAAGGCACTGGCCGCCCCCGGGGATGCACAGAATTTGGCGAAGATCATGGTTGCCGCTGAAAGTGAACCGGACTGGCAGAATCGTGTCATGCCCAAACCCGATACGTTTCGCGCAGTTTTCTCTAGCGCTGCCATGGCCGACAGCATGCTCGACCTTTACCGAAGCCTCCTCACGGACCGCTCCTAAAGGTTTCTTAGCAGTTTCCTGCTAGTCAGCTCAGATCGAAGGAACCGAGCGCGGCGCGGGATTCTCTTGGCTGCCGCAAGAGGACCAGAGGGATGACCGACGCCGGCATGAAAGGCCAGCTAGACCTGGAAGCCCTGCGGCGCAGCGTTTCCGCGTCGCCGCCCGAGGAATCCGGCGAGCCCTCTGCCTCAGTCCTAAACCCCTTCGCGCTCCAGATCGCCAATCAATTTCGCGACGAGAACACATCGCCCGCACTGTTCATTGGAAAGATCCGGCTGCTTGAGTTCATCTCGTTGATCGCGCTTAACCTCCTCGCCGCCGTCATCTTGGTCGCGCCGCATGAGACTGACCTTTTCGCCCGCCTCGGCGTGGCTATACTGGGCGCCGCGGCCACTGTTCTTGCCCTACAAGTGGTAGATGCCTACCAGATCCCGATGTTGCGCATTCCGGCGCGTAGCCGGCGGAGGATGACGGCGGCCTGGGCAATTGGCTTTTCCGCCTCCGCCGCCGCCCTGTATATGGTCGAACAACACACGCTTTCGTTCACGGGGTATGTGGTCTGGTTCGGCGCGATCGCGTTGTTTCTGCTTGCCGAGCGCCAGTTGATTGCTATCGGCATTCGGCACTGGGCGCGCAACGGCATCCTCGAGCGCCGTGCCATCATCGTGGGCGGCGGCGAACCTGCCAAGCAGCTCGTGCGGGCACTCGAGCAGCAGCCCGACAACGACATCCGCATCTGCGGCATCTTCGACGACCGGGGCTCCGGCCGCTCTCCGCCTGTCGTGGCGGGGTATCCGAAACTCGGGACTTTCGGGGAGCTTGTCGAATTCGCCAGACGTGCGCGCGTGGACATGCTGATCATCGCCCTGCCGGCCTCCGCAGAGGCGCGGATCCTGCAGCTTTTGCGTAAACTTTGGGTTCTTCCTGTCGATATCCGCCTCGCCGCTCATGCAAATCATCTGCGCTTTCGCCCGCGCTCTTATTCGCACGTCGGCGCCGTACCGATGTTCGATATCTTCGATAAGCCGTTGCGGGACTGGGACTCGGTGGCCAAGCGGACGTTCGACATCGTCTTTTCGTTGCTTTCGCTCACGTTGATATGGCCCGTGATGCTAATGGCCGCCATCGCAGTGAAGGCCACGTCGAAAGGGCCCGTTCTCTTTGTGCAGAAACGTCACGGCTTCAACAACGAGGTGATCGACGTTCTGAAGTTCCGCTCGATGTTTACCGAGCTGTCGGATCCAACCGCCAAGAAAGCGGTCACGAAGAATGATCCGCGGGTCACCCCCGTCGGGCGCTTCCTGCGGCGGTCGTCCATCGACGAGCTTCCCCAGCTCTTCAATGTTCTGAGGGGGGAGCTTTCTCTCGTCGGGCCGCGACCGCACTCGATCCACGCACAAACGGGCGACCGCAGATATGTTGATGTGGTGGAAAGCTATTTCGCCCGCCACCGGGTCAAGCCCGGCGTCACCGGCTGGGCGCAGATTAACGGATTGCGCGGAGAGCTCGATACGGACGAGAAGATCCGGATGCGCACCGCCTATGACCTGCAATACATTGAAAACTGGTCCTTGCTGTTCGACCTGAAGATCCTGTGCTTGACGCCATTCCGGCTGCTGAATGCGGAAAACGCCTATTGACTGCGGTTGCTGACGATCACTGGGGCTTCAAGCCAAAACTTGCGGCTGTAACGCTGCTAGGCTCGGCCATGATCGCACTTGGCGTGTTTTCATCCGGTTTCGTGATGTCGGAGCCCGCCCCTTACGAGATGATCATGGCGGTCCAGATCGGGGTCTGGTTCCTGCTCGGGCTTACAATGTCGCGGACCGTTGGCCTCCTGCTCGCCATGCTGCTGGTGTTCAATGTCGGGGGTTTGCTCGCGATCATCGTGATGAAGGACATGACGGGGGCTCCTCTTTATGCGGCTGTCTCCATCTTTCTTGCGCTGACGTCTGTGTTCATCGCGGCCGTCGTGGAAGGTCGCCACCAGCGCCTCTCGCTCATCTTCAAGTCGTGGGTTGCCGCTGCCATCATCACGGCCCTTCTCGGCATCCTCGGCTATTTTCATGCCTTCCCGGGCGCAGCCGCCTTTACCCGCTACGACCGCGCCATGGGCGCTTTCCAGGATCCCAACGTCTTCGGTCCCTATCTGATCGCGCCGATCCTCTACCTCATGCACCGGCTGTTGACGGGGGAACTCATCCGCTCGCCCTTGCCGATCCTTGGCCTGCTCGTGCTCGTGCTCGGCGTATTTCTGTCATTTTCCCGCGCGGCCTGGGGCCTGCTTGCCTTCAGTGGGCTGATGCTGATCGTTATCATGCTGCTCAAGGAGCGTACGCCCGCGTTTCGAATGAGAATTTTGGTCCTTTCCGTGACGGCGCTGCTGCTGCTGGGAGTCGCGCTCGCGATCGCTTTGCAATCGGAGCAGGTCTCCAATCTGTTCACGACGCGCGCGAAGCTGGTCCAGGACTACGACGGCGCCCGCATGGGGCGGTTCGAGCGACACAAGATCGGCTTTCTCTTGTCCATGGAACGCCCGCTCGGCATCGGGCCGATGGCGCTTGGCAAAATGTATGGGGAGGACGAACATAACATCTGGTTGAAATCCCTGACCACGTATGGCTGGCTTGGGTTCGTGACATACCTCGTCATGATCTGCTCGACCTTGGCGTTGGGTTTCCGCTATCTCCTGCGCGAAAGGCCCTGGCAGCCATTCCTGATGATCAGCTGGATCGTCATCCTTGGCCACTGCCTGATCGGCAACGTTATCGACACCGATCACTGGCGCCATTTTTACCTCCTTCTCGGTATCGTATGGGGATGTGTCGCTCTAGAGCAGCGCCACCAGCGCCGACACGGCCACGAGCGCGCAGCTTGACTTCGGTTTCGGCTGCGCCAAATGAGCGGACATGCTGACAGGACAACAACTGCGCGCCGGGCGCGCCATGATCGGGCTTTCGGTAGACGACCTCGCCGAAGTGACCGGTCTCTCGATCCACGACATCACGACAGCCGAGAGTTCAAACTCCAGCGATCAAACGGTGGCGGAGCGGCTTCGACTGGCGCTGGAGCACAAGGGCATTCTCTTTCTCTCAGCGGGTGAGGACAATCCGGGCGCAGGCCCAGGCGTCCGCTTGCGCACCTATGGTGCCGACGACGGCATCCGGCCACAGGAGCTCAATTCCACCAACGACGGCTGAACCACCGGCGGACAAACAATCTTCATCTTCTTCCGGAACTTCCTGCTCGCTTCCGCGTTCTGGCGAGATACTGCGTATCGGGGGTGAGAGATGAGCGAACATTTTGACGTCGAGCAAATTCCCGACGTTGGCCTGCGGAAGGTCTGGAGCGTGAGTGAGTTTGCAAAGCGTTACCGCCTGAAGCGCGAAGAGGAAGATCGGCTGGTGAAGCTGCTGGGCGCTTTTGCAACGGAGCAGGAACTCCTTATGAATGCGTCTCGAGCTCCGCGCTTCCGCTGAACATCGTTTTCTTCGTTGGAACTACCTCAAAAGGCTGCCCAAGGCGGCCTTTGTTCGTCCCGTCTGAGGCTACTTCTAATTCACTGAATTCGAGGGAACAGCAGGAACCACTTCTTCAACCAGGCGTTCATGACATCACGAAAATCGCGCGACCGTCGGCGTCGCTACGGGGGATACCATGCTGAACCTTCTCACCCGATCTGCAATCACGGTCGCTCTTGCAATCGCCTCGATCGGCACAAGCGCTCCGGTCACCAGTGCACAGGATCTGGAACTTCGTATCGGGCCTGACGGTGTCCGTCCTGTTATCCGCGATCGAGATCGCGACCGGCGGGATCGCCGGCGCGACGATTGCAACCCCCGCGAGGCTCTCTCGATCGCACGCAGCGAAGGCTTTCGTCGGGCCGAGGTCACGCGCGTTACCCGACGCAGCGTAACTGTCGAGGGCATGACACGTCGCGGGCCCGATCGCATCGTTTTTGCCAATGTCCGTGGCTGCCCTGAAATCTAGACTTCGGCTACCGGACAGTCTTCTCGCCAACCAACTAGCCCTGCCACCGGCAGGGCTTTTTTATTGCTGAGCGGAGGCGATGGGCGGTTGTTCATCCTCCTGACCGGGCAATGACACATCTTCGTCCAGAGTTTCTTGGATCCAGAGCTTCTTGATAGTGACAAAGACCACGACGAGCAGCGGCATGGCAAACACGGCGCCAAGCGGTCCGAGCAGAAGCGCAAAACCCACCACCGCGAATATCGTCAAAGCAGGCGGCACCTTCACCATCCGCTGCTGGATCATCGGCGTAATCAGGTTACCCTCGATCTGCTGAATGATCACGTAGAGCCCGACAACCCACAGCGCCGTGACAGGGTCTTCCGCAAAGGCGGTCGCCACGGCGGGAATGGCCCCCAGAATTGGTCCGAGGATCGGAATGAACTCGAACAAGCCTGCGATCAGGCCAAGCGCAAGCGCCGAGGGAACACCGAGGTACCATAGACCCGCTGCAGAAAGCGCCCCTACCAGCAGCATTCCGAGCAACTGACCAAGAAGCCACAGCCGAAGCGAGGCTCCGATAACTTCGAGGGTCTCGCGGGCCTCTTGCCGGCTCGAGCGTGGAAAGAGGAGAAGCAAGCCACGCTGGTAGATACCGGGATCAGCAGCAAGATAAATTCCAGCCACGAAGACGATCAAGAGATCGCTCACAACGCCGAGTGCGGTTGAGGAGATGCCGGCAAAGTTCGAGAGAAAGGAGGCTTGCGCCACCGCCTCCTCGATCTGCTGCATCAGCGCATCTTGCGGATTGTCTATTCCGAACCGCTCGGCCACCATCTGCACAAGGTCGGGAAGGCGCTGCACCAGCTCTGAAAACTGCATGCGAACCTGCGATCCGAGAAGCAGGCCGAAGCCGACGACGAGTGCCAGGATGACGATGGTGGCGCCGATAAGGGACGCCGTTGCCGGCAAGGGCGTGTGATCTTCGATCACATCGGACAGGGCCCGGATCAGCATTCCGAACAGCATTGCGCCGAATGCGAGCAGAAGAAGGTGGGTCAGGCTCCAGATCAAGAATGCTGCTGCCGCAACGCCCGCCATGAGCAGCAGAAGGCGAAATATGGAGCCCCAAGAGAGCGCCTGATACCCGCTTACTGCGGGCTCTTTCCTTTCGTCCGACATTCCGCCTTCTCATTGTAGTCTGGAGGAAGCCGTGGGGAAATCCGGACGCCCAGCCATGTGCGCGCCCGGAGCTTCGGCAAGCAGCACAAGCGCTCTAGTCGCGAGGCATGTTGTCTTTCCATTCCCGGCCATAGGTCGGGCTTGGCGTTCCGGATGTGTGCGACTTGCTGCTGCGCATGTTGTCGACGTGGCTATGCTTCTCATCTCGCTCCCCACCGCCACCGGAAACCCGACTGACGGGCGGATTGGTTGGCGCCCCATCGGGGCGCGGGTCCTGCTTTTCCGGTATAGGCTTGGTGCGATCCTCATGGCTTGCGCCGGGACCGCCCCAGCGGACAGTATTTGGATGTTTCTCTGGCATGTTGTCGCTCCCGCTGATGATTGTTTTCAGGCTGAAGAGGCCCCGGCACGGCCGGTCGGCTAGCGCCGGTACGATCACAACCCCCCAATGAACCAAAAGTTTCCCCGGGGTGTTAGGCGCGCGTCCCGCGGCCACAGCGGTCAAGGATTGCGCGGGGCGCTATCTGGAACTTCATCATGCCCCGCGTGTTGCCTGTTCAGCAGAACGCGAATGGGCGGTGAACCGCTCAAGCTGGTCAACCAAACGCTCGTTACGCATCCAAGGGGAGCTCAATGTCGAAGGATGAGACTGTACATTATGATGGTCCGGCAGGGGGTTGGGGCTCGGCGAAGGGCATCGCACGCATCTTTGCGAAGGAACTGAATTCGCCGACTGTGGTCGAGACGCTCCGCCGGCAAAACAAACCGGGCGGCTTCATGTGCGTCTCCTGCGCTTGGACGAAGCCAGCCAATCATCATCCCCTGGAATTCTGCGAAAACGGCGCGAAGGCTACCCTGTGGGAGCTGACGACCCGTCGCTGTACCCCCGATTTCTTTGCCAAGCACACGGTCACGGAGCTGCGCGGTTGGAAGGATCACGACCTTGAACAGGAAGGGCGCCTCACCCATCCGATGCGATATGATCGTGACAGCGACCACTATGTCCCCTGCTCCTGGGATGAAGCCTTCTCCGCCATTGGCAAAGAACTGAAGGCGCTCGATCCGAAGTCCGTGGTCTTCTACATATCCGGTCGCGCAAGCTTGGAAACCTCGTATCTCTACGCGCTTTTCGCCAGGCTCTACGGCCACAACAACCTGCCAGACAGCTCCAACATGTGCCATGAGACGACCTCGGTGGGGCTCAAGAAAGTGATCGGTGCCTCCGTAGGCACCTCAGTATTTCAGGATTTCTCCACCTGCGATGCCATCTTCTTCTTCGGTCAGAACACCGGCTCCAACAGCCCCCGCTTCCTGCATCCGCTACAAGAAGCCGTGAAGCGCGGCTGCAAGATCGTCACCTTCAATCCGGTCCGCGAAAAGGGGCTGGAGACGATGATCAATCCACAGAGCCCGACGGAAATGCTGACCGGCAAGGAGACACAGATTTCCTGCCAGTACCATCAGGTGAAGACAGGCGGCGATATCGCTGCGATCTTGGGCATGTGCAAGCATGTTTTTGCCAATGATGACGAGGCCAAGCGACAGGGCCACGCGGTCATCGACCGCGATTTCGTCGAGCAGCACACCAACGGCTTCGACGCCTTCGAAGAGAAGGTCCGCGCCACCAGCTGGGACGATATCGAGCGGGAATCCGGGCTCGATCGGGCGGCATTGGAGGCCGCCGGCCAGGTCTATGTCGATGCCGAGCGGGTTATCGGCATCTACGGCATGGGGCTGACACAGCAGGTCGGCGGCTTCGAGAGCATCGCCATGCTCGTCAACATGCTTCTGCTCAAAGGCAATATCGGCCGGGACGGAACCGGAATTTCTCCCGTTCGCGGCCATTCCAACGTGCAGGGGCAGCGGACTGTCGGTATCTCGGAAAAGCCGAAGCTCGTCCCGCTCGACAAGCTCGCCTCCATGTTCGATTTCGACCCGCCGCGCGAGAAGGGCGTCAATACAGTCGAGGCCTGTGAAGGTATTCTTGACGGCAGCATCCGCGGCTTCGTCAGCCTCGGCGGCAACTTTGTCCGCGCAATCCCCGACCACGACGCCATGGAGGCAGCCTGGACAAAGATGCGCTTGACGGTGCAGATCGCCACCAAGCTCAACCGCAGCCACCTGATCAACGGCGAGGTTGCCTATCTCCTCCCCTGCCTCGGACGCAGTGAGGAGGACATGCAGGAGGGAGGGCCGCAGACGGTTTCGATGGAAGACAGCCTCAGCTGCATCCACGGCTCTGTTGGCAAGCACAAGCCGGCAAGCGAGCACCTTCTGTCGGAGTTGGCGATCGTCGCCAGCCTTGCAAAGGCGACGCTTCCTCCCAATCCGAAGGTAAAGTGGGACGAATGGCGAGGTGACTATGGGAAGGTTCGCGATCTGATTGAGGAGACTTATCCAGACAAGTTCCACGACTTCAACAAGCGCCTGTTTACACCCGGCGGCTTCTATAGAGGCAACAGTGCGCGCGAGCGCATCTGGAAAACGGAGAGCGGCAAGGCCGAGTTTACGGTGCCGGAGGCGCTTTCCGCCGCGGGCTTCGAAGATCGCGAGGGACGCTACCGCCTGATGACGCTGCGCAGCAACGACCAGTTCAACACGACCATCTACGGCTACAGCGACCGCCTGAGGGGCATCGAAGGGACGCGCGACGTCCTCTTGATCAACCCGAAGGAGATGGAAAAGCTTGGCCTGCAGGAAGGCCAGGTTGTCGGGTTGCAGACGGATGTCGACGACGGCCGCGAGCGCAAGGTGGGTGGGCTGAAGGTCCTGCCCTTCCAACTGCCGGACGGCTGCGTTGCCGGCTACTATCCGGAGCTCAACCCGCTGATCCCGCTTTCACATCACGAGAAGCTGTCGCAGACGCCGGCTGCGAAGGCCGTGCCGGTCAGGATCATCACCTGACCGGATGACCTTCGCCTCCTTGCCCGAGTTGCGAAATGCCGCTACGCTGATCTCAACGTTACCTGAGCTTGGCAATGGCGCTCGAAGGGCTGCAAGATCGAATCTATGAAGCTGCCTTCTTTCCAAACCTGTGGCCACGGGTGCTTGACGAATTGGCCAGCCAGATCGGAGCGCAAGGAGCCTTACTCGCCAACATCAGCAGTGCCGCTAGCCCTTGGATCGCTAGTGAAGGGGTCACCGATCTCTACAGGGACTTCTTTGAGGACGGTTGGGCTTACGAGAATGCCAAGACGGCAGCTTTAAGCACTAAAACGCATTCTGGTTTTCTCAGTGACGCCCTTTCCCTCGGTGAGGATTGGATGGCACAACAAGACGTCTACCGAGATTTCTACTGGAAGCGTGGCTTTGGATTCGCAGCAGGCACTGTCATTCGACTGCCAAGTGGAGACTTGGTCGGCATCTCGCTTGAAAAGAAGCGTAATCTAGGACCTGTGCTTCAAAAGGACCTGGATCTCCTCAACAGCTACCGTCCTCATCTGTCAAAAGCAGTTCTCCTTGGGGGATGCTTACCGACCGCACATGTGGAGGCAGTGTTGCACGCTATGCAAGTTGCAGGCTTTGCAGCGGCTGCGATACGAGATGATGGCAAAGTCGTTGGAGGTAACGGACTATTTGATGCACTCGTTCCTACAGTTGTCACGATAGGCAACGACAGGCTGCGGTTTCGAAATGCTTCTGCAGATCAGTTCTTGATGACGGTGATTGAAGCCGGACGAACAAGAACTTGGGGACGGCAGAGGCAGCATGCCTCCAGTTTCCCACTGGCTGGCACGTCTGACTCGCCTCCAGCCATCGTGCAAGTAGTTCCTGTGACCGGATCTGCGCGCGATATGTTCTTGCGCACCGCCTTCTTTCTACTGGTCAAACTTGTGCGCCCTCAAGTGATCTCCCCACCTGTCGACGTGATACAAGGTTTGTTCAAATTAACTGCAGCTGAAGCCAAGATTGCCCAGAGTTTGATTAGGGGTGAAACCATCCAGACTGCTTCGAGGCGTCATAGAATTAGTGTGGAAACAGTCCGCTCACATGTGAAGTCCATTCTTTCCAAGTCCGGCTTCGCTAGGCAGACGGCCTTCGTGGCAGCAGTCGCCGCAAGCTCCTCTCTTTCGTCCTCCTAGTCGGTTATTCCGCCTGTACCTCACCCATTTGGGGGATGCTAGGGCTCGAGCCTCATGGCTAGATCGCCTAGCGTCCGCTGGGGACGATATGAAGAGGTTGCGACATGCAATATCGCATTATAGCATTGTCTGTGTTCGTTATTCTAGCTGGCTGCCAAACGGTGCTGAAGACGGAGCCGGCTGCAGGAAGGCTGTCGACCGGTCAGAAGGTATTGGTGGACGATGGCTCCTGCCCTCCAGGCCAAGTCAAGCAAGTCACCGGCTCGGTGCCAGGAAAGCCAAGACAGAAGGAATGTGTGCCGATGCCGGACTAGACGAGGTCACCCATCAGGTTAATCCCGACGCGCCTGATGGGGCCCATCTCTGGGCTATCCGGAGATATGTCCACGCAGGAATGGCAACCTTTCCAAGACCTCGGACGTCAGGCTGGCCTTGCGCAGCGGTAGTATCCGCGATAGCCAACCTTCATATCTTGCCCGATCTCGAAGACCATCTTCGCCTCCTCTCCATCACCTTGAGGAGCAATTGCGAGACGGATGTCTCCCGCTGTCATGTTGATTGAGTCTTCCGCCCGTGTCGTCTGCATCTCGATGAGATGGCCGTTGAGTTTCACCACGCCGGACGCAGGCTCATCGTTGCTGTCGGCGCGCAAGGCAGCAACCGGTTGGCCGAAGCTCGTATAATGAAAGGAACAGGTGGCAGGGCCGCCGAGAACCTTTTGCATCTCAGCATCCACCATGGTTGCGGGATCAAGCGCGCCGATTACGGCATTGGCGATCGCCGCGCTTGCCGGCACGACCGTCGCCACCTGATGGCCGCTGCGCGGATCCAGCACGTCGTCGGCAACGTCATCGCCGCAGGCGCTCAGAAGCGTGGCTGCCGCGACGAGAGCGGCAAGAGCAATAGGAAGATTCGTGCTGTTCTCCATCATCAGTCGCGCGCCTCCAGATCTTCGATCAGATATTTCATCTCCGAGATCTCCCGCTCCTGTGCCTCGATAATCTCGTCAGCGAGCTTGCGCACGCGCGGATCTGAGATCTGGGCGCGCTCGCTGGTCATGATTGCGATCGAGTGGTGAGGGATCATGGCGCTCATGTACTCTGCATCGTCGACGGTCGCCTGACCACGGACGAGCCAGAGCGACAGGGCAAAGACGGCGACAGAGCCGCCGAAGATTGCCATGTTGAGCATCTTGTTCTTGTACATGCCCAGCATGAAGCCAAGCATGATGACCGACATCGTCGCGCCCATGACCAAGGCCATCCATGCACGCGTTTCGCTCCACAGCACGTGCTCCCAGGCATAGGTATTGAGATACATCAGGCCGTACATGACGACCGTCGAGGTGGCGATCATGGCGGCGAAGCGCCAGTAGGACATGCCCATCGGTTAAGTCTCTCCTGTCTTCTTGCTTACTGATCCGCCGATGGCTGCTGCGGTACGGGATTGACCACACCTTCCGGCCGTGACGGATTGGCGGCATCGGGTGCAGAAGCGTCCGTACCACCGGTCGGCGCGCTCTCCTCGCCGGCCACCGGCCCGCTTTGCATGCCACTCTGTCCACCATCGCTCGTCGCCTCTTGCGGCCGAGCTGCAGCATCACCGGGATCGGATGCGCCCTCCTCTTCGCCTGATCCGCCATCTCCGGCTGCGGCATATTCTTCCGGCGTCATGGCCGGCAGTTGTTTGACGAAGGCTGCGATTTCCCACAGGCGCTCGTCTGGATGCGTCGGGCCGAAGGCCGGCATACCGGTCATCTTGGCGCCGTGCTTGACGAGCCAGAAGACCTCGTTCGCCTCCCACTCCGCTGCCGCTTCCACAAGATGCGGCGGACGCGGGCGCATCCCGCTTGCCCATTCGTCACGCTCGACGCCCGGGCCGGCGTGACAGTGCTGGCACATTTCCTTGTAGGGCTGCGCTCCCGCGGCCGCCATCGCAGCCGTCAGTTCCGGCACGTCTTCTTCATCGGCATGCGACCGAATGGAGTTGTGGAAGGTGGTATCGAAGATCCATCGGGTCAACGAGGTGTGCTCCTCGGTCGCTGCGATGTTGTAGCTCCCTGAATAGGCGACAAAGACGGTCACCCCGCCAATCACGGCGAGCGTTGCCACCACCCCGCCGACGAATGCGGTTGCCGCCGATTTCTCCGGTTTAGCCATTCTTCCCTCCGTTTGTTCAGAGGGTAAAATGCCAGCGTCGCCGATTGTTCCAGCACCTGTCTGCTGCTACCGCTGCTCCCAATGCTTTTCCTTAAGGAGGGCCGGCGATGACAGGCGTGTCGCCAACGAAAAAGCCAGCTGAATTGCTTCAGCTGGCTTGGGAATCAGCGACCTGCGTCGCCCGAAATGGTCGGAATGGCGGGATTCGAACCCACGACCCCTTGACCCCCAGTCAAGTGCGCTACCTGGCTGCGCTACATTCCGTCACGCCCGATAAAGGGCAAAGACCCCTTAGACTTTCGCTGATTTCAGCGCAAGAGGGGCGGCATCAAAAACGGGGATGACGCTGCAAAATGCGCCTCCCGCGCAGTACGAGGGAGCAATGGCCTGATGCTAGGGATGTTCGGACTGGTCGGTTGAAGAACGCGCCGCCTTCTCGATATCTACAACGTCGTCTGACGACAATCCCGTCATGGACCTCCATGCGCAATAGCCCCAGCCATCAGGGCGTGAAAACCGAGATGGCCTCTTCGCGGATCCCGAAGGTCACGGGTGTTTCGGTCTTTATCTCCCCGTCAAGGTTCACCGGCTGCGGCCTGCTGGTTCGCAGCGTCAAGCCCTTGGTCGAGAACACGCGAACATCCCGCCAGTCGCCATGGGTGCCTTTGCGAAGGCTCGGGAGCAGCGCAAGGAGCCTCCACCAATGATCAACCTCGAGACTGTAGAAATCCAACATGCCGTCCGTGGCCGTGGCATCGGCATGAACCGTCATCCCTCCTCCGTAGAACCGGCCATTGCCGACAGCAACCTGCATGGTCCTCAGTTCCTCGACTTCGCCATCATGCTCCAGTGTCGCGGTGAACAGCCGGGAACCTGCGAGCAACCGCGCGGCAACAACTCCGTAGCCGAGTTTGCCCCATCGTTTCTTGGCTTTTTCCGTCAGAGATCTTGCAAGATCCACGCTAAAGCCGACGCTGGCGACGTTGAAGAACGGGTGCCCGTTCGCTTCGCCGAGGTCGATCTTTCTGGTGTTGCCCCTCGCGATCACTTCGACAGCTCCGGCCAAGTCCTGCGGAAGGGCGATCGTACGGGCGAAATCATTGGCGGTGCCCAAGGGCAGAACGCCGAGTGGCAAGTCCGTCTTCAGCAGTCCGGGCGCGGCGTTGTTCAAGCTTCCGTCACCACCTCCCACGATTACACTGTCGATGGAGGCCGCGTATTCTTCGATGGCATGCGAAGTCGTACCACCATAACCGGGAGGCAGTTCCACAAAGCTTAGCCCGGAAAGCTGCAGTAATCGTCTTACCTCGGGCAGGCTCTCGTTTCCCCTTCGGGAACGGGGGTTGACCAGCAACAAAGCCGGTTTGGCTGTCATCTGCGGCTCCTGAGGAGATGTAAGCGGACGAGAAACGTCCAGGGTCTATTCAGATAGGACGCGCGCTCCCGTCCGCAATGAGGAGTGCGCGAGGTATGGTCAACGCTCATGGTCGAAAAGCGCGCGCCGGATGATCTATGTCTGCCGATGAAAGCTGACGGATCGAGAGTCCACGCCACGTCAGTACTTCCACCTCGGTAGGCAGAGACGGCCTTGCCAATGGCTCGATCCGCACCAGACGCTGTGCCAGGTCCCCGGCTGTGCTAGGTCCCCTCGCTCTATCGGGCGGACAATTCTAGCGACGCGCTCTCAGTGGCAGCTGAGTAATCCCGGCCATAGGACTGGCGAAAGTTTCGCCGCGCATCTCTCTCGAGCTCCAGCGCGGCAAGGACTGGGAATAATCCATCCGGATAAGTGCCGGTGGCCGGGTCAGGTTGGCGCCTGATGTCGCGGCTCGTCTTCTTGTTCCATATCATCTGTGCCCCCCTCCATCTGCGTCGATCAACGACGCAGCCCTCCTCGGGTTCCACTCTCGCATACCAAAGTAACATTTTTACTTCCGCGGCGAATGTGGCGAAGGCCGGCGTCAAGCCGGCCCTGTCCCATCAGTAGTAAGGCGAACGGCAGGATCTACGCGGCCCGTTGTAGGGCTGGAACGTGTTGTCCGAAGCCCGGTAGGACCGGTAGCGATCGTAGCACCAGCGGACATGCGCATTCCCGCCACCGTAGTAACGCGGCTGCTGTGCAGACAGCGCGCCACCAATGATGGCACCGGCAGCGAGACCACCGATGATGGCGCCGGCATTGCTGTTGCGGTGGCGTCGATAGTGGCGGTGACCATAGTGCCTATGGTGGCCCCGCCAGTGACGGTGACCGCGCCAGCGATGCCCGCGGCGGTGATCCACCTCCTGCACCTGCGATGCCTCGACCTTCGGTGCCGAGATTGACGGGAATGCGTGTGCAGGCACGATCCCGGTGAACGCTGTCGCTAGCGAAATAAGAACGACTGCAAGCTTTTTCATGATTTCCTCACCTCTTGTCTGTCTCTTCCGGGACAGATGGTCAGGTTTTTTTCCTGAACCAGAGGTGAATGCACGAAGGTTTATTGCGTTCCTCGGCTCACCGTACTTGATCCAGCAGCCGCTTGCACTCGAGGAGGTCAAAAAGTGCCTCCTGCAAAAGTGCCCGGTCTTCCTTGCCGATACTGCTCTTCCCGATCTGAACATCCGGGGCATCCTCGTCGCCGCTTCCGCCGAAGCCGAAGAACCGCCCGCTAGGCTTTGCCTTCGGCCGCCCGACGACCTGGTCTTCCTCAATCCCACCACCCATCTTTGGTTCAGTGGGGTTCTGGCTGCTGGCTGCAACGATCGCATCCATGGTGGCCAGATCGCCCGATGCGATTGCCGCCACGAACTTGTTGCCGTTCGTTTTAAGAAGCTTTTGCACGCCCTTGATCGTATAGCCGTGATCGTAGAGCAGATGCCGAATACCTTTCAGCAGATCGACATCTTCGGGCCGGTAATAGCGACGTCCGCCGCCCCGCTTCATCGGCTTGATTTGCGGAAAGCGCGTTTCCCAAAAACGCAGAACGTGCTGCGGAAGATCGAGATCCTCGGCAACCTCACTGATGGTGCGGAAAGCGTCTGGGCCTTTGTCCAACTTCGTCTCCAGGGAGCAAGCTCACGCGTGGCTATGGGCCGAGCCGCGGCGGCACCCAATGTGCCGGACACGAATCATGGTATATTTCAGCGCTCTAATGACGGCAATTCAAGTGGGCGCGCAGGAAGCTAACAGCAAATGTGCTAGGCTGCAGGTGCAGCTGCCTTCTGCTTCAGCTTGCGGGTATTGTGCGCCCGCAGTATCCGCTGCTTGAGGACGTTTGAAGCCTTGAAGGTCATCACCTTCCGCGGCGAGATCGGCACTTCCTCGCCCGTTTTGGGATTGCGGCCGATGCGTTCGTTCTTGGAGCGAACTTGGAAGGTCGCAAAGGACGACAGCTTCACGGTTTCACCGCGCACAATCGCGTTGCAGATCTCGTCGATGATCGTTTCAACCAGTTCGGCCGATTCAGTTCGCGAAAGACCTACCTTTCGGAATACCGATTCCGCCAGATCCGCCCGTGTCACTGTTTTTCCGGCCATGATCCCCGCCTGGTTCATCAACGTTCCATAAGCCGCCGAAGAGTATTTTGGTTAAGAGGCAGGGTCAAGCACTACTGTAAAAACAGGAGCTTCGGGGCATGTGCTAAAATGGGACGCGGTTCGCGCAGATACTACCAACGGATCAGCAGCGCGCCCCAGGTAAACCCGCCACCCATTGCCTCGAGCATCACGAGGTCGCCCTGTTTGATGCGTCCGTCATCAAGCGCAACGGAGAGCGCCAGCGGAATGGAGGCCGCCGAGGTATTCCCGTGCAGGTCTACAGTAACCACCACCTTTTCATTCGGGATACCGAGCTTCTTGGCAGAGCCTTCGATGATCCGGCGGTTCGCCTGATGCGGCACCAGCCAGTCAAGGCTTTCCGCTGTTGTGCCAGTCGCGTCGAAGGCAGCTTCAATCACGTCCGTGATCATGCCGACGGCATGTTTGAAAACCTCCCGACCTTCCATCCGCAAGTGGCCAACGGTACCGGTCGTGGATGGACCGCCGTCGACGTAGAGCTTCTCCTTGTGCGATCCGTCCGAGCGAAGATGCGCCGTCAGGATGCCGCGATCCGCAACCGTTCCCTCCCCTTCGGCAGCCTCGAGCACCAGCGCGCCGGCACCATCGCCAAACAGCACGCAGGTGGTGCGGTCCTTCCAGTCGAGGATTCGCGAGAATGTTTCGGCTCCGATCACGAGCACACGCTTGGCCATGCCGCCGCGGATATACATATCAGCCGTGGCCATGGCGTAGACGAATCCGGAGCAGACGGCTTGCATGTCGAAGGCGAAGCCGTGTGTCATCCCGAGCCGCTTCTGGATGTTCACCGCCGTCGCCGGAAAGGTATTGTCGGGCGTCGAGGTGGCAACCAGGATGAAGTCGATATCGTCCGGCGTCAGGCCTGCACGGTTCAATGCGGCACGGGCGGCCTCTTCGCCAAGCGAGGCTGTCGTTTCGCCCTCGCCCGCGATGTAGCGCTGGCGGATGCCGGTTCGTTGAACGATCCATTCGTCCGACGTTTCCACAATGCCCTCGAGCTCGCGATTTGGCACCACGCGCTTGGGGAGGGCCGCCCCGTAACCGCGAACCACTGAACGGATCATTCTGTTTACATCCTGTTGTCAGGCTGCCTCTGGGCCAGCCGGAGGCTGGCGTCGGGCATGGTAAGTGTTGAGATCCTGGATGATCTTCTCGGTCAGTCGGTTACGCGCCATGTCGTACCCAACGTCGATCGCCGCCGCAAAACCTTCGGCGTCGGCGCCGCCATGGCTCTTGATGACGATGCCATTGAGGCCGAGGAAAACGCCGCCGTTCACCTTGCGCGGATCCATCTTCTCGCGCAAGCGATCGAAGGCGCCCTTGGCGAAGAGGTAGCCGATCTTTGCCACCAGCGTGCGAGACATTGCCTCGCGCAGAAGCTGGGAGATCTGCCGGGCGGTTCCTTCGGCGGCCTTGAGTGCGATGTTGCCGGTGAAACCTTCGGTCACCACCACGTCCACGGTGCCTTTGCCGATGTCGTCTCCCTCGACGAAGCCGTGATAGGAGATGGTTGCGAGGTTGGCCTCGCGAATGAGCCGGCCGGCCTCCTTGACCTCCTCCAAACCCTTGACCTCTTCCACCCCTACGTTGAGGAGGCCAACGGTTGGGCGATCGACTTCAAAGAGCGCACGCGCCATGGCGCCGCCCATCAGAGCGAAGTCCATCAACTGCTGGGCGTCGGCGCCGATCGTCGCTCCGATATCGAGGACGATGCTCTCGCCCTTCAGTGTCGGCCAGATTCCGGCTATCGCGGGGCGTTCGATATGCGCCATGGGACGTAAGCAGAACTTCGCCATTGCCATCAGGGCCCCGGTGTTTCCGGCAGAAACGGCGACATCCGCTTCCCCAACTTTGACCGCTTCAATGGCGCGCCACATGGTTGACACGTATCGGCCGCGGCGCAGAGCAGCACTCGGCTTCTCGTCCATCGAGACCGCCAGTTCGCAGTCATGGAAAACCGACCGCTCCCGTAGCTTCGGATATTTGCTGAGATACTGCTCGCACTCAGCCTTCAGGCCGAACAGCACGAAGCTTACGTCCGGATGTCGTTCCAGCGCCTTGGCTGCACCGGGGATGACGACTTCAGGACCGAAATCGCCGCCCATGACATCGAGAGAAATTTTGATCACGCGTCCCTGATCCTTTCGTTCGCCTAGGGGCGAAATCGAGGCCAAAATAGTGGTTCCGGCCGTGCTTACAACCCAATCAAGGCGATTTCCATCCTAGTCGTTCTTTTTCCAGTCCTTCAACGCCGCGAAGGGTGAAGGGGGGGCGGCTTCCTCTGTCGGATCGTCTTCGACATGATCAGTGAAACCGACGCCAGGCTTGCGGGGATAGGGATCGATCGCGAGTGCCACGGCCTCAGCCACGACCTCGCCGGCATCGATGGTGTCACCGGTGAAGGTTTCGGGAGCATCGGGCCCTTCCGGGTCGAGCACCATTTCGGCGCTGTCGCTCAAGACCATTCGCGCAAGCTTCGATCCCTCGGGGACGAACACCTGCTCAAAGGTTTCCTGGATCTTAGAGGAGACAGGCTCCAGCGTCACGACGCAGGCTTGCTCGATTTCTGCTTCCACGTGACCCTTGATTCGCACCCCATCCTTCTTCCAGCGCGCTATTTGCATCTCAGATTTCAGGGCGTGGACGGCTGTTATTTTCCAAAGCTGCGCCAGCCCTTCCCTTTCAGTCGGTCCAGCCTCGAGGTGAACCGTCACCGGATTGGCGGAGACATGACCTACCCGCACGGGATAGGAGAATGGTGGCTTCGCACCTTGTTCGCGAACAGGCTTCATTTGATACCTCACTTCTGCGGAGCTGGGACGGCAACCGCACCCCTGGCAACGTCATCCTCGTCAAGCGCCGCCAGCTCACCTTCGGCAAAGATCATCCATTTCGCCAGATCCATCATAGGGTCGGCAGGCGTGACGTCCGGATGAATGTTTCGCGCGAGGGCGCGGGCGAGGCCTTCCTGGTCGCGCGCATCCAAAGCGGCGGCATAGGCTTCCAGCCGTCCATAGAACATTCCTGCCAGCTTCTTCATCCGCTTCGGGACACTTGTATCCCCCACCCCCAGTTCCCGGATGGAGTGGTCGATGTCCTGGAAGAAGGCGTCGATGATCTCCTGTGCAAGTTCCTGCCCGCTGACGCCCGAGCGAGCGGTGCGCCGAAAGAACAGGATCATCACGACCGACAGCATCTCAAAACGCCCCATGACCGTGTCGGGCACCCCAAGATCGCTATAGAAGGAAGGATTGCGCGCACCAGATGTCAACGCCGCATACTGGCGGTCGACGATCGGCTGATTGCGCTTATTCTTCCTGAACAGGCCAAAGATCATAAGAAGTCTCACAGTTAGCCGCCACATGTTGCATGGAGGCGAAAGCTGGTTTACCGAAGCATGCGCGAATTGCAACGTCGTTACAGCCTGCTGCACGATGCCGCCTCATCCTTGACTAGCCGGAAACCCATCTTCCCCGGAATAGCCATAATGATGTGGACAGCAGGGAGCGGCGAAGGCCGAAATCGGAAATCTCGGGTAGCCTGAAGAGGCAGCAACAAGGTCTGAAATGAAGTTCTTGAGCAGAACCGCGGCAGCGGCCATCATCGCATCGGTAGCTGTTACCGGCTGCACCTCCATGGATATTGGCCAGACCCTCTATAATGGCTATGTGCTGGATGAGGAGTCGCTCGCACTTATTCCGGTCGGATCAAGCCGCGAACAGGTGTTGCTGACGATGGGCACCCCGTCCACCACCGCAACGTTCGATTCGGAGGTTCTCTACTACATCTCGCAGAAGCGGGAACGCCCCGTGGCCTTCATGAAGCCTCGGCTGGTGGAGCAGACGGTTCTCGCCATCTACTTCGACAAGGACGGCGTGGTGGAACGCAAGGCGAACTACACGCTCCAGGATGGCAAGGTGTTTGACACGATTTCGCGTACCACGCCAACGGGTGGTCGCGACCTGACTTTCCTGCAGCAGCTCCTCTCGGGCGGTGCCACAGGCAACCGCAACGCGGCCCAGAACCTGTTCCAGAACCTCGGTCGCTAAGACCCTAGATGCCTCATCGAAAAGCCCGCGAACTGACGGAGTTCGCGGGCTTTTCCCTTTTCTGCTTTGCCAAGTCAGCCGGCCAGAACCGCCAGGAGCAGCAGAGCGACGATATTGGTGATCTTGATCGCCGGGTTCACAGCGGGACCGGCCGTGTCCTTGTAGGGGTCCCCGACCGTATCGCCGGTGACGGAGGCCTTGTGGGCGTCCGACCCCTTCATGTGGCGATGCCCATCCTTGTCGACGAAGCCGTCCTCGAAGCTCTTCTTGGCATTGTCCCAGGCGCCGCCACCGGATGTCATGGAGATGGCGACGAAAAGGCCGTTGACAATGACGCCGAGCAGAGAGGCACCGAGTGCGGCAAAGGCGGAAGCCTTGGAGCCGGAGATCAGCAGGACGCCGAAATAGACGACGAGCGGCGCCAGCACCGGCAGCAATGATGGCACGATCATCTCGCGGATCGCCGCTTTGGTGAGAATGTCCACGGCGCGCCCGTAGTCCGGCTTTACCGTCCCCTGAATGATGCCGGCATTTTCGCGGAACTGCCTGCGCACCTCCTCAACAATCGAACCGGCGGCACGCCCCACGGCTGTCATGGCGATGCCGCCGAAGAGATAGGGGATGAGACCACCGAAAATCAGACCGGCGACGACATAAGGGTTGGAGAGACTGAAGGAGATGTCGCCGATACCTTCAAAATACGGGTATCGTTCCGCATTGGCTGCGAAGTATGCCAGGTCATTGGAATACGCGGCGAAAAGCACCAGGGCACCCAGCCCGGCCGAGCCGATGGCATAGCCCTTCGTTACGGCTTTGGTCGTGTTGCCGACGGCATCGAGTGCATCGGTGGACTTGCGCACGTCCGACGGTAGGCCGGACATTTCTGCAATGCCGCCGGCGTTGTCGGTGACCGGACCGAAGGCGTCCAGCGCCACGATCATGCCGGCAAGCCCGAGCATGGTGGTGACGGCAATGGCCGTGCCGAAGAGCCCGGCTAGCTGGAAGGTGGCGATGATCCCGGCAACAATGACGATCGCCGGCAGTGCAGTTGATTCCAGCGACACGGCCAGGCCTTGGATGACGTTGGTGCCATGGCCGGTGACGGAGGCCTGGGCGATCGAGTTGACCGGGCGCTTGTTGGTACCGGTGTAGTATTCGGTGATGACGACGATTAGGGCCGTCACGACGAGGCCGAGAATGCCGCAGATGAAGAGGTTTAACCCGGTGATCTCCATGCCGGCGACGGTGCCGATCGTGCCCCAGCCGACCGTAACAGCGGTTGCTGCGGCAAGGCCGAGGATCGACAGCGCGCCGGTGACGATCAGGCCCTTGTAGAGCGCGCCCATGATCGAGCCGTTGGTGCCGAGCTTGACGAAGAAGGTGCCGATGATCGAGGTGACGATGCAGGCGGCGCAGATGGCGAGCGGATAGATCATCACGCTTTCCAGCACCGGCGCGCCGGCAAAGAAGATCGCGCCGAGCACCATGGTGGCGACGACGGAAACGGCATAGGTTTCGAAAAGGTCGGCGGCCATGCCCGCGCAGTCGCCGACATTGTCGCCGACGTTGTCGGCAATGGTGGCCGGATTGCGCGGATCGTCCTCCGGGATGCCCGCTTCCACCTTGCCGACGAGGTCGCCGCCGACATCGGCGCCCTTGGTGAAGATGCCGCCGCCGAGGCGGGCGAAGATCGAGATGAGCGAGGCGCCGAAGCCGAGCGCCACGAGCGCGTCGATCACTTCGCGCGATCCGGTTTCGTGGCCAAGGCCTGCGGTGAGGATCCAGAAGTAGATCGAAACGCCGAGAAGCGCGAGGCCGGCGACCAGCATGCCGGTGATGGCGCCGGACTTGAAGGCAATGTCGAGGCCCGCCGAAAGGCTTTGCGACGCAGCTTGCGCGGTGCGGACATTGGCGCGTACCGAGACGTGCATGCCGATGAAGCCCGCCGCCCCCGACAGCACTGCGCCGATGACGAAGCCGATGGCAGCCGTCCCGGAAAGGAGCAGCCAGGTCAAAACCGTCACCACCGCACCAACGATGGCGATGGTCATGTACTGCCGGGTCAGATAGGCCTGCGCCCCTTCCCGGATATAGCCTGCGATTTCCTGCATTCGGGCATTGCCCTGATCAGCGGCCAGGACGCTTCTCGTTGCCCATATGGCGTAGGCAACAGACAGAAGGCCGCACACGATCACACCGAGAATTACGGTCATTCGCTTCTTCCTCTCCCTTTCACCGGCAGGAAAAGTCCCCCGGCCATGAACGGCAACCACCTCCCCTCCCAAGGAAACCAAGGGTTGCCATGCGGAGGGAGATTGCCCGGCAGGAGGAGCCGGCGTCAAGAGCCAGAAAAGTGGGAGGTCCTACGGCGTCCGGCAGGCCTCAGGCGGGTTTCGCCGCCCGGCCCTTGCGCATCAGGAGGAGGACAAGGACGAGGCAGAGGATCGTCACGGGCCAGATGACAAGGTTCATGGCTTCCCAGCCCCAAGCGGTGAAGACCTTGCCGGAGGAGAAGGAGGAGAGCGCGACCGTGCCGAAGAGGATGATGTCGTGAAAGCCCTGCACCTTGTCGGCTTCATGCGGGCGGTAGCTGGAAGCGACGATTGCCGTGGAACCGATGAAGCCGAAGTTCCAGCCGATGCCGAGCAGCACCAGCGCACCCCAGAAATTCCACAGCTCGATGCCTGCGTGGGCAACGACGGCGCAGCCCATGAGAATCACCAGGCCGGCGGCGACGATCTTCTCCGTGCCGAAGCGGGTGATCAGCATGCCGGTGAAGAAGCTCGGGGCGAACATGGCGAGCACGTGCCACTGGATGCCGAGGGTCGCGAGCTCGGTGGAGAAGCCGCAGCCGATCACCATGGCAAGCGGCGCGCCGGTCATCATGAAGGTCATCAACGCGTAGGATCCAATGCCGCAGATCATGCCAGTCATGAAACGCTGGGTGAGCACGATCTCGCGCAGCGGCCGGGCCGGTGCGTCGCCTGCAGCCTTCGCCCCCGCTTCCGGCAGCTTCAGCATCATCAGGATGGCGATGGCCGCGAGATTGAGCGGAATCAGTGCGACAAAGGCGCCGGCAAACGTGACGGGGAAAAAGAGGTCCTTGGCCCAGATGGCAAGCTGCGGCCCGAGGATAGCGGAGACGATGCCGGCGGCGAGGATCCATGAGATGG
Source organism: Rhizobium halophilum (assembly GCF_021648825.1). Taxonomy (GTDB): domain Bacteria; phylum Pseudomonadota; class Alphaproteobacteria; order Rhizobiales; family Rhizobiaceae; genus Neorhizobium; species Neorhizobium halophilum. The sequence goes on along the minus strand of NZ_JAKJHS010000007.1, from coordinate 3,097 downwards.
CGCGCGGCTTGTAGAAGCTGGGTGACGCATCGGCCGCGGCAAAGCGGATCTTCTGGGTGAAGCCGCCGGAGACGCCGACGAGAAGCAGGCCGAGCGCGAAGAGCCAGAAGTCCTGGCGAAAGAGCGCACCGGCGGCAAGCGCGGCACCGGTTGCGCCGGTGAGCGCCCCCAGCATAAAGCCTGCCCGACGGCCGACGAAGCGGGCGGCGATCGCCACGGCGACGGCGCCGAGTGCCACGCCGATGTTGAAGCCCGTGAGCGGTGCGGTGGCGAGCGACTTGTCGTCACCCAGCATCTGGTAGGTGGCAAGCCCGCCGAGCGCGAAGGTCAGCGGCGGGGCCGAGCCCAGGAGCGCCTGGACGGCGGAGAGCAGGAAGACGTTGCGGCGGGCGGCCTGGACCTGCCCCTGAAGCCCCTCGACGCTGCCTTCCATCGTCCCCGCCCTTCCCTGGCTATTTTCTTCGGCGCGCTACTTGGCGGCGCTCTGGCTGCGGACCTGCTTGGCGATCCGGTCGAGCACCGCGTTCACGATCTTCGGCTCCTCGCCTTCGAAGAAGGCCTGGGCGATCTCGACGTATTCGGTGACGATCACCGGGATCGGCACGTCCTTGCGCTCGAGGATCTCGAAGGTGCCGGCGCGCAGGATGGCGCGCAGTGTGGAATCGAGGCGCGACAGCGGCCAGTCTTCCTGCAGCGCACCGCGCACCACCGGATCGATCTTCACCTGGTCGCGCACGACGCCCGAAACGATCGAGCGGAACCAGGAGGCGTCCGCCTTCAGGTAGGTGTCGCCGTCGAGCTCCTGGCCGAGGCGATGGGTCTCGTATTCGGCGACCACTTCCAGCACGCCGGCGCCGCCGACGTCCATCTGGTAGAGCGCCTGCACGGCGGCGAGACGGGCAGCACCCCGCTGGTTGGCGGGTTTGACCGCCGGCTTGTCTGCATTCGTCATCGGATCAACCATTCAGCTTCTCGCGAAGCGCAATCATCGTCAGCGCCGCACGTGCGGCAAAGCCGCCCTTGTCCTTGTCGGAGCGGCGGACACGAGCCCAGGCCTGCTCTTCGTTTTCAACCGTCATGATGCCGTTGCCGATCGCAAGCGATTCCGAGACGGCAAGATCCATCAGGCCACGGGAGGATTCGTTGGCGACGATATCGAAGTGGTAGGTCTCGCCGCGGATCACCATGCCGAGCGCGACGAACCCGTCATACTCCGCGCCGCCATTTTCCGACGCATCGAGCGCCATGGCAATCGCCGGCGGGATTTCCAGCGCGCCGGGCACCGTCACCACGTCCCAGGTCGCACCCGCCTCCTTCAGCGCCGCGGTTGCCCCGTCGAGGAGCGCATCGGCCATGTCGTCGTAGAAACGGGCCTCGACGATCAGGAGATGGGGCTTGGACGTGTCGGACATCAAAAATTCCTTCGGGCAAAGGGGCTGCGTCGGCATTGCATGCGGGATGGCGCGGGACAAACCACGCTGTTGCGGGGAAGGCAAGCACTTTTCCCGCATGGCTGTTTCCCGAATCGGGCTGCGGGAGGGTTCAATGGCGACGAACGGGTCTTCCGGCGCACCGGCATCCAGACAGAAGGATCAACCGCTATCGCCGCAGGATCTTCTCCATCGGCCTGCCCTTGGCCAATTCGTCGATCAGCTTGTCCAGGTAGCGGATCTCGCGCATGGTCGGCTCTTCGATCTCCTCGACGCGGACGCCGCAGACGACGCCCTTGACGAGGCTGCGTGCAGGGTTCATCGCCGGAGCCCTGGCAAAGAAATCCTCAAACGAAGTACCCGCCTCCAGTTCCGTCTTCAGGCTTTCGCGGTCATGGCCGGTCAGCCAGCAGATGATCTCCTCGACTTCCGCGCCGGTTCGGCCCTTCCGTTCTGCCTTAGTCACGTAGAGCGGATAGACGCTTGCGACGCTGACGCCATAGATCCTGTGTCCGGCCATGCTGTCTTCCTCCAAAGCGTTTCTTTTCAGACGCCAACGTGACTGAGGTCCGGAGATTAGCCGACGTTCGCAGTTCTTGTCTTCGGGTTTCAACTCGTTCGGCGGAGGATGACGAGCAGACACAATCCCCCCTTGGCGATCTCGGTTTTTCAAAATCGGCCGGGGCGCTGAAAGCTGCCTCGTAAGATAATTTTAAGTGGCACCTCACAGCGCCCCGTTCGGCGGTTTGTGCCCGCGACTCCGGTCTCTCTGCCTAGGTCTTCGAGGCGGTGCTCGTCTGGCCTTCCGGAGCACGGGCGGATCCTTGGGGACGAGCCCGAGGACTTTACCGCCAACACTCCGGCGCCTTCGCCGAACGCTCGTCGTGACGACGGACACATCGTCCGGCGACACCATCCCCGTCGCCCCCCATGTGTGCCGCACAGGCACGCCCGGCGCGCTGTTCGGGCATCAGAAGCAGGTGGCCGGTCCGAAACCATCCCGCTTCCCCCGTGTCGCCGGAGGGAGACCATTTTCCGCGGACCCCGATGATGAAGGTGCACGTCGTCCCTCCACCACCAGCGCCGGCCCCACCTCGCCAGGACGCCTCCTGGTGTATCCGCGGCGGGACGGGGAGAGTGTAGGCACAGGTTTGGGGGAGGTGAATCTGGAAGGGGTTAAGTGGTTGATATTTGGTGGGCGGGGGTGCGGTTTTTAGGATGAAGGCGTGAGGCTCAAGGCCTCCGTCGTCATCCTCGGCCTTGACCCGAGGATCCAGGCGCAAGCGAAACCAGTTCGATTGACTTGCGGCGGCCACGAGGTCGCCGGCACACCCGCTTCGCGAAGAAGGGCTTGGTTTTGGATCCTCGGGTCAGGCCCGAGGATGACGAAAGTGGATCAATGGCGAAGCCGGGAACGAGAAGCACCAAGGTGGAGTGTTTGGTGGTGGATGCCGCCGAAGATGATGCATCACTTGAGTCGGCTTTGCGCCGATACCGTTGAAAAAGTCGGCGTTGCTGTCGGTGCAAAGTTCTGATTCACTCCTTCTAGGGATTTAGGAGGGTGTGCCGATGATGGGCGAGCGGACGGTAGCGCAGGAAGCGTTGTTTTACGGGTTCAGCATCGAGCGGCACGTCCCGGCGAACCATCTTCTCCGATCTATCGACCG
>NZ_JAKJHS010000006.1 GCF_021648825.1 Rhizobium halophilum | reverse complement strand
TCGGAGGTCAACACCGCCGTCAACCAGATGGACCAGGTGACGCAGCAGAACGCGGCGATGGTGGAGGAAGCCAATGCTGCCGGCGCAACCCTTGCCACGGAAGCCGGCCGCCTGCGCGAGCTCGTGTCGCAGTTCCAGCTCGGTGGCTCCCTCGCCTACCAGCCGGCATCGCAGCGCACGCCGGCACCGGTCGCCAAGGCAGGTGCGAAGTCCGCTCCGGTCGCCTCGCCCGCCCGCAGCATGATGGGTAAAATCGCCAACGCCTTCTCCGGCAAGGGCTCCGCCGCCGTCGCGGTCAGCAACGACAGCTGGGAAGAGTTCTGAAATCCAGACGAGCGACACCAGATGAGCGAAGGCGGGCATCACAGCCCGCCTTCGCATTTGTGGGTCTTATGCTATGAAGGCGACGCGTGCCGCGAGGACATGGCCGCAAGGACACGAGGGAAGCTAAGCATCATGAGAATCATCGACAGCGCCATTGGCGGTGTCTTCCTTGCCGTCAGCGATATCGAGGCGGCAAGCCGCTGGTACTGCGACCTGCTGCAACGGCCGTTCACGGAGGACATCCTTTTCGGCCATCTCTATGTGCTGTCGATGCGCACCGGCCCTGCCCCGGTCCTGGACAGCAAAGACTATAACGGACCGCACATGAACAAGGCGGCATTCCACTTCGACACGAAGGATCTGGCGGGCGCCCATGCGCACGCGCTAGTCATCGGCGCAGGCGATGTCTCGCCCATCCGCGATCACGCCTTCTTCACCTTCAAGGATCCCGACGGCAATCTTCTGATGGTTGCCGACGTACCTGCCGCCGCACCCTTCCGGGGCGATGAGGACTTCTAAAGCTTTACTCCCCAAAGCGAAGTCCGGAACTTCTTCTTCTTGCGCAGGTTTCGCGACATTGCGGTTCCCGCGAGTGGAGGAGCAGGCCGTGGACCGAGATGTTTTTCTTGCGCTCTTCGCCGTGGTCATCGTGACGTCAGCGGTGATGCTGCTTATTCCGACCTAGAAGGCGGCTGGACTTCCCGCGCCTCGACCATGGCGGTCAGCGTCGACAGACGATCGGCGTCGCGCGGCAGCTTGTCCATGCGCAGCCGGGCGATCCGCGGAAAGCGCATGGCGACGCCCGACTTGTGGCGGGTGGAGCGGTTGATCCCTTCGAAGGCGACCTCCAAGACGAAGCCAAAATCCGGTTCGGCCCGCACGGCCCGTACAGGCCCGAAGCGTTCCACCGTGTTGTCGCGCACGAACTTATCGAGGACTTCGAGCTCTGCATCGGTGAAACCGAAATAGGCCTTGCCGACCGGCACAAGCTGCTCGCCATCCGGCGTTTCCGCCCATACCCCGAATGTGAAGTCGGAATAATAGCTTGAGCGCTTGCCGTGGCCGCGCTGGGCGTAGAGCATGACGGCATCAATGTTGTAGGGATCACGTTTCCACTTGAACCACGGCCCCTTGAGACGACCAGCCTGGTAGGCGCTGTCCTTGCGCTTGATCATGACGCCCTCGATCACCGGGTCTGGCGGAGCGATGCGCAGCCGGTCGAGCTCGTCCCAGTCGGAGAAAGGGACGAGATCCGAAAGGTCGAAGCGGTCGTGCGGCGCCTTGTCGATCACATCGCCCAGCCGCTCGCGGCGCTCGAAGAAGGTGCGGGCACGGATGTCCTGGTCGCCCTGAAACAGGAGGTCGTAGGCGCGCACGAAAGCGGGGTAATCGTCCATCATGCGGCTCGTCACCGTCTTGCGGTTGAGGCGCTGCTGGAGGTCGGAGAAGGTGCGGGTCGGGCTGTTGGAGCGCATGGTGCCGCCGACCAGAAGCTCGCCATCGACCACGCCCTCGAAGTTGATCGCGTCAACGATATCGGGAAAGGCGCCGGTAATGTCGTCGCCGGAGCGGGAATAAAGCTTCTTCGTGCCGCCATAGCTCGACATCTGGATGCGGATGCCGTCCCACTTCCATTCGGCGGCGTACTCCTCCGGGTCGAGCTTTTCGAGATCGCCCTCCTCCACCGGATTGGCGAGCATGACGGAGTGAAAGATGGCGGGCGTTGCCAGCACCGGCTTCTCCGCCCTGCCCTCCAGCCAGGCGAAGAGCGGCTCGTAGGGTGGGCCGAGCCCATGCCAGAGCGTCTCGATCTCGGTGACGTCCTTGCCGCTCATATCCGACAACGCCTGCTTGGCGAGCCGGGCGGAGACGCCGATGCGGAGCGCACCGGTGGCGAGCTTCAGGAAGGCAAAGCGGCTGGAGGGATCGAGGTGGTCGAGCAAGTCGCGGACGGCGGCGCGGACTTCGGTCCGACCGAGCGAGTTCATCATCGTGACGACTTCGCCGAGCCGCGGCTGCTCCTCGTCGGTCGTATCGTCCTTCTCGCCACCATCCCAGACGAGCGCGATGGTTTCGGCGAGATCCCCGACATAATCGTAGGAATACTGGAAGAGGATCGGATCGAGCTTCTCCAGAACCAGTTCGCGCAGGAGCGCCGGCTTGATGTTTCTAAGATCGAGCGTGCCGGCGAGCGCCGCGAGGCCATAGCCGCGGTCGGGATCGGGGGTGTCGCGAAAATAGTCGGCGAGCAGCTTCAGCTTGCCGTTGCGCGACGGCGTCAGGACGAGGCGGTCAAGGAGGGTGGCGAAGGCTTTCATCAGTCCCCCTCGTCCTCGTAGCCGACGAGGTGCAGCGGCCGGGCCGGGATGCCTTGCAGTTCGCACCAGCGCACCAGCGCCTCCTCGCGGCCATGGGTTACCCAGACCTCCGACGGCCCGACTTCCCTGATCGTTTCCAGAAGTTCGGGCCAGTCGCAGTGGTCGGAGATCACCAGCGGCAGTTCGACGCCGCCCTGCTTGGCGCGCTGGCGCACCATCATCCAGCCGGAAGCAAAGGCGATCAGCGGCTCGTTGAAGCGGCGCGCCCAGCGGTCCTGGAAGGCCGATGGCGGGCCGACGACGACGGCGCCCTTGAAGGCGTCAGGATCCTTCTTTTCGAGCGTTGCCGGGCGGATGTCGCCGAGTTCGATCCCTTGCGAAACATAATAGTCGCAGAGTTTGGCCAAGGCGCCGTGGATGTAGATCGGCTCGTGGTAGCCGCAATCTCGGATAAGGCGGATGACGCGTTGCGCCTTGCCGAGCGCATAGGCGCCGATCATGTGGCTGCGCTCTGGAAACTGTTTTAGCGAGGTGAGCAGCTTGCCGATCTCGCCCTTCGGGTCCGGATGGTGGAAGACTGGCAGGCCAAAGGTCGCCTCGGTGATGAAGACGTCGCAGGCGACCGGCTCGAAGGAGGCGCAGGTCGGGTCGGTGCCACGCTTGTAGTCGCCGGAGACGTTGATCCTCAGGCCATCCTTCTGGATGAGGATCTGCGCGGAGCCGAGGACATGACCGGCGGGATGGAAACAGACGGTGACGCCGTCCACCTCGACGCGCTCACCGAACTCCACCGCCTGTTCTGATCCGCAGAAGTCCTCGCCATAGCGGATCCGCATGATGTCGAGCGTCTGGCGCGTGGCCAGCACCTTGCCATGACCGGCGCGGGCGTGGTCGGAATGGCCATGGGTGATCAGCGCCCGCTCGACGGGCCACACCGGATCGACATGAAAGCGGCCGATGGGGCAGAAGAGCCCGGCCGGGGTGGGATGAAGCAGCGCCTCTGGTTTCATGTGCCAAGAGATAGGGCGCGCAGTATCGGAAGAAAGAACAGTCGCCGATCGTCACCAGGAATGCGGGGCGCGGCCTGCCAATCGCGCCGGCATGGTGCCTCAGACACGCTCCCGCCACACCTGCAGACGGTCCCGCCCGCCGTTCTTTGCCGTGTATAAAGCCTTGTCGGCACGGTGCAGCAGAGTCTCCGGCGTTTCACCGTCATCAGGGAAGAAGGCGACGCCCATACTGCAGGTTACCTCCACGCTTTCCCCTTCGATGACGACGGGGCGGGAAATCGCAGCACGCAGTTCCTGGAGGCGGGTCACCATTCCTCGACTCTGTTCGTGCGCCGGATTGCTGAAAACAACGGCAAATTCGTCGCCGCCCAGGCGCACGAGAAGGTCGCTCGCGCGGATGCAATGGCAAAGACGTTTTGCAAGCGTCTTCAACACCTCGTCGCCAGCAGCATGACCGAGGGAGTCGTTGATCTGCTTAAAGTTGTCGAGGTCGATGTAGGTCGCGGTGATCCGCCGTCCCTCCCGCCGCGCTTCTACGATCGCGCGGTTGAACTGGGCCCAGAAGAGGGTGCGGTTCGGCAGACCCGTAAGCGGATCGTGATGGGCCATGTGGTGAATGCGCGCCTCGGTGCGGGCGCGCTCGATGGCTATTCCCGCGATATCGGTCGCCATCGCGGTCAGCTCCCGCTCCAGCGGCGTCGGCTCCCGCACCGTGGTGGAGTACAAGGCGAAGGTTCCAAGAACCCTGTCCTCCGTGGACAGGATGGGCGATGACCAACAGGAGCGAAAGCCGAAGCGCAAAGGCAGCTCCCGGAAACTCTCCCAAAGAGGATCCTCAAGGACATCGCTGACGATCACCGGCTCGCGGCGCCAGGCGGCAGTCCCGCAGGATCCGGCGCGGGGGCCGACCTGCAAGCCATCGATCAGGCGAATGTAATCGTCTGGCAGCCCGGGTGCGGCGCCGTGATGCAGGCGCTCCGTCACCTCATCCATCAAGAGCACGGACGCGGTCATTCCTTCCAGCTCATCTTCCGCCAGCTCGACCAGAGCGTGGAGGACCCTTTCCAGCGGTTGACCGCGGGCGACTATGTCCAGCAGTCGCGCGTGTCCGCGACGAAGGTCATCCTGCCGCTTGCGTTGAGTGATATCGCGGGAGATGCCGATCAGCCCGATGATGCGTCCATGACGGTCTCGCAATGGTGTCTTCGTGGATTGCAACCAGCGAAGCGAGCCGCGATACATCAGTTGATGCTCGTGATCGTTAAGCGGCTCTCCCGATGACATGACCGCCTGCTCCGCAACGAAGAGCTCCTCTGCCACCCCTGGCTCGAAAACGTCAAAATCGGTCTTGCCGAGCAGCGCCGCAGAATCGGATATTCCATGAGCCTGCGCGGTAGCCGTATTGATAAGGACGAAGCAGCTCCGTCGATCCTTGACGTAAATCTGTTCGGGAAATTGATCGATCAGTGCATGGGCATCCAACTCGTTTATCACGAGCAGAGCGTCCTGAATGTCGCCTTCTGTGGATGTTCGCAGCAGACGATCGCGCAGGTTCTCCAGAGCGGCAGCGTCAGACTTCAGATGCACGTCGTTGGACACGGGACTCCTCACCCAATGCCTCCCCAATTCCGTTCTGATTGAACTCGCCCCTGTTCGAGGGATAGTGAAGAGCAAATCCTTAATCTTCTTTAATATAATGGCGCAATTGCAGAGCTTTCGCGAAGTTGCCAGAAGTCGCGGAATGTTGGGAGGACGCCGTGCGGGGGAAAGGCAAAGCGGTGACAAGGCGTGACGCGATGGCGTTGCTTGCGATGGCGGCAGGCATGGCCGTTTTGCCGAGACGCGCCTGGTGCGGCCCGGCGCTCTCAGTCACGGATCTGCGCGGCACCATCGATGCCGGAGAAGCCGGGTTGTCGCCCAAACGGAGCGAGAACCAGACGGAGCAACTCCTTGACCTGATTCATGAGGCGATTCGCGGGGATCAGTGGGTCTTTCTGCCACCCGGACGCTACGAGGTCAGCAACCTTTCTCTGCCCCACAAGACCCGGCTCATGGGAACTGCCGGGGCAACAGAAATCGCCTTCGCCGGCGGCGGCAGCTTCCTTGGCGCCGAAGGTGCCGGGCGAATCGAGCTTGCCAACATCACCTTTAACGGTGCCGACCTCCCCCTGCCGGAGCATGCGCCGGCGATGCTGCATCTGCGCGATGTCGATGAAATCTCCATCGACAATTGCGCCCTGAAGGGCTGCGGCAAGACGGGCCTTCAACTGGAGCGCTGCGCCGGAAGCATCCGGGACAGCCGGATTGACGGCATCGGCGAGTACGGCCTCTATGCCATCGACAGCCGCGGCCTTTCGGTGCGGGAAAACAGAATCGCCAACTGCGGCAATGGCGGCATCCTGATTCACAGAAGCGAAGTCGGCGAGGACGGTTCGATCGTTTCCGGCAACCGCATCACGCGCACGGGCGCGACCTATGGCGGCACAGGACAGTTCGGCAATGCGATCAACCTCTACCGCGCCGGCGGGGTGATCGTTTCCGGCAACCACATCTCTGACAGCGCCTTTACCGCCATTCGCGCCAATGCCTCCTCCAACATCCAGATCTCCGACAACCAGTGTCTTCGGTCCGGCGAGACGGCAATCTATTCCGAGTTTGGCTTCGAAGGCGCCATGGTCACCGGCAACCTCATCGACGGAGCCGCCAACGGCATCAATATCGCCAACTTCAACGAAGGCGGTCGGCTGGCGATCGTTGCCAACAACATCGTCCGCAATATCTCGCTGACAGGCCCTTATGAGCATGACAGCGTCGGCTTCGGGATCGGCATCGGGGTCGAGGCGGATACGGTGGTGTCTGGCAACCTGCTCGAGAACGTACCGCGCTTCGGCATGCTGCTCGGCTGGGGCCCCTACCTGCGCAATGTGGCAGCAACCGGAAACATCATCCGCTCAGCCCGGATTGGCTGCGCCGTTTCCGTGGTCGAGGAGGCGGGGAGCGCGCTCATCAGCGACAACATCTTCGAGAGCTGCGAGGACGGCGCCATCCTCGGCTTCCGCTGGCACGATGCGGCAACCGGCGAACTGGCCGCGGGCGGGGAGACCTTCGGGCACCTGACGATCGACGCCAACCGGATAGGCTGATCCATCGAAAGAATTCATCGTGACCGAACGCGGAATGATCTTCCGCTTTTACGTCCTCACCCCTAGCGTGCGGAAAACACTCGACAGGAGAACACGATGCTGACGATCTATGGTGTCTATCGCTCGCGGGCCACGCGGCCGCTCTGGCTTCTCGAGGAGATCGGCCTCGATTTTGCCCACCAGCCGGTGATCCAGGCCTATCGCTTGCCGAACGCCGAGGCGCCGGATGCGTCGCTCAACACCCGCTCCCCGCAGTTCCTTGCGGTCAACCCGATGGCGCTGATCCCGTCGATGGATGACGACGGTTTTGTGCTACACGAGTCGCTTGCCATCACGCTCTACCTGGCGAAGAAGTATGGCGGTGAACTCGGCCCGAAGGATCTGCAGGAAGATGCGCTGATGGTACAGTGGGCGCTGTTTGCCGCAACGGGCATCGAGACCCCGGCTCTCGACATGCAGAAGCTCCTCGGCAGCGACCAGGCGAGTACGCCCGAAGGCACGACCAAGGCGCAGGCACTGGCGGCCAGCCTGGAGCGGCCGTTCGACGTGCTGGAAGCGCACCTGAAGGCGGCCGCCACCATCGTCGCTGGCCGCTTCACCGCAGCGGACATCATCGTGGCGGAGATCGTGCGCTACGCTCAAGGCTACGCACCGCTGTTTGCAACGCGCCCGGCGCTGAAGGCGTGGCTGGAAAGCTGCCAGTCCCGCGCCGGCTTCAAGGCGATGTGGGAGAAGCGCCTGCAGGAGCCGGCATAAGGCGGTCCACCGACCGCATCTCCTCGCGCAGCCAGTCACGGAACGCCCGCACCTTTGCGGGCGATCTGCTTCCGGCCGGGGTGACGAGATAATGCGCCATACCGGTGGAAGCCTCGATGTCAAACGGCTTCACCAAGCGCTCCTGCTCCAGAGCCAATGCTGCCAGCGTCTGCCAGGCGAGCATGACGCCCTGTCCCGCAATGGTGGCATCGAGGCAGAGCGAGGCGTCGTTGAAGACGTGGCGGGTTTTCATGCTGGCACCTGTGAGCCCAGCCTTTTCCAGCCAAATCCCCCAGGAGAAGAGCGAGGGACCGTCGATAATCGCCGGCAGCTTCAGGATGTCTGCAGGCTCCCGCAGCCTTTCTGCAAGCGAAGGCGCGACGACAGGGAAGACGCGCTGCTCCATCAGCAACTCGGCATCGACACCCGGCCACTGCCCGCCGCCGACGCGGATGGCGAGGTCGATGTCCCCGGTACCGAGGTCGGCGAGCGCTGTGGTCGCCTCTATTCGCAGGCGAATCTCCGGGTGCTTCTGCGAGAACCGGTCCAGTCGGTGCACCAAAAATCGGGCAGCAAAGACGGGCGCCACAGAGATCGTCAGCACCGTTTCGTCCGTCTGCCGGCCAAGCATCACCGCCTGTGAGAGACCGTGAAAGGCTTCCGTCAGCCGCGCCAGCATCGGCCTGGCAGTTTGCACCGGAACCAGCCCCTTCGGCGTTCTGTGGAAGACGGTGCGGCCGAGTTGTGCCTCGGCCTTGATCACCTGCTGGCTGACCGCTCCGAGTGTCACGCCAAGTTCATCGGCCGCCGCCTGCAGCGAGCCGAGCCGCCCAACGGCTTCCAGCGCCCGCAGGCCATTCAGATGGAGCGTGTTCAGGTTTTTCATGCAGCTTTTCTATAGTCGGCGCCTGAAGAACTCAATGGATTGCCTCGTTGATCGGCGCGATGATGTGCCTGCAAGTCAACCTACTTGCGAGGTAAAAGCCATGTCGCCGCTACAGATAATCTTGAAGCTCTTTCATTGGCTCGCTTCCCCTGAACAGCTGCCGTTTGATAATGAGAATCCCTTCCGTCACCCAGACATCGCGCAGATGTCGGCGCGGCAGCTTGCGGACCTGCCGATGTCCCGCGCGGCGCAGAAGCGCATCGATGCCGAGGATGCGCCACCGCTCAAACGCTGCGCCTGAGGATCAGGCTGCCGCCGCCTCCTTCTCCGTTTCCAGCGCACGCTGCACTGCCGGGCGCTGGCGCAGACGGCGGTAATGCTCCGCCACTTTGGGGAAGGCATTGATGTCGACACCGGCGCCACCAAGCCAATCTGCCATGGTGAAGAGGTAGCAATCCGCAACCGAATAGTTTTCGCCAAGCACGTAAGGGCCTTTGAAGAGGTCGTTCTCGATGACGGCGAAAGACTCTTCCATGTTGCGGGGCATCTTCGCCGCCATGTCCTCCAGCGACTCCGGCTTCTCCGCCCAGCGATAGCCGCGGCGCTTGTGGGCGTAAGCGACGTGGACCGTGGAGGCGATGAAACTGTTAAAGCCCTGCATGCGCGCGAATTGGAAGGGATCGTCGAGCGGCGCAAGCTTCGCCTCCGGCGCGGCCTGGGCAATGAAGGCGAGGATTGCGGGGCTTTCGATCAGGGTGCCCTTGTCCGTCACCAGTGCGGGGACGCGGCCGTTCGGGTTGTGCTTCAGGTAATCCGGCGAGCGCTGCTCATCCTTGGCGAAGTTCACCCGCCGCAACTGATAAGGCAGCCCGCATTCGGCGAGCGCAATGTGGCTCGCCAGCGAGCAGGCGTTTGGTGAAAAGAACAGCGTGAACATCAGCGACCTCCATCCGGGTGACGGAGGTCATCTGTCGCCCGCGGCGGCAGGTTCAAGTGGCCGGCAGCCGGATCAGCCGAAGAGCGCGTCCGTCACGCGAACCCTGCCCACCTCGATGCCCTTCCAGTTCTTCAGCGAATGGTTTGCCATCGCCATCAGCTGGGCGTGGGTCTCGGCATCCTTCTCGATGTAGCGGGCGATGAGGGCGAAGATCATGGATTCGGCTGCGCGCGTCGTGCCGTCTTCGCATTTCACTGCCATCGCGACGCCATGCTCCGGCAGAGCAGCAACGAAGACGCCTTCGGCACCCGTCTTGGCGAAGATCTTGCCGGGCGCGACCTGCATCAGCTTGGTGCAGGCGCGGTTGGTACCGGCGACATAGAAGGGTTCTGCCATGCAGGCCTCCATCAGCCGCCGCGATGCCTTGGCCCGCAGCGGCTCCAGCCCCTGCCCCGTCACCATCTTGGCAAAACCGTGGGCAAGGCCGCGAAGGGGGATCGCATAGCTCGGGATCGAGCAGCCATCGATGCCGCAATTGTCATGGCCGAGCGTTGCGCCGGTCAGGCTTTCCATCGTGCCGCGGATATCGGCCTGCAGCGGATGGTCGTAATCGACATAACCTTCGACTTCGTAGCCCACATGCGCGCAGGTGCAGACGAAGCCGGAATGCTTGCCGGAGCAGTTGTTGTGCAGGGCGTTCGGCTTTTCCAGCGTGCGCGCCTGATGGATCAGCGTCTTCTGGTCGCTCGACCAGTGGGAGCCGCATTCTAGTGCGGAGGCATCGCGGCCGGCCCGCTCCAGCATGGAGGCGGCAAGTGCCACATGCTCGTCTTCCCCTGAATGCGAGGCGCAGGCGATGGCCAGTTCCTTTTCGCCAAAGCCGTAGGCGTCCGCTGCGCCGCTTTCCACCAGCGGCAGCGCCTGCATGGCCTTGCAGGCCGAGCGGGGGAAGACACCGGCATTCGGCTCGCCGAAGGAGAAAAGAGACTTGCCGTCGCCGTCAACGACGATCCCCATGCCGCGATGGCGGCTTTCGACGATGTTGCCACGGGTGACTTCGACGGTAACGGGGTTTTGCATTGGCCTGCCCTGGATTTGCTGACTTCAATCGCTCATAGCCGACCGGTACGTGACTTGCACAGGGTCTATTTGAATGAAATCGTTGAAGCGGCTGCTTCTGGTGATCTTCGTGGTCTATCTTCTGCCGACCTTCGCCTCGGCCGGATGGTGGGCAATCCAGGATCGGCCGGGGCGCTGGAGCGAGGCGCGCTGGTCGTCGGCGCATATCCTGCCACCGGCGAGCGAGAGCGAAGAGGCCGCCATCTACGTCTTCTCCGCCACTACCGGCGGCATGAAGGGTGCCGTTTCAAGCCATGCCTGGATCGTCACCAAGGAAAAAGGCGCCGAAAGCTACACGCGTTACGACAAGGTCGGCTGGGGCTCGCCCATCCGCCGCAATCACCGACCGGCGGATGCATATTGGTACTCCAATCCGCCGCAGCTGGTGACCGCTGTCACGGGCACGGCCGCCGAGATGCTCATTCCGAAGGTGGAAGGGGCGATTGCGGCCTATCCTTATGCGCAGCCGGGCGGCTACAAGATCTTCCCCGGCCCGAACTCCAACACCTTTGTGGCGCATGTTCTGCGGACGGTTCCAGAGCTGGGCGCCGTTCTGCCGCCCCATGCGGTGGGTCGGGATTATCTGCCCGCTGGGGAGTTCGTTCATCTGGATGCTGACGGTCAGGACCTGCATGTGACGGTGCGGGGACTGTTGGGCTTTTCCGCCGGTGTTCGCAGCGGGATCGAGGTTCATTTCCTCGGACTGGTGGCAGGGCTGGATCTCGCCGAGCCTGGGATCAAGGTGCCGGCGCTTGGGCGGATCGGCCTCTAGGAGAGGCGCTCCCGGAAATGCAAAACGCCCGCTTTTGGCGGGCGCTCACATGGACTAGGTTTCGACCAGCTTAGAAGCCGGCGGCCTGGCGGGCGACGCGATGGATATCGCCGCGTGCAATGCCAAGATCGCTCAGTTCGCGCGGGGTCATGCGGCCCAGCTCGTTGACAGTCTGACGGTACTTGCGCCAGTTGGTGAAAGTGCGTGCTACGTTCATGATAATCCCCCTTTCCGTGGGTTTTCGAAGCTTTGGCGGCCACTCACTGGCGCCTTCGTTCGCTTCGATGTCCCTTAGATAGGCAGAGGCGTTTCCGGTTAAAAGCGCCCAATAAACAGGCCACCCATGCGTGAGATGCATAGGGCGCGGGCGAGCCATACGATCAAAGGCGGAAACGAAAAAGGGCCGCACTCGGCGACCCTTCTCGTGAATTTGGTCCGTTCAACGAACCCGAACGCTTCAAGCGTCCGAAGGAAGATGTGTTCAGGCCGAGGGCTGCCCCGTCATGACCATCACCTTTCCAAAGTCCGAAACGCAGACCGAAATCTCACTCGACATTGGATCACCTTCCTTTCATTACGTTGACGATGATCAAAAGGTAGGTGTTCCGTACGAGGTATGCAAGGCACGTTCTGTGACAACTTCCGGACGTATGTGAATTGCAGTGTCATCCGGATCGCTTAGCATTCGCCAGCCAGCCCTCGATTCCCTTACCTCAGGTCGAGCACGATCTTCCCGATATGGCTGCTCGTCTCCATCAACCGGTGCGCCTCCACCACCTGATCGAACGGTAGGACCGAGTGGATGACCGGAGCCACGGCGCCGTTTGCCAGAAGCGGCCAGACCTGGTCGCGCAGTTCGTCGCGGATCGCCCGCTTCTCCTCCGCCGTGCGGGGGCGCATGGTCGAACCCGTCACCGTCAGCCGCTTGACCATGATCGGCGACAGGTTGACCTTTTCCGCCACGGCACCGCCGAGGAAGGCGATGATCGAAAGGCAGCCGTCCTTGGCGAGCGCGCTCAGGTTTCGGTCAAAATAGCTGGCGCCGATCATGTCGAGGATGACATCGACGCCTTTGCCCTGCGTTTCTGCCTTCACCACCTCGACGAAATCCTCCTCGCGATAGTTGATCGCGCGCTTGGCGCCGAGCTTCTGGCAGGCGTCGCATTTTTCTGCCGAACCGGCCGTGGTGTAGACGTCGGCGCCGAAGGCCCTGGCGAGCTGGATCGCTGTCGTGCCGATACCGCTCGATCCGCCATGGATCAGCACGCTCTCGCCTTCCGTCAGGCCCGCCATCTGGAAAAGGTTCGCCCAGACGGTGAAGAAGGTTTCCGGCAGAGCCGCAGCCTTCACGGCATCGTAACCTTCAGGGAACGGCAGCGTCTGTCCCTCCGGCAGGGCGCAGTACTCGGCATAGCCGCCGCCGTTCGCCAGGCCGCAGACCTTGTCGCCAATGGTGAAACCGCTCACACCCTCGCCCAAAGCCACGACCGTGCCGGCGACCTCGAGCCCCAGAATGGGACTCGCATCCTTCGGCGGCGGGTAACTGCCGCTGCGCTGCGCCACGTCCGGACGGTTGACGCCCGCCGCCTCCACCTCGACGATGATCTCCCCGGGGCGCGGCTGCGGTACCGGGCCTGTCGCCAATTGCATGACCTCCGGTCCGCCGAAGCTTTTCAGGTCAACGTGGCGCATCTGTTGGGGAAGTGGCATGACGGTCTCCTCGTGGTGACGGAGAAGGAGACTTAGGACGAGGCCTCGCCGCTGAAAAGATGAGGCACCGCCGCGGTGTCAATTTGTCCCGCCGAAGGTGGCGAAGACGAGACCGGATGCCGCCTCCTTGGCCTGCGCCTTCACCGCGGCAATGCTGCTTGCGATACGGTTGGCATCGTCGAGCAGCAGACCCTTGGGAAGCTCCATCACGCCGATCGAGCAGCGCAGCAGGGGAAAATCGCGCTCAAGGCCGTGGCGGTCGCGCCCCTTGATGCGGCCCGCTTCCCGCTCCTCGGGCGAATAGAGCGCGATCACGTCGTCATGGAAATCGCTCAGCAAGCGCTCGAGGATCTCAGTCAGCTCCTCGCAGGTCCAGTCATGCACGCCGATGAAGAAGTCGTCGCCGCCGACGTGGCCGAGGAAAAGATCGTCAGAGAAGAAATACCGGCGAAGGAGTGCAGCGAAGAGTGAAATTGCATGGTCGCCGACGTGGAACCCGTAATGATCGTTGAACGGCTTGAAGTGGTCGAAGTCGCAATAGCAGAAGAAGCGGGTGTCGTCCTCGTTGCGGCCGGCTTCCTGGATGAAGTCGCTGATCGCCCGGTTGCCCGGCAGCCCCGTCAACGGGTTCTGGTCCTGGGCGATCTTCAGCTGCTTCTCGCTGATCACCTTGACGAGGGATGCGGCGGAGACGACGCCCGCGTATCGCATGTTCTCCGTCAGGATGACGCAGGCGCTGTTGTCCATGCTGGCAAACAGGCTCATCAGTTCCTCCGCACCGGCATCCAGCCCGATGATTGGCGCCATGTCGACGAAATGCGAGATCGTCCGCTCATAGACCTTGTTCTTCAGGAGGTCTCGGCCGAAGGGCTGATAGATGTATTCCTTCAGGTGGTATTCGTTGATGACGCCGCGCGGCTCGCCATTGGCGTTGAGCACGGGAAAGAAAGCCTGGCGCGGGTTGCGGCGGAAGAGCTCGAAGACGGTGTCGATGCTCTGGTGCTCGTAGACCGTCGGCAGGTTCTCGATCTGCTTGCGGATGAGGATCTCGTCCAGCGACTGGCTGGAGCGGCGGACCCGGCCGATTTCGGCCAGATGCGGGAAGGCCGGCTGCAACTCGTTGAGGAAGGTGGTTGGCCGGGCAATCAGGTAGCCCTGCACGAGATCGACGCCGTATTCGCGGCAAGCCAGAAGCTCCGCCTCTGTCTCGATCCCCTCGGCAATGACACGGATGCCAAGCACATGGGCGATGTGAACGATGTTCTTCACCAGGTGGCGCTTGCGCGGGCTCTGGTCGATCTCCGCGATAAAGTGCCGGTCGATCTTGAGATAGTCGACCTGATAGTCGCAAAGGAGCTTCATCTCGCCGTGGCCGACGCCGAAATCATCGATCGCTAGCTTGAAGCCCGCCTTGCGCAGCTTGCCGACCAGAGCGGCAAATTCCGGCACGCTGGTGTTGTCGAAGCGCTCCGAAAGCTCGAAGCAGACGGATGACGGAGGAATGCCCGTCTTGCGCAGATGCTGGACGAGCCGCTCGATGATGTAGTCGCCGTCCTTGATCAGCCGGACGTCCAGATTGAGGAAAAGCGTGGCCGAAGCGAAGTCAGGGAGTGTGGAGAACTTGGCGAGCGAACGGCCGGCCATCATCTGCTCGAGCGCAAGAAGTTGCCCCGCCTCCGCCGCCTGATCGAGAAGCTCCAGGGGCGAGGAGAAGCCGATGCGATCGAAGCCGCGCATCAGCGTTTCGTAGCCGAACACCGTGCCTGTTGCGACTTCGACGATCGGCTGAAAGGCGCTTTCCAGAACCAGCTTTGAGAGGGTGAGGAGCTGGTCTCCAGCGTAACGCCTGAAAACGGCAGGCTCGATCAGGGAGGCCGAACTCATGACTTACTCCATACGCGCAAGGGCCCAGAACACGCGCGG
Organism: Rhizobium halophilum; assembly: GCF_021648825.1. GTDB lineage: Bacteria > Pseudomonadota > Alphaproteobacteria > Rhizobiales > Rhizobiaceae > Neorhizobium > Neorhizobium halophilum. The sequence goes on along the minus strand of NZ_JAKJHS010000006.1, from coordinate 234,339 downwards.
AGCCTTGCCGGGAATCCTCAACAATCCCTTTCCCGAAGATGAAGATTATATGAAGTTTTGACGACCGTTGGCTGGCTGGCGCGTCAGCTGCGCGCCGCCATCGCGACGGCGATCATCGCCCAGCCTTGCAACGTGAGGTCCACTGCGAGGAAGAGGCCGTGAACCCGGAGACTGTTCACCGGCCAGCTGAACATCGCGCCAAGTCAACACGCCGCTCCCGCCCGCATTTTATTGATTGATCAGTCAATCAACTGTAGGCTTGCCGAAACCGGAGTTTCAGTGATGCCTCGTATCGGAATGGAGCCGCTGCGCCGTAAGGCGCTCGTCGAGGCGACGCTGCGCACGATCGGCCAGCAGGGATCGCTGGACGTGACGATGTCGGAGATTGCCCGCGAGGCTGGTGTTTCGCCGGCGCTTGCGCATCATTATTTCGGCAGCAAGCAGCAGTTGCTCGTCGCGACGATCCGCAGCCTGCTGGCGCGACTACGGACCGATGCCGTATCGGCCCTGGAGAATGTCGAGACGCCGCGGGAGCGGCTTTCGGCCATCATCCGGGTCTCCTTCCAGGCGGACCAGTTCGCGCCCGAGACGGTGGCTGCCTGGCTCGCCTTCTATGTCGAAGCGCAGCGCTCGGAAGAGGTGCGGCGTCTCCTCGTCATCTATGCCCGGCGGTTGCGCTCCAACCTGCTCGACAGCCTGGAGCGCCTCTGCCCGCCGGACGACGCTGCCCGCATCGCGGAGGGCGTCGCGGCGATGATTGACGGGCTCTACATCCGCCAGAGCCTGCGCTCGGCCCCGATCGGCAGTACCGCCTCCATGACCCTGACCGAAGACTATCTCGACCTGCAGCTTCGCCCGTTCCTGCGCCAGGATGCTCCGGGCACTCTTGCACCGAATTCAAGCCATCGCCGAGGAGAATGATCATGCGCGCCCAACCGAAAGCCAGCCACTTCATCGATGGCGAATACGTCGAGGATACAGCCGGCGCCGTGATCGAGAGCATCTATCCCGCGACCGGAGAGGTCATTGCCGAGCTATACGCAGCGACGCCCGCGATCGTGGAGCGGGCGGTGGCCTCCGCCAAACGGGCTCAGCGGGAATGGGCGGCGATGAGCCCCACCGCCCGTGGCCGCGTGCTAAAGCGGGCAGCCGAGATCATGCGCGAGCGCAATCGAGAGCTCTCCGAACTGGAAACGCTCGACACCGGAAAGCCGATCCAGGAGACGATCATCGCCGATCCCACCTCCGGGGCCGATAGCCTGGAGTTCTTCGGCGGCATTGCGGCTTCGGCGCTGAACGGGTCGCACATTCCTCTCGGCGGCGACTGGGCCTATACCAAGCGCGTGCCGCTCGGCGTCTGTGTCGGCATTGGGGCCTGGAATTATCCGCAGCAGATCTGCTGCTGGAAGGCTGCACCGGCGCTCGCCGCCGGAAACGCCATGGTGTTCAAGCCGTCGGAAAACACGCCGCTCGGAGCGCTGAAGATCGCCGAAATCCTGATCGAGGCGGGCCTGCCGAAGGGTGTGTTCAACGTCATCCAGGGCGACCGCGAGACCGGACCGCTGCTCGTCAACCATCCGGATGTTGCGAAGATCTCGCTTACCGGTTCCGTTCCCACCGGCCGCAAGGTGGCGGGCGCCGCGGCGGGCCAGATGAAGCACGTCACGATGGAGCTCGGCGGCAAGTCGCCGCTGATCGTCTTCGACGATGCCGACATCGACAGCGCCATCGGCGGAGCCATGCTCGGCAATTTCTATTCCACCGGGCAGGTCTGCTCCAACGGCACGCGCGTCTTCGTGCAGAAGCGGATCAAGGAGGCCTTCCTCGACCGCCTGAAGGCGCGGACGGAAAAGATCGTCATCGGCGACCCGCTTCGCGAGGAAACGCAGATGGGTCCGCTCGTGTCACGCGCACAGCACGAGAAGGTTCTGGACTATATCGAGAAGGGCAAGTCCGAGGGTGCGAGGCTCATTACCGGCGGCGGCATCCCCAACGATGTTTCCGGTGAGGGTTTCTACGTGCAGCCGACGGTGTTTGCCGACGTCACCGACGACATGACGATCGCGCGCGAGGAGATCTTCGGGCCGGTCATGTGCGTGCTCGACTTCGACGACGAGGCGGAGGTGGTCGCGCGCGCCAATGCCACGGAGTTCGGCCTGTCGGGCGGCGTCTTTACCGCTGACCTGACCCGCGCCCACCGCGTGGTGGACCAGTTGCAGGCGGGGACGCTCTGGATCAACACCTACAACCTTTGCCCGGTCGAGATCCCCTTCGGCGGCTCCAAGCAATCGGGCTTCGGCCGCGAAAACTCGGCATCCGCGCTGGAGCACTATACCGAACTGAAGACCGTCTACGTGGCCATGGGCCCGGTCGAATCGCCTTACTGAGGAGATCGGGATGACCAGCGCAGATTTCGTCATCATTGGTTCGGGTTCGGCGGGCTCTGCCATGGCCTACCGGCTATCGGAAGACGGCAAGCATTCAGTGATCGTCATAGAGGCGGGCGGCTCCGACATCGGCCCCTTTATCCAGATGCCGGCAGCACTTGCCTGGCCGATGAGCATGAAGCGCTACAACTGGGGCTATCTTTCGGAGCCCGAGCCAAACCTCAACAACCGCCGCATCACGGCCCCGCGTGGCAAGGTGCTAGGCGGCTCGTCCTCGATCAACGGGCTCGTCTACGTGCGCGGCCATTCGGAAGACTACAACCGCTGGGAGGAGCTCGGTGCGCGCGGCTGGGCCTATGCGGACGTGCTTCCCTACTTCAAGCGGATGGAGAATTCCCACGGCGGCGAGGACGGCTGGCGCGGCAAGGAGGGTCCGCTGCATGTTCGCCGCGGACCCCTCGTCAACCCGCTGTTCCACGCCTTCATCGAGGCCGGCAAGGAAGCGGGCTTCGAGCTGACGGACGACTATAACGGCTCGAAGCAGGAAGGCTTTGGCCTGATGGAGCAGACGATCCACATGGGTCGTCGCTGGTCTGCCGCGAACGCCTATCTGCGGCCGGCGCTGAAGCGGTCGAATGTGGAGCTGGTCTACGGATTGGCCCAGAAGATCGTGATCGAGAACGGCCGGGCCGTAGGCGTCGAGATCGAGCGCGGCGGACGGACTGAGGTGATCCGGGCAAACCGCGAGGTGATCGTTGCCGCCTCCTCCTTCAACTCGCCGAAGCTCCTGATGCATTCCGGCATCGGGCCTGCGGCGCATCTGCAGGAGATGGGAATCGAGGTGAAAGTCGACCGTCCTGGCGTCGGCGCAAACCTGCAGGACCATATGGAGTTCTACTTCCAGCAGGTCTCCAAGAAGCCCGTCTCGCTCTACTCCTGGCTGCCATGGTTCTGGCAGGGCGTGGCCGGCGCCCAGTGGCTGCTGACAAAGGGCGGGCTTGGTGCCTCCAACCAGTTCGAAGCCTGCGCCTTCATCCGCTCGGCCGCCGGCTTGAAGCAGCCGGACATACAGTATCACTTCCTGCCGGTCGCCATCTCCTACGACGGCAAGGCGGCCGCCCGAAGCCACGGCTTCCAGGTCCATGTGGGTTACAACCTTTCGAAATCGCGCGGCAGCGTGACGCTGCGTTCGCCGGACCCGAAGGCGGATCCGGTCATTCGGTTCAATTACATGAGCCATCCGGAAGACTGGGAGAAATTCCGCCACTGCGTGCGGCTGACCCGCGAGATCTTCAGCCAGAAGGCCTTCGATCCCTATCGCGGGCCGGAGATCCAGCCGGGCGAAGGTGTTCAGTCGGACGAGCAGATTGATGTCTTCCTGCGCGAGCACCTGGAAAGCGCCTATCACCCCTGCGGTACCTGCCGGATGGGCGACAGGGACGATCCCATGGCAGTGGTCGACCCGGAATGCCGGGTGATCGGGGTCGACGGGCTGCGCGTGGCAGATAGCTCGATCTTCCCGCACATCACCTATGGCAACCTGAACGGGCCTTCGATCATGACCGGTGAAAAGGCCGCCGACCACATTCTCGGCCGTCAGCCGCTGCCGCGCTCCAACCAGCAGCCTTGGGTCAATCCGCGGGCGGAAGTCAGCGATCGCTAGATCCCTTGAATTTAAGGGCCGGTGAAGGGACGCGGACGACAGCAAATGCCCCTGCAGCTCTCGATGCCTGCTCCGAAACGCGTGAGTGGAACTCCCCAGCCCAGCCCTGAACAAAAGCTGTTCGCGTCCCGCAAGTCGAAGAGGTTTGAGAGATTTTGTGCAGAGCCTAGAGAAACCCGATCCAGCGACCGGCAATAACGGCGCTTGTCCAAATCATAATGGACAATAACGCCGAAAGCCGAAGCTTCGTTGAGGCCCCTCCCCCCGCTCGAATGGTTCGCCAGCCTGTCCCTCGATGTACGGCCAGCGCGTGGGCCACACCAAGCGTTACGAGAGCGAGTTTCGTCAGGAACGCAGGGTTCTGTGCATATTCATGAGGCCGAACTGAGAAAAGACACGCGCCAGTAAAGATAGCCACTATGGCGCCGATGGCGGCCATGCGCGACAGGAACGGAGCAAGCGACTGGAGCGGAACTTCGGGAAACATGCCGAGCACGCGCAGGTCGAGAGACAGGATCGTGCCGAACAGGACGCCGATGGCCATGATATGCGCGGCATTCATCAGCAGATAGAGCGTCGGCGATAGGATCAGTGCCCGCGCGAGCAAGGTCTGGGATAGCGGCTCCAGCCATTCCACAATCGCCAAGCCTCAGTTCGTCTCGATCCGCTCCGGGTAAATGTCATAAGTCTTGTTGCCGACCGTGACCCGCACCGCCTTCATTCGCAGTTCCTCTGGATCTTTGGACCGGTTCCCGATCAGCGTGACGGCGTCGCCGACGTTTGCCACGCCCTCGACGAAACCGGAGCGCTGCGTCTTGCCGGGATTGCTAAGCTCGACGGTCCACACCCCATCCTCGGCCTGGACCTGCATGGACGGATGCGGCGGGGCGAAGGAGATTTCGGTGATGGTGCCGGTCAGTTCGATCTGCTCGGCCTCGGCCCAGGAAAACCCGTGATGAGCCGTCGCCGTGGTGGCTGCAAGGGTGCCGAGAGCCCCGGCGACAAGCAGTTTCGGCAGGAGCGTTCGCAACATGTTCAACCTCTCTTCTTGGACTGCATCAACAGATGTGGACCTGTCGGCAAAACGCCAGAGTGTTCACCGGGAAGTGAAGCCGTGCCAGTGCTGGCATCGAACGGCTGCCTTGAGCCGACGGCCCCAATACTTGCCGAACACCCAAAGAGCCTTAGTTGATAGTGATGGACGAGCGATGGGGGAGCAACGCGTTCGTTGTGTCGCGGCTCGTGGGGAGAGACTATGCCGCATCGTCGTTCCAGGACGGAAAGAGTAACGCTGACGGACGTGGCGGAGAGCCTTGGCGTCAGCCCTATCACCGTATCCCGCGCCCTGCGGGAGCCGGAAAAGGTGTCGGAGGCACTACGCGAGCGGGTACTCGCCCGCGTAGAGGAAATGGGCTATGTGCCCGACCTCGCGGCGCGGGCACTCGCGAGCCGCCACAGCGGCGTGATCGGCGTGCTTGCCCCAGCGCTCACCAGCCACGCGCATCTTGGCATCATGCGAGGGATCGAGGAGCGCGTGAGGACCTCCGACCTGCGCATTCAGTATGCGAGCTCGCGCTATGACCCGGAGGAGGAAAGCAGGCAGTTGCGCGTGTTCCTCTCGCAGCATCCGGCTGGCATTCTGCTTTCGGGCCTGCAGGAACGGGATGGGACGCTGGAACTGCTGGCAAAAGCGCCCTGCCCGGTGGTGCAGATCGTCGATCTTCACCTGACGCGAAGCGGAATGGCCATCGGCATCAACCACTGTGACGCCGCGGCGGCGGCCGTCCGGCATCTCGTCTCCTGCGGCTATCGCCGGATCGGTCTTATCGGCGGTACGCGTGACGTGCGGTCGGAGCGCAGGCAGGAGGGCTATTGCCTTGCCATGCAGGAGGCCGGGCTTGCCGATGCGGCGCTTATTGCTTCGGAAGATGCGCCCACAAGCGTGCAACTTGGCTGCATGCTCGTCCAGCGCCTGAGGGAGCAGGCGCCGGATCTTGATTGCGTCTTCTGCCAGAACGATGACCTGGCGCTCGGCGTCCTGTTCGAGGCGCAGCGCATGGGGCTTTGCGTGCCCGACTTCGGAATCTGCGGCTATAACGATCTTGGCTTCGCCCGCTATAGCCAGCCCGCCCTCACCACCCTTCGGGTGCCGAGGTTCGAGATGGGCTACCGGGCAATCGACTTGCTCATCCGGGTGCTCAATGGTGAAAAGCCCCCGACGGAACCCATCGAGCTAGGCTTCGAGCTTATCGAACGGGGGACAACGCGTCCTGCCCCAACTTGAGCCTCAGATATCGCTCGCCGCGTTGGAAAAGAGATCGGCCGCCTGAGCGGAGGTCATCCGTCGCACCTCGGCCTCGTCACGTCGGTTGGCAAAGAGTTCGCTTGCCATGATCTGGTCCGCCAGATCGGCCGGCAGGGACAGCACCACACGCTCGCCTTCGTATCGGATCCCGATGCCGCCGCTGCGCTTGTTCGTGATCATGCCGCCCGCCACGGTGTTGTGCGTGTCAGGGTCGATCAGGATGAAGGCGCCGGTTGAGCGGTTCTGGTCGTATGGATCGAAGATGGCCTGTTCGTCGAAGCTGAGCTGGACCTTGCCGATCGCATTCATCGCCAGACGGTCCGCGTGGGCGCGCCATGAGCCCGTGGACAGCTCCAACTGCGACGTCGGCTTGATCGACACTCGCTGGCGGCGGCTCCCGCTCTTCAGCCAGTAGCGCTTGCCGGGCTCTATGCCCTCCGGCTGAAGGGCCACGATCTGTGCCTCGAACTCGAGACCTGTCATCGGCTGCGCGTCGAGCGAGACGATCATGTCGCCGCGCGAAACGTCGACCTGGCGGTCGAGAACGAGCGTGATAGCGTCCCCGGCAACGGCGGCATTGCGGACGAGGTCGAAGGTGACGATCTGCTTGACGTTGGCAACCATGCCGGACGGCAGGATGGCGACGGAATCGCCGGGCTTGACCGAACCGCCGGCAACGGTGCCCTGGTAGCCACGGAAGCTTTCGCCCGGACGCGAGACGCGCTGCACCGGCAACCGGAAGCCGCCAGACTGGGCAGAGCGCACGGTTGCCAGTTCCAGTGTCTCCACCAGGGTCGGACCGTCGTACCAGGGCATGACCGCTTCAGCGGAATAGACAACGTTCTCGCCCTTGAGCGCCGACATCGGAATCGCTGTGATCTGGCGGACGCCGAGCGACAGCGCCAGTTCCTTAAAGTCGTGGGAAATCCTGTCGAAGACGTCGCGGTCGTAGCCGACAAGGTCAAACTTGTTGACCGCGAGCACGAACTGCCGGATGCCCATCAGCGAAGCAATGGTCGCATGCCGGCGGGTCTGCTCCAGCAGGCCCGCACGGGCATCCACCAGGAGCACGGCCAGATCCGCCGTCGAGGCGCCGGTCGCCATGTTACGGGTGTATTGCTCATGGCCGGGGGTATCGGCGACAATGAAGGAACGGCGTTCCGTTGCAAAGTAGCGATAGGCGACGTCGATGGTAATACCCTGCTCACGCTCGGCCTGCAGGCCGTCGAGCAGAAGCGCGAAGTCCGGCAGCCCCAGATCGTTCTGCTGACCCGAATCCCGCTGCAGCGTCGCAGCCTGATCTTCCTTGACAGCCTTCGTATCCCAAAGCAGTCGACCGATTAGGGTGGACTTACCGTCATCAACCGAGCCGCAGGTGATCAGCCGCAGCGGGCGGCTGTCGCGCGTGACCGGCAGGGTGTCGGCCGCGGGATGAACGGCGGCCGTGGTGGCGGTGGCGGATGCGGTCATCTCAGAAATATCCTTCGCGTTTCTTCTTTTCCATCGATCCGGACTGGTCGCGGTCGATGGCGCGTCCCTGGCGTTCGGAGACAGTGGCAATCTCGAGTTCGGCAATGACCTCCTCCAGCGTCGTCGCCGTGGAGCGGATGCCACCGGTCAGCGGCCAGCAGCCGAGCGTACGGAAGCGCAGCATGCCCTCCTGGACCTGCTCACCCGGAAGCGGCTCGAAGCGCGGATCCTCCGCCCACATCAGCATGCCGTCACGCTCCACATACTTGCGCTTCTTGGCGTAGTAGAGCGGCGGCAGCGGGATGTTTTCAGCCTGGATGTAGCGCCAGATGTCGACCTCGGTCCAGTTGGACAGCGGGAAGGCGCGCACGCTTTCGCCCTTGCGGACCATGCCGTTGTAGACGTTCCAGAGCTCGGGACGCTGGTTGCGTGGATCCCATTTGTGATCGGGCGTGCGGAAGGAATAGATGCGCTCCTTGGCACGCGAAGCCTCCTCGTCGCGCCGCGCGCCACCGAAGGCTGCGTCATACTTGCCGGCGTCCAGCGCCTGGCGAAGCGCCTCGGTCTTCATCACGTCGGTATGGTAGGCGGAGCCGTGGATGATCGGCGAGATGCCTTCAGCTGCACCGCGCGGGTTGGTGTAGACGATCAGGTCGAGCTCGAAGCGGCGCGCCATCTCATCGCGAAACGCGATCATCTCCGGGAATTTCCATCCGGTATCGATGTGGAGCAGCGGGAACGGGATGCGCCCAGGATGGAAGGCCTTGCGCGCCAGATGCAGCAGGACAGAGGAGTCCTTGCCGATCGAATAGAGCATCACTGGGCGCTCGAATTCAGCAGCCACCTCCCGGAAGATGTGGATCGCTTCGTTCTCCAGCGCTTTCAGATGCGGATCGAGCGGCGGCTTACGGGATGAAGCAGGCTTGGGGTCTGCGGCGTGAAGGGTATCGGACATACAAACATTCTCCGGGGCGAACAGCGGGCTCGCCGGGGTTCAAAGGGAACTGGAGTTCGGCAAGGAAGCGGCGGCCTCCGGCACATGCAGACCGCACTCTCGCTTCTCGTCGTTTTCCCACCACCAGCGGCCGGCGCGCTCCGACTCCCCGGGCTTTATGGCGCGGGTGCAGGGCTCACAGCCGATCGACGGATAACCGCGCTTGTGCAAGGGGTTGATCGGCACGGCATGCTCATCGACATACGCGTTGATCTCATCCAGCGACCAGTCCGCAAGGGGGTTGACCTTGAGAAGACCGCGCTCCGCATCATACTCGACGAAGGGGGTGCTTGCGCGGGTACCGGATTGGCTGCGGCGCAGTCCGGTAACCCAAACCGTCGCTCCTTCGAGCGCACGGGCAAGCGGCTTAAGCTTACGGACATGACAGCAGGCGTGACGAGCCTCCACACTCTCATAGAAGCCGTTGAGACCATACCGCGCCACATAGGCATCAATGTCAGCTTGATCAGGATGACAGCGACGAATGGACAGGCCGAAGCGGTCCTCAGTCTCGTCGATGAGAGCAAGCGTCTCGGGAAACAGGCGGCCGGTCTCCAAGGTCGTGACCTTGATGTCCAGGCGCTCCATCCCGATCGCGGCCGCGACGACCTGGTCCTCGATGCCAAGACTGGTTGTAAAAACGGCTCGCCCCAGTTCGCTGGACAGCGCCAACCGCCCCGGAAGGTCAAGCGTTCCGAAGCGCGCATCGAGCGTCACGGCGATTTCGGCCAGACGAGGGCCAGAGGCATCCTGCATCGTCATGAGGTTCTTCCATGTTCTTTCGCTGATTATGAACGTTCGGCTCCGGCGAGAACAGAAACAGCGGTTTCATGACATGGCGATGATGAGCAAATCTCTCCCCAAAGTTTCCATCCCGGAGCAAAGCTGGGGCGGCCCGCGACGCGAACCGGGGCCATCACCCCGCGGCCGATGGTGATCGGCCACCGCCTCCCAGGGGCCGCTCACTACGCGGCGAGAGGCGCCAGGATGCGGCAGAAATACCTCACCTTCAGCTTCTACGACATTCTTGTGACGCAATGGGGAACAAAACGTGGTGCGCCGAATTCGACACCTGTCCCCCTCGATATGGAGAGCAACATGGCAATGTCGGCGCATATCCACGTCAAACCCGAGGATCACATCCTGACACTCCAGGAAGCGATCGAGCCGGTCTACAATCGCCTGGCGCTGGAATGCGAGGCAAGGATTGTCGATGCTGCCGTGAAGGCTGGCTGGTCGGCCGACGAAGCAGTGGCCGCAATCGAGGATCTACGCAAGCGGGACGTTCTCGAAAGCAGACACTGAGCGATGGTTGCGATTGCTGCTTAGGCCGTAGAGGCAAGGAAAGCACTTCGAAGCCTTTGGCTCTCATCACCCGCTGCGCCACGCGTGCGGCCACACGGACAGGGAGAGCGCTTTTGGCAGCTGAATGGCCCATGTTCATTCTGCAATCCATTGCCGTATTCGGCCTCGTCGGAGTGCTTTTTATTCGCGCCTGAGCACATGGGCTCCACCCGGTGAACGTATGGCTTCGCCGGGGTGTGCACGCGCCTCCAGGTCGTCTAGATGGGTTTTGATGCCTGCTCCCGGAACCGGTGCACAACATAAGGCACCGGGCGATCTTCATGAATCCTACATCATCCTGACATGGGACCTTCATGAACCGTCGCTAGTGACCCCTCAGCTAAAACAGGGGACACAGGATGCGACTGACGAACCTCACTCGGGTCTTTGGGCAGCGGACGGCAGTCGATGCCGTCACCTTGGACATCCCGCAAGGCCAGATGGTCGGTGTTATCGGCCGATCGGGAGCCGGCAAGTCCACCCTGCTGCGCATGATCAACAGGCTGACCGACGCATCGTCGGGAACCATCCATTTCGAGGATCTTGAAGTCTCTGGCCTGCGCGGCAGCGAGTTGCGCCGCTGGCAGCGCGATTGTGCGATGATCTTCCAGCAGTTCAACCTCGTTCCGCGCCTTGACGTTCTGACGAACGTTTTGCTCGGCAGGCTCAACCATCGCTCCACAGCGATGAGCCTGCTCAACGTCTTTACCCGCGAAGAACGCATCATGGCCATCGCCGCGCTGGAACGGCTGGGTATCGAGCAGACGGCCCTGCAGCGCGCGGGAACATTGTCTGGAGGACAGCAGCAGCGTGTGGCGATCGCGCGGGCGTTGATGCAGGCACCGAAGATGGTGCTGGCGGACGAGCCGATCGCCTCCCTCGACCCGCTGAATGCGAAGATCGTCATGGATGCCCTGCGTGACATCAACGAGCGCGAAGGCATCACCGTGATCACCAATCTCCACACGCTGGACACGGCCCGCTCCTATTGCGAGCGCATCATCGGCATGGCTGCCGGTCGTGTCGTCTTCGATGGCACGCCTGCGGAACTGACAGCGGACGCCGTTCACGCCATCTACGGCTCCGATCGTGACGGCGCCGGCATCGACGAAACGATGACTTCCACAAGCATCAACATTCCGGCGGCTTCAGAGAAGGCCGCACGCCAATCTGCCGGCATCGGCGCCCTGGCCGCAGCCAGCGCCTGATCCCGCACGATCGATCGTAACGCCCGCGTCAAGGGCACCTCATGCAACAACAGTCCGGGGGACCGGACGAACAGGAGAGACCTCATGCTGAAGAAAACTCTGCTCGCTACCGCGGCTCTCGTCGCTCTCGCCGGCAACGTCATGGCCGAGGACCTAAAGGAATTCCGCATCGGCATCCTCGGCGGCGAAAACGAAGCCGACCGCCTGCGCAACTTCCAGTGCATGACCGAAAAACTGCCGTCCGTTCTCGGCGTTGAAAAGGTCTCGCTGTTCCCGGCTGCCGACTACGACGGCGTCATCCAGGGCCTCCTCGGCGGCACGCTCGATTACGCCGAACTCGGGGCCTCCGGCTATGCCAAGGTCTACCTGGAAGATCCGCAAGCTGTAGAGCCGATCTTGACGACCGTTCAGACCGACGGCTCGATGGGCTACCACTCGATCATGGTTGCCCGCAAGGATTCCGGCATGACCAAGGTCACCGACATCAAGGGCAAGAAGCTGGGCTATGCTGACCCGGACTCCACTTCTGGTTACCTCATTCCGGTCGTCACCCTTCCCGAAGCCCTCGGCGGCACCCCGGTCAAGGAATTTGTCGCTGAAACCGGCTTCGGTGGCGGTCACGAAAACCTCGTTCTCGAAGTCGTGAAGGGCACGTTCGACGCTGGCACCACCTGGGGCTCGGGCGTCGGCGACTTCAAGGACGGCTACTCTTCCGGCAACCTTCGCAAGATGGTCGACAAGGGCGTCCTCAACATGGATGACCTGGTCGAACTCTGGAAGTCGCCGCTGATCCCGAACGGACCGGTCGTCGTTCGCGCTTCGATGAATGACGACATGAAGGCAAAGTTCAAGGCGTTCATGATGGAACTTCCAAAGAGCGACCCGGCCTGCTTCTCCGCCATCCAGGGCGGCGACTTCACCGGCTTCTCTGAAGTTGACGTCGACTTCTACAAGCCGATCATCGACGCCCGCAAGGCAACCATCGGCGGCTGATCCGCCGATCTATCAAGGCCGCTGAACTGCGCGTTCGGCGGCCTTTTCTTCAGCCGCAGCTTCATCAGGGTAGCCCGAATGCCGACGTCCGTCATCAAGCCGACACTCAGTGAAAGTGGAGCCCTTGTCGAGCGCCATTGGCAGCAGTTAGCCAGTCAACGCCGCTTTTACACGTTCGTCTCCGGTGCTCTCCTGCTGCTGGTCGTGTCGGGCTCGCTGTGGTTTGCGAACGAAACCAACGCTGGGAAGTTCTTCGACCGCCTGCCGTACTTCTTCGACTTCGTCGGCCAGTTGATCCCCAGGGACGGCATGGAAGTCTGGCGTGCGCTTTTCGACCTCCCCTCCCCCTATGACGACGGCAGCCTGAAATACAACTATCCCGAAGGGCGGCTGTACCTAACAGAGAACTTTTATCTGCCGGAATACGTCCATCAGATGCTGGTGACCCTGAACATCGCCATTGCCGCCACGGGCATCGGCTTGATCTTCGGTTTTATGCTCTCCTTCCTCGCGGCGAAGAACATGACGCCGAACCCCTGGGTTCGAGGCCCGGTTCGCCGCCTGATGGAACTGCTTCGCGCCTTCCCCGAAGTCGTCATAGCGGGTTTCTTTCTGGCCATTTTCTCGCTCGGACCAATTCCGGCACTGATCGCTGTCTCCATCCACACGATCGGCGCGCTGGGCAAAATGTTCTTCGAGGTGATCGAGAACGCCGACATGAAGCCGGACGAAGGTCTGAAGGCCGTCGGTGCTAACTGGCTGGAGCGCTCCTGGTTCGGCATGGTGCCGCAGGTCATGCCGAACTTCATGAGCTACTTCCTGCTGCGTCTGGAGATTAACGTGCGCGCCTCCACCATTATCGGTGCGGTCGGCGGCGGCGGTATCGGCGAGCTACTGCGCCTTTCCATCGGCCAAGGGCACGAAGCCAAGACCCTGGCGATCGTCCTTCTCCTGCTCCTGACCATCATCGCCGTAGACCAGTTCTCTGCATGGCTGCGGCGCAGGCTGGTCGGCGACCAGGCGTTCCAAGCTATCTAAGCGAGGCTGTCATGACCATTCTCAACGCCGCCGAAATGGACGCCCTGGCAGCCCGGCATCTGGACCTCCTCCACCGCTCCACCTGGCAGCGCTTCCGCATCCCGATCATCGCCACCGCCGTCCTGCTCTATTTCATGTTCGCCTGGTGGTTCTTTGCTGTGGGCAAGGTTGTCGGCGGCGCGAACTGGAGCCTTGCCGGCAACTACCTCGCCGACTGGGTGTCCTACGAGATCCGCCCGGACATCGAGATTGCCACCGACGGATCGATGCAGATCGCGTATCCAAGATTTGATCCGATCGGCCCGAACCCGAACCCCGCGTGGCTGGACGCAAAGCGGGAGACGGTGACCCGTACCATTGAGATCCCGGCGACCTCCTCGCCCAGCGTCCCGAGGCCGCCAAGTTCCAGCTTCAGTTTCATGGCACCAGCACCGACACAGCAGGACGCCACGGCAGAAAGCGCCCCGACGAGCGAGACGCGCACGGAGGAAGTGGTCACCGAAGCCGTGGTCGAGATGGGGCCTTCCCGGATCATAGACATTCAGCCGGATCGCGTTACCCTCAGCCGCGGCAGCGAAACCGTGACCCTCACCCTGGATCGGAATGCCGACCAGGTGCTGGCCGAGGGTGAACTGCCTGAGTGGGTGGCGCAGCGGTCGGTCGGTGGCCGGATCACCGCCTATTTCGGCTTTTCCGGCTGGGCTGACATCAGCGCCGACCGGGTGCGTATCCGCAAGCGCTTCCTTGGCTGGGAGAACTTCTTCTTCGACACCAACTCGGCCTTCTTCGGCAAGGGCTTCGGCGAGGTGGCTTCGCTGATCGTCGGCGGCGAAAGGATCGATCCGACGCAAAGCAATCTGTCGCTGGCCTGGAACGACATCCTCTACAACCCGTCCTGGCAGCATCTCGACGTCTGGACGAAGCTCCTGCAGACCATCGTCATGGCCTTCATCGGCACCTTGTTTGCAATGATCGTCGCCTTCCCCCTTTCCTTCATTGCCGCTCGTAACATCTTCCGCAACCGGCCGGCGAACCAGCTGACCAAGCGCCTGTTCGATTTCCTACGCTCCGTGGACATGCTGATCTGGGCGCTGTTCTTCACGCGGGCCTTCGGCCCTGGACCACTGGCCGGGATCTCCGCCATCTTCTTCACGGACACGGGAACGCTCGGCAAGCTCTATGCCGAGGCGCTGGAGAACATCGACGACAAGCAGCGCGAGGGCGTCCGTTCCGTGGGCGCGCCGCCGGTGACCGTGCAGCGTTATGGTGTGGTCCCCCAGGTCATGCCGGTCTTCGCGTCCCAGGCCCTTTACTTTTGGGAATCGAACACCCGGTCCGCCACCATCATCGGCGCGGTTGGCGCCGGTGGAATCGGTCTGAAGCTTTGGGAGGCGATGAGGACCAATTCCGACTGGGAAAACGTCGCCTACATGGTGCTGCTCATCCTGCTTGTGGTCTTCCTGTTCGATGGGATCTCCAATGCGCTGCGGTCTCGCCTGATCGGGCGGGATCGATAGAGCGGCTCGCAATCCGACTCGCAGCCATTATTTCGAATTCTGTCGAAATAGCGTTGACAGAGACACCACTGCAGAGTTAGCTATTTCCATGAACCTCGAAATAGCTGCATCTCAGATGGAATCTCTCGGCAACCCGACCCGTCTCCGAATCTACCGGATGCTGGTGCGGGCCGGTATCGATGGCCTTCCGGTGGGGGGGCTTCAGCAAAGGCTGGAAATTCCGGCTTCCACCCTCTCGCACCACTGCAAGAAATTGCTGGACGCGAACCTGATCACCCAGGAGCGCAACGGCACGACGCTCATCTGCCGCGCCAACTACCGGGCAATGTCCAACCTCATCGGCTATCTGGCCGACGAATGTTGTGCCGACGGTCGCTGTGAGGACACGCCAACTCGTGCTTCGGAGGCCGCAGATACGTAACCGCCTTGGCATGACTTTTATTTCCAATTTTCTAATAATATGGAAGGAAAATGGCATGGAGCAGAATTCAGAACTTCCGGTCGGCGTAATCGGCGCAGGCCCTGTCGGACTGGCCGCGGCTGCGCATCTCATTGCCCGTGGCATCCGCCCCATGATCCTGGAGAAGGGTCCTTCGGCGGGGTCCTCGCTGCGGGATTGGAGCCATGTTCGGGTGTTCTCACCTTGGCGCTACATCATCGACTCCTCCGCCGCCGCCCTCCTGTCGGCAGCAGGATGGAAGGAGCCGGACATGGAGGCCCTCCCCACCGGCGATGAGATCATCACCCGTTATCTCAAGCCCCTTGCCGGCGTGCCGCAGATTTCCGTCAACACCGTCTACGGCGCAACAGTCACGTCTGTTACGCGTCAAGGCTTGGACAAGCTGTCCGATGGGGGGCGCGGCCAGGCGCCCTTCGTCATCCGGTTCGAGGATGCGGATGGAAACGAGCGGAGGATCACCGCTCGTGCGGTCCTTGATGCATCCGGCACGTGGGACAGCCCGAACCCGCTCGGGATCGACGGTCTGCCGGTCCCTTGCGAGCGTCAGCTGACTGACAAGATTACCTATGGCATCCCCGATGTCAGCGGACGCAACAGAGCCGACTATGCCGGCGCCACGGTACTGGTGGTCGGGAGCGGCCATTCGGCGATCAATGCCGTGGTTGGCCTGATGGAGGTTCAGGAACATGCGCCGCAAACACGGGTTCTTTGGGGTCTTCGGCGAAATCGGATGGAGCGTCTCCTGGGCGGCGGTCTTAACGACCAGTTACCAGCCCGCGGAAATCTCGGGCTGGCGGCTTCCCGCGCGATTGAAAGCGGGCGCGTACAGCTTCTGGCGCCGCTTGCGATTCAGTCCCTCCGACGTTCCGGCGATCGTGTGGAGGTCGAGGCACTGCAGGACGGCGTGCCGGTGCGCGTGACGGTGGACAGGATCATCGTGACCACCGGTTCCCGGCCAAACCTCGACATACTGCGGGAGCTCCGGCTGGACCTTGATCCTGCCGTGGAGGCTCCTCGCCTGCTGGCGCCGATGATCGACCCAAATGTTCATTCCTGCGGCACCGTTCCGCCGCACGGCGTCATGGAACTGATGCAACCGGAGCGCGGCTTCTTCATCGTCGGCTCGAAGTCCTATGGACGTGCGCCGACGTTCCTGATGGCAACCGGCTACGAACAGGTGCGGTCGGTCGCTGCGGAATTGGCCGGAGACGTGAAGGCTGCCCGTGAGGTCCATCTCGTTCTGCCCGAAACCGGCGTCTGCAGCGCGGGCAACGCCAGCGACCAGTCAGGCTCCTCGGCAGGATGCTGCGGGGGCCCGGCCCCAATCGAAGCCGAGGCCTGCTGCCAGGCTGATCTCGCGGCGAAGGCGGAAGGGAAAAGCGGCTGCGGCTGCGGGTCCACAGCCAAGGAACCCAGTCTGGAACCGGCCGAATGAGCGAAGACAAGGCGCCGGCGCTGCTGATCTGGGCGTTGGGGGCGACGCAGATCATTGGCTACGGCACACTCTACTACTCCTTCGGCGTGCTCGCTCCGGAAATCGCTGCGGATTTCGGTGTCTCCAAAGATCTGATCTTCGGACTCCTGTCCGGGGCGCTCTTGGCCGGCGGCGCCCTGGCGCCGCGCGCCGGCCGCTGGGCGGACGCAAAGGGCGCCGGCCGACTGCTGGCACCCGGCTCCGTCGCCGCCGCGATCGCGCTTGCGGCCGCCGCTCTCTCCACCAACATCTGGCTTTTCTCGGTTGCCCTTATCGCCATGGAGCTCGCATCAGCCTTTGTGCTTTATAGCACAGCCTTCGCGGCGATCGTTCAGGTCGGAGGCAGCAGTGCGCAGCGCAGCATTACCCACCTGACGCTGATTGCCGGATTCGCCTCCACCCTCTTCTGGCCTCTCACGTCGGGGCTGCAGGCGATGATGGACTGGCGGCTGATCTACGGATGCTTCGCCCTCCTGAACCTGATCGTCTGCCTCCCCGTTCATGTCTGGGTCGCGACATTGACCCGTCCTGGCCGCAAGTCCGGAGGCGAAACCGCGCCGGCTGCGATCGGAGGACGACCGCCGGCACCCAACGGGGTCTTCCTGGTCATGCTGGCCGGCTTTGCCCTCGAAGGATTCGTCCTGTCGGCGATCCTCGTGCACATGGTGCCCTTGATGGGGGCCATCGGCGCCGGCAGCCTCGGCCTTTTCGTCACAACGCTGTTTGGGCCTTCCCAGGTGGCTAGCCGCCTTCTCAACATGATCTTCGGGGGGCGATTGTCGCAGACGCTCCTGGCCACATTGTCTGCGGGCCTGCTGGTTGTCGCGGGTGGCGCCTTGCTTGCGACGGCACCTTGGGCGGCCGGTCTTGCCGCCTTCGCGATCCTGTTTGGCCTGGGATCGGGCCTGGCCAGCATCGTTGGCGGAACTCTGCCGCTGGAGCTCTTCGGTCGGACGGGCTACGGCGCGCGGCTTGGATGGATCACGGCGGCGCGACAGACCTCGTCCGCGCTCGCACCGTTTGTGTTCGCGATCATGCTGGAGCGTCTCTCGCCGGAACAGGCGGTCGTCTTTGCGATTGCGACTGCAACCGGCTCGTTCTTCTGCTTCGGCAGCATTGCCATCTGGAGGCTCCGCGAGCACAAACGACACGCCGTAGCAACCGCCGTCGCCTAGGACAGGGCGGTCACAGCACGGCCTCCTGGCACGACGGATCCGCCGGTAATTCAGCGGTGCCTCAACCTGAGGGAAAGAGGGCACAAAAGACTGGCAGATTTCGCCGCGCCAACCGCGCAAGCACAGCCAAAACAACCGCAGCCGATACCGGAAGTAGTTTAAAACAGGGCGACGGTATTGGATTGGCTGGTCGGAGTGGCAAGATTCGAACTTGCGACCCCCACGTCCCGAACGTGGTGCGCTACCAGACTGCGCTACACTCCGTGACCAGCGGCGCCTCTATAGACCAGAGGATGCGGTTCGGCAAGACGGAATCCCTTGTCTCTGACAGCGTTTTAGAGGGGGTGGCCGAGGCTCTGGGAAAGGCGTGGCATAAAAGCGGCGGTCAGCATTTTTTGCGGTACGCCGACTTCACCACCTGCGACGGCACCCGGGAATCTGCTAGGCGAAAGCAAGAGCCGAAGGCCTTCTCAAACAGGGTTTCAGAGACATGAACCTCCGCACCATTCAAGCGACTGCCACACTTGCCGTCGCCCTTTCCGCCTGCACCACCGCCGGCATGCCCGCAGACCCCATCGAGGCGCGCTGGGTGGGACAATCCGCCGGCATCTTCTTTGCCAGGTACAGCCCTCCCCTCAGCGATACGCCGGCAGGAGCAACTACGCTTTACAACTGGCGGGGTGGCTACCAGCGCATCAAGCTGCAGAACGGTCGCACCGCAAACGTAAGCTGCGCGGCACAACTGACGGTCGACGAGAACTACGTCATCCGCAAGATCCGCATCACTGCCGACCGGCAGGGCGCCAATGGCCCGAGCTATTGCGAGGAACTTCTGGCGGGACGCTAATCCAGCGCAGCCGCAGAGGCCCGGAGACACCGACCGCGGGAAGCTTCTCAAACGAGAGCTTCCCTTTTCTGAAGGAGCCGCTACCTCACCTTTGAAGGAACTCCCAACGATCGTCACGTCCGGCCGATGAAGCGCATTGCTCTTTTTCTTTTTCTAGGCGCAACAGTCTCGCAGGCCGACGCCGAAGATGTGGCAGGGTATCCGGGGCCCCGCGACAACCAGGTGGGTTGTCTGTCGTCCTGGACAGACCCATCCTCCGGGCAGCGGCTCTGCATTCGCACGGACAGTTTTAACCAGGATCTCTGCGCCGGCATCGGATATTTCGCGAGGACCCGGGACGTGCCTGCGGAGTTCTTCGCACGACTGATCTGGCGCGAAAGCCTTTTCCGGCCTCATGCGGTCAGCCCCAAGGGGGCAGAGGGCATCGCGCAGTTCATGCCAGCGACGGCGAAGCTGCGAGGCCTCAGCGACAGCTTCGACATTTTGGCTGCCCTTGAAGCGTCGGCGACCTACCTGCGCGAACTTCACGACCGCTTCGGCGGCTATGGCCTGGCGGCGGCGGCCTATAACGCCGGCGAGGCCCGCCTCACATCTTTTCTGGCCGGAGGCTCGCTGCCTCTGGAAACGCGCGCCTATGTCCTCGCCATCACCGGCCATCCGGTAGAGCAATGGATCAGACAGCCACCCGAGCCGGCGGCCCCGGCTCTCGCCAAAGACAAGGCGTTCCTGGAAAGCTGCGTCGCGCTGGCCGAGACCCGTCGACTGTCACCCACCACGACCATGGCAGACGCTCAGGCGGCACCTTGGGGAGTACAACTGGCGGCGCATCTCAAGCCGGACGTGGCACAGCGGCTGTTTGCTCGCGCGGTGGCCCAGTTGCCGCCTCAGTTCAGGAACGAGCAACCGCTGATCATCCCGCAGACCCGCGGCAATTTCGGCTATCGAACACGTTACGCCGCGCGCATCGGCCGCGAGACACGAGCCCAGGCACAGGCGCTCTGTTCACAGATCAAGGCTGCCGGCGGCGCCTGTACCGTTTTTCGCAACTGACGACGGCTATCACTGCGACACGTCAACCGGCGCATGTCTACGACAACGCCAGCGCGGAACCTCTTGGGGCTCAGCGCTTTGTCCCAAGGGACGTCAAATCTGCCATCGACCGTCCCGTTCCAGTGGACAGCGAAAGGAGAGGACATATGTTGAAATTCATAGGCGGAACAATCGGCGCGATCTTCCTGATCGGGTTGATCGTGGTAGTCCTGTTGCTGATGCTCATCTTTTGACGCGAAGAGTAGATAGCCAGCGCGACCTCGGCTAACGACGGCGGTCTGCCGCAAGGATCTCACGAGCGATCTGCTCCAGCGGGATGACCCTGTTGACCCCGCCGCGCGCGATCGCCTCCTTGGGCATGCCGAACACGACAGACGTTGCCTCGTCTTGTGCGACCGTGAACGCACCGGTCTCGTGCATCTCCAGCATGCCGCGCGCGCCGTCGTCGCCCATGCCCGTCATGATCACTCCCATCGCATTTGCACCGGCCGACCGCGCAGCGGATCGGAACAGGACATCTACCGAGGGGCGGTGACGGCTGACGAGAGGACCGCTGCGCACGCAAACCTCGTAGCGCGCACCGCGGCGTTCCAGCAGCGTGTGCTTCTCGCCGCCCGGCGCAATCAGAACATGCCCGCGCAAAACCGCATCGCCGTCCGTGGCTTCCTTGACCTCCACGGCACATAGACCGTTCAGGCGGTTGGCGAAGGCTGCCGTGAACTTCTCCGGCATGTGTTGGACAATCACCATGCCAGGGGCATTGGCCGGCAGCGCCTCCAGCATTTCGCGCAGTGCCTCCGTCCCGCCTGTCGAGGCACCGACACAGACGACCATCTCGGTCGTTTTTGCCATAGCACCGGCACGCGGCGGCGGAAGAACTGCGTCTGCGGTGAGCCTTGTGCTGGCGGCTTCGCCTTGTTTGTAGCGACGCAGCTTGCCAACCTCGGCCCGCGCGGCCGACTTCACCACCGTGCGAATGCGTTCGGCCGATTCCGCCAGATGGTCTGCAGCGCCGATCTTCGGCTTGAGGATCACATCCACGGCTCCCGCTTCCAGCGCCTGCATCAGCGTCTGCGACCCCGCCTCCGTCAGCGACGAGCACATCACGACAGGAATGGGGTGCTGGCTCATCAACTTGCGCAGAAAGGTGATACCATCCATCTGCGGCATCTCGACATCGAGCGTGATGACATCCGGGATTTCCTCGCGGATCTTCCGCGCCGCCATGAAGGGATCGTTGGCGGCACCGATTACCTCGATCTCCGGGTCCGCCGCCAAGACGGCGGCAAGCGTTTGCCGGACACTGGCGGAATCATCGACGATCAGCACCCGGGTCTTCTTGAACATAGGGTTACACGCGCTTGAAGATGGTATTGGCAACCTGTCGAAGCGGCAGGTCTAGCCCGGACACGGTCTCCGAATGGCCGATGAAAAGGTATCCGCCTGGGATCAGACAATCGCAGAGGCGTGACAGCACCCGCTGCTGGGTCGGCTTGTCGAAGTAGATCATCACGTTGCGGCAGAAGATGATGTGCATCAGGTCGCCTACCGGGTAGGACGCGTCCATCAGGTTGAGCCGGGCAAAGCCGACGCGCGAACGCAGGCGCGGCGAGATGCGCACCTCATTGCGCTGTCGATGTGCCGAGCGCATGACGTGTTTCTGCATCATCGCCGGGGGCACGGGCTGTAGGAGGTCAGCGTTGTAGATCCCCTTGTGCGCCGTCTGCAGCACCTCCGTGGAAAGGTCCGTCGCCAGCACAAAGAAGTCGCGCTCCGGCGCGGAAGCAGCCAGGTGATCGGCAAGCACCATCGCCATGGTGTAAGGCTCCGCCCCCGTCGAACAGGCAGAGCTCCACGCCCTGATCCGCTTATCGCCGAAGGTTTGAAGGATGTCAGGCAGCCCCCGTTCGACGAGGTAGTCGAAATGCCGGGGCTCGCGGAAGAAGTCTGTCTTGTTGGTTGTTACCGAATCGATGAGGTGAACCGATTCGTCCGCGAGACCGCCCTGTTCGAACAGGTAATCGCAATAGGCGTCGAAGCTGTCCACTTTGACGACCCGCAGCCGCCGGCGCAGCCGCCCCTCAAGCATGGTCACCTTGTTGGGCGGCATCTTGATGCCGCTGTAGTCGTAGATGTATTTCGCCAGTCGCTCGAAATTCCGCCGGCTTAGCCGGTCGTCGAGGGGCTGGTTCTTCAACGCAATACTCAATGCACTGTCTCCGATCAGGCGACGCGGACGTCCGGTGCGACACCGGAGAGAGCAGGCCCGGCATCAGAGAACAGCCGGGCGAGATCCACGATGACCACGAAGCTCTGGTCGCGCCGCACCACGCCTGCGATATAATCGGAGCGCCAGCGGATACCGATGTCGGGCGCCGCCTCTATCTGTTCCTGCCGGAACGGCACCACCTCATAGACCCTGTCGGCGACGAGCCCGAGCGCCAGGACCTTGTCCCCGATCGGTACGTCCAGCACGAGAATGCGGGTGTGCGGGGTCTTCACCGTCGCCCTCATTCCGAGCCGCAGGCGCAGGTCGATCACCGGTACGCCCTGTCCGCGTACGTCGCGAAGACCCAGCAGATAGTCCGGTCCATGCGGGATCTTGAAGGCGTCCTCGTGGTCCAGGATTTCCCTTACCACTCCCACGGGCACGGCGAAGAGCTCACTGCCGAGACTGAAGGTTACGAATTGAAGTTCAGCGGATGTGCCGGCCATGGTCATGCACTCTCCCGGAAGTCCGCGTCGTCGGCGTCGGGACCGCCCATGGACATGTCGAGCGCAAAGCCCTTCACGCGCGACTGCTGCGCAGCGACCGTGTGCGAGGCGGTCCGTGACGCGGGCGCCCTCCCCGGCTTCGAGGGGCTCTGCAGGGCTGCTGGCCGCTGGCTCTTCATGCTGCCGGTGTCGACCCGGAAGAAGGCGATCGATGCCTGCAACTCTTCCGCCTGCGAGGCGAGCTCTTCGGACGTTGAAGACATTTCTTCCGAAGCGCCGGCGTTCTGCTGGGTCACCTTGTCGAGCTGCTGGATCGCCTCGTTGATTTGGGACGCTCCGATATCCTGCTCGCGGCAAGCCGCCGAGATCTCGGCAACCAGTTCGGCTGTCTTCTGGATGTCCGGCACCAGACGGTTCAGCATTTCGCCCGCTTCGGTCGCAACCTGAACGGTTTCGCCCGACAGCGTGCTGATCTCGGCGGCGGCCGCCTGCGACCGTTCCGCCAGCTTGCGAACCTCCGAAGCGACGACCGCAAAACCCTTCCCATGCTCGCCGGCACGGGCGGCCTCAACCGCGGCATTGAGGGCCAGAAGGTCGGTCTGGCGGGCGATTTCCTGCACGATCGAGATCTTCTCGGCGATGGTCCGCATTGCGCCCACCGCACGGTTGACGGCCTGACCGGAGGTTTCCGCGTCGCGTGACGACTGGCGGGCGATCTTCTCCGTCTGGGCAGCGTTGTCGGCATTCTGCTTGATGTTGGCAGCCATCTGCTCCATGGAGGCCGAAGCCTCCTCGGCGGCCGACGCCTGTTCGGTCGCGCCCTGGCTCAGCGTTTCCGAGCCCGACGAGAGCTCCTGACTGCCGGAGGACACGTTGTCCGACGCAGCAAGCGCGTCGGCAACGACCAGACGCAAGCGCTCGACCATGCTCTGCAGCGAAAGGCCCAGGACGTCTTTTTCCGAAAGGGGCTTCGGCGTAACCGTGAGGTCGCCGCCCGCGATCTGATCCGCAAGGTTGGCGGTGTTGCGCAGGTTGCCGGTCATGACGTTGATGGTGTCGACGACATCCTTGATCTCGTCGTTGGTCTTGATCTCGATCGTCTGCTCAAGGTCACCGACCGCGACGGCGTCGGCCACGCGACGGATGTTCGAAAGGCCGCGGTTTATTCCGAGCGTGATCCAGAAGGCGGCCGCGGTTGCCAGCACTAAGGCGGCCGCCGCGAGTGTAATTAAGAGATAGAAGGCAGAATCGAAGGCCGCATCCGCCGCAAGATCGGATTCCTGGATGGCCGTCTCCGTCTGAGCAGCGAGGTCTTCCGTTAGGGCATCCAGCTTCTCGCTGGCGGCCGCACCTTCAGTCTGGTTCACCTCCAGCGCCGCATCTCGTAGGCCTTGATCAACAAGAGAGATCACCCTTTTGTTGATGGTGAGGTAGTCATCCCAGAAGTCGCGGATTGCTTGCCACTTCGGCTTGAACGCCTCCGGTGCATCCTTCGCACCTTCGTTCATAGCCTGTTCGAATGCCTGACGTTCTGCTTCGATCAACGCTTTGGCCTTCTCCAGCCGTTCCCGCGTGTTGGCCAGGAGGAGGTCACCTTCAGCAAGACCGAGGCCGTCAAAGGCGGCGGCGATATCATTGGCGTGATCGTCCTGCTGGATCGGGCCTCCAATGAGCTCGTTTCGCAGGGCATTCATCTGCTGCATCTCGTATATGCCCAACCCTGCCGATGAGCAGACAACAAGAATGAGAAAGCCGAACGCCAGCGCCAGCTTCAGTTTGATCGTCAATCGCATAGCCTTATTCCTCAGATGAGGGTGTCATTAATGCTTCTTCAGGACTACCCTCGAAGAAGCGGAACAAGCGAAGAAGAACGATCCATTCACTCTTCTGCATTTTCCGACCGGGTCGGAGTGCCAAACACTTACATGCGTCTGGTCCCCTGGGCCGATCGGCCCAGGGTCTTCTGTGTCAGGCGCTTTCGCGGAAGTGGACGTCGTCGGCGTCCGGTCCACCCATCGACATGTCGAGCGCAAAGCCCTTGGCGCGAGCCTGCTGTGCGGCGACCGGATGATCCAGCTTTTGTGCCTTGGCCACCGGACGGACAACCGGGCGGGCGGACGGTTTCGCAGCGGCCTTGAGTGGAGCCGGAGAGGCCTGTTTTTCCGCCCTTGCGCCCGCGTCGACCCGGAAGAAGGCGATTGATGCCTGCAATTCCTCTGCCTGCGAGGCGAGTTCTTCGGACGTCGAAGACATCTCTTCCGAAGCACCGGCGTTCTGCTGGGTCACCTTGTCGAGCTGCTGGATCGCCTCGTTGATCTGGGAGGCGCCGATATCCTGCTCGCGGCAGGCCGCCGAGATCTCGGCAACCAGTTCGGCTGTCTTCTGGATGTCCGGCACCAGACGGTTCAGCATTTCGCCCGCTTCGGTCGCAACCTGAACGGTTTCGCCCGACAGCGTGCTGATCTCGGCGGCGGCCGCCTGCGACCGTTCCGCCAGCTTGCGAACCTCCGAAGCGACGACCGCAAAACCCTTCCCATGCTCGCCGGCACGGGCGGCCTCAACCGCGGCGTTGAGCGCCAGAAGGTCGGTCTGGCGGGCGATTTCCTGCACGATCGAAATCTTCTCGGCAATGGTCCGCATTGCGCCCACCGCACGGTTGACGGCCTGACCGGAGGTCTCGGCGTCGCGCGACGACTGGCGGGCGATCTTCTCCGTCTGGGCAGCGTTGTCGGCATTCTGCTTGATGTTGGCAGCCATCTGCTCCATTGACGCGGAGGCCTCCTCGGCGGCAGACGCCTGTTCGGTCGCGCCCTGGCTCAGCGTTTCCGAGCTCGACGAGAGCTCCTGACTGCCAGAGGACACATTGTCCGACGCAGCAAGCGCGTCTCCGACGACCCCACGAAGGCGTTCGATCATCGTGTTCACGTAGCCCAGCATGTCGCCGATTTCGTCCCGGCTCGTGATGTCGGCGAAGCGGGTAAGGTCGCCTTCGGCCACCTTCTGCACAGCCTCGGTGGCATTTCGCAGGCCCCGATTGATGCTGATGGCGATCCAGACGGCGGAAACGATTGCGGTGAGGAGAGCAGTCGCCGCGACGATGATCATGATCATCCGTGTCTGCGCGTAGCTTTCGTCGGTGCTAACCTCTGCCTCACGGAGACGCGTCTGTTCAAGGTTCACGACCTCGGTAAGAAGTGTATCGATCTCGTTTGTGGCGGTGCGAGCTGCGCCCGCGGAGATCTGGGCTGCAGCGGCGGCGTTTCCGGCAAGCATCAGGGAGCGAATGCGGTCGTCCTGATTGCGGAAGTCCCGGGTGATTTCTGCGACCTTGTTCCAGAGAACCATCCCCTGTTCCGTCGCAAGCTCCAGTACGCTCTTCAACCCATTATCAAACTCGGCGCGGGCCTGATCGCTCTTGGCTATGTAATCCTGCATCTCCTGCGCGTTCAACGCCATCAACAGGTTCTTCTGCTGGCGGATTTGCTGCAACTGCTCGATACTCAGATCCTGCGCCAGCCTCAAACGCTCCACCGGCCCTTGGATGACGCTGTTCAGCGTTTGATTGAGACTGCTTAGGCTGAAGATCGCATAGCCGGCGGTGGCCAGCAGCATCAGAATGACGAAGCCGAAGGCGGCTCCCAATTTGAACTTGATCGTGGCGCGCATGGAGTTTGCCTTTTCGGACTAGATGGTGCTGGAGCCGATGTTTCGGTGCTCGTGATTGGCAGAAAAGATCGCCTGAAGGTTCGGGAGGATGATGAAATCGCTTCCCCGCTTGACCAGGCAGTCGATGAAATCGGGTCGCCAGCGCATGCCGACGCTGGGAGGTGGCTCGCCGGCGCTGCGCACCAGGGTCGTCACTTCGTGAACCTTGTCGGTCCGGATACCGGTGAGGGTCGGCTCGCCCTCGATGTCGAGCTCGATGACGACGATCCGGCTGTCGATGGTGGGCTGCGTGGCCTCCATCCCGAAAGCAAGTCGGATGTCCGCCAGCGGAATGACCTTGCCGCGGAAGTTGATCACGCTGCCAACGAAGGCCTTGGCGCCGGGCACCGAGGTTTCCGGCAGGAGATCGAGGATTTCCTGAACGGCCGCCGCTTCGAGTGCGAAGACCTCTCCCGCGATATCGAAGGTGACGACTTCAATTTCTTCGCGGCCGTCCCAAAGGGTGTCGGGAAGTGTTCTGGCTGCTGCTTCGCTCATCCCGCTGCCCGCAAGTGCGCCTCCTGCTGCTGTCCCTCGGAGACCAGATGGCCGACGTCGAGAATGAGGGCGACATTGCCGTCCCCGAGGATGGTTGCGCCGGAGAAGGTTCCGACGTCGTGGTGGAGCTTCGACATGCTCTTGATTACCGTCTGGTGGTCGCCGATGATCTGGTCGACCACCAAGCCGACACGCTCAGAGCCGGTCGAGATCACCACCACCTTCTGGAAGGGATCAGGCGTCGTGCCGGTGCGGAAAAGATCCCGCAGCCGGATGAAGGGCACCAGGCTGTCGCGCAGCGAGATGAAGCTGCGCCCCCGCGAGCGCATATCCTCCTCGACCGACAGCTCGAGGCATTCCTCGACGGCCGACAGGGGGATGACGTAGCGGCCGGAGCCGACCCGCACGAGAAGCCCGTCTATGATGGCGAGCGTCAGCGGGATGGCCAGCGAGATTTCCGAGCCCTGGCCTGGGCGGCTGACGACATTGATCGTGCCACGCAGCGCATCGATGGTGCGCTTGACGACATCCATGCCGACGCCACGTCCGGAAAGATTGGTCACTTGCTGGGCCGTGGAGAAGCCCGGCTGGAAGATCAGCTGGTAGAGCTCCTGGTCCGACAGGCTGGCATTGGCCGCGATCAAGCCGGAGGACTCGGCCTTTGCGCGGACCCTGTCCTTGTCGATCCCGCGCCCGTCGTCCTTGATGGTGATGATCACTTCGCCGGCCTGCTGGCGAGCAGAGAGGAAGATCTTGCCGGCCTCCGGCTTTCCGGCGGCGCGACGCTCATCGGCAGGTTCCAGCCCGTGGTCGCATGAGTTGCGCACGAGATGGATCAGCGGGTCGGCGAGCCGCTCGATGACGCTCTTGTCGACCTCAGTGGTTTCTCCCTCAGTGACCAGGTCGATCATCTTGCCGGTTTCGTTGGCCAGGTCGTGGACCAACCGCCGGAAACGACCGAAAAGCTGCGTCACGGGAACCATGCGCAGGACCATCATCGTATCCCGCAGTTCGCCGGACAGCCGCTCCACGTCCTCAGAGACAGCGCGAAGCTGTAGATCGCCGCTGCCGCCTGCAAGCTGGCTGAGGCGCGACTGCGCGATGACCAACTCGCCGACGCGGTCCATCAGTTCGTCCAGCCGCTCCGCCGGAACTCGAACATTCTCGGCTGCCTTGGCGGATTTCGCATCGACCGTCGGGGAACCTTTCGCAGGGAGTTTTGCAGCAGCGGCCGCCTGTTCGGGTACGGCCACCGTCGGATCGGCAGCTGGAGCATCGGGAACGCGCGGCTCGTCCTGGAGCTCGATCACCTCGATCTGCATGTCGTCCATGACAAAGATAAAGACGTCGTCGATGGCAGACCGCGGTTCTGTCGTGGCGAGTTCCACCGTCCAGGACAGGTGAAGATCGACCGGGTTGAGTGTGCCGAGCGCGGGAATGGCGGACCGATCGGCGATGATCCGGCAGTCACCGAGTTCACGCAGTTCGTCGAGCAGCCCGAGCGGATTGGTGCCGTTCGCCATGGCGTCCCGGGGCAGCGAAAAGTGGATGGAATAGCGCCTTTCCTGCGGGCCTTCGGCCTTGGCTGGAGCACCGGCGCCTTCCACTGCGCGGCGCAGATTGGTCAGCAACGCCTCGCTCATCGCCTCATGGTCGCCAAGCGGGGTATCAACCAGGAGGCGCATATGGTCCTTTGCCTCGAGCACCGCGGCGACGAGATCCTGGGTTGCCGGAACCTCTCCTTTGCGTACGCGGTCGAAGGCGCTCTCGCAGTGGTGAGTGAAGGCGGCAAGGGCGTCGAAGCCAAACATGGCGCCGGAACCCTTCAGCGTATGCAAGCCCCGAAAGACCGCATCCACCTGATCCTTGTCCCCTGGGTTCACGTTGAGGTCGAGCAAACCCGCCTCGATCTGCTCGAGGAGCTCCGCCGCCTCCGTCCTGAAGACCGCGATCGGATCGGGAAAGCTCATCGGCCGAGGACCTTGCGGACGATCTTGACCAGGCTTTCCGGGTCGAAAGGCTTCGTCAACCAGCCGGTCGCGCCTGCCGCCTTGGCCTGCTGCTTCATCTCGGCATCGGATTCCGTGGTCAGGAAGATCACGGGAACGCCGGTATGGGCCGGCAGCTTGCGCAGTTCGCGGATCATCGTCAGGCCATCCATGTTTGGCATGTTGAGGTCGGTGACGATCATGTCGAACTGCCCGGAATTGAGCTTTGCCAGCCCATCCTGCCCGTCCACCGCTTCCGTTACGGTGTAGCCCGCATTGCTCAGTGCCACGCGGGTCGTCAGCCGGATGCTGGCGGAATCATCTACTGTCAGGATGCTGGCCGTCACTGCGTTTCTCCCTGGTGGAGCCAAAAATGCTTGTCGCTGGCGTTCATGCTGTTGGTGATGCCGGCGCGTTCGAGCACAGCCAGCACTGAAGCGCCGGCGGGTCTAGCGAGCGAGAGCAGCTTGCCCTCCTCAGCAAAGCTGATCCGCGCCGCCTCAAGGATCTGGACGAGACTCAGATCAACGGGCGCATAATCGGGAACATCGACTTCCGTCGCCGCGTGATCCTTGAGAGAGCGAAGCAGTAGATCCTTGACCTCTGCGGCGCCTCTTACGGTAAGGTTGTCGGGCAGCGCGAGATGGTGGATGGCGGGCTCTGGAAAAGGCATCTTTTGGCATCCGATCGCCTGAACGGCGGCATGAGATTTCGCCTGAGAGAGTGAGTCATCATTATTAAGGCAGTTCTAACTTTCTTCGCTCACTTCTCACGAGGGACTTATGGGACGTGGGATTTCGTAGTGCTTCGCCAGCTAGTCATTAACCACCTCCATCGCTTCCCCTCCCCGATTGTCGACGAGTTAACCTTCGCTGGTAGAGGGTGATGCTCATCTCTGGGACACGCTGTCGCCGCGCCGCTGCTGGCCCAGAAAGAAACAGACGAGCGATCGTCCGACATGAAGGTGGCGCCCGTCACCGATGCGAGGAAAAGTGGCAGCGACTGCACTCAAAATGCCAACGGCGAACCTACCTGAGGCCGATCTTGTTTCGGTCGTCCAGCATCTGGAGAATGCGCGAAGCCGCATCGAGGAGCGCTTTCTCGAAGGCGGAAATGCGGTGCTTGCCATTCTGGAGGTGCTGAATGGTCTGGTCCGCTCACTGGACGATCTCACAACGTCACTCGACGCCGATACCGCCGAGCAGACGACGGCGGAGCTCCAAACGACGATCGGTCGACTCGCCACGCTAACAAACGTCGAGGTGGGCCGGCAGGAGAGCTTCAGCGCCATCCTGTCGTCACAGCAGGCCCTGAGGCCCCAGATGGCGCAGATGCAAGAAACTTTGCGCTACCTGCGGACCTTTGCCGTGACAGCCAAGATCACCGGCGCCGGCGTACCGGAGTTCGCCGGTTTTGCCGAAGAGATCCTGCAGCGTATCGGAGATGGCCGACAGCAGGTGGACGAGCTGTCGAACAAACTGGACAGGCTGGGCACCGGGCTGGGACCTGTCATCAACAGAGGCGAAGGGATCCTGCAAAGTTACAACGACACCATTCCGGCCATCGTTTCCAACCTGGCGGATGGAGAGAGAACGATCGCCGATCACCGCAGGCAGCTTGCAGCCCACGCTGCAAGCGTGAAGGTGGTTACCGGGCGTATCCAGACCAAGCTTGGCTCCACCCTTTCCGCCATGCAGATCGGCGATGCAACGCGACAGCGCATCGAACACTGCCAATCCGCCATCGCTATTCTCGACGAAGTGTCTCCTTCCCTCCCGGAGGCGGAACAGCAGCTTTTGGCGACTGCCGTGCGGCAGCTGGTATCGCTCCAGCTCGAACAGTGCTCATCGGATTTCAAGCGGGAAACGAAGAAGATCGTGGCCACGGTGGCAAGCTTCCAAGCCGACCTCCAGGAGATCGGGGCGCTGCGCCGGCTGATGGCCGAAGGCCGCGAAGGGGAGAACGCACATCTTCTGCGCGGGCTGGAGCAGGCGATTTCCGAAGCTCGCGCGGCCGTCCGTGACGTCGAAACGGTTGCAGGAGAGGCCTCCGACATCAGCAGAGGGACGGCAGAAACGGTTGCGGAACTCACGCAGGGTATCGGCGTCGTGCAACTCGTCCGCACGGACATCCATTATATGGCGCTCAACACCAATCTGCGTTGCGGTCGCGTTGGCGAGAACGGCAAGGCGATCAATGTCGTTGCTGCCGAACTCCGCAATTTCTCCGCTCACCTGGATGAGACGGCGGGAAAAATCCTGACAGCTCTGCAGAGCCTCGCGAAAGCCGCCGAACTTTTGCGTGCGACGGACTCTACAGAGCCCGGCGGCTCCTTGGATGCGCGGCTGGTCAATGTCCTCACCGATATTCGACAGGCGGCGGAGAAGATGGAAGGCGGGCTTGTCGAACTGGCGACACGAAGCCACTCGGCAGAAGAGCAGACGGCTGCACATCTCGCGCGGCTGGATTTTAATGCCGAACTGGGAGACGTGCTGGACGCGTGTGCCACGGACCTTCTTGCAGTCTCCGAGAGCCCCATCTTCGTCGGAGACAACACGGCTTTGAGCGAAATCGGTGATCGTATCCTGCGGCTGTACACGATGGCACCAGAGCGGGAGCTGCATGCACGGATATTCGGGACGAGCGCGCAGGGCGCAGTGTCCATCAGTGCCAAAGTATCGAATGACGACGACGACCTGCTCGACGCGCTCTTCTAGCCCGACCAGGCGGGCGAACGCTCCATCAGTCTCATCCTGCCGCGGCAACGCCGTCTTGTCCGATGATGGGCACATTCTGAGGCCCTGCCCCGGCGCGGCGTGCTGAAAGTGCGCATGCAGGCTGCACAAGCGGGTCACCAGCCATCGGTGATGTCGTGTTCGCAGCAAGAGCGGACCGGGGATCAGGAGGGGCAGCAGGGCGCCACCAACATCGTCGAAGGTCAGCGCCTTCGAGAAGGTGCCATGGGAATTGATGTTGAAATAGGTCGTCGGACATCCAACCTGGAGTTCTGAAGCCAGCTATGCGCCGCCATGTCGGCCATAGGGAGCATTCTCGTATTTGCCTGCAATTGCGCCTGTTGCCTCCATACGCGTGCCGCTGCAGACATCGCTAGCCGCGGCCGTCCCTGTCATCCCGAAACCGTAGCCTGAACCGCTACCGCGGCGCCATAAAGCAGGAGTAGCGCGATGCTTTCTCCGCCAATCCGGCCCGGCCCAAGCCGCTGCCGCAGGATAAGCCCGGCAATGAGAACCGATGTCATGAGCATGGCCGTGACGATCCAGAAAAAATCGGAAGAGTGGATTGCGTGGTAGAGGGATCCTTCTCTGTAGGCGAAATCTGAAGCGGTCAGGAAGAGCGTGTCGAAGGTGTTCCCACCGATGATGCCGCCGACCGCGAGTTGCAGGGATCCACGCCGTACTGCAGTGATCGTGGTGACCAGTTCGGGTAGTGACGTCACGAGGGCGGTTGCAAGCGCGCCGACGAGCGTCTCCGAGATTTCCATCCGGTCGGAGAGTACGCCGGCCGTGCCGGCAATGACCCAGCCTGCCAACCCCAGAAGCAGCATCAAGGCGCCGAAGGTCAAAAAGAGCCGGCCCGTGCTTTCACTTCGGCTGGTGGCGTCTTCCTTATCCGGCTTGTCTTCGCGCGTGGCTGCCGTGGCGACCGGCTTCCACATGGGCTCCTCACGCACTGTGCGGCTTGTTACCAAGCCTACTACGTAGACAACGGGAATAGCGAAGGAGACGGGATGTATCGCCCAGATTGATACCTCGGGTGTCGTGAGCGCCACCAGGGGCAATGCGAGGAGACCCATCAGCACCAGGCCTTGATAGACATTGCCAAGATCTGCTGCGGCGTGCTCGAGATTGGCCTTGCGGTAGGTCACGTCGGCCACCGCAAGAAAGACGGTCTGAGCTGCGATTCCGCCCACGCTGTTGGAAAATGCGAGGGAGGCGCGGCCGTCGAGAGCAGAGGTGATCGAAACGATGATGCCGCTGAGCGATGTTGCTGCTCCGAGAAGAACCGCGCCTATGAGTGCCTCCCCGAAGCCGGTGCGGTCCGCCAGCCGATCCGCCAGCCTTGTGATACGTAGCCCCGCAAAGAAGATCACGGCGGCGGCGCCAAAGAAACCGGCACCGAGGGTCGTGGTCGAGAGATCGATCCAGATGTCCATGCTCATCCTTTGTGGTTGCTAGCCCTAAGCCGCGTGGCCCGCCTGCAGGGTATCGTCTCTTTCCAACGGCGCGGTGACTGAAACCGCACGCATGAATTCGATGTGCTCGCGAACAGCTTCTTATTGCATCTGTTCCACTGCCTGGGCATTTGCCGGCCGGCCCGGATGCGTATCAAGTGCAGATGACGAAGCAGATACAGTCGAGGTTCTAATGATATGTCCGGTCAGAGGCGGAGAGCTGAGCTATCGGGATAGATCGCGCAGCTCTGCGCGTTGTAGGACGTTGAGGCAGAAGGCCGGTGCGGAGACAACCCGTCAGCGCCTCTGTTCCGTACGTTGAGAGCAACAAGGGGGACGGCCACAGGCCCTAGCGGGGATCTGGTGCATCCATGCTTTGTGGGCACCCCGATATGACCGGCCTGAGGGTTGAAACGTGCGGTAAATGCCGAGGATCTATTGGATCTTTCGGCTGTCGCGCCGGTTGGTGCGGTGCAGGAACGGGCGCCGGATGGCGGCGAACAGCGCGGATTACATGCACCAGGATGGTGGGGAAGACATGGTGGAGAAATTCAAGACGGGTTCGAAGCCAGAGGGTTTGAAAATCTTGAAAGTAAGCCTGATCGTGGGTGGAGTGATCTCGGGGGCGCTCCTCCTGTGGCAGCTTTCGAGCGTGCTTCTGCTCTTCTTCGCTGCGATCGTCGCCGCCGTGATCCTGCGCAGCGGTGCGAAGGTCATTGAGGATCACACGCCGATCGATGCCCCTTGGTCGCTGGTGATCTGCGTGCTCGCGCTCGCCCTGATCGTTGCCGGATTCTTATACCTGCTCGGCGCCCAGATCGTCAGCGAGGCCACCACTGTCGTTCAGCGCCTGCCGGAAATGATCAACAGCCTTGGCGAACGAATTGGGATACATAGCCTTTACGGACGACTTGAGGACCGTGCCGGGGAATTCGCCGGCGGGGGCAACCTGGTGGCGGAAGTCGCGGGGTATTCTTCGGCTCTTGTGGGCGTCCTGGCCAACGTGCTGCTTGTCATGGCCGCAGGCATCTATCTCGCGGCGCGGCCCAAGCAGTACAGCCGGGGCATCCTCAGGCTCGTTCCGCCGCGTGTGCGGGATCGCGCCTCCGTCACATTCGGCCACTCCGGCGAGGCCCTGCGGCTATGGCTGCTGGGCCAGCTTGTGTCGATGACGGTGGTTGGCGTCCTCGTCACCTTGGGGCTTTATGTCCTGGGAATGCCATCGGCGTTAGCCTTGGGGTTTCTGGCGGGTGTCTCCGAGTTCGTTCCGATCGTGGGCCCTATCCTGAGTGCCGTTCCCGCTTTGCTGATCGCGTTGTCGGAAGGTGGCAGCTCGGTCTTGTGGGTGCTCCTGCTCTACATTCTGGTTCAGCAGATTGAAGGCAACATCATCATGCCGCTCGTTCAACGACGGACGGTAGACCTTCCGCCGGTTCTGACGCTGTTCGCCCTGGTGGCTTTGGGTACCTTATTTGGTCCGCTTGGGGTCTTGCTCGGCACGCCGCTCACGGTGGTCCTTTATGTGGTTGTAAAAGATCTCTACCTTGGCGAGACGCTGCACGAAGACGTAAAACTGCCGGGGAAAGACTAAAACCTGGGCAGTGCGGCTGCAGAACCTCGAGCAGGCTTGGACTGAGGAACTATAGCTCCTGCTTGCCGTTGCGGGAAAGAAGCGGCGATCGTCGTCGCTTTGACAGGCCACGGGCAATAACGGTGTACTTCCTGGCCTGATCGGCGAACGCTTCTAAGGAGCGAGTATGACGGAGAACACGCGCGCACTTAGCGATGTGCTGGACCAGCTTGAAAGCTCGGCGCATGGCGACAGCATCACCATTCAGGAGGTGATCGAAAAGCTCGGGCACAAATCCTTTGCGTCGCTCATGCTGGTATTCTCGTTGATCTCCACATCGCCCGCGAGCGCCATTCCCGGCATCACGGCGACGGTGGCGGTGATTGTTTTCATTCTGGTCGTTCAGATGATCATCGGTCGTGATTGCGTGTGGCTGCCAGGCTTCATCACCCACCGTCGGATGTCCACGACCAAGCTCTGCAAGGGGATTGGATGGTTGCGCAAGCCTGTCGGCTTCGTGGAACGGTTTCTCAAGGCGCGGCTTACGTTCCTTTTCCATCGCCCATGGCTCTGGCTGCCGCTCTCCCTGATCCTTGCTCTGACCCTCTTCATGCCGTTCATGGAGATCATCCCAACGTCGGGCTCCATCGCTTCTGCGGTGATCGCACTCTTTGCGGCAGGCATGTTGACCCGTGACGGCGCGCTTGTCGTGCTTTCCCTCATCTTCCTGTCGGCGGTGCCGGTGGCAGTGTGGTACTTCGGCTTCAGCGGCTGATCATCCTCTTAAGTCACTGAACCTCTCTTGCAGCCTCAAGAGATCTCTGTGCTTCAGAGAGGTCGTCTGCCGACGCCTCCGGCGCGTCCTGTGCGGCTGCAGGGTCATGGCAAAGGGTGGCAGTCACGGCGCGGTGATCGGAACCGAAGTCGGGCAGGGTGTCAAAAGCCTTTAGCGTAAACTGCGGCTGGAACAGGATCTGGTCGAGTGGCCAGGACATCAGCAAACTGTTGGTGTCGTAGGTCGGGTAGAGCCCCCGGCCAATACGCGGATCAAGAAGGTTTCCGATCCGCATGGCGCGACGCGTAATACGCCCCAGGGAACTGCGTTGAAATCGCCCGCAACGATTGTGGGGATGCCCCAATTTTTGGCCATTAAGGCTGCCTGAAGTACGTGCGCATCCCGCATCGTGGTTGGCTGAGACCAGGCGAGGGGCGGTCGCGGATGAAGGCCCACAAACCCCAATACCTGCCCGTCCGGCAACTGGACGCGTGTGACGGCGTCGGAGTATCGGCATCGAAAAAGAAGCGAAACTCCGGTTCTATCAACTCCAGCTTCGAGAACAGGTGCATGCCAAAGAACGCATGGTCGTCCGGGATGCTCTGTAGATGATGCGGATATCGTCCGCCCAGTGTTGCGAGCCGCTGGTCCCACCAGGCATCGGTTTCCATGATCAGCAGCAAGTCCGGATCGGTTGCCGCGACCTGGTCGAGGAACACATCTGCGTCTTCGTTCCTTCGCTTCACATTCGCCACCATGCTCCGGAGTGCTTCTCCTTCGCGGCACTCCGCCCGCGACACTGCAGCAGGCGCCACCCGTTCGGAATAGGGGTAAAGCTTGTAGACGTGATAGGAGAGCGCAGCCACGGCAGCAACCAAGGCTAGTCAATCGAGCGAACGCTGACGTTTTATGCGGAGGCCAAGGTAAAGCAACAGCGCGATCGAAGCGGCGATGGCCAGTTGCACTCGCGGAAAATCAAGATAGCGGATCCACCAGATATTCGTTTCGATCAAGGGGAGAAGTGATGCCGTGGCCAGGGCGAGGAGAAGCACAAACACGACGATAGCTGCCAAGAAACGATAACTACTTCCGTCAGATGCCACTTCTCTTCTCCAACTCTGTTCGTCCAGCAGACCCAAGCCTTCATCCTGTAAATACGAGCGCACGGTTTGCCTGTTACTGCGCCTGCTGCCTACGTTCCCGTGAGCCATGTCTACAACAACACGCAACGGCGAGATCTGTTCGGCGAACGCCGTCCCTTAACCAGGAACAATCCTACGCCTGCATGGTTGACCTTGGTGCAACCAACCAGGGAGAAGACGATGAGATTTGTTCCTACGCTAATCGGATTATCCGTGGCCTATGCTGGGTCTGCTATGGCACAAGTTACGGTGCCTGAGACGGATGTCGTTTTTGTCGCACCTACCTACGGTCGAGGTCGACGGTTACCAGCCGTATGATTACGCAGCCGACACCACCTTGGAGGCGACGCTGGATGACGCAGACGTCTATTCCTCGATCACCGGCGAGGACATCGGCGAAGTCGATGACGTTCACACAGACGCCGCGACGAACCGAACTTATCTCGAACTCGAGATCGGGGGCTTCCTCGACATTGGGGACAAGGATGTCGCAGTCCCTATCGATCAGGTCTCGATCTATCGGGGCGCCGACGACGATTATCGCGTCTACATCGCCGCAACAGAAGAGCAGGTGAAGGCATATCCCGAATTCAACGACTGACACGGTCGACGACCCTGCCGAGCTTCGGCAATAATGTTGTGCCCGCCTGCCGAACGGAATCGGAGGTGGGCGCGACTTTAACAATCGGCGACAACTTCCGCGGCGGCCTCAGGCTGGGCTCCCCGCCGTATGCTAGCAGTAAGAGGTTTCGCCGGTCCGCCACGCAAGCCCGAGATGACGAAGGGCTCTCTCGACATCTCCGACGACCTCAGGTTTTCACGGTGCCTCCAACTGGCGTGAACAACGCCTGCGACATGGAGCGCGATCGCGACCAGCAGGATTTTGAAGCGAGACCTCAAGACGCGGCTGCTAGCCGCATCTTTGCTGATGTTGCGATAAGTAGCTTCGCTCCATTCCGGTGATGAAGAGAGCGTGATTGCAGGGGGTCCTTGAGACAGCCTTGAGGCGGCCGCTACAGCCTATTGCGACTGGAATAGGCGCGCGTCAACGGTGCAGCGGTTATTCCGTGCACCATTATCGAGCTGAAGACCACAGCGCTTGCGACGTACCAGACAATTGGCTCATGTACGTGCGACTGAGCAAAGTTGGCGTAATAAATGGCGGCTACTCCGACGGGACCGAACCAGCCCATGTAGCCGACGTCGAGTGCGTGGAGGGGGCCGCGCAGCATCGGAACAAGCGCGAGCAGCACGGGCGGACGGCGCAGCAAAAGAACCAGCATCGCCATAGCCAAAAGTGGCCATCCGAATGCCATCCACTGCGAGATCGGAAGCGCAATGCCGAAGATCACAAACATCGGAAGGGTGAACAGCTTCGCAACGGCCTCTTGAATGTTTTCCTCGTTGTGCTCATCCTGCCGATCAGAGAACATGTTGAAAACGAAGCCGGCGAGGAAGACAGAGATCAGCGCGTCTGCACCGACGAGTTCCGCCGCACCCAGGGTGACGAGCGAGAAGGCCACGGTGTAGCCGAGGAGCGATTGCTTCTCCACGAAGCCGTTGCCTTCCGCAAACGCTATCGCTTTGGCTGCGCAATAGCCGATCAGGCTGCCGATCACCACCGCCAGAACCACCCCGACCAAAAGCGACTGAAGAAACCAATCCTGCCAGGCCCCCATCGGCGGATGCTCAAGCATCAAGATCGGCAGCATGACGAAGACGTAGGCCAGCCCGTCATTCGCGCCCGATTCCAGAGAGATTGCGTCGCGCACCCGCAGCGGCAGATGCTCCTTGGCAAAGGGCCCGGTGACAATGGAGCTCGCCACCACCGGATCTGTCGGCGTGACAATAGCCCCCACCAGAAGTGCCATCCAGAGGGGCAGGTCGAGAAGCCATGCAGCAAGCGCTGAGGAGGCAAGCCACATCCCCAACATCCCCGCAGTCAGCAGCAGGCTTACGGGCCGCCACAGCGTCCGGAGGCTATTCTTGTGGATACGCAAGGCAACGCCCATAAGCCCGATAGCGAGCGTCAGTCTGGCTGCTTGCTCCAGTATCGGGGTCGTCTCTCCCCATTCATCGAGGTCAAGCCATCCGAGACCGAAGGGTCCAACGGCAGTGCCTACGAGGACCGCAATCATTGGCTCCTGTACCAGGCTTTTCTTGATCGGTATCGACAACAGGCCGACCAGGATGACAACGATGCCGATGGTCGTCAGCGCGATATTGAGCTGTTCCATAGGCTCCCTCCGTCGAGACAGCGAGTGACATCCCGTCAATCTCTGTTCCCGACATCCTCCCTTCGTTTCTGGTCACCCTCCTCCGCGCGCTTACTCGCGTTGGGAGGCGGCGACAGTTGATAAAGATAGGCTGCCATGTCCGCCGCCTGGGCAGGGGTGACGCCAAGATCCGGCATTGCTGTCAGCGGATCGACCGCTGGAGGATTTGTGATCCACTGCACCATGTTTTGCGGCGTGTTTCGCAGGACGCCGGCAATATAGCGGCGACTGCCGGCCTCACTCAGATCCGGCCCGACATGAACCTCCGCTCCAACAAGCCCCGGAATCTCGTGGCAGCTTCGGCAGGCGTGCAATCTCATCAACAGCCGACCGCGCTCCGCATCGCCCAAGGCGACATTGACTCTCGCAGGTATGTCCGTATCGCGCGGTAGCTGCGGAGAATTCGTGGCCCCCGCGACTAGCTCCTTGTACTCAACGGGGGAGAGCGATGGGAGTGCGGTCACAAATGCGGTCAAATCGAGCATCTGGGCGCGGCTGAGCCTGCCTTCCCAAGCGGGCATACCGCTCATTTTCAGCCCGTTGCGGATAAACCAGAAGATCTCCTTGGCTGACCGTTCTTGGGCGACGCCCGCCAGTGGTGGCGGAACCGGCATCATGCCAAGCGCGAATTCGCCTGGTGCCACGCCTGGCCCGCCGTGACACTGTCCACAGTTTGCCTGGTAGAGCACCGCCGTCTCTGCATCGGCGGATGGTGCAAAGTCCTCTGGCAATTCGACGTCATCGGCATCGAGCTCAATGATGGTGTCACGCACAAAGACAATCCCGGTGTAGAGCCAGCCGGGGTGCTGACGAATAGCGCTCAGCCGCCAGAACTCGCCAAAGCCAAACAGGCCGAGCCCGGCGATGGCCAGGGTAAGCCCCGCCACCAGCGCATATTGCCACAGCCGCTTCATGGTTCCGCCCTCAGGTAAGAGGCAAGCAGGCTCGCTTCATCGGAAGTCACGCCGAGATCAGGCATGGCGGAACGGGGATCAACCGTCTGCGGGTCCATGATGAACCGGGTCAGCGTCTCGTGCGTGTTGGGAAGGACCCCGGCGACGTAAACCTGCCGTTGATAATCTTGAAGCGGCGGTCCTGTCCGCCCGGTTGCGCCAGGGATGCTGGGAATGACGTGGCAGCTTCCACAGCCGTAGCCGTTGACCAAGGTGGTTACCGTCTGAGGCGCCTCCTGCGTACAGCTGCTGAGTACAAGGCCTGAAAACACGATGAGCCACTTCATTGGCGCCCCGCCTGATGCATCCGGGTTTCCACGTCGCGCAGAAGCCTCGCCATGGTGGCAACCCCCGCCCCGATCATGATCGCGCAGCAAGGGACCCACATGATCAGGCCCGCAAGCTGCTGATCTTCGAAGGCGGAGAGTCCCAAGGAACCTTCGGTATAGAAGGGATACCAGTGGATGCTCGACAACGTCATTAGGGCGGCAAGCGCACAGGACTGCACGGCGGTGGCGAAGATGACAACAAACATAGCCGCCCGCTCTTCGCCCCGCGACCCCTGTGTCACGACCGTCCAGAACAAGAGGGCGGCTCCTAGGAACGACAGGTGCTGCAATGCATGAACCGGCTCGTGCGCTACCGCTTGGCCGAACAAGGGGGGAGAGTGCCACAGCCACAGTACCAGAAAGTAGACCACCCAGGCCCCGAAAGGCGTGAAGAAGGCACGCCCAAGACGGCCCACAGCGCTTCCGCGCGCCCGCGCAAAGCGTAGGCGCGCGGATTTCGGCAGGGCCCAGATATAGATAATACCTGGGCTTCCCAGAGCTATCAGGGGCGCTGCTATCAACATCAACCCGAAGTGCTGCACCATGTGCGCCGACAGAAAACGCTCCGCGAAGCTGTCGAGCGGCGACACAAGAAACAACGCGGCAAGCAGCAGCCCGCTCGAAAACAGCGCGATCTTTACTGGCCCTGCCGCAACATGCGCGCCAGCGTGTGCCCGCATGCGAGCGAGCCCGAGCGCATAGAGACACGCCGCGACCACAATGGGGGTCATCGCGAAGGGCTCGAAGCTCCACGAAGCCATCTCTGGATGCGCGCCTGAATGGGCCGCAGCCGGCCTTGAAAGGCAGGTGAAAGCGAGGAAGAAGAAGAAAAACCGCAACATCACCATATCCCCATGCAGGTATCGATCCAGAAGGTCGGCACGTATTCAACGGTTATCCCGCCCAATGCGGCCGCACTCAGCATCAGCCCGACCAGCGCCATCATCCGCATCCGCGCAGCCGAACGCTCCGGTCGTATATGGCGAGAACGCCGCAATGCGTGCACGGCCGCCGCGATACCGGCTAAGCAGAGGCAAACCGCAAGCACCGTAAGAGCGTGGTAAGGCCAGCGGGTTCCGATGTTGCACAACCAACTCACCATTGCGTAGCCGACGCCTTGGTGAAGGGCCCACGCCGCAGGGGCCAGGCCCCAGCCGAACCAGGGCGTGAAGGCTTCGAAGCCTTCCTGGCGTGCAAGCTGCCGATCGCTCTGCTTCGTGTCCTGCACTGCACGATCTGCGTTTCGCGAGCGGTCCATCTTTGACACGGGTCCGGCTCCTTATAACAGGCGTGGTGCGATGTAGAGAACGAGGTAGATCGGCAGGAAGACGCCGGCGACGAAGTACCAGTAGACCGTGTCGACCACGACGCCGAGCTGTCGCTCCGGGGTGAAGTAGCCGCGCCATGCCAAAACGGCGACCACGGCTGTGCCGGAGACGGCCGAAACCACGTGAG
Source organism: Rhizobium halophilum (assembly GCF_021648825.1). GTDB lineage: Bacteria > Pseudomonadota > Alphaproteobacteria > Rhizobiales > Rhizobiaceae > Neorhizobium > Neorhizobium halophilum. The sequence continues at coordinate 192,816 of NZ_JAKJHS010000006.1, read as the reverse complement.
TGTAGTGGAAGCCGGTTATCACCCAGAGGATCGAACCATAGGCGTGGTCGTTCCACGACGCGTCGAACTCCGCGATCTGGAACGAGCGCGCCACCAGCGCCAGCACTGCAAGCGTCACGCTGGCAGTGACTCCAATGCTAAGCTGCCGCTGATCACCTCGGTCCGAGCCCTTACCGGCCCACCACATGGTGAAACTGGAAAGCGGCAGGAGCACCAGCACTACCGTGGGCCAAAACAGATCCGGGGGTGCGACGCCTTCGGGCGGCCATGCCGGGTTCTGCGCCGCCAGATAGAAGTAGCTCGTCAATAGGGTCGCCACCACCGCAGCCTCGATCGCGACGGCGCCTAGAATACCCCACCACAATGGATGGGTATGTGGGGCAAACCGATCGATGTCACTGGCGTCGACCAAAACTCGGGCTTTCATAGCTTCACTTCTTTCGCCAAGGGTGTCGGGGCCAGAACCAGAACACCATGGTTGCAAAGACCGCAAAGAACCCGATGGGGAAGAACCAGGGGCTGAAGATCAGCCCAATGAACCCGAAGGAGGCCGCGACCGCGGAGACGAAGGGCCAGGGTGTCGGTCCCGGCAGCACCATGACCGACTGGGGCCGCGCATCCAGAAGCGTGGTCACCATCGTCTCCCGCCGATCCTCGCTCAGTCCTGCCACTACAGTGCGGCTCCCCGCCTCTCGCCAGTCCCACATGGGACGTCGGCTTTCGACCACCGGCTGCTGAATGAAGTTACAGTTGAGCGGCGGCGAAGCCGTCGCCCACTCAAGGGTCGAACCTCCCCAGGGGTTGTCCGGTGCCACTGCACCGTGGCGAAGGCTGCGCACCACGTTGAAAAGCGTCAGGGCAAATCCGAGTGCCAGAAGGAAGGCGCCGAACGTCGCCAACAGGTTCATATTTCCCCACCCCAAGCCGTCGACATAGGTGTAGACGCGACGCGGCATGCCCTGCAGCCCCAGGATATGCATTGGAAAGAAGGTGATGTTGAACCCTACGAAGACAGTCAGGCAGCTCCCGATGCCCAGACGCTCCGAGAGCATGCGCCCCGTCGCCTTCGGAAACCAGTAGTAGATCGCTCCCATCAGGGGAAAGACAGCGCCCCCCATCAGCACGTAGTGAAAGTGGGCGACCACGAAGTAACTGTCATGCACCTGCCGGTCGAAGGGCACGGAAGCGACCATGACGCCCGTCAGTCCGCCGGCAATGAAGACGCCGAAGAAGGCGAGCACCCACAGCATGGGCGTCGCGAAACGCACCTTCCCGCCCCATAGGGTCGCGATCCAGCAGTAAACTTGTACGCCGCTCGGAATAGCGATCATCGAGGACGCCGCCATGAAGAAGGAGCGGCCCATGAAAGGCAGGCCCGTGGTGTACATATGGTGCACCCACAGACCGAAGCTCACCATGCCGATGCCGGTAATCGCGAGCACGAGGGCCGTATAGCCGAAAAGCGGCCGGCCAGAAAAGGTGACCACGATCGAGGTGACGATCCCGAGTGCAGGCACCAGGATGATGTAGACCTCCGGGTGGCCGAAAAACCAGAACAGGTGCTGCCACAGGAGCGGCGAGCCGCCGTTCTCGACAATGAAGAACTGGGTATCGACCAACCGATCCATCATCAGGAAAGCACTCGCCACCATTACGGAAGGCATGGCGAAGAGGATCATGAAGGACATGACCAGCACCGCCCAAACGAAGATCGGCATGCGGTCAAGCGACATCCCCGGTGCTCTGAGCTTCATGATGGTCACGATCAACTCCACCGCCGCAGTCAGGGCGGAGAGTTCGATGAAGGTGATCATGGTGGTCCAGATGTCGACGCCGTAGCCTTCCGAGAAGGTCTTGTTGGCCAAGGGCACGTAGTTGAACCAACCCGCATCCGGCGCCATCCCCAAAGCCAGAGACAGGAAGAAGGCCGAGCCGCCGATCAGGTAGACGTAGTACCCGAAGGCGTTGAGCCGTGGGAAGGCCATGTCGCGCGCGCCAACCATCAACGGCGCCACATAGATAGCCACACCCTCCATGGCGGGGATGGCGAAGAGGAACATCATCGCCGTTCCGTGCACGGTCATGATCTGGTTGTAGGCCTCAGGCGACAACATCTCGTTGAGAGGCATGGCGAGTTGCAGCCGCATGGCCAGCCCCAGAAGACCGGAAAGAATAAAAAACACAAACGCGGTAACGATGAAGCGCAGCCCGATAGCCGAGTGGTTCACCTGGGTGAACCAGCCGACAAAGCCCGCCGGAGAGCGCCATGTCCGCTCAATCCGTTCAAAAGCCTCGCGCCCCACTGCCGCTTCATGACCGTAGCTTGACGGCTCCAGCGCGGGGTCATGACCACTCGTTTCTATCCCGACGGCCGTCAATGCAGTGCCTCCAGATAATCAAGCAGATCGTGCAGGTCCTGCGGTTCAGGAATGAAAGAAGGCATCAGCGCTCCTGGTTTGACCTCATGCGTGTCGGTGATCCAGCCCCCTAGATTGCCGCGGCTGTTGGGAAGCGTCGCTGCGGCAATGGTGCGGCGGGATGCAAGATGCGTCAGATCCGGTCCCTTCTGTCCATCCGCCGGCGTTCCGCGTATCGTGTGGCAGCCGCCGCATCCAAGGTCGAGAAAGACGTCGAGGCCGGGCGCCGGTGGCGCCAGCGCATCGCTCGCCTGCCGCTCCAGCCAGGCATTGAACTCGTCGCGCGGCTCGGCCACGACCATGAAGCCCATCAGGGTGTGCTGCTTGCCGCAGAACTCAGCGCATTGTCCCCGCCAGACGCCCTCAACTGCTGGCTCCGCAAAGAGCACATTGCGGCGCCCCGGAATGGCGTCCGTCTTGCCCTGTAGGTTCGGTGCCCAAAAACTGTGAATGACGTTGTCTGAGAGAAGCTCAAGACGCGCCCGCTCGCCTACCGGGAGATGCAGCTCGTTGGCTGTGACCGCAATCACCTCTCCCGCTTCGTCGAGGTAGCGTAGTTCCCACCACCACTGCTTGCCCACGACCTCGATCGTCAGTGCAGTGCCCGCTTCACGTGCCCCTTCGGTTTCGTCGCCGATGGCTACGCCCGAAACGCCGATGGCGATGATCGCAATAATGGGGGCGCACACGCCTCCCAAAATCACGAGCGTCGTTGAGGAGCGGAAGGAAAGCCGCTTGCGACCACGGAAAAGTCCGGCGCCCACGGCCAGAAGGCCGATCGTCACGATGTAGATGAAGACGGCGGAGGTGAACATCCACCAGGAGAGTTCGGCCACCAGCCGCGCGTCCCGGCTCGCGGGATCGAGCGCGCTCTGAATGCCCTGGCAGCCGGAGAGCAGGAACGCGAAAGGAGCAGACGAGAGCAGACGCAGGAGACGAAGACGCACTCGTTCCTGCGGGCTGCCAAACCCGCGCTTCGCTTTCCCCTCAGAACGCAAACCCCAGCTCCATAAACGGTCAGTATCTCCGGCCGCCGATCAAGCGGCAGCGTCTACAGACGCAACAAGCAAAAAAAGGGATCGTTCCAATGTAAACTTTACATGATCCGGCGGCATGTGCGGGAGGGAGAGGCCCATGTAAAGCGGTAACCGGAAACCGTCAAAGCTACTGAAGCGGAGCTACCAACCGAGATGGCTTCAAGTGAACTGGACCTGTCTGACAACATCCAGCACGAACGCCAGCTCCATCTAAGCTCGGCTCCATTGAAGCGCCTATAAGATCTGACAGCACGTATGCGGGCGCAAAAGCGGAAATGATCTCCGGAGGGGGCCGGCTACGGACGGTCCACCTGCGGGCCGTGAATCGACAATGTCCTTGCAGGGAGTTCGACCCGCACCCAAGCACAGCGGCCGGTTCCAATCGGTAAACGCCGGCGCCACCAGTAGACAGAACCGCATTTGAAGACATGCTGAATTGATGCCATGCTAAACCCTTTCTAAAGGATGAGCGGGACATGGCGGCCTCTTCGATACGGCAGTCTTGTAAGACAGCCCAATACGACAGTCCCGTACGACAATCTGCGAATCCTGACTCTCGGCTGAGCAAGAAGTGCCGGAAAACGTGGATTGCTTGCCTGGAAAGAGACCTTGGCTGGGGCGCCTGGATTCGAACCAGGGGATGGCGGTACCAAAAACCGCTGCCTTACCGCTTGGCTACGCCCCACCGTTGGTGGCTGACCGGAGAGCGAAGCGCTGCACCCGGTGAGTGGCGCTGATCTAGCAAAGCTTGGCTGCGGCGGCAATTGGTGACGTGACGGTTTTTTGAAGATTTCCGGTTCGGCATCATGCTAGTGCGGCGTGATGCGGCAAGAGTGTGCGCAGGACAGCGGGATCTGGCAATGGCGGACGATGAAGATGCAAGGGAGCCGCAGTTTGATCTCGACTTCCAGCCTGCCTACGGCCGAGCGGTACCCGTGGCGCGCGATGTTGTCCGCGTCACCGCCAACAATCCCTCACCCTTCACCTTCCATGGCACCAACAGCTACGTCGTTGGTCGCTCTTCTGTTGCCGTGATCGATCCCGGCCCGGAGGACGAGGCGCATCTCCAGGCCTTGCTGGCAGCGATACGCGGTCGCGACGTTAGCCATATTTTCGTGAGTCACACCCATCGCGACCACTCGCCGCTCGCGCGGCGACTGCAGGAAGAAACGGGCGCCATCACCGTCGCAGAAGGGCCGCACCGTCCTGCGCGGCCGCTGTTCTCCGGCGAAGTGAACGCCTTCGCAGAAAGCGCCGATACCGCCTTCGTTCCCGATCTAGCGATCGGCGACGGCGAGACGATCGAAGGCGACGAATGGACCGTAAGAGCCGTCGCCACCCCCGGACACACCGCCAACCATATGGCCTTTGCACTCGAAAAGACGGGCGTTCTCTTCTCCGCCGACCTTGTCATGGCCTGGGCGACAACTATCGTCGCTCCGCCAGACGGCTCCATGGCAGACTTCATGGCATCCATCGAGAAGCTTCTTTCGCGAGACGACCAGCTGATGCTGCCGGGTCACGGCGGGTCCGTGCTCCAGCCTCGCCCTTTCCTGCGCGGCCTGCGTACCCACCGTCGCATGCGTGAACGGGCAGTCCTGGAGCGCATCAGGGCCGGGGACCGGCTGATTCCGGATATGGTCCGGGCGATCTACACCCGAACCGACCCGCGGCTTCATGGAGCCGCCGCCCTATCGGTTCTCGCCCATCTGGAAGATCTCGTTGAAAGGGGACAGGTCCAGACCGAAGGATACCCAGCACTGACAGGCGTCTATTTTCCCGCCTGACCTCCCTGCCGTCAAAGCAGCAGATGGAACACTGGTCTTCCACTGTCCGTTGTCTGTGACGTAGCGCGACCGATGCGGTCGGGCCAGACATCAAGGACGCGAGGATCATCATGAAAACCATCACCCTTACGGCCGCCGCAGCGCTCATCGCAGCCAGCGCTCTCGCACAAGCCCCTATAAAGGCTCCGATCGTCGTGCTTCCCGAAGCAGTCGATGGTACGCTCCCCGGGTATCTCTTCGCCGGCAATCTGGACGACTACGATGTCTACGGCGCAGACGGAAACAAGATCGGGGAGATTGAGGATGTGCTCCTTAACCTGGACGGCACCGTGGCTGCAGTCGCCATCGAAGTAGGCGGCTTCCTCGGCATCGGCGAAAAGGACGTTCTGGTGGATTGGACTGCACTGGAGGTTACCCGTGATGGAGACGACATTCGGGTCACGACGCCGACACTGACACGTGAGGTGCTGGAAGGTGCGCAGTCGGTCGACCTGGACCAATTGGGCCTCGCTCGAGATTGAGCGTTACCAACGCCGTCCGGGTAGACGAGGCTCAGCTCCCCGCAATGCCCAGGAGCTCGGCGTCGAGGCGGTCAAGAAAATCTTCGGCGATCTCGGCACTGAGCCCGAGGTCATGGGCACCGTAGCGGGAGGCCACACGGACATCTACCGACGTGGTCTCCTCGTCCTCGCGCAACCGTATCACGATGTCGAACGGAAGCCCGAACAGGAGGGTGCGTGCCTCCCCCTGGATGAGCAGTTCTCCGGCCGGCGCCAGAACCTCCTCGTTTAGAACGGTTTCCTGTCGTGGCGGACGAGGGCCGGGCCGCGGCACGGGAACCGGAACCGCCTGCGGAAGCACCAAAGTCACTTCGGCATCAGCTGGCTCCTCGTCATCCTCGGGAAGAACCAGACCTTCGGCTTGACGTGCCTCAAGAGTGACGCGTGAAGAGAAGGCGGCTGCCTCCACGCCCTCAAGAACGCGGTCCAGAGCGCCCTCGTACCGGCGTCCGGTCAAACCGGGATAGGCGCGGGTTTGTGCCCGACGTTCGGCGAGTGTGACGGCATTGCGGCCCGACAGCCATTCCTGATCGTAGTCGGGGTCCACCAGGAAGGCAGGCGGCTCCTCCGTATCGGTGCTGACCTCATGCAGTGCCGGTCGCGTCATGTAAGGCACGGCGCCGGCGAAGACGACGGCGAGAGGAACCGCCGCATAAACAAGCGCCTTGGCGGATGCGAGACCACCTTCAGCGCCCTTTTGCCAGAGACGCACGAGCCCAACCATGGCAAGCGGCACGCTAGCCGCGGCGATCGCCGCCGCGAGCAGGATAAGTGCCAGAAAGTCCGGCGTCCGCAGTGGCCCGAAGCGATGGCCGAGAGTGGTAAGCACAAACAGCACGAGCGCCCCCGAAGCAATGCGGCGGGCGGCATAGGCCGAGTGGGAGATGGGCCGGACATAGCGGACGGTCATGGAATCACAGCGTCTGGGATTGGCCTATGCATGTCCGCTTGTGTAGAACAGGTAAGCCAATATGAAAATCAGAAATCAGGATTCACGGAGGCACGCCATGCGCCAATATCTTCTTTTTGCATTGCTGCCACTCGCGCTGACCGGCTGCCAGACCGTGACGCCGGAGGAGCGTCGCGCCGCGGACCAGCGCACCTGCCTCGGTTATGGCTTCAAGGCCGGCACAGATGCGATGGCCCGCTGCCTGCTTGATTTGGACCTGGAACGCCGGGCCGACGCGCGCAGCTGGCGGGACCAGTCCACTCCCGCCATGTGGGCGCCGATGTATGTCGAGCGTCGGATCATCATCAGGAAAGACGACTGATCACAGCACCTCGCGCCGGGACACAAAGGGCGTGGTTCTCATCGGCAGTATCGGAAGATACGTGCGGCGTCTTCGCCAGAAATCGCTCTCAGTGTCCAGTCTATGGGAACGGCGAGGCTTCGTTAGCCGCCTGGGCTGCGACCGACGCTTGACGTTGCACGGTTGCAGCCTGTGCGGCGGCAAGCCGCGCGATCGGAACCCGGAAGGGCGAGCAGGAGACGTAGTCCAGCCCCACCTCTTCGCAGAATGCGATGGAGGCAGGATCACCACCATGCTCTCCGCAGATGCCGAGCTTGAGGTCGCTCCTGGTGGCGCGCCCTCGCTCTGCCGCCAGGCGGATGAGTTCCCCAACTCCGTCGAAATCGAGCGAGACAAAGGGATCCTGCTCTATGATGCCCTTTCGCTGGTAGGTCGGGATGAAGGCGGCAGCATCATCGCGTGACATGCCGAAGGTTGTTTGAGTGAGATCGTTGGTCCCGAACGAGAAGAACTCTGCCGTCTCCGCTATGACATGCGCCCGAATGGCAGCCCGAGGGAGTTCGATCATTGTGCCGGCGATGTAGTCGATGCGCATGCCCGTCTCCTGGGCTACCTCCTGGGCAACCCGATCGATGTAGTTCTTCACATGGTCGAGCTCCGGACGCAGGCTGACCAGCGGAACCATGATCTCCAGCGCCACCGCTTCCCCCGTTTCGCGTGCGGCGACGACGGCGGCCTCGAAGACAGCACGTGCCTGCATTTCCGCGATCTCCGGATAGGAAATCGCCAGCCGACAGCCGCGATGCCCGAGCATGGGGTTGAACTCGTGCAGAGCCTCGACACGGCGTCGCAGGAACGCCGGTTCCATGTCCATTGCCTTGGCGACCTCGGCGATCTCGTCGTCCGACTTCGGCAGGAATTCGTGCAGCGGCGGATCGAGGAGCCGTATCGTGACCGGCAGCCCATGCATGATGGAAAAGAGCTCGGTGAAATCGGACCGCTGCATAGGCAGGAGCTTTGCAAGCGCGGCGCGGCGGCCCGTCTCGCCTTCCGCGAGGATCATCTCGCGCATGACGTGGATACGATCGCCCTCGAAGAACATGTGCTCGGTACGGCACAGCCCGATTCCTTCCGCTCCGAAGGCGCGTGCGGCACGGGCATCCTGCGGCGTATCCGCATTGGCGCGGATCGCCATCCGGCGGGCGGCGTCCGCCCATTCCATCAGGCGGGCGAAATCTCCTGACAGCTCAGGCTGGATCATTGGAACGCTCCCCTTCAGCACATGGCCGGAGGATCCGTCGACAGTGACGATCTCTCCCCTCTTCAGGGTGACGCCGCCGGGGCAAATCAACTGTCCGTTGCGCAGGTCGACGCGCATGCTGCCGGCTCCGACCACGCAGGGGATGCCCATGCCGCGGGCCACCACCGCCGCGTGGCTGGTCATGCCGCCGCGCGTGGTGAGGATGGCTTCGGCGGCATGCATTCCGTGGATGTCCTCGGGGCTTGTTTCGACGCGAACGAGGATCACCTTGCGGCCTTCCGATTCGGCCGCGACAGCGTCTTCCGCGGTGAAGGCGATCTCGCCCGTGGCCGCACCAGGCGAGGCAGGAAGCCCTGAGCCTATCACGGAGCGCTCGACCTTCGGATCGATCGTCGGGTGGAGCAACTGGTCAAGCGACGGCGGCTCGATACGGCTGACCGCCTCCTCGGTGGAAATCAGCCCCTCATCCACCATGTCGACCGCGATCTTCATGGCGGCACGCGTTGTGCGCTTGCCGCAGCGCGTCTGCAGCATCCACAGCTTGCCGCGTTCCACCGTGAATTCGACGTCCTGCATGTCGCGGTAGTGGCGCTCCAGGCGATCGCAAATCGAGGTGAACTCGCGAAAGGTCTCCGGCATCAGCTTTTCCATTGACGGCTTTTCGAACCCGGAAGCCTGTCTGCCCTCCTCGGTCAGAGACTGGGGCGTGCGTATGCCGGAAACCACGTCTTCGCCCTGGGCGTTGACGAGGAATTCGCCGTAAAGCGCTTTTTCGCCAGTCGAGGGGTTGCGTGTAAACGCGACACCGGTGGCCGAGGAAGAGCCGTGATTGCCAAAGACCATGGTCTGCACATTGACCGCCGTGCCCCATTGCTCCGGGATGCGATGCAGCGTCCTGTAGGTGACGGCGCGAGGGTTCATCCAGCTCGCAAAGACTGCGGCAATTGCCCCCCAAAGCTGCACATGCGGATCCTGTGGAAAGCTCTCGCCCAGTTCTTCCTCGATCAACCGCTTGTAAAGGGCTACGACATGCTGCCATTCGACCGCCGATAGGTCGGTGTCGTATTCGTGACCGTTACGCGCCTTTTCGTCCTCGAGGATCTCCTCGAAAGCTTCGTGGTCCAACCCCATCACGACGTCGGCATACATCTGAATGAAGCGGCGATAGCTGTCCCAGGCGAAGCGGGCGTCACCGGCGTCATGGCCGAGCGCTTGGACCGTCTCATCGTTCAGTCCGAGATTGAGGACCGTATCCATCATACCGGGCATGGATGCGCGCGCTCCCGAGCGGATGGATAGCAGAAGCGGTTGGGCGCTGCCCCCGAAGCTGCGGCCGGTCTCCGTCTCCATGCCGGCAATCCCATCCAGCACCTGCGCCTTGAGATCTTCCGGAAGGCTGCGGGCATGGGCAAAGTACCAGGAACAGGCGTCCGTCACGATCGTCAGGCCGGGCGGCACCGGCAAGCCGAGGTTCGCCATTTCCGCCAGGTTTGCACCTTTGCCGCCGAGCAGCGCGACATCTGCCGTACTGCCTTCCGCTTTTCCTCCACCGAAGCGGTAGACCCACTTCCTCATTCACCTGCTCCGCCCAATGCAGTCTTTCGCTAGGCATACAGAACTCGAGGCGGTTTGGGAACTTGCGCAAGCGCGATTATGCTGCAATGCAACAAAGGTCTTAGATCAATGATCTCAGCTGGCTTCCCGCAACAGCTCGGCTGTCTGGAGGTCGACCGACACCAACTGCGAGACGCCCTGTTCCGCCATCGTGACGCCGAACAACCTGTTCATCCGTGCCATGGTGATGGGGTTGTGGGTGATAATGACAAAGCGCGTTTCGGTCGAGGCTGCCATCTCGTCCATCAGGTTGCAGTAGCGCTCCACGTTGTGATCGTCGAGCGGAGCATCCACCTCGTCCAACACGCAGATGGGCGCAGGATTGGTCAGGAAAACTGCAAAAATGAGGGCCATGGCAGTCAAAGCCTGTTCGCCACCTGAGAGCAGGGTCATCGTCTGCGGCTTCTTGCCGGGTGGGCGAGCGAGAATCTCCAGGCCCGCCTCGAGTGGATCGTCGGATTCGATAAGTTGCAGTTCGGCCGTGCCGCCGCCAAAGAGGTGGGTGAAGAGGCGCTGGAATTCTGCATTGACCACTTCGAAGGCCGCGATCAGCCGCTCCCGACCTTCGCGATTGAGGTTCTGGATCGCACCGCGCAGCTTGCGTATGGCATTGATGATGTCGTCGCGCTCGCGGATCAACGCCTCGAGCTTGTCGGAAAGTTCCTTCTGTTCCTCCTCCGCACGCAGGTTGACCGCACCCAAGCGCTCTCGCTCGATCTTCAGCCGGTCGATCTCGCGCTCGATATCGCGGGCGTCCGGAAGGCTCGCCCCCGGCGTCACGCCTGTCAGGCGCAAAACCTCCTGCGGCGCAACACCAAGGCCCTCCCGGATGCGCTGCTCGCTTTCGTGGCGGCGCTCGGCCGAAGAGACGAGCCGTTCTTCGGCGCGCCCTCGTTTCTCGCGCGCCTCGGCAAGTTCCGCCAAGGCACTGGTGGCCACGCGGTCGGCGTCCCGCTGACGGCTCTCCGCCTCGACAAGCTTGTCGGCAGCCGCCTTGCGCGCGACCTCGGCCTTCTGCAACTGCGAAAGGAGGGTCCGCCTCTGCTCCTCCAGCTCTTCCGGAGCCGCTTCCAGATCGGCCAATTCCTCACGTGCCTCTTCCTCGCGAGCACGCAGGGTGGCCACGTGGTGATCGGCACTCGCGGCGCGCCCCTGCCACGCAGATCTCTCCTGACCTATCGCAGCCAGCCGACGGCGACGGGCCTCGATCTCGCGATTCAAACCTTCGTATCGAGCCCTCGCTTCTGCCAGAAGGCTTCGGTCAGTGGCGACCGCCAGTTGCTGGTTGCGCAGGCGACCGTCGATCTCCACGAAGTCCGGAGCATCCTCCATCTCGATCTGCGCGTTTTTCTCCTGCACCAGGAGATCCTCGATCTGCGCGCGTATCTGGTTGAGGGATTCCGTCACGACGTCGCGGCGGCGCAGCAAGTCGCCCGCGGCTCGTTCTGCTGCCGCGAGCGCTTCGCGTGCTTCCGACAGCTGGCGCGTCGCGATGCGAGCGCGATCGCGGCTTTCGCCAAGGCGCGCTTCCTCACGCGCCGTGCGCGCAACCGCATCGGTCAGAGCGAGCTCGGCATCGGAAAGGATGATCCTCGCCTCCTCCAGCTCGCTTTCCAGTTCCGCCAAGCGGTTCTTCTGGGAAAGCCTCAAGGTAGCGGCGCCTGGTGCTTCTGAACCCGCTATATGTCCGTCCCAGCGGTAAACCGCCCCCTCCCGGGTCACCAGCTTCTGGCCTGGCTTGAGTTGTGCCATCAGGCCCCGCGCATCCTCGGTAGCAACCACGCCAATTTGTGCCAAGCGGCGCGTCAGTTCAGGCGGCGCGGATACGTGGGCCAACAGGGTCGGACAGCCTGTCGGAAGCGGAGGGTCGGATGATGCCTCTCCGTTGGCAGTCCAGAAAGCAGGAGCAGACGGATCCGTTGAGCTCTCGAGATCGCCTCCCAGCGCGGCTCCCAGCGCAGCCTCGTAGCCGCGATCCACACGAGTTGCTTCGGCGACTACCGGGAAACCGCCGGCGACTTCACCGGCCGCCAGCATGCGCGAGATCGTGCGAGCCTCGGTCTCGACGCCGTTCAGCCGCGAGCGTGCGCCCTCCACCGGCAGCCGGGCTTCGGCTTCTGCCGAGCGTGCTTCTGCCAAGGCTGCCTCCACGACTTCGGCGTGAGCAAGGGCGTCCTCCAGCGCGTATTCGGCCGCTTCGACAAGCTCGCGCCGTTCTGCCGGGTCGTCGAGCGTCGACAGCATCTCCCCGGTCGCCTGCAGTTCCGCTTCTCCCTCCTGGATCTGCCGGTCCAGTCTTTGGCGGCGCTCTTCAAGGTCGCGGATCTGTCGCTCCAGCTGCGTGCGCGCCGCAGCAGCTTCGGCACGTTCCGCGGTCACGGCGGCAAATAAACGCTCACTTTCCGCAAGGACGGTTGCCGCCGCTTCGAAAGCCTCGCGCACCTCTTCTGCCTCGGCTCCGGAATCGGAGAGAATGTCGTTGATTTCCTGCTCTTCCTCGTCGAGCTTGTTCAGAAAGCTCGCATTATCGGCGACGAGTTGCTCTTCGCGGCGGATATCTTCGGCAAGCTGCAGCAACCGGCGGCTGAGCTCGTCGCGGCGCTTCAGGAGACGCCCCGCCTCTTCGTCCAGCTGGGTGCGGGCGATCTGGATGCGCTGGAGGGCCGCCCCCGCCTTGGCCTCTTCTTCCCGCAACTCCGGCAGCTTCAGGCTGGCGATGGCCTGCGCTTTTGCCGCCTCCATCTGCGCCTGCGCCTTTTCGGCCACGACCATCGTCGCCTGGTTGAGAGCCGCTTCGGCTTCCAGTTCCGCCTCGCTGGCTTGTGACCAGCGGATGTGGAGAAGCATGGCGTCACGCGCGCGGATATCGGCAGACAGCATCTTGAACCGGTTGGCCTGGCGAGCCTGTCGCTTCAGGCTTTCGATCTGGCTTTCGAGCTGCGCCGTTATGTCCTCCAGCCGCTCCAGGTTTGTCTCTGCCCCGCGTAGCCGGAGCTCAGCTTCATGGCGCCGCGAATGGAGGCCCGAGATGCCAGCCGCTTCTTCCAGCAACTGCCGGCGAGCCTGCGGCTTGGCGTTGATCAGTTCGCCGATGCGCCCCTGCCCGACCATGGAGGGCGATCGTGCACCCGTCGACGCATCGGCGAACAGGAGCTGGACGTCCTTGGCGCGTGCCTCCTTGCCGTTGATGCGATAGACGGAGCCGTTCTCGCGCTCGATGCGGCGCGAGACCTGGATCTCGTCGGAATCATTGAAGGCCGCAGGGGCAGTGCGGTCGCTGTTGTCGAGAAAGAGAGAGACCTCGGCCGTATTGCGCGCCGGGCGGTTGCCGGAGCCGGAGAAGATGACGTCGTCCATGCCGGACGCGCGCATGTTCTTGTAGGAGTGTTCCCCCATCACCCAGCGCAGAGCTTCGACAAGGTTCGATTTGCCGCAACCGTTGGGCCCCACAACGCCGGTCAGGCCGCGCTCAATGATGAATTCGGTCGGCTCGACGAAGGACTTGAAACCAAGGACGCGCAGCTTGTTGAACTTCATGCCGCGCACCAGAGGCGGGCGGCGGACACGCGTATGCCGCCGCCGCTCAGATCATGAACGGTCTCAGAGCAAGCTGTCGATAAGAGCCGACATGCTTTCAACAGACATGGCCCCCGCATAGCGCTCGCCGTTGATGAGGAAGGTCGGCGTCGAATTGACACCGAATTCGTCGGCACCACGCTTCATCGTTGCGTTCACATCATCGAGAAGCTGCTGGTTCGTCAAGCAGGCCTGGAAAGTCTCCTGTGAGAAACCTGCCAGTTTGGACATTTGCAGGAGTGCCGCGCGGCCATCTTCAGCTGCCGCCCAGGTATTCTGCTGCTTCATCAGCATCGATACCATCGGGAAATACTGTTCTGGCGTGCTCATTTCCTGCGGGTTCGACGGATTGCATCGCGCGAGCATGATGGCGGCCGCAGCGCGCGGGTCGAAGGGGAATTCGCGGACGATGAAGCGCACCTTGCCCGTGTCCACATACTTGGTCTTGATCTCGTCGAAGGTCGTGTTGTGGAACGTCGCGCAATGCGGGCAGGTCATCGACATGTATTCAACGATCGTAACCGGCGCATTTTCCTCGCCAATCGCCATCTCCGGCAGCGGGCCCGGCTTCAGGACCTCAGTCATATCCACTTCGCCTTGCGAATCAGGCAATTCCTGCGCAAAGGCTTGCGTCGCCGACAAGGGAAGCGCGACCATCAGAGACGCGGCTGCAACGCCGCCCAGGAGTGCGCGCCGGGTGATGGTGGTTTCAGTCATCTTCATCAAACACCTGCCTTAGATTGCAAAAAGGTCTCATTCCGTATCCCGCCCGCCCTACCGGAACAAGGTGGCGAACAGCGAATTGCTTCAAAGCTTTGTGACAGCTGCAAACTGAACGGCAGATGTACGAACTCAGCGCTTCTTCTGCAGGACTGCGGTGCCAAGGCGGGCGACAGCCCTCTTCAGCGCGTCGCTTTCAATCCCTTCCATCATGCCGTCGAGCCGTCTTGCGGCATCACCTTTCAGCGGCTGCGGCCGGGCGCGGTGCTTCGCCGCCACCGAAACCGGCTTCTGGATAATGCGGATCTGGCGTACGGCCGGAAAGCCGAAGAAGGCGTTGATGCGGGCAATCAGTTCGCCTTGAGCATGCGTCAGGAAAAGCGCGCGAGCACCTTCACAGGCGACCGTCAGTACCCCAGGCTGGTATCCACCCGCCTCGTCAGAAGCATTTTGACGCGGCCAAGAGATCTTTTCCGGCCGACTGCAGTCGGCGAAGTCTTCACCGGCGATTTCATCCCACGAGCCCAGAAGAGAGGTCGATATCCCGGCCCGACGCGCCAGGACGGGATCGATGATGCCGTTGGCAACCTCCGCGATCTGCATCTCGCCCTTGCGATAGGGCCTTGTCTCACGCCCCAATGCGCTTCTCCAGTTCCTGTTCACGTAGACCTGCCCCTGCAAGCGGCATGGCTACAACAAGAGCGGACCAGAGAAAGACACTATCATAGATGTCGTGGAGGAAAATGAAGTTGGTCATCCCGCCAAGCGCGTAGGTGGACGCGATCATGGTTGCGATGAAAAGGCGCGGCCTCCAGCTCACTTTGGAAGGGTTGTAGAGCACACAAAGCAACGGGGCGAAGATCAGCAGTGTCACGGCGGCAAAACCAACTACACCGCTGTCGACAAAGGTGGTCAGGAACCCGTTGTGGAAGTGGCTGTAGTCGAGGCCGATCTGCGCCATCAGCTCGCGCCTGTTTTGAAGGCCATGACCCAACACGGGTTGTTCACTGATCAGGCGCGCTGCATGCTCCCACATCGCCAGACGAAGATCCGTGGAATTGTCCTGTGCGTCTGGCTGCAGCTCGAAAAGCGAATTCACCAATAGCAGAAGCCGCTCCATGCGGCCGTAGGCGATCAGCATGATGACGGCGAGGACCCCGCCCAGAAGAGCGAGAACCTTCCCGTTCTTGAGGCGAGCCAGTTGTTCGGGATAAACAATCAGAATGGCGACAACGGCAACCGCCGGAATTGGCAAGAGCCCCCTCGACTCCGACAGGAGCAGGCAGATAACCGCAGCCAGGAAGCCAGCAAGTCCAAGCGCCCCTCGCCATCTGGCCTCATGAACTACGTTCAACAGCGAAATTGAGCCGAAGAAGGCGCTGACCATTGCGAACGGGATGGCGTTGCCAGCGCCACCTTCCGCTCGAATGTCATACCAGCCGACCTGCAGGAGCGCGAGTGGCAAGGCTAGGATTCCGCAGAGAGAGCTTCCAAGGATGAAGGTGTCGACGAGCTTGGAAGGCTCGGCCGTACGAAAGCGGGGGAGTATCAACGGGAAGAACAGGAAAGGCAGAAGACGACCCAGCCGTTGCAGTATGTCCGTGGCGGACTGATCGTCTTGCCAACTGAAGAAGGCGGCACCAGTGGTCACGAAAACGAAAAGGAAAGCTGGCACCACAACAAGCAGATCGCTTCGCTGATACTTCGGCGAGATGCGCTTGAGCACCAGCAGAACAAGCGCCCAGAGCATTGAGACGGCGAGAAGGATCGTGATGACGGAGCCTGCCAATCCCGCCAAAGCACCGACAGAACCGGCACCGACCAAGGTGTTCGTTTGCATGGAGGGGAGTTTCACTTGTGATCTTTCGTTGACTGGTTGCAGCTCAGGCAGATACCACTGCCCTATCGCACGTGCAGAGAACTTTCCAGTCAGTGATCGCCGCCTCCACAGCCCAAGCCGTCCTTGCATGGTATGACAAGCATCATCGTGATCTGCCCTGGCGGATTTCTCCGAAGGCTGCGGCCCAGGGAACCCGGCCGGACCCATATCGGGTCTGGCTGTCGGAAGTGATGCTGCAGCAGACGACGGTGCAGGCGGTAAAACCCTACTTCAGCAAGTTCCTCCAGCAGTGGCCGACGGTCAAGCACCTTGCCGCCGCAGAGACGGAGGATGTCATGGCGGCATGGGCAGGGCTTGGCTACTATGCCCGTGCTCGCAACTTGAAGAAGTGCGCGGAAGCCGTGGCGAATGAGCATGACGGCGTCTTCCCCGATACCGAGGACGCACTTCGCTCCCTGCCTGGTATCGGCGACTATACAGCCGCCGCCGTGGCCGCCATCGCGTTCAACCGCCAGGCTGCGGTACTGGACGGCAATGTGGAACGCGTGGTCTCCCGGCTTTACGCGATCGACGCCCCCCTGCCCGGCTCCAAGCCATTGATGAAGGCCCGCGTTCAGGAACTGACGCCGGCGGATCGGCCCGGGGATTTTGCCCAGGCCATGATGGATCTGGGCGCCACCATCTGCACGCCGAAGAGGCCGGCTTGCGCTGTCTGTCCGATCCGTGAACGATGTCTTGCGTTCGCCAAGCATGATCCGGAACGTTTCCCCGTGAAAGCCGCCAAGAAGGACAAGCCGGTGCGTACCGGCGCCGCCTTCGTCGCCGTCAACAGCGAGGGCGCAATCCTCCTCAGGCGAAGAGGCGCAAGTGGCCTCCTCGGAGGCATGACGGAAGTGCCAACAACCGGCTGGACGGCCCGGCAGGATGGAGCTGCGACGGCGGATCACGCACCCTTTCCGGCACAATGGGAGACATGCGGGACTATCACCCACGTCTTCACGCATTTCGAGCTTCGGCTCACCGTGTTTCGAGCGAGGACGGAGACCGGAGAAACGGGAGAAGGCTGGTGGGAACCCGTCACCAATCTGGACGCCCAGGCGCTACCGACCGTCATGAAAAAGGTTATTGGTCAGGCTATTCCCCTGGCCTTCAGGAAACACGCCATCTAGCTGCAAGGAAATTCTATGGCAGGCCAGATCAAGCATATCGTCTTCGACATCGGCAAAGTGCTGATCCACTACGATCCCACCCTGCCCTATCGCCGCCTGATCCCGGACGAGGAAGAGCGTCGTTGGTTCTTTGCCAATGTCTGCACGCACGAGTGGAACCTTG
This sequence comes from Rhizobium halophilum, assembly GCF_021648825.1. Lineage (GTDB taxonomy): Bacteria > Pseudomonadota > Alphaproteobacteria > Rhizobiales > Rhizobiaceae > Neorhizobium > Neorhizobium halophilum. The sequence goes on along the minus strand of NZ_JAKJHS010000006.1, from coordinate 175,422 downwards.
AGCAAGACCGCGGCCGCTCGTGGGCGAATGCGGAGGCGCTTCTTGTCGAGAGGTTTCCGGAGCGGGAGCAACAGATTCGGGCCTTTCGGCAGTACTGGCCGGAGATGGTCCCTTACGCCTACGAGGACAGCGTCAGGGTCATGGAACAGCTGATCGATGAAGGCCGGGACGTGACGATGCTGACGAACTTCGCCGCCGACACCTTCCGCCATGCCCGGGAGATGTATCCGTTCCTCAACAAGCCGCGCGGCGTAACGGTGTCTGGCGAGATCGAACTGATCAAGCCGGATCGGGAGATCTACGAGAAACATGCTCGAGATTTTGGCCTAGAACCGCAGTCGACACTTTTCATCGACGACTCTCTCGCCAATGTGGAGGGAGCAAGGGCGGCCGGCTGGCAGGCGGTGCAGTTTATCGACGCGGCGCAACTGAAGGCGGATCTTGCAAGCTTCGGCATCGCCACCTGAAAAAGATAACGCCCGGAGGTCAGCCTCCTCCGGGCGTCATTTTATTCTCTTCCGGGACTGGAGGTACAAAGACCGGAACGAGAATTTCTGTTCGCGGCTGGTGGATCGTCAGCCGAGATTTCCGAGATTGCTGCGGACAATGGCCCGCAGGTCGTCGATCGGGCGTAGCGACTTGCCGTCCTGGAAGTGCCAGAAGGTCCAGCCGTTGCAGGCATCGAGGCCCTGGACCTTTGCGCCGAGGCGGTGAATCGAACCCGCCTCACCGCCGGACGCAAGCGTGCCGTCGGCACGGATGATGGCGCTCCACCGGCGTTTGGCATCCGTCAGGACCTGGCCCGGCTTGAGCATGCCGCTCTCGACCAAGGTGTTGAAGGCAACCCGCGGCTCAGCCTTCTTACCGGTCATGACCGTGAGCTCCGCCTTCCCGAGCGGCTCCACCGACGCGATGCGGGCAGACGCCGCATCGATATAATCCTGCTCGCGCTCAATCCCGACGAAGTTGCGGCCGAGGCGCTTGGCGACAGCGCCGGTGGTGCCGGTGCCGAAGAAGGGGTCGAGGATGACGTCGCCCGGCTTGGTGGATGCCATAATGACCCGAGCAAGCAGCGCCTCCGGCTTCTGAGTCGGATGCACCTTCTTGCCGTCCTCGCCCTTCAGCCGTTCCCCGCCGGAGCAGATTGGAAACAGCCAGTCGGAGCGCATCTGGACATCGTCGTTGGAAGCCTTCAGCGCATCGTAGTTGAAAGTGTAGGACTTTGCCTTGGCATCGCGGCTGGCCCAGATCATCGTCTCATGGGCGTTCTGGAAGCGGCGACCCTTGAAGTTCGGCATGGGATTGGTCTTGCGCCAGACAATGTCGTTGAGGAGCCAGAAGTTCAGGTCCTGCAGCATCGCGCCGACGCGGAAAATATTGTGATAGGAGCCGATCACCCAGATGGTGCCGTTCGGCTTCAGCACGCGGCGGCAGGCGAGCAGCCAGGCACGGGTAAAGGCATCATAGACCTCGAAGGACGCGAACTGGTCCCACTCGTCGTCAACCGCATCGACCAGCGACTGATCCGGGCGGTGAAGCGTGCCTCCGAGCTGCAGGTTGTACGGAGGATCGGCAAAGATTGCATCGACTGAATGATCGGGCAGCGCCTCGAGTGCGGCGACGCAATCGCCCTTGATGATGGTATTGAGCCAGGTGGACGGCCGACCCTGCTGACGCAGATCGGCAATCGGAAGGACTGCTGCCATGGGATACTCGCTCTTACGCTTACTCGGTACTGTTTACTGGCTGTTATGGTTACTCATCTTGGTTACGAAAGGCTGAAGGCGCGACAGGTTTTGCAAAAATTCCACTATGGCAGCGCAAGTCTGATCACGCCCCGTGAACTATCCTGCTGTCGGCCGGCGCCTCCTCACGCTCACACATGCCGTAATCCCGGAGCACGTGGCCAATCCTGAGGCGATAATCGGCAAAAATGCCGTTGCGGCCTGCCTGCTGCGCAGCCCGATGCGCCTCCAGGTTCCGCCACTGATGGACAGCTTCCTCGTCTCGCCAGAACGACAGCGACAGGATCTTCCCGCGCATGGTCAGGCTCTCGAACCGTTCTATGGAGATGAACCCGTCGATCTTCTCCAGCTCGGCGCGCAGTTCTCCTGCCAGATCCAGATAGCGGTGACGTTCGCCCATATATGGCACAACTTCGAAGATCACTGCGATCATGGCGTCACCCTCGGGCCGTGCGGCAGAGAAACATTCTTCAGGAAGATGCGATCTTCGCGCAGGATGAAGCGCTCGCGGCTGGCGAACTCATAGTTCTTCCGGCCCAGCGGATCCTGGGCCAGGCGCTGCCGATAGGTTTCGTAAGCGGCAAGGTTTTCGATGTTATAGACGCCGTAGGCGGTGGTGGCGGATCCCTCATGTGGAGTGAAATACCCAAAAAGGTCCGCGCCACAGCGCGGGATGGCCTCCGCCCAATTGCGAGCATACTCGGCGAAACCGTCCTTCCGAAATGGGTCGATCTCGTAACGGATAAAGCAGGTAATCATCGGGCTCTCCTTGTTTACGGGCAGAGGTTAGCCCCTTGCCTGCCGCAGATGCTTCGGCTACCGTCGAAGTATGAAAGAAGGTCCGGACATCGCGCGCATCGGCACGCTCATCGGCGATCCTGCACGCGCAAACATGCTCACCGCGCTGATGGGCGGTCAAGCGCTGACGGCCACGGAACTGGCGCAGGCTGCGGGGGTAACTCTGCAGACTGCAAGCTCGCACCTGTCGAAGCTTGAGGATGGGAGTTTGGTGTCGCAGCGCAAGCAAGGACGCCACCGCTATTTCGCGCTTGCAGATGCCGCGACCGGAAGTTTGCTCGAGGCCATCATGGGGTTTGCCGCCAGTCGCGGCCATCTGCGACACCGTCCCGGCCCGAGGGACCCGGCGCTGCGGAAGGCCCGTATCTGCTACGACCATCTTGCCGGCGACTATGGCGTCCGCATGCTCGACAGCCTCATGCAACGCGGCACGATCGTCAGCGAGGGTGACGACCTCACACTCACGGAGAAAGGGCGGCTGGACCTGCGGGAGATCGGCATCGATCTTGAACCACTATCCTCCTCCCGGCGCCCAATTTGCAAGTCCTGCCTCGATTGGAGCGAACGCCGCTCGCATCTTGCGGGCACGCTCGGCAAGGCGCTTCTTTCGCGCTTTCTCGACGAAGGCTGGGCAAGACGCAGCGACGACAGTCGGGCGATCCGGTTCACCAAGGCGGGCGAAAGCCAGTTTCTCGCCCTCTTTCCATTAGAATAGCCAATCCCTACATTGTGGCAAGCGCCCTCGTGATGTAGAGCGGCCTCGTCCTCCCCCAGATACAAGAGTTTCCCACCATGAGCAGCGGTTTCGACCTCATCATCTTCGATTGCGACGGCGTGCTCGTCGATTCAGAAATCATCGCAGCGCAGGTCGAGGCGAAGCTCCTGACGGAAGCCGGTTATCCGATCAGCGTCGAGGAGATGGGCGAGCGATTTGCGGGCATGACTTGGCGCAACATCCTGTTGCAGATCGAGAAGGAAGTGGACATCCCCCTCTCCGCTTCACTGATCGACAAGTCGGAAAAGCTGCTCGATGCGCGTCTGGCGCGGGATGTGAAGATCATCGACGGCGTGAGGTCTGCGCTTTCGCGGCTCACCACGCAAAGATGCATCTGCTCCAACTCCAGCACGCACCGGCTGGACATGATGCTGGAGAAGGTCGGCCTCAAGCCATATTTCGCGCCGCACATCTTCTCGGCCAAGGATCTTGGGCCGGATCGGGTGAAGCCGAAACCGGACATCTTTCTTCACGCGGCAGAGAAGTTTGGCGTCTCTCCTCGGAACGTCCTCGTGGTGGAGGATTCGGTCCACGGCATCCATGGTGCGGCAGCCGCGGGCATGCGTGTCATCGGCTTCACCGGTGCCTCACATACCTACCCCAGCCATTCCGACCAGCTGACGGATGCCGGGGCTGAAACGGTCATCTCCCGGATGGCAGAACTGCCAGCCATGGTGGAAGCTCTCAGCGAATGGGCCGCCGGATTCTAAACTAGCCGCTAGGCGGGTTACCGCTTCGACGGCAGGTCGAAGCCAAGCCGAATTCGCGTGAAGCGTGAGGCGCCGCCCTGAGCGTTCGGAATCTGCACGTCCGCCTTGTTGAAGAGAAACTGCGTGCCGGCCGCCGGTAGTTCGACAGGGAAGCTGACCTTCTGGGAGTAGATCACGTTGTCGCCGTCGACGACCTCCACGAGGACCGGCAATGAGACTTGTCCTGCCGTCACGGCCGGGCCTGCTACAATCCGGCCTTGAGCCACGACGTTGATGGTGATGGTGCTCTCGTTAGCCGTGCATTGACGGGTTGCATCTGCGAGCGACGCCTGGAAAGCTAGCTTTTCCGGATTATCCTGACCACCGCGCGCGTAGGACTGGTAGACCGCCGTTTCCTCACGCATCACAATCGGCGGGCAGAAGGCTTGCACGACCGGCGTCACCGATTGCGCCTGGGCAGCCGGCGTCGTCGCCGCGGAACTTAGACCCGCGGTGGGCGATGAGGAGTTGCAGCCCGCCACAACGGCAAGAAGAGAAATCGACAAAAGCTTACGCGTCACTGAAGCAAACACTGAATCCACCCTCTCAACATCTTTTCCTGTACGGGCAGCCACTGCCGAAGATCGGCACTCGCGGCCTTTCGCAGCCAATTTTCCTGGTCTATATCAGCGGCGCAAATAAAAATCGATTAGGGATTCAGGGTCGTGGAATACATTTCTACCCGCGGAGAGGCGCCCGCTCTCGGCTTTCGTGACGCTTTGCTCGCCGGCCTCGCACGCGACGGCGGTCTCTACATACCGAGCGAATGGCCGACGCTGACGAAGCGCGAGATCCGCGCCTTCCGCGGCAAGAGATACCAAGACATCGCCTTCGAAATCGTCCGGCGCTTTACCGGCGACGAGATTCCGGAAGCGGACCTGCGCTCCATGATCGAAGACGCCTATGCCACTTTCCGTCATCCGGCCGTAGTCCCGCTGGTTCAGACGGGTCCCAACGACTTCGTCCTCGAGCTGTTTCACGGCACCACCCTTGCCTTCAAGGACGTCGCCATGCAGTTGCTCGCCCGGCTGATGGACTATGTCCTGGCGAAGCGCGGCGAGCGTGCGACCATCGTGGGCGCCACCTCCGGAGATACCGGCGGGGCGGCGATCGACGCCTTTGCCGGCCGGGACCGTACCGACATCTTCATCCTTTTCCCCAAGGGAAAAGTCTCTCCTGTCCAGCAGCGCCAGATGACCACCTCTGCGGCGGCCAATGTTCATGCCATCGCCGTTGAAGGGAACTTCGACGACTGCCAGAACCTGGTGAAGGAGATGTTCAACGACGCCTCATTCCGTGACCGGGTCGGCCTTTCGGGCGTCAACTCCATCAACTGGGCGCGCATCATGGCCCAGGTGGTCTACTACTTCACCGCGGCGGTTTCGCTTGGTGGCCCCGACCGAAAGGTCTCCTTCACGGTCCCCACCGGCAATTTCGGCGATATCTTCGCCGGCTATGTCGCCAAGCGCATGGGTCTGCCGATCGAGCGCCTGGTGATCGCGACCAACGACAACGACATCCTAGCCCGCACGCTAAAGAGCGGCCGCTACGAGATGCGCGGCGTGAAGGCCACCACCTCGCCTTCCATGGACATCCAGATCTCCTCCAACTTCGAGCGGCTGTTGTTTGAAGCCTATGGGCGGGACCCTTCTTCCGTTCGCTCCGCCATGGCGGGGCTGAAGCAGTCGGGCGCCTTCGAGGTGCAGCCGGATGCGCTGAAGTCAATCCGCCGAGAATTCAGAGCGGCCCGGGCGACGGAGAAGCAGGTGGCCGCGACCATTCGCGAAACATTGGCGGAGACCGGCTATCTCGTCGATCCGCACACGGCGACCGGCATTTTTGTCGCGAGGAAGAATGCAAAGCCGACCAGCCCGATGGTGACGCTGTCTACGGCGCATCCGGCCAAGTTCCCGGCGGCCGTAGAATCCGCTTGCGGAATTGACCCTGCGCTTCCATCATGGCTTGCCGATCTGATGTCCAGGGAGGAGCGCTTCGATATCCTGCCTGCCCAACTCAAGGATATCGAAAGCTTCATCAGCAGACATGCACGAGCAGGCAAGTGAGTGGTGGCGTGCCAGAAAGACAAGCAATGAATGTTGAAGTAACCCGGCTTCCTTCCGGGTTGACCGTCGTCACCGAGGCCATGCCGCATCTGGAAAGCGTTGCGCTTGGCGTCTGGATCAAGTCGGGGTCGCGTAACGAAACTGAAGATGAGCACGGCATTGCCCATCTCCTCGAACACATGGCCTTCAAGGGCACGACGCGACGCAGCGCCCGCGACATTGCCGAGGAAATTGAAAACGTCGGCGGCGAACTCAATGCCGCAACCTCGACCGAGACCACCTCTTATTACGCACGCGTGCTCAAAGACCATGTTCCACTCGCGGTGGATCTTCTGGCCGATATCCTGACGGAATCGCTCTTCGACGAGGAAGAACTGCGTCGGGAGAAGCACGTGATCCTTCAGGAGATCGGTGCGGCCAACGACACGCCAGACGACGTCGTCTTCGACAAATTCTCTGAAGTCGCCTACCTCGGCCAGACGATCGGTCGGCCGATCCTCGGGACGCCGGAGCGGGTACAGAGCTTCGCTCCGGGCCAAATTCGCAACTACCTGTCGCGCAACTACACCACCGACCGTATGTTCGTCGTGGCCGCCGGCGCAGTCGATCACGACGTCTTCTGCAAGCAGGTGGAAGAGCGTTTCGCCACTCTGCCGCGAACACCGAGCGCGCGCCCGGTGCAGGACGTTGCCCGCTACATCGGCGGCGAAACCCGCGAAGTCCGCGACCTCATGGACGCGCAGATCCTGCTCGGCTTCGAGGGCAAGGCTTACCACATGCGGGACTTCTACTGCTCGCAGATTCTGGCCAACATCCTCGGCGGCGGCATGTCCTCGCGTCTCTTCCAAGAGGTCCGCGAGCACCGCGGCCTCTGTTACTCCGTCTACGCCTTCCACTGGGGATTTTCGGACACCGGCATCTTCGGCATCCATGCCGCAACCGGCGGCGAGGATATCCCGCAGCTTGTGCCGGTGATCATCGAGGAACTGCGCAAGGCCGCGGAGACCATCCACGAGCAGGAGATCCATCGCGCCCGGGCACAAATCCGCGCTCAGTTGCTGATGGGACAAGAGAGCCCCGCCGCACGGGCAGGCCAGATCGCAAGGCAGATGATCCTCTACGGCCGCCCAATCCCCAACAACGAGTTGATGGAACGGCTGGAAGGCATCACCACGGCGCGGCTGACGGATCTTTCGGGCCGGCTCTTCTTCGATACGGTTCCCACGCTTTCCGCCGTCGGCCCGATCGAGAAGCTGGTATCGATGAACGAGCTTTCCGCGGCTCTTTCACCCCAGACGGCAAAGACGCAGCAGGCGGCCGGTTGATCCGGTGTCCTCGGTTAGGCGGCCAAGGATGAAGCAGGCGCCGTCTTCCTCCGAGATTGCAACTTGTGCCCGGCCCTTCGGCCAGGCACCTGGCAGCGACCGCTCACCGATGATTGTCAGGAGTGGGACATGACGGGATTGATCCTGCGGCTTTTGTCACGGCAACCGCGAACACCGTCTCTCCATGGGGACCAGCACCTCCTGCGCCTCGCCCGCTATCAGGACTACGGCCAGTGGGCCGCTCTTAGATCGGAAAGTCGTGCCTTCCTGCAGCCGTGGGAGCCAACATGGCGGGAAGAGGAACTGTCGGAAGCCTCCTTTCGTGGCCGCGTCAATAGAGGAGTCAAGGAATTCCAAGCTGGCCACGCGGTGCCGCTCCTCCTTTTCAGTCGGCCGGAGATGCGCCTCCTTGGCGGATTGACGATCGGCTACATTCGCCGCGGTGCGGCACAAAGCTGCATGATCGGCTACTGGATGGGCGAGCGTCACGCGGGCCAAGGGCACATGCTTGCAGCCCTCAAGATCGCTATCCCCTACATCTACGGGCAGCTTCAGTTGCACCGTATCGAGGCTGCCTGTATTCCGGAGAACTGGAAGAGCGTCCGGCTCCTTGAAAAAGCCGGCTTCGAGCGAGAAGGGCTTTTGCGCAAGTATCTCAAGATCAACGGCGAGTGGCGCGATCACGTCATGTTTTCGCGCCTGCCGGACGATGGTGGATTCGGGAAGATGACACGGCCATGACTGCCCGCTACGCAAACACGGCGGGCTTCCGCTGGGTGACGATGCTGATGGTCACGCTGGCAGCAGCATTCCTCGCCACGTCGCTTCCGGCGGCGGCGGTAGAGCCGGTAAAGATCTCCCGCGACGATACCGCGCTGGACCTTACCGAAATGACGGAGATCTACGCGAGCCAGGGCGAGGCGTTTCAGGTTTCGACCGCTGCCGGTGCCGATGGCGTCCGTCGCCGGATCGAGGTGCGCGCGGGCGCGCCGAGCCATAACGGTGATTGGGCCGTTTTTGCGCTTGCCAATGTTTCCGAGGAGCAGTTGGAGCGCGTGATCGTCGCTCCGCACTTCCGCCTCGTCGGCTCAAGGATGTTCTGGCCCGACCTTGGTTCGCAGCGCATCAACGCCATCACGCCAAGCGAGGGCTTTGCTCTTGATCGGGAACCAAGTCCGGACGCGGACGTCTTCCGCATCACCCTCAATCCGGGCTCCGTCATCACCTTCGTGGCGGAGCTGAGCACCCCGACGCTGCCGCAGCTCTATCTCTGGGAGCCTGCCGCTTACAAGGACACTGTCAACGCCTTTACCCTCTATCGTGGGATTGTGCTGGGTATTGCGGGGCTCCTGGCGGTCTTCCTGACAATCCTCTTCGTCGTCAAGGGTACCTCGATGCTGCCTGCGGCCGCAGCGCTCGCCTGGGCAGTGCTCGCCTACATTTGCGTGGACTTCGGCTTCCTCGACAAGTTGATCAGCATTACTGCCAGCGACCAGAGGATATGGCGAGCATGTGCGGAAGTGGCGCTTGCTTCCAGCCTGGTGATCTTCCTGTTCACCTACCTCAATCTCAATCGGTGGCATGTGCATCTCGGTTATGCGACGCTGGCCTGGATCCTCGGTCTTGCCCTTCTCTTCGGCGTCGCGATCTACGATCCCTCGATTGCCTCCGGCGTCGCCCGACTGTCTTTTGCGCTCACCGCCACCTGCGGCATCCTGCTGATCATCTACCTCGGCCTCAGCCGCTATGACCGCGCTATCCTTCTTGTACCGACCTGGGCACTTATCCTGGTCTGGCTGTTCGGAGGCTGGCTGACGGTCACCGGCCAACTGGACAATGACATCATTCAGCCCGCGCTGGGCGGCGGCCTTGTTCTTATCGTTCTGCTGATCGGCTTCACCGTCATGCAGCACGCCTTCGCAGGCGGTGCCTATCAGCAGGGCCTGTTTTCCGACCTCGAACGACAGTCGCTGGCGCTATCGGGATCGGGTGACATCGTGTGGGACTGGGATGTTGCACGCGACAAGGTGGTGACCACCCCCGACATTTCCACCAAGCTTGGGCTAGAAGCGGCAGCCATGCATGGGCCGATACGCAACTGGCTGCCACGGCTTCATCCCGACGACAGGGACCGCTTCAAGGCTACGCTCGACGTTCTTCTCGAGCACCGCCGCGGACGGCTGAACCACGAGTTCCGCATTCGCGCAGAGGACGGCCACTTCCACTGGCTGAGGATCCGTGCGCGACCGGTTCTCGGCTCCAACGGCGAAATCATCCGATGCGTGGGTACGATTGTAGACATCACGGAGCAGAAGAACTCGGTCGAACGTCTGCTGCAGGATGCTATGCACGACAATCTCACCGGTTTGCCTAACCGGCAGGTCTTCCTCGACCGCCTGCAGTCGGTTCTTGTCTTGGCTGACAGCAGTGACAATGTCCGCCCTACGGTGATGGCGATCGATATCGATCGCTACAAGCAGGTGAACGACGTCCTTGGCATTGCAGCCGGGGACAATATCCTGATCGCCTTGACCCGGCGCCTGCGGCGGCTCCTGCGCCCGCAAGATACTCTCGCGAGGCTTTCCGGAGACCAGTTTGGCCTGATCCTGGTATCTGAACAGGACCCAGCACGGGTGGCGGACTTCGCCGATGCGGTCTCCGAGGCCATCATGGTGCCCATCAATTTCGCCAACCGAGAGATCATCTTGACCGCATCGATCGGTCTGGCGTCATGGGTCGATCAACAGGCAAATGGCGAGGAACTGCTCAGCGATGCAGAACTCGCCATGTACCGCGCGAAACGAGGTGGGGGAAACCGCGTGGAGCCGTTCCGGCCCATCTTCCGTACATCGAGCAGCGACCGGCTGCAGATCGAGACCGACCTGCGCCGTGCAGTCGAGCGAAAAGAACTTTCGCTCGCCTACCAGCCCATCATCCAGCTTAGCGACGGTGAGATCGCCGGATTCGAGGCGCTCATGCGCTGGGAGCATCCGCGGCGCGGCAGCATTCCCCCCTCCGAGTTCATCCCAATCGCTGAGGCATCTGACTTGATCGGGTCGCTCGGACTGTTCGCGATAGAACGTGCTGCTTTCGATCTCAATGAATGGCAGCGTGCAACAGGCGTGCTGCCGATCTTCCTGTCGGTGAATCTGTCGAGTGCGCAGCTGCTCAATAGCAACCTCTACAACGAGGTGCGCGCATTGCTAGCCAGGGTCGACTGCGACCCCACCCAGCTTAAACTTGAACTGACAGAATCGGTGATGATGGAAAATCCAGAGCAGGCACGGCTGGTCCTGACAAAGCTGAAGGACATCGGCATAGGCCTTGCGCTCGATGATTTCGGGACCGGTTATTCTTCTCTAGCGTACCTGACCCAGTTCCCCTTCGATACAATCAAGTTGGACAAGGCGCTGGTACGGGATGTGCGCGAAAGGAGGGCGGTACTCCTACGCTCCGTCATCGCCATGGCTCGCGCCCTCGACATGGCCGTTGTCGCTGAAGGCGTGGAAACAGACGAAGATGCAGCTGCGCTCGGAAACATGGGATGCCACTTCGGCCAAAGCTTCCTGTTCGGCCCTCCGATCAGCGCCGAAGCAACTGCCCGGCTCCTGAAGGAGCGTTTTCCCCTAACAAAAAGGGCTTGATGATCCAAAAAAGAAGGAACCCGCGACAGTAACCTGCTCGGGTTTCTCCCCATCTGAGTAGAACCTTAAGCACGGTCGACGATTTTCTTCGCCCCGTCCTTCAGCTCACCTTTCGCCTGCTGACCGTGACCCTTGGCCTCCTGAGCGCTACCCTTGGCCTCCATGTCCCGGTCGTCCATTGCATCACCGGCGGCCTGACGTGCCTTGCCCGCCACTTCGTTAGCCTTACCTGAGATCTTGTCGCTCGTGCTGGTCATGTTCGGGTCTCCTTGTCAAACCGGCCGAAATGGCCGACTGATAAGGAAACGCTGGCAGCCATCCTTCGTTCCGGTTCGCTACGCGTGCCCGGCTTCGGAAGACAGAGCTTCCTGCGAAATGCCGAGCAGCGCTAGAGCGCGTTCGTATTTCGTATCCAACATCGGATCGAAGATCAGGTCGTCCTTTGAGGGACAATTCAGCCAGCCGTTGTTGGCGATTTCAAGCTCAAGCTGACCTGGGCCCCAACCGGAATATCCGAGCATCATGGCAGCTCTCTTGGGGCCCCTGCCCTGACTGATCGCCCGGATGATGTCCAGCGTGGCGGTCAAACAAACGTCATCAGCCACACACACGCTGGTGTCGCTGGCATAGTCGTCGGAGTGCAGCACGAAGCCCCGTCCGGTTTCGACCGGGCCGCCCATCAAGACAGGCAGTTGCTGCAGTTCGCTCGGCATCAATTTTGCCTCCTTCTCGTCGAGCATGCCGAGATGATCCAGCACATCGGCAAAGGAGACCGGCTGATGCCGATTGATGATGAAACCCATGGCACCGGTGGGGGAGTGGGCGCAGATGTAGACGACCGCACGAGCGAAATCTCCGGCCTGCAGGTTTGGCATCGCGATCAGGAACTGACCGTCCAGAAACCCCTGCTCACTCTCACCCCGCAAAGAAGACATCGCGATTCCGCCTCCACATTCCCGCTCTTCAGGGCTCTTGATCGTGCACCGCAGCCATCACAACAAGATGGGGTCTGTTTTCGTGCAATCAACCTAAAATGATTAGATGGAGCCGGTTGGATACTGGCTCGAAAGACACACTTCAGATAGAGCACTGGCAGCATGAGAATAGCTAAGCGCATAAATGTCTGGGCATTTTTTCGTTTCCGCGCTTTGGCCGCGGTGGCGGCCACTGGGTTCAGCTGGGTTGCTCCCGCGCACGCGGAAATCACTGAATGGGCTTACAATGAAGGCGGGCGCATGCGTCTGGTCGCCCTGCCCCCGAACGCCGACGGGATCGTACGCGGAGCCCTGCAGATAGAGCCAAGTCCCGGCTGGATCACCTACTGGAAAGAGCCGGGCGACGCCGGGATTCCCCCGCAGCTCCTGGTATCGCCGGGCACCGAGGTCGGACTGCGCAAGCTGGACTACCCGGTTCCGAAGCGGATCGATAACGGGTCATTGCGCGACATTGGCTATGATCATCCGGTCACGCTTCCTTTCGAACTTTCGATGAAGACTGCAAAAAGCCCCCTCAAGGTCGTAGTCTCGGCCTTTATCGGTCTTTGTCGCAACATCTGCATACCGTTCCAGGCTGATTTTACCCTTACACTCACCTCTCTGGAGGCGACTCCGGTGCAGGAGGCGATTGTCCTCGCAACAGCGCAGGCGACGCTACCCGAGGCGCAGTCAACCGACTTCGCGGTTACGCACTACAGACTGACCGGAAATCAGAAGCTCCACTTGAAACTCAAGATACCGCCAGCCACGACCGCTCCGCCCCAGGTGATCGTTACCGGACCCCATGGCTATGCTTTCTTCGGCAGCGAAAACGGTCGCAGGGAGGGAGATGAATACCTTCTTGATGTCGCGATTGAGAAACTGCCCGAAGGCTACCATATCCAAGGCAAACGCTGGGGCATTTTGGTCATTGCGGGCGACCGGGCAATGGAAACCTCGCTTGCCTTCAATTAACAGCCACCTATAGTGCTGCCGAGGTAATCGGCCGAAAGGGAGAAGCTGCCATGACCATTGCCATCGGAGACCGCCTGCCGGCTGCCACTTTCAAAGAAAAATCGGCAGACGGCCCGGTAGAAGTTACGACCGACGAGCTCTTCGCAGGCAAGCGCGTCGTTCTCTTTGCCGTTCCCGGGGCCTTCACGCCCACCTGTTCCCTGAATCACCTGCCCGGCTTTCTGGAAAACCGCGACGCTATTCTTGCGCGCGGCGTCGACGACATCGCCGTCGTTGCGGTCAACGACTGGCATGTCATGGGCGCCTGGGCGCACTCCACCGGCGGGACGGGCAAGATTCACTTTCTGTCAGATTGGGACGGGGCGTTCACAAAGTCGCTCGGCCTCGACATCGACCTTTCGGCGGGCGGCCTCGGTGTGCGCTCCAAGCGTTATTCGATGCTCGTGGATGATGGCGTTGTGAAGACCCTGAACATCGAAGACAGTCCCGGTCAGGCCACCGTCTCAAGCGCCGCAACAATCATAGAGCAGCTCTGAGACGAGCTTAGAACAAGGGAAAGGAGCCGAAAGGCTCCTTTCGCGTCAGATTTCCATGTCAAACACCAGAAGCCCGGCAAGCCCCCCATCGGTTGAGGCAACGATTCGATCGCCCACTGCAACATGATCAGGGTGAACAAGGTACGCGTCGCGCGCCTCCGCGTTCTCAAATGTCACGATGAAGCCGTCGCGGAATCCGCCATTCAAACCTTCAGGCGAGACGTTTGGCCCATATTTGACGTCCACCATGCCCGGCACCACCGCCGTCAGGGCACAGATCGCATCATAGAGCGCCTGCTTGTCTGCCGCCTGTAGCGCCGACCTAAATCTCAGGAAAACACAATGCTGAATCACAACGCACCTCTGCTTCGCACCCCATAGGGGCTCAACCTACCTTAGAGAGGAAGACCGAGCCAGCGCGCTGCGGCGCTCGGTCAAGGCAGGGGCCGGCCTTCTCCTCGGCCTATCGCTTCTTGAATGGTGCCATGCCCAGCCGCGCCAGCTCGTCAGCCCGCTCGTTCTCGGGGTGACCCGCATGGCCTTTGACCCAGTGCCACTTCACCTTGTGGCGCTGGTTAGCCTTGTCGAGCGCCTGCCAGAGTTCACCATTCTTCACAGGCTTTTTGTCAGCGGTCTTCCAGCCGTTCTTCTTCCAGCCGAAGATCCACTTCGAGATGCCATCCATCACATATTTGCTGTCGGTGTGAAGATCGACCTCACAGGCATCCTTCAGCGCGTCCAGCGCGGTGATGGCGGCCAGCAATTCCATGCGGTTGTTGGTCGTGTTAGCCTCGCCGCCGAAGAGCTCCTTCTCAACCTCGCCGTAGCGCAGTATCGCGCCCCAGCCTCCGGGGCCGGGATTGCCGGAGCAGGCGCCGTCGGTGAAAATATCGACGTGCTTCATGATGCGAGATCCGGTGTAATGCCGTATTCGAGGGCGGATTCGATTGCCCGGTGGAAGCGAAGCTTCTTCAGGTATTCGAGCGGATCCTTCTTCACCACAAGAGCGCCCGCCGGCGTTGTCAGCCAGTCATAGAGGCGCGTCAGGAAGAAGCGTAGAGCCGAACCGCGGGCGAGGATCGGAAGCGCCTCGATCTCTTCCGGCGAAAGCGGCCGAACTTCCCGATACCCTTCCAGGAGCGCCATTCCCTTGGTCAGGTTGTAGGATCCATCCTTTTCGAAGCACCAGGCGTTCAGGCAGATCGCGACGTCGTAGGCGTAGAAGTCGTTGCAGGCGAAGTAGAAGTCGATGACGCCCGAAAGCTCATCGCCGAGAAAGAAGACGTTGTCCTGGAAAAGATCGGCATGGATCACGCCGGCCGGCAGATCCTGCGGCCAATGCGCCTCCAGATACGCGAGCTCTGCCGAGATCTCATCCTGAAGCCCCAGTTCCACCTCATCGGCTCTTACGGCTGATTTGTCCCACAGCGTCATCCAACCACCAAGGGACAGAGCGTTTTTGCGCTTCAGCGAAAAGCCTTCGCCGGCGATGTGCATCTGCGCCAATGCCCTGCCAACCTCTCGGCAGTGCTTCGCTTCCGGCTTTCTCAGCCACATCCCTTCCAGGAAAGAGATGACGGCGGCCGGTCGGCCGGACAGCTCGCCCAGCAATTCGCCATCGCGTCGCGGCAGGGGTAGCGGGCATGACAAGCCGCGACCGGCCAGGTGCTGCATCAGGCCCAGAAAGAACGGCAAATCTTGCTTGTCTACCCGCTTCTCGTAGAGTGTCAGGATCAGCGGTTCCCGGGTGGTGTGGAGCAGAAAGTTCGAATTTTCCACCCCCTCGGCAATGCCCTTGTACGACGTGAGTTCACCCACCTCGTATTGGGTGAGGAAGGCCTTCAGGTCGTCTTCAGTGATATCGGTGTAAACGGCCACGGGGTTCTCGCAGTCAAGGACGGGCGCCGGCAGCCACTCGTCGAGAGGCATCCGGAATCAGCGGAGTTGTAGCTCATCACGAAGGGTGACGTCACCCGTTGACGAAGGCCATGTCTTCACGTGTGAGGGGAACGCTGCGAAGTTCGCGGTTGACGAGGAAGTTTTCCGTTTCCTCGGCCGTAATCGCAAGCTCAACCGTCGCGTGGTAGCGCGCGCGGAAAGCTTCGATGATTTCCTCGACGATGACCTCGGGAGCGGACGCGCCGGCGGAGATACCCAAGGTGGCGACGGGACCAATCGCATCCCAATCAAGCTCGGAGGCACGCTGAACGAGCATCGAACGAGCCGCGCCTGCGCGTAGTGCCACTTCCACCAGCCGCTTGGAATTGGAGGAGTTCGGTGCTCCCACGACGATGAAGAGGTCGCAACCGGGAGCCGCCTCCTTGACGGCATCCTGTCGGTTGGTGGTGGCATAGCAGATCGAGTCTGCCGCTGGGGCCTGCAGGTTGGGGAAGCGCTCCTGGAGCTTTTGGATCACTCCAGCGGTGTCGTCGACAGACAGCGTGGTTTGCGTAACAAAGCCGAGGTTGTCTGCGTCCAATGGAATGTAGTTCGCAGCGTCCTCCACCGTCTCCACCAGAGACACAGTGCCCTCCGGCAACTGCCCCATCGTCCCGATCACCTCGGGATGTCCTGCATGGCCGATCAGAATTACGTGGCGCCCGAGGCGCTGATGGCGCATGGCCTGCTTGTGCACTTTGGAGACAAGCGGACAGGTGGCGTCCAGATAGAAGAGGTTGCGGGCCTGCGCGTCTGCCGGAACCGATTTCGGAACGCCGTGCGCGGAAAACACGACAGGCTGCGCGCGGTGCTCCTCTGGAATCTCATCCAGTTCCTCGACGAAGACAGCGCCCTTTGCCTCCAGCCCTTCGACCACATAACGGTTGTGCACGATCTCGTGACGGACATAGACCGGGGCGCCGTAGGCCTTCAGCGCAAGCACGACGATTTGGATCGCGCGGTCGACGCCAGCACAGAAGCCGCGCGGCCCACAGAGACGGATCGTCAGCGGCGGCTTTTCGGCTATCTGGTCGACGTAAATATTCATTCGTTCCGCTACGAAAGTTTGGCGATGCCGTTCATATAGGCGAGCAACTCCCCGTCCGCCAACGAAAACTTCGAGTCACCTGCTCTGGGCAAACGGTCGGCGACGCCAGAGAACACCGATCACCACAACGACCAGCGCCCCGGCAAGACCGTACCAGGTGACGGCATATTGAAGATGATTGTTGGAGAGGGTGAACTGCGTCACACCGCCCTGCGGCCACCCGCCGGGATTCACCTGCGACGCATCGGCATCCATAAAGAAAGGCAGAACGCCGGACGCATCCAGCGCAGCGGTCGATGCCATGGCATCGAGGTCCTTCCAATAGAAAACATTCTTCGCTGGATCATTGTCGGGAACGATGACGGATGGCTTGCCCTCAAGCCGCGACCGAGCATAGCCGCTCACCGTTACCTCCCCTTCGACCTGGCCCTCTTCGCGCAGCGCCGGGTCCTTCAGGTCGTAGGTCACGAAGCCGCGGTTGACGAAGAGTGTCCTTCCGCTTGGAAGCGTCAGCGGCGTGTAGACGTAAAAGCCCGTTTGCCCTTGGTGGGTGGCAAAGAAGTGGCGCTCGCGCCCATGATCGAACCGACCGGTGACCCGCATCCTGCGGTACTCGATGTCCTGGCCGCTTGCCAACAACGCGCTGATTTCCTCGGCCCCGACGGGCGCCGCATTCTGCCGTTCCGCCATGTCTGCAAGAAGTTGCTCCTTCCACTGCAGCCGCTGGACCTGCCACGTTCCAAGCACGAGAAGAAGCGCGAAGGTGACAAGCACAAGCACCGCGGTCACAGCGACCTTGGTCCGGCTCATGCGGCGCACGTCGTGGCTATCATTCATCGGTTGCGTACCGTGTGTCATGCAGGACCCTCGAATGCAAAGGGGCGGCTTTCGCCGCCCCTCGTTCAATTGGTAATCAACCCTCGCCAGATCAATGGGCGAGAGGTGCGCCCCAGCCGCCCCAGATGTAGATGGAGAAGAACAGGAAGAGCCAGACCACGTCGACGAAGTGCCAGTACCAGGCAGCCGCCTCGAAGCCGAAGTGCTGCTGGGGCGTGAAGCCGCCACGCATCGCACGGATCAGGCAGACGAGAAGAAAAATGGTGCCGATGAGGACATGGAAACCATGGAACCCCGTCGCCATGAAGAAGGTCGCGCCATAGATCGAGTTGGAGAACTCAAACGGCGCCGTCGCATACTCATACGCCTGAACGAAGGAGAACAGGATGCCGAGGGCGACGGTCAGAGCGAGGCCGTTGACCAGGCCTTTGCGGTCGTTGTGGAGCAGAGCGTGGTGCGCCCAAGTCACGCAGGTGCCCGACAGCAGCAGGATGACGGTGTTGTAGAGCGGCAGATGCCAAGGGTCCAGAACCTCGATTCCCGCAGGCGGCCACTGTCCGCCCAGCGCTTCGACGCGCGAAGCCTGAATGGCTTCGTTGGCGAAGAGACTGGCGTCGAAGAAGGCCCAGAACCAGGCGACGAAGAACATCACCTCCGAGGCGATGAACATGATCATGCCGTAGCGCAGGTGCAGCGAAACGACCCGGGTATGAGCGCCCTCCCGGCCTTCCTTGATGGTATCGCTCCACCAGCCGACCATCGTGTAGAGAATGATCGCAAGCCCGATGTAAAATAGCCACGGATTGGCCCAGTTCACGCCAAGCATGTTGAACTCGCCACCATTCACGTAGCGCATATACCCCACGCCACCGAAGGTGATGACGAAAGCCCCGATGGACGCCAGAAGCGGCCAAGGACTCGGATCGATGATGTGGTAGTCATGATGTTTCTGATGCGCGTCGCCCATGTCAGAATCCCCAGATCATTACATGCTCGCCGAAAGACCGGCGAATCCTCTCAAAGTTGCCCATTGACCGGCTTACTCTTCTCCTGAACCGCCGCAACAGGCTTAGACGGCTGCGTCGGATAGAAGGTGTAAGACAGCGTGATTGTCTTGATATTTTTCGTCTCTTCAGCCTTGGCGATTTCAGGATCGACGAAGAAGACCACCGGCATTTCCAGGGTTTCACCCGGCTGAAGCGTCGTTTCAGTGAAGCAGAAACACTCCACCTTGTTGAAATAGGCTCCCGCCTCCATCGGTGTGACGTTGAACACAGCGGTCCCAGTGGTCGCTTCGGCTGAACGGTTCTTGGCCGTGAAGTTCACCTGCACTGTTTCGCCGATTTTCGGCTTGATCGCCTTGGCAGCCTTGAATTCCCAGTTGAGACCGTTCGAGGTATTAGCATCGAAAGTCACCGGCATCGCCTGGTCCAGGATCACCTCGGAATACTGCTCGGTGCGTTGCGTCGTCCCGTTGTAGCCGGTCACCTGGCAGAATAGCTGGTAGAGCGGTACGGCCGCGTAAGCCATGCCGACCATGCACCCGACGAAGACGAAGCACAGCGCCATGATGGTGCCGTTGCCGAGCCGCTTGCCTTCCTGGATCTTCAAGGTTTCAGCCATATCAACTCTCTCAGCTCCCCAACCCGCCGATCTTGACGAGGGTGATGATGTAGAAGAGCAAAACCAAGCCCGCGAGGACCAGTCCGAGCGCGATGTTGCGGTTGCGCCGCGACTTCTTCTGCTTGTCGGTTACCTTGATGGTTTCAATCACAGCATGCCTCCTGCAATTGCCGCAACACCGCCGGCAAAGTGGTCGGCCAGCAGTGCAGAGAAGATGGCGAAGAGGTAAAACACCGAATAGGCGAACATCTTCTTTGCGGCGATCATCTTTTCATCGCCATCCGGCATGCGCCAGACGGCGATGGAACAGTAGATGAAAATCGCACTGAGAACGGCGGCGAAGAGCCCGTAGCCAGCCGAGGCCAAGCCCGTAAAGTATGGTCCAACCGCGACCGCGGCCGTCAACACGGCGTAGACAACCATCTGGCCCTTTGTGGAGCGCTCGCCTGCGACATTGGGCATCATCGGGATACCGACGGAGCCATAATCACGCATCTTGAACAGCGCCAGGGCCCAGAAGTGCGCCGGCGTCCACAGGAAGATGATCAGGAACAGCAGGATGCTGTCCAAAGACACACCGCCGGTCACGCACGCCCAGCCGAGCATGGGCGGGAACGCGCCGGAGGCACCACCGATGACAATGTTCTGCGGCGTCGAGCGCTTCAGCCACATGGTGTAGACGACGGCATAGAAGAAAATCGTGAACGCCAGAAGCGAGGCGGCGAACCAGTTGACGGCAAGCCCGAGGATCGTGACGGAAAAGACGGAGAGCGTCAGGCCGAAGGCAAGGGCTTCGCGCGGCTCAATCCGACCTGTGGGAATGGGACGTTTGGCGGTGCGCGACATGACGGCGTCGATATCGGCATCATACCACATGTTGAGCGCGCCGGACGCACCAGCACCGACGGCAATGCAGAGGATGGAGATCAGCCCGAGCACTGGGTTGATCTGGCCCGGCGCCAGCAACAGCCCGACGACGGCCGTGAACACCACCAGCGACATGACGCGGGGCTTCAGGAGCTCGAAGAAATCGCGAGCGCCGGCTTCGGAGAGCTGGAAGCCTCCGTCAACGCCTGTCGTCTCGTGACTGTTGATTACCGTCATCATGCCGTCCTGTCTTGCTTAGCAGGGCACCGCGAAACGCGGTGCCCTGTTCTTTTTGTCAGCGGATCTTCGGCAGCTGTTCCCACTGGTGGAACGGCGGCGGTGAAGACAGCTGCCATTCCAGCGTGCTTGCGCCCTCACCCCAGGGATTGTCGCCCGCAACCCGCTTCTTGGCGAAGGCTTCCCAGATGGAGAACAGGAAGATGATGACGCCAATGAAGGAGATATAGGAGCCGATCGAGGAAACGTAGTTCCAGCCCACGTAGGCATCCGGATAGTCGATGTAGCGACGCGGCATACCGGCCAGACCCAGGAAGTGCTGTGGGAAGAACACCAGGTTTACACCGACGAACATCACCCAGAAGTGCAGGTTGCCGAGCGCCTCGGAGTACATGTAGCCGCTCATCTTCGGGAACCAATAGTACCAGGCCGCGAAGATCGCGAACACGGCGCCGAGCGACAGAACGTAGTGGAAGTGGGCCACAACGTAGTATGTGTCGTGCAGCGAACGGTCGAGACCGGCATTGGCGAGCTGGACGCCCGTGACACCGCCGACGGTGAACAGGAAGATGAACCCGATTGCCCAGGTCATCGGCGTACGGAAGGTGAGCGAGCCACCCCACATTGTCGCGATCCACGAGAAGATCTTGATGCCGGTCGGAACCGCGATCACCATGGTGGCGAAGACGAAGTAGCGCTGCGCGTCGAGCGACAGGCCGACCGTGTACATGTGGTGCGCCCACACGATGAAGCCGACGGCACCGATTGCGACCATGGCGTAGGCCATGCCCAGGTAACCGAAGACCGGCTTGCGCGAGAAGGTCGAGATGATGTGGCTGATGATGCCGAAGCCGGGCAAGATCAGGATGTAGACTTCCGGGTGACCGAAGAACCAGAAGAGGTGCTGGTAGAGGATCGGATCACCGCCGCCTTCCGGCGCGAAGAAAGTCGTGCCGAAGTTGCGATCGGTCAGCAGCATGGTGATGCCGCCCGCCAGGACCGGCAGCGAAAGCAATAGCAAGAACGCAGTGACAAGAACGGACCACGCGAAAAGCGGCATCTTGTGGATGGTCATGCCCGGAGCGCGCATGTTGAGGATCGTCGTGATGAAGTTGATGGCACCGAGGATCGACGAGGCACCGGAAACGTGCAGAGCGAAGATCGCAAGATCGATCGCCGGGCCCGGATGACCTGCGGTCGAGAGCGGCGGATAGAGCGTCCAACCGCCGCCTGCACCGTAGGCGCCCGCGGGACCTTCCACGAAGAGCGACAGCATCAGAAGAAGGAATGCCGGCGGCAGCAGCCAGAAGGAGATATTGTTGAGGCGCGGGAAGGCCATGTCCGGAGCGCCGATCATGATCGGGATCATCCAGTTGGCGAAGCCGCCGATCAGAGCCGGCATGACCATGAAGAAGATCATGACGAGCGCGTGTGCGGTGGTGAACACATTATACATGTGCTTGCCGCCGTCGATAGCAGCGTCGCCTTCGAAGCCGTAGACCATGGCAGCCAAGCCGTGGAAGATCTGGATGCCAGGCTCCTGAAGCTCCATGCGCATTGCAACGGAGAGAAGACCGCCGATAATGCCCGCCATGATCGCGAACATCAGGTAAAGCGTGCCGATGTCCTTGTGGTTGGTAGAGAGGAACCAACGCGTGAAGAAGCCTGGCTTGTGATCGTGATGCCCGTGGGCATGCGCATCATCGTGCGAGGCAGCGCGGGTATGGGTGTCGTCGTGAGCGGTTGGTCCAGCCATTGTCCTCACTCCTCGTTACTTGTTTTCAGTCGCCGCGAGGCGAACGGCATCGGCCGGCTGCTCGACGGAAGCAATAAGCGCGCGATTGGCACCAGCCAGATCTTGCTGGGCGGAGGCGAGCCAGGTCTCGTACTGCTCTTCAGATACCACGCGAATGGCGATTGGCATGTAGGCGTGATCCTTACCGCAAAGCTCGGAGCACTGACCATAGTACAGGCCTTCCTTCTCTGCCCGGAACCACGTCTCGTTCAAGCGGCCCGGAACTGCATCCAGCTTAAGTCCGAAAGCCGGCATTGCAAATGCGTGAATGACGTCGGTTGGAGCAGCCGTCACGAGAAGGCGAACGGTCTGGTTGACCGGCACCACCATCTCGTTGTCAACAGCGAGAAGACGCGGATAGGCGGCAACATCTTCCTTGCCGATGGCCGCCCGATCCTCTTCCTTCAACATATAGGAGTCGAACGCGAGCGGCGTTTCCCCGCCTTCGTATTCGTAGTTCCAAAGCCATTGTGTCGCCGTCGCCTTGACTGTCAGATCAGGGTTCGTCGGGATCGTGAGCTGTGCGTTGAGCAGGTTGAACGAGGGAATAGCGATGAAAAAGAGAACCAGTACCGGCCCGATGGTCCAGATGATCTCGATCATCGTGTTATGGCTCGTGCGCGAGGGCACCGGGTTTGCGCTGGCGCGGAACTTCATGACGACCACGACCAGCAAGATGAGCACCAAGAAGGTGATCGGGACAATGAACCACAGCGTGTAGTTATTGAACCATTTGATTTCCTGCATGATCGGAGTAACCGGCGCCTGCAGGTCCACCTGCCACGGCGTAGGCTGATCAGCGAAACCGGCAGAGGCCAAGAGCAGACAGATGAGCGCCGTCATCACCGCAAAAGCTCTGTTCATCACAACTATTCTCCTCAAGCGCTTGATCTCGATCAAATCGAAACGCAGAATCTGGGCTATGTGGTCTGCTTCAATCACAGTTTGCCGGCCGCCGCAATATCTGCCGGGAAAAGCCACTGCGGCATTTTTGCGCTTCATCAAATGCCCGCGTGCGAAGATATTTTAGCAGTATCTAAGACCCTTCGTCATCCGCTCTTGCGACGTCGGGTCCCATTTTCGCCTCACTCCATTGGAATGAGGACGGGGCTTTTCATTTCTGGTCCTGAACGCCAAGAATAGCCGCATCGATTCGCCATTAGGGGGTTCCATGGGTCGCTCCTCGATCATCGCCGCTTGCCTTGCCGTCGCCCTTGTGGGTTCCGTGCTTCCCGCGCGAGCTCAGCAGAATGTCGCGCCGGCTCAGCAAGCGCCGACGCAGGAACGGGCGCCACAGCAGAGTGCACCGCAGCAACAGTCGGGAACAGTCCGCGAGAACCACGGCGCCTGGTCGGTTATCTGCGACCGCCCCGCCGGCGCATCGACGGAGCAGTGCGCGCTCATGCAGAACGTGATCGCCGACGACCGGCCGGAGGTCGGCCTGTCGGTCGTGGTTTTGAAGACTGCGGATCGCAAGGCGAAGATCCTGCGCATCCTCGCCCCGCTCGGCGTCCTTCTGAAGGACGGCATGGAGCTCTATGTCGACAACAACAACATCGGCCGCGCCTATTTCACCCGCTGCTTCTCGGAAGGCTGCTATGTCGAAGTCGAGATCGACGACGAGCTGATGAGAATCCTGAGGGCCGGCAAGAGCGCCGTCTTCGCGCTCAGGGAGTCGGTGGACCAGGACCGCGTCGGCATCCCGATCGAGCTCAACGGCTTTGCCGCCGGCTACGACGCCCTCCCCTAACCTTGCTTCGGCTCGCGGCGGGACCTACATCGGTCGAAACGCTCTTCCATAGATAAAGAGCGAAGGAGCCTTTCATGAATACCGACCTTCTGAACCTGTTTGACTGCGACGAGGCGCGCCTGCGCCGAATCCTCGCCGAGACGCTTTCGGGCGCCGACGACGGCGAACTCTTCGTCGAACATGCACAGGCGGAATCGCTGACGTTCGACAACGGCCGATTGAAGGGCGGAAGCTTCAACACGGATCAGGGCTTCGGGCTTCGCTCGGTGGCGGGCGAGGCCGTGGGCTATGCCCATGCCGGCGAACTCTCGGCTGCGGCACTGGAGCGGGCCGCCGATGCGGTGCGGGCGGTGACGGCCGGCTATTCCGGCTCCTATGCAGCCGCCCCGCAGCGGACGAACAAGAAGTATTACGGTGACGAAAACCCTATCGGGCAGCCGAGCTTTGAGGAAAAGGTCAAGCTGCTGACGGAGATCGATGCATACCTGCGCGGCAAGGATCCGAAGGTGCGGCAGGTGACGGCTACGGCGTCGGCAAGCTGGCAGGTGGTCGACATCCTTCGCGCCGACGGCCACCGGGTCCAGGACATCCGCCCCATGACGCGGGTCAACATCTCCGTTGTCGTGGGCGACGGCGACCGGCAGGAGTCGGGCTCCTTCGGCACCGGCGGACGGATGGGCTTCGGCGACTTCGTCATTTCCGGGAACTGGCAGGCGGGTGCCGACGAGGCATTGCGGCAGGCCCTCGTGAACCTTGAGGCGATCGATGCACCGGCCGGAACGATGGACGTCGTGCTCGGCAATGGGTGGCCCGGTGTCATGCTGCACGAGGCCGTCGGCCACGGGCTTGAGGGAGACTTCAACCGCAAAAAGACGTCGGCCTTTGCCGGCCTTCTTGGAGAAATGGTCGCCTCCCCTGGCGTCACCGTCGTCGATGACGGAACCGTCGACAGCCGCCGCGGCTCGATCACCATCGACGACGAGGGCACGCCCTCCGGCTACAATGTCCTGATCGAGAAAGGCAAGCTCGTCGGCTACATGCAGGACCGGCAGAATGCGCGGCTGATGGGAATGAAGCCGACGGGCAATGGCCGTCGCCAGGGCTACTCCCATGTTCCCATGCCGCGGATGACCAACACTTACATGCTGTCGGGCGACAAGACGCCGGAAGAGATGATCGCCTCCGTCAAGAAGGGCATCTACGCCGTCTCCTTCGGCGGCGGCCAGGTCGACATCACCTCGGGCAAGTTCGTGTTTGGCTGCACGGAGGCCTACATGATCGAGGATGGCAAGCTTGGCCCTGCGATCAAGGGTGCCATGCTGATCGGCAATGGGCCGGACGCGATGAAGCGCGTCTCGATGGTGGGCAATGACACCAAGCTCGATACCGGCATCGGCAATTGCGGCAAGGCGGGCCAGTGGGTTCCGGTCGGCGTCGGCCAGCCGCATCTGCGGATGGACCAGGTGACGGTCGGCGGCACGCAAACCTGACCACATGCGAAGCAATGCGCTGGTCCCCGAGCTTGCGGTTTCGGATTGGCGGAAGAGCCGTAGCTTCTACTGTGACGTGATCGGCTTTGACGTGCGCTACGAGAGACCAGAGGAGGGTTTTTCCTACCTCGTTCTCGATGGCGGCGAACTGATGATCGACCAGATCGGGCTCGGCCGGACCTTCACTGTTGCTGGCGCGCCGATCGAGCGGCCTTACGGGCGAGGGCTCAATCTCCAACTTCGGGTACCGGACCTCGACGTCGTCCTTCGGCGTTTGGAGCTTGCAAACATCCCGCTCTACCTTCCCCTGGAGGAGAAATGGTACCGGCGCAACGGCAAGGAGGTGGGGAACCGACAGTTCGTCGTGGCGGATCCGGACGGTTATCTAGTGCGACCTTTCGAGGATCTGGGAGAACGGGCATCAAGTGCAATCCGCTAGCCGGAGGTTGCTTGGCGCCCCCCCTGGAACCGCCGCTTTCTACGTTCAACAATACTTAAGACTGCGGCAATTAAGCTTCGTCCCCTCAGATGAGGGACGTAAGCGGATGAGCATCAAGGGCAGATTGAAGAATATCCGGCGCCGAGGAGGAAAGCGGAACATCATCGCCGGCGTCCTTGAAGCTGCCTATCTTGCATCAAGTGCAGGGATGTTTGCCAGCCGGCGCGGACGCGGGGCCATATTCACCCTGCATCATGTCCGTCCGGCCACGCAGCTCTCCGAACCGAACGCCCATCTCGAAGTAACGCCCGAATTCCTTGAGGCGGCGATCGTGCAGCTGCAATCGGAGGCCTACGAGTTCGTACGCCTCGACGAGATTCCCGCGCGATTGACATCGCCCGGTGCCAGACCGTTTGCGGCCTTCACGCTCGACGACGGATACTACAACAACGCCAAGTACGCGCTTCCGGTGTTCGAACGTCACAGAGTTCCGTTCACCGTCTTCATCACGCGCGGGTTCGCAGAGCGCACTCACTCTCTATGGTGGGAGACGCTGGGGGAACTTCTGCCGCGCCAAGAGCATCTTGATTTCGACTTCGGCAAAGGCGTCGAGAGAATAGAGCTTTCGTCCTCCTCTCGGGTGCAGGCGGCGTTTCATCGCTTCGCCGGTTATGTCTGGGAGAAGGATGAGGCGGAGGCTGTCGCCGCGATCGATGCCCTTTCACGCCAACATGGGATTGATCCTCTCGACCTGACACGTCGGCTGGTCATGGGGCGGGATGATCTCCTGGCGCTGATCAAGCACCCCCTCGCGACCCTTGGCGCGCATACCGTCAGCCACCGCGCCGTCAGCCGCCTGACGGATAAGGATGCGCACCTCGAGTTGCATGAGTCGGCGGCATGGCTGGAGAAACTGACGGGAATGCTGCCCGCCAGCTTCGCTTTTCCCTACGGAATGCGAGACGCGGTCTCTGCGCGTGATATGAAGATCGCAAAAGATCTCGGCTTCTCCGTCGCCGTCACGACTCAGCCGGGGACGCTGTCGGACGCCACGCTCGACAACCTCACCGGTTTACCGCGAATTTCCCTGAACGGTTACTTTCAGCAACCGAAGTACGTGTCAGCCCTCGCCTCCGGGATTCCCTTCGCGCTGATGTCGCGATGAGAATCACGGGTACATCCTGACCTTCTCCCAGTCTCCCTCCGGAGAGGCACGGCGGAATTCGATCCGGTCGTGCAGGCGAAACGGCCTGTCGTGCCAAAATTCGATCGTTAGCGGCTTGATGCGAAAACCGGACCAGTGCGATGGGCGCGGAACTTCACCGATGGCATAGCGGGTAGTGAACTCTGCAACCGCCTTCTCCAAGGCGAAGCGGCCTTCCAAGGGGCGCGACTGCTTCGATGCCCATGCCCCTATGCGGCTTCCGCGGGGACGGGTCGCGTAGTACGCGTCCGCTTCGGCATCGGTAACCACTTCCACCTCGCCACGCAGTCGCACCTGGCGCCGCAACGACTTCCAGTGGAAGCACATCGCGGCCTTCTTCTGCCCTAGGATTTCCTGCCCCTTCTGGCTCTCGAAATTCGTGTAGAAGACGAAGCCGCTTTCATCGTAGCCCTTCAACAGCACCATGCGCACGTTCGGCAGCCCGTCCGCGTCGACCGTTGCCAACGCGACGGCGTTCGGATCATTGATCTCGGACGCTTGCGCATCCTTCAACCAATTGCCGAACAGGGCAAACGGTTCGCTCTCTTGCGTGAAGTCACTGCTTGTTAACCCACTCTCTGACATATTGACTAAAATACTCCCGACTGGTGAATTCGCCCGTGACTCACTCCCGGACAGGACGCAAGGTGGTACTGATAGCAAAGTCAAACAGCCCCTCAAAGAGGGCCATGCTGCTAGTGTCCCACATCCTCGTCCTTGGTTTCACAGGCCTTGGCACCGTTTCCTGCACCAGCAGCCTTGACCTGCTCGGCAGCGCGAAAGTCGACCGCTCCATCTCTACAGGCACGGTCGCTACAACGACGCAGGCCACCACCAGTGTTTCTGACGAAACGACAGTTCGCAACGCTGTGACTTCGGCGGATTTGACAAAGATCGGTCAAGCCCCGCTTCCATGGGCCAATGCAGCGACGGGAAGTGCAGGCGTGGTCTCCACTATAAAGGAAGCGCGCAACCAGGGTCAGGTCTGCCGCGACTTCACGACAACCCGTCACGCCTATGACGGGATCGCAATGTTCTCCGGCCAGGCCTGCATGACGGGTAGCGGCGACTGGTTACTCACCGCTTTCGATCGTCAGTAGAATTTTAACCCTGCCGATGGCGCCTCCTGCGCCGTAACCACTGATTCAGAACTGAACTGATAACCTCCGCAAAGGTAGATCCTGCAGGTTGAGGAACCGGCGGACTCTTACCTGCGTTGTTGCGGGTACCGGGGCGCTGAGAGGCCCCTGCCCATTGGAAGCGGTGGCCATCGATGCGCGATCCTTATTCTATCCTTGGTGTGCAACGAAACGCCGACACCGACGAGATCAAATCGGCGTGGCGATCCAAAGCCAAGTCAAGCCATCCGGATCACAATCAGGGCGACCCCTTGGCATCGACCCGCTTCGCGGAGATCGGCCGAGCTTACGAGGTGTTGAAGGATCCGGAGCGGCGTAAACGCTACGACCGAGCGCTCGAGGCCCAGCAAACGATTATGCAGCAGCGACAATCCGCGCGCGAAGCGGCAGAACGGGCGAAAGTGGCCCGAGCCAAAGCGGAAATGGTGATGGAAGAACTGGCACGCGCCAACGCCAAGAGAGCCCAGGCTCAGGCGGCGACCGCCGGTGAGGCGGCTGAAGACATGGTGGAACGCATCTTCGGCGCTGCCGCAGGCGACACGTCTGCTGACCCCAAGCGAACGGCAGGGACAGGCTCGTTTTCCCAGGGCGCCACAGCTTCGCCAGAAGCGGCCGGAACAGGAGAAGACGCCGCTGCCTCCCCCGGTGCGGCTGAGGAACCACAGAAAGCTCAGCCAGCCACCGAGGTGCAGCCCCTGGCGGTCCAGGCGGTTGAGGTGATCGCGTCCCTGATGCGCCGCATCCGCGGGATCGCACCGCCGCCAGAAAAGGCGCCCGACCATGCAGTGGAAGCGAAGGCAACGCTGGAAGATCTGCTGAAGCTGTCTTCGGTCACGATCAAACTGCCCGAAGACAGAGAGGTGCGCCTGCCGCTTGAGAAGGGCATGACGGACGGATATGTGGCTCGCCTGAAGGGCCAAGGGTTGAAGGTGCAAGGCATGCTGCGTGGAGACCTGCTTGTGACGGTGCGGGTCGAGAAGGACAGCCGGTTCAAAGTGGACGGCTTCGACCTCCACACCGTTCTGCCAGTCGCGCTGGAGGACGCCGTTCTTGGCGCGGAGAAGGAAATCGAAACACCGGAGGGAGAGCGCACCGTCGCCATCCCCGCCTGGTCGGGCTCCGATCGCGCAATTGTTCTCGAAGGTCTGGGCCTTCATGATGACGATGGGGGGCGTGGAAAGCTTGTCGTCGAACTCCGTGTGCTTTTGCATGAAAAACCGGATGACAAGATCACAGACCTGATGCGGCACATGCGCGAAGGTCTTTATGTCTGATCCACTGAGGATGGCCTACTGACCCATTGTTACGATGCCTTACACGAGATGATCCAGGTCAACTTGAACGGCTGAGCGGGCTATGCCATAGGCAACCTTCAATTGTTGCAGCGCGACTTTCGTCTCAGAGGGCATAGCATGGTTCAGGCTTCCGGCCTCATGGCAGGTAAACGCGGCGTCATCATGGGCGTCGCCAACAATCGCTCGATCGCCTGGGGGATTGCCAAGGCCATTCACGCACAGGGTGGCGAAATCGCCCTCACGTATCAGGGCGAGGCGCTGAAGAGGCGTGTCGAGCCGCTGGCTGCCGAGATCGGTGCCGTGGTTGCGGGCGATTGCGATGTCGGTGATGAAGCCAGCATCGACGCAGCCTTTGCTGAAATCGAAAAGCTTTGGGGCAAGATTGACTTCCTGGTCCACGCGATCGGCTTCTCGGACAAGGACGAGTTGACAGGGCGGTATGTCGACACGACCGCAGATAATTTTGACAAGACGATGCGGATTTCCGTCTACTCCTTCACGTCGGTTGCACGGCGGGCGGAAAAGCTGATGACCGACGGCGGTTCCATGCTGACGCTGACCTACTACGGCGCTGAAAAGGTCATGCCGAACTACAACGTTATGGGTGTGGCAAAGGCCGCACTCGAGGCGAGCGTGAAATATCTTGCGGTCGACCTTGGCCCCAAGAACATTCGCGTCAATGCCATTTCGGCAGGCCCGATCAAGACGCTGGCCGCCTCCGGCATCGGCGACTTCCGCTACATCCTGAAGTGGAACGAATACAATGCGCCGCTTCGCCGGACCGTGAGCATCGAGGAAGTGGGCGATGTTGGGCTTTACATGCTGTCAGACCTGTCGCGCTCAGTTACCGGAGAAGTTCATCATGCGGACAGTGGCTACCACGTGGTTGGAATGAAAGCCGTGGACGCTCCAGACATTTCCGTCGTCAAGGACTGACCCCGGGGAACACCTGCCGTGCTTATCTACGTGATCCGACACGGCCAGACGGATTGGAACGCCGAAGGACGCCTGCAGGGCCAGCAGGACATCGGCCTCAACGCACTCGGCCGTTCTCAGGCAACGCGCAACGGCGAAAGACTCGCTCAACTGATAGGCCAGGATTTGGTCCGGTACGATTTCGTCTCCAGCCCCCTTTCACGTACGCGCGAGACGATGGAGCGGCTAAGGGCTGCGATGAGGCTGGATCCATCCGCGTATGAGACTGATGAACGTCTCGTGGAACTGTCCTTCGGCGATTGGGAGGGGCAGACACTTCAAGAGGTTGGCCAGGCCTCTCCGGGACGGGTCGTGGCGCGAACGCAGCAGAAGTGGAATTTCATTCCGCCGGGCACTTCTGCCGAAAGCTATGAAATCCTTTCCTGGCGCGTCGGAGCGTGGCTGAAGTCGCTGGCGCGACCAACGGTCTGCGTGACGCATGGTGGAGTGGTCCGGTCCCTCTTCCGTTTGGTGAGAAATATCTCGGAAGATGAGGCGGCCGTGATGATCGTGCCGCAGGACCAGATTCTGAAGGTGAACCTCGAGGATGGCACTCTCGTCTGGCTCTAGCAGAGCTCCCGGAACAGTCGCTGAAGGCTACTTAACGATTTCCAGATCGTCGACGACCCGGTCACCATCGATCTCGGTGTAATATACGACGACCCTCACACCAGCCTCCAGCCCTTCGAAATTGAACTCTTCGGGCACCTGGTATGTCTCACCGTCATCCAGCATCAGTGTCAGTGTGTCCACATCGACCGCATCGATGGTTGCCTCGACATCAGCGCTCTGCGCCAGGCCAGTGAGTGGCGAGAGGAAGCTGGCGATTGCGAGCAGAGAAGCAATGAGCAGACGCATAGGAGAGCTTTCGACATAGCCTGTGGCGTGGTTCGGCGTCGTCAGATAGCCTCTCGATTGTGGCGAAAATCGCCCGCTGCGGTAACATTTTCCGGCAAGCAACTAACGAGTTTTGTACGAAGGTCAGGCCCGCACGGCACCGACAGTGAAGCAAAACAAAGCCGTGCCGGCGGCGACTATCAAATTCCGGGCACATCCCGCAAGGCTGCATTAACCCGCCACTGATACACCTCCAACCATGGAAATAGGCTTGCGAAGGTGGATGAGGTTGCGAAGCTTGCTTTCGTGTGCGGAACGCTTGAACAGGCTTTTCCGGCAAAACCACATCTTCTTTGCGGCCATCCTTGCTGTCGCATCGGCGGTCATCGCGGTCACGATGGTGCTCGACCAGCGACACAAGCTGCAATATCAGCATGATCTCCACGGCAGAACGGAACGCGCCGTGACCGCCATCGCGCGGCGGCTGACGGCGCGAATACAGATGGACGCCGCCGTAGCGCAACGGCTAAGCCCTATTTCCGACGCCCACACTGCGAGTGCACAGGCACGACTTCACCGGTTTATAGAAGACGAACTGGCAGAGAACCCACATATCCTCGGCTTCGGCCTTGCCCCTGCATTCAAGCTCGAGCGGGTCTACAGCCGTGCGTCATCCGCCGCCGCGGCGCAGAGGGAAGCTGACAATCCGCGGACACAGTTGCGTGACCTTTTAGAGCCCCCCCTTGGCAAACGCCAACAGATGCTGACCCCGATCCCCGGCAAGGATTTTCTCGCGCTGATCCAGCCGAGCGACGGCGATCTTGACGCTACGGATCCTTCAGGTGCGGTTCTGGTCTTCATCGACAAACATGTGCTGATGCGAGAAGTAGGCGTGGCTCCCTCCGCAGCACTGGAGGCGCAGATGCCCAGTCTTGACTGGCTGGACATCGCTGTTCGCGACCTCAGCCAGACTGATGGCCAGTTCTTTTTCGGTGAACCGCTCATCGAAAACAGAGCACCGGTGACCTGGAACCTACCAGTGCCAAGCGCCACTTGGCAGCTTCTCGCCGTGCCGAAAAGCGGCTGGAACGTTTCGGCACCGGATCAGATGGCCTATCGTTTTTCACTTGCATTAGGTGGTCTGGCGCTCATCATCCCGATCGTCATGGCCAGTCTGTTGATTGGTGAGCGAAACCGTAACATTGCGGCTCTCCGAACTCGTGAAGCTAACCTGCTGGAACTGTCGCAACGCTTCAGTCTAGCCATGGAAGCGTCCAACATCGGCATTTGGGAAGTCACCAGAGACGGTCAGCATCTGTTCTGGGACGAACGTGCGGCCGCAGTGCATGGACGCTCGCCCAACGGCCTCAGCAATCGCCTGGATGAATGGCTCAACGCGATCCTCCCAGAGGATCGAGCCGCAGCCGAGGCACATTTCTTCGCCTGCACCTGCCTCAAGCAGACCTCAAGCGAGACCTATCGGGTGCTCTTGAGCGACGGCACCATCAAGCACGTCCGTTCTGCGGGTGCGAGCTACTGCAATGCAGACGGAAGCACCCGCACGGCCGGTATCGTATGGGACGTAACGGCTGATGAACTGATGACCCGGACGCTACGCCAGGCAAAGCAGGTCAGTGACATCAAGAACGCCGAACTCGAACTGGCGCTGGACGAGCTTTCTCGACGCGAGCAGGAGCTGGAGGAGCTGTCCAACAAGCTCGATCTGGCATTGGCATCCTACAGTTGCGGGATCTGGGAGTACGATCCTTTCACGGGTGTCGAACGTTGGGATGAGCGCATGTGCCAGCTCTACGGGATTCCCTACACGGACGGCATCGTCTCAAAGGCTCAGTGGTTCGCGCGCATCCATCCGGAAGACCAGGCTCGGGCCGAAGAGGTTTCCAACCGCTTCATGAGCCGCGATATTCAGGATGCGCTGGTGGTTCGAGTGCCGAAGGCTGATGGCACAACACGCTACATTCGCTCCGTCGGTCAGTTGCAGATGGACCGCAACGGCAACAGGAAGATCATCGGGATTGCTTTCGACGTCACGGACGACGCACTGCTGACTGCCAAGCTGAAGGCTGCGAAGGCGGAGTCCGATGCGAAGAATGCCGAACTCGAGGTGGCGAAAAGCCGGATCGAGCACAATGCGCTGCACGATCCTCTGACGGCGCTCGCCAACCGGCGCAAGCTGGACATGGAACTGGATGAGATCTCGCGCGAGAGCCGGCAGGAACGCCAGAAGTTCACCATTCTTCATCTCGATCTGGACCGGTTTAAGCAAATCAACGACACGCTCGGTCACGCTGCCGGCGATGCGATGCTCACCCATGCGGCGGAAGTGCTATTGCGCAATATCCGTCGCAGCGACATCGTCGCCCGCATTGGCGGGGACGAATTTGTCATTCTCGCAAGAGGTAGCAGTAGCGACGAACAAATGGCTCAGCTCGCGAGCCGCATCATTGCCGAATTGCGGCAACCGATCGACTTCGAGGGTTTTGAATGTCGGTGCGGCGTTTCGATTGGGATCGCCACAGCCAACGGTCACCATATCGACGCCAGACGCATTCTCGTAAACGCCGACATCGCCCTTTACCGTGCGAAGGCCATGGGCCGCAATCGCTACGAGTTCTTCACCCAGAACCTGCAGGCTGAGATCATCAGCCAGAAGCGCACCGCGGACGAAATCCTGACCGGCATCGACAACGGAGAGTTCATCACCTGGTATCAGCCCCAGTTTGACGCGCAGACAAACGAGCTGACCGGGGTCGAAGCGCTTGTGCGCTGGCGCCATCCTTACCACGGAATCCTGGCGCCCGACCGATTCCTCAAGATCGCCGAGGATCTAAACGTTGCAGCCACCCTCGACCACATCGTTCTTCAAACCGTCCTGAAGGATAAGATGCTTTGGGCGCAACGAGGGGTGCATATTCCCAAGGTCTCGGTTAACGTCTCCTCGCGCCGGCTGCACGACGAGACGTTGATCGAGACCCTGCAAGGGCTTTCCATCCGGCCCGGAGAGATCTCGTTCGAACTGGTGGAATCGATCTTCCTCGACGAGCACGAGGACACTGCAGCGAGCAATCTCGAGCAGATCAAGGGGCTCGGCATCGATATCGAGATCGACGACTTCGGAACCGGTCATACATCCATCGTCAGCCTGCTGAAGCTAAAGCCTAAGCGGCTCAAGATCGACCGCCAGCTGGTGATGCCGATCCTCCAGTCGCCGCAGGAGCGGGCTCTGGTGCGCTCCATCATCGATATCGCACGATCCCTTGGGGTGGAGACGGTGGCGGAGGGCGTGGAAAGCATGCAGCACGCTGCGCTTCTCAGGGACCTCGGGTGCGATCTGTTGCAAGGCTACGCTTTCGCCCGTCCGCTGGCCTTCGAGGACTTCACCGAAATGGCACTCACACGCTGGGTACAGGCAGCTGCGTGACGCTCGCGACAGCCGAACAGGGCTTGTCGCTCCGCGCCGTTTTCCATAAGACAGCCGCGTCGGGGTCCGGCGCCCCTCCTAGATCGGTCTGCCATGTCTCACAACACCTTTGGGCATCTCTTCCGCGTAACCACCTGGGGCGAAAGCCACGGTCCCGCTCTCGGCTGTGTCGTCGACGGCTGCCCTCCCGGCATCCGGCTGACGCTTGCCGAAATCCAGAGCTGGATGGACAAGCGCAAGCCCGGCCAATCCCGCTTCGTGACGCAGCGGCGTGAAGACGACATCGTCAAGGTCCTTTCCGGCGTGATGTTCGAGGACGACGGCGAGACGATGATCACCACCGGCACGCCGATCTCGATGCTGATCGAGAACACCGACCAGCGCTCCAAGGACTATGGCGAGATCGCCCGCCGCTACCGGCCCGGCCATGCCGACTTCAGCTATGACGTGAAATATGGGCTCCGCGACTATCGCGGCGGCGGCCGATCCTCTGCGCGTGAAACGGCAGCGCGGGTCGCGGCAGGCGCGGTCGCGCGCAAGGTGCTTCCCGATCTGGTGGTCCGGGGGGCGCTCGTGCAGATCGGCAAGCACAGGATCAACCGTGACAACTGGGACTGGGACCAGGTGAACGAGAACCCGTTCTTCTGCCCTGACCCCCAGATGGTTCCTATCTGGGAGGACTACCTGGATTCCATCCGCAAGGCCGGATCTTCAATCGGTGCCGTTGTCGAAGTCGTCGCCGAGAACGTTCCGGCGGGCCTCGGCGCCCCGATCTACGGCAAGCTGGACCAGGACATCGCGTCCCTGCTGATGTCGATCAATGCCGTCAAGGCCGTCGAGATCGGAGAAGGCTTTGCCTCAGCAGAGCTTTCGGGCGAAGAGAATGCCGACGAGATGCGCATGGGCAACGACGGTAAGCCGCTGTTTCTTTCCAACCATGCAGGCGGCATTCTCGGCGGCATCTCCACCGGCCAGCCGGTCGTTGCACGCTTCGCCATCAAGCCCACCTCCTCGATCCTGACGGAGCGTCAGTCGATCGATGCGGACGGCAACAATGTCGGGGTTCGCACCAAGGGTCGCCACGACCCTTGCGTCGGGATTCGCGCCGTACCAATTGGCGAAGCCATGGTCGCCTGCGCCATCGTCGATCACTACCTCCGGGACCGGGGCCAGACCGGTCGGCTGCGATAAGGAAACTCCCATGGCCTATGACCAGAAGCGCGTCGTTGACGCCATTCGTGCCTTCGAAGCCGGCGAGATCGTGGTCGTCACCGACGATGACGATCGCGAGAACGAAGGCGACCTCATCGTTGCCGCCGTCCATTGCACGGCAGAAAAGATGGCCTTCATCGTCCGCCATACCTCGGGAATCGTCTGCGCTCCCATGCCGCGGGAAGAAGCCAAACGATTGAACCTCAACGCCATGGTGGCGGAGAACGATTCCGCCCATACGACAGCCTTCACCGTCACCGTCGACTTCAAGCACGGCACGACGACCGGCATTTCAGCGGACGATCGGACACTGACCGTCCGCAACCTCGCCAATCCCAATGCCGGGCCGGCTGATTTTGTTCGCCCGGGCCATATTTTTCCGCTGATCGCCCGCGAAGGCGGCGTACTGATGCGCTCCGGCCATACGGAAGCTGCCGTAGATCTCTGCAAGCTCGCAGGCCTGCCTCCGGTCGGCGTCATCTGCGAGCTGGTCAACGACAATGGCAGCGTGATGCGCGGCCCGCAGGTGGCGGATTTCGCTGTCACGCACGGCCTGAAGCAGGTGTCGGTGGCGGATCTGATCGCCTACCGCCAGCGCAAGGAAACGCTGATCGAGTTGCAGTCGCAGTTCGAGGTGGAGACGCCTTACGGCAAGGCGAAGGGTCATGCCTATTCGCTGCCCTGGGATCCGATGCAGCACGTCGCTATCGTTTTCGGCGATATCCGAGACGGCATAGACATTCCGGTTCGGTTGCACCTTGAAAGCGTGGCCGACGACGTCTTCGGCACCCGCCGCCCGGTCGACCGCTACATGCAGACGATCGCCGAGGACGGCCGCGGCGTGATAATCTACCTCCGCGAAGGCTCGGTCGGCGTCGGGCAAAAAGATCATGGGCGTCGCCATCGCCACGATCAGGAAGCCCACGAGCAGGCTCAGGCGCGGGAAAGCGAATGGCTAGAGATCGGTCTCGGCGCGCAGATTCTCAAAGACCTCGGCGTGAGCTCCATCAAGCTCCTCACCCGTAGCGAGCGCCATTATGTCGGACTGGAAGGTTTCGGCATTCGGATCGCGGAAACGGTGATCTGCTGAGATCGTGACCCGGGCTGCAGCAATCAGCCGGTGATCGGGCCTTCGATCCGCGGCTCACGAGCACTGGCCCATGCCAGCCGATAGACATCCCCCTGCCGCACTGACTGAACGGCAGCAGGGCGCAGCACGGCGAAGCAGGTGCCTCCCTTATGTCGGACGGAGGGATAGATGATGCCGTTCAGGCCGATGGCCCTCACCTGCTCCGCCAGCGCATTGCCGGCCGGATAGCCGATTTCCTTGTCCGCCTGCAGGCTCTGATGCGCCGGCCTCTCGCGCAGATCGACAAACTCGCCCGACAGGCTGCAGAACATTTCCGCATATTCCACCACGGCGTGGAAGCTGCCGGTCCGGGCCAGAAACTCGGTCATGTGAAAGATGATTTCCGCAAGGCAGGTTTCAACGGCGAGTGCCGCATACCAGGCGCCACGATGCTCGCCGTTGAAGCGGTTCGGCTCCCGTGGCTTTGGATAGGCGAAACTCGCGTTGATGAAATGCGCATGCGGCACGTCGTAGACCAGCTCGTTGGCAGCCAAGCTGGCGATCCCAGTCACCTCCGCCACCCTGCGGCTACTGGTGGCGCTCTCGATCTCGGCCAATTGCTCCAGTTCCGCCTCGTCATCGGCGAGCGGCGCAAGCACCGCCGCGCGAAGCCGCGCCGTCGTCACCAGCCGTACCGTCTTCGGGTAGGCGGTGGTGACCACCGGAACGCCATCAACCAGCACCTAAAGGCCTCCACGCACCGCATCGACATAGCGGCGGGTATCCAGCATCAGAGGAATACCTCCCTCGATCATCGACGTGACCGGTGTGCGGCCTGCGAACAGCGGTCCGGTATTTGGCAGCATTGGCCACTGATCAGCCATGGCGTCGGCAAACAGGAGATGCAGTCCCTTGTAGATGCCGACCAGGATCGAAACCCGCGTCATCTGATCCTGGCTCAGCGTGCGGCGCCCCTCACCCTCCGGCTTCAACCGCTCCCAGGTGCTGACCGAAACACCGAGAAGTGCCGCGGCCTGGAGCCCGGTCAGACCCCATTGCTCGACAAGACGGCGGTAGGCCTTGAGTGCGGTGCCGGCAAGACGGGCCCGATCCGCCTCCGCTGCGAATCCCTGCAGCGTCACGGGGCTCGAGATATCCTTCTGCTCCAATGCCTGCACCATAGTCCGCCTCCATCAACTGACGGATCAAATATAGTTCATTTGAGGGCTCTTCGCCAGTCTGCCTATCCGCGCCATCCGTCGGCATAGGTGATCCCCTCGACGCCCGCGAATTTCGCCACCCGCGCAAGCTCCGCCTCCAGCTTCTCCAACCGTCCGGCAGAGGCGCGCACCCCAGCCTCCAGCCACAGCCGCCGCACGTCTAGACTTCCCGTCTTGCGGTCGGCTTTCATGTCGATACGACCGATCATCCGGTCGCCCTCGATCAGCGGAAAGACATAGTAGCCGTACTGGCGCTGCGGCTCCGGCACGAATATTTCGATGCGATAGTTGAAGTTGAACAGCCGCTCGGCCCGGTTGCGATCGCGCAGCAGCGGGTCGAAGGGGCTCAGCACCCGCACGCGCGCCGGGGGCTCCGGGACGTCAGCCATCTGCTCGGGGAACGCAGCGAAGGCGTGCGCCGCACGAGGACGGCTGCCGTTGGCGCTTTGGATCACCACATCGATCAGCTCATCACGGTGCGCATCCACCCATTCCTTCGCCTCCTGCGGGGTGACAAGCGCCCAGAAGGCAGCGATTTCTCCGGATGTCGCGAAACCCAGCCTTTCCAGCGCGCTGCGGCAGGCCCAGTCAATGAACTCTTCGTGGCTGACTTCCGGTTCATGGTGATGGGCTGGCAGAACGCGCTCCGTCAGATCGTAGACCTTCTGGAAATTGACCCGGCCAGCGATGGCGAGCTTGCCGGTATGCCAGTAGTACTCAAGCGCCGTCTTGTTGGGGTGCCAGTTCCACCAGCCGCCGGACTTGTGCTCCTCCGCCTTCATCTCACGGGCCATGATCGGTCCGTTCTCGACGATCCGCTGATAGGTTTCGTCGAATGCTCTGTCGAAATCCTCGCCCTGCCATTTTCGCCAGCGTTCGCCGATCACCGCCTCGCGACGTACGAAGCGATGCTTCCAGTAGCGGAAGAATTTCGCTGGGATGACCGAGGCGTCATGCGTCCAGTGCTCGAACAGCTCGCCGTCCTTCTCCAGCAGTTGCCGCAGGTGCTCCCGACGATAAGTCTGGTTGCGGGAGAACAGGATCATGTGATGCGCACGCTCAACGGTTGCGATACTGTCGATCTGGACGAAGCCGAGCTTGTCGATCAACGAAAGGAGCCCCTGATTGTCCAGGCTGCGCGTCGGCGGCTGGGACAGGCCCTGCCGTTCTAGAAAGATCTTACGCGCAACGTCGTTCGGGATGAGAATCGCCATGACCGAAGATTAAGACGAGGTTGCGCAGTTCGCAATGTTCACGATCTGTTTTCCGTTTCCCTCCCCGCTCAGCCGGTCTATAGCAGCCAGCAAAGAGTGGGGCAGCGCGTGATTATTCGTTTCGAACAGGCTGGAGCAACCTTTAGCGACCGCGTAGCGGTGGAGCCGCTGACGCTGACGCTCTCGGAACGGAGGATCGGCATCATTGGGCTGAACGGCTCTGGCAAGACCACATTCGCCCGGATGATCAACGGCCTTGTGACGCCGACCAACGGCCGTGTCACCGTCAACGGTTTCGACACAAGCAGCGACGGCGAGGGCGTGCGCAGGCAGGTCGGCTTCATCTTCCAGAACCCGCAGAACCAGATCATTCTGCCGATCCTGCGCGAGGACATCGCACTCGGCCTGAAGAGCCGACGCCTTTCCGCGGCAGCGGTGGATGACGCAGTTGACGCCATCTTGGCTCGATTCGGAATCGAACACCTTGCGGCGCGGCGGGCGCACGAACTTTCCGGCGGGGAGCTGCAGCTTGCGGCGCTTGCCTCCGTTCTTGTGACGGAGCCGGAAGTCGTCATCCTGGATGAGCCGACCAATCAGTTGGACCTGCGCAACCGGGCGCTGGTGGAGACGACGCTGCGCGGGCTGGACGAGAACGTACTGGTGATCAGCCACGATCTTGACCTCATCGGTGATTTCGACCGGACGCTGCTGTTTCACGAAAGCTGCCTAGTCGCGGACGGCAAGCCGGGCGACGTCATCGCCGAGTACCGGAAGATCGCGGCATCATGAACTCGCTCTATGTAGAAGGCGACAGCTTCTTCCATCGCCTGCCGCCTCGGCCGAAGCTCGTTCTCCTGCTCCTCGCGAGCCTTGCCCTCTTCCTGACCCGCTCCCCGCTTCTGCTCGGCCTGGCCGCAGGTGCCGCAGCCTTGCTCTACGGCTCTCTGGGGATAGGCTGGCGGCAAAGCTGGATCCGCCTGCGGCCGATCCTGCTGACGATCATGATCGTGGCGCTGGCGACCCTTATCCTCAACTCTGTCGAGGATGGAGTGACCGTCCTGCTGCGACTGACGACACTGATGATGGTAGCGGCCGCCGTCACTGCGACGGTGCCGATTGGAGCCTTCATCGACGAAGTAACGCATGCGGCGTGGCCGCTGGAGAGGCTGGGACTGGTGAGGGCTGCCGACATCGGTCTTTCGGTCGGTCTCGTCATCCGCTTCGTTCCGGAAGTCGTTTCGCGGTATCAGCAGTTGCGGCAGGCACACCAGGCACGGGGACTGAAGGTGCGGGCGACGACCATGATCGTGCCGCTGATCATCCAGACGCTGAAGTCTGCGGATGAAGTCGCTGCGGCGATTGACGCGCGCGGCATCCGTGGGCAAAGACAGGCGCGAAATCTGGAGGATTCTCGATGACCACACGCGATCTCGTTCTTGCCGCCCTGTTTGCAGCCATCATCGTTGCGCTCGGCCTGCTGCCGCCGATCATGCTCGGCTTCATCCCTGTGCCGATCACCGCTCAGTCGATGGGCGTGATGCTGGCCGGCGTCATTCTCGGCGCACGGCGTGGAACTGTCGCTGTCCTGCTTGTTCTCCTGCTCGCCGCCATCGGCCTGCCGGTGCTTTCCGGTGGACGCGGCGGACTGGCCGTCTTTGCCGCACCCACCACCGGCTACCTGATCGGCTGGGTTTTTGCCGCCTTTACGACTGGGCTCATCGCCCAACGCTTCGTCAAGCCCTCACAAACTTCTCTTATCCAGACGCTCGGCTTCTTTGCTGCCGCTGTGGCAGGCGGTGTTGTGGTTCTCTACGCTTTCGGCATTACCTACCTCGCCTTCATAACCGGCATTGGCATGAGCAAGGCCTTCCTAGGTTCCATGGCCTTCATCCCCGGCGACCTCGTCAAGGCGGTCGTGGCCGCACTCGCCGGACGCGCTGTGATGGCTGGTTATCCACTGCTGCCGGCGAGGGCGTGACTACAGGAACTGGTAGAGCCAATCGCGGAGATCTTCCGGCAGGGCGACCGGCTCCCTCTTCTCCCGGTCGCAGGCGGTCCAGACGATCTCCGTCTCCGCCACCTCTTCCGTCCCCCGCATCATCCGGACGAGAAAGCCAGCGGACTTGCCGCCGATCTTGCTGACATGCACGTCCATGCGTACCACGTCGCCCACATGAAGAGCCGCATGAAAGGTGCAGGTGACCTTGCCGACGGTGAAATGTGGGTCGGTGCCCGAGGAGGGGCGGCGGGTCCAGAAGGTCGCAAGGGCCTCCTCGGCACGGTGAACATATACCGCTCGGAACATCTCCCCGTGCAGATCCACATCGCGAAACGGGACCTTGAATTCCAGATACTCGACAGCTTCCTTTGCCACGCTACCTCCAGCACACCCTTGTTCATGTAAGCGCATTCCTTTCGCCTCCACAAGCGCGACGGCCGCGACAGCTTGAAAAGCAAAGCCTTCTGCGCCATGTCGTGGCAAACCGGAGACGCCGCCGATGTCCACCCGCCTTTACGAACACGACATCTTCCTTGAGCATCGGACCCCGGAGGGGCACCCCGAGCGGGCGGACCGCCTCCGGTCGCTGGCGATCGCACTGCAGCACCCAAATTTCGACAAGCTGAACCGAAAAATGGCGCCGCAGGCTAACGAGGATGCGGTGTTGCTGGCCCATCCGGAGGAACACCTGCGCTCGGTGATGCGCGAAATCCCGGAAGAGGACGAGATACACCAGATCGAGGCTGACACTTATGTCGGGCTAAAGAGCCTGCAGGTGGCGCTGACCGGTGTAGGCGCGGCCATGGCAGCCGTCGATGACGTCTTCACCGGAGAGGCCGACAACGTCTTCGTCGCGGCACGCCCCCCGGGGCACCATGCGGAAAAGTCCAAGGCAATGGGCTTCTGCCTGTTCAACAACGCCGCGATTGCCGCCCGCCACGCGCAAAAGACCTATGGTGTCGAGCGCGTCGCGATCGTCGACTGGGATGTGCATCACGGCAACGGCACGCAGGACATCTTCTGGGACGATCCCTCGGTGCTTTTCTGCTCCACGCACCAGATGCCGCTCTACCCCTGGACCGGCGCACGCGACGAGACGGGTGCGAAGAACAACATCGTCAATGCACCGCTGGAGGCGAACTCCGCCAGTGAGCATTTTCGCGATGCCTTTAAGACGCGCGTGCTGCCGGCGCTGGAGGATTTCCGTCCCGACTTCCTGATCATTTCGGCGGGCTTCGATGCCCATCATCGTGACCCGCTGGCGCAGATCAACCTTGTCGGTGACGATTTCGACTGGGCGACCGGCCGTTTGATGGAGATCGCCGGGAAGTATTCCGGCAACAGGCTTATCAGCCTTCTGGAGGGCGGGTATGATCTGGAGGGCCTCGCCGAATCGGCGGGATTGCATATTTGCAGACTGATGAAGGGCTGAAGATGACCGAGAGCGGCGAAACCATTGATGTCAGCGGCTACACCTTCGAGAAGGCCGTGGCGGAACTGGAGAGCATCGTCGCTCGGCTGGAGCGCGGAGACGTGGCGCTGGACGAATCGATTGCCATCTACGAGCGCGGCGAAGCCCTGAAGAAGCATTGCGAGAAGCTGCTGACGGCTGCCGAGAACCGCATCGAGAAGATCCGTCTCGACCGCTCGGGACGACCGCAGGGCGTCGAGCCGCTCGACAACGGATAGGCCGGAGCGAGCCATCCGCGACATCACCGTAGATGTGCCGGCTTCCCGACCACAAACCGATTGACGGCGCCGGGCCGCCTCCCCATGATAGCGCCATTGAACAATGGTTTTGGGAGGAAAAATCGTGAAATCAATCAACCTCATGCTTGCAGCGACGCTGGCGGTTTCGGCAACTTTTGCCGCAACCGCCACGAAGGCGCAGGAATTCATCAACGTG
Source organism: Rhizobium halophilum (assembly GCF_021648825.1). Taxonomy (GTDB): domain Bacteria; phylum Pseudomonadota; class Alphaproteobacteria; order Rhizobiales; family Rhizobiaceae; genus Neorhizobium; species Neorhizobium halophilum. The sequence goes on along the minus strand of NZ_JAKJHS010000006.1, from coordinate 132,302 downwards.
CTGACGGGCGGCACGTCCGGTGTCTATTATCCGCTCGGCGTCGCGCTGTCGGAGATCTACGGCGAAAAGATCGAAGGCGCCCGCACGCAGGTGCAGGCTACAAAGGCCTCCGTGGAGAACCTGAACCTTCTTCAGGCTGGTCGCGGCGAGATCGGATTCTCGCTCGGCGACTCCGTGCAGATGGCATGGGAAGGAAACACAGAAGCAGGTTTTCCAGGCAAGCTGGATAAGCTGCGCGGGATCGCCGGCATCTACCCTAACTACATCCAGATCGTGGCAAGCCAGGATTCAGGCATCAAGTCGCTGGCAGACCTGAAAGGCAAGAGCCTGTCGGTCGGCGCTCCCAAATCGGGAACCGAACTCAACGCCCGCGCAATCTTCGAAGCCGCCGGAATGTCTTACGAAGATCTTGGCAAGACGGAATATCTTCCATTTGCCGAATCTGTAGAACTGATGAAAAACCGTCAGTTGGATGCAACGCTTCAGTCAGCCGGGCTCGGTGTCGCCTCCATCCGCGATCTGGCGACCTCGCTTCCCATCAACGTCGTGGCCGTTCCGGCCGCGGACGTGGAGAAGATTGGCTCGCCCTACATTCCTGTCACGATCCCGGCGGGCACCTATGATGGTCAGTCGGAAGATGTCCCGACAGCCGCGGTTGGGAACTTCCTCATCACGCACGAAGGCGTTTCGGAAGAAACGGCTTACCAGATGACGAAGCTCCTCTTTGAAAACCTCGACCGCTTGGCTGCATCGCATGCCGCGGCGAAGGCGATCGACCCGAAGAAGGCGCTTGATGGCATGCCCGTTCCGCTGCATCCGGGTGCAGAGCGCTACTACAAGGAAGCTGGCCTCATGCAGTAAGCGCGCCTCGCGCTCATCTCCCCGCGGCCGCGAACGTTGCCGCGGGGACTTGTTTTTGTGGTTATGGTTTCGAGGGACGGATGACCGATCTTGCAGCAGTGGAAAGCAAGCCAGCGCCACATTCGGCGGAAGAGGCTATCGAGGGGTTGCCGGCCGGTTTCGGCGACGGCCTCAGCGGGAAGATCGCCTTCTGGATTGCCTTCAGCTTTTCGCTATTTCAGCTATGGACCGCCGCCTACGGTACGCTGCCGAGCCAGGTCGTCCGGGCAATGCACGTCGGCTTCCTCCTGCTCCTCGGCTTCGCCCTGTTCGCCAACCTTGTCGCCAAGACCACAGCCGGCAAGATCTGGTTCTGGTCGCTTGGTGTGATCGGCTTGCTCACCGGCGTCTACAACTGGATCTTCTATAACGACCTCATCCTGCGCAGCGGCTTCCATACGCCCCTCGACCTGACGGTCGCGACGGTGATGATCGTGCTCGTGTTCGAGGGCGCCCGGCGCCTGATGGGCCTGCCGCTGACGATCATTGCCGCCATCTTCCTCGCCTACTGCTTCTTCGGCCAGTATTTTCCGCCGCCCTTCATCCATCGCGGTTACGATTTCGAGCTGATCATCGAGCATTTCGGCTTCGGCACCGAAGGCATCTATGGGACGCCGATCTATGTTTCCGCAGCTTATATCTTCATCTTCGTAGTCTTCGCCGCCTTCCTTGAGCGGGCCGGGATGCTGGCGCTGTTCAACGACTTCGCACTCGGGCTCGTCGGCGGGTGGCGTGGCGGCCCTGCACAAGTCTGTGTCATGTCGTCAGCGCTGATGGGCACCATCTCAGGGTCAGGCGTTGCCAATGTCGTCGCCAGTGGGCAGTTCACGATCCCGCTGATGAAACGATTCGGCTTCCGATCGGCGTTTGCCGGCGGCGTGGAGGCGACCTCCTCCATGGGCGGGCAGATCATGCCCCCGGTGATGGGCGCTGTTGCGTTCATCATGGCCGAAACACTAAACCTTCCGTACGCGGAGATCGTCAAGGCGGCGCTCATTCCGGCCATCCTGTATTTCGGGGTCTGCTTCTGGACGGTATACCTGGAAGCCGGCAAGGCGGGCTTGCGAGGCATGAACAAGGCGGAACTGCCCAACCCCTGGCTTGCGGTGAAACAGCATTGGCCGCTCGTTCTCCCGCTTGCGGTCCTCGTCTACCTGCTGTTTGCCGGTTATACGCCGATTTTCGCAGGCACGATGGGGCTGGCGCTCGTGGTGGTGTTGATCCTCGGCATGCCGCTGGCGGCCTCCATCGGGCCTTTCGTATTCAGGCTGGTGTTCTGGCTAGCGGTGGGACTTGCTGCCGCATCCTTCCTCGAGTTTGGCGTCAACTTCCTAGTGCTGGTCATCCTGGCGCTGATGGCGGCCTGCCTCTTCGTCAATGGCGGCCGGGAAACCCTCGGAATCTGTCGTGATGCTCTGGCCGAAGGCGCCAAGAACGCGCTGCCCGTCGGCATTGCCTGTGCCATCGTCGGCATCGTCATCGGAACGTTGACCCTGACCGGCATCGCGTCGACCTTTATCGGCTTCATCATCCGGGTGGGCGAGGACAGCCTGTTCCTTTCGCTCATCCTGACGATGATCACCTGCCTCATCCTCGGCATGGGCATTCCGACGATCCCCAATTACATCATCACGTCCTCGCTTGCTGGCCCTGCCCTGCTGGAGCTTGGCGTACCGCTCCTCGTCAGCCACATGTTCGTCTTCTATTTCGGCATCATGGCGGACCTTACGCCGCCAGTCGCGCTGGCCTGCTTTGCAGCAGCACCAATGGCGAAGACGTCCGGCCTGAAGATATCTCTTCAGGCGACGAAACTGGCGGTCGCAGGCTTCATCGTGCCGTTCATGGCGGTTTATACCCCAGCCCTGATGCTGCAAGACGCGGGTCCCATCGCCGCCGCTTACGGTTACCCGGTGGAGGTCGCGTATGTCGTCACAAAGGCGTGCTTCGGCATCGCCCTCGGCGGCGCGGCCGTGGTTGGTTTCCTGTTTGCGCGGCTGGCACTTTGGGAACGGGTGCTGGCGTTTGCTGCGGGCGCCTGCACCATCATCGCCCTTCCGCTGACGGACGAGATCGGCTGGGCTCTCGGCATCATCTTTGTCGCACAGCACGGGTTCCGGTCGCGCCGCAGAGGTCAGATTCCTGCGACCACGTCATGAGCCTCTGCATCCTCGCCGGGGGCAAGATGATGATGCTTGCCGCCTCGGTCTTCACCCTCTCCTGGACCCATTCGGTACAGAAGACGGAATGGCGCGAGGCCTGGGCGGTAACACCTGCCGGGATGCAACTTACGGAAGCTGCGGTGAAAGGTTCGGGCGCGGGCATGGAGCCGGGCGAGGATGCGGTGCTGAAGGCCGGCTGGTGGGTCTGGGCCCCAACCCTGCCCCCGCAGCCTAGCATTCGCCTTGCAGCCTCGGGCCTGACTCCAAGCGCCTGGCGCCTTTGCCACGCCGGCGGCTGCCTCGACCTCGGGGTGGAGGCCGGCGATGCTGCGGTCCTGAGCCGCTGCGAGGAGCCCTGACGAAACGCACTGTTACCACTCCGGCTGCTTGGCGGGTCTCGCAACGAAGGTTACCTTCGGGGAAAACAGGAGAGCGCAATGTCCTTCTTCCCCGGTACAGACCCTGATCCCGGCGACAGACTCGCCTGCGATGCGATCGAAAACCTCATCATCCCGCGCTCAAGCGACATTGGCGGCTTCTCCGTGCGCCGTGCGCTCCCATCCCGGCAGCGGCGACTGGTCGGGCCATTCATCTTCTTTGACCGAATGGGACCAGCGCTCCTGCGCGCGGACCAGGCACTGGACGTCAAACCCCATCCGCATATTGGCCTGTCGACCGTGACCTATCTGTTCGACGGTGAGATCAAGCATCGCGACAGCCTGGGGACCGAACTTGTGATCAAACCCGGTGACGTCAACCTGATGACGGCCGGCCGCGGCATCGTCCATTCTGAGCGGACGCCGGAAAATCTGCGCGGCCATCCTCATTCGGTTTCCGGGCTGCAAACCTGGCTGGCGCTGCCAGACGATCGTGAGGAGATCGATCCGGTCTTCTCTCATACCGGTGCAGCCTCCATGCCGCTCATCCAGGACGGCGGGGCGAGCGGGCGTGTCGTGATCGGAGCATTCGCCGGAGAGACTTCTCCCGTCCCGCGCTTCACGGATACACTTTACGTTGATCTGCGACTGGAGCCGGGGAAGTCCTTCCCCTTTCCGGCAGATCACGAGGAGCGGGCGCTCTATATTCTGTCCGGAGAATTGGAGATTGCAGGAGATCGCTTTGCAACGGACCAATTGCTGGTTTTCCGCCCGGGTGACGAGATAACCTTGTACGCTGGATCACAAGGCTGTCATGTCATGCTCGTGGGCGGCGCCGCCCTCAACTCAAGACGCTACATTTGGTGGAATTTCGTTTCTTCCTCAAAGGGGCGGATCGACCAGGCGAAGGAGGAATGGCGCACCGGCCGCTTCGACATCGTGCCGGGGGATGAAGAGGAGTTTGTGCCTTTGCCCCAGACATGAAATCCGCTATGGCACTCACTTGAAAAAGCCCTTTTCCTCCTCATGTTGAAGGGATATCCGCTTCCGAAAGAGCAGAGAAGGCCAGACTTCGTGACATCCCTCCCCCAGACGCCGCTGCTCGACACGGTCAAGTTTCCTGCAGACCTCAGGATGATCCAGGACCGGGATCTGCCGCGGCTTGCGCGCGAGGTCCGGGACGAGATGATCGATGCCGTGTCCAAGACAGGCGGACATCTTGGCGCGGGACTTGGGGTGGTCGAACTGACGATCGCAATCCACAAGGTCTTCAACACGCCAGACGACCGGCTGATCTTCGATGTCGGGCACCAGTGCTATCCGCACAAGATCCTGACCGGACGCCGTGATCGCATCCGCACCTTGCGTCAGGAGAACGGGATCTCCGGGTTCACCAGACGCGCCGAGAGCGAATACGACCCCTTCGGCGCCGCGCATTCCTCCACGTCGATCTCCGCCGGACTGGGCATGGCCGTGGCCTCCTGTCTCTCCGGATCGAAGCGGAACGTGATCTCCGTTATCGGCGACGGCGCAATGTCGGCCGGCATGGCCTATGAGGCGTTGAACAATGCCGGGGCGCTGGATGCGCGGCTGATCGTCATCCTCAACGACAACGACATGTCCATCGCGCCGCCGACGGGAGCCATGAGCGCCTATCTGGCCCGGCTTGCTTCCGGCCGTGCCTATATGGGCGTGCGTGAGATCGGCAAGAAGTTGACCGCCTATCTGGGTAAAGGCGTCGACCGCGCCATCACACGGGCCGTTGAGCATGCGCGCGGCTATGTGACGGGCGGCACGATGTTCGAGGAAATGGGCTTCTACCATATTGGCCCCATCGACGGGCACTCGTTCGAGCACCTGTTGCCGGTGCTGCGCAACGTGCGCGACAACGCCCGGGGCCCGGTGCTGATTCATGTCTGCACCCAGAAGGGCAAGGGCTATCCGCCGGCGGAAGCCGCCGCCGACAAGTACCACGGCGTCAACAAATTCGACGTCATTACCGGGACCCAGGCCAAGGCGAAGCCGAACGCGCCGAGCTATACCAGCGTCTTCGGCGAAGCACTGGTGCAGGAAGCGCGGCTGGACGACAAGATCGTCGGCATCACCGCCGCCATGCCGAACGGCACGGGCATCGACAAACTGGCGGAGATCTTTCCGGCCCGCACCTTCGATGTCGGCATTGCCGAGCAGCACGCTGTCACCTTCGCGGCAGGCCTTGCCACCGAAGGCTACAAGCCGTTCTGCGCGCTCTACTCGACCTTCCTGCAACGCGGCTACGACCAGGTCGTCCACGACGTGGCGATCCAGGGGCTGCCGGTGCGCTTCCCGATTGACCGCGCCGGTTTCGTCGGCGCCGACGGACCGACCCATGCCGGCTCCTTCGACACGACCTTCCTCGCAGCCCTCCCGGGTATGGTGGTGATGGCAGCCGCCGACGAGGCAGAACTCAAGCACATGGTGCGCACCGCTGCGGCCTATGATGAGGGCCCGATTTCCTTCCGCTATCCGCGTGGGGAAGGCGTGGGCGTGGAGATGCGGGGCCGTGGGCAGATCCTGGAGATCGGCAAGGGGCGCATCCTCAAGGAGGGCTCAAAGGTCGCGCTGCTCTGCTTTGGCACCCGACTGAAGGACTGTCTGCTCGCGGCCGAAGATCTGGATGCTGCGGGCCTTTCCACCACTGTTGCCGATGCACGCTTCGCTAAGCCGCTCGACCACGAGATGATCCGCCAGTTGACGCGCCACCACGAGATCCTGATCACCATAGAAGAGGGTTCTGTCGGAGGCTTCGGCGCCCATGTTCTACACTTCCTCGCCTCCGAAGGTCTGCTGGACAGCGGCCTGAAGATCCGCTCCCTGGTTCTTCCGGATGTCTGGATGGAGCAGGCGAGCCCGGACGCCATGTACGCCAAAGCCGGCCTCGACCGCGCCGGGATCGTCACCACTGTCTTCAACGCACTCGGCCACAAGCGGGTTGGTATAGGCGCCGCCGGATGAGACCAAACGCAAATGCAAAGGGCGGTTAAACCGCCCTTTGCATTTCCCTCGCAGATCAGGTTCAGAACTCTTCCCAGTTGTCCTCGCTCGGCTTTGCGGCGACTGAGGTGCTGCCGAAGGCGGCTGACAGCTTGCCGTGGAGAGCGTTGGCCGGCGATGGGGCAGGACGGGAGGTCGTCGTCGCAGCCGCAGGGCCGCGTGCCGTAACGGGTCTTGCGGAGGATCTTGGCGCCGACGCAGATGACGGAGCGACAACCGAGGCAGGAGCAACGGGCTTGGGTGCAGATCCCGTGTTTTGAACTTTGGGCGCGGGCGTCCGGCTCGCCGGCTGCGTACCCAGATTAAACTGACGCAGCAGGCTGTTTAGCGCTTCGGCCTCGCCGGCCAGCGAACGGCTTGCCGCGGTCTGCTGTTCAACCATGGCAGCGTTCTGCTGCGTGCCTTGATCCATTGTGTTGACGGCTAGGTTGATTTCCTGAAGGCCCGTCGATTGTTCGCGGGTAGAGATAACGATCGCTTTGATGTGTTCGCTGATCTCCTGAACCTCACCAACAATTGCTTCCAGCGCCTCGCCGGTTTCCCCCACGAGAGCCACGCCCGAATCCACCTGATCCGACGAGGTGGTGATCAGTGACTTGATTTCCTTTGCTGCATTGGCGGAACGTTGGGCAAGTTCGCGCACTTCCTGGGCGACCACTGCAAAACCCTTACCGGCCTCGCCGGCCCGCGCCGCTTCCACGCCCGCATTGAGCGCCAGCAGGTTGGTCTGGAAGGCGATGTCGTCGATGACGCTGATGATCTTGATGATCTCCCCGGAGGACTTGGAGATTTCGCCCATTGCGCTCACGGCGCGCCGGACCACGTCACCGGATTTTTCAGCGCCGGCGCGGGTTCGCTCGACGCGCTTGCCAACATCCTCGGCGCGCATGGCGGCATCCTTAACGGTGGTCGTGACTTCCTCCAGGGCAGCGGCCGTCTGTTCGACCGAAGCCGCCTGCTGTTCCGTTCGGCGGGCGAGGTTGTCGGCGGCCACACGGATTTCATCGGCGCCGGCATTGATGGCGGCAGCATTAGAACCCACTGACTGAAGGGCAGTCTGCAACTTCGAGGCCGCTTCGTTGAAGTCCGTGCGCAGGCGGTCCAGACTGCCCGCAAACGGTGCTTCAATGCGGTATGCGACATCACCGTTCGAGAGCCCTGCCAAAGCCTTGGCGAGTGAGTCGACGGCAAACTCTATCTGCTTTGCTTCTTGTGCTTTCAGTTCATCGTTGCTCGAGCGCTCGCGTTCGGCCGCAGTGCGGGCCGCTTCGCTATCGCGCTCGAGACGGCGCTTCGCGATGGCCGCATCCTTGAAGACCGCAACCGCCTGGGCCATGTGGCCCACCTCGTCACCGCGATCGAGCGCCGGGACCTCGATGTCATGATTCCCGCCGGCGAGCTGCGACATGGCTTGGGTCATGCCGACGATGGGCGTGACGATGGCACGTGACAATGCCCAGACCAAGCCCGTTGCAAAGACGGCCGCCGCGGCGCCACCGATCAGCAGCGCCATCATGACGTTCCACTGTGCAGCTTCCTGGCGTGCCTGCATGGCGTCGGTGAGCGCGGTTACCTCGCTCTTGATCTTGGTCGCGGCTTGGCGGAACGCGTCCAACTGGCCCGTCGTGCCAATCGCGACGATTTCTGAAATGGGTGCCTCGCTCGTCTTGGCAGCTGCCATCTGCGGCTCGCTGAGCTCCTTGTGGAAAGCATCGGCGGCGGCGCGCATCTGGTCGAGAGAAGCAATAAGCGCAGGCTGATTGGCGGCCGCCGTCTTGGCCTCCTCGATTTCCCTGAGCATCTTCTCGCGCTCGGCGAAAACGGCGTTGTAGGTGCTCTCGCTTCGAAACAGGAGGTAGCCGCGTTGATTGACGGCCTGCTCGAGGAGGGCTTCCAGCGCACTGTCTACATGGTGGAGGATGCTATTTGCCTTCGTCTGCTCCACAGACGCGCGGGTCAATTGCACCACCTGCCAAAAGACGCCCGCCGACGCCAGAAGGCAGATGGACATGACTGCGGCGAAGGTGCCAATAAGCTTCTTGTTCAAGGAGAGATTTCGGAGTGACATGTTTTCCGCCATAAATGACTGCGAGATCCGACGTCCGAAATGATTTCGGGCGGTCGGCAACAGTGGCGCCAGATCCTCGGCGCTGCAGAACAGAATCGCATCCGCCTTAAAATTCCATTGAAAAGCCGGCGACCATTCTCGCTTGAGCCTTCCACCGGCAGGGCCAGGCTATCAGAACCCTTGCACAATGGGGAAAACGGACCCATTGAGACATGATGTCGCCTATCTCACCGCCGCAACGGCTCGATCAGTTGCTCGTCTCCCTCCGCTTCTTCGAAAGCCGGTCGCGTGCCCGTGACGCCGTGGTACGGGGAACCATTAAGGTCAACGGAGAAACCGTCACCAAGCCGGGTCAGACCTTCACACGCGATGTTGTTCTGGAGATTGAAGATCCCGCGCAGGGCTATGTCTCGCGTGCAGCGCTCAAGCTGCTCGCGGCGCTGGACTACTTCAAGCTAACGGCCTCCGGCAGATCCTGCCTTGACGTTGGTGCCTCTACGGGTGGTTTCACCCAGGTTCTTCTGGAGCGCGGTGCAGCGCACGTGACAGCCCTCGATGTGGGGCATGGCCAGATGCACCCATCGCTCCGCGATGATCCGCGAGTGACGAATCTGGAAGGATTGAATGCGCGGGAGCTCGCCCGAGGGGATCTCAACGGCAGACCTGTTTCCCTTGTCGTTTCAGACGTCTCGTTCATTTCGCTGAAGCTCGCGCTGCCGCCAGCGTTGAACATGGCAGAATCCGGTGCCATATGCGTGCTTCTCGTGAAGCCACAATTCGAGGCAGGACGAGACGCAATTGGCAAAGGCGGCCTACTCAAGCAACCCGAAACGGCACCGGCAATCGCCGCTGATCTCGAGCGCTGGCTGACGGATGACATTGGCTGGGCCAGCCTCGGCGTGGTCCCCTCCCCCATCTCGGGCGGCGACGGCAACCAGGAGTTCCTGCTTGCAGGACGAAAGACATGACGACAGAGACTGTTACCATCACACGTTTGGGCGCCAAGGGGCACGGAATCGCGCATGGGCCGAATGGCCCGATCTATGTTGCTCATGCGCTACCTGGGGAAACGGTCGCGATAGCGCGTAACGGCAACCACGGCACCCTGATATCGACCTCGGCTGCCTCCGCCGAACGAGCTGTGCCGCCATGCCGGCATTTCAACCCGGATCGTGACGCCTGCGGCGGCTGCGTGCTGCAGCATCTCTCCGACGTGCCATACCAGGCCTTCAAGCGCGATCTAGTGATCGACGCCTTGAAGGCTCGGGGGCTCGATGTTCCGGTTGCGCCGCTAATCGCCTGCGCGTTGGGGCAGCGCCGGCGCGTGGTCTTTTCTGCGCGCATGACGGAGAAGGGCCTGCTGATGGGTTTCAATCGCGCCGAAACCAACCACATCGTCTCTGTTGAGGAATGTCCGATCGCCTCGCCCGGGATCACCGAGCGTCGGGCTGCGATCCGAACTGTCGCTTCAGCGCTTGCCGGCAGCTCAGAGACCTTCCGGGTGACGGTCACGGAGACGCTTTCGGGACTGGATCTGGCTGCTGAGGGACCGAAGCCCGTGGCAGAAAAACAGCGCAGGCGGATCATTGAAACCGTGCTGGCCGCGAAGGGCATTGCTCGCGTATCCTTCAACGGAGAAATTCTCGTCGAGCCGCAGAAGCCCCTCGTCGATTTTGGTGGGTCTCTGGTCTCCCCTCCTCCCGGTGCTTTCATGCAGGCAACGAGGGAGGCCGAGGATGCAATGGCGGAGCTTGTGCTTTCCCACATGGGAAAAGCGAAGCGTGTGCTCGACCTTTTTGCCGGGTCCGGCACATTCGCTCTTCGTCTTGCCAGGAAGGCGCGAGTCCATGCCGTGGAGGGCGAGGAGAAGCCGTTGAAAGCGCTCGACCATGCTGCCCGCAACACTCAAGGCCTGAAGCCGGTGAGCGTGGAAAAACGCGATCTGTTCCGGCGACCGCTCACGGCGCAGGAACTCAAGGTCTTCGACGCCGTCGTCTTCGATCCGCCGCGCGCCGGAGCAGAGGTGCAGGTGAAGGAACTTGCCCGGTCCGGTGTCCGCAAGATTGCGGCCGTCAGCTGCAATCCGTTCACGCTTGCACGAGATCTCAAGATCCTCGTCGACAGCGGATACGCCGTCCGCTCCGTCACGCCGGTTGACCAGTTTCTCTGGTCGACACATGTGGAGGCAGTCGCCCTGCTGGAGCGGTAGCCCTTCCGGCCAGACTACAACCATCTGTGTCCTTGCGGTTGATACACCGGTTGGTTGCGGCCAATCTGCCCAGATGCAATCATAGATATTGCCTTCGACAGGGAGGTAACCATTGGCTGTATCATCAGGGGGACTGTCATGACGGACATTGCCATGCATGGCCATGGCGTTCGCGGCATGAAGCGCGAAACGCTGCATTCTTTCGACGGCATTGGAGATCCCGGGAAGTTCGGAAAGATGTTCCCGCACCTTCTGCCGCTCCATGCAGATGACGAAGCTCTCTTCGAACTCGCCAAAGCGATGAGAGACAAGGGACAACCGGGGGAGAACCCCGATACGAGCGGCGACAACCAAAAGATCCCGGCCGGCTATACCTATCTCGGCCAATTCATCGACCACGACATCACGCTGGACACCACGCCGCTCGACCAGCAGAAGGCCGATCCGAAGGCGACGCAGAACTTTCGAACGCCCGCACTGGATCTAGATTCGCTCTACGGCGATGGGCCAGCGATCCACCCTTATCTCTATCAGCGAGACCAGGACACATTCAAGATCGTGCCGAAGCTGCTGATCGGTCGCACGGGTGAGTCGCCGGATCAGAATGGAAACCAGATCCCGTCTCAGCCCAACGACCTACCGCGCAACCAGGTAGGGCATGCGCTAATCTTTGATGAGCGCAACGACGAGAACCTGCTTGTGGCGCAGTTGCATTTGCTGATGCTGAAGTTCCACAACGCCGTGGTGGACTGGCTGAAGGACGGCGGATCAACGCTGCAAGGAACGGCCCTGTTCCTGGAGGCCCGCCGCATCGTGACGTGGCACTACCAGTGGATCGTGCTCTTCGACTTTGTCGAACGGCTGACGGAGCCCGGACTGATCAACAGGATCAAGAAGGACGGCCGCCGCTTTTATCGCTTCAAGCTCCGACCTTACATGCCGGCAGAGTTTGCTGCAGCCTGCTATCGGCTCGGTCATTCGATGATCCGCGAGACCTACAGCCACAACAGGGTGTTCGGACCAGAGCCCGGCACCTTCGCCAATGGTACGCTTGGCCTTCTCTTCTTCTTTACCGGGAAATCAGGGAAGATCGTCGGAGAACTCGCACCTGAGCCGCCTGAACCTCCACCGTCACCTCAAAAGCAACTGCCGTCCAACTGGGCGATCGACTGGCGGCGGTTTTTCGATATTGAGGGTGAAGGTGGTCCAGATTTCGGCTTCAATTTCTCGCGCAAACTCGATCCGTTCATCGCGCCTTCCCTGCACAAGCTCCCAGGTTTGCGGAGCGATCCGACTGAGCAGGAGGAGCGCGAAGCAAATCTGGCTTTCCGCAATCTGCGCCGCGGCGTGCAGATCGGCTTGCCGTCAGGCCAGGCCATCTGTCGCGCGATGAACATTGAGCCGATGACGCCGGAGGAGGTCGCAGCAGGTTCTGATGGGGCGGCTGCGAAGAAGCACGGCCTGCACGAGGCAACGCCGCTTTGGTACTATGTGCTGAAAGAAGCGGAGCACTACCACCAGGGGCAGAGGCTGGGACCGATGGCATCCACCATAGTCGCCGAGACCTTCCTCGGCATGGTCCACGGCGATACTGAATCCTTCCCGTGGCGCAGATCGAACTGGAAGCCGGAACTGCCTTGCCAGCAGGACGGGCACTTCACCATGGCCGACCTCATCCGCTTCGTGAATGACATCAATCCCGTTGGGCCGTAGGATGTGATCCATGTGTCCAGAGCCGGAAGTGTCTCAACCCTTCCGGCTCATGAAGGCTTCGAATGCGGCGCGAGCCTCGGCACTGCGCAACTGCTTCGTGAAGTGGACAAGCTCTTCGTCCATACGCGCCAGGATATCGTCACCATTGCCGCGAATCAGGCTACGGGCAATGCTCAGGGCATGCGGTGGCTTGGCGGCAAGGCTTTCGGCCAGCGCAAGCGTTTCTCTCTCGACTGCATCGGGAGAAACCACCTTCCAGATGATACCGGCCTCCCGAGCTTGTTCAGCGGAAAAGCCCTCTCCTGCAGCCAGCATCGCAAACGCCCGTTGATGCCCCATGACCCGCGGTGCAATCAGGCTCGAAGCTGCCTCTGGCACGAGGGCGAGATCGACGAACGGCGTGCGCAAGACGCTTCGGCTAGAGGCGATCGTCATGTCGCAATGCAGATGGATGGTCGTTCCGATTCCGATGGCCAGCCCATCGATCCCCGAGACGAGCGGCTTGTCGCAAGTCGCAAGCGCCTGGAGGAAGTCGGCCGCCGTGGGCCTGCCCCCTCCGCCCATGGCATAAGCCATGAAGTCTGCCATGTCGTTGCCCGCAGAAAAGCATCCTTCAGTGCCCAAGAACGCAACGGCGCGTATGGAGGCCTCCTTGTTCGCCTCATGCAGGGCCGCCGTCATCCGGTCGTACATGGCGCCGGTAATGGCATTCTTCTTCTCGGGACGATTGAACCGGATCACCATCACGCCGGGGCGGGTCTGCGGATGATCGACGATGATATGGTTCTCGGTCATCGCTGTCTCCTCAGGCCAGAACTGCGCGGGCAGCTTTGAGGCTCTCCGAGCCCTCGACCACCTGCCGCTTGAGAGCCGCCGTTTCGGGCAGCAGGTTATCTGCAGCGAAGCCGCAAAGGGCAATCCGGCGATCCACCTTGCCGTCATCCAGCGGGGTCAATGCGCCCTTGGCGAGATAGACGCCTGTCAGGACCAGGCCGAACAGGCGTTGGTAAGGCGTCGCGCCGGCCAGAGCCTCGGCCGTGCGCCCCTCGCTCTGTGCCTTGAGCAGCCAGGCGGTCGTCGTTTCGAGATCATCTATGGCGGACGTGAGGCGGTCGGCGGTCGCGCCGAAGCGAACCTCGTTCGCAGCCTGCACCCGCTCTGCGATCTGCTTCATTTCAGCTATAAACCCTGTCACCTGCGCGCCCCCCGACAGCGGGAGCTTGCGCGTCACGAGGTCAATGGCCTGGATGCCGTTCGTTCCTTCGTAGATTGGCGCGATTCGGGCGTCGCGAAGATAACGCGCCGCACCCGTTTCCTCGATGAAGCCCATACCCCCGTGGACCTGGATACCCAACGAAGCCACATCCACACCGGCATCGGTTGAGAAGGATTTAGCAATGGGCGTCAACAGAGCAGCCCGCTCTGCCCAGTTCCTGGCGTCCTCACCCTCGGTGCCGTGGGCCATATCGAGAGCGTGGGCGCAGGCATAGCAGATGGCGCGCGAGCCCTGCGTCAGCGCCGTCATGGTCAGCAGCATGCGCGCGACGTCCGGATGTTCGATGATCGGGCTCATGCCGGTCCCTGTCCAGCCGGGCGCCTTGCCCTGGGTGCGCTCCCGCGCAAAGGCGACCGCCTTCTGCGTTGCCGCCTCTGCAATGGCAACGCCCTGAATGCCAACCGCGAGACGGGCGTTGTTCATCATCGTGAACATGCACGCCAAGCCCTTATTCTCCTCGCCGATCAGCCAGCCGATGGCGCCCTTTTCATCGCCGAACTTGCCGTCGCCATAGATCATCGTGCAGGTCGGCGACCCGTGGATGCCGAGCTTATGCTCCAGCGAATGACAGAATACATCGTTGCGATCGCCGAGGGATCCATCCTCGTTTACCAGGAACTTCGGCACGAGGAAGAGCGAGATGCCTCGCGTGCCGGCAGGCGCATCGGGCAGCCGGGCCAGAACCAGATGGATGATGTTGTCGGCCGCGTCGTGTTCGCCCCAGGTGATGTAGATCTTCTGGCCGAAGATCCGGTAGGTGCCGTCGTCGCGGCGTTCTGCACGAGCCTTGAGTACACCAAGATCCGAGCCGGCATGCGGTTCCGTCAGGTTCATCGTGCCGGTCCACTCGCCGGAGACCAGCTTCTCCAGATATCTGGCCTTGAGCTCATCGCTGCCGTGCTTGTGTAGCGCTTCGATGGCGCCCATGGTTAGTGTCGGCGCCAACGCGAAAGCCATGGAAGCGGAATTCCACATTTCCAGGGCCGCCACGTTGAGCATGTGAGGCAGGTTCTGACCGCCATAGGTTTCCGGACCCGTCAGGCCGTTCCAGCCACCTTCACGCCAGGACCGGTAAAGGTCTGGCCACCCATCAGGCGTCGTCACGACACCATCAGAAACTCTCGCGCCTTGCCGGTCCCCTATTTCGCCGAGCGGTGCCATTTCATTTGAGGCGAAGCGGCCAGCCTCCTCAAGGATCGCGTCCACGAGATCCCCGCCAAGGTCGCCGAGCTTGCCCGCTGCGATGGCATCCGCCAAACCGGCCACATGATTGAGCGTAAATGCAATATCCGCGACGGGGGCCTTATACATGGTGCGATCCTCCTCATGACTGGCTGAGAGGCCATCCTAGCACGTCATCAGCACCCGTGCTTTTTACGTAAACGTAAGCCAAATTGTCAATCACAGACCGACGTCAACTTGTGACGCACCTACGATAAGGCCCGCGACGCGAAGCGCCGCGGGCCTTTTTGATGCGACACCGCCTAGTAATAGGGTGAATAGCAGGTCTGGCGCGGCCCGTGGTAAGGCTGGAAGGTGTTGGAATAACTGTCATACGAGCGATAGCGCGCATGGCACCAATCGTAGTGGCGCGGGTTGAGGCCGCTTGTGCGATAAACGGGTGCCGGAGCGGGCTCCACGTATCGTGGCGCAGCAATCGCACCGCCAATCAGCGCACCAGCTCCGAAGGCTGCGAGAGGGTACCAGTACCCGCCGTGGTAGCGATGGCCATGGCGGTAGTGTCGATAGCCGCGATGACCATGATAATAACCGCGACGATGCCCGCGGTGGCGGATCTCGGTGACATCAGACTGAACGTCGATTTTGGCTGCCGGAGCCGTGAGAACGGGCATTGCCTGCGCGGGGACGACTGCACCGGCCATGACCGTTGCAGAGAGTGCGACGACCGCGACCTTCCTGAACAGGTGTATCATTGTTGTCTCCATCCAAGTTGAAACGTCTGCGCTCCGGGACACCAGGCGACATCTGCCGTCGGCAGTTCTGGATCGCGATCAACCTAGGAAACCCAAGCTGAACCGGCCATTAACGCGAGGCCTCCCTAAAAGCTCCGACAGAAACTAAAAAGCCGCCCGGAAGGGGCGGCTTTCGCTGTAAAACCACAGGATCACGAATAAGGGGAGTAGCACTGCTGGCGCGGGCCATTGTAGGGCTGGTACGTATTATCCGACGCTCTATAGGAACGATAGCGGTTCTCGCACCACTGGTAGTGGCGGGCACTCAGGCTGCGGCTCGGTCGCGCCTGGGAAGCACTTCCACCGATTATTGCGCCCGTGGCGAAAGCGGCAAGGGGGAACCAGAAGCCGTTGTAGTAGCGGTAGCCGGGACGGCGCTCGCGGTAGCCGCGGTGACCGTTGTAGTAGCCGCGGCGTGCGTCACGGCGATATTGCCGGCGGTCGTCGCGGCGATCCCAACGACGGCGATCTCGGTCGCGGTATTGAACTTCCGTAACCACATCTAGAACGCCTGCCGGAGATGAAGGCAGCGGCATCGACTGGACTGGTACGTAACTGGTGGCCGCTATGGTGAAGGCCGTCGCCAACGCGGCGATGCGGGAGCGTAAAATGCTCATGACGTTTCCTCTCTCGTTCTTGATGTCTGTCCAAAGAACTGCCGGTAACGCGTGTTGGTTCCTGGGACTTAGGTCCTACCAGCCCTCTCCCTGACACCCCTCATTAACCACAATCCCGTAGAGTCGTTACCTAACCATGACGAGAGGTACATGTGACGAGCGCTGTCAAACTTCGATATTTCGAGACAAGTCCGCCCGGCGGGCTGAAGCATCTGACGTTGGCGCCACATTCCGAGTTTCTGCGGACGGGAAAGATCGCTCGGCCGGAGCGGCTGCCGCCCGGCAAGCGCTATCTCACGCCCGAGGAAGTCGGCGAAAGAACCGGCCGCATTCTGGCGAAAGCAGGCGAGACCACCCTTCAACGAATCAACTCGTTCCACCGAGGCATCCGGTTTCCAAAGCTCATCTTCTACCGCGTTTTCGACGAGATCCCCCATCTCGGCTATTGCCACGTCACGACCTCCAGAACGTCATTCAATCCGCAGACCGAGGTCAAATGGTCGTTCTACATCGCCAACTTCACGTCCGAAATCAGCGAAACCTATCCGTTCTTCGAACGCATCAGCAGCGAGTGGGGCCGGATGTATTTCGCAGTCGCCTTTGAGAAGGCGCCGGGCGACACGTTTCGAATTGACCGCTCTATTCGAAAGAACGGCTTGTTGTTTCGGACGCTCGATCCGCAGGAGGCCCTGCGCAACGTTCTCATGCTGGGCGCACCAAATAATGCAATTCGAACGCTGGTGAAGAAGATCTAACAGCGGGAGCAATTGCCGCAGACAGCCAATCCGCGCTAGGGATGGCAACATGACGGCGAAAATCATACACATCAGCGAGGGCGAGGAAGCTGCTCTCCAAGCCGCACAGGCAGTGCTTTTGCAGGGGCACCCCGTCGCAATCCCCACTGAAACTGTCTACGGGCTCGCGGCGGATGCCACCAACCCGCTTGCCGTAACCCGGATCTATGAGACGAAGGGGCGGCCCCGTTTCAATCCGCTGATCTGCCACATGGCAAACCTCGCCATGGCTGAAACCTATGCTGATTTCGATCCGGTTTCGCGACGTCTTGCGGAGCGGTTCTGGCCTGGCCCGCTGACGCTGATCCTCCCGCTTAAGCCGGGCTCCGGTATCCACGCACTGGCGACAGCCGGGCTTGATACGGTGGGCATTCGGGTGCCCCAGGGGATCGCGGCGACGCTGATCGGCGCCTTCGGCAAACCCTTAGCGGCACCAAGCGCTAATACCTCCGGCAAAATCAGTCCGACCAGCGCCTTGCATGTGGCCGAGGATCTCGGCAGCAAGCTCGCTCTTATCCTCGATGCCGGCGCCGCGCCCGTCGGCGTGGAGTCCACTATCGTACGAGCCGCGAAAGACCGAATTCACCTGTTACGGCCTGGGGGGATTTCCGCAGAAGAGCTGCAAGCTGCCACAGGCTTGCCTGTTGTTCGGGCTCAATCACCGTCGCCGACCATAGAAGCTCCCGGCATGCTCGCCTCGCATTACGCGCCCGCCGCACCGGTCAGGCTGAATGCGGATTCAGTCAAAGCCGGTGAAGCACTGATCTGTTTCGGCGAGACGAAGGTAACGGGCATGGAACAGGCTGTCTTGGTTCTCAATCTCAGTCCAACGGCAGACCTTCGGGAGGCGGCGGCCAACCTCTTCGACTACCTGAAGAAAGCGGACGCTGTCGCGATCAAGGGCATTGCTGTGACATCGATCTCGGTCGAAGGCCTTGGGGAGGCGATTAACGACCGACTGGTTCGTGCCGCGGCGCCAAGGGAATAACGGAGCAAACGTATGGATCACTATTCCACCTCTCCCGATCTCCTGCAGCGCTTCTCATCCATCGTGGGTGACGCGAATGTTCTTCGAAATGAGGCAGATATTTCGCCTCGGCTGGTCGAGAACCGGGGTTTGTTCCGAGGCACATCACCGATGGTGCTAAAGCCCGGCACGACCGAGGAGGTTGGCCAGATCCTGACACTGGCAACCGAAACGAGAACGCCGATTGTCCCGCAGACCGGCAACACCGGCCTCGTTGGCGGCCAGACGCCACGCGGCGACGGCAATGAGCTTATCCTGTCCCTGGAAAGGATGAGCCGAATTCGCGATATCGACCCGGTCGCCAACGTCATTGTCGCCGACGGCGGAGCAATTCTTTCGGACGTGCAGAAGGCCGCGCAAGACGTTCAACGCCTCTTTCCACTTTCGCTCGGGTCGGAAGGCTCCTGCCGGATCGGCGGGAACCTGTCCACCAACGCGGGCGGAACGGCCGTTCTGGCCTATGGAAACATGCGTCAGCTCTGCCTTGGGCTCGAGGTTGTTCTGCCGACCGGCGAAATCTGGAATGGCCTGAGGCGGCTGAAAAAGGACAATACCGGTTACGACCTGCGTGACCTTTTCATCGGCGCGGAAGGCACGCTTGGCGTTATCACAGGCGCGGTGCTGAAGCTCTTTCCTCAGCCATTGGGCCACCAGGTGGCTCTCGCTGGTCTCGCCTCGCCGGCTGACGCGCTTCGTCTCTTCGAGAAGGCATCCAACCTCTGTGGAGCGGCTCTCACGGGTTTCGAACTGATGCCCCGCATCGGCATCGAGTTTACCACGCGACATATCCCCGGCGTCCGTGACCCGCTGCCAGAGCCTCACCCGTGGTACGCGCTGATCGACATCTCCACTTCCGATTCGGCTGAAACTGCCGAAACCATGATGCAGTCGCTGCTCGAATGGGGTGTTGAGACGGGGCTCCTTCGTGATGCCATCATCGCGTCTTCAATCAGTCAGCAGAAGGCGCTCTGGCACATGCGGGAGAGCATGTCGGACGCTCAGAAGCCTGAAGGCGGCTCGATCAAGCATGATATTTCGGTGCCGGTTTCGAGCGTTCCCACCTTTATGGAAAAAGCCGACGAAGCCGTGCTTGCCGCCATGCCGGAGGCCCGCATCTGCGCCTTCGGGCACCTCGGCGATGGCAATATTCACTACAACATTTCCCAGCCGGTCGGTGCGGACAAGACAGACTTTCTGTCGCGGTGGCGCGAGATGAACGAGATCGTGCACGGCATCGTGCTGTCGCTGAACGGTTCGATCTCCGCTGAGCACGGGATCGGACAGTTGAAGCGGGACGAGTTGGCGCGCATCCGCCCACAGATCGAGATCGATCTGATGCGCCGCATCAAAAGGGCGTTCGACCCTGCGAACATCATGAACCCTGGGAAGGTGCTTGCCCTCGACTGAGACCGGTTGCCTACCGCCGCAGTTGCGAAAGGGACCAGAGCGTGTCCGCACTGATGCCTGAATAGGCGCTTGCGCCGGTCAGGATGTCGACCGGAGACGGTCCGGTAGCACCGTTTTCGAGATCGTACAGGATCGTGAACCGCTGGATCAGCTTCTGCAGCTTCTGCGGATCGGCCAGATCGGAAAGCGTCAGATTCTTCTCTATCAGCTTTGCCTGCTGGTCCACGTCCATGTTGCCCATCTCTGTGGGAAGGCTGAAAGCGATGCGGACAAACTCGGCTAGCGCTTCGTCGCCTATGATTCCATAGGCATCAGTGATCGAGCCTGCCATGCGCTCGAAATAGAGAGCAAGGCGAACACCTGCGTTTTCGTTCCCCTGCTCGGTCTCCAGCGTTTGACGCAGGTACATGTGCTGCGTCTCGATCGTCTGACCGAGGTTTTGAGCCGATGGGGAAGCGCTGCGATCGAGATTGCCCTCGATGTCGAAGTTGAACGTGCCCAGAAGCTCTGCAAATCGGCTGTCCACCTGCTGATTTGCAAAGCTCTCAGGATCACTCAGGTCCGACGAAAATATCTGCTTCAGGAAATCATCGGTCACATTGGCTGGATCGATGCCCTTGGCCGCCAACACAAAGTCAACCAGCCTCCGATCCGCGAGAAGCTCCTTGGCGGTCTTTATTCCGGCTATGGTGCTTGTGTAGTATCCCGCTTCTGCATCGGCGTCCTTTCTTGCAGCTTCCTTGTCGTCGCCCTTCAGGAAGCGCGTCTGCTGAACGATGTAGTCCTTGGCTGTCGCGGTCACGGTGGCGGAGGATTGTGCCTGCACCGGCGGCGCGATGCTTCCCTCACGCGTAAAGTTGAAGGCTTGGGCAAGAGTAAGATAGCGCTCGTCCTTTAGGCGATAGACATAGCTCTTGGGATCAGAAAGGTCGCTTTTGAGCACGTTCTTGAGCGTCAGCATCGAAACGCCGCCGGGGTCGAGGCCTACTGCTTTCAGGGCAAAGCCGTAGATGGCGTCATCGGAGAGAAAATCGTCGATGGATTTGACCGCTGCCATTTCTGATTTGAAGAGGCTGATGGCCTTTTCATCCGCCTCTTCCTGCTTATCGTCGTAGCGGCTGAAATAGTTGTTGGCCGTTAGCGTGGTCTGCTCGGTCGTCTGCGCGGAAGGGCCCTTCAATGTGCCGTCGGTATTGAAGTTGAACGCCGTGGCGAGCTCCAGATACTGAGGCCGCTCCTTTGCATAGACGTTGGCATAGCTTTTCGGATCATCGAGATCGCTGGTCAGGATCTGTTCCAGGGTCGACTTCACGACAAAGAGTTCGTTGAGGTTGAAGGCTTTGCGGACGTAGTCATAGAGCCGCGGATCATCCAGAAGCTGGTCGACGTTCGTGACGCTCCCGATCTTCTGCTCGAAGTAATCACGTTCCCGCAACGCTGATTCCCGCGTTTGTCGGGGCCGCCCAAGCAGATAAAGGTCCGTGGTGGCGGCAAGTTGTTGATCTGTCTGAGCCGCACCCTTTATGGATGTTCCGTCCGCCGCAAATTCGAATGCTCCTGCAAGATCGATATGCGCCTGGGTGGACAGAATGGCCTTCTGGTAGCTGGCAATCTCTGCCCTGAGGGATGCCTTCTTCTCGACATGCTCCTTCGCGTTGTTTCCCAAGGCGCTCAACTCGGCCTGCGTGGTGCTCAGCTTTTCAGCGAGAAAAACCATCTGGTCCTTGAGCACGGTATTCGCGTAGCTGTCGGGATCATCCTTATCGCTGGTCATCGCCTGTTTGACGACCTGATATGAATAGACGCTGTCGTCGATCCCCAATGCGCCAAAGACGTATCGGCGCAGGCGGTCGTTCTGGAGAATGTCGTCGACGTTGTCGACCTGCGCCATCATCACCTTGTAATAACGCGTCTCCTCCGCAACCGCGTCCTCCATGGCGAGGATACTTTGATCGTAGAGGTCGAGCATCTCCTCCTGTTGCGCCGCCGATTGCGCGATGGGCGCCGCCCCCGATTGGGAAAAGCTGAAAGCGGCGGCGAAGTTCTTGTACCGATCGTCGGTCAAGAGGTTGGCGTAGCTGTTCGGGTCGCCAAGATCGCTCTCGAGCACCTTCTTCATGAAGGCCTTCGCATAGGTCATCTCCTCGAGACCATGAGCCTTCATAGCATAGGAGTACAGGCGGTAGTCGTCCATGAACTCATCGATCGTGGCGACATTACCGATATTATCCGCATAATACTGCGCCTCACGCGCCACCTGCTGGTCCGTCGCAACGCGCTGCAGCGTCTTGAACATGTCGCGATTGACGAGGTCGTAGCTGAGGTAGGTCGAGACCATGAACAAGGCTCCGCTCACAATGATGCCGCAGCCATCATGCGCCGAGAGGCTTGCCCGGGGCTTTACCCCGGATGTGCGATTCACCCTCTGGAAACCCCGATGGGATGGGTTTCGATAACCATCGCCGGAGGCAAAACTTCCTTAACCGCGATTTTTAAGCGGTCGGGGAGAGGCCGGCCCGTATGGTCTGCCCATCAGAGGACAAAAGTCCCGCAGAGAAACCGGAAACGGCTCTCAGGTAAAACAAGGGTAGCATCACGATGACAAACACGGTTCTGAAGCCCACCTGGGCAGGCTCCACACTCAGGCTCGACCCGACGCGCTTTCCGCAGCAGGTCACATACGCCCTGCGCGGCACATCCGAAGATGTCATGATCACGATCGATGCCCGCGGCGCGGTGCTTCGCAAGACCCTGCCCTCAAGCGGGCTTCCCCTTTCCTTCGCCTTGCCGGCTCGCGCCTTCAAGGGCGTCGCCGCCAGGGCGATCGATCACGGCAATGGCGAAGTCACGGTAACGCTTGAGCTGCATCACGAGGATCCCGATCTTTGCATTCCATTGCTGGTGGCGCACGACCTGTGCGACATCGCAGCCGATTGGCGCAGCTGGTCAGATGCCTTCCGCATCCCGATGCTGATGGTTGAAGCCGACGGCGTCGCCCGCCCGCTGGAAAATCATCTAGGCGATGTCCGGACGCAGCAGGCAAGGCCGCGCCGCCGTCATTCCTATTTTGCGGCCCGCCGGCCGCGCTTCCTGGTCCGAAGGACAACCGGAAAACTGGGTGTGACGATGAAGATCGAAGGCAAGGAGATCATCGCGCGACGCTAGCTGATCCACCGCCGCCCCGCGTTGATGCTGGAGCCCGGCCGAAAAGCCGGGTTCCTGCGTTTCAGGCGAACGGCAAGGCCAGCACCAGACCGAGAAAAATCACCCCGCCCACACGGCTGTTCGATTTGAACAGAGACAAACACTGGTCGGCATTGTCGATGTCGAGCACGAGGATCTGCCAGGCGAACATGGCAGCTGCGACCGCGAGGCCAAGATAGGCGAGGAAGCCGACGCCCGCTCCGGCATAGGCCACAAGCAGCAGGAGCAACGTCAACCCATAGAGACCGACCAGCCAGCGCTTGGTGTTTCCCCCAAACAGCCGAGCCGTCGAACGAACCCCGACCAGGGCGTCGTCTTCCTTGTCCTGATGGGCGTAGATCGTATCGTACCCGATGGTCCAGGCCACTGCGCCGATATAGAGCCAGACGGGCGCCCAGGCGAGACTGCCAAAAATGCCGGCCCAGCCCATCAGACCGCCCCAGGAGAAGGCAAGCCCCAGGAAGAACTGCGGCCAGTCGGTAAACCGCTTTGCAAAGGGGTAGATCGCCACGACAGCGAGGGACAGGATCCCCAGGATCATGGCAAATCCGTTGAACTGAATTAGGACAAGCAGGCCTACCATCGCCTGCAGCACCAAGAACGTCTTCGCCCCAAAGCGGGTCACTCGTCCTGACGGTAGGGGCCGTGAGCGAGTACGGGCCACTTCTCCATCGATATCGTGGTCGACCAGATCATTATAGGTACAGCCCGCACCCCGCATGGCGACGGAGCCGACAAAAAACAGAAACAGATGGAACAGGAATAGGCCAACGGAAAGCTTACCCTCTTCAGCCGCTACATTCGCGGCAAGCGCCGATGACCAGAAGCAGGGCCACATCAACAATTGCCAGCCGATCGGCCTATCCCAGCGGGCAAGCTGGGCATAAGGCCAAGATGCCGGGGGAAGCACCCGGTAGACCCAGTTATTCGAGGGCGCATCGTTGACGCGACCGTTGAGCTTATCCGCGTTTGTCATACCCATGGTGGTAAGACACCCGCCGCGCGTCGGCAAGGCGGTAGATCCTGCAAACAGGGCGAGATCAGAAGGCGACGGTTTCCAGGGGTCGCCGAGTCGCGTCGAATTCCCTCAGTTTCGCCTCCCGCTGCTCAATGTAATCCCGGCTTTCGGGCACCGTCATCCGCTTCTTGGTGATCTGTATCTGGAAGATGAAGAAGTTTTCATGGGTAAACGCCATTTCTGAGCCCGCCAGGTAAAACTCCCACATCCGCACGAAACGTTCGTCATAGATGGATGCTGCCTCTTCCCTTCTTGCAAGAAAGCGTTCGCGCCAATGGCGAAGCGTGTGGGCGTAGTGCATCGGCAAGATCTCGATATCGCAGACGAGCAGGCCAGTCCTTTCGATCGCCGGCAGGACTTCCGCGAGCGACGGGATGTACCCACCCGGGAAGATGTATTTTTCGATGAAGGGGCTGTTGTATCGAGCCGGGGCGGGCTGGCCGATGGAATGCAGCACCATGACGCCGTCGTTATCCAGCACGTCATGGGCCTTGCGAAAGTAGCGCCCGAAGTTCAGGCGGCCGACATGCTCGAACATGCCAACGGAAACGATCCGGTCATATTTCATCGTGGCCGGCAGGTAATAATAGTCTTGAAGCTCGAAGCGCACCCGGTCTTCAAGACCCCGTTTGGCAGCCCGATGCCTCGACACACGCAACTGCTCCTGGCTAAGGGTAATTCCCGTGACGTCGAGGCCACAAGCTTCGGCCAGATACATCGCCATGCCGCCCCAGCCCGAGCCGATCTCCAGCACCCTTTGGCCGGGATCAGTGAGGAGTTTGGCTGCGATATGGCGCTTCTTGGCAACCTGCGCCTCATAGAGGTTGATGCCAGGCGGATTGAAGTAGCCGCAGGAATACTGCCAGTCCTCGTCGAGGAAGAGGTTGAAGAGCTTTGCGCTCAAGTCGTAATGGTGGGCGACGTTTTGCTGGTTTCGGTTGATCGGAACCCCGTGCCGGACACGCGACTGCGCAATACGGAGAACACCACGCCAGATCATCCCCGGCGTCAGTGCCTCGCTCAAGGTATTGTCCTTTACGATCGCGAGCAGTTCGTAAATGTCGCCTTCCTCGATCAGAAGGCGGCCGTCCATATAAACTTCGGCAAGCTTGAGCTGCGGATCAGCGGCAACCTCCTCCTCGGCCTCCACATCGGTGAAGCGGATGGCGACGGTCCGCCCGCCTCCATTGCCGAACACCTGTGAGCCAGTGGGGCCGCCGACGGTCAGTGTTCCCTTCTTGATGATCTTACCCAGAAGCCGACGCAGGGATGAGGTCATGAGACTACCTCCGGACGAAGTCTATCTTGCAGATTAAAAAGGAATAATTGCTTTCTCTGAAGTTACACGCACACTCAGGCCCGAAACATTGCACAGAAATGGAAGCCGTCCAACAGGTCAGATGGCTTCCGCAGGCGCAACGGCGTAAGTTGCTATCGGCGCTTCAAGGCCTCTGCCAAAGCGGCACCGAAAGCGCCTTGGGAGTCGGCGCCTTTCGGCTCCGCCTTCATCTGGCGCGGCTTCGGCGGCGCACCTCGATCCCCGCCGCGTGGAGCCGGAGGTGCCTCCCCGCCGTCCTTGCGCATCGTCAGTCCAATCCGCTTGCGCTTCACGTCAACCTCGACGACTCGCACCTTCACCACGTCGCCCGCCTTCACCACCTCATGCGGATCCCTGACGAAGCGGTCGGCCAGTTGGGATACGTGAACGAGGCCATCCTGGTGGACGCCGATATCCACGAATGCTCCAAAAGCCGCAACGTTGGTGACGGTGCCTTCCAGCAACATGCCTGGCTTGAGATCCGTGATCTCGTCGATGCCCTCCGCAAAAGTCGCGGTCTTGAAGCTTGGACGAGGGTCGCGGCCGGGCTTCTCCAATTCGGCGAGAATGTCCTTCACCGTCGGCAGGCCGAACTGCTCGTCGATGAACTGGCGCGGGTCGAGCTTCTTCAGCGTCGCGCTGTCGCCCATCAACGTGCGCAGGTCGCGTCCGCAGGCAGCGACGATCTTCTTCGCGACACCATAGGCTTCCGGGTGGACGGCCGAGGCATCCAGCGGCTCCTTGCCATTGGGGATGCGCAGGAAGCCGGCCGCCTGCTCAAAGGTGCGATTGCCGAGACGCGCAACCTTCAGGAGCTCCTTGCGGGTCGCGAACGGGCCATTCTGATCCCGATGCAGGACAATAGCATCGGCAATCGAACGGCTGAGGCCGGAAACGCGCGAAAGAAGGGGCGAGGAGGCCGTGTTCAGGTCGACGCCCACGGCATTCACCGCATCTTCCACCACGGCATCGAGCGATCGGGAGAGTTTGCCTTGGTCGACGTCATGCTGGTACTGGCCAACACCAATCGACTTCGGCTCGATCTTCACAAGTTCAGCAAGCGGATCCTGCAGGCGACGGGCGATGGAAACGGCACCGCGGAGCGAGACGTCGAGATTGGGGAACTCGGTGGCAGCCGTCTGAGACGCGGAGTATACAGATGCGCCAGCCTCGGACACGACAACCTTGGTCGGTTTCGGCGCCGGCAGGTTCGACAGCATGTCCGCCACCAGCTTTTCCGTTTCACGACTTCCGGTGCCGTTGCCGACGGCGATCAGCTCGATTTGGTGCTTGCGGACGAGACGTGCAAGCTCGGCCTGGGTCCCGCGAACATCGTTACGGGGCGGGAATGGATAAACAGTGGTGGTTTCGAGAAGCTTCCCTGTGCCGTCGACCACGGCGACCTTGACGCCGGTGCGGATACCCGGATCCAAGCCCATCGTCGGACGCGAGCCAGCAGGCGCAGCCAAAAGCAGGTCCTTCAGGTTGCGGGCGAAGACATGGATCGCCTCCTCCTCGGCGCGCTCGCGCAGTTCGCGCATCAAGTCGAGCGACAGCGAGGTGTTAAGCTTCACCCGCCAGGACCAGCCGGCGACTTCCATCAGCCAGCGATCGGCTAGGCCCCTGTCGCCGATCTCGAAGGCAGCGGCAATGATCCGTTGTGCCGGTTTCACCGACGACGGATCGTCCTGGTCAACCTCGATCGAGAGTGTCAGAACTTCCTCGTTCCAGCCGCGCAGCATGGCTAGAGCCCGATGCCCCGGCGCCGTTGCCCAGCTCTCGGAGTGATCGAAGTAATCCGCGAATTTGGCCCCTGCCTCCTGCTTGCCCTCGACGACCTTCGCCTTGAGCACTGACACGTTGCGCATATGCTGGCGCAGACGGCCGAGCAGGTCGGCGTTTTCCGAGATCGTTTCCACGACGATGTCCCTGGCGCCTTCCAGGGCCATCTTCACATCCGTAACCTCGCCCACGAGGTAAGCTTCTGCGAGACTAGCCGGATCAGCCGACCGATCAGCCCAGATAGCCTCTGCCAGCGGCCCAAGCCCCCGCTCGCGGGCAATCTCGGCGCGGGTGCGCCGCTTGGGCTTGTAGGGCAGGTATAGATCTTCCAGTTCCGCCTTGGTGGTGGCACCTGCGAGCTTGCCCGCAAGTTCGTCGGTCATCTTGCCCTGCGAATTGATGGAGTCGACGATCGACGCCCGCCGGGCCTCCAGCTCTCGCAGGTAGACGAGACGCTCGGAGAGCGTGCGGAGTTGCGTGTCGTCCAGGCCGCCGGTCACTTCCTTGCGGTAGCGTGCGATGAAGGGAACGGTGGCGCCCTCGTCGATCAGTCCGATGGCAGCGGCCGCCTGGTCGGGGCGGGCGTTGATCTCCGCGGAAATCACGGCGGCAAGGGAGCGTATATCGGCGGCCATGGCAGTCTCTCTCGTTCGGGAGGCGCGACCATAGTCAAACTTTGCGGCAAGGCAACGTGGAAGACGGCGATTCCACAGGATGCGCGCTTGACCTTCGCGCCCCCTCCCCTTAACCGCCGCATAGGCAAGTAGAGAGGGCAAGACATGAAGGTTCTGCTGATCGGATCCGGCGGACGGGAGCACGCGCTGGCCTGGAAGCTTGGGCAATCGCCGAAGCTGACGAAGCTTTACGCCGCACCGGGCAACCCCGGCATTGCCGAGCATGCGGAGCTTCTATCCTTGAATGTCGACGACCATGTGACTGTCGTGACGTTCTGCCGTGAAGCCGCCATTGATCTCGTCGTCGTTGGACCGGAAGCGCCGCTGGTGGCGGGGCTGGCTGATCGGCTGCGGGAGGCAGGCGTCGCAACCTTCGGACCATCTGCCGCCGCAGCCCAGCTGGAAGGCTCCAAGGGGTTCACCAAGGACCTCTGTGCCCGCTTCAGTATCCCGACCGGCTCCTACCGCCGTTTCACCAATGCCGACCAAGCGAAGGCGTACATCATCGAGCAGGGAGCGCCGATCGTCATCAAGGCCGACGGACTGGCGGCAGGCAAGGGCGTGACTGTCGCCATGGCGCTGGACGAGGCGCTCGCCGCAGTCGATGACTGCTTTTCCGGCACGTTCGGTTCCGCGGGAGCGGAGGTCGTCGTTGAAGCTTTTCTCGACGGCGAGGAAGCCAGTTTCTTCTGCCTGTCGGATGGCAAGACGGCACTGGCGCTGGCGACCGCGCAAGACCACAAGCGCGTCGGCGACGGCGATACCGGCCCGAACACCGGCGGCATGGGGGCGTATTCGCCCGCCCCCGTCATGACTGCGGATATGGTTGAGCGGACGATGAAGGAGATCATCGAGCCGACGATCCGCGGCATGGCCGAGATGGGGCATCCCTTCACCGGCGTTCTCTTTGCAGGGTTGATGATCACGGCAAAGGGCCCGGAGCTCATTGAATACAATGTCCGCTTCGGCGATCCGGAATGCCAGGTGCTGATGATGCGGCTGAAGAGCGACCTCCTGCCGCTTCTCCATGCGGCCGCGACAGGAACGCTCGATCAGGTGACCGCCGAATGGGCAGATGATGTGGCCTTGACCGTGGTCATGGCATCGAAGGGCTATCCGGGCTCCTACGATAAGAACACGCCGATTGGCAGCCTTCCTCAAACCGGCAGCGACGAGAAGATTTTTCACGCCGGGACCGCGATGAAAGAGGGCCAGTTGGTGGCGACCGGCGGACGTGTCTTGAACGTGACAGCGGCGGGGGCCACGGTGGCCGAGGCGCAGGCCAAGGCCTATGCGCTGATCGAACTGGTAGAGTGGGAAAATGGCTTCTGCCGCCGTGATATCGGCTGGCGTGCAATCATGCGTGAGAACGCCTGAGCTGTTCATTCATTTTTTACCAGTCCTGCTGACGGGATGGAAACGGTCCGGCGCTATACCTCTTCAATGTTTAGAGGAGTCGAGCCATGCGTTTTCTGCTGACGAGCGCCCTGATCCTGGCAACAGGCCCAGCGATGGCATCATCGATCACGCCGGTTATCAGCCACGGCGGCAATGGCAGCGTCGTGGTGAAGAGTTGTAGCGACTGCCCTCCCTTGAAGCCGAAGGACGAAGCGTCCGGATACAAGGTCCCCGTCCTTGAGCCGGGCGCGCAGAAGACCGAAGTGGTCGAGATCGGCGGCGAGAAAAAAGTCCTGCGCACTGAAGCCTGGCTCGGTGGATCGCCAGTGGTCTATGTGAGCAAGGCCCACGACTGGGCATTCGCCAACAGCTCAATTCTTGCCAGAACCGCGCCGGACGGCATCGACAGACAGGCCGTGGTCGGTGCGGTGAAAGCCGGTATTCTGGCCTCGGGCGCTGCAGAAGATCAGCAAGGGCAGGCGCTGAATTTTGCGACTATGCAGTTGCGCCTCGACTAATCAGCATCAGCCCGCCGGAGCTGACGAAACTCGTGATCGTGTGCGCCTGACATCCTCAGCCGGCGATCCTGGAGAAGTCTGCCACTGTTCCGGTCGCCTCGCGGACCGCCTTCAGCAGTGCAAGACGATTGGCGCGGATTGCCGCATCATCGTCGTTGACGAGCACATCCTCGAAGAAGCGGTCCACCGGCGCCCGCAACTTTGAAAGAGCTTCCATGGCCGAGCGGAAATCTTCCCTGGCTATTGCCTCGGATGCCTCACCAGAGGCCTCCCTGATGGCGGACCAAAGGGCCTTCTCGGCGTCGAGCTTCAGCAGTTCCTCCGAAACGCCGTCGGCGACGACCGTGCCTTTCTTTTCTTCCGCAGCCAGCAACTGTACCGCGCGTTTGGTGCCGGCAAGCAGGTTCCGTCCCTC
This sequence comes from Rhizobium halophilum, assembly GCF_021648825.1. GTDB lineage: Bacteria > Pseudomonadota > Alphaproteobacteria > Rhizobiales > Rhizobiaceae > Neorhizobium > Neorhizobium halophilum. The sequence continues at coordinate 102,422 of NZ_JAKJHS010000006.1, read as the reverse complement.
TTCCGATGTGATGAAGGCGGTCAGCGCCTCGGCGCGGCGGGCCACCATCAAGAGGTCGTCAGCGTCCGGTGTCAGCACTGAATCGATGATGTCGTGGCGGGCGCCCTGGTCGCGAAGATAGACCTTCAGGCGGTCGTGGAAGAAGGAGAGCAGATCGGTCACTGTCCCGGCAGACGGGTCGACAACCGGGAAGGTCTCGTTGATGTAGCTGTTGTCCGCCAGAGCTTGCGCCGTCTCTGATCCTTCACCGCTCACTGGGGAAACAGTTGGAACCCCTGCCTCGCCCGGCATTGCCGCCTGCAACACCGTCAGTAGATTAAGCCGCACGTTGCGCTCCAGCAGGATGCGGACGACGCCAAGAGCTGCCCGGCGAAGCGCGTAAGGGTCCTTGGAGCCCGTCGGCTTCTCGTCGATTGCCCAGAAGCCGGCGAGCGTATCAAGCTTGTCGGCCAGTGCGACGCTGATCGACACCTTGTCGTCCGGCACGCGGTCGGATGGGCCCTGCGGCTTGTAGTGATCCTCGATGGCGGCAGCGACCGAAGCATCCTCGCCCTGAAGTGCCGCGTAGCGGCGTCCCATCAGGCCCTGCAATTCGGGAAACTCTCCAACCGCTTCTGTGCGCAGGTCGGCCTTGGCGAGCACGACCGCCCGATCGACCAGCTTTGCGTCTGCGCCGACAGTTTCGGCCAGCTTTTCCGCCAGCGACCTGATGCGGGCGACGCGCTGACCCTGCGTTCCAAGCTTGGCATGAAAAGTGACGTTCAGCGCGTCGAGCTTCGCCATGCGCTGGTCGAGCGGCTTCTTCAGGTTGAGCCCGAATGTTTCTGCCGAAGGCTTGAGATCCTGAAGATCCGGCAGGTCGCCCTGGTCGCGTCTCCAAAAATGCTTGGCATCCGAAAGACGTGCGCGCACGACCTTGCCGTTGCCGTGGATGATCTCCTTGCCGCCGTCCTTGGCCTCGATGTTGGAAACGAGGATGAAGCGGTTGGAAATGCCTTCCCCGCCTTGCGGGCGGGTGACGAAGCACTTCTGGTTGGTCTTGATCGTCAGCCGGATGATCTCCGACGGGATCTCGAGATAGTCCTGCTCGAACTCGCCCATCAGCACATGCGGCCATTCGACGAGGCCGGCGACTTCTTCCAGCAGGCCCTCGTCCTCGACCAGCTCAAGACCGTTGGCAAATGCCAGATCGCGCGCATCGTGGAGGATCACGTCCTTGCGGCGCTCCGGGTCAAGCATGACCTTCGCCTTTTCCAGGCTCGTCACGTAATCGTCAAAGCGGCGCACAGTAATGGCGTCCGGCGCATGGAAGCGGTGGCCGTAGCTGACATTGCCAGCCACCAGCCCGTCGATCTCGAAGGGGATGACCTGCGTTTCATCGTGCTCCGGACCAAAGACGCAGACGATCGACTGCAGCGGACGCACCCAGCGCAGGCTTTCCGATCCCTTGCCCTCGACGCCGCCGAAGCGAGCGCCCTTCGGCATGGAGGCCGCTCCCCAGCGCATGGACTTCGGCCAGGGGAAATTGCGGATGATGCCGGGCATCACATCGGCGATGATCTCTTCGGCGGCGCGGCCGGGTTTCGAAAGGACCGCGACGTAGAAGTCACCTTTCTTCGGATCGCTGACCACTTGCGCCTCGGAGACTGACGAAAGGCCCGCCTTGCGCAGAAAACCCTGCACCGCCTGTTCCGGCGCCTTGGTGGAGGGACCCTTGACCTCCTCGCGCTGATCCGCCGAACGCGCCGTCAGGCCGCGAATGTCGAGCGCCAGCCGGCGCGGCGTCCAGTACTCTCGCGCACCCTCATAGGTCAGCCCTGCCTCGACCAGCGCATCGGTCACCAGTTTCTTCAGGTCGCCCGCCGCCTTGCGCTGCATGCGGGCCGGGATTTCCTCGGAACGGAGTTCAAGAAGCAGATCGGGCATGATGATTGTCTTTACGCTTGAAACGGTCGGGCGGACTTAGCAAGCCCGCCGCAAAATGTCATCATTGGTCTTGAGCAAAACGGGCGGAACTACCAGCCGCCGCCGCCACCACCACCGCCGCCGCCGCCAGAAAAGCCACCGCCGGAGGAGAAGCCCGAGGACGAGGAACTCGATTTCGGCGCGGGGATGGTGGAGGCGATCGTCGAGGCCATAGACGACGAGAAGCCGCCGATGCGATCTCCGAAATGGCCCATGCCCTGGCCTTCATACCAGGCGGGCGAATAGGATGCGGCTGCCGCCCCTGCGGCGGCCGTTGCCAGCCACGTCTCGAAGGCGCGGCTCCATGGCTTTTCTACGCCGAGCGCTACGGCATAGGGCAGAAGCGTCTCGAAATGCTGCGGCGACATCTCAGGGGCGCCGGCCATGTTCATCCGATCCTTTTCCGCGAGCGTGAGATAGGTGCGCAGTCCCTCGATTCCGTCCATCAATCGGCGGCCAAGCGGCGTCGGCGCGCCCATCAGAAAGAAGAAGATAACGTTGATCAGCACGATGCCGCCGACGGACACCAGAAGCGGCCAGTGGCCGCTGCCTGACAGATCAGCGAGTGTCACGACAAGGACGGTCGAAATGGCAGAAATCGCAACGAGACCGATGAAGCCGAGGATCACGACAGCGATGATCTTGGAGAAAAGGGAACTGCGGCGCCTGAGGTTCTTGCCGAGGCTGACCGCGAAGCCACCGAAGAAGGCGGCAAAGAACACCGGGACCATGAAGACGAAGATCAGGTCGGGCTCGATGTCGCCGAACAGGAACAGGAGAACTAGGGCCGCCACGCTGAGCGCGATGCCACCCATGACGTAGCCGGTGTTGGCGCGGTAATACTTGCCACGATGCTCCTTCTCGATGGCGCGGCGAAAATTCGTCCCGACTGTCTGAACCTTGGTGCCATTCGCCTTGTCGATGATCAGCTGCTCTCCAGCGGCGCCGATATCCTTCAACAGCGCTGCCTGCCCCGCAGGCAGAGGCCCCTGCGTCGTCTTATCGGTCCGCCGGATCGTGATGGAATTCTTCAGGTCCTCAAGCGTCACATAGCCCTTGACGGCGAGATCGATGGCGCTGGCAGAGAGTGCCGTCCAGCCGCCCCCGGAAAAGCCCTGGTTGTCCACGTAGTTGACGAGCGCAGGAGAAAGACCCTCTGGAGGATCCCAGCGAGGCACTATGACACCACCAGCCGGGTCTCGCCCCACCCGCGTCCAGTTGCGCGCGTAGTAGAGCGCAACGAGCGCCAGGCCGCCGAAGCCGAGGATGGCGTTGATGTTGTCGCGCAGCCACCAGCTTCGCTGGTCGGCGGCCGAAGGCGGTGCAATCACGCCCTTCGGCATCCCGACGACGATCGTGAGGCCCTCATTCGGCGCGAGCGGTTTGGTGGTCGAGAAGACGGCGGTGTTGCCGCTCACCCGCATGTTGGCGTCCGTGTCGGCGGCACCCAAGGGCCCGGTATAAGCAACGGTTTCCGTCACCGCTGCGTCGTCCGGAAGCGTGACACGCGCCGAAGCCTGATCGATGCGGAAAATCCAGCCATTGCCGGTGACGTTCCAGTAGAGCTCGTCGTGATCGCCGAAATAGCGGATCTGGCGGTCGGTGCGGTAGGTGATGACATAGGTATATTCGCCGTGGTCAAGGAAGACGTCCTGCGAACCGGTATAGATACGGACGCCGCCGGACATGGATTCCGTATGCCAGTCTTCCGGCTCTCCATCGCGTGTGACGGAGATGACGTCGAAGCCAACCCGGAGCGTCCGTCCCTCGTCATCCTCCATGGTCAGCGGAAAGTCGCGGAATATACCGCGTCGAATGTCATCGCCCTCGGCATTCACCGTGATGGTCTCGGAAACCGTCAGCCCACCATCTGCGGCAACCTGGATGTCGGAATGGTAGGAGCGGATGAACTCCACCGCGCCTGCCGACAAGGTCGTCGCGAACCAGATGAGGACCGGCAGGAGCAGGCGCAGCATGACCTGTCGCCTCAGAACTTGACGGCGGGCACGGCGCGATCGGCGGGGTCTTCTATTTCGAAATACTCCCGCTTGGAGAAGCCGAACTGGTTTGCAATGATGTTGGAGGGGACGCTCTCTACCTTCACGTTCAGGTCACGGGCGGCGCCATTGTAGTAGCGGCGCGACATCTGGATCTCGTGTTCAATCGTTTCCAGCGAGTTCTGCAATTCCAGGAAGTTCTGGTTCGCCTTGAGGTCGGGATAGGCCTCGGCAAGCGCGAAGAGCTTGCCGAGCGCCTGCGACAGCAGGCCTTCCGCCTGGGCGCGCGCCGCTACATCACCCGCAGGAACCGTCTGGGCGCGGTTGCGCAGTTCCACGACCTCCTCGAAGGTGGATTTCTCATGGGCCGCATAGCCCTTCACCGTCTCTATCAGGTTGGGGATCAGGTCGGCGCGACGCTTGAGCTGGACGTCGATGCCCGACCAGGCCTCTTCCGCCATCTGCCGCGACTTGACGAGACTATTGTAGAGAAAGATGCCGTACAGAACGACGAGTACGACGATGGCAAGCAGGATATACATCCAAGTGTCCCCCGAGACAGTAAGCTCGGGCGGACACTAGAAAGCTTTTCTAATAGCGTCAAACGCTGGTGTCAGGCTGCCTCTCGGCCCGTTTGTGCGCCGCCGGCTTCGGTCAGCAGGAAGGCTTCGCCGCAGGCCTTGGCGAGGGTGCGGACGCGCAGGATATAGCTCTGGCGTTCGGTCACGGAAATGACGCCGCGGGCATCCAGCAGGTTGAAGACGTGGCTTGCCTTGATGCACTGGTCGTAGGCAGGAAAGACGCATTTGTGCAGCATCTGGTTCGCATTCGCACCGGGAGCTCCGGCAGCGAGCAGCGCCTGGCATTCCTTCTCGGCGTCGATGAAGTGACGGTGCAGCATGGCCGTATCGGCATATTCGAAATTGTGCCGCGAGTACTCCTGCTCCGCCTGGAGGAAAACGTCGCCGTAGGAGATCTTCTCCTCGCCTTCGCGGCCGTTGAAGTTCAGGTCGTAGACATTGTCGACGCCCTGGACGTACATGGCGAGGCGTTCGAGGCCGTAGGTCAGTTCGCCCGCAACAGGCGAGCACTCGATCCCGCAGACCTGCTGGAAGTAGGTGAACTGCGACACCTCCATGCCATCGCACCAGCATTCCCAGCCCAGGCCCCAGGCGCCCAGCGTCGGGCTTTCCCAATCGTCCTCGACGAAGCGCACGTCGTGCAGCAGCGGGTCCAGTCCGATCGCCTTCAGCGAGCCCAGGTAGAGCTCCTGCAAGTTGGACGGGTTTGGCTTCAGGATGACCTGATACTGGTAATAGTGCTGAAGCCGGTTGGGGTTCTCGCCGTAGCGGCCATCCGAGGGACGCCGCGATGGCTGGACGTAGGCGGACTTCCAGGGTTTCGGCCCAAGCGCTCTAAGTGTGGTCGCGGGATGGAAGGTGCCGGCACCAACCTCCATGTCGTAGGGCTGCAGTACGGCGCAGCCCTTGTCGGCCCAGTAGTTGTGCAGCGCGAGGATCAGCCCCTGGAAGGAGCGGGTCGGGGACATGTGGTCGGGAAGATCGGTCATGAATACAGCCGGCATCTCTACAAATGATGCGGACGAGTGCCACGCAGAGCCGCAGGGGTCAAGGATTTATGCCGCGCGAGCAGCCGGCATCACTCGTCGTCGCGTTTGACGCGATACTCTCCCGTCTCGGGATCTTTCACGAGCGTACCCGACGCACCCGTTTCCTGTTCCTTTCGACGTTCCCGGGAACGCGAGGTGAGCTTCTCCGCATCGGCGACGAACCGCTTGTAGAGGAGCCAACCTCCGCCGACGATCAGTATGAAGACGATCAATTGTACCATGGGCCCGCCTCCCCCTTACCCTACATTCCGTAGCGACCCCACAATGCCTTCTCCTCCAGCGTCTCGGCAAGGCCCGCTACGGCTCCGGCACCGATATCTCCTGCGGCACTGCCGCGCACCACACCAGGGAGACGCCGGCCGAAGATGTTGCGGGCGCCGCCGACCAGCTCCAGGCGTGTTTTCGGGCCGTAGCGGCGCTTCAGCGTCTCGCGCATCTCGCCGATCCCGTCGATCAGCCCCAGGTCGAGGCTTCGCGTCCCGGTCCAGAACAATCCGGAGAATATTGTCGCATCATCCGTTAAGCGGCTGCCCCGACGGTCCTTGACCATGTCGATGAAGACCTTGTGGATCTCCAGTTGCAGTGTCTTGAGATACTCGACATCCCCTTCCTTCTCGGGCTGGAACGGATCGAGGATCACCTTGTTTTCGCCCGCCGTATAGACCCGGCGCTCCACGCCGATCTTGCGCAGCAGCTCAGGGAAACCAAAGCCGCCGGACACCACTCCGATCGACCCTACGACCGAGGTCGGGTCTGCGAAGATCTCGTCGCCAGCAAGCGCGATCATGTATCCGCCGGAAGCCGCGACGTCCTCGACGAAAACGAGGACCTTCTTGTTCTTTTCCTCAGCCAGCGCGCGGATGCGCTGATAGATCAGCCGCGACTGCACCGGAGAGCCGCCTGGCGAGTTGATCGAGATGGCGACAGCCGGCGCGTCTTTCCTAGAGAAAGCCTTCTCCAGCATGGGAGCGACGTTGGCGAGGTTGAGGTTCGGGCGGAACTGGCTGCCGCCGGTCATGATGACGCCCTGCAGCCTGACCACCGGAATGGCAGTTCCTTCCTTACGGAAACGCTTCGGCATCACTCGCGACAACAGACCGGCCATATCAAATCCTTTTCCACAGCTTGTGAAGCCAGATGTATGATCACCAACCGCAAACACAATGGGAATGCCGGCTTTTTCAGCGCCGCCTGGTGGTCCGCCGGGCATAAGCCATACGGCCATTGTTGAGGTCATCGGCTTCGGCCGTGAAGCCGTGGCCTTCTTTTCCATGGAGAAACAGCGGCGCCCGGAAGACGAGTCGGGCACGCGACCCCTTGATGGCTGTCACCAGCAGTCGCGTCGCATCCTCACCCGGGCGCGGGTGGACCACTGTAATCTCCAGACCACCAAAGCGCCTGCCGCAGGCGGCAATGATATCTGCAATGGACTGAGGCCGAGAGATAAGGGACAACTGCCCACCCGGCCGGACAATGGCGCCAGCGGTCTTTATCCAACTTTCGAACAACCCTTCGCTCATGGCATGCGCCTCGGCTTTCAGCACATCCGGCGTCGATCGGTCCCCCGGATCGTTGAACGGGGGGTTCATGATGGCATGGTCATAAAGCTCGTCCGCAAGGCCTGCTGCTACCCTTGCCTTGCCAGTCAGCGTAACGTCCGCCTCCAGAACCTTTACCCGTTCCGCCAAACGAGCATTGTGCGGGAGGTCCAGGGTCTTACGCGCGTAATCAACCATAAGGGAAGACCGCTCCACCAGCAGCACCCTTGCCTGCGGAAGGCGGGATGCAACGGCAAGGCCTGCCGCTCCCGCCCCCGCCCCCAGGTCTGCGACAGTGACCGGACCCGTTGCATTCACCATCGAGGCGAGCAACATAGCGTCGATGCCGGAACGGTGTCCTGTGCCCTTCGGCTGAACAACATGAAACCCTCCACGGTGGAAGGCGTCCACCGTTTCGTTCATGCCCGCCGATCCCGCAGCTCACTTGCGAGTCCGGCATCGTTGAAAATGCGGCGCGCCTCCTCCGCCCGATCGTCCTCCACCAGCAGGCGGCGCGGTAAAAGGCCTAGCGACCCCTCCAGTACGCTCATGGTCTGGTCGGCAATCATGCAGTGAATGCCGGCGTCCCGCATCAGGCTCTCAGCGAAGGAGAGCAGGACGGCATCATTGGTCCGAATGATTTCCTGCATGGATCTGATTTCACATTTCAATGTTTGGCAATTTGCGTCGGGGACGGTATAGGGCCAGTTCTATAGACCGTCACGGCATTTGAACAGGAGAACGGATCCTTGGGCGTCGTCGTATCGCTTGAAGAAGGCAAGAAGAAGCCGGCTTCCGTCAAGCCTCTCGTGGACCTGACCAGGGCCGACATGGAGCGCGTCAACCAGTTGATCCTCTCTAAAGCCGGCTCGGACGTGCAGATGATCCCGGAAGTGGCCAACCACCTGATCTCCTCAGGCGGCAAGCGCCTGCGCCCCATGTTGACGCTCGCGGCAGCTTCCATGTTCGGTTACGACGGCGACCACCATGTGAAGCTGGCGACCAGTGTCGAGTTCATGCATACGGCCACCCTGCTGCATGACGACGTGGTGGATGAGAGCAATTTGCGGCGTGGCAAGTCGACCGCGCGTACGATCTGGGGCAATCAGGCAAGTGTGCTGGTTGGAGACTTCCTCCTCGGCCAGGCTTTCCGCATGATGGTAGACGTCGGTTCACTCGACGCGCTCGATGTCCTGTCGACCGCTGCCGCGGTGATTGCCGAAGGCGAAGTGCTGCAGCTCTCCGTCGCCAAGAACATGGAGACAACCGAGGACGACTACCTGTCCGTCATCCGCGCCAAGACGGCGGCACTCTTTGCCGCCGCAGCCGAAGTCGGCCCGATCATAGCCAAGGCAGACAAGTCCAGCCGTGCGGCACTGCGCTCCTTTGGCATGAACCTTGGATATGCATTCCAGATGGTCGATGATGCGCTGGATTATGGCGGGACCGCAGCCAGCCTGGGCAAGAATGTCGGCGATGACTTTCGCGAGGGTAAGATCACGCTACCCGTTATTCTTGCCTTCCGGCGTGGCACGGCAAACGAGCAGGCTTTCTGGCGAAAGGCCATCGAAGGCGGCGAAAGTTCAGACCAGAATCTCGAGCAGGCGCTTCAACTGATCCAGAAGTATGACGCCCTCAACGACACCATTGCACGCGCCCTCCACTATGGGACGATCGCCCGTGACGCCCTAGCACCGCTGCCCGCCTCGTCGCACAAGGCCGCGTTGATGGAAGTAATCGACTTCTCCATTCAGCGCGTGAACTAAGGCAGACGCTCGATCGAGATTTCTTGCGGCGCGGCTTCAAAAAAGCCATGCTGTGGGTGAATCAATCGGTGCGGGACGTGCTGGCGACAGCCGCTGCGTCACGTTAGCGAAAGGCACCTTTTTCATGCGGCAACATCTCAATTCTCTCCTGCTCTCCAGCGCTGCGCTGGCAATGGCTCTCTTGCTTGCGACCGCGTCGAACGCAGCGACGCCTGAAGCAAAGCCTGCGGAAGAGGCCGTGACCTTCGAACCCGCAAAAGTGCAATCCTTCGCAGGCGCCTTCCTGGCAGCGCGTACGGCAGATGTGGATGCCGATTACGAGACCGCGATCACCCTTTATCGCAAGGCACTGGAATTCGATCCGGCCAATCTGGAAATACGCGAACGGCTGATGATCTCGCTTTTGCTCGCGGGACATTTTGAGGAGGGTCTGGCAGAGGCCGAGGCTCTCAAGGAGGACGTTTCCGTAGAGCGGATCACCACGCTCGTCCGAGCTCTTGACGCCATTCGGGACGAACGATTTGCAGACGCCAAGGAACTCGCCGCCTATAGCGGACCCAACGATCTTGATCGACTAACGCAGACGCTGATTGGCGCGTGGGCGGATGTGGGCGCGGGCAAGGGTAAACGTGCGCTTGAAACCATCGAGCAGATGGAGGGGCCCGACTGGTTCAAAGTTTTCACCCAGTTCCACATGGGAGCGATGGCGATTGAAATGGGCGACGCGGGTACGGCACGCAAGCATCTAACAGCTGCCATCACCAATCAGGAGGCTGTGGCCACGGCGCCAGACACCTTCATGCGGGCAGTCATGGCACTTGCACGGCTTGAAGCTGAAAACGGGAACAAGCAGAAGGCTCTTGATGCTATATCCGTCGGCGAGGAGATGATCAGCAACTATGCGCCGCTCAAGGCGCTTAGGGAGAGCATTGAACGGGGCGAGAAGCCGGAACAGCAAATCACGACCGCCGTCGAGGGCGCTGCCGCGGTACTGTTCTCCGTCGGAGCCGCGCTCAATCGCCAAGGGGCGGAGGACATGGTGTCGCTCTACCTGCAGGTATCGCATGCGCTCGATCCAGACAGCGCCGATACCCTCATCCTGCTGGGAGGCATCGCCGAAAAGCTGGAGCAGCCGGAGCGTGCCATCGGATACTATCAGAAGGTGCCTGACGATTCCCCGATGCAGCGCATTTCCGAATTGCAGCTTGGGCTCGCCCTCGCGGGAACCGGAGAGGTAGAGGAGGCACGCGAGCACCTCAAGGCGCTGATCGCATCCGATCCATCCGACCTGCGCAGCTACCTTGCCTATGGCAGCGTCCTTTCCGATGCCAAGGATTATGAAGCCATGGCCGCGAACTACGACAAGGCGGTGGAGGTGATCGGACCGGTCCCCGATCGGGGCGACTGGACGATCTTCTTCCAGCGAGGCATCGCTTATGAGCGGCTGAAGGCGTGGGACAAGGCGGAACCCAACTTCCGCAAAGCCTTGGAGCTCAACCCGGACCAGCCGCAGGTGCTGAACTATCTAGGGTATTCCTGGGTGGACATGAATCGGAACCTGGAAGAGGGATTGGACATGATCCGCCGCGCAGTGGAACTGCGCCCTGACGACGGTTACGTCGTCGATTCGCTGGGCTGGGCCTACTTCCGCCTAGGACGCTTCGAAGAAGCCGTGTCGGAACTGGAGCGCGCGGTTCAACTTCGCGCTGGCGACGCAACGATCAATGACCACCTTGGAGATGCCTATTGGCGCGTGGGCCGTAAGCTGGAGGCGGTCTACCAGTGGAATCGCGCCCTGATCTCGGAAGGAGAAGACGTTAATCGCGAGGAGATCAAGGAGAAGATCGCCAACGGATTGCCGCCGCTCGACCCAACCGCAACAACGGCGGACGGAAGTCGTAAGGAGCCTGTCGCTCCCGCACCGGTCCCGGCACAGCCGACTGACAACAAATCCTGACGGGCATGCTGGCGTCTCCCGGATTGCAGGACGATCCGACGGTGGAGATCGTCGAGTTCGCTCCGGCAAAGATCAATCTTGCCCTTCATGTGGTGGGGCAGCGGCCGGACGGATACCACCTTCTGGAAAGTGTGGTCACCTTTGCTAACATCGGCGACAGCGTGAGCTTCGCTGCCTCGGAAGAAGATCGTTTCAGCGTATCGGGCCCTTTTTCCGCCGCCCTCGCAGGTGATCTTGACAACAACCTGGTGGTTGAGGCGCGAAACCGCCTTCGCCAGAAGCTTTCTGCGGAAGGTTTGGCGGCACCGCCCGTCGCCATCCATCTCGAAAAACACCTGCCGGTTGCTTCCGGGATTGGAGGCGGTTCCGCTGATGCAGCCGCCAGCTTGCGGGGGCTCCTTCGCTATTGGCGGCTGGAGAAAGCCGGTATCGACCTTGCGGAGCTCGCGCTCTCGCTGGGCGCGGACGTACCCATGTGTCTTGCGGGTAGACCGGCACTTGTCGGTGGAGTCGGCGAGAAACTACAGCCTTTGCCTGATCTTCCCAGCCTGGCGCTCCTGCTTGGCAATCCGCTGGTTGCCGTTTCGACACCTGCGGTATTCTCCCGGCTCCGCAACAAGCAGAACCCGCCGATCCGCACGATCGGGAACAGCGACTGGATCGGCCGGCTTTGCCAGTTGCGCAATGATCTCGAGACACCGGCGCGTGAACTTGCAAAAGAGATTGGCGACGTTTGCGACCTGATCGCCTCTCAGGGGGCCTCCTTGACGCGCATGTCCGGCTCAGGCGCCACGTGCTTCGGCATCTTCGCTTCCCTCGCACAAGCGGAGCAAGCGGCAGAGCGGCTTCACGCCCTCAAGCCGGAATGGTACTTCCGAGCAACGACGACCATCGCGGGGTCCGTAGCATGAACCTTCCTGTCAATGATCGTCCCTTTGTTCCGGTGGGCATCGCCGTACTGACGGTATCCGATACCCGCACACTGGCAGACGACAAATCCGGCGCGACGTTGGCTGAACGCATCGCCAGCGCCGGGCATCGGCTAGTGGCGCGGGCCATCTCGCCCGACGATAAGGAAGCGATCGCCGCTCAGGTTCTTTCCTGGACGCTAGACCCCGAAATCGATGTGGTGATCACCACCGGCGGGACAGGTTTCACCGGCAGGGACGTGACGCCAGAGGCCCTGGAACCGCTGTTCGAAAAGCGAATGGAGGGATTCTCGCAGGTCTTTCACCGCATTTCCTACGACAAGATCGGCATCTCAACGATCCAGTCCCGTGCGACCGGCGGCGTTTTGAACGCCACCTTCATCTTCGTGCTGCCGGGCTCCCCCGGGGCCTGCAAGGACGCTTGGGACGGTATCCTGGCGGCGCAGCTCGACTATCGGCACATGCCCTGCAATTTCATACAGATCATGCCGCGGCTCGACGAGCACCTGCGACGAAGCGGCAGCTAGCGACAGGCCGAGGCGGCAGACCTTGCAAATCGAGCTGGGATAATTCCGCTGCGGAGCGTCACGGCTCTTGCTGCGCGGCTGAGGGCATTCAGGTCCATCCCCTGCTGTACCAGCGTCTGCGCCTTGTTCTTCGGCAGCAACAACCCGTGCTCCAGTGGCGAGGCGCGGCTGATCAGGCGCTGCAGCAAAGGACGCCGGTGATGGCGCAAAAGGGAAAAACGGGCAGGCTGCCTGTTGACTGCTACATACTCCGCCACCTCCTCTACCCAGCCCGCCTGCGGACGCGCACCCGCCTCCAGGAGGAGAACCCAGTCGCCTCGCACTGTCTGTAGAACCTCGCCAATTTTCCAGTCTGCGTAGAAGCTACAACCGGCCGCATCAGCGACGCGCGACGAGGCGTCGGCGGAGCCATTATCCAGAACTACGACATCCCGGACCAACCCTTCGACGGCGGCGGAAACCAGCACCATCAACGTCTGGGCCAGTTCCGATTCCTGGTCGTGGCACTCCATCAAGACTGTCAGCATCAACCACATCTAACGCATCGCGGCAGGGATTTCCACAGGGAGAAATTCCCGCATTTTGTTCTTGCATTGTTCTCTTTTTCATCCTACCTTCGGAGACATCGAATGAAGGGGAGCATCCCCCTTGGAGCCTCACATGAACGAGCTGTCCCATTTGAGGCAGGCTGCTTTCGCGCCTGCCCACGCGGCAGATATTGCCGATGCGCTGGTGAATTCGTCCGGCTTGCGCATTGATGTCGATCGCCGCCGCGGGCGGGGTGCCGGGCTAAACCCAAGCGGCCGGTTCGAAGAGGAACGCCGGGAGACAGTCGACGACGGTTGGCAGACACTTGAGGATCTCGCTCCGTTTCGCACCGAGGTGCAGGTGGAAAAGCCACGGACGGCGATTACGCGCAATGAATCGCCCGACATTTCCTTCGATCGTTCAATCAACCCCTATCGCGGCTGCGAGCATGGTTGCATCTATTGTTTTGCCCGCCCCACCCACAGTTTCATGGGGCTATCCCCGGGCCTCGATTTCGAGGCCAAGCTGTTCGCCAAGCCGGACGTGCCGAAGCTCCTGGAAAGGGAACTCAGCCGGAGCGACTATAAGGTACGGGCGATCGCGATCGGTACCAATACGGATCCTTACCAGCCGATCGAACGGGAATGGCGCGTCATGCGGCAGATCCTCGAGGTGCTCCAGAAAGCCAACCACCCGGTGGCAATCGTCACGAAGTCGGCGCTCATCATGCGCGACATCGACATCCTCTCGGACATGGCATCGCGGGGGCTGGCAAAGGTAGGAATTTCCGTTACCACGCTCGACCGAAAACTGGCCCGCAACATGGAGCCGCGCGCTTCGACGCCGACGAAGCGTCTGGAGGCGATCAAGGCACTGACGGATGCTGGTATACCGACGGCAGTGATGGTCGCGCCCATCATCCCTGCCCTCAACGATCACGAGCTCGAGCGCATTCTGGATGCAGGGCACGCCGCGGGCGCTGCCGAGGCAAGCTACGTGCTGCTGCGGCTGCCGCTGGAAGTCAGCCCGCTGTTTCGCGACTGGCTGCTGCGCAACTATCCGGATCGATACCGGCACGTGATGTCACTGGTGCGCTCCATGCGTGGTGGCAAGGACTATGACGCCGACTTCACGAAGCGCATGAAAGGCACAGGCCCATATGCCTGGCAGATCGGTCGCCGCTTCGAGATGGCGACCAAGCGGCTGGGAATGGGCCGTCGCGGGCTGCCGCTGCGCGACGACCTGTTCACTCGGCCAGACGGCGGCGGCATTCAGTTGTCGCTGCTTTGACCATTCACCCATTGCCGGAGCATGACCGCTCCGGCATTTTCGGCTCGGACGCCGCCTCCGTCCGCCGCCGGAATGCCCCGGCCCCGCCTCCCGTGGCGGGACAGTGTGCCGCATCACACGTGCCGGGGCTTGCAGGAGATCGGGAGGGCGTGCAAGGCTGCCGCCATGTTGTCTCGCACGTCCCCCGATTCTCCGCTTCTTTTCGAAGAGGTTCCGCTCTTTCCCGATTTCAGTCTGGAGCTGGCGGCGAGGAAGGCCGGTCATTGGCCTGTTGCTGGCACTGACGAGGCAGGCCGTGGTCCGTTGGCCGGCCCGGTGGTCGCCGCAGCCGTTATTCTGGATCCCGATAGCATCCCGGAAGGGCTGAACGACTCCAAGCAGTTGACGGCGTCAAAGCGTGAAAATTTGTTCGAGGTCATCATGGCGACGGCCGAAGTCTCCATCGCCGCTTCGGGGCCACGACATATCGACGAGCGGAATATTCTCAGAGCGAGCCTCGACGCTATGCGGCGCGCCGTGGCGGGCCTCGCCGTCAGCCCAGCCTATGTGCTGACCGATGGCCGCGACATCCCTCCTGGCCTCTGCTGCCATGGGAAGGCGGTCATACAGGGCGATGCTCGGTCCGTCTCGATTGCCGCCGCTTCGATCATCGCCAAGGTGACGCGGGACCGCATGATGGCACGCGCCCATCAGGTCTTCCCGCTTTACGGCTTCCAGAAGCACGCAGGCTACGCAACGCCGCAGCATCGCGCAGGAATCGAGGCGCATGGCCCATGCGCACTGCACCGCATGACTTTCCGGCCCCTGCGCAAAGACGACCTGCCGCAGTAGCTGCGACTGCTAAGAACCACCCTCTTCCCGCCACAAAAAAAGCCGCGCGATGCGCGGCCTTTTTATCGTCCAGTTCCTGCCAGTTCAGTTCAGTCGAGACTGCACCTTGTGCAGAGAGTCCTTGAACAAAGCATCCTGCTTGTCGGTGTCGATCTTCTTGGCGATGACATCCTCGGCGGCGGAAATGGCCAGATCAACAGCAGCGGAGCGGACAGCCGCGATGGCATCAGCTTCAGCCTGATGGATCTTCTGCTCGGAGAGTGCGGTGCGGCGCGCCACGAACTCTTCCGTCTTCTGCTTGGCTTCTTCGGTCATCATGGCCGCTTCGCGCTCGGCGGCGGCTACGATCTGTGCAGCTTCGGCCTCCGCTTCCTTGCGCTTGCGCTGATACTCAGCAAGCAATTGCTGAGCTTCTTCACGCAGGCGTTTGGCTTCGGCAAGCTCATTGCGGATGTTGTTGGAGCGCTCGTCGAGCGACTTGCCGATCATCCCCGGAACCTTCAGGTAGGCCAGAAGGACGAAGAAGAGGATAAGGCCGACGAGGGCAAAGAATGTTGCGTCGAGAGCCATGGATCAGGCCTCCTTGGGGGATGCTGCGGCGACAGCAGCCTTGATGTCGTCTGCGCTGGCCTTGGAACCGATCAACTGATCAACGATGGCAGACGCCGTTTCTTCAGCGATAGCGCCAACCTGGGCGAAAGCCTGGGCCTTGATCTCACCGATCCGAGCTTCTGCTGCTTTAAGCTTCTGTCCTAGTTCCGCCTCGATGGCGGCGCGGTCGGCAGCAGCCTTCGACTTAGCAGCTTCGCGGGCAGTTTCCCCGATGGCGCCGGCCTTAGCACGGGCATCTGCCAGCTCTCTTTCATATGTCGCAACCGCAGCATCGGCTTCAGCCTTCGAGCGGGAAGCCTCATCGAGATCCTGCGCGATGCGGTCATGACGCTGCTCGAGAATACTCCCGAGGCGTGGAACCAACACCTTCTGCATCAGAAGATAGAAGAGACCGAAAGTAATGACGAGCCACAGAAGCTGCGAAGGGTAGGTCGTAGCGTCAAAAGGCGGAAAAGGACCGGTCGCGTGAGCGTCGTCATGCGCAACACCGGTTTCCGTGTGTACTTCGCCCGCAGGCACAGTGCCCGGCGCTTCAAGCGTCTCTGTGGCTTCCGGCGCGGTCTGCGCAAATGCCGAAGTCACGAACATCATCACCTCCAGGTGGATACCAAATGCAAAGGATCACGGCACGCAGACGGCGGCCGTGATCCAGAACCCGATGCCGTTATTAGACGGCGAACAGGAGAAGGAGAGCAACGAGCAGCGAGAAGATGCCCAGAGCTTCCGTAACGGCGAAGCCGAATACCAGACGGCCGAACTGGCTGTCAGCGGCAGACGGGTTGCGCAGGGCGCCCGACAGGTAGCTGCCGAAGATGTTGCCGAGGCCGAGAGCCGTACCGGCCATACCGAAGCAAGCCAGACCTGCACCGATGAACTTTGCTGCTTCCGCTTCCATGTGAGAACTCCTTGAATGGGTTGTTGCGGCTGATGACTGACGCCTCAGGACGCCAATGTGGTTATTCCTTAGTGCCCGCCTGGGTGGACAGCGTCATTGAGGTACATGCAGGTGAGGACCGCAAAGACATAGGCCTGGAGGAAGGCGACGAGGAATTCGAGACCCGTCAGGGCGACGGTCATGATGAGTGGTAGGATCGCGCCGCCGATGCCGAGCGCACCCAAGGCGCCGAGCGAGGCAACGAATCCGGAGAAGACCTTCAGCGTGATGTGTCCAGCCAGCATATTGGCGAAGAGACGCACAGACAGCGAGATCGGACGGGACAGGAACGAAATGATTTCGATCGCAACGACCAACGGCAAGAGAACACCCGGAACGCCGCTCGGGATGAACACATTCAGGAAGTGAAAGCCGTGCTTGTAGAAGCCGTAAACGAGAACCGTTCCGATCACGAACAGCGACAAGGCGAAGGTGACGACGATCTGGCTCGTGACGGTGAAGAAATAGGGGAACATGCCGAGCAGGTTCGCCGTAAGGATGAACATGAACAGCGTGAAGACCATGGGGAAAAACTTCATCCCTGAGCTTCCCGCACCTTCCCGCAACATTCCGGCGATGAATTCATAGGACATTTCGGCAACCGACTGTGCCCGGCCCGGGATCAGCCCACGTTGCGATGTCGCGAAATAAAGGAAGCCGGCGGCGCAAGCGACCGTGGCAACCATGAACAGCGATGCATTGGTGAAGGAAAAGTCCATCCCGCCGATTTCGATCGGGACGATCTTGCTGATCTGGAACTGATGGGTCGGATCGTTAGCCACCGTCTACCTTCTTTCTACCTTCACTCGCCATAGCCGCGCCCGCCTCTTAGGCGATATTACGACTTTGGCCCCTTGCCCTGCTTGCTATTGAAGGCAGGCGGCGTCGCCACCATTCCCACGGCCCGCAGAACATTCAAAACCCCGGCGCAAAACCCGAGCAGGAGAAGAATCACCAGTCCCCACGGTCCCGTACCGGCAAAACGGTCGAGAAGATAGCCGAGCATGGCGCCAACGGCGATTGCGGCTATGAACTCCGAAGAGATCTTCAGACCAAGTGCCATCCCTCGACGGCTTTCCTCGCTCTGCGCGTCCCGCTTCGCCTCGGCTGCTTCTTCGACGCCCCGCTCTGCCAGTTCAGCAGATAGACGCCGACGGCGCTGCTCCAGACTCTCGTCCCGATTATCCGTCATTAGCGAGCACCCCTACCGATCTCACCGCATCCTACGGTCTTCGGACCGTCCGATCCGTACGAAACATGCAGACAGCGAGGGATTTCGCGCCTTCCGGCCCGTTTTCAAGTCGGGCGCAACATAGTTTTGAGCGGCTGCATAGTCAAGGCATACGAAAGCACTGCAGCAACATGCATAAAGTTCATGTTATCAACGGCTTAGATGGATCCGATGTGACTGCGGCAAATCTTCCAGTGGAATCAGCGGGTGGAGTCTACGGCCTCAGCTCCAGCCACCTCCGTGAGTGCGGTAGAAGATGTGTAGGCCGATCCGACCGACCTTCTCCATGGATCTCGCCCATTTCGGCCGCACGTAGACAGCGTGATAGTGGGTTGAGGAGCCGACCTCTTTCAGCCAGATCTTGCCGGCCGTTACCGCCATGGCAACCTCGCGCGCCATCTTCCAATGGTACCTGGAGCGGATGCGATCGCGGATGTTGTCGCAGGCAAATGAGAACTGGCAGCGATTTCGCCAGTCTTTGTTCTGGTAGACCACATCGCAGACGGTTTTCGGGTAGGCCGGATTGCGGACCCGATTGAGAATCACCTGCGCGACAGCCGCCTGTCCCCGAGCGGACTCGCCGCGAGCCTCGAAATAGATGCCGGAGGCCAGGCACTGTTGTTCGCGCGCGGAGAAAGCCACAGGCGGCAGCGGGACGGCAGCCCAGGCATGATCTTGTGGAGAGATCGGCGCGATGAAGCGTCCCGCTTCCGGCTTCTTCAGGATTGCATCGAACGGCGACTGGCGAGCAAAGTCAGGCTCCTTCGGAGCGTAAGCCGTTGCCAGGACATCAGCTTCGTCATTCGTCACCAGACCTGCCACCACCGGCATCAGGTTATGGGCCGGCTTTTCGTCCTTGCGGAAGTAGAAGGACGCGAGTTCGATCTGCTTGGCAGCCTTGCCGGGCTTGGCGAAGGCTGCAAGCTCCTCCTTCGTCTCCAGCGGACGCGTCAGGGCACTGGTGCGCTGGAGAACGGAGCCGGCGCTGAAGGCTTTCGGTGGTTGCATCGGCTCGACGGCAACGATGCGGCCCTTCTTGTACTTTCGGTTGACACGATCCTCGTCCGGCGTCGTCTCCGCGCCTTCGGAACTGCTGGCGAAAGCCACCTTTCGTCCGTCGGGTAGCTTTACTCCCGTACCGGCAGGAAGTGCCCGTTCCATGGCGGGAAAGGCAACCTCAGAGGAGTGAATGGAGCCCGCGGGAGAATCGGTCAGGACAACACGCCATCTCTGGCCTGCGTCCATCCCGGACAAGAGATCCGAAAGGTCGCCATGTGCGGCAATGGAGGGGAAGCCGAGCCAGCATGCCACGCCAAACACTGCGGGGGCCATCCAGGCGTCTGCACGAACGCGGGACTTGCGACTCAAAACGCCAATCGAACGCAAAACAGCAACTCCAGGGGACACGAGAACAACGCCCCGGAGAATCAATCATTAACCTTGATGCTCGGTTAACGGCACGCCCTCACACCCTTTGGTTTCCAGCAAACAGTGCCACCTCACGTAAATGTCAGATGGTCCGTTCCCCTCGCAGTGCATTCAGGTCATCAGACATCGAAGACGCAGCCGCGCGCTGTGGGAAGGATACCGGTTATTCGAAGACAATGGCGGGAGCCGCCCGTACCGTTCGTCCCTGCAGTTGGTCCCAGGTTTTCGCAGCGATCTCCAGATAAACAGTTGCTGCAGTCCCACCGGGGTCCGACACCACCACCGGGGTGCCAGCATCTGACGTCTCCCGGATCTCCATCGTCAGGGGAACCTCTCCGAGAAAGGGAACCCCAATGCGCTCAGCTTCGGCTTGGGCACCGCCATGACCGAAAATGTCGTAGCGGGCACCTGTATCGGGAGCCACGAAGTAGCTCATGTTCTCGATGATGCCAAGAATGGGCACTTCCACTTTGCCGAACATGGCGATCGCCTTGCGGGCATCAATGAGCGCCAAGTCTTGAGGTGTAGAGACGACCACGGCGCCGGCAAGGGGAACCTGCTGCGCAAGCGTCAACTGCACATCGCCGGTGCCTGGAGGCATGTCGACAACCAGGACATCGAGATCACCCCAAGCGACCTCGCGCAGCATCTGCAGGAGGGCCGACTGGACCATCGGTCCGCGCCAGATCATCGCGGTGGCCTCGTCCACCAGAAACCCCATGGACATGGCCTTCAAACCATAGTTTTCCATCGGTACGATGATCCGGTTCTCCACCTGCCGGGGGCGCCCGGAGATCTTCAAGAGGCGGGGGATCGAGGGTCCGTAGATATCCGCATCCAGGATACCTACCCGCAGACCATTCTCCTGCAGACCAAGGGCAAGATTGACCGCTGTCGTCGATTTACCCACACCACCTTTGCCTGATGCAACAGCAATGATTGCACCGAGTCCCGGGATACCAGCCTTGGACGAGCGAGGCTGAGGCGACTGCGGCGTGGGCCCGGAGGCGGACCTTCCCTGCGGTGCCGGCGTCGCCGAAGGGCTTTCGCCTTTGCGGTCGGCCGTGAGCGTCACCACGGCCCCCTTCACACCGGGTATTTCCTTGACCGTGCGTTCCGCTGCCGTCCGCAGCGGCTCCAACTCCTTCGCCCGCGCCGCTGGCACCGTGATGGAAAAATAGATCTTGTTATCGGCAATGAAGATGTCGGAGACCATGCCGAGAGCCACGATGTCGCTCTCCAGATCCGGGCCGCGCACTTTCCTGAGCGCATCCAGCACCTGTTCTTTCGTAACCTCGGGCATAACGAACTCCTGTCGACTGACATTCGCATCCATGTCTGCGACGCTTTATAGGAGGTGGCTGCAGGCTCCCGCAACCTCTATGGACACCATCCGACGCGGCTGCCTGTGGGCGGCTGCCTAGTCGAAGGGTGGCGCTGCGCATTTGAAGCGAAGGGCTGGCGGTGCGCCTACTTGATGAGACCTGCGCGCAGCGCCTTGGCAACAGCCTGCGCTCTGTTGACAGCATCAACCTTCTTGGCGGCGCGGTTGAGGTAGTGGTTGACCGTATGCTCCGAAAGCCCAAGGATTTCGGCAATCTCAGCGCTGGTTTTTCCCGCAGCAGTCCAGTTCAGGCAGTCTATTTCGCGATCGGTAAGGGTATCGGTGGAGCGAAAGGTGGCGTTGCGAATCTGCCGGAGGCATTCATAGACATGGATCGCTATGTACCCGAGTTCCATCATCTGCTGTGTTGTAACAAGACGGTCTTCCCATGCCCAAGCAATAGCTCCCCTTAGGCTGGTTCCGTCCTGAACAGGAAAGTAGGCCCAGTGAAGGAGCGCATGCTCCCGGAAAAGGGTCTCTGAGCGAGTATCACCTCGCTCTTTCGTGACGCCCTCCATATCGAACAGGAAGGGCAGGCTGGAGTCCCGCAAACGTTTTAGCACCGGGCTTGAAGACAGCAGGTTTTCACGATCGAAAGCTGCGATCAGATCAGCCGGCAAGTTCGTGATCACCGTGCTTGCCGAAAGCGTCAGCGTTGTGAGGGGCGGCAAATTTACCACCATGAACGCTCGAGCACCGTAATCTTCCATGACGCGCTTCATGAAGCGGAAGACATCGAACTGGGTCTTCAGCCCGGGGATCTCTTGGAGCTTCAGTTCTATCGACTCTTGCTGAACGAATTTTTCCAATTGCGGCATGGCCGAATTCCCGCTTCTACAATCATCGCCGCCCGTCCGGCGAACGCAGAATCATATGTTGATTGGCAACCTTAGGCTGTCTGAAAGAGCAGGTTCGCCGTGAAAACGATAGGACGCGAATACACAGCAGAGGTATGCCCAAAGTTGTTTCTTGGCAATTCTTATTCCTGACACAGCATCGGCTTCTCCAGCTTCGCTCCATGTTCCACACCAGCGACAGCGACCGCCTTGTCATCATCATCTTCCCACGACACATTGCCCCCACTTCGAATCCAGGAGACCGTCATGGCGGCAGAGCCTTCCCATCAAAGCCAAATTCTCTCGTCCACCGTCTGCGAGCTCGGCGAGGGCCCAAGCTTCGAGCTGGAAACAGAGACGTTGTGGTGGTTCGACATTCTGGGAAAGACGCTGCATGAACTGCACGTGCCCTCGCGGGCCGCGCGCGCACACCGGCTACCTTTCATGGCGAGTGTGGTGGCTCGAATCGACGATGAACGACAGCTGCTGGCGACGGAGGAGGGCCTCTTCATACGCGACCGTGCCAGCGGCGAACTTTCGCTCTACTGCGAGCTGGAAACCGATGAACCCGATAACCGATCCAACGACGGGCGCGTCCATCCCAGCGGCAGCCTGTGGATCGGGACAATGGGCAAGGACGCCGAAGAGGGAGCAGGCGCAATCTATCATGTGGCAGAGGCAAAGCCGACGCTGCTCTTTGAGAACGTGAGCATTCCAAACTCCATTTGCTTCTCACCCGATGGGACGACTGGCTATTTCGTCGACACCAGGATCAATCACCTGATGCACGTTCCATTAGATCCTGCCACGGGCCTCCCCAGAGAACCTGCGCTCGTTTTAGCCGATACGAGCGCTCGTCCTGGCGGCATGGATGGGTCGGTCTGTGACTCAAGGGGAAATATCTGGAATGCGAGATGGGGTGCGGGGACAGTGGATTGCTACAGCGCCGCCGGCAAACTGCTGGCAAGCCATGTCTCACTGGCAAAGCGGACGACTTGCCCCGCCTTCTATGGCGTGGACCTGAACAGGCTGGCGCTCACGTCAGCATGGGAAGGTTTGAGTGACACCGAACGACGAGAGGATCCCTTGGCGGGACAGTTGTTCTGCCTCACGCCCGGCGTGTCCGGAACGCCCGAGGCCTCCTTCAAGCTCTAGGCCATCAGCTGGGCACGATTACAAAACTGGCGTGTCAGGCGAAGGGGTCTGACCAGGGAATGCATGGACGCATCTGATGCGGCGGTGCCGCCTTCTCTTCCAGCGACCCTGTGCTGGCTTGTGCTTCAAACCGGCACTAGTTCGCGATAATGCTTCTGCAGATAAACAAGCGTCGACGCAGCATCGGCGGGTCTGCCATAGTGATACCCCTGCCCCATCTCGCAGCCGAGCCCCTTGAGCTTTTCCGCATCCGCGTGGCTCTCGATTCCCTCGGCTACCACCTGGAGCCCCAAACCGTCGCACATTGCCAGAATGGCCTTGACGATATGTTCTGAGGCGCGATCCGTCGTGATCTGCGACACAAAGGCCCGGTCGATCTTCACCTTGTCGAACGCAAAGTCGCGCAGTCGGCCGAGACTCGACTGGCCTGTACCGAAGTCATCGAGCGAGATCTTGACCCCTTGCCCGCGCAGGTCGGCGAGGATGCGCTCGGCGGTTTCGGCGGAGGTCATCACCGCAGTCTCGGTGATTTCCAGTTCCAGGCGGTGTGGGGCAAGTCCCACCCGATGGAGAATGGAAAGGATGCTTTCGCTTGTTCCAGGGTCCATGAGTTGTGCCGAGGACAGGTTGAACGACAGGAACACATCACGTGGCCATGAAAGAGCAGCCTCAGCAGCCTTGCGAAGAAGGGTTTCGGACAAGGCATCGATGAAGCCTCGCTCCTCGGCCAGTGGTACGAAGACAGAGGGTGCGACGAAGCCAAGGTCGGGGTCATTCCACCGCGCCAAAGCCTCGAATCCTACTGTCACCCCATCGACGAGGCGAACAATCGGCTGGAAGTGGGCGTCAACAGCGTCAGCAATCACTGCCGTGCGCAGCGCCTGCTCCAGTTGTGTCGTCCGCTTCATCTCATGTGCGATTTCGCGGGTATATACGGTGATCTGCCCCCGCCCTCGCCGCTTCGATTGGTACAGTGCCGTTTCCGCGCTTTCCAGCAACGTCTCGAATTCATCACCTGCGAACGGATAAACGGCAAAGCCGAACGAGGCGGAGAGACGGACATGGCGGTCTCCCAGATCATAGGGTGCAGACAGGACATCCCTCATCATCTGACCGATCCGCTCGGCACCGCTGCGCTCGAAAATCAGAGGCAGAACGAATGCGAACTCGTCTCCATCGTGGCGAGTTACGGTCGCGCCTTCCGGCACGCATGCCTTCAACCGGTGTGCAACCTGACAAAGGATTTCATCGCCTGCTTCAATGCCGAAAAGATCGTTGATCGGCTTAAACCCATCAAGGTCAGCGATACAGATGGTGAAGGGCGCGGGATCCTGCGCACGCTCCGCCGCCAGCAGCCGCACCTTGTCCCGTAGCCGGTGGCGGTTCCCAAGACCCGTGAGCGGATCACTGTACGCCATTGCCTGCAGCTCTTTCTTGCTGACCTGCGGCGACACACCATTCGCCGACATCATGAAATCCGATACTTTGTAAACATTCTTGAGAAGATGGCGCACAAAGATTAACAAATTACATTCAGCCCCAAGTCAAAAGACCAGCGTTTTCAGTAATTTAGTTAGAATTACCTCACAGAAGCTGCAGTGGTGTCAGCGCAGGCGCCATCAGTTGCGAATTTTCCGTGGACGAGAACGTTTCTCACCAGCCAAGGGAGCGAGCATGCCGTCGGGCATCAATCTTCCCTGAAAACTCTGCATCTGACGCCACAGTTTGCAGCCAGCCCTTTCCAAGCCGTCGGAAATCCGTGAAAATCGTAGAATGGTCGTCAAGCTTCTTCCAGAAACCCTCATCAACCAGATTGCCGCCGGCGAGGTCATCGAGCGACCGGCCAGTGCCG
Source organism: Rhizobium halophilum (assembly GCF_021648825.1). Taxonomy (GTDB): domain Bacteria; phylum Pseudomonadota; class Alphaproteobacteria; order Rhizobiales; family Rhizobiaceae; genus Neorhizobium; species Neorhizobium halophilum. Next base: position 78,032 of record NZ_JAKJHS010000006.1, on the reverse strand, counting down.
CAAAGGAGTTGATCGAAAACGCGATCGATGCCGGGGCAACGCGAATCGAGATCGCGACCGCCGGAGGCGGCAAGAGCCTGCTGCGGATCACCGACAATGGCTGCGGCATGGATGCCAGCGACCTGGAACTTGCGGTGCGGCGGCATTGTACCTCGAAGATCGACAGGACGCTGGACGATATCCATACGCTCGGCTTTCGAGGGGAAGCTCTTCCGTCGATCGGCTCTGTTGCAAAGTTGACCATCACCAGCCGGTGTGTTGGCGACAGACAGGGGTCGCAGGTGTCGGTTGTGGGGGGAACCACCTCACCCGTTCGCCCTGCCCCCGCGAACCAGGGCACGGTAGTCGAGGTGCGCGACATTTTCTTCGCCACGCCGGCGCGCCTTAAATTCCTGAAGTCGGAGCGAGCGGAGGCCGGCGCGATTACGGAGATGGTGAAGCGGATGGCGATCGCCTTTCCGGCGATCCGCTTCGTGCTTTCCGGTCCGGACCGTTCGACGCTCGAGCTTCCCTCGACAGGCGACGATCCGCTGGCGCGGATTGCACAGATTCTCGGCCGCGAGTTTAAAGACAATGCCATCGAGATCGATGCCGCGCGGGAGGATGTTCGCCTTACCGGCTTCGCCGGGTTGCCGACCTTCAACCGGGGCAACTCCGGGCATCAGTATGCCTTCGTCAATGGGCGCCCCGTCCAGGACAAGCTGATCCTGTCGGCCATCCGCGGAGCCTATGCCGAGACGGTGCCCTCCGGGCGCTATCCGGTGGCGGTGCTGTCCATTACGCTCGACCCGGCGCTGGTCGACGTCAACGTTCATCCGGCAAAGGCAGACGTCCGGTTTCGCGACCCCGGCCTGATCCGCGGCCTGATCGTCGGTGCCATCAGGGAGGCATTGGGACGCGAGGGCAGCCGCGCTGCAACCACCAGCGCGAACGGCTTGGCGGGCGCCTTTCGGCCAGGCTATGCCGCGCCGCCGCCATCCACTCCTTGGGCTCCGCAAAGCTCTCCTTCACGTCCACTGACGCCCGCATACGGCTTTGCGGAAAACCAACAAGCGGGCTTCGACAGCTTCACCGCCCCGGCTGCGCGGGCAGACACCGTATCCAACCCCGACCCCGGCGCGAGTGATCACCAGAATAGTGCGCAATACCGTCTCGGTGCTGCGCGCGCCCAATTGCACGAGAATTACATCGTGGCGCAAACAAACGATGGCCTGGTGATCGTCGATCAGCATGCGGCGCATGAGAGACTTGTGTTCGAAGCGATGCGAAAGGCGCTCGATAGCGGACGCTTAGCATCTCAATCGCTCCTGATCCCGGAGATCGTGGATTTGCCGGAAGAAGATTGCGACCGATTAATGGCCTTTGCCCAGGAACTCGATCAATTTGGGCTGGCGATCGAGCGCTTCGGTCCCGGAGCCATTGCCGTCCGGGAAACGCCGGCGATGCTGGGTGAAATCGACGCCACCGGCATGGTTCGCAATCTTGCCGACGAGGTGGCGGAATGGAGCACCGCCGGCGGGCTACGCGCCAAGCTTGAACATGTTGCCGCCACCATGGCCTGCCACGGATCCGTCCGTTCCGGCCGCCGCCTGCGACCAGAGGAAATGAATGCGTTGCTCCGCCAGATGGAAGTGACGCCGGGCTCGGGGCAATGCAACCACGGACGCCCAACCTATATCGAGCTGAAGCTAGCGGACATCGAGCGATTGTTCGGCCGCAGCTAACGGAAGAGGGCAGCCGAAAGGGGTGGCGCCACGGCGAGACCCGCGATAAAGCGAAGAGATGATTTTCGGCAGGAGAAAAGGGATGAACCGGTTCGAGGGAAGCGGAAATCGGGAAGCAAAGATCCGGTATCTCGATGGCGACTACCAACTGGTCAGTGCGGGGTCTTATGTCACCTGCGCCGTCACCGGCGTCCAAATCCCGCTTGACGAGCTCCGCTATTGGAGCGTTGCCCGCCAGGAAGCCTATGCCGACGTTGCAGCCTCGCTGGAGGCCGACAAGCGCGCGGGCGTGCTGCCGATCCAGTCACGCCCATAGCGGTCTTTGTCTCAACCCGCCGTTCGATTGTCCGCAAGCCGCCTCTTCCGATAAGCAGCCATCGCAAGGTCGATGATATGGTTTGGCGCATGTGGGTCGTCGAATGTCATCTCGACCTCGACCACACGAAGCTTCTGCAAGAGCGCCTCTGCTGATCGGTGGCCGCCAGCAAGGCGAACGGCATCCTTTGCGGTTGCGACCGGAAGAAGCCCCTGCCGATCGGCGTCGGCGATCAGATCGGCAACCTCATCCTCGCTGAAGTAGTGATGATCTGGAAACGACCGGCGCTCCACCAGTGTCGCCCCCAGCGCTCCGACGGTACGATAGAACTTTTCCGGGTCGGCAATGCCGGCGAAGGCCAGAACGGACTGTCCTTCGAGTTCCGGAGCCGGTTGCGGCACAAGGGAGGCGACGTAGAAAGGTTTGCCTGCACGGGCAGCCTGTCGCACCAGTGCATCGGCGGCATCGCCGTTACCTACCTTCAGGATCGCCGACAGGTGACGCATCTGCTCTGTGATCGGCGCCCGCACCGGCCCGCCTGGAACGAGATGGCCATTGCCAATTCCGCGAACGCTGTCGATGACGATCAACGCGAAGTCGATGGCAATACGCGCGCTCTGGAAGCCATCGTCCATGATGATCAGGTCGACCCCCTCGGCAACCAGCCTCTGAGCTCCCTCGACACGCCTGCGGGAGATCGCCGTGGCCGCCTCGCGTGCCAGCAGCAGCGCCTCGTCGCCCACGGCACCGGCGCGATGGTGATCGGCATCAACGATTGTCGTCACATCCAGAGAGCCGCCATAGCCCCGGCTTAGGAACCCGGGCTTCAGCCCACGCTGCTTGGCTGCGCGTGCGAGTGCAATCGCCGTCGGCGTTTTGCCCGCACCTCCAACGGTAAAGTTGCCGACGCAGATGACTGGTGCAGGTACGCCTACCCGTTTGCCCTTGGAGAGGCGTCGGCCTGAGATCTTGCCGTACAGAAAGGACACCGGCGCAAGGCTCCAGGCGCGCCAATCCGCCTTCTCCCACCAGAACGGTGGCGCTTCTGACGCCATGAACTCATCTCCACTTTCACCTTAAACCGCGGGCAACAAATGGGAGTTTCTGTGAAAAGGCAAGAGTGAGCATCCCTGCAGTCTCTCACCCGATATCTTGGTCACGAGACAGAAGCTCTTCGAGCGAAGCGATGCTGTCGACGCACAGATCCGCATGGGGCTCCAACGTCCCGCGGGTTCCTGTTCCAGTGAGTACTCCGATCTTTGCGCCAACGCCGGCATTGACGCCCATCATAAGGTCGTGGGTATTATCACCCACGATAGCCACGCGTCGGGGCTCCAACTCAAGGGCGCTGCAAAAGCTTAAAACCATGCCAGCTTCAGGCTTGACCCCATAGCCGCTGTCGTAACCGGCCACGAAGTCTAGATAGCCGTCAATCTCAAAACGCCTGGCGGTCTGCCGGATCGAAAGTTCGTTGTCGCTGGAAGCAATGCCGAGCCTCAGTCCCCTTGCCTTCAGGCGCGAGAACAGCGACTGTAGATCCGTTACCGGTACTGCGTACTCCGTCGCCTGTACAAACAGGGCATCGAGCCGCAGCGTCAGCTCTTCTGCAGCCAAAGGCGACCCCGCTTCGATGAAGCCCGCTGCGATTTCTACGGCATTGCCCGCAGCAAAAAGGCTGTCGGCGCGTGTGTGGCCGGAGATGGGGTCCATACCGGCAGCCATCAGCAATCGTGTCTGGAGACGCTCGTCGCCTGCCGCAGCAAGTCGTGCGGCCTCCCGGTTCACCGGGCCCCAGCTCTCGTCATAGCGAATGAGGGTGCCGTCCTTGTCGAAGAGAATTCCTTCGATTCCGCGCAGAATGTTGCGGATCATTGCGCGGCAATGTTCCGCGGCTGCAGACGGGCAATGACCGTCAGCGGATTGATGTAGGGCTCAAGCGCCTTCACAGTCGCCGAGAGCGCGCCGCGCATCTCCTGGATCGTCTCCTGGCCGGCGTCGATCATCTTCTTGCGAGCGATGTCGTTGCTCAGCAGATAGTGCACGGCCTTGGCGAGCATCTCGGTATCACGAACAAGCCGGGCGCCGCCCCTGCGCACGAGATTGGAGTAGGCGTCGCGAAAGTTCTCCACCCGGCTGCCCGACAGCACCGCGCAACCAACCATCGCCGGCTCCATTGGGTTTTGCCCTCCCTCGCCCGTCAACGACCGGCCGACGAAAGCGACCTCCGTAAGTCGGAGGTAGAGACCCATCTCGCCCATGCTGTCGCCTAGGAAAATGTCCGTTTCCTCAGTCAAAATGTCGTCCCGGGAGCGCCTTGCCACCACGAGACCCTGAGCCTTCAACATTGTTTCGATCTCATCGGCCCGCTCCGGATGCCGGGGCACGATGATCGTCAGCTGCCCGTTTTTCCCCTTCAGGGCCTTGTGGATTTTGCCTGCTGCCTTCTCCTCGCCTTCAAAGGTCGAAATGGCAGCCCATGTCTTGCGGTCGCCGATCTGCTGGCGATAGCGCTCCACAAGCGTAGGATCGCAGGCAGGAGGATCGGTATCGCCCTTCAGATTGCCGGAGACCAGCACCGGCCAAGCCCCTAGGTCGCGGAAGCGTTCAGCATCGAGATCACTCTGCGCGACAACCAACGACATGCGGCCGAACAGAGCTTCTGCCACCTGGTCGTGGCGCTGCCAGCGCTCGAAGGAGCGATCGGAGATACGCGCGTTGACCCGGATTTGCGGGATCTTGCGCCGCGCGAGCTCCAGGACAGTCGTTGGCCATATCTCCGATTCTGCCGTGATGCAGGCGTCGGGCCGCCAGTAGCGCAGGAAGCGCTTGACCGGAAATTTGAGATCGATCGGAACGTATTGGTGGATAACCTGATCGCCGAGACGAGTGCGAACCAGTTCCGCAGAGGTTACGGTGCCTGTCGTCAGGAGGACGTGAATCTCACGGCGGCACAGTTCTCGCATCAGCGGGATGAGCGCCAGAGTTTCCCCCACGCTCGCCGAATGCAGCCAGATCAAAGGACCACGCGGACGAGGCTGACTTGCATAGCCGAAGCGTTCGTTGCGGCGCTGCCGGTCTTCCTTGCCCTTGTACGTACGGTAGGCAAGGTATGGCGCCGCGAGGGGATAGAGAACAATTCCCGCGACCCGGTATCCCGTCAGTGCCGCACGCGCCAACCCCTTGTTCATGGCAGATGCCTTCGATGGGTGGCTGCCTGCGCCAAGCTGGGTTGTCCTCCGTACAATCATCCCAGAAAGGACTCTTGCTTTAGAATTACGTCAAATTCAGGTTAGGACAGGATGCGATACCGGGGATGCGGTCGCCAAGCGGAAACCGCAGTTTATCCCCAATATGATGTTATTCGGCTTTAACTTCCGGGTCGAGCAGCTTGTGCATGTGGACGATGAAGTAACGCATCTCGGCGTTATCGACCGTCTGCTGCGCCTTGGCTCTCCATGCCATGAGCGCGCTGGCGTAATCTGGATAGATCCCGACCAAATCCAGCTTCGACAGATCTTTGAACTGTACGCCACTCAGGCTCGACAGTTCACCGCCGAATACCAAATGGAGGAGTTGCTTCTTTTCGCTTACTTCCGTCATGTCTCAACCCTTCACCAATCCCCCCGAAGGCACTGCTTGCGACAAGCGCTCCCGAAGGTCAACCCGTAGGATCGTCTGGCATGAACATCCGCAGCTTGTCCAGAGCATGCTCTGCGCCAGCACGAAGGACACCATGCTTGACGCTCTCGCGATTGTAGGTCAGCAGATTGCCATCGGCATCAACGAGCTGACCCCCTGCCCTTTCCAGGATGATGTCGGCAGCGGCCAGATCCCAGTCGTGTGAGTTGCGCTTGACGATCGTCCCGTCGATGGTGCCGTCAGCGGTCATGGCCAGGCGATAGGCGAGCGACGGAACGTGGCGAACACGCTGAACAGAACCGCGATGCTGCGGCTGGACGAGTTTCAGAACGTCTTCGGCAACAGCAAGCTTGAGAGGATTCCGCGACTGCGGGTGAGAAACAGCGATCGGCTCACCGTTCTTGAACGCCGGCTGGCCCAGCGCCGCGGAGAACTCCTCTCCCAGCGCCGGCGCGACAAGGACGCCTGCGACGGGGCGCCCGTGGTGGACGACGGCTACGGAGACACACCAGGTTTTCTCGCCGCCAATGAAAGCGCGGGTGCCATCGATGGGATCGACGACGAACAGCGTCTCGCGTCCTAAGCGGCCTACGTCGTCATCCGTCTCCTCCGAAAGCCAGCCGTAGTCTGGCCGGGCTTCGAGCAACATGCTGAGCAGCTTGTCGTTCGCGGCAAAATCCGCGGCACTAACGGGCGAGCGATCACCGTTTTTCCACCACACCTCTGGAGACTGCCCAAAATAGCCGAACGCAATCTTGCCGGCTTCCGCGGCCGCGAGTCTGATCAGCGCCAGATCCTCGCCCCAGCGATCAGGATGAGCATCCATGGCTAGCGTCCCGCCAGGGTCATGCCCTCTATTGCAATGGTCGGCGACGCCACTCCGAACTTCCGGTCGATGTCGTTGGCCGGCGTGAGCCGCATGAACATGTCTCTGAGGTTCGAAGCGATTGTCACCTCCGAAACAGGATAGGCCAGCTCACCGTTCTCGATCCAGAAACCGGTAGCGCCACGGCTGTACTCGCCGGTCACCATGTTGACACCCTGGCCGATCAATTCCGTCACATAGAAGCCCGTTCCGATACTGCGGATGAGATCCTCCGGCGCAACATCGCCAGGCTCCAGCGCAAGATTGGTGGAGGCGGCACCAACGGACGTTCCGCCGCGAACGCCACGACCATTCGTCGGCAGACCAAGCTCCCGCCCCGTCGAGGTGGAGAGGAACCAGTGCTTCAGGACGCCATCCTCGATCATCACCATGCGCTCGCCCATCACGCCCTCCCCATCGAAGGGGCGCGAAGACGAGCCGCGGACCTTCAGGGGGTCATCGCTGATGCTCAGGCCAGACTTCAGCACCTGTTGGCCCATCTTGTCCTTCAGGAAGCTCGTTTTGCGGGCAACGGCGCCGCCGTTGATTGCGCCGGCGATGTGGCCAACGAAGCCGCGCGCAATGCGCGGGTCGAAGACGACGGTCAAGTTCTTGCCCGTCGGGACCTGGCGGGGGTTGAGGCGTTTCACCACCCGCTCCCCTGCCCGCCGGCCGATCGTCTTCGGATCGTCGAGCTCGGCAAAATAGAGACGGCTATCGAAGTCGTAGTCGCGCTCCATCTTCGTGCCCTCACCGGCGATGACGCTGACGGAGCGGCCGAAGCGGCTGGCCGTGTAGCTGCCGGAGAAACCGTGGGAGGTGACCAAGACCAAGCCGCCCATGCCCGCCGACGCGCCGGCTCCCGAGGAGTTGCGAACGCCGTCCACATCCAGGGCCGCCTGCTCCATTTCAAGCGCAGCCTTCCGCAGGTCATCCGTCGGAACGTCCGTCGCATCGAACAGCTCGAGGTCTGGATACGAGCGGGCAAGGTCCTTCTCGTCCGCCAGACAGGCGTAGGGGTCTTCCGGCGAGACCTTCGCCATGGCCACGGCGCGCTCCGCCAGTGTCTTCAGGTCAAAACCAGGGTTTGCCGAGACGCTGGCGACGCGGTTGCCCACGAAAACGCGCAGCGAAAAGTCGTCACTTTCGGAGGCTTCCGTTCCCTCGACCTTGCCGAGCCGAACGTTAACCGATCGGGAGCGCGACCGGACGACAACGGCGTCTGCCTGGTCTGCCCCAGCCGCCTTGGCAAGATCGATCAAATGAGCTGCACGGGAAAGAAGGGGTTCGGAGTCAAATTCGGAGGTCATTGTGTACCTTTCGTTGCCGCTCCATTTATTGTGCGGCAAGTAAGGCATCAAGGCTCGCTTGCCGATTCTTCCGCCAACAGCACGGTTGCAGGGACTTTTCCATGACAATGTCAGGCTCGCTTTTCTCCCAGATGCTGCTGCTGCTCGCTGGTGCAGTGATTGCCGCTCCGATCTTCCGCAAGCTGGGGCTCGGCACCGTTCTCGGGTACCTGGCAGCCGGCGTTGTCATCGGACCGGTCCTGCAGCAGATCACGGAAGCGGAAGAAGTTCTGCATGTGGCCGAGTTCGGCATCGTGTTCCTGCTTTTCATCGTAGGCTTGGAGTTGAAGCCGTCGCGGCTCTGGCAGATGCGCGGGGATGTCTTCGGTCTTGGCACTGCTCAGGTCGTCTTATCGGGCGTATGTCTCACTGGCTTCTCATTGCTGGCAGGCATAGCCGACTGGCGCGGCAGCCTGGTGATCGGCTTTGGCCTGGCCCTTTCCTCCACGGCCTTCGCCCTGCAGATCCTCAGCGACGACGGTGACTTGAATAGCCGGTACGGGCAGCGGTCGTTCTCGATCCTGCTGTTCCAGGATCTGGCGATCGTGCCGCTGCTCGCCCTTGTCAGCATCCTTGCATCCGGTGCCGGCGAAACGGAGGCTTCCGTGATGACCGGGATTGTTTTTGCCATCGGCGCCATCGCGGCGATGATCCTCGCCGGACGATATTTCCTGACGCCACTTTTCCAGGTGATCGCCCGCACGGGTGCGCGCGAGGTGATGATCGCCACCGCTTTGCTGATCGTGCTGGGATCTGCGGCGGCGATGCATGCAGTCGGGCTTTCGATGGCCATGGGTGCTTTTTTGGCCGGCGTGATGCTGGCGGAATCCTCCTATCGGCACGAGTTGGAGGCGGACATTGAACCCTTTCGCGGATTGCTGCTTGCGCTGTTCTTCATGGCGGTCGGCCTGTCGCTTGAAGTCGCGGTGCTGTGGGAGGAGCTTCTTTTCATTCTGGTCGCAGTGCCGGTTGTGATGGTCACCAAGGGGGTGATCACCTATGCTCTCTGCCGCATCCTGGGCTCGCCGCGCGACGATGCGTTACGGATCGCGTTCCTGCTTCCGCAGGGCGGAGAGTTCGGCTTCGTGCTCTTCACCACCGCTGTCGGTGTCGGTCTACTGGCTTCCGAAACCGCATCGCTGCTGATCGCAGTCGTGACCATCTCGATGGCGCTGACACCGCTTGGTGCCGCACTGGCGCGCCGGATGATGAGGGTGGATCACGAGGAACTGGAGGAAGACTACGAGGGCGCCGGTGCCGACGTCCTGATGATCGGCTTCTCGCGTTTCGGGCAAATCTCGGCCCAGATCCTGTTGGCCGGTGGGAGCGAGGTGACGGTAATCGACGATTCGGCCGACCGGATCCGGCAAGCGGCGTCTTTCGGCTTCCGCATCTATTACGGCGACGGCACGCGAAAGGAGGTGCTGCTGGCATCCGGGATCGAGAAGGCAAAGATCGTTGCCGTGCTGACGCAGAACCGGGAGACCACCGACAAGATCGTCGATCTCATCCGATCGGAGTTTCCCAATGTGCGCATTTTCGTCCGCTCCTATGACCGTATCCACACGATTTCGCTGCGGGCTCGAGGCGTGGACTACGAACTGCGCGAAACGCTGGAATCAGGACTGCTGTTCGGGCGTAAGAGCTTGGAGGCACTCGGTATGAGCACAGCAGAAGCGATGGCGATCGAAGACGATATTCGCAAGCGGGACGAGGAGCGGCTATTGATCCAGGCAGCCGACGGACTGATGGCGGGTCGCCATATGCTGCACAACCGGCCGGTCAAGCCCGAACCTCTCATCAAGCCAAAGCATGCTCCTGCACCGGCCCATGACAGCCTGGCAGCCGACGAGGGCACCAGCTAGCCTTCGGCTGCCAAATAAATCGCATCGACGGCACGCTTCAGGTCGTCTTTCACGCCCAGGGAATGGGTGAGGATTTCTTCGGCCTTGCGGAAATCCAGCACCCGATAGCGATTGACCGGAGGGCGCAGGAAGATGTGCGGCGGCTGCAGCCGGAGCTTCATTGCAATCGCCGACTGCATCATCAGCTGACTGGCGCCGAACATGCTGTCGATGCGGCTGGGGGCCTGAGAGCCATCCCCTTGCGGCGCGCCTACGACATCAACGCCGATCACGACATCCGCCAGGTTCATCAGGTGGTCATAGGGGATCGGGTTGAAGACGCCGCCGTCGATCATGATGCGGCCGTTGATGCGCACCGGCATGAAAATGCCCGGCAGAGCCGCCGAGGCGGCAATTGCGGTGGCGAGATTTCCCGATTCGAGAACCACCTCGGACTGGCCGTAGTAGTCGGTAGCCAAGACCTTCAGCGGAATCTTGAGACTTTCGAAGTCCTCTGGGATTGCAGGCGGAAGCAGTGCCTTCAGTACCAGCTCCAGGTTGAACTGGCCGAGCTTGAAGCCCCCCAGCGTATCGCGCATGGACGCAGGCCCTAGGCTCCAGAGCTTGTTGGTAAGTGTGCCGCGCGGACCGACGGTTTCCAGCGTATACTCATGGATCTCGCGGCCGGACATGCCGGCAGCCATGCCTGCGCCCATGATTGCGCCGATGGATGAGCCCGCAATGGCCACAGGCCGGATCCCCAGCTCATCGAGCGCCTCGACAACGCAGATGTGGGAAATTCCTCTCGCGCCGCCGCCGCCGAAGGCGACCGCAAAGGTGAGTTCACGGTTGGCTCGATTTACGTCTGCATCGGGAAGGGCAAGCCTGGTGGTCATCCACGTATCCCGATCATTCCGGCTGATAACGCAAGAAATGCATGCGGGTGTCGCCAAAGACGCGCTGCTCCAGAAGTTTGAAGGCCGGATCCGGCTTTGGTGTTACGTCGGCGCGTTCCTCGAGGATGGCAAGCGCACCCGGCTCCAGCCAGCCCCCGGCGTGGGCTGCCAGCAACGCAGCTTCGCCGAGGCCGGCGCCATAGGGCGGATCGGCAAAGAGAAGCTGAAACGGCTCGATCGTCCCCGTAGGGCCAAGCTTGGTGGCGTCCCTTCGCAAGATGCGGGCACGACCGTGCAGGCCGAGCGCATCGATGTTTTCCCAAAGCAGCCCCCTGCCCTCGACGCTGTTTTCCACGAAGAGGGCTGACCTGCAGCCGCGCGACAAGGCCTCGATGCCGACGGCCCCAGTGCCGGCGAAGAGATCGATCACCCGCGTCTGCTGCAGGGCCTGGGGATAAACATGACCGATGATGTTGAACAGGCTTTCGCGTGTCCGATCGATGGTCGGCCGTATGTCGTTCGATTTCGGGCCGGCCAGAGTGCGGCCGCGGAATTCACCTCCGACGATACGCATGGCAGCTTATCCCCGAGGTGTACGGGGCTTGCCGCCCGAAGGACGGCCTCCGGGTCGACCGCCGCTGGGCTTGCCGCGATTGCCGGCAGGTTTTCCACCAGCAGGCTTGCCGCCATAGGATTTGCTGCCACCGGGCTTGCCGCCAAAGGATTTGCCGCGGGGCTTGTCACCGAAGGGGCGCGCGCCAGCGGGGCGTTCACCCCGCGACCTGTCGCTGCGAGTTTCATCGCTTCTAGGCCTATCGCTGTGGGGCCGATCACGGTTCGGACGAGCAGCGCGTTCGCCACGCGATTGGTCGGACGAGGGGCGCTCGCCGCGCGACGGGCGGTCGCCTCTTGGCCGATCGTTTCGGGGCTGATCACGGTGAGGACGGTCGCCGAAGGAGCGCTTGCCGCCCTCCTCGCGCCGGGCTGGCGCATCTTCGCCACGGATCCAGTCCCTGTCTTCGGCGACACGATTGACCACGACCTGGCGGTCGTTGTGCGGCTTGGGCCTTTCGAACAAACGCTCGGCGTCTGCCCTCGCCGATGCCCTTTTTTCTTTCACATCGGTGGTCGGCCGGGCGCCTGGGGCCATCCATACGTTGGCAGTGCGGGAGGTTCCCATCGGCGGACGCTTCTTCGGCTTTTCGTCGTCGAAGCTGCGCTCCTCGCGGAAGCCGCCACGGGCTGATTTGCCGGAGACGCCACGATCGTCGCGTCCCGACTGGGGCCGGCCCGGCGCCTTGTCGCGCCTGGGTTCTTCGCGCCGAGCGTCACGCGAACGCGCCTCCTGCGGGTGGGCTTCCTTGGACCAGCCGCCCTTGTCGCGCTTCGCCGGCCTTTCGGCATGATCGGCAGAGGCCTCCTCACTGCCCGTCTCGTTGTAGATCGGCGCGTCAAAATTTGCCTTCGCATCCTCGATCAGGCGCGGGCCGAGCTGGTCGCGTAGCGTGCGGCCGCGCACCTCTATCACCTGACCTTCCGGGAGATCGCCAAGCTGGAATGGGCCATAGGAGATGCGAATGAGGCGGTTCACCTCCAGACCGAGCGCGCCCAGGACATTCTTGATCTCGCGGTTCTTGCCTTCGCGCAGCCCCATGGTGAGCCAGACGTTGCGACCTTGCTGACGGTCAAGTGTTGCTTCGATGGCACCATAAAGCACCCCTTCGACGGCGATGCCCTCTTTCAGCTTATCGAGATCGGCCTGCTCCACTTCACCATGCGCCCGGACACGGTAACGTCGAAGCCAGCCGGTGGTCGGCAGTTCGAGGACGCGTGAAAGCCCACCATCATTGGTCAGCAGCAGCAGCCCTTCGGTATTAATGTCCAAACGACCTATCGACAGGACGCGCGGCAAGCTTTCAGGAAGATTATCGAAGACGGTGTCACGGCCTTCCGGATCGGAATTGGTCGTCACCAAGCCCGCCGGCTTGTGGTAGAGCCAGAGGCGCGTACGCTCGATGCCGCGGATCGGATGACCGTCCACTTCGATGCGGTCTTCCAGAGTGGCGTTGACCACCGGCGTGTCCAGCAGCTGACCGTTCAGCCGCACTCGACCTTCCATGATCATGCGCTCGACATCCCGGCGGGAAGCGACGCCTGCTCGGGCAAGAATCTTGGAGATGCGCTCAGGCTTGGCCGGCCCATCCGTCATAGCTGCGGCTGCACGGGCCGGCGCAGTCTTCACCGGCTTTGCGAGGTTTCCGGAAACAGCCGCTTCGCCCGCGTTCTTCCTCGGCTTAAGTCCTCCCTTGGCCGAGAATCCGCTCTTGGTTTCGGCTCTGGGTTTCGTTTCGCGGACGAAGGGCTTGGCTCCGCCGCGCTTCGGCTTGTCTTTGGGTGTCATTTGTTGTTTGCCTGAAGCATGATGTCGAACGGATTGATCCGGACATTCAAGTTGATTGAGGTGCGTCTTGAGCTCCCCTATCGGGAGGCGCAGGTTTTGTTGCTTCCTACCAGTTTGCGGGACGCGGGTTAAGAGGAAATCGCCGGTCGTGACGAAGAGAACCGGTTTCATGGAAGAAGCGCTGGAAGAGGCGCGTCGGTCGGCAGAGCGCGGCGAGATTCCCGTTGGCGCGGTTCTGGTCATGAACGGCGCGATCATCGCGCGCTCCGGAAATCGGACCCGGGCGGAAAACGATGTTTCAGCTCATGCAGAGATTGTGGTCATCCGCGAAGCGTCCCGACTCCTTCAGCAGGAGCGTCTTGACGAAGCCGATCTTTACGTGACGCTCGAGCCTTGCACCATGTGCGCGGGCGCCATTTCGTTTGCCCGCATCCGGCGTCTTTATTACGCAGCTGAGGACCCGAAAGGTGGCGCCGTCGACAATGGCGTGCGCTTCTTCTGCCAGCCCACCTGCCACCACGCGCCGGACGTCTACTCGGGGCTAGCGGAATCAGAGTCGGCGCAATTGCTGACCAGCTTCTTCAAGTCGCGCCGATAGGGTTGGCGGAACGCCCTTTACTGAAAAGGCTTCCACCAACTGGAACTCTGCTGGGCAGCTTGGGCTTCCTTTTTACGACGACGCTCCTTCTTCGCCTCCGGCTCGCCGAGATCGTCGAGGGCGGCGGCATCAACCGCGCGATACTCAGCCGGTGGATCCGTCAAAGAGCGACGGCGTGAGGTGATGTCGACGGAATCCACGTTCTGCTTGGCCTGCCGAAAGGCCTCCCACTTCTGGGTTTCCGTCATCTGCCCCGCCTGACCCTTACCGGCAAGCAAAGGCGAGCGATAGCGCGGGTTGTTCTCGTTCTCGGCCGCTTCCTGGCGCAGGCGCTCCCGCGTCTCCTCAGGAGACTCCACCCATGCCGGATTGTTCTCGCGACTGGCCAACGACGCCTGAGGTGGCGGCAAAGACCTGTCCTGCGCAGCAACCACCAGCTTTGGCCGCGGGTTGTACTTTAGGTTCCGATTTTCCTGATTGCCGGTGATCGATACAGAACTGCCGAGGTCATCGACCAATTGTTCCGTGGCGCTCTTGCCCGTGCCGTACGTCGGACTGGCCATGCAGCCGGAGAGAGCTACAACCCCGGCCAAGATGCCGGCTACGCTCAAAGCGGCGCGATATCCGTGCGTCGTCTTCATCAACACCCTTCCAGCGGCGCCCGTCGTTCGACGCCTCGATAGTTCCGCATGCTTGGGGCCTGATGGAAAAATCCGGCCAATTTCGGGCAGATGTACCGGATGATACGGCAAAGCGCAATCATCCGGCAGGCCGTTCATCAGCCAAGGCGGCCAAGCTGCGCCAGTTCCCGAAGGGCAGCGGCGTCCCGTGCAGAGACGTCCGGATAGTCTGGATTCGAACCGACGTCGCGGGTGATCTTCCAAGACCGGGCGCACTTCGTCCCTGCCGCAAGCTGCGGCTCCACGGCAACCTTGGTGCCATCTTCCAAGCGGAAGGCGCCGGTCGGACCTTCGCCCGCGACCACAGAAATATCCGAGGTGATGCAGATTTCAGCGAAGTCGAGCCCTTCCAGCGCCTTAATCAGCTCGGGATCTGCGACATGGACGACCGGAGCTGCCTCAAGCGATGAGCCGATCCGCTTCTCCTTGCGCTCCACTTCCAGCGCCCCCGTGACGGCACGGCGGACGGTGCGAACTTTTCTCCACTTCTCCGCCAGCCCCTCGTTTTTCCAGCCTTCCGGAAGCTCCGGAAACTGTTCGAGATGGACGGAAACAGCGTCCGGATCGCGCGACAGCCATGCTTCCTCGGTTGTGAACGGCATCATCGGCGCAAACCAGAGCACCAGGCAGTCGAAAAGCTTTCGGATGACGTAAAGAGATGCGCGCCGCTTCACGCTGGACGGAGCGTCGCAGTAAAGCGCATCCTTGCGGATGTCGAAGTAGAAGGCCGAGAGTTCCACATTCGCGAAGTCAGACAACGCACGGACGATCCGCTTGAAGTCGAATTCATCATAGCCCTTGCGCACCAGTTCATCGAGCTCGGAAAGCCGATGCAGCATCAGCTTCTCGAGTTCCGGCAGGTCGCCGTAGGCCATCTCGTCGCCATGGTCGTGGGCGAGCGTGCCGAGCATCCAGCGGATCGTATTGCGGATCTTCCGATAGCTGTCGATGTTGGTCTGTATGATCGTCTTGCCGAGGCGCTGGTCTTCCCAGTAGTCGGTGTTCATCACCCACAAGCGCAGAATATCCGCGCCCGACTGGCTCATGACCTCCTGCGGCGTGACAGTGTTGCCGAGCGACTTCGACATCTTGCGTCCGTCTTCGGCCATGGTGAAGCCGTGGGTGACGACGGCGTTATACGGCGCGCGGCCGCGGGTGGCGCAGCTTTCCAGGAGCGAGGAATGGAACCAGCCGCGGTGCTGGTCGGAGCCTTCCAGGTAGACGTCCGCCGGCCATTTCAGGTCCGGGCGGTCCTCGAGCGTGAAGGTGTGGGTGGAGCCCGAGTCGAACCAGACGTCGAGGATATCGGTGACCATCTGCCACTTCTCGCCGTCATGCTCCTTACCTAGGAACCGCTCTTTAGCGCCCTCGGCGAACCAGGCATCTGCCCCTTCCTTCTCGAAGGCTTCAAGGATACGGGCGTTGACGGCATCGTCCTGCAGCACGTTGCCGTCAACGTCAGCGAAAACGCAGATCGGCACGCCCCAGGCGCGCTGGCGCGACAAGACCCAGTCCGGGCGCTGCTCGATCATCGCGCGCAGGCGGTTCTGGCCGCCCGCGGGGACGAAGCGGGTCTGGTCAATCGCGGACAGCGCGCGGCTGCGCAGCGTCGTGCCGTCGCCGAGTTCCTTGTCCATGTAGACGAACCATTGCGGCGTGTTTCGGAAGATCACCGGCTTCTTCGAGCGCCAGGAATGGGGGTAGTCGTGCTTGATGCGGCCACGGGCGAAGAGCTGCCTGAATTCGATCAACGCCTCGATGACGCGCTTGTTGGCATCACCCTTCTTACCGTTGTCGTCGAGCACGCGGGCGGCACCGCCTTCGGCGGAGGGTCCGAAGCCTGGGGCATCTTCAGTGTAGAACCCTGCATCGTCGACCGGGAACGGGATCTTGGTCTCGATGCCGAGCGCTTCCAGTTCCTTGATGCTGCTCATCCAGGCATCGAAGTCCTCACGCCCGTGGGATGGCGCCGTGTGGACGAAGCCCGTACCGGCATCATCGGTTACGTGGTCACCGGCCAGCAGAGGAACGCGGAACTCATAGCCACCACCAAATTGCCGCAGCGGATGCATGCAGAGCAGGCGACCCAACTCATCGGCTCCGATATTGCGCAGCTTCTTGTATTGCAGCTTTGCCTTCTTGAAAGACTCCTCCGCCAGCTTTTCGGCGAAGATCATCTTTTCACCCGGCTTCGGACCGTAGTCGTTTTCTGCCTCTGTTACCTGGTAGAGCGCATACTGGACTTTTGGCGAAAACGCGATGGCGCGATTGCCGGGGATCGTCCAGGGCGTCGTCGTCCAGATAACGATGGAGGCGCTTTGCAGGTCGCCGAGCGCACCGCCCTCAGAGTTCTGTCTGATCACTTCCTGCCGGAACTCATCGCCCTGCTCAAGCGCAACGCCCGGCTCGATCATGCGCAGGATCGGGAACTTGACCCAGATCGTGTCGCTCTCGACCTCGGCATACTCCACCTCGGCTTCGGCCAGAGCCGTTCGCTCGACGACCGACCACATGATCGGTTTGGAGCCGCGATAAAGCTGGCCGGATCGAGCGATCTTCAACAACTCTCCGGCGATGCGTGCTTCGGCGTGGAAGGCCATCGTCGTGTACGGGTTGTCGAAGTCGCCCTCGATGCCCAATCTGCGAAACTCTTCCGACTGCACGTCGATCCAGCCTTGCGCGAACTCACGGCACTCCTGCCGGAATTCGTTGACCGGCACCTCGTTCTTGTCCTTGCCCTTCTCGCGATATTTCTCCTCGATCTTCCATTCGATCGGAAGGCCGTGGCAGTCCCAGCCGGGAACGTAGTTCGAGTCATAGCCACGCATCTGGAAGGAGCGGGTGATGACGTCCTTCAGCACCTTGTTCAGTGCGTGGCCGATGTGGATGTTGCCGTTGGCATAGGGCGGACCGTCATGGAGGACAAACTTTTCGCGGCCGGCAGCGGAGGCGCGCAGGCGCTTGTATAGTCCCATCTCCTTCCACTTCTTCGCCAATTCCGGTTCCTTCTGGGGAAGGCCGGCGCGCATCGGAAACTCGGTCTCCGGCAAGTAGAGCGTCTTGGAGTAGTCGATCTTTTCTGCAGTATCGGTCATGGATCAGCCATTGGATGGGGCGACATCGTCGCGCGGATTGTGTCATGGAGCGGCGGCAAGCGCGCGGATAGCGCCAAGAACCCGGACCCTCCCGCTGCTCAAGCTGCCGGGAGAGCCGGGCCGATAATTCGAATGATCCGGGCCGCGGATTGATAGGTCATGATGGGCGTTCTTAGGGGGTTTCCGCCGCAAAAGAAAGAGCATCGGCAAGGCTTCACCGTCCGAGCCTAGTCGGCGGCATCCTTCGCGACGACGGCACGCAAGGCGTCGTTGATGCGATCCTGCCAGCCGGGACCGTCCTTCTGGAAATACTCGAGTATCATGCTGTCCAGCTTGAGGGAGACCAACTCCTTCACTTCCGGTAGCGCACGCCTCTCCTGCGCGGGCGCAGCGGGCTTTTTCGCAGTCTTGAACAACGCCTCCGCGGCATCCATCGGATTTACGGGGCGGCGCGGGGTGCTTGCCATCAGCCTTGTCTTTCTTGCTCGTGTCGTTGTTTCAGGTGCGTGGACTAGGCGCCAGAATGGCGGGAGGGTCAAGGCCAAGCGGTGTGCTACGAAGTAGGCTTTAAGCTCGCGCGTGGCGCCGTCAGAACGCGATCGTGGAATCCAGGCGACTGAGGGGCCTTACACTGGAAAGAAGCGCCCTCGCCTCCTCCTCGTCGCGCCTCATCTGCTCCACCAGCGGCTCGAGCCCGTCAAACTTCAGTTCGTCGCGCAGATGCCCAAAGAAGGAAACCGAACAGGTCTGGCCATAGAGATCGCCGGAGAAGTCGAACACGTAGGTTTCAAGAAGCGGTGCACCACGCTCGGTTACCGTCGGCCGACGCCCGTAGCTTGCGACACCGTCGCGGATCGTGCCGTCAGCCGTGCGAAGGTGGACAGCATAGATGCCCGCCTTCAGTTCCGTTTCCGGTGGAAGCGACATATTGGCGGTAGGGTAACCGAGCGTGCGGCCGAGCTTCTCGCCGCCGATAATCTCAGCCTCCACCGTGTAGCGGTAGCCAAGAAGGCCTGCAGCGGCTGCGACATCGCCTTGTGCCAGCAGCGACCGAATCCGACTGGAGGAGATGACATCGGCATTTTCGTCGCGGAATGCATCCACCAGGCTGACCATGAACCCCAGGCGTTCTCCTGCCGCCATCAAATAGGCGGGACCGCCTTCTCGTCCTTTGCCGAAGTGGAAGTCGAAGCCCGTGACCACCGCTGAGGCCTGCAGCCAGTCCACCAGGACCGACTGGACAAACTCCTCAGCGGAGCGCTGGGAGAATTCCTTGTCGAACGGGTAGTCGATCACGCATTGAAAACCGACAGCCTCCAGCAGGCGCGCCTTGAGCGGGGCCGGCGTCAGCCGATAGACCGGCCGATCCGGCTGGAAGACGGTGCGCGGGTGCGGCTCGAAGGTTAGCACGAGCGGCGGAGCGCCGCTTGTTTCCGACAAGGCGAGCGCTCGCTCCAGAACGCTGCGATGGCCCCGGTGAACGCCGTCGAAATTGCCTATTGCCACGACCCCGCCCTTCAGACGATCGGGCAGAGGCTCCTTCTTCTCGTTGCGATGAAATACGGTCATAGGCGGTCCTAGCGCTATGCCAAGCGAGGCATCCACCACTGAGGTGCTGCGCCTTCGCTTGTCAGCCAGGCATTCATTGAAGCCTCATCGGTCTGGCCATTCACCGTGTACTCCTGCACGTGAATGCCGGCACTGATGTAGAGGAGGTCAAGACCTTGCGCGATGGCGCCTCGCACATCCGTGGGCATGCCATCACCGATTGCCAGAACCCGGCCTGCGGCGAAGTTTCCGCGGGTTTCCCTCGCAGCCTGCAGTGCCGCTTCGTAGATCGGATGATGCGGCTTGCCGGCAATACGCGTCGTTCCTCCCAGTTGGTCATAGTAGGCGGCTACCGCGCCGGCGCAGGGGATAATCCGATGACCGCGTTCGACCACGAGATCCGGATTGGCGCAGATGAAGGGTACGTCCCGCGCCTGGAAGGCTGCAAGCATGTGGTGATAATCTTCCGGCACTTCCTTTTCATCGTCAAAGAAGCCGGTGCAGACGATGGCTTCGGCCTCTTCCGCGCCCACAATCTCAACGTCCAGCCCGTCGAAGAGGGGCATGTCGCGCTCCGGCCCGAGCAGAAAAACCTTCTTCGGGCCCTCGGCTATCAGATGGCGCGTGACATCGCCCGAGGTGACAATGTGGTCATATGCTTCATCCGGTACGCCGAGGACACGCAGTTGAGCGATGACGCCAGGAGATGGGCGAGGAGAATTGGTGATCAACACGACGGTGCTGCCTGCCGATCGCGCGCTGGCCAAGGCCTTGCAGGCATCGGGGAAGGCATCGACGCCGTTGTGCAGCACCCCCCAGACATCCGAAAGAACGACGTCGTAGCGGCCGATGATTTCACTGAGGGTGTTGATGCGCTGGGCCATGCCTGCTTCCGAATTCGTATCTAAACAGGCGCTGACATCGCAAAGCCTGCCAACGATAGCAAGCAGTTTCCAACGCCCATTAACCGTCACGTCGAGCAAAGAGGGAGTTGCGCAATTTTTCCGCAGGCCGTTCTTGACTCACGCTGCCGTCACGCTTATCTCGACCGCAGTTAGCACTCCCCTAAAGCGAGTGCTAACACCTTACACGGGTCTCTAGATCCGTCCATGTCATTTGATCGAGGGATTAGACAATGGCAAGCACCAATTTCCGCCCGCTTCACGACCGCGTCGTCGTTCGTCGCGTTGAGTCCGAAGCCAAGACCAAGGGTGGCATCATCATTCCCGATACCGCCAAGGAAAAGCCGCAGGAAGGCGAAATCGTCGCTGTCGGTTCCGGCGCACGTGACGAGTCCGGCAAGGTCGTTGCACTCGACGTGAAGGTGGGCGACCGGGTTCTGTTCGGCAAGTGGTCGGGCACGGAAGTAAAGCTCGACGGCGAAGACCTTCTGATCATGAAGGAAGCCGACATCATGGGCATCATCGGCTGATTTCCAGCTGACTGCTTCCACTCAACATCGCTGACACCCCTTTTTAGGAGTTCCCAACATGGCAGCTAAAGAAATCAAGTTTGGCCGCACCGCGCGCGAGAAGATGCTTCATGGCGTCGACGTCCTCGCTGACGCCGTGAAGGTTACGCTCGGCCCCAAGGGTCGCAACGTCATCATCGACAAGTCCTTCGGTGCGCCACGCATCACCAAGGACGGTGTATCGGTCGCCAAGGAAATCGAACTGGAAGACAAGTTCGAGAACATGGGCGCCCAGATGGTCCGCGAAGTCGCTTCGAAGACCAACGACATCGCCGGTGACGGCACCACGACCGCAACCGTTCTTGCCCAGGCCATCGTTCGCGAAGGCAACAAGGCCGTTGCAGCCGGCATGAACCCGATGGACCTGAAGCGCGGCATCGATCTGGCCGTTACCGAAGTTGTCAAGGATCTGCAGGCGAAGGCCAAGAAGATCTCGACCTCGGAAGAAGTTGCCCAGGTCGGCACGATCTCCGCAAACGGCGACACCCAGGTTGGCCGTGACATCGCTGAAGCGATGCAGAAGGTTGGCAACGAAGGTGTCATCACCGTCGAAGAAGCCAAGACCGCCGAAACCGAACTCGAAGTCGTCGAAGGCATGCAGTTCGACCGCGGCTACCTGTCGCCTTACTTCGTGACGAACCCGGAAAAGATGGTCGCCGATCTCGACGACGCTTATATCCTCCTGCACGAAAAGAAGCTTTCCAACCTTCAGGCCATGCTGCCGGTTCTGGAAGCCGTCGTACAGTCCGGCAAGCCGCTCCTCATCATCGCTGAAGACGTCGAAGGCGAAGCCCTCGCGACCCTCGTCGTCAACAAGCTGCGTGGCGGCCTGAAGATTGCTGCCGTCAAGGCTCCGGGCTTCGGCGATCGCCGCAAGGCCATGCTCGAAGACATTGCCATCCTGACAGGCGGCACGGTCATCTCCGAAGACCTCGGCATCAAGCTCGAAAACGTCACGCTCGATATGCTCGGCCGTGCGAAGAAGGTTTCGATCTCCAAGGAAAACACCACGATCGTCGACGGCGCTGGCCAGAAGACCGACATCGAAGGCCGCGTTGCACAGATCAAGGCGCAGATCGAAGAAACCACTTCGGACTACGACCGCGAGAAGCTGCAGGAGCGCCTCGCCAAGCTCGCTGGCGGCGTTGCCGTCATCCGCGTTGGCGGCTCCACGGAAATCGAGGTCAAGGAACGCAAGGACCGCATCGATGACGCGCTGAATGCAACACGCGCTGCCGTTCAGGAAGGCATCGTCCCGGGTGGCGGTACTGCCCTGCTGCGCTCTTCCGTCAAGATCACCGCGAAGGGTGCCAACGACGACCAGGAAGCCGGCATCAACATCGTCCGCAAGGCCCTGCAGTCGCTGGTTCGCCAGATCGCCACCAACGCCGGTGACGAAGCTTCGATCGTGGTCGGCAAGATCCTCGAAAGCGACACCGACAACTTCGGTTACAACGCCCAGACGTCGGAATACGGCGACATGATCGCCATGGGTATTGTCGATCCGGTCAAGGTTGTCCGCACGGCTCTGCAGAACGCAGCTTCGGTTGCCTCGCTGCTGATCACCACGGAAGCCATGATCGCCGAACTGCCGAAGAAGGAATCGGCTGGCGGCGGCATGCCTGGCGGCATGGGCGGCATGGGCGGTATGGACATGATGTAAGACCTTCGGGTCTTCACATCTGAGCCATCCGGTTCAGTTTCGGAAAGGGCGGTCTCCGGGCCGCCCTTTTTGTTGCTCCATGCAAGAGAGACTTTGCAGCGCAATTTCTATTACCTGCCGATGCACGGCGCCCCTATCTACACCACTGTGGTCAGAAAAAAGATGTGGTTTTGACGTCCTTGCTTCGGGTGTCCCCATTGCAAGCAGGGTATAATGCCCGACGTTCTTCCCCAAAAAATGCAGACGACTGTTTGGCAAGAGTTCATGTAGCCAAACCGCGCAATCATTTGCCGGCGCCTCCTCATCCCCTTCTCCAACCGCGATCGTCACCGGAACAGTGATCGATTTGATGCTGCCGACGTCGAAGCTGCGTACCCTCGGCGCCGGCGCCAAGGTGAAGCCAAGAGCTATTCGCCTGTCGGTGAAGGAGTCGGACTGACGCTCCCAAGACGCACGGAAGATCGCGCTTTTCTCTAGGAGCGGCTCAATTTGCTCCACAACATCCTTAAATTCCTTTGGGCCTTTGCCAAAGGATCGATCCCACGACCAAGCCTGAAAGCGCTCCACTTGGGTAACAGCTCCCATGAGACCTAGCACGGTATAACCACCCAATGAGAAGCCTGCCGCAGCGATCTGATCGGGATCGATCCTACCGGCAAGAAAAGAGGAGGAAAGCAGATCGTCCAGTAGCACCGAGAGGTCCCGCATGCGTTCCCACCAGCAGAGAAAGCCTTCTGCTCGATACTCCTCCACCCCCGTATTTCCGTGGTGATCGGCACCGACCACTATGAACCCTGCGTCGGCAAGTGCCTTAGCCAGCCACGTTAAACCCACGGCGGAGCCACCGGTGCCATGAGAAAGAAGAACCAAGGGCGCTTTCTCGGGTAGATCCGCTAAGGTCGCATCTACAGAAAGTGCCCCAGTCTGATAGAAATCGGATATTGACTGAGGTTGGCTGCTACCGGCAGGTGCTGCTGGATACCAGGCATTCCAGCGAATAGGGCGAGGTCCAGTACCGGGCCAATCCGATCTCGATTCGTCGTAGATGATGCCTTGGCGAAATCCAACCACTGCGTCGCCTCCTTCAAGCCCCACCAATAACGCAACTCTTCAAAGACGCTGTCAATCCACCGGCAGCGACGTCTGATCGTTCAATATCAGATGACGAACTGTCTTCTATTGTTCATCTTTCTTCTCTTCCGAAAACGCGTCACATAGCAGTCAGCATTTCGATGACCTGAACCGCTCACGCCAACCATTTTCGGGAGACCTCCCATGCTCAACACGACCACCAACAACCTTCTGCTGCTCGCCGGCCGCGTGCTTCTCTCAGCCATGTTCATCATGTCTGGCTATTCCAAGGTCGTCGATCCCGCCGGCACTGCCGGCATGATCGCCGGCGCCGGCTTCCCGGCCGCGACGGCTCTCGCCTATCTCGCCGGTATATTCGAACTCGTCGCCGGGCTGGCCGTCATTGTCGGCTTCCAAACCCGGATCGCAGCGATCCTGCTGGCCGCCTTCACAGTCTTCACCGGCCTGGTCTTCCACTCGGGCGCCATCGCCGTGCCTGATTTCCCGGAAGCCGCCAACAACCTGCTGACGATGTTCAACGGCCTAATGATGATGAAGAACCTGACGATTGCGGGCGGCTTCCTGGTGCTTGCCGCCGCTGGTGCCGGCGCCTACTCGCTGGACGCCCGCCGGGCGGGCGGTTCCGTCGCCGTCGCCGCATAAGCTCGACCTAAGTCCCTCCCAGGACGGGGCGCTGGACCAGACAGGTCCGGCGCCTTTTTCTTTGCTAGGTGCGGCGCTGCGCCAGCCAGACGGTTGCGCCACCGCAGGCCGGATCCTGGTCGACCTGCGCGACCAGCCGGAAGCCGTTCTCTTCCAACAGTTGCGCATAGTCTTCGCGGGCGAGGCTGGCGTGGTAGAGCGGTTCGCCCCCGAACTCACCCATGGCGATGCCGGCAAAATGACCGGCCGTGAACATGAGAGCTCCGCCCGGCGCCGACAGATAGGAGAAGACGGGGAACATCCGCCGCTGATCTTCCGGGTTCAGGTGAAAGAAACTGTGCCAGGCGATGATGCCGTTGAAGGTACGGCCGGGCGGCAGCCTGCGCATGTCGCGGACGATCCACTGGTGCCCGGACAAGCGCTGCTTGCATAGATCGATCAGCGTCTGCGAGCTGTCGACGCCAGTCAAACGGTAGCCGCGAGAGGCGAGATCCGCGGCGATCGGCTCGCCCGAACCGCAGCCGAGATCAAGCACCGTGCCGCCAGCCGGCAACAAGGAGGTGAAGCGGTCGAGCCATGACTTCTCGAACAGGTTCTTACCGCGCAGTTCGTCGAAGGCCCGCGCGTACCGCTCATAAAGAGCGATAATGTTCTCGTCTTCAGTCATCAGTGCCGCCGGTGACCGATCTTACTGCGCGAACGATCTGCTCGACCCGTGGATCCGCATCATGCTCGGCCTTTCGAGCGCGCACCAAGCAGGCCTGGCTCTTCAGGATCACGCCGTCGCTCAGGATCTTCAGATGATTGGCCTTCAGTGTCGAGCCGGTCGAGGTGATGTCGACGATGATGTCCGCCTGCCCCGCGGCCGGCGCGCCTTCCGTGGCGCCGAGGCTTTCAACGATGCGGTAGAGCTGGATGCCGTGCTGGCGCGAAAAGAACTGCTGCGTCAGGCGCCAGTACTTCGTGGCGATCGCCAGGCGTCGGCCGTGGCGGGCGCGGAAATCCGCGGCGACGTCGCCGAGATCCGCCATGGTCTCGACATCCAGCCAGATTTCCGGAACGGCGACGACGACATCGGCCTGTCCGAAGCCGAGGCGGGCGCAGAACTCCACCTTCTCGTCGACGCCAGCCATGCCCTCGCGCACCAGGTCCTCCCCGGTGACGCCGAAATCCACCGCGCCGCTCGCCAGTTCGCGGGCGATCTCGGATGCCGAAAGATAGGCAATCTCTACTCCGTCCATCCCGTCTATCCGGCCACGATAGGACCGGTCATTGCCGATGGCTAATATCGTCAGACCCGCGCGTGCGAAGATGGCTGCGGTATCTTCCTTGATGCGTCCCTTGGAGGGCAATGCAAGCGTGAGGGTCTTCATCGAGATGCCCTCGCCATTTCGATCCGGTCGAGCCAGAGCGAGAAGCCGACTGCCGGGATGTGGTCGGTCGCACCAAGCAGCGTCAACAGCCTGTCGAACCGACCGCCGCCCGCCAGAACCGCCGATGCCTCCGCTTCCGTCACCTCAAAAACCAGGCCCGTGTAATAGTCCAGAGGGCGGCCGAAGGCGGCGCGATAGGTCATGGACGAGAGATCCACGCCAATATTGGAGAGGGCTGCAAGTCGCGCATCGAACTGGGCAATGGCCGAGCCGAGCTTCAAGCCTGCTGCGTCGGCGAAACCCGCGAGCGCAGCAGATGCCTCGGACAAAGGCAGCCGCAGCGTCAGGAATTCACGCAAGAGCAGAAGCGCGCTGCCGTCGAGCTTTGTTTCCGCCAGCGTCAGCTTTTCCTTCAACCGACGAGCGATTTCGGTGGGCGAGCGGCTTGCATTGGTGGAATAGCCGGTTTCCTGCATGGTCCGATCGATCCGGGCGACCAGTTCGTCCTCGCTGCCGGAAGTGACGAGATCGGCTATTTCCGAGTTAAGTCCGGCAACCGGCTGCGGCCGTGCCAGCCGCTCCAGAAGCGCCTCGAGATGCGCCATGTCGCCGAACGCCTGTATCAGCCGCTTCTGCCAGCCGAGCGGCAGGCCGAGCGCCTTCACGACGGCTTCAAAGACGGCCTGATCGCCAAGGGTGAGCGTCAGGGCGCGGCCAGGCAGCAAACGGGAGAGGATGCCGGCCGCGTCGGCGATCGCCCGGGCGTCCGCGCTGGCGACGTCGGTTTCGCCGAGGTCTTCAATCCCGGCCTGGTAGAACTCATGGGAGCCTTCACGGCGCTGGCGGAAGACTTCTCCGAGATAGGAATAGCGCTTCGGCGTGCCGGTCGCGGTCTCGATGTGGCGCAGGCAGACGGGGATGGTGAATTCGGGACGCAGGCAGAGGCTCGCGCCCGTTTCGCTTTCCGTCAGGAAGATGCGGCGGCGCAGGTCCTCGCCGGCCATATCCAGAAACGGCTCGGCCGGCTGGATCACCGGCGTGTTGACCCGCACCGTCCGGCGCGTCTCGAACTCCTCCAGCAGGTCGCCGGCAAATTCCGGCATGTCGATCAGCGGCATGCGTAACGCTCAAACATCGTCATCAGTGTCACCGATCTGATTAGGGTCGTAGGGTATGCCAAGTCCCCGCCGACGGTCTTCCGCCTGAGCCGCCAGGATCTCCTTCACCTTGGCGACGAGTTCGGCTTCCGGCACAATTTCCTGCGCCACGCGGGCCTCGCGCCAGGCGGCATTGTCCTCGATCTCTCCAGAGAGCCGCTTGCCTTCGATCAGGTCCTTGATCTGCACCACGCCCTCTGCGCGCTCGTCGCCGCCCTGGATGATGGCGATCGGCGAGCCGCGGCGGTCGGCATATTTCAGCTGGTTGCCGAACTTCTTCCAGTTGCCCTGGTACATTTCGGCGCGGATGCCATTTGGGAACTTCTCACACTTCGCGTTACGCAGTTCCTGCGTGAAGCGCTGGTAGCGGCCGAGCGCATCGATATCCTGTCCATCCATGACCGTGACGATAACCGGGCCAAGTACCTCGTCCTGACCGAGTTTGCCGAGGTTCTTCAGCGCCGTCATGAGGCGCGAGACGCCGATGGAAAAGCCCGTGGCCGGCACCGGCTGGCCCATGAAGCGCGAGACGAGCCCGTCATAGCGCCCGCCGCCGCCGACGGAGCCGAAGACGACCTTCTCTCCCTTCTCGTTGGTGACGTCGAAGGTCAGTTCGGCTTCGAAGACGGGGCCGGTGTAATATTCGAGGCCGCGGACGACGGAAGGATCGATCTTGATGCGGTCCGGGCCGTAACCAGCGGCGAGGAACATAGTTGCCATCAGGTTCAACTCCTTCAGACCACTCCTGAGATTATCGTTGTCCAGTGCGTCAGGTTTAGGTGACTCCAAGGTGTGGAAAAGTTCGTCTGGAGTGCTGAAGATTACGACATGCATTATCTTGTCTATGGATGCGTGATCCAGCCCCGCACCCTTGGTGAAATCACCGCTTTCATCCTTGCGACCTTCGCCGAGCAAGAGCTTCACACCCTCGTCGCCGAACTTGTCGAGCTTGTCGATGGCGCGCAGCACGGTCAAACGCTGTCCAGCCTTGTCGTCACCGCCCAGACCGATAGCTTCCATCACGCCATCAAGAATCTTACGATTGTTGACACGAATTACATACTGCCCCTCAAGTCCTAGCGCTTCCATCGTATCGGCCATCATCATGCACATCTCGGCATCGGCCTGGACGCCTGGTGCGCCGACGGTATCCGCGTCGAACTGCATGAACTGGCGGAAGCGGCCGGGGCCAGGCTTCTCGTTGCGGAAGACATAGCCGGCGCGATAGGTGCGGAACGGCAGCTGGATCTCGTTGAAGTTTTCCGCGACATGGCGGGCAAGTGGCGCCGTCAGGTCGTAGCGCAGGCTCATCCACTGGTCGTCATCGTCCTGCAGCGAGAAGACACCCTCGTTCGGGCGATCGGCATCCGGCAGGAACTTTCCGAGGGCGTCCGTATACTCGAAGAGCGGCGTCTCGACCGGATCGAAGCCGTAGCGCTCGTAGACCTCGCGGATCTTGGCGATCATCTCGTTGGTGGCATGGATATCGGCAGCCGAGCGATCGACGAAGCCACGCGGCAGGCGGGCCTTCAGCTTCTGGGGTTTCTTCTGCTTCTCGCTCATGATCGGATGTCCATTGCCGGCGGCCCGGAAGGGCCGGATTTCGTGAGCGGTTTCTTAGAGGATGGAGAGAGGAGCGGCAAGGGCGGCCGGCTGGCGAAGGGACGGCTGCGATGGTATATGTGCAGCACGAAAGGGTCACCGCCATGAACAAGCGCGTCACGATCGAGATGCCGGACGAGATGCTGAAGCTCGTCGAGGAATATGCCGCGGAAGCAGGGGCCGCGACAGATGCCTATCTGCGCGACGTCATCGAGCAGCATCTGGAGGACCTGCACGATATAGCTGCAGCCGAAGCGGCGATGCAAAGCATTCGCGATGGTGAGCCTACTTACACTCTTGAAGAAGTGAAGCAGAGACTTGGCCTGGGCGATTGAGTTCCGGGCCAAGGCGGAAAAGCAGCTACAGCGTCTGGCATCAAGCGACGCCGCGCGGATCGTTGCCTTCCTGGAAGACCGCTTGGCGACACATGATAATCCTCGTGAGCTCGGCACTGCACTGAAAGGCCACGCCCTTGGCGGTCACTGGCGCTACCGCGTCGGCGACTATCGCATCATCTGCGACATCCAGGATCAGAGGCTCGTCGTGCTGGTCGTGGAAATCGGCCAGCGGCGCGAGATCGACCGCTAACTGATGATCATCGAAGCCCTTCAGTTCGCCGCGACCACTCCGGTGACACCAAGCGAATTTCGCCCTTTCGTTGGCTCCTCGGTCAGCCTCTGGTCGCGCGCCACACGTTGCAAGGACGAGTGGGCGGCACATGAGGAAAACTGCCGGCGGTTCATTGCCGACACGATCGGTCGGATGCGGCAGAGGCGCACGGCGGTTGTACTCGGGTCCGGCCTGTTGCGCGACGTGCCGATCCAGGAGCTATCCAGCGCTTTCGACACGGTGGTGCTGGTTGATCTCGTGCATCTGGCGAGCGTGCGAATGTGGCTGCAGGCAAAGCGGTTGGGCAATGTGCGGCTCGTCCATCGCGACCTCTCCGGGCTTGGCGATGCGTTGGCCGGAAAGCTGCCCGAACCGCTTTCGTTCCTGCGGCAAGTTCCGTATCTCGACCTGGTCGTTTCGGCAAACCTGCTGTCGCAGATCGGCGTCGGTGCCGAGCGCCGCCTTGAACAGGCCAAGGATGTTTCACCGGCAGATGTCGTATCGCAACTCATCGAGGCACATCTGGGAGATCTGACGGCCCTGCCCTGCACGACGATTCTCCTGACGGATGTCGCCTACAGGATCGTCGGCCGCTCCGGCGAGACGCTGGAGTCGGCAGACCTCATGCATGGGGTACCGGCGCCGGATGCCGACGAGCATTGGCCTTGGCCCGTCGTGCCGTTCGGGGAGCAAGGCAGAGACTATCAGATTGTCCATCAGGTCATCGCGAAGCGGATCCTGCGATAGCACGATTGCAATGCCGCAATTCAGGAGTAAGCAGTTTGGCATGAAGCATCTATCGGCGCTGCTGCTCCTGGTCTTCTGGATGTTCGCCGGAGGCGTCTCGCCTGCCGCCGTGCGTGCCGATGCGCCGGTACCAGCCCCTGCGCTTTCGGAGCGATCAACGGGCCATCATCTCCATCAGGATCGTTCCGCCAGCGCCTCGACCGAACGGCAGGTGAGCCACCGTCTCGCCGGCGAGGCGCGTGAAGCCGCCTGTTCAATGACCTTCTGCATCATCTGCCCCGCCCTCCTGCCGCCCCGTCCATGTGAAGTCGGCTACAGCGGACGCCCCTTCTATCGCGTCGAGGACAAGGCCAAAAGAATCTCCTCTTCCGGACCGTCACCTCTGGAGCGCCCACCGAAGTTCGTGATGTGAACTCAGCTCAAATCGAAACCAGAGATACAAATAGGAAGAACCATGTCTGCAAGACACCTCATCACGACATCCGCGCTCGCGCTCCTTCTCATGACCCCTGTCATGGCGCAGGATATGCACGGGCACGGTCACGCCGACACCACTGCAGCTGCCTCCGACGATCCGGTGGCCAAGGCATTCGAAGACGCCAACCTGAAGATGCACGAGGATATGGCGATCGACTATACCGGTGACGCCGATGTCGACTTCGTGCGCAGCATGATCCCGCATCATCAGGGCGCTATCGACATGGCGAAGATCCAGCTCGAACACGGCAAGGATCCGGAAATGCGCAAGCTCGCCGAAGAGGTGATCAAGGCGCAGGAGGCGGAGATCGCCGACATGCGCAAGTGGCTGGAAGAACGCGGCCGGTAACATGCGGAGCCGGGCAGGAGTCCTTGCCCGGCTCTCCTCCCAGTCCATATGGGAGGCTGGAGGATTGATCATGCGCCCTATCACGGCCATCGGCTTCGACGCCGACGACACGCTTTGGCAGAACGAGCAGTTCTATCGATTGACGGAGGACCATTTTGTCACGCTGCTTGGGGATTATGCCGAGGGAACCCATGTCTCCGAGCGGCTGCTCGAGGCGGAGAAACGGAACCTTGAACATTACGGCTTCGGCATCAAGGGCTTCACGCTTTCGATGATCGAGACGGCGATCGAGATCACCGAGGGCAAGGTCCCCGCGAAGACGATCGCCGAGATCCTTGACATCGGCCGGGAGCTGTTGCGCCACCCTGTCGAGACGCTGCCGCATGTGGAGGAGACGCTTCATGCCCTCAACGGCCAGTACCTGCTCGTGCTGATCACCAAGGGCGACCTCTTCGACCAGGAGCGCAAGCTGGCGCAATCCGGCCTCGGCGAACTCTTCGACGCGATCGAGATCGTCAGCGACAAGAGCGCCACCACCTACCGGCGGATCTTCTCGAAGGTCGCCGATGGGCCGGACCGCGCGATGATGGTGGGAAATTCGCTGAAGTCCGACATCGTGCCGGCAATCGCCGCCGGCAGCTACGGCGTCTTCGTCCCGCACGAACTGACCTGGGTGGTGGAGCATGTCGAGCCACCGACCGACGCACCCCGCTTCCGGCAGATCGAGCATCTGGGGCAGTTGCGGGATGTCCTGGCGGAGATCACGGGCGAATGAACTTGGCCCGCAGCCGATCGACCTCGGCCTGGCAGAAGCAGCCGGCCAGATGGTCGTTGACCAGCCCCATGGCCTGCATGAAGGCGTAGACGGTGGTCGGGCCGACAAAGGTCCAGCCGCGTTTCTTCAGGTCCTTCGAAAGACGGATCGACGTTGCGGTGGTAGGGTTCGCCCGCAGCGTCGCAAGGTCCATCACGGCCGGACGGTCGGCAGGCGACGGCTCGAAGCTCCAGAAGAATTTCGCGAGCGAGCCATACTCGCCTCGCAGTTCCACCGCGCGGCGAGCGTTGTTGATGGTCGAGACGATCTTGCCACGGTGGCGGATGATCCCTGCATCGGCCACCAACCGCTCCACGTCGTCCTGGTCGAACGATGCCACCTTCTCAAAATCGAAGCCAGCGAAGGCGGCCCGGAAGTTCTCCCGCTTGCGCAGGATCGTCAGCCACGACAACCCCGACTGAAAACCTTCGAGGCAGATCTTTTCGAACAACCGGACGTCATCGGTCACCGGCCGCCCCCACTCCTCGTCATGGTAGCGGCGATAGTCGTCCAACCCTCCGTGCCAGAAACAGCGGGAAAGCCCGTCTTCGCCTATGATGATGCCGGTCTTTTCCATCGTGTCCCCTCGTTAATGGCCATCGCTTCGTTTTCAGCCTTGGTCAACCATGTCCCCAAACCGGCTGGTAACCCTGCTGAAAGGTTTAGAGCCAGCGACGCATTTGAATCGCCACCCGTTTACGGTTCCATCGTTCTCCGTTGGCAGCGTGATCTGCGAACCGGGCGAAGAACGCCCCATCGGTGCATGTGTAGCGAGTGGATCCGACGATGAACAAGATGCTTATGCTGGCCATCGGCCTTCTTCCTGCCTTTGCCACCCTGGCGCAGGCGAATGACCGCTATCGGGAGCGGCCTCCGGTGATCGTCAGCCCAGATCTCACGGCACCATGGGTGATGCAGCTTGGTGGTGGCAGCGTCAGGCCGGTGGTCTATCCGAGTCGTACAGCAGGGACCCGCAGCCTCTTTCCCCCGCGCAGCCGCAATGAAGCCGATGCACGCCCGCGCAACGTCCAGCAGGCGGGCTTTCGACCGAACAAGGTGATCCGCGGCCAGATCGAACCTCAGTTCCTGCCGCAGACGGTGACCTATGAGACGAAACATGCTCCTGGGACGATCGTCATCGACACCAACAACCGCTTTCTCTACCTGGTCACGGGCAACGGACAGGCGCGTCGCTACGGCGTTGGCGTAGGAAAGCCGGGCTTTGAGTGGGCGGGGACCCACAAGGTCACCCGAAAGGCGGAGTGGCCGCGCTGGGTTCCGCCCAAAGAGATGATCGCTCGTGAAGCCGCAAAGGGCCATTTCCTGCCGGCAAGCATGGAAGGTGGACCTGCGAACCCACTTGGCGCGCGCGCCATGTATCTCGGCTCAACGCTTTACCGCATCCACGGAACCAATGCCCCGTGGACCATCGGCAGCGCCGTCTCCTCCGGTTGCATCAGGATGCGCAATGAAGATGTGGTCGACCTTTACGAGCGGGTATCGGTCGGTGCCAAGGTCATCGTCATGTGACAATTGTGGCCGCTCCGCCACGGCGCGGTCGGTTTCTTGTCCGAGGGACCTCGCGATTCACGTCCTCCGCTTGCCGTTTGTCATATGCGGGGACATCTTGCTCCCCATTCACCGCAGAGCGGCAAGAGGGGTAAGATGAGAACCAGGACATTGATGATCGTCGCCAGCGTTATGGCGGCGATGATGGCGAGCGAGGCTCCGGCTCAAAGTTCCGGAGCCCGGCCGGCGACGACGGCGAGCGACGTGGCACCTTCGATGCGCAACCGCGCCGTGCCGGAGAAATACAAGCGTCGGATGGTGCGCTTTTCCACCAATGAAGCGCCCGGCACGATCATCGTCGATACCCATAACAAGTTCCTCTACTACGTGGAGGGCAAGAACCGGGCGACCCGCTACGGGATCGGCGTTGGGCGCGAAGGCTTCGGCTGGTCGGGAGTCGTGAAGATCGGCCGCAAGGCGGAGTGGCCATCATGGACGCCGCCCGCGGAAATGCGGCGCCGCGAGGCGGCTCGCGGTCACATGCTGCCTGCCGTCCAGAAGGGCGGGCCGGACAATCCGCTCGGTGCCCGCGCCATGTACCTCTACAAGGGTGGCCGCGACACGATCTTCCGCATCCACGGCACCAACCAACCTTGGTCGATTGGCCTCAACCTGTCATCGGGCTGCATCCGAATGATGAACAAGGACGTCGAGCACCTCTACGAGCGGGCACCGGTCGGCACCAAGGTCGTTGTTGTCGGCCCCGGCAACAAGCACGGAGACGTTGCCTTCCAGGATCGTGGGATCGACATCTTCCGGACGCTCTTTGGCGGCTGATGAATTGGACGCGATGTGCAGCGCGCCTCCCGGAAACCCCGCCTCCGTTCTGTCGCGTGATCCACTCGATGAACGGCAGAAATTCGACGCTAGACCATCAAAATAGCTCTATAACGAGACGCCGGCCCTGGCGCCGGCTTTTCTTAATGCGAGCCGCGACGGCTTCGGGCCACCATAGACCCAGTCGAGCAGTTCAACAGTGTGGACAATCGGGATGGCGGTGCCGGTGCCGATCTGGGTCATGCAACCGATATTGCCCGTGGCAATCACGTCCGGCCGTGTCGCTTCAAGATTGCGCACCTTGCGGGCCTTGAGCTGTGCCGAGATCTCTGGCTGCATGATATTATAGGTTCCAGCCGAACCACAACAGAGATGGCCTTCCGGCGGGTCGCGAACGACGAAGCCGGCGTTCTTCAGCAAGTTCTTCGGCGCCATCGTGATCTTCTGACCGTGCTGCATCGAGCAGGCAGAATGGTAGGCGACGGTAAGCCCGCGGCTTTCCAGTGTCGGAAGATCGAGCGTCGCCAAATACTCTGTTATGTCCTTGGCGAGTGACGCAACGCGAGCAGCCTTTTCTGCATAACGCGGATCAAGCCGGAGCATGTGTCCGTAATCCTTGACCGTGGTCCCACAGCCGGAGGTCGTGATGATGATGGCATCGAGCCCGCCCCCTTCGATTTCACGAGTCCAGGCATCGACATTGGAGCGGGCGAAATCGAGGGCGGGATCTTCCTTCCCCATGTGATGAACAAGCGCGCCACAGCAACCCTCGCCTTGCGGCACCACCACTTCCACGCCCAGGCGGGTCAGCAGCCGTATGGTCGCTTCGTTAATTCCGGGATCGAGCACAGGCTGGGCGCAGCCGCTCAAGATCGCAACGCGGCCACGCCGCTCCGTTTTTGGCGCGCGGCTGCCCGGCTGCGTGGCATCCGACTTCCGCAACGTTCCCGTCGGGGCAAGCTTCAGCATGGCTGCGAGCGGTTTGAGCGGGGACAGGCGGTCGAACAGCGGGGCGAGCGGGCGGCTCACCTTGGCGAGCGCCAGGGCGGTCCGGAAACGTTTCGGATAGGGGAGCACCGCCGCGAGCACGTTGCGGATCATGCGGTCGATCAGCGGCCGCCGGTAGGTCTTTTCGATGTGCACGCGCGCATGGTCAACGAGGTGCATGTAATCGACGCCAGACGGACAGGTCGTAACGCAGGCAAGGCAGGACAGGCAGCGATCAATGTGCGTCACCACCTGGGCATCGGCCGCGCGACCGTTCTCGAGCATGTCCTTGATCAGGTAGATTCGGCCGCGCGGGCTGTCGAGCTCGTTTCCGAGCGTCACATAGGTGGGACAGGTCGCGGTGCAAAAGCCGCAATGCACGCAGCGCCGCAGGATCTTTTCCGACTCCGCCACCTGCGGATCCGCAAGCTGTTCGGCGGTAAAATTGGTCTGCAAATTATACTCCCGCCATCTTGCCCGGGTTGAAGATGCCGCCAGGATCAAGCTTCTGCTTAATTCGCGCAGAGAGCGTCGCAACGGCATCCCCTTCCGGATGGAAAGCCGCAAGCTGCGCTCTCACCGCATCCGGCGCACGCACCAGTGTGGCATGGCCGCCGCCCAGCGCCTTGATATAGCGCCGCAGCCGCTGCTCCTCCGGATCTCCCTCCATCTGCATCCAGACAAGGCCGCCCTGCCAGTCATAGAAGGCGTCTATTCCGGCCTCCAGACGGAGGGCTGCAACCAGCTGATGCCCGACGGACGGCGCAGCCGAAACCCGCCAGAGCGGCTTTTTTGGCAAGCCCTTGTAGGGAGCAACGTCCCGGATTTCCTGCCAAAGATTGCGGCTGGGCTCCGGCCCCAGCCGGGAAACCGCTCCGAAGCGCCGCATCATATCCCCTAGCTTTTCAGAACGCACGGACACCGACGCTTCCAGACCTTCGAGGCGGAGCACTGTTGCCTCCCCCTCCGGCAGTTGGCCATCAAGAAACCGTGCGCGTACGGTTTGCGGCAGGTGGGCCGCGCCGGAGACTTCGACGGGCATGGCCATCGCTGCTGCCATCGCCTGGGTCGCTGAATGGTCGTCAAGGGCCGAAACGACGATCGTCTCCACCGTTTCCGGCACGGGCAGAATGCGGAAGGTGACTTCCGTGAGGAAACCGAGCGTGCCGTGGGAGCCGGCAAGCAGCTTGACCAGATCGAGCCCGGTGACGTTCTTCATCACCCGCCCGCCGGCGCGGATGATCTCGCCGCGGCCATTGACGAAGCGAATGCCGAGCAGGCTGTCGCGTGCGGCGCCGGCAACGAACCGCCGGGGGCCGGAAACGTTGGCGGCGAAGACACCACCGATCGTCGGCTCCCCCGCGGTTCCCATCACGGCACGATGGTCCATGGGTTCGAAGCTCATCATCTGCCTGTTGGCCGCCAGCAGAGCTTCAATCTCCGCGACAGGCGTTCCGGCCTTGGCCGTCATCACCATTTCAGCCGGCTCGTAGTCGACAATTCCGCTCAGCGCCGAGGAGCTCAGGATCTCCTCGGCGATAACACTGTTGCCGAAACCGCTGCGGGTTCCACCGCCCACGATGGACAGCGTCGTTCCTCTCGATGCGGCATTGCGGATGACATAGGCGGCATCATTTTCCGTGTGCGGCGTCAGCGTCATGCGGCCGGTCGCCCCTCAAGCGGAAACACCTTGGAAGGATTGAGGATCCAGTCCGGATCGAAGGCCGCGCGCACCGCCATCTGCTGGTTCAAATCGGCTTCCGAATACTGGTGGCGCATGAGGTCGCGCTTCTCGATCCCAACCCCATGCTCACCCGTCAGACAGCCACCAGCATCGACGCACAGCTTGAGGATCTCGTTGCCCGCTTCTTCGGCGCGCGCGGCATCTTCCGGGTCGTTGGCGTTGAAGAGGATCAGAGGATGCATGTTGCCATCGCCGGCATGGAAGACGTTGGCAACGCGCAGACCAAAGCGTTCAACGATCTCGGATGTCTTCTCTAGCACATAGGAGAGCTTGCCGAGCGGCACCGTGCCGTCCATGCAGATGTAGTCGGAGATCCGGCCGGTCGCTCCGAACGCGGATTTGCGGCCTTTCCAGATCAGCGCCGCTTCGGTGGCACTTTGGCTTTCGCGTACGGTTCTGACGCCGTGGCGGCCGGCGATATCGACGATCTTCTTGAGCATCGCCTCCATCTCGGCCTCCGAACCCTCGACCTCGACGATCAGCAGAGCGCCGACGTCGAGCGGGTAGCCCGCCTGCGCAAAGGCTTCGCAGATCTCGATTGCGGGCTTGTCCATGAACTCGATCGCCACCGGAATGATGCCGGAACCGATCACGTCGGCCACGCAGGCGCCAGCTTCTTCTGACGTGTTGAAGCCGAATAACACCGGTCGCGCGCCCTCGGGTTTTGCAATCAGCCGCACGGTCGCCTCGGTGACAATCCCGAGCTGTCCCTCCGAGCCACAGACGAGGCCGAGAAGATCGTAGCCCGCCGCATCCAGATGCTTGCCACCCAGTTCGATCACTGTGCCGTCGACCAGCACCATCTTCACGCCGAGCAGATTGTTGGTGGTAACGCCGTATTTCAGACAGTGCGCGCCACCCGAGTTCATGCCGATATTGCCGCCGATCGTGCAGGCGAGTTGCGAGCTCGGATCCGGGGCATAGAAGAATCCCTCCGGGCTGACGGCTTCAGAAATGCTGAGGTTGGTCACGCCGGCCTGGACGGTTGCCGTTCGGTTTGCCGGATCGACCTCCAGGATACGGGTCATCTTGGAGAGCCCGAGCACCACCGCATCCTCCTGCGGGATGGCGCCGCCGGACAGGGAGGTTCCTGCACCCCGTGGCACAACCGGGATGCCGTAACGATGGCAGTATTTCATCACCGCTGCCACCTGCTCGGTCGTCTTCGGCAGGACGACAGCCAGCGGCAGGCGGCGATAGGCGACGAAGGCGTCGGTCTCGAAGGGAACCAGTTCGCGCGCCTCGTGAACAACGCACTCAGGAGGCAGCAGATCGACAAGATCGCCGATGATCGTTGCGCGCCGTGCCACGACGGCTGTTCGCGGTTCCAGGAACCTGATTGCTTCCGACATCCTCACCTCCCGCCGGCCGCCCTCATCCGAGAGCAATTATCGCGCTTAACATGGCTTACCATCCAAGGCCATGCCAGCGGATCCTCCCACTTCGTGGCCAAAAGCAGGATGCACGATCAGTTTCCTGTGATTTTGCGCCGCTACCGCCCTGACCGATCGCAGGCCCTGCACTATATTCATGATCATGCTTAAAAAGAAGACGCTCACAGAACGCGACTTGAACGCGTGTTCATGTTAGAAGAATCAGCATAAGGAGCGAACCGCCTTGAACTTTTTTTCCCGCCTCAAGACAGATGTCGGCCTGATGCTGCGGCGCCCGCCCAAGCAGCAGTATGCTGCGCTCTGCTACCGGATGAAGAAGAAACAGGGAGAGATCGAGGTGCTGCTGCTGACCAGCCGGGATACCGGTCGATGGGTCATTCCTAAGGGTTGGCCGATGCCCGCGAAGAAGGCGCATGCTGTGGCTGAGCGCGAAGCCTATGAGGAAGCGGGCGTCAAGGGGAAGGTCGAGAAGGAACCTCTGGGCTACTATCACTACAACAAGGCGCTCCGGACCGGCCTGAAAATCCCGGTGCGCGTCCAGGTCCACGTGCTCGAGGTGCAGGAGATGCTGAAGAACTTCCCCGAGAAGGGAAGCCGTCGGCTGGACTGGGTGAGCACGCAAGAGGCTGCAAAACGTGTGAACGAGCCGGAACTCAAAGCGCTGTTCGAGGTTTTCGACACCAGAGCCTGTGCGCCAGTGCCGAAGACTGCCGCTGCCGGTTGACGCGCCAACTGTCACAAAACTGTCATATTGCAATCCGGCGGCAATGCCAGTAGGTCGACCGCCTGTGCGGCCTCGCCTTTTGAGGCCCCTCCTCGACTGACAGCCACGGGCGCGGATCTGCCGCACCCGGGACAAAAGGATCCCCGATGGCACAGCAGCCACCGCACCTCGTCAAGCAGACGCTTGACAAGGACCTCGACAAGATCACCTCCGTTGAAGCCGCCACCCAAAATGTTTCCCGCGGACTGGCGGGGCCCGGCATCGCGCTGATCTTCCTGGTTGCAGCGACGATGTTTGCTGCCGTCTACGTGATCGGCAAGCCCGGGGCTGTCGTTGTCGTCGCGGCGGCTGCCGTCGGCGCCTATATGGCGATGAACATCGGGGCGAACGACGTCACCAACAATGTTGGCCCTGCCGTCGGCTCCCGCGCCATGTCCATGGGGCTTGCGCTGGCGATTGCGGCCGTCTTCGAGACGGCGGGCGCGATGATCGCCGGCGGCGACGTGGTAGAGACGGTATCGAAGGGGATCGTCAACCCTGCCCTCTTCGGCAGCACTGACATGTTCATCTGGGCGATGATGGCGGCCCTGCTTTCTTCTGCCCTTTGGGTGAACCTCGCTACCTGGATTGGCGCCCCCGTATCGACCACCCATGCCGTTGTCGGCGGTGTTCTCGGTGCCGGAATCGCGGCGGCTGGAGCCTCGGCTGTGGATTGGCCGCAGATGGCCGGGATCGCCGCAAGCTGGGTGATCTCGCCTGTGATGGGCGGCGTCGTTGCGGCACTCTTCCTTGCCTTCATCAAGGAGTTCATCATCTACCGGCACGACAAGATTGCCTCTGCCCGCAGATGGGTGCCTGTCCTGCTCGGCGTCATGGCCGGTGCGTTCTCCGCCTATTTGGCGCTGAAAGGCCTTCGCCAGTTGTTCGATGTTCCCCTCTCGACAGCGTCGGCGATAGGCCTTGGCTGCGGCCTGCTTATCTGGGGGATAAGCATCCCGTTGATCCGGCGTCAGTCGGAGGGGCTGGAAAACCGCAACCAGTCGCTGCGAAAGCTGTTTCAGATCCCGCTGATCTGCGCCGCGGCGCTCCTTTCCTTCGCCCATGGCGCCAATGACGTGGCGAATGCGATCGGTCCGCTGGCGGCTATCGTATCGGTGGCACAGGGCAATGGTGTTAGCAGTTCCGTGTCCATCCCCATCTGGGTCATGGTGATCGGGGCCTTCGGCATCTCCGTCGGTCTCCTTCTGTTCGGCCCTCGCCTCATCCGGCTCGTCGGCGAGCAAATCACCAAGCTCAATCCGATGCGTGCCTTCTGCGTATCCCTTTCCGCAGCACTGACGGTCATCGTGGCTTCCTGGCTGGGAATGCCTGTTAGCTCCACGCATATCGCCGTTGGCGCCGTCTTTGGCGTGGGATTCTTCCGAGAATGGTACACGCGCAACTCCAAGCGGCGTGTTGAATACATGAAGATGAAGGCCGATCGCTGGGAAATCGAGGAACGCCCGGAGCGTAATGCCGAAGAGCTGCGCCGCCGCTACCTCGTCCGGCGCTCGCACTTCATGACCATCGTTGCGGCCTGGGTGATTACCGTTCCGGCAGCCGGCGGGCTTGCGGCTGTTCTCTATTGGGTTATGTCTCTGCTCTTCATTTGAACGGCTTGGGGTTGCCGGAATGCGTGCCAACTTTCGGATGCAGCGATTGTTCATCGATGCGGCTCTGTTCCCCGGCGCATCGGTCGAGGCCAGTTCGGAGCAGTTCAACTATCTCGCCAACGTGTTGCGTCTCACCGACGGTGGGCAGATTCTCGCCTTCAACGGCCGCGACGGCGAGTGGGCGGCGGAGCTTTCCTTCCCAACGCGCAAGAAGCTGCTGATCGAAGCCAAAGAGCAGACGCGGCCGCAGCCCCCGGCTCCAGACCTTCACTACCTGTTCGCTCCGCTCAAGGTCGGGCGGCTCGACTACATGGTTCAGAAGGCGGTGGAGATGGGTGCCGGGCTTCTCCAGCCAGTGATGACGCAACACGTGCAAGGCAAGATCACCAATCTGGACCGACTGCAGGCAAACGTCGTGGAGGCGGCCGAGCAATGCGGCATCCTCTCGATCCCGACGATTGCGCCGCCGCGCAAACTCCGCGACGTCCTGGACAACTGGCCCAAGCAGCGGCGCGTCGTCTTCTGCGACGAAGGCGAAGAGAGCCAGGCCCCCCTCCCCATCCTGAACCGGATCCAAGAGAAACAGCTGGCGCTTCTCGTCGGTCCGGAGGGAGGCTTTTCGGAGGAGGAACGCAGCCTGTTGCGCGGCTGCGATTTCGTCACGCCCATACCATTGGGACCGCGTATCTTGCGCGCCGATACCGCCGCGGTCGCAGCGCTGGCCGTCATTCAGGCCGCCATCGGCGACTGGCGATGATACAGCGCCTTGCTTTTCTGAAAGCATCTTGAAAGAAATTGACTTGAACAGCACCTCAATCCGGTTAAAGCAGCCGGACGCGACAGTTCTGTCGGCCCTATAAGGTACATCCCATGGCCCGTGACACCACCGACCAGACACCGCTGACTTCGGTGTCCGAGCTTTCCGCCTACCTTGCCAGCGGCGCGCGACCGAAGGAAGACTTTCGGCTCGGGACGGAGCACGAGAAATTTGCCTTTTTCTACTCAGACAACAGTCCCGTTCACTATGCCGGAGAGGCCAGCATTTCAGCATTGCTGAGGGGCATGCAGGCCAAGCTCGGCTGGGACCCCATCACGGACGGGGACAACATCATCGGCCTCGCTGACCGTTCGGGAATGGGCGCGATTTCGATCGAACCCGGCGGTCAGTTCGAACTCTCCGGTGCGCCGCTCGAGACCATCCATGAGACCTGCTCGGAGTCAAACCGGCATCTCGATGTGCTGCGGGAAGTGGCGGAGCCCATGGGAATCCATTTCCTCGGCATCGGCGGCAGCCCGAAGTGGCGGCTGGACGAGACGCCGCGCATGCCCAAATCCCGCTACGAGATCATGACCCGCTACATGCCCAAGGTTGGCGCAAAGGGTCTGGACATGATGTATCGCACCTGCACCATCCAGGTGAACCTCGACTTTTCGTCCGAGGAAGACATGGCGCGCAAGATGCGGCTTTCGATGAAGCTGCAGCCCGTCGCCACGGCGCTCTTCGCCTCCTCCCCGTTTACCGAAGGAAAGCCGAACGGGCTTCTTTCCTGGCGCGGCGACATCTGGCGCGATACGGACAACCAGCGCTCCGGCCTGCTTCCCTTCGTCTTCAACAATGACTTCGGCTTCGAAGATTACGTGGAATGGGCCCTCGACGTGCCGATGTATTTCGTCGTCCGCGACGGCAAGTACCACGACTGCACCCATGTCACCTTCAGGCAGTTCATGAACGGGG
Source organism: Rhizobium halophilum (assembly GCF_021648825.1). GTDB lineage: Bacteria > Pseudomonadota > Alphaproteobacteria > Rhizobiales > Rhizobiaceae > Neorhizobium > Neorhizobium halophilum. The sequence continues at coordinate 36,499 of NZ_JAKJHS010000006.1, read as the reverse complement.
CGCTGAAGGGCGAAATTGCCGACTGGCAGCCGACGATGGGCGACTGGACCAATCACCTCTCGACGCTCTTTCCCGACGTGCGGCTGAAGCGCTTCCTGGAAATGCGCGGCGCCGATGGCGGACCGTGGCGGCGCATCTGCGCCCTGCCTGCCTTCTGGGTCGGACTGCTCTATGACGACTCGGCACTGGCCGCAGCCGAGGAACTGACTGCCGGCTGGAGTTTTGAGGACGTGCTGCAGTTGCGGGACGTCGTGCCGGCAAAGGCGCTGAAGGCCGAAGTCGCGGGCCGGTCGCTTCTGGCGGTAGCGAAGGCGGTCGTGGAGATCTCCCGCTCCGGCCTTGCAGCGCGCAAGCGGCTGAACAGCGAGGGCCAGGACGAGACGGTGTTCCTGACGACGCTGGACGAGGTGCTGGCAAAGAAGGCCACCATGGCCGATGATCTGCTGATGCTTTACAACGGCCGCTGGCAGCAGTCGGTCGAGCCGATTTTCGACGAATTCAAGTACTGACCCGCCCGCCCCGAAAAAGCGGTTCCCGTCGCTAACTTTCCGGATATATTGGCTTATCAAGCCAACTGGAAAGGACGCGCCATGCTGCCACTGTTCGACATGATGCTGAAGGCACAGAACGGGGCCGCCATGGAGGCGATGGCAAAGCAGTTCAATCTGGCGCAGGAACAGGCTGCGCAGGCGATGGCGGCGCTGACGCCCGCTTTCTCCTCAGGCTTCAAGCGGACAGCCACAAGCCCGTACGACTTCTCGTCGTTGATGAGCACGATGATGTCCGGTTCGTATGCGAAGTATTTCGAGGACCTAGGCAAGGCTTTCACTCCTCAGGGCACGGCAGACGGCAATGCGGTGCTGGACAAGCTGTTCGGATCTCCGGAGGTCTCGCGCGCGGTTGCCGCACAGGCGGCGCAACTTACGGGGCTGGGCCAGGACGTGCTGCGCAACATGATGCCGGCCATGGCCGACATGTTGATGGGCGGAATGTTCAAGCAGGCGACGGGGCAGATGCAGCAGGGAGCGGACATGTTTGCTTCCACGCCCATGGGTCAGATGACCAAGCCATGGCTGGAGAGCCTCGGCATGCAGCCGAAGCAGAGTCCGCCGAACGGCCCTGCGGACGTTTTCGACAATCCTTTCGTGAAGGGTGTCCGCGCCGCCTGGGGCCTCGATCGCCCGTCCAGTCCTACGACCAAGGCTCATCCCAATCCATTCGCCGACAATCCCTTCATGCAGGCATTCCAGGGGATGATGTCGAGTTCGATGACAGGCGCAGGCAAGAACCCCGAGCAGTCAGAGAGCAAGACGGAAACCAATCCTTATGTCGAGGCGCTGACCGGCATGTTCGACAGCGGCCTTGAAGTGCAGAAGGCTTACCAGAAGAACATGGAATCGATCTTCGAGACCTATCTCGGCGGCAAGCCTGCAGGACAGCCGACAGCCGACGGCGACGACAAGGCATAAAAAAGCCCGGCCGGGAGGTCCGGGCCGGGCAAGCGGCAGGGCTATTGGCTATCACCCTGCGGGGAAAATCACTCAGTTGCGCGAAAGGCGCTGAAACCTGGTGCGAGCCCGGCGCCGCGCCGATTCCGCCAGAAGGGCAGAGGGATCGTCGAAGAGGCCGGAGCCATGGGTGGCCTTCATCACGTCGTGCCGGGTCAGGCCGATGTCGTCGAGCTGGCGGTCGTCGAGGTCATGCAGCCGGTTCGCCAGCCATCGGTTGCGGAGCACACGCCAGACATAGCCCGTCAGAGCCAACGTAACGGAGGCGTAGCCGCGCGGGGCCGGACGCTCCTGAACGAGGTCGAGTTCAACTATCTGGGTCGTGCGCACGATCGTATCCTTTCCATCGGCACGAGAAAGACCGTCCCTTCCACGGAGGTCCTGCGGAAAGGTGGTCAGGGCTGCGAGTGCCCGAAAGCACCCGATGTCATGATTACAGCCTCGTTTATGCAGCAGACGGTATTGATCAGTCCAACGAATGTTTCTAATGATTGTCATCAGCTACTCTGATGGATGATCGTGCCATGTCAGCTCCTCTCGATATCGACCAGCTCCACACCTTTCTTGCCATCGTCGACACCGGCAGCTTCACGAAGGCCGCCGATCGCGTCTTCAAGACGCAGTCTGCCGTCTCCATGCAGATGCGGCGGCTGGAGGAGCGGATCGGCAAGCAGCTGTTTGCCAAGGACGGTCGCGGCAACCGCCTGACGGCCGAGGGCGAGAAGCTCCTCAACTACGCGCGGCGCATCATCCGGCTGAATAACGAGGCGATCGCCGCCTTCGACGACAACCGGCTGGAGGGGACGCTCAGGATCGGCACGCCGGACGATTACGCCGACCGCTACATGCCGGAGATCATCGGTCGCTTTGCCAAGACCCATCCGAACGTCGAGCTCTATATCGTCTGCGAAAACTCGGCGAGCTTGGCCGAGCGGATGGCACGGGGCGAACTGGACATTGCTCTCGTGACCCACAACCCGCGGGCCCGCATCTCGGACGTGGTGCGGACAGAACCTCTCTGCTGGGTTGCCTCCGCCAACCACCCGCTGCGTGATGATGCGCCGGTGCCGCTTGCGGTCGGCCGCCGCGACTGCCTCTGGCGCCAGCTTGCCTGCTCGGCGCTGGATGCGGATGGGCGGGAATATCAGGTGCTGTTCACCAGCTGGTCGTCGACGGTTGTTGCCGCTGCGGTGCTCGCCGGCATGGCTGTCTCCGTGCTGCCGGAATCGGCGCTGCGGCCGGGGATGAAGGTGCTGACGTCCAGCGATGGTTTTCCGCCGCTTCCGCCGGTGCAGATCGGCCTGATGAAGCGGCCGGGTCTGTCACCTTCGCTGATGAACGCCATCACCGACCACATCGCCGCCTGCCTCGACAATATTTCTCCGGCCGTGGTGCCGGACGATCTGGATGCGGAGCCGAAGGGCATCGCGCGTGCGCTGAAGGTTCGCGCAGGACAGATGGCGACAAGCTGGTAGGCAACAAAAAACCGGGGCCGAAGCCCCGGTTTCCTTTTCAGCACATACCGATGTTATTCGGCGGCGGTGGGCTGTGCTGAAATCGTGTCGGCCTTGTAGCCGTGGAGACGCTCAAGCGCTGCGCGGACGCCAGCTTCATAGTCCGGATGCACGAGCTTGAAGTGCGCCAGCTGCCGCTCGACGATCTCACCCGGGACCCCACCCATCGCTGCCGCGATGTTGGAGAACAGACGGCCCTTCTGCCCCTCGTCGAAGAGATTGAAGAGAGCCCGCGGCTGCGAATAGTCGTCGTTGCCTTCGCGATGGTTGTAGCGGGCCATGTCGCCGGAGATCTTCAGCGGCGGCTCCTTGGCGGAGGCATCTTCGAACGGGCCGTTGACGGAGTTCGGCTCGTAATAGGCGTTCGGGTTGCCGGTGCGCAGGCCGCCGTAAGTGTTCATCTGGCCATCGCGATGATAGTGATGGACCGGGCAGCGCGGCTGGTTCACGGGGATGTTCTCGTAGTGCGTGCCGAGGCGGTAGCGGTGGGCGTCGGCATAGGAGAACACGCGAGCCTGCAGCATCTTGTCCGGCGAATGGCTGATGCCGGGCACGATGTTCGACGGCGAGAACGCGGCCTGCTCGATTTCGGCGAAGTAGTTGTCCGCATTGCGGTTCAGCTCCATCACACCGATGTCGATCGGCGGGAATTCCGCATGCGGCCAGACCTTGGTGAGGTCGAAGGGATTGTAGGAGGTGTTATCCGCCTGCTCCTCCGTCATGATCTGGACCTGCACCTTCCAGCGGGGGAACTCGCCGCGCTCGATGCCGCCGAAGAGGGCTTCCTGATAGCCTTCACGGGTCTTGCCGATCAGGGCTTCGCCTTCCTCGTTGGTGAAGTGCTTGTGGCCTTGCTCAGTCTTGAAGTGGAACTTGACCCAGTAGCGCTCGCCGGCGTCGTTCCAGAACGAATAGGTATGCGAGCCGTAACCGTTCATGTGCATCGGGTCGACCGGCAGACCGCGGTCGGACATCAGGATGGTGACCTGGTGCAGGCTTTCCGGCGACAGCGACCAGAAGTCCCACATGGCCGTTGCCGAACGGAGGTTTGTGCGCGGGTGGCGCTTCTGGGTATGAATGAAATCGGGGAACTTCAGCGGGTCGCGAATGAAGAAGACCGGCGTGTTGTTGCCGACGAGATCCCAGTTGCCGTCCGGCGTGTAGAACTTCAACGCAAATCCACGGACGTCCCGCTCGTGGTCGGCGGCGCCCATTTCACCGGCAACGGTGGAGAAGCGGGCGAGCATTGGTGTTTCCGCGCCCGGCTGCAGACATTTCGCCTTGGTGTATTTGGAAATGTCGCCGGTGATCTTCAGTGTACCGTAGGCGCCCCAACCCTTGGCGTGGACGACGCGCTCCGGAATACGCTCGCGGTTCTGGTGGGCCAGCTTCTCGATCAGCTGGTAATCCTGCAGCATGACCCCGCCGCGCGGGCCGGCGGTCATGGTGTTCTGGTTGTCCGGTATCGGCGCACCGGCCGTCGTCGTCATCGTGGGACGATCAGACATCGCGTGTCTCCCCTGTTTGAAAATCTGGAACCATTCTAGGCTACCCGTTGACCATCGCACTGCGGTTCCATAGTTTCCAATATTATTTTCTGCGACTTTCGATCGGAATTTCCTATGGGACTAACGCTCCGGCAGATGCGCTATTTCGCGGCCCTTGCGAAGGAACGTCATTTCGGGCGAGCGGCCGAAGCCGCGCATATCAGTCAGCCTGCGCTATCTGCCCAGATCCTGGATCTGGAGCAGACGCTCGGCGTGCGCCTGGTGGAGCGAAAGCGCAATGGCATCCTTCTCACGCGCGACGGAGAGGAGGTCCTGCAACAGGTGTCTTCAATCCTTGAGCAGGTCGAACGACTGGAAGGCCTCCGGCGCAGCAGCAGTGGTATGCTGGACGGCCTGGTGCGCATCGGCATCATCCCGACCGTCGCCCCCTACCTCGTGCCGAAGCTCGTTCCTTGCCTGCGGGAGCTTTCCGCCTCCCTGGGACTCGAGCTGAAAGAGGCGGTGACGGATCGGCTGATCATCGACCTGCAGGACGGCAAGCTCGATGCCGTAATCGCAGCGCTTCCGGTTCAGGGCGACGGCCTGGAGACCGTCTCCCTGTTCACCGACCGATTTTTCATGGCTATCGCCAACAACGCCGAAGCGGTCCTGATGTCGCCGCTGACGGAGACCCAGGTCGATGTCGATCGCCTGCTGCTTCTGGAGGAAGGCCATTGCCTGCGTGAACAGGCGCTTTCGGTCTGCGGCACGGCAGGCAAGCGCAGCCTCGTGAACTTCGGCGCCACGTCGATGACGACGCTCTTGCAGATGGTGTCGCACGACATGGGAATGACGCTGATCCCCGAGATGGCGATCCCGACCGAAACGGCACGCAACGATATCCGCATCGTGCCCTTCGCAGACCCGGCCCCTTCGCGGGAGATCGGGTTGATCTGGCGCAGATCGAGCGGGCGGCGCGACGAGATGAAGGCACTCGCAGAAGCCATCTCGGGCTGCGCCCCAGCAAACCGCTGAGGCGGCCGGTCGCCCTTGCCCCGGCCATCAAGATAGATGGGTCTTGAAGAACTCTACCGTCCGCTGCCAGGCGAGATCCGCCGCTTCCTTGTTGTAGCGCGCCGCCGAAGTATCATTGTTGAAGGCATGGTTGACGCCGTCATAGACATGGATCTCGAAGACCTTGCCGTTTTCCTCCAGTGCCGCCCGATACGCGTCGATGCCGGCATTGATCCGGTCGTCGAGGCCCGCATAATGAAGCATCAGCGGCGCTTCGATGTCCGGAACGTCTCCGACCGGTGGCTGCGAGCCGTAATAGGCGACGCCTGCACCCAGCTCCGGAGACTTCGTGGCCAATCGGTTGACGAGGCCACCACCCCAGCAGAAGCCCACCGCGCCCACCTCGCCGTTCGTTCCATCGAGTTCCGAGAGATACACACGGGTCGCCTCGGCATTGGCCGTGGTTTGGTCAGCGTCGAGCGAGGAGAACATCTGCCGCGCCTGATCCTCGTCTGACGGCGTCCCTCCCTGCGGCGATAGGAAATCCGGCGCCAGGGTGACAAAACCTTCCAAGGCCATGCGGCGTGCCACGTCGCGGATATGGGTATTAAGCCCCCGGTTCTCGTGGATGACGATGACCGCAGGCAAGTCCCCTGCGGCATCCTTCGGGCGCACGAGGTAGCCCTTCATCTCGCCTTCTGCCCCCGGATAGGTCACATCCTCGGCCGTCAGGCGATCATCGTCCTCCGGTACGATCTGGGCGCGCGCTCCGCTCGCTGCAAGCATCGGAGCGATCGCGGCGGCGGCCGCTCCGGAGCCTGCCAGGGCGGTGAGCTTCTCCATGAAGCGGCGGCGGTCGAGAGTGAGGTGGGTATACTCGTCGTAGGCGTTGATCATCGCCTGGGTGATCGTCGGCTTTTCCATGACACGCTCCTCCGTTGGGCAACGCCCCGCACCAAGCGGCGAAGGGCCGGATGACTCAAGCTAGATCATCCGGCCCCAACACGGGTGACACGTTAGCGTGAAAGCTCAGGCTGCGAGGTCTAGGACGACGCGGCCATCGATCCGGCCCTCTTCCATGCGATGGAAGATCTCGTTGATGTTCTCGATCTTGTCCCAGGAGAAGTGGGAGGCGACCTTGCCCTCGCCGGCGAATTGCAGCGACTCCTCAAGGTCCTGCCTTGTGCCGACGATCGAGCCGCGCACCGTGATGCGCTTCAGCACCGTGTCGAAGACCGGTAGCGAGATGTACCCAGGCGGCAGGCCGACCAACGACATGGTGCCTTTGGCGCGCAGGAATCCGTAAGCCTGCTCCATGGCCTTGGGCGAAACGGCCGTCACCAGCGCACCATGCACGCCACCCGTCGCCTCTGCACCTGCTCGACGGCATCGTCGGCCTTGCCGTTGACGACGACGTCAGCCCCGAGGTTCTTCGCGAGCGCCAGCTTGTCGTCGAAGATGTCGGCCGCAACGACGTGCATTCCCATAGCCTTGGCATATTGCACAGCCATGTGGCCGAGGCCGCCGATGCCCGAGATCACCACCCATTCACCGGGCTTCACCTCTGTTTCCTTCAGGCCCTTGTAGACGGTGACACCAGCGCAGAGCACGGGAGCGGCCGGGCCGAATTCCAGCTTGTCCGGCAGACGCCCGACGAAATCGGGGTCGGCGAGACCAGATTGCGCGAAGGTGCCGTTCACCGAATAGCCGGTATTCTGCTGGCTGCCGCACAGCGTTTCCCAGCCGGTGCGGCAAGGCGTGCAGCATCCGCAGGCGGTGTGAAGCCAGGCGACGCCGACGCGGTCACCTTCCTTGATGCGAGATACGCCTTCGCCCAGCTTTGCGACATAGCCGACGCCTTCATGGCCAGGAATGAAAGGCGGGTTGGCTTCACCGGCCAGTCACCGTTGGCAGCGTGCAGGTCGGTGTGGCAAACGCCGGTGGCCTCGTATTTCACCAGGATCTGTCCGGGGCCCGGTTCGGGGATCGGCATCTCCTCGATCACCAGCGGCTTGCGGAACTCTCGTACCACGGCGGCTTTCATCATTGCAGACATCTGCGGTCCCTTCTCAAACGGAAGCCGCTCATGGCGGCGTTTTGTGAGAGGACCTAGCGCACATCAGCAGTAGCGATGTTGATCCACCGCAAAACGCCGTCAGCTGAATGCGAGCCAGATGCCAAGCCAGATCCAAAGTGCAATCAGAATGAAGTAGCCGGTGATCCAAATCGGCCGCCGGTAGCGCAGCCGATTGCTGGTGATGTGGACATAGGAGTGGACGTAGCGCGACAGCACGAAGGCCCAGGCCAGCATCGCCGTCACCGCGTTGTCGGCCGTCGTGATGTAAAGCGCCAGGCAGACCGCATGAAACAGAACTGGGAGCTCGAACTGGTTCTTCAGGTTGTTGTGGATGATCAGGCTCTCGACCGGCTCCTCGAGGTTTGCCTTGAATTGCTCTGCTCTGGCCGTGCCGGCACGGACGGCGCCGATGCGGCGACTGGAGAGAAGGTAGTAGAGGCCGAAGACGAGGAACGCGTGCGCGATCATCGGCCAGATCATCATGGTGCTGAATGTCATTTCCGCTCCTGGGCTCGAACTGCGACAGGTATGGCATGGCGCTGATGAAAAGGCATGAAAAAAGCCATGGCAGCCTGCTGCCATGGCTTTTATGTTCCGTCAGACGCTCTTAGTCGGGATCAGGCTCCGCCTGGATAATTCGGGCTTTCACGGGTGATGGTGATGCCGTGCGGGTGACTTTCTCGTAGGCCAGCGCCAGAGATCCTCACGAAGGTGGCCCTTTCCTGGTATTCAAGGATGTTCGAACCGCCGACATAACCCATGGCTGCCCTCAAGCCACCGGCAAGCTGATGCAGGACGGCGGAAACGGGTCCCTTGTAGGGTACCTGGCCCTCAATGCCTTCAGGCACGAGTTTCAGCGTGTCACGCACTTCCGCCTGGAAGTAGCGATCGGCCGAGCCGCGGGCCATGGCGCCGACGGAGCCCATGCCGCGGTATGCCTTGAAGGATCGGCCCTGGTAGAGATAGACCTCGCCGGGGCTTTCATCCGTACCGGCAAGCAGCGACCCGACCATCACGGCCGAGGCACCGGCGGCGATCGCCTTGGCGAGGTCACCCGAGAACTTGATGCCGCCGTCGGCAATAACCGGGATGTTCTTATCTTGTGCAGCCTGGACGGCTGCCATGATGGCTGCAAGCTGCGGAACACCGACGCCTGCCACGATGCGGGTGGTGCAGATCGAACCCGGACCGATGCCGACCTTCACAGCATCAGCGCCGGCATCGATCAGTGCCTTGGTTCCATCTGAGGTGGCGACATTGCCGGCCATGATGCGAACCGAATTGGAGAGCTTCTTCACCCGAGTGACCGCATCAAGGACGCGCTGAGAATGACCGTGGGCAGTATCGACCACCAAAAGGTCGACGCCGGCATCGATCAGCCGTTCGGCGCGCTCGAAGCCATCATCCCCCACGCTGATTGCCGCGGCTGCCCGCAGGCGCCCCTGTGCATCCTTGGAAGCGTTAGGGTTGAGCTGCGACTTCTCGATATCCTTGACCGTGATCAGGCCAACGCAATGGCCCTGCCCGTCCACCACCAGCAGCTTCTCAATCCGGTGCTTGTGCAGGAGCCGCTTGGCTTCCGACTGGTCGACATTGTCGTTGACCGTGATGAGGTTTTCACGAGTCATCAGCTCATAGATCTTCTGCGCCGGATCGGAGGCGAAGCGAACATCGCGATTGGTGAGAATGCCGACGAGGCGTCCCGTCTTCTGGCCACCATTACCGCCGTTCTCGACGACAGGAATGCCGGAGATCCCGTGGATCTTCATCAGCGAGAGCGCCTCGGCGAGCGACGCATCCGGCCCGATCGTGACCGGGTTCACAACCATGCCGCTTTCAAACTTCTTGACCTGACGGACTTCCTCGGCCTGCTCGCTGGGGCTGAGGTTGCGGTGGATGACGCCGATCCCGCCCGCCTGTGCCATGGCAATCGCGAGCCGGCCTTCGGTGACCGTGTCCATGGCGGACGACAGGATCGGCAGGTTGAGGTCGATGTCCTGGGCAATTCTCGTGGCGATATCGGTCTGGCCAGGCATAATCTCGGAATGACCGGGCTGCAGCAGCACGTCGTCAAAAGTGAGCGCGTCCGCGCCGGTTGCCGATTCAATAATGCGTGCCATGAGCCAATTTCCTTCAGTAAAGGAAGTCCTTCCGGTCGGGAGGCGCCGGATGCGGTCTTCGGGAATGGGAAGTTGGCGAGGGCTGGTAACACGGTTATGACGGGAAGGGAATAGCAAAAACCCGCAGGCGCTTTGCCTGCGAGTTTGCCGAAGATCCTAAGGATTAGATCTCGAACTGGTAGGTCTTCGGGACGAAGCGGTATCCGGTATCCAGCTTCTCCACGTAGCCGACCGACGGGAACGGCATGTGGTAACCAAGGAACGCGACCTTATCCGCTGCAATCATGTCGAAAACCTTCTTTCGGGTCTCGGCCGCCATTTCCTTGTCCATGTCGAAGCGAACCTCCCAATCCGGCCTCTGCAGCGAAAGAACGTAGTGGTTGGCGGTGTCTGCGGTCATCATCAGTCGGCGCCCGTCAGACTCCACGTTGAAGATCAGATGGCCGGGGGTGTGGCCGAAAGCCTCCATGCTGGTGATGCCAGGCACGACCTCTTCGCCCCCTCCGATGAAGGTCATCTTTTCGGCGAGCGGCTTCACCTTGTCGAGAACCGCCTTATGACCGTTCTCGGCAGGCGTTCCCACCCGAGCAGGATCGGTCCAGAAATCATATTCCACCTGCCCCGCAACATAGCGGGCATTCGGGAAGGCCGGGCTGCCGTCATCCTCCACGAGGCCGCCGATGTGATCGCCGTGCATGTGAGTCAGCACCACAACGGTTACGTCTTCCGGCGTATAGCCGCCGGCGGTCAGTCCTTCGATAAGTCGGCCCATTCCCTGCGGGCGCCCACCAGGTCCCATACCGGTGTCGAACAGGATTATTTCGCTACCCGTGTTGACCAAGGCCGGGGCGAAGCTGTTGACGAATTGGTCTTCGGGGAGAAAATTCTCGCGAAGAAGCTCGCCCACGGTCTGCGCCGACTGATCCATCCCGAACGTCTCGCCAGGCGAATCCGACGCCCGTGATCCATCCTTGACCACCAGAACACTGAAGCTACCCACGTCGAAGCGGTCGGTCTGCGGCGGCATGGCTCGGTTGATCTCCAATCGCTTCGTCTCTTGCGCTTTGGCCTTCCCGGTCAAAATGGCTGGCGCCGCCACTAACCCCGCACCCGCAGTTCCCAGTAGCGTACGACGACCCATCGATGGCAGTTTCATGTTGTTCTCCCCTGATCTACGACTGGCACTTAAACCATGCTCGTGAAGATATGCGGCTCCTGCTTTCCGGAAACCGGCGTCACGCAGTCGTGATGGGTCGATCCCGCGATTCGCGTGCCCGCCCACCGTTGGCACGCGCCGGAGATCCGGATACACCAGCGGCTTCCCAGCCTGCAACCGATTGCTCCATGAACCGTGTCGTTCCTCTCATCCTTGCCGTCGCCCTGTTCATGGAGCAGATGGATGCGACCGTTATCTCAACCGCGCTTCCGGCTATCGCTGCCGACCTGGGCGTCGGCCCGATTACGCTCAAGCTGGCGTTGACGTCCTACATGGTGGCGCTCGCCATGTTCATCCCGATTAGCGGCTGGATGGCGGATCGGTTCGGCGCCAAGACAATATTCCGTCTGGCCATCTTCGCGTTTATCGTCGGCTCTATCTTCTGCGCAGTTTCGGAGACGCTTCTGCAATTCGTTCTGTCGCGTTTTCTTCAAGGCGCGGGCGGCGCGATGATGACACCGGTTGGCCGACTCGTGCTGCTGCGGACAACCAAACGCAGCGACTTGGTTTCCGCTATGGCTTTGCTCACCATCCCTGCGTTGATCGGCCCCCTGACCGGCCCACCCGTCGGCGGGTTCATCACGACCTATTTCACCTGGCACTGGATCTTTATCATCAATGTGCCCATCGGTTTCCTCGGTATCTGGCTCTCCGGCATCTACCTTCCAAAGATCGAGAGTGTTCGGCCTCCCTCGATCGACTGGTTAGGATTTTTTCTCACCGCCATGGCTGCGGCAGGCATTGTCCTGGGCCTGTCCATCGTGAGCCTTCCCGCCCTGCCGCCGGCATTCGGCATGACGGCGGCAGGGCTCGGCATCTTGTGCGCAATTCTGTATGTCCGGCACGCCCGGCGCCACCCCTCGCCGATCCTCCGCCTCACGATCTTTCGCAATGAAGCCTTCCGCATTGCCACAACGAGCGGCACCATCTTTCGGGTCGCGACGGGCGCCATTCCATTTTTGATGCCGCTGATGCTCCAGCTCGCCTTCGGCCTTAACCCGTTCCAGTCCGGCATGATTACTTTCGCGGGAGCCCTGGGTGCACTGACGGTGAAATTCATCGCCCGCCGGGTCTTTGCCGTCACCGGGTTCAAAGTGATCCTGATTGCTGCCGGCGTCCTCGGTGCAGCGACGACGGCAGCCAACGGCTTCTTCACGCCACAGACGTCGCATGCGCTGATCATCGCCCTGCTCGTGATGTCCGGGCTCTGCCGGTCGTTTTTCTTTACCGGCAGCAATGCCCTGAGCTATTCGGAAATCGACGATAGCGAGGCGAGCCAAGCCACCTCGATCGCGTCCGTGCTGCAGCAGGTCAGCCTCGCGCTTGGCGTCGCGTTCGCTGCTTTCATCCTGGAAGCGTCGTCTGGCCTCTCGGGATTCCCTCTGCAGCTTGCCGACTTCCACCTCGCGTTTTTCATCGTGGCCGGCGTTTCGCTTTTGGCGGTGGTGCCACTGCTTGCGCTCAGTCGCAACGCGAGAGCGGCCGTCTCCGGGCATCGACGAACGGCAGTGCCTACGGAAGCGGCTGAATAGTCAGCCGGCGCTGTTCTCCACGTCCGCCTCCGCTCTTGGGCCCTTGAAGCCCTTGGCGAGCAGGAACATCTCCACCGATTCCGAGCGTGATGCTCCCGGTTTAATGTGGATGACCTGGCGGAAATTCTGCTTTAGCATGTTGAGAAGTTCACGCTCCGTGCCGCCCTGGAAGGTCTTTGCCAGAAAATGGCCTCCCTCCCGCAGCACCTCCACGGCAAAATGAGCCGCGACCTCGCACAGATGCATCGTTCTCAGATGATCGGTCTTCTGGTGGCCCGTGGTTGGCGCTGCCATGTCGGAGACCACCAGATCCGGCGCTCCTCCGATGGCCTCCACCAGAAGACGCGGCGCATCGGGATCAAGGAAGTCGAGTTGCAAGACATGGACCCCCGGCAGCGGCGCCATCTCCAGAAAATCGATCGCGGCAACCCGGATGTCTTCGTCGGTGGACCCGGTCACTTTCGCTGCGATCTGTGACCAACTTCCCGGTGCCGCGCCCAGGTCGATGATCCGGCGCGCGCCTTTCAGAATCTGATGCTTCTCGTCGATCTCCAGCAGCTTGAAGGCTGCACGCGCACGGTACCCTTCGAGCTTTGCCCGCTGTACATAGGGATCATTGATGTGGCGCTCGATCCAGCGGCGCGACGATGCCTTCAGCTTTCCCTTTTTCACCTTCTGGCCGAGCTTGCGGCCCGTGCGATTGCTGCCGACGGGGGGCTTGGTCATCGGCGTCCTCCTTGATCGTGCCGCTCGGCGTTCGGTCGTCGCGGGCGGATGCGGCGCCAGGCGCCATCGTCTGCCATCATATCTGTCAGGATTCCCTCACGCAGGCCGCGGTCGGCAACCCGCATGCGGGGACTTGGCCAACGTCGGCGGATAGCCTCCAGAATGGCGCAACCCGCCAGCACGAGATCGGCGCGGTCCGGCCCGATACAAGGGTTGGCGGCGCGATCCTCAAACCCCCATGAGAGAAGCTTCGCCTGCATGGCCGTCACCTCGGCATCGGAAAGCCAAAGCCCATCCACCTTGCGTCGATCGTAGCGAGGAAGATCAAGATGGACGCCGGCAAGGGTCGTGACCGTGCCGGAGGTCCCGATCAGATGGAAATCGTCGGCATTTACCTGACGCGCGACAACCGGAGGGCAGTCGAACCGTGCCAGCATGCCCGCAACTTCGGTGACCATCGCCTCGAAGACCTGCGGCGTGACGTCCCTTCCGCCATGGCGTTCGGACAAGGTGACCACCCCGACCGGCAGCGATGTCCAATGCGTAATATGATTGGCAAGCCGGCTGGAGCGGCTTTCGGCTATGCGGATCACCGCGATCTCCGACGAGCCGCCGCCAATGTCGAACAGCACCACTGACCGTGCCTCGCGGCCCACCAGCGAGGAACATCCCGATACGGCAAGCCGTGCCTCCGTTTCCCGGTCGATGATTTCCAGCGTAAGACCGGTCTCCCGCACGACGCGATCTAGGAAAAGCTGACCGTTTTCTGCGGAACGGCATGCCTCGGTGGCAATGAGTCGCATCCTGCGGATCGGACGATTGGCAAGTTTGGAGGCACATACCCTCAGCGCTTCGACAGCGCGATCCATCGCCCCCTCCGATAGGCGACCGTTGGCGGCAAGCCCTTCTCCCAACCGCACGATGCGTGAGAAGGCGTCGACCACGCGAAACTGTCCAGGACGGGTCGGCTGCGCGATCAGGAGTCGACAGTTATTGGTCCCAAGGTCGAGAGCCGCATAGAAGTCGTCACGATAGACAGGTTTGGTATCCGGTGAAATATGCGCGCCGCTGTCGTGCGGCAACGCAGAGGACACCACGGCGACTGCCTTTGCGTCGAAGGCCGGTTGCGGGCGTGCATGCACCAAGGGGCGCCCCTGGAGGCCGCGCCCGCCACGCGCCTTCTTTCGGCGCTTGTGCAGTTTTGTGGCGTCACCCAATCCCGAGGAAGAGGTCCCTTCGCTGTCTTGCAGAGAGGACGCTACAGCCTGTTCACCCTGCTCCTTCACGCTCGGAGCGGAATGGGCGCGGCGACGCTTGCGCTTGCCGGTTTCGCTTGACTGGGGTCGCCCGGCCAAAGCGGCACCTTGTGCCGCCTCGCCATGCATGGATGGCGCCGCGCCAGCAATCTTGCCTCTACGCTTCGCCTTGCGACGGCGGGAGGATCTCCCATCGCCACGCCCTGCAGCCGACGCCCCGCCTTCTGGCGGCTCTCCGCCGCTATCGGGGTCCATCACTTTATATCCATCTCGCCGCGCAAAACCTCGAGGCATGCAGCTGGCGCTTATCGTTACGTTGAGGGCAAGATAACAGCGGACGGGTCGATCGCCAACGCCTTTTTCCGTCACACGTTCGCTGCGCACGGCGCGGTGGCGGCGCCGGAACTTTTTTCCGAAAAAGTCTTTGCATAGTCAGGCGCATTGGTTATAAGCCGCCGCAGATTGCCGGGCCAAGCGCCCGAGCAATGGGGAATAGGTTAACGGTAGACCCACGGACTCTGACTCCGTTAGTCCTGGTTCGAATCCAGGTTCCCCAGCCAATTCTCCCGAAAAGCCCTTATTTCCTTGATTTTCCAGTCGCGCCGGATCCCGTTTTGGCGTCATTGGCGACCTGATGCCCAGAACTGTAGCCCACAGGTGATGCCCACGCGAAACAAGCGCTGCGGCCTCTCCGGTGGCAGGGAAGGGCAAGATACCCATGGCAGTGCGCCACGACGTCGAGAATCTCATTCGCCGCGGCAACATCTTCTACTGGCGGGCACGGGTCCCCACGCGCTTCGCGCCATCCAGACCCGGCAGTCGGCTTTCACTCAGCCTTCACTGTTCCGACCATAAGAAGGCGCAGGTAATCGGCCGCAAACTCAACATGCTGATGGCCGAGCTGAAGATGAAATCGAAGGAACCGATGTCCAAGCAGCAGCTCCAGAGACTGTGCGAACACGAGCGCGACGTCATGCTTCTGCATCTCGAAGACGCCGCGATCGCCGCCAGGCGCTATGGACGCCCTGCCGACATCGAGGAGCTGGAACTCGACCTGGAAAATGGCTGGGCCTACAAGCTGCTCGCCATGTTCGGCATCCGCCAACATCTGACGCTGAGAGAAGGCTGCAACGGGTACAGGTATCTTGTAGCCAATGGAGTCCCCGCCTCGCATATCCCGGCAATCACCACGAACTACATCGAACTGTATGACGTACGTCGTCCTCGGTAAAGGGCACGCCGAAATGGAATATGCGTAGCGCCTCCTTGGTGAGCGTGAAGGTGACGGCGTGGGAGCCCGTCCACCCGGTTCGCCTGCGCAGCGCGTCCTCGGCGTTCTGCAGCACTTCGTAGATGAAGTGGGTCCGCTTGTCGTAGCGGTCCTCGAGTAGCATCTTGCCAATTCGGCCGATAGCGCGACCATACTCCAACCGGTTCTCTTCGCTGAGCGCGGCATAATTCACGGTCATTGGGGACCTCTTACTCGGTCGGCAGCGGAACATAGCCGTCCGAAGTCGCAAGTCGCGCAGCGCCTCGCCTCGGGTGCCGGCGCGAAGTGGTTCTCGCGTAGAGCCTGTGCGGTCTGGTGATGCGGTCAGTGACATCGCGGATGAGGTCTTCGTCGACCGTCCGCGCCTTGCGGCGTTGGTGGTCGAGCTCATAGGTCTCGACGAAGTCAGCGTCGCGCCCGGTGAGTTCGCGGTATCCGAGCGCGTAGATATGTAGCTGGGCCTCGGTCAGCGCCTCGGCTTGAGCGCGTTCGTTTGACTTCAAGTCGACTATCGCGACATCGCCGCTATCCCGGCGTCGCACGAGATCGATGCGGCCCGCTAGGGAGACACCATTGCCGAGGCTGAGCTCTATCGCCTTCTCGCTGAATTCCAATTGCGCGAACTCACCCTGCCGGGCATCGATATAGGCGGCGACAGTTCGCCTGGCGGCCTCGCGCATGGTGTCCCGGAGGCTGGGATAAGCAAATGGCACGCGCAGGTGCCGGTCGACGAGAGGATCTACCCATGAGGCGTCGACAGTCTCGCCGCTAATGGCGCGCATGTGAAGTTCGGCAAGCGCGTCGTGGAGCGATTTGCCGTAGCCCAGTGCCTCGTCAAGCGGCGCGTTGAAGCCATATAGGGTCCGCATCTTGAACTGGTACGGACATTCGAAGAAGTAACGTATATCGGAGAAGGAGAGCCGGACATCAGCGATTGCCGAGCGGGGTTGTGGCACGCCGCGCGGGCGTCCGCTCAAATCTTGGGGCGTCCGGCGGACGTACCGGGACTCCAGGACATTGTACCAGAAGATCGAGGGTTGGAGATTTCGCCTGCTGCCCGGCGTCGGAGCAGTGGTCATATGGAGGTGCTTTTGGCTGCGAGTTACCGCTACATAGAAGAGGCGCCGCTCGTCCTCCTCAGAACCTAGATAGCGGCTTGACCCTCCACGCACCGTGCCGGGACGAGGTGCCAGATCGACATGCCTCCGCGTGCTGCCGGTGGAAATCGGTTCTTGACCAACTGCGGCACGAACACCACCGGCCATTGCAATCCTTTGGAGCGGTGAACGGTAAGGATCTGCACGGCGTCGACCGAGACAAGCCGCTCCTCGGTGCCAGTGGACTGGTCATAGGCCGCGGCCGCCTGATTGCGCAGGAAGCCGGCGAACGACTCATATTTTTGCACCGGCCGCGAATGGAAATAGATTGCTTCGAAGTCAGAGATAGCCTGGCTGAACTTGGCGAGGTTGTAGAACACGACCTCCCCCCTGCCGCCCGGAACGGCCTCTTCACGGAGCTTGAGGCGTTCGAGGAGTCCGATGAACTGGCGTTGTATATTATAGACGGAGAAGCGGACGTCCTGGTCCTCGGCCGCCATGCGTGTCCTGGTGGCCTCGGCCTCCGCGACCGCCTGGGCGATGAGTATAGGATCAACGCCGAGGTTCGCATCGCTCCAGGCAGTGACGACATCGATGGCATCCGCTTGGCCAGCCATTAGGTAGAAGAGCTGGCGCGCGGCCTCTGCCTCTTGAGTGTCGAACAGACTTCCCATTCCGACCGAGATCACAGGGATACCTTCGCGCTCGAGCGCGACCCTGATGGGCTCCGCCATGCTGGTGAGCCGGATCAGCACGGCCATGTCGGACCAGGAGAGCGCCCTCTGACTGTCCCCTTCGCGGATCATGGTGCTGTGGAGCGCCCGGCAGGTCCTTGCGATGTATTCCGCCTCCTCGTCCGGAGAGGAGAACTGCAGCGCGACGATATCGCCGGGCTCGTAGTCCTGCTGCTCGGTTGAGCGCATCGTCTTTTCAAGCCGGATAGGGTTCTTCTCGATGACGAGCCGGGCGACATCGGTGATGCCAGGGCTAGATCGGAAATTGTCCTCAAGCCGAATAGAGTGCGCGTTGTATCGGCCTTCAAATGTCAAGATGTTGCGGGCGTCGCTGCCGCGCCACTGATAGATGGTCTGATCGTCGTCGCCGACGACACGGACAGCGGCGCCCAACGCATGAAGTTCGGCAATCAGGCGTTCCTGGATCGGATTAACGTCCTGATACTCGTCGACGATCACGACGCGCAGTCGTTCGGCGAGCCGCTGCCGTAGCGCCTTGTCTTCGGTAATTGCCCACGCGGCTTCTTGGAGAATCGACGAATAGTCGAGGTAACCTTTTTCGTCCAGCAGAGCGCAATAAGCCTCCAAGCCTTCCGCGATGCTCACCTGTCGAAGTGCAGCTTGGTCGACCTGCGCTTCACGCAGCAGCCCGAGTGCGTCGATGTAGACGCGTGTGTCGACATAGCGGCGTAGCTGCCGCCCCTGCAGCGTCGTGGTCGCGGTTAGACCACAACGGGCTGAACTGCGGTCGACGAACAGCGTCTGCTGCGTCTCGTTGAGCACATCGTATTTGAGGAACCGGGGCACCTCGGAGCGGAGTAGCTCAAGGCAGAAGCCATGAATGGTGCCGATGTACATCTCGGCCCCGCCGATCAGTTCGGGCATCACTTCGAGGCAGCGCTCGAGCGTCCGCTGCCGTAGCTCCGCAGCCGCCTTTTCCGTAAAGGTGAATGCAACAATATTCCGCGGATGAAGCCCGGCGCCACCTGCGCCAAGGGGCGTCAGAAGTCCGGCGATGTGCCGGGCGACAACCTCGGTTCTTGCCGGACCCGGCACATGCGACTAGCTGAACATTCCCCTCGCGATAGCCCACTGCTTCAAGCTGCGCCTGGGTAAGTGGCATTCTGTCCCCCTGATGCTAAGCGTCCGACAAAAACAAGCAAAAGCGCAGTCCTGATCTGGTCGCGACCAGAATAATGACTCCGTCTGTACTTGCAGGCTCTCGCGACCAAGCGCGAAAGCCAACAAGAATCTCCTTTTTATCCACCGCCTAAAGTATGCCCGACCTGTTGGACATGGAACCGAATCGCGAGCGGCCACCACTGGTCCAATGCTCCTAACGGGACGCTGATGGTCCCAAAGATGCTGAGGGGACGGCGGCATTCGGGGAGATCTCAGCAGCCAACAAACGGCGTAGATGGAGGCGCGAAGCTTCCGTGCGCTTCATTGCCGGCTCACCGCAAGTTTGAGGTCCGAAGGCGGAAATTATTGCCGCTCTGGCGACCCGTTGACTGATGCCCAGAGCCAGGGCACAAAGGTGGCGTCCACGGTCGCTCGCGGCGGGAAAACAGAGGGAACTTCAAGGATTTTCTTCTAAGCCTTTGAAATCATGCGAGAATCCAGGCTCCCCAGGCGAGCCGTTTTTGGACCCACTCCTCCACTTCGATCGCCGCAATTCCCCACCAAAAAAAGTGACGTCATTGCAGCTACTTGCCTGATTTGATCGCTAAGAGTCTGATGGTTCTGGCGGATAATGGGGTATCCTCACGACTTGGCTGGGGACGCTACCGCGTTGGTCATGCCCGCAGGAATTCGCCTTCAGCGAACAGGTGGCCCTCCATCAATCTGTCTTGTCCGCCGCCTTCACATACGCAAGAAGCCCTTGTCCTCCTCGGACGATGTCTTCTTTGATGGCCTCCTCGGCTGCTGCTGAGTCGCGGGCCTTCAGTGCAGCGATGATCCTCTTGTGCGGATGCGGTTCCCAGTCGGGCAAGCCACCGTCGTACAGGTGTGACAAGATCGGGCCGCAGCGCATCCACAGGCCTTCGACGATATCGTATGTGATGGGCATTCGCCCTGAACGGCAAAGCCCGAGGTGGAACTCCGTGTTCAGGACGATTGCTCGTTCGAATTGTTGAAGGCGATGACAATCCGATATTTCTGAATGAATCGCTTCTAAAGTGTTGATCTCGGCTTCCGTCGCGCGTTCGGCCGCTGCCGCAGCCGCCCGTCCCTCCAAGTCGACGCGGATACTGCGGATCTCAACAAGCTCATCTAGATTCAAGGTGGGAACGACGACGGTACCCCGTGCGTCCAGGGTGAGCGTCTTCTCGCTGACTAGGCGCAGCAAGGCTTCGCGCATGGGAGTCGCGCTGATTCCAAAACGCGCCGACATCGGGCGCAATCTTAATCGCTCGCCCGGCTTCAACTTGCCGTGCATGAGCGCGTTCTTGAGGTCGGAATAAGCCCTTTCGCTCAGGTTTTCCTTGACGAGTGGGCGAGCCCAGTCCTCCCCCTCCCCGGTCTGCTCATAATTCTGCACCAGCCGTCTTGACACCAGAGATCCTTTGCGAAAAAGTGTTATAACAAATTACATATAGCACCCAATGATGTTCAAGCGAAGTCTGTTTCGCAAGTGAACTTGGACGAGGAGGTCCAATTTAGGTGCGATCGGAGGAGTGACATTTGCTTGCCTTTCGTAAAACGTCACCGGCGTTCGGTGCCGATATCGTTACAGTTGCCGAGCCCGCTTTGCCAGCAGCAGGCATGGCGACTGTGGAAGTGGCGGCTGCCGGGATCTGCGGCAGCGACATCCACGCATATGAATGGACGCCGGGCTACGAGTTCATGGAAACATGCCTGCCCCTGACGCTGGGGCACGAGTTCTCTGGCGTCGTCAAGGGCGTGGGTGCAGGCGTTCTTGATATCAAAATAGGTGACAGAGTCGTATGCTGGCCTACGATCGCCTGCGGCAAGTGCCTTGCATGCTCGTCCCGACACCCTCAGGATTGCACCGATCGGCGCATCATCGGCCTTCACGTTAATGGTGGCTTCGCCGAGCGTGTCACGGTCCCGGCGATCAACTGCCGAAAGATACCCAACGGTCTTCCACTAGACATCGCCGCATTGACCGAACCACTTGCGGTTTCAGTTCACGCCGTGAATGTCGCCGAGATTTCGGACGGTGATCGCGTTGTCGTTCTAGGCCCAGGTCCCATCGGGCTTGGCATGGCTTTCGTTGCATCGCGGCGCGGTGCCGACGTGTTGATCGCGGGCTTCAACGATCATGTGCGCCTGCAACACGCGCGGGATCTTGGCATCACTAGCACCGCAGATCTCTCAACTGAAACACTGGCTGAAGCGGTTGAACGACATTTCCGCCGGCCGGTTGACCGGGTCCTGGAGGCCACTGGCATCAGCACGTCTGTGGCGGAAGGTCTGGCCGTTCTTCGCTCGAGCGGCATCTTCGTCGTGGCCGGCATCCACTCTCGTCCTCTGGAACTCGACCTTACTCGGTTTGTGCGTGAGAAGAAGCAACTCCGAGCAGCCCATGACACGACCAATGAGGCGCTCTCGGAAGCGATCTCCCTCTTGGCTGAACACACACAACTTCTATCAACTCTGGCGACACACCGCGTCCCTCTTTCACAAGCCGCCGACGGGTTCGAACTCGCCCGCAGCCGGGAGGCAGTCAAAGTCCTCCTAATTCCTGAAGGACAACACGTATGACCTCAACTTTGCGAGCCGTGATTGCGAGACAGCCGGGTGGGCCGGAAGTCCTGGAAATAATCAACCGCCCCTGCCCCACTCCTGGCAATGGAGAGATGTTGGTGCGTGTCCGTGCTGCGGGCATTAATCGGCCCGATGTTATGCAGCGGCAGGGCAACTACCCACCACCTTCCGGAGCTTCTGACGTTCTGGGACTGGAGCTTGCCGGTACGGTGGAAGTGGTTGGTCCGAACGTCCGCGAATTCAAGCAGGGTGATCGAGTGATGGCACTCGTTCATAGCGGTGCCTATGCAGATTGGGCAATTGTTCAAGAGGGTGCCACGCTACCAATTCCAGACAGCCTTGACTTCACTGAGGCTGCCGCATTCCCGGAAACGTTCTTTACGGTGTGGAGCAATGTCTTCGAACGGGCTCGCTTGGCTGCGGGTGAGACGATCTTGATCCACGGCGGCACGTCAGGGATCGGGACTACAGCTATATCGCTTGCCAAGGCGTTAGGATCGCAAGTGATCGCAACGGCGGGCTCGGACGAAAAATGCCAGGCCTGCCTCGACCTGGGAGCGGACGCGGCGATCAATTACCGAACGCAGGACTTCGTCAGCGAAAGTCGGCGTCTAACCGATGGGCGTGGTCCGGATGTCATCCTCGACATGGTTGGCGGTGACTATATCGCCCGCAACCTGGAAGCGGTTGCCGTTGATGGCAGGATCGCGCAGATCGCCTTCCTCGGAGGCGCTAAAGCGGAGGTGGACTTCACGCCACTGCTGATGAAGCGCGTCACCCTCACCGGATCCACGCTTCGTGCTCGCCCAATCGAAATGAAAGCGAAGCTCGCTAAAGCGCTACGCGAGAAGGTCCTGCCACTCATTCAGACAGGCAAGGTGAAGCCGCTAATCGATTCCGTCTTCGCCTTCGAAGACGTCCGAAATGCACATGCCCGCATGGATACGGGAGCACATATTGGGAAGATCGTTCTTTCCATGCCGAACGTCGAAGGCACGCCACAACAGGGAGCAAAGGCATGAACATGGTCGCCAATCATCCGGTCAAGTCCGCCGGCAGCAACATGACGGGAGCCCATCTTCTGGCGGCTGCCCTTCAAAGGCATGGCGTGAAGGAAGTCTTCGGTCAGAGCATTCCCTCCGCACTGTTTCTCGCCGCACCGGACTATGGGATCCGCCAGATCGGCTATCGCACGGAGAATGCAGGCGCTGCCATGGCGGACGCTTTTGCCCGCACCTCTGGCAAGGTTGCCGTCGTCACTGCCCAAAACGGGCCTGCGGCCACGCTTCTCGTTCCAGGCCTTGCCGAAGCATTCAAGGCATCAATTCCCATGGTGGCAATCGTACAAGATGTGTCGCGCCGGTTCACCGACAAGAACGCCTTTCAAGAACTCGACCATTTTGCCTTGTTTGGCGGGGTCGCGAAATGGGTTCGCCGGGTCGCCGATCCTCAACGCATCGACGATTATGTCGACATGGCGTTTACGGCAGCCGCCAGCGGTCGCGCCGGTCCTGCGGTGCTGCTGGTGCCGCTCGATGTGCTGGACGAGCGCCCTGATCTTGATCCTGCGGCGCCGCAACGTTCGGCTTCGCTCGGCGCCTTTCCGCTCGACCGGACTGTCGCTGATCCGGAACGGGTAGCGGCCGCAGCCGACCTGATTGCCGCTGCCAAGGCGCCGATCGTCATCGCCGGTGGCGGGGTACATTCCTCCCAGGCGTGGGCGCAACTGGAAGCCGTGCAAGCGCTTGGCCTTCCAGTTGCGACCACGGTCATGGGCAAAGGCGCGGTGGCCGAGGGCAACCCGCTTTCCTTAGGCGTCGTAGGCTACTTCATGGCGCCGCGGGGCCGCTCATCCCACCTGCGCTCATTGATCACTGAAGCCGACGTCGTCATCCTCGTTGGCAACCGGACGAACCAGAACGGTACGGATAGCTGGTCGCTCTACCCGAAGAACGCCACCTATATCCATATTGACATCGAGAGCAGCGAAGTCGGTCGAAACTATGAGGCTCTCCGCCTGGTCGGGGATGCCAAGCTGACGCTTGCTGCGTTGGAAGCCGAGCTGCGAAAGCGGGACCTCTCGGCCATTGCGTCGAGACGGCCGGCGCTAGAAGCCACTATCGCGAGCGGACGCACGGCCCACGGCGAAGACATGAAGCGTCTCGTCGACATGGATGCGGCTCCTCTTCGCCCGGAGCGTATTCTTGCCGACATCGACACTGTTCTGACCCCGGAGACCATCACGGTTGCCGATGCCAGCTACTCGTCGATCTGGATCGCAAACTTCCTTACGGCCCAAAAGGCCGGGCAGCGCTTTCTCACGCCGCGAGGCATTGCAGGGCTGGGTTGGGGGCTACCCTACGCAATCGGTGCGAAGACGGCCCGGCCGGATGCACCCGTGATCTGCCTTACGGGCGACGGCGGCTTTGGCCATGTATGGTCGGAACTGGAAACCGCGCGGCGCATGAAGCTGCCAGTCGTGGTGGTCGTGCTCAACAACCAG
Source organism: Rhizobium halophilum (assembly GCF_021648825.1). Classification (GTDB taxonomy): domain Bacteria; phylum Pseudomonadota; class Alphaproteobacteria; order Rhizobiales; family Rhizobiaceae; genus Neorhizobium; species Neorhizobium halophilum. The sequence goes on along the minus strand of NZ_JAKJHS010000006.1, from coordinate 12,713 downwards.
ATTCTGGGATATCAGAAACACGCAGAGCTTAGCCTCTTCGGCGACTTCACAGACGTATGTGACTTCGAAGCCGTCGATCACGCGGCAATCGCGCGTGCCGTTGGGTGCGACGGCATCCGTGTTGAGAAGCCATCGAACTTCCTGCCTGCGCTGAAGGATGCGCTAGCAAGCGGACGGACGACGGTACTGGACGTCATCACCGACCAGCGGGCCTATCCGCCCATCACCAGCTTCGAAGGCAAGGAGGCCTTGAACTACTAACCTACAGACCCATCAGCAACGACGTTTTCACGGGAGGAAACAATGAAACTGTCGTACCTAATGAAGACTACTGCCATCGCTCTGGCGTTGACCGCAACCGCGGCGCAAGCCGAAGTCAAGTTCGGCTCGCTTTACCCGTTCAGCGGACAGCTCGCCCTTTTGGGTGAAGAGAGTGCGCGTGGCCTTGAACTGGCCGTAGAGGAAATCAATGCCGCCGGCGGTATCCAAGGTGAACAGATCACCTTGGTTCGAGGTGATGCAGTCGACAACAACCAGGCGATCGGCGAGGCACGGCGCCTGACTTCGCTCGAAGGCGTGAAAGCCATCTTTGGCACCTATTCATCTGCACGCTCGATTGCAGCCAGCCAGGTGACCGAGCTGGCTGGTATTCCCTACTTTGAGCTTGGTGCTGTGGCCGAGGAAGTCACCGGGCGCGGCATGAAATACCTCTTCCGTACTAATCCCACCGCTGACGACATGGCCAAGATGATCATTCAGATGGTCGTAGAGAAAGTCGGACCCGGTCTCGGCAAAGAGCCGGCTGACTTGAAGATCGCGATCATCCACGAAGACTCCAGCTACGGTACATCCGTTGCCGAGCGGCAGAACGCGTACGCTAAAGAAGCCGGCCTCAGCATCGTGACGACCCAGGCCTATCCGGCGGCTATCGTAGACATGTCGTCCCTGGTGCTAGACCTGAAGAACCGGGAGGTCGATATCGTTCTTCAGACGTCCTATCAGAACGACTCCGTTCTCTTTCTGCAGCAGGCGAACGAGGCGGGGTACAAGCCTTCCGCCATCATTGGCGGTGGCGGCGGCTACTCGATGCAACCTACCGCGGACGCAGTTGGCCATGACGTGATCGAAGGCGTACTGGACGTCGACTTCACCCAGTACACTGTCAACACGAGCTACACGCCTGGCCTGGAACAGTTCGTCGAGGCGTATCAGAAGAAATACGGATCGGCTCCCCGTTCGGGACATTCCCTGAACAACTATGTCGGCGCAAAAGTCATTCTTGAAGCCCTTGGAAAAGCCTCCGACCTTGAGCCGGACACCATCGTCGACACCGTGAAGGCCATCGACATCGAGGCTGGTGTCACCGCTGCCGGTTATGGCTTCAAGTTCGGCGACGACAATCAGAATGAACGCGCCGAAATGATGGGAATGCAGTGGCAGGACGGAAAGCTGGTCACCGTGTTCCCGGATTCCGCTGCCATGACGCCAATCAAGCTGGGTGAGTAAGCCCTTCTGACGTGCCGGGCGGTCACCGCCCGGCACCTTTCTGTCCTGGAGAGGCCAATGAACACTTTCTTACAAGTTCTCACCAACGGGATCATGCTCGGCAGTCTATTCGCCATCGTTGCCGTGGGCCTGACCTTGATCTTCGGCATCGTCAAAGTCGTCAACTTCGCCCACGGGGAATTCCTCATGGTGGGCATGTATCTAACTTACGTGCTGACGACCTGGATGGGAATCCACCCATTTGCGACGGTTATTCTCGTTGCACCGGCCCTCTTTCTGCTGGGCGCCGTGACACAGCGGTTCCTGATACAGCCCCTGATGTCTGCCGACGACGATCACATACAGATATTCGCTACTGTTGGACTTTCGACCGCGCTTATCAACCTGGCGCTGTTGGTCTTCGGTGCCGACATCGCTAGCACGCCGGCAAGTGGACTCCGAACTCCTCTGCAGCTTGGTCCTGTACGCCTGCTCTCGGGCCAGGTCGCCATCCTAGTTGCTTCCATTGCAGTTGTCGTGGTTCTCCAGTTTTTCCTTTCGCGCACCCAGACCGGGCGTGCCATCCGCGCCGTCGCCCAGAACCGCGCGGCTGCTCAGTTGATGGGTATCAATGTCAATTGGATCTACATCCTGACCTTTGGCATCGGCGCTGCCTGTGTGGGGGTCGCCTCGGTCCTCATCGCCCCGCTCTATCCAACCTCGTCTGGTATCGGCACATACTTCGTCCTGACCGCGTTCGTCGTCGTCGTTCTGGGAGGTCTTGGATCGATCGGAGGGGCCTTTGCCGGCGCCATGATCATCGGCCTGATCGACAGCTTTGCGGGATTTTACATTGGCTCCGACCTTCGTGAGGTCGCCGTCTTTGGCGTGTTCCTCTTGATCCTCATCCTGAAGCCGTCGGGCCTGTTCAGCTCGCGTCTCAACCTATCGCACGTGTCGCCATGACAGATATTTCCTCCACTTCCCCCAGACCGCAGGCAGCCTCCAATGGCTGGATGCTGAAGGCTATCCCACTTGCGGTGATCCTTGCATCGCTGCTCCTCATCCCCGTCATGGTCGGCAACCAGTTCGTCTACCATATCTTCATCACGATCTGCATCTTCGCTGCCCTTTCAACAGCCTGGAACATCGTGGGTGGCTTTGCCGGCCAGCTTTCGTTGGGTCATGCCATCTTCTACGGGATTGGCGCCTACACCGGTGTCATCCTGATGAACATGGGGATCAGTCCGTGGATCGGGATGTTCGCCGGCGCTGCGATAGCCGTCGTGGCCGCAGTGATCATCAGCTATCCCTGCTTCCGCCTGCACGGTCCTTTCTTCGCTCTTGCTACCATTGCTTTTCTGGAAGTGTTCAGGGTTCTCGCCCTTCATTGGCGTGAACTCACTGGTGGCGCAACTGGGTTGATGATCCCTTTGCAGATCGGTTGGGAATGGATGGTCTTTCGTGACCGGCTCCCCCAATTGCTCATCGCGTTCGGCCTGCTTCTGCTGACGTTGGCGGTTGCCTGGTGGATCCGCTCGCACAGGATGGGCTTCTACCTCGTCGCGACCCGCGAGCGGGAATCGGCCGCACTGGCCGCTGGCGTTGGAACGGTACGGGTGCGGCTCGCAGCCGTTGCGGTATCTGCCGCACTCACAGCCTTTGTTGGTACATTCCATGCAATGTATCTGACATTCATTGAGCCTGCTGCGATGTTCTCACTGCAGATGTCGATCCAGATCGCGATGTTTGCCCTGATCGGCGGCTTGGGCACGGTGTTCGGTCCCCTGCTCGGCGCTGTTCTTCTCGTCCCCATCAGCGAACTGGCACGTGGGTGGCTTGGGGCGCATGCGCTTGGTCTCCACGGCTTTGTCTATGGCGTCGTCTTGATGCTGGTCGTTCTGTTCATGCCTAATGGCCTGATGGGACTGATCTCTCGTTTTACGAAGCAGAGGCGTGAGCGGGGTGTGTCGGCAGGCACCATCGCCGCAAGCGCGGCAACGCCAACCGCAGCCCCAAGGGCACCAATCGGTGCCGATGTTATGCGTGTGGAGCACCTGCAAAAGCATTTCGGCGGCCTTCATGTCACCAACGACGTCGGCTTCACCCTCAGGGAGGGTGAAATCCTCGGGTTGATTGGTCCGAATGGTGCAGGCAAGACAACGGTCTTCAACATGATTTCCGGCTTCCTGAAACCAGACAGCGGATCGGTAACTGTTCGCGCCGCCGACGGTAGCTGGCAAAGTCCTGCTACTCCTGGCGACTTCGCAACGATTGGCGTCGGTCGCACCTTCCAGATCGTCCAGCCATTCGCCGCGATGACCGTTGAAGAGAACATCATGGTCGGCGCGTTCCATCGGTACTCCGATGTCGAAGAAGCCCGCGAAGTTGCGCGTGAGACGGCTGAGCGGATGGGGCTTGCCCCCTGGCTTGATGCCGAGGCACGCGGTCTGACCATTGGCGGCCTGAAGCGGCTGGAAGTCGCTCGGGTTATGGCGATGAAGCCACGCATTCTCTTGCTCGACGAAGTGATGGCAGGGATCAATCAGACGGATGTTCGCCGGGCGATCGACCTGATGAAATCGATCCGCGACAGCGGCGTCAGCATCGTCGCCATCGAACACGTCATGCAGGCAGTAATGTCTCTCTCAGACCGGGTCATCGTTCTCAACTCCGGTAAGATCATCGCCCAGGGCGAACCCCGCGAGGTAGTCAGGGATCCCGTGGTCGTCGAGGCCTATCTTGGAAAGGAATTCATCGATGCTCAGGCTTGAGAACATTCACGCCGGCTACGGCCCGACAACCATTCTTCACGATATCTCACTGGCCGTGGAGGCCGGGGAAGTCGTCACCATTGTGGGCGCAAATGGCGCTGGCAAGACCACCACTCTTCGTACCATTGCCGGACTGATCCGTCCTACCGCGGGCAAGATCACCTTCGAAGGTGAGGATGTCACCCGGCTTTCCTCGCACGAGATGGTCGATCGAGGTATCACCTTGATCCCGGAAGGGCGTCAGCTTTTCCCGGACATGACGGTTCAGGAAAACCTTCTGATGGGCGCTTATCGAAAGGCTGCGCGGCAACACAAGGACGCTGCTCTGGAGGAGGTCCTGTCGCTGTTTCCGCGAGTGCGCGAGCGTCTTGCCCAGAAAGCCGGATCATTGTCAGGCGGCGAACAGCAGATGGTCGCAATCGCCCGTGGCATGATGGCTCGGCCCAAACTCCTGATGTTCGACGAGCCTTCTCTCGGCCTTGCGCCGATCATCGTTACGCAGGTGTTCGATGTCATCGAGACGATTGTGAAGACAGGGGCAACCGTCCTGATTGTCGAGCAGAACGTCTTCCACACACTGAAGGCGGCTGACAGGGGCTACGTACTCGAGAACGGCGAGATCGTCCTTGCCGACACGTCCGATGCGCTGCTCCACAACGACCATGTCCGTCAAGCATACCTAGGAATTTGAAATGTCTCATCGAGAAATCAATCCGGAAGAAATCACCTACAGACCGAGCCACGCAGGACGCCGCGTTCTGGTGACCGGCGCCGGGCGCGGCATCGGTCGGGCCATTGCGCAGCGCTTCGCAGCACGTGGCGCTATGGTCGGCGTTGCGGACATGAACGAAGCCGACATCAATGAAACGGTCCGGCTGATCGAAGCTGACGGCAAGGGCGGTGCCATTCCCTTGGTGCTGGATGTCGCGGATTACCCGTCGGTCGAGAAGTCGCTCGGGGATGCGGCAGGCCGGATCGGCCGCCCCTTCGACACTGTCGTGAACAACGCCGGGATTTCGCCGAAGCATGAAGGCATCGCACACAAGATCTGGGAGATGGATCCAGCGGAGTGGAAACGGGTCGTCGCCGTCAATCTTTCCGGCTGCTTCAATACTATCCGTGCGCTCTCCCCCAGCATGCGGGAAGCGAATGCCGGCTGGATCGTCAACATGTCTTCGGTTGCAGGCAAGACATACTCGCCCATCGTAGCCTGCCACTATGCCGCAACGAAATCCGCCCTGATCGGCTTTACGAAGCATCTTGCCGCAGAACTCGGACCCTTCGGAGTTCGGGTCAATGCCATAGCGCCAGGCCGCATCGAAACACCTATGGTTCGCGCCGTCGCCGGCGAGGTCAACGAGGAACAGGTACGACTGACACCAATGGGGCGCTTGGGCGCCCCCGAGGAAGTCGCCGATCTAGCCCTCTACCTTACCTCACCGGAAGCAAGCTTCGTCACTGGCCAGACCATCGACGTTGCCGGTGGTCTGTACATGACCTGAGGCACGCCAAGACGTGTCGCGCAAGGCAATGCATAGGAACAACCTCTCATGACCACCCCGATCGCCGCGGATCACAATGAACTCCACCGGAGCTTCTTGCCGCCAGTCACCGGACGCACCCGCATCTACGGGATTCTCGCTGACCCCATCTACCACGTGAAGACGCCGGAAGTGATGAACGCCCTGCTGAAGTCGAAGGACGTGGATGCAGTGCTCGTGCCATTCCATGTCAAATCGGATGGCTTGAAGGGGCTTGTTGATGGTCTACGGCGTATGGAGAACTTCGGGGGCTTCATTGCGACGGTGCCGCACAAGACGGACATGCTCGCGCTGTGTGACGAGATCACGGAAGCTGCGCATAACATCGGCGCCGTCAATTGTGTTCGCCGCGAGCCTGACGGTCGCATGGTCGGGGCCATGCTTGACGGTATCGGCTTTGTTGAAGCCTTGCGTGTTGGAGGCGCGGATCCGGCGGGGATGAGGGCCTATGTTGCGGGCGCGGGGGGAGCTTCCAGCGCCATCGCATTCGCCCTCGCCGAGGCAGGAGTGACCCACATCACTATCGCAAATCGAACCGTGAAGCGTGCGGTGAGCCTTACCGAACGTCTTAAAGCTGCATATCCGGCTCTTACGGTCGCAACCAATACTCAGCGGGTTGCGGACCATGAATTGGTCGTCAACGGGACGTCGCTGGGAATGCGTTCCGGCGATGAGCCACCCTTAGACCTCTCGCAGCTTCATCGGGATCAGCTTGTCGCGGATGCCATCATGGACCCCGCCATGACACCACTGCTTGAGGCGGCGAAGGCGAAAGGGTGCAGGATCTTTCCGGGCAAGCCAATGCTGGAGTCCCAGATCGTGCTGATGGCGCAGCACATGGGTGCACTGGCATGACGAGCCGAACCGATCTTCTCTCAGCGCTCTCTGGCATCGTTGGCGAGCGATACGTCCTGACCACAGCAGAAGACACCGCACCTTATGCGACGGACTGGAAGCGAAGCACCACGGGGGTGCCAGCATGCGTGGTACGCCCTGCCTCAACAGGCCAGGTGGCCGCCATCGTCGGACTTTGCGGCGACTCTGGCATCAGCATCGTGCCCCAAGGCGGCAACACCGGCCTTGCCGCCGGGGCCATCCCGGACACCACTGGGGGCCAGGTCGTCCTTTCCCTGAACCGTATGCAGACGATCCGCTCGCTCGATCCGATCGGCATGACCGTGGAAGTAGAAGCGGGTGCGATCCTCCAGACCGTTCGCGAAAAGGCGGCTTCTATGGACCGGATGCTTCCGATCGCCATCGCAGCAGAAGGCTCCGCTACTGTCGGGGGCGTGATAGCCACGAACGCCGGCGGATTGAATGTTCTTCGCTATGGGATGACGCGCGATATTACGCTCGGGCTTGAGGTCGTTCTTGCTGATGGTAGTGTATCAAACGGCTTGCGCCATCTGCGCAAGGACAATGCCGGCTATGACTGGAAGCAGTGGTTTATCGGTTCCGAGGGCACTTTGGGCATCGTCACCGCCGCAGTTCTGCGGCTCGTGAGCGCTCCTCGTCACTCCGTCACAGCCCTCCTCAGCGTTAGCAGTCTTGAAGCCGCCATTTCGCTGTTCGGCCACGCCCAGCAGGAAATGGGAGAAGCGCTTTCAGCTTTCGAACTTATCTCTGCCAACTCTCTGGATCGCGTCAGCCGGCATGCGCATCTGAAGCCCCCTATCACCGCTGGTGACTGGTTCATTCTTCTTGAAGGAGCCTCCAGTCTTTCCGGACTGCGCGACGCAGCCGAAGGTGTGTTGGCGGGCGGGTTCGAGAATGGCTGGGTTATCGATGGCGTTGTTGCGGAATCGGAGGCGCAGGCTCGGCAGCTCTGGGCTCTGCGCGAGCACGTCACCGAAGCAGAAGCGCGGGACGGTCCTAGCCTGAAGCACGACATATCCGTATCACTCACGCACTTGCGCGAATTCCTGAATGATGCCGAGGCCGCTCTGGTAGATGCAGCTCCCGGAGCGGAGCTGAATATCTTCGGCCACTTGGGCGATGGCAATCTCCACTACAATGTCCTGTTCCGACCGGATCACGATCAAAAGGCAATCAACCGCGTAGTACACGATGCCGTCGTCAAGCACGGGGGCTCCATCTCCGCGGAACATGGATTGGGTCAATATCGGGTGGATGAATGGCTGCGGCTTGCTCCCGAAAGCGACCTGCGCCTCGCTTCCATATTGAAGACTGCGCTCGATCCAAGTGGCCTGCTCAATCCCGGCAAGATCCTTCCTTCCTCGCTGACACACGCCAAGGCGATCAGGGGGATGAACTAATGCAGCAGGACCGCGAGGCATTCGATTACATCATCGTCGGCGGTGGCACGGCCGGGTGCGTTCTTGCAAACCGCTTGACGGCATCTGGCAGATACACGGTTCTGATGCTGGAAGCAGGCAAGGCCGCGCGAAGCCTCTGGGTAGAGATTCCTGCCGGATTCAGCAAGCTGCTCACCAACCCGGACTTCAACTGGCGCTTTCAAACCGAGCCGGAGGAGGCCACCGGCAACAGGGTCATTTCGGTTCCACGCGGCAAGGGGCTTGGTGGCTCCACGTTGATTAATGGCATGATCTATGTACGGGGGCAGCCGCAGGACTATGACGGTTGGGCCCAACAGGGCTGCCGGGGGTGGAGCTTCGAGGACGTGCTCCCCTATTTCCGCAAACTCGAAGACTACGATGGACCTGCCTCTTCAATGCGTGCGCGAGGTGGTCCGCTTCCGGTCACCGAGGTCAAGGAACGCCCGCTGATTGCCGAAGCGTTCATCTCTGCGGCGGAGAGCGCGGGCTACGAACGCAGTGCCGACTATAATGGAGATCGTCAGGACGGCTTCGGCTACTATCAGGTGAACCAACGACGTGGCCGTCGGGTGAGCGCGGCTGCTGCCTATCTTCAGCCAGCCTTGAGCAGACCCAACCTTGAGGTCAGAACCAATGCGCACGTAACGCGTATTCTTCTGGAGAACGGCCGTGCGACAGGCGTCGAACTGCGCCTGGGCAGCAGTTCCGCCGAGGTCCACGCTCGACGCGAAGTCATCCTGACCGCGGGTGCTGCCCAGACGCCGCAGTTGTTGGAGCTATCTGGCATAGGCGACCCACGGGTATTGCAGCCGCTGGGGGTCGAGGTGCGACACTCCCTGCCAGGCGTAGGTGCAAACTATATCGACCACTTCTGCACGCGAATGAATTGGCGCGTGAAGCTGCCGGTCACCCTCAACGAGCAAACGCGCGGCCTAAAGCTCGGCCTCGCAGTTACACGCTACTTCGCGACGCGGAGTGGCATCCTGACGCTCGGTACCGGGCTCGTCCATGGCTTCGTCCGGACCCGACCGGGCCTGGATGGGCCCGACGTCCAGTACTTCTTCATGCACGCGAGTTACGCCAATGCAGCGGAGCGTAAGCTTGATCGACTTCCTGGAATGACCATCGGCGTCACTCAGCTTCGGCCGGAGTCGCGAGGAACCATACATTCCAAATCTCCCGACCCCTTTGCGCCACCAGCCATACGACCTAATTTCCTGGCAACGGAGGAGGACCGTCGAGCTATCGTCGACGGAATGAAGGTTGCTCGAAGGATCGTCGAGGAGGCTCCCTTGGACGCTTTCCGAGACAGGGAGATGAGCCCCGGTCCTGAATGCAGGACCGACGAAGACTGGCTCAATTTCGCCCGACGCGACGGCCAGACGATCTATCATATCTGCGGAACCTGCCGGATGGGGGTGGACGAAGGTGCCGTTACCGATCCTGCGCTGAAGGTTCATGGGATCGAAGGACTTCGCATTGCCGACGCCTCGATCATGCCCACCATGGTTTCTGGGAACACGCAGGCCGCTGTATTCATGATTGCGGAGAAGGCTGCGGACCTGATCCTCGAAGAGGCCCGCTAAGACAACGATGCACCGGGACAATAGGAGTTGGAAGAAATGAAGCTCAAAGATCAATCTCTCTTCCGTGAAGCGGCTCTGGTTGGTGGTGACTGGGTTCAAGCAAACGCGGACCACCACATTGCGGTCGACAACCCCGCGACCGGTGAGATCATCGGGCACGTGCCGAAGCTTGGCGCGGCCGAAACCCGCGCCGCAATTGAATCGGCTCGCATTGCGCAGAAAGACTGGGCCGCACGCACTGCAAAGGAACGCGGCGTCGTGCTGCGCAAGTGGTTCGAATTGATGATGGAGAACAAGGAGGACCTTGGAAAGATCCTGACGCTCGAACAGGGCAAGCCACTTGCTGAGGCCATGGGAGAGATCACCTATGGTGCAAGCTTCATCGAGTGGTTCGCAGAAGAAGGTCGCCGTATCAATGGGGATATCATTCCCGGCCACCAGCCCGACAAGCGGATCATGGTCATGAAGCAGCCCATTGGGGTTGTTGCCGCGATTACGCCATGGAACTTCCCGAATGCCATGATCACTCGCAAAGCAGGGCCGGCGTTTGCGGCTGGGTGTGCCATGGTACTGAAGCCAGCGTCGCAGACACCGTTTTCGGCTATCGCCATTGCAATTCTAGCCGAGCGGGCTGGCCTTCCGAAGGGACTATTCAGTGTCATCACCGGCTCAGCGCGAGAAATCGGTGGCGAGATGACAGCGAACCCAACCGTCCGGAAGCTTACCTTCACGGGTTCTACGGAAGTCGGTGCGGAACTCTACAGGCAATCGGCGCCGACCATCAAGAAGCTCGGCCTTGAACTTGGCGGCAATGCTCCTTTCATCGTCTTCGACGATGCGGATCTGGATGCGGCGGTTGAGGGGGCGATCATCGCCAAGTTCCGCAACAACGGCCAAACCTGCGTCTGCGCAAATCGCATCTACGTGCAGGACGGCGTCTATGATGGGTTCGCCGAAAAGCTGGCCAGTGCTGTGGGCAAGCTCGTCACGGGCAACGGCTTTGACGAGGGTGTGACCCTCGGACCATTGATCGACCGGGCAGCGCTGGAAAAGGTAGAAGAACACGTGGCTGACGCCTTGGGCAAAGGAGCCAGAACCGTCACCGGAGGCAAGCGCCTTTCGATCGGCAACACATTCTACGAACCTACCGTACTTGCCGACGTCACAGCCGAGATGGCGGTCGCTCGGGAAGAAACCTTCGGTCCCGTCGCACCACTGTTCAAGTTCAAGGACGAGGCAGATGTCATTCGACAGGCCAATGATACCGAGTTCGGCCTTGCATCCTATTTCTACGCGAAAAACATGGCGCGTGTGTTCAGGGTCGCGGAAGCTCTTGAGTACGGCATGGTGGGCGTCAACACAGGACTTATTTCGACTGCTGAAGCTCCGTTCGGAGGTGTCAAGCTCTCCGGCCTCGGACGCGAGGGGTCACGCTACGGTATCGAGGAATTTCTGGAACTGAAATACATCTGTCTCGGTGGTGTGACGTGACCCGTAATACCGATGCTGAGCTTCTATTCCCTGAAGATGCAAGCTTAGCGAGCCACCAATCGGCCGAGTACCTCTCTACAAACTGTTCGGCGAGAACCGTCCTCGCATGGCTGCAAGCAAGATGAGCGACAGAGCGCGGAATTCACGGCCACCGTAACGCAATTCTTGTTAAATGCTTCGAGGATAAAGGCGCTCTCCGCCGATCTTCAGTCCTAGGACTTCCTGCAATGCCGTGCCCGATGGCTACCTCCGCCAACGTAGACAACGGTCGGGCGACAGGAGCACCTGTCAATTTCATCTTTGCGACGACGGGACTCGCAGACGTGAGCAACAGTGACGCATCGCCTAGAGCGCACTTCGCCGAGCTATCCGCAGAAACCGGAAATAATTGCCGCTGTGCCCTTCTGTTGACTGAGGCCCAAAGCCAGGGCACAAAGGTGGCATCCACGGTCGCTCGCGGCAGGAAAATATAGGGAATTCAAAGGCAAATTTCTAAGCCATTGAAATTGTGTGAGAATCCAGGTCCCCAGGCAAGCCATTTTTGAGCGGTTTTTCTATCCAAATTGGCAACCATCTCCTGCACGGAAAGTGACGTCTCCTCAGTAACTTGGACAATCTTGGCCGCAGTTCCCGGGGCCATCCGTCCTGTTCGAGGGGGCTAGGAAAATTGGCTGGGGACCCGACCGCAACGGGCCGGAGTCTGGCCGTCGGATATTGCGTTGGAGAAAAAGGTAACTCTGACAGAGAAGCAAATGTTGCTGTTGTCCGCTAACGGCCGATACTGTTGAAAAAGGCGCGCTGTAATCTTGCTCCGACGTTTCCGTCGTTTGGACGTGCGGAGACGTATTCCCCTTCACGCCGGCTCTGGCGTTGGTGGCGGGATCAGCTTTGCGAGTTTCCGGAGGTTTTGGGCTGCGGCTGCGAGGTGAAACTCATCACGCGCTCCGTTCGGACCTCGTAATCGCAGGCGATCCAGTTTGAGGATTCGTTTGAGATGCGCAAAAAGCATCTCTACCTTTTTCCTCTGATGCCTCGACGTAAGATAGGCATCGGTTTTGGCGATATCGCGCGCCATGTCGCGAGCGCCCTCATGGATGGAGCGTGGTATGTTGCGCGCCGGAGCGTTCGGACAGCATCGAGGTTTTAGGGCGCAGGCATCGCAGTCGAGCTTGCTGGCCCGATAGCGTACCATGCCATCTTCATCGATGAGCGGACGTTCATTCTTGTAGGCGATCTGTCTCGAGCGTAACTCCTTGCCACCAGGGCAGGTATAGAGATCGCGCTTGTGGTCATAGGTGAAGTCGGCGCGCTCGAATGTGCCATCACGCCGTTCGGACTTGTCGAGAACGGGAATATGCGGCTCTATCCCGCGCTCGTGGACCAGCCAGCCCAACATCTCTGCAGAACCATAGGCGGTGTCGGCAGCCAGCCGTTCCGGATAGAGACCGAAGATATCCTGAGCACGGTCAATCATGGTGCGTGCCGCGCCGACCTCGGCCTGCCGGATCGCACGGCTCGCCTCGACATCAACGATAACGG
>NZ_JAKJHS010000005.1 GCF_021648825.1 Rhizobium halophilum | reverse complement strand
CCGTTATCGTTGATGTCGAGGCGAGCCGTGCGATCCGGCAGGCCGAGGTCGGCGCGGCACGCACCATGATTGACCGTACTCAGGACATCTTCGGTTAAGGCATTGAAATAATGTGAGAATCCAGGCTCCCCAGCCAATTCTCCCGAAAAGCCTTATTTCCTTGATTTTCCAGTCGTGCCGGATCCCGTTTTGGCATTGTTGGCGACCTGATGCCCAGAACTGTAGCCCACAGGTGATGCCCACGCGAAACTTGCGCGGCGACTTGGTCGCAAGCTCAACATGCTGATAGCCGAGCTGAAGATGAAATCGAAAGAACCGATGTCCAAGCAGCAACTCCAGAAACTGTGCGAACACGAGCGCGACGTCATGCTTCTGCATCTCGAGGACGCCGCGCTCGCTGCCAGACGATACGGACGACCTGCCGACATCAAGGAACTGGACTCGATCTTGAGAATGGCTGGCCCTTCAAGCTGCTCGCCATGTTGGGCAAGAACAGTATAAGGTTTGGCAGATTGCTGGGGTTGGGTCAGAAGACGCCGAGGCTCAACCCTTCACTGTGACCTGAAGCAGTTGCATCCGAACTCTTTCGAATGCAACTGGCTCCGGCACGTACTGGCAACCGTAAGCTGGTTCACTCGCTCTGCGAGATCCGCTTGCCAAGCGTCTTCTCAATCGCCTCCGGCTCGACCTCCCACGCATAGTTCAGCTCGTGCTTGATCTTCCAGTTCCCGTCGACACAGGCCCAGCCGAGTTGGGAGCGCGCGTCGAAGGCAACGACATTGCCATCCAGGCGCTCTAGCCGGCCAACGAACCCGACGGCCGAAGAGGCAACCTTGTCTCCCGCGACTACGTGATGACCGTCGGTCATGCCGTGCAGGACCGATCGTGCCCCGTTTTGGAGGCCCTCCCAGTTGGCACCGTAAGCGCCAGAATCCGTAAAGAGCTGCGTATCGCCCGGCGCGTAGTTGTCCCAGTAGATGCCAGCGGCATCCTCGAGATCGTAATACTTGCCCATTTTGTCCGCAAACACGAAAGCCGGATCGCCTTCTCGGCGCTCCCACCCTTCCATGATCCACTCTTCATGCAGGGCCAGTGGGGAACCTGGCCCTTCTTGCGGGCACGTGGCGGCGGCATCTTGTGCGAACGCTGAATCGCCGAAGCCGCTCAGGGCGATCGCAGCAAGGGTGATGGTGTTGATCGTCGTCATCGGCATTCTACCGTTCCTTCTAGACTAGGGTGTTGGACTGTTGACGCCATCGAGCGCGATGATGCGGGAGCCTGCCGCCGCTTGGCGTTGGGCTGCAAGCGGCGCATAGTCGGGCGAGGCAAACAGCTTGCAGATTGCCTCCTTGGCGGGAAACTCGATGATCAGCATGTTGCTCGCTGGCCAGCTCTCCAGTTCAAGCGGCTCGGCGTCGAGCGCGATAAGGCGTCCGCCGGCCTCTGCGACGAGCGGCAATGCCTTGGATCGATAATCCTCGATGGATTGGAGATCGTGGATATCGAGTTCCACGACGAGATAGGCAGCCATGGGTGGTCTCCTTCTGGTTCTATTACGTGATCTGCAATGGCACCCTTCAAGGGAGGTGGCGCCATTTCACCATGCGTTCTCCAAGGTCCAGGGTGCCCCCATCGATGGTAAAGCACCCACCGCCACGGTGATGGAGAGTTCGCCGTTCCTTCCGGCTCTCGTTGATCCAGACCCTTGTCGCCTCCAGGATGAAGAGGTTGTAGGGGTCAGATAGCCGTGTATCGACAACTCGGCATTCGATATTGGCGAGGCAGTCATCGAGGAGGGGCGCCGACACATCTCTGGCAGGCCGGAGCCTGAGGCCGAACCTCTCAAATTTGTCGACCTGCTGCCCGGAGCAATTGCCGACGTCCACTACCGTTTCCGCCAGATCGAGCCCAGGAACCGCAATTACGCATTCCCCTGTCTGCCGAAGCGCCTGGTGGCTATGATCCCATGGACCGATCACGCAGCCGATCAGCGGCGGCTCGTGCTGGATCATCATATGAAAGCCCATCGTCATGACATTGGACAGTCCCTTGGCGGTGGTAGAGACCATGACGATCGGGCCTGGCTCCAGCAGTCGATAGGCGTGCGATGCGGGTACCTCCTTCATGGCAATCTCCCTTGATGAGGTCCCCGCGCAAAGCAGGGACCGATAGGGCAGACTGTTACCAACCCTGTTCAACCGGCAGGACAAACACTTCCGCATCATCCACATGCGCCGGTGCCTGGGCGGCAAAAACGATCGTGTCACCGATATCCTCGCCCTGCAGGAAGGTCATCTGGCCGGCAAGTTCGTCCATCTGCTGGCGGTAGCCTGCGTCGGTAATGTGATCGTAAAGCTCGGTCGCAACCGCGCCTGGCTGGATGCAGGTGACGCGGATATTGTGTTTGGGTCCGACCTCCATACGGAGGCCGTCCGAGAAGGCTGTGACGGCATGCTTGGCGGCGCAGTAGACAGACAAGCCCTTGAACACTTTCCGTCCGGCGATCGAGGACATATTGAAGACGTGCCCGGAGTGCTGCTTGGTCATCTGGGGCAGAACCGCGGCGGTCGTATTCAGCAGACCCTTCACGTTCACATCCACCATCCGGTGCCACTCATCAACCTTGAACTGGTCGATGTCCGACAGCGGCATCAGGCCTGCATTGTTCACGAGGATGTCTATCGAGCCATAGGCGTCGACGAGCTTCTTGACACCTGCTTCGACAGAGGCCTGATCGACCACGTCCATCTGAAGAACAAGAGCTTCGCCACCCTTGGCTTCGATCTTCGTCTTAAGATCCTCGAGCTTCTCCGCACGCCGGGCAGCAATGCCGACCTTGGCTCCTGCTTCTGCAAGCTTTGCGGCCGTCGCGGCGCCAATACCGCTAGACGCGCCGGTTACCAATGCGGTCTTTCCGTTGAGGTTGGTCATTGTCTCACTCCTTGTCTTGAAGGCCGCCTGAGCGGCGGCGTTTCGTTCTGACAGGGAAGAAGCTATAGTGTTCGGCCGCAGCTTTCTCACGGGCCCTTGCTCGAGCTGTCGCGATCTTGCTCAAATCGCGACAGAGATAGATTTAGCCGCGCGGTAGTGCCGCGGCGTCATCCCCGTCTCGCGCCGGAAGACCTGGGCGAAGTGGCTCGGGCTCGAATAGCCTACGGACATGCCGATCTGGATGATGCTAAGATCCGTTTCCTGCAGAAGCTGCTGGGCCCGGGCGACGCGCTGGCGAATGAAGTAGCGGGATGGGGAAAACCCGGTCGCCTTCTTGAATAAACGACTGAAATGAAACTCGCTCATGCCGACGGCTTCGGCCAATCCCCCTAGATTGAAGGGAGCGGCCAAGTTCTGCTCAAGATGAGCAACTGCCCGCCGAAGCTTGAAGCCCGGCAGTGAGGCCTGCCTGTCCTCCTTCTCCGTCTCGCGTGCGGCGTAGTTGCGGACTAAATGAACAGCCAGACTGTGGGCCAGCCCGCGAATGAAGAGGTCGCTCCCCTTCCCTTCGCCAGTCAGTTCCTGATGGATAAGGGCCAGAAGGTGTGACAGTTGCTGGTCCTTGCCGCCGGATATGTCCCGGAGCGCCGGGGGCATGGTGCAGCCTAGCACGTCCTCGGCAACACGCCGGTAAAGAGGCACGGAGAGATAGAGATGCATCACCTGGAAAGGCGAAGGGCCAATGGAGCGCCAGCGCATTTCATAAGGCGTTTGGGAGCGGGTCAAGAAGAAGTCGCCAACCCTGACTTGGCTGGCGGTCCACTCACCATTCAGGTCTCGCTCCTCCACCAGTGCTTCGCCGGACATCACCCAAACGACGAGCGGTTCGGCAACAGCGGGCACAAGGAACGGCTCCTGCTCGCTGCGCCGGGAAAACACTTGCACGAACAGATCTTTCCAGGCTGGTCCATCACCGCTCACCAGGGTGCGACCGGCGATGAACCTTTCCAGACCGCTGGGAGAGGTGCGAGCGGCCACGGCTTCCTCACGGAAGGAACCTCGCATCGTGGTCTGGCGCGCGTGCCCGTTGCAGCCCTGAAGAGTGGTGCGATGCGCATCCGGACTATCCAGCAACTCCATGATGAACATCCTTTCTGGAATAGAGAAATCAAGTGTTCATACTGAATAGGCGCCCGCCTGCTCGTCTAATGGTCTGCAAACCGGCTCTTGTTAATAATGCGATTAAATGATTGGTTTCATGGCACCTCCACCAGACCGCGCACTTCCGCTCGCCAGGTGGCGAATTTACCAGGGCACGGCGCCTTGCGGTTCAACAAAGCGACCAGACACCGCATCATCTCCTAGCAAGGCGTATTCAACCGGCAAGCGAGCGCCTTCGGCAGGCGTTAGGAAACCACGTCCTCCCGTGAGGTCCGTTCTGACGTAACCGGGAGCGACGGCGTTCACCGCGATCGGTGTGTCGCGGAGTTCGGCCGCTAGTTGAACTGTCAGCATGTTGAGCGCAGCCTTTGACGCATTGTATCCCAGCAGCCGTGCCTCGTAGTACGGCGATGTCGGATCGCCGTTGATCGACAGTGACCCGAGCGTAGTGGACAGGTTGACGATGCGTCCCGCGGGAGAGCTGCGCAGGAGCGGCAGCATGGCCTGCGTTACTGCGAGTGTGCCAAGGAAATTGGTCGCCATGGTCCGGCGTACGGCAGCGGTGCTTGCTACGGTCGGTGGGCCGTCCTCGGCATCGAGGATGCCCGCATTGTTCACTAGAACATCAAGTCGATCATATCGGCTGGATATAAGCTCGGCGGCAGATGCAATGCTTGCCTCATCATCGAGATCAATCCGAATGGCTTCCACATGAAGTCCTGCATCGGCCAGTTCCCGGGCCGCATTCTGACCCCGCTCAAGGCTTCGGACACCCATGAGGACGACAATGCCCGCCTCCGCCAGTTGACGGGCGATCTCCAGCCCGATGCCTTTGTTGGCGCCGGTGACGAGCGCAATCTTCTTCGTGTCAGTCATCAATGCTTCCTTCAAATGTTGGTAAAACCTGCGAATAATATATGAAGCATTGTTCACGTCTGGGATTCGCATATGGCCGTCACGCCGCCTGCCCGTCTGCTCCCCCGCAAAAGGCCGCATCAGAAGCGCGCAGCCGTGACTGTTGACGCCATCTTCGAGGCAACTGTTCAGGTTTTGCTGACGCAGGGACTGGACCAGTTGACCACGACCCGCGTGGCCGCCCGTGCTGGCGTGTCGGTCGGCACGCTGTACCAATACTTCCCCAACAAGCAGTCCCTGCTTTATGCGCTCAACGAGCACTATCTCGATGTAGTCGCAGTGAAGGTGGAGACGTGTTGCGCGCGGATGCAGGGTGCATGTCTGGCGGACATGGTCGAGGAACTCGTCGGCGTCTATTGGCAGGCGAAAATGGAGCGCGCCGATCTGACACG
This sequence comes from Rhizobium halophilum, assembly GCF_021648825.1. Taxonomy (GTDB): domain Bacteria; phylum Pseudomonadota; class Alphaproteobacteria; order Rhizobiales; family Rhizobiaceae; genus Neorhizobium; species Neorhizobium halophilum. The sequence continues at coordinate 281,724 of NZ_JAKJHS010000005.1, read as the reverse complement.
CGCCCTTTATCGTTCAGTCGCCGAGCTTGACAATGATGCCCTCATCGAAGTCTTCGCCCGCAGGACGAACGCGGCAACTGAGGCCATGCTCCGCACTGCATCGGACGCCAGACACTCCGACACGACCCTCGTCACCACTACCCTGCTGGCGGTCATCTTCGGGACAGTTCGCAACGTCTTTGAGAGAGATCTTCCCGCCCCGTTGCAGAACAAGCTACGCGGCGAGCTGGCGAAGATGTGTCTCTCTTACCTCAAAGCCACGTAGGCCACGCCGGATCAGGCCCCAGCTAGACCTACGGCTTGGTGCACCGCCTCAATAGGGGAATTCGTCAGCCCAATTGCAGTTTGATAGCGGCCGAACGCTTAGGCGTAGGCGACCCAGCCGCGGAACGTGTAACCGGCGTAGAAAAGCGCAGGCTTTGCAAAACCTGCCTGCCGCAACAGCTCCACCTCCTCTTCGTCGCTCAGAATCGACAAGCGCTCCATCATCGCTTTGGCCGAGGCGACGGCTTTGGCAGGATCCGCTTCACTCCCTGCCGCAAACACCACTGAGCGGGCCAGCCATTCCTCCGAGTCTGCCCCCGCCGGGCAGGCGTGATGGGCCACAACTAGGGGCGCTCCGGGCTTGAGCCGATCCCTCAACTGCCGCAACACCTGCAAGCGTTCCGCCCGGTTGAGAAAGTGAAATGTCAAGAGACAGGTCGCACTGTCGAACCTCCCGGATGGTGCGTCCTCGATGTAACCTTCAACGAGATGTACACGGTCCAGCAAAGGCCCAAGGGTGATCGCGGCCAAACCGAGCATCTGCCTTGAGGGATCCACGCCGACAAAGGTCCAGTTCGGCCGCTCGCTTGCGAATGTCTTCAACTCCAGCCCGCCGCCGGCGCCTAGCACGAGAACTCGGGCATCTTGGGGCGCCTGCTCCGACAGCAAGATCAGTGCCATGCGATGAAGGTCAAAAAAGCCCGGCACACGTTGCGGAGTCAGATCAGCGTATGTGCTCACGAGCCTCGGATCTTCGAATGGCTCTTGTGCGCTTACTGTTGCATCATCCGCCATCTTGGTCTGTCTATCCATTGTCGTGCAGTTCGATTTGCATTGGGCCGATCCTTCGATGGTCCGAATAGAGGACTTAGAGGTCTAAGCACTCGGCGCCAGCGGCAGGGTTACTCTCGCGATGAGGCCTGTGGGTTGCCGATCCAGTAATTGGAAGCTCCCGTGATGCGTTTCGACGATCTCCGACACGATGGACAATCCAAGGCCGAAACCAGCATCCGCGCCACCTCTCGCAGGATCGACCTTGAAGAAGGGCTCTCGAACACGAGCTTTGTATTCCTCTCGAATTCCAGGGCCATTATCGGTCACCTCAATCACCGCAGTTCCTCCGACCTCCGAAAGTGAGACACGCACCTCTGTGCCGAACTTCACCGCATTATGACAAAGGTTGGTGATGGCTCGGGTCAAGGCGAGCGCCTTGAATTGCGCTGCTAGGCGCGGCGGACCGCTGTATGTCACGTCATGCCCCATGTCGGCAAACTCGTCGCAAATTGTTCTGAGGATCGAAGCAAGGTCGGCGCGTTGGAAGGCTTCTTGACTGTGGTTGTCTCGCAGGTATCCGAGACTTTCCTGCAAAAGGTGGTCGATCCGCTGGATATCGACGAGCAGTGCGTCACGGAGTTCACCTGACTGTACGCGCTCTGCGCGTAGTCGCAGCCGCGTCAATGGCGTACGAAGATCGTGACTGATGCCGCGCAGCATGCGGGTGCGCGCCTCGACCATATTGGAGATCCGGCTCTGCATGGCGTTCAGTGCGCGCGCAAGGGCCACGATTTCGCCGCTGCCACGCTCTTCGAACGGTGCCGACTGGACCGAGATGTCTGCCTTCATCGCTGCCGCCGCGATCCGTCGCAAGGGACGAGTGATCGCCCAAACCGCGAAAGAAGAGAACAAGATGATCAGCGTCACGAGGGCCACGAGATAGTTTGAGCCGAAGCTGAGCGCATCGCTGCGCAGGAAGCCGCTCGGTAGGCGCTCCATGACGAGGATGGTACTGTCGTCGACCTTAGCCGCCACGACGCGTTGCGTCCCTACGAAGGTGCGCCAACCGCCAATCGGTTCAGCGACGTTGTCCGGGGGAAACAGCCAGTCTATCGCCACATGAATGAATGGTTCTTGCCGCGAGGAGGTCACGAAACGCTCGGCGTAGGAGCTTGGCTTCAATGAGAGACGCCAGCCACTGCGGTTTGCCGCCTCAACAATCGTGGCTCTCTCTTCGGGCGTCGCAAGAGCAAGGACAGAAGCCATTGCAGTCAGTCTGTCTGAGTAGCTTTCGATGTCGGGAACGCCGTAATCCGCCTCGACCCACCGCTCCAGTGTTGAGCCGGCAATGATCACGATAGCCAAGCAGATGAGAATGATGGCGGTGATCTGCCCGTGGATCGTTGTGAACGGCAGGGGGATGCGAGGTCGCAATTTGCCTCCAGAAGCTTTCGTCGGATGATGCATTCAACAGGGCCGCGTCACCTGACACTTCGCGCGCTGACCAGCTTAGATGCTTCCGCCTGATAAGAATATTAAGTTCTGTGTCTGTGTAGCAAAGCTTAGATCAGGGCACGGATGCTGACACTTTCCTCCCGCAGCCGCCTTAGCCCTGCCTACTGGAAACAAAGCGCAACAAAAAGACATGCCGTGGTAGATCCTTCCATGCCAGGAAATCGGGTGTTGCACCACGGCGCTTGGACAGATGTCTGAGGTTCCGTGTCAAATCACTGGAGCACCCATGTCTTTTACCCAACGGACGATCCAATATTGCCGTTCGAGCGCCCTCCCCGGCGTCGTCGCCGTCAGCCTTGCTGCCATTCCCATGTCGAACGCCAAAGCGGCCGATGCCGGCGTAGCCGTGCAGCCGCCAGAACCACCATTTGACCAGACACGGTTCGACGGCCCACCGGAGCGCAACTGGAGCCTTATCGTCGGTGCCGGTGGTTCTTACGAACCGGAATATGAGGGCAGTGACGAATACAAGCTCAGCCCGATCCCCGTCGTGGTCTTCACTTACGGGGAGTGGCTCGAAATCGACCCCACGGGCGTAACGATTACCGCGCTTCGACATGATGGTTTCGCGCTCGCGGCCAAGGTCGGCTATGAGAGCGGGCGCGACGAGGACGACGGTGACCGCCTCAGGGGGCTGGGTGAGATCGACTTCGCAGCAACTGTCGGTGCAAAGGCATCATACACCTGGAACGGCTTTGAGCTCTATGCAGCGATCGACCAAACCATCGACGGGAGCGAAAGCCTGATTGGCACCTTCGGCGCCGAGTATAAGGCGCCGGTCACAGATCGATTGATCCTGGGTGCAAGCGTCGAGGCGACCGTTGCCAACGACAAGCACATGGAAGCCTATTTCGGCGTGAACGCAGCCCAGTCAGCGCGGTCTGGTCTGCCTGAATACAAGGCGCAGGCCGGACTCAAGCGCGTCGACCTGTCTGCTTCGGCAACCTACATGATGACGGAGAACTGGCTGGTGCGTGGAGAAGCGGGCGTCGGCTTCCTCACGGGCGATGCCGCCGATAGCCCGATCGTCGAGAAGGACGTGCAGCCTTCCGCTTCGCTCTTCGTAGGCTACAAGTTCTAGCAGTCTATGCGCGACGACAAGAAAGCCGGGCCACGCCCGGCTTTTTGCTGTCAAACCTGCTCGACGGTCGCGGCAAACACGTAGCCGCCGAGCCTGACCGTCTGCAGCAGGACCGGATTGCGTGGATCGGCTTCAATCTTCTGGCGCAGACGGCTGATATGGACGTCAACACTGCGCTCGATGGGTCCCGCAAGACCCGTGTGCGTGAGCGAATGCAACTCTTCTCGGGTGATGATCCGGCCGGGATTTCGGCAGAAGGCCAGCAGAAGATCGAACTCCGTCGTCGTCACAGCCACACGAGCGCTGCTCGGATCGTGCAATTGCCTGCGCAACGGATCGATCTGCCATCCCTCGAAGCGAAGCTTTCGCTGGCCGGCGTTGTTGACGAGACCGTAGGACGATCGCCGCAGAAGGCTTCGGATGCGGGCGACGACCTCGCGCGGGCTGAAGGGCTTGGTGACATAATCGTCGGCACCGACCTCCAGCCCCACGATGCGATCTATTTCCTCGCCGAGCGCCGTTAAGAGGATGATGGGCGTGGTCTTCTCTGAGCGGATGCGGCGGCAGATGCTCACGCCATCTTCTCCCGGCAGCATGACATCAAGAATGATGAGATCAAATTCGTTGCTGCGCAGCAGAGCATTCATGACATGCGCATCTTCGGCGACAGTCGGCGTCATGCCGTTCTCCTGAACGGTTAGTGCCAGGAGCCTGCCGATGTCCGGATCATCCTCGACAATCAGAATCTTTGCGTTCGCGCTTGTCACTTGCATCGCGGTTCTTCTCCTGGCTGAAGCGCAGACACTATCCTTGCCGCAGGCCGCAGATGTTTCGGATTATTAAGTTTTGTTGCAGCGCTTGGAAAGGTTTGTGCCGTTGTCAGATCGGCAGTGTCCAAAGGATGGGGAGGACACCGAGGGACTGGGCGAGCTTGATCATCTCGACGGCAGCCCAAGCGCCCAAGAATACCATGCCATCGCGTAGGCTCCTCATGGCGCTCGCGGAGCGTAGCGGCAGGTTGTCACTCTCGCGCCAGAGCGACAGGTCCGGCCAAAGACGCGGGGTGGACCCGCTGTAGTCAGCGAAGCTATTCTCGTGACGCTTGCGCAGGTATTTTTCCTCGCCACGGATCGCCATGTCGAAGGCCAGATAGGCCGCGAACACAAGAACAACAATCGCTAGCACGCTTCCAATCTGCGCCCCGATTCCTGCAATCCCTACAAGACTGAAGAGATAGAGGGGGTTGCGGCTGATCGAGTAGGGTCCGTCGGTCACGAGTTCGGCATTCTTCCGCCCGCCGATATAGAGGAGCGACCAGGCGCGACCCGCGATTGCGGCAAAAATCGCGACCGTGCCTAGTACTTCGAGAACGATGCCAACCAGTGGAGCGACTGGTGGAGCAGCGGTGACGGTCAGATGCCGAACGAAAGCGCTCCAAGTGCACGGAGAGCGTTGATACGGTAGAGCTGGAAGAATGGAACCTGGGCGTGAGTCATGGTCGAAACCTCTAAGAGTTAAAATATCGCTCTGAGGTTTTCGCTGAGCCGTGGCCGCTTCGGCGTGATGAAGTGTTGTGCTGTGTTAAGAGATGCGGAGAAGAATGACGGGGCCAGCCGACCATTGCCGGCCCCGTCACTGCGCGTCTAAACTCGTGACACGCAACCGTCAGCAGTCGCCAGAACCATGCGCTTCAGCCGGCTGGAGGAACGGCCTGAAGCTGCGGTTGAGGCGATCACTGATACCGCTAAGAATGAGATGCAGGGAGGGGATCACGATCAGCGACAGAACCGTGGAAACTAAGAGCCCTCCGATGACGGCGATTGCCATGGGAGCTCTGAACTCTCCCCCATCCCCGACGCCGAGGGCCGACGGCAGCATGCCGCCTGCCATCGCAAGCGTCGTCATGACGATCGGCCGAACCCGCTCCAGACACGCCTCGATTACTGCATCGACACGTGACAGGCCCTGCGCCTCCCGCTCAAGGGCGAAATCAATGAGCATGATGGCGTTCTTGGTGACGATACCCATCAGCATCAAGATGCCGATCACGACTGGAAGGGAGATGGGATAACCGCTCAGGAGGAGAGCTGCCGAAACGCCGCCGACCGAAAGAGGGAGGGATGCCAGAATGGTGAGAGGCGACAGCACGCTCTTGAACAGCAGAATCAACACGATCAGGACCAGCATGATGCCTGCCCCCATGGCGACGGCGAAGCTTTCGAACACTTCCCCTTCCGTATCGGAATCGCCGGTTGCCTGAACGCGAACGCCATCAGGCAGATTCTTGACACTCGGGAGCTGCAGCAGCCGTTCCATCCCCTGCCCCGACGTCAGACCCGCCGCGACATCCGCGCCGATCTCAATGCTGCGTTGGCGGTCGTAGCGGTCGATAGCAGCCACGGTTTCGTCGAAGCTGATCTCCGCCACGGCCGTTAGAGGCACCTGACCGCCATCCGACGCAGGCAGGCCAAGTGTTTCAAGGACTGCCATATTCCCTCGGGCAGCAGGATTGAGGAGCACCCGAACGGGAATCTGTCGGGAACCGTCAACGAAGCTCGCCAGCCGGGAATCGACGTCGCCGACCGTCGATATGCGCAGCGTACTGGCAATCGTTGCTGCGGACACCCCTAGTGTTGCTGCCTTGTCCGTGACCACGTTCACCCTCAGTTCCGGACGTGTTGTGACGTTGTCGCTGATTGGAGCCACAAAGCTCGGCTCGCTCGCCATCTCCTCCAAGATCGTGGTGGCCGCCCTCTGCACCGCATCGCCGTCGCTGCCCAGGACGGAGACGGAGACGTCGCGACCGCCGCGATTGTTGAGGAAGCTGAGGCGGGCATCGGGTATGGCCGCTAGAAGGTTCTCGATCTCAGCCTCGATGCCGAAGGACGAGCGGGACCGTTCCGACTTGTGTTTCAGATCGATCGACACGATCGCATAACGCACGTCCTGGCGACCGCCGATGCTTGATCCAGCACGGACAAGGACGCCCTCCACCTCCTCCACCTTGCCCATCTGAGCCGCTATCGCATCCGTCGTGGCGCGGGTGTCGGCAAGTGTTGCGCCCGGCGGCAGCTCGACCGTCAGCACTAACCGCCCGGTATCCTCTGCGGGCAAGAACGTCGTGGGCACCGAAAGCAGCGACGTCATCGCGATACCGAACAGCGCAAAGGCGATGCTGACCGTTATCCATCTCCAGCGTAAACTAAGGCGCAGCAGTGCTTCATAAGCTGATGACAATCGGCCTTTGCTGCCCTCGGCCATTGGCGCACCGGTCATCACATATGCTGCCATGATCGGAGTGATCAGGCGAGCAACCACCAGCGAGAAAAAGACGGCAACGGCGACAGTCAGGCCGAATTCTCGGAAGTAGAGGCCAACGACGCCGCTCATCAGTCCTACCGGCGCGAAGACAGCGATGATGGTCGCCGAAATTGCGATGACGGCAAGGCCAATCTCGTCGGATGCGTCCAGCGCCGCGCGATAGGCAGACTTGCCCATGTTGCGGTGACGCACGACGTTCTCGATTTCGACGATTGCATCATCGACGAGAATGCCGGTTACCAGCGTGATGGCCAGAAGACTGAGAATGTTAAGTGAGAAGCCAAGCAGATCGAGCGCAAAGAACGTCGGTATGATCGACAAGGGCAAGGCCACCGCAGCAACAAAGGTCGCTCGCCAATCGCGCAGGAAGAGAAACACGACGACGATCGAAAGGGCAGCGCCCTCGAGCAGCGTGTTCATTGCAGAATGATAGTTACCCGCCGTATAGGCCACATTGTCGTCGACGAGGGTAAAGAGCAGGTCGGGACGGGACGTGCCTAGCCCGTCGATGGCCTCGGCAACAGCGGCCGCGACAGCCACGTCGCTTGCGCCCTGGGCGCGATAGACGGCGAACCCGACGACATCAGCGCCATTGAGCGTTGCAAAGCTTCGCGGCTCTGCAATTGTGTCTCGGATAGTGGCCAGGTCTGCCAAACGTACAGAGTTTTCGCCGGAAAGGGCGATGCGCCGATTTTCAAGATCAGCAACGGTCGGTGCCGCCGCCGCGGTCGTCAGCACCTGCTCCCTGCCCTCCAACTCGCTTCGCCCGCCTGACCGGTCGAGCTGGCTCTCCCGTATGGCGTCGTTGATCGTGCTCACGGAAAGCGAAAGCGCTTGCAGCCGATCGGCATCCAGTTCGACATGGACTTCCCGATCCGCGCCGCCGATCCTTTCAACCCGCCCGACACCCGCAAGACCCTGCAAATCGCGTATTACGGTATCTTCGATGAACCAAGAGAGTTCCGCCACCGTCATGTCCTGACTGGTAACGGTGTAGGTAACGACCGACTGGGCCTCCTCCTCGATCCGTTCGATCACCGGTTCGTCGATAGTACTGGGAAGGTCTCCCCTGATGCGGGGACTACGTCGCGCACGTCGTCCATCGCCCTGTCTGGCGACACCATTCCGAGTTCGAATTCCACGGTTGTGACCGACTGGCCCTCGCCAACCGTCGAGGAGACTTCCTTGACGGTCGGCAGCGACGCAATGGCATTCTCAATAAGTCGCGTAACCTCAGTCTCGAGCCCCACCGGCGAGGCGCCGGACTGTTCAACGGTCACCTTCACCGCAGGCGTAACGATGCTAGGGAAATAGGTAATGGGCAGCTTGGCGAAGCTGTAGAGCCCAACGACCGTGAGTACCAAGAAGAGAAGAATGGACGGGAGCGGATTACGGATCGCCCAAGCCGAGATGTTGCCATTCATTGCACGGCTCCGGCCTCTGCCGTCGTGGCAAGTGAGGCTGCCAAATCATCTTGCGATGACCGATCAGCGGCCATGACAGGCAACACCCGGTCCGCCGGCTTCAGAAAGCCACCTGACTTGAGCACGATCATCTCTCCATCGTTGATGCCACCGATGATCTCGACCTGCCCGTCCTGGCGCGCTCCGACAGACACCTGTCGGGTGCCTACGACATCGCCCTCCACTACAAGCACGCTGCTTGAACCGCCTGCAGTCCGCACCGCGCTGCCCGGCAGAATAATGTTTCGGCGAGCCGAGGTGTTAATGTTGCCCCGCACAAAGATGCCTGGCTTCAGGCCGTCTACCGCGTCGAGCTCGATCCGCACCTCTCCGCTCCGCGTCGTGGCGTCAAGCTCGGCTGCATGCAGTCTTACAGTCCCGCCAACAGGACGTTCGTGCCCCGGCAACGCGATATCCGCACGCATGCCTTTGCTCAGTCGTACGAAACTCGTTTCCGTGACCTTGGCAACGAACTCGATAGCCGCATCCTTGGCTATTACGAAAAGGGGGGTACCGGAACCCGAGGTCATGGCGCCAATCCGCGCTGATCGCCTCAGCACAAGCCCCGCCTCGGGCGCCCGCAAGGTGCTACGGCCGATTGTCAGCTCGATTTCCCTGCGCTCGCGTGCAATGATCTCCGCATCAGCTTCGGCAAGCACCAGCGACTGACGCGCTAGGCTCATCTCCGCCAGTGCGCGGGCATGGGCATTCTCGTGTTCATCTAACAACTGCTGGGAAACGGCACCCTTAGGGTGCAAGGCGCGGCTGCGCTCCAACGTCTTTCTGGTCTCCAGTTCGCTGACGCGAGCGACGTCGACCTTTCTGGCCTCAACCGACACAGCGGCCTTCGCCCGCCGCATGCGCACCAAGTTCTTCTCGAGCTGCATATGCGCATCAGTCGTATCCAGCACGGCCAAGGCTTGGCCCTTTTTGACGTAATCCCCGCTCTCCACCAGGATTTTCTCAATTACCTGCCCCTGAACGAGGGAATGAACCTGAACCTCCTCCTTTGCCGCCAGCGAACCGACCACAGGGATTCGTTCTGTCACTTCGCCATTTCGGGCGACGACGACGGTAACTGGCATTTGCTCCTTGGCTTGCGGCGTTGAAACGACCGCAAGTTGGAGGAAAACGGCGCCAACGCTTAACGCCTTCGAAAGGAGCGACTTCGGGACCGCGACCATAACACCACCTCACATTTGCCCGTAGGCATCTGCGCCTCCGGATAACAGGTCGAACTCTAGTCGACCCTCAGTCTCACAGTGTTTTGTGGTGTTACAGAACATTGCCGCAGGCGGGCCTTGATGAGCAAGCTGAATGACTTTTGGGAACGAAGCGCATAGAGCTGCGGCGATCAAAGCCGCTTTGTCTCCCCTTGGGAAGGCGCATGAGAATCCGCCGGGGGCTGACAACCGGTTGGGGTATTACACAGTAGGCAACTGTGCCGCGGAAACTGAGGAGCCCCACTTATGCTTCGAAATATGAGTGACACGCTGGCATTTCTTGAGGTCGTGCAGCGGGGAAGCTTTACTGCCGCGGCCGAGAGCCTGAGAACGTCCAAGGCACGGGTCAGCAAGAAGGTGCAGGATCTGGAGCAAAGGCTGGGGGTGAAGCTCCTCCACCGAACAACGCGAAACACTCGATTAACGGAAGCCGGTTCCATCTATTTTGAACGGTGCCGTGGTCTTGGCCAGCTTATTGACGACGATGAAAGCGCAGTCGAACAGGTGCATGGCAAGCCGTCTGGTTGGCTAAGAGTGACGGCGCCGCATTGGCTGGTTGGCAGAGCTATCGCGCCTCTCCTGGTCGGTTTCCGCGAAGCCTATCCGGAGGTCAAGCTTCAGTTGTTACTTGATCACGACGTCAAAGACATTGTCCATGAGGACATTGACGTGGCTTGTCGCCTTTGGAACGGCCCGATGCCTGATTCCAACCTCGCCGCTCGTCGGTTGGCGGAGATCCAAACAGGCCTTTACGCCTCCAGGACATATCTTGAACAATACGGCGTTTCAGAACATCCGTCCCAGTTGAGAGACCATGCCTGTCTCGTCACGCAATTGTTCTACGGTCGACCTAAGCACTCGTGGCCGCTCACCAGGCAGAGCGAGGTCATCAACTACCCGATCAATCCAGCAGTCGTCGCCACGGACCCGGAAGCACTGTTTGAGTTCCTAATCCGCGGGCAAGGCATCCAGCTCACCAATCCGCACCTCGTGCACACGGCTGTCGCCTCCGGCGAGGTCATACGAATACTGCCCGATTGGTCAGGGCCAAGTGCTACACTCTATGCCGTCAGAGCCGGCGGGCGCGTTCAACCTCGCAAGGTGAGAGCCTTTATAGACTACCTGACGGAACACCTCGACGAGGTGCTCCAGATGTCCTGAGGACGTTGCTCGCAGCATCCACATTGTAGCCCGATCGCTGACAGCGCGATCGTGTATGAGCGACTAATCACATCAACCCACTCCACTTACCCTTCATCCCGCAAGCGCTGCCGATCCGAACGGTCGTGGGCGGCGCAGATGGAACGAAGGGATCATCATGAACAACGTAACAAGACGGAATGTCCTCTTGAGCGCGTCCACACTGGCAACTGTCGCGGCCATCGCCGGAGCCCCCTCTCTCACTTTTGCGGCCGCTCCGAAGCAGTACTTTCAGTCCCCTGGTTTCTACCGGATGGCACTGGGCGATTTAGAGATTACGGCACTCCTGGATGGGACCTTGCCCCTTCCGCTTCCGGAGATGTACCGCGATGTCGCCGCCGAGGATGCCGCTCAACTTCTGCATGAAGCCTACCGCGATATTCCCACCGACACGTCGGTCAACGCATTCCTGGTCAACGATGGCGAGCGCCTCATCCTCATCGATACTGGAACCGGGCACTATCTCGGAAACGAGGTCGGGCATCTGATGTCGAACCTTGAAGCCTCGGGTTATACGGCATCTCAGATTGATGATGTCATTTTGACCCATGTTCATACAGATCACTCTGGCGGCCTCGCCCGAGACGGAAAGGCCTTGTTCGAAAATGCGACCATCCACGTTCCCCGTCGCGAGTTGGACTTCTGGGTGGAGACGCCGGCGGATGCGCGGCCTGAGGCCTTGAACGCGCAACTGTTCAAGGAAGCGGAGGAGTGCCTGCGGCCATACCTTCAGCGGGGTCGGGTGAAAACGTTCCAGGATAATGAAGAGGTGATCGCCGGCGTCCGTTCGATCTTGCGCCCTGGACACACTCCGGGCCACAGCTCCATTGTGGTTGAGAGTGGGGGCAGGAAGCTGGTGTTCTGGGGAGATATCACACACGGTGACATCGTGCAGTTCGAGCAGCCTGACGTGACCATCGAATTCGATGTCGATCGGGCAATGGCGGTACGGTCCCGCAAGCAAGCCTTTGTCGAAGCAGTCCGAGAAGGATATCTCGTGGCCGGTGCGCACATTGCATTTCCAGGAATTGGTAACGTCTTACAAGAAAAGGGGCATTTTATCTGGATGCCGATCAATTACTCTGACGGAGAAGGCGGGGTCATCAAGTGACTTTAGTTGACGTTGTAGCTTGCCCTTGAAGGGTAGGTCGCCCGATGAGTGGTGGGGGCTGCATATCAGGCCCCACATGGGGAAGCGTAAGTTCAATAGGGTCAGGGCCAACGACCCCTATATGGGCCGGGCAGTGGTTGCCCTACCAGAATCAAACCTATCGCTCTTTTGTTCCGCGTAGGCGAGCCGATGCCACACCGGGCGCGACGCGATAGCCCTGGTCAGGATGTTCAACACAGTGCTCGAGGAACATGGGGTCGAGCATTCCGGACAGATCGCGCAGTTTCACATCGGTCAGTTGCGGCAACACTCCAACCACATTCCGGCGGACTGGGGCCGAAGCAGCCGGATGAGGATCATGTCTGCCCCATAACTCCGCGCAGGGGGCGAAAAACTGCGCGAAGCGGCTGAAGCCTCCGGAATCAAGGCAAAGGTCGGCCTGACGGCCGGGACCATCCGCAAGCACTTTGGCAATCTGCAGCACTTCCTGAAGCATCTCGAAGTCTTCGCAATGACTTACACGCAATGCCCTTGGCTTTGGCGGAGGCTTGAGACCCTTCAGATATTTGCGCTCGGGGCCCTGTTTAGGTGCATCTGTAACTGTCACCGAAATGGCCTCAGGTCGAAGCGTTCCTCTAGCCTGACAGGCACTTGTACGACAATAACGCCAGCGCCTCTTGCCGAAGGGGAAGGCCTCTTCCTGATCTGGAACTGGGTGGACGTTTTGTGCTGGTAAGGCGGCGTGCGAGAAATGGGAAGCTTAAACAGCCTTGCATTGAAGGAGCGGCCGCGCTTCCTGCAGACCCCTTTAAAAAAACTCCGGGTGAGCCCGCTGGATCTCCTCCACTTTCGCTAGTGTGCCTGAGAGATGACGGCGTACGGCTTCGTGCGCGGAGGAAAGGTCCCGAGCCTGGAGATGACCAACGATCTCGCGGTGGGCAGCCAGAATGGTCGCGGCTTTGCCAGGGTCCATCAGGTTCAGCTTGCGCAGACGGTCGATGTGCCCCGAGCGTGACTGTATAAGAGCCCATAGGTCCGGGACGCCGGCAGCTTCGAACATCACACGATGGAACTGCCTGTCCAGAAGCGCGAACCGTTCGAGGTCCTTATCAACATTGAGTGCAGTATCCTGTAGCTGAACAAGACGCGCGACTTGATCCACCGCAGGGTGCCCCTGCTCCACAGTCAGAGCCCGGATGACTTCCAATTCGAGGGACATGCGCAGGAACTGCGTCTCACGTGCGTGCCGTAGATCAATCCGGGTAACCTCCGTCCGCGATTGCGGATAGACGATAACCAAGCCTTCCTTCTCCAACATCTGGAGAGCATCGCGCACAGGCGTCTGGCTTACACCGTAGGCCTCGGCCAGTTCATTGCGAGAGAGCTGAAGAGCCGGCGGAAGCTCGAGCGCAATGATACGCTCCCTCAGTTGCTCGTAGAGCTGATGGGAGGTCGACGTCCTGCGAATCCCGGAACTTGAGACTGAGGAGACGGCGCTCAAGGAGAGCTCGTGTGAGAGCAATGTCGTCATTTTGTATCCTTCATAGCACTGATATAGCGCATCAGTTGACACTACGAAACTAATATATTAGTGCATCTCTTGCGGGGGTGGAGGTCCTCGATGGTTTCAAAGGGAGGGATCCAATGCGCCTGAAAAACGCTCTTCTTGCTGGCATCGCCATGGCCGGCTTCTCATCCGCAGCTCACGCCGCAGATTATTCCATTCAGTCGTCATTCAATGCCGGCGACTTCTCCATGCAGTATCTGACGGAGAATTGGCTTCCGAAGATCTCGGAAATGACCGATGGCCGCGTTGAGATCACGTTGACGCCGAACGCCTCGGTGGTGCCAGCCAAGGACACGATCGAAGCCGTTTCGGCCGGCGTCCTTGACGGCGACTTCACCTCGGTGAACTACTTCTCAGGCATTGAGCCGGCCTTTGCCATCATGGCGGACCTGATCTCTGGTTACGATACGCCGGCGCAAATGCTCAACTTCTGCAAGAAGGATCGCGGCGAGGAAATCCAGCAGAAGATCCTCGATGACGTTACCGGCGGCGAAGTGAAGCTGATTGCCTGCGGACCCTACAGCCGTGAGTCGCTGCCGGCTCGCACGCCCATTCGAACCTTCGAGGACCTGAAGGGCAAGAAGATCCGTGCACCCGAAGGCCTTGCCTCAGCCGTATTCGCCGCGGCCGGCGCCAGCCCCGTCTCGATCCCGTTCTCCGAAGTCTACGGTGCCCTCGAAAAGGGCATCGTCGATGCCGCTGACGCTTCGGCCTACGTCAACAATGTCGCGACCGGCCTTCACGACGTTGCACCTTTCCCGCTTTATCCGGGCATCCACTCCATGCCGCTGATGCAGTTCACGATGAATACGGAGAAGTGGGAGGAACTTTCGCCCGAGGATCAGACGGCGCTGCGCGACTGGTGGTATGCGGCGATGGAGGACCTCACCAAGGTGGTTGACCAGCAGGACCAGGAGAAGACCAAGGCAGACGCTGCCGGCGGCAAAATCGAAGTCATCGACTGGGCTCAGGAAGATCGCGACCAATTGCGTGAAGTGGCGCGGGCCGAATGGCTGAAGTTTGCCGAAAAGAGCGAACTGGCTCAGGAGGCGCTCGATGCCAACCTCGCCTACATGAAAAAGATCGGCCTTCTCAAGAACTGATCCTTGTGCCCGGCCGGTCCCGGCCGGGCTTTTCACCTGTCGCGATCGAGGGGACCATGAGAGATCTTCTTGCGCGCTATGCCTCGTCCATGGACCGCGTCAGCGTCTTTGTCGGCCATAGCTGCTCCGTCTTGTTTTTTGCCTGCATCATCGCATCAGCACTCGAAGTGGTGATGCGCTACGGTTTCGACCGGCCCACGAGCTGGTCCACAGAGCTGTCGATGACGCTCTGTGCCACCGCCTGGGTTCTCGCTGTCGGTTATGTCACCGAACGCAATCGCCACATCTCCATTACGATGCTAGAGATCGTCGTCGGTCCTCGCATCTGGCGCTTTTTTCGTCTGCTTCAGTTGCTCGCGGCATTCTTGGCCGTTTCATTTCTCGCACGCGCTGTCTGGGGACCGGCCATGAAGGTTCTGTCGCGGCCGGAATTTTCTGGCACGGCGATGAACTCCCTGCAGCCAAGCTATCTCAAGGTTCTGCTTCTGGTGGGCTGCGTGCTCTACCTGCTGCAGCTCCTCGCCAACATCATCCGCTGGTTCCAGCGCACCGAAATGGAGAGCTTCGGTGGGCATTGAATATATCACCCTCCTGATCGTCGGGTCGCTGCTGGCGCTGATGGCGGTCGGCATTCCGCTCGGCGTCACCACACTGCTCGTATCGCTCGGAACCGCGCTTCTCTACTTCGGGGAACGCGCCGGCTTCTTCATCGTCTCCGCCAACGTCACCGAAGTCCTGCACAAGTACGAACTAATCTCGGTGCCGTTCTTCGTGTTCATGGCGAACATCCTCGAGCGCTCCGGGATTGCGCACTCGCTCTTTGAGTCCATGGCGATCATCGGCGGCCGGTTCCGCGGTTCCGTCGGCGTCCAGACCTGCATTGTCGCTGTCATTCTCGCCGCCATGTCCGGCATCATGGGAGGCGAGATCGTCATGCTGGGCCTCATCGCCCTGCCCCAGATGCTTCGGCTGGGCTACGACAAGAAGCTCGCCATCGGCATCATCTGCGCCGCCGGGGCATTGGCGACGCTCATTCCGCCTTCGGTCGTCCTGATCGTCTACGGATTGGCCGCTCAGGTCTCTATCACCGCCCTTTTCGCTGCCTCGCTTGGTCCGGGGCTGCTGCTTGCCTCGCTCTACATCATCTATATCCTCATCCGAGTGCGGCTTAACCCGTCGATGGCGCCGATCTACGATATCCCCGAGACAGGACTTCCGTTCGTCAAGCGCCTGCCGTTCCTGAAGGGCGTTATCCTTCCGGGGATGCTGATCGGCGCGGTGCTTGGCATCATCTATTCTGGGATCGCGACGGTCACCGAGGCTGCCGCCGTTGGCGCGGTGGGCGCCGTCGTCGTGGCTGCCGTACGCCAGGAACTGAACTGGGTGATGATGCGGGATGCGATGCGGCAGACAGTCCTCACGGTTGGATCAATCATCTGGCTTGTCCTCGGTGCTGTCGCCCTGATCGGCATTTATAACCGCATCGGCGGTGGCGAGTTCTTGCGTGGGATTCTCACCTCGCTCGATATCCCGCCGCTTGCGGTCATCATGGTGATGATGCTGATCGTCATGGTGCTCGGCACCTTTCTTGAATGGATCGCCATCCTGTTCATCACGGTGCCGATCTTCGCGCCGGTCGTGATCGACCTCGGATTTGATCCGATCTGGTTCGGCGTGCTCTTCGCGATGAATATCCAGATCTACTATCTCTCCCCGCCGTTCGGGCCTGCCTGCTTCTTCTTGAAGTCGGTCGCTCCGAAAGAAGTCAGTCTGCAGGACATCTTTGCCGCCGTCCTTCCGTTCATCGCCTTGCAGGTGGTTGGGCTAACGCTGGTGCTGTTTTTCCCGCAGATCGCCCTCTTCATCCCGAGCCTGTTGAACTGAGGAGCCGACGATGAGCGATCAAAACGAGACGAACCGCAACCTCATGAAGGGCGACGACGAGGACATCGCGCCTACGGAGTTCGCAGCCGACGAAACCGCAGAGGCCGACTTCGGCAATTGGCCCGAAATCATCGGCGCCTTCGCCACTCTCCTCCTCATCTGGTTCACCTTTGCATTTACGGGATAAGACCATGAGCCCCCGCAAGACCTATGAACAACTCCGCTCTGCCCGCTGGATGGTACCGGATGACCAGCGCTCCTTCGGCCACCGTTCGCGCACCATGCAGATGGGCTACGACCCGGCCGATTGGGAGGGGAGGCCGATCGTCGCGATCATCAACACCTGGTCGGACGCGCAGCCTTGCCACATGCACTTCAAGGACCGCGTGGAGTGGGTGAAGCGCGGCGTGCTCCAGGCAGGCGGCTTCCCGATGGAGCTCCCAGCGCTCTCGCTGTCGGAAAACTTCGTGAAGCCGACGACCATGCTCTACCGCAACATGTTGGCCATGGAGACCGAAGAGCTTTTGCGCTCCCATCCAGTGGACGGCGCCGTCCTCATGGGCGGATGCGACAAGACCACACCGGGCCTTGTCATGGGTGCGGTGAGCATGGGCTTGCCATTCATCTATCTTCCAGCGGGACCGATGCTGCGCGGTAACTGGGCAGGAAAGCATCTTGGCTCCGGTACCGACGGCTTCAAGTTTTGGGACGAGCGCCGTGCTGGCACGATCTCCAAGGAAGAGTGGCAGGGCATCGAAGGCGGGATCGCCCGATCCTACGGCCATTGCATGACGATGGGCACGGCCAGCACGATGACGGCAATTGCCGAAGCCATGGGCCTGACCCTGCCCGGTGCCTCCTCCATTCCCGCAGCCGACGCCGGGCACCAACGCATGTCGACCCAGTGCGGACGCCGGATTGTCGACATGATCTGGGAGGACCTGACGCCAAACCAAATCATCACGCCGGCTGCTGTGAGAAATGCGGTTACGGTGGCGATGGCGACCGGCTGTTCCACCAACGCGATCATCCATCTGATCGCCATGGCCCGTCGGGCCGGCGTGCCGCTGGAGCTCGACGATCTCGACCGTGTTGGTCGCACGACACCCGTCATCGCCAACATCCGCCCGTCAGGCACGACGTACCTCATGGAGGATTTCTACTACGCGGGCGGACTTCGAGCATTGATGAAGCAGCTCGGCGACAAGCTGGACGCCAGCGCGATCACCGTCACGGGCCAGCCGCTGACGGACGGGCTTGAGCTTGTGAAGGTGTGGAATGACGATGTGATCCGGCCGCTCTCAAACCCGGTCTACCACGAGGGTTCGCTTGCCGTCCTCAAGGGCAATCTCTGCCCCGATGGCGCTGTGATCAAGCCTGCTGCCTGCGATCCCAAGTTCCATCATCACCGTGGACCGGCGCTGGTGGCGGATAGCTATGCTGAACTGAAGACAATCATCGATGATCCAGACTACCCGATGACGCCCGACACGGTCCTGGTGCTGCGCAATGCCGGTCCGCAGGGCGGCCCCGGCATGCCGGAATGGGGGATGATCCCGATGCCAAAAGCACTTTTGAAGCTCGGTCTGCGAGACATGGTTCGCATATCCGATGCTCGGATGTCCGGCACGTCGTTTGGCGCATGCGTCCTGCATGCCGCCCCGGAAGCCTATGTCGGTGGCCCGCTGGCTCTCCTGAAGACAGGAGACATTGTTGAACTCGATATCCCGAACCGCAGCCTCAACATGCTGGTCGAAGAGACGGAGCTTGCTGAACGCCAAGCAGCGTGGGTTGCACCGGAACCTCGCTATGGTCGTGGCTATGGCTTGATGTTCTCGAAGCATATCGAGCAGGCCGACAAGGGCTGCGACTTCGATTTCCTGAAAACCGACTTCGGTCCGAAGGTCGAAGAACCTGTGATCAACTGACGTCCAAGACCCGGAGAACAAGATGCCCGACTATGTGCTTTCCGACGACACACGCAACAAGCTGATGAAGGTATCGACCGCATCTGTGGCGACCGCGCTTTACAGGCGAGGCCTTCGCAACCAGTTTATCCAGGGTGTCCGGCCGGTTTCCTGGAAGGGTAAGAACATGGTCGGACAGGCGTTCACGCTTCGCTATATTCCGGCGCGCGAGGATCGCAATCCGATCACGGTCTTCCGCAACGCCGACCACCCTCAGCGCGTCGCCGTCGACACCTGCCCAGCGGGCTGGGTTCTTGTGATGGACAGCCGAAAGGATCCACGCGCTGCGTCTGCCGGTTCGATCCTCGTTACCCGTCTCGCCGTTCGCGGCTGCGCCGGCGTCGTGTCGGATGGCGGCTTCCGCGATGCAGAAGGGATCGGCAAACTGGATATGCCGGCCTACCACCAGCGTCCATCGGCACCGACGAACCTCACCTTGCATGAGGCGCTCGACATCAACGTCCCCATCTCCTGCGGCGACGCCCCGGTTTTCCCCGGTGATGTGCTTTTAGGTGACGGCGACGGCGTCATGGTTATTCCCGCGCATCTGGCTGACGAAATTGCCGAGGAATGCGCCGGCATGGAGAGTTTCGAGGACTTCGTACTCGACCAGGTCAACAATGGTGCATCCATTATCGGGCTTTACCCTGCGACCAACGACCAGGTGCAGGCCGACTATGCTGAGTGGCGAAAGCGAGAAGGACGCTGACACTACCGGTGGGATTTGACCTGCCTCAGCGGTTCGAAAGCCCACTGAGGCATGTCTAATGGCGTTGAACGCGACGCGGACAGTCTGATCGAGCCCGCCGTTACTGCTCTAGCGTCACCGCAAAGCTAAGCCTTCAGATCAAATACGTGATGATGGATGACGCCGTCGAACATGGTGAGCAAGCCCTTTGTCATTTCGCGACTTTCGTAGCGGACCGGCGAGTCAAGCGCCTCCGTCAGCGCCTCCCGGCTGTCGTACATGGTGGACAGCACCATCGGATAAGCGGGAGCGCCCTCGTCCCGCTCTAGAGCATAGAGGACGCGGACTTCGCGAACGCCGGGGATGTCCAGCCACATCGGCATCAGCTTATCCGCCACATATGCCTTGAAGGCGGCTTCCTTGCCCTCGTGGATACGACCTTCGAAGACTGCCTGGCGAATGATCATAATACGTCCGATTCAGTTGACCGTGGTGGGCGGCTTTTCGCCGTTGAAGAATGCGTGGAGGTTGGCAAGGACAAGCTCACCCATCGCAATCCGCGTCTCGCGCGTCGCGCTCCCTTGATGCGGCATCAACACCGTGTTGGGTGAGGTAAGGAATTCCTTTCGGATGCGTGGCTCCCCGACGAAGACGTCCAGGCCCGCCCCAGCAATCGTGCCATCCTCGAGAGCTTGAAGCAGCGCATTCTCGTCCACGACGCTACCGCGCGCGACGTTGATGATGACACCTTCCCGCCCGAGAGCCTCCAGCACGTCCACATCGACAATGCCTTCGGTCGCCGCGTTGGCGGCCACGCAAACGGCAAGCACGTCACTGTTTGCGGCAAGTTCCTTGGGCGTAGAATATGAAATCCAGCCGGTATCGCTTTGAGGCGAGCGGTTCCAATACGCGATGGTCATGCCGAAGGCTTCTGCGCGGCGGCCGAGGGCGCGCCCGATCTGACCTAGCCCGAGGATGCCCATGCGTTTGCCCTTCGGGCTCGTTCCCAGCGGAAAGGTATCGCCTTTCGCCCAGCGTCCTTCACGAACGAAGCGATCGCCGCTTGCGATGTGACGGAGAACGGAGAGCATCAGCGCTATGCCGGTATCGGCGACGTCGTCGGTCAGCACGCCCGGCGTCGTGGTGACGTTGATGTCACGCCCTCGGGCGTTGACAAGGTCGACCTTGTCGGTCCCTACGCCATTGATGGCAATGAGGCCGAGCGCCGGCAGATAATCAATCTGATCGTTGGATAGTCCGGTGCCCCCGCCCGTCACCACGGCGCGTATGGCCGGCATGGCTTTCTCGATGGCCTCTTTCTCATTCGCAGCATA
This sequence comes from Rhizobium halophilum, assembly GCF_021648825.1. GTDB lineage: Bacteria > Pseudomonadota > Alphaproteobacteria > Rhizobiales > Rhizobiaceae > Neorhizobium > Neorhizobium halophilum. The sequence continues at coordinate 261,229 of NZ_JAKJHS010000005.1, read as the reverse complement.
CAGACGGTGAACAAGGTAAGCGTCATCGAGACGCGCCTCGATGACGTCGAGCATCGGCTCGACCAGCAGGATTTCAGGTTTCATCTTGGGTACTCCGTCCCTTAGCCCTAGGGCTCAGGAGATCTGGCCGAGGAAGTTGCGCGTCCGCTCATGCTGCGGATTGTTGAAGAAGTCTTCCGGCGCACCGACTTCAACAATCTCTCCACGGTCCATGAAGATCACGCGGTCGGCGACCTGGCGGGCAAAGCCCATTTCATGCGTGACGCACAGCATCGTCATCCCCTCATTGGCAAGATCGATCATCGTGTCGAGAACCTCCTTGACCATTTCCGGGTCGAGCGCAGAGGTCGGCTCGTCGAACAGCATGATCTTCGGGTTCATGCACAGCGCCCGAGCGATGGCCACGCGCTGCTGCTGGCCGCCGGAAAGCTGGGCGGGGTATTTTTCAGCCTGCTCCGGGATGCGCACCCGCTCCAGGAACTGCATGGCCGTTCCTTCAGCCTCCGCCTTGGAAATTCCACGGACTTTCATGGGCGCTAACGTGCAGTTCTCCAAAACGGTCATGTGGGGGAAAAGATTGAAGCTCTGGAAGACCATGCCGGTCTCCTGCCGCACGATGTCGACATTCTTGCCGCCCGCCGTCAGGTCGTGGTCGTCGACTACGATGCGCCCCTTCTGGATCATCTCCAATTGGTTGATGCAGCGGATCAGGGTCGATTTGCCGGAACCAGAGGGACCGCAGATGACAATGCGCTCTCCGCGATCCACCGAGAGGTTGATGTCCTTCAGTGCGTGGAACTCAGCGTACCACTTGTTGACGCCCTCCATCGTCACCGCTGGACCAGAAGCTCCCCGCACGTCTGCCTTCGATGTGTGAGCATGAGTATCAGCCATGCGAGGAACTCCTCTTCTTTCTCTTACTTGCCTTCGGCGACGAAGTTCGGCAGCGGCGTGCCGAGCCACTTTTCGTGGATCGCGCTGAGCTGGCCGTCCGCCTTGACCTTCTCGAGGAATGCATTGACGGCTTCCAACAGTTCATCGGACCCCTTGCGAACCGCAATGCCTTGGACCTGCTGGCTCAGTTCGAGCTTCTGGTTGAAGCGTCCGGGCGCGGCCTCTTCGATCTGGGCGGCCACGACGTTCGAGACACCGATCAGTTCCACCTGACCAGACAGCAGGGCCTGTACGGCGCTCGCATCATCATCGAAGCGCTGAATCGTTGCGTCCTGCGGAGCAATCTTCGTCACGGCAGTGTCTTGTGTGCTGGCGCGAGCAACACCAATGGTCTTGCCGGAAAGATCTTCCGGCTTGGTGACTTCCACGTCCTCGGCGCCAAACACACCAATCGAGATGCCCGCATACGGCTCGGAGAAGTCAACGCTCTTTGCACGCTCCTCAGTGATCCCCAAGGATGCGACAAGCAGGTCCACCTGATTGCTCTGGAGGTAGGGGATCCGGTTCGGGCCGGTCACCGGAACGATCTGCGCCTCGACGCCCCATTCCTTTGCAAGTAGCTTTGCCACATCTGCGTCATAGCCGTCAGGCTGATTGTTCTCGTTCATGATCCCAAATGGCGGGAAGTCCACCAGCATTCCGATCTTGACCGTGCCGGCAGACTTGATGTCTTCGACGGTCTGCGCCATCGCGGGGAACGAGGCCATCGCGGCCATCAGGCCTGCGCCGATCACGGCGACTGCTGCGCGTCTGGAGATGTTCATTTTCCTACCCTTTCTTGATCTGCCGGCCCTCCCGCCGACGGGGTCTCGTCAACGTTGCGTTGCTCGAGAAAACTTCAGTTCCATGCGCCGTGCCAACAACGAAAGCGGCCAGCACAAGATGAAATAGAGGACGGCCACCGTTCCAAAGACCATGAACGGGCTGAAGGTGGCATTGTTGATGATCTGCCCCTGTCGTGTGAGCTCGGTAAAGCCGATGATGGCGGCAAGCGAAGTGCCCTTGATGAGCTGGACCAGGAAACCGACGGTTGGCGCCACAGCAATCCGCGCCGCCTGAGGGAGCACGATGTAGCGCATCCGGTTATAGTACTTGAGCCCAAGTGCAGTCGCCGCCTCACGCTGGCCCGACGGCACCGCTTCGATGCAGCCCCGCCAGATTTCTCCTAGGAATGCGCTCGCGTGCAGCGTCAGCGCGATCGTTGCGGCAATCCATGGGTTGATGGCAAGGCCAAAGATGTTCATCCCAAAGAACACCAGAAAGAGCTGCATCAGAAGCGGCGTCCCCTGGAAGACGCGGATGAAGCCGAGAGCCGCCAAGCGCAGCGGCCGGACATCGGAGACACGGGCAAGGGCAATCAGCAAACCGCCGATCCCGCCGCCGGCAAAGGCGATCGCCGAAAGCGCGATCGTCCACTGCGCCGCCATGACGATGATGAGGAACTCGTTCCAGCCAAAGGGTCTGATCATCCTGTCGCTCCTATCGGCTCAGCGGGTACTTGAACGCCATCTTCTCGATCGCGGCGAAGATCGCCGAGAAGCCGATCGACAGAGCGAGGTACATCAGGGTGATGACAATATAGACCTCAAAGCTCGCGAAGGTTGCCGATTGCAGGTCGTTGCCGGCAGCCGCGAGGTCGTCCGCAGAGATCACCGAGACAACGCTCGACGTCAGCATCAGGTAGATGAATTGGCTCGTCAGAGACGGATAAACAGTGCGCAGCGCCGGCTTCATGATGATGTAGCGAAAGACCTGCAGCTTCGACAGGCCGAGTGCTGTCCCTGCCTCCACCTGCCCCTTCTGAATGGATTCGATGCCGGCGCGGATGATCTCAGTGCCATAGGCGCCAAAGTTGACGACGAGTGCCAGCAAAGCCGCGCTATTCGGCGAAAGTCGCAGGCCGAGCGATGGCAGACCAAAGAAGATAAAGAAGATCTGGACCAGGAACGGCGTGTTGCGAATGATCTCGATGTAGGCGTTGATGACGAACCGGATCAACGACGGACCAGCAGTCTTGCCCCAGGCGCAGATGATCGAGACGATCAGTCCAAGCAGCATTGCAGCGCAAGACAGACGGATCGTCAGCCAAGCGCCCAGCAGCAACTGGTCAAACGACGCAAATACCGGCGCGAAGTTGAATTCATACACGTGGGCCTCCCAAGGCCGGCGCTCCTCATAACGCCGTTAGATCGATCTAAAATCCAGGCATCGATGAGTCAACCGCGAAGTTGGCCCGCCGGTTTCACGAAGAGGACAGCGGGCTGCAGGAATCGCGGATATGGAGCCTGGTGGGGTTGATCCACCGACGTGGAGGCAAAGCGGGCCGGGCGATACGATCGAGGAGCAGCGCTGCAGCCCGCCGGCCGATCTCGTTGGGTGCCGTCGAAACGGAGGTCAGACGAGGTCGCATCGCTTCGGCATCCGCCACATCGTCAAAACCGATCAGCGAGATGTCACGACCTATCTTCAAACCGCGATCATAGAAGCCGGCGGCCAGTCCATGTGCGACGAGGTCGTTGAAGCAGATCACAGCCGTCGGAGCCTTGCCCTGCGCAAAGACTGCATCGGCTTCCTGAGCGATCTGGTCTACGCGATCGGGAACACGAATCACAAGCTCAGGCTGCAGACCAGACCGCTTCATCGCATCCCGGAAGCCCTGAACGCGCTCCCGATAGGCCGAGTGGATCGGGCCGTGGACCGCAAAGCAAATTGTTCGATGTCCGAGGGAAACGAGATAGTCGACCGCCTCCTCCATTCCCGCAACATAATCTGCACCGGCGTAGTCTAGCTCGTCTGTGACATGTCTCAGTGCCTGCACCAATGGCAACTTCCATCCACTGGCCTGGCTGGCGAGTTCGTCGGTCGTGCCGGCCGCCGGACACAGGATGATCCCATCAACCCCATGCTCCCGCAAACGCTGAAGGACTGCTGCCTGCCGAGAGGGGCCGTCTCCGCTGTTGGCGATGATCATTACCAATCCGGCTGCGCCGACCGAGGCCTCCATTCCACCGAGCAACTCCGCAAAGAAGGGGTTGGTGAGGTTGGGCACGACGACACCTATAGTGTGGCTTCGTTCGGCGCGTAGCCTCGCAGCACCCATATTGTAGACATAGCCGAGCTCGCGCATCGCGGCTTCGACCCGCTGGCGCGTCTCAGTTCCCACCAATGGGCTCTTTCGAACGACGAGTGACGCTGTCGCACGCGAAACATCGGCGTGTTTGGCGACGTCGAGCAGCGTTACCTTGTTCCGTTTCTGATCTTGCCTGGACATCTCTTCGCACCACAGGATCGCCATCGTTAATGGGCATCACGTCAGGCAGCAAGAGCAGCGGCCGGGGTCGGGGAGACCTTATCATCGTCTATGAACAGTTCTTCGATGCGGTCCCGAAGGAAATGCGAGAGGCCGTGGTGTTAGGTGGCGGCGGCGACTACACGCTTTTGTTCAAGATCTACCTGCCCCTCAATTGGGGCATTACAACCGCGCTCGCCATCATCACCTTCATCATGGCGTGGAACCAGTTTCTCTGGCCGGTCCTAGCGGTCACTACCGATGACATGATGACGATCCCCGTCGGGATTACGCAAGTGAACGACGCCTTCGGAGTTTTCTACGCTCGTCTGATGTCTGTGGCCCTTTTGGGAACGATGCCGGTCGCGATTGCCTATCTGATCTTCCAGAAGAAGGTAACAGAGGCGGTTATGATCTCATCAGGTGTGAAAGGTGACGGAAGTGGCAGGACGCCATCCGAAAAGCGCGTCCGGCATTTGTCTTCGCATTGCGAGCCATCAGTTTCACGGAATTTCACAAAGCCATGCCGTTGATAGAAGCTGATTGCCTGGTTGTTTTGCTGGAAGACCCACAATTGCAGGCGACCATAGCTGCGCTTGGCTTCGCCAATCAGCTCGCCGCCTATCCCAAACACCCCCAGTGTGAGAAGTCGGGCGCAAAAGGTGAACCAACGGGCGTGCCGAGGTGAAGGTCCACAAGGGGGCATGCGTCTTGGTCATGCTCAGGCCGCCTTTTCTGCCGAAGGAAAGACTGTCGTCCGACGAACTTCAGGTGATCGTTTTTCCCACTGTCTCGACCGCTCGTTTTCGCACGCCGCGCGCAACGATTGATGCCCCGATGCTGTAGACGCAGCAGCCGAAGGCTTGAAGGCTGAGCGACACCCCCGCGTCGATCAGCAGTCCCATGATAATTGGCGAGGCGCCGCTCGCCAGGACAGCTCCCGCTTCAACCGCAGACCGCACCCGAGCGAGCTCCCTTGCACCGAAAAGATCAACCCACAGGGCGGTGGCGAGGGTGGAACCGAATGCAGCACTGATCGCCATCAGAAGCATGTAGATTGGCGCGACAAGAGGATGGCTCGCAATCCCTAACAGCAGCATGGCAGCCGCCTGCGGCAGAAGGAAGAGTGGGAGTAGCCGCTTTGGACCCCACCGGTCGATGACGGGACCGATCAGGATGAGTGCGGCAGCCTGAACTATGGCAAAGGCCCCCAAACTTCCGGCTACAGTCGCAATGTCCCACCCCTTCTGCTCTGCCAGACGAGCCTGATGAAAGAAGAAGCCCGTCACGACGAAGGGCGTCGCCAGCACAGCAGGCAGTGTCAGCAGGAGGCGACGGTCGCGCCACAGCGGCACTGACGGAGTTGACTCCGTAGGATCGTTAGACGTCCTGCTGCGCAAGGGCATATCTCCCGCGACAGGGAGAAAGCGTAGCGCCACCGTCACCCCGAGAAGAACAGCAGACGCGTTCAGGAGCCAGCCGTTGCGCCAGCCAAACGCGTCCATGACGGAAACGGTGGCAAACGGGAGAATGCCCTGCGACAGGGAGAGCCCGAGCGCGATCAGTCCAAGTGCCTTTCCGGCATCCTGCGGAAATGCCCGGGCCGTTGCCGTCAGAGCGGTGTGCGTCATCAAGCCTTGGCCGCCGAGGCGCAGGAAATAGAACGCGATGGCGAGCGCAAAATAGTTGGGGCTGACGGCGACGAGGATGCAGGCAAACGCGAGCAGGAAAGCGACCGACCAGGTGAACCTGCGAACGGTCGTATAGTCGATCAAACGCCCCGCCCAGGTCAGCGTCATGGCGCTGGCGAAGGTGCCGACGGCATAGGCGGTGCCGAGGCCGCCGTCGCTAAGGTTGAAGGCTTCACGGAAATGGGCGCCAGACATGGCGACAAAGAAGGTTTGGCCGAAGCTCGAGAGCGCCATCAACATCGCGCCGAAGAGCAGCAGCGACCAGTTACGCCGCGAGAAATCTATATAGCTCTTGATCATGTGCCGATGGAAACAGGAGGAGGGTCAGTCGTCATCTAGCGTCGCATCGACTGCCTGCCAGGGCATAAATGGCAACTGCGTCGAGCAGGTCCGCCACATCCAAGTTGTCGGCACGTCCTGCAGGATTGGCGGAGGCGCGATAACGGGTCGTCAAGCATGGACATGAGCGTATGTGCACTCTTCGATCTTTGAATGCGAGGCAAAGAGGCGCCAGCTTTTCGTCTCCGGCACCACCACAACAGTGGCTGCCATCGGTGATCACCAAAACCCGGTTCCTCTTCAACATCTCCTCGATCCTGCGCCTGGCTAAGGGGCGCACCTCACGCACTGCTCGAACGTCGGATCGATCTCCAGGCGGCGGACTGCGATCGGCTCGCCGCATGCGGTGCAGTAGCCATAGTCGCCGTCCCGAACACGCGACAGCGCCATCTCTATTGCCACCTTGCGGTGCTGCCCGCGGCGCGTGAGGTTCTTGGCCATCTCCTGTTGCTGCATCGCATCCGTCCGCGAGAGGCGCCCGACGCTCTGCTGATCGAGTTCGACGGGAGCGCGATACTCCCCGCTTTCCTCGCTCAGCGCTACTGTCTCAGTTCAGTTCCGTCCGTAGCCTTGCCTCGGACTGCTCCACGATGCCAGGATCTTCAATGGTCCGCATCGCATCCTCCCGTATGCATTACCTGATTATGGCGACGGGCACCTTGCAGGAGCGGATCATCTCGGTCGTGGTGGAACCAAGAAACAGGCTGCGCAGCCGTGAATGGCTGTAGGCTCCCGTGACCAGGAGATCGAACTTGTCTCGCTCGATCATCTCCGAGATCACCTTCTCCGGCTCGCCCTGAACCACCTCCGTCTCAACAGGAAACCCTGCAGCCTTGAGAATGATGGAGGCGTCCTCGATCTTCCTCCGGTTCTCCGCCGTGTCGGCTGCCGCCATTACCAGCTTGCAGGGCAGGCCCTGCAGGATCGGATTGCGCGCCACCTGATCGATGGCCTTGAGCGCCGTCGATCCGCCGTCAAACGCGATCAGAACCTTCTGGATCGGCTTGAACGCCCGCGATGCTATGACGATCGCCTTGCGGGTTGAGCGGACGACCCGTTCAAGGTTCGAACCGAGATGTCCTTTGGCGAAGTCGGCTCCTTCGCCTCGCTTCCCGATGACGATCAGATCCGTCTGTTTCTCGAAGTCGAGGACGGTATCAACGAGGTCACCATTGCGCAGCTTCGTCTCGATCTGCGCAACGCCTGCCGCACTAAGCAGATCCTTTGCGCCGTCCAGCAGGAGACGGCCACGCTTGTGGGCGACCTTTGCCTTCTGGGCATCGAGTTCGCTCAGTTCTTCCAGCAGCGCCGTCCTGGCGCCAAGCCCAATATTACCGCTGAGATTGACCGGCTCCGTCGAGAGGTCACGGCGGCCAATCACGTGCAAGAGGTCGACGGAAATGTCGGTGCGGCTGCCAATCCAGGCGACGTGGTCGCAGACGCTCTGAGCGTATTGCGAGCCGTCGATGAGTGCGAGTACCTTTGTCATTATCGTTCCTCCCTCAGTGGCCCATCAGGCGTTCCATGGCGCCGGGCTTGTCATGGATCGCCAGCCTGTCGACGATGGTCTCGCTGGCCTGGTTGAGACCCAGAATTTCGACCTCGGCGCCTTCCCGACGGAACTTGAGCACGATCATGTCGAGCGCGGCAACGCTGGAAATATCCCAGATATGCGCCTGGCTGACGTCGATGGTGACCTTGTCCAAGGCTTCCTTGAAATCGAAGGCATTGTTGAAGTCGGCGACCGAAGCGAAAAAGACCTGGCCCTCGACCTTGTAGGTTCGATGATTGCCATCGGATGAAAGGACCGAGGTGATCCGGAAAATCTGTGCGATCTTCCAGGCGAAGAAAATCGCCGACAGCAAAACGCCAATCAAAACGCCGATTGCCAGATTGTGGGTGTACACCACGCCGATCACCGTCGCGATCATCACGATGGAGGAGGAGCGAGGATGATCTTTGAGGTTCTTGATCGACGACCAGGAGAAGGTACCAATGGAGACCATGATCATGATCGCGACCAGAGCGGCCATCGGGATACGGCTGACCAGGCCACCCAAGACCAGGATCATGAACAGCAGGAATATCCCAGCGCAAAACGTCGATAGACGTCCCCGACCGCCGGACTTCACGTTGATGATCGACTGGCCGATCATAGCGCAGCCCGCCATGCCGCCGATAAAGCCGGTGGCGGTGTTGGCGATGCCTTGTCCAACGCATTCACGGTTCTTGTCGCTCGGCGTATCGGTCAGGTCATCGACGATCTGCGCCGTCATCAGCGATTCCAGGAGCCCAACCGCCGCCACCGCCACCGAATAAGGCAGGATGATCATCAGCGTTTCGAGGTTGAACGGGATGTCCGGGATCAGGAAGACCGGCAGCGTCGAGGGCAGTTCGCCCATATCGCCGACGGTACGGATGTCAAAGCCGAAGAGGATGGAGATCGCCGTCAGGACAACGATGCAGACGAGCGGCGACGGGATCGACTTCGTCAGGTAGGGAAACAGGTAGATGATCGCGAGACCTGCTGCGACCATCAGATAGGTCAGCATCGGGACGTTGATCAGTTCCGGCAGTTGCGCCATGAAGATCAGGATGGCCAGCGCGTTGACGAAGCCGGTCATCACCGAGCGTGAGACGAAGCGCATGACATAGCCAAGCTTCAACACACCGGCGACGATCTGGATCAGGCCTGCGAGCACAGTGGCGGCCAGAAGATACTGCAGGCCGTGATCACGAACGAGCGTCACCATCAGGACGGCCGTTGCGGCAGTTGCCGCCGAGATCATGCCCGGACGTCCGCCAACAAAGGCGATGAGAACAGCAATGGAGAAGGAGGCGTACAGCCCGATCTTCGGATCGACACCGGCGATGATAGAGAAAGCGATGGCTTCGGGAATGAGGGCCAGCGCCACGACAAGTCCGGCCAAAACGTCACCTTTGACGTTGCCGAACCACTCGGATTTGAGATTGCCAAGAAAATCCTGGTTCAAGTTGAGGTTCTCCTGTGCTTGTCCGGCGCCTAGGAGGCCGCCGGTCAGCGAAATGTACGGGGAAGTAGCCGCATCAGCCGTTCAGTCGCGAACGCGCAAGCGAAGCTGGCGGCATCAGTTCAAGACGTGATCAGGCCGTCGCAGTCATTTGGAAGGTCCAATCGGAAGGCTCGCTGCGGTATCTGAAATGAGATGTGCAGGAGTTAGCTGGTTGCCGAGGGATAGGCGCTCGGAGAAGCCACCCGCGAGCGGGTCCGGTTGATGCGCCGCAATATTGCGGGAAACCAAAACCCGATCAAGCGGAAATTTGCGGTGACCGATTCCAGGTTTTGGTCTCGAGTATGGCTCGAGCCGTCATTTTCACTGGCAAGCTGTAACATCCTTCGAGTTGACCAGATTGACGTCAACTTTACCCTGTCTTCAAGCTTCGCCGCATCTTCCTTCCGCTCGCTATAGCGATCCGTCAGATAGGAGGAAGCGTCTCTCGTCAGGATCGTGAACTTCACCAGTTCCTCGCAGACATCCACGACACGGTCGTAATAGGAGGAGGGTTTCATCCTGCCGTCGGCATCGAACTCCTGATAGGCGCGTGCCACCGACGACTGGTTCGGGATGGTGATCATCCGCATCCAGCGACCCAGTATGCGCATCTGGTTCACGGCATTGAAGGACTGGCTGCCTCCGGAAACCTCCATCACCGCAAGCGTCCTTCCCTGCGTCGGGCGTATGGATCCAAGCGACAGGGGAATCCAGTCGACCTGCGCCTTCATGATGCCGGTCATTGCGCCATGCCGTTCGGGGCTCACCCACAGCTGCCCCTCGGACCACTCGGAGAGTTCCCGGAGCTCCTGGACCTTCGGATGGGTCGCAGGCGCCTCGTCCGGAAGGGGCAGTCCCTTCGGGTCGAACATCCGCACTTCGCAGCCGAGGCGTTGCAGCAGACGCCGCGCTTCGTGGGCGAGCAGCCTGCTGTAGGAGACCTCGCGGAGAGATCCGTAGAGGATGAGGATGCGAGGCTTGTGTGTCGAGAACGGGGGCCGCAAGCATTCCAAGTCTATTGCGTGGAGATGCCCTTCGTCCAGAGCAGGGAATGTTTCAGCCAATGCGCTTGCCCCTCTCGTCCAGGACCTGCTCGCCGTCCTCCTTGACGAAGGAGCCCTTGAACGTCTCCGGCAGGATGTCGAGGACAGCCTCGGACGGGCGGGCAAGCCGCGTGCCCAAAGGTGTCACGACAAACGGTCGGTTGATGAGGATGGGGTCCTTCAGCATCGCGTCCAGCAATTGCTCATCGGTCAGGTCCGGACTGTCGAGGCCCAGTTCCGTAAAGGGCGTCCCCTTTTCCCGGATCGCCTGCCTGACCGTCAGGCCTGCATCGGCAATCACCCTCGCCAGCTCGTCGCGTTTCGGAGGGGTCTTCAGGTATTCGACGACCTTCGGCTCGATCCCGGCAGCCCGGATCAGGGCGAGCGTGTTGCGCGACGTTCCGCAGGCCGGATTGTGATAGATGGTGACGTCCATGGTCATGCGCTTTCGCTGAGCGTGTTGCGGGAAACGGAGGGTGCAGCCTCGTACCAGCCCTTCGATCGGTTGACGATCGCCACCAGCATCAGCATCACCGGAACCTCGATGAGGACGCCGACAACGGTAGCAAGTGCGGCCCCGGAACTGAAACCGAAGAGGCTAATTGCGGTTGCCACGGCCAGTTCGAAGAAGTTCGATGCGCTGATCAGGGCGGAGGGACCGGCGACGCAATGCACCTCCCCCGTCATGCGGTTGAGCATATAGGCGAAGCCGAAGATGAAGATGGTCTGCAGGAAGATCGGGCCGGCGAGGATCGCGATCACGACCGGCTGCGCCAATATCTGGTTGCCCTGAAAGGCGAAAAGCAGCACCACCGTCAAAAGCAGCGAGCCGATCGACAGCGGCTGGATCTTGTCCTGGAACCGCCGCATGGCGCGACCGTCGCCGCCCCCCAGGATACGCCGCAGCGCCTGCGCCACGACGACCGGAACCACGATGAAGAGGGCGACCGAGATCAGCAGGGTTTCCCACGGCACGACGATGGAGGATACCCCGAGCAGGATCGCGACGATAGGAGCGAAGGCGAGAACCATAACGGCGTCGTTGAGCGCGACCTGGGTGAGCGTGAACGGAGCGTCACCCCGCGTGAGATTGGACCAGACAAACACCATGGCGGTGCAGGGTGCGGCTCCGAGCAGGATCAGGCCGGCGATGTAGCTGTCGATCTGGTCCGAGGGCAGCAGAGGTGCAAAGAGCCAGCCGATGAATATCCAGCCGAGCACGGCCATCGAGAAAGGCTTGACTGCCCAGTTGGCGAACAGGGTCACGCCCATCCCGCGCCAATGCCTTCCAACTTCGCGGATTGCCGCAAAGTCGATCTTCATCAGCATGGGAATGATCATCAGCCAGATCAGGACGGCGACCGGCAGGTTGACCTTTGCGATCTCCGCCGCACCGATCAACCGGAACAGATCGGGAAAGATCGAACCGAGCGCTATGCCCGTACCGATCGCGAGGGCCACCCAGAGGGTCAGATATCGTTCGAACGTCGACATGTCAGGACGCCTTTTCTTCCAGGTTAGTGCTTCCCTCCATGGAGCCGATCTGCCGCAGCTTTGCCTCAAGCGCCATGCGGTCGATGGATTGGAGGGGAAGAGCGAGGAATGCGGTGATGCGGTTCTTCAGATAGCGGGCAGCCTGAGCGAAGGCACGCTGCACCTCCGCTTCCGTTCCAACAGCGGATGCCGGATCCTCGACGCCCCAATGGGCGGTTACCGGATGGCCGATCCAGACCGGGCATGCTTCGCCGGCCGCGCTGTCGCAGACCGTGAAGATGAAATCCATCTCGGGAGCGCCAGGTTCGGCGAAGACGTCCCAGCTCTTCGAGGAAAAACCTTCCGTCGGATAGCCGAGAACGGCCAGTTCCTTCAGCGCATGCGGGTTCACCTCCCCCTTCGGCTGGCTCCCGGCAGAAAATGCCCTGAAGCGTCCACGGCCCTCCTTGTTCAGGATGGCTTCGGCAAGGATGGAGCGGGCCGAATTGCCCGTGCAGAGGAACAGAACATTGTAGATGCGCTCCGACATGACTTTGTCCTCGGTAACGGTGGATGACAGACATCTGGTTTCCGGCTCACCATTGGCAGCCGGATGACTTCATGAATTCACGACGTGGTCTGGGCGGGCGTTCTGCAGGATGCTGCCTGTACGGCCGGGGCGCATACTTCCGGATGCCCGGCACAGCAATCTTCCATCAGGAAGCGAACCAGGTCTCCGAGCATCCCGATATTCGCGCGGTAGATCATCGAACGTGATTCCCTTTGCTGGGACACCAGTCCGGCATGTTCGAGTTCCTTCAGGTGAAAAGAGATGTTGGAGGGCGAGACGCCTGCTTTCTCGGCGAGCAAACCCGCTGCCATGCCGTCCGGCCCCGCGACGACGAGCAATCGCACGATCGAGAGGCGGGTCTCCTGTGAGAGGGCACTGAAGACACCAAGTGCCTGCTTCTGATTCAACATTTCTACAACCTTTGAAATCTTAATCTGTAGATATCGCGAGTGGCGGGAGATAGCAATGGTGAAGTAAGGCAATATCAAGCGCGGCTGGAGGATCGTGATCACGAAGTCTCAATGCCTGGAGCCGAAGGGGCTCCCGCATGAGACGATGCGCTCCAGAAACACTCTATACGCTGACCCCTTGGACTGCGGAGGCGAGCGGCGCCAGCGCTTCCATCTCCGGTTCGGAAAGCACCAAGGACGCAGCCGCCACGTTTTCCATAAGACGGCTGCGCTTGCGCGTTCCCGGAATTGGCACCGTCTTGACCTTGAGCTTGCGACCTTGAGTGTAAAGCCAGGCCAGCGCGACTTGGGCCGACGACACGTCGCGTGACAACGCAATATCCTCGATCTTTGCGACCAGCAGCATGTTAGCCGCACGGTTCTCGGCTGAGAACCGCGGGAACTGCTGGCGTGCATCGGTGGCCGTCAACGATGTTGCAAAAGCTCGGCCAGTCAGCATGCCACGCCCAAGGGGTGAGTAGGGCACGACGGTCACCCCGAGTTCGGCCGCGGCCGGGACCACGTCTTGTTCGATAGCGCGCGTAAAGATCGACCATTCCGACTGCACGGCTGCGATGGGATGAATGGTATGTGCCGCGCGAAGCTCCGACGCGGTGACCGCAGACAAGCCGAGCCACTTCACCTTTCCTGCCCTGACCAAGTCCGCCATGGCACCGACGGAATCTTCCAGCACCACGCCGTCGGTGCGGCGATGCATGTAATAGAGATCAATAACGTCGGTGCCCAGGCGCTGGAGGGATCGATCGACGGCTGCCCGTATATATTCCGGGCGATTGTCGATGCTCCAGTCATCGGGGCGCTCCGGTGTACGGCGGTAGCCGAACTTCGTGGCGATGATCGTTTGTTTGCGGTGTACCGAAAGGAAGGAAGCCAAGAACTCTTCGTTGGCACCGACACCGTACATATCGGCGGTATCAAACATATTGACCCCGAGCTCTATCGCTCTCTCCAATGTTAATCGAGACTCGGCTTCGTCTGTGTCGCCGTAGAATTCGCTCATGCCCATGCAGCCGAGGCCCTGGACACCGATCATGGGGCCATTCTGGCCGAGCTGGACCTGAGAGAGGGGTGTCTTTTCGCTTGTCATGTCGGATCTCCACATTTTGACAAGCACCGTCTATAAGTGTGGAGTGCACTCCAGGGTCAAGCGTTCATGATGCTCATTTCGGAATTTGCGAAAGCCACGGGTCTCCCGGTCGACACGATCCGGTTCTATATAGCCAAGGGTCTTCTGACACCTGAGCGGAGCCTCAAGGGCGGCTCGAACCGGTACCAACTGTTTAATCCTGAGGATGTGACCGCCGCTCGCATGATCCGGCTCCAGCAGACGCTCGGTTATACGCTGGCAGAAATCCTTGCTCTCAACGAGAAGTACCGAGCGGGCGAGCACTCCCCGGAACAGACCATTGAGGTTCTGGAACTACAGATAGAACGACTTCAGCATCGCAAAGACGCGCTCGAAGCGGCCCTGAGTTTTCTGCGCGGGAAGGTCGCCTGGATAAAGTCCGGAAAGCCGGACCCGGCGCCGCGTCTAGACGACTATCAGTGCTGAACAGACATCCGCCTAACCAAAGTCGGCGACCATATCGACGGTGGCTCCGAGCGGGGCACGTTCTTTCTTGGTCAGCGATCGGAGTCCGATCGCGTTCTGTGTAGGCGATGCCGTGCCGGCTTCTGGCCTAAGCCGGTACCACGGGTGAATATCGCATCGATCTGGGACGCGTTTCGTGAAAACATTCGCCAAAGGAGCACCGCCAAAGCGAACATCACACTCCAGGCGATCACCACATCGGACAGGAAATGGGCTCCGAACACCACTCGGTTGAGTGAGAAGGCCAACGCGACAGTGCCAACCGCGCCGAGATAGAGTTTCGAGTATCTGGGACTGATGAACACAACGAGTGTGAGCAGCGCGAAGGCACTCGCCGCCTCTCCCGAGATAAAGGAACAATGCCTGACGCAGTGATCGGTGAGCTCCCATGGAGGCGTAAAGAGGCCTTACCACCAAACTCTTCGAGTGCTTTTGGACGCGCTCTCCCAACCAACATCTTGATCAGGTGAACGCTCAACCCTGGACCCACTGCAAAGAAAGCAAGAAAAAACAATAATTTGTGCGGCGCAGGTCTATACTTCAGCTGCCTAAGGAACGGATTTGCAATCAACAGCGCCGTTGCGCTACCGATCAAGATCCAGGGGAGAAACCTGTTGAAGTCGCGAACTCCAATAAGGAATTCGTTGGTGAATACGAAGCCAGCGGCAGGCTCCCAGAAGACGCGACTGACCATGAGGTCAAGTTCTGGAACCGCCGCAAAAATCATGGAGGCGAAACCCAAAAGTATAAGCGCCCACGAAAGCAAATTGCGAGTATGATCATCTGCGGTTTGTGAAATTGCATTTTGAAAGTGATTTAGGTGAGTTAGGTTCATCGGTGGTCCCTCGATTGAGGGCCGCGTTCTCTCGTCCGATTGTCAAGATTTGACAGAGGACCGGAGAAGAGCATGTTAAAAATCAGTGAGTTTGACTATGATTTCATCTCTCGTGCTGGTGGTCGAGGACGACGAAGAAATAGCGGCCCTCTTGGAAAAATATCTCGCAAGAGCCGGCTACAGGACGACCAAAGCATCAACAGGCCTCACGGCTCTCACCCATGTACAGCGATTACAGCCGGACCTGATATTGCTCGATATCGGCCTCCCCGATATTGACGGCTTCGACCTTCTGACGAAGGTTCGGGGAAATTCCACCGTGCCAGTGATATTTTTGTCCGCGATGGACGACAGCACGGACAAGTTGCTCGGCTTGAAGCTCGGCGCGGATGACTACGTCACGAAACCGTTCAACCCGCAGGAGGTCGTGGCACGTGTGGGGGCCGTACTCAAGCGAACAAAAGGTATCGCCGGTAGTGAGGTTATCCGGCACGACGCCATCGAGGTCCAACTGGATTCGCACCTGGCGATCGCCTCAACCGAAAAAGGCCGGATTGAACTGCCGCTGACGGCAACGGAATTTCGCCTTTTGGTCTGTTTGATAAGCTCCCCCTTCAAGACGTTTGAAAGAACATCTCTGTTGGACGCGTGTTTGCCCGAAAGCGACGCTCTCGATCGCACCATTGACACGCATATCGCCAATCTGAGGCGGAAGCTCACAGAATCTGGCCAAGACGGGTACATCACGACAGTCCGCGGTATCGGGTATCGTTTCGCGAGGTCGACAGGTGTCTAGACCCGCTCTCTCGACCATGACAGCCGCATTGGCGTCTGTCATTCAACTTGTGACGATAGCGGTGCTTTACGTCGCAGTTGATTGGTATATCGATCACGCTGAAGTAGCTGCCGTTGAAAAGCTCCCTCAGGATGCAAGAGCGGCTTTGGTGAGCCTGAATCGTGGCGAAATCCCCGATCCAAACGCCCTCGCGGCACTCGCGCCCCTTTACCCGCAGTTGGAGGAGGCAACAGAGGCATCGCCCGTTCAGGGTGTCTTGGGTTTCGGTTTCGCACTGATCGTTCTCACAAGCATCATCGGGGTCGTCTTGGCGTACAGGCTCGTGGCGCCGCTGACCCGATTGACTGCGGCCGCGGAAAAGATTCGGCAAGGCGATTTCCAAGTCACTGTCGAACCCGGCGCAACCAAAGAGGTCGAAACGCTGGCCCTAACGATCAATAGCATGGCCAGCGACTTGCTCGCGTTGGAAACGCGTCTGAAATTCAACACGCGGGCGGTCGCTCATGAATTGCGCACGCCGCTTACCGTATTGCAGGGCAATCTGCAGGGCATGACAGACGGTGTGATTTCCGCCAATGAGGAACACCTGCGCGCGCTGCTGGTGCAAACACAGGGGATGTCGCGTCTCGTAGACCAACTGAACACACTTTCATTGGCAGGCACCACCAACTTTGTCACAGCAACCACGACAACCGACTTGGCCCTGCATGTTTCTGAAACGGTGACCTTGTTTCAGACCTCCGCAGGCGGCGCCGTCAAGGTCCGAACCTACCTTCAACCTGCACCGGCGAAGATCGATCCGGACCGTTTCCGCCAGGCTCTTCTCGCTCTGCTCGAAAACGCGCGCAAATACGCCGGTGATGGCGGGCCAATCGAGGTTCATACCGGTTTGGACGAAACCGAGCGCTCCTTCATTTCTGTTCGAGACAAAGGGCCAGGACTGCCGGACTATGTCCAGCACTCCTCCTTTGATATGTTCTGGAGAAGCGAGAGGCTTAACGGCCGTGGTTCAAGCGGATCCGGGCTTGGTCTTACGGTCGTCAAGGCCATTGCGGAAGGGCACAACGCGCGGCTCGAAGTAGGAAACAACGCTGACGGAGGTGCTTACGCGACCATCACGTTCTAGATCCGGGAGAAAACGGCCTTTCTACAAAGCCGTGGGGGATATTCAGAACTGCCCCGATCGGCAAGGCTCTGGAGGCTGGGCGATGACGGGTCCTGGATTGTGGGCGGAGGTCGTAGCCGGCGTCGCGGCTCAACGACACGGTCGTAGACCGCTCCGCAGTGTCGAAAGCTAACAATTGCACACGTCTATGACGGACCGCCTACGCGCTCTTCCCAGCAATGCTCATTGCCGCTAACATCAGGCGCTGAGCAATCAGCCTTTGCCTTCGAAAGGCATGAATGGAGCGAACATGACGAAATTTTTGGTCTCCTTCGTTGCCGCTGTGCTTTCATTGGCCTCCTCGAACGCTGCATCAGCTCAGGACAGCGACCAGTGCTTCAAGATTGCCGCGATCCTCTGCGGCGATGAAGGACTGACACCGTGCATGAGCAAGCCGAACATGATGAGCCAATTACCGCCGAAATGCGTCGGCGACATCCAGCCGATGGTCGAGATGGGGCGTAAAGGCCAGGCAGAGCAGAATGCCCGCAACACGGCCCAGAACGACACTATGACAGGGATGTCCTATGGCGGCGTGCTCAGGTCGGGCCCTGGAATGGAGTATAGACGCGTTGCCAGTCTCCGCGAAGGAGACCAGATCGAGATTCTCGAGGACACGGGCGTCTGGTTCAATGACTACAAGTGGTACGTCGTCGCGACTCCCCACGGCACAGGCTATCACTGGGGCGGCATCTTTCTGTGTCGACCGGGCCACCAAGATCAACGGCATCTTTGAAAAGTGCTAACCTCCTGAGACGTGTACCGCCGTTCGCAAATGCCTTTGCGACCGGCGGCTGTCACTTTTCTCCTCGTAGCGACGATGGATCCAACGGAAGTACGCCGAATTCCGTCATGGTAAGACGCTACTTCAAAGGGTAGAACAGGAGGCCGCCTCGAGGCTTAGATCGGATAGTGGATGTGTCCGTCCTGCACCGTAAGCCAGCGCAACTCGGTGAACTCTGCGATCCCTGCCTTTCCACCGAAGCGCCCATAGCCGGAGTCCTTCACCCCGCCGAACGGCATCTGTGCCTCATCGTGCACTGTTGGACCATTGACATGGCAAATACCGGATTCGATGCGGCGTGCGACGCTCATGGCGCGGTTGACATCGCGGCCGAACACGGCGGCAGACAGGCCGTATTCGGTGTCGTTGGCGACCCGTACCGCCTCGTCGATCGATCCCACGCGAACCACCGAAGCGACGGGACCAAAGCTCTCTTCACCGTAGATGCGCATGGCAGGCGTCACCTTGTCCAGAAGCGTCGCATCCATCAGCGTGCCCTCGATGCCGCCTCCCGCTGCCAGCACGGCTCCTTTGGAGACGGCGTCTTTGATCAAGGCCTCCACCCGCTGTGCCGCCTTCAGATCCACCAGGGAACCCAAGGGCGAGTCACTGCGGCGAGGATCACCTGCCTTCAGTGTGCGCACCTTAGCCGTCATGGCGCCGACGAAATCGTCCGCTATCCGCTCGTCTACCACGAGGCGCTCCGTCGACATGCAGATCTGCCCCTGATTCATGTAGGCGCCGAAGGCCGCGGCCGCGACGGCCTCGTCTATGTCCGCATCGTCCAGCACGACCAAAGGCGCCTTGCCGCCAAGCTCCAAAAGCACCGGCTTCAGATGACGAGCGGCCGTTTGGGCGATGATGCGCCCGACGCGCGTCGATCCGGTGAAGTTGATGCGGCGCACGGCGGGATGAGCGATTAGTTCTTCGACGATCTGGCCGGCATCTTCGGGCGCGTTGGAGATGGCGTTCAACACGCCCTCCGGAAGGCCCGCCTCATGCAGGGCGTCAACGATCAGCCGGTGGGTGCGTGGGCAGATTTCCGATGTCTTCATCACCACGGTGTTACCACAAGCAAGAGGCATGGCGATCGACCGGACACCCAAGATGACCGGTGCATTCCACGGCGCCATGGACAGAACCACGCCGGCGGGCTGGCGGACGGCCATCGCTAGACTTCCGGGGCGGTTGGAAGGGATAACTTCACCTGTGATCTGCGTCGTCATCGAGGCCGCCTCGCGCAGCATATCGGCCGCCAGACCGACATTGAACATCGCCCAGCCTGCGGTTGCACCGGTTTCCTCCGCCATGGCAGCAACGAAATCCTGCACCTTTTCCTGCAGGCGATCGGCGGCTGCCATCAGCAGCTTGCGGCGTTGACCCGGCCCGGTTGCAGCCCAGACTGGAAAGGCCTTGGCTGCGGCATTGGCAGCCTGACGCGCTTCATCAACGGAGGCTGCGGCAACCGTCGATGCGACCTCCCCCGTAATGGGGTTCATGCGATCGAAGGTCCGGCCGTCGGCGGCTTCCATCTCGATGTTGTTGATCTTCAAGCCCAGGATGCTCATGCGGTTCTCCAATGTTCTTGTTTTGAGGTGATGGTCATGCCGCGCCGCCCAGGAAGGCACGTTGCACGGCCGGGGTGCTCAGCAGACTAGTAGCGGCATCTTCGCCGGTAATGCGGCCGGCCTCAGCCAAATATCCCCGGTCAGCGATCGACAGGCTCATCTTGACGTTCTGCTCGACAATCAGAAGCGCCAAGCCGCGTTGCCGGATTTGTCCGAGGCTCCGGAACAAGTCCCCAACGACAACAGGTGCAAGACCCAGGCTTGGCTCATCAAGCATCAGCAGGTCAGGCTTCGACATCAGGGCCCGGCCAATCGCGACCATCTGCTGCTCGCCGCCCGACATCGTGTTCACATACTGCCGGCGGCGTTCCTCCAGCTTCGGAAACAGTTCGTAGACGAAGGTCCGGCTGTCGTTGGCGTGGGCGCGGGCTCTCTTGGCAAAAGCGCCGAGTGCGAGGTTCTCGTCGACGGTAAGATCGCCGAAGACGCCCCGTCCTTCGGGCACGAGGGCGATTCCCGCCTCCACAATCTGATGTGGCGGAAGCGAATGGATCGGTCGGCCATTGAAGGAAATCGATGTCCCCTTGTCCGCCGGGGTTACCCCGGCGATGGCTTTGAGCAGCGACGACTTTCCAGCACCATTGGCACCGAGGATGACAACCGTTTCTCCCTTGCCTACGGAAAGCGAGAAGTCGTCGAGCGCCAGGTGCCGACCGTAGTGAAGCGACAGGTGACTGATCTCAAGCATGATCGTCCCCCAGATAGGCGCGCACGACATCGGGATCACGCAAGACCTCGTCGGTGGCACCATCTGCAATCTTACGGCCAGCATTCATTACCACGCAGCGGCTACAAAGCGCGCGGATCGCGTCCATGACATGCTCTACGAGCAGTATCGTCATGCCTTGCCGTTCAAGCGAACGGATGAGTGAAATACCCGTTTGCAGTTCCGTTGGGTTGAGCCCCGCCAGCCACTCGTCCAGCAAGAGAAGATCAGGTTCTGTGGCAAGCGCACGGGCAAGCTCCATGCGCTTCTGATCTATATAGGTGATATCGCAAGCGCGTTCTTCGGCACGACCGGCAAGCCCAACTTCCTCCAGGTGATGAAGAGCCCGTTCCCGCGCGATCCTTCCCCACAGCTTGTGCCTGCCAAATGCAAGCGCCGTCTCTACGTTCTGAGCGACAGTCAGTGACGGCAAGGCACGCACGAGTTGGAAGGTCCGGGCCACTCCCTTTGGGGCAATGCGGTGCGAGGGCAATCCCTGGATGGCCTCGCCCTTCAGGGCGATGGTACCCTGCGAGGGGGCAAAGAAGCCGGAGATCATATTCATCACAGTCGTCTTGCCCGACCCGTTCGGGCCGAGCAGACCGACCACCTCGCCGGCCTTCAACGAGAAGGTGAGATCACTAACGGCGGTCAAGCCGCCGAACCGCTTGCTGATACCGGATAGGGTCAGGATCTCCGTCACAGCGCGCCCCCCTGGTTCGCAGCCGGAACTGTGACGCCCCTCCGCTTCGAAAATATCCGTTCCGCCGCAGCAAGAACACCGTTTGGCAGCACGAACACGATGGCAATAAAGATCAGGCCCAGGATGATCGGGTAGTGGTTGGGGAAGTTCGCCGACAGCCATTCGAACAGGAGAAAGAGCGGGATCGCGCCCAGCAGCGGACCCCACAGGCGATCGACGCCGCCCAGCAATGCCATGATCAGCGTCAGGAACGACGTCGTCGGATTGAAGACCATGCTCGGTTCGATGTAGGTCCACCGAGGAGCCTGGATGGCGCCGACCAGAGTGATGATAACGGCGCTCACGGAGAACAGCGCAAGCTTCACGCCCGCGATGTTGATGCCGCAGTGGCTTGCCACCACTTCATCGTCACCGATCACCTTCAGCGCGAGGCCCAGCCGGCTGCGACCGATCGCCCAGGAAAAGAGAAGCGTTGCCGCCGCAAGCGCGAGCAACTGCCAGTAAATTCCGTCGGAGGTAACAGGCAGGAAGATGTAGCGGCCGAGCGTGCCGGTGATATTGACTTCGTACCAGGTCACGAGCTGACGCACGAGTTCAGCAAGGCCAAAGCTGAATATCACGAAGTAAACGCCCGCGAGCCTTAGTGTCGCAAGCCCAACAACCAGGGCAACGACAAGGCCAACCAGCGCTGCGGCAAGAAGCACAAGCACGTAAGGCAAGGTCTCACTGAGGACACTCACGGTGTAGGCGCCGATCCCGAAGAAGGCGACGGTGGCAAGCGAAATATAGCGGGTGGGACCGGAGAACAGAGCCCAGGCGGTGGCCAGAACGACGTAGCCCGTCATGCCGATCATCAGGGTCACGACGTACTCACCTGCATAGAAGGGCAGGAAGGCGAGTGCAGCGAGTACCACCAGGAAGAACAGGACGGAACCAAAAGACTTCAGGGTCATCGCGAGGATCTCCCGAACAGGCCGGCGGGGCGCCAGAGCAGCACCGCCAGAAAGATGAGATACGTCGCTGCAAGCGTAAGGCCGGGGTCGAGGTAGGTGGCAACAAAGGTCTCGACGAGCCCGAGGATCAGACCCGCCGAAAGCGCGCCAAGGATGTTTCCGACGCCCCCCATAATCACGACGACAAGGGCCTTCATCGTGAACACCACGCCGGCCGTGGCTGTGAATGTCTGATAGGTCGAAATCACCACCCCGCCCGCGGCGGCGAGGCCGCAGCCGATGGCAAAGGCGAACCGCGCAGCCCGGTTGACGTCTATGCCGACCAACGGCGCCGATCTCGGCGAGACGGCAACGGCGCGCAAGGCGGTACCCCAGAGCGTATAGGTGAACAGCAGGTAGAGAGCTCCGCCGGCAACGACGGCAAGCCCCAGCGCCACCAGACGGTTGGCGGCGATCACGGCACCAAAGACATCGATCCCGACGTTAAGATAGTTGTAGCTGGTATAGTTGGAGCCAAAAGCGACCAGCATCGCCCCTTGGATGACGAACAGCAGTCCGAAGGTGACGAGGATGGAGTCAATCTCCAGGCTTTCGCGACTGGCGGCACGGGCAACGAGCGGCCTAAGCATCAAACCGTAGACCAGATAACCGAACGCGAAGCCGAGTGGGACGGCAACCAATAGTCCGAGGACAGGATTCACGCCCCATTGGCCGAAAAGCACATAGGCAAGGAAGGCTGCGGCAATAATCATCTCTCCGTAGGAGAGGTTCATGATGCGGGCGATGCCGTACTGGAGCGTCAGCCCCATGGCGATCAATGCATAGGTTCCTCCAAGCACCAGCCCGGATATGATGGTGGTGGTGAGCATTGCCTGCCCCTTTTCTACAGGTTGATCCCCAAGCAGGTGACGGTGGGGATGCTACTCATCGGGAATCGAGCGAGGATAGACGGCTCCCTCCCAAGCTGGGGAGAGGGAGCCAGACCTTAAATTCCGGCGTCGCTTCTACTTACGCTCGGGCCGCGGAATGATGGGCTGGCTTGCTCCGGGCCGATCGGCTGGGGCAATGGAAACAAATTGCCCGTTCTGCCATTGGCCAGCCCACCAGAGATCTCGAAGCTGGTTGTCTTCGAGCTTCGTCTCGCCGAGAACGGTCTGAAAAGTTCCGGTTGCGATCTCCTCGGAGACCGCCTCGCGGTCGAGCCCCTTGCGCTTGATTGCCTCCTGCAGGATCTCCAGAGACGCGTAGGTGATAACACTTGCCCAGTAGTCCGGTGCCTTGCCGGTAGCGGCTTCGTGACGCTGACGGTAGTCGGCAACCTTTTCACTGGTCGCGTCGATCCCGCCGATTCCCATGATGCCGGTGATCGCATCGCCGTTGTTCTTGGCATAGATCGGGAAAGCCGTTCCGACACCGAAATACAGAACCTTCGGATTGAAATCCGCCACCTGCACCTGCTGGGTTAATGCAAATGTCTCCGGTGGATAGGAAAAGGCGATGAACGTATCTGCCCCGCTTGCCTTCGCTTCGTTGATCATCGGCGTGAAGTCGGTGGTGCCCACCGGATAGGTCTTGTCATAGACCACCTCGATGCCTGCCTCCTGGAAAGACGGGCGTGCGGCGGTAACCAGATCGATGCCGAAACCGTCAGCGATGGAGATCATCGCGACCTTCTTGTTGATCACTCCCTTATCAGAGGCATCGACGAGCACCTTCGCCAATGCGCTGGTGTAATCGTGGCCCCCGCCCAACAGCCAGAAGCTCTTTTTCCAGCGTTTGACGAACTCTGGTGCCTTGTCCGTCACAGAGGTGGCTGCAAGATGCGGATAGCCATAACGATCGAACATTGGCGCAGCCGCAAGGTTGTAGCCGGTACTCCAGGGCGGCAGGATGAAGTCCACCTCGTCCTGCGTCGCCAGACGTTGCAGTGCCCGCACCAGTTCCTCGGCCGAGGAGCGGTCATCATACTCGACGACCTCGATCGGCAGGCGCTTTCCGTCCGGCATCTCCAGGCCCCCGGCATCATTCACCTCCTTTACCCAAAGCTGGTAGTTCGGCAACGTTGTGATGCCCGTGCCACCGGCATTCGGGCCAGTGAGCGAGAGCGCGTAACCAATTTTTACAGAGGTGCGTTCTTGCGCCGAGACCGGCGTGAGGGCTCCGGCAGAAAGCACGGTGGTAGCAAGAGCTATCAATCGCAGGGCGCTCCTGCGCGATATGATGTTCATTGAAGTTCCTCCCATTGGGCCTGCTCCACCAGGCCGTTTGTCTTATCCAGTTGCAGCCGATGCCACGTTTGAAGCCAGACGTGGAAAGGTTAGCAGGTCGCAGCAAGGGAGAAATAGACTTTCACAGGAAATACTTGTACTTCTCACGGGAGCTGGCGAGACTACGTTTAACCCACTTCTCACCGGAACTAAGGATGTGATGGAAGCTCGCCTCTGGAAAGCCAGCCTGCAGCGGGCGGAGTGGACCTTCAGTCGGGGTCAAAACCACATCTTCCTGCTGAGGTCGGGAAGCGGGATCCTGCGGCTCGGTGGCCGTGACATTTCCCTTCTGGGGCCACTACTCGTATGGATTCCCCTTGGCGAGGTTGGTTCTTCCATATTTGACGCGGGCACCGAGGGTGGGGTTTTGGCCATACCGGACGATATTCTGGGTCCGGCGATGCCCTCCGGAGCTGTCTTTGCACGTGTTCGAGAGGCCATTGCCAGGCCTATCCTCGGGGCACGCCTGTCGCCCGCCGACGCGCAGCGCTACCTGACAAACGTCTCCAGCATCGAACAGGAACTGCAGGCGGACCTCCCAGGGGCTCAGGAGGCGGTCCGTCACCATCTTGCGCTCCTACTGCTTGCAGTTTGGCGCCACTCTGAACCGGCCGCACAACAAAGTCAGCCCTCGCCACGGGCGATCGTTCGTAGCTTTCTTCATCTTGTTGAACTTCACGCACGAGAGCATTGGACGATCCCTCGCTACGCCGCAACCCTAGGGATCAGTACGGACCGCCTCAACACCGCGGTGCGGCGTGCAACGGGGAGAACACCGGCGGCTGTCATCCACAGACGCATCCTGTCGCAAGCAGCAATGCTGCTGGAGGGCACGACGATGCAGGTAGCGGAAATAGCCGAGGCGCTGGGTTTCAAGGACGCCGCCTACTTCAGCCGCTTCTTCAAGAGGGAAGCTGGCGTGTCTCCACGATCCCACCGCGAAGATGCCGCCATGGCCCGCATCCCACGCGAAACGAGCTTCGCCGCCTGGCCGTGAGGCAACAAATGATTATCTCGCTTGGTTGAGGGCTCGTTTGGGTCAGCTAAAGAACAATCCGTTCGCCGGTCTGCGGCTCGAAGAGATGCAGATCTTCCGCGGAGACATCGAGGTCAACGACCTCACCCTCGGCAACGACGGTGGAGGCCGGCAACGCGACATTGATCTCGTGACTGCCGCTACGGATCGTCGCAAGCCGCGTCTCGCCGTGGAACTCGTTTCGTTCCACGCGCCCTTTGAATGCTCCTGGGTGGGCAGACAGCCGGAACGCACCCGGGCGAACTCCCACCGTCACCCGCCCTGCCCGGATTGAACGGCTGGTGGGAATGCGGATCGTTTCGGAAACGAGCATTCCATCGGACGCTTCCATCGGGAGAAAGTTCATGTTCGGTGTGCCGATAAAGCCGGCTGCGAACAAGGTGGCCGGCGTCTGGTAGATCTCCTCCGGCGTTCCCATCTGCTCGATCCGGCCATCCTTCATCAACACGATCCTATCGGCAAGCGTCATCGCCTCGAGTTGGTCGTGGGTGACATAGATGCTCGTCGTCTTCAGGCTGCGGTGCAGGCGCGCGATTTCTACCCGCAGGCTGCCGCGCAGTTTCGCATCGAGGTTTGACAGTGGCTCGTCGAACAGGAAGACTTCCGGTGTCTTGATCATGGCGCGGGCGATCGCCACGCGTTGCTGCTGGCCGCCTGAAAGCTCCGTTGGCTTGCGTGACAGGTAGATACCAAGCCCCAGGCTCTCGACCACCGGCGCCAGACGCCTGTCGATCTCGGCCTTAGGCACTCCGGACCGTTCCAGCCCGAAAGTGATATTTTCGCGCACGCTCATGTGCGGGTAGAGCGCATAGTTCTGGAAGACCATGGCAATACCCCGGTCACCCGGATCGCGGTCGTTCATGCGCTGGCCGCCAATCATCAGGTCGCCGCCGGTGATCTCCTCAAGGCCGGCGATCATCCGCAGCATCGTCGATTTCCCGCAGCCCGAGGGCCCGAGAAACACGACGAATTCGTGGTCGTCGACCTTCAGGTTGAAATCACGCATGACCTCGAGCGCGCCGTAGACCTTGCGGATGTCGCGGCATTCGACGGTCGCCATCAGCTCCCCTCCCCGTCCAGGATGATCTGCAATTTCACATCTTCAGGACGCGCTTCAGCCGCCCTTTCGAAGGCAGCGACTGACTGGTCGAACGAGAAGGTGCCGGAGACGAGCGGCTTCAGGTCGACTTTGCCGGCCGCGATCAGGGCAAGTGCCCGGTCGAAGACATTGGCGTAACGGAACACGGTCTCGATGCGGCATTCGCGCGAGCAGGCAGCCGCGATGTCCATCGGCACCGGCTCGGGTGGAAGACCAACGAGAACCACCGTGCCGCCTGGACGCACGACCTTGAAGAGGTCGCGCACGGCCGCTGCCGCGCCGGAGCATTCAAACACAATGTCCGCACCCCAGCCTTCGGTTGCCGCATCAACTGCCTCGAGGAGGTTCTGCTCACGCAAGTTCACGGCGGTGATGCCGTCATAGGTCTCGGCCAGCTTCAGCTTTGTTTCCGACAGGTCGGAGATCAGTACCCGCGAGCAGCCGCCCGCCAGTGCTGCAAGCGCCACCATGATCCCGATCGCGCCGCAACCGGTCACAACCGCAGTGTCGCCGGGCGTGACGCGAGCCCGCGTGGCCGCCTGCATGCCGACCGCGAATGGTTCGACCATCGCACCTTCGGCAAAGGAGACATTGTCGGGCAGCTTGTAGGTGAAGCTTGCCGGGTGGATCGTCTCGGGCGAAAGCACGCCATGCACCGGCGGCGTCGCCCAGAAGGTCACGGCAGGATCAACGTTATAAAGGCCTAGGCGGGAAGCGCGGGACTTTGGGTCGGGAATGCCCGGCTCCATGCAGACACGATCGCCCGGCTTCAGATGGATGACGTTGGCGCCGACCTCAGTGATCGTCCCAGCCGCCTCGTGACCAAGCACCATCGGCTCGTTCAAGACGAAGTTGCCGATCCGTCCATGTGTGTAATAGTGTACGTCGCTGCCGCAAACGCCGACCGTGTGCAGGCGGATACGGACATCGTCTGGCCCCATCTCCTGAGGCAGGTCGATATCACGCAGGGAGAGTTCACCAACGCGTTCGAGGACAAGTGCTTTCATGGGTATCAACCTTGATCAGTTTTCTTGGAGAAGGCGGCATTCAGCCCGCCGGCCATGACGCCGAGCAGGATCAGTGGCGGCAGCGACAGAAGCACGACGGCAGCGTTGAGAATGCCCCATGGTACGTTCATCCCGAGTTGCGACATTTCCGAGGCTATGATGGGCAGCGTCTTCGCTCTCGACGTTGTGAGCATCATGGCAAGCAGGAATTCGTTCCAGACCAGCACGAAAGAGAAGGCGATTGCGCCGAAGATCTGGAAGCGGGCGATCGGCAGCGCGATGCGGAAGAAGGTCGCATAGGGCCCGAGCCCATCAACCCGCGCCGCCTCCTCCACATGCAGGCTGACACGTTCAAAGGACGGCACCGAAAGCCAGATCGTGATGGAGGCCGTGACGATCAGGTACGTGACGATCAGCGAAAGCCGCGTGTCGTAGAGATCGAGCCCGAGCCAGATCACCAGCATAGGGATGGCGATGGCGACCGGCGGCAGGAATCGCAGCGACAGGACGAAGAATTGCGCCTCTGCGGTCAGACGATTCTTGAAGCGCGCAATGACATACGCGGCCGGGACCCCGATCACAGCGCCGATCAGCACGGCAGTCGAGCAGATGATCAGCGAGTTCGTCAGCGCGCGGGCCACGGAGCGGCGATTCAAGACATAGCTCATGTTGTCCCAGACAGGCTGGAAGACGAGCTTCGGCGTGCTGACCAGGAGGTCGGCGTTGGTCTTGAAGGCGTTGAGCAGGGTCCATAACAACGGCAGCACAACGAGCGCCGCAGCCAAAGCCAAGAGAAGCCTGAGTAGAAGGGTCGAGAGCTTCATCGGTTCAGCCTCTTCCAGGTGAAGGTGAAGGTCACGATCGTCAGCACCATCATGATGACCGCCATGGACGAGGCGTAGGATATCTTGCCGGCTTCGATGAAGCCTTGCGAATAAGCGTACATGTCAAGCGTTTCGGTGGAGATGCCGGGGCCGCCGCGTGTCATGACATAGACAAGGTCGAAGGAGCGCAGGCTTTCGATCGCCTTGACGAGGAGCAGACTGATCAATGGCGCCTTCAGCATGGGCAGCGTGACGAAGCGATGCACTTCAAACCGGGTGGCGTGGTCGATCCGGGCAGCTTCAAGCGGCTGCGGGGGCAGTGATTCCAGAAGCTTCAGGATGATGACTGCGAAGAACAGACCCCATTGCCACACATCGACGAAGGCAACCGCAAGCAGCGCCCCAAGCGGCGTCGATAGGATGTCCGGCGTGCTGCCGGTGATTTCTCGGACGGGCCAGGTGAGCGCGCCATAAAGGGGATGGAACGAGAACTTCCACACGAAGGCTGCACAGACTCGCGGCAGGAGGACCGGGATGATGAAAAGGACGCAGAGGATATTGCGCATCCGCGGGCTTGCCGCCTCGAACATGGCGATGCCAAGTGCCAGCCCGGTGACCATGGTCGCGGTGACGCTCAGGATCTCCCACTTGAACGAAACCCAGAGCGCGTTGAGGAAACGAGCATCGGAGAAAAGTGCGACATAGTTGGCGAACCAGACATAGTCGGCCATCGGCTGCGACAGGGTCCGGTTCTGCAGCGAGATATTGATCGCGTAGATCGTCGGCACCAGTGCCAGCACGACCAGTATGCCCAGGGTGGGGCCAAGAAACACATAAGGCAGCGAGCGGCCGCGACGCATGACAGATCCTTCACATCCGAAATGGGCGCGCTTCGTCAGCGCGCCCGGGTGCCTTGGGAGGCGTCAAAGCTTGGCAGCGAAGGCCTCGAGTTCATCAAGGGTTGCCTTGATGTCCGTGCGGCTGCCGGTGATCAGCTCTTCCAGCATGATGCCCCACTGGTTGCCGAGTTCCTGCCAGCGCGGATCCTGCCAGAAGGTGACCGTGGTTTTTTCACCGGTTGCCGCCATGGCGTCCGACAGGTTCTGGCCGAAGGTCTTGGCGTATTCCGGGCTCTGGTAGGTGCTGGTGCGGGTCAGTTCGCCCGGCTGGCCAGCTTCCAGACGCCGTGCTTCCTGCTCCTTGGAGGTTGCCCAGGCAACGAAGAGACCGGCGCACGCCTTTTCTTCCTCGGACGCGTTCGCTTTGGAGGCGATGGCAAAGCCGTGGGCATAACCACCGCCTGGCAGCGGTGACGGCGGAACCGAGAAGGCAACCTTGTCGGCCACCTGGCTCTGCGCCTTATCGACTGACATGCCGCCAAGCGGCGCGGACTCAATGATGATTGCAACCTTGCCGGCCCGGAACGCACCAGTCGACTCATCCCAGGATCCCGTCTGCGTGCCGGGTGCCGAGTACTTGAAAAGGTCGAGATAGGCCTCCGTTGCCTTCACGGCAGCTTCCGAGTTGAAGGCGGGCTTGCCGTCCTTGAACCATTCGCCGCCATTGGCCTTGAACAACGGCATCCAGCGCCAGACGTTTGCACCGGAACCGCGCTGGCCGCGCAGTGCCGTGCCGTAGACGCCATTGTCCGGATCATGCAGCTTCTCGACGGCCGCCACATACTCGTCCCAGGTTTTTGGCGGCTGGATGCCCGCCTTCTCGAGAAGATCGGTGCGGTAGACCATCAGGTCGCCGCCGCCCTGGATCGGTGCAAACCACTGCTTGCCGTCATAGGTGGCCGCCGCCCGCATGCCTGCGTCGAAGTCGTTGTAATCATATGGCTCGGGATAATAACCGTCCAGGGGCACGATCCAGCCGGAGGATGCGAAGAGTGCCAGATTAGCCTCATCCACATAGTACACGTCGAAGCTTCCAACCGTCGACGCATCCGCTTGCGACTTCGCCCTGCGGTCGTTTTCGTTGAGATAGCTGATCTCGAAGCCAGCACCGGCCAGCTCCTCGAACTCATCCACGTAGTCTTCCAGCAACGTCAGGCCGTCGCGCGGCTGCGCCAGGATGCGCAGATCATCCTCGCACTGGGCCGCAGCAAAGGCATTGGAAGCCGCCAATACTGCAATGGCCGCGCAACCGGCGCGGAGCATAGTCAATCTCATGATTTCCTCCCTCGGACGGCAACTCCCATGGCCGTCGACGGGGCCTATTCTGTGGATGTCAGGAGCGTGAACTAGTTTGCAATCTGACGCGAAGTGATACTATTTTGACTTTCTGCTTTGCATTTGGGCGATTTCTTATGACGGTGGCACCAGATTTCCCTCGCTCTGTCTCCGACACGTTTACGGCGACACGTGAGCAGATCGTCCTGCCACAGGGCAAGTCCTACCTGGTCCGACGTGATGACTACCCGAACCCGATCTGCATCTGGAACTATCATCCGGAATGGGAAATTCACTTTATTCCGGCCGCTCAAGGCTTTGCGTATGTTGGCGACTATGTCGGACCGTTCAAACCCGGCCACCTGATGCTGACCGGGACGAACCTGCCCCATAACTGGATCACGCCGGGCGCGCCACACCTCCCCGGCCGCGATCTGGTCCTGCAGTTCGATGCCGATGCGCTAATCGGCGCCCGCTCCGTCTGTCGTGAGTTCGAGGTGCTTCATCGCCTGAAGCCTTCTGCGGATAGAGGGCTAGAAATTCTAGGGCCCGAAGCGATCGAGATCGGCGGAAAAGTCATTGAACTGCACGAGAGCCAGGGCAGCAGCCGGCTCGGCCTTTTCATCGAGATCTTGGAGCGGGTAGAGGCGGCTCCTCACAAGCGTATCCTCGCGAGCGAGCACTTCACCGCAACCTACAACAACGTCTCCGACCGACGGCACCGACGGATCGACCGAGCTATCCAGATCATGCAGTCCAATCCTGGCGCCTCCATGCATGAGGTGGCGTATCTCGTCGGCCTTGAATCCTCTGCCTTCTCCCGCGCCTTCCGGCGCCTCACAGGCATGAACTTCTCCGCCTACAGCCGCTCTGTCCGCGTTTGGCGCGCACGAACGTTGCTGGCGGAGACGGATGTTCCAATCACCGACATCTGCTTCGAGGCAGGCTTCAACAACCTGTCTAACTTCAACCGGTACTTCCGTTTGGAGACGGGATTCACGCCCCGTGAATACCGAAAGACGGCCCGCATTCGCACGAGATCGCTAGTCTCCTCTGTAGCGGCAAATGAGCGCTCCGCTCCTTGAGTGGCAGGGGCCGCAACTTTCCAGATCTATCGCGCCGCCAAGGGGGGACGCTCCACACCGGACGAGCAACGCCGGTGATCTTTTTGATTGTCTGATCTCCATCAATGCGACGAGTCCTTAAGGCGTCTCTGATGCGTCAAAGACGGAGGTACACGATGTCATCTTTCTCATCATTCATCGAAGAGCAGATTTCAGTTCATGAGGCGATGATCGAGAAGCTGCGTCGCGAAGGCGCTGGCCAGAGTCCCGAGCCAACTCAGGAGGCCGCAGAGGCGGTCCACCTTCATGCCATAGAAAACCATAATCGTTCTATTGAGGCGCTCCGTGCAACTCTCGCTGTCACGCCATCCGCGCAGGAAGCCCCCGTAGCCCCCTTGTGATCACCGGAGTTTTGCATTGAGACGATGCGGCTAGCCTGACTTCAGGAACGGGATAGGATCTACTCCAAACAGAGCCGCATGACCGCCAGCAAGAAGCCATGTGAACACGACCACATCCACCGCCAAGGCAAGCAACATAGGGGAGTCGACGCGCAGGCTGGCATTACCCTTCCCCAAAGCGGCAAAAGGAACGAGGGACGTCCCCTGTGCCCGTCGCCTCCAATCTATTCCCGCCCTTTGACGGCCTCTTTTCTCGGCCATCGCCATGCTGCCGGCCGTAAAGACAGTGAAGCCACCGAAAAGCACCAGCGAACGAAGGTCGCCATTAGGCGGGATATGCCCGAGCGACCAAATGAGAAAGCCCCAGAGGACAGGGGGGCGCGTGATCGCTACAATCGCCCCCGGCTTGCCTCCACCGCGCCGCGCGGTCGTCGAGAACGGATTGCGGCTCAACAGCCCCGCCAGTACGAAGAATAGCCCCAAGGGAGCCGTCGCAAAGGTGACCCACCCCTGCCAGGCGGCGGGAGCCCATAGTTCGACATAGTCGAGGTTGAATGCGGCGTAGAACAGCCATGTCAGGGCCAGAAGCGACACGGCCGAGTAGAGGGCGATATAGGTCCCGTGCCCAAGACGTGACACAAGCCGCGCCCGGACCGAGGGCGTGGCCGGGACGGAATGCAAGCCTACGAAGACGGTGAACGCTGCCAGCCCGGCGGGATATCCCCCTGCCGGGCTCTTTTTACGTTTCCAAGGGGCTGGTTCGGTCAGGCGGCCGTGCTGTAGGTGCGCTCGACGGTTGCCAGATAGGCGTCAAACGCTGCCGCTACGGCGCGCACGACGAAGCGGTGTCTGTCATCGACGCGTACGGACATTCCCTCACGCTGAACGAGATTGTCCCGCTCAAGATCCTCCAGCGCCTCATTGTGCGTGAGCAGAAGAAGAGGATCGAACCCGTGCGCTGCGGCGACTGCTGCGACATCGACGTGAAAATCGCACATCAGCCGTTCGATGACCTCAGCCCGCAGTCGGTCCTCGGCCGTCAGGCGATAGGTCTTCACCGTCGGCAACTCGCCAGACGAGACGCGGCTTGCATAGAGCCCGGGCGGGACTTCGTTCTGGTGGTACCCCTGCTGGAACTTGCCGATCGAAGAAGCTCCGAGCCCAACCAGGGTTTCGCAGGCATCGGTGGTATAGCCCTGGAAATTGCGGTGAAGCCTGCCTTCGCTGCGCCACCGCCAACTCGTCTTCCGGCAGCGCGAAGTGATCGAGACCGATTTGCCGGTAGCCTGCTTCCACCAGCCGTGGGCAATCGCCTGCGCCTGGGCATGGCGTCCTGCCGCATTGGGAAGCGC
This sequence comes from Rhizobium halophilum, assembly GCF_021648825.1. Taxonomy (GTDB): domain Bacteria; phylum Pseudomonadota; class Alphaproteobacteria; order Rhizobiales; family Rhizobiaceae; genus Neorhizobium; species Neorhizobium halophilum. Next base: position 227,982 of record NZ_JAKJHS010000005.1, on the reverse strand, counting down.
GTTCTCGTCGATCAGCCGCTGGTGCTTCTTGAAGCTCGGAATATGAGCGTAGCCGAACACGGCGAAGCGCTCAGGGCGCATGGCCACTGCCTGGTCTACCGTCTCGAAGCAGGACGCAACAGTTTGATGCGGAAGGCCGTAGATGAGGTCGAAGTTAATGGCATGAATGCCATTGGCGCGCAGGTTGTCGACGGCCGCGAGCGTTGTTTCCGCCGTCTGGATGCGGTTGATCGCCTTCTGCACCTTCGGATCAAAGCTCTGGACGCCGAGGCTGGCGCGGGTCACGCCGGCCTGACCGAGTGCTGCCGCCATTTCGGGCTGCAGCCGGCGCGGGTCGATCTCGACTGCCGTGTTCACCTGCGGCGCGAAGCCGAGCTTCGAGCGGAGGGCCTGCATCAGCTGGATGAATTCCTCCGGCTGGATGATGGTCGGCGTGCCGCCACCGAAATGGATCTCGCCCACATTGAAGCTGGCGCCACGGGTTTCGGCGATCAGATCGATCTCCCGATGCAGAACCTCGAGGTAGTCGAGGATCGGCTTGTCTTTTTCGGTGATCGTCGTGTGGCAACCGCAGTACCAGCACATGGATCGGCAGAAGGGGATGTGGAGGTAAAGAGACGTCGCTCGATCCGCCGGAATTGCCTTCAACCATGATGCATAGGTTCCGGGCAAGGACCGGCGCAGTTTGCCCACACCGTCCTTCGCCTCACCAAGCAAGCAGGGAAGAAGGAAGACGCGGGGATCCGCATCGACTTCCCGATTTCGCGCCAGGATATAGCCGAGATGACCGGGACGACGCTCCATACCGTCTCCCGTATTCTCAGCGCTTGGGAAGGAAAGGGCCTGGTAGAAGGCGGGCGCCAGAAATTGCTCGTGCGAGACGTTGTGGCCCTTTCTGCCCTTGCCGAGGAAGTGAAGGACTAGCAGCTCGCTGGTGCGGCGTCGGGCACATTCCAGAACGCGATCCGGGGCATCCTGGAGGCTTTGTAGAGCCGGAAGAAAAGGATAGACGAATAAACGTCGGTTGTCCGTGGCCCGACATCCGTAAGGTTACCGGGCGACCCCTGTCTGTGCCCATCGATGTGGGGGACAGTCGACAGAGGACCCAGGTGAGGTGGCTAGGAGCTGAGGCTGCTCGACGCCAAGTTCTCCGTCACCTCGCGGGATCGCTCTCCTTCTTGCAGGTCCACCTACCCAGAACAGCAGACAGGTCACGCCCTAGCATTCCTGGGCAAGACGAGGTTCTGGCACGGTTTCTGGGTTTTTCCTGTTTTCCAGGCTCGACGGCCTGTGCGCGTACATTTGTCCAAAACGGTTCGACAGGAAGGCTTCAAGCCCGATCTCCTCCTGCCGGACAAAGCCGGTGGCCGGCAGTTGACCGTCAGCCAGCAAATCGAGCACGGCGGAAATACCGGCAGCGGTGGTGATCTGGATCGCGCTCATCCTGTGGCCTGCAACCATTCCTGCGTAGATTTTGTTCGCGTAGGTCTCCTGAAGATACCGCCCGTCCTTCCAGCCGCAAACGGTAACGAAGACCACCACGACGTCCTGGTTCGTCGCCGGGAGGGCATTCTCGAAAAGGTCCTTCAGCACGTCACGGCGGTTGCGCAGATTGAGATCGTTGAGAAGAGCCTTCACGATCGCCTGATGACCCGGATAGCGGATGGTGCGGTAGTTCATCGTACGCACCTTGCCCGCCAGGGTCTTTGCCAGGGTCCCAAGGCCACCGGAGGTGTTGAACGCTTCGTAGGTCACCCCGTCGAGCGAAAACTCCTCCCGTTCCTCCATTGCAGGAACCGAGATCAATTGTCCTTCAACGATAGCCTCGCAGGGCTCGATGTACTCGTTGATCAGCCCGTCCGTGCTCCAGGTAAGATTGTAATTGAGAGCGTTTGACGGATACTGCGGCAAGGCACCCACACGCATGCGAACGGTGTCGAGCGTATCGAACCGACCTGCAAGATCGGCCGCGACGATAGCGATGAAGCCGGGTGCAAGACCACATTGGGGGATCAGTGCAGACTTTGCCTGTGCTGCAAGGCTTTCTACCCTCCGAGTGGTTGCCACGTCTTCCGTCAGATCGAGATAATGGGTTCCCGCCTCAACCGCAGCTTCCGCGACGAGACCGGTCAGATGGAAAGGAGCCGCCGACAAGACCGCAAATGTTCCCTCGAAAAGGGATACGAGACTGGCGTGATCTTTGATATCGACGAGAGATGTTTTGATCACGGCAAGCGGACTGAACGCTGCAAGTTGCGCCTCACTCGCATCGGTCAACGTGACCTCGTAATCCTTCGTGGCTGCCAGCATGCGAGCCACTGCACCACCAATCTTTCCCGCTCCGACAATAACGATCTGCTTCATCTGAAATCCTTTGCCCTGTATTCGTTTCAGACAAAGACTCCTACGTGGCACCTTCGATTCATAGCGACGAAATAGACGAATTACGGTATCAAGATCTACAAATCGATGCAAAGATCTGTGCGAAATGCAAGTAACAGCGAAAGATCGTGAGCTTCTTGGCCTGCTGGCCGAGAATGCTCGAATGCCTGTGGCAACACTGGCAAGGCAACTGGGGTTGTCGCGCACCACCGTGCAGGCTCGATTGGACAGGCTGGAAAGAGAAGGCGTAATTGCGGGTTATGCCGTACGGCTCTCGGATGAGTACCTGGCAGGGCTGATCCGCGCGCATGTGCTGATCACGATAGCACCGAAAGCGCTTGCTGCTGTTACCGCCGAACTTGAAGCGATACAGGAGATCCGATCATTGCATTCGGTCAACGGACTCTACGATCTGATTGCCGTTATCGCATCGCCGTCCATTGCCCATCTCGACCGACTGATTGACCTGATCGGGGAACTGCCTGGCGTGGAGCGCACGCTTTCCTCCATCATCCTCTCAGACCGCATCGTGCGTTGAAGATGTGGCTCTCAAGCGGTCGATGCGGCCCTTTTGCGCTTCCATCAATCCGCAGGGCTTAATCTTACCCGATGGCCGGGGGCGAATTCGACGAGCTCTGACGGCGCAGGAGCCACAAAAACATCCGGGGCGTTCGAGCCGTCGGAAACAAACCCCCGTCCAGAAGGCAACCCTGGAGTCGGATCCGTCTTCTGCGCCATTTCATCCGAAGAGAAGCCCGGCTTGGGGATGGCTGCGATGAGCCGCCTCGTATAGGGATGTGCGGGCGCCTCGAAGATATCCTGCCAGCCACCCTCTTCCACGATCTGACCGAAATACATGACGAGAACGCGATCGCTCATGTGCTCGACCACGCTCAAGTCGTGGCTGATCATCAGATAGGAAAGAGAGAACTTCTCCTGCAGATCGAGGAGCAGGTTGATGATCTGCGCTCGGATGGAAACATCAAGCGCCGAAACCGGCTCGTCAAGCACGACGACTTCCGGCTCGAGGATCAGCGCGCGGGCAATGCCGATGCGCTGGCGTTGACCACCGGAAAATTCGTGAGGATAGCGCTTTGCCTGATCAGGCGTCAGCCCGACACTGTTGAGCATGACCTCGACGCGATCGGAAATCTCGGATGCAGAGGTAACACCATGAAGCCGCAAGGGCGCCGCCAGTGACGTGTGAATCGACTGACGCGGATTGAGCGACGCGTAGGGGTCCTGGAAGACCATTTGCACTGCTTTCGCACGCTGCAATCGAGAGGGGGCATCTGCTCCGTTCAGCGGCTGATCACGATATCGGATCGTACCTTTCGTCGGCTCCTGAAGACCAACGATCGACAGGGCGGTCGTAGACTTGCCGCAGCCGGATTCACCAACGATCGAGAGACACTCACCCTTGGCGAGTTCAAAACTGACGCCGTTCACCGCATGGAGCATGCGGCGTCCGCTTCCGAGCAGCCCTGCCCCCGAAACGGGAAACCGCACATGCAGATCGTCGACCCGCAAGAGTGGACCGCTCATGCCTGACCTCCTTGGGGACGCCTGGGCACGATAAAGCTGGTCTCGGTGAGCTTTGATCGGTCCGCAATGATGCTGTCGATATCCACCAGTCGACGCCGGCCGTTCTGGCTTCGGCTGCCAAGCTGCGGCAGCGCCCCAAGCAGGCCACGGGTGTATTCGTGGCGGGGATCCTGAAAAAGAGCCTTGGTTTCGTTTTCCTCCACGAGGCATCCAGCGTACATCACGCCGACGCGTTGGCAGATACTCGCAATGACCCCCAGATCATGACTGATGAAGAGCACCGCAGTGCCGCGTTCTGCACACAGATCCTTGATCAGACGCAACACCTCCGCCTGCACGGTCACATCGAGTGCCGTCGTGGGCTCGTCGGCGATGAGGAGATCAGGATCGCAGGCCAGTGCCATTGCAATCATCACGCGCTGCCGCAGGCCCCCTGACATCTGATGGGGATAGTCCTTCGCCCGGCGGTCAGGGTTCGGCACCCGCACGCTCGCTAAAGCCTCGATCGCCAACTCCTGCGCCTCTTGGCGGCCTTTCCCTTGATGGAGCATATACATTTCCGCAATTTGCCGTCCCACGGTCGCGAGCGGGTTCAGTGCTGTCATCGGTTCCTGGAAGATCATCGCGATGCGATTGCCCCGCAAGCGGCGCATCTCGCGCTTTGACAGGTCGAGCAGGTTCTGGCCCTTGAACAGAAGGGCGCCGCCGGTGACGGAGAGAGGTTTGCCTAGCAATCCCATGATGGCAAGCGAGGTAACAGATTTCCCCGACCCCGATTCCCCGACCAGTCCGTAAGCCTCTCCCGGCAAGATCTGAAACGACACGCCCTTGAGAATTGCATGGAGAGTAGCGCGTTTCTGTACCACGCCCAGACGAAGATCTCTGACGTCGAGAAGGGCTTCTGTCATATGTTGCGCGTCCTCATATGGGGGTCGAGACTATCGCGCAGACCGTCTCCCAGAAGATTGAATCCAAGGACCGACAGGAAGATGGCCAAGCCGGGGAAGATCGCCACCCACGGAGCGAGCTGGATCAATTGACGTGCATCCGTCAGCATCGCGCCCCAGCTCGGGAACGGAGGCTGGATCCCAAGGCCCAGGAAGGAAAGTGCAGCCTCCGAGAGGACTGCTGACCCCATTCCGAGTGTCGCCATGACGAGGATTGGGCCCATCATGTTCGGCAGGATCTGCGTAAACATGATGCGTAGATCGCCGTAACCGAGTGTCTGGGCAGCCTGCACGTAACCCTGGGATTTCAGCGAAAGCGTCGATGAGCGGGCGATGCGGCAGGTCCAGCTCCAGTTGGTCAGGCCCAGCGCAATCAACAGTGAAGGAAGACCGGGACCAAGTACGGCCATAACCCCCAGTGCGAAGATCAGCGAAGGGATAGCAAGCATGACGTTCGTCAAGCCGTTCACCAGATCGTCCCACCAGCCGCCCCAGTATGCGGCCGTCATGCCAAGTGTCACACCGATCAGTGAATTGATCACTTGTGAGACGATGCCCACGGTCAACGATATCTGCGCACCATAGAGAATACGGGTGAAAACATCGCGTCCCTGCCCGTCCGTCCCGAACCAGAACGTGGAATCTGGAGGTAGCTCGGAGTTCATCAGATCCGCGTCGAAAACCGGATCGAACGGAGCAATCCATGGAGCGAGCACCCCGGCAAGGACCACCAAGAGGGTCAGCAAGGCACCAAGCCAGAAATTGAAACCAAGGCGCAATCCCGTCACTCCTGCTTAATTCGCGGATCGATGGCGGCATAGATCAGATCCACCGCAGTGTTGATGAGGAGGAACCAGAGCACGATCACAAGGATCGTGCCCTGCACCACGGGGATGTCGCGGATCGCAACACTGTCAACCAGCAGCGAGCCGATCCCCGGCCAGGCAAACAGCTTCTCGATAACGACCGCCTGGCCGATCAGCGATCCGAACTGCAATCCCACGGTCGTGACGATCAGCACCAAAGCGTTGCGGGCAACATGCCACCGCACAACCTTCGCTTCGCTCATCCCTTTGGAGTGAGCCGTGCGAATGAAATCGGCACTCAACACATCAAGCACGCCGGCTCGGGTGGTTCGGGCCAGAAGCGCAAGTGGCGTCACCCCGAGCGTCACGGCGGGCAGGACCAGGTTGCGAAAGGAGCCGTCGCCGTAACCGAAACTGGGTAGCCAGTTGAGTTGCAGCGCAAACAGATACATGAGCAAGAGACCGAGCCAGAACTGCGGCATGGAAAGACCGGAGACTGCCCCGATCATCGTCACGGTATCGAGCACCGATCCAGGCCTCAGCGCGGCAAGAAACCCAAGCGGCACACCTAAAGCAAGCGCGAAGACCATTGCGGCGATAGCGAGTTGTAGCGATGCCCACATCCGGTCGGCGATGAGCTCAATGACCGGCTGGCGCGTCCGGAAACTGGTCCCAAGATCAAACTGCGCCAGATCAGTGATGTAGGTGATGAAGCGCTCCATCAGAGGCTTGTTCAGTCCGAACTCCTCATTGAGGCGCGCTATCATCTGAGGATCAGCCGCGCGCCTGCCGTCGGAGAACAGACTTGCGGCGAAGCTGCCTGGTACTACGCTAAAGATCACGAAGATAAGCAGCGCCACAACGATCAGCGTGGGTATGATCTGCCAGATCCGACGCAGGGTAAAACGAAGCATACGGGTATCCGCCTTGGCGCGTGATGGCGCGACATTTCAATGCGGGTTGGCGTTGGGCCAACCCGCATGTCTCCTCACGCCTTACTGACGCGAAGCAGGCGCTGTTTCGTCTATCCAGATCTCATCATAAGGCTGGATGGCGAGTTCTGTCGCATTGGGTACCAGACCGTGAACCCATGGCTGATACGCCATTACGGCCTTGTTGTAGTTGAAGAACCACACGGGCGCCTCATCCTGGACCAGATTGTTTGCCTGACGCAGAAGCTCGTTTTGCTTGGCCGTGTCGCGCTCCTCCTGAGCCTGCTCATACAGCTTGTCGAATTCCACATTGGCAAAGCTCGTATAGTTGCAGGCGGACTGCGCAGTCTGAGAATAGAAGCACCGCATAGCATTCAGCGGATCGGGACCTGACAGGTTGGACCAGATGAAGGCCTGGAAGTTGTTTGAGGTCACCGCGTCGCCTAGCGCTGCGCTTTCGACCGGTTTTGGTCTGACCGTGATCCCAACCTTCTGCAGCATCGGAAGGATGGCTTCAACAATCGGCACGCCCCAGCTTTCGTTCGGGCTCGCTGTCACCTCAAACTCGAAACCGTCCTCATAGCCGGCCTCGGCAAGCAATTCCTTTGCCTTTTCCGGGTTGTAGTCATAGGGGGCCTTGTCCTTGTCGAAGGCAGGCGACGAGAGCGGCAGCCAGCCGGAGGCGGGATAAGCCTTGTTCTTGACAAGTCGTTCAATGATCAAGGGCGTGTTGATCGCGTGATTGATGGCCTGGCGGACGCGCTTGTCCTTGAACGGCTCGAATTTCGGGTTGAAGCCTATATTGCGCGTAAAGACCTCAGCCACTTCGAGGAGATTGTCCTTTAGTGCTTCCTCGCCCTGATAAGCTTGATACTGCGTCGGGCCCAAGATCGAGACGTCAATCTCCTTGTTGCGGAAGGCAACGTCGCGGGCGGCGTCCTCCGCCATCAGGACGATGTTGATCCGGTCCAGATAGGGCTTTCCTTCCTCGTAATACTTGTCGAACTTCTCAACCACGACCTGCGAGCCCGGAACGTGCTCCTTGAACACGAAGGCACCCAAGCCGACAGGCGTTTTGGCAAAGCTCGCTTCATCTTCGATGTTCGACGGATAGATAGCGGTGGTGTTCTGCATCAACGCGAAGCCGGGGTTGATCGGCGAGTTGAAGGTGATTTCCAGCGTGTGATCGTCGACCTTGCGAAGTCCGGAGATCTCATCCGCCTTGCCGGCAGTAAACTCGTCCGCACCCTTGATATTGGCGATGAAGCTCGCGCCGGGGAATGCATTCTTCGCATCCGCGATCCGCTTGTAGCTGTAGATGATGTCATCGGCAGTCAGCGGCTTGTCGTTGTGAAAGACGGCGGTTTCGCGCAGATGATACGTATAAACGCGACCGTCATCAGAGACGTCGGCGGATGTGGCCAATTCCAGGACCGGTTTGTTGTTACTGGAATCCCAGCTGTAAAGCGCCCGGTGAATGGCCTGCGTGATGAACTCCTCCTGGGTGTTAGGGCTGGATTGCACGTCAAGCGTGGCAAAGCTGGAACCGTAAGGAGCGGTAAAGACGAGTGTTCCACCCTGCCGCTCGTTTGCAGCAATGGCTCCCGTCGCCACACCGAGGCCGAGCACCGCGGCCAATGTCAGTTTCTTCAGCATTCTGTTCTCCCTCTTCGTGCCTTTTCGGCATCGTCTGAATTGATGTTCAAGCTAACGAACGTCATGAACGACACGGCCTGCCAGGACGGTCACCAGGCAGCGCGTGTCTGAAAGGATCGTCTCGGCCGGCGCACTAAGCAGATCCTGGTCGAAAACCGCGATATCTGCCCATTGTCCCGGGACAAGCCGGCCCTTCACAGCTTCGGCCTTTTGCGAATAAGCACCAAACTCCGTGTACGCCTGGAGCGCCTCCTCGCTGCTCAATCGTTGGCCCTCGTCCAACACGGTCCCCTTGCCCGTCTGGCGGGTAATCATCGCGTGCAGGTTCGGAAATGGATTGGGCGCACTTACCGGGGAGTCAGAGCCGGTCGACGGCTTAAGACCCATTTGCATCCAGGACTTCATCGGATAACACCCCAGGCCCCGTTCCTTCCCAAGAACAGACACATAGCTGTCGCCGAAATCATGGATGAAAACCAACTGCGGTGCTGGCACGATGCCGGCTTCCTTCATACGTGCATGCTGTTTCGCCGTTGAGAAACCACAATGCTCGATGCGATGACGACGATCGGGATCGGGATTGGCTGCAAGCGCCTTCTCGTACGCTGTGATGAGTTGTTCAATAGCCCCATCGCCAATCGCATGGCAGACCATCTGATAGCCGCGGTCGTGGCAGGATCTGACCAAGGCGTCTACCTCGTCATCAGGTAGCATCTGAACACCGCGATTATCGGGCTCACCCTGATACGGTTCGGTCATCCATGCGGTGCGCCCGCCTGCGGAACCATCCAGAAAGATCTTAACACCGCCGACGCGCAACATGTCGTCACCCACGCCAGAGATCAAACCAGCACGCCAGCAATCCTCGACAATGGAGACACCAGGATCACCCAGGAGGGTCAGCCACACCCGAACCGGCAGCCGATCCTGAAGCTTGGCCAGTTGGTAGGCCTGAATTTCGGCGAAGCCTGCCAACTGTCCCACTGCTGCATCCATACAGCTCGTGATCCCCAAAGAAAGCAGATGACGGCCTGCCCGCTCGATGCCATCCAGCAGTTCATCGGTTGTGAAGGCGGGGATGGCTGCTGTCGCAAGATTTTGCGCGTTCTCGGCTAAAAGCCCGTTCAGACGGCCATCGGTGACGCCAATGACACCGCCGTCTGGCACCGGGGTCGATTCATCTATCCCGGCAAGCTCCAGCGCGCGAGAATTTGCGATCGAGACATGGCCGCAGGCGCGCACGAGCAGCACAGGATGATCGGGTACAGCGCGGTCAAGATCCTCGCGCGTCGGGTGCCTGCCCACATCGAGCTTGACCTGATCATAGCCGCGAGCCCGAATCCAGCCGCCCTTGGGCGTTGTCATGGCGCGCTCTGATAGCTTGCCCATCAGCGCGGCAAGGGTTGGAGCGGCAGCCGGCGTGGCATCGACCCAGCCCATGGTGATACCGGTAGAGATGAGGTGCAGGTGATTGTCGATGAGACCGGGGCAGGCAAATTGGCCGTCGAGGTCGATAACCTCCGTCGCAGGACCCTGCAGGGTGAGAATTTCGGTGGCAGTGCCAGTGGCCAACACCCTTCCCTGCCAAACGGCCAGCGCCTCGCAGACACCCTCATCGCGGCCACGCCAGATCCTGCCGTTGGTCAGAATCAGATCGGCTTCCATTGCAAATGCCATTCACGCTCCCCATCCGGCACCATACATCCGGGCACCGATCCCCGTGCAAGGTGAAAGCTTGAGCCTGCCTTGGCCAATTCGCTTTTGGCACAACACCATGCACAAACCGCATAGGGCTGCATCTTGAATGACTTATCATGAGTTGCTTTTGTAAATCAGGACAATGGGAGCGAACTTGTGGAAATCAAATGGCTGGAAGATTTCGTCACGCTTGCCGACACGTCCAGCTTTTCGCGCGCCGCCGAGGCCCGCAATGTGACGCAGCCGGCCTTTAGCCGACGCATCAAGCAGTTGGAAAGCTGGTTGGGCGCAACACTTATCAGCCGCGCAACCATGCCCGCGGAACTCACGCCAGCCGGACGCAGCTTTCTGCCGGTCGCGCAGGAGGCAATTCGCACGTTTTACGCGGCTCGGGAAGCACTTCGACCGTCGCACGAGCCGGGGCTGATACGATTTGCGGCGCTGCATACGTTGACGGTTACGTTCTTTCCGGGCTGGCTGCAGGCGCTGGACAACTCCGGCCACGCCGCGTTCAACACCTCACTCATCGCCGATCGTGGCGGTATCGAAGCCAATCTCGACGCTCTCGTGAACGACGAGGCCGATTTCTTCTTGACGTATGCCCATCCCGAGGTGCCTTTTCATCTTGCCAGGGGGCAATTTGCCTCGCTGACCGTCGGTCGGGACCGGCTGATCCCGCTGGTTGCGGACCGGATCGAGCTATCCGGCGTCATGCGAGAGGGGCGCAACATCCTCGACATCGCGGTTGCGCAGCCGCGGCTTGCCATTCCCTACCTTGGTTACGGGTTCAATTCCTTCTTTGGCGTCGCCTTGTCGCGCCTCCTTCTCCGCCGCCCGCCCTTTCGCCGCCGTACCACCCACGAAAACACAATAAGCGCAGGCTTGATGAACATGGCTGTCACCGGTGCCGGATTGTGCTGGCTTCCCGAAAGTCTTGCGCGCGAGGACATGGAGGCAGGACGGCTCGTGCCCGCTTCCGCAAGCGAAAACTGGAACCTCGATCTCGAAATTCGTCTCTACCGACATGCCTCACCCCGTAACGTCAGGGTGGAGGACCTCTGGCGAACTGCGCAGCAGATGCTGGAACGGCCGGACCAGTCAGAGCTTCATGAATAACAACGCCCGCAGGATCTCCCGGAAATCACGGTGGTCGAAGGCCACCGAGCGAGGCCCGCGGGCCTTCGCACCGGGATACCACCCAGCACGATAGGCCTCTGTCGGCGTGTTGAACTCGATGACGACCTCGTGGTAATCCGGCGGCACGGGAAGCGCCTGTGCGAAATCTCCCGAGAGCACCGCTGCTACGCCTTCGCGAATGGCACGGCGAGACCAGGCGGGAGAAATCGACGTCGTTGCTTTGCCCGTGCCCTCCAAGGTCTGGACGGCGGCAAGGCCCGGCACCATTGCTTGCGCTTCTGCGCAGATACCAGCGTCGCCAGAAAGAAAGACAGATGGCACGCCATAGCTCGCGGCACACAACGCATTAAACGTTAATTCCGAAGCAACCTCACCATTGAGCAACAGTCGGGAGATGCGCATGTTCGATGTATGAGCCAAAGGGTTTGCTTCTGTACCGGCCTTTGAATGGTAGCCGGTATAGATTGCAGCAGCAAAGCTCTCGTCGATCCCGAACATCATCTCGTCAGGATGGCCGGACCATCCGCGTATGATGCGGGCATAGTCTGGCAGCCGATCGAGGATCAGATTGCGACCGCTGTCATGGGCATCCTTGATCACCACTTCCGTTGCGCCAGCGGCTCGCGCGCCCTCGCAGGCGGCCAGCACTTCGGCGGTCATCAGGCTACGGACCTCAAGCCAGTCGGGATGCGTTCGCTCAGCCTCGTTCCAGTGGCTGATCCCGGCCGTACCTTCGATATCTGCGGAAATGAAGACTTTCATGGAAGAGGGTTCTCCTTCAGCCAGTCTGCCAGTGACGGATACAGTCGGCCGTTGCGCCCGGGCGTTGCCGGCGCCGTGCAAAGTGCGTTCAGAACCGCTTCCTGCGTCGCTTCGGCGGCAGCGCGGAAGGCGATATCGATGTGATCGTCGGCAAGCCGCGCCTGGGTCCCAAAGGCCTCTGCCGGATCGTGCTCCACGGGATCGGCGGTCGTGAAGCAAAGGACGACGTCACCGCTGCCATGGCCCCAAAACGCGCCCAGGCGGGCAAGCCCCGCTCCGCCGCGCCGCGCGACACGCTGCAACTGACGGTCGCCCAGTGGAAGATCCGTCGCCATGACGACGATGATGGAGCCGCGCTCGGCATCCGCTGGTGCACGCGGATCGGGCCTGCGGCCATCCGGCAGGATGAGGTCGCCGGCCCCGCCAAAATTCGCCAGCACAAGGACGCCAAGTATGAAATCGCGCTTTCCTATCGGCATACGTCGTGAGGCCGTGCCGATGCCGGCCTTGAAGCCGAAGGCCGTCATGCCGGAGCCAGCTCCGACCGCTCCTTGCTCCACCGAGCCAGTCCTGGCGGCATCCAACGCCATTTCGGCGTCGGCTGGCGTCACCGCAAGAGCCTGAATATCACTGATACTGCCGTCGTTGCACTCGCAGACAAGCGCGTTGACCGTGGAGGTCTTGCGTCCGATGGCCGGATTGGCGGCAATTGCGCGGCGGATCAGCGCCTCCGTGCAGGCGGCAACTCCGAATGTATTGGTGAGCAGAATCGGCGTCTCGATGCTGCCGAGTTCGGCCACCTGCATCAACCCGGCCGACTTTCCGAAGCCGTTGATGACTTCGACGGCTGCCCGCGGCTTCAGACGGAAGATGTCGCCGGGATGTGGGACGATAGCTGTGACTCCCGTGCACAATTCGTTACTCCGTAGAGAATGATGGCCAACCGCGACGCCGGGAACGTCGGTGATGGCGTTGCCCGGGCCTGGTCGCAGCCTCCCCTCAGGCATCAGTCCCCATTCTCGCGCTGCCTTCATGTTCTCCCTCATTCTATGAGTTCTCCCGGTACGAAACCCCGGCGGCCTCCAGGTAGAGCGCCTGCAGCTGTCGCGTCATCGGGCCGACGTGACCATTGCCAATCGTCTGGGTGCCGATGCGCACGACAGGCGTCACGAGACTGGAAGCGGAGGTTTGGAAAGCTTCGACCGCGCCCTGCGCCTCTTCCAGTGAGAAAGCACGTTCTTCCACCGCCAATCCCTGTGCCGCGCAGAGGCGGGCAATGGCACGCTGGGTACAGCCCGGGAGTGTCGCCTGTGACGGCGCGCGCGTGACGATCCGCCTATCAGCGGTAATGATATAAGCCGTCGAGGAGGCCCCTTCCGTCACAAGCCCGTCTTCTACCAGCCAGACATCGTCGAAGCCGCGGGCGCGCGAAGCCTGTTTGGCCATGACCTGGCCAAGCAGCATGGCAGTCTTGATATCGCGCCGCTGCCAACGTGGATCCTCCGCAACGTCTACCGAAATGCCGACCTGCTGAGCTTTGGTTCCAACCAGCCTTTTAGATTGCGTGAAGCCGATAAGCCGCGGAGTGAGCCCATCCGAATAGAAGAAATCACGCTCTGCTTCCCCACGGGACACCTGCAGATAAACAGTTCCCTCTTCCAAGCCATTGCGAGTGATCAACTGCTGCTGAATTCCCTCGATGGTGTCCACGGAATAAGGAAGGGAAATGGCAAGTTCCCTCAGCGAACGCTCAAGGCGGGCAAGGTGCAGATCATTGTCGATCATCCGCCCGTTGATGACAGCCGTTACCTCGTAAACGGCGTCGCCGAACAGGAAGCCCCGATCGAAGAGACTAATGCTGGCCTCCTCGTCGGGCACAAAGCCATCATGGACATAGACGATCCTTCCCATTCTGCCCCCCTCTGCTGCGCCAAACATCGTACGCGCCGATGATAGGAAAGGAGGAGCGCTGCTGGCCAATTCATTTTTACCCGCAGGCTTATGCAAAAATTGCCTAGCTCCCTCTCCCGTCCACTTTCTCGATGGACGGGTTGAAATTGTGCAGCGCAGCATTACCTGGAGAGAGGAATGTCGATGGCCTTCCGCTACCAGAGGGTCAACGATGAGACGCATCTCCGACACGATCGAACGGCTGGCCCGTTATACTTCTCCCGCTCCTTCGGCGGCTAGCCAGGTCAGCAAGCTGGCGCAACTGCAGATCATGGGGCCGAACCTGGGAAAGTTGCTGGGATGGTACTGGACGCCTGACGCCGTGAAGCTTCCCGCATTGGTGGTCGTCCTGCACGGGTGCACACAAACGGCAGCGGGGTACGATAACGGATCGGGCTGGTCGCGACTTGCAGAAGATTACGGGTTCGCAGTCCTGTTCCCCGAGCAGACCCGCCAGAACAACCCCAACCTGTGTTTCAACTGGTTCCAGACCGAAGACATCACACGCGGCGCGGGCGAAGTACGCTCCATACGCGAAATGGTCGCGACCATGATTGGGGCACACGGGGTCGATCCCCGGCGCGTATATGTTACAGGGCTTTCAGCCGGAGGCGCAATGACCAACGCGCTGCTCGCAGCCTACCCTGACGTTTTCGCTGGCGGCGCGATCATTGCTGGTCTTCCTTATGCAACCGCCGCGACGGTGCCGGAAGCATTTGATCGGATGCGGGGCCATGGGCTCCCCTCGCCCGTCGTACTCCAGAACAAGATTCGCGAAGCAACCCGCCACGATGGCGCCTGGCCGACCGTTGCCGTTTGGCAGGGCACGGCGGACAAGACGGTCGTAAGAGCGAATGCACGAGCAATCATTGATCAGTGGCAGGGGGTTCATGGGGTGGCGGGAGAGCCCATCGTTTCGCACGTCGTGGAGGGTCATGCGTACGAGGCATGGACGGACAGGTTCGGGCGGGCCGTCATTGAACACTATCAGATTTCAGGGATGGACCATGGAACGCCGCTGGACGCGACAACCGGATACGGTCGAGCCGCGCCATACATGCTCGACGTCGGAATATCTTCCACCGTGCACATCGCGCGCTCCTGGGGTTTGACGCCGTCCTTCGAGCGTAAGTTCGCATCAAACATGGAGGCTCACGCAGCTTCGTCCTCCGTTCATCTCCGCGGTCCATCGGGCACTGAGGGTATTCAGGAGGTTATTGAACGGGCTATGCGTTCAGCCGGTCTGATGAAGTAGGTCGCATAGTTCAAGACCTTCTGCGGAGCTGCGGGTGGTTGCCGTAGGAGGCGAGCCAGTGCGCTTGCATCTTGCCACGTCGCATCGCGCTCAAGCTTAAACGTGCTTCCGAGACCTCGACGATTTCGGATATTCCTGCGCGATCAACGGCTGAAGGTGAACGAAAGGAGCGGCGCCATTATTAGTGCGGGGTCTAGTCCATTGCAGCTTATCCGCTTTTGTTCTACTGTAACATCTTCGGCAGTCGGATTCAGGGCGCTGCCGCTTCAGGGACATTCCCTGGCCCCAAAGAAAGGAGGACGTAGATGTCTTCCGACCTCCAACTAGATCGAAATCTTGTAAGCGTAAGCGGGTTCGGATACCGCGAGAACATCCTTTGCCGGAAGATGCCAGGTTCTGCGCCAGCGAAGGAAAACGTGCCTGGTCGGTCTAGGATGCTTCTGTTGACGCCGGCTGTGGCCTATGGGTCTTCGGAATTCCCCACCGGTCTTCTCGATATCTCAGCGCTGCATCGCGGCCGGACCGACACGACCAGCCACCTAGGCTGACATCCGCGGTTCATCCACGTCTCAGAATGCGTTGTCGGTGGCCTCAATCGGCACGATGACACCATTAATCAATGGAAAGGGTTTCCCATGGCCAAGGGCCAGATTAGAAGCAACCGCGAGGCTCGAAAGCCGAAGAAGGAGAAGGCCGCGGCGGTTGCCCCCGCGGCTCTCGGTAGTCAAGTCAAAAGTGCCGGCAGCGGGCTTAGCCTCGGCAAGAAGCAGAAATAAATCAGCGCCCGATGAATATCGCAGTTCATGACCTGAAGGGGTCTTCAGACCTCAACGCATCGGCTTGGCTAAAGACCCTGTCGAGATACCGCCAGCCTCGAACGAGCCGCAGCATATTTGAGCTGCTGGTCACGGCCGGGCCTTTCGCAGTTCTTTGGCTGCTTGCCTACCTGTGCCTTTCCCATGGTATCTGGCTTGGTTTTGTAGTCGCGGTGCCGGCCGCCGCAGCCTTCCTGTTGAGGCTGTTCATGATCCAGCATGATTGCGGGCATGGCTCTTTCTTCGCTCGCCGCAGCCTCGACGACTGGACGGGCCGCCTGCTTGGGGTTCTGACGCTGACGCCGTACGACTACTGGCGTCGCGCACATGCCGTCCACCATGCCTCGGCAGGACACCTGGACGAGCGGGGGATCGGCGACATCACGACGCTGACCGTCCTGGAATATCGTGCGCTCTCGCCCGCCGGACGACTGCGCTACCGGCTATACCGGCACCCGCTGGTGATGTTCGGCATCGGTCCGGCGTGGATCTTCCTCCTGAAGCAACGTCTGCCCATCGGAATGATGCGCTCAGGAGCTATGCCTTGGGTCTCGACGATGGCCACCAATGTCGCCGTCTTAGCCCTGGCAGCCGCGATGGCATTTGCCATTGGGCTCGGCCCCTTCCTCGCGGTTCATCTGCCCATCGTGCTTCTGGCGGGGGCGGCGGGCGTCTGGCTCTTCTACGTTCAGCATCAATTTGAGGAGACGCATTGGTCGACGGACGACGATTGGCATTTTCCTGGCGCGGCCCTTCACGGCGCCTCGTACTATGATCTGCCTCTGGTGCTAAGATGGATGACCGGCAATATCGGCATTCATCACGTACACCACCTGTCAAGCCGCATCCCCTACTACAGGCTGCCCGAAGTGCTGCGCCATCATCCGGAGCTCGCTTTGATCGGACGCGTGACGATTCGGGATAGCATCAGGTGTGTCCGGTTGGCGCTCTGGGATGAAGAGCAAAAAAAGCTGCTCTCGTTCCGGGATGCGATGGTTTAGCGCCGACGATCTTAGACAAGAGCGTAGTTCATCCCCCACCGCCTACCACCGTGGCTGATCGTTGCTCAGATCACCGCCGCAGGACTCCCCCAAAGAGGTGGAGTGAGTTGCACCAATCGTCTGGCGGTGCGAGAACCTTGGTGGCAACACATCTGACCGCGTGGGAAAGATCATGAACAGAACCGTTTACCTCAATGGCGATTTGATCGCGGAAGCCGATGCCAAGATTTCAGTCTTTGATCGCGGTTTCCTGTTCGCAGACGCCATCTACGAAGTCACGGCAGTCGTCGAAGGCAAGCTCATTGACTATCCCGGTCATAAGGCCCGACTGCGCCGGTCCCTGGACGCTCTTGGCATTCCCATGCCCGTTGCCGAAGAGGAGTTGCTGGCACTGCACAAGGAGATCGCCAGGAGGAATGGTATCGCCGAAGGGCTCATATACCTACAGATCTCCCGTGGCGTTCAGGAGCGGGACTTCCTTTTTTCGCGGGATACAGAGCCAACCATCGTCCTTTTCACCCAGTCAAAGCGGATCCTTCACAATCCGAAGTGGAAAACAGGGCTGGCTCTGCAGACTGTGCCCGACGGCCGCTGGTCGCAGCGTCAGATCAAGACCGTGCAACTCCTTTACTCCTCGCTGATGAAGACGGATGCGCACAGCAAGGGTTACGACGACGTGCTTTTTGTAGAGGACGGCTATGTCACGGAAGCCAGCTCCGCAAACTTCCACATCGTGACGTCTGACGGCGTCGTTGTCACGCGAGAGCTGTCCGATGCCCTTCTCCACGGCATCACGCGCAGTTCCATCCTTGACTTGGCTCGGCAAGCAGGACTCGCTGCGGAAGAACGTCGCTTCACCGTGGACGAAGCAAGATCGGCAGCGGAGGCTTTTGTCACGTCGGCAACCAGCTTCGTTACACCAGTGGTGAGCCTTGACGGTCAGAAGATCGGTACAGGCGACGTCGGCCCTGTCAGCCAGCGGCTGCTCGACATCTACGTCAACAACCAGCTCGCTCAAGGATTGGCGGTAGCGGGCTGATTCCATTTGCGACCGATGTAAAGACAGGGTTTGTGCGAGAGGCGCGGCCCAGCTTAGCGTTTCAGGAGATTCTCCGAAGCCTCAACGACTTGGCCGTGCGAGTGTCCACGAACATCATTCGCCTCGTTTGTGAGTTCTCCCTCTCCCGCCGTAGCGTCCTCGGTGTCGCTTACCGTTGCAACGCCACGTGGCGCAGTGACAGGCGGAGCTGGCTGCCCTTCGCTCATTGGAACAAATGGCACGCCCTTGGGGAACACCACTTCACGGGCTGTATCTGGCAACTCTATCCCGGCTTCGAGCAGGGTGTTCTTGCACAGGCGCAGGAGAGCCGAATTTGCCTTCGCGGGCGAGTAGGTCCGGCTATCGAACCAGTAGCTGACGGACAGGTTGACCGTAGCCGCACCTAGCTCATCCACCAGCACCAGGGGCTCTGGTTGCGCAAGCACGGCCGGATGTCGTCTTAGAATTTCCAGTATCAGCGCCTGAGCCTGAGGGACGGAGGAATCATAGCCAATGCCGACAAGGAACTCTGCCCGCCGGGTCGGCGTGCTGGAGTAGTTCTTTATCGTGTTCTTGAACACCGCCGCATTCGGAATCTGCACGTGATTGCCATCCAGGGTCAACAGAACCGTGCTGCGGGTATTGAGGTTCTGCACGATTCCGGTCTCTCCCGCCACTTCGATCAGGTCCCCGGTGCTGAATGGATTGCGGACACTGAGGAGCAGACTGGCAAGGAAGTTCTCGGCGATGTCTCGGAAAGCAAAGCCGACGATGATACCGACGAGCCCGGTGCCCCCGAGCACCGTGACAGCTAACCGGGTCAGCCCAGCCACCTGAAGCACGAAGTAAATGCCAAGGAGCAGAACGGGGATGGAGATTGCTCTCACCACGACCCCACGCAGAAGTGGCGATGGTATCCGCTGTTCCAACAGACGTTTGGCCACGGCCGCAACCAGTGCGGCTATGCCCCACGTAGCAGCCACTATGGCAAGTGCCAGAACCACCAGCGGTATGATCTCGCCTGCTCGGCGTGAAAGCTGTTGCACCTCGGCTGCCGCACGGTCGACCGTTGAGGCAAAGTCGCTGGCAACTGCGAGCTTGTTCACAACAGCGATGCTTCCCTCCGCCCTCTCGGCCAACTCAACGGCCCAGCTTCGGTGTTCGGCTGTATCGCTGATGCCTCCAAGCGTGACGACGCCTTCCTCCACACTGACTTGCACTGATTCATACCACCCCGTTGCCTCCAGAATGGCTGCCAGGCGATCCGCCAGAGCGGCGTCCTCCACAACCGCAGTGACAGCCACGCCGTCGTCGGTACGTTCGCTTGCTTCGTTGGTGATCGCCGAGGAAGGGAAGCTCTGTGCCCTTGGAGTGGCGGCACTCGCCAACACACACATCAAAGTGAGGGCGAGACAAGGCTTCAAGCCGAAGGTTTTTCGACAGTCGTGCATTTTGCGAAATGCGCCAGCTCTGGCGATCGTTCCCTTCAAACCGTTGCCGACTTTGCCAGATAGGCATCAGGATAAGCAACCAGGTGGTCCGCTTCCTCTCCGCAAAGGAGCACGCCCGAGAACGGCGTCAGGCGTCGCACTTCCATTCAAGCCGAAGTGTACATTTGTTGCGCGTCCGCAGGGCAATGAGAAGGTAGTGGCAATGCCTGCGGGAAGTTTTTGAAATTTAGCTTCCCATTCGCACCGCAGCTCGTTACACTAACCGAAATATCTGGCATCCGAGCCCCGCCTCCGACCGCGCTTTTGCGTGAATCGGCGCGGGGTTTTTCGCATTGGGAACCTATGAAGCGGGTCTTAGAGATAGGCGTTCTGCTTTCACGGAGCGGTATGTATGCCGCGCTGGCGCGCTCGACTCGTCTCGGAGTGTTGAAGGGGGTTGAAGAGGTCAATGCCGATCACGCCCTTGACGTCGAATTCCGCGTCGTTGAACGCGATCCGGAAGGGCGTCTCGACCGCTATGCGCCGCTGTGCCGCGAGATCCTGCGGGAGTCGGCAGCACGTCACATCTTCGGCTGCATCACCTCCGCGAGCCGCAAAGAAGTCATTCCCGAACTTGAGCGTTTTGACGGCGTATTGTGGTACCCCGTGCCTTACGAGGGGTTCGAGGCATCAGAGCGGGTAGCCTACACGCACTCCTGCCCCAATCAGCATCTGCTGCCGCTTCTTGATTGGGCGCTGCCGGAGCTGGGTGCCCGTGCCTATCTTGTCGGCTCCAACTACATCTGGGGCTGGGAGATGGCACAGATCGCGCGTGAACGCATCGCAGCGGCAGGCGGCCAGGTCCTGGGCGATCGCTACCTTCCGATCGGCGACACCGAACTAGATCATATCATCGATGACATTCGTGCTCTGAAGCCGAGCTTCGTCCTGAACTCGCTGGTAGGCGACAGTTCCTATGCCTTTCTAGGGCGGCTTGCGGACCTGAAGCGGGAAGCGGCGTTTGCCGGCAGCCTCACGGTGCTGTCGTGCAACTTCAGTGAAAGCGAGATCAAGGCGGCCGGCGGCGCGGCCGAGGGATTGGTAGCGGCAGGCCCTTGGTTCGAACCCGCCGGCGGTGTTGGAGGGTCGTTTCACGAGATGGCGCGCCAGTCCGTCCACGAGCTTGCCTCGCTTCTTCACGGCCGCCCTGGAACAGAGGTGCTACCCCTGGCTGAGTTGCTGGAGACGGCCATCCGCGCCGGGCACACGTCGAAGCTCGATCCTGCGCATCTGCATGCGGTTCAGCCCACCATCATCGCCCGGCTGGAAAATGGTCGCTTCCGGGAGATCAAGCGGCTGCCGGCGCGGCGCGCAGATCCATATCTGACAGATCGCAGTCAAACCGCACGGCCGGAACTCCGGCTCAAGGTGGTGTCATGACGCACATCAGAACGGAAAACCTTGGCGGGGCAATCGCCTGGATCCTGCACCGACCTCACCCGTCGGTCCAAGGTCTGATTCGCCAGCTCGGAGTCATCGGGCTCGACGTTCGCGAGGCTTGGCCGGAACTGCCTGCTGAGGCAATCGGCGCGGACTTCATCTTCTACGATGCCGACATGGGACACGACGAGCAGTTTCCGTGGGCATCGGGGCAGTCGCCAATGCCCATGGTCGCGCTGATCGGATCGGAAGCGCCGGGGCGTTTGCGGTGGGCGATGGAGATGGGTGCCCACGCGCAGATCCTAAAGCCCATGAGCGACAAGGGCGTCTACGCAGCGCTTCTGGTCGCGCGGGCCAATTTCAATCGTGCACAAGCGTCGGAGGCGCTGATCAGCGACCTGCAGAGCCGTCTCTCCGCCCGACAGACGATCGTGCGCGCGGTGATGATCTTCGTAATGAAGGGCAAGACCGAGGCCGAGGCTTACGAGCTTTTGCGCCAGACCGCGATGGCCTGGCGTGTCACCATGGAGGCCGCCGCCGAACGGTTGGTAGCGAACCACTCAAGCGAGAGGGGTAGTGACGATGACAGACACATCGATCGCGCCTGAACCGTTGATCGCGCCGGAGAGCGGACCTTCCGCACTGCGTCGCCTTGCGCAGCGCAAGCTGGCGCTCCTGGGATTGCTGATCATCCTGATCTGCGTCGGCGGCGCCGTGTTCGCAAGGTGGCTTGCGCCCTTCGATCCTTATGAACAGTTCTTCGATGGCCTTACCATTGAGGGTGCGCCAATGCCGCCGAACGAGACGTTCTGGTTCGGCACCGACCTCCTCGGTCGCGACCTCTTCTCGCGCATTCTATACGGGGCTCAGACCTCGCTGCTGATCGGGCTCGTCGCCAATGGCGCTGCACTTGTCATCGGAACGCTTGTCGGCGTCACCGCCGGCTATTTTCGTGGGCTGGTCGGGGCAGTGCTGATGCGGTTCACAGATCTGATGATGGCCTTTCCGGCACTGCTTCTGGCCATCTGCCTTGCCGCCATCTTCTCGCCGTCACTCTGGATCGTTGCGATGGTGATCGCCTTTGTGAACTGGGTGCAGACCGCACGCGTCATCTTCACCCAGACGTCGTCGCTCGCGGAGCGTGATTACATCGCCGCCGAAAAGACGCTAGGTGCGGGAACCGGCCGCATTCTCTTCAGGCACATCCTGCCGCATCTGATCCCGACGCTGATCGTCTGGGGTACTCTTGGAATTTCCACCACGGTGCTGCTCGAAGCCACATTGTCCTTTCTTGGTATCGGCGTTCAGCCGCCGATTCCCTCGTGGGGCAACATCATTTTCGAGAACCAGACCTACTTCCAGTCAGCTCCCTGGCTTGTCTTCATTCCCGGTGCTGCAATCCTGCTGCTCGCACTTGCCTTCAACCTCGTGGGTGACGCTCTGCGCGACATCCTCGATCCGACACAACAGGGGCGTGATTGATGGCGGTCTATATTCTGCGACGCCTCCTTCAGTCCGCGCTTATCCTGCTTGGCGTCTCCTTCATTACCTTCGTCTTGCTCTACGTGCTGCCAGCCGATCCGGTACGTCAGATCGCCGGACGGTCCGCAACCGCTGCCACGGTGGAAAGCATTCGCCAGCAGCTCGGTCTCGACCAGCCGTTCCTCGTGCAGTACGCAAACTACCTCCTGAACCTCGTGCAAGGCGACTTCGGCCGCTCCTACCTGCAAAAGACCGAGGTTGCTCAGCTCATTGCATCGCGCCTGCCGGCAACCCTTCTGCTGCTGGTGGCGGCCATCGCCTGCGAACTCCTGATCGGCCTGCCGCTCGGCATCATCGCTGCACTGAACCGTGGCAAGGCCATCGACAACGGCCTTATGCTGACGAGCTTTATCACCGTCTCCGCGCCGCAGTTCGTGGTCGCCCTGCTGCTGCTCTTCGTCTTCGCGGTGCAGCTGGGATGGTTCCCGATCGGCGGCTACGGCACGTTCGCCCACATCGTGCTGCCCGCACTCACCCTCGGCATCCTCGGATCGGGCTGGTATTCGCGCATCATGCGCTCATCGATGGTCGACGTGCTGCGCGCAGACTTCATCCGCACGGCACGTGCCAAGGGCCTGGGCCGCAGCAAGGTGATCCTCGGCCATGCTCTGCCCAACGCCATCCTGCCGATCATCGCGATGATCGGCATCGACATCGGAATATTCATGTCCGGCATCGTGGTCGTGGAAAGCGTCTTCGGCTGGCCCGGCATTGGTCAACTTGCGTGGCAGGCCATCCAGCGGGTCGACATCCCGATCATCATGGGTGTCACGCTCGTCTCCGCCTGCGGGATCGTTCTCGGCAATCTCATTGCCGATCTGATTTCGCCGCTCATCGATCCGCGCATCAAGCTGCGCTGAAACCGTCAACCAACAGGAGTAAGGTCTATGAAGAAGCTTTTCCTTTCTACCGCACTTGCAACCTTGATGGCCCTGCCGGCACTTGCTCCGGCGCAGGAGCCGAAGCAGGGTGGCAACATGGTCGTGACCTACAAGGACGATGTCGCGACGCTCGACCCGGCGATCGGCTATGATTGGCAGAACTGGTCGATGATCAAGTCCGTGTTCGACGGCCTCATGGATTATGAGCCGGGCACGACGAAGCTGCGTCCGGGGCTCGCGGAAAGCCACGAGATTTCCGAAGACGGCCTCACCTACACGTTCAAGCTGCGCCCGGGCGTCAAATTCCACAATGGCCGCGAACTGGTCGCCGATGACGTGGTCTACTCCATCAACCGCGTCGTCAATCCCGCCACGCAATCGCCGGGCCAGGGCTTCTTCTCCATGATCGAGGGCTATGACGAGGCCGCCGAGGGCAAGACCGACGCCGTTTCCGGCGTTTCCGCTCCCGACGATAGCACGGTCGTCTTCAAGCTGTCGCGCCCGGACGCGACCTTCCTGCACATCATGGCGCTGAACTTCTCGTTCATCGTTCCAAAGGAAGCCGTCGAGGAGGCTGGCGCCGATTTCGGCAAGAAGCCTGTGGGCACCGGAGCTTTCAAGCTCGCTGAATGGACACTCGGCCAGCGCCTCGTGTTCGAAAAGAATCCGGACTACTGGATTTCCGGCGTTCCTTATCTCGACAGCTTCACCGTGGAAGTTGGCCAGGAGCCCGTTGTGGCACTTCTGCGCGCGCAGAATGGCGAAGTCGACGTTCCAGGCGATGGCATTCCGCCGGCGAAGTTCGTGGAAGTCATGAAGGATGAGGCACAGGCGAGTCTGGTTGTCGAAGGGGGGCAGTTGCATACCGGCTATATCACCATGAACGTTACCCAGCCGCCTTTCGACAAGGTCGAGGTGCGCCGTGCCGTCAACATGGCGATCAATAAGGACCGCATCGTCCAGGTCATCAACGGTCGCGCCGTTCCGGCAACCCAGCCGCTTCCGCCATCCATGCCGGGCTACACGGCAGGCTACGAAGGTTACGAGTTCGACCGGGAAGGGGCTAAGAAGTTGCTTGCCGACGCAGGTTACGCGGACGGCTTCGACACTGAACTCTTCGTCATGAACACCGATCCGAACCCGCGTATTGCACAAGCGATCCAGCAGGACCTGAAGGCAATCGGCATCAACGCGTCGATCAAATCGCTGGCCCAGGCCAATGTAATCGAAGCCGGCGGCGCAGGCACGGCACCCATGATCTGGTCCGGCGGCATGGCATGGATTGCCGACTTCCCGGATCCGGCAAACTTCTACGGTCCAATCCTCGGCTGCAGCGGCGCCGTGGAAGGCGGCTGGAACTGGGCAAAGTACTGCAATCCGGAGCTCGACAAGCTTGCTGCTGAGGCAGACTCCATCGTCGATCCCGCGAAGGTGGACGAGCGTCTCGCCAAATGGTCCGACATCTACATGAAGGTGATGGAAGACGCGCCCTGGGCGCCCGTGTTCAACGAGCAGCGCTTCACCATGAAGTCCCCGCGCATGGGTGGCGACGACGCGCTCTACGTCGATCCGGTCTCGATCCCGGTCAACTACGACTACGTCTTCATCAAGGAGTAAGGCACATCATGTGCAAGCACTGCAACCACACGATCCACGCCCATCAGCACCATTTCGGCTGGGACAACGCGTTTGCCCCTGCCCTGACGGCTGCACCAGGCGAAACGATCCTGTTCCAGTGCCTTGACAGTTCTGGGGGCCAACTTGGTCCCCAGTCCACCGTCGAGGACGTGAAGGCGCTGGATTTCGCCAAGATCAACCCGGTATCCGGTCCGATCTATGTCGATGGTGCAAAGCCAGGGGACGTTCTCAAAGTCACCATCGAGAGCTTCACGCCGCAGCTTCGCGACGGCGCGGGCTTTGGCTGGACCGCCAACATTCCAGGCTTCGGCCTGCTCGCTGACCAGTTCACCGAACCGGCTCTCAACGTCTGGAAGTTCGACGCGTCGAGCATGGAGCCCGCGCTGTTCGGCAAGAATGGTCGCGTGCCGCTAAAGCCGTTTGCCGGCACCATCGGCAATGCATTGGCCGAGAAAGGCCACCATACGGTCGTCCCGCCGCGCCGGGTCGGCGGCAACCTCGACATCCGCGATCTAGCCGCCGGCACGACGCTCTACCTGCCGGTCGAGGTCGACGGCGCGCTGTTCTCGGTCGGAGACACGCATGCCGCCCAGGGTGACGGCGAGGTCTGTGGTACCGCAGTCGAAAGCCCCTTCGACGTCGTGCTCACGCTCGACCTCATCAAGGACCAGCCGCTGAAGACGCCTCGCTTCACGACGCCTGGCCCGGTCACGCGCCATCTCGACGCCAAGGGCTACGAGGTCACAACCGGCATCGGCCCAGATCTTTGGGCTGCGGCCAAGGACGCTGTCGCCAATATGATTGATCTTCTTACGGCAACGCAGAAGATGGATCCGGTGGATGCGTACATGCTCGTCTCCACCTGTGGCGATCTTCGCATCTCCGAAATTGTCGACATGCCCAATGTCGTGGTGAGCTTCTACTTCCCGAGGGCCGTCTTCGAATGACCGCAGCCATGCTTTCTCCCGTCGTCGATACGGCAACCGACGTGGTCCTGTCGGTACGCGACCTGCAGGTCTCTGCACGGTCGGACCAGGGGCTGGTTCCGCTGGTGGAAGGGTTGAGCTTCGATCTTCATCCGGGCGAGACCCTGGCGATTGCGGGAGAAAGTGGCTCGGGCAAGTCAATTACCTCACTTGCCTGCATGGGGCTTTTACCGGCACCCGCCGTTCGTGTGACCGGTGGGTCCATCCGTTTTGGTGACACCGAACTCACCAACCTGCCTGAAAAGAAGATGCAAGAGATACGCGGTGCGCGCATAGCGATGATCTTCCAGGAGCCGATGACTGCGCTCAATCCGGTTATGAGCATAGGCCGTCAGCTTGTGGAGGCCATCCGGGCACATGAGCCGCTGTCGATCTCGCAGGCGCGAGCGCGGGCGCTGGAAGCGGTGAAGGCCGTTCGCCTGTCGCAGCCGGAGAAGCGGCTCGAGCAGTATCCGCACGAACTATCGGGCGGCATGCGCCAGCGCGTGATGATCGCCATGGCGATCGCTTTGCGGCCGGCCGTCCTCATTGCCGACGAGCCGACAACCGCGTTGGACGTGACAGTGCAGCGCGAGGTGCTAGACCTCCTGCGAGACCTGCAGAAGGAACTGGGTACTGCCGTCATCCTGATCACCCATGACATGGGCGTCGTTGCCGAGATGGCAGACCGCGTCATCGTCATGCGCAAGGGCAAGATGGTGGAGGCGGCGTCGACAGTCGACCTCTTCGACGCACCTCAGGAGGAGTATACGCGCGACCTGCTGGCTGCCGTACCACGCATCGGCGCAGGTGCATCGCGGCCGGAACCCGCCGCGCGAGAAGTTCTCGTTCGATACGACGACGTGTCGGTCAACTTTCCGATCCGGCAGGGGCTGCTGGGCCGTGTAGCGGCCCGCGTCCATGCTGTCGAACACGTTTCCCTCGACATCTTCCGCGGCGAAACGCTTTCCCTGGTGGGCGAATCTGGTTGCGGCAAATCGACCATGGCGAGAGCGCTGGTTGGCCTGGCACCTCACACCGGACGCATCGAGATCAACGGCAAGGTAATGGCCGACCTCGACAACAAGGGACGCAAGGCGGTCCGTCGCGATCTCCAGATCGTATTCCAGGATCCGATGGCAGCACTCGACGCGCGCATGACCGTCGGCGAACTCATCCGAGAACCCCTAGTGATCCACGGCATCGGCACGGCGGCAGAACAGAAGGCGCGCGTGCGTGAACTCCTGGAGCGGGTCGAGATGTCGGCAAGTGTCTACAACCGCTATCCGCATCAGTTTTCCGGCGGCCAGCGCCAGCGCATCTGCATTGCTCGCGCTCTTGCCTTGAAGCCCAAGCTCATCATCTGCGACGAGAGCGTTGCAGCCCTCGACGTATCGATCCAGGCCAAGGTGCTGGACCTTCTGCGCGACCTGCAGAAGGAGAGCGGGGTAACTTATCTCTTCATCAGCCACGACATGGCGGTCGTTGAAAACATCTCCGACCGGGTGGCCGTGATGTATCTCGGCCAGATCGTCGAGATGGGAACGCGCGCACAACTCTTCGACAACCCACAACATCCGTACACGCGGCGCCTTCTGGAGGCAGTGCCTGTGCCGGACCCCCGCCGACCGCGGAAACCTAACCTGCGGCTATCGGGCGAGATTCCGAGCCCTATGTGGAAGGTTGGCGAAGCGCCGGAAAAGGCACGGCTGATCGATATAGGAAAGGGCCACCTCGTCGCGCAGTGAGTTTTAGCAAGGCGCAATTCGAGGCGGTGGCGTCTTAAAGGGCCAGTCGCAACATCTTGATCATGAGCTGAAGGAGATTGTCGTTGCCGTTGCGGCGGTCACCCCGTGGCACTTCTGTGGGAAACACGCTGGATCAGGTGACAGGAACACAGGATGCAGATATCGACAATCCGCCAAAGGATAGGGGAGCCCTCAGTTGCGCCCTGTCAACCGAGGCCTTCCTTCCGCATTCGACCCGGTCTCGTATCGGGCTTGGGCACCGCGGATCAAGTGATAAGAGACGGGTACAAGCGAAATGGGCGGTTACTTCCCGCGTTGGCGGCTTAAGACGCAAGGCCAGGTCCTGCCGGACGAGCGGCTTCCAGCAGCACAAACGGCGGTGCTCGGGCTTCAACACGTGGTGGCCATGTTCGGATCCACCGTACTTGCACCTATCTTGATGGGTTTCGATCCGAACGTCTCCATCCTGTTCTCAGGGATTTCGACGCTGATCTTCTTCGTCGCAGTAGGCGGCCGCGTCCCTAGTTATCTCGGCTCCTCCTTCGCCTTCATCGGTCCGGTACTCGCTGCTACGGCGGCGACGGCTGGTGCACCGAACCCCGATATCGGTCTTGCTCTGGGAGGCATCATAGCTGCAGGTGCGCTGTACGCCCTGATCGGTCTCGTGGTGATGGCTGCCGGCCATGGCTGGATCGAGCGGCTGATGCCGCCTGTTCTGACGGGTGCGATCGTCGCGGCAATCGGCTTGGTCTTGGCCCCTATCGCCATTGCCAGCGCCTCGGGCGTGGGTGCAGACAACCCTGAAGGCGACCAGATCTCGCGATGGATCGCGATCCTTACCTTCGTCGCCGTAGGCCTCGTTGCCGTATATGCTCCCGGCATGGCACGCCGCTTGCCAATCCTCATCGGCGGTGCCTTTGCGTATCTCGCCTACACGGGCCTTGCCAACGGCTTCAATCTCGGCCAGCCGGTGGATTTCTCCGGCG
This sequence comes from Rhizobium halophilum, assembly GCF_021648825.1. GTDB lineage: Bacteria > Pseudomonadota > Alphaproteobacteria > Rhizobiales > Rhizobiaceae > Neorhizobium > Neorhizobium halophilum. Next base: position 199,427 of record NZ_JAKJHS010000005.1, on the reverse strand, counting down.
TCAGCGCCGCTCCTTGGTTTGGCTTTCCAAGCTTCACCGCGCCCGCCTTTTCGGTCTCGGCGATAACACTGATCGCCCCGGTCGTGGTTATCCTTGTTGCGGAAAACCTCGGACACATCAAGGCGATCGGTGCGATGACCGGCAGGAACCTTGATCCCTACCTGGGTCGAGCCTTCCTCGGCGATGGCTTGGCAACCATGGTCTCCGGTGCTTTTGGCGGTACAGGTATGACCACGTATGCGGAAAACATGGGCGTGATGGCGGTAACCCGCATCTTCTCCACACTCATCTTCCTGGTTGCAGCGGTGGTCGCCATAATCCTTGGCTTCTCGCCAAAATTCGGCGCCCTGATACAAACCATTCCCGGGCCGGTTATCGGCGGTCTTTCTATCGTGGTCTTCGGGCTCATTGCGGCAACTGCGGGCCGCATCTGGGTCGAAAACAAGGTGGACTTCGCCGAGCCGCGAAACCTCATCACGGTTGGCGTGGCCCTGGTTCTTGGCGCGGGGAACTTCAAGCTCGCCGTGGCAGGCTTCACTCTCGATGGGATCGGCACCGCCACGATCGGGGCGATCATCCTCTACCATATGCTCGGCTGGACGACTCAAAGAAACTAAGTGACTAAGCTTGCGTTGCGGCAGCGAAAGGGCTTCTTCTTTGGGCGCATCTTCTTGTCTTCGCCGATACTTCAGCTTGTCCAGGTTTTGCTCACCAAGGTTTAACTGCGTCCGTTAGCAGTATCCTCGCTCTTCTCGTGCAAAAGCGAAGCCTACACGGCATGTGAGGATCCATGATCGGGCCAAGCGGCAGCTCCATTGGGGAAGCAAGCTCCAAACCCGAAGGTGTGCACGGGAAGACTGCACCCTTCGAAAACGCTATTCGCGTGGCCGCTGCCGCCACCGTTCTGTTGGTCGGCGCCTCATTGATTTTCATGATCGCAACCGGCGGCTAGATCAGTTTGCGTCGTTCCGTTGCGGGTCGGCCGGAACGAAAGCAAGGGGATCGCGTTCGGGACGGCACGGACAACTGGAATGCTTTCATGAACACTCCCGACTTGACCAAGAGCGACCACGTTGCGACGTGGGCCGACCCGGTCAGTGTTTCCGACAAGAACACCTCGTTAACGACGATCTCCGACTCCCAAGAAGCCTACCGGTTCCTGATGAACCGGTGGCCCGGCATCAAGGGTCCGGCATTTGCAAGGGCAAGACGTGCCTCCATGGCCGCGCTTTCGGGGAAAGGTAGCGGCGAAGAAGCCCGCTCCTGCTTCATCGCTGCCTGTCTCGCATCAGATTGCCTTATCCGCGCCGAGCCTTGATGCCTAGATTGGCTGCCGTTTCTTCGAACGGGAGCCACCTCCTCCGGCTGGTTTCCGCATTGGCTTGAAGCATAACCCTTCCACCCCGCGGCGTCAGCGCGGATGGGCATCTGCCGCTGCGCTGGCAAGAACCGGCCTGCGGATTTGCTAGTGCAGTTGCGGACCTTGCGAGCGTGAAAGACTTGCAGCGACAAGACTGATGCCCTGCTGCAGCAGCAGCTCAGCCGACCGCAGATCTCCGGTTGCCAGCTCCGCGGCACTCCCGCGAATGGCGAGGGCGAGGTTGTAAGAGTTGAGCGCGGACTGTTGATCGCCGTGTACCCTCGCTTCTTTGGAAGTTCCCTCCAAAGCAGAAGCGACAAAGTCGATGAGTTCACGCCGTTCTATGACGGTCATCTCCGCCAAGGTCTTTGCTGCTTCCATGAAGGTGTCTCCTTGCTGGCTCGCGTTTCAAGGCAAGCGACAGATTGGCTATGTTCCTGCTGGTGAATGCGAAGGCGAAGCCTCCATAAGCATAATGTAATATAGTCTGTTGCTTGAACAAGGAGCACCTCTCACTTCCTTGAGCGCCGGGATTATTTTGGATCAGCGCAAGAGGCGAGGTCTCTCCTGTCCGTTAAGACGGACTGATGACATTCTTCGTTAAACCTGAAGACGCGGAAGAGGTTCCGGCGCACACGCCGCGCCTGACGGTACGCGTCTAAGGAACCTGTTCTGTCTCCCTTTTCGAGAGAGCGGCAACCGAAGAAAGGGACGGCACCACATCACCTGCCGCTCTCTCCTGGGCGAGAACTACGGCAGATCTTCCTCATCCTCGGGCTCAAGAAGTGCGGCGAGTTCCGCAACACGACCCGCCGGCAGTGGTCGCCCGTCGTTTAAAAGAGCTTCGTTATTGTTGACCCAGGCCCAGGCTTCGGAGAGCTCCTTATGACTCGCGCCGGTTGCCGCAATCTCTGCTGCTAGGGTGTCTCCGACAGGCCCCAAGACGTCTCTAATCTCATCTCTCGTGATCGTCATGACTGCCTCCTTAAGCGACTAGAAGACATCCGTTCATATAAGTATGCGAGGGTGCGCTTCCACCCTTGAGATTGATTTCCGGCAATCTACCGACGCGCTAACGCTGCCTACCGACGCGCTAACGCTGCGAAGCGGCTCCGTCCCTCGTCGCTAACGCTGAGCAATCTCTCGATGGGTAGCTGCCTCGCCGGTCGCGGACATTAGTTCACCCAGTCGAGATACCGCCTCCGCAAGCGTCTGCCTGTCCTGATGGGAGAGCTTTGAGAAGCGCTCGAGGAAGAGCTCGCCCATCGGCTCCGGCGCCTGCTCCATGAGCACGCGTCCCTCCTCCGTCAATCGCGTGTGGACGATCCGGCGATCGCTCCCGGACCGGTACCTCTGGATCAAGCCCCGCTCCTCAAGATTGTCGAGAATCGTCACAATGGTTGCGGCACTGATGTCAGCATAGATCGAGAGGGCCCCGGAGGTAACTTCTCCGAGTTCGGCGACACCTTTCATGACAACGAGCTGAGCCGCGGTCAAACCGCACCGCTTGGCCAGCGCCCGCGACTGCAGATCATGTGCTCGGACAATGCGTCGGACGGCTTTCTCGATCATCCGCCTCTGCGAAACCTGAAACTTTTCGCCGCCGTTTCCGTTTTCGCCGATGCTCATAGTCTTGACCTAGATGATTTGATTTCTAATTATCAGATCTATAACAGTTTAGCCGACAATCAATAGAAAAAGGATCAAGCGGAACCGTGTGTGGAATTTGTGGTGAAATACGCTTTGACGGCGCCCAGCCTTCTCCTCTTGTACAAGCGCGGATGATGGAGGTGATTGCGCCGCGCGGGCCGGATGGTTCCGGATTGGTGATCCATGGAAATGCGGCACTTGGCCACCGGCGGCTTTCCATCATCGACCTGTCGGAGAAGGCCCGCCAGCCAATGGTGGACCCCGAGCTTGGCCTGAGCATTGCCTTTAACGGCTGCATCTACAATTACCCGGAGCTTCGCAAGGATCTTGAAGCGAAAGGCTACCGCTTCTTCTCGCATGGGGACACCGAGGTCATCCTCAAGGCTTGGCATGCCTGGGGGACCGAGTGCGTGAAGCGATTTCACGGCATGTTTGCCTTCGTCATCCATGAGCGTGACACCGGCCGGATGATCATGGCCCGCGACCGCTTCGGCATCAAACCGCTCTACTTCTCCCGCACCGGCGATTCCATGCGTTTCGCGTCGTTCCTGCCCGCGCTGCTGAAGAGCGGCGATATCGACACGTCGATCAACAAGACCGCACTCCATCACTACATGACCTTCCACGCGGTGGTGCCGCCGCCGCATACAATGGTCAATGGTGTCAAGAAACTGCCCCCGGCGACAATTCGTGTCATCGATCGCGACGGACGGGAAGAGGACACCGTATACTGGCAGCCGCCCTACCAGCGAGACCCATCCATGAGTGGCCTTTCTTCGCAGGATTGGCGGGACCTCGTGCTCGGGGCCCTGCGAACCGCAGTGCGCCGCCGCATGGTCGCGGACGTCCCGGTCGGCGTGCTGCTGTCAGGTGGCGTCGACTCAAGCTTGATCGTCGGACTGCTCGCCGAGATGGGCCAGAAGGACCTGATGACCTTCTCCGTCGGCTTTGAGGCTGCCAATGGCGAAAAGGGGGACGAGTTTGTGTACTCGGACCTTGTCGCCAAGCACTTTGGCACGGATCACCATCAAATCTTCGTGCCTTCCGAACGCTTGATGGGGGCTCTCCCCGGCGTTTTTGCAGCCATGTCGGAGCCTATGGTCTCCTATGACAATGCTGGCTTCTACCTGCTTTCGCAGGAAGTCTCGAAGCACATCCGCGTCGTTCAGTCAGGTCAGGGTGCAGACGAAGTGTTTGGGGGGTATCACTGGTATCCGCCCCTGGCCAATTCCAATGACGTGGCGGCAGACTATGCGAAGGTCTTCTTTGACCGCTCCCACGAGAAGCTCGGGCGGCATCTCAACCCGGAGTGGCTGGCCGAAACGGACGTGAGCTTCGAGTTCGTCTCCAACCATCTTCGTGCACCCGGTGCCGATACGCCGGTCGATGCGGCATTGCGTCTCGACAGCCAAGTCATGCTCGTCGACGATCCGGTCAAACGAGTGGACAATATGACCATGGCCTGGGGTCTGGAAGCTCGCGTTCCTTTCCTGGACCACGAACTTGTTGAGCTGGCAGCAAAGATTCCGCCCGAGGAAAAGCTGCGCGAAGGCGGCAAGGGCGTCCTGAAGGACGCTGCTCGGCTGGTTGTCCCGTCGGAGGTCATCGACAGGAAGAAGGGGTACTTCCCTGTTCCACAGCTGAAGTATGTCGATGGACCTTATCTCGATATGGTCCGGGACGCGCTTCAGTCGCAAGCGGCGCGCGAACGGGGGCTCTTTCGCCAGGATTACCTCGAGCAGTTGTTCGAAAGCCCCTCCGATCACATCACGCCACTCAGGGGCTCCGAACTGTGGCAGGTCGGCCTTCTTGAAATGTGGATGCAGACCCACGGGGTATGAACACCATGGCAAAGACCATAGGCGAGGACAAGGGACGCTTCCGATCCGCCAAATCCGTGGCGCACCGACTGCGGCAGCGGGTCGACTACTCAAGTCACGGCCACCAAGGGGGGCCCGAAAGAGCCATTCCTGAGGAAGCAGCGCAGGTAGACTGCGGATGGGGTCGGCTCCTGTTCGCGCAGACCTTCAAGGATCCCACCCAGTTGATCTCCGCGCTGCGTCAGGAGGCTCCCGAACATCGTGACATTGCGATCTATGTCGGCGATCCGCATGTTGTGCTCGCCACAGCACCCCAAGAGCTATTTCTTGATCCGTCACATACGTTTCGCCTCGATTTGGCGACCTATCGCAGCAGCCGCAAGCAGCCACGCGGCTTCTTCATACGTCGCCTCTCATCCGAAGCCGATGCGGAGGCCGTCAATCGCATCTACGCGGCACGCAATATGGTCCCTGTCCGCCCGGATTTCTTTTGGTCAAATCGCGACAATCGTTCAATCACCTATCTTGTGGCGGAGGACGAGAACACGGGGGAAATCGTAGGCACCGTCACTGGAATCGATCACCGGCGGGCCTTCAACGATCCTGAACAGGGATCCTCCCTTTGGTGCCTCGCGGTTGATCCACAGGCGCGCCATCCGGGCATAGGAGAGGCGCTTGTTCGGCGACTGGCGGAACACTTCAAGGCGCGTGGCGCTGCCTGCATGGACCTTTCCGTTCTGCACGATAACGATCAGGCTATTCGCCTCTACGAGAAGCTGCACTTCCGTCGCATCCAGGCCTTCGCGATCAAGCGTAAAAACTCGATCAACGAGCGGCTTTATGCGCGACCTCTAGAGGCTTACGACGTGCTCAACCCCTATGCGCGCCTTATTGTCGACGAGGCACGCCGGCGTGGCGTTCATGTGGAGATCACCGATGCCGAAGGCGGCTTCTTTCGGCTATCGCAAGGGGGACGCTCCGTCCACTGCCGCGAAAGCCTCTCCGAGCTCACCTCGGGCGTGGCCATGTCCATCTGCGACGACAAGGCTGTGACACGACGCGTCGTTGAGGGAGCCGGCCTGGTTGTGCCGGAGCAGATGACGGCGACAGATGATGATGCCAAACTCGCCCAGTTCCTGGAGAAGCACGGGCGGGTGGTGGTAAAGCCCGCACGTGGCGAACAGGGACGCGGCGTGGCAGTTGGCCTTGACGAATTCGACGCTGTGAAACGTGCAATCAGTACCGCCCGCGAAGTTTGCGACCGCGTCCTTATCGAGGCCTGCTTCGAAGGCGAGGATCTGCGCCTTGTGGTGATCGACTTCAAGCTGGTTGCCGCAGCCGTACGCAGGCCGCCTTACGTCACAGGCGACGGTCGCCAAACCATTCGCAGCCTCATCGAGGCGCAGTCCCGGCGCCGTGCCGCTGCAACCGGCGGGGAAAGCCGCATTCCCATGGACGCCGAGACGGAGCGATGCCTGCGATTGAATGACCTGACGCTGGATTCGGTTCTGGAGGCAGGCCGTGAGGTGGTGGTCCGGAAGGCGGCGAATCTCCATACGGGCGGCTCGATTCATGATGTGACGGAGATCGCCCACCCCAGGCTTGTCGAGGCAGCAGTAAAGGCTGCTCGAGCAATCAATATTCCTGTTGTGGGTATCGACTTCATGGTTCGCAGCCCGACGGATCCTGACTATGTCTTCATTGAAGCAAATGAGCGGCCGGGGCTTGCCAATCATGAGCCGCAGCCGACGGCGGAACGGTTCCTTGACCTTCTCTTTCCCTTGTCCGGCCATCGCGCCGCAAGCCTCGCTTTGGGGAAAATGTAATCCATGACCATCGATATCGACGAGACCTATCTCCTCGAACAGCTGAAAGCGCTTCTCTCAATAGCCAGTCCCACCGGCTACACTGACGAGATCGTTCATCACTGCTCGCGAGAACTTGAGCGGTTGGGGCTGCGCCCGGAACTGACCCGTCGGGGTGCGATACGAGCCATCCGCCAGGGTAGCCGGCGCCGCGGAGCGCGCGCGATGGTGACCCATCTGGATACGCTGGGCGCACAGGTGAAATACATCAAAGACAACGGTCGCCTTGAACTGGTCCCTATCGGTCACTGGTCCGCCCGATTTGCGGAAGGCGCGCGGGTTACTATTTTCAGCAGCAGAGGAAGCTTTCGAGGTACTATTCTGCCTTTGAAGGCGTCAGGCCACACCTTCAATGACGAGGTGGATACGCTTCCTGTAGGCTGGCGATACCTGGAGTTGCGGATCGACGCGGTCACTCAGTCAAAAGAGCAGACGCTTAATCTCGGCATCGACATCGGCGATATTGTCGCAATCGACCCATCACCGGAATTCCTCGACAACGGGTTTATCAATTCCCGCCACCTGGATGACAAGGCCGGAGTAGCGATCGCGCTTGCAGCCATTGAAGCTTTGGAGCGGGCGGGAGCGAGCACTCCGGTTGACACGCATTGGCTTTTCACGATTGCCGAGGAAGTCGGCGTGGGTGCATCTTCTGTCATCACGGGCGACGTGGCGTCCATGTTGACCATAGACAACGGCACCACAGCCCCTGGCCAAAACTCGTCCGAATTCGGCGTCACGATTGCGATGGCGGATCAATCGGGGCCCTTCGACTATCACCTGACGAAGAAGCTGGTGGACCTTTGCAAGGCCGAGCAGATACCCTTCCAGAAGGATGTGTTCCGGTACTACCGCTCGGATTCGGCCTCGGCAATCGAAGCCGGCCATGACGTTCGCACCTCTCTTGTCACCTTTGGCGTCGACGCATCCCACGGATATGAGCGCATTCACACAAACGCGCTCGTATCCGTCGCGAAGCTAGTGGGAGCCTTTGCAGTCAGCCCCGTGGAGATCAAACGAGATCTGCAGGCACTCTCAGGGCTCGAGGGCTTCACCCATCAGCCTACCGAGCTGGCGGACCAGCCGGCACCCGGTCCAGCTGCTGTAGAGACTGTCTCCCGTACCGTCAGCGATTGACCGCTAGCGGTTCCTGCTTCGAGTGATCGGGTTTCGGTCTCTCGGCCGCAACTCCCTGTACGATTTGCCGGAACAGCGAACTTTCAGCCATCTCCTCTACTGGCAGGCGGAGCTTCCGGCGCCAATTGGGGTAAGCATCGGAAGTTCCCGGTACGTTCGTTGGCTGATCCTCACCCACCAGGTCTGCAAGCCGCACGGCGACCATGAGACTTGGGGTTCTTGCCAGAAGGCGGTGCATGGCAATGATCACCTCCTGCGAGATCTCGCATTGGGTGTCATCGGAGGTCGCGGCTACATCTTCCGGATCTGACAAACCCGCCGTCTGCAGGCCCGCCAGAAGGCTCTCGCGGCGCTTCGCCCGCTCCCTCCTCGCCTCCACCGCGGCGCCCTGCTCCGTCAGTCCAAATTTAAGCGCGAGATCGATGTCGTCGCCGCGCCACCAGCCGATCAAAGGCGGCAGATCGTGCGTCGACAGGCAGGCCAGCGAAAGGCGTGTGATGCCGCTTACATCGAAACCCTCAGGAGCAGCCTCTTCGAAGTAGAGGACGCGGTAACCGAGGATCTGCGCCTCTTCCATGACCTCGCGGAAGCCGTCTGGCACGTTGCCAAGGTCCTCGCCAATGACAATGCTGCGACGGGCATGACTGACGGAAGCCAAAGCGGCAACCATGTCCGCGAATGGATAGCGGAGGTATCCGCCCACAGCTGGCGTCTCTCCTTCCGGCAAAAGAAAGAGCTGCCAAATTCCCATGGCGTGGTCGATTCTTAGGGCGCCTGCAAAGCGCATGGATGCGTCGATGAGATCCCTGTACGGGCGCATCTTCCGAGCCTGGAGCGCCATAGGGGAAAGAGCGACAAGTCCCCAGTCCTGGCCGCTGGTGCTGAAGACGTCGGGGGGGGCACCAACGCGCAGACCGGGCAAAGCCAGATCGGGCGTGCCCCATGTCGAAGATCCGTCCGGCGCTTCTCCAACAGCGAGGTCGAAGTAGAGGCCGACGCGCATTCCCAAGCGCCTAGCTTCTTCTGTAACCTCTGCAAGCTGCTTGGCGGCGAGCCACTGCAACCAGGTATGAAACTCGACCTCCCCCGCATGCATTTCGGCAAAATGGCGGACAGCAGGGCTGTCCCATTCCCGGAATTCGGAAGGCCACTGCGACCAGCCGCTGCCATGGCCGAGATCCGTCAGATGGAGCGAAAGAGCCTCGAAGAGAGCGTGCCGTCTGAGATCGTCGCCTCTATCGTTCTTGAAGTTCTCGTACTCGATCGCGTCCCTATTCGGCTCCCTGGCATTCCAGATCCGTCGCAACACGTTGAGCTTGAGACGCGTTACGCCTCGATAATCTACAACCTCTTGCTCACGAAGCCTCTCCAGTTCCTGGGGATCGGGCCAGGCCGCTTCGAAACCATCAACCTCATCGACAGCGATATAAAGCGGACTCAGAAAGATGCGGCTGGACGGGGAGTAGGGACTGCAACGTTCCGGCTCTCCAAGGAAGAGCGCGTGCAGAGGGCTCAGCCCGATAAAATCGGCTCCCGCAGATGCCGCAATCCCGCACGTCTGTCTGAGGTCCGCAAAATCTCCGATCCCCCAGTTACGGCGGGAGCGAAGCTCGTATAGCTGCAAAGAGATTCCCCAGATCGGTCCTTCAGACAGGAACTCCGGCAAGTAGCAGGAGGTTTGCCCATTGAGCTTGAGCTGAGGTGGCTTGAGCTTCTCTACTTCGGCACCCATTGCATCAAGATCATCTGGAACGTCCAAAGCGTCGAGGATCCGGCGCCGCGTCGCTTTCGGCACCGCTCTCACCTCGCCCTGAAGATCCTCATAGTCTGGAGGAATGCCGTAGGCTGAGGCCAATCGATCAAAATCCGCACTCGGCACGTCTGCCGAACTCTTCTTGCTCATTGAAACTGCCGCCCTTGATAAATCTCCTCTTGAACCTCCGCCGCTGACGAAGGTTCCGATCCGGATCATGAACCTCTTAGAAGAGGAACAATTTCCCTGTCACGCTGTTGGCGCAGAGCAAGGAGATGCAACCATGACGGAACAATCCAAACCTCAGACGACAACTGGCGGCGCCTTGGACCTGCGAGACGTTCAACGGCCGCATCTGACGGAAAGGGAGCCCAAGGAGGACCACGAAAGAAAGCGGGACAAGGAGCAAAAAGACAGCAACTGAGATCGCCGCAGCGACCGCCGCGAAATCGCTGGAGCCGAGCGGCTGTCGGGAGGGCTTGCTTCTAGGAGATCACCATGACGAACCAACTGGCGCTCTCGGACGCCGATCTCGCTCCGCTTGTCGATTGTGACGACGGAACCAAGGCTTTCGCAGACGACCTTTCATACCGCAAATTATCCATCGCAAACGTTGTCTTCTACGGCCAACCGGGTCGAGAAGGGTGGGTCCTGATCGACACGGGTCTGCCCACGTCCAAGAGCACCATTCAGCAGTGCGCGGAGCGACGGTTCGCAGACAAGCGTCCTGCCGCCATTGTGATGACCCACGCGCATTTTGACCACGCCGGCTCGGTGGAGGAGCTTTCCCGGCATTGGGACGTACCGGTATACGCGCATCCGCTGGAAGCGCCGTACTTGAACGGTGAAGCGGCCTATCCGCCGGCTGATCCATGGGTCGGAGGTGGTGCCATGTCATTGCTGTCTCCGCTGTATCCGCGGTCTCCTGTCAATGTTGGCGCGCGACTGAAAAGCCTGCCCGAAGACGGAAGCCTGCCCTTCATGCCAAACTGGAAATGGCTTCATACTCCCGGCCACACACCCGGACACATATCGCTATGGCGCGACAGCGATCGCACCTTGATCGCGGGCGACGCTGTGATCACGACAGGTCAAGAGTCCGCCTATGAAGTCATGATGCAGAAGCCGGAAATCCACGGCCCTCCGCGTTATCTTACACCGGACTGGGAGCTGTCCGAGGATTCTGCCGAACTGCTGTCGAGGCTCGACCCGGACATCCTCATCTCCGGACATGGTCGACCAGTCAAGGGAGCGGCCATGGCGGCCAAGCTTCGCGAACTTGCGGCGAATTTCCGCGAGATCGCTGTGCCGGAAGGGGCCCGCTACGACCTCGATCGGGCCTTTCCAGGAAAGAGCGGCAATAATGCGTATCGATAAGTGCCTGACGGCGAAGCAACTTAGGGAGGTCATCAGATGCTCGAAGAGAAAATAGAAGACGCGATCCGTGCGGAACTCAAAAGGCAGGCAGCTCAGGATCAGGGAAAGCTGACAGTGAGTGAAGGTGATGCTCTGGAGGTACGCGGCAAGATCGATATCGTCGCACTTGCCGCCGCTGTCGCTGGCGCGGTCGCGGGAGGTCCTTGATGGGCAGGAAAGACAGAAGTGACTTAGAACGGCAGCAGGAGATGGAACGTGAGGGCGCTGTCGGCTCCGGCAAGCCAAAAGGGGCGTTCGAGCAAGAAGAAGACAATCTGGCCAATGCTTCTCGCGAGACGCGCATCAACTACAGCAAGAAGACTGAGCGATGAGCGGCGTCTCCTGATTGGTCACTGGTCGATCGCGTGTGGCGGTGCTTGGCCCGGCTCTTCCTCAATAACTGTTTGCTGGAATGGTCGCCACACGACCATCAGGAGCGCCAGCACGACGATGATGAGAGCAATCACGAGGATGCGCATGTTCATCTAAACCTTTCCTAGCTGCATTGCGAACACGGAGAGGCTAGATATGTTCCTGTTCGTCCTCACGTCTCCGGGGGAAGGTTCGGCCATTGACGAAGGCGGTTAAGCCCGGCTTCCAATAGCGCCGTCGCGGCCTCCTCGGTCTGCGCCTCTACATAGCACCTCATTTCCGGGGCATTACCCGATGGCCTCAGATGGATGATGCGCCCGCCCTTCAAGGTGACACGAAGGCCATCCAGATCATCTCTATTCTCCACCTCGCCGATCGGCGCCAGAAATCGGGGGAGCGCCTGATGATCTGTGCGAAGAGAAGCCATGAGCTTTTCACTGGTCTCGACGGGAAAGTTCTCCAGCCGGTCGGATGCGGCAACCGGAAGATCGAAGGAACTTACCACAGCAGATAACGGCATGCGCCTTTCGCGCGCATAGGAGAGAAGGCTCAAGATCGGCAGAAAGCAATCGCGCGTCGGCAGCGTCTTTAGCAAGGTGCCATTGATCATAAAATCGCTGCCGAGAAGGACTCCCCCGTTTGCTTCAAAGCCGACGACGCGCTTCTTTCCGGCGGCAACCGCTTCGTTCATACCAGCGATGACATAAGGTGATCCGACGCGCGTCCGCCTTACATCAAATCGCCCGGCAGCCTCGATGCCTGAATTTGAGGTAACCGGGGTGACCACCACGTCTGCGTCAAGGACGTGGGCTGTGATGAGGCCAATTATGTCTCCGCGTATCGGAGCTCCTGTTTCGTCAGCAACCAGGGGGCGGTCGCCATCGCCGTCTGCGGAGACGATAGCATCTAGTGCATAATCCGCGGCCCAAGCTCTGAGCTTCTTCCGCGTGTCGTCACCGACCGCTTCCGTGTCGACCGGGATGAAGGTGTCTGAGCGTCCGAAGGACAAGACTTCAGCGCCATAATGAGCAAGGACTTCCACCAACAGATCGCGGGCAACAGTACTATGTTGGTAGACCCCGACCCTGAAGCCACTCAGCGCATTCACAGGCAGGAGCATCTTGTTCCGCTCCAGGAAACGGCCGGTGCACAGTTCGTCCGTCATTCCAACAGCGGTCGTGGCTCGGGTCTCTTCCTTATCATCGATAGAGGCCACAAGTGCGCTGATCGCGGCCTCGTCGTCCTTGTCGATCTCGCCATCTGGCCGATAGAACTTGATCCCGTTACGATCGGCGGGAATGTGCGAACCCGTGACCATGAGCGATGCGGATTGGGTTTCGAGCCCATGCAAAGCTAACGCTGGCGTTGGGACGGTACCACAGTCCACCACGTCGAAAGACAGATCTCTCAGGGCGTTCGCGCAACGGAACGAAATCTCAGGACTGGAGTCCCTGAAGTCGCGGCCGAGAAGAACCGTGGCGCCGGGCTTTGCTTTACCGCTTTCCAGAAGGTATCGCCCGAAGGCAGCGGCATAGCGATAGGATGCCGGACCTTTGAGGTCTGAAGACAATCCCCTCAGGCCACTTGTTCCAAATTTCATGTCACCACCAGTCCTGAAGCATTGGAGTGGAAGCCTTAAGGCCCTCGCCCAGCAAATCAAGATGGCAATCCGGCCTCCGTCGAGCTGGAATGTGTTGCCGGCACGATTTTTCCGTTGCACCGCAGCACCGTCCTCGGCATGTTCGCCCCGGCAACAACGAGATTGGAAAGACCAGAGATGATAGCGGATGCGATCGTTCTTGGCGCCGGCATCATCGGCGTCTCCACAGCACTTCAGCTTGCGCGACGGGGCAAGTCGGTGGTGCTGGTCGATCGCCGCGGCCCCGGCGAAGAGACGTCATACGGAAATGCCGGACTTATCCAGCGCGAAGGCGTCGTTCCTTATGGCTTTCCGCAGCAATTCGGCATGATATTCCGCTACGCGCTGAACAACCGGATCGATGCGCACTACCATTGGCGAGCCATTCCTCGGGTAACCTCCTTCCTTGCCAAATACTGGTGGAACTCGAACCTGAGCCGGCACCAGATGATTGCCAGGGCTTACGCTCCTCTGATCGAACACTCGATTTCCACGCACAACGAGTTGATCGAAGAAGCCGGCGCGCAAGACCTGATCGTCAAGCAGGGGTGGACGGAGGTTTTCCGCACCTCCGCCAAACGCGACGGCGAGTTGAAGGAGGCGTTCCGCCTGAGGGAAGAATACGGGGTAAGCTTCCGCGAACTTACGCCCGTGGACATCGCCGAACAGGAACCGAGCCTCAGCCGGGACTTTGTCGGTGGCTTGAAATGGGAAGACCCATGGTCTGTGCGCGATCCCTATGCGCTGACAATGGCCTATCTCCGCTTGTTCGAGAAGCTTGGTGGACGCTTCCTCAGAGGCGACGCAAAACGCCTCTCGCAGACGGCAAGCGGCTGGCGCATCGTGGCGGGTGAAGGCATTGTGGACGCGAAGGACGTCGTCGTCGCCCTTGGACCGTGGTCGGATACGGTGACGAAACCGCTCGGCTATCGCTTCCTCGTCGGCGTCAAGCGCGGCTACCACATGCACTACGGCACTGAAGGTGGCGCCAAGCTGAACGGTTGGACGATGGATGCGGAACGCGGCTACTTCCTTGCCCCGATGAAACAGGGAATCCGGTTGACCACGGGTGCAGAGTTTGCTCTGCGGGATGCGCCGAAGACGCCGGTCCAACTGGATCGCGCCGAGGATGTCGCCCGCACCGTCTTCCCCCTTGGCCAGAGATTGGACAGCGACCCCTGGATGGGCGCCCGACCCTGCACTCCTGACATGATGCCTGTGATTGGGAAGGCTCCGCGCCACAAGGGCTTGTGGTTTGGTTTTGGACACGCCCATCACGGGCTGACACTTGGTCCGGTGACGGGGCAGGTTCTTGCCGAGGCAATCGTAGGCGAGACACCGCTCATCGACATCTCCGCCTACCGACCGGAGCGTTTCGGGGCCTGACTGGCCATTGGCAGCGATTGCGGATATTGTCCGGAAAGGGAATGAACGGCCTGATCGAGGCCAGTGTGAATATGGTTCGATATCTGATCTACAACCCCAGAACGATTGATCGCTAGCAGAGCCGCGCACGGCTCGGGTGCTCCTTGCGCCGACGGATGAACAATTTCTGGTGTTTTATGAGTGATATCGGTTCCGCACAGGTCTTCTTTGAAAGCAACCCCGACGTCGAGGTCCTGGAGGCCTTCGTCATTGATGTGAACGGAGTCCCGCGAGGCAAATGGATCCCGCGCGAACGAGCGCTGGACGTCTTGGCGAACGGAATGGCCATGCCGCGCTCCGTCTATGCCCTCGACGTGTGGGGCCGCGACGTGACGGCGGCGGGTCTCGCTGAAGGCACCGGCGATCCGGATGGACTTTGCTTCCCTGTTCCTGGCACGCTTTCGCGGGTCACCTGGCTGAACCGCCCGACCGCTCAGGTCCTCCTGGGCATGCGAGACCCCGACGGCAGCGGCTTTTATGGCGATCCACGCCAAGTGCTGGCGAACGTGTTGAAAGGGTTCAAGCGGCTCGGACTGACTCCGGTGGTGGCGACGGAACTGGAGTTCTATCTGATTGATCCGGTCCGCTCAGCCCTTGACCCGGTGCGCCCGCCGAATTCTCGCGATGGGCGATGGCACACCGGACAGACGCAGGTGCTCTCCGTCTCCGAACTTCAGGATTTTGAGGATGTCTTCCACGGCATCGCCTCGGCAGCGCGCGCGCAGGGCATTCCCGCTGACACCACTCTGCGAGAAAACGGGCCTGGGCAATACGAGATCAACCTCAACCATGTCCCGGATGCCTTGAAGGCGGCGGACTACGCCGTCCTGTTGAAGCGCATCGTCAAGGGCGTGGCGCGAGCCAACGGCCTTGACGCCACATTCATGGCGAAGCCCTATGGCAGTCAGGCCGGCAATGGGATGCACGTACATTTCTCCCTGCTCGACGACAGCGGTACCAACGTCTACGCCGGTGCCGACGGTCCGACCGAACAACTGTTCCATTCGGTAGGGGGCCTGTTGGAGAACATGGGGGAGAGCATGGCGATCTTTGCTCCGCACGCAAATTCCTACCGCCGCCTGCGACCGAGCGAACACGCACCGACCTACGCCTCCTGGGGCTTCGACAACCGCTCCGCCGCCGTGCGTGTCATCACGGCGAGCAAACCCGCGACGCGAATCGAACATCGCGTGGCCGGGGCAGACACCAACCCCTATCTCGTTCTTGCGATGATCCTAAGCGCCGCTCTGGCCGGGATCCGCGAGAAACGCAATCCAGGTGGAGCGATCACGGGAGACGAGCACGCAGTCAGCCACGAGCCGCTGCCGACGAACTGGGATTATGCGGTGCAGCAGTTCGGAAAATCCACCTTTGCCTACGCCACATTGGGTCCGAAGTACCGCGCGCTCTATACGGCCTGCAAACAGCAAGAGATCCAGGAATTCTCCCTTCGCGTCACCGATGTCGAGTACGACGCCTACATCAGGACAGTGTGACATGACCTACAAGATCAGCGGCAACCCCAGACATGCCAACTCCTGGTATGCGGCGACAGCGAACGACAAGTCGGTCCGTCCACAGCTCGCGGACGAGGTCGACGCGGACGTATGCATCGTCGGCGCCGGGTTCACCGGCATCTCAGCCGCATTGGAACTCTGCGAGCGGGGCTATTCAGTGGTCGTGCTGGAAGCGGAGCGGATCGGCTTCGGCGCGTCCGGCCGCAATGGTGGCCAGATCGTCAATGGCTACAGCCGTGATCTTGAGACCATTGCCGCGCGCTACGGCCAGGACAAGGCCAGGAGGCTGGGCGAGATGTCGCTCGAAGGTGGCGAGATTATCCGCGAACGCGTGGCCCGCTATGGCATCGGCTGCGACCTCGTGCACGGTGGTTTCTTCGCCGCATTCACCGAGAAGCAGCTTCGCCAGATGGAGGCGCACAAGGCTCACTGGGAGAAGCACGGGCACACCGGCCTGGAGATGGTGACCAGGGAAGAGGTGGGGTACTATGTCAGGACCGACCGCTATGCCGGCGGCATGATCGACCGGCTCGGGGGGCATATCCATCCCCTCAATCTCGTTCTCGGAGAGGCTGCTGCCGTAGAGCGGCAGGGCGGGCGGATATTCGAACAATCGCGGGTAACGCAGGTCGAGCCGGGAGAACGGTCTTTGGTGCGGACGCAGCAGGGTGCGGTACGTGCCAACTACGTCCTCATCTGCGGCAATGCCTATGTTTCTCCCCTTCTGCCCGAGATCCACGGCCGCATGATGCCGGTCTCAAGCCAGGTGATGGCAACCGAGCCGCTGGACCCGGGTCTGGCGGAGAGCCTTCTCCCGGCGAACTACTGCGTCGAGGATGCAAACTACATCCTGGATTACTATCGTCGTACCTCTGACAATCGTCTGCTTTACGGTGGCGGTATCGGCTATGGCGGGCATGACCCCAAGGACCTGACAAGCGTCATCCGTCCAAACATGCTGAAGACCTTCCCTCAACTCAAGAGCGTGCGGATCGACTACGCTTGGAGCGGCAATTTCGCGCTGACGCTGACACGGATCCCCCATGTCGGCCGCATGAGCGACAAGGTCTACTTTTCCCATGGGGACAGCGGCCACGGGGTCACCACCACCCATCTGCTTGGGAAGATCCTCGGCGAGGCGGTGGCCGGGCACGCAGAGCGGTTCGACATCTGGGCTTCGCTGCCAAACCTCCCCTTCCCCGGCGGACGAAGCTTCCGCGTCCCGCTTACGGCGCTCGGGGCCTGGTGGTACGGATTGCGGGATCGGCTTGGACTATGAGTGCAGCAGGGACATCGCTTAGTCAGGAGCACCAATGAAGTGTCGGAACTGAACGTTTGCGGTGACCTTGAAGTCGTGGATAACCCAGGCTTCCTCGTCGCCGCCCACCAGGAGGGCAAGGCGGACGGCCCCCGCCGCCAGGTGGAACGTCAACAGTACCGTGCGCGTAAACTCTTCGCGCAGTTTCTCAGGCACAAGGAAATAAGTCGCGCCAGCGAAGATGCGGCTATGTACTCGCGACTGCTCTAGATCGAGCTCTGCCAAGCTCTTGTCTGCCTGCGCAGCATTCAGAAGATCCTGGATAGCTGGCGTGTTTTTTACCTTCAGATAATAGCCATCGATCAACATATCGATCGCGGCGAAAGCATCGTCAGCGCTTTTCACCCCGGCCATTCCGGCCTCGATCATGTTTTTCACCTCGTCGGCATAACGCTCATACAGCGTCGCGACGATTGCGGTTTTGTTCGGAAAATATTGGTAGACCGATGCAATCGGACCGCCCGACAAAGCGGCGATCTCCTTCATGGTGACTGCGTCGATTCCCTTCCTGCCGATCAAGTCCATGGAGACTTTGAGGATCTCGTCGATTCGTTCTCGACTGCGTTCCTGCTTGGGAACCCGCCGAAGCTGACCCCGCGTGGCAGACTCATTCAAATCGGGCATCAACTTTCCTCAAGCACATCAACAAACAGCCGCAGCCTCACGCCTTGAGGGTGTGTTGTGGACCGGCGCCCGCTACATCCTCCCGAAGAGAGCTTGCTCAACATCTTCGTAATTAAGAAGGTACTATCGAATGCCGGTAGTTAATTCCTGCTTTACATAGGCTGCATCTTCAGTCCTTCGTAAGCTGCCTCGACGATTTTCTCCAAGTCAGCATCTATATCGACTGTAACGACGCCCTCCTCCCCTTCCGGAGTTTCCAGCGTCGCCAGTTGCGTCTGG
This sequence comes from Rhizobium halophilum, assembly GCF_021648825.1. Lineage (GTDB taxonomy): Bacteria > Pseudomonadota > Alphaproteobacteria > Rhizobiales > Rhizobiaceae > Neorhizobium > Neorhizobium halophilum. Next base: position 181,252 of record NZ_JAKJHS010000005.1, on the reverse strand, counting down.
AGAAGGGCAAGCGGCATGAAGTGGCCGGTCCTCTCTCCCATCCGGATTTCAAGCAGCGCCGGCGTTCCCTTCAGGAAGACGAAACGGAGTTTCCCCTCGGCAGCCTTTCGCAGGCGGTCACGGTAAACTCGCTTCAGAGCCGAACAGGAGAGAACAAGGCTCGCTCCCTTTTCGATGGAGGCGGCGAGCTCTTGCCCGACAAGATCCAGCCAAGGCCACCGGTCATCGTCGATGAGCGGGATGCCTTTCGCCATCTTCTCCACGTTTGAAGCCGGATGAAGCCGATCTCCTTCGACGAATTCGCATCCCAGCTTTGCCGCCAGGCGCTCTCCGACAGAGGATTTCCCTGCACCGCTTACGCCCATCACGATGACGGCGGTTGGATGTTCGTTGGACATGGCTTTCCTACCTCTAATGCCTGACCTGCCTGCTAGCGCATCTTCAGCTCTCTCCACAAGAGCATGCCGGGATGATCTAGGCGTGCGGCTAACTTGTCCGCAGATCCTTTCTCAATGCCCAGGGCATCAGCGCCGACAGGATGAGAAGTCGCAGCACATGGTGAGCGCCGACATAGGTAGGCTGTGCATTTAGCATCACGGCCATTGCAGCCATCGTTTCAAGTCCTCCTGGCGCAAAGGCGATGAGAGCTGCGTCCACAGGGACGGCCGCGAGCCAGGAGACGAAGGCTGCGATGAGAGCAGCGAGGACGACCACGAGAACCGTTACAACGGCCCCGGCCAAGAAGGCAGTTCGCATCGCTTTTACGGAAGCACCGGAGAACCGCGACCCGATCATGCCGCCAAGGACGATATAGGTAGGAACCATGATCCATGCAGGCACCTCACCAACCACGAACCCGGACAGATGCGTGGTTCCGGAGGCAACCATACCACCCACCAGAAGAGCAGCCGGAACCCGCCACCTCTGGAAGAGGATGCCAAGCAGTATCGCGGCTGCGAATGAAAGCAGCAACGGCAGCAGTTCCATCGAGCGACCCGGTGAAGACGCCTCGGTTCCCACCAGACCAAGCTGATCGACCAGCAGTGGAACGGTCAGCGTCAAAGCGAGAACCCGCACGCTCTGGATCACGCCCACCGCGAGCAGGTCGCTTCGGGTATCTGCGGCGAGGCTGAGCACGAAGCTCAGATGTCCGGGCGAGGCGGCGAGCAAAGCGGTGGTGCGGTCATAGCCGAAGATCCGCTCCAGCACCCACGTCGCGGAGTAAAGCAGGATCACGACCGTGACCGGTACGAGCATGAAGCTCACCGGCCACGTACGGGCAGCAACGATGACTTCTGGAGTGAGCCCGCTTCCCATCGACATCCCGATAACGACGAAGCTTGCATTGCGCACAAGTGTAGGAATACCTAGCCGCAGGCCCAGGAGTCCCCCCAGGGTGACGGCGCCTGCCGGTCCGACGAGGAAAGGAGCGGGAAACGCCGCAAGATAGGCAAGGATCGCGCCGGCTGAGGCGATCGTCATCGTCAGGATAAAGGTCCGAATTTCCGGAAAGGGCATGCGGGGGCCTGTGGCGGCATAAGGGCGGCTAGAGGATGCACGCTCCTTCTTTATATTGCCTCCGAGGCTGGTCAACCTCGGAGCCCTCGCGGAGCCGGCAGAGCGCCGGCTCCATACCTCAGGCCGCCGGAGCGGCAGCGATGCGTGGCATGCGGACGTCGTCCAAGCCCAACAGGAAATTGATCTGCGGACGAGCCTTGACCAGGTCGTCGATCGTGTATTCGGTCAGGACATCGAAGAATGCGTTGAGCGCCTTTCGCAGTGCCGAATTCAGGCCACAGCTATCCACAAGCGGACATTCCGCAACGCCATCCTCGAAACATTCCGCCATGGCGAAACTGTCTTCTGTCACCTTCACCACGTCGAACAAGGTGATGCGCTCGGCAGAACGCCCCAAGCGTACACCACCATTGCGGCCGCGCACCGTTTCTACCAGGCCCGCGCGCGTCAGCGGTTGCAGGATCTTGAACAGAAAAAGCTCCGACACTCCGTATGCCTTGGCGATCTCCGGGATGCGGCTGAGGCGTCCCTCGTTGGCAGCGCAATACATCAACATGCGCACCGCATAGTTCGTTTGTTTGGTCAACCGCATGCGGATGTCTCCCTGAGTCTCTCGAAAACACCATATAATGCCCCGGCCAGTTTTGAACAATTCAAAAATAAGAAATTCGTGATCAAGTTTTAACTCGTACCCTCCCCTATTGACCCCGTCGTGAAATCATGAATTTGCTCATCAGGTATCCTGAGACATGCGGAGGACCAGATGAAGATCTCAAAAACTATCCTTGCAGCCGGACTTTGGGCCGGCGCTTCCCTGCTTTCGGCCCAGTCTGCTTCGGCCGACGGGGAAGTGAACGTCTACTCTTATCGGCAGCCTGACCTGATCAAGCCCCTGCTGGACAAGTTCACCGAGGAGACCGGCATCAACACCAACGTGTTGTTCCTCGACAAGGGGCTGGTCGAACGCATCCAGGCGGAAGGCGCCAACTCGCCGGCCGACGTCATTCTGACCGTCGACATCGCGCGGATCATGGAAGCCAAGGAGGGAGACGTCACTCAGCCGGTCACGGACAACGAGACGATCAACGAGGATATCCCGTCACAGTTCCGCGATCCCGAGGGCGAATGGTTTGCGCTGACGACACGCGGACGTGTCGTTTATGCGTCGAAGGATCGCGTCCAGCAGGACTCCATCACCTACGAGGAACTCGCCGATCCGAAGTGGAAGGGCAAGATCTGCATCCGTGATGCCCAGCATTCCTACAATATCGGGCTTATTGCTTCGATGATCGCCGCGCACGGCGAGGACTACACGGAGACCTGGCTCACGGGTCTGAAGAACAATCTCGCTCGCAAGCCGAACGGCGGTGACCGCGACCAGGCAAAGGCCATCTTTGCGGGAGAGTGCGACATCGCGCTTGGCAACACCTACTATGTCGGCCTGATGAAGACCAACGAGAAGGAGCCGGAGCAGAAGGAATGGGCTGAGGCGATCAAGGTGCTCTTCCCCAACACAGAAGACCGCGGCACGCATGTCAACATTTCCGGCATGGCGCTGGCGAAGAACGCTCCGAACAAGGACAACGCCCTGAAGTTGATGGAATTCCTGGCCTCGGGCGAGGCCCAGAAGATCTATGCGGAGCAGGTCTTCGAGTATCCCGTCATGCCTGGCGCAGAACCGTCGGAGATCGTGAAGGGCTTCGGGACCATCAAGCCGGACACGCTTCCGCTTGCCGAGATTGCCGCCAACCGCAAGAAGGCTTCGGAACTGGTGGACAAGGTCGGCGTCAATGAAGGCCCTGAGGGCTGATCAGCCCTTAACAGCAAAGGCCGGCGATCCGCCGGCCTTTTTTGATTCCAAGTCCCGAGCCGGGATTCTTGTTCAGAGGCCCAGGCCGAATGCGGAAGCGATCCAGGTAGACCCGGCAACAGCGGCTAAGACAACGACCGCCATCAGCCCGATCCGTGTCCAATAAGCGCGCCGAGCACGCTTCTCATCCCACTCGTACACCATAACTCCCCACTCCATCAGCGGAGGGGAAGTTAGCGCGGTGCTAATTAAGATCAATAGCACGTAGGATGCGCAGGACTTTCCTGTGCATGTCCCATCACTTCATCGTCGGCATGATAAACTCGGCGCCGTCCTTGATGCCCGAGGGCCAGCGCGACGTGACGGTTTTGGTCCGCGTCCAGAACTTTATGGAATCGGTGCCGTGCTGGTTCAAGTCGCCGAACGAGGAGGACTTCCAGCCGCCAAAGGAGTGGTAGGCAAGCGGAACCGGGATCGGCACATTCACCCCGACCATGCCGATATTGATGCGGCTGGCGAAATCGCGCGCAGCGTCTCCGTCGCGGGTATAGATCGCGACACCATTGCCGTACTCATGCTTCATCGGCAGTTCGAGAGCTTCCTCGTAATTGCGCGCCCGGACCACGGAAAGAACGGGGCCGAAGATCTCCGTCTTGTAGATGTCCATGTCCGGCGTGACACGATCGAACAAGCAACCGCCGACGAAGTAGCCTTCCTCGTAGCCCTGCAGCTTGAAGTCTCGTCCGTCGACCACCAGCTCAGCACCCTCCTCCAAGCCACGATTGATCAGGCCGAGGATGCGGTCACGCGCCTCCTTGGTGACGACCGGGCCCATGTCCGCCTTATCGTCGGTGTATGGACCGATCCGAAGGCTCTCGACCATCGGGGCCAGCTTCTCGACGAGGCGATTGGCAGTCTCCTCCCCAACCGGCACTGCGACGGAGATCGCCATGCACCGCTCGCCAGCAGAGCCATAACCGGCCCCCATCAGGGCGTTTGCCGCTTGGTCAAGGTCGGCATCGGGCATGATGATCATGTGGTTCTTGGCCCCGCCGAAGCACTGGGCGCGCTTGCCGTTCATCGCCGCAGTACCATAGACGTATCGCGCAATTGGCGTGGATCCAACGAAGGAGATCGCGCTGATGTCGGGATTGCTCAGGATGGCATCCACCGCCGACTTGTCGCCATTGACGACGTTCAGGATGCCGGCCGGCAGGCCTGCTTCGATCATCAGCTCCGCCAGGCGAATCGGCACCGACGGATCACGCTCCGATGGCTTGAGAATAAAGGCGTTGCCGCAGGCGATCGCAGGTGCGAACATCCACATTGGAATCATGGCGGGGAAGTTGAAGGGGGTGATGCCAGCACCAATCCCGACGGGCTGTCGAATGGAGTACATGTCGATGCCGGGTCCGGCGCCTTCGGTGAACTCGCTCTTGGACAGATGCGGTATGCCGATCACGAACTCGCAGACTTCCAGGCCGCGGACAATGTCGCCCTTGGAATCCTCGACGGTCTTCCCATGCTCCTTCGAAAGCAGCTCCGCGAGTTCCTGCATGTTCTTGTTCAGAAGCTCGACAAACTTCATGAAGACACGGGCGCGGCGCTGCGGATTCGTGGCGGCCCAAGCCGGTTGCGCCGCCTTGGCGCTTTCCACTGCGGCGCGGAGTTCGGCGTCGCTGGCCAATGATACCGTCGCCTGAACCTCTCCGGTGGCAGGATTGTAGACGCTCGCGGTACGTCCGCTCGAGCCGGTGACGTGCTTCCCGTCGATAAAATGGCCAACTTCGTACATAGGTTTGCCTCCAGTTTCCTTGACGGCGAAACTGGCACTCAAATTTGCACAAGGCAACGCCATAGTTTACGCAGCCGCTGTGCAAAATATGACATAAGGAAACGACGGTGAACTGGGATGACGTTCGCTTGTTTCTCGCCGTGGCGAGAGCGGGGCAGTTGCTTGCCGCCTCCCGACGCCTCGGCATCAATCATGCTACGCTGGGACGGAGGATGACCAATCTGGAGGAAGCCTTGGGCAGCCGCCTCCTGATCCGCCGAACCAATGGGTGCGAGTTGACGCCCGAAGGGGAGAAACTTTTTCGTGCGGGAGAGCGCATGGAAGCAGAGATGCTGGAAGCCCAGGCAACGAGTGGGCGCATCGATACCATCATCGCAGGGACAGTGCGCATTGGCGCACCGGACGGCTTCGGTGTTTCCTTCCTCGCACCACGTTTAGGGCAGTTAACAAGGCGCCACCCTCAACTCAAGCTGCAACTGGTTCCCGTCCCCCGCTCCTTCTCGCTTTCTCAACGGGAGGCCGACATCGCGATCACGATCGAACGACCGACCCAAGGCCGCCTGGTTTGTGCGAAACTCGTGGATTACTCTCTTGGCCTTTATGCCTCACGCGCCTACGTGGAAGCCCATGGAGCCCCTGACAACGTGGAGGCGCTGAAGCGCCATTCGCGAACGGGATATGTTGAGGATCTGATCTTCTCTCCATCCCTCAACTTCACCGGCGAAATCATGCGCGACTGGGATGCGAGCTTCGAGATCTCCAGCGCGATCGGTCAGACAGAAGCGGTGCGTTCCGGTGCCGGCATTGGCATCCTGCATGACTACATCGGGCGGCAATATCCGGAACTGATCCGAATCCTGCCCGAGGTGGTGATCCGCCGCGCATACTGGACCACCTATCATGAAAGCAGCCGCGATCTGATGCGGCTGCGCGTGGTGGTGGATTTCCTCCACGAACTTGTTCAGGAAGAGCGGCAGATCTTCATGTGAGAGATCTGCGCGCATAAATCAGGCCGCTATGAACGCGGCGGCGGGCAGTCCCAGGCCGCTTGCGATCCGCTGCAACAGCGCCGGGTCGGCCCCCTCTCCGCCTTCTACCGCGACCAATTCATCAACAGTCAACCCGGTTGTGACGGCCAATTGCTCGAGGGAATAGCCGACAGCCTCACGAGCCTCGCTGACTGCGTTTGCCAACTGACGGCCGATAACTTGTTTATCGGCGTCGGCTTCAAAGCTGCTGATACAAATCGACATAAGGACAACTCCTTCAACAGGGTCTCGCCAAAGCGATGTTTGAAAATCATATAAAATGGGAGCGCGATGCTGTGCGTCGCAACAAAGTAGGTAGTTCTGTGTCAATGACAAGTCGGAGCCATCACCGGCAGGTGAGCTCCATGAAGCTGTAACCAGATAGGAAGTGGTACGGTTGGGGGGAATTGAACCTCCGACCTCAGGTGCCACAAACCTGCGCTCTAACCAACTGAGCTACAACCGCACAATCGACGCTCTTGGCGCCGTGCGGCTCCAATACGAGCATCGACCGATATTTGCAAGCCCCTCAAACGGCAAAGCCAGCGTTTTTCCGCTGGCTTGCGAAGGGCAAAACCTTCCTGGGTCAGGCCGCCTTGAAGTTGGACATTGCCTTCTCGGCCGCTTCCTTACCGGGTTGGCTTACTGCTTCAGCCATCTTGCGTGTGGCATCCTGGAGCGACTTCGCCTGCTCGACTGTCAGTTCCGCCTGCTTGCGGATGAAGGTGGTCTGCAACTCAAGGAATTCAGAGACCGACTTGACGCCCATCAGCGATTCCATGTGCGAAAGCGACAGGTCCGTGTTAATCCGCAGGGCTTCGATTGCCTTCAGGCCAATCTCCACGGAGCCTGCTTGAGCAGACTGCAACGTCGCTTCGGCGGCTTTGCTTGCCTCTTCCGCTGCGGTCTTGACCCGGGAATAGGTTTCACGTGTCTGAGCGACACCCTTTTCGGTGAATGCGCGGTAGCTCTCCGTCAGCGTCGCCGGATCGAACGCCGTGAAGGAGAAAACGTCATCTGAACGGTATGCCATGATCTCTTCCTCAATTTGGTTGCGCCCAACTAATGTCAGGTCCCATGGCCTACATATAGAGCATACGCTATCGCATTGCAACATTTATTGTGCACTGCACAAATCACTTCGTTAACCTTGTAGCGCCTTAACATAGCTCGCTTGTGGACCTAAACAGCAGCTGTCGCTATTAACTGTCTGTTAACATGTCGCGCGACCCTAGGCTCAGCCCATGCCAATGATCCAATACCCGTTCATCGATATTGCCGTTCAGGAGAACGTCCGAGAACATTTCGCCGCAGGCAAAGCTGTCGCGCTGCTCTCCCCTGACGTGAACGAGATCATATGGGCGAACGGTCGCGGGGCTACTCTGTTCGGATATGGTTCCGTTTATGACCTACTGGACCAGGGGCCGCCGGCAAACAGCCTGCTCTTGCGACAGATTTCAGCGGTGAGCCGCAAGCTGCGGAACCTTGGCGACACGGTTTCGGTAACCGTACGTGTTGCCAGTGGCTTCCGCCGCATCACCGTTACGGGATCCTGTACACTCATAGAAGTATATGGCCAGCCGTGCGTCCTTTTTTATGCACCTTCCGACCAAACTCCCATGACTGCCATCGACCGTGCAAACAGCATGATCGACGGCCTGGATGATCCGGATACCCATCTGGCCGTTGTTGATGCAGACGGAAAGGCTATCGCCTGCTCTCACGGTTATAAGGAGCTTGAGCTGACGCCCCAGACGGCCCGAATGCTGGTGACGATGTCTGGAGCCGATGCCAGTGGCCTCGTGAAGCGCCCCGTTCCCACGGCGAAGGGTTATCTGCCGGCAGCCATGGCCAAGGTGTCTGCGGATCCGGCTCTCCACCTCCTATTCGTCGTCGAGGCGGCCGCGCCCGGGACCGACCAGCCTCCCGGCGAAGAAGACGGCAAACGCGAAGCCGAAACATTTGGAGGCATCCCCCCGGAGGTTCCCGCGCGTCCGGCCTTTGACGAGGCTATCGAGGACGTTGCCGAACTTCAGGATCTGCCGGAGATCGACGACTTTGCCGAGACCGATCCATTGGAGATTGAGCCAGTTGCGCCCTTGGCAGAGCAAGTGCCGCAGCCGGACTTGGATACCGAGCGCGAATCCGTCCTCGAGGCGAAGCCGCAGCACGCTGCCGATGTCTCGACGGCAGAACTCGCCCCTCGGCAGCCTTCGCTGATCGACATGGAAAGCTTCGTCTTTCGCCGGGATGCCCGGGCTACCCGCTTTGTCTGGAAGATCGATGCCGAAGGAAGGTTCTGCGAGATATCGGAGGAATTCGCAAAGACCGTGGGGCCACACGCAGCCGATATTACGGGCATGCCGTTCAACGACGTCGCGGGTCTGTTCCACCTCGACCCGGAAGGGAAGATTGCTGAGCTACTGCGCAAACGGGATACGTGGTCCGGCAAAACGATATGGTGGCCGGTGGAGGGGACTTCTCTTGCTGTTCCCATAGACCTGGCCGCACTGCCTACTTATACGCGCTCTCGTATTTTCGACGGATTTCGCGGCTTCGGGATAATTCGCGTCGCCGATGCTATCGAGGATCCGCACGCTGTGGGTCTTGGCCTCGGGAATTCGCCGGCTGAAACGGCTGGCGCGCAGGAGCAGGCGGAACTTCTCGACCAGGACCTCGATGCCCAGCCCGACGTCTCAGAAGATCTCGCCTCAGCCGAGGAAACGTCGGACGACGAGGAGCGGGCTGAGGAGGGAAGCAGCGCCGTCGGCACGGAAACGTCCTTGTCGTCCGATGCCGATCCGGCGCCAGAGGCAGAGTCAGGAGATCCGGCACCCCCAGTGGAAGACCAGCCGTTGGAATGGCCAGACGGCGAGCGGCCGGCCCTCCGGATCGTCGGAAACGACCGTGAGGCTTCCGGAAAGGTGATCCCGCTCGATCAGCGCAGAAAGCGCCGCGAGACGCTGTCGCCCGTCGAGCAGGCGGCTTTCAAGGAGATCGCCCGCCAGTTGGACAGCTTCATTGGCCGGTCAGCGACAGGCGACCTTGAGGACACCCCGGAGCCGCCGCCCCCCTCCGACGCCATCGATCAGGAAACCTCCGAGATAAAACAAGAGGCGCCTGCCTCGGAGGATGCCGAGGTTGTCTCTCCGACCGTAGAAGTGGATGCGGAGGATGAGGTGATAAGCTCGCCAGAATTGGTGAGCTTGGAAGACGAGGTGACCGAGACTACGACGGATGATGCCGAAGGGTACAACGTCGACCATCTGGCGCAGGGGGAACCGGCCGCGGCCGACCCGGACAAACAGCCAAAGGAGCTCAAAAGCGGCCTCTCAATCCATCGTGGGCGCAACGGGCTCTCCAGCGAGGTTCTGGATCAGATGCCGGTTGCGCTTCTCGTGATTGCCGGCGACGAGTTGATCCATGGAAATCCAGAATTCCTACGCCTGACGGGGTATGCGACGCTACAGGAGCTGGCAGAAGTCGGAGGCCTCGACGCCCTCCTCCAGCGGCGCGACCTGGAAGGGAAGACGGACGCACCAGGCGGTATGGTTGTCGTTCGCGCCGACGACGAAGTTGTGCCGGTGACAGCTCGCCTACAGTCGGTGCGTTTTGAAAATGCGACCGCATTGATGCTGGCGTTGATGCCAGTCCCATACCTCCAAGAGGCGGACCCGCAGGCTTCAGAGGCACAGGTGGTTACGCTTCCCACCTCCCGGGCTCCCGATCAGAACCTCCGCCTCCAGGTGGAAGTCGACGAACTACGCGCCATCCTCGAAACGGCTACCGACGGCGTCGTGGTCATCGACGCGGAAGGTAACATCCGCTCGATGAACGGGGCCGCTAGTGCCCTCTTCAACTACGACAACGAGGAAGCAGCGGGCAAAGCCTTCGTCATGCTGTTCGCGCATGAGAGCCAGAAAGCCATCATGGATTATCTGACTGGACTGTCGGGCCATGGCGTGGCGAGTGTCCTCAACGACGGTCGGGAAGTTATCGGACGTGAGGCCGCAGGAGGATTCATACCGCTCTTCATGACAATCGGCAGGCTTAGTTCCTCGAACGGTTACTGTGCGGTCATCCGAGACATCACACAGTGGAAAAGGACGGAGGAGGAACTCAGAAGCGCGAAACGTGCGGCCGAGACTGCCAATGCCCATAAGAGCGAATTTCTGGCTCATGTCAGCCATGAGGTCCGCACGCCCTTGAACGCGATCATCGGCTTTGCAGACTTGATGTCGAGCGAACGTTTCGGGCCGATCGGACATCCACGATACGTCGAATACGCGAATGACATTGTACGGTCAGGCAGGCATGTCCTGGACATCGTCAACGACCTCCTGGACATCTCGAAGATCGAAGCGGGCGAGATGGACCTCGATTTTGCTGCGGTGGACTTGAACGAAGCTGTGTCGGAAGCTGTGTCACTCGTGCAGCCTCAGGCCAACGGGCAGCGGGTGATTATCCGCACCGCACTCTCTTATGCAGTGCCGCCGGTGGTGGCCGACCACCGATCGGTAAAGCAGATCGCGTTGAACATCCTTTCCAATGCCATTCGTTTCACCCCGTCGGGGGGGCAGATCGTGGTTTCAACTGTCTACGAGGCCGACGGAAGGGTCGTACTGCGGGTTCGGGATACCGGCATCGGCATGACACGCCAGGAATTGGAAACGGCCATGAAACCGTTCCGGCAGATTGCCGGCAGCACGCGCAAGCGGGGCGACGGCACTGGCTTGGGGTTGCCTCTAACGAAGGCGATGGCCGACGCAAATCGGGCCGACTTCTCTATCCAGTCCAAACCGCACGAAGGGACGCTGGTCGAGATCGCCTTCCCGCCGCAAAGGGTACTTGCGAACTGAGACCTCTGTGATTAGCAGTCCTCTGCCGAGAGGAGGTCACTTGCCCGTTCTGCCGAAGTCTATGCCACTAGCGGCTCGCCAGCCTGCGCGACTGCTGACATGGATGGCCATAGCCACTGCGACGATCGTTGCGATGCCTATCGTCGCGGTCGCCTGGATTGCGTTTGCCGATGGCGATGACAGCTGGCGCCACGTAATGACCACGATCGTCCCTCGTGCGACGGGGCGAACAGTTGAGCTCCTGTCTTTTACGGGCTTGCTCACGGCCGTCTTCGGTACCCTTACCGCATGGCTCGTGACGACATTCGAGTTTCCGCTACGGCGTACACTCTCCATCATCCTTATCCTGCCGCTCGCGGTCCCCTCTTATCTCGCCGCCTACGCCTTTGGCGAGTTCTTCGACTTCACCGGTCCGCTGCAAAGCACCTATCGGCTCCTCTTCGGATATCAAACCTCCCGAGACTACTGGTTTCCAGACATCCGCTCGATGGGCGGGGCGGTTTTCGTGCTGGGCTCCGTTCTTTATCCCTACGTCTACCTCGCGTGCCGTACAATGTTCCTGATGCAGGGGCGGGCCGCTGCAGACGTTGCCCGGACGCTGGGCGCAGGTCCTGCGAAGGTCTTCTGGCGCATTCAAATCCCGATGGCACGACCTGCAATCATGGTCGGCCTGACCCTGGTGATGATGGAAGCGATGAACGACATCGGGGCGGTCGAGTTTCTCGGCATCAACACGCTCACCTTCTCCGTGTATTACACCTGGCTCAACCGTGGCAGCCTCGCAGGCGCGGCGCAGATTGCCACGATGATGCTGGCCTTCGTGGCGCTGTTGATCCTGCTCGAGCGGATGGCGCGGCGAAGCCAGAGGTTTTCGAGCAGCAAGACCACGACGAGCGTCAACGACATGACGCGGCTGCGGCTGCGTGGCGCACCAGCGGCCGCGGCCACCATTCTGTGTAGCCTGCCGGTGCTCTCTGGATTCATTATTCCCGTCATCGTGCTAGGCGGCTTTGCGATGCGCCGCCTGGAAGCATACAGCGACCCACGCCTTCTGAGCGCGCTTTTCAATAGCATTATGGTCGCAACTGCGGCGGCCTTCACGGCAGCGGCAATTGGTTTCTTGCTGTCCTACTCCACCCGCTGCGACCGCTCGTCCGGAACGATGTTGGCGAGCCGCGTGGCTTCGCTGGGTTACGGCATACCGGGAACCGTCTTGGCCATCGGCGTCCTCGTTCCCCTCGCAAGCTTCGACAACGCACTGGACGGCTACCTCCGCTCAAGCTTCGGCGTCTCGACCGGCCTCCTCTTGTCCGGCAGCGGGTTCGCCATTGTTTACGCCTGCACCGTGCGCTTCATGGCAATGGCCGAAGGAACACTGGATGCAGGTTTCCAGAAGCTCTCGCCGCACATGGACATGGCCTCCCGTACCCTCGGCCGATCTCGGGGGCAAACACTGTGGTTGATCCTGCTTCCCAACATGAAGCCTGCCATGCTGACGGCAACGCTACTCGTATTCATCGAGACAATGAAGGAGTTGTCCGCGACCATCCTGCTGCGGCCTTTCAACTTCAACACGCTCGCGACGCTCGTCTATGAAGATGCTTCGCGCGCGAAGATCGAGGATTCCTCCGTGGCGGCCATGATCATCATCGCCGTTGGCCTGATCCCGATCCTTTTCGTCTCCCGCTCCATCGAGCGACGCAGTTGAAAGCGACCATCGGAAGCGACTGTCGCTGACGACTGTTTCAACCCGGGATCCGGCATCAAGCTCGCAATTCGGCAAGGTCTTCAAAAAGTTCCAGGGCCTGCGGGTTGGCCAGTGCTTCCTTGTTCTTCACCGGCCGCCCGTGAACCACATCCCGGACCGCCAGTTCGACAATCTTGCCAGACTTCGTCCGGGGGATATCTTGAACCGCAATGATTTTAGCGGGAACGTGACGGGGTGAGGCGCCCATGCGAATATGCGTCTTGACCTTCTTGATCAGTTCGTCGTCCAAGACGTGCTCCGGCGCGAGGCGGACGAACAGGATCACACGGACATCGCCGTCCCAATCCTGACCGATGCAAAGAGCTTCGGCAATCTCCGGCAGCCGCTCCACCTGATTGTAGATTTCGGCAGTGCCGATGCGCACGCCGCCGGGGTTCAGCGTCGTGTCCGAGCGCCCGTGAATGATGATACCGCCATGGTCCGTCCATTCCGCGAAATCGCCGTGACACCAGACATTGTCGAAGCGCTCGAAATACGCCGCTCGATATCTGGAACCGTCAGAATCGTTCCAGAACATGATGGGCATGGACGGAAAGGGCTTGGTGCAGACCAGTTCACCTTTCTCGCCACGGACAGGATTGCCGTCATCGTCCCAAATGTCGACCGCAAGACCGAGACCCGGTCCCTGGATCTCCCCCTTCCATACCGGCTCCAGCGGGTTGCCCAGCACAAAGCAGGACACGATGTCCGTTCCTCCGGAAATCGAGGCGAGTTGGACGTCGCCCTTTATCCCTTCATACACGAAGGAGAAGCCTTCAGGTGACAGAGGTGATCCGGTGGAGGTCATCAGCCGCAAAGCTGAGAGATCATGACTTTCCTTTGGACGGAGGCCGCTCTTGCGCACAGCGTCGATGTATTTGGCCGACGTGCCGAAGATGGTAAATTGCTCGTCCTGAGCATATTCAAACAGAACTGTACCATCCGGTGCAAACGGTGAGCCATCGAACAAGCAGAGGGTAGCGCCCACTGCGAGACCCGAAACCAGCCAATTCCACATCATCCAGCCGCAGGTCGTGAAGTAGAAGAGCCGGTCACCGGCGCTGACGCTGCAGTGTAGCCGATGTTCCTTCAGGTGCTGGAGAAGCGTTCCGCCGGCAGAGTGCACGATGCACTTCGGCACTCCCGTGGTGCCGGACGAGAACAGGATATAGAGCGGATGATCAAACGGGAGCGGGACGAACTCCAGGTCTTTCTCTTCGAAGCCCGAGATGAAACTGCCGTAAGTTCGACCGTCAGCCAGAGTGGCCGCGAGAGATTCGGCGCCACCAGCATAAGGAACGACCAAAACGGGAACGCCGAGAGCCGCCGAAACGCCACGCACCTTTTCGGAAACGTCCTGAACCTTGCCGTTATACCAGTAGCCGTCGCAACTGATAAATAGCTTGGGGTCGATCTGGCCGAAACGATCCAGCACCCCCTGCTCCCCAAAGTCTGGTGAACAGGACGACCAGACGGCACCGAGCGATGCGGCAGCCAGCATCAGCGCAACAGTCTCCGGCATGTTTGGCATCATCGCTGCGACCCGGTCGCCCCTGCCAACTCCGCAGGCCCGCAAGGCTTGCTGAAGCTTGGACACGTCAGACCTCAAGCGGTCCCAGGACCACCGATCCCGCGCCTTATCCTCTCCACGGAAGACGATGGCATCGCCCGCGCCGCGGCGCGACAGCAGGTTTTCCGCAAAATTGAGCGTTGCCTGAGGAAAGAAGCGAGCAGCAAGCATGTCGTCGCCATTGATCAGCACCTGATCGCCGGGATCTCCACGCACATTGCAGAAAGACCAGAGCTCTGACCAAAACTGCTCTGGTTGGCTTATGCTCCATTGATGGAATTGGTTGTAGCCGCTGATAGGGCTGCCGTAGCGCTCTGCACACAAAGACATGAATGCGTAAAGCGGTGTCTTCTGCTGCTCGGCCCGTGAAAGGCTCCACAGCGGCTTCTCACAATACATGGCGTCTCCTCCACTCATTCCTCTAGGTACAGCATGCTGCACCGCGAGACAAATTGGAATGGGGAGGCACAGCCTGTCGATTTGCGCCCAAATGCGATTTCCTATATCGGCATCCCAGCGCTAGCCGCTCCGTTCAATCAAGGCGGGTCAGTTTCACATCATGAAATCCAGCAGCAGACGCATCACGGGCACTCTTCGTCCCGCCTCACCGTGGTCTGGACATCTCGTGCGCGCGCTGCTGCTGATCGTTTTGTGTATCATCCTGATCGTGGTCCTGTTTCGCGTGGCCGCGCCGTTCGTAATCCAGACTACCGTCGTGCGCGCCGGGATCGAGCGCGCCATCGCGCGATGGACGGGTCACGACGTCGCGATTGAAGGAGAGACAACCCTCAGCTTCTGGCCACAGCCGCGCATCGAGGTGGAGCGCGTGACGGTCAGCAAGGTATCGTCCGGAGAGGTCCAGCTCCTGTCGCGGGCGACCAAGCTGTCTGCCGGATTCGGTCTGTACCAAGCAATCCAAGGGCGGGCGGAGTTCGAAGATTTTCATCTGGTTAATCCAGAAATCTTCGTCCTCAGGGACCGCAATGGCCGGCTGGATTGGGCCAATGGGGGCCAACTCAGCGCCGCTGCACGCAGTGTCGAGGCATCCGGCTCGGCTCTTGACCCGGCACTCGATCTCCAAGTTGGCGAAATTGAAATCGAAAACGGCCGCATTGAGGTCCAAGACGTCTCGACAGGGGAAACTTGGAGAGCCACCGGGATCAACGGTGACATCCAGTGGCCACGTCTTTCCGCCCCCGCGAGTGCACACGTAACGGCCCAAGTTGGGGGACAGGTCGTGCGCCTCGATCTGTCTTCGCCGCAGCCGCTGCTGTTGCTGACCGGCAATACGGCGCCGTTCGAAGGGAGCGTAGCCTCCCCGCTCCTCAGTGGCCGCTTTGCCGGTTCCGCAAACCTGGCAGAATACGGCTTTGCCTCCGGTGAGTTGGAGGTCGCCGCGCCTGATGTTGCCGAAATTGCCGCCTGGACAGGCACACAGCGTTTCGAACTGCCTCCCGTTACGCAGTTCCAAATGACTGCGCAATTGCTCACGACAGAAGGGACATTGCGTTTCGAGGATATGCAGCTTTCGCTGAACGGCTCTTCCGGACGTGGTGTGGTGGATTTCTACGCTCCTCCTACGGAAACCGCCCGCCTCACCGGAACCCTTGCGTTCGAAAGCCTTGACATGAGGTCGCTCATCGAAGCCATCACTAGAGCCCCGGTGGAGAAGGAAAATCCGAAAAGCCCTGCTGCACTCGCCCTTGATCTGCGGCTATCGGGAGAGGAGGCGACCCTCGGGCCGCTCAGCCTCACCGAGGTGGCTGTCAGTATCATGAGTGGCGCGGAAGAGGCTCGGGTCGACATCCTGGACGGCACCGTGGCCGGGGGCCGGCTCACTGGGCACATTGTTGGAAATGGCGCCAATTTTGGTGCAGGAGGCAATCTACGATTCGCTGTAGGCGACGCTGATCTCGCTCAACTTTCACATAGCCTGGGGTTAGACGGGCCCCTGCCCGAGGGCCAGGGTTCAGTGGAGGCGGACATCTCCTTCAACGACCGGCCATCCTTTGGAGCGCTTGCAACAGGACGAGGCGACCTCCGCATCAAAAGCAGGGCCGGAGCTCTTCCCGATGTTGATCCGATCGTCGTCCTGGAACGGATCAGCACGCAAAGCTATCTGCCCCTGCTCAACCCGGACGGCGAAGACTTTGAGTATGAGAAGCTTGAGCTTGAAGTTCGCCTGGCGGAGGGCGTGTTGCAGGTGAGAAGAGCGATGATCGAGGACGAAAGCTCCAACGTTTCGCTTTCCGGCATCGTCTCCTCCCGGAATGGCGGTCTGGCCCTGTCCGCCGTCATCTCCCGCTCCTCTGAGCAAGTTGCTAAACGCATCTTTATTGGCGGAAACTGGCCAGACGCAATGGCTATAGAGGTGCCTTGATTTCCCCGAGGCAAATGCGTGTCTACCGCTATTGGGACCCGTGACTTGCAGCATCTGGTCGACAATCAAGCACAGGCAGGCGGAAGCTCAGGCGCACAACACGCGCCTCCAAATTTCAGAGGCTTCCGCGCAACGCGACATGTTCGTCGCGGATTCTTCGAAGTTCTGACCGTTTTGATGCGATGGAAGCAAAGACAACGCCAATCGTCACAAGAGCGATTAAGATCGTGCAGATGGCGTTGATCTCCGGCGTTACACCAAGACGCACCTGCGAATAGATCTTGATCGGAAGTGTGGTTGCACCTGGGCCGGTGGTGAAGCTCGCGATAACGAGGTCATCCAGCGACAGGGTGAACGCCAGCATCCAGCCGGCCAGAACCGCGGGCAGGATCAGGGGCAACGTGATCTTGAAGAACGTCTTCACCGGCGGGCACCCCAGATCTAGCGCTGCCTCCTCCAGGCTCCGGTCGAAGGTCAGCAGTCGTGACTGCACGACGATTGCTACATAACACATGGTAAACGTTGTATGGGCGATCGTCACGGTCCAGAATCCTCGGTCTACGTTGACCGCAACGAAGAGCAGCAGCAGCGAAAGTCCGGTAATCACTTCCGGCATGACGAGTGGGGCATAGATCATGCCGGAGAAGAGTGTCTTGCCTGGAAACCGGCTGTAGCGCACCAGCGCAAGCGCAGCCATGGTACCGAAGACCGTCCCTATCGTGGCGCTCAACACAGCGACGCGGGCCGTAACCCAGGCAGCATCCATCAGCCCCTGGTTTGACCACATCGCCGCGTACCATTGCAGTGAAAAGCCGCCCCAGACGGTCACCAGCCGAGACGCATTGAAGGAATAGACCACTAAGATGATGATCGGGATGTAGAGGAAGGCGAAACCCAGCGTTAGAACGACGGGATCGAAGCGTGCCGATTTCATCGTCTACCCCACCTTCTGCTGCTGCTTCTGGAAGATCATGATCGGCACGACGAGCACCAGGAGGAGCAGAACCGCCACCGCCGAGGCTAGTGGCCAGTCGCGGTTGCCGAAGAATTCCGTCCAGAGCGTCTTGCCGATCATGAGCGTGTCCGGCCCGCCCAGGAGGTCCGGGATGACGAACTCGCCGGCGATGGGAATGAAGCAGATCAGTGAGCCTGCGATCACGCCTGGCATGGACAGTGGGAAGGTGATCTTCCAGAACGCCTTCAGCGGCGGGCAACCCAGATCATTTGCCGCCTCCAGCAGCGTGCCGTCCATCTTCTCCAGCGCAGAATAGAGCGGCAAAACCATGAAGGGCAGGTAGGAATAGACGATGCCTATGAAGACGGCGATGTCGGTGCGGTAGACCTGCACCTGCTCGTCGGGGCCCATCAGGCCGATCGTCTGCAGGAACACTGTCAGGAGACCCTCCGGCTTCAGGATGCCGATCCAGGCATAGACACGGATCAGAAATGAAGTCCAGAAAGGCAGGATCACCAGCATCACCAGCGTTGGCCTCCACCGGGAGGGTGCGCGGGCCATGGCAAGCGCCATCGGATAGCCGATCACCAGCAGAAGAAAAGTGGAGATGAACGCCATCCGCAACGAGGACAGGTAGGACTGGATGTAGAGCGCGTCCTCTGCGAGAAAGAAATAGTTCTCCAGGTCGAGTTGGGAGACAAAATTGCCGAGGGTGCCAAAACTGTCGAAGACAGGCGTGTAAGGGGGCATGGCGATCGCCGTGTCCGACAGCGAGATCTTCAGGATGATCAGAAAAGGTGCGGCGAAGAACAACAGGAGCCACAGGTAAGGCACCGCCACGACCAACCAACGTGCGGGCCCGGAATGAGAGGTCGTCGATATCTCTGCCATTGCCGCCTCTCCTCTTATCGGGTCAGCACCAGACCGGCGTCTCTTGGCCAACTCAACCACACCATGTCGCCAAAGGTGATCGGCCGGTCCACCAAGCGTGATACGTTCGCCTGCGCCGCGCGGACAATCCTTCCGTCGGAAAGGCTGACGAGGAAGACGGAGAAATCGCCGAGATAGCCGATGTCCCAAACCTCGCCATAGGCCGCATTCACGGAAGTGTCGGCGGGCTGGTCAGGACTGATGCGTACCTTTTCGGGACGGATGGCAAAAGCGACACGATCGCCGTGCTTGGCGGCGCAGTCCTGCTCGACTGCCACAATCAGTCCATCACAATCGAGAGTTACAACAGGCTGGGGCGACACGTCGCCCGACGGCGCGACTACAGTGCCTTCCATGATGTTGATGTCGCCGATGAAGTCGGCGACGTAGCGGCTGTTTGGCGCCTCATAGATTTCGGCCGGCGTATCGACTTGAACGATGACGCCCTTGTCCATCACCGCGATCCGGTCGGAAACGGTCATCGCCTCTTCCTGATCATGCGTGACGATCAGGAAGGTAAGGCCAAGCGTATGCTGGATGTCCATCAACTCGAATTGAGTCTCTTCACGCAGCTTGCGATCAAGCGCGCCCAGTGGCTCATCGAGAAGAAGGACCTTTGGTCGCTTGGCAAGCGAGCGCGCAAGCGCCACGCGCTGACGCTGTCCGCCGGAGAGTTGCCCGGGCTTGCGCTTGGCAAACTCTTCCAGTTTCACCAGCTTCAGCATTTCCTGAACGCGCCCCTCTATCTCCCCCTTTGAAAGCTTGTCCTGTTCAAGGCCGAAGGCGATGTTCTTCTCCACTGTCATGTGCGGAAAAAGCGCATAGCTCTGGAACATCATGTTCGTCGGCCTCCGATAGGGAGGCACCCCTGATATGTCGTTGCCCTGCAGCAGTATCCGGCCTTCTGTGGGCTCCTCGAAGCCTGCCAGCATGCGCATCAAGGTCGTCTTGCCGCAACCGGACGGGCCGAGCAGGGAAAAGAACTCGCGTTCGTATATGTCGAGGCTGAGATTGCTGACGGCGATAAAGTCGCCATACTTCTTGGTGATGTTTTCAAAGCGGATGAAGGGTTGTGCGGTGGGATCGTTCCAAGGTTCGAACTTGCGCTTTACGGGTCCCAGAGATTTGGCCATGCCGCCCCCAAATTGAGCTTTCTATCACCGCGACAAGAAGAAAGGGGCAGGATCACCCTGCCCCTCCTATACTGCTCAGGTACCGGTCTTGATCTGCGTCCAGAGCCGGTTCAGCACGCGCTGTTCGCGCGGCCCATAGGGGGAGATGGTGAAGAGCTTGGAGACGGTTTCCTGCGGAGGATAGACGGCTGGGTTCTCCAGCACCTCCTTGTCGAGGAACTCCTGCGAGGCTAGGTTACCGTTGGCATACTGGACGTAGTTGGACGCCTTGGCGATCACCTCGGGCTTCATCAGGTAGTTGATGAACTCATGAGCCTCGTCGACATTCTTGGCGTCAGCCGGGATCGCCAGATTGTCGAACCACATGTAGGTGCCTTCCTTCGGGATCACGTATTCGACGTTCACGCCGTTACCCGCCTCCTCCGCGCGAGCCTTGGCCTGCAGCACATCGCCCGACCAGCCCATGGAAATGCAGGTGTCACCATTGGCAAGTTCGTCAATGTAGGCCGAAGAGTTGAAGCTCTTCACGTGCGGCCGGATGTTCATGTAGACCTCGGCGCCTGCTTCGAGGTCCGCGGTTTCCTTGCTGTCCGGATCCTTGCCGACGTAGTTCATCCCGATTGCGAAGGTTTCGTCAGAGGCGTCTAGGATGTTGATGCCGCAGGAGGCAAGCTTCTCCGCGTTCTCAGGCTTGAAGAGAACGTCCCAGCTATCGACAGGGACGTCGCCCAGCGCAGCCTTCACCTTATCGACGTTATAGCCGATGCCGGTGGTGCCCCACATGTAGTTGACGGCATACTCGTTGCCGGGGTCGTACTTTGCCAACCGCTCGGTGATCTGCGGCCACATGTTGGAGAGGTTCGGCAGTTTTGACTTGTCGAGCTTCTGGAACACGCCAGCCTGGATCTGGCGCGCCAGGAAGGGTCCGGTCGGCACCACCACATCATAGCCCGACCCACCGGCCAGTAGTTTCGTCTCGACGATCTCGTTGGAATCAAAGACATCATAGACGACCTTGATGCCGGTTTCCTTCGTGAAGTCTTCAAGCACAGACTCGTCAATGTAATCCGACCAGTTGTAGACGTGGACGACGCGTTCCTGGGCCGTGGCGGCAGTCGCGGCGAGAAGCGCACTGACAGCGAAAGCAGGTAGGTGGAGCAATTTGTTCTTCATAGTCTCTCCTGTTCCAGTTCCTTTTGGCCCCATGAGGCGCCTCTGTTCCCTGGCGTGAGACTAAGAAGGAAAGGCGGGCACCACAAGCCAAAAATCGGCAGTGCAACAAGACCGTCACTGGAAGTCGAAGGCGCTCAACCCAGCAACCATTTCGTCGAGCCCGAGGGGCCGGGTGAGCGGCGGCTCGGCGCGCGCCAGACAACCCTGCCGCTCGCATAGACGGCAGGCCGCCCCCGCCAGCACTCTCGCTGACGCCGCTGCCACAGCAGGTCCGTAGACCGTGTCGGCTGCCAGAGGCAGTTCGCAGCCGAGCAAGATCGCCGTGCGCCTCAGCCGCTCCCCAAAGGCTGCTTGCGGGGCTTCCACCGTTCGCGAGACGGTGAGGAATGTGCTTCCATCCGGCATTTCCACAGCTTCCGCCAGGACCTGTCCCGGCTGCGCGAAGGCAGAGTGGATTCCGAGCTTCGGACACTGCCCACCGAACGCTGCCTTCGGATATCCCTGGGCACCCGCCCGGCGGATCGCGTTGCCCGCGTGGTCAAGCTCGAGAAGAAACCACGGGATTCCGGCAGCTCCTGGCCGCGCCAGGCTCGTCAGCCGGTTCGCGACCTGCTCAAACGAGACGTTGAACCGGGACCTCAGGACATCGATGTCGTACTGCACGCGCTGTGAGGCAGTCAGAAAGGGGCCGTAGGGCATCATCAACGCATGCGCGGCGTAACGAGCAAGTTCGAAGCGGGCGATACGCCGTGCCTCACCCGTTGAAAGCGAGAGTGCGTCGAGTTCGATAGAGATCTCCTTGCCCAAAGCCAGGAGCGCGACTTCCATGGCGAGTTCCCGTGTGCGGTCGAAGGGAGACATCCGCTCCGACAGGAAGAGCCGCATCGTGTGCCGGTCGTAGCGGCGACGCAGATTGGGCATGGCGTGCACGGGCAGAGTTCGTACGGCGATGCCGTGTTCGGCCTTCAGCCAAGACCTCAGGCCGGATGCAACGTCTTCGCTCGCGCCCAGCCGCTCAACGAACTGTTCCGCCGCATCCTCAATGCCCGCGAAGAAATTCTGGCGACGCTCCAGTTGCTCCCGAACCTCGTCCATCGGGAGCCTTGCTCCGGCGACCGATGTCTGGTGCCCCTCCTGGGCGAGCATATCTGCTAGGTCGGTCAGCCGGGCAGCCTGCTCGCGATAGGCGCGGTAAAGCTTGACTACGCCGAGTGCAGCGTTCGGTGCAGCCTCCGCAACCTCGATAATTTCCTGGTCGCCGGGTATTTCGCCGGAAAGGAGCGGCTCAGAGAAAACCTCTCGCAGTTGGGCGGCAAGGCCATTGCCCTCACCCTGAAGCATGTCGAGGTCGACCTTGTAGGCGGCCGACAGCTTGAGCAGCAACTGAACGGTCAGCGGGCGCTGGTTGCGCTCAATGAGATTTAGGTACGACGGTGAGATGCCGAGTCCGTCCGCCATGGCCGACTGCGTCAGGCCCATGCTCATGCGGACCCGCCGCACTCTCGCACCAGCAAAGATCTTGCGTTCCGCCATTTGTCACCTTCTTTACAAGATCTAGTCGCCACTAAGGCTTTACAAGATTTACATCTTCACATTGTCGGAAGTCAAATCCTCAGACATTGTAACCCGTTTCTTGGACCGGAAACGATGCATTCTGTCGCGTTTAAGCGTTCAAAGCTGTAAATCCAGTGACAAGCAGGGGCGACACGGTCTCGCCTCTCCGGATAACTTAGAATGCTAAGGAGGGCATTAAATGACAGATTTTTACAACTTGATCCCCAACGCACCGAAGGGGCGCTACGACGGCATCGAGCGACCCTACACCGCAGAAGACGTCAAGCGCCTGCGCGGCTCGGTCGAGATCAAGCACTCGCTGGCCGAAATGGGCGCGACTCGGCTTTGGAAGCTCATCAACGAGGAGCCCTTCGTCAACGCGTTGGGCGCCCTGTCCGGCAACCAAGCCATGCAGATGGTCCGTGCAGGCCTGAAGGCGATCTATCTTTCCGGATGGCAGGTCGCTGCGGACGCCAACACAGCCTCCGCAATGTACCCGGACCAGTCGCTTTACCCTGCGAACGCGGCGCCGGAGCTCGCAAAGCGTATCAACCGTACCCTCCAGCGCGCAGACCAGATCGAGACCGCTGAAGGAAAGGGTCTTTCCGTCGACACCTGGTTCGCACCCATCGTTGCAGACGCGGAAGCCGGCTTTGGCGGACCGTTGAATGCCTTTGAGATCATGAAGGCATTCATCGAGGCCGGCGCTGCGGGCGTTCACTTTGAGGATCAGCTCGCGTCGGAGAAGAAGTGCGGCCATCTCGGCGGCAAAGTCCTGATTCCGACGGCAGCCCACATCCGCAACCTGAACGCCGCACGCCTCGCAGCCGACGTCATGGGCGTTCCCACCTTGATCATCGCCCGGACCGACGCGGAAGCTGCCAAGCTTCTCACTTCGGACATCGACGAGCGCGACCGTCCCTTCGTCGACTACGATGCGGGCCGTACGGCAGAAGGCTTCTATCAGGTCAAGAACGGCATCGAGCCCTGTATCGCCCGGGCGATCGCCTATGCTCCGCACTGCGACATGATCTGGATGGAGACGGGCAAGCCGGATCTGGAGCAGGCGCGCCGCTTCGCTGAAGCCGTTCACAAGGCTCATCCGGGCAAGAAGCTCGCCTATAACTGCTCGCCGTCGTTCAACTGGAAGAAGAACCTCGACGACGCGACGATCGCCAAGTTCCAGAAGGAGCTGGGTGCAATGGGCTACAAGTTCCAGTTCATCACGCTCGCTGGCTTCCACCAGTTGAACTACGGAATGTTCGAGCTCGCCCGCAGCTACAAGGATCGCCAGATGGCGGCCTATTCGGAGCTGCAGGAAGCGGAATTCGCGTCTGAGGTCAACGGCTACACCGCGACCAAGCACCAGCGTGAGGTCGGCACCGGTTATTTCGACGCGGTCTCCCTAGCGATCACCGGCGGGATGTCATCGACCACTGCAATGAAAGAATCGACGGAAACGGAGCAGTTCCGACCAGCCGCCGAGTGATGATGCGCCTCTTCCCTGAGAGAGACGTCAAGAACCCCGGAAACAAGAGGAGAAATGCCATGAATGTCCAGACCCGAGTCAAGGAACGCGCCGAGGAACAGTCCTCTGCAATGTCTTCCGACCAGCAGGCGGCAATCCGGGTGCTTGCCAATGACCTGCATAGGCTCAACCAGTCGGTGATGAAGGCGGTGGAGGCCGGTGTCTCAGTCGAGCTCGTTCGCTCAGCCCGCCATCATGGCGGAGGCGGGAACTGGGGAGACCTGCTGATCCCGGTGGTCGTGACGCAGGCTCAGTAGACGTCCGTGCCAGTCACGAGAATCAAGAACGGAACGGCGGCATTAGGCCGCCGTTTCCGGCATATAGCGGAGTTTCCGACTGTCAGCGAGTGCGCCGTTTCGTTCGGCAGGAAACCTTTGTTGAATTACATAGACCTGCGTTTCACGCACCTGCACGAGGCGCCGTATCGTCGCGATACAACTCCCGGCGAAAGAACGCTCGACAGGCTAGATTCAGAAGACGGCAGGAAGTGCAAGAAGAGCCGCAATTGCGCAAATGCTCACGGCAAGGAGGCGCAGGCGCATCGTCGATGCCCTCTCCTTGGCCTGAGCGACAGCGACGGCTTGAGCACGGCGGGCTTTCTGCATGAGACTATCCCCAATGTCGGTCGTTTTGCTCCCTACGATGTCGCGGCGGGAGCATGTCAGCCATTGAACAGCGCAAATAGGCTGGCAATAAGGCAGGATCACCCACCTTCCCTTAACAACGCCTGAATCGCTCGCCCCTATACCGCATCCCCGCAAACATGCCCTGAGGCCCAGGCCCACTGGAAATTGTAGCCGCCCAGCCAGCCGGTTACGTCGACACATTCGCCGATGAAGTAGAGGCCAGGAACGCGTCTTGCGGCCATTGTTCGCGAATCCAGTTCGCTCGTGTCGACGCCACCGATTGTGACTTCCGCCGTCCGATATCCCTCAGACCCTGCCGGAGTGAGCGACCACGCCTGGACGGTCTGGCGAAGCGCGTCGAGAGCCTTGTCGGACAAGTCCGCCAGTTGGCCGCCGACGGTTGAGCTTTCCGTCAGGAACTGAGCCAGTCGCTTCGGCAGCACCTCCCCCAGCACTGTCTGTGGCGCCTGCTTGCCGTTATGCTTTCGTGCCGCCTTCAAGAGCGCGAGAAAATCGATGTCCGGTCCGATCTTCAACTCAATCGCACTGCCCTCCCGCCAGTAGGAGGAGATCTGAAGAATAGCCGGTCCGCTCAGTCCACGATGAGTAAAGAGAACGGCCTCGCGGAAACTCGTCTTGCCGTGACGTACTTCGGCTGGAACGCTGATACCGGACAAGGGTGAGAGCCGCTCCAGGGTTGGCGGGTCCAAGGTCAGCGGCACCAGGCCCGGTCGCGTCTCAACGACATTGAGCCCAAACTGGTCCGCCACACGGTAGGCGAGGCCGGTGGCGCCCATCTTCGGAATGGACTTTCCCCCTGTCGCGATGACAAGTGCCCCCGCCTCGACTTCGCCACCGGCCTTAAGACGAATGCGGAAGCCGGCCGACATGCTTTCTACCGCCGCGACTTCCTGCTGCAGCTCCATCACGACGTCCGCAGCCTGCATCTCCGCGAGCAGCATATGAATGATGTCCTTGGCGCTGTTGTCGCAGAAGAGCTGTCCCAGCGTCTTCTCGTGCCAAGGGATCCGGTGACGCTCCACAAGATCAAGAAACTGGCGGGGCGTATAGCGTGCCAAGGCGCTTTTTGCGAAATGGGTGTTGCGCGAGAGGTAGTTGTTCGGCCCGGCATCAATGTTGGTGAAGTTGCAGCGTCCCCCACCAGAGATCCGGATCTTTTCGCCGGGGGCTTTGGCATGATCCAGCAGCAGCACTTTCTTACCGCGGCTCCCTGCCCGGATCGCGCACATCATGCCGGCAGCGCCCGCACCCAAGATCACCGCGTCGAACTTCCTGGCCAAGCGAAGGCTCCTTCTTTTGTCGACCTGCTGTTTTAGATCATCTCCGCAAAGTCAATGGTGACCTCTCGCCAACTGACGATCTGCGGCTATGATGCGGCCTTCGATCAACCTCGCCCCGGTGACCCATGGCACGTAAAGAAACCACTTCCACCTCGACCCAAGGCGCAGTCCTCAAGTCGACGGGCAATACGCCCGTGCAGCCGGCACTGACGTCGCTTCGCGGCGTAGGGGACTGGCGGGAAGCGGCGCTCTGGCTGAGGACTCGCGGTATCGAGGACATCGAATGCATCACCCCGGATCTTGCCGGCGTGCCCCGCGGCAAGATGATGCCGTCTTCCAAATTCACATCCAACACGTCACTCGCGCTCCCCTCCGCCCTCTACCGGCATACCATCTCCGGAGAATATCCGGACGAGACGGGGAGCTTTCGCTACGAGCCGCGCGACAGCGACCTCAAGCTGGTTCCTGATCTGTCCACCATTTCCGTCGTGCCTTGGGAAACGGATCCCACTGCGCAAGTGATCTGCGATGTCGTCGGCACGAGTGGAGAGAGCGTTCCCTATACCCCTCGAGCCGTGCTGAAGAACGTTGTGGAGCTCTACCGGGAGCGGGGGTGGCGACCTGTCGTAGCACCAGAGATCGAGTTCTACCTCGTGGCCAAGAATGACGATCCGGACTATCCGCTGCATCCACCGCGGGGCCGGTCTGGACGGGCAATCCTGGGTGGCCAGGGCTATTCGATTGCAGGTATAAACGAGTTCGATGAACTGATTGACGACATCTATCACTTCTCGGAGAAGCAGGGCCTTGAGATTGACACCCTGATCCACGAGGAGGGACCTGCGCAACTTGAGATCAACCTGCGCCACGGTGATCCGATCGAACTGGCCGATCAGGTCTTCATGTTCAAGCGGACGATCCGGGAGGCGGCGCTGAAGCATGGCATCTATGCCACTTTCATGGCGAAGCCGATGCAGGGACAGGCGGGTTCGGCGATGCACATCCACCAGTCCGTAATTGACGTCGAGACCGGGCGCAATATCTTCTCGAATGAGGATGGGAGCCCGTCTCAAGAGTTCTTTCACTTCATCGGCGGGATGCAAAACTACGTGCCGAAGGCACTCGTGATGATGGCCCCTTACGTCAATTCCTATCGTCGTCTGACGCCCGACATGGCGGCTCCCGTGAACAATGCGTGGGGCTACGACAACCGTACGACCGCCTTTAGGGTTCCCGTCTCGGACGCGGCGGCGCGTCGCGTAGAGAACCGGCTACCGAGCTCGGACGCCAATCCCTATCTCGCTCTTGCCGCCTCTCTCGGCTGCGGCCTGCTGGGCATAACCAAGGGACTGGAGCCGGAGCCGCCGACGGAACATACTGCCAATGAAGGCACGATCGACCTGCCGAGAGGCCTGCTCGAGGCCGTTTCGGAACTGGAGGCGGAGCCGGCACTGGCAGAGGTCTTCGGCAAGGAGTTCATCGGCCTTTATGCAGGCGTAAAACGCGGCGAGTTCGAAACCTTCATGCAGGTGATCAGCCCCTGGGAACGTGAATTCCTGCTGCTCAACGTCTGAGGAGGGCGACATGACGCCGTGGCAGAGCCCCATCGCTCCGGGTATTTCTTGGTATCAGGAAGCCTCGATGGATCGCCCCACCTATCCGACGCTCAGTGAATCCAAGGCTGTGGACGTTGCAATCGTCGGCGGCGGCTTCACGGGGCTGCAGGCGGCCTACCATCTAGCCATACGTGGCACCTCTGTAGCCTTGCTTGAAGCTCATCGGTTGGGCGACGGTGCTTCGGGCCGCAACGGCGGGCAGTTCGGTACTGGGCAGCGGGCTTGGCCGGAGGAACTCGAAAAGCAGGTCGGCTTCGAGCGCTCCAAGGCACTTTTCGAGATGGCAGAAGGAGCCAAACGCTACCTACTCGATTTCGCAGACGAGCACGGCATCGACATGGACTACATGCCGGGCCAGATAAACGTGGCTCACAAGCGAGGACTGGAACGGGACTACAGGGCCAATGCCGAGATCGCGGCCGACCGCTACGACTATCCCCACCTCTCCTTCATGGACAGGGCGGAGACTGCGGAGAGACTCGGCTCAACCCGCTATTACTGCGGCGTACGTGACGCCGGTACAGGCCATATCAATCCGTTGAAGCTTCTTGTAGGACTGGCTCGTGCAGCCGGTTCCGCAGGCGCGCAACTGTATGAGATGACAAAGGTCGCGCGCGTGCAGCGTCAGGGCAACAGGATAGAGCTCCTCACTGCAACAGGTACGATCACGGCCGATCGCGTATTGCTCGCGACCAATGGCTACGTCGAAGATCTGGAGCCGGTAACGGCGGCTCATATCATGCCGATTGGTTCTTTTATTGCGGCGACGGAGCCACTGGACGATCATCCCGATGTGCTGTCGGGTGGAGAAGCTGTCGCGGACTCCCGGTTCGTTGTGCGCTATTTCCGCAAGTCGAAGGACAACCGACTGCTGTTTGGCGGCCGCGAAGTCTACTCCTCCAAAAACCCCGCTGATACTGCCGATTATATCCGAAAGCAGATCGTTGAAACCTACCCGGCGCTGAAGGACATCCAAATTACCCATGCCTGGGGCGGCAATGTTGGGATCACGCTACCTCGACAGCCTTTCGTGCGCGAGGTTTTGTCCGGCGTGACCTCGATTGGCGGGTATTCCGGACACGGTGTGATGTTGTCCAACTTCTGTGGCAAGATGTATGCGGATCGTATTTCCGGCGCGCCCAATGGACTTGACCTCCTCGAGGCACTGGACGTTCCGCGCTTCCCCGGCGGGCAACGTTTGCGAAACCCGTTGCTGTTTCTCGCCCTGACCTGGTTTGCACTTCGCGACAGGCTTTAGCCCCGGCAAAAACTGACTTGAGGGGTAGAATAATTAAATCGATTAGATTACTAGAGCGGTGAATGCCGATTTGAACGAGTAGCCCCATGAGCAGCCAGATAATACCGGTCGATCCCTTTGATTGCGTCGTCTTCGGCGGCTCGGGCGACCTTGCAGAACGAAAGCTTCTTCCTGCGCTCTATCACCGTCAGATCGAGGGTCAATTCCTTGAACCGACGCGGATCATCGGCGCTTCACGAAGCCCGCTTTCGAACGACGACTATCGCAGCTTTGCCCGCGAGGCCTTGAAGAAGCACCTCAAGCGCGGTGAGTACAAGGAAGATGAGGTCGAGACATTCTGCAAGCGGCTCTTCTATGTGGCGGTCGATGCCAAGTCGGATCAGGGATGGGGTGAACTGAAAACGCTGCTGGACGAGCGCGAGGAGAGCGTTCGTGCCTTCTACCTGGCGGTCGCCCCCTCGATCTTTGGCGCCATCTCCGAAAAGATCCGCGACCACAAGCTCATTACCGAACAGACACGCATCGTCGTCGAAAAGCCGATCGGACGAGACCTCGCATCGGCTTTGCAGTTGAACGACACGATCGGCAGGGTCTTCCCTGAAGACCAGATCTTCCGCATCGACCACTATCTCGGAAAGGAGACGGTGCAGAACCTGATGGCGCTCCGCTTCGCCAATGCACTCTACGAGCCGCTTTGGAACGCTGAGCATATCGACCATGTGCAGATCACGGTCGCGGAATCGGTCGGTCTAGAGGGCCGAGCGGGATACTATGACACTGCTGGCGCGCTACGCGACATGGTGCAAAATCACATACTCCAGTTGCTCTGTCTCGTTGCGATGGAAGTCCCCTCCTCGTTGAGCGCCGAAGCAGTGCGCGACGAGAAGCTCAAGGTGCTTCGCGCATTGAAGCCGATTACGGAAGCCAATGTCGAGCAGTTGACCGTTCGGGGGCAGTACCGTGCCGGCGCATCCTCAGGCGGCCCGGTCAAAGGCTATCTTGAAGAGTTGGAAGGCGGCGTCTCCAATACGGAGACCTTCGTCGCGATCAAGGCCGAGATCGGCAACTGGCGGTGGGCGGGCGTGCCCTTCTACATCCGCACCGGCAAGCGGCTTGCCGATCGCGTGTCGGAGATCGTCATCACCTTCAAGCCGATCCCTCACAGCATCTTCGACAGCGCTGCCGGCCGCGTCAACGCAAACCAGTTGATCATTCGCCTGCAGCCCGACGAGGGCGTGAAGCAGTCTCTGATGATCAAGGACCCCGGCCCAGGCGGCATGCGGTTGCGGTGTGTCTCGCTCGACATGAGCTTTGCTGAAGCGTTCTCAGTGCGCCATCCCGACGCCTATGAGCGCCTTTTGATGGACACCATCCGCTCCAATCAGACCCTCTTCATGCGCCGCGACGAGGTCGAGGCCGCTTGGCAGTGGATCGACCCCATCCTTTCCGGCTGGGAAGCAACCGGCCAGGCTGTTCAAGGCTACACAGCAGGAACCTGGGGTCCTAGTCAGGCTATAGCACTGATCGAACGCGACGGGCGGACGTGGCATGAATCGTGATATGGTTGAACTCTCAATGCACGAATTTGCGGATGCGTCCACGCTGGCGGAGAAGCTTGCAGACCAGGTGTCGCATCGGCTAGCTGCGGCCATCGAGGCAAAGGGCCGGGCCAGCATTGCAGTGTCTGGAGGGTCGACGCCGAAGAAGTTCTTCCAGGCCCTGTCCACCCGCGATATCGCCTGGAATAGAGTCACCGTGACCTTGGTGGACGAGCGCTTCGTGCCGGTCAACGATCCGCGTTCAAATCATGCCCTCGTTCGTGACAACCTCCTGCAACATCAAGCACGGGCTGCCCGCTTCATACCTCTCTTCCATGATTGCCCCGATGTCGAGGAGGCCGCAGCGCGTGCGACGCAGGAGACCGAAGACGTTTCCAGACCCTTCGACGTCGTCATTCTGGGGATGGGGGGCGACGGACATACGGCATCATTTTTTCCGGGCGGAAATCATCTCGCGGAAGCGCTCGATCCGTCCGCGCCGCGCTGTGTCATCTCAATGGAAGCACCTGGGGCCGATGAACTGCGCCTCACCTTCTCCTTCTCGAGCCTGAGCGACGCAAACCTGCTCGTGCTCCACATCGAGGGTGAGGCAAAAAAGGACGTTCTGAAGAAGGCGCAGTCCGGCACCGACGAAAACGAGATGCCTATACGCGCAGTACTCAACCGGGCCGCTTCACCGGTAGGTATCTACTGGGCCCCGTGAAGATCTGAAGCAAATCTTGCGGAGCACCCGGCGGGGCGTCTGCCACGTCAAAGCGACATGCTCCTGAACAAAGGATATGGCCATGGCTGCTCACTCCAGCATAGAAGCAATCACAGCACGTATCGTGGAGCGCTCAAAGCCTCACCGCGAGGCCTATCTCGAGCGAGTCCGGGCAGCAGCCTCGCGGGGGCCGCATCGTGCAGTCCTTTCTTGCGGCAACCTCGCCCATGGCTTTGCCGCCTGCTCTCCCAGGGACAAGAGTGATCTCGCTGGTGACGTGGTTCCCAACCTAGGAATCATCACCGCATATAACGACATGCTCTCGGCACACCAGCCCTATGAAACCTTCCCGCCGATCATCCGCGAGGCGGCGCGGGAAGTCGGCGGTGTTGCGCAAGTGGCCGGTGGAGTGCCGGCGATGTGTGACGGCGTGACCCAGGGCCAACCAGGGATGGAGCTTTCGCTCTTCTCCCGGGATGCTATCGCGATGGCAGCGGGAATCGGGCTGTCGCACAACATGTTCGATGCGGCCGTCTTTTTGGGAATCTGCGACAAGATTGTCCCAGGCTTGGTCATTGCCGCCCTCTCCTTCGGCCATCTACCGTCCGTGTTCATCCCGGCGGGCCCCATGACGTCCGGCTTGCCGAACGACGAGAAGTCACGCATCCGCCAGCTTTATGCCGAAGGCAAGGTTGGCCGCGATGAACTGCTGGAGGCTGAATCAAAGTCCTATCATGGCCCGGGAACCTGTACCTTCTACGGCACCGCAAATTCCAACCAGATGCTGATGGAGATCATGGGATTCCACCTGCCCGGGGCCTCCTTCGTCAATCCGGGCACACCGCTGCGGGATGCGCTGACAAAGGAAGCGGCAAAACGCGCTCTCGCGATCACTGCCTTGGGGAATGAATTCACACCGGCCGGTGAGATGATTGACGAGCGCTCGATCGTCAATGGCGTCGTCGGCCTGCACGCAACAGGCGGGTCGACCAACCATACGCTACATCTGGTCGCCATGGCCCGTGCGGCAGGCATTCAGCTGACCTGGCAAGACATATCCGAACTCTCGGATGTCGTACCGCTGATCGCCCGGGTCTATCCGAACGGACTTGCCGACGTGAACCATTTTCATGCCGCCGGCGGCATGGGATTCCTGATCAAGCAGTTGTTGAAGGGTGGGCTATTGCACGACGACGTCCGGACTGTTGTCGGTCACGGCCTTGACGCCTATACGGTCGAAGCGAAGCTCGGCATGGATGGCATCGTGGTTCGGGATCCGGTGCAGGAAGAGAGTGGCGACCCGAAGGTTCTCGCGAGGATCGAGGAGCCCTTCCAGTCGAACGGCGGCTTGAAGATGCTAACAGGCAATATCGGTAAGGCTGTGATCAAGATTTCCGCGGTCAAGGCGGAGCGGCATGTCGTTGAAGCCCCGGCCCTCGTGTTCAATGACCAGCAGGAACTACAGGACGCCTTCAAGCGGGGCGAACTCAATAGGGATTTCGTCGCCGTCGTCCGCTTCCAAGGACCAAAAGCGAACGGAATGCCAGAACTGCATCGACTGACGCCACCACTCGGAGTCCTACAGGACCGTGGCTATAAGGTCGCGCTCCTTACGGATGGTCGCATGTCCGGCGCGTCCGGCAAGGTGCCCGCAGCCATCCATGTAACACCCGAGGCGTCCGATGGTGGATCCATCGCCCGCATCCTCGATGGCGACATCATCCGCTTGGATGCGGCACAGGGTACGCTGGAAGTGCTGGTCGATGCCGAAGAGTTCGCGGCTCGCGAACCTGCGAAGGCGGAACTGGCAGGCAATGAGTTCGGGATGGGCCGCGAGTTGTTCTCGGTCTTCCGGCGCAATGCCGGTCCGGCCGACCTGGGAGCCAGCGTCTTTGCCTGAACAGGGCGGACGCCACGGAAGCCGCCGTTTTGCCTGATACGGTTTATTCGTCTACCAGGAGCGGATATCCAGAACCCTGTCGCGATGCGCAGGGTGGGTGCTGAACACAAAGATCCTATCCAGCTCCTTCTGCGTCAGAAGCTTGAGGAAGCGCACCTCGATCGTGTTGTTGGAGTAAGTCTTCATCAGCAAGCATCCTACCTTCGTGATCCGCGCATCGGGGATATCGAGGTAGAACTGCTCCGGCAGCTTGTATTGGGTGAGTAAGCCGAGAACTGCTCCGCTCATCGAGATTCGCAGCACGTCGCAGCGCCGCGAAGCCATGTTCATCACGCCCTTTTCGGTATATTCGATGCGAGCGGCATTCATCGTGTCTTCCATTCGAAACCGTGGCTCACGGTCGTACATGAATGACTGTTCCTTGTTCAGAAAGTGGTTCTTGCCGCCGCTGTGGATGCCCACGACCTATCTCCTTATCAAGCGAAAGAACGCTAGCCGTTCAAGCTTAACGAAGGGTTTTCGGACAAAGCCAACGTCGTCCGGGAATGACCTCCGCATCCTTTAGGTTCGGTAGGTCCTGCCGTCAGCATCGAACAGATGAAGTTTGTCCTGCGCCGCATCCAAGCGGATCGTATCTCCCTTTCTGGCAGCGAAGATCCCGGGCATCTTGGCGATGATCGGCTCATGGTCCCCGATCGGCTCGAGGTACAGTAAGGTGACCTCACCCAGCGCTTCCACTATTGCGACCTTGCCTTCGAACAGGAAGTCATCGCCTTCGACAACGGAAAGGTCCT
This sequence comes from Rhizobium halophilum, assembly GCF_021648825.1. GTDB lineage: Bacteria > Pseudomonadota > Alphaproteobacteria > Rhizobiales > Rhizobiaceae > Neorhizobium > Neorhizobium halophilum. Next base: position 147,515 of record NZ_JAKJHS010000005.1, on the reverse strand, counting down.
CGGGTCGCACCCCGAAGCTCGCTGCTTTGCCCATCTCGGGCGCATGGGTCGCTACAGGCAGTTTCACCGCCTTGCCGTCGGGCAGCGTGACGGTCGTTGTGTCTCCTGTCTGCGTTATCCGCGACGGAATGATGTTCATCGCGGGAGATCCGATGAAGCGCGCCACAAACAGGTTCTGCGGCCGCTCGTAGAGTGCGAGCGGTGGTCCCACCTGTTCGATCCGGCCCGCGGAGAGTACGACGATCCGGTCCGCAAGGGTCATCGCCTCCACCTGGTCGTGGGTCACGTAGATCATCGTGGTATCCGGCATCGACTCCTTCAGCTTGGCAATCTCGATGCGCGTAGCGACCCGCAAGGCGGCGTCGAGATTTGACAGCGGCTCGTCGAAAAGAAAAACCTTGGGGTCTCGGCAAATGGCCCGCCCGATGGCTACACGCTGCCGCTGGCCACCCGACAGGGCCTTGGGTAGTCGATCGAGATAAGGCGCCAGCTGCAGGATATCCGCCGCCGCGCGCACGCGTCGGTCGATTTCGGTCTTGCTTTCACGTGCTATCCGCATCCCGAAGGCCATATTGTCGTATACGGTCATGTGCGGGTAAAGCGCGTAGGATTGAAAGACCATCGCGATTCCACGCTTGGATGGGGGCACCTCATTGACGAGTTGGTTGTCGATGAACAACTCACCGCCAGTGATCGTCTCAAGCCCCGCGATCATACGCAGCAAGGTGGACTTCCCACAGCCCGAGGGGCCCACGAAGACGACGAATTCTCCCTGCTGGATTTCCAGGTCGATGCCGTGGATTACCTTGATTTGCCCATAGGCCTTCCGGATGTCCTTCAAGACGACGCCGGTCATGCAACCCCCCTCTTGTTTTCGTAGCCTGCAACGGAAAGAACTTGCCTGCCCACAATCCTACACGACGTCTCCTAAAATCACGTCCTGCGGCTCCAACAGATCTGTGTTTCAGATGGCGATCTTGCTCATCCTCCTTTTACGGAGCCTGCCAGCAGACCCCGCACCAGATATCGCTGGAGCGCAAAGAACACGAGAACCGGGACGATGATCGTGATGAACGCGGATGCTGCCAGTATCTCCCAGTTTCCTCCCATCGAACCAAGCAGGGCGTTCAGAGCGCCCGTCAGAACTACTTGGTCGCGGCTCGTGCCAAGGAAGACCATGGCGACCAAGAGGTCATTCCACGTCCAGAGAAACTGGAAAATGGCAAACGATGCCAGCGCCGGGAAGGACAGGGGAAGAACGATTTTCATGAAGATCTCAAAGTCACTAGCGCCATCCACGCGGGCGGACTCAATAATCTCCTTTGGCAAGCCCGCGATGTAGTTGCGCAGCAGGTAGATCGCGAGCGGCATCCCGAATGCTGCGTGGGCCAGCCAGATACCCACAAAACTTCGAGACGGCACACCCAACAGAGAGCCGACCTCATTGTAGAGACGAAGAAGGGGAATCAGCGACATTTGCAGCGGCACAACGATCAGCCCCACAACCAGCGCGATGAGGAGCGCACGTCCAGGAAACTCCATCCACGAAAGCGCATAGGCGGCGAACGCAGAAATGAGAATGGGGATGATCGTGGACGGAACTGCGACAGTCAGGGAATTGACAAAAGCTTGCCCAATGCCCTGCGATGTCAGGACGGATTCGTAGTTTTCGGTCGTGAAAACGGGCGGTGTGGCAACGGCCAAGTAAACCCGTCGCCCTCGCTCCCCGTCGAAGGGACCTGTCTTGCTATGGATGTAGGTCCCGTCCTCGTTGATGACGAGCGTCTCCCCCTCGCCGAGATCCGCCGTCTCCCCCGCCTCAAACTCCCTTGGATCGGCAATCCGTATGCCGAACTCGCGGACTTTGCCTTCCACGCCGTCTTCGAACACGTTTCCGGATATGACGTAGTTTGAGCCCTGTTGCTGGGCTGCAGACGGAGCGCCCAGACGAGCCGCCTGCGTCTGCGTAGAGCTTGAGAACGCGGTCCACCACCCCGAGGTGGTAATCTGGTCCCTGTCACGGATCGAGGTGATGAGGATACCGGCTGTCGGGACAAGCCAGAGGATGACGATCAGCAGAACGGAAAGGTGGAGAAGGAGGCGTGGCAGGCCTACACGGCGGATTCCCATTGCCATCGATGCCATGTCAGTGGCCTTCCGTTTCACGATTTGCCTGACGGATGTTCCAGATCATGATCGGAGTGACAGCAGCCATGAGCACGAGCGCTATCACCGCGCTCCGTCCCGAATCTCCCCCGCCACGGAACATCCAGTCGAACATTAAATTGGCAAGGACCATCGTGTCCCACTGGCCGTTCGTCATCGTCAGCACGATGTCGAAGACCTTCAGCACCAGGATCGTGATCGTCGTCCACACTACGGCGATCGTTCCCCAGATCTGCGGCACCATGATCTTCCAGAAGATCTGCCACCCGTTCGCGCCGTCGATGACGGCCGCCTCGATCGTCTCCTCAGGTATCCCGCGCAATGCCGCAGACAGGATGACCATGGCAAATCCCGTCTGAATCCAGATCAGGATCACCATGAGAAAGAAGTTGTTCCAGAACGGTAGCGCAATCCAGACCTGCGGATCGCCGCCGAAGAACTGGACGATCGCGTTGAGGAGGCCGATCTGGGTCTCGTTGCCGCCTCGATACTCGTAGATGAATTTCCAGATCACGGAGGCGCCGACGAAGGAGATGGCCATCGGCATGAAGATCAGGCTCTTTGCGATATTGCCCCACCAGATCCTGTCGGTCAGTACCGCGATGACAAGGCCGAAGAAGGTGCAGACTGCCGGCACGACCGCGAGCCAAAGGAGATTGTTGAAGATGGATTGCCGGAACCCGGCGTCGTAGAACGCCCAGCGATAGTTGGCGAGGCCGACAAAATTCGCCCCCGACCTGTCGTAGAAGGACAGGATGAAGGTCGCGATGACTGGGTAAATAAGATAAACCCCAAGCAGCATCAGTGCCGGACCGAGGAATAGCCACGGACGAACCAGGCTCCTTCGGTTAAGGTTGCGAGATGCCACCTGTATGTTGCTGTCCGAAACAGGGAAAATGACCTGGAGGAGCTTGTCCGACAACCAGTAGTACAACGCACAGGCGAATACGCCAGCGACCACCACGCCGATGGCCGATATCATCTGCGATGCCATGTGGTCCCCTCCTCAGCCCCGCACCCGTTTCTGCTTTTGTTGCTTGAACGCAAACGGGCCGCCAGCACCGACGGCCCGCGAATTGTTCAGTTCAAGCCATCCCATGCGCGCTGGATATCGGCCGCGACAGCCTCGGCTTCTTTGCCGCCGACATAATCAATCATGCCGGTCCAGAAGGCTCCGGCACCGATCTTGCCGGGCATGAGGTCGGATGCGTCGAAACGGAAGGTAGTGGCTGTGGTGAGGATTTCACCCTGACGCTTCAGCGGATCATTGGCATAGGCATCGACGTTCACGCCCTTGTAGGGCGTAAGAAAGGCAGCTTGAGCCATCCAGACTTCATGAGCAATCGGCGTCTTCAGGAACTCTATGAATGCCTGTGCTGCGGGTGAATCCTTTGTAATGGCCACCAACGTTCCTGCACCCAGCACCGGCGTACCGAGTTCAGGCTTGGATGCGTAAGTGGGCATGTAGAAGAAGTCCGCATCCGCACCAACCTCCGTCCCCTCGGGAAAGAATGAGGGAATGAAGGATGCCTGGTGGTGGAGATAGCACTTCGGCGGAATGTCGAAGAGCCCCTTTGGGCTGTCCCGGAAGTCGGTGGAGGTTACTGCTGCTACCCCGCCGCTGACATAGTCGTCATTCTTTGCGAATTTACCGAATTCTTCGATCGCGCCGACGACAGCCGGGTCATCGAACTTGATCTCATTGGAAACCCACTTGTCGTAGTTGTCCGGTGACTGAGTGCGTAGCATCATGTCCTCCACCCAGTCCGTGGCAGGCCAACCGGTCGCGCCGCCTGAGCCAAGACCTATGCACCAGGGGGTGCCGCCATCTTCCACGATCTGATCGCTGAGCTGGATCAGCTCCTCCATCGTCTTCGGGATCTCGTAGCCGGCTTCCTCGAAGTTTTCCGGCACATACCAAACGAGCGACTTGAGGTCCGCCTTGTAGGGAAAGGCGTAGAAGTGCTCGCTGCCGTCCTGGCCCTCATAGGTCCCGTAGCCGACCCAGCTTTCGCCGGCACCGTAGTTTTCCTTTACCCACTCTGCATTCTCTTCCCCGAGAGGCGTCAAAAATCCCTTTGAGGCAAGATCGGCGAGAAGTCCGGGTTGAGGAATGATCGCGATATTCGGCGGAGACCCTGCCTGCGTATCGATGACGATCTGCTGCTCATAATTCTCCGAAGATGAGTAGCGACCGTCGACGCCAGTTGCCGCGTTGAAATACGCAAGAACGCTGTTGAAGAGGATTTCATCTTCACCACGCCAAGGGCCAAACAGTGTCAGGCTTTGTCCCTCAAGATCTCCATGGGCCGCTTTGAATTCCTCGAAGCTTTGCCAATTGAAGCGTGCTTCCTCGCCCGGCTCGAACTTCAATTGCTGCGCAGAGACACTTCCTGCGATCAGAGCTGTAACGCCAACGCATCCCCAGAATGTTCTTCTCATGTCGAAACCTCCCACATCTCGTTAGAGAAGCCCGCAACAGCAGTGACTTCCCCCACCTGATGTGAAGTAAGGTGTTCCTTGTTGAGCGAAGGTCAAGACCTCACCGTACGAGGTCTGTGTCGATCAGAGGCTCAAAATATACCGAGGCAACGACTCCAATTGCCCCCTTAGAACGTGGGAGTAGGACGCCCCAGGGCCCGGTGAGCTGCAACTACGGTGTTCGCCATCAACATTGCAATGGTCATGGGTCCGACCCCTCCGGGAACGGGTGTGATCGCCCCGGCCACTTGCGCACACTCCTCAAAGGCGACGTCACCGGTGATTTTCGTTTTCCCCTCCCCTTTCTCCGGCGCAGGGACCCTATTGATGCCGACATCTATTACCGTCGCCCCCGGCTTCACCCATTCCCGTTTCACCATGTGCGGCCGTCCGACAGCGGCGACCAAAATGTCGGCGCCGCGGCAGATTCCGGCGAGATCCTTGCTGCGCGAATGAGCCATGGTAACCGTCGCATTTGCCGACAAGAGGAGCAGCGCCATGGGCTTTCCGAAGAGATTGGAGCGGCCGATGACGACGGCATTCAAGCCGGAAAGATCAGTGCCATGGATCTTGTTGATGAGGATCAGCGCACCTGCTGGAGTGCAGGAAATGAGACCTGAGGCAAGGTCGCCGGTGGCGAGCTTGCCTGCGTTGACAACGCTCAGTCCATCGACATCCTTTTCCGGCACAATCGACTGGATGACCGGCTCCGATTTCAGATGACGCGGCAAAGGTAGTTGTACAAGAATCCCGTGCACCGCGGGGTCGGCGTTCAACGTCGCCACAAGCCGCTCCAGCTCTTCCTGGGTCGTGGTCTCCGGCAGGCTATGCTGAACGGAATTGAAGCCGCATTGCTCCGCCATCTTGCTTTTAGAGTTCACGTACGAGTGACTGGCGGGATCGTCGCCAACGATAACCACCGCGAGACCCGGTCTCAACCCGGTTTCCTGCGCCAGCGTCTTTGCGGCTTTGGTGACCGTATCGATAACCGATCCTGCGGCCAGCTTTCCGTCGATGATGTCCGCCACGCCTATATCCCCTCATCCAGATCAAAGGTCAGGCGAGATTGCCAGAGACAGCCCCGCCCGGACATGCCTTACCGTTGCTCTGCGGACAAGTTCAAGCCTGTTTTCTGGAATAGGATTGGCGGGGAACGCGATGAGCGTTCAGTGTGCGGCTGGCGCCGCCTCTTCGACGGCAACGCCCTGCACGATTTTTGTTGCGGCAACCGGTCGCTTCCCCTCGCGGGCGACATTCGTCCGGATATCCTCCTTTGAGAGGAAGTCCAGCTGTTCCACCAGCACCTCGGCAACCATCCCCTCACCGAGCCGACGGTTGAGATCGTCCTTGAGACGGGTTCGGAAGGTTTCCAACTCGAAGGCTCCTGGATTGCCCAGGTCTATCATCTCGTCGCCCACCAGCAACGTATACAACTGGTCCGTTGTAAACTCCGTCATCGGAAGATCGACGCCCTTGATCTTCTCCTTGTCCATCATGAAGGAGAACCGACCAAGGAAATAGCCTGTGATCACGCCGTCGGAGATCACAGGTATGGTCAGAGATTCTCCGCGGACGAGTTGAAGCGCTTCCTTGCGCGCCGCGTCCTCGTCGACCGGCGGCGGCGGCGCCGACCACTGGACGGACATGTATACGGCGCCAAGCGTGACAAGGCAGACCCAGAGGCCGGTGAGCAGAAGCTTCAGCATCAGTTCTCGCTGTAGAGGAATTGTTCCTGAGTGTACGTCCCGTCGCCGTCAGCTTCACGGGCGGCGTTCTTTAGAAGGTCTGCCACCGCACGCACCGCATGCAGGTGCGCCTCCACGCGCCGTGCGTTCAGCGCCAGCTTGTCTTTCAGCGTGTGCATCTGGTCGATGTGCGTGACCGCCAGCTCCTGGGGGTCGGTGGTGCGAAACAGCATCGTGAGCTCGTAGAGGCAACGACTCTTGTGCGCGTTCGATACCTTAAGATCGAACTGCGGGTCGCTACCGATCCGCTGGTTCTCATTGTCAACGATCATCTCAAGCCGACCAAGCACCGTCTTGATGCGATGATCGTTTGATAAGACTTCCATGCTTCCTGTCCCAGTGCTGTTCATTGTCAGGCCTCAGCTTTCCTTGGCGGCCGAGAGGCCCAGAACCTGTCGTTCAAAATCAGTGATAAGCCTCATCGCCTGGCTGCGATCCTGCTCATCGGTCGTCGCGTTCACAACCTTGCCTTCGCTTCTCGCGAGTGCCTGCGAGTACATCTGTTCGGCAATTCCAATGCCGCCTGTCTTGGACATGCTCTCGGCGATCTGCTCAGCCATCATGCTCTTCCAGAACTCACCGGCAGAGCCTTTGCCGTATACCTGTTCGCTGTCACTCGGCAGCATAGAGCCGATGAAGTTCTGCAGAATGCTAGCCTCGAACTTACGATACTCGTCCGGCATCCCCGCCGTCTGCTGGCCCTCCACCGCATTGGCCAGGCCTGCCTTGGTTGCAGGCTGCGAGATGATGTCGACCGCGGCACCAAATCCTGCGCCTGCCTCAGCCAGGCTGGTGGCAGCGAAAGCCGCCTTGTTCGCCTTCAGTTTGGCCTGAGCAGCCTGCACATCTGCAGGGTCTGCCGCCCTTATCACGTCAAGGACAAGGTCACTTGGAGGTGAGATCGCCACGTCAGTTCCTTTCGCAATGGAGGCAGCACGGCAGCCAAACTGGCTGCAGCGCCACAACAACATCTTGATCTGATGCGTATTTCCGCCTTCGCTCTACGAGCAGCGGTCATACCGTGGATAAGACTATGACCTCTGAAGCTTGCTGGAGGCTGGCGCGGAGAATGTGATTTCGAGAAGATCATAAATCGCCTCGTCGGCGGCTTCGCGATCTTCAAGATCCCGCGCCTCCTTCATGTGCTCTTCCAGGCGCTCCGCCTTTGTGCGCTCCTTGAGCACCTTGTTCTCCTGGATCTGCTGCACGCTTTCGAGTTGTTGCTCCTTGAGCGTCAACCGCCCGAACCGCTCGGCATAATGCTGCGAGAACTGCCGATGCACGGGCTCCATGGATCCAATGGCATCGATCACCACCTCCATTGACTGCGCAACCTCGGCGCGGTGGCGTGCCGTCGCAGCCAGCTCGCTTTCCGCCATCTGCTCCAAATGGCGCTGAACAGCCACAAGACGCTTTAATTTTTGAGAGCGGGCCTGCTCCGCCATGGCAACCTCAGAAGGACAGGAAGACAGTCGCAAACCCGTCAGCAAACTGACGAATAAATGCGGCAATCGACAGATAAAGAAGGAACATCCCCCCTGCAATCAGGAAGGGGGTCGAGATGAAGAAGACCGGAATCTGCGGTGCAAGCTTGTTGATGAGGCCGATGCCGACATTGAACATCAGTCCATAGATCAAGAAGGGGCTAGCGAGACGCAGCATGAGATCTGTCGTTGCTCGCAGCGTATCGGTCAACGTGATCAACATCTTCTGCGAGTCGATAACGTCGCCCAGTGGTGTCGCAGCATATGACTCGACCAGCGCGCGGAAAACCACATGATGGAAATCGAGCATAAACAGCATCAGGAGAGCGCTGAAGCTCAGCAGGTTGGTGAGCTGGTTCTCGGACGTATCCTCCAGAACGTCCATGCCGCCCGGCGCGCTGAACCCCACCGACATGGTCAGGATCGCCCCAGCATACTGCATTCCGAGCGTATAAAGGCGCGCAATCAGGCCATAAACAACGCCGATGGCCGTCTCGCTGAAGACCAATCCGACATAGAGCGGACCAGGCGACGAGGCGCGTGGGTAGATCACGTCCCAAAGCAGCGGCAAGACCGCAATGGAAACGGCCACCGCTACCAGCAGCCGCACGTTTGTTGGTACTCGCGCACTGCCGAAACCGGGCAGCACCATGATGCACCCCCCCATGCGGCAGAACGCTAGGAACAGCGCGAGAATAGTCCCTTGCGGGTCGAGAAGCATCAGCACGATCCCTTACGGGTCGGTCATCACGAGATGGCGCCCAAAATTTTGATCTCGAGACCCTTGGCAAGCTCCACGTGGGAAAGGACTGGAAGCGTGGCAAACAACCGCTCGATGATCATGCGGACATAGGAGCGGGTTTCGGGCGAGGTTACAAGAACGAAGGGCAGTCCCTTGTCCATGAATTCACGGATAACTTTCGTTGCCTGCTCACTGAACTCTTCAAGGCTGCGCGGGTCGATGTCAAACTCGACGACTTCACCCTTTGCGTCGCGTTTGAGCGCCTGGTGGAAGATCATGTCCCACTTGGTGCCGAGACGAAGCACGCGCAGCACCCCATTGTCGGCGAGGTCGCCGCAAAGCTGCTGCGACATGCGGATTCGCACGTGCTCCACAATCTGCTCCGTCTTGCGGACATGTGGCGCAAGCTCAGCGACCGCTTCGAGGATGAGGTGCAGGTTGCGAATAGAGACGCGCTCGGCGAGCAGCAGCTTGAGCACGGCCTGCAGGCCGGAATAGGACATGTGCGAGGAGCAAATCTCGTCCGCCAGCTTCTTATATTCTGGATCCAGCCGGTCGATGAGGATCTTGACGTCCTTGTAGGACAGCAACTGCGGCAGGTTGTTGCGGATGACCTCCGACAGATGCGTCAGGACGACAGAGACGTTGTCGATCGGATGGAAGCCCTCACGCTTCAGGTCCTCAGCGAAAGTCTCAAGGATCGACACCGCCGGCATGCCGAAAGCCGGCTCCCGTATCTCGTCGCCAGGGATGCTCGGCTTGCGCCCTGCCCCCGTGACGACGAGCACGTCGCCCACACGCAGCGTATTGGATGCGATCGTCGTACCATGGACGCGGATCTGATAGGATTTCTCCTGGATCATGATGTCGTCCGTCACCTTGATCTCGGGAACGACGAAGCCGTACTGTGACGCGAATTTCTTGCGCATTTTTCCGACGCGGAAGGCAAGTTCCTGATGTGCTCCAAGCAGACGGGTTGAAACCTGCTTCCCAAGCGCCAACTCGATCTCCGCCGTCCGAAGCGCACTCTTGACGGAGTCCTTCTCCGCTTCCTTGGTCTGGACGACCTTCTTTTCCTCGTCCTCGCGGCGCACCTGGTTCTCGGCCTCTAGCCGACGCGGAATGATCCAGGCACCGAAACCCATGACCGTACCGAGGGCAAGGAAGGGCAGCAGCGGCAGGCCCGGGACGAGGGCCAGTACGGCCATTAGCCCTGCCGACATGAACAGCGCACGGGGATAACCGCTAAGCTGGTCCAATACAGCCTTGTCGGTGGAACCTGTGGATCCCCCGCGGGAGACGAGGAGACCAGCTGCAAGCGAGACGACCAGTGCGGGCACCTGCGAAACAATGCCATCGCCGACCGAGAGCTTGACGAAGACATCTGCGGCTTCGCCGATTTCCATACCGTAGCGGAAGTAGCCAATGATGATGCCACCAAAGATATTGATCGCGGTGATGATCAAGCCTGCGATGGCATCGCCACGAACGAATTTCGAAGCACCGTCCATGGCGCCGAAGAAGGAGCTTTCCTGCTCAAGTTCGGAGCGGCGGCGCTGCGCCTCTTTCTCGTCGATCATGCCGGCTGACAGATCAGCGTCGATCGACATCTGCTTGCCAGGGATGGCATCGAGGGTAAAGCGAGCGCCGACTTCGGCAATACGCGTGGCACCCTTCGTGATAACGATGAAGTTGACCGTCACAAGAATCATGAAGACGATCACGCCGATGACGAAGTCACCGGACATGACGAGGCTTGCAAACCCTGCAATGACGCCGCCGGCGGCGTCGTGTCCCTCGTTACCATTGGACAGGATAACGCGCGTCGTCGCGATGTTGAGTGACAGCCTGACCATCGTCGAGATCAGCAGGATCGTCGGGAACGACGAAAAGTCGAGTGGCCGCTGGATCCACAGCGACACCATCAGGATCAGCACGGAGAAGGCGATCGAGAAGGCCAGCCCCATGTCGATCAGGAAAGTCGGGATCGGCAGGAACAGGACGCACAGGATGGCGATGATACCGGCGGCAAAGCCGATGTCCCGCCCGTTAGGGGCGACCTTGGGTAATACGAGTGCAGGTGGTTGCGCCATGGTACATCCGTCTCTTCATGAGATGGGGCAGACAAATCTGCCATTTCACCCCCTGCATAGAACGGCAAGCTTGCGCGAGGGTGGGCTCCGGGCGGCTAGAAGCCCGACTGCACCCTGGAAAAAACCAGTGTTGCGAAGAGATTGATCTGCGCGCCGATGAAGGGCGCCGTCACCCCGATCGCCACCATGATGGCGACGATCTTGGGGACGAAGGTGAGGGTCATTTCCTGCACCTGCGTCAGTGCCTGCAGAAGGGCGATACCCACGCCCACGACCATGGCGGTGAGGACGGCGGGACCTGATGCCACGAGGATGGTCCAGATCGCCGCCTGCATAATATCCAGGGCGTCGGCTTCGTTCATGTCGCCTGCTCCGGTCCGAATCATTCGGACCTTGGTAATGTTCAGGTGTTTGTACCGCCGGAAGAGTCTTCCGTCGAGCCACCGGCGGCGTCGCCCGCCGTCGTATCCTTAGCCGGCGTTTTTGCGGTGATTTCCGTGTCGGAGATCACAACACCAGCCTGCAGCAGGACCTTCTCGTTCTTGTCCGTGATAGCGATGACGCCATCCGAATAGACCTCGACTTCCTTGATCTTGCCCATGACTTTGTCGTCGGCGCTCTGGACATACTTGCCGACAAGATCGCCGGCTCGCGTCAGCGCCTCAGCCTGCAGCATGCTGCGCAGGTGTGAATTGGTCTGGATCGTCTGCTCGACCTGAGAAAACGAAGCCAGCTGTGACATCTGCTCGCTGGCATCCATCGGATCGGTCGGATCCTGATTCTTCATCTGAGCGATAAGGAGTCGCAGGAAGCTGTCATAGTTCAGCCCGGCCTTATCTGCGTCCTTGGTGGTGGCAGCAGCGTTCGCCCACGGATTGGAGGCCGCGGTGGATACGGGATCTACCGCCATGGAGCGATCTCCTTGCGGATCTGCTCGATCGTCGCCGGCGTCATCTCCTGATTGTTCAGGATTCGATCCTCGGTCGGGTACAGCCCGCGGATGGCCTTAAGCGCATCGAAGGCTCTTCCGGAGGCAACCATGCCATCGATCCGCTTCAGCTCCGCGAGGATCTCCTCGTTCTGGAAGCAGTTGAGCAGCATGCTCACCGACTTGCGGAAGAGCGCCAGAGATTGATCCTTCCCTTCCGGATTGATCAGCATCATCTGCGCTATGAAATAGAGCTGGCGGAGCGGCGTCGTCGCATCCTCCGGCTGCAGAACATGGTTCTCGAGCAGGAACGTCACGTCGTTGAGAAACTCGAGTGCCACCTTGCGGTCGACGCGCAGCACTGCGCCGTTGATAAAGATTCGCTCGCCGGACTTCAGCGAGATGCGCAACGTACTTTTCATTTAAGTCCATCCCTGATGATGGTGGTGACGTCGATGATGCCCTGGAAATTGTTGGACTGCCGCTTCCTGATCCGCTCGCACTCCTTCAGAACCCAGATGGCGATCGAGATGAGGTTTGCGCGCAGCTCTGCGCCAAGCTCGTTTTCTGGCTGCTTCAGATCTTCGATGAAGCTGACCCATACCCGCCGCGTGTAATAGACTGCCTCGATCGTCGATCGAGAGTAGCCGCCCTCATTCCTGGCGTTCGTCAGCAGTTCGATCGATCTATCCAGCGCCTGCCGCTCACGGTCCTTGGCGTCAGCGACGCCATCTTCCATGATCTCGGCGTATGAAAACTGGTACATTCATGTATCCTTCATTTTCACGAACGTCCTTCTTCAGCGAAGGAAGTTAACTAGGCTCAGCTGCTGCAGGCGGGATGTAAGCGTGTAGGCCGTCTCTATGAGAGCCTCGAGGCCCTTCACCCTTGTCGAAGCCTCGTAGGCATCGACGGACTCAAGGTCGTTGAGGTGAGTCTCAATGATGTTCTTCTGCGCCTGGAGCGTCTCGTCAGCCTTCTTGACGCGCTCAGCCGAAAGACCCAGCCTCGTGCGCTCCTGATCGATCCCGAGCTTCGCCGTGCCGACGTAACTCATCGCTCTGGCTGCAGCTTCCCTACGCCCTTCGTCCGAAGTCGCTGTGTTGATGAACATCTCCGAAACGAAGGCAGTGAACATGAAGTCACGCATCCCCTTCGTGTTCGCGCTCGTAGATGTGTCGAGGACTTCAGACTGGCTGACCCGGCTTTTCATGCTGGTGTCTGATGCGTTGGAAACAAACGTGGACCAGAAGTCCGCTCCGGCCACCGCAGGGGGAACTGGCGTCAACGCTTCGGTCCCAGCGAAGATGTTCTCCATCTTCGTAAGGAAGGCAGCGCTTTGCGCCGTGGTCATCTGATCCTTGGTGACAGGCGGAACCTGTGCGGCGAGGAAGATGTCGAGCTCGCGATCGAGCGCCTGGCGAGCAGCAGAATCGGCTTCCGAAACATCTTCGAGAGGCTTCACATCGGAGTTGATGCCGGCGAAGAGGTACTCCCCATTCACTGAGGTATTTGCAAAGCCGACAACGGTCTCCAAGGCCGTTTGAATGGATGTCTGGAAGGTCGAAATCATCGTCGCGTCTTTGCTGTCGCCGAGCGTGATGAGCGCGTTCATGACATCCTGGCTCCGGTCCGACATCTTCGAAAGCGCTTCTTCCGAGGATTCAAGCCGCTGCGTTGCCAGCGAGTTGGTGGTCAGCATGGACTTGATGCGCAGCACGTCACGCGTCAGGTCCAGGCTCCGAGCCGTCGTCGCACCAAGCGCGACGCCCACATCCGCATGTCGACCGGTCGTCACCTCCTGCTGGGCCGCGACCATGTCCTTCTGCGCCTTCGCCACGGCATAGCGCATTGTCGTCTGGACACTTAATGATGAAATGAAAGATGTTTTCATCGTTTATCTCGCTGCATCCAGCAGGGCCTGCATCATCGTGTCGACCGTCGACATGAGCTTCGCTGCCGCCTTGTAAGACTGCTCGATGTCGAGCAACAGGGCGAGCTCTTCGTCCAAGCTCACGCCGGTCTCGCTTGAATAGGCATCCGTCGCCCGGCTGAGCATCGCCAGCTTGTTTTCACCTGCCGAGGTTGCTGTGCTCCGGCGCATCTCCAACCAGCCCATGGAGTCGGCAGCAAAGGCCTGAAGGGAAAGAGACCCTCCGATTTCCGTCTCCGCATCGAAGGTGATCTTCGTGTCGAAGGCTTGGTCGAGCTTGTTGAGGAGTTCGGAGTAGCCCTTAGCACCCGTCGCATTCTGGACGAAATCAGCACCGTTGATGCCCCCATCCCGAATCCGCTCGGGCTGGCCCGATGGCGGAATAACGGCCGCGTTGACTTTGATGAGGCTGGCCAATCCAGGCTGCACCACCCCGTCAGCAGGCATCGGGGTGAGCGCAGGAGGAACCGGCGCCGGCGAGGGAGTCCACGTGAACAGTCCTGGAGCGAGGATAGGTGCCGCAGGCGGAACAACGGTCTGGTCGCTCTCTGCAAAGGCCACGATCAACCCGCGTGCGACTTCATCGAGCTGGCTCTGGAACAGCGGCGCAACTTCATCGCGGATCTGAAGAAGGGCCTGCAAGGATCCTTTGGCGCTGGTATCCGATCCTATCCCTGCTTTGACGGCCACCCCATCAATGTAAACACCGTTGCCAACCGTCGCGGCTCCATAAGCCACTGTGGGCGTGAAGGTTACGGTGCGAGCAAGGGTCTCAAACAGCACCGTTCCTTCAGAGGTGTAGAGCGCGATGTCCTGGTTTTCGCGCACCACCGAAGTCACGCCAACGATCTCGGAGATCTGTTTCAACAGCGTGTCGCGCTCATCGAGGGCATCGTTCGGATTGCCTCCGACCGCCACCTCCTGCTTCACCTTGTTGTTGGCTGTCTCGAACTGCGACAGAAGTTGGTTCAGCGTATCGACGTTCTGTGCGATCTCATCGTCGGCACGCTTGCGAATCGCCTGAAGCTCGCTAGAGGCAGTATTCAGACCATTGGCGACATCTTGGGCGGTCGAAACAACGGTGGCCCCGAGCGTTGTCTCACCGGGCTTGCTGGCCCACGTTTGAAGGCTGTTGCGCAGGTTCGCGATCAGGTTGGAGGGAGACGTTTCGTAGTCGTTCCCTCCCATCAACGACTTCATTTCCTGCAGGCCGGCCAACAGAACTGCCTGACCGCTATAGATTGATGACGTCTCGATCGTTTGTCGCTGCAGCGCTTGGTTCTGCGAACGGTTGATTGCGACGACCTGAGCCCCGTTGCCACCTGTCGTCAACACCGCCGAACGCCGCACGTAGTTGGGGCTCTGAGCGTTGGAGATGTTCTTCGACACGACGCCGGTCTGGACACCGGTATTGCTGAGGATGGATTGTGCCGTAGAAAGTGCTGACGAAAGGGTCATATTGACTGCCTCTGGGAACTAATACCCGTTACCTTTTCAGGTTGACGAGAACTTCCATAAGTTCGGAACCGGTCTGAAAGACCTTGGAGTTGGCGGTGTAGTTGCGCTGCGACTCGATCATTGAGGTCAGCTCTTCGGCGATGTCGACATTGGAGTCCTCAAGCGCACCCGAAAGGATGGTGCCGTAGCTGCCGTTGCCGGCATAACCCATGACGATGACGCCGGAGTCGTTGCTCTGGGTGTAAACATTGCCTGCTAGCGGCTTCAGCTTATCAGGGCTCTGAACGTCAGCCATGGAAATCCTGAACTTTGGTACAAGATCCCCACTTTCATATTTAAGCGCTACTATGCCATCGCTACTGATTTCGTAGCCGATAACTGCGCTTGCGCCACTGCCATTGATGTCGCCCGTTGACGAGAAGGGACTTCCCAGCTGCGTCATTCCAGCGATGTCGATTTCGATTGCGTTGAGCTCTGCGCCTGCGATGGTAAGGGCGCTTGTGGTCACAAGGCCACCAGCAGGGGTAGTCAGCTTACCCGCTGCGTCAAACACCAGCGTGGTCGTCGCAAGCGCTGACTGGGACGTTCCGCTCACCGGATCGGTGTAAGAGGCTGACACGGTCCACGTGTTGTCCGCGGTCTTCTCGTAGGTGAAGTCGAGCTTGCGGCTATTCCCTTGGCTATCATATGCAATGAGTGACGTGGGCTTAGTATATCCCACGACCTCATTTGCCGGGAGGTTCGCGGTAATGTAACCGGCAGAGGAAGGGGTCGTGCTCATCGCCCCGCTCTTCAGATTGATCTCACTCAAGCCTTCAAAGCCATTGATGACGATCGTCGGATCGGCGGTTGAACTATACGGGTAGCCCATCAGCTTGAAACCGGCTGAATTGACGAGACTACCATCTGAGAGCTGCTGGAATGATCCGGCGCGTGTAAGGTAGTTAACCCCATCGGAGCCGTTGACGATAAAGAACCCTCGGCCGCTGATCGCAAGGTCCGTATCTGACGTGGTGTAGCTGAATGTTCCTTGATCTGAAATTGAGTAGCGAACGGCGGTGTTGACGCCGCCCGAGTTGTATGACCCCTGCCCGGACGGCAAGACTAGCGACGAAAACTGCGTCGAAGCCTTTTTGTAGCCTGCGGTGGAGGCATTGGCGATATTGTCGCCCACCGTGCTCAGGCGGTTTGCCTGGGCGTTCATGCCGGACACGCCGGTTCTCATGGTTCCGTAGAGGCTCATAGCAAATCCTCGTTGTAGTTATGTACCGGGAGACTAGGTGGCGGGCCTTGCGTGAGGCTGGCTGATTTCCGCTTCTTGAGGGAGGAGCGGAAATCGAAGAGCTTCAGCTCCAGTCGATGCAGTAGCCGAGGAAGCGCTTCGAATCGACCGGATCAAAGCCGAGCTTCTTGCGCAGCTTCTTGCGCAGCTTGCTGATGTGGCTCTCGACCACGTTCTCTTCGACTTCCTCGTCGAAGATGCCGTAGATCGCGTTGAAGATCTGGGTCTTGGATACGCGTCGGCCGCGATTGGCAACCAAGTACTCCAGGATACGACGTTCACGGCGCGGCAGCGGGAACACGTCGCCGGCAATCTCCGGATCGCGGCCGTCGGAAAAAACTCGGATCTGGCCAACGTCCGTGTAATTCGCAATCGCCTTCAGTCGGCGCCGAATTGCGGCTGCCCTTGCGAGAATTTCGCGAGGGTGGACGGGCTTGCGCACGACGTCGTCCACACCGCTGTCAAAAAGCGCGAGCGTAGCATCCAACGATGGCTGATCGCTGACCGCGATCACGGGGGCCTGCGAGCGGTCGCGGATGGTCCGCGGCAGCTCCAGCATGCAGTCTCCCTGACCGATCAGGAAGGCTTCAACAGCACTGATGTCGCCGTCTGCGGCCGTATTGACCCATTCCGAGAATTCCGCGGGATCAAACCCCGTCGAAGGGATGCCCTCTCGGCCAAAAAGGGAGGTATAGCCATTCTTAACGAGCTCACGCTCATCAACCACTACGATCATCCGTCCGCCTCCGAATCAGTTGTGGTGTTTCGATGGAGCTATGGGTACGAATCGGTGGAATCGGGCACAAGCTGTAGGAAGTTAACCAAACAAATTAATAGTTGATTAACCACGCGCCCACGATTTGCACTACATCTAGTATGCGACGTGAACTTAAGGCACAATTTTCCAGTGGATAATATTAACAGCCCTCCACCGCACAGTTGCCATGCCTGATTCCGGCCGCAAAGCCGCCGCAAAACGCCTGCGAGTCTTGTAGGCTCTGAATGCTACCTTTAGTTGCTGTTCTGGCAAAATTGCTGGGCGCTTGGCGTCCAGTTTCCGTAGCCGGTTGCGACCAGATTTCGGATCACTCGGCACACGTATTTCTGCTGCGCGGGGTCGTTGTTAGGCCCAGCATGATAGCGCGCCACAGCCATTGTCCACGTTTCATGCCGCGCGTGTAGGTTGCTAAGGAACTTCGCCGCGTACTCCACGTTGCGCCTAGGCTCAAACATCTCGGCGGGCGAAGAGAAATGCTCCCCGTGAAAGTAGTGGTTGATCTGCATGCAGCCCACGTCGATCAGTTTGCGCCCTTCGCGCTTCGCAGCGTCGAACTCGGCGAGCGCTTGCGAGCGCGACGGGGGGTAATAGGCCTTGCCTTCGACATTCATCGCGAAGGGGTAGAGGCTGCCTTTACGGCCGGTTTCGGTAAGCCCAACAGAATAAAGTATCCCTTCAGGTACACCATATTTGGCCGCAGCCGCCTGTATCTCCTGCTCACAGGCCCCAGGCGAGGCCATACCCTCAGAGGTAGAGCTGCCCATCACCAGTGCTGCCAGCGCCGCCAGCACCCACTGCCGGCGCGTTGTCCAAAGCTGCATCATCGTCGCCATTCCTGTCATCAGCTACGCCGACAGACCGCTCGCCAGTCTGGTTGCGGTTGGTGCCTTCGCGCTCGCCATGTCCCATCGCCTGTTGCTGGCCCGATTGCGCCCCCTGCTGCCCTTTCTGCGGATCTGATTCCGCGGAGGGGGCAATGCTGATGGTGACCTGATCAACCGTGAATCCCTGTGACCGTAGCGCGTCCAGCATGCCACTACTGTCTTCGCTTAGTTGCCGATGAGCCGCCCGTGTCTCCACCGTAAGCTGAACGTGCAACTGCTCGCCGTTCATCTTAAGCGTAGCCGTCACTGTGCCAAGATCGTGAGGCGTCATCTGCAGCTTCAGCATGTGGACGACTGAGCCTGAGCTGCTTTGGGTGGCAATGTTGGAAAGGCTCGCGTCGGCTTGCATGGCGGCCGTCCAAGCCTGGTCACCCACCATGGCTGCCATCAAGGAAGCGCTGTTGGCGCCAGTCTGAAAGCCTATGAAGCGGCGAGAATCGAGCACGATCACGTTCTCCGCTTGCGGCATGGCAGCTTTAGTGTCCGGAGCACGAAGATCTTGAGATTGAGCCGCCGTGGTCAGCTCGGAGTTCACAGCGCCGCTTTTCGCGTTGATGAAGCGAAAGCTCCGGTCGACGCTGTTGTCCGGGCCTTCGGAACTCGGCATATCAATAGCGTCGGCGGACGCCTTCGGGATGTCGGCGCCAGAGATTGATTTCGCAGCACGCTCGGGGGCAGGATCTGAGGCTTTGCGGCCTTCAGCCGGATTGGCCGCCCGAGCTCCGGCGCCCGTAGCAACCGCGGCAGAAGGGGTCACCAGGATGGTCAGCAACTCGGCAGCATTCTGAGGGGCAGCCGCTTCCTCTTCTCCTCCCTCGGGCGTTTCTTCCGTGGCAGCCGCAATCACCGGCCTCTGCACCTCGTCAGTGGATGGTTCAATGGCCGACGCGCGGCGATGCGTTATGCTTTTTTCAGGCGAAGGAGTCGTGTGTGCAGCCCCGCCTGTTTCAGGGTCCTCTTCCTTCACAAGAGGATCCTCCCCACTCTTCAGACGTGAGCCGGGCAAGCGAGCTCCATCTTTCACAGCACGTTCGGCGTCCTCTGCGGGGGCAGGTGAGGTGGAACGGTCAGCTCTGCCGACGGTATCGCCGGACGTCACTCCACGCTTGGCCTTCGACAGTGCGCTGGAGAACGCCTCCCCCTCAGACTGAGCCTCGGATCGAGCCGCGGCCCGTCCACCAGGCTTCGACGGCGCCTCTTTCGGGGCTGGCTTCGCAAGAACCTCAAGCGTCATGGTCTCACACCTTCTTCCTCCAGAAGATCATCGACAGCACTCAGTTTCGAGCGTCCGGTCTCGACGAAGGTTTTGAATTCGGGATCCAGTTCAACAGCACTGCTCGCAGGGACGATAGATGCGGCCTGAGCAGATCCGGAGAGGTCATTCTCGGACGACACGGAAGGTGTGACCGCGTCTGGTGCTACTGGAATTGTGACCGCTTCAACTTGCCCCAGGCTTTCGCCCGCGGGTCTACGTATCACCTCTTCAGCCACGACCCGTGCCGCTCGGCGTAGCGCCTGATCCCGCGGAGACAACTGATCGTCTGGAATCGCCAATAGCCCATCTGCGACGGCAGCCACGTTAGGTGTCGGAATATTCGCGAGCCCGCTGTAGAGCGTCACCATCGCCTCCGGCGGTTCATTCTCCAGCCCAGACAGCGATGCTGCCTTTGCCGAGGCCAAGCGTGCGAGTTCGCCCACTCCCTTCAGCGCTGCACTTCTGGCAATCCTGAGAAAGACTTCTTTCCGACGGTCCAGGTCCACGAACTCCAGCGTACCATCGAGGTCTTCCTCGCTCACCTGAGGATAGTGTTCGACCACCAACTGCACGAAGAAGTCGGCGAACTGGCTTGCATAAGGGGAATGGACGAACCGTCGCGCGTATTGGCGCGCATAGGCCAAGCCCTTGTCGACCATGTCGGCGTCGGCGGCAATGGCGACCGAGCGCCTGAGGGCTGCCTCTTCCACTATCGTGCCGGGAGCAGACAATCTTGCCATATCATAGAAGGACAGCGCGTCTTTTGGATCTTTCGGAAGCGTGACGTTCCCGCTGACCAGGGCGAGATAAGGGCCTATTCGCTGATCCCGATACTCCTTTGCCATGTCTCCCAAAGACGTAGCGATCAGCGTACCCTTTCCCGCCAGGTACTTTCGGAGGGCATCGGCGACGCGGGTGTCGAAATTTCCTGCGATGTCCCTGCCTACTAGGTACTCAAGGGTTTCCGGATTGCCGCCGCTCATGGCGTATATCAGCGCAGCATCGACGTTACGGGGATCGTCGTAAACGGCAAGGGATGCGGAGCGCAGGCGCTGATCGATCTTGCTCAACATGAAGCGCTGCATCTCGGCGGCGGAATGATCGCCGGCCACGACCGTGTCCTGGACGAATTGCAGTGAACGCAGCATTACGTAAGGTTCAAGAGCTGCATCCTCTTGCGCCGCAAGACCCCCTGCAGAAAAAAGGGCGAGTCCCAAAGCAGCGGTTGAGACAAGGAGCGTTCGCAGATCCGCCAGAACCGTTCTCATCCCTCATCCGCCTGCACGAGGATTTCGATCCGTCGGTTCGCGGCCGCCAAGGGATCATCAACGACCTGCAAACGCCGGTCGGCATAACCAGACACCTGCTTCACACGTGATTCTGCAAGCCCGCCGCGCACCAACATGTAATAGGCGCTGTGCGCTCGTGACATGGAAAGACGCCAGTTGTCGTTCTCGGTTCCCTTGAACTGCCGTCCGTCGGTATGGCCGCGGATGAGAACGCTGCCTTTTCGATCCTTCAGAACCTGGCCAATTCGTTCCATGGCCAGCACCATCTCGCGCCGGGGAACTGCGGAGCCCACATTGAACATCGGATCCGTTGCTTGATCGGAAATCGTTACGAGCAGCCCCCCCTCGGCCGGCGTCACGACCAACCCCTCTGCGAGCTTCCCGGCCACTCCCTGGATCTTTGAGGCTATCTGCTTGCGAAGCTCTTCTGCCACATCCTCCGCTTTCTCAAGATCAATGCTTGGATTCGCAGACGTGGCGTCGGGGAAGTTCTCGGCCGCTTTCCCTGCTTTGGCAGCGTCAGCTGGAGCTACGGGCAAGGAGGTATCATCGCGCGGTTGCGGCGCGGCGATCGCGGCTGCCTGCTCGTCTGCTTCCAACTGTAACTCGGCAGCTTGAACACGCTCGACCTCTCGCTGATCCTCCGCGCTTGTTGCCTGTACCTGCTTCGTCCAGAAGTCCGGATCAAACGGGTCGCGGTAAGCCTCTCCACCATCTGCACCCGTTGAGGGACCTGAATCGGCCGCGCCACCCTCGCCCTTTGCGCTGACGTTCGCCTGCTGGCCGACTTCCTGTGCGATCTCGGCGAGGACCGAATAGGGGTTTTCGAAGTAGTCGGCCTCGGAATAGTTGGTCTCGTCGCCCGAGGTCGAGGTGAGATCTTCGCCAGTTGCTGCCGCCGAGCCGACGGTGTCCTGATCGGCCTTCACTTGCGACCGTTCCCTCTGCTCCTCACCCTCCGCCTGATCTACGGGTTTTTCGATACCTTTTTGCGCAGGCGTTTCGTCAGACAGCTTGATCGGATTGAAGTAGCTGGCCATCGAAGCCTTGGTCTCTTCGTTGGCAGCATTGACCAGCCACATCACAAGAAAGAAAGCCATCATGGCGGTCATGAAGTCCGCATAGGCGATCTTCCAGGCGCCACCATGAGCGCCGTCGTGATCACCACGATGGCGCTTGACGATGATGATCTCGTTTTTGCCGTGGTGGTGGTTTTCGCCTTCGCTCACGCCAGCACCTCCTTGAGGCGCGCGCTCCAGGCGGAGAGGCGAGTGACTAGAGCAGCGTCCCCGAACTCAGCCGTGATATCCAAGTCAACCGCTTCAACGTGACGAAGCACAGTTGCGTGCTCTTGGGATAGGCTCGAGCTCAGTTTCCGGAAGAGGCTCGCGGGGCCACGGATGATCACTGCCCCCGCGTCGCCCTCGATGATCGCAGTTCGCAATAAGTCCGCGAGATCATCGACGGCCTTGGAGACCAGTGCGTCCTCCACAACCGGCGCCAATACCTGCGCTGTCTGATTGCTGACCGCTTCGGCTATAAGGACGGCTGCTTCTCCTAGCTTTCTCTCGACGAGGGAAGCAATCTCGACCTCGTATTTCTCCCGGATAGCAGAGATCTCGTCGGCATGTGCTTTAAGCACCGCCTCCTTTTCCTCTGCCCAAATTCGTCGCGCCTCCGTGAGGCCTGCGTCATAACCCTCAGCACGGGCCTCTGCACGCTCCTCCTCAAGATCGACGGGAACTTCGATTGCCTCCAAGCTGGGGAAGCTCTCGCCAAAGCCGGGATCGCCTTTATCATCGGCGAGGACGAGCGGGAGCGGCGTCGGCTCGCCAAAGTCCTTCAGATAGCGGGCAATTGAGGCGGTCATCGCTTTTCCTGGTCATCAATGTTCGTCCACGCGAAAGACCGCCACTTCAACCAGCGGGCAGCCTCCGCCCCTTACGTGCCGCACGCACTCCGGGGAATGGCTAACACGGTAGGCGATCAAACTTGCGCGAAGGTGAAGATGGCCCCCGCGGCGGCTCTTTCGTCGCCGGAGCGGATTACTGACGAAACAGCGTGAGAATGTTTTCCGCGTTGGTATTGGCGATAGACAAGGACTGAATGCCAAGCTGCTGCTGCGTCTGCAGCGCCTTGAGGCGGGTGGATTCCTCGTTCATCTCAGCGTCCACCAAGCGGCCAATACCCTTGTCAATCACGTCGATGAGCGAAGCGACGAAGTTTTCTTGAAGATCGATGCGGCTCTGAATCGAGCCGAGGCTAGATGCGGCACTGGTCATGGCCAGCAGTTGGCGATCGATGAAGCTCGTCATGACATCCAGGACATCTTCATCCTTGGCAATGGAGCCTGGTACCTTGCCATTGAACGTGACGCCCATCTCGGCCAGTTTGGTGATGTCCAGTGT
The DNA here is from genome assembly GCF_021648825.1 of Rhizobium halophilum. Lineage (GTDB taxonomy): Bacteria > Pseudomonadota > Alphaproteobacteria > Rhizobiales > Rhizobiaceae > Neorhizobium > Neorhizobium halophilum. The sequence goes on along the minus strand of NZ_JAKJHS010000005.1, from coordinate 124,589 downwards.
GACAACGGATGGACCAATCCTTCTCGACGTAAGGTCGTCCGCGACGGTGAAGGCGAAGAAGAAGGTATCGCCGCCATAGCTATGAACCGAAGCCGTTGTTGCTGGAACGGCTGAGGCCGGGTCGGTTGTCGTCAGTTGAGCCCAGGTGTCGGGAGCGACCCTCATGTAGGACGTCGTTCCGTCAGAGAACACATTCGCTGAAGGGTCGGCATCTGCTATCCCCAGGTCGGCTATCTGCTTGTCGGTCAGGAAGGCAACGGGATACTCGGATGTTGTTACGGTCGTCCCATCGTCAATGGTTGCGGTGACCACTGTCTCGCTGGGTCCGAGATAGACCAGATCCTGGTCGAGGATCCCAAGCTTGCCACCACTGGTATCGAAGAGCACGGTGGTGGAGTCCATGATGTAGTCTACGGTCGTGACCGCAACTTCACCTGACGGACCACGCGTAAATGCAGATACCACTTCCTTCACTTGCGCGGTGAGCGTGGCTGGATCGCCACCGTCACTGATCTTTCCCTGGATCCAGTTCTCGCCGGAGAAACTTGCCGATTCCGAGATGCTGTGCAGTTGCTCCTGAAGCTGGGTAATCTCTTCCTGGATCTTCGCGCGGTCGGCACCGACGCCATAGGCCGCCACAATCTTCGATTTGATCTCCTGGACCGTCGCGATGGCACTTTCCATCGCCTCATAGGCAGTGTCCACCTTGGCCGCCCCCAGACCCAAAGCGTCCTGGACGGTGGAAAGCGTGCTGTTATCGGAGCGCATTGTCGTCGCAATGGACCAGTAGGCGGCGTTGTCCTCAGCCGTCTCAACCCGCAGGCCCGAGGACACGCGTGCCTGCGTCGTTTCCATGTCGCGATCAATCTGCCGCAGCGTCTGGAGTGCCGCCATGGCCGCGACGTTGGTGAGAATGCTGGTCATTGAATCGTGCCCCTGCCAGAAATGCGCGATGCCTCGAAAAAGGCCGGCAAAGGGCATGATGCTTTTCCGCCTGTTGCTCCCATCATGGGAGGCGGTCTGCCCTTCGTTAAGAAAGAGTTAACAGGCAGTATCAGCCGAGGCTTGCGCCGAGCAGGTGGAACCGAGGTCCCGGCGATGTGAAGGGGGTTCTGTTGCGTACTGCGAACGCAAAAACCGCGCTCCGGGTGGAGCGCGGTCTTCCATCGTGACTTTCAATCCGCAGGGCGGGACGAAGATGCCCCTAGCCGGGCTCCGCTTACTGGCGGAAGAGAGTCAGGATGTTTTCGGAAGCGGTGTTGGCGATGGACAGCGACTGTATGGCCAACTGCTGCTGGGTCTGCAGCGCCTTCAATCTCGTCGACTCCTCGTTCATGTCGGCGTCGACCAGACGGCCGATACCGGAGTCGATGGAGTCGGTGAGCTTGGAAATGAAGTCCTCCTGCATGCCGATCCGCATGGCGATGGAACCGAGAGCCGACGTGGCGCTGACAATGGCTTCAAGCTGAGTGTCGAGATACTGCACCATGAAGTCCAAAGCATCGGCTTCCGTAGACATGCCTCCCATTTGCGCGGCGACGGCATCGAGATCGGTAATATCGAGGGTGCTGACGGAGAAGCCAAGAGATGCCCCCACCAGTTCGGCTGGTAGTGTCTGATTGGTCTCATTGATGTAGTACGGCACGCCGCCGATCAGGATGCCTTCCGCCGTTGGCTCGCTTAGATCCGTCGGTGCCGGAGCTACGGTGGTCGCATTGACCCACACATCCGTGGTCGGATCCAACTGGATCCATACGTTTGTCGGATCCAAGACTTCCGTGGCAACGCGGCCGCTGATGTTGTAGTTCAGCCCGGAGGCGTTGAGGCTTATCACGTCCGCGCCACTCAGCGCGGTGACCGAGACGGTCTTGTTGGCAATGTCCTCCTGATAGTAGAACACGTTGGCGCCGTTCGCCATGTCCGCGCCCGTTGCGTGATGTGCAGCGCCCAGATCTGCCGGAACAACGTTCGTCGCTACTACCCGGGCCCAAAGTTCGTTGCCGTTGTCGTCTAGCTGGATCACGCCAGTGTCGCTGTAGTAGCGCACGTAGAGGTCGCCCCCCGTGGTCGTAAACGACTCGACGTTATCGGCTACTGGAGCGGTGATCGCCGTCGTGCCGAGCGTTCCACCGGCCGCGGTAAGGTCCGTGATCGTCGCCGTTGAGACCTTGGAGATGGCTACCGGTACATCAGCGAGAGAAACCGTATCCGCCCCTGTGACCGCTTCCCGGTCGAGCAGTCCCATCTGGGTCCCTTGGTCAAAAAGGACCGTCGAACTGTCGAGTGTGTAGTTGACTTTCTTCACGGAGACGCTGCCGTCTTCCGACCGTACGAAGGAACCGACGACACTCTTGACGACGGGGCCGTTGGTCAGGTCTGACTGCAGCCAGTTCTCACCGGAGAAGGATGCCGATTCCGAGATGCTCTTCAGCTGATCCTGAAGCTGGCTGATCTCCTCCTGTATCTTGGATTTGTCGACACCGTCTTCCGTGGCGGCGACAAGCTTTGCCTTGATCTCCTTCATCACTTCGACAACGGTTTCCATGGCCGAGTAGGCCGTGTCCACCTTGGCGGCGCCAAGTCCGAGCGCATCCTGTACAGTTGAAAGTGCAAGGTTGTCGGACCGCATGGTCGTGGCGATGGACCAATATGCGGCGTTGTCGGATGCGGTTCCGACGCGAAGTCCGGACGACACCCGTGCCTGAGTGTCTTCCATCTGCGAGTCGATGCCGCGAAGGGTCTGGAGCGCGGCCATTGCGGCGACGTTGGTGAGAATGCTGGTCATTTGTAGTTGCCCCTGAATTGGCTAGATGAGGGACATCCCGGATGCGCCGGGTACGATGATTTGGCTTAATGCCGTTAACCAGTTCTTCGTCTTGGTTAACCCATCGTTTCGATGGGCCCAGTTAAGGCAGGATTGGTTAACAAAGGTTAAACAGGATTAATCCGTCCTAAGAAAAAGTGAAGATCGTGCCGAAACACGAAAAAGGCCGCCGGTTGCCCGGCGGCCTTCATACGTGAGAGTGGATCTACTCTTAGCGGAAGAGCGAGAGGATGACTTCCGACGAGGAGTTGGCGATCGACAGCGACTGGATGGCCAGCTGCTGCTGCGTCTGAAGAGCCTTCAGGCGGGTCGACTCTTCGTTCAGGTCGGCGTCAACCAGGCGGCCGATGCCGGAGTCGATCGATTCGCTGAGCTTGGAGACGAACTCCGACTGGAGGTCGATGCGCATCGCGATCGAGCCGAGGTCGGCAGCCGAACTGGTCATCAGTTCCAGAGCATCGTCGACGTACTGGATCATGAAGTCGAGAGCAGCGGCTTCCTGTTCTGCGGCCGTGCCCGTGGGGTTCAGAAGTGCGCCGGCAGCAGCAAGATTGGTGATGTCAAGGTCAGAGACCGAGAAGCCAAGGTCAGCACCCTGCAGAGCGGCAGGCAGCGTTACGTTGGCTTCATCGACGTCGTAGTTCACGCCGTTGATGTCGAGGCCAACAAGGTCATCCGTCGCGTTGCCAAGGTTCGCCTTGACCCAGACATCCTTGCCTTCTTCCAGCTGAATGTAGGTGTCGGTACCTACCGTTGCGACACGGCCACTGACCGATGCACCGGTGACGCTGAGGATAGCATCCTTGGTCAGGCCAGTGACATTCGCAGTCACGGTTACCTGGTCTTCAGCATAGTAGTAGGTGTCGGCGCCGTCGGTGAAGGTGGCACCCGTCGTCTGGTATGCCGTTTCAGACTTGGCGATCAGATCCGCGTCGGCAACAGCATCCAGTGCAACGACGCGAGCCCAGAGTTCCTTGCCGTTGGCGTCGGTCTGAATAGCGCCCGTGTTGTCGTACTTACGGATGTAGGTCTCACCACCAACGGTGAAGGTGGCCATGTAGTCCGTGCCGGCACCGTCGATGTTCATGCCTGTGGCGTTATAGGTCGCGCCTTCAGCGATCAGGTCGTCAGCTGTCTTCGTGGAGATGACTTCCTTGATGACCTTGACTTCGGTTAGCGCAGCCGTAGACGTGCCGTTCGTAGCAACCTTATCAAGGATGCCTGCCTTGTCAGCTGCGGCGCTATCGAAGAGCACGGTCGTGCCGTCGAGGGTGTAGTTCACCTTCTTGACGGAGACGAGGCCGCTGTCGTTGCGAACGAAAGAAGCGACGACATCCTTGGTGATCGCGCCGCCGGACAGATCTGCCTGCAGCCAGTTTTCGCCGGAGAAGGAGGCGGACTGTGTAATACCCTTCAGCTGATCCTGGAGCTGAGTGATTTCTTCCTGGACCTTTGCCTTGTCGACGCCATCTTCGGTGGCGGCAACGAGCTTGGCCTTGATTTCCTTCACAACTTCGATGGCCGATTCCATACCGGCATAGGCGGTATCAACCTTCGCGGCGCCGAGGCCGAGAGCGTCCTGGACGGCCGACAGAGCCATGTTGTCCGAACGCATCGTCGTTGCGATGGACCAGTAGGCTGCGTTGTCCGATGCGCCGCCAACGCGGAGACCCGAGGAAACGCGGGCTTGGGTTTCTTCCATGCTGGACCCGATCGAACGCAGGGTCTGGAGAGCGGACATGGCCGCAGTGTTTGTCAGAATGCTAGTCATACGTGTAGTGCCCCTTGAATGGCTGATAAAGAAGGGACATTCCGGTCTCACCGGTAACGGCGCACAGCTTCATGCTTGCTAACCTGTTAATATTCAAGGTTAACTCACCGTCTCGATGACGCTAGCTAATGCTGGTTTGGTTAATGAAGCGCTAAGCAGCCCACGAAAAAACGGCAGCCATGAACTTTTAGTATGCAGCTTCCGCGTGTGCGCGCGCGTAGCAGGCGAAGCTTAAAAAAAGATAAAGCCGCACCTGCTGCCAGGTGCGGCTTTTCAGTCTCGATGGGTCGATCTTAACGGAAGAGCGACAGGACGTTCTGCGATGCAGAGTTGGCGATCGACAGCGACTGAATGGCCAGCTGTTGCTGCGTCTGCAGAGCCTTGAGGCGAGTCGATTCTTCGTTCAGGTCAGCGTCGACCAGGCGGCCAACGCCTGCATCGATCGATTCGCTGAGCTTGGAGACGAACTCCGACTGGAGGTCGATGCGCATCGAAATCGAACCCAGGTTCGCCGCAGCACTCGTCATGTTGTTGAGTGCGGTATCGACGTATTGGATCATGAAGTCGAGTGCGACAGCTTCTTCCTGACCGGCAGCGGCACCAAGTGCCGTCCCGATCGTGTCAAGGTCTGCCAGATCGAAATCGGAGACCGAGAAGCCGAGATCAGCACCCTGCAGAGCAGCAGGCAGCGTCGTGTTGGCTTCATCGACGTCATAGTTCACGCCGTTGATCGAGATGCCAACCAGTTCGTCCGTTGCGTTACCAACATCAGCCTTGACCCACAGGTCCTTGCCTTCTTCAAGCTGAATGTAGGTTTCGCCAGCAACGTCAGCAACACGACCGCTGACCGAAGCACCGGTGACGCTGAGGATGGCGTCCTTGGTCAGTCCGGTTACCTTCTTCGTCTCGGTTACCTGGTCTTCAGCATAGTAGTAGGTGTCGGCGCCGTCGGTGAAGGTGGCACCCGTCGTCTGGTATGCCGTTTCAGACTTGGCGATCAGATCCGCGTCGGCAACAGCATCCAGTGCAACGACGCGAGCCCAGAGTTCCTTGCCGTTGGCGTCGGTCTGAATAGCGCCCGTGTTGTCGTACTTACGGATGTAGGTCTCACCACCAACGGTGAAGGTGGCCATGTAGTCCGTGCCGGCACCGTCGATGTTCATGCCTGTGGCGTTATAGGTCGCGCCTTCAGCGATCAGGTCGTCAGCTGTCTTCGTGGAGATGACTTCCTTGACGATCTTGACTTCCGTCAGGTTGGCCGAAGCCGTGCCCGAGGTCGCGTTCTTGTCCAGGATGCCGGCCTTGTCAGCTGCAGCCGTGTCGAACAGAACGGTGCTGCTGCTGAGGTCATAGCCGACCTTCTTGACAGAGACGAGGCCGCTGTCGTTGCGAACGAAGGAGGCAACCACGTCCTTGGTCACAGTGCCGCCGGACAGGTCAGCCTGCAGCCAGTTTTGGCCCGAGAAGGAAGCCGATTGAGAAATGCCCTTCAGCTGATCCTGGAGCTGAGTGATTTCTTCCTGGATCTTCGCCTTGTCGACGCCGTCTTCGGTGGCGGCAACGAGCTTGGCCTTGATTTCCTTTACGACTTCGATGGCGGAGTTCATACCGGCGTAGGCGGTATCAACCTTGGCAGCGCCGAGGCCGAGGGCGTCCTGGACGGAGGAAAGAGCCATGTTGTCCGAACGCATCGTCGTTGCGATGGACCAGTAGGCTGCGTTGTCCGATGCGCCGCCGACGCGAAGACCCGAGGAAACGCGGGCCTGGGTTTCGTCCATCTGCCCGCTGATTGAACGCAGGGTCGAGAGAGCCGACATAGCGGCAGTGTTGGTGAGAATGCTCGTCATAACTTGCTTGTCCCTTTGACAAAATACTAGGTGGGGGACATACCGGTTGGGTTTCCCCTCCGGTCACGACAGCCCGGCGTCATGCCACTCGGTGCCGCATCTTTGGCTACCAAACCCGTCGTGTGAGGCAAACTCGCACGCCAATTCTTGCCAAGTTCTTTAAATCGAGGAACGCGATTCCAAGCGCTCCAGCTATGGTAAATGAAGGTTTAAAGGTGGCCTTCTGAGGGGTCAGCTGAACGATCGCACAAGGCTGCCGACGAGCAGGTTCCAGCCGTCGATCAGGACGAAGAACAGGATCTTGAACGGCAGCGAGATCGAGGTCGGCGGCAGCATCATCATGCCCATCGCCATGGTGATGGCGGCGACGACCATGTCGATCACAAGGAACGGCAGGATGATCAGGAAGCCGATCTCGAACCCGCGACGGATTTCCGACAGCATGAAGGCCGGGATCAGCACGCGGTAATCGATGGCCTCCGCCGTGCCGACGCTCTGCCCCCGCTCGCGGGCGAGATCGACGAAGAGCGCGAGGTCCTTGTCGCGCGTATTGACGCTCATGAACGCGCGGAAGGGTTCGGCAATACGCTGTACCGCCTCCGCTTCTTCAATCTGGTTGGCCAACAGCGGCTCCACCCCCTCGTTCCAGGCGCGATCGAAGGTCGGGGCCATGACGTAGAACGTCATGAACAGGGCCATGGAAATGAGCACAAGATTGGAAGGCGCTGTTCCAAGGCCCATGCCCGAGCGGAGAATGGAAAAGGCGATAACGAAGCGCGGAAAGCTCGTCACCATGATCAGGATGCCCGGCGCAACCGAGAGAACTGTGAGCAGGCCGAAGGTTCGGATGATCCACGCTGCAGCGGAACCGTCGACGGGAAGATTCAAGAGATCCGCCGGCGATTGCTGTGCGAATGCCAGTTCGGGGGTCGCAAGGACCGCAATAAAAAGGAAGATCAGCCGAATCATGCGGACACGAAGGTTCTGGACATCGACCTTCGATCTCACCCTTGCAGGTGGCGGTCAACAGCGGCGGCAGACCATCCCCTGTTATCCGCAGGCTTGGATGCAGGTTACTCGATCACCATGGTACGGAACATCACACTCGACACCTTGCCTTGCGCGCGCATGTTCACACGCTCCTGGATATCGTCTCTCAGATACTGGAAGCCGCGCGGTCCCTCGATCTGCTGCAACGAGACCGTGCGCATGTAGGCAAGGATATCCTGATGGATCTCCTCAGCAAGGGAGAGCTCTGCCGGTCCTTTGAACGCCAGTGCCACTTCGAGCCGGACCCAATTTTCCGAAGGATAGGCGAGGTTCGTCGTGATCGGATCGAGGAGAACAACGCCGTTGGCCTCGGTGGAGATCTTCGGAATTCCCTCGCTTTTGCCTTCTTCGTCCGTGCTCGCGTGTCCAGCGGGTGTCGCATGCTCGTCCAACGGTGTAGCCGGCGCGATCATGCTTCCCAAGAACCAGCCGCCTCCGCCGCCGATCAGAGTCAACGCGGCAACGCCTGCAATAAGCATCAACGGCGACTTCTTTTTCGACCCGCCCTCGGCGCCTTGAGTTTCGTCCATTGCTTATCCTGCCTCGATCTTCAGGAGCGATCAGAAGGGGGAGTAGAGGTCTACGACCTGCTGCCCGATCGGCGGCTGCTGTACCTCTGTCAGACGGCCACGTCCGCCGTAGGATATGCGCGCTTCCGCGATGCGCTCATAGGAGATCGTATTGTAGGCGTCGACGTCCTGAGGCCGGACGATACCGGCGACGTTCAGGATACGGATCTCGTGGTTGACCCGCACTTCCTGCGATCCGCTGATCAACAGGTTGCCGTTTTCAAGGATACCGGTCACCACCGCCGCGACGAGCAGCTTCAGCTTCTCGGAGCGCTCCGTTGATCCCTTCCCTTGCGAACTGGAGCTGGAGTCGGTACCGAGATCGCCGCTGGTACCGGTATCCGTGCTGAAGCCGAGGAAGTTGGAGACTTGCGCACCCCACTGCAGATTGGTGCCGTTGGTGCGGCTACGCTCCGTCTCGTTGTCGAAAGACGCCTGGTCGTTGATGCGAATGTCGACGGTCAGGATATCGCCGACATTCAAGGCGCGCGCATCCTTGAACAGGGCGGCCTGCGAGTCACTCCACAGCGAGTATCCATTGGAGAGTTGGCGCGGCTGCTTCGGGTAGGACGCCATCTGTGGCGCGGAAGCATACTGCAGACCGCTGCCGATCGGGCTCATCGACGGCGCATTGCCGATTTCCTTGATCGTCTGGCTCTGGCATCCCGTCAGCAGGAGAACGGCCGCAAGGGTGGTGAGGCGCTTCGTCATGTTGGTTCTTTCGAAGTATTGGGATCGGAAGCGCTTGCGATGATCGTGGCGATCATGCCCGCCTTCTGGGGGTCCATTTCACTGAGAACGAGCCCCGATTGACGGGCCGGCAGCTTCATGATGATGGCTGCGGCAATCTCTAGGTTCATTTCTTCCAGCTGAGGAGCGGCTGCGTCCGCCTTCATGGTCTTGAAAATATCCACGAGACCGGCCTCCGCGCGTTGCAGGAAGTCGTTTCGGCGCTGGAGCCAGTCCTGGTATTCGGTCTTCCGGCCTTCCAGAACCGCGATGCGCTCGTCCACATCCGCCTGCAGCTTTTCCAGTTCCTGCTTCTGCAGCAGGTAACGCTGATCGCGTGCCGCATCTGCAATATTGGTGCAGAATTGCTGGATCTCGCTTTCCGGTGAGGCTGCCGAAACAGACGCGGGCTCCTGCGCGCCTACCTGAGGTACGAGCATGACCACGGCAGCCAGCGCAATCGCTTGGCGCACCATTCGCCTCGAGAGCGTGATCGTCAATTGAGACGTCGGAAGGGTCATTGCAGCACGAGCTCCGCTTGCAGGGCGCCAGCCGACTTGATCCCTTGCAGGATCGCGATAATCCCGTCTGGCTTGACGCCGATGTTGTTCAAGCCGGCCACCAGGGTACGAAGATCCGGCCCGTCGAGAATGGCGACAGGTCCACCCTCCTTCATCGCCATGATGTCGGTTTCAGGCTGCACAGCGGTTACGCCACGGGAGAAGGGCTCCGGCTGGACGATCTGCGGCGTCTCAGTCACCTGTACCGTCAACGTGCCATAGCTGACAGCCACCCGGGATACGCGGACATCGGCCCCAATGACAATTGTGCCTGTCCGTTCGTTGACAACAACCTTCGCAGGCGTGTCCGTCTCAACGATCAGGTTCTCGACCTCGGCCATTAGCCGTGTGAGGTCGGCGACCTTCGGCTTCTGGATGACCACCTCCTGGGAGTCACGAGCCTCAGCGATCGGCCCGCCGTAACGTCGACCGGCGAAGGCGTTGACCGCATCCGCCATTCGTACTGCGGTGGAGAAATCCGGGTTGCGCAGTTGAAGGACCAGGTTGACCGCATCCTTGAAGTGAGACGGCAGTTCGCGTTCGATGATCGCCCCGTTTGGGACGCGACCGGACGTTGTCACGCCTTCCGTCAATGTTGCTGCCTCGCCCTGGGCGGAAAACCCGGAGACAATGACGGCACCTTGTGCCACGGCATAGATCTGACCGTCTGCACCAGTCAGTGACGTCATCACGAGCGTACCGCCTCGCAGGGATGTCGCATCGCCAAGCGAGCTGACGCTGACATCGATTCGGCTTCCGGGGCTGGCAAACGGGGGGAGGTTTGCCGTCACCATGACCGCGGCCAGGTTCTTGGCATTGGACTGGCCGCCCTGGGTCGATATCCCGAGGTTCTGAAGCATCGCCCGCATCGATTGATCGGTGAAGGGTGAACTGCGCAGGCTGTCGCCAGATCCCTGCAGGCCGACCACAAGCCCGTAACCGATGAGCTGGTTGTCACGGCCGGCCTGGAGCGACGCGATGTCCTTTACCCTGGCGGCGTCGGCCTTGGCCGGCAAAGAGTCGACTGCCAAGAAGCTTAACGCAGAGATGGCAAAAGCAAATGCGAAACGGAGGGTTCTCATCGCGCCATCACCTGTACGGTTCCATCTGCCATCACCGTGCCGCTGACGATGACACCCGAGTCGGTATTGCGAACGCGGATGACGTCACCCACAGCAGCGTCCTGCAGCGGCGTACCGCCCGCAGAAATCTGCATGCTGCCGATGCTGAAGGAGAGCCTAACGGCGGAGCCGCGCTTGACGGCGTAAGGGGGCCGCAGGGCAGACAGCAGGATCGTACGCCCCGGAAGCAGCGTCCGATTGCTGACCATGCCGGTGACCTCTTCCACGCTCCGCGCGTATTCGCCTGCCAACTTTGGGTTGGTTACCTCGACCTCTTCGACGACACCCGCTGAGATCTCTTCGCCCGGATAGATGATCTGCTTGGGAATGACCGCCGTGCCCATATCCGCGAAGGCCGGAGCAGCACTCGCGGCAATCAGTACGCCGAGAATGCAGCAGGTGGTTTTGATCTTCCTGATCCGGCGAAACATCATGTCTGCCTCCTGTCGACTACTTGAGGTTCTTGCTGACGATCGAAGCCATTTCGTCTGCCGTGGTGATGACCTTGGAGTTCATCTCGTAGGCGCGCTGCGCAGAGATCAGGTTTGTGATCTCCTTGACCGCATCCACGTTCGATGCTTCGAGGTAGCCCTGCTTGATGTAGCCGAAGCCCGGATCCTCAGGGACAGCGACGATAGGCTCACCGGACGCTGGCGTTTGTGCAAAAAGGTTGTCACCCAAGGGCTGCAGACCTGCCTCGTTGACAAAGTTGGCGACCGTCAACTGACCGATGTTCTGGAATTCCGCCTCATTGCCGACGCGAACGCTGACCTGTCCCGTACGGCTGATCACGGTTTCGCTGACATCAGGTGGAAAGACGATGTTTGGGACGACGGTATATCCGTCGATCGTCACCAACTGGCCTTCTGCATTCGTATTGAAAGCGCCGGCGCGGGTATACATGGTGGTGCCATCCGGCGCCTCAATCTGAAACCAGCCGCGACCGATCAGTGCCAGATCAAGACCATTTTCGGTATGGGTCAGTTCACCCTGGGTGTGGATGTTGCGGACTGCCGCCGTTTGCACCCCAAGGCCGATGTTGGCGCCTTCCGGAACGATCGCCTGGTTGGCACGGTTGGGCACGCCCTGCGCCCGTTCCGTCTGGTAAAGAAGATCGGAGAATTCGGCACGGGCCCGCTTGTAACCGGTCGTGTTGATGTTGGCGATGTTATTAGCGATGACCTCGAGATTGGTCTGCTGGGCATCCATGCCCGTCGCTGCAACGGCTAGCGCTCTCATAATCTAATCTCCGGTCTCGTTAGATCGACATCTTGGTGACTTCGAGGTAGGCGTTCACGATCTTGTCGCGGAGTGCGATGGCCGTGTTCAACGTCTGCTGAGCCTGAATGACGGCGTCTACGACCTCACGGGTAGTGGCCGTGCCTTGAATGGCTTCGAAGGACTTCGCTTCGGCAAACTTCAGGCTGTTGACCGAGTCCGTCGCGACCCCGCCGAGCACGCTGGCGAAGTTGAGGCCGGTGTTTTCACCGGGTGAAACTGCCGCTTGTGTGTTGGAGCCGCTTTCGAGGAGCGAACCCAGGCCGCGCGTTGAGGAGAGCGAGCTTACCTTAGTGATGTTGTCGATCATTGTCCGCCCTTCAGAAGGTCGATGGTCGCAGCGACGAGTTCGCGCGTCTGTTTGATGGTTTGCAGATTGGCGTCATAGGTGCGGTTGGCTTCCCGCATGTCTGCCATTTCGATCAGCATGTTGACGTTCGGAAGCTTCACCATGCCGCGCTCGTCTGCCGCGGGATGGTTAGGATCATGCTCTTCGATGAAGTCCGAGGCGTCCGTACCCAGCTTCTGCACCTTGACGACTTCGATCCCTGCTGCGCGATCCATCTCCGCGCCGAAGGTAATCGTCTTGCGACGATAGGGATCGGCACCGGGCGTGTCGCCGGTCGAGCGCGCGTTGGCGATATTTTCCGATACGATACGCAGGCGGGTTGCCTGAGCTTCGAGGCCTGAGCCTGCGATCTTGGAAGCGGCTGAAAGCGGATCCATTTGCTTACCTTCTTACCGTCATGAGCATCATGCTATGAAAGGACTTCACGAGGCTCGTGCTGAGCTCGTACTGCTTCTTGATTTCGCCGGTCTTGGCGAGTTCGTCGGCGAGCGCTACCGTGTTGCCGGACTCCTGGATGCCGATTTCATCTGCAAGATCGGTCTCCTTCACGGCGATGTCTCGACTGAGCTCGCTGGCTGCCAGATGTCCAGGATGGGTGCGCGCCAACTGAGCCTGGGTATCGCTCAAAACCGCATCGAACGGCGAAACGTCCTTTGCCCGGTATTTCGGTGTGTTGGCATTGGCAATGTTGGTGGCCACGACTTCCTGGCGGACCGAAAGCCATTCAGCCTGGCGAGACGCGAGCGCGAACAGTTGAATCGGTTGCATAGGTTTCTCCATCGTTTGTCTGGAGACTATGCAGGTAATCTTGCGTGGGACTTACGGACGCGCCACCGCGCCATCATCATAGATTTCACCTGAAGATGTTATGATGACCCACTTGCCGTCGCGTTGCTCGATTGTGGCAAGCTTACTGTTGTCGGGCAGGATCGAACCGACACGCACTATGTACATCCCGGAGCCATCCTCGATTAGAGCGCGACCGTTGGAGACGTGAAGCAGCCGGAAGTTTCCCTTCCCCGGAAAGGACTGGTCCAGAAATGCGCTGCCGTTAGCGTGGGCATCCCCTAACGAAGAAACTGTAGCCGTGGTCAGGCTGTCTGCAGGAGGCGGCAGTTTCTCGTCCTCCGTCCGATCAGTCATCGCGAGCGGCGAGACGCTCATCACGTTCCGGGGCGGTCGCGGCGGAAGGTCGCGCATGTGTTCGAACCCACTGGTGCGGATGCCAAACTTGTCCTGGTTGAGAAAAACGTACCAAGGAAAGAACGCGGAAGCGGCAGCAAGCAGGATACCGGCGCCCATCAGGATCCGATCCCCCATGCGCGGCGCGTTCTGGCGCGTCGGTGCCTCGCCCCCCTTCGATGCGCCAGCTTTCCGCATTGCCAAGCTTCCTTTCGTTCTCATCTGCGCGCGGGTGCCTGATTTGCCGCATTGCGAAGTGCCGTGGCGAGGTCTGCGTAAGCATCCGGCGACGGTTGCTCGCCCGGCGTCTGCTTCAGGACGTCGTAGATCAACGGGACCTGTTTGATGGCCATGTCGAGTTCGGGATCCATACCCGCGCGATAGCCGCCGATTAGTCGAAGATCACGGGTTTCTTCATACCGGTGGATAAGCGCCTTCAACCGGGAAACGAGTGTTTCCTGATCTTGCGTCCAAGCCTTTCGAGCGAGACGGGAGATCGAAGCGAGAGGATTGATGGGAGGGTAACGCCCCTCCTCTGCCAAGCTTCGATCGAGCACCAGATGCCCATCCAGGATGCCTCGCGTGGAGTCGGCAATTGGATCATTGTGGTTGTCGCCATCAACGAGAATGGAGATGATCGCCGTTATCGTTCCAGCACCCTCGACTCCAGGGCCAGCTCTTTCGAGCAGCCTCGGGAGTTCCGTGAACACCGACGCTGGGAAGCCTCGCGCGATCGGCGGCTCACCGGAGGCGACGGCCACTTCACGGATCGCATGGGCGAAGCGGGTGATGCTGTCGGCGATGAAAAGGACGTTGTCGCCTTGATCGCGAAAGTGTTCGGCTATGGTGATGGCCACGAGCGGTGCCATCTTGCGCAGCATCGGGCTTTCGTCACTGGTTGCAACAACGGCAATGGACTTTGCCATGTTGTCTCCAAGCGTGTCCTCAATGAATTCGCGAACTTCGCGGCCACGCTCGCCGACCAGGGCAATCACCACCTTGTCGAATGCGTCCGCGCGAGCCAGCATCGAAAGCAGGGTTGATTTGCCGACACCTGAGCCAGCGAAGACGCCGAGACGCTGGCCGAGGCAAAGCGGCGAAAAGATGTCTACCGCCCGCACGCCGGTCTTGAAACCCGTCTCGACGCGGCTCCGCGTCATCGACGGGGGAGCCGTGCTCGATATCGAACGCCTTCCGCGACCGGCCACAAGGGGACCACGCCCATCTATCGGCTCGCCCAGCGCGTTGATGGTACGCCCGCACCAGCTTTCGTGGGGGGCGACCCGAAATGCGCCCTTCCGGATCACGGTATCGCCGATGCCGATGGGTTCACCCGGCTCGATCGGACAGACATACACGACATCCGGTTCCACACGCACCACCTCGCCCAGATGGATGCCGGTCGTGCTGCGGTGGGCAACAAACTCGCCAAGGCGGACGTGTTTCGAGAGACCTGCAACGGTGTAATGTCCCGCAGCAATTGTTCTGACGCGCCCGCCGTGGGCAACCGAAAATGCGGGATTGGCATACCGCTCCGTAATGTCGGCAAGCTGGGCCAGCTTACCGCCGGAAACTGCCTGCAGGATAGATGCCTGTTCCAACATCTTGTCAGCCTTTAGCGACCACTGCCGAGGGTTTTGATCGCCTCGTCAAAGCTGGCCTCAGTGTCGCGCATTAGGGACGAAATGCCCTCGAACGCACGGTTGACTTGGATGAGCTGCGTCATCTCGCTGATGCCGTTGACATTGGAGCCTTCGACATAGCCCTGCATCACGGCAACATTGAAGTTATCGACAACAGGCTGAGGGTTCTCGGTCGGGATGACACCGCTGTTGTCTGCACGCAGAAAGCCCTTGGTAAGATCAGCGGTAAAGAGTCCAAGCGTGCCTACAGGCACTCCGTCCTGCATGATCCGTCCATCGGCACCGACTGTAGGTGGACCTCCATTGCGATTGAGTTGGATAGGCGCACCGCCGGCGTCCAGCACAGGATAGCCCTTCAGCGAGACCAGTTGTCCAGTCTCCAGCATGGTGAAGCGACCGTCGCGGGTGAGTACTTGGCCCGCAGGCGTCTCGATCGCGAACCAGGCATCGCCCTTGATGGCGAAGTCCAAAGCGCTCTCGGTGTTTTGCAGTTGTCCGTTTCGCGTCGAGAGATAGTCATTGCCCTGGCTAACGAAGGCAACCTTCGCGTTCAGCTCATTGCGGGTGTGGCTCATGACCTCGTCGAACTTGACCTCCGTGGCGCGATAGCCGGCGGTATTCATGTTTGCCATGTTGTCGGCGATCGTGTTCAGGCGCCGTTCCAACGCGATCTGCGACGAGATGCCGACGTAGAGTCCGGATTGCATATCATCTGCCTCCGAGTTTCAGTGCATTGATTGAAATAAGAAGATCGGTAGAAATCCCGTTCGTCGAAGGGGAGAAGAGCGGCGTTACGGTGTCCGGGGTCGACGCATTTTCCATCTCCCAAAGAGTGGAAAAGCGTTCCAGGAACTTGTGGACCTTCGAACGATCCTGAAAGTCGGTGATGTCGATGGATTGCTCGATCAATGCAGCCTGTCGGTCCACATCAAGTGCTGCCATTTCATCCGGCATCTGGAGCACCGTGCGGACGACCTCCGCCAAAGCATCATCAGCCAGTATCTCCATGCCGGACTTGATCGCCGGTGCCATGCGCTCAAAATAGAGCGCGAGCCGCACGCCGGGGTTTTCCACCCCAGCTTCTTCTTCCAGCGTCTGGCGCTGATATTTCTCGACGACAGCTTTCTGTGCTTTATCGAAAGAAGTGGCTGCAGCGCCGAAAGCTTCGAAGTTGAAGGTCTCAGCCAAGGCGGCATAGCGGCTGTCGGAAAGCTTGCGGGCGAAAGCATCAGGATTGGAGGTGCCCTCGGTCAGGACCTTGCGCACGAAGGCCTTCGCGTAGGCCATATCCTCAAGTCCGTGAGCCTTCAGCGCATAGTTGTAAATACGGCTGTCGGCCATGAAATCATCGATAGATTTAATCTTCCCGATGTTTTCCAGATAGTAGGCGCTCTCACGGGCGACGTCCGGCTTTTCGGCGACACGAGCAAGCGAACCGGGCAGATCCCGGCTGATTATGGTGTAGCTGGTATAGGTGGTGATCACGCCCTTGCCTCACTTGATCCTGAGTGGATTCAAAGTCGAGTCTTCCCCGATAACGGGGGTCTAGGCGCAAAGACTTGTGCGAAGCTGTACCTTCTCTTCCTGGCCACCGGTTCTAAGAGTCCCGCCTCAACCAGCCTCACGCAAGCCAGAAAGGCTATCTCCGGCCCCTAAGGTAAAGCTCGGCGTAGGTAGAAGATGAACATTGTTATCGGATTCGTGATCACGTTCGGCTGCATCATCGGCGGTTACATGGCGATGGGCGGTCACTTGGACGTCCTCTTCCAGCCGTTCGAGTTGGTCATCATTGGCGGCGCCGGCATCGGTGGCTTCATCATGGCCAACCCTATGAAAGTGGTGAAGGATTCCGGCAAAGCCCTTGGCGAGGCTTTCAAGGGATCCGTTCCCAAGGAGCGCAACTATCTCGACGTGCTGGGTGTCCTATACGCTCTGATGCGCGACCTGCGGACGAAGTCACGCAACGAGATCGAAGCCCACATCGACAATCCTGAAGAGTCCTCGATCTTCCAGACGGCGCCTAACCTGTTGAAGAACAAGGAACTGACGACGTTCATCTGCGACTACGTCAGGCTCATCATTATCGGCAACGCCCGCTCACACGAGATCGAGGCGCTTATGGACGAGGAGCTTGAAACGCTCTCTCACGACCGTATGAAGCCGTACCACGCAATGACGGCCATGGGCGACAGCTTTCCGGCTATCGGCATCGTCGCCGCCGTTCTCGGGGTCATTAAGGCCATGGGCAAGATCAACGAGTCGCCTGAGGTTCTCGGCGGTCTTATCGGCGCCGCGCTCGTCGGCACCATGCTCGGGATCATCCTCTCATACTCAATTGTCAATCCGCTGGCGGCGCAGGTCAAGATCGTGCGCGGCAAGCAGCATCGCCTGTTCATCATCGTGAAGCAAACGCTGCTTGCCTACATGAACGGGTCGGTCCCCCAGGTGGCCCTGGAGTACGGACGTAAGACGATCTCCAACTACGAACGCCCCTCGATCGATGCGGTCGAGCAGGAAATGATGAATCCGGGCGGCGATAACAAGGCGGCATGATGACGACAGTTATGGCAGAAAGACCCGCGAAGCCCATAGATCTCTCGCTTCTGGCGAAGCTAACGGGGGGACTTGGCGATCGCAGGACAATCGAGAAGATCAGCAGCGACTTCGGCCATCTCTATGCCGACTTCCTGCCGGACGTCTTCAGCAGCGAAACAAAGGTCGCCCTCGACGTCACCTATATTGGCTGCACGTCTGGCCTGACGACCGATTTGATCAAAGATCTGGGGGAGCACTTCGTTCTCGCCGATGGTTCACTGCGCAACTGGTCTCCCAATTTCGTTCTCGCCTGCAACACCAGCTTCATCATCGCCCTGATGGAACGAATGTTGGGCGCACTGCCGGAAACGGTCGAGCAGCCGTCCGAGCGGCCCCTGTCCGAAATTGAACTTGATCTCGCCCAGATGGTGTTTGGACGGATGGCGGTCGTCCTGCAGTCGGGTGTGGACGTCACCGGTGGTTTCGAGGCCGCTCTGGAGCAGGCTCACAATGCCGAAGATCGACCGGCGCCGGATGAAACGGCCGTGCCCGAGTTCGGGGTAGCAATTAGGATGAGCGTTCAGCTGGGCAAGGTAACCTCGGAAATCGCTCTGGTGCTTCCGCAGAAGGCATTCCTCAAGACCAAGGTGGTCATGCCAAAGTCGAAGGGGCAACTGTCGAAAGGCAAGGAAGAGTGGCAGGAGCGTATCCGCGAGCAAGTGCGGCGTTCGCAGGTGACCTTGGAGGCGCGCGTGCGACTGCAAACGTTGACCTTGGGCACGATCTCACACCTCGCTGTTGGTGATGTCATCGCCTTCCATGATCGGAAAGACGTAAGCGTTCAGGTCAGCGCGAACGGCAAGGAAATGTATTCCTGCGAGCTCGGTCGTTCAGGAGAGCGATATACGGTTCGCGTAAGGGACAACATAAGCACCGAAGACGAAATCCTAGATCATCTGATGGGCTGAACCGCATTGCTGGGCCGGCGGCGCTTCGCGCGCCATCGACACGGCAGGTTGACG
Organism: Rhizobium halophilum; assembly: GCF_021648825.1. Taxonomy (GTDB): domain Bacteria; phylum Pseudomonadota; class Alphaproteobacteria; order Rhizobiales; family Rhizobiaceae; genus Neorhizobium; species Neorhizobium halophilum. The sequence goes on along the minus strand of NZ_JAKJHS010000005.1, from coordinate 106,109 downwards.
CAAGTTTCAACGGGAATAGTGAACGCATGGCAACGAAGAAAACACCTGTACAGGAAGAAGAGGCGCTGATGCCCGCCGCCGGCGGTGAGCTCGATCAGGCCATCGATGACCTTCGCGGCGTGCTGCAGGCAGATGCGGACGGCGGCGTGCCGGGGTTCGATGCCGACTTCGGCGCCGGAGCCGGGTTCGGCGCATCGGATGCACCGGCCTTCGGCGACGAATTCGGGGCAGGTCCGGATGATCTTGGGATGTCCGACATCGGTGGCGACTTTGGTGCTGGCGAATTCGGCGGCGCCAGGACAGGCGGCAGCACGGAATTCGGCTCCATTCAAGAGCCGGGCAGCGCGCTGACGGCAAATATGGACCTGATCATGGACATCCCGATTGATGTCGAGATCGTTCTGGGCTCGAGCCGCATGCAGGTATCCGGTCTGATGAACCTTGAGGAAGGCGCGACGATTGCGCTCGACAAGAAAATTGGTGAGCCGGTAGAGATCATGGTGAATGGCCGCCGCATCGGCAAGGGCGAGATCACCGTGCTTGAGAATGACGACACACGCTTCGGCGTTAAAGTGACAGAAGTGCTGAGCACGAGAAGAACCTGATCCCGGTCTGGGACAGAGAGGGAAGACCATGATGGACTTTGACGACTTCGGTACCGCCGTTACCGAACAGCCGTTGTCCCGAGCGGAGAAGGCAGCCGCGGTGCTGCTGGCTATGGGCAAGGGCGTTGCCGGCAAGCTCCTCAAGTATTTCACCCAGGCAGAACTGCAGACCATCATTGCGTCTGCACAACGCCTGCGGACGATTCCACCGGACGAACTGCTTCTTCTCGTCAATGAGTTCGAGGACCTGTTTACCGAAGGTACAGGTCTCATGGACAATGCCGCCGCAATCGAAGCCATTCTTGAAGAAGGTCTCACTCCGGAAGAAGTGGATGGACTTCTTGGTCGCCGCACGGCGTTTCAGGCGTACGAGGCGTCCATCTGGGACCGGCTGCAGGATGCCGATCCTGCTTTCGTGGGCAAGTTCCTGACTCGCGAACACCCGCAGACCGTTGCCTACATTCTTTCCATGCTTCCGTCGGCCTTCGGGGCGAAGGTTCTGCTTCAGCTTCCTGACAGTCGCCGCGCCGACATCATGAACAGAACAGTCAACATGAAGGATGTCAGTCCCAAGGCTGCCCAGATCATCGAAAACCGCGTCGTGGAATTGATTACCAAGATCGAGGCTGAGCGCAACTCGGCAGGTTCGGCAAAGGTTGCCGATCTCATGAACGAGCTCGACAAGCCGCAGGTCGATACCTTGCTTACCTCTCTGGAGACTATCAGCAAGGACGCGGTCAACAAGGTGCGGCCAAAGATCTTCCTCTTCGAGGACCTGCTGCACATGCCGCAGCGCAGCCGCGTGCTGCTCTTGAACGACGTCGCTGCAGACGTCTTGACCATGGCTCTGCGCGGCGCAAGCGCAGAGATGAAGGAAGGGGTCCTGTCCGCCATCAGCCCGCGTCAGCGACGCATGATCGAATCGGATCTCGCCGTTCCAACAGCAGCACTCAACCCGCGCGAGATCGCGATCGCCCGCCGCGCCGTCGCGCAGGAAGCCATCCGGCTGGCGAATGCTGGGCAAATCCTGCTCAAGGAGCCCGAGGAAGGCACAAACGAGCAAGCCGCCTAGCATCGCGGCGGGCGACGGAGCGGGGCTTTCCAGGCGTCGGCGTGGTGCCCAGCGCCTACCCACAGTCTTTTTGTTGACTCGATTCCACCCTAGGGCGGCGTTGCTGTAGCTTATGGCTGCAGGTGGCGCCGATTCGCGCGGGGGACGAACTCTTGTCTGAAGATAAAGACAGTAAAACAGAAGATCCCACAGCCAAGAAACTGAGCGATGCGGCAGCCAAGGGTAACGTGGCGTCCTCGCGCGAGTTGCCGATCTTTGCCTCGGCCCTGGGGTTCTATATCTTTCTGGTCTTCTTCCTCCCATCCGGAGCCGCAGACCTGGCGGAGACCTTAAAGGATCTGTTCTCCCAGCCCGACCAGTGGCGTCTGGAGAACACGCCGGACGTTATAAGTTTGGCAGTGCGTCTGGCGTGGTCCGTTTCCGCTTTCCTGGCGCCGATCATGCTCATCTTCATCATCTTCGGTCTGGGTGCTTCATTCGCACAGAATCTGCCGACCATGGTTCTTGAGCGCATTCGCCCGCAAGCGTCTCGGATCTCGCCCATGAAAGGCTTCAAGCGGATTTACAGCCTCCCGGGCATGGTCGAATTCGGCAAATCCTTCTTCAAGATCCTGATTGTCTCGGTCGTCATGTACTTCGCGTTGCGTGGCGAGTTCTTCGCAACAATCGACGCGATGTTTTCCGATCCACAAGTCATCCTGGTTAAGCTGGACACCATCGTTCGCAAGATGGTGGTGGTCATCCTGGCCGCGACAGCTCTACTTGCGGCAGTGGATGTCGCGTGGTCGCGGCACCACTGGTTCACCGAGCTCAAGATGACGAAGCAGGAGGTGAAGGACGAGCATAAGCAGGCGCAAGGTGACCCGCTTGTGAAGTCGCGCCAGAGATCGCTTGCGCGCGACCGCGCGCGCCGCCGGATGATCGATAGCGTTCCGCGCGCCACGCTGGTCATCGCGAATCCGACCCACTTCGCGGTTGCGCTGCGTTACGTGCGGGAAGAGGGCGACGCACCGGTGGTCGTAGCCAAGGGACAGGATCTGATCGCACTTCGAATTCGCGAGATCGCGGAGGCCAATAACATTCCGGTTTTCGAAGATCCGCCGCTCGCTCGCTCCATGTTTGCGCAAGTCTCGGTAGATAGTGTCATCCCACCAGCCTTTTACAAGGCAGTGGCGGAACTGGTGCACCGGGTCTACGCAGCTCGGTCGCTCAAGCAACGGACACACTGAGCGTCATGAAAAAATGCGACCACTCGACGAAACGTGAGAAGATCCTGGCCGAAGCCATCAGTCCTGTGGCTACGGAATTGAGACTTTTGGATGCAGGCGACCTGATCGCGCTGCTGCGCCTAGAATCCTATGGCAACCTCGCTGATCTGGTGTCTTCTGCCGCCGAGCTATACTTCCATCCGGGTACTGTCAATTTCGGTGCCGGCGGCGAATATACGCTTGAATGGAGTGGCCAGCCCCAAGTCGTACTTGATCTTGAGATCAAGCCGCGCGGCGTATCAGTCTACGCCCGTTTGACGCTCGCGGATCGATTGGCCGGGATCGAGATCGATCATATCGCCTTCCAGGATCCCTGCGACAACCCGGACGCCAACACGGCGTTTCTGGCACAGAGCCTTTTGGAAGCGCGCTTCCTGCCGAGCGCGCCACCGATGGCAGTCGCCAGTTAAGATTGCCTTGGAATCAGTGGATGTAACCTAGCCGGATGGCCTTGGCGATCGCTTGGATGCGGTTCACCGCGTCCAGCTTCATCGTGGCAGAACCGAGGTAAGCATTGACTGTGTGAACGGAGAGACCGAGCGCCTCTGCAACCTCTTCGCTGATGCGTCCATCCCCTGCAAGCTGGAGGCAGGCTACCTCGCGCTCGCTGAGGGTCTCGGACGGGACCGTCCGCCGCTCATCGAGCGCCAAAAGATCTGTCATGATCTGGCAACTCCGAACATGCTGCTCGACCATCAGGTCGCTTGAAAGACTGAGCGAAGCGGCCGTGAACACGACATAGCCATTCCCCATGGCTCCGAGGCGCACGGGAAAGGCCAGGCCTGAGAAGGGAGTGAGGTCGGACGGTAAGTGCTTTATCAGTGGAGCAAACTCGGAAGCTTCGACGAAGCTCATATGTTCGGTACCACTCCAGACGACGGGTAGCGCCGAAACTTCGATGTGATCGAGGAGAGCATCAGCATAGCTGGTCAAGATGAGGTTGCTGTACTGCTGGCTCTCGGCGCCCCAGTTCTCCATCTCGCAAACCAGTTTGCGCTTGCCAGGTACACCAGCACCGGAAATCCGAAAGACCGCAAAGTTCCTAGCCCTCAGATGCTTCTGCATAGCAGTCAATCTGGGAAAGACGTCCGCCCTGCTCGCCGCTCGCTGCAGCCTGAAGTTGGCACCGGTAGGATGTTGAGCGGACGGACCGCGCGGGTACACCATCGCGTTGGAGCTCTCCTAGACCAGATTGTTTCGGACCGCAAAAGCGATCGCTTCCGAACGTGTTTTTGTCGCCGTCTTACGCATCACGCTGGTAATGTAGTTGTTGATGGTGTTTCGTGAGATACCGAGAATGACGGCGATCTCATCGCTGGTTTTGCCTTCAGCGATCCAGAAAAGGCACTCCAGCTCCCTGTCGGTCAATTCGAAATCCCGTTCTGCCCTCCCCTCCGGACGTTCCTTGGAGCCTACTGCATAAGTCGCCAAAAGGCCGACCTCCCGCAACCGCTCCTGCGAGAGGATGATCCCTTCAAGGAAGAGGAGCAACAAGGTATAGCGGGTGCGGCCGACGCAGACCGTCAGGGCGCAATATTGACGGCTGATCGCATCAGGCAGGAGCACGTCGTCAGGCAGCAAAGAGAAGCTCGGGGTGAGGAGCGAAAGACACTTCTCGAGTTCGGTTGATCTGGCGTAGTTGCTCGCCAATTCCGTGCCGATGCGCCTGACCAGGTCAAAGGGCCAGTCCGACGAGACGATGAAATCCAGTCCCTGCTCCTGAATCAAGTCACAGCGCGCCAAAAGAAAATGCGCCGCTCCAACGTGGTCCGCGAGGAGCCGCAGTGCCGTCGGCGTGTCGCCATCAGCTATCGCCATTGCAAGGTGGCGAACCACATGCGCGCGAGAAAGGACCATTGGTGGATTGTCCCAGTCCTGGTCTTCCCGCTCCGCCGATGCTTCCACGCCAGAAAATTCCATTCTACTTATTGCATGTTCATCATGAACACAGACCTTGGCCCATCAGCGATCGATACCTGCGGTCCAATCCCGTCTCCTCCACGTCTCCAGCGACGAATCATCCTCATTTTATGAGAGATGTTGAGAAATGCTACGCCTCGTAAGGAGCCGCTCATAAACTGACGCCATGTTTCTGCCACACGTAAGGCGACGGGCGGGCATAAGGTACGGTACGGGCGACAAAAAAGGGCCGGTGCATACACCGGCCCCCTCTCCTCACGATCGCGTGATGTGTCACGCAGCTTGGTCGACCGCCCATTTGCGCAGGATCTTCGCAGCCCGCTCTTCGCTGATCTCGACCATTCGGGCCAGACGCTTTTCCGGCCCCTCCTTGACACGGCGGTTGAACCCGCCTTCGTCGTCACCCATGCCGAGCAGGTCATCGGTCGCATCAAACCCGAAGTCGGATCCAAAGCCTTCCATAAGGGACCCGCCACCGGCCGTTGCGGGAGAGAAGTCCGGAAGTTCCAGCCCCGCACTATCGGCAGCAAGTTCATTGGAGGCGGTCGTACCACCAACGCTGCGGACCAAGGGGCGAACGCCCAGCCAGATCACCAGGAAGGCCACCACCACGAAGGCAAGGGAATTGATGATCCCGCCAAGATTGCGGCTCAGAACCTCGGTCACACCTGGGCCAGAGGCCGCCTCTTCCAGCAACTGTGCTTCCAGGAAGTCCATAGCGGTCAACGTAACCACGTCACCACGTTCAACGTTCAGTCCGGCTGCTGAGGCCACGATCTTTTGCATCTCGGCCAGATACGCATCGATCTTGGCTTGATCGACCGGCTCCCCGACCATCTGCGCGACCCGACCTTTGTTGACGACGACGGCAATCGACAGTTTCTCTATCCGATAGCTGTTGCGCGTCGTGGCAACCGTCTTGCTGTTGATCTCGTAGTTGGTCTGTTCTTCCTTCTTGTCCGTTTGATCCGATGATTTAGGCCCGACCGCGCCGCCAGCCTCGGGTGCCGCCTGCGGCACGTTCTGCTCCACCGTCGCTGCAGTGTCATCCTGCGACTGCTGGGATCGCTGCTCCTCCTTGGAGATGCGGACTGAACGCTCGACACGCGATTCCGGGTCGAAGATCGTTTCCTGGATCTGCTGGCTGTCGGTATTGAGATTGGCGGTGACCGTCGAGCGGAAGTTGTCCATTCCGAGGAAAGGCGCCAATGCCTTGTCGATATTCGTTTCCAGCTCCTGCTGAACAGACTGCACGATGTTGAGGGAGCGGTTAAGCTCGCTGTTGCCGTACTCGTCGCCCGAAGCAAGAAGCTGCCCGGTGGAATCGAGAATCGTTACATCCTCCACATCGAGGCCCGGTACGGCCGACGCGACAAGATGGCGAATCGATGTAGCAGCCTTGCGGCCGGTGGTTGTGCTTGCGCGGATCATTACGGACGCAGTTGGTTTCTGCTCACCGCGCCTAAAGTTCCCGACGTCCGGCATGACGATGTGGACGCGCGCCGCAGCCACCCCGCTGATCTGCTGGATCGATCGCCCGATCTCGCCCTCCAGCGCCCGCACCCGCGTCACTTCCTGCATGAAAGAAGTCAGCCCAAGGGAGCCGACATTGTCGAACAGCTCATAGCCTGCGTTGGCGCTGTTCGGCAGGCCGCGTTCCGCCAGGAGCAGACGCGCTTTGCCCGTCATGCCGACCGGGACCTGAATGCTGGCGCCGTCTGAGCCAACAGCAAAATCGATGCTTGCCTCAGCCAGTGCTATGCTGACCTGGTTGAGGTCCGTGGTCTCAAGGCCGACGTAGAGTGTCTCATAGGCAGGCTTGTTCACGTAAAGTGCAGCAGCCAGGACGATTGCCACCGACACAATTCCTGCACCTGCAAGCGCAATCAGCTTTGTCTGCCCGAGAGCGGCCAGATTCTTGTACAATTGAGAGAATTGAGCCAACAGATTCATTCTGTTTCCACATCGCATAACCGAGATCAGGCTTTTGCCCACGCCCACCCTATTGGGCGAAGCTTGTGCGAGCGTTTCCGGTTGGCGGTGTGTAGAGGCTATGCGCTCTGCGTCGGCAGGCTAGGGCTCAGCTAGAAAAAATCGAAGTCGCCCGCCGCCTTGCTCAGCGGCTGCGAGTGTCCGTGTCGGATGCCGGTCGCAAGGGACCGCTGCATTTCGGCAAGCTTCACCAAGCTAAGGGCGGTGGAGACGTCGACGGTCCAAGCATCTGGGATAGTGGCCGTGATCGTGTCTATGAATTCCGCTAGCCCCCGCGCTTTCTGCACGGCTAGGTCTATGCCCTGCAGAATCTTGATGCTGTCAGGATGCTCAAGGAACTGATCGCCTCCTAGCTCCAACAGATGCGGTTCTATGCGCTCTACCAGATAGGCTACATCATGCAGTTCGGAAACGAGCCGCATGAGGACTTCGGGCAAGGACTGTTCCGCGAAAGCAACTGTGGGCTCGACGGTATTGGTCATGGCTTTCCTTGCGCCCGAGGCGCCTTTCCTTAAAAGAACTCGATAGAAGTTTCGATCGGCTTGGGAGGAACCACGGGACGTTGTTCCAAGGCGACAGTCTTCTGGGTCTCCGCACCCGTTAGGGGATACTGCCGCGCTCGGCCGCTGATCGGCCAGAACTCCAGCTTTCGGCCGTGCTCACCTCCCGTGGAGGAACCCACGATGGGGATGCCTTCATCTCTCAGGAACTGCGTGGCGAAAGCGGCATTCTGTTCGCCGACATTGGAGAAGCTCGCGATCGTCTTGGCACCGCCGAAGATCTTCGCTTCAAGGCGATCGCGGCGGGCACCCTTTTTCAACAACCCGTTGATCAACAACTCCATCAGATGCACCCCATAGCGGGTGGCGTCTCCTCCGGATGTCATCGCCCCCGCCGAGCCTGGCAGGAGGAAGTGGTTCATCCCACCAACACCGGCCACGGGATCACGGAGGCAGGCAGCTACGCAGGATCCCAGGATCGTCGAGAGCACTACATCGGGGTCAGTGACCACCTTGTATTCGCCCTGGATAATGTGGACCCGCTTCGCTGCGGCGGCATCATTCATTTCAAAGCTCCGAATACGGCCTCGATGGCCGCCTTCATCTTTTCGATCGTAAATGGCTTTGCGAGCACGTTGTTGGCGCCCAGCTGTGCCGCCTTCTGAACCAGCGCCCGATCACCCTGAGCCGTCAGGATGATGAACGCTGCCTTCTTGGTCGCAGGGTTGCTGCGAACCGCGTGAAGAAGGCCGAGACCGTCCATCTTCGGCATGTTGAAGTCGGAGATGACCAGGTGGTGTGGCTGCTCGTTCATGATCTTCATGCCTTGCTCGCCGTCGCCGGCAGCAGTGATCTGCTTGAAGCCGAGCTGTGTTAGCGCATCGCTGAGCAGCAGCCGGCTCGTCACCTGATCATCGACGATCAGTACTTTGATTTTTTCAGCGAGAGACATTTATTCTATACCTTCTTTCCGGGCGGCAGTTAGTTTGAGGATTTCGTCGCCGATGGAATCCAGCGGCAACTGCGCCTCTACGGCGCCTATCTCGTGAGCGACGCGGGGCATGCCGTAGACCACGCAGGTCTTTTCGTTCTGCCCGAGTGTACGGGCGCCGGCGTCGCGCATCTTGAGCAGTCCAGACGCGCCGTCGCGCCCCATACCCGTGAGGATGACCCCCACACCGTTGCGTCCGGCCAGTTCGGCAACCGAGTCGAACAGGACATCCACGGAGGGACGATGACCATTGACAGGATCGCGCTCGACCAGGCGGCAGGCAGGGGCTGAAGGATTAACGACCTGCAGATGACGATTGCCGCCGGGAGCAAGATAAATTTTGCCGATCTCCAGCCTGGCGCCGTCGTAAGCTTCCTCCACCACTGGAGCGCAGAGCCGATTGAGCCTCTCCGCGAAACTCTTGGTAAATGTCGGCGGCATGTGCTGCGTGATGACAGTCGGCGGACAGTTTTTGGGGAACTTCTGCAGCACCGTGATCAACGCTTCGACGCCACCTGTAGACGATCCAATTGCAACGATCTTGCGACCGACCCGATAGCCCGAGGCGGGTGCAGCCACAGGAACAGATGCCGCTGCGGCTTGTCGGCGACTTGAGCGCGCGGCGGCCTTTACCTTTTCCGCAAGATCAATAAATGGCCGGATATCACCCGGCACCGGCTTTCCGACGCAGTCGAAGGCGCCGATCTCGAGCGCTGCGAGCGTCGCGTTCGCTCCATGCTGCGTCATGGTCGATACCATGATCACCGGCATAGGCCGCAACCGCATGATCTTCTCGAGAAACTCGAGGCCGTTCATGTTGGGCATCTCGATGTCGAGGGTCACAACATCCGGGTTCAATTCTTTGATCGCGGCACGGGCTTGAAGCGCATCGCCGGCCTGGCCAACAACGCTTACTTCGGGGTCAGAGTTGAGAACGGCCGTGATCAGGCCGCGCATGGTGGGGGAATCGTCGACGACGAGAACACGTGCCGGAGCGTTCATCCGCGCCTCCCGGCGTTCCTGCCCGTGTACCGGTAGGTCGTAATGCCAATGTTGTCGAAGACGTTCTTCGGATCGCCCGAAACACGCTCCGAATGGCCTATGTAGAGATGTCCACCCTCCGGCAAGAGCGAGGCGAAGCGCGACCAGATCTTCACCTGCGTCGGTTCATCGAAGTAGATCACAACGTTGCGGCAGAAAATCACGTCGAACTGCCCCTTGAATGGCCACTGCGCCATCAGGTTTAGTTCATTGAAGGTGATCAGCTTCTTGACGCGCTCCTCCACCTGAAACTTGCGACGACCGCCTGAATCGACCTCGCGAAAGAACTGCTTGCGCATCGCTGGCGTCACCGTCTCCAGTGCGGCTTCGTCGTAGGTGCCAGCACGCGCGAGTGCCAGTATCTTCGGATCGATATCCGTCGCCAGGATCTTGAAGTCGTAGTCGGCCGCATTGGGCAGTGACGACAACACAGTGAGCGCAATCGAATAAGGCTCCTGGCCGTCGGAACAGGCAGCCGACCAGATGCGGACGCGGCCACCGTTCTTGGCACGGGCAATTAGCCCCGGCAGCACCTCATCGCGGAGATGCTCGAAGTGATGGTTCTCCCGGAAGAAGCGGGTGAAATTCGTTGTCAGGTGAGAAAGCATCTCCCGCCGCGCGGCAGCCCCTTCCGGGGAAGCGACCAGTGCGCAATACTCGCGAAATCCCTTTAGCCCGAGGTTCCGGATGTGTTTGGAAAGCCGGGAGTAGACCAGCGAAGCCTTTGAATCGTTGAGATAGATGCCGGCATCCGAATAGATCATCGCCGCAATTTCGGACAAATCGCGCCGGGTCAGCGGATATTCTCCGCTGGCCATTACTTCATCCGGCGACTGCCGGGTATCGATCGCGCCCATGGGCGTCATGCGGCTTCACTTTCGGTTTCCGGGAAGAGAGATCCTAGCTCGATCATGCAGATCATCCGCTTGTCGATCGCCAGTATCCCCCAGGCGTATTGCTTCTCCAGGTCGGAAGAAACTTCCGGCACAGGCTGGATATTATCGTCTGTAATCGTAAGGATATCGGAAACGGCCTCTACCAGAAGTCCCACGACGCGGCTCTTCACCTGCGCAACAATGATGACGTGACGCGCAGTGGGCTCCGAAGCCTTCATTCCAAGCCGCGCCGACAAGTCGATGATCGGCAGGACCGCTCCGCGCAGATTGATGACACCCAGCACATAGGCGGGGGCATGCGGCAGCGGTGTCGCCGGCGTCCACCCGCGGATCTCTCGCACCGACATGATGTTGACGCAGAACTCCTGATCGCCGATCCGAAAAGCGATCAGTTCACGATCCCCCTGCGAGACAGACTTCACCGCATACGACATACTTTTAACCCGTGGCAGCTAGTGACATTTCCGGTTTGAGAGACTGGCCGCGCGACGCAGCGACGACGGCATCGACGTCCAGAATGAGGGCGACGCGGCCATCACCAAGGATGGTAGCCGCGGCGATGCCCGGCACGTGCGTGTAATTGGCTTCGAGCGACTTGATCACAACCTGGCGCTGACCCTGAATCGCGTCGACCATCAAGGCACGCTGTCCGCCGCCTTCCGATTCCACCAGCAGAGCAACGCCTTCTACAGGGTTTGCCTGTGTCGAGCGGAAGTTCAGGATGCGACCCACATCGACCAAGGGGCAGAAGGAGTTGCGGATGGAGATCAAACGCTGGTTAGCGCCGAAAGAGTGAACCGCAGCCGCTTCCGGCTGCAAGGTTTCAACGATGGCGGTCAACGGGACGACAAGCGTCTGCCCGGCCACTGTAACCACCATGCCGTCAAGAACAGCAAGCGTAAGCGGCAAGCTCATTGTGAAGGTTGAGCCTTGGCCCGGGCGGGACGAGATCGAGATGCGCCCGCCGAGCGCCTGGATCGAGCGTTTCACCACGTCCATACCGACTCCTCGGCCGGAGATGTCGGAGATCTTGTCGGCGGTGGAAAAGCCGGGAGCGAAGATGAGGTTGTCGATTTCCTCATCTGTCAGGTTTGCGTCTGCCGCGATCAGGTCGTTATCAATCGCCTTCTGGCGAACCCGCTCACGGTTGATCCCGGCTCCGTCATCAACCAGCTCGATGACGATACGGCCCGAACGGTGCTTTGCGGTGAGCTTGATCGTACCTTCCGGATCCTTGCCTGCCGCCTCGCGTTTCTCCGGCGTTTCGATACCATGGTCGACAGCATTGCGGATCATGTGCGTCAACGGTTCAGCCAGTTTGTCGATGACGGTCTTGTCGACTTCGGTGTTTTCGCCCTCCGTGACGAGCCGTATCGACTTGCCGACCATGTCGGCGACCTCTCTCACGATTCGCGACATGCGCTGGAAGACCGGCTTCACCGGCTGCGCGCGGATGGCCATGACCGAGTCCTGGATTTCACGCGTTAGCTGCTGCAGCTCTTCCAAGCCCATGTTGATTGAGGAGGTGCCGGTGGTGTCGTTCTCGATGACACTCTGTGAGAGCATTGCCTGGTTGATCACAAGCTCGCCGACGAGATTGATCAGCCGGTCTACTCGGTCGAGATCGACACGGATCGTCTGACCGGCTGCAGCGGCGGCGGTATTGCTGGCGGCGGCGGCCGCGGCGGTCGCAGCGGCCGATTCCTTTCTCTCAACCCGGGCGGCAGCAGCCGCCATCTTGGAGGCCTCCGTTGCGGTCTCTGCCGCAGCAGCGGGAGTCTCTGCCGCATCCCGGGTCGGTGATGGTGCAGGGGCTTCGGCGGAAGCGTCATCATTCAGGATTGAGAGGTCGAAGGGAACGGGCACCATCGGTAGTTCCTCGCCCGACGGTGACGCTTCGGCGGCCCTGACCTCAAGGTCGCAATCCCATTCTGCGAATTCGAAGACGGCGCGGATCTCGTCTTCCGACCTCGTGGTTCTCAGCGAGATCATCCAGCTGACGTAGGATTCCTCCGGATCCAGCTTGTCGAGATCAGGAAGGCTCTCGAGATCACAGTTGATGCTCATCTCGCCGATGCGGGACAGATCGCGCAGAAGTAGGGCTGCCTCGTTCCCCTTGCTGTAAAGGTCGCGACGCGGCTTGAAGCTGATCTCGTAGACTTGCCCTGCGTCCGCTGGTGTTTCGTCTTCGTCGAAGCCGTCGAAGTTGAAGGGAATGGGCTGAAAGCCGCTGTCGTCGGTGGGGGCGGCTACAGCAGGCTTCGGCTGAGCTTTCGGCGCCTCGGCGGAGGCCACCGGCACTTCACCATTGGCCAGCGCCTCTAGTTCCTTAACCAATGCGCGGCTGCGAGACTCATCAACATAGCCGCCATCGCGTGCGGCGTTGGTGAGATCCGCCAGAACGTCCGCGGACTTCAACATCACCTTGAGGACGTCCTGGTTCGGCTCCAGCTTGTTCGAGCGGACGCAGTCGAGCGTCGTTTCAAAAACGTGTGCGAAGGCGACCAGATCATCGAGACCGAATGCTCCCGCTCCACCTTTGATGGAATGAACGGCGCGGAAGACGGCATTTACCGTCTCGGGATCGCGATCTCCGTCATTCAGCTTGAGAAGCCCCGACTCCAGTTCGGCGAGTTGCTCCTCGCACTCCTGGAAGAAGATCTCTTTGATTTCGTTCATGTCCATCGGAAGGCTTCCTGATCAGGCTGTTTGTTTCAGGCGGTCACGCGTTCGATCGCGTCAATCAGCTTGGCGGGATCGAAAGGCTTGACAATCCAGCCCGTCGCACCGGCCTGGCGCGCGCGGTTCTTCTTCTCGGCATCGCTTTCTGTGGTGAGCACCAGGATCGGCACCGCACGGTACTTCTCGTTGCGGCGAACGCCCTCGATGAAGCCAAAGCCGTCTAGGCGGGGCATGTTGATGTCGGTGACGATGACGTCGGGATTGGCCCCTTCCAGAACTTCCAGCCCTTCAACACCATCTTCGGCCTGGAACGTCTCGAACCCGGCGTTGTTGAGGGTCACCAGAAGCATGTTCCGGATCGTCCGCGAGTCATCCACGGTCAGCACTTTCTTCTTCATTCCCTTAGATCTCCTTGGCAACCAGGTGCTCGGCGTCGATACCGATGAGTTGCATTGTCTTTGCAAAAGCGTCGGAGGCTTGCTTCACGACGTATGACTTCTTGTCGGCCTGCCAGGCACGGGCTCCGGCCACGAGCACCTGTGCGCACTGAACACCGAGCCGCTCGACCTGCGAGGCGTCGATGACGATATTGCCGCCGCGCATGGACAGCAGCTTGGCATGCAGGGCGCTCGCCTCGTTCAGGTCCATGGTCGGAGAGAGTTTAAGGGTCCCACTCGCGGCCTTCTTGGCAGCCATCAGATCATTCCTTGCGCTTTGTGAAACAGAAAATCTGCGTCATCATGAAAATCGGCCGCAGGACCGTTTGCGACCAGTTCCATCCTTGGCTGGGGGTTCGCTACCGGCGAAGCCACATCCGAATGGTACCTAGCCTGCCGCTCGATCCGAAACTCGCGCACCGTTCGGCCGAGTTCGAGGATAACGGTGTGCAGGTCATCGGCACGCGCTGCGACGTGCTCCGCGCGACCGGCGGTGGAGGCAACCTCGGTACCGAGGGCGGCAACCTCCTTCGTCACCCCGGAAAGCGCATCTGCTTGCTGCCCTGCCTGCATCGCAATGCCGGCGATGGAGCTGTCGATGTCGGTGACCTGGCGGACGATCCCACTGATGGCGTCCTGGGTCCGATGAACCATCTGTACACCGGCATCGACCTGCGTCTTTGTCCCATTCACGAGCGCCTTGATCTCGTGCGCGGCATCCGCTGAGCGCTGGGCAAGTGCGCGAACTTCCTGCGCAACAACGGCGAACCCACGACCTGAATCCCCTGCCCTCGCCGCCTCGATGCCGGCATTCAGCGCCAGAAGATTGGTCTGGAAGGCAATCTCGTCGATAACACCAATAATCTCACCGATCTTTTCGGCGGACGCTTCAATGTCTGCCATTGCGCTGATGGCGCGGCCGACGATCTGGCCGCTTTCCTCCACCGACTGGCGCGTTTCTGCAGCGGCTTGCTGTGCGGCCGTTGTTCCTGCTGCACAGGCATGCACGGCTTGAGTGATTGCGGCGAGCTGCGCAGAAGCTTCGCACAACCGCTGCGAATGTCCGGAGGATTTCTCTGCAAGCTCGCGGGCCTCCAGCGCAAGCCCGCTCGCAGCCCCGCCCGCCTCTTCGCCCTTCGCCGCGGTCGTCTGGAGCGACGCCCGGCTCACGTCGATCGCCTGATTGAGCAGATCCACCAGTTCGCGGTAAGGCTCCGGCACGTCCAGGGGAAGCGAGATGGTAAAATCGCGTTCTGCAAGTGAGCGCAAGACATCCGAAAAAAGGGCGGCAACCTCCGCCTGATGGTCCTGCCGCTGCTGGGTAAGATCGTGGTTATGTTTCTGGCGAAGCTCGTTGAACCGCAGGGAGACGGCAATCTCCACGTCCACCATAACCAGTTGGACCAATGCGCCCATGAGATCTGCGAGTTCCTGCCTGCGTCGGCGCGCCGCCGGAAGAAACTGTCGTCCAACCTCTTCGGCAAGGACACCCGAGAGAAGATGCTCCAGAACCACCGCGTGGCCGGCAACGTGCCATCGCGGGGCAAGCCCCATGCGGCTTTGGCTATCCGAAAGAACCTTAACCCGCTCCGCATAGAGAGCGTCGAAACGGGCGTCGGTGAGAACGCCCCAGTGGGTCGCCTGCAGGTCGTGCAGGCGTTCTATCTGATGTTCGCTCGTGAATTGACCGGCGGCTTCGGGAGACGTTTGAAGTCGGTGAAAGAGATCGCGAAGGCCGGCCTTGCAGTGCTGGTCAAGCTGTGGCCTGTGACGACGCAGGAGGTCGCAGGTCCGGGCGTCCAGACCGGCGAATGCCAGCCTCTCACCCAGGCTCCCCGCCTGGGCTCTTCGCGCCTGTTCGGATGGCGAACTCTGCCCCACAATGCGTCCCCAACAAAAGGATCGGTCCCGCTAGGACCGCAAGCGAAAGGCTCATGTTCACTCCGCTCCACTGCAGATGGGTGCCGCCAAGACTGCGCGAGGCGCATCAGGCATGGGCGACGTCGTTGCCGCAGTCGTTTCGGATGTGATCGTGAGCGGATACCGGATCGAAACCGGTACGGCAGTGGCGGCCTCATGCCTGCTGGGGAAGAGTGCTCCCCCAATTTGCCGTGTCGCTCATATGTATGGTTAATTCCTTGCCCGAAGGTTAAGGCTTCCTGCAACAGCAGCAAATTCGCTGTGCCACCATGGCGCACATCAAGCCGCGAGCAGGTCGGTCCTGTACTGGATGCCAAGACATCTCTAGGGAGCGAGTAGAAACTTGCGACTGACGTAGGGGGACCCCATCAAGCCGAACCGCCAGGGAAGCTCCGCCGCTCTGGTGATGCCGACGCGCTTGCCCACCACCAACTCGGGCCTTGCCTCCGGTAGAACAAGGTGGAAGGGCGGCTCCGTCAGAGCAAGGCCGTCGTGTTCACCCGACACCCCAAGCGCCTGGCAAACTCGGCCCGGACCAGCGCAGAGCAGGCGATGGCTCACCTGGCCACGCCTCTCCATCATTCTCTCAATACCCCATCGGGGCTCAACGGCGCGGATGAGAACAGCGCTCCCCGACCGGCAGACCACGTTCAGGCACCAGTGGATTCCGTAGGATCGATACACGTAAGCTCTTCCAGCGGGCCCGAACATGGACCTGTTGCGCGCGGTGGGGCCGCGGAAGCTGTGAGATGCCGGATCCTGCAATTCATAGGCTTCGGTCTCGACGATCATCCCACCAATTCTATCGAAACATAAAGAGGCGCCGACCAAATCCTGCGCCACCTCTACGGCCGTCCGTTCGAACCATTCTGCAGGTGTCACCGCCGCTCTCCGCATCGGCAAAGACCAAGAAGATAAACGTCGCCAACCAGCACATCGCGATGCAACGAGATCAACATGAGAACCTAGATGCGGCACGAAAGGGACTCATCAAGGACGATTTACCCTCAGCAGACACTGACGTGATCGATGAGAAATGGTGCCCGGAGGCGGATTTGAACCACCGACACGCGGATTTTCAATCCGCTGCTCTACCAACTGAGCTATCCGGGCATCGAGGCGCTAAAGCCTCCGGCTCCTAGGCCGGCGGGGGGTGTATCCCCCCGGAAGCGAGCGGGGTTATAACATCTTGTTCGGCCATGTCCAGCGGCACAAGGCACTTTTTTCGCAGCCCGACGCGCGATTCCTGCAACCGTCGGGAGGGCCGAAATCGCCACCTCAGTCGTCGCCCGCTTCCGCCTTGGACTGATCATCAGAAACCGGGATCGCGTAGGAGCCCTTTAACCAGCGGGAGAGGTCAAGCGTACGACACCGGTCGGAGCAGAAGGGATAATGCTCCCGCTCAGAAGGCTTGCCGCATTCCGGGCACGGGCGGGCCTTGCGTAACGGCTCTACCTTGCCGCCCGGCTTGATCGGTGAAGACATGGTCAACTCTCCGGCCACGCCGCCTGAACATCAAACCCTTCCCCGGAAAGCAGGGAGAGGGTTTCGTAGAGCGGCAAGCCCACAACATTGGTGTAGGAGCCGACCATCTTCTGAACGAAGCTGCCGGCGATACCCTGGATCGCGTAAGCCCCGGCCTTGCCACGCCATTGCCCGCAGGCGATGTAATTGTCGATCTCCCGGGCCGAAAGGCGCTTGAATCTTACCTTGGTCTGCACGACCTTTTGCCGAAACTGACCACCGGGTGTCACCAGACAGATGCCGGTATAGACCCAGTGACCGCGGCCGGAGAGAAGGTGGAGAGCAGACGCTGCCTCCTCCGTGAACTCGGTCTTTTCAAGGATCCTCCGGCCGACCGCGACAACAGTATCGGCGGATAAGATATAGCTGTGGCGCCACGCGAGATCGCCGTTCGTGGCCGCATAAGCCGCCTCTGCCTTCTCAGAGGACAGACGGCGCGCCAGCGAGCGCGGATGCTCCGACTTCTTCGGCGTCTCGTCGATATCCATCGGCATTAGCCGGTTGGGCTCGATGCCCGCCTGATTGAGCAGGTCGAGGCGTCGCGGCGATCCAGAGGCCAGGATTAGTTTCTGATCAGACGCCATTGGCTTTAGCCGTTCTGCCGTGTTGAAGCGTCACTTGAAACGGTAGGTGATGCGGCCCTTGGTGAGGTCGTAAGGCGTCATTTCCACCAGGACCTTATCGCCGGCCAAAACGCGGATGCGGTTCTTGCGCATGCGCCCGGCGGTGTGTGCAATGATCTCGTGTTCGTTCTCTAGCTTCACCCGAAAGGTTGCGTTCGGCAACAGTTCGGTGACAACGCCCGGGAATTCGAGGACTTCTTCTTTAGCCATCTATGGGTGTTCTTCCTGTCGGTTGATGTTGGGCTGGACAGATCGTCCGCCCGGAAATTTGCGCGGAAACTACACAATCGTGTCCCGTTTGTGAACTCGCATAATCCAATTCATTTGCGCCTCAGGGCGTCTCCGGTCGCGGGCTCTTGAAGCCGGCGAATTGATCGCCAATCCGCCGCCAAAGATAGTCCCGCACCTCCCTATAGGCGGAAAGCCGCTGCTCGCGCGTTCCAGTGGCCGCAGTCGGATCCAGCGTCGGCCAATAAATCACGGATATTGCATTGGAACGTGTCAGTTCCAACGCCGCATGATGTGCTTCTGGCGTCAGAGTGATGATGAGGTCGAAGAAATCGTCCTCAAGATCATCCAGGGTGCGCGGATGGTGCTTCCCGATGGAGAGGCCGACCTCTTCGAGAACCGCGTCGACGAAAGGATCCCGTTCGCCGGAGCGGACACCTGCAGATTGCACGTATATATCGGGTGGCAGGAGGCGTTTGGCAATGACCTCCGCCATGGGCGAACGTATGGCGTTCCAGCCGCACATGAAGAGGACTGCGCCAGGCTTTTCCGTCAGCGCATCGGAAGTCGAAGGCTCGGCCATGGCCGTTATCCGCGCCAATACAACACGCAAACGAGCGTAAACAGCCGCCGCGCGGTATCGAAATCCATCGTCACCTTGCCCTCGAGGCGGTCCGCCAGCGTCTGTGAGCCCTCGTTATGGATGCCGCGCCGCCCCATGTCGATCGCCTCGATGCGGCTGGGCGTCGCCGAACGGATCGCTTCGTAGTAGCTTTCGCAGATCATGAAATAGTCCTTGATGATCCGCCGGAAGGGCGTCAGCGAAAGGATATGCGTCGCCACGCCCTCGCCTGCTTCCGTCGTGACGGTGAAGACGAGCTTTGAATCGACCAACGAGAGCTTGAGATGGTAAGGTCCGCCAGGATGCCCTACCGGTTCGAACGTGTTTTCCTCGACCAGATCGAAAATTGCTACCGCTCGTTCGTGCTCGACGTCCGGAGTGGAACGGCCAATGGATTCGTCGAGGACGACATCGGAGAGCCGAAAATCGCCCTGCGCCATCGTCAGCTCCCGCGGTTCAACCGGATGGCCACCGATCGGGCATGCGCGTCAAGTCCTTCCGAATGCGCGAGCGTGATCGCTGCAGACGCGAGCGCTCCCAGTTGATCGGGGCCGAGGCGCAGGATCGAAGTCCGTTTGACGTAATCCAGGACCGACAGCCCCGACGAGAACCGCGCAGAGCGTGCCGTTGGCAGAACATGGTTTGAGCCACCGACATAATCGCCGATGGCCTCGGGCGTATGGCGCCCGACGAAGATCGCACCCGCGTTGCGGATCCCGCCGAGTAACAGATCCGGCTCAGCGACCGAGAGTTCCAGATGTTCGGGGGCTATGCGATTTGCCAGCGGCAGAGCCGAGATCAGGTCGTCAACCAGAATGATCGCGCCGAAGTCGACCCAACTCCGACTTGCGGTCTCCGACCGCGAGAGCGTCTTCAGTTGCCGCTCGACCGCCTGCTCAACGGACTTCGCGAAATTCCGGTCGTTCGTGACCAGGATCGATTGCGCGCCGACATCGTGTTCCGCTTGGGCCAGGAGGTCCGCCGCGATCCAGTCAGGATCATTGTCTGCGTCGGCAATCACCAGAACCTCCGAAGGGCCTGCAATCATGTCGATGCCGACCTGCCCGAAGACCTGCCGCTTCGCCGCCGCCACATAGGCATTGCCGGGCCCCACGATCTTGGCGACCGGCGCGATCCTATTCGTGCCGTAGGCTAGTGCCGCCACAGCTTGCGCGCCGCCTATGCGATAGATTTCAGAGACGCCGGCGATGCTGGCTGCGGCAAGAACTGCCGGATTGATGACACCGCCAGCGGCAGGCACAACCATGACAATGCGCGGCACGCCGGCAACCCTGGCAGGCAGTGCATTCATCAGGACCGAACTGGGATAGCTGGCCGTGCCGCCTGGGACATAGAGACCCACAGCATCGACCGCGGTCCAGCGCGAGCCGAGCCCGACACCAAGTTCATCCTCGTAGAGGTCGTCCTTCGGCATCTGCCGGGCATGATGCTTTTCGATGCGTTCGGCCGCAAGGCGGAGGGCATCGAGGACATCAGGTGCCGTCGCCGCGACTGCTGCTTGGATTTCTTCCTCGCGGACACGCAAGCTTTCTACGGAGAGCTCAACTTTGTCGAAACGCCGGGAATAGTCGATCAACGCGGCATCACCGCGTTTCCTGACATCATCGATGATGGCCTTGACCACGGCGTTGACGTCATCCGACACTTCACGCTTGGTGGAAAGGAAGGCGGAGAAACGCGCTTCGAAATCCTCGGAGGCCGACTCTAGCCAGATTGCCACTCCACATCCCCTCAATGCATCGCGCCACCAGCGCGTTCACTCACTTCATTCGTCGATATGCTGGGGCATACGCTCGGTCGCCCAGGCGCCGCCGGTGTCCAGCATCTGCACTTCAATGCACTCTACGTCCAGGCTGATCGCTGCGCCGCCGGCAAGCGTCAGTTCCACCGTCCCATCAGGCCCTTCGCCCTTCTGTTCAAAGCGGATCGCGAGCAGGCAGTATACCTCGTCAGGGTTGTGTCGATGGACACCAAGGCTGCGCACCGCCTCCACCCGTTTGAACGAGATCACCGATCGACGCCGCTCAAACCCCTTTTTCTTACGATCCACCTTCTCCCAAACGAAGCGGTTGACCGCCAGCGTGAACTGGCGGCCGCGCCAGTCGTAGCTCACATCCGCCACGCGCAAGACACTGTCTTGCATGTAGGCAGAAATGACCCCCAGATCATCCTTGTCGAGCGCAAGAAGCTTTAGATCAGCCATTGTCACAAATTCCAATTGATGACGCCGGCGGCGTCAATTCATCCTTGGGTGGAGATAGGATGGACCGACACCGTTAGCAACGCCACCGGAACCTTAGTCGCTGATACGCTCTACGTCCGCCCCGCAGCGGGTGAGCTTCTCTTCCAGGCGTTCGAAGCCGCGATCGAGATGATAGACCCGATTGACCAGGGTCTCCCCCTCCGCCGCCAGCCCCGCAATCACCAGCGACACCGAGGCACGCAGATCCGTTGCCATGACCGGCGCGCCTTTCAGGCCGCTGACGCCTTCAATCCGAGCCATCTGCCCTGATAGCGAGATGCGCGCGCCAAGACGAGCCAGTTCCTGCACGTGCATGAAGCGGTTCTCGAAGATCGTCTCGGTTATATGGGAGACCCCGGACGAACGCGTCATCAGCGCCATGAACTGCGCCTGGAGGTCCGTTGGAAAGCCAGGAAAGGGTTCCGTGACGACGTCGACAGGCTGTATGCCGTTGCCATTGCGTACGATCCGCAGGCCACTTTCGGTGTCGGTCACCGTGGCGCCTGCCATGCGGATGGCTTCCAGGGCATTGTCCAGGAGGGCCGCTTCCGTGCCTTCAAGCGTGACGTCGCCCCCGGTCATTGCCACCGCCATGGCATAGGTGCCGGTCTCTATACGATCCGGCAGCACGCGGTGGCGGGCGCCGGAGAGCGAGGTCACACCTTCAATGGTGATGGTGCTGGTGCCGGCACCGGCAATTTTTGCTCCCATCGCGTTCAAGCATCGTGCCAGGTCCACCACCTCTGGTTCCCGCGCCGCATTCTCGATCAAAGTCGTGCCGTTCGCCAGGCTCGCCGCCATCATCATGACATGGGTGGCACCGACAGATACCTTGGGGAAGGTGTAGTGCCCACCGACAAGCCCGCCACTCGGCGCCGTGGCGTTTACATATCCGCCGTCAATCTCCAGCTTGGCCCCGAGCGCCTGCAGTCCGTCCAGAAACAGGTCGACAGGCCGCGTGCCGATAGCGCAGCCGCCGGGCAGCGAAACGCGCGCCTGACCCTCCCGGGCCAGCAGCGGGCCAATGACCCAGAAACTCGCCCGCATCTTCGACACGAGCTCATAGGGGGCGACTGTGTCGACGATCGTCCGGCAGGTGAAATGGATGGTCCGCGAGTAGCTCTCGCCCTGGCTTTCCCGCCGGCCGTTGACGGCCACGTCCACGCCGTGGTTGCCAAGGATGCGCAGCAACTGCTCCACGTCAGCCAGGTGCGGGACGTTCTCCAACGTCAGCGTATCGCTGGTCAAAAGCGAGGCAATCATCAGCGGCAAGGCAGCGTTCTTGGCGCCCGAGATCGGGATGATGCCGTTGAGCTTATTGCCGCCACGAATTCTGATGCGATCCATGAGGTCCAACGGGAATGAACCCGCCCTTCTTCTTGTGCAAGCGCGAAGGCGCGTCCTTAAAGGAAAAGCGCGAGCGCTTCAATGACATTGGAGAGCGAGGTGCCAGATGGATCAAGGCGCTTCGTCTTTTTTGGCGGCAGGCACGCCAACAGCTTCGTCGGCGGCACCGGAACGGCGTGCGCGCGCCTGCGTCTTTCGGCGCAGAAGGTTTTCGCGGAGCGTCTCGGCAGCCCGTAGGCGGCGTTCTTCGGCCTTCGCGGCGGCTTGCGCATTGCGCGCCCCCGCCACCCGATCTTTTTCGTCCTCGGTCATCTCCTCCCAATAGCCGAAAAGCTTCGTGGAAAAAAGCGGCGGGCTCCGGCGTCGGCGGAGGGAGTCGATTTTGCCGCTTGCGCTGCCCACCAAGCTATGGCAATAGGCCCTCGCCCGCGGACGAACCGGCCCGCGGCGCCAAAGCTGCTATAGCTCAGGGGTAGAGCACTCCCTTGGTAAGGGAGAGGCCGAGAGTTCAAATCTCTCTAGCAGCACCATCCTTTCCTATTGATTTCGTTGAAACGGAGCCACATTGTCGCCGTTTGTACAGTCTCATGTTACAAACTCGGTTACAAACAGCAATTAGTCCGCCCGTCTTCCGTAGTTGCGATTCAGGAGCGTCGGCTCAGGCGCTCCTCAGTTGTGCCCTAAGTCCTCGTCCCAAACTTGAGCGGCCCCTCGCAAAACCTGATCAATGTCTAGCTCGAAATCCAATCCTTACCTGCGAGGTAGAGGAAGCGAGCAAGATATCGCCCTATAGTTGCCATCCTGGACCTAGTTCGTGTACACTTGTGCCACGGAAGGCCGCGACCATCCGAACATCGCCATGTGCTCGTGACCGTTGCGCCGTCGCGGGAGGCTGATGGAGTCAATGTCCGCACCGGACGGGATGCTTCAGCTCGGGTCGGGAGCGGCACGCTCACCACCGGGTGCGATGCTTCTGATCTTGGCCGGACGGCTGATCGCACCGGAAACGGCGCCCATACGGTCACTCACAACCTGGCAGCATTCTCTATATCGTGGTGGGGGACCTCGACGGTGGTAACGGCAGGCTTCGGATATCGAAAGGGACGAATACCATCAACGTAACCACCTACAACACGAGCAACACCGCCGTCGAGGCGGCGTTCTCCTGGTTGTTTCGCTGTGGAACGAATTCGCAGTTCCGCTCTATCGAGGCTTTGGCCTCTGCCACAATGGCAGAGACCAATTGCTTTGCCAAAATCCGCGAGAGAGGCTCTTCGTATTCCTCTTCGCTGAGTTGTTCTGAAAGCCTCTCAGAAAAGTAGGTGTCGAGGAGGAATGCGATGCGGTCAATCTGTTCATCTGCCATTCTAGTCCTCCGTTAGAACGCTACTCGCTCAGGCCCTAACCGCTTCAATGAACAAGTCGTGTTCGCCCTTGCCCCTTACTTTCACGATCGACAGAGGCGGAGCGACCAGTGCCTTTGCTTGCTCTTCCGTGTAGTAACGGATCTTCCGGAAATTGTTCCAAGGCGGGTCCACGGGCATTAGTTCCTCGCTCCCCTGGACTTGAAAGATTAAGGTTCCCTTCCGCTTTAACACCCGAGCGGCGTCGGCAATGTATTGCGCAGTTATGTGCCGAGGCAGATGCTGGAACACGATGTAGCTGTATACGTAGTCAAAGACCTGATCAGGAAACGCCGACAAGGAAACCCCGTCACCAACACAGAATGACAGGTTGATAATGTGGCTGTTTGCTTTCATTGCGCTCTGGATCATGGAGGGCGCGACATCGATGCCGCAAACCCGGACATCAGGACGAGCCTGCGCGAGAGCACGCGCTAGTCGCCCACGTCCGCACCCGACGTCCAGGATTGTTGAACCGCTTTTGAGCCTGCCGAGATCACCTTCGAAGACTTTATCGAGGTCCTTCTTCCCTGAAGCGAAGAATTCTTCCTCGTCATCGATGTGGGCGATGTGCCAGTTGGCCTTGTCACCCGAGCCCTCTCGGTTCCAATAGTCCTTCATTATCCGCTGATCGCTCATGCGTTTCCTCAATCAAGCCTTGAAATAGTCTTCAGGTTTAGTGAACGGCGCTGGCACGATCCTTTCGGCCTCTTCAAGGTCGGCCTCCATGTTTAGGGCATCATCGAAGGCATCCATGACGTTGAAGCCGTGGGAATCCCGCTCCCGCTGTTTCCGGGCCTCGAAGGCTTCGCGAGCCATTCGCTTCACAACCTCAGATCGCTTCATACTGGTATCCTTCTGCAACCTTGTGTTTGAGACGAAGGGTAGCAAGACAAAGAGAGATGGCCAGCGTCGCTGCCTCTGCAGCAGGTTCTTTCGAGAACTGTGCGGCGGGCGGCCTCCATGCAACGCCGCAGGCGCTTCCCGGAAACATTAATTGCGAGAGATCATATGCTGCGTCGATACTTCCGGTGAACGCCGGAACTGTATCGCTCCAAACATTACCATCTGGAGGCAGCCACAGCGGTTTCCCCTTAGGACCGGGACGCTTCTGGAATCCTGCGACAATGGCGATATGTCCGTCCACCTGCTGGTTCGGCGCCTCCAGCTTCTCCAGCCGCTTTATGACGGTCGTGATGTATTCTGGGGCGCTGGATCCATAGGTTAGATGTTCTCGCGATAGAAGACAGTGCTTCCGCCAGCCCTGCCGGCGGCATCTAAATCATAAGAGTTCTTAACGCCGAAAACGGAGGCTAAGTCGGGAGAGAGGTAGTGACTTATCCGGAACGGCTTCATGCCCTCAGCAGCCATCATGCCGATCACGTCCTCGTCACCGAAAATCCGCATATGATCCTCCTGGGCGAAGCGGCGTTTTCTTTCCTCTGGCGGTAAATCCGAAAGGTCTTCGTCAAACCGCCCCCGTCTGGTCGGTACGGTGATAGCTTGGAGGCCGCCGGGCATCAGGCGGGAATTAAGTTCTCTCAAGACTCTGCGCCAGTCGACAGGCAAATGCTCCAGCACGTGGTTGTGGATGATCACGTCCGCTAGTGGCAACTTTTGATTTGCTTGGGTGTCGCAAAGATCGTGTTTGCTGATCTTCTCCTTCGCGAACGCGTAAATCTCGGGAAAGAAGTCGTAGCAGAAATAATTCGGGTTCGTGTGCCTGGCAGAGAGTCGGACGTATAGCGACCGTTCAGGGGCGAAGTGATGCACGATAGGCCGGAAATCACGCGTGCCATAGGATTTCAGGTGCCCCGTGAAAAGGAGACAAAGGAAGAGCGATCGCGTTCGCTCCAGACTGGAGCAATCTTGGCATATCTCAGCAGATCTGCCCCGGTAGT
This sequence comes from Rhizobium halophilum, assembly GCF_021648825.1. GTDB lineage: Bacteria > Pseudomonadota > Alphaproteobacteria > Rhizobiales > Rhizobiaceae > Neorhizobium > Neorhizobium halophilum. The sequence continues at coordinate 80,874 of NZ_JAKJHS010000005.1, read as the reverse complement.
CCAAGAAGGGGGCGGCATTCGTGCAGACGGGACATATGTTCACTGGAATCTCATTCTACTGATGGATTAAGTGCTGTAGCGAGTTCCTTCACGAACTCTTTGGCTTGCTCATGGGCTTGGTTCTCTTCGCTATCACCGATCCGCTCTCGGATCTTATCCTCAACAAAGATGTCCAAGAGCCGGGCAGTCGATCTAGTTGTTCGTCGTCCATAGGCACCTCTCATCTCACGGTTGGAATCGATAAACCAGACGACCGTCCTCGTAAATACCCGCCGCCCATAGCCGGAGACTACTGCAGCTTCGTGCCTCTGATCACCAACAGCGACTTCAGCACCTGTGACATTTCGAGCTTCTCGCCATCGCAGTTGCTTTTCTAAAAAGGGTTTCGCGGGAGCCGGTTCGTGGTCATCCAATCCGGCCAGTACCCCAGGGATTCAATGGACACCAAAACTGCCGCCAGTGCGACGACGATTGCCATCACATAAACCTGCGACCGGGACGGTGGCCTACGCAACCACAGCGACATTCTCATAAGCAAGCGCGCAAAAATATCCATCGGCCCATCATAACCACAGACTGACCATCCGAAAATCAGGAGAACATCATGAATCGCGAAGCGTTCTTCGCGGCGCTACGGCGTCGTGGGAGCGGCGTGTTCGGCACGTCGCTGAAGCAGGGGCAGGTGGATGGCACAACCGCCATTCTGGACGAGGCGGAGAGGCGAGGGACGAGAACCAACGATCTCGCCTACGCGCTGGCCACCGTCTACCATGAGACGTCCCGCACGATGCAGCCGGTGATGGAGACGCTGGCGAAGAACGTCGACACGGCCATTGCACGCCTGGAGAAGGCGTGGGCGGCCGGGAAGTTGAAGTGGGTCAAGACGCCGTACTGGCGCAAGGACCGCAACGGCAAAATCCTGATCGGACAACGGAGATGCCGATCGCGGTAGCCTCTCCTACCTTGGCCCAATTGGCATCGGCATCGTACCTGCGGCGCATGCCGCGCTCCTAGCATGCCCCGCAGGATCTTCCTCCCGGCTAAATTGCTGAGGTGGAGCTCGCGTGGTACATCGTCAGGTAGTGGCTTTCGGCGCGTAGCGGTGTCTCTTACGTTGAGACCGCCGCACCGGCCGTAGGTTTTGCCGCCGCCACTCGGGTGGATGTTAGATGACGCTGACCCTTGAAGGTGTCACCTTGGTAAAGCGCGACCTTGCTTTCTCGACCAAGTCTGCACCGATTAACTGGTTGCCATTGTTGCGTCTGACGTACCTAACCTAGCCGCGTGGAGTTACGACGGCATGTTAGAACTTGCTGCCCCACGAGGGTCCTCTACGCAGTGAAGCACTCCTGGCTCGAAAACTGCTGCCGACTGAGCTCTACAGCTCGTGGATCTGCGACGAGAGCGACCACTGCATGCAAAGGGCTGGGGCCTGAAGGCATTACCTCTGCACAAAGATCGCGCTTCTACCTTCATCTCGTCTCCCGTCAGCATACGCGCACTGCGAACTGTCCTAGCTTCGGCCAACGCTACATCTGACGCCGATGAAAGAAGCTGGCGAAAGACCGACGACAGATCTGCGGGACGTTGCGCGCAACCTTGCAGAGCTGGCGCACCGTCTCCAGCCCCCCCTCGAGCAGCCTCTACATCCCGTACAGGATGAACGATAATTGTAGGTCACACCGAAGCTGACCAACACGCCATGGCCGTCAATTTGCCTTCGCAAACCGAGGCTGGAGGGAGACCTACCTTCAGCGCATCTCCTCAGGACGGACAACGTCAGTGCGTTGTTGCCTTGATTGAGCAACGCCAAAAGCTCCTTAGCAGCATGACCTCTTCCACCTGTTTCTAAACCCAAATTTTCTGTATCGTCTTCTAAAGGAAACAGGTACGGTTACAATCTTTGTAACGAACGGAACAATGATGGCCCGCCAGACCCCATATCTGTTAAACCGAAACGGTCGATATTTTGCGCGCCTTGTGATCCCAAAAGACCTGCGCCCTTACCTTGAAAACAAGACGGAGCTCCGGGAAGCACTCGGTCCTGACCGGCGAATAGCGCAGGCTAAACTACACAGCGCGGTAGCTTCTCTAAAACACAAGATCATCTTGGCTGCGCGACGCGCTGAACAGGAACTGGGCGGCCCGGCGCTCGCCGGGCGCTATCCCCTTGCTCCCGACGAAATCGCGAACAGGCATTATCATGAACGGTTAGCCCTGGATGAGGAGCTGCGTAACGGCAATGGTCCTTGGTCCAGTGTGGGAATCGATGACCTGTATGTTGACAACCTCAGAGCTGGCCTTGCTGGAAAGCTCAGCGATGAAGCCCTCCAACGTTTGATCGGAACTAGCATCGAGCGCTACCGACGTCTGGGAAACACCACGGCAGAGTTTGGAAGCAACGAATGGCGAGCCGTCGCTCGGGCCTTGTGCATGTCAGAGCTGGAGGCTCTGGCGCGTATCGTGGAACGCGATGAAGGTGATTTCTCAGGCACGCCCCAAAATCCGGTCCTTAAGGATGCACCCAGTCTCGAAGACGACCAGCCTCCTGTACTGTTGAGGAACCTGTTTGACCGCTACATCGCAGAACTGCGCGCTAATGGAAAGGGCGAAGGAGCAGAGAAGCGCTGGCGGCCTGTAGTCGAAGACTTGATTAAGTTCACGCGTCTAACTGACGCCAGGAAGTTGACCAAGAAGCATGTGGTCGAATGGAAGGATGCAAAGATCTTGACGCTGTCACCAAGAACGGTGCGGGACGTGTATCTGACAGCGGTGAATGCTGTACTGAACTGGGCGGTTTCCAACGACTTGCTCGAAGCGAACCCCGCAAGGGACGTCAAGCTGAAGGTCGCGCCCAAGAAGCAGACGCGTCCCAAGGGTTTTACCCGGCAAGAAGCCTTGGCCATCTTGCAGTTCTCACTCTCTTATGAAGCGCCGAAGACCGCCAATCCGCACACGCAAGAAAGGCCTAGTACAAGTGCCGCAAAGAAGTGGGCACCCCTGATTTGCGCGCTGACTGGCGCCCGCGTTTCCGAAATCACCCAGCTGAGGAAGGAAGATGTCCGTGAGGAAGATGGCATCTCATACATCCGCATTACTCCCGACGCCGGAAAGGTGAAGAATCGGAAATATCGGGACGTGCCGCTCCACGGCCAGATCATTGACAAAGGCTTCCTCGACTTTGTGGCTGCGGCACCAGCTGGCCCTCTGTTCTACCCGCCCATGACGAACGAACGGACGGCAGATCCAGCTCAAACGGTGTCCGGTCGTATCTCGAACTGGCTGCAAAAGAACAATGTCGTACCTGAGGGCGTTTCGCCAAACCATGGGTGGCGTCATGCATTCAAGACGGCGGGCCTTGAGGCTGGGATCGACGGTCGCGTCCTTGACGCGATACAGGGCCACGCAGCCAGAACGGCAGGCGAGAACTATGGTGACGTGACACTGACCGCAAAAGCTATGGCCTTACGCCAGATTCCCGCGTTTCCGCTCTAGGATAGGCATCTGCCTACAGCCGCTTGCCCCCCAGACGATCTACTACGAGCCGCTCGCACGAGGATCTACGCCTGACGCTGCAGGGAGGTGCTGCCAGCGTCAGGCCTTGCATTACCTAAACTACTAGCCGGAGATTCTCGCCAAGATCCGCAGACGACTCCTCATCTTCACCGTCAGTTCCGGAACCTCCCCTCCAAAGATCTCGCGGAGAGCCAGGATCCAGCCGCGCTCCGCCTTGTTCTCATGCATCGCGCCAAAGCACTCCTCCACCTGGTTGAACAGTTCGGTGCTGAACCATGACTTCAGAGCCAGCACGAACAGTTGTGCGCTGTCGCATCCGAGGGCCTCGGCGAGCGGTGCCACCTTGTCCAGCGGCACCTTTCGCTCGCCCCTCATGAACATGTAGATCATGTCGGACGTCTTGAACCCGCACAAGAGCGCAATTTCCTCGTAACTATAGCATGAGCGGTCGGCATGCTCCTGGATAAAGCGCGCAATCGGGGTCTGCTGTTCAACAAGCATCTTGAAGTTCCTCTTCTATCTTCTGCTAACTTCAATGTTGTAGCTCGCGCACGCATGGGATGCGGAAGGGTTGTTGTTGACAAGCGCATCCTCTCGGGTGAAGAGCAGCTTGAATGGCTTATCTATTGGGGAGAGGCGGAAGGCGTCTCATCGAGGCTATCTGATAGACGCTCACGCGGCGGCGGCAGGGATTTCGGCGGTTGTCGCCAGACCGCGAGTATCGCATTGATCCTTGGTTGAACCAGACGACGCGCCTCCTTGCGATCAATCCCTTCCAGGAGCAAGCTCTCGTATCGGGTCATGTTGTGTCGGAGGTAGTTTTGCATAGTGATGCCAACTGCCTTACCGATGGTCGCCCGTTTCCATCGCTTACGGGCAACCTCATCTGCAAAGAACTGAACGGCGAATTCAGGGCACCCTGGATGATGTTTGCGGACGTGCGCTGCGGCGGCTTCTCTGGTGAAAATCGGCATCTGGGAGCTCCTTAATCAACTGGAGCCTCAGTAATAATCACGCGAGAAGCGGTGTAAGCAAATGCTTACTGCGCTGTTTTCTATGGGTAAACGCACCCCTTGTTTGCAGATATGGCGCTAATGCCACACCGCATTCTCCCAGCCTTCGCCTGCATTTGAACAACCAATGGTCATCCACTTACGTACTTATGCGCCAAGTATGCAAAAGATTGGGGGGCAAGAAGTCCTAGGAATGGCCAGAGATGGCGAAGGGGATGCCTTTTGGGTCCACCAGAACGTGGGGCTCAAACCTCCCATGTACCCAACACAACCATAGGGAAGTTGCCTAAAGTTGACATGCAGCCAGATCCACACTCAAAACGTCAACTTTCGGGACTCTGACTGTCAACTTATGGAGTGTAAACGACAACATCCTATCGCAAATGCACCCCTTCATCGGGCCGAAAACAGCCAAAACATAACATGTTGTTTACCTTAAGTTGACATCAAGCGCCGGAAATCGCCCTTTCTCAAAAAGCGTCAACTTAAGACGCTCCTAATGAAGCCATCAAACGCTCAGTCTCCGGTATGCGAGATGATGAGGACACGGATCACCCTCCTGATTTAATCGCCGGTCGACAGTCTAGCCCTCCAACGATTTGGAAAATTCCTTGTAGACCAGGTGCGAAAACATATTCTTGCCGCCGCCATGCATTGCGGAATAGTTCGAACAATCCTCTTGGCAAGCAGCGACAAGACTATACCCAAGGTCACCGGGCAAACGCCGCCTTCATACATGCACGGTCGCAGGCACAAGCTTTCTTGCCTTGACGCAGGAGCCTTCCCTGGCTCGGGGCAGTGTTCATCGGCCAGGTGGGGGGATTGTAACCTCCTGCGCCGTCTACCGCACTTGGGATATCAATCATGGTTTAGCTCCAGAAGAGCCGAACGGATTCGCGGGCGCAGACAGTTGATAAAAGCGTTTGATCGCGCCTGAAGCCATTCGATGGCCCGCTGGCGCTCTTGAATATCGTCGAGGTCTCGAACGACGTACCGCTGAGAGATCTCCGGTCGTGGCTGGGAGAAATCCACTGTGGCCCCCTCAAGCTCCGTTGCGATTTCTTGAGCTTGATCAGCCAACATCAGCGAAGCGCGTTCTCCGGGCGAACCCACGTTGGAAGACAGGAAGAGACCGACGGCGTTGTAACGAACATCGCGGTAAATCGTTAGCCAGCTGGAGCCTCCCGGCGCACCAAACTTGAAGACGACGTGCCCACCGAGCGATGGCGCTGGCAGCATCTGCTCCGGATCATCGAGCCGCAAGCCGTTGAGGAACTCTGACCAGAACTGATGCCGGGCCTCACGTCGACGTGCTCTAGCTGCAAGCTTCTCCGGTGAATCCGGCAGCCCGAGCGAATCCTCGTCACCGTCGTCCGGCTCCTGCACCACCATGCCTTCCGGGACTGATATGACGTTCCTGGCAATAGTCAACGTCTTTGCGAGGACCCGTGGAACAACGATCTGGGATCCATCCGGTGCGGCGTAGATCGCCAACTCAACCAAGCCTAGCGTGAAATGCAGACCTGCATGCGCCTGTAGGTATTCGGCAATTGCTTCTACGCCCTCTCGAATCCCATCGCCGACGATGAGCAACAAGAACCGTCCGCGGCGCAGGTTGAAGGTGAGAGCATCGTTGAATGCCACTTCATCCACTTGATGCCCGGCCTCTCGAAGCAGATCAAGAAGGACATTGCCTTTCCTTCCAAGCCTGCGGCTTGCTTCCCGCTGCAGGTCCGACGCCGACCATTTTGTGAGCTCCTTCGAATAATCGAGAATTTGCCCCACCACCTCCCGCCGTCCCTCCGGATTGCGCCAGAGCTTGCATTCTACCAGGATCGGTAATCCTGTCGGTGTCACGAGAAGATTATCTATGGAGCCGGCAGGCGTCACTAGCTCCGTGCAGATTGCCACCGGGCCGACGAAAAGGGGGTCGATCTCCGCAATAGGAAGGCAGGACGGATGCCTCTGAACGAGCTCCTGGATTGAAGCTTCGTTCATACCGTGCCCGGCTGCCCCGAGGCCCAACGGAGCGGCGGCCGTAACGTTGGCGCCGTCCGGCGAGATTATAAGTGGCGTGGCATGCTGTCTTGTCATCCAACCCCCTGATTAAAAAATGCGGCCACTGGGACCGCATTCTCCTTTGCATTGTCTACGGCATTACCACCGATCTTCAATAATCGCAGCAAGCCCCCGGCGGATTTCGTTCACCTCGTTGTTGTTGTCCGGGTCGTCGTTCATCTTCTCGAGGTCGAACCGCAGACGGTCCAGGATGGCAATGGTGGCATTGATGTTTCCACGAGTGAGCTTCTCTTCATCAGAAAGCTCATCCCAATCATCAAGGTCGGGAAGGGGGTCACCCCTCGTGTCGCGTTCGATCTCGTGGCCGGCATCATCACAATGAGGATAATAGGCAGCCACCGACCGGTAGAACTCGGCGCTCCTCGGATTCTTGCTCTCGATATCCCGCGCAATCATTTCGAATACCTCGCGGATCGGCAGCGTCAAACCATGAGTTCCGGTCTGGTCGACAATAGCCTGGGGGTAAGGGAAGCAATAGCAGCTGTTGTTGCCGTGAGGTTCGTATGCAGTCGTCATAGTCATCTTCCTTGTCAATCAAGGTCCGGCGGCATGCCGGCCCAGTTGGACAAGTTCGGGGAATGGCTCAGAGTGGGGAGAGGCCATCTGGTGAGGGAGGTGAGCCTGCGGCATGTGTAGCTATGTCCTGTCTTGATATCCGTTGTTACTTTTATAACGCGTTCCGATGCGCGAATGCGCATTTTGATGGAGAAATCTTCCAGGACCTGCTGCATGGGCATTACGTCAGCCTGATTAAGCTCCCTTACTTATCTTATAGCGGCTGCCTTGTTGCGAGCGCACATTTGATCGAAGTTTTTTCTGCGGAGGCGCGCGACGGTGGACTTGCAGGAGCGGCCACTATGCCTCCGGCGCCATTTGCGGCGCCGGAGGAGCCAGAGGAGGGTTAGGAGTAGCGGGCCACCTGCTTCTTCAAAGCCTGGGAAGCATCGCAATCCTCATCGGCGACCAAATCGCCCATCAGGTAGTCCAGGAAATCGGTGGTGACCACGTTGCTTTCCCATCCCCAAGCTGCAGCCTCCTCAGCCGGAAAGACTACCCTGATCTCCCCAGGGGCGGCAGACATCTCTTCAACGGTTACGGTGAGGATGTAATCTTCATCCATCCACTTGCAGTAGTTCGTGGCTGCGCACTTCGGTTCGTTACCGTTTGCTGCGACCCGCGTTACGTCGGACATGGTCAAGCCTCCTTGCTCGGTTTCTCTGATCGGTTGATCAGGTCTTTTTCTTTGTAGCGAGATCTCTGTGGCAACGCAGATTTTGCGAAAGAAAGTTTGTCGCAGCCGCCGACGCATCCTAGTGGCGTGCCGCAAATTTCATTCGCCCGGACACACGAATCTGCTATCCGGCTGCTCCCTCGGCTGACCGGAATGGCGATGACGCATCATCACAAGATTACTCTTTTACGGAACCGAGACGTAGATGATCCTGTCGAGCTGACTTACGTCGAGAGCCCGCTCAGGAAGGCACAGGCGCGTTTCAGCGGCCGGAGAGTCCTGACCCCTCAGATTGATCTCGGAGCTTACAGGTGGGCTTCTTTGATCGACTGGATTGACGTTGAGTTCGAACTGTCGCGTCGGACGCAGCATTGGAAGATCAATGAACGCATCGAGAGGCTAACGGGACGCAAGGAGTATCCGGAGGCGCTCGACCCGGACACGGAAGCTGGCAATACTGCCACCAGATACAAGCTGCGCGTCCAGGAGCCGGACATGGGCTTGCTGCATCGGATTATCGACGACATCAAAGGGGAGTATGGGTTGGTCGCGCCCGCGGTGGTGAAGCAGCTGGAGGTCAGCATTGACTCCTATCCGGAGACGCCAAGCGAGGAGGCAAGAGCCCGGTTGCACGGCGTGCTGGTCCGACATTTCTTCCCGACCAAGAAGGTCTTAACCGACAACCTGAGATGGCCACGCTTCACCCCTGGCGTCCGAAAGAGGAAAGGCGACTACATCGTAGCTCGGAACCTAGAAGACCCGAGACAGGATGTCGTGGATCGTATGACGCCGGCCACGGATCGACCGCCTCCCTACGAGTCGACTTTCTATGTGGGCGAGAAGGACGATCCGCATGTGATGTGGCGGATTCAGAACAAGACCATCGACAAGCAGAACAAGGCCACCGGCGCTCGGCTCGATTTGACAGACGAGGAGAAGCGGGTCCGCATCGAGGTAACGCTGGGGCCGGAGGGCTGCCGGGAGGTGGGGCTCCTACGCTTCGATGATCTTACGTCGTTTCGGTTCACCAAGCTCCAGAAACACTTCTTCCAGTTCATGCTGCCAACGTTCGGTGCGTATGTTGCTGGAGGAGCCGGCGCACATTCGTCAGCGGTCAAGCACTGGATAGAGGACATGAGAAGGCAGCGCTTCTTGAATGTCGGAGTACTCGGACTCCAGATCCGGGAAGACGCGAGAGAAGATTTCAGGAGCCTGGAGATGACGAACTTCCTGAGCTGGCACAAAGCAAGAGGCAGTAGGCTTCCCCGGAAGCAGAGGAGAGGTGCCGGACCCTACGGAACCCTGGTTGCATACGAGGAGCTGGCCCGCACTATCGAGCGGGCGCTGGCGGGGCTTCAGAGGAGGGTACAGAGGGAGTTGGGTCGTCAGACGTATGGCAGATAGAGGCAGGGTAATGATGAGGAGTAGTGGGAGTAGATAGAGGCAAGTTATTAGGTGCGAAACCGGGTCAGGTCGCATTCGCCCCGAGACAGCTTCAAGAAGGGGGGCGTGAAGCCCCTTGATCTTCGGGAAATACCTGGAACGCGTGCATTACTGTGCGTGCTGCTATTCCTCTCGACTCACTAGCGAGAACGTTTGCGCGTCAGGGGACGGCATCGGAAGCATTCCCGTACTTGTCATTGACCAACTTGAAGCGTGGGATAGATCAAGAGAAGCGCGTTACGCATTACTTGGTGTATGGCAGCTTGACACGCTGCCAACGAAGGTTACTCGGGTGTCCGAGGTTGGTGAGATGGTCGGTGCGTCCCACTGCCTGCGAGTCTCAACCGCTGTCCCAAAAGAGGTAGCGATGGGAGATACTGGCGACGCCCAAGAAGCTTCCCGGAGCCTTACGTGCCTTGTAGCCTCTCGGGCGCTCACTCACAGGCGCGCTTGAAGAACCGCATGACGCTTCAATCCCTCGGATTGACCTCAACGCCTACCGGCCCGTGGCTGTGGCCGATTACATAAAGGCCAGTTCGAGCTGACGCGCCAGACACAGTTTGAAAGCTGAACGAGCGGATCAGGAAGATGCCAGCCGAACGATCGATCAGATATTGCGGGCTTCGAGCGCCTATGGAATTGCGCAGATCGCAGGGCAGATTGCGGACCGCCTCCTACACCACATGGTCGAACGCCGCTCGCTGGCCCGAAGGATGACAGGCGGCATCGGTTGCCGCCTGTCACGATATCGCGCCTGCCTTCGACCTACGAAGACGATCAAGCGCCTACTAATGCTTTGATTGCATCCGGAGCTCTCTCGACGCCGGTTTTCTCTACCGCACCGGATGTTCTTCCCACTGAACAAACTTCTATCCCATGCCGCCTCGCAACGAGGGGGTCATATAGATTTCTTCCATCAAAGATAACGGGCTCGCTCAACATGTCCTTGAGCGCCTCGAAATCTGGAGCATGGAACTGCTTCCACTCGGTGACCACGATCAGCGCATCCGCGCCGGCAAGCGTCGCTTCCATTGTGTCGCAGAGCAGAAGATCGGATCGTTCGCCGTAGATCCGGCGGCATTCGCCCATGGCGGCGGGATCGTAAGCCTGCACCTTGGCTCCGGCCTGCCAGAGCGCTTCCATCACCACTCGCGACGGCGCGTCGCGCATATCGTCGGTTTTTGGTTTGAAAGCCAGCCCCCACAAAGCAAAGCGGCGCCCGCGGATATTGCCGCCGAAACGGTCAAGGATCTTGTCTACGAGAAAGCTCTTCTGCCGCTCGTTGCGCGTTTCCACCGCCTTTAGCAGGACCGGGTCAAAACCATCGGCTTCGGCTGTCCTGATCGTTGCCCGCACGTCCTTTGGAAAGCAGGAGCCGCCGTAACCAACGCCTGGATAGATGAAATGGTAGCCGATCCTGGGATCTGCGCCGATGCCGACACGAACCTTCTCAATATCTGCGCCGAGACGGTCCGCCAGGTTGGCCATCTCGTTCATGAAGCTGATCTTGGTCGCCAACATGCAGTTCGCCGCGTACTTCGTCAGTTCGGAGCTGCGGATGTCCATCGCGATGATTTTCTCGTGGTTGCGATTAAAAGGAGCATAGAGTTCCCGCAACTGCTGCTCGGTCTGGGAATTGTCGGTACCAATGACAATCCGATCTGGCTTCTTGCAGTCGGCAACCGCGGAACCTTCCTTGAGGAACTCCGGATTGGAAGCGACGTCGAATACAAGGTCCAGCCGATCCCTCTTCTTCAGCCCCTCTTTCACGGCAGCACGCACCTTGTCTGCCGTTCCCACCGGCACGGTCGACTTGATGACGATCGTCTTCGGTTGCTCCATGTAGAGGGCAATAGTCCCCGCGACCGTCAGAACATGGCGAAGGTCTGCGGACCCATCCTCGTCCGGAGGGGTGCCCACCGCTATGAACTGCAGCGGCGAGAATCTGACGCCTTCTTCTGCGTCCGTGGTGAAGAGCAGATGCCCTGAGGCCACATTATCTCGCACAAGGCCCTCGAGACCAGGCTCATAAATCGGGATCTTACCGACCTTCAGGTCCTCTATCTTCTGTGCGTCTATATCCACGCACATCACCTGATACCCCGCTTCTGCCAACACCGCCGCCTGAACCAAGCCGACGTAGCCAATCCCAAAAAATGTAATGCGCATGAAATCTACCTCGAAACTGCAGCATTCTGTTGATGAATAGCGTTGTAAGCCGCGCTTCTAACCCTCTTCAAACTATCAATCTAGATCCGCGGCCTGCCGGAGGCGTTGCGTTAGGTTATGCGGCCATAGCTGCCACGTCCAGCAGTGGGGTAACACTTGGCCGCGGTTTCGGCTGGCGGTATATTCTTCAAAGGCTCCAGAAGCCGTCGATGATTTAGCCAATCGCCCCATTCCAAGCGGTCTTGCTCGCATCGGCTCAAGAACACCGTCACCATCATCGGGATCGACTGGCGAAACGCGTCTTCTATGGTCATGGCGCGCCGCAGACGGCAATGTTGCACCCCCCGGAAGAGACCTGCGCGATCTCAGGTCCTCCTGCTATTAGCGCAACAGCAGACGTGCGTGATCGCCACTGTGGCCTGCACGAGCGCTCAGGAATGGGGCCGCTCCATACAGGAGCTGGGCCACGAGGTGAGGCTCATCCCTCCCAGCTACGTCAAATCCAATGTAAAGCTCCAGAAAAACCGCACTGCCGAACTATAGCTGAAGCAGGATCCCGAGCGATGATCACGCCTGTGGCCGTGAAGATGAAAGAGCAGCAAGCGCGGTGGATGTTGTTCCGAACGCGCGATCTGATGATGCGCCAGCGCACGCAGTTGATCAATACATTGCGCGGGCATCTCCTGAACATGGCCCCATCGCTCCGCAAGGTCCAGCTCACCTGGAAGCTCTGATCGCTATGATCGGGTGCCCCCGCCTACATGCATTTCAACACGCGGGCCGGATGAAGCTTGCAGGATCATTGGCCGGGATCTATTTGATGCCAAGCCTGCGAAAGCATGGGCATGTGCGCCGTCTCTGCCGTTGCTAGTGGCACCCACCTGAGATATTCATCAATAACTTGATCAACAACAGGCAGGAAGTAACTTGGACGTCGATATCGTTCTCGAACATCTACGTGACGCTACCAAGCCGGACAGACGCTTAGACGGAGAGATCGCTCTGCTACTTGGCTGGCGTAAGCGGTCAGAGCAGGTGCGGGGCGATAGCGGAGATGCTCACAGAAAAACTCTCTGGATCGTTCCTGATAGCAACGACATTGGGCGAGTTCCAATGTATACGTCCAATCTCCAAGATGCTTACGAACTTGCGCAAGATCTCCTGCCTCTACATATTGGGGGGGCAAGTTGGGAGCGAGGTAGCGGGCGCGCTCGGATAGACGACGGGCCGTACGTTCAGGCTTGCTGCCCATCAGTGGCATTGTGTATCGCTGCGCTCCAGGCGTATTATAATAAGTGAATCATGTTCGAAACCTCGGGGCATTGGCGCGTAAGAATCCTGCAGTACGGCGGTCAATAGCATCCAGATGCCTCGACCAGCTGACGTTGGACCGAATGATATTGGCGGGAGAGCCGGCGACCAGAGAAAATGGAGCTATGTCCTTCGAAACTGTCGACATTGCGCCGACGATCGACCCGGTGCCCAGTTTGCAACCCGGACAAATGAAGCTCTGCTTTCCAAGCCATACATGATCTTCAATAACGATCCCCCTTTTCAAGTTGATTATCTCTTGGGTTCGGAGATCGATGATGCCATGCTGGTCGCAAGCTTGCAGAACTATCCCATGGGAGAACATACAGTCAGAGCCAATCTCGATGTCAGCATCAGCTGCTATAAATCGGGCTGAATTGCATGTAGTGTTATCACCTATAATTACGGACGAGTTATCATATAACGTCGCCTCTATTTCGAGGTGGCCACACATTCCGACCTCTACAGTGGATTCGCCGCTCATAAAGCTGAGCGAGAGAGATCTGGTAAACGACCCTATTGTTACGGCGGCGTGCTTCACTTCGGGACGGATTCCGACTGAGATCCGGGCCTTACCTAATTTCAAGTACTCTCGCATCCGCAAGCTAACTTGAAGGCTCAACTTCTCGGGGGCGCCGGACCTCCATACCAGCCCAGGAAACAGCGGGAACTCTTCAGGCGAAATTGGCTCCAGTGTGCTGTCGACGTCATCACGCAACGGCGTTCTCCCGTGTTGGCACGAGCCGTGGCGGAGCTTCGGTCTTCGCCAGATTCCACTCCGCCTCCGAAAGCACTGACATCAAGTGAGAGCTGGTTTTATCGTCCGCATAATTCAAAACTACATGCTCAAAAGCATTGCTTCCCAAGCGTTGCCGCAACTCGCCGTCCGCCAATAGGCGGTCACACGCTGCAAAAAGCTTCTCGTAGTTCAGTGGCTCTACTAGCACGCCGCTATAACCATCGATGATCGTTTCGCACAACCCTCCGACCGCAAATGAAACCACGGGCTTCCGAGCTATCGCTGCTTCAAGGGGCACCCTTCCGAATGGCTCCTTCCAACGCGTCGGCAGCAGTACCAGCTTACATGATCTCATCGCGCGAAATGTTTGCGTCCGATCGAGGTAGTTGAGGAAGTGAATCTGCTTCTCGATCCCGGATTTGCGAGCCCAATCCTGGATTGCCTTTTTAGTCCGGTCGCCCCGGCCGGCAAAAATCAATCGCAAGCTACTATCGCCCTTCAACCACCGAACAGCATTCCTCACGAGATCTAGCTGTCCCTTGGCTTCATTTAACATACCGACAACCAAGATATCGTTCCTCGCGGACTCTGCTACGCCGCGGCACGCCGTCAGCAACTCCGGAAGAGACCCGACCGGATTAGGAATCCTTCTGATATCTGCTTCAGCACCAAGCAAAGCTCGTGTGTTGCGCGCAAGAAAATGACTTGTGACAACAACAGTATTGAAGCTGGCGAGTCTTTGTGCCCTAAACTTCTTCACAGCGAAAAGGTGCGAGCGCTGGATACGTCGCGCCAACTGACTCCCTTTGCTGTCCTCAGCAGCACATGAAAGGTCGCACGCTCCGCAGTATTTTCCATTCACCATCATTATTTGATTATGCCTAGGGCAGCTGAAGCGGTTGTCTCTCACGATTGCGACGCTACTTTGTATTCCCGCTCCTGCGAGAGAACCTATCACGATGCTGCGAGTGTTGTCGGCAACGAGCCTTTTGCAGTCGGTCGCTGCAAGCACCTTCTTAAGAAGGCCGACCCTGTAATCACGTCTGTCAATTAAAAAATCGCTTAGGACGCCTCCTCGAGGCTTCTGAAACACTTCCAGATAAAGAGCACCGATTCTTCTCCAGAAGTTTTTAGGTTCAAAGATGCTTGCCAGTGGCCACCCGTACTTCAGAAAGTGTCGATAGGCGATGCTTCTCAATCTGGCCACGTGCAGATGCTTCGGGCTCGAATTAAATGGCCAGTTGGCAGCATCCGGAAGGCATAGCACCGAGATCTGTTTGATCGAGTACAACAGCGGCTTACTGATGTCCGAGTCGAACAGGATTACGAGCGTTTTGGCCCGAGTACTTTGGTCTGCTGCTGAAAGAGCGTTGTGGAGACTGAGTTCGGCGCCACCAAAAGAACGTGGCGGATATCGGTCCGAAAGAACAACAATCTGCTTCGCAGCGATCTCGGAAAGAATTTCCTTCGGTAGAATAGGCATCAGAGAGCCTCCAAAAGTTTTTCAGCGACCCTGCTCCAGGTGTATTCTTGGCGGAGTAACGCTCTAGAGGCTGAGACTAGCTGGTTCATAGATGGCTCGTCGGCCGCGAGATTCTTTAGCACTTCACCAGAGAGTTCTCCATCCGCGCCACGAGGATCGAACGTAGTGAAACCATGATGAGCGAAGTCAGCCATTCCATGCCCTCCGCTGCTCAAACATACGGCCCCTGCCGCAGAATATTCCAGCATGGCGATTCCGAAGCCCTCAAAACCGCCCGAGACACTATCATAGTCGGACATCATGTAGCCGAAGTCTGAGGCCTCAAGTACTTGCCACTTCCGCTCGTCAGACGCTTCTTCTTCAAAATGTACGTTCGCTCCGGCCTCGATCGCACGAGCCTGTAGCTGTGTTCGCAGTGGACCGCCGCCTATCAAGACGATCTGAAATCCAGTCATTGCGCCTAGCTCAATCAGCTGGAACAAGTTCTTGTGACGTACCAGCCTTCCGACATAAGTTACGGTAGTTGCCGATCCTAAGCCAAGGCGCGCTCTCCTTCGCGCACGCACGTCGCCACTGTAGCTCGGGCTGCGACTCTCTAGCAAGTCAAGGAGCTTCACTGGGATACCACATCCGACGATCTGTGGTTTGACATCAGGGCAGATACGCGAGGCTATCTGCGCAGTAAAATTGCTGTTGCTCAACACCGCGCTCGCGCGTTCGAGTGTCCGTACTAGCCTTGTCGAGAGGGAATCTGCCCCTGAGTCAGGCATGTCTTTCCTGGCGGGATCGATTGACGTGGGGAACTGGCTTGTGAGCTCGGTTCCATGAACCATAACCGCAGTGGGAAGGCCAAGAAAGCTACCGACCTCGACCATAGCGGGACCATAGTAAAATGGATGATAGGCGACGAGAGCGTCAATGCTGTACCCTGTGATTATATTTCTCATCAAGTCGAAGATTCGTTCATCCTCTAGTGGAGCTCCCTGGCCTGCTCTCAAGGATTGATCAGACTCCCAGTCTTCGTAGAACTTGAAGGCAACGGGGCGGCTCCCAAAATGCGTCCCTCTCGGCCCCATATATACACATTCAGAAACCTTTCCACTTAAGGCCTGCGTAACTTCATAGGCAAGGGTAGACACACCCCCCATTCGAGGGAAAGAATCGACTGAGCATGTGAGAATCCGCGGCTTACTGCTACTGTTCATTTTTCTGACTCCCCTGAATCCTTCTACCTGCGTGCAACGCCGACTCAGATAGTGCCTCTATACTCTTCATTATCCTGCTGCCGCCATTTGAGGGCCGATGCTGCACTAGTAAATCTGTTAACTGAAGAAAGTGAGCGTCCCACGACCAAGGAACAAATTTTGCGGTGCGATCAAGGAGCTGCTGATAATCCTGCGGAGAAAAGCAACTCGTCAGGACCTTCTGGAATTCTTTGTCGCCGTCCAGATTAAAGTATGCTGCCAGCCCTTGGGTGGATTCGCGGTGAGCCTCAATGTTACTAGCCAGAACAGGTGTCCCCATTGCTAGAGCTTCTGCTAGAGGCATTCCCCACCCCTCTTCATGGGCAGCTGATATGCAGGCTCGGGATGACACAATAGCCTCTTCTAGGTCTTTGTCTGAGGCGCCACATTGCAACAATATTTTTCCCGATACCTGCGCCATTCGCTCAAGAAGAGCCAATTCCTCCCTTGGAAGCCAGCCCTTGCGCCCAAAGATGGTAAGCCGTTCGTGTTCCACGAGAGCCGGGTTGAGATCACAGAACCTCATCCACTGTCGCGCCAACCAGAGATAGTTTTTTCGAGGTTCTATAGTCCCCACAGCCACGAACCCGCTCCTCACTCCGCGGCGGTCGGGAAAGTTTGAGCGCAGCCGAGTTCCGATTGGCAGTACTGTCACTTCGCGACTAATGTGCTGGCCAAGTTGCTTGGCAGTGAAGGATGAATTGGTGAGAACTAGATCTGCATGCTTGTCTGAATTACAGAGCCGGCGCCTATGACGCTCCCTCTCCTGCTTTTGGAACAGGTGTGGGTGGCTCACCGGTAACGCGTCATGCAGGTAAACGGCCACCGACATGGAACCTGCTTCATGGATCTTTGAAAGGATACGCTGATCTACTCCCCAATGGCCCACATTAATATACCAGCCACAGGAGTGACGTGTATCTGACACAAACCAGTCCACCGAAGTTGTGCATCCAAAGATGTGTCGAATCGTGGCGGCGCAAAGGGTCAACAGCGAGACTCGGGCCCCAGTTGAAAACCTACGGCGGCCTTGCCGAAGTACTTTAGCCGCGGCAGCTACTTGGGTGATCCCAGGAACGCCACTACCGAAAAGCTCGACTACAAGCGTGCTTGCCAGGTGCTCAGCCGCTGCCTTGACGCACCACCTGCGAACTACCTCGGTCATCGTTGACCCACCGCAACCGTTCCCCGCCCAGGCTATTTGGTAATGAGCCACGAGAGAATCAGCCACAGTGCGAGGCAAGATAGCGACTGCCTCTCCAAATTGCGCGACAAGCACTCCTCCAGCGCTCAAAACGAACTTAGCGTATTCCAGCTCAACCCGATCTATACCTGTAGGCGTGTCGTGGGCGAGGCGGTGCAATAGCCTTGTGACGTCGAGGTGAAGCGCAGTCGAGCCTAGGGGGGTCAGCGTTGACAAGATCTGGAACTTTTCCGTTCGGCCTGGACCGCGGGAGCAGCAATTTTCTTTACCCCTGGTTGCAGTGCTAGATTCATCTTGAATCCATAGATCAGTATTGCACGCAAGGCTCCATGCCCTTCTGCCTCCATTTTTCCAAATGGCCGCGCGGAAGACGGCTCTTTCGGGGCAGAAGCCAATCTATTCTTCATAACACCTCACCTTCAGCGGTGCATGGCGCGTGGGTCCTCACGAACGTCCAAATTCGTCTACGATGCGGATGATATCATCCTCCTCAAGATAGGATCCGGTCTGCACTTCGATCATCTCGAGCAAGATCTTGCCGGGATTGGCGAGCCGGTGCATCTCGCCCTGGGGGATATAGACGGACTCGTTTTCCCTTACCGTCTTCACCACGTCGCCGACGGTCACTTCCGCCGTGCCTTTGACGCAGATCCAGTGTTCGGCGCGGTGGTGGTGCTTCTGCAGCGAGAGCTTTTTGCCCGGCAGCACGAAGAGGCGCTTGACCCGAAAGCGCTCGCCAACGAAAATTGAGGTATAGCCGCCCCACGGGCGGTAGGACGTGGGATGGGTCTCCGTCAGTGCCGATGTCGTCTTGGCGGCCGCGAGCTGCTTGACCAGCTTGCCGACGTTCTGGCTGTCTTCCAACCTGCCGACATAGACGGCATCTTCACTGGCAATCACTGCGACGTTATCCAAGCCATGGACGGCAAGATGGCTGGTGCGGGACATCACCAGCGAGTTCTTCGTATCGAGCAGCGTGGTGTTGCCGGAGGTGACGTTGCCGAGCGCATCCCGGGTACCCAGCTTCCAGACGGCGTCCCAACTACCAAGGTCGGACCAGGTGAAGGAGGAAGGGACGACAGCGACATTGCCCGTCTTTTCCATAATCGCATAGTCGATCGAGACATTAGGACTTTTGGCGAAAGCGTCAGCGTTGAGCCGGATGAAGTCGAGATCGGAAACGGCCTTCTCGACCGAAGCTCTAGCGGCAGCGGCAACCTCGGGGGCGTATGTCTCCATTTCCCGGAGAACCTGGCCGGCGGTGAACATGAAGATGCCGGAGTTCCAGTAGAAGCCACCCTTTGCAAGCATGCGCTCGGCTTCCGCAAGCACCGGCTTCT
This sequence comes from Rhizobium halophilum, assembly GCF_021648825.1. Classification (GTDB taxonomy): domain Bacteria; phylum Pseudomonadota; class Alphaproteobacteria; order Rhizobiales; family Rhizobiaceae; genus Neorhizobium; species Neorhizobium halophilum. Next base: position 62,102 of record NZ_JAKJHS010000005.1, on the reverse strand, counting down.
CCACGAAAGCCTTCACCGCGTGAGCACCACTGGGCAGCGCCTGGCCCATCTGAATATAGCCGTAGCCGGTGGAAGGCTCCGTAGGGTGGATGCCGAAGGTCACAAGCTTACCGGCGCGGGCCGTGTCTCGCGCAATCTGGATTGCTTGGAAGTAACGCTCATCAGCCACGATCTCGTGGTCGGAGGCGAGGACCTGCAGGACCGCATCTTCTCCCGCGCGGTCAGCAACGAAGGCTGCGGCGGCGGCGATTGCTGCTGCCGTGTTGCGCCCCATCGGCTCCAGCAGCGTCCCTGCCAGTTGCAGGCCAACCTCGCGCGCCTGCTCGGCAGCAAGAAAGCGGAAATCCTCGCTAGTGACGACAATCGGCGGCTCGTAGAGATTTGGATCGGAGACGCGCGTCAATGTCGCCTGGAACAGCGTTCGGTCATTGACAAACTGGATGAACTGCTTAGGGGCGCTCGCCCGCGAGAGCGGCCAAAGTCGTGTGCCCTTGCCACCCGCCATGATCACGGGAATGACGGTTTGTGATAAACTCATGTTGCTAGACCAGAACAATTGCGTTTGGTTCAATAACCACATCATTAGTTAGAATCAATGGTTCGCGCCGACAGGCGGAGCAGCAACGGAGAACCAACCGATCGCGATTAGCCGGAACCTTGTGGCTGGAAAACGAGCGACGGAATACTCACCTCCTTCCCGTCGATCAGTCTAAAGTCTATGGAAAGCCTCCGGGAGACAAACCGAAAGCGTCAGCTCCACGGTTGCGACCGTGTACACAATCAGGGGCGCCCCACCGTTACAAAATGTCCGTTAACCTCATGACATTGTTGATATCTACGCGATTTCAAATCTCTCCAGCAGCGTAATCCCCCTTCTTATGTTTAGCGATACTCGTTTACCTCGGCGGCTCCGCACACTCTGTTGTGGTCGAAACGTCGTAGAAGGATCGGCCGCGTTCTGAGCGACGGCCGCGGCGGCCGTCGCGCCACCTCCAAAAGCGAGTGGGGCTGTGCGGTGTGGTAACGTCGAAGCGGCGTTGCGGGTTTCAAGTCGATCGCGACGTGGCGCAGCAGTTGCCACTGGATCCTTCGCTCCCGCCGCTTTCCAAACGGAACATCAGCTTCGGGAAAGTTCATTGCTCTATCGCCTGGTCGGGAAGCGAGGTGGCCATGGAAGACCGGAACTGGAGGGAAACATTCGCCGTCGAGGTTGGCGGCGCATCCCAAGGCTACCGCTGTGTCCGGTCCGTCAGGGACGCTGCTCACCATCTTGTGGATGCCTGGCCCGGACTGCGGAATGCCGCTTACCGTGACGCACTGATCGCCTGCACCAAAGCTCTCAAAGGTGAAGCCGGCGACGAGGCGGCTCTGAAAGCCTTCGTCAAAGCAACGACAGCCTCTCGGATCAAGATCCGTTCGATCTCTGACATCAGCACGCACCTTTTCGAGCAGGAATTGGCGAAAGCACTTCGCGCGTCTCTTCGTGAAGATGAGCATAAGGATGGCGCAAGGCCGATAGCCGCTTCGCCAGGGACCAGAGCCTCGCAATCCTCCCGTGAGCAGAAGCAATCTTGCGTCAGCATGTGAGACGTCTGGCACGTTGGCAGCTGGAAGCTGCGGGGATCATCACATACAGGCGTGCCAGGATACTAGAGCAGGAACGGAGAACCGCCGTCCGATTCTAATCATGCTGCTGCCCCCGCTCCCCCGCCTCAAGCGGCTCCTCGAGGAGCCGAGCTTGCTCGGCAGGGAGTCACCGCCGGGCCCTTCCCCCGTGGTAGAATCGCCCAGCTGATCTACGGTTGCCTGTTGCGAGTGACCATGAGTATAGCCAACAGGCAGGCTGCCGCCGTTGGCCAGAAATCCGTCGCCTGATCCCAGGACCACTGCCAAAAGTAGTAGGCTTCGAGGTGAGGAGGCGGCATTTGCACTGCCACCTCGTAGTCGCGCTTCTCACGGCCATGGAAATGTCCGGCGGCGAAGGAAAGTCCTATGATGAAGGACTGCTGCCATCGAACCAAGGGCCGCAGAAGGAGGGCAACGATGGCAGCCATCACTGCCGCCTCAAGAAGGTGTCCAGCCCAGTCCCAGTTCGACTGGATAGTGTTCCAGTCTATCTGCATTACTTGCCTCCCTTCTAAAGAATAATGGATGTCTTTCCGCAACAACCGGCGCATCTCTGACGCAATCAATGTAGTGGATCACGGTCGGGCGCCATTGCGGCTTGAAGACAGACGCCGCCCGTGGGCAGCCACAGTCTGCCCTTCCTCCATCGGCGGCTCTGCCGCTTTCTGACCCGATCCCCCCGGCGCGCTGAGCCGCCAAAATAGCAGCAAAAGCTTTAGCGCGATCTTGACCTGTTTTTGGGTCTACCGCAGATGGCGCTGCCGTTATCATCGTCCAGCAGGCCCTCGCGGCCATCTTTGTCCCTGGCGCGAGTCAGACGCGCTTCGTGTGGCATGGTCGGGTCAGTGGCACCGAATGAATTGGCTTCGTGTGGCCTTCTTCACGGCTCCCACGGATAGAGCATCCTCCCGATCCGGCGATATCTGGGATCCGAAAGCTCGCGGAAGAAGCGGATGGGATCCCGCTTGTAGGTCTCCGCATCGGACGGATCACCGATCTGCGCGATAATCTTGGCTAGGGGGAAGGTCAACAGATGCCGCCATCCCAAGATGCCATAGGGTCCCCAGACTGCAAACCTGACGGCATCGGCGGTTTCGGCGGACACGATAGCAGAAGGCGGCATCCCCGCCTCCTGCCATGCAGCAATCATTTCCAGGCATTCCTCGAATGTAGACCGTCGGCCGCTTACTGGGTTGAAGTACCGTGGGTACAGCAGATACGCACCGGCGAAAACTTCATGCAATGTGAGCTTTCTCTGCCTTCTCACGTTCGGTTGACGATCATCAGTCAGCCCCCAACCCGCGTAAAAGGGACAGCCCATCACCGTAACCGGGATGCCGCGTAGAAGTGCCTCGAAGCCCGCCAACGATGTGATCGTATAAACATGATCCACCCCCTCCAGAGCATCGGGAAGAGCCACGGCGTCGCGCACGATCTCGCATATGCTTTCAACCTCCGATGGATCGGAGAGCCCGCTACGAACCCCGCTCAGGACGTCCGGGTGGGGCCTGTAAACGATTTCAGCGCCTTTGTTCTCCTCCGCTGCAAGTCTCACGACGTCATTGTTTGTCAACGACGTCAGGCAGCCCCTCTTGATGGAGGCGTCGTCTTCCACCTGTCCCAAGACGAGAACCCGTTTTCCGCCTTTCCGGGCGTGGCTCCTAGCACCCCCATCTTTCGGTCCGTTGTATTTGCTGATCCTGAGTTCAAGCAGCGCCGCAATCCCCGCTGTGGCGCGCCTCATCAAGACCGCGTCACGTTCAAACGGATATGTCTGCAGAAGTATCTCGAGATCCGAAGCGGCAGTACAATCGAAGTAGGGTACCCTTGAATCGATCGACAGCGAGAACGGCGGTGTCCTGCTGGCGTGAGGGTTCAACGATCTTAGGAAGCCGTCCTCCATGTGATAGACGGGAATGGAGGCTTCCTGCGCAAGGTGATGGGCCTCCTGGGGGAGGTTGATGCCCCAGGCCAGGAAAACACACCCCCCCGAATTCTTGACCTGCGAAACCCAAACCTTGCGGAACTCTGCGCCGGACAGGTGCAAAGGCAGGTAGCGGAAGTGAGCCTCTGGAAAATAAGCTTCCAAGATCGGCCGCTTCCAATGATGGATGTGAAAGGCAAAGACGCTCTTGCCTCCGAACCCATCGAAGACACTCGGCAACTGAGAGTCTACCGGATCGCTATCCGCAGAACGTGCAGCCGGCACTCAGTTTCGGTCCCGGATATTGTAGTACGCCATCGCGCCCAAGCTCCATGCGAAGACGGACGCGATGAACACCAGGAGCGTATTCCATATCCGCGAAGGGTATTGCGATAGCTCCGACAATGTGGGATCTATGAAGACGGCCAGATACCGCTGCCTTCCCGAAACATCCATCCTTGCTCGCTCTAGACTTGTCAGAGCCGAAGTATACGTCCGTTCAGCAAACTCGCGTTCGGTTTCAAGCGCATCGTAGCGTTGGATTCGGCTAGCGACGCCCGACGAGGCTGAGCCATTGCGCGATCCCTTCGCCGCAGGTCCGGAGCCGAACCGTTGCTTCTCCGCCTCAATCTGCGCTTCCAGGCTCTGAATCTCCGAGCGCATGACTCGGATACGAGGTGTGTCTTCGCCCATCTGATTGAGGGCTGTCTGCAGTTCGGTTTGCAGTTGAACAAGCCGTTGTTCAAGGGTCGCGATCAGCTGTGCCGCCAGTTTAGCCCCCTCGAGAGGATCGGCTTCTTGAGAGACGGCCCGGAAGTCCTGCAAGGCCGCCCGCGCTCGTGACAACCTCTCCTCCGCCAGTTCCACTTCCTGCTGCGACGCTGCCAATACCTCGTTGCGAGCACTCAGCGACAGATCGTTGATCACCTTCTCGCTTTCCTGCACGACGAAATCGGCCACCGCGCGAGCGTCTTCGGGTGTGAAAGCCCTTACCTCCAGATTGAGAATGCCTGAAGCATGATCGAAGCTCACATCGACCATGCTTTGCCAATAATCCACCTTCTCCTCGATCGGCAGATCTTCCCCCAGTCCGTAAAAGAAGTCCAATCCTCGCCGCCCGAAGATAGCGTTGAGATCGAATTGGGATTCGAGCCTCTGCACCATCTTCTCACTGCGGATAAAATCCAGGAGGACATAGGAATCCGATGCCGTGCTGCCGGTAGAAGCCTGGGTAAACACGCCGAGGATGTCGGAGGCCTGGGCGCTATCCATGCTTCTGACCGAAAACGAGGCTGCGCTGTGGTATTGATCGGCGGCGAAGAAAGCCATGTAAGTGCCCGTGGCAACCGTCGGAACCGCAACCATCAGCGCACAGGCCGCTATCAGCACCTTGTGCCGAAAGCGCAGCCCTCGTTCTGGCACATCAATCTGCGGCTCATGCGTTGGAGCGGGCGGCGGCTCAACCGGTGTTGCCCGCGTTTCCAAGAGCTCCTGCAGAAGGCGAAGGCTCGGTGACTTCGGAGAAGAAACGTCCGACTCCGAGTCCGTTTTCACCGCTTGCTTCATTCGTGAGCCGTCAGCCATGCAACCTAGCGCCTTTTCATGTTGAGCACTCAAGCCCTGATGAGATCCTATATACCACCGAAGAAGGTGCTCTGGCCATCCTCAAGAACCGCTCCGCAGTCGCGTGTGAAGGAAAGGCAATCCTGTTACCTCCTAAAGCTCCACCTATAAGTCGTGAAGCGGCGGAGGAGATCAAGGGCATACCACTCCCAGTTCTACACACCGTGTCGACTGGCTTTCCTCCATCTCCAGCCACTTAATCGCGGGCATGCGACATCCCGAAGCCTTGAATCGTTTAAAGGGACTAGCTCGGTCCGGGAGAATGCCATGTCGTACTCCCGATTTTCAAGCCTCACTTGCAGGCGACGTCGTTGACACCGTGCCGGCGGCCATGGCTCAACAGGAAGCCGCCCCCTCGGCACCTCCACAACTGTCGTTGATCTGCTGTTGCATGATGGATGGGCAGCATCGTCTGTCTGCGCTCCTGACACAGACGACCTCACGCCGCAGGAAACACGGGGAAACAGGTCATTGTTCTTGATACCTGAGCCCAAAGGAAGGCCGTCAGACAGGCGCTGGTGTGCGAGGCTTCTGGGCAACAAGACTACTCAGCGGCACGTCGCCAGTTGGCGCCGTTGTCGGCATCGTTCAGCAGCTTGACAACTATTGCCTCTGCTGCGGCTAGCGATCCCGCAGAGGAGTAGAAGTTCCCCCTCACCTGTATGTCGGCTGCGAGCAGGCGGAAGAAGGCCTGTGCCAGTTCACGCTCTGGAGGCACAGGGGCGGCCCAGAAACTGTCGAGGTCGCTTCCCGCGCACAGACCTTCCACCCGGTAGATCGCGCTGCCGAGTACGGCGACCGGCTTGCCCAGGCGCAAAGCGGAGAGCGCCGCGGTGGAATTGACTGTCACCACGCCCCGGCAAGATCCGAACGCTTCCTCAAGGTTACCTCCGTCGACAACAAGAACGCGCTCAGTAATGGCCATGCGGCTTGCGATTTTGGTCACGACGGCGGACCAGTCGATCAGACCGTTGTCGAGGGGGTGTATCTTCACAAGAAGGCGGGCCTCGGGCTGGCCCGCGCGCGCAAAGGACTGCAGCACGAGCTCGATTGCCTCCCGTTGGCTTGCAAAGGGTGAGTGCGCACGGAGTTGGTAGTCCGTCTCGAGTTGGAGTGGGTATACGAAATACGGCCTGCCGCTGCGGATGAGATGGTCGATCGCCTCGCGCGCCTCTCTCGATCGCTTCTTGCCTTGGCTCAAGCGTCTAAACCAGCCCGCATATTCGGCTAGAGGATGGAAAAGAGCATGACGACGGTAGTACGGAAACAGAAAGCCGAGAAAGACATTCGGTAGATTGTACAGCAGATCCAGTGAGGCCTCCGCTAGGAAGCTTTGCGTATATTTCGGGGTCCAGTCCGGTTCAGGCAGCCCCTGTGCGGCCTCGCGTATTTGCGCAGGATCTCTTGGGAAATGGGAGTTTGATGACATGCCATCACGTTCGATCGTCACCCAGTCCGGCCGCAGGTAGCCCATCTCCACGACATAGATGAGCGCCCCGAGCTTCCTTGCCTCTTCGATTGCCACCTTGTGGTACGGCCGCTCCTCCCCAAGAACAATGACGTCCGTGATCTTCTGTTCAGCCAGAAAGCGCCGCACGTAGCCACGCCAGTTGGCGAAGCTGCTCCGGTAGTTGACGCCGCCCTTCCTGCGCCAGAATATCCAGTCGCCCACATTGAGGTTTATCCTCCAGCAGCGGGCTCCATTGGCTTCCAGCCCGTCGGCGATCAGCGCAAAGATGCGAGATGACGGCCCTTGAAGAAAGAGGAAGGCTCGTTCGCGAGCAGGACGTGGATGGCTCAAGCTTTTACCTCCTGCTTCAGGCCCGCGAAATGCAGGACCCTCTCCAGCAGGTTCCAAGGTGCTTCCTCCTGCGCCGCCACAGGCTGATGACCGCCCCGCTTCGCCTGCCCCAGCGGCACGATCAGATAGTCCGTTCTTGGATCGGGAAAGGGATCGGCGAAGCTCTTCAGAAGCGGCGCGTGATCGCCGTAGAATAGAAGCCAGACCGGCCGCTCAAGCGTTTCGAGGTGATCCGCCAGACGTCCCAGCGCACTGTCGGCATCCTGGAGCAGGCTTGTGTAGACCGCCACGGGGTCGGTCAGGCCAGGGCACCGGCTAGGATCCCATGGGCCATGATTTGCCATCGATGCCACAAACATGAATGTTTTTCCCGAGCTCTGCTCGATTTTCTCCAGCACCGCCGTCGTCAGCGTCTGATCGCTGACGTAGGTGCCATCACGCTTCGGATCATGATCGAAGTCCTCCAGCATCATCATCTGGTCGAAACCAAGTTCCGGCATGGCCTTGTGCCGCATAAAGAAGGTTTTGTCGTAGGGATGAATGAAGTGCGTCAGCCATCCCGCCCGCTTTAGCTTTTGGGGCCACACCACATCCTTGTAGTGGCTGGCGCGAAGATATGGGAAGCTCGCATCGACGTGTACATTCTCGGGCAGAAGCCCGCTCAAGACTGCGAACTCCGTGCGCAGCGTATACCCGCCCTCGAAGACGTTCGTCATCCGCCCCCATTGAGCCGCCTTCGATCTTAAACTGTCGAGGTTCGGAAGCGCTACATCTGCTCCGAAGTGACGCAAGTCGATGAAGGACTCGGACTGCCAGACGACGATCAGTGGCGCCGTCGGGTGTTCGGAATGCAGCCAAAGGTCATGAAGAGCCGCAGAGACCTTTGCCGAAATCTGGTGAACCACCTCCTCCCGCTTCAGGCCCAGCCATAGGATGAAGTTCAGCACCACGGAGGTGAAGGTCCCGAATCTGAGGGTACTTTTCTTTACATGCGGCTTACCCACGAGCTTTGAGGTGGCTTTGTAGATCCATGCGTTCATGGCCTTGTTGAAGAGCAAAAGCCACGGCGACAGGGCTGCGCCGATCATCACGAAGACCCACAAGAGGGCTCCCTTTGCAGGCAACAGGTCGGGTTCTAGCCACATGTACAGCCCGCTTGCCCCGAAAACGTAGGAGAGGGCGACAACCCAGAACAATACGTTCAGCCGTGTCGCGTAGAATATCTCCTTGTACTTGAACACATCGGCAACCAGGGCGATGTCTGAGAAAACCAGCGGTTCACGGATGAAGGCAAATTTTGCCCTCGAGATTCCGGTGAATATGACGAAGAAGCTGATCGTCGCCTGAGTGGCATAGTAGGGGCGCCAGGAGATCGCGAAGAAGGCAGCGAAGATAAGCGCGACGACGATGACCCTTGCGATAGGATCGAGATATGGCCTTCGTTCTACCGATTTTTCTGTTCTATCTCGTACATCCTTCGGCATGGCGAAACGGTCCGTCGCAAAAACGGCGGCGCATGACACAACGAACCCCAAGACAACGATCGCAGTCGGATGTATGAAAAGATCCACCCATCACCCTTCCTGATTATTCCGCAATGGCGGCGCTACCGAACCCGCACAAAGCTCAAGCGGCGATCATAGCTCGGTGACCTCCTGGAGGTTCAAACACGCCTTTTCCGACGCTTCACCTGCCAGTGAAACCACCAGAGAACGACCGGTTTAACAAGCACGCTACCACGCCCCAAAAATGCCAGGGCGGCTCCCACGTATATCTTTGAAAAGCCGCGGTCGATCCCGCGTACGATCTTTTCAGCAACGGCTTGTGCAGGCCACGGCTTGATGTGGCCAATCAGCATCTGAGCATCGGCTGGCCTTGTCAGCAGCTCCCGCTGCAACTGCGGCGTGTCGGTATCCGGCGGGTAACAAATTCCGATCGTTACGCCCGAACCCATCGCTTCCTCGGACAAAGCCTCGACGAAAGCTCCCAATCCTGACTTGGAGGCGCAATAGGCGGTATATCCCGGCAATCCGATCAGGGCCGCTCCGGATGAGACTATCATAATCCGGCCGCTGCCGCGCTTTCTCATCGCAGGGTAAACAGCACGAACCGCATTGGTCGCTCCGGTCAGATTCACCCTTATTTGCTCATCGAAGTGATGAGGTTCGATCTCGTCAAATCTTCCAGGTTCTACGATTCCGGCCGAAGCGACCAGAAGGTCGCACGGGCCGAGGACGCGTTCGGCTTGCGAGACAGCGGATAGGACAGTGTCCGCAACGGAAACATCTGCTGCGATCGCTTGAACATGCGCCGCCGAGGAGGCAATGCTCAGAAGTTCTGAACGCGCGCGTTCAAGACGGTCCAGATCGCGTGCGACGACGGTCACCTGGTCGCCCCTACCCGCGTATATCCGAGCGATTGCCAGCCCTATCCCACTCGACCCGCCGGTGATGATGACATGCATCGGACTTCCCCTACTTTGAAGTCGCAACGTCCTGCATCAGCGCCGAAAACTGCATCATCTGGTCGATGTTGAGAGATGCCAAGCCGAAGTTTCTCGTCTCAAGTTTCTTAAGGCGGCGCGCCGTCGCTTCGACCGCAAGCGCCAGTTGGTCGTCTGTGTGGCGGGAGGTCATGAAAAAGCGCAACCGCGCCGTGCCCTCTGGAATAGCAGGATAGATGATCGGTAAAACATTGATGCCGTCTTCGAGAAGATCGTGGGAGAGCTGCACCGCACGCAATGAGTCCCCAACCAGAACCGGAACGACGGAATATCCCTGGCTGCGGCCCGTGTTCAGGCCGGCGCTCTTTGCATATTCCAGAAAGCGGGATCCGTTGTGGTGAAGCTTTGCAACACGCGAGGGCTCTGAACGCAGGATGTTCAGGCTCTCGTTCGCTGCTGCCGCTAACACCGGCGCCAGACCGACGCTGTACACGAACCCACCAGCCTCCGCCTTCAGGATATCAATCAGCGCTTGAGAACCCGCGACATAGCCTCCACAGCTTGAGGTGGCCTTGGAAAGGGTTCCCATCCATATGTCCACGTCCGCGGCATCGATGCCAAAATGCTCAAAGCTGCCTTTGCCAGTGCTGCCCAGAACACCGAGAGAATGGGCCTCATCTATCATCAGCCAGAAGCCGTAGCGGGAGCGCAGATCCACCAGCGCAGGCAGATCGACGACATCTCCATCCATGCTGTATATGCCTTCGGCGACAACCAATATCCGGCGGAAGTCTCCCACGACAGTGCGCAGAACCTCTTCCAGATCCTTGACGTCGTTGTGGCGGAACAGGCGACGAGCGGCGCCCGACTGCTTTATCCCAGCCAAGGCGCTGTTGTGGATGAACTCGTCGTGTATGACGAGATCCCGCGGCCCCATGAGACAGCCGATGGTCGTTACGTTCGTAAGATACCCGCTTACGAAGCAAACGGCAGCCTCTACGCCGTAGATCGATGCAAGGTTGGCTTCAAGCTGCGCATGTATGGGGCGCTCGCCTGCAACGAGGCGGCTGGCCGAAGCTGAAAGACCATATCTTTCGATCGCCTCCCTCGCGGCAGACGCGACCTGCGGACTCGTATTGGTATCAAGATAATCGTAGGATGCGAAATTCAGAAGCTCTCGACCGTTTATCTCTGTCGTGGCTCCCGCAGCGCGGTCGTGGTGACGGAAAAAGGGGTTCGATACCCCGATGGCCGCACTTGCACTGCGTTGCAGCTCAACCCGCCTGTATTCTGGCAAGTCGATGAACTTCGTCGGCGCGCGCGCGGAGAGCACACCAGCGACACTGGCTCTCTCAGATCGGTTGCGACCTGCAGCCTCATTCGCAGCTCGCATTTTTGCAAGCAGCTCGTGCTTGGCTTGAGCATTTAGCTTGGCAGCACCACCCCCGTCACGCCCTTCGCCGCTCACCGCGCTCCTCCTCGTTCCTGACGTGCGGGGGAATGAACATGAAGCAACCGGCTAACCTCTTCGGGAGCCGCCACAGAACTTTCGTCCGCATTCGCATCTCGACTGGAGACGCGTTCCAGCAGGCGCACGACTACCTCGCGAACGGTCGTGCTGTCACCCACGGCGCTGAGCGGAATATCATAGCCGGTTTTCTGCTGAAAACTCATGCCCAACTCCATGGCCATCAAACTGTCGAGGCCGATGTCCTTCAGCACCTTGTCAGGCGTTATCGACTCTTCTGTCACCCGAAGTATCGAGGCAATTTCTTTTGCCAGCAGGCGGTGCAAGATTTGGTAAGCCTCATCCTGCGACCTCCCGCGAACCATGTTCTCGAGGTCGATGGTATCGCGCTCGTCGGAATGGTCGCCCTCAGTCAGTCCGCGCTTAACCACATCAAGATATGCCGTTTGGGATATCGGCAGCATCCGAACAGAGCTCCAGTCAATGTCCGCAATGACAACGGCTGCACTTGCGACAGTTCCTGGGTCGGTTCTCAAATAGTTTTCGACATGATGAAGTGCATCTCGTGCCTTCATCGCGGTCTTCCCGATCCGCTTCGCGAGCAGTTCATTCACCTCCGCGTTTCGGGTCAGGAAGCCGGCGTCCGCAATGGCGCCAAAGCCGACAGCCAATGCCGGCAAGCCAGCAGAACGGCGAACACGCGCCAGCCCTTCAAGATACCCGTTGCCGAGGACATAATTGGCTTGCCCGGGATTGCCCAAAAGAGTGGTGACCGACGAGAACAACAAGAAAAGCTCCAGATCGTCCCGGCGCGTCAGACGGTGGAGATTATCAGCCCCCTTCACCTTCACATCGATAACCGGCCGGTTTCGCTCGGCGGTCAGGTTCGAAAGAAGAGCATCGTCGAGCACCATAGCCGCATGCACGACGCCCCTTAGAGGCGCTATGGCGCGAAGGGCCTCCAGGAGTTCGGCCAGTTGGCTCTCATCGGTGATATCGCACGCATGTACGCTTGCGACGACACCCATGGCCTTCCAGCGTTCCAGTGCTTCCAAGGTCGGCTCATCTGCGATCCCGCGGCGGGAGCACAGGGCAATCCTTCGGACGCCTCGTTCCACGAGCCAATGGGCAGCAGCAAGACCAAAACCGCCTACCCCGCCGGCCACCAGGTACATCCCCTCACCGGAGAACCGAACCGGTCCCTGCGGCGGACTCAAGACCGAATCCTTCTTTCCAACCGGGGGCCGAACGACGATCTTGCCGATGTGCCCCGCATTTTGCATTAGGCGGAAGGCCGACCCGATCTCGTCATGAGCAAAAGCCCTGTAGGGAAGCGGCGTCAGCCTTTGCTCGGCGAACAAGCAACTCAATTCCTCGAAGATTTCCTTCGTCAGCGCCGGAACATTCACCAGCAGTTGGTCAGCGTCGATCCCGAAATAGCTTATGTTGCGCCGGAACGGTCTCAGGCCGATTTTGCGGTCCGAGTAGTAGTCACGCTTTCCGAGCTCCAGAAACCGCCCGAAGGGCTTCAATAGCTCGATGCTGCGCTCCATTGCTTCTGCAAAGAGCGAGTTCAAGACAACATCAACGCCCTGCCCATCCGTCGCCCTGTGGACGTCCGACACAAAGTCGAGCGACCGGGAATCAAAGACGTGATCCGCTCCCAATGTTTCCAGGAAACGGCGTTTTTCCGTAGTGCCGGCCGTTGCGACTACCTTGGCGCCTTGCAGCTTGGCGATCTGGATAGCAGCCAGGCCCACGCCCCCGGCTGCACCATGGATCAGCACGGTTTCGCCAGATCTGAGGTGAGCAAGGTGCACCAGGGCGTAGTAGGCGGTCAGAAATGCAACGGGCACCGTAGCCGCCGCCGCAGAATCCATTCCATCGGGGAACTTCGTGACGCCGTCCTGTCGCACCTGCACGTGGGTAGCGAATGCGGCCGGGCCAATCCCCATGACCCGGTCGCCCACCGTCAGATCCGTTACCTCCGCTCCGACGGCACTCACGCGTCCAGCGAATTCCATCCCAATCGTCGCGCCGGCGAAGCCATCTTCCAGCGCCTCCTCGGGAAGAACGCCCATCGCCCACATGACGTCGCGGAAGTTCAGGCCTGTCGCCTCGACTGAAACGAGAACCTCACCCCTTTCGGGCTTTGGAGCGTCGCACGCCTCCCACCGGATGCTATCCACCCGATTGTCTGCAGGCTGGCAGATTCGCGCTGACGCGAAGTCTGCGGTCATCAAAGATTGAGGCTGTGCTGGTCCAGCTACGGCTCGAATCTCCGAAAGACCATCACTGCTCAGCGCCCATTCGCGGTTGTCGGTCTTACTGTCCAAGCTTTTCGCGATGAGGGCCCAGGCGGGCTCGTCGAGCATTTCAGCGTCGATCACATGTGTCTCGACCGTGCTGTACTCATTTTGCAGGACGCGGCTGAGCGCCCAAAGCGCGACGTTCGCCTCGTCGGTGCCTTCACCCGCCAACGGGGCACCACCCGGCGCCACGATTACCAGCCTGACGACGGAGGCAGTCTCTGCATCAGGGCCTGTGGTGATCGCCTTCATCAAGGAGCCAAAAAAGCTGAGCCGACGCTGCGAAAGCCGAGACGGATCCGAGGTACCTGCTCGATCCGCCACGTATACGAATGTTGGGTCGTCTGAGAACTGTTCCCCCCAAAGAAGCTCCTCGTCGCCGAGTTCTCCATCAGCAGCCAACGTCACGGCAGCGCCGTCTAGAGCAACCCGTTCACGGCTCTCCGTTACGACAAGCAGCGGCTTTTCCCGCGGCGGCACTGCATCAGGCGCTGCGCTGGCAGAGCCTTGAGCACTGATGGTCACCAGTTTGCCCTCAGGAAATGGCACTTCCTGCAGGTCTACAGGCTGGAAGCCCAGTTCTGCGATCAACTCACTGTGCTGGTCCACCGTACGGAGTTTGCCAACGGGGAATTCAACCGAAGCACTGCCTTCGAACCAGTTATCGTATTGTCCATAGATGAAGTCATCGAAAGCTGAAGGAGAGCGATCCGCCCCGGTGATCATGCCACCATTCGCTGCAGCTTTGCGCACTGCGGAACGCGCGTCCTCATCCCTGAGGAGAAGCTCGTGGCTTAACGGGCCTGCGGCAACGACCAGATCCGCAAGGGGCACGGTGTCTAGCGCAGCCAGGTCCACCACATTCACGTGGACGTCATTCTCGAAAAGCAGCTCGAGGCTTCGCCGCACTCCCTCTCGCGGCTCTACAATTGTCAGCTGAGCCCCGTGATCAACCGCGCGTCTTGCCAATCGCGCCGTGAACGAAGGGGAGAGCGCTCCAAGTTCTAGAACCTGCCTGACGCAGCGGCCGGTCGAACGCAGAATCCGCTCCACATTCTCTTCAACCAGCTCCATCCGCCTCGTTGCTAGCGGAGAATGTAGCAAAAGATGATCTAACGTCGCCTCTCCGCGGGTCTCCGGCAGATCAGGCGCCGATCCCGCATGGGACAAGCGGTTCAGAGCGTCATGAAACGCTGTGTTGACCATAACCGCTTCGGCGACACGGGCTGGATCTTCATGATAAACCTCCCGCAGAAGTTCAGCTAACGGCGGCAAGGTGTATTCTTGCGAGATCCGCCAACTATCTCCCTCCGCAGTGGCGATGCCAGCATCTTCCAGCGTAAACAAGCAGTTGATCAGGAACGCACGGAACTGATCGTCTTCGGGTAGCGCAGCCTGCGTGATGATACCGCTCGCATCCGTCAATCGCAGGGCAATCTCGTGACAGGCTTGTAGAACGGAAGCGTCTAGTAGCAGGGTGGCGCTGTTCGTTTCAATCTTCAGCGAAGGCTGAAACAGGGCCGGGAGCGCTAAATTGGTCTTATCGGACAACGCGATTGAAGACGGTACCGCGCCGTAGTGGAAGGCGACTGAAGCAAGCCCTTGGTGGCGACGCAGCGAAGCCCGGCGAAACCTGCAGTCTTCCAACGTCAGGCAGCGCTGGCCATGCTCGTCGAAGAGCTGGAACCGCGCTTTCACCGAATGCCCGCTGTAACGCTGGATCTCTACCAGAGCCCGGACGATACGCCCCGTACCACCACCAGCCGCGCGGATACTGCCGAAACGGACCGGGATATAGGGCGCTCCGCCGCCGGCACCTGCGATAGTGTCGAAGATCGCCACCAACGCATGGAAAGCAGCGTCAACCGACATCGGGTTTAAGTTGTACGTCAGGTAAGGATGCGCCGGAGCCGATGGGAGTGCCAATGAGGCCTCAACCACTCTGCTGCCAAAGACCTTTGCTTCCCGCAACAGCTGGAAGGCCACGCCGTACTGCAAACCAAATCGTTCGGCTGTCTGATAGACCTGATCGGCGGAAAGAACCGTCTCCTGAGACTGCGCTGGCATGACGATATCGCCATCCTGGAAAGCCAATGGCCGGCGACTGCGAGCTACAGCGTGGATTGTCCAGTCATCGCTACTCATACGCTCACGAGAGCGAATCTCTATGACACCCGTGTCTGGGGACAGACGTGTGGAGAGTTCGAGAATCCGGTCCTTACGAAGTTCGAGCGGGCGAACGATCTCAAGGTTGGAGATCTCCACATTTTCAGTTCCATAGTGGCGCTGGGCTGCCGTGATCGCAATCTCGATGAACCCACTGCCCGGCAAGATGGGCTTCCCGTCGACCACATGCTGAGCGAGGTCTGGAAACAGCTGCGCATCGACGTGGTTCTTCCAATGCGCGCTGTTCGGATCGGTCCGCCAGCCGAGAAGAGTGAAGGGATGTCGGGCATTGCGGCCGAAGATGTCAACTTCGTCGGTTGTCCCTGACACTTGTAAGTCGGTAGCCTCGAACGGAAGCGATGGAAGCCGGAGGGCGGCGTTTCGGGCAAGGCCATGGCGCAACAGATCTGGAGATGCCCCATGTGCCACCGCACGCGCTACCGCCTCCGCGATCGGATCTACCCCCTGCGCAGTCGCCTGACGCTGGAGGGTCGAGCATATGGCGACCGCTGCTGAGGATCCCTTCGCGACGGCACCGATGTAGTTCGATAAGATCGGGCGCGGGGAAATCTCAATGAACAGGTTGCATCCGGCGTCGATTGCTTTTTCCGCAGCGGCAGAAAACAGAACAGGATCGCGGACATTTCTCCACCAATAGGCGCCATCCAGCCGGTGCCCTTCTTCCATTTCGCCCGTGACGGAAGAAACGAAGCTGCACACCCCTTCGGCAGGCTCCAACTGGGGGAGATCCTGCAGGAATGAAGACTTCTCCCGTTCCATCGCGGAGTGGTGGAACGCGTAGTCGATGTCTAGAATGTGGACAGCAATATGAGACTTCCGCGCGGCTTCGCGGAACGCGGCGATCTCCTCCCCAGGACCGGATATGGTAACGGACTCCGGCGCATTGATTGCCGCGATTTCGATATTCGTCAGACCATGCTGCTGGGCAAAACCACGGGCAGCTTCCTCACCGGTCGCGACGGCAGCCATCTTCCCCTGACCGGCGAAGCGATGCTGATATCGGGAGCGCTTGGCGACAAGTTCGGCAGCCTCAGCAGCCGTCAGGATCTTTGCTGCATACGCCGCTGCAACCTCTCCGACGGAATGACCGAAGACGAGTTCCGGCCTCACCCCTCGTGCGATGAGACAATCAGAAAGCGAGGCCTGTACGGCAAACAGGAGCGGCTGGCTCAGCCTGGTATCAGCAAGCCGAACATCAAGGTCCGGCGCAAACAGCAGATCTGTCAGCTTCTCGCCTAGATGATGCTCGAACAGCGCACTCAATTCCTCGAAGTGTTGCCGGAACTGGGTGTTGGCTTGGAAGGCATCCACAGCCATCCCGGCCCATTGAGCACCATTGCCCGAGAAGACAAATGCGATCTTTCCAGTGACAACTGGCGCCTCTCCCTGTTGCCCAGCAGAAGCCTCCCCTGCGAGATGGAGGTCGATCGCCTCCAGGAGGCTGTCGCCGTCAGCAACCTCGACTGCGAAACGGTGACGCATCCAGTCGCGGCTGGCGGCGGCGGAATGCGCGATTTCTTTCGCAAGACGCGGATCTGCTCCGGCCATGCGATCTCGGTACTCTCTGAGCAGGCCTGCAAGCGCCGATGCCGAGTGTGCGCTGGCTACGAAAAGGGCCGGCTCGCTCCCCGGGGGATCGACGACAGAAGCAGGATCTGGATCGCTGATCACAGCGTGTACGTTCGTGCCGCCAAAACCAAAGGAGTTCACGCCGGCATAACGCGGTCTCTTCCCGCGGAGCAAGCTCAGGTTGGACGTGTTGACGCGGACATTGAGGTCATCGAAATCGATGTTCTCATTGAGGCTTTCGATATGTAGCGAGGCCGGCAGAAGGTCATGCTCGAGCGCCACCATGGCCTTGAGCATTCCAAACAAACCAGACGCCGGCTCGGTGTGGCCGATGTTAGTTTTGATCGAGCCGATCGGCACGGGTGCGCGTCGCTTCTTCCCTAGAACCTGGCCAATGGCCCACACCTCCGCGGGATCCCCAACTCTTGTGCCCGTTCCATGCCCCTCCACAAATGCCAGATCGTTAGGGTCGATCCCGGTATTCTCGTAGATTGACTGCAGCAGGGACGCCTGTGCTTCTCTCGACGGAAGGCTGATGCCATTCGTGCGGCCGGACGAATTGACGCCGATCGCGTGGATCTTGGCATAGCTGCGATCGCCCTCTTGCCGAGCCTTGTCGCTCCGCCTGAGAATCAGCGCCGCTCCTCCCTCGGAACGCACGTAGCCTTGCCCATTGTTGTCGTAAGCGCGGCACAGTCCCTCCGGCGAAAGCATCCGCGCTTGCGCAAAGCCCACGAACGAAAGCGGATGCACAAGGAGGTTCACCCCCCCGACGATGGCAGTGTCGATCCGACCTGCTTCCAGAGCAGACACGGCCTGTTCAAGAGCCACCATGGATGAGGAGCATGCCGTGTCGATTGTCATGCTCGGACCATTGAAGCCGAACACGTGCGAAATCCGGTTGGAGACGATCGACAGCGTGTTGCCGGTCATGAAATAAGGACTGCCGGAGGCCGGATCCTCGGAAACGAGATTGCCGCTTTCGAGGCTGGATGCACCGACGTAGACGCCGACGCGCTCGGACGACAGAGCGCGAGACGGCAGGTTGGCATCTTCCAGCGCGCGCCAGACCAGCGTGAGCAGCAAACGCTGCTGTGGGTCCATCTGCATCGCCTCTCTTTTCGAGAGACCGAAGACGGCTGGATCAAAGTGGTAGATCTCTTCCAAGACACCGGCAGCAAAGGTATAGGTCTTGCCCGGTGTAGCAGGCGCCGGATGCCAGAAACGTGCCCGATCCCAGCGCTCGGCGGAGATCTCACTTATCGTGCACCGGCCTTCTTTGAGTACTTGGACCAGCTCTGAAACAGATTTTGCCCCAGGAGCAATGCTTGCCCTGCCAATGATCTCAACTGTCATAGCTGAATACCGCTTCTTCTATTCGGGGCAGAAAGCACCATGCCGCCAAATCTACATCTTCCGAGACGGTACGACAAAACTTCAGCTTGTCTGCGCCCGGCAGGTTCATACTCTTACGCCCACCTACCGGCAAACGCGTTAGTTTGAAAGCCCTGAAATATCATCCGCTATGCCTATACCCTGGGATGCAATTCCGATGGGAGCTCCTATAAGCTGAAGGAACTTCCTCAGGT
Source organism: Rhizobium halophilum (assembly GCF_021648825.1). Lineage (GTDB taxonomy): Bacteria > Pseudomonadota > Alphaproteobacteria > Rhizobiales > Rhizobiaceae > Neorhizobium > Neorhizobium halophilum. The sequence continues at coordinate 43,563 of NZ_JAKJHS010000005.1, read as the reverse complement.
CGACCGACAGGTGACGCGACGCATATATCACGTCCCTACTCTTAACAGGGAAAGTCTGCCCCACGAGAAGACTGTCCGGCCGCGACATGTCAAACCGATAGACGATCGGATATTTCCCCATCCGATCCGGCGCCATTCCCTTGGCTACCAGTGCGTTGAAGCGCTCTGCACCTAAAAGGTTCATAACGATTTCCGGTTCCTCGTAGCGGAACAGGAAATATCCCTTTGCATCGATGGCGACGTCATTGCCACCGCCGCCCATTGCGACAGCTTCGAGGAGATTGAGGTCGTCCGCACCGAATTCCACGCGTCCGCTCGACTTCACCGAGCCCAAAAGCGTAAAGGTTCGCGGCTCACTGCTTACGAAGACCTGGTCGCCAGGCTGAACGAAGATGTTCTCTGAGGGATGCTCGATGATCGTCTTGAGGAGCGCGCTCCCGGTCTTTCTTCCCCGAACAAGGGTGATTGAGGTCTCGTAGGCGGGGCCTGTGGGACCGCCCGCTTTCGCAATAACATCCGTGATCTTCTCAGGTACCAAGCCAAGGGGAACTTGGGCTGAAGAGCCGACCGCGCCAGAGACGGTAACCTTGCGGGAGGCCGTATCAACACTTGAAACAATCACGTCAGGCTCGACTGCCTTGTTGACGAGGCTGTCCAGGATGGCTTGGCGTGCCTGCTCAAGTGTTCTTCCTGCGAAGCGCACGGATCCGACGTAAGGTATGACAGCCGTACCATTGGGCTGGACGACCACATCCAACACCGTCTGTTTTGATTCGCTCGTGGAGAACAACCCGTCGGCACCGGCCTCGAAGATGGTGATCTTGAGTTGGTCCCCCACGCCTATCGTGACTGCCCCAACCCCTCCACCAATGCCGAACCGACGCTGGAAAGCGGTGGAAACATATTCCGACACAAGACGGGCAGACCGCGCACCGACATTGACGATGTCGAAGGTTGCAGCATCAATTCGGCCGAGCTCCAATCCGGAGCGACCGGCGTCGGCCATGATTTCGCTGGTAAGAGGGCCTTCGCCTGGGACCGCTTGGCAACCAACTAACGAGACGGAAACTAGAATCGTCTTAGGAAGTTGCCACCGCAAGCTGAAAAACCTCATCTCATTCATTTACGCGCACACCTGAAGCACATGAAGCAGCCGACAACAAGTGCCGATCGGCACCGCCGGGTAAAAATCCAACCTGTATCGTGTCAGGGTTCGTGGGAACGCCCCTGGATCATGGGCTTGAAAACTTGATGAGGATGCCAGATCTTCCCTTAAGCGCCTGTAAACGACGCGCTGCATTGAGAAACATCTGGATGCCGCGAGAAGCGTGAGTAGGGAAGAACGCCGGATGTTCTCGTTAAGCCGTTGGCTGATTCTCCGACTCGCGACCCTCGTGGCCGTCTTTACTTCAGGCACTGCATCTAGCGGCATTACCGCGTCCTTGACTGCGGAACCCCATAGCACCTCAACTCTGCGAGCTTATGGTGAGCCGCGAATGGCGCAGAGAACGTCTCGTCTCGCCCAGCAGCGCTCTTCTACCGGCCTTATCGCCAGAACAATGGACGCCTCGGTGCTCAACGATCCTGACGCCTCCTTTTCGGGCAGAGAATGGTGCAATGGTCTAACCACACGTCCAAATGCGCAACCCGAGTTCCGCGAGACAGCACGATCAAGCTGGGAGTGCACTGCTTCGTTGACTTCTGGTGAAGAACAAAGCCCTGGCGAGCTTTTTATACAGCTCAACGGCCAGGGCGTCGGGGACATCGTCCGCTTCAGAGCAAAGATCAATCTCCTGCAGCCAGATTCCGGCAAGTCGCTGCCACGACTTGCAGCTGAACTTTTGGCGCAGCTTCCGCTTATGCTGTCGGAGGAATCACGTGCTTACTTGGAGTCTCACGTCATCGCGTTGAAAGCCTTTTCCTCGGATCTGGAGGGACTGAGTGTTTCTTTTCAGCCCGAAAGCGGAGATCCAAGACGATACAACCTGACTGTCCTTCGCAGTGAAGGCCTCTCGGAAGACTGCGGAAAAGCCCTGCTACGGGCAGAGACAATCCGCACGCTACCTTACTCTATCGGTTGTCTTCGCATTCCACCCGCCGGCGATCTCCGCGCCAAGCCACCGTTGTGAGATTGTGCCCGCTTTTGGGACAGCGCGTCAGGTGCCCTAGTACTCAATCCAGCAACTCACGTACGCGAGCGGCCAGTTCCTTGGCTGTATAGGGCTTCTTCAACCAGCTCCCACGGGCAGCGAGTTCGCGGCCGGCAATCTCCGGCTCGGCGTAACCGGAGGTGAAGAGAACCTTTATTTCCGGGCGCTCAGCGCGGACAATCTCTGCGAGCTCATCTCCCGTCATGCCGCCGGGCATGATGATATCTGTGAAAAGCAGGTGAATGGTCGTGTTTTCTCGGAGCTTGGCAAGTGCCTCGGCTCCATTCTCCGCCTCGATCACAGCGTAGCCCAGGTCGGTCAGGCGGGACACCGCTACACGGCGCACGCGTGCGTCGTCTTCCACCGCCAGGATCGTTTCAGATCCGCCCGGAAGCGTCTTGTTTGACGCGAGAGGCGCCTCGGATGTCGAAGCAGCGTCGCTCGCAAACTGGATGGCCGGTAGGAAGATGCGCACGCTCGTTCCCTGGCCTTCCTCGCTATAGATCTGGAGATGGCCGCCAGACTGCTTGGCAAAACCGTAAACCATGCTCAATCCCAGACCCGTCCCGGACCCGACGCCCTTGGTCGTAAAGAAGGGTTCAATTGCCCGCTGCTTCACCTCGTTGGACATTCCGGTGCCATTATCGGTCACGCTGAGCAGGACATAATCGCCGGTGCGCACGTGCGGGTACATCTGCGCGTAGTCGACGTCGAGCTTTACCCGCGAGATCTCGATAGAAAGACGACCGCCGCGCGGCATTGCATCTCTCGCATTCAGGGTCAGGTTGAGGATCGCGTTCTGAAGCTGGGAGCCGTCCACCAGCGCCTCATTCGCGGCACCGGTTTTCACCGTACGCAGCTCGATTGTCTCACCCACCGTCCGGCGCAAAAGGTCCGAGAAACCCGAGACCAATTGGCCGATGTCGACGATCTTCGGGTTGAGCGGCTGCTTGCGCCCGAAGGCGAGCAATTGCCCGGTCAGTTTGGCGCCGTCTTCGGCAGCACTTTGCGCTTCGCGCAGCATGGTGAGTAGCCGCTCGTCCGTGATCTTGTTTTCGACCATTTCGAGATTGCCGCTGATCACCGTGAGCAGGTTGTTGAAGTCATGCGCCAGGCCCCCGTCAGTTGGCCGATCGCCTCCATCTTCTGAGACTGCCGCAACTCCTCTTCGATCTTATGGCGGCTGGTAAGGTCTCGCACGAAGCCGGTGAATATCCGTTTTCCGTTGACCCGAGTCTCGCCGACAGCGAGCTCCATTGGAAAGACCGTACCATCCTTCCGCTGGCCCGTGACGACGCGGCCATAACCGATGATGCGCCGCTCACCGGTTGCGACATAGCGGTCGAGATAACCGTCATGTTTCTTCGCGGTCGGGCGAGGGCATCAGCATCTTGACGTTCCTGCCCTGCACCTCTTCTGTCAGATATCCGAACAGTCTTTCGGCGGCAGTGCTGAAGGAGCTTATGAGCCCCCCCTCATCGATGACGACCATCGCGTCGGGTACCGTGTCGAGAATGGAGCGCAGGTGCGCCTCTCTTTCCGCCAAGTTGTTCTCCGCCACCTTCATGTCGGCCACGTCGCTATTCATTTGGACGATCATCTTCTCGGAATTATTGGTGCGCGTACCGGCCGCAACCCATCGGCTGGCGACATAGATTGAACGGCCTCCTTTGTGGCGGTGGACAACTTCCCCCTCCCAACTCCCCGCGGTACGCATCTGGTGACTGATGTCGGCCAGTGACTCGGGAAAATGCGTCTGCAGCAAGTCGTGAACAATCTTTCCGAGCGCCTCCTCCCGCCGCCAGCCGTAGAGGGTTTCGCAACCTTCCGTCCACCGGAGGATTACTCCATCTTCGCCATGGACGATGAGATTGGCATGATCGAGAAGTCTGAGCGCCGCATCCAGATCACCGGTTCCTGCCTGGGGAAATGCCGCCGCTTCATCCATCATCAACTTCCATTTCTTTTAGTGGGCGCGACGCTCTTCGGCCGAGCCGTATGCCGAACGCCGATCCTCATCCCATTCATCGCCATCTCCTGCGAGTTGCGCAAGCAGGGTACGGCGTAGAATTTTCACGGCATGACGACCGGATGCGGCCAGGACCCCCTTGTTCGCCAGCTTTGTCATGGTCCGCGAAACGGTTTCGATCGTAAGGCCGAGATAGTCGGCGATATCAAGACGGGTCATCGGAAGGGGGACGACGGCCTCACGCGCGCCCATCCGCAGAGCCCTTTGCAGCTCCACGAGAAGAAAGCTGCATAGACGTTCTTCGGCATTCTTCGTCGAAAGGAGGACCATCTGGTCCTGGGCTGCGGCCATCTCGTCAGACATCCGCTTAAAGACCGCCGGTCGAAGTTCATCGGAGCTTGCGACCTCCTTCTCGAAAGCCTTGCGAGACAGACGCCGGATCACCACGTCGTTGATCGCTTCGGCGCTATAGATATACTGGCTCTTGAACGAGATGCCGAGAATGTCACCAGCATGAAGAAAGCCGGTTATGACGCGCCGGCCATCGGGCAAAATGCGCATGATCCGCAGCGTGCCTTGGACGATTTCGAAGATGGATGCTGCAGCGTCGCCCTGGAAGAACAGAATTTGTGCGGCAGACAAGTGCTCCACCGGCTGCTTTGCAAAGAGCGTGTGAAGGCAGTCCCTTCGCTGCGAACTTACTGGCGCTTGCCTCGCGAAAGCGGACTTGGTGGTGGCGGCCTGTGCAAACATTGTTCATCCCCGTTCTTCAATGGTTGCAGTTGACTCTACCTCCGTAACAGGCGAATGCTGGAGCTGTGACATTTGGTGCGATTGTGTAACGCTATGTAACGGTCCAGTTCCCGCCGATCATGATAACTGAAACCAGCCCTCATCCTGCCCTTCTCGTTGTCGATGACGATGTGCGTATCCGAAACATGCTAGCTCGCTATTTCGAGGACGAAGGCTATTCGGTCACTTGCGCCGCCGATGGGCGAGAGATGCGGAGCAGCATGAAACAGCGGAATTTCGATGCCATCCTGCTCGATCTGTCACTTCCGGGCGGACAAGACGGGCTCGAACTGGCGCGCGAGATCCGCACTCATTCCGACGTGCCGACCATTATGTTAACTGGGCGCGATGACGTCGTGGACCGGATCGTCGGGTTGGAAGTCGGCGCCGACGACTACCTCGCGAAGCCTTTTCACCTTCGGGAGGTGCATGCGCGTCTAAAATCCATTCTGCGAAGGCGAGGCGCTGCGCCCAGCGCCGCCAGGAATGGACCGACAGGTCAGGTCCTTGTGTTCGAAGGGTGGTCGCTCGACCTCAACCGCCGCGAGCTGCGAAGATCCAGCGACGAACATGTGGAGCTGACGACCGGCGAATTTGACATGCTCACCGTCCTGGTCACCCATGCGGGGCGTGTCTTGACCCGGGATCAGTTGATGGACATGACGCGCGGCAGACAACTGGAAGCCTTCGACCGGGCCGTGGACGCGCAGATCGTCCGTCTGCGACGCAAGATCGAAACTGATCCCAAGCATCCGCAATTGGTGAAATCGGTTCGCGGCATCGGTTACGTCTTCACTGGCACGGTGGAGCGAAAAAAGGATTAGTGGAGCGTTCGGCTGCCATGGGTTTGAACGATCGTGCAGCCGCTGCCATCGGATGGCTCTGGCGGAACATCGATCAGATGCAGCAGGGACTGATGGTTCGTCCAGAAGCGTATGGCGTCGCATCTTTCTTTCTGCGCGACCCGCCTCGCTAGCTCTATCAACCGGCTGCCAATGTCATCTTCCTCCAGCAAGCCTACGGTCCTGAAGAAAGGCACCTCCAGCAGGTCGCCGAGAAGCGGGTGCTTGACTGGAACCATCTTGGCGATGGCATGGATGTAACCTCTATGATCTTTCGCCGCCGCCCAATGTCTCCGCTGCTCTCCCGCGTTCATGAAGCCTTTCCAGGTCTCCAGGTCGAGCGTCGGAAGAACAGGCTGTATGACTGCAAAAGAACGCGCAACGTCTTGCTGGCTCAGTTTCTCTATCTCAAAGCTCAAGAACATTTTCTCATCATCGGCAGCACTTGCTGCCCCTCCTACCGAGCCAGAAGAACCGGCACCTTGGTTTCTTGCAATTGAGGCGGTGACGCCGCCAAAGATGCGCTGGCGCATTCGCGAATGCCCGTAAGCTCCCATCACGAGAAGGTCCGCTGCAGTCTCGAGAGCATGCTGCTGCAGGACGTCCTCCACGCTTCGGCCCGCGCTCGCGAGTTGATCCACAACCACATTGGCTCCATGCCGGGCAAGATAGGTGGCAACATCGGCACCTGGTTGCTCGCCATTGCGTCCGTAAAGCGCATCGGGATCGACTACTGTCACGTGAACCTGCTCTGCATGCGCGAGAAGATCGAGAGCTTCTCGGGCGGCACGCCCTGCCTCGACCTTGGAGTTCCACGCGAGGAGTATGCTCTTGGGCTTCAGCGAGAATTCAACGTCCTCCGGCACCAGGATCAGTGGACGATGCGCATGAAACACGATGGCATCCACCAAAGTACGAAGGAGATCCCTCGCCTTCACGACACCTTGACCGATGATGGCGAGGTCGCAGTAGAGCGCCCTCTGAAGGATTGCCTGCTCCAGGAAGGATCGCTCCGCGAATGCGACCTGAACATCGAAGGAGAGATCTTCCGATCTACAGCGCTCCGTTACCTGCTCACGCACCGTCGTGAGCACCTTTAGGTCCTCGTCGCGCTGCTCCAGCCAACCCAGGCCGACCGGATAATCGCCGACCGTAGGTCCCCCGGCCACCCCGGCAACAACAACCGTCAAGTGGGCGTTGATCTCGCAAGCTGCTTTGATCGCCTGACTTATGTCCTTTTGAACATCATTGTTGCCAATGATCGCCATGATGGTCTTGAACGCCATGCCTTTGCTCCTCTGTCTTGCGGAAGAGACTAGCTGCTGGGGCGCCACCTGCCATGATATTGGTCAAATCTTCACTGCGAGGGTAAGGCTTTCAGATCCTAGGATGCAGCTCGTGGAAATGATCTGCCGATCATAGCTGCTCCGAAGCGCGTGAGGTCCCCACGAAGGCAGTTTCCCCGCGCTCGTAGAGTTCGAAAACATCGTCACGTTTACAGAGATCGGTTCCTTGGCTTATCACGGTCGCTGCGCCGGCCGCGACACCAAGTCGGAAGGCATCCTCGATCGGGTAGTTCCGGATCAACCCCCACACCATTGCGCCGACGAAGCTGTCGCCGGCACCGACGGTCGAACCGACCGGCACGTTGAATGAAGGCGCTTTGGTCACTGTCGCGGCACTCACCAGGAGGGCTCCTTTCCGGGCCATGGAAACGCAGACATGCTCAACCGCACCTCGGCCGATAAGATCCTGGCTGGCGGCAATCGCGCCTGCTTCGTCCAACGGGTAACCCACGATCCCTTCCAGTTCATCGAGGCTTGGCTTGATCATGAAGAGCCCGCCAATGTCCAAAGCCTCTTTCAAAGCCTCTCCCGAAGCGTCGAGAATGAAGCGCGTTTTCCCCTGGCCGAAAAGTCGCGCCATCTCAGCGTAGGCGTTCATGGGTACGCCTCGGGGGAGGCTTCCACTCAGAATCACATAATCCGCCGCCGTATGCTCCAGAAAGCGCAGCACCTCTCCGTATTCTTCAGCACTCACTTCAGGCCCCTCGGGGACGAACCGATACTCCCGTCCCGTCTTCATCTCCTTGACCATGAAGGCAATACGGATGGCGCCTTGGATCGGGATGCAGTGCAGGTTGACAGGCATCTGGCGGACCGCATCGAGGAACACCACGCCGGTCGCCCCGCCCGCCATTACGAGAAGATCCGGTTTCTCCCCCAGTTCCGCCAGTACGCGAGCCACGTTAACGCCGCCCCCGCCAATGTTTTGGCGCTGGTTGCGGGTTCGAACCTTCTGTGTCGGGGCCACTTGATCCGTCTCATTGGAGAGGTCGATCGAGGGGTTGAGGGCGACACAGAGCACGGATGTCATGACTTCTCCATCTTCAGGTTTGGCAGGCCGCATAACGTCGGAGGCAGCATTTCCGACAAAGATGACCGCATCTTTTACGACGCGGCATGTCGGCTGAAGCTAGCGGAAAGCGCAACCGGACCCAAGTCGCGTCAAGCAGCTACATCCATGGCGGCCCAATTCCTGAACAAATCGTAGCGCGGCAGCGGCGTTGAAATAATTCCGTCTCATTCGGTCTCTATGGGTGAAAGACATAGGAGGTAGAAGTCATGTCGATCGATCTTACCATCAAGGAGGCCGTGACTGATCCGCTGATCGAGCTGTTGCTCAAGGCTGACGGCCTCAACACAGAAGCGTTTGCCGATCTGCTCGACCAGGCCGCCGAAGAGCAGATGCGGCAAAAGCTGGCGCAGCTGCGCGAAACGCGCGCCGAGCTTTTCTATCAGCGCCTGTCCGCGGCCGAAACACTGGAGCAAGCTCGCGGCCATTGCTGATCCGGCAGCCGCTTTGCCGAGCTACAAGAGGCCACACGACCGTGAAGCGGCCTCGATCGCAGGATCAGAAGGCAGCAGCCACCAGGCGTCTGCGCATGGAGTCCAGGCCGGTTCCTTGACGTTCGACCAGGGTATGCTCCCAAGCAAGGGCCGTCTTTACAATCTGCCCAAGGTCGTCATGGCGCGGTACCCAGCCCAGTAATTCCCTGGCAAGGGTGGAGTTGGCCACGACACAAGCCGCATCTCCCACCCGTCGGGGGGAATGCGTAACCGAGAACTCACGTGCACTGGCTCGCTTCACTGCTTCCAGTACTTCAAGAACGGAATAGCCTCGACCGTAGCCGCAGTTGGCAATAAGCGACTTGCCGTCACTCCGCAGATACCGCAGGGCCATCAGGTGCGCACCTACTAGATCTGACACGTGAATGTAGTCGCGGACACCGGTGCCATCATGCGTCGGATAGTCGGTACCATAGACTTCCACTCCCGGCCGCTGCCCCAAGGCTGCCTCGCATGCAATCTTGAGCAGGTGCGTGGCTCCCTCCGTCGACAAGCCTGTTCTCCCTGCGGGATCAGCGCCCGCGACATTGAAATATCGCAGCGCCACAAAGCGGAAATCATGTGCTGCCGCCGCGTCCTTCAGCATCAACTCCGACATCAGCTTGGACTGCCCATAGGGATTCTTAGGCAGCGTCGGCGCCGTCTCCACCACCGGCGTGTCATCTGGAAGGTCCCCGTAGACCGCAGCGGTGGAAGAAAACACGAAATGACGGACCCCGGCCTCTATGGCCGCGGCAGCAAGCAGGCGGGTATTGCTGGTATTGTTCTCGTAGTATTCGAGCGGATGCGTCACCGACTGCGGCACCACAATCGAACCTGCGAAATGCAGAATGGCCTCGATCTCATTCTCGACGAAGATCTGAGCCAGCATGTCGCGGTCACCGACATCGCCGAGGTAGAAGCGCGCCGCTGGCGGCACTGCCCAACGGAATCCCGTCGACAGTCGGTCAAGGACAACCACGTCCTCGCCTGCATCGAGCAGAGCCCACGCCATATGGCTTCCGATATAGCCGGCACCGCCGGTAACAAGAACGGCCATTTCAACACTCCTGCCTTTTTTGACTGACAGGAAGCGAAGCACCGTTCTGCTTCACCAAAGCTTACCGCGCGCTCGCCCGAGCGGGTTTATTGCTCCGGACGACTAAGGCGTGGTTCTCGATTTCATTCATATTTTACTTATCATGCTCTGTTCAGAGCTTCAGGATGTAGTCTGCGAGTCGGTCCGCAGCTTCGCGCACCTGAGCTGGGTCGCGAAGGAAGCAGGCTCGGAGGAATAACTCTCCGCCCGGACCGAAAGCTGAGCCAGGTGCGAGCGCCACCTGCACCTTGTCCACGATATCAAGTGCGGCTGCACGACTGTCCGTTACACCGTCGACTTTGAGAAAAGCATAGAGTGCGCCCTCTGGCTTCAAGGTATCGACCCGATTGGTGGAAATCAGCGCATCGCAAAGCAGATCCCGGGAGATCCGGGCGCGACCGATATTTTCGCGGACGAACTCATCACCACGATCGAGCGCGACGACACAGCCCCGCTGCAGGAACTGCGCGACACCCGAATTGGAGTACTGGATGAGGTTTTCGATGACCTGGCCCAGTTCCGGCGGCGCCACAAGCCAGCCGACCCGCCAGCCGGTCATCGACCAGTTCTTGGAAAAGGAATTGGCAAAGATCACCTTGTCGCCCTCTTCCATGATGTCCATGAAGGAGGGGGCGCGCGTGCCAGTGCCGTAGTGGTAGAGAGCGTAAATCTCATCGGCGATGATCCACAGGCCGTGGCGGCGGGCGAGATTCAGAATTGCGGCCAGTTCGTCCCGCGAGGCGGTCCAGCCGGTTGGATTGGAGGGCGTATTGATGAACAAAGCCCGCGTGCGCGGCGTGATCAGCCGCTCGAGCTTCTCGACGTCGAGCGACCAGCCGCCATCAACGAAGTCCAGCGTCAGCGGCACTGCCTTCGCTCCACCGATTTCGACAGAGGCAACGATGTTCGGCCAGGCCGGAGAGAGGTAGATCAGTTCGTCGCCCGGCTCCGTCAAAGCCTGAACCGCCAGCATGATCGCATGCATGCCGGAACCGGTGACGTAGAAGTGGTCGCTGGGAAGCGAGACGGTGAAGTGGCGGGCATAGTACCTGGACAGCGCCTCGCGCAGCTCCGGAATCCCGCGCTGCCAGGTATAAAATGTCTCGCCTCCGAGCAGCGCCTCGCTGGCTGCTCGGTTGATGAAGTCCGGCGACGGCAGGTCGCCCTCGCCTGCCCAGAGCGGAATCAGGCCTTCACGATTGCGAGCATAATTAATGACCTCGACGATCCCGCTTTCGGGAGCGGCACGCGCGCGGGGGCTGAGGCTATCGAGTAAAGACATGCAGAACTTCTCCGGCTGGAGCGTTCTCATAGCCCACCTGCCCCGCTGAATCCCATCAGATTCCGTGAGGCTGGCATCGATTTGTGTGATGCGTCGGTTAGCGCGTCTTCAGCAGGTCGCGGATCTCTGTCAGCAGCAGCACGTCTGCCGGCGGCGGAGCGGCGGCCGCTTCAACCGGCTGCTTTTCTTCCTTGATGCGGATCCGGTTCACGACCTTCACCATCCAGAAGATGATCCAGGCCAGGATCAGGAAATTGATGATGACCGTGATGAAGCTGCCATAGGCGAAAACCGCGCCCTGCTCCTTTGCGGCGGCAAGCGTCGGTGCCGTTACCGTGGAGGAGAGCGGGACGAAATAGTCGGAGAAATCGATGCCCCCGATGATCGCACCGACAATCGGCGTGATGATGTCATTGACGAGGGAGTTGACGATGCCGGTGAAGGCGCCGCCAATGATGATGCCCACTGCCAGGTCGATGACGTTGCCCTTGGCAATGAACGACCTGAACTCCGACACGACTGCCATTTGCGCTTCCTTTCTCGAGGCGAGGTTCTTCAACAGCATCAACCTGGCACGCGCATCTGGATTGTCCAGACGGCATGACCTCAACCCATTGAACTTTATGCCAAGAGCCGCATGATTTCCAAGGCAGGGCTTTTATCCTATTGTCCCTCCTTCAATGCCCGAAGCGGAGGAGACATGCTTCCAGGCTGGCTGCTATTCCTGTCGGCATTCGCCTATATCCTGCTTCTGTTCGCCGTGGCCAGCTACGGTGACAGCAGAAGCCGTAGGTTCGGTGTGCCGCAGGGCGGGCGTCCGATCGTCTACGCGCTCAGCCTCGCCATCTACTGTACGTCCTGGACCTATTTTGGCGGCGTTGGCCTCGCCTCCCAACGCGGGCTAGAGTTCACCGGAATCTATATCGGTCCCATCCTCGCCTTCACCCTTGGGATGCCGTTGATCCGACGCATTGTGGAACTGGCAAAGGCGGAGAAGCTGACTTCCGTCGCCGACTTCATTGCGGCGCGCTACGGAAAAAATTCCGCCGTGGCCATGATCGTGGCCATCATTTCGCTGATCGGGGCCATCCCCTACATCGCACTGCAGTTGAAGGCGGTCTCGAACTCCGTTGCGGCAGTCGTGGATACCTCTGCCTATGGCATCGGCAGTGGCAATCTCCATTTCGTCGACCTGGCGCTCATCGTGACCCTGTTGATGGCATGTTTCGCGGTGATATTCGGGACCCGGCATACGGATGCAACAGAACATCAGGATGGCTTGATCCTCGCCGTTGCCATGGAATCCGTCGTGAAGCTGCTGGCCTTCGCGACCGTCGGCGTCGCAGTGATGTTCGTGCTGTTCGACGGCCCCTCCGATCTCTGGACAAGAGCTTCTGAGAACCTGTTCGTGGCATCGGCAATGTCCTACGAGACACCCCTCAGCCGCTGGTTGATGCTGATCGCGCTGTCAGCATTTGCCATCATCATGTTGCCGCGGCAGTTCCACGTGACCGTGGTGGAGAACCGCACAGCACGCGAGCTGAAGATGGCGGCCTACCTGTTGCCGCTCTACTTGGTCGCCATCAACATCTTCGTTATACCGATCGCGATTGCCGGCCTCATCATCTTCGGCGGCACCGGCAATGCTGACCTCTACGTGCTGCTCCTGCCGCTCGAAAACAAGATGCCGCTGATCTCGCTGATCGCCTTTATCGGCGGCTTTTCCGCGGCAACAGCAATGGTCATTGTCGCTTCGGTCGCATTGGCCATCATGGTCTCCAACGACATCGTGATGCCGGTGCTGCTGCGTCGTAAGCTCATGCGCCGCGCTGTGCACCGGGCCGACTTCACCCAAACACTTCTGCGCGTCCGCCGCACCTCGATCATCGTCGTGCTGATGTTGGGCTATGGCTATTACCGGGCAGCCGACGGTGACACTGGCCTCGCCTCAATCGGCCTCCTCTCCTTTGCCGCCATCGCGCAGATGGCACCTAGTCTCATCGGCGGCCTGGTATGGCGTCGGGCCAACGCCCGGGGCGCCATTCTCGGCATGACCTTTGGCTTCCTCGCCTGGGCCTACCTGCTCTTCGTGCCAAGCCTTGGAGGACCGAACAACGCTCATCTCGCTGCGGCAGTGCTACATTTCCTTTTGCCTGGCACCGACCTTTTTGGCGCCGAAGCCGACCCCCTTGTCACCGCAACGTTCTTCAGCCTGATCCTCAATAGCCTCACATTCGTTCTTGGATCATTGTCCCGCAACCCGAAGCCTCTGGAGCGCATCCAAGCCGGTATCTTCGTCAAGCGACGGCAGCGCTCGCAATTTGCGACCCGCGGCTGGAAGACCCGTGTTAGTGTCGGCGACCTGAAGACGACTATTTCGCGCTATCTGGGTGAGGAGCGGATGGAGCGCTCCTTCGACAAATACGCCGAAACGAGCGGCCGCTCCCTGGATGACGATCAGCCCGCGGACATGGCTCTCATCCATTTTTCGGAGCAGCTTCTTGGCAGTGCCATTGGTTCCTCGTCCGCGCGGCTCGTTCTGTCGCTCATCCTTCAGAAAGCAGAGGGCGCGAGCGCCGACACTGCTTGGCTGCTCGATCAGGCAAGCGAGGCGCTGCAATATAATCAGGACATGTTGCAGACGGCCCTCTCGCAGATGGATCAGGGCATAGCCGTCTTCGACAGTTCCTACTGTCTCACCATCTGGAATCGACGTCTCCGCAACCTGCTCGACCTGCCCGAGCAGGTCGGCCAGGTCGGTTATCCTCTCGCGGACATCATTTCCATTCTCGTCGACAGGGGTGACGTGAAGCCGGAAGAGCGTTTTGATGTCATGCGGCAGTTTCAGACTCTCGATGCGCCGTTCCCCTTGGTCCTCGGTCAAGGCAAGCGGATCATCGAGGTGCGATCGAACGCGATGCCTGACAAGGGTATCGTCGCCACGCTCACTGATATCACCGAGCGGGTAGCAGCGGATCGGGCGCTGAAGCAGGCGAATGAAACACTTGAGCAACGGGTGGAGGAGCGTACTGCGGAGCTTACCCGGGTAAATCATCAACTTGCCGAGGCGCGCGCATTGGCTGAAGAGGCGAACCTGGGAAAGACGCGCTTCTTTGCCGCCGCAGGGCACGACATCTTGCAGCCGCTCAACGCTGCGCGCCTCTACACTTCGGCCCTCGTGGAGAGGCTCGGTAGTTCGGACAACCGTTCGCTCGTACGCAATGTTGATTCCGCGCTTGAATCGGTCGAGGCGATTTTGGGTGCGGTCCTCGACATTTCCCGTCTCGACACCGGTGCCATGAAGCCTCGGCTGACATCCGTCGCACTCGATGACCTGCTGCGGCGGATTGAAACCGATTTTGCCCCTATGGCCCGCGAGAAGGACCTGACTTTCGTCGTGATAGGTAGTTCACTGCACGTGCGCTCTGACGCGAACCTGCTGAGACGGTTGATCCAGAACCTCGTCTCTAATGCGATCAAGTACACGATAAAGGGCAAGATTCTGGTTGGCGCCAGACGTCGCGGAAACGAGGTCGTGATCGAAGTGCTGGATTCCGGCATCGGAATCCCGCAGGCGAAATTTCGTACCGTCTTCAAGGAGTTCATTCGTCTCGATGAAGGCGCACGAACGGCGACGGGGCTCGGTCTCGGACTTTCTATCGTCGATCGTATATCGCGGGTGCTCAAGCACTCGGTGGAGCTGTCTTCCGTCCAGGGCAAGGGCACGATCTTTCGGGTGCGCCTGCCGCGCGACCTTTCACCGCCGCAGGCAATACGGCCGGCGGAGCAGCCCGAGCGGCGACGGCGCTTGCAGGCCCTCCACGGCCTCCGGGTTCTCTGCATCGACAACGAGCCGAAGATCCTCGAAGGCATGGCGCTGCTCGTCTCCGGCTGGGGTTGCAGCGTGGGCACGGCAGCTTCGATGGAAGAGATCGAGGCGATCGTCGCTGCCAAGGAGCCCCCGCCGGACGTCATCGTTGCCGACTATCATCTTTCCGACGGCAATGGGCTTGATGCAATCATTCGACTCCGGCAAGCTTACGCTGCGGAAATCCCAGCCCTTTTGCTGACGGCTGATCGTGCATTGGACTTGCGTGCGTCAGCTGAGCGACAGGAAATCGCAGTCCAGCACAAGCCCGTTCGCCCCGCAGCACTGCGCGCATATCTGACCCAAGCTGCAGGGTTCAAGCGCATTGCCGCCGAGTGATCTTCCCGTTCATCCCGCAGTCATGTCCCACTTCCTAGTACAAGACCGCTAAATCGCGGGCGGAACTGACTGGTGTTTCGTCGCGTTTGTTGCGCAGAAATCCTGGCCCCCAGGGCCATACCGACCGGGCGACCCAAGCGCATCGGCACGGCACAACGGAGACCGCGACCGATGAAACGGTTCGACCTTATTGATGGTATGCGAGGGTATTTCCTCGTCTTCATGCTGATCAACCATCTGATCTTTGCCGGCGGTTATTGGCTTGTGAAGGTCAATCACAACCAGCTCGCCTTTGTCGAGGATGCACAAGGCTTCGTGTTCCTGTCTGGCCTCCTGATCGGCATGGTCTATGCGCGTAAGATGGTGAAGAACGGTTACACGGCCGGGCGGCAGGCGATCTATTCCCGTGCCTTCGAGCTTTACCGTTACGCGATGGGGATCGTCATCGCAGTCCTGGCGGCTCAGATGATCCTCCCGGAAGCCTACACCGTCTGGTACAACTGGCTCGGATACACGACCTTCGACGACCCACTGCGCCTGGCTGCAATTGCGACATTCCTTTTCCAGCCAACCTTCATGGACATCCTGCCGCAGTACATCGTCTACATGCTGTTTGCGCCGCTGCTCGTCAAACTCGTGCTGGACGACAAGTGGCATTATGTGCTGGCCGCCTCCCTGGTGCTGTGGATGGCTGCGCAGCTAGGGCTCCAGCGCGTGTTCACGGAGCCTGTGAACCAGCTCATCCTGGGACCCGACGACCAGGGTATCCGAGCAAGCTTCAACCTTCTCGGCTGGCAGATCGTGTTCTACTCGGGTCTTGTCCTGGGTGCTATGACCTCAGCCGGCAAGATCGACTGGGGCCGTATCCTCACGCCGCAGAACACCTTCATCCCGAAGATGGCGCTGATCGTGGTCCTATTCTTCCTGCCGCTCAGGATCATGACCGCCAATGGCCTGATGCCCGACTTCATGATCGGCAAGTTCGCCGCCATGGAAGTCCGCGCCGACTTCGGCCCGGTCTATCTGTTGAACTTCATCGCCGTCGCAGCGCTCGTCACCTGGCTGCTCGCGGCCGGTCCGAAGCATCCGTCGAACTTCGTCCGCAGTGCTGCCGTCGTGCTGACCTGGGTCTTCTCGCTGAAGTTCCTGCAGCTGATCGGACGCCACTCTCTCTACGTCTACGTGTGGCACGTTGCGATCGTCTACGCAGTCTACTACTTCGACGGCCGCTCCCCGGAGCTCAGCCAGCTCACGAAGACCCTGATTGCCTTCGTTGGTATTGGCCTCCTTGCCGTCCCCGCGATCTGGCGGGAGCGCGAGAAGTTCTTCGGCACGCCTGCCACTCCCGCTCCGGCCCTGAAGCCGCAGCCGAAGGTCGTCGGAAACCGCTAAACGCTGGAGGCGCGGTGGCTCAGGTCACCGCGCCGATCTGCCACGGCACGAATTCGTTGTCGCCGTAGTCGTAGATCTCGCTCAGGGTCTTCTTGCCTGATGCCACCGCGATGATGTCCTCAAAAATCCGCTGACCGGACTGCTCGATTGTTTCCTCACCGGTGACGATGCCGCCGCAGTTGATGTCCATGTCCTCCTTCATGTGCTCGTACATTTCGGAGTTCGTGGCGATCTTGATGCAGGGCGACGGCTTGAAGCCGGACACGGAGCCGCGGCCGGTGGTGAAGCAGATGACGTTGCAGCCACCCGCAACCTGGCCCGTGACGGCAACCGGATCGTAGCCCGGTGTGTCCATGAAGACGAAGCCAGGCTCGGTCACCTGCTCGGCAAACTCATAGACGGCCTTCAGCGGCATGGAGCCGCCCTTGGCAACAGCGCCCAATGACTTTTCCAATATGGTCGTCAGGCCGCCGAGCTTGTTGCCATAGGAGGGGTTGTTGTTGAGCTCGTCGCCGTTGCGGGCGGTATAGTCCCGCCACCAGTCGATCCGCTCCAGAAGCTTGTGGGCGACGTCCGGCGTGATGGCACGACGCGTCAGCAGGTGTTCTGCACCATAGATCTCCGGCGTTTCCGAGAGAACGGTCGTTCCGCCATTGCGGACGATGAGATCGGAGGCATAACCCAGCGCCGGATTGGCCGAAATGCCGGAATAGCCGTCGGAGCCGCCGCATTCGAGTGCCACCTTCAGCTTTGAGAGCGGCTGCGGCGTGCGTACCGCTGCGTTCACGCTCGGCAGCATCTCCTTGATGATTTCGATAGCCGCATCGATCGTCTTCTTCGTTCCGCCGTGCTGCTGGATCGTCATCGTGCGCAGCCGGTCGCCTTCCTCCATCTTGTAGTGCTCGAGGATCGGCCCGATCTGGTTGGTTTCGCAGCCGAGGCCGATCATCAGGATGCCGCCGAAGTTCGGGTGCTTGGCATAGCCCTGGATCGTGCGGATGAGGACCCGGTAGCCCTCAGACTTGTTGTTGAGCGCGCAGCCGCCGCCGTGGGTCAGCGCCACGACGCCGTCGATGTTCTCGAAACCATCCAGCCCGCCCATGCGGTTGAAGTAGTCGGCGATATAGCGGGAAACGGTGGCGGAACAGTTCACCGAGGAGATGATGCCGATATAGTTGCGCGTGCCGGCGCCGCCGATGCCGCGGTCATAGCCCATAAAGGTCCGCCGCTCGTTTTCCGGCAGCATGCCCTTCTCTTCGACGTCGATGCTGAACTGGTGCTCATGCTCGGATGGCAACATGGCAAGGTTGTGCAAATGCACATGACTGCCCGGCTCGATATCCTGCGTCGCCAGCCCGATCACCTGGCCGTACTTCTTGACCTCCGCTCCGGAGGGAATGCGCTTGATCGCCACCTTGTGGCCGCGCCCGATCAGTTCGCGCGCGACGAGATCGCCGTGGCCGACCAGCCCGCCGGGCTGAACGGAGCGGCGGACGACGCCGACATCGTCGTCGGCATTCAAAATGATGATCGGTGAAATGATGGCATCCATGGCTGCTTCCTCCTCCCCGGAGGTTCTCCTGCTACGATAGCGAAATGGTTTTGGTCACCGCGGCTCGTTTTCCATCCAGCGGCGCTTCGATTCCTCCAGATGCGCATGCATCATCGCCTGCGCGAGAAGAGGGTCGCGTGCTTCGAGCGCGTCGTAGATTGCCTCATGCTCGCGAAGGGCGTTGCGCCAGGTCTCCGGCGTCTCGAACCGCGTGCGGATCTGGGCCGATAGCGGGCTGTGGCGCTCGTCGAACAAGTCGCCGACGATATGGGCCAGCACGGAATTTCCACTTTGGCCCGCAATGGTCAGATGGAAAAGCCTGTCCTGGTCGAGAGGCTTGCGCCCCGCCGCGATTTCCGAGCGCATGGCGTCGAGCGCCTCACGAAGCGACGTCAGGCCTTCTGCGGAAATCCTGGCTGCGGCAGCAAGCGCCACGCTGCCCTCGACGGCAGCCCTCGCCTCCATCAGCTCCACCGGGCTTTCGCCCATCGAACCGGTCTGCCATGCCCGGCGCTCCGGCTCGGCCGTGATGTAGATGCCCGAGCCCATGCGGATCTCGACGCTGCCTTCGATCTCGAGCGCGATCAGCGCCTCGCGCAGCGACGGTCGGGAGACACCGAGCTGTTGGGCAAGATCCCGTTCGGCCGGCAGGCGGGCACCGGGGGCAAAGTGACCACCCTGGATCAGCGCCCGTATCTGGTCGGCAATCTGCTGGTAGAGCCTGCGCGGCTCCGCGGCCTTGATCGGTCCGTTCATTTCGATGCCAATCGTTGAATCTGGTCTTACCATAAACGTTCGAGAAGCTTGGAGCAAGCTCTGCGGGTTTTCTGATTATCCCTACTTTCTTGGCTTTTCGGCCAGCAGCAAGCTCTACTCGCAAGCAGGTCAAATAATTGGCTTGACCAGTTTGGATGTCCGGGTTTAACCATTGGGCGTCGGCGGTTGGAGCTTGGCCGGCACAGGAGGAGGAGAAGGTCGCCATGCAGAACTCGGCTGACATTCGAGATGCCCATGTGGCGTCGGCGGATCGTAGGGCCCTGCTGCGCCTCGACGGCATCACCAAGGAATTTCCGGGTGTCATGGCCCTCTCGGATGTGCACTTCGATCTCTTTGCCGGGGAGGTTCACGCCGTTTGCGGCGAGAATGGCGCCGGCAAGTCCACGCTGATGAAGATCATCAGCGGCGTCTATCAGCCGACTGCAGGCTCGATCGTCTACAAGGGCCAGGAAAGCCGCTTCGCGTCCCCGCTGGAATCCGAGGCCGCCGGCATCGCGATCATCCACCAGGAGCTCAACCTGGTGCCGCACCTCTCCGTCGCCGAGAATATCTATCTGGCGCGCGAACCCCGCCGCGGCTTCCTGATCGACCGCAAGAAGCTCCGCGCCGATGCGAAGCGCTGCCTGGACCGGCTGGGTATCGACATCGATCCGGACACGCACGTGCGCAACCTGTCGGTCGCACAGAGCCAGATGGTGGAGATCGCCAAGGCACTGTCGCTCGATGCCGAAGTGCTAATCATGGACGAGCCGACCTCGTCGCTGACGGAGCAGGAAACCAAGCTGCTGTTCCAGGTCATCCGCGACCTCAAGGCCTCCGGCGTCGGCATCGTCTACATCTCCCATCGTCTCGACGAGATGGAGGAAATCGTCGATCGCGTCACGGTGCTGCGCGACGGGCGCTATATCGCAACCGACAACCTGCGTGACACGACGGTCAACGATGTCGTGGCCAAGATGGTCGGGCGGTCGCTTGAGGAAAAGTTCCCGGAACGCATTTCCAAACCCTCGGACGACATCGTCTTCAGCGCCGCGGGTTTAACGCGGCAAGGCGTCTTTTCTGACGTCAGCTTCTCCCTGCGGCGTGGTGAGATCCTCGGATTCTCCGGCTTGATGGGCGCGGGACGAACGGAAGTGGCCCGGGCAATCTTCGGAGCGGATCCTCTCGATACCGGCACGATCACGATGCACGGTGAGACGCTGACGATCAGCTCCCCGCGTGACGCCATCGCCGCGGGAATCGCGTATCTCTCCGAGGACCGCAAGGCGCAGGGGCTGGCTATCAAGATGCCGGTCGACGCGAATGTGACGCTCGCCAATATGGACGAGGTGTCCAACACGTTCGGACTGATCGACTTCGCCAAGCACAACAAGGTAGCGAACGACTACGTCGAGCTCCTCGACATTCGAACCCCTTCGATCAAGCAGCCGGTTCGGCTTCTGTCCGGCGGCAACCAGCAGAAGATCATCATCGGCAAATGGCTGTTCCGCAAGCCGAAGGTGATGTTCTTCGACGAGCCCACGCGCGGCATCGACGTGGGCGCCAAATTTGCAATCTACAAGATCATGGACGAGCTCGCCGCCGAAGGCATCGGAGTGGTTCTCATCAGTTCGGAGCTCCCCGAGATCCTCGGGATGACCGACCGCGTCGCCGTGTTCCACGGCGGGCGCATTACCGGCGTTCTTGAGACCCGGAACACCGACCAGGAAGAAATCATGCGTTACGCCTCGGGCTACGGCCCGAAGGCGCACTGAGGGGACAATGGCCGATATCAGCGAACAGAGAAGCGTCCGGTTGAGCGACCGGCAGAAGGACATCATCCAGAAGTTTGCCGCGCTCGGCAGCCTTTTCGTCCTCGTGGCGGTCTTCTCAGTCACCAGCAGCGCCTTCTTCACCGTCAACAACGGCATGACGATCGCGCTCCAGGTGACGTCGATCGCGCTGCTTGGCATCGGAGCGACCTGCGTCATCATCACCGGCGGCATCGATTTGTCCGTGGGTTCGGTGCTTGCCCTTTCCGGCGTCGTCGCCGCGCTTGCGGTGCGCGACTGGGGCATCCCGGTGCCGTTCGCCATGTTGATCGGCATCCTGACCGGCTCCCTCTGCGGCTGGATCAACGGCCTTCTCGTGACAAAGATGAAGCTGCCACCGTTCATCGCCACGCTCGGCATGATGCTGATTGCCCGGGGGGTCGCCCTGCAGATCACCGGCGCACGCGCCGTCTCCGGTCTCGGCGAATCCTTCGGTGTCCTCGGCAACGGCTCGCTGTTTCGCGTTGTCACCATCGGCGACGACGGCTTCCCCAATGTCAGCTTCCCGGGCATTCCCTATCCCGTTATCCTGATGGTCGTGATCGCGATCGCCGTCTCGCTGATGCTCAATCGCTCGGTGCTTGGCCGCCACATCTACGCCGTCGGCTCCAACTCGGATGCAGCCCGCCTTTCCGGCGTCAATGTCAGCCGCGTCGTCAGCTTCACCTACGTGCTGTCCGGCACGCTCGCCGGGCTGACCGGATGCGTATTGATGTCTCGCCTGGTCACGGCGCAGCCGAACGAGGGCGTGATGTACGAACTCGATGCCATCGCAAGCGCGGTGATCGGCGGGACCTCACTCATCGGCGGCGTCGGCACGATCTCCGGCACGGCGATTGGCGCCTTTGTCATCGGCATCCTGCGCAACGGCCTCAACATGAACGGCGTCTCCGCCTTCACACAGCAGATCATCATCGGCCTCGTCATTTTGGGCACCGTCTGGATCGACCAATTGCGCAATCGCCGATGAGAGAGGAGGCGGTCTCCATGGCTGCATGGAGCCGCAGAAGCAATGGGAGTGAGGAGCTCCCGCCAACCGGCCGGTGAGGCCAATGAAACTGGAGGAAAACATGAAAAAGCTTGCCACAGCACTGCTCACATCCGCCATCGCGTTCGGTGCCTTATCTGCCGCGCAGGCCGGCGAGATCG
Source organism: Rhizobium halophilum (assembly GCF_021648825.1). GTDB lineage: Bacteria > Pseudomonadota > Alphaproteobacteria > Rhizobiales > Rhizobiaceae > Neorhizobium > Neorhizobium halophilum. The sequence goes on along the minus strand of NZ_JAKJHS010000005.1, from coordinate 21,653 downwards.
CCGTCATCGTCAAGACGGTCAACTCCACCTTCTGGCAGAACGTCCAGAAGGGTGCCGAGGCTGCAATGAAGGATGTTTCCGAGCACACGATGACCTTCCAGGGTCCGGCTGCGGAATCGGCCATCGCCGATCAGGTCAACATGGTCGAGAACGCGGTCAACCGCGGCGTGGCCGGTATCGTGCTTGCCCCTTCGGATCCGGACGCCCTGGTGCCGGCGGTCAAGAAGGCCTGGGAAAACCGCATCCCGGTCGTCATCGTCGACTCCATGCTCGCCGAGGGCGCAGAGCAGTACTACCAGTCCTTCCTCGCCACCGATAACAAGAAGGCAGGCGAACTGGCGGCCAAGGCGCTGATCGACCAGATCGGCACCGAAGGCAAGATCGCCGTCATGTCCTATGTCGCGGGCGCCGGGTCTGAAATCGGTCGCGTCGGCGGCTTCACTGACTATATCAAGAACAACTCGAAGCTTGAGATCGTCGGGCCGTTCTACTCGCAGTCCCAGATGGCAACCGCGCTCAACCAGACCACCGACGTGCTGGCTGCCAACTCCGACCTCAAGGGCATGTTCGGCGCCAACGAACCGACGGCCATCGGCATGGGCCGCGCCCTGAAGCAGTCGGGCAAGGCGGGCCAGGTCGTTGCCATCGGCTTTGACGGCAACCAGGACCTGCAGGAATTCGTCAAGGACGGCACGCTCGCGGCGATTATTGTCCAGGGCTCCTACCAGATGGGCGAACTCGGCATCGAGACAGTCACGAAGCTGATCAACAAGGAAAAGGTCGAGAAGAACGTCGACACGGGCGTCGTCGTCGTCACCAAGGACAACATCGACAAGCCGGAAGCCAAGAACGTCCTTTACTAAAAGGTCCTCCCCCTGACGCGCACCGCAAATGGTGCGCGTCTCTTTTCCGGCCAGAGGAGACAGAAATGAACGTCGCCGATACACGAACCCTACCCCGTCGCCCCGTCGACGTCACATTGATGGGCCTCGGCTGCGCTCAGATGGGAAACCTCTACCGGGTCACCAGCTACGAAGAGTCGGCAGGCGCTTTCCGCGCGGCCTGGGATGCCGGCATCCGCTATTTCGATACGGCCCCCTTCTACGGCTTCACCCGCTCCGAGCGCCGTCTTGGCACGATGCTGACGGACCTTCCGCGCGAGTCTTACGTGCTCAGCACCAAGGTCGGCCGAGTGATGACGCCGGACGAAACGGTGGGCGAGGAAGAGGACGGCTACGTGCAGCCCCTGCCCTTCCGGCCTGTCTACAACTACAGCTATGACGGCATCATGCGCTCGTTCGAGGCAAGCCAGCAGAGGCTCGGCATTCTGAAACCCGACATCCTTTACGTGCACGACATCGGCCGCATGACCCATGGCGACAAGCACGAGCACTACTGGAGCCAGTTGACCGACGGCGGCGGCTTCCGCGCGCTCGGCAAGCTGCGCGATGAAGGCTCCACCAAGGCGGTCGGTCTCGGCGTCAATGAGTGGCAGGCCATTCGCGACGCCATGGACGTTTTCGATATCGATGTGTCCATGCTTGCCGGCCGCTACACGCTTCTTGAGCAGGAGAGCCTGCCGCTGATGGACGAGTGCGCGCGCCGCGGTGTCGGCATCGTCATCGCCGGCCCGTTCAATTCCGGCATCCTCGCCGGCAACAAGAAGTTCAACTACGCCGATGCTCCGGCCGACGTGCTGGCCCGGGTCGAGGGACTGCGCAAGGCCTGCGAAGAAGAAGGCGTATCGCTTCAGGCTGCGGCGCTGCATTTCCCGCTCACCCATCCTGCCGTCGTCACCATCGTTTCCGGTGCCCGGACCGCCGAGCAGATCAGCTCGAACGTCGCCTGGTTTTCGGAGGAGATCCCAGCCAGCTTCTGGCAAGCCCTGCGCGCCCGTGGCCTGATCGCCGAAGGCGCTCCGCTCCCGCGCGAGGGGGCGTAAGAACGATGCGCGTCGATGCCCACCAGCATTTCTGGCGGATCGCCGACCGGGCGGGGCAATGGCCGCCGGCGGAGCTCGCTGCGATCCACCGGGATTTCCTGCCCGACGACCTGCAGCCGCTCATGGCGGAGGCAGGTATGGATGGCACCGTGCTGGTACAGACGATGGAGAATGAGGCGGATACCGTCTTCATGCTGAATCTCGCCGACAGCAACCCCTTCATTCTCGGCGTCGTTGGCTGGACTGACTTGAAGGCGTTGAATGCGCCGCTAGCGATCGCACGGCTGGCAGACCACCCGAAGCTCAAGGGCTTCCGACCGATGCTGCAGGACATCGCCGATGACGGCTGGATCGATGATCCATCCCTCAAGCCGGCGATCTCCGCGATGATCGACCATGGTCTGGTTTTTGATGCGCTCGTCCTGCCGCGCCACCTCGATGCGCTTTTCGACTTCGCCCGCCGCTCCACGCGTCTGCCGATCGTCATCGACCACGGCGCAAAACCTCTGATCGCCGAAGGCAGGTTCACGGAGTGGAGGCGCAAGATGGCCGCTCTTGCCGAGCTTGCGAACGTCCACTGCAAGCTCTCGGGGCTCCTCACGGAAGCCGGCGATCAGAAGTCCGAGGCAATCCGGCCCTATGCGGAAACCATTCTCGAGCTCTTCGGTCCGCACCGCGTGATCTGGGGCAGCGACTGGCCGGTGCTGCGGCTGGCGGGCGATTACCAGGCGTGGCTCACCCAGTGCCTCGACATCGTGCCGGCGGAGCACCACGACGCCGTCTTCGGCGGCAACGCCGTGCGTTTCTACAACTTCGGCGGCAAGCGCCGCCAAACCTCATGACAGGCTGACAATGCTGACGATCATCTGCGATTCTCCCGGAACCCTTTCCGCCATCGAGCGGCCTAAGCCTGCGCGGGGCGAAGGCGAGGTGCTGGTCCGGCTGCGCCGCGTCGGTGTCTGCGGCACCGACCTGCACATCTTCACGGGCAACCAACCTTACCTCTCCTACCCCCGCGTCATGGGCCACGAGCTGGCCGGAACGGTCGAGGAGGCGCCGGCGGGCAGTCATCTGACGGCTGGCGATACCGTGTCGATCATCCCCTATATCTCCTGCGGCCATTGCAGCGCCTGCCGCAAGGGCAAGACCAACTGCTGCCGCAACATCGGGGTGCTCGGCGTTCACCGCGACGGTGGCATGACGGAATATCTCAGCCTGCCGCAGGAATTCGTGCTGAAAGCCGACGGCCTCAGCCTCGACCAGGCAGCCATGGTCGAGTTTCTCGCCATCGGCGCCCATGCGGTTGCGCGGGCCAAGGTGGAGAAAGGCCAGAAGGTGCTGATCGTCGGCGCCGGTCCGATCGGCATGGCTGTCGCCATCTTTGCCCGCCTCGAAGGCGGAGAGGTCACGCTTCTCGATGGACGCGCTGACCGGCTGGAGTTCGGGAGGGCCAATCTTGGCGCCGCCCACACGGTCCAGCTTGGCGACGGCGACGAGGCAGCGCTTTCCGACATCACACATGGGGACTTCTTCGACGTCGTCTTTGACGCGACCGGCAATCCGAAGGCGATGGAGCGCGGCTTCGGCTTCGTCGGCCATGGCGGCACCTATGTCTTCGTCTCGATCGTTTCCAGCGACATCAGCTTCTCCGATCCGGAGTTCCACAAGCGCGAGACCTCCCTCCTTGGCAGCCGGAATGCCACGATCGTCGACTTCGAACGCGTGATGGCGGCGATGCGCGCGGGTGACGTGCCCGAAGCGCTGATCACCCACCGCATGATGCTTGGCGAGGTACCGGAGCGGTTCGCCGGCCTCACGGATCCGACGGCCGGCGTCGTCAAGGCGATCATCGAAGTTTGAGGAAATACGATGCAGCGCATGGGCATGGTGATCGGCGTCGCGCCGGACATGGTGGAAGATTACAAGCGGCTGCACGCCGACGTCTGGCCGGAGATCCTCGAGCTGATCTCACGGTGCAACATCCGCAACTACACGATCTTCCTGCGCGAGCCGGAGAACCTGCTGTTCGGCACCTGGGAATATCACGGGACAGACTTCGAGGCCGACATGGCGAAGATGGCGGCAGACCCGAAGAACCAGGAATGGTGGTCCTTCACCATCCCCTGCCAAAAGCCGTTCGAAACCCGTAAGGAGGGGGAATGGTGGGCGATGATGGAAGAGGTCTTCCACCACGACTGACTCCTTCTCTTGATATGATCCGAGGAACGACATGACAATGAGCCTTGCAGGAAAGACCGTTCTCATCACCGCCGCCGGCCAGGGCATCGGCCGCGCCTCGGCCATCGCCTTCGCCGAAGCCGGAGCGATGGTTTACGCCACGGACATCAACGATCAGGCGCTCGCTGAGCTGCCAAAGCTCGCAAACCTCAAGACCTCACGGCTCGACGTGCTCGACGAGGCGGCGGTAAAGGCCGCGGTAGATCAGATCGGTCGGGTCGACATCCTGTTCAACTGCGCCGGCGTCGTGCATGGCGGCTCCATCCTGGAGATGAAGGACAGCGATCTCGACTTCGCCTTCGACCTCAACGTCAAGGCGATGATCCGCACAATCCGCGCTGTCTTGCCGGGCATGCTGGAGCGCAAGGACGGATCGATCATCAACATGTCCTCCGTCGCTTCCAGCATCAAGGGTGTGCCGAACCGCTTCGCCTACGGCACCACCAAGGCAGCCGTCATCGGGCTCACCAAGCACGTTGCCGCCGACTATGTGACGCAGGGCATCCGCTGCAACTGCATCTGCCCGGGCACCGTTGAAAGCCCTTCGCTGCAGGAGCGGATGCGCGCACAAGGCGACTATGAAACTGCACGGGCTGCCTTCATCGCCCGCCAGCCCATGGGCCGCCTCGGCTCGCCGGAAGAGATCGCCGATCTCGCCGTCTACATCGCCGGTGCCACCTACACATCCGGCCAGGCCTTCGCCATCGACGGCGGCTGGACCATCTGACATCCATTCCACCACAGAGATTGCCATGACCCGCATCACCGATCTTCGCGTCTTCGATCTGCGCTTTCCGACCTCCCAAAGCCTGGATGGCTCCGATGCGATGAACCCGGATCCTGATTATTCGGCAGCCTATGTCATCCTCGATACCGATATGGACGGGCTGGCAGGCCACGGCCTGACCTTCACCATCGGCCGAGGCAACGACATCTGCTGCATGGCAATCGAGGCGATGCGGCATCTCGTGGTAGGGCAGGATCTCGGCGCCTTCCGCCAGAACCCAGGCAAGTTCTGGCGGCACCTGACGAGTGACAGCCAGCTCCGCTGGATTGGACCGGACAAGGGCGCCATGCACCTTGCGACCGGCGCCGTCGTCAACGCCTTCTGGGATCTTCTCGCCAAGCAGCAGGGCAAGCCGGTCTGGCAGCTGGTGTCCGAACTCTCGGCGGAAGAAATCGCCGACATCGTCGACTTCCGCTACCTCACCGACGTGCTGACGCGGCACGAGGCCGTCGCCATTCTCAAGAAGGCTGAGGCCGGCAAGGCCGAACGCATCGCCACGCTGAAGCAGGAAGGCTATGCCTGCTACACGACCTCCGCCGGCTGGCTCGGCTATCCTGAAGAGAAGCTCCGCCGCCTTTGCCAGGAAGCCGTGGATGCTGGCTTCAACCACGTCAAGATGAAGGTCGGTCGCGACCTTGAAGACGATATCCGCCGGCTGACCATCGCCCGTGAAGTGATCGGTCCCGACCGCTACCTGATGATCGATGCCAATCAGGTCTGGGAAGTCGACCAGGCGATCGACTGGGTGAAGAAGCTTGCCTTTGCCAATCCCTTCTTCATCGAGGAGCCCACCAGCCCCGACGACGTCGCCGGCCATCGCAAGATCCGTCAGGCGATCGGTCCCGTGAAGGTCGCCACCGGCGAGATGTGCCAGAACCGCATCATGTTCAAGCAGTTCATCGCTGAAGGTGCGATCGACATCGTTCAGATCGATTCCTGCCGCATGGGCGGCCTCAACGAAGTGCTGGCGGTGCTGCTGATCGCGGCCAAGTACAACCTGCCCGTCTGGCCGCATGCCGGCGGCGTCGGCTTGTGCGAATATGTCCAGCACCTCTCGATGATCGACTACCTTGCCGTCTCCGGCACCAAGGAAGGTCGTGTAATCGAATATGTCGACCACCTGCACGAGCACTTCGTCGACCCCTGCGTCATCCAGGACGCCGCCTACATGCCGCCGTCACGCCCCGGTTTCTCCATCGAGATGAAGCCGGCATCGATCGCGGAATATACGTTCCGAGGTTAATCACCGTTCAGCAAGAAAAAGAAAGCCCCTCGATCCGATCGGAGCGAGGGGCTTTTCGTTAGTGGTCGGATGTCAACTCAGACCTGTCCCGCCTCGATCTCCGCCAGCTTGGCGTTCACCCGGTCGCGCCATTCTCGGTTGTCGATCAGCGCCTGCGGGAAGAGCCCCGGCAGCGCGAAGAAGGGAGCCGAGGCATCAGCGCCGGTCGGCTCGGCTGCTGCACGACGCAATTCCTCCCGTCGCGGATCGTCGATGTCCGGCGTTCGCCTGGCATAAGCGATCCACAGCGCGGTCGCGAGTGCCGCCGTGTCGACGTCCTCGCCTTCGGCAAGGGCCTCGGCCGTGCCCGCGAACAGCCTCTGCGGCAGCTTCTGACTGCCGTCCATGGCGATCTGCTTTGTCCGGTGGGCGATCGTGGGGTTCTCGAAGCGCTCGATCAGCTGGTTAATATACTGGTCGAGATCGATGCCCGGCACCGGGTCCAGCGTCTTGCGTGCAGACTGCATGTGCCGGCGCGCCAGGTCACGATACTCCGGAACGGCCATGACGTCGCGCACATACTCCAACCCCTTCAGCTGGCCGAGATAGGCAATCATGGAGTGGGCGCCGTTGAGGAGGCGCAGCTTCATCTTCTCGTAGGGTTCGACATCGTCGACGAAGAGCGCGCCGGCCTTGTCCCATGCCGGATGGCCGGCGATGAAGTGGTCCTCGATCACCCATTGCATGAAGGGTTCGGTTTCGAGCGACAGTGCATCCTCGGCGCCCAGCATCTCCGCCGCGCGTGCCCGGCCCTCGTCGGTTGCGGCCGGCACGATGCGATCCACCATGCTCGACGGGAAAGCGCCATGGCCGGTGATCCAGTTCGCCAGCGCCGGATCGCGCGCGCCAGCCATCTCGATCACCAGACGGCGGACGATCCGGCCATTGGTCGGCAGGTTATCGCAGCAGAGAACGGTGAAGGGCTCCTGCCCTGCCGCATGACGGCGGGCGAGGCCCTCGACGATATAGCCGATGACGCCGACGGGTGCGGTCGGATTGGCGAGATCGGCGGCCACTGCCGGATGGTTGCGGTCCAGGCCGCCGGTGCTTGGATCGAGCCCGTAGGCTTTTTCCGTCACGGTAATCGTGACGATCTTGATCGCCGGATCGACGAGCAGCGCCAGCAGTTCGTCGCGGTCCTCCACCGCCGAAATGCCACGAACGACGGAGCCGACCACCTGCACGCTTTCACCGGCACCACTGCGGGTCACGACGGAATAGAGATGGTCCTGCGCCCGCAGGTCCCGAACGATGTCGAGCGAGCGCAGGCTGACGCCGACAATGCCCCAGTCGCCCGGCTCCTTGGCAAGCGCAAGATCGTTGTAAACGGCCTGGTGCGCGCGGTGGAAGGCACCAAGCCCTATATGCAGGATGCCAGGCTTCAGCGTTTTCGGGTCGAAGGCGGGCTTGACGACGGTATCGGCGAGCGAGGTCGAGGCTGACAGTCTTTCCATGATCACGACAATCCGTATCTGGCGTGGGACAATGCGCGTTCGATGCCGCGCAGTTCGGCAAGGCCCTTCAGCCGGCCGATCGCAGGATAGCCGGGCTGGGCGCCGCGAGTGAGATCGTCGAGGATCTCCTGACCGTGGTCGGGGCGCATCGGGATCTCGTGATCCTCCCGGCCCTCCGCCTTCCTGCGCTTTTCCTCGGCGAGAAGTTCCGCGATGACCGCGACCATGTCGGTGTGCCCCTCCAGGTGCTCGTCCTCGAAGAAGGAGCAAGGGGTCGCTTCCTCGTCCCGATGGACGTTGCGCAGGTGAACGAAGTGGATGCGCGGGGCAACCCGCTTCGCCATGGCCGGCAGGTCGTTGTCGCCGCGGGCGCCGAGTGAACCCGTGCAGAAGGTGACGCCGTTCGCCCGGCTGTCTACCGCGTTCAGCATGTGGAGGTAGTCGGCCTCGGTGGAAAGGATGCGCGGCAGGCCAAGCAGCGCCCATGGCGGATCGTCCGGGTGGGCGCAGATGTTGATGCCGACCGCTTCGGCGACCGGCGTCACTTCGGAGAGAAAGTCCACCAGATGCTGTTGCAGCTTTTCGCGACTGATGCCGTCATAGGTCGCCAGATGATCGCGCAGCTGCGGCAGCGTGTAGCCGTCGGCCGAGCCCGGCAGGCCGGCGCCCACATTTTTGGAAAGCGCTGTGCGCCGGTCCTCCGGCATTTCTGCGAAGCGCTTGGCGGCTTGTTCGCAGATGCCCTCGTCATAGTCGTCCGCTGCACCCGGCCGTTCCAGCAGATGAATGTCGAAGGCGACGAAATCGATCAGGTCGAAGCGCATCGCGCGAGCCCCGTGGCGGGTCGGCCAGCGAAGATCCGTACGGGTCCAGTCCAGCACCGGCATGAAGTTGTAGCAGACGGTGCGGATGCCGCTGGCCGAAAGCCTGCGAAGCGTCTCCTGCCAGTTGCTAATATGCTGGCGCCAGTCACCGGTCTGCGTCTTGATGCTTTCGGAGACCGGTACGCTTTCCACCACATCCCAGAAAAGGCCGCCCGCCTTGATCGCATCATGCCGCTTGGCGATTTCCTCAACCGACCAGACATCTCCGGTCGGGATGTGATGCAGGGCACTGACGATGCCTTTTGCGCCGGCCTGGGCCGCATCCTCCACACTTACCTTGTCGACCGGGCCGAACCACCGCCACGTATGCCGCATGAAAACTCCTCAGGAGAAAAACGTAATTTGAACCTTGCAGGCGGCGGAACGATCGCCTGCCTGCTCGAATGCCGCTACGGCATCTGAGATCGCAAAACCGTGGGAGATAATTGGGCGCACGTCGATCTCCCGACGTCCGATCAAATCTGCCGCCTGTGCGAACTCTTTATCGAAGCGCTGCGTGCCGATCCAGTGCAGTTCCTTGCCGACCAGCGCATTGATCGGCACTGCCGCATCGCCGGTGACCCCAACCTGGACAATGAGGCCGCGCGGCCGGACGGTTGCAATCGCACTTCGGATCGCCGGCACTGCCGCCGAGCACTCGAAGGCGACGTCGAAATAGCCCTTGTCCGCCTCGAAGGCCGATAGTTCACCGGCATCGGTCGCGACATTGATCGTTCCTGTAGCGCCCATGGTGCGCCCACGCTCCAGCGCGGCATCGGTCAGATCCGTCACGATTATTTCCGCCGCACCGGCATGTCGGGCGGCGGCGATTGTCAGCACGCCGATCGGTCCGGCTCCGGTGACGAGCACGCGCTTGCCTTGCAAGTCACCGGCGCGCGCCACCGCATGCAGGCAGACTGCCAGCGGTTCAGCACAGGCGGCCTCCCCTGCCGTAACCATCTCGCCGACAGGGAGACATTGCGCCGCCGGCACCACCAGCCAGTCGCGAAACATGCCCTGAGCGTGCGGCAGCCGCATGGCGCTGCCCATGAATTGCATGTTCAGGCAGTGGATCGGCAGATCATGGCGGCAGAAGCGGCAGTGGCCGCAGGGCTGGCTGGGATTGACGGCGACGAGTTGTCCTACTGCAAGACCCGACACGCCAGCGCCCAACGCTTCCACATGGCCGGCGGCTTCATGCCCGGGAATGATCGGCTCGCGTACCCGCACCGGGCCGAAGCCGCCGTCCTGATAGTAGTGCAGATCAGAGCCGCAAATGCCGCCCGCCGCCATCTTCAGCAGCACTTCGCCTTCCCCTGGCGCGCCGACTTCCACTTCCTCCACCTTCAAATCCCGCTGCCCGTACAACCGGGCAATCCGTGCCAGCATCACACGCTCCTATCGCAGCAGACCAAGCTGGGTCGGCAGCCAGAGGGTGATCGCCGGTATGAAGGTGATCAGCAGCAGGGCGACGAAGAGCGGGATCATCCACGGCAGGATTGCCATCGTGGTTCTCTCAACCGAGAGCTTCGATATGCGCGAGAGCACGAAGAGCACCATGCCGACCGGCGGCGTCAGGAGACCGATCATCAGGTTCAGTGTGAAGATCAGCCCCATGTGCACCGGATCGATGCCGTAACGGGCGGCAATCGGCATCAGGATCGGCACGAGGATGCTGATCGCCGCGATGGTATCGAGGAAGGCACCGACAATCAACAGGAGGATGTTGACGATGATCAGAAAGGTCCACCAGTTGTCCGTCAGGGAGAACATGAAGTCGGAGAACAGCTGGGCCGCCTGGCTGACCGTCAGGAGCCATGCAAAGATCGAGGCTGTGGTAACGATGAACAAGACCGAGGCCGTGGTCTCGATCGTGTCGAAGCTCGCCTTTGCGAGCGTGCGCAGCGTCATTGTCCGATAACGCACCAAGCCGAGGAAGAGAGACCAAATCACGGCGGCCACGGCTGCTTCCGTCGGCGTGAACCAGCCCATGGTCATGCCGCCGATCAGGAGAACCGGCGTCAGCAGCGCCATCACGGCGGAGAAATCGAAGTACCAGTCGACTGCCACGAGCGCGACGAGCGCGATCAGCACTGCAATGTTGATGGAGAGGCCAGCCAGGATCAGCAGATAGACCGCGGCCGGGAAGGAGAGAACGATGAGGATCTCAAGCGATGCCCCTGCCAGCCGGCGCAGTTCGAAGGGCGTATCGGAACCCCAACCCTTGCGATGGGCGAAGATGAAGACGGTCAGCATCATCAGGCCCGTCATCACGAGGCCCGGCAGGATGCCTGCCATGAACAGCGCACCGATGGAGACGTTTGCCATCATGCCGTAGATGACGAAGGGCAGCGACGGCGGGAAGATCGGGCCAAGCGTGGCGGAGGCCGCGGTAACCCCGACGGCCGCCTCCACCGGATAGCCGTGGTCCTTCATCGCCTTGATCTCGATCGTGCCGATACCGGCGGCATCCGCAAGTGCCGTGCCCGACATGCCGGAGAAGACGACCGAACCGATGATGTTGACCTGCGCCAACCCACCCTTCATCCAGCCGACGAGCGCCAGCGCGAAGGAATAGATGCGGCCCGTGACGCCGGCGATGTTCATCAGGTTGCCTACGAGGATGAAGAAGGGCACGGCGATCAGCGGGAAACTTTCCACGCCGGCAATCATCCGCTGCGCCGCAATGATGTCGGGGGCGACGCCGTAGATCACGAGATAGAGGAGAGAGGAGACGCCGAGAGACACGGCGATGGGTGCGCCGACGATCATCAGCGCCAGGAACGAGCCTATGAGAAGCAGCACTGGTCAGCCCCCCTGAACGCCGGTTTCGTTCGCCTTCTCGCGAACCGTCTTGTCGTTGATCATGTCCTTGATGAAGTTCTGCACCGAGCGCGCCAGCATCAGCGCGAAGGCGGCGAAGACAGTATAGAAGACGTAGCCGCGCGGCAGGTTGACCGTCACCATGCGCTCATTGCCGACGATGGCGATATAGCGCCACATCAGCCAGGTCGTGTAGGCGAAGAAGCCAATGACGATGAGGTCGACCAGGAGCTCGAGCATGCGGCCTGCCTTGCGCGGCAGGAAGCGGTAGAGAATGTCGACCGTGATGTGCCGGCACATGCGCACGCACATCACGGACCCCATGAAGACGATGACAACCAGGCAGTTGGCCGCGATCTCTTCCGTCCAGGCCAAGCTGTTGTTCAAGGCATAGCGGGTGAAGAACTGCAGGAAGACGCAGATCGCCATCACCCAGAAGACGGCCATATTAAACCAGTCCTCCACCGCATAAGGCGAGAGGTCCACCGGGCGCACCTCCTCCTCGAAGGCGTGTGCCATTTCCTCGACGCTGATGGGCGCGTGATGTTGGTTCTGCATAGAAATCCTCCGCCGGTCCTTAAGAAGCGACGAGCGCCCGGCGGTTCACCGGGCGCTCGTTCCGCGTGATTACTGGACGGCGCGGATGGCTTCCCAGTCTTCCTTGTTGTAGCCGAACTCCTCGAAGCTCACCTTGTCGAGGACGGCCTTCTCGAAGTCCGACTTGTCCACTTCCGTTACGGTGATGCCCATGCCCTTGAACTTGTCGACCAGTGCATTCTCGCGCTCTTCGATGATCTTGGTGCTGCGCTCGGCGGCTTCCTGCATCACCTCGGTGAAGATCTGCTTGTCCTCGTCGGACAGCTTCGACCACAGCATGCCGGAGACGACCGTGTTTAGGTGGTCGACGATATGGCCGGTCAGGCTGATATTGCTCTGGACTTCGTAGAACTTCTTCGCCTCGATGGTCGTCAGCGGGTTTTCCTGCGCCTCGACCGTACCGTTCTGAAGCGCAAGATAGACTTCCGCGAATGCGATCGGCGTGGTGTTGGCGCCGCATGCGCGCGGCATGGCGAGGTAAGCCGGGACGTCCGGAACGCGGATCTTCAGGCCCTGCATGTCGGCGCACTTCTCGATCGGCTTGTTCGAGGTCGTGTGGCGTGTGCCGTAGTAGGTGACGGCGGTGATGTGGTTGCCGCCCGATGCTTCCTCATACCCCTGCGCGAGCTTCTTGAAGACGTCGCTCTTGGTGTAGGCGATCAGGTGGCTCGGACTACGGAAGATATAGGGGTAGTAGGTGACGCCGATCGGCGGATATTCGCGCGATGCGAAGCTCGAGCCGGAGATGATGATGTCGACAGTGCCGAGCTTCAGGCCCTGGTTGATGTCGGCTTCCTTGCCGAGCTGCGAGGCCGGGAAGACGTCAATCTTGTAGCGGCCGTCGGTGCGCTTGGCGATCTCCTCCGCCGCCCAGACCGACTCGGTGTGGAACGGCTCGGAGGTTTCGTAGACATGCGCCCACTTCAGCGCAGTCTGCGCCTGGGCCGCCATGGCCGAGACCAGAACGGCCGCCGTTGCGCCGAGAATGGTGGTAAGTTTCAACTTCATTTTCTTCCTCCCAGGTTGAAGTCAAAAGGCATGCTTACTCTCCGCCGGCACGCCTCCATGCGGCGGGTATCGTGCTGTCGGCCGGCTCCTCGCCGAAACTCTCCGACAGCCGGATCTGCGACTGGTCGAGATGCGCGCGCATGGCAGCGCGCGCAGCTTGTGGATCTCGGGCGGCAATGGCATCGCGGATGGCGCGATGCTCCTCCATGGCAGCCCGCCATGTCTCCGGATTCTCGAAGTAGCTTGCGAGCTTCTCGAAATACGGCGTCATGCGCAGATCGTGGATGCTGCCGACGAAGCGGTTCAGCGTGCCATTATCCAGAATGTCGGCGACCGCGATGTGGAAGTCGCGGTCCAAGGCCAGCGCCGCCGCCCGGTCATTAAGACTCTCGGCCATGCGGGTGAGAAGGCCGTCGAGCGCCGAAATCTGGTCAGGCCGGACTACGCGGGCAGCTTCTTCCGCAATGGAACACTCCACAATGGCTCGAGCCCTGAGAAGTTCGAAAGGCCCTTCGGCCTCCACTTCCGGCAAAGGGGATTGAACGGAAACCGGCCTAGGCGAGGACACATAAACGCCTGATCCCATCCGGATGTGGACGCGACCTTCCACTTCCAGCACGATGAGAGCTTCACGAACAGTCGGACGGGAGACGGCAAGGAGTTCGGCAAGCTCACGCTCGGCCGGCAGCCGAGATCCAGCGGTGAAGACACCGCTGTCGATCAGGCTGCGCATCTGGTCCGCCACCTGATGATACAGGCGGCGTGATTCCACGACCGAAAACATGAACCCTCCCAACGCGTCCTCCTCGACGCGTGACTGGTAAGCTGGCCTTACCAATACCGAAATTCATATATTGATGTCTGACAACCTGTCAATGGTATGCTTTGGACATCCGGCAGGCAATATCTGGCGCAGGATGAGCCGCGTCTACAATCAAAAAGTCAAGCGCCGGCTAAAAATGCCGGCGCTTGTTCTGGTTAAAGGCGGGGTGCTACCGGCTCCGCGGCAACCGCGACGTCATCGCTGCGTCCGGAGAACCAGTTCGCGAGAAGCGCCCCCGAAATGTTGTGCCACACGCTGAAGATCGCGCTCGGCACTGCGGCGACCGGCGAGAAATAGGCGTTTGCAAGTGCCGCCCCAAGGCCGCTGTTCTGCATGCCCACCTCGATCGCGATTGCCTTCCTCTTGGCAAGCGACAAGCCGAACGCCCTGGCGGCAAAGAAGCCGAGCAGATAGCCGAGACCGTTGTGGAGCACGACGACGGCAAAGATCATCAGTCCCGACTGGGCGATCGCGCCCTTGCTGGCGCCGACAACGGCAGCAACGATCAGGACGATGCCAACCACGCTGACCAGCGGCAGGACGGGAAGAGCGCCACGCACGAGGCCTGGCGCCAGCTTCTGCAGCGCAAAACCCAGCGCCAGCGGCACGAGCACAACCTTCACGATGCTAGTGAACATGGCCATCGCATCGACCGGCAGATACTGGCTGGCAAACATCCAGACCAGGAACGGGGTGATGATCGGTGCGGCCAGCGTGGTCACCGACGTGCAGGCGACGGAGAGGGCCACGTCTCCTTTACTCAGGTACGTCATGACGTTGGAGGACGTGCCGCCCGGGCAGCAGCCGACCAGAATGACGCCCGCGGCCACTTCCGGGGACATCGGGATGATCCGCGTCAGAAGCACGGCGAGCAGCGGCATGATGAGGAACTGCGAGACGACGCCGATGCCGACTTCAACCGGGCGCTTCACCACTTCCTTGAAGTCGTCGACCGAGATGGTCAGTCCCATGCCGAACATGATGATGGCGAGCAGCGTGACGATCCAGGGCGCCAGTTGCTTGAAGGTTTCGGGGAAGAAGAAGCCGCCGACAGCGAAGAGGATGACCCACAGGGCGAAGCTCTTGCCGACGAAGGCGGAAAAGGATGCAAGAAATTTCACGACGAACCTCGATTAGCTTGTTCTGCTTCGCCCTTTATGATGCCCTCCGAGGCTGTCAAGGCCAGGTACGGAGCCATCGGTTCCTTGTTGCGCAATCCGCATCGGCTGAACAAATTATTTAACCAACCGGTTGACAATCGGACTGAGCGAGTAAATATTCAACCACATGGTTGAATTACATATGCCCGAGCTTGATACTGTGTTTCACGCGCTTGGAGATGCCACGCGACGCGGCATGCTGCGGCAGCTGTCGTCGGGCGACCGCACCGTCGGCGAGTTGGCGGCGCCTTATGCCATTTCTCTTGCCGCTGCGTCCAAGCACATCAAGGCGCTTGAACAGGCGGGCCTCATCCGGCGGGAGGTGCGCGGGCGCACACATGTCTGCCGCCTTGAACCTGGGCCGCTGGCAACCGCCCATAAGTGGCTGAACTTCTACGAGCGCTTCTGGGAAAGCCGCCTCGATGCGCTCGAACGCGTCCTCCGGGAGGAGGAAGACAATCCCGCCAACGGCAAAACAGGAGAATGAGCATGAACGATACTGCTACCCTCGACGCCTATGGCGTCCTCACCGAGCCCGCTACCCTGAAGATCGAAAGGTTGTTGCCCGGCACCGTCGATCGGGTCTGGGCCTATCTGACGCAAAGCGAGTTGCGCCGCCTGTGGCTCGCGTCCGGCGAAATGGAGTTGAAGCCGGGGGCTCCTTTCGAACTGGTCTGGCGCAACGAAGAGCTTTCCGATCCGCCCGGCCGACGTCCGGACGGTTTTCCCGAAGAACAGCGGATGGAGAGCCACATCATCGCAGTCGACCCTCCGCGCAGCCTCACCTTTGCCTGGCGCCAGGGAGAGGTGGAGTTCCGCCTGATGCCATCCGGCAACCAGGTGCTCCTCACCATCATCCACCGACGCATTTCCGATCGTGCCAACACGGTGATGATCGGCGCTGGCTGGCACATGCACCTCAACATTCTCGCAAGTCGCCTTTCAGGGCAGAAGCCGGACACGTTCTGGGACGGCTGGACGCGGCTGCGCGACGAATACGATCGGCGCATTCCTGCTTAACCAAATGACGGATCCCTCCACCCCGGCGGAATCCGTCCCCCTGCCAGCCGCCGGAGATGACCCGGCCCCGGCGATCGGCTAGTCTCCGCCTCCCCTACCTTGGAGGTGATCATGTTACGCGGCCTTGCGGCTCTTCTGTTCTTTCAACTCCTCGGCGAGAGCCTGGTCTTCGTTACGGGCCTTCCGGTGCCGGGCCCGGTGGTCGGACTCGTGCTTCTCTTTCTCTCCTTGCTGGCACTTCAAGGCAGCTTGCGCGAAACGATCCCGGCCGTGGAGGCTGCGGCCAGTGCACTGCTCGGCAATCTCGGCCTGTTCTTTGTGCCTGCCGGCGTAGGTGTGGTGGCGCTCTGGGGCGTCGTGCAGGATGAAGGCGGTGCGATCGCAGCCGTTCTGGTCGTTTCGGCCGTCTTCACTCTCGCCGTGACCGTGTGGACCTTTGTTGCCGTGCGGCGGCTTCTTGGCTCCAAGGACACAGCTGCATGAGGAGCCCTGTCGATCTCTGGGTCTATCTCTCCACCTCGCCGCTCATCTGGCTGACGCTGACGCTCTGCACCTGGATCGGCGCCTCGGAGGTTTCCCGCCGTCTCGATCGAAACCCGCTCGTCAACCCTGTGCTGACGTCGATCCTGCTGCTGTCGCTGGTGATGACCGTCTTCGACATCCCCTATCAGCAGTTCTTCGAAGGCGCGCAGTTCGTGCATTTCCTGCTCGGACCGGCGACGGTCGCGATCGCGGTCCCCCTGTTTCGCCAATGGGCGCAGGTGAAGCGGCTGTTGCTGCCAATTGCGGCTGCTCTTTTTGTCGGCTCGTTCGCGGCCGTTTCTTCGGTGGTCGTGCTAGGAACGCTGCTTGGACTGTCCGAAGATGTTGTGGTCTCCTTCCTGCCGAAATCTGCGACGGCGGGGGTTGCCATGGCGATCTCTGCCTCACTCGGCGGCAGTCCATCTCTCACCGCCGTTCTCGTCATCCTGACCGGCATCGTCGGCGCCCTCATCGTCACGCCTTTCATGAACCTGATGCGCGTCCGAGACTACGCTGCCCGAGGTTTTGCCGCCGGTCTCACGTCACATGGAATCGGCACAGCCCGCGCCTATGAGGTGGACGAAACGGCAGGCCTCTTTGCCGCCATCGCGATGGCACTCAACGCCGTCGCCACCTCGGCGGTCGTACCACTCGCCGCGGCATGGATAGGGCGCTGACGACGACGCTGAGCCTCCCTTAGTCAAGTTGGAGATCCGCTTTTGATCGCGTTATGGGTGAAGCTACTCTGCTGCCGTCGCAGGAGAGTTTCTCTGCATCAGAGCGAAGCCCGCAGGAAGAGGCCGCTTCCCTAACGGCTTGCCACCAGAACACCCGCACCGACCATGAGGGCGCCCGCCCCGCGGTTCATGGCGCTGATCTTCTTCGGATCGGCGAATGGGTGCTTCGCCTTGTGCCCAAGGAAGACATGGCCGCCAACGACGATCACCTCGACCAACGTGATGATCAGCAGCAATTCAAGCGTATCCGCAATGGTGAATGGGCGAATTCCCAGGACGCCCGGAAGGAGCGCCAGGTAGAAGATCGGCATCTTGGGATTGCTGATGTTGAGGAAGAAGCCGGTGAAGAAGAGGCGGATCAGGCCGCCCCGCATCACTCGTGGCTCGATGTGCGGCTTCGAACGCCACATCATCACGCCCATGTAGATGAGGTAGATCGCCCCTACATACTGGATGAAGCGCAGGTTCTCGTTCATGTATTGCGCCACGGCATTGAACCCTACCACCGCCAGGATGACGAACAGGAAAATGCTGCAGACGACGCCCACACCATAGGCGATCCCGTGCGCAGGACCATTCGCGACCGTTTTGGACAGGATGGTAAGATTATCGGGGCCTGGACTAGCGGCAAACACGAAGAACGTCAGAAAAAACGTTAAGGCAGTGTTGAAATCCATCAGCCGCTCCTTTGCGCGGTCAATTCATCAAACTTGAAATACCTACCCAATCCCCGCATCACCACCACCGCTGCGGGCCGAAGCGTCCTGCGTTGCGCTCCAGCACATGCGCCACCTGAAACAGCGTTTCCTCGTCGAATGGCTTGCCGATCAACTGCAGGCCAAGCGGCAGGCCTTCGCGGCTCAGCGCAGCCGGGACCGACATGGCCGGCAGGCCGGCCATGTTGACCGTAACGGTGAAGATGTCGTTCAGGTACATTTCCACCGGATCGGTGATGGCGCCGGGCGCAAACGGCAGGACAGGCGTGGTCGGCGTCAGGATGACGTCGACGCCGGCCTGCCAGGCCATTTCGAAGTCACGCTTGATCAGGGTTCGGACTTTCTGCGCCTTCAGGTAATAGGCGTCGTAGTAGCCGGCGGAGAGGACGTAGGTGCCGAGCAGGATGCGCCGCTTGACCTCGGCGCCAAACCCTTGCGCGCGCGTGTTTTCCATCATCTCCACCACGTCCCGTCCGGGGACGCGCAGGCCGTAGCGGACGCCGTCATAGCGGGCGAGGTTGGAGGAGGCTTCCGCCAGGGCGACGATGTAGTAGGCCGGAAGGGCGTATTTCGTGTGCGGCAGGCCGATCTCGACGATCTCGGCGCCCGCTTCCTTCAGCCAGTCCATCCCCCTTTGCCAGAGCTGATCGATCTCCGCCGGCATGCCCTCGACGCGATATTCGCGGGGGATGCCGACCTTCAGCCCCTTCACCGACCGGCCGATGGCGGCCTCGTAGTCCGGGACAGCGACATCCACCGAGGTGGTATCCTGGGCATCGACGCAGGCCATCCAGCGCAGCAGGATCGCGCAATCCTCCACCGTGCGGGCAATCGGTCCGGCCTGATCGAGCGAGGAGGCGAAGGCAACGATGCCCCACCGGGAGCAGCGGCCATAGGTCGGCTTGATGCCGACGGTTCCGGTGAAGGCGGCAGGCTGGCGGATCGAGCCGCCGGTATCGGTGGCGATCGCCCCCATGCACAGATTTGCCGCGACGGCGGCAGCCGAGCCGCCGGAGGAGCCGCCGGGCACGAGGTTCTGATCCGATCCCCGGGCGCGCCAGGGATTGATGGCCGGGCCGTAGCAGGAGGTTTCGTTGGAGGAGCCCATGGCAAACTCATCCATGTTGAGCTTGCCGAGCACGACCGCACCCTGAGCCCGAAGATTGGCGGTGACGGTGGATTCGTAAGGCGGTTTGAAGCCCGACAGGATGCGGCTGCAGGCCTGCGTGTGGACGCCTTTGGTGGCGAACAGATCCTTGATGCCGATCGGGATGCCTTCCAGCGCGCGCGCCGTGCCGCTGGCCAATCGTTCGTCCGCGGCTCTTGCCGCCTTGCGCGCCAGGTCTTCCGTCACCGCCACATAGGCGTTGAGCGCCGCATTGGCCGAGGCAATGTTTGCGAGATAGGCCTCGGTCAGCTGCAGCGCGGAGACGTCCCTCTTGCGCAGCCCTCTTCTGGCCTCTGCTATGGAAAGTCCTGCGAGATCCTTCATCGGCCATCCCCTCGGTACGGGCACGGCAAGAGGATAATCGCAATTCAGCCTGGCGACACCCGCCAATCTTCAGGGTGTGCCGGCCAGGATCTGCGCTTAGGCGGCTGGCTCCTCCCCGTCCTCCGCCGGCCTGTTGGAGGCGCGTCCGTTGTATTTCGGGCCGTCATCCTCTTCCGGCGGGTAGCCGAGGGCGGCGGGAAAGGCGGCGAGCACTTCCGGCTGACGGGCGCCGCGCGGGCCGACGCAGGGCGGGAAGGCATCGTGGTAGCGCGGATCGCCGCTATACTGTTTTTCCGACAGGAAGCCGCGGCAGGCCCGCGCCCGTCGACAAGCCGGGACGTCGCAGGTCCTCCAGTAGCCGAGATAGCTCGTGACGCGCTGGGTGAGCTTCTGCAATTCGCGCGACTGCTGGCGCGGGGGGAGCCTGTTGAGCTCGCCGCGGGTAAAGCCCGGCAGGTAGGGCTCGTTGTCGTACTCCCGCCAGAGACGGAGTTTCTCTTCCTTGCTTTCTGCCATGGCTGATCTCCTTTCCGGGCACGGGTTCGCGTTCACGCGGGTTGCATGTCTTCTGGATCTGGTTGGAGAGCCCACACGGATGCGGAACCTCACTTGTAGTTTAGTCTGTGGCTCCGCATCCGCGTGGCCTTCGGCGTTCTTTCGGGGTGTCCAGCCCCTACAGGTGATCGCCTCGTCTCTCTGCACGCCGGGATTGCTCCTCAACGCTTGCACGGCTTTCCCGAACCGGACATGGCTGCCCGGGGGAGACTTGATAGGAGCGTTGCATTCGGCACCGCTCCGTGGCTCTCACCTCTTCCACCCTCCCCGCACGTTACGGCTTGGATGGAAGCGCCGGCCCCCGCCTGCCCGCGACCGTCTCGCGAAACACTCCGGCGACGGAGGCGGGAATATTATGGGAGCGGGTTTCGGAGGCGGGGACGATGGTGCGAGAAATTTTCTCCTCACCTGCAAAATCTAGCACTTAGCCTTTGGCTAAGATGCTGATTTTGCTTCGTCTCCCACAAGGGGCGAGGAGCCGGTGCCACGATTTTTGGCTGCGGGACGTTCACGTTTTTGGGGCGCGGCAGCGCCCTTTCTCTCCCCTGGTGGGAGAGAAAGCAGTTTCGAAGCTTTAGCGCAGCTAAACTTCAGAAACTGCAAGTGAGGGGGCTGCACCCTCCAAGCCGCCCGCCCTCGCCCTTCGAGGCTCACCCTGCGGGTTCGCACCTCAGGGTGAGGGCTCCCGTTCCTGCCTCAGTCGCTCCCCGAACGCACCTCTTCGACGGCGAGCGACCCGGCCGGCAGGGGGCGCAGCAGCTCGGCTTCGGGTTTGGTGAGATGGAGCCAGTGGCGCCAGTCCTGGGGCTTAAGCACCACCACCTGGCGGTTATGGATGGGAGCGACGTCGGGGCCGGGGGCGGTGGTGAGCATGGTGAAGGCCGGCGGCTGGTTGGACTTCTCCCCCTCGCCTTCTGTGTCCCGCCAGAGCCCGGCGATGCAAAGGAAGGGGGCTTCGGTCAGCGTGAAGCGGTGCTTGGCCTTGGGGTATTTGGTGCCGGTGAACTCGAAGAAGGCGGAGGCCGGGATGAGGCAGCGGCGGCTTTGCGCAAAGCTTCGGCCTTCCGAGCGGAAGTTGAACACCGGCCCTCCCTTTCTGCCGGGTGGCGGCGGGAAGCCGAAGCGCATGGGCGACAGCGCCACCTCGCCCTCGCCTTCTGCCCGCATCACCGGACCGAGATCGCCGATGCGGATGTCATCCGCCCGGGGAAGGTCCGCCTCGCCCTGATGGGCGGGGGCAGCCACGCCCTGCTCCTCCAGCGCGCGCAGGTATTCGGCGTAGCGGATGTGTTGTTCGTAGTCGTTGCACATGGGGGTGAGGTAGGGCGGGAGGGGGTGGGTGGGGAGAGGTGGAACGCTCCCGCTCCGTCATCCCGGCCTTGAGCCGGGATCCAGCCGCCGCGCGTCTGCGCGGCGGGAGAACCTGGTGCTGGTGATGAAGAGTCTTTCGCGCCGCCGACGCGGCACTGCTGGATTCCTGTGACAAGCACAGGAATGACGGAGGAGGGGGAGCACGCCTCACTCCGTATAAGGAAGTGGGCGCGCGCTATTCAGCATTGACGTGCCCCCTTTGAATCGGACCGTTTATGGCTGGAATTTTCCAACTATGATCCCTCAATGGGAGAAGGAGAGTT
>NZ_JAKJHS010000041.1 GCF_021648825.1 Rhizobium halophilum | reverse complement strand
ATCGACTCGGGCTCGCGCGAGATCAGCCAGAGTGCCGAGGACCTGTCGAAGCGCACCGAGCAGCAAGCCGCCTCGCTGGAAGAAACCGCCGCCGCACTCGACCAGATCACCACCAATGTCGCCAATTCCTCCAAGCGCGCCGAAGAGGCTCGCACGGTGGCGATCCAGGCCAACGAGAATGCCCGCCAGTCAGGCACGGTGGTTGCCAATGCCGTCGATGCCATGGGCAAGATCGAGCAGTCGTCGAACCAGATCTCCTCCATCATCGGCGTGATCGACGATATCGCCTTCCAGACGAACCTGCTGGCGCTCAACGCGGGCGTGGAAGCGGCACGCGCCGGGGAAGCCGGCAAGGGCTTCGCCGTCGTCGCCCAGGAAGTGCGCGAACTGGCACAGCGTTCGGCAACCGCTGCCAAGGAGATCAAGGACCTGATCCGCAACTCGTCGGTGGAAGTCGCCAACGGCGTCCAGCTTGTCAGCCAGACCGGCGAGGCCTTGAAGACGATCGAGACCTATATCGTCACGATCAACCAGCACATGGATGCGATCGCCACCTCGTCGCGCGAGCAGTCGGTCGGGCTGTCGGAGGTCAACACCGCCGTCAACCAGATGGACCAGGTGACGCAGCAGAACGCGGCGATGGTGGAGGAAGCCAATGC
>NZ_JAKJHS010000040.1 GCF_021648825.1 Rhizobium halophilum | reverse complement strand
ACGGTCAATCATGGTGCGTGCCGCGCCGACCTCGGCCTGCCGGATCGCACGGCTCGCCTCGACATCAACGATAACGGCATTATCGAGATCGATCAGATAGTTGGTCGCGTAAGCGAAGAAGGCGTGGCCTTTCAGCGCTCCGCTCCATTGAGCCGCCGGGTCCGACCTGGATACGAACTTCGGCTTTGTTTCGCTGGCCGCACCCCACGCTGCGTCATTCAGCGTATCGAGATATTCCTGAACCGAGCGGCGGGTCTCGGCCATAGCTTCCCAGTCGACCGCTTCCGATCCTTCCGCTGAGCGCTGCTTGTTGGCATCCGCCTTGATCAGGCTCGCATCAACGGCGAAGCCTTCGCCACCGACAAGACCCTCTTCGATGCAACGCCTGACCGTGGTCTCAAACAGCTCGCGCAGCAAGTCACTATCGCGGAAGCGGCCATGCCGGTTCTTGGAGAAGGTCGAGTGATCCGGGACATCGCCTTCAAGGCCGAGCCTGCAAAACCAGCGATAGGCGAGGTTCAGATGTACCTCCTCGCACAGCCGACGCTCCGAACGGATTCCGAAGCAGTAACCAACGATCAGCATACGGATCATCAGTTCCGGATCGATCGAGGGCCGCCCGATCTCGCTGTAGAAAGGGCGCAAGTGAGTCCGAAGGCCGGACAGATCGACGAAGCGGTCGATAGATCGGAGAAGATGGTTCGCCGGGACGTGCCGCTCGATGCTGAACCCGTAAAACAACGCTTCCTGCGC
>NZ_JAKJHS010000004.1:272225-363191 GCF_021648825.1 Rhizobium halophilum | reverse complement strand
CATCAACACCTCCCGCAAAACGGAAAGTGTTACCCATGTCCCCGGTACGTTTCGTCACCTATCTCTCAGGTCGGGCACCTCAGTTCGAACCATCAACGCTGCTGATCGTTCTCCAACCATCACAATGGGAGAATGAGCATGCGTGATCGATCCGACAAATCAGAGCAGAAGCAGCAGACAGCCGACGATGCGGCTGTGTCGGCCAATGCGCCTACGCAACCCGTCGAGAACTTCGATCCGGGCAAGATCGACAAAGACCGGCGGATGTTCCAGAATGGCGATACGGACCGGACGACGGAGCAGGATTAACCCGCTTCGCCCCCGCGTGGGCACCGCATTGGCGTGACGTGTGGGGTTCTCGACGCCTGCCTCGCACGAGCGTCCGCCGCCATCCCCACGAACGCGGATGCTTTGCGACTTCTGAAGTGAGAAGCCAGAAAGCAGACCTTCCTTCCTTGACGCGCTGCAAAGGGCAATCGAATATCCCGCGCCGTGAAGGATTTGCCTTCCGCCGCGCGAGGAGATTCCATGCCGCCTGATCCGAAGATCGTCGAGACGTTGAAGAACGTCTCCACCGCCACGTTGACGACCGTCCTGCTCAAGAAGGGGCTGCGCAACGTCTGGATGCGCGGCACGAAGCCGCTGAAGCCGGGACAGGCGCGTGTGGTCGGCCCAGCCTTCACGCTGCGCTTCGTTCCTGCCCGCGAGGACCTGGCAACGCCGGAAAGCTGGGCCTCCCCCATCTCGACCCGCGCCGCAATCGAGGCCATGCCGGAGGGCTGCGTGGCGGTTGCCGACGCCATGGGCGTGCTGGACGCCGGCATCTTCGGCGACATTCTCTGCTCGCGCATGGTCAAGCGCGGCGTCGCCGCGCTGGTGACCGACGGGGTCGTACGTGACGCAGAGGGCGTGCTCGGCACCGGCATGGACGTTTGGTGCGAAGGCGTTGCCGCTCCGCCTTCGGTTGCCGGCCTCACCTTCGTCGGCTGGCAGGAGCCGATCGCCTGTGGCGGCGTCGCCGTCTTCCCGGACGACATTGTCGTCGCCGACCAGGATGGTGCCGTCCTGATCCCTGCCAAATTCCTTGACGCGGTGCTGGCGGAGGCTCCGGAACAGGAGCAAATGGAAGCGTGGATCATGACGGAGGTGGACCGGGGGGTCCCGCTGCCTGGCCTTTATCCGATGAATGCCGAGACGAAGGCGCGCTACCAGGCGTGGAAGGACGCACGATGAGCTTCTCTGCAGATTCCAAAGGCGTCTACGCCATCGCCACGACGCCATTCCTGCCGGACGGCGCGCTCGACACGACCTCCATCGACAGGCTTACAGATTTCTACCAGGACAGCGGCTGCACCGGCATCACCATCCTCGGCATCATGGGCGAGGCGCCGAAGCTGGAACCGGCGGAAAGCCGGGCAATCATCCGACAGGTGGTGGGCCGGTCGAAGGTGCCTGTCATCGTCGGCGTCTCGGCGCCCGGCTTTGCTGCCATGCGCTCCCTCGCCCGAGATGCGATGGACATGGGGGCGGCCGGCGTGATGATCGCGCCGACACCGGCGCTTCGGACGGACGAGCAGATCGTCAACTACTTCGGCCAGGCGGTGGAGGCGGTCGGCGAGGACGTGCCCTGGGTGCTGCAGGATTATCCGCTGACGCTCAGCGTGGTGATGTCGCCGAGTGTGGTGGCGAAGATCATCTCGAACCACCCGTCCTGCCTGATGCTGAAGCACGAGGACTGGCCGGGCCTTGAAAAGATTTCCAGGCTCCGCGCCATGCAGAAGGCCGGCGAGCTACGGCCCTTCTCGATCCTTTGCGGCAATGGCGGCATGTTCCTCGACTTCGAGCCGGAGCGCGGTGCCGATGGCGCGATGACCGGATATGGTTTTCCGGACATGCTGGTGGAACTCGTCGGCCTCCTCGCCGACCGGAAGCGGGACGAGGCGCACGACCTCTTCGACGCGCATTTGCCACTGATCCGTTACGAGCAGCAACTCGGGATCGGCCTTGCGGTGCGCAAGCATGTGCTGATGCGGCGCGGCGTCATCACGTCGGATGCGCAGCGTAAGCCGGGGCTGGCACTGACGGACACGGCGCGTGCGGAGGTGGACTATTTGCTCAAGCGGCTGGGCCGGCGCGACAAGCGGGCGATACTTTAGGCTCAATTCCTGGGGGCGGCGCTTAGGTGCGTCGCCGCCTCCCTAAGCCTTAGACAGCTCAATCCAGGTGGGTGCGTGGTCGCTTGCGTGCTCCCAACCACGCACCTCGCGATCCACTCCCGCCCGCTCCAGGCGATCGGCGATCGAGGGGCTCAGGAGCAGATGATCCAGCCTCAAGCCCGCGTTGCGTCCCCAAGCGTTTCGAAAATAGTCCCAGAAGGTGTAGATCCGTTCTTCGGGATGAAGTTGCCGAAGCGCATCTGTCCAACCCTGCTCCTCCAAGCGGCGAAATGCCTCGCGCACCTCGGGACGGAACAGCGCATCATCCCGCCATCGCTCCGGCGCATAGACGTCGCGATCGGTGGGCATGATGTTGTAGTCGCCGGCCAGTACTACCGGAGCCCCGCTCTCCAGCAGATGCTGCGCATGCGCCAGAAAGCGTTCGTACCAGGCAAGTTTGTACGCGAACTTTGGGCCGGGTGCGGGATTGCCGTTCGGCGCATAAAGGCAGCCGATCAACACGCCGTTCACCGCCGCTTCGATGTAGCGGCTATGGCTGTCTTGCAGATCACCGCCGAGCCCGCGACGCGTTTCGATCGGCTCCGCGTCATAAGCAAGAATCGCGACACCGTTCCAGCGTTTCTGCCCGTGCCAGACGGCACCATAACCGGCTGTCTCAATGGCAGAGAGGGGAAACTTCTCCTGGGGAGCCTTCAGTTCCTGCAAACAGACCACGTCCGGCCGCGTCTCGTTCAGCCAGCGCAGGAGGACCTCAAGGCGCCCATTGATCCCATTGACGTTGAAAGTGGCAATCTTCATTGCCTCTCCGCTCCCGAAACTTGTCTTGACGCCACCGACTGTCGCTATCGATCACTCTTGGTCGTTTGCGCCATAACGCCGGCAGTTCAGGATCGATGCAGTTTTGCAAAGTCTTTACGATGCCGTTTAGCAAAAGATTCAGTCAGGCATGACAGGGTGTCAGCTATTAGGGATGTCGCACCGCATTTGGATGGGGCGTCAAGAACAGTTCAAGTGGAGCGGTTGTTATGGCCCAGAGATTTCATTCTGCGGTGCGTGAATTCATTTCCGAGAATTTTCTGTTTCGGGCGGATGCTGATATTACTGACAGTCAATCGCTCCTCGAGGGAGGCATTATTGACTCCACTGGCGTCCTCGAACTGATCGCTTTCCTCGAGGCCACCTATGGGATCACAATCGCCGATGAGGAAATCATCCCGGAAAATCTCGACAGCATCGATAACATGACGTCCTATCTGGCACGTAAGCTGCCCGTGGCTGCGTAGACGCCAAGCCATGCGCATCGAGGCAAGGCTTGGCAACAGCGTGGAACGGTTTGCAGGGAAAACTGCTGTCGTCGCTGGCGAGAGCCGCCTCAGCTATGCCGACATTGATGATCGTTCCGGCAGTCTCGCCGCTGCACTGGTGGCAATGGCTGTGAGGCCAAACGACCGGATTGCCTTCCTGCTCGACAACGACGGTGAAGCACCCGTCAGCTTCTTCGGGACCTGGAAGGCGGGCGCCATCGCCTGCCCACTCCACCCATCGATGAAGGCACAAAAGCTTGCCGCCATCTTCTCCAGCACTGAACCTGCGGCTGTCATCACGCACGCGCGGTATCTTCCAAACGTCCGCGCTGCGATCGCCTTGTCGGGCAGGAAGATGGTCGTCATCGCGACACAAGCACCTTCGGATTTGGGTGGAGATCATCTGCGGCTTGAGGAGCTCTTGCGCAGGACGCAAACAAAATCGCTTCCGCGATTTCTCGACGATACCGCTCTTGCCCTCCTGATCCACACCTCCGGATCTACCGGCGACCCCAAGGGGGTAATGCTGACCCATGCGAATGTGGATGCGGCCTGCCAGTCGATCATCAGCTACCTGGAAAACACGGCCAGCGAGATTGTGCTGAGCGTGCTTCCGCTTTCCTTCGGCTACGGCATCACGCAGTTGGTGACGATGGTCTGCGTTGGTGGGACGCTGGTGCTTGAGAAAAGCTTCGCTTTCCCGCGAAAGATGATGGACCGGCTGGCTGAAGAGAAGGCCACCGGTCTTCCGCTAGTCCCTGCGATGGCCGCGTTGATCGCCGGGACGAAGGACCTTCCTGAGGGCTTTCTTCCGCACCTGCGATACGTGACCAGCGCCGCAGCTGCCCTGCCGCCTGTGCTGAGTGCGCGCCTCCAAGAGATCCTGCCGCAGACGAAGGTCTTTGTCATGTATGGTCAGACGGAATGTCTGCGGGTGAGCTATCTCTCACCAGAAGAGCTCGCCAAGCGTCCCACCTCCGTCGGCAAGGCAATCCCGGGCACGCGCGCTTTCGTCGTCGATGAGGAGGGCTTGCCTGCGACCCCAGGCACCATAGGGGAACTCGTGGTGGAGGGGCCGCACGTAATGGCCGGCTATTGGTGCGACGCGGAAACCGCATTGCAGGAGCTCAGGACTGCGGACAGGGAAAGACGTCTATCAACGGGCGATCTTTTTCGGACGGACGAAGAGGGCTTCCTCTATTTCGTCAGCCGGAAGGACGACATCATCAAGACACGCGGCGAGAAGGTCAGCCCTCAAGAAGTTGAGCGGGTGCTTTACGCGCTTGACGGTGTTCGCGAAGCTGCCGTGACCGGTGTCGAGGATCCGGTCTTCGGCCAGGTCGTGCGTGCCCATGTGGCGCTGGAAGAGGGGCGCCAGCTTTCGGAGAGGGATGTCATCCGTCACTGCGCCCAATACCTTGAAGACTACATGGTGCCGAAAAGCGTCGAGTTCCGGGCAGCCTTGCCCCGCACGACGACCGGCAAGATCAGAATGAGCGTCGGCGTCGAGGCCGAACCACAACTGGAGAATGCCGTATGACTCAGAGCATGAAGCACTTCGCGCATGAGATGTCCTTCTCTCCTGAAAGCCTCCGGCTCGACGCTGAAGCGGAGATCGAACGCATCTGCGCCTGGATCCGCACGGCGGTGCTGAAGGACCTGCGCAAGCGAGGCGTCGTTCTGGGACTATCAGGCGGCATAGATTCTAGCGTTACGGCGGCCCTGTGCGCTCGTGCCCTGGGGCCGAGAAAGGTCACGGGCATCTTCATGCCCGAGCACGATTCCGATCCCGAGAGCCTGCGTCTGGGACAGTCGCTCGCAACTGCCACAGGGGTGGAGACGGTGTTGGAAGACATCGGTCCGGCCCTTGCCGCCTCTGGCTGCTACGCGAGACGCGACGGGTTCATTCGGCAGATTGTTCCTGAGTTCGGTGAAGGCTGGGGGTGCAAGGTCGTGCTCGAGAATGCCCTTTCCAGCCGCGGTTACAACATTTCCTGGCTCGTCGTTGCCTCGCCGTCCGGAGAGCAGAGCCGTCATCGCATGCCGCTCGATGTGTACCTCGGGATGATCGCCGCTGCGAACATGAAGCAGCGGACACGCAAGCAGATCGAATACTACCATGCGGACCGGCTGAGCTATGCAGTTGCCGGCACCCCCAACCGGCTGGAATACGATCAGGGCTTCTTCGTGAAGAACGGTGACGGCGCGGCGGACTTCAAGCCGATCGCCCATCTCTACAAGACGCAGGTCTACCAGCTTGCCGAAGCGCTCGGCGTGCCGGAGGAGATCCGGCGGCGACCACCTACGACGGACACCTGGTCCCTGCCGCAGGGGCAGGATGAATACTACTTCTCGCTCCCGTACGACCGGATGGACGTGTGCCTCTATGGCCTCAACAATGGCATTCCGCGCGAGGCCGTCGGCGAGGCCGCTGGCCTACTCCCTGATCAGGTCGATGCGGTCTGGCGCAACATCGGTTCGAAGCGGAAAGTGGCAGAGTATCTTCATGCGATGCCGGCGACGATGCTCGACTGAAGGCGACGGCGTCAGTCGAAGCTATCGCCTATCAGTCGCATCCAACTCTCGCCCGCCAACCCACTGATCAAGGCGCGGCCTAAGCGGATCGGCTCCAATAGAGACTGGTCACGAGCATGAGCAAGATAGAAGGCGCGGCCGTGAAAACTCGTCTTGCGGGTGATGAGCTCCGGCGTCAGCCAGGGATGACCGGCACCGCGAAGACCCGCGCATCCTGCAGCATCGGCATGAGCAAAAAGGTCCTCGACGAGATCCCCGGCAGCGTCGGGGCTACAAAGCGCCTGCAGCAGCCAGCCAAGGCTCCCAGCGCGGCCGAAATAGGCATAGGCCCCTACGAGACCTCCCGCTCGGGTCTCCCCCACGCGCCAGAAAGGCGTCCCCAAGTGCCTCTTCTGAGCGGCCTGATCGATCAGCCAATCGAGCGAGGGAATGTCCCACTGCGGCCGCAGCGGAAACTGGTCCTTAAGGATCAGGGCGGCATCGCGAAACTCTGCGCACGTAGCCTCCCGGAACCGGATGCGCGGAGTCCGTGACTGAGGCTGGAAACGAAGAGTTGAGAGCCTTGTGTTCGCTGCGATCATGTCGGCCACGGATGCCATCGGCTTGAATACGCGTGCTGCACCTACGTTCTTTTCCATCAAGCGCACCGCGGTCGTGGCTGGTCGGAAGACGCGCAGCCAGTTCAGGCTGTAGCCGACATCGAAGGGCAAGGAGAGCTTCTGCCACATGCCAAGCGCCGTCGCATTGGCTGTCTCGGTCAGCGATAGGTCCTGCGGTCCGGCCAGAAAGGCGCGGATCAGGCGAGCGCCCGCAAGCGGGTTCGCCTCGGGGTTTTCTACCATCAGCGAGCCAGCGAAGGCGGCTCGTAGCGATCGACCGCCAAGTTCCAGACGGCCAGGAAAGACGCCGATGAACCCTTGTATTTGGCCGCTCTCCGACACCAGGATCTTTGAAGGAAGATCGCTGTCCTGCCACGGGTGCGCGAAGAGTATTTCGTGGAGGTGAGCCACCAGAGACGGCGGCGTGTGCTCCGATTTCCGGAACGTCTTCTGGAAAAGTTGAGCAACAGCAGGCAGGTCCTCGCGCTCCAGATCGCGCACTGATGCCTTTTCGGACCTCTGCAGCATGATGTTCCCTCGCCAGCCTTTTTCTAGGCGACGGGGGATGATTGCCACGAAGGCCTTAAACAAATGGAAAGAGGCCCCATGGGCCTCTTCAAGTATCTCTGCCGAACGTTCTACATCCAGTACGGCGGAACGCCGTAGTAGTCATAGATGGTGCGGCCCTTGTCCTGATACCAGCTGTCATCCTCGAGATCCTGATAACGCGGCGCTCCAGTGATCTGGTCCTTTGTCAGGTCGATGCGATAGCCGTCCAGTTCCTCGTCATATGTCAGCTTTTCCC
Organism: Rhizobium halophilum; assembly: GCF_021648825.1. Lineage (GTDB taxonomy): Bacteria > Pseudomonadota > Alphaproteobacteria > Rhizobiales > Rhizobiaceae > Neorhizobium > Neorhizobium halophilum. The sequence continues at coordinate 355,771 of NZ_JAKJHS010000004.1, read as the reverse complement.
ATGGCAACGGATAGTAGTCATCGCCGATGCCAAGGAAACCACCGAAGCTCAGGACAACATAGGCAACGCGGCCGCCGCGCTTCTCTAGAAGCATGCGCTGAACCGAGCCAATGTGCTGACCATCGGCCCCATACACGCGGGTGCCTTCCACCTTGTCGCTGGCGATCAGCGAAGGGGTTTCTTTGGTGTAGGGATCCTGTCCTACACGCGGTTCATGATGGACCATCACGTACCTCCTCACGGTTGGTTGAGGTTCCAAAGGAAGGAACTCGTGCACCCGCGCTTCGTTCCCATTGACGCTTACGTCAAGGTTATATACCAAAATGTGAGAAGATGGCCTGGGGATGAGGACCGTGGCATAGTGAGACTCTGCAAGCAGAGCACTCTGCGCCCGGGAAGCAGGACAAGAACAAAAGGGAAGAGGAGGCCCCAATGAGCGACGTTTCAGTGAGAACAGGCGATCTATCAGAGAAGCTTTGGCTCGTTTCATATCCACCTTCCGTCCCTGCGGAGATGCCTGCGCTATCCTACAAGTCTCTGGCGGAACTTTTCGAAAGCTGCTGCTACGCATATCTTCCGCGCGTCGCCTTTTCCAGCATGGGCCGGGAGATGACCTACCGCGAGCTTGAAGCGGAGACGCGCAAGATTGGCGCCTGGCTGCAAGCGCAAGGCCTTGCGAAGGGCGACCGCGTCGCGGTGATGATGCCGAACGTTCTGCAAAACCCAGTGGCCACCTACGGCATTTTGCGCGCCGGCTTCGTGGTGGTGAACGTCAACCCTCTCTATACGCCGCGCGAACTCGAGCATCAGTTGAGGGACTCGGGCGCGAAAGCGATCTTCGTTCTGGAGAATTTTGCCCACACGGTGCAGCAGGTCGCGAGTAATGTGGGTCTTCGGCACATTGTTGTCACCTCAATGGGCGACATGCTCGGCCTCAAGGGCCACGTGGTGAATCTCGTGGTGCGCAAGGTAAAGAAGCTGGTACCGGCATGGTCCATTCCATCGGCTATCTCCTTCAAGAAGGTCTTGGCAGAGGGCGCGCATCATCCCCTGAAGCCCGTCGACATCGACAGCGATGATGTCGCCTTCCTGCAATACACGGGTGGGACCACGGGCATCTCAAAAGGGGCGACGCTGACGCACGCCAATCTGATCGCCAACAAGATGCAGATCTCGATGTGGCTCGACGCTGCCTTCCAGAACCGCCAGCGGCCGGAGGTGTTGAACTTTGTGTGTGCCCTGCCGCTCTATCACATCTTCGCACTGACGGTGAATTCGCTGATGGGGATCGCCATGGGCGGCCACAACATCCTGATCGCCAACCCGCGCGACATTCCCGCCTTCGTGAAAGAACTGCAGAAGCACAAGGTGCATGTCTTCCCTGGGCTCAACACGTTGTTCAACGCGCTGATGAACAATGCCGATTTCGCAAAGGTAGACTTCTCCTCCCTGATCCTGGCACTTGGCGGAGGCATGGCGGTACAGCGGCCGGTCGCGGAGCGCTGGCAGGCAATGACGGGGACGGCGATCACCGAAGGCTATGGACTGTCGGAGACTTCACCGGTCGCAACAGCGAACCGCTTCGACAGCCAGGAATTTACCGGCATGATCGGGCTGCCATTACCATCCACCGACATTTCGATCCGGGATGAAGAGGGCAACGCTCTACCAGTCGGCGAAGTCGGCGAGATCTGCATCCGCGGTCCGCAAGTCATGGCTGGTTACTGGCAGCGGCCGGACGAAACGGCCAAGGTGATGACCGAAGATGGTTTCTTCCGCTCCGGTGACATGGGCTATATGGACGAACGCGGTTACACGAAAATAGTCGACCGCAAGAAGGACATGATCCTTGTTTCCGGCTTCAACGTCTATCCGAACGAGGTGGAGGAGGTCGCGGCCATGCACCCGGGTGTGCTGGAGTGCGCGGCGGTCGGAGTCCCCGATCCGCATTCGGGCGAGGTCGTGAAACTATTCGTCGTCAAGAAGGATCCGGAGCTGACGGAAGAGGCGCTGAGGGAGCATTGTGCGGCCAACCTGACCGGCTATAAGCGGCCCCGGCTGATAGAATTCCGCAACGAGCTGCCTAAGTCGAACGTCGGCAAGATCCTGCGGCGGGAGCTGCGCGGCTGAAGGCGCGACGCGGCTTGATTTGGAAGTGAAAGCTTATAGGTTCCCGTGCATCCCCTGGATCACGAGGACCTTCCATGCAGGCCATCATCAAAGACCTGAAGAACACAGTTGCCGCAACGAACGCGACCGATCTTCGGGCGGCATTCGCCGCCGATCCGCGCCGGTTCGAGCGATACAGCGCGTCGCTCGATGACCTGCTGATGGATTTCTCGAAGATCGCCATCAATGAAGACATCCTGGGCCTGCTGGAACGTCTGGCTGACGAGGCGGGCGTCGCGGCGAAGCGAGAGGCGATGTTTTCCGGCGAGGCGATCAATTTCACCGAAGAGCGAGCTGTACTGCATACGGCGCTTCGAAACCGCACCGGCACCCCGGTCATGGTGGACGGCACGGACGTGATGGCAGACGTCGAGGCGGTGCTTCGCGCCATGGCTCGCTTTTCCGACGGCATTCGCTCTGGTGCGCTGAAGGGCGCGACTGGCAAGGCCATCACCGACATCGTCAATATCGGCATCGGAGGCTCTGACCTGGGCCCGGTGATGGCGACACTGGCGCTGGCACCTTTTCATGACGGCCCCCGCGCGCATTTCGTTTCCAATGTTGACGGCGCCCATATCGCCGATACTTTGAAGCTGCTGAATGCAGAATCGACGCTGTTCATCATCGCCTCGAAGACCTTCACGACAATCGAGACGATGACGAATGCCGCCACGGCGCGCGCCTTCATTGCCGAGAAGCTTGGCGAGGACGCGGTCAAGCACCATTTCGCGGCCGTCTCAACCGCGCTCGACAAGGTGGCGGCCTTCGGCATCGAGAGCGACCGCGTGTTCGGCTTCTGGGACTGGGTCGGAGGGCGCTATTCCATCTGGTCAGCGATCGGCCTGCCGCTGATGATCGCGGTCGGCCCGGAGAACTTCGGGCGCTTCCTTGATGGTGCTCACGCCATGGACAAGCACTTCCGCGAGGCGCCGGTGCGGCAGAACCTGCCGATGCTGCTTGGTCTCATAGGCTTCTACCATCGCAACGTGCTGGGCTACCCTTCGCGCGCCATCCTGCCCTATGACCAGCGGCTGCTGCGCTTCCCGGCCTATCTGCAACAGCTCGACATGGAATCAAACGGCAAGGGCGTCACCGTCGACGGCACGCCGGTCGACGGGGATTCCGGCCCCGTCGTCTGGGGCGAGCCCGGCACCAACGGCCAGCACGCCTTCTACCAACTCATCCATCAGGGCACGACGGTCATCCCGGCCGAATTCATGATCGCGGCGAACGGCTTCGAACCGGACCTGAGGCACCAGCACGAGTTGCTGATCGCCAACTGCCTCGCCCAGTCTGAGGCACTGATGAAGGGGCGGACGCTCGAGGAAGCCAAGGCGCAGCTGACGTCGAAGGGCGTGGACGAGACGAAAGCGGACTTTATCGCGCCGCACCGCGTGTTCCCCGGCAACCGCCCCTCGATCACCTTCGTTTACGACCAGCTGACGCCGTTCGCCCTCGGTCGCCTAATCGCGCTTTACGAACATCGCGTCTTCGTCGAAGGCGTGCTCTTCCGCATCAACTCCTTCGATCAGTGGGGCGTGGAGCTTGGCAAGGAGCTGGCGACAGGCCTGCTGCCGATCGTCGAAGGCAAGGAGAGCGCCGACGGGCACGACTCCTCGACGCAAGGGCTGGTGAAGGCGCTGGTGGGACTGAAGGCGTAGCCCCGGCCTCTTGTGCCGGCGGCGGAGCCTGCCGGGAGGAAACTAGAGGCCAATCTCATGGGCAAATGGTGGATTGGCGCCTGCCCTCGATACCGTGACGGCGGCCGCCTTGGCACCCAATGCCAGGGCCACCCTCACCTGATCTTCGGTCAAACTTGCCACCTTCTCCTTCGTCAGCAGGTCCTGCATCTTGAAGGAGGCCAAGATACCGGCGTCGAAAGTGTCGCCAGCACCGACGGTGTCGATCACCGTCACCCGCTCGCTTGGCACGGACGTCTTGAAGCTGCTGGTGTAGGCGGTCGCGCCTTCGGCGCCACGGGTCAGGACGACCAGCTTGGCACCCTTAGACAGCCAATAATAAGCACGGGCGTCGTCGTCACCTTCCAGGCCAAACCAGTCCAGGTCCTCGTCGGAGAACTTGATGATGTCGGACATCGCGGCCATGCGGGCGACGCGATCGAGGTGTTTCTGCTTGTCCTTGATGAAGCCGGGACGGATGTTCGGGTCAAAGGAGATGACGCGCTTCTCGTGCTCGCGTGCCATCAGCGCCTCATAGGTCGAGCCGCAGGGTTCCGGAATGAGGCTGATCGCACCGAAGTGGAGCGCCTCGCAATCATCGCCGAGCATCGGCAGGTCCGCTTCGGTGATCATGCGTCCCGCCGTGCCTTCATCATAGAAGGCATAGCTTGCCTGACCGTCGACCAGCTTGACGAAGGCAATGGTAGTCGGCCGTGAGGAGACGGCGGCGAAGCTGGAATCGACATGGCTGGCCGCCAAGGTCTCGCGCAGGATGTCGCCCATCATGTCGTCGGAAAGACCGGTGAAGAAGCCGGTCGGCTGGCCGAGGCGGCCGAGGGCGATCGCGGTATTGAAGACGGCACCACCGGCGTAGGGGGCAAAGCCCTTTTCCCCCAGCATCGTCTCGCGCGGCAACATGTCGATCAGCGCTTCACCACAACACAAGATCATGCTGGTCCTCCCAGAACTGCTGCGCTTTCGATACGTGAGCTTTTGTCGCTTGGCTAGAGCGAAAGCTCACTTACGCCGCCGTTTCGACCTGACCAGGCCAGGGGGGCGTCGAGGAAGGCTTCAACCTCGGCGAGAGTGTTCTCGTCGAAAAGATTTTGTGCCCGGGCAACCGAAAGCACGTTGCGCCAGGTGGCGATGTGATGCAGCTGGACCTTTCCCTCCGCGAAGCGCGCTTCGGCCTCCGAAAAGATGCCGTAAAAGAAGAGTGCGATCCCATGGTCAACCGTTCCGCCGGCGGCGCGGATGGCATCGATGAACTTGAACATGCTGCCGCCTGCAGTGGTCAGATCTTCGATAACAAGCACCCGTGAGCCTTCCGGCATATGTCCCTCGATCTGCGCGTTTCGACCGTGCCCCTTGGGCGCCTTGCGCACGTAGATCATCGGCAGGCCGAGCCGCTCGGCAAGGAAGGCCGCAAAGGGGATGCCTGCGGTCTCTCCCCCTGCAACGCAGTCAAACATCTCGAAGCCTGCATCGCGCACGACGGTGGCCGCCGCGAAGTCCATGATGGTGGAACGAATGCGGGGGTAGGAGATGAGCTTGCGGCAATCGATATAGACCGGGCTCATCATGCCGGAGGACAGCTTGTAAGGCTTATCGGCCGAGAAGTGCACGGCCCCGATCTCCCACAACATCCTCGCCATCAGCTCGGCCATGGTGCCGCGGTCGGTAAAGGTGGTCTGGATCATGCTGCCGCTCCTTCGTGTCCCTCTTCGAGGAGCGCCATAGCAGCATGCCGCTTCAGGCGCCAGATGGCTACACTGCGGCCAGCGCCTGCGTCAGGCCTCGACTTCCCAGTAAAGCGGGAACAGCGGATCGAAGACTGTGATGGCGCCCGCGCCTGTTTCGCGCTTCTTCGGAAACTGTAGCGGCTCGTCCCGCCTAACCAGCGTCATCCTTTCCTCGTTCGGCGGGAGTCCATACCATGCCGGACCGCTGAGCGAGGTGAAGGCCTCCAACTGCGCGAGCGCATTCTCCTCTTCGAAGACATGGGCAAGGCAACTCATCGTGTTGGGCGAGGTATAGATGCCCGCGCAGCCGCAGGCACATTCCTTCAGCGGATCCACATGCGGAGCAGAGTCGGTACCGAGAAAGAAGCGAGGATCACCGGACGTGGCGGCGGTTCGCAGCGCCAGTCGATGGTGCTCCCGCTTGGCGACCGGCAGACAGTAGTAATGGGGGCGGATGCCGCCGACAAGGATGGCGTTGCGGTTGATGATGAGGTGGTGCGTGGTGATCGTTCCGGCCAGGTTGGCGGAAGAGTTCTTGATGTAGTCCACACCCTCCTTCGTAGTGACGTGCTCCATCGTAATCTTCAGTTCCGGTAAACGCTTGCGCAGCGGATCCAGCACCGTTTCGATGAACACGGCCTCGCGGTCGAAGATGTCGACCTCGGCCGTCGTCACCTCGCCATGCACACAGAGCGGCAGGCCGATCTCAGCCATACGCTCCAGAACTGGCATCGCCTTGTCGATGTTGCGTACACCGCTGCTGGAGTTGGTGGTCGCCCCAGCCGGATAGAGTTTAACCGCTGTGATAAGGCCCCTTTCCTTTCCGGCTGCGACATCCTGAGGATCCGTCCCTTCCGTCAGGTAGAGCGTCATCAGCGGCTGGAACCGGTCACCGCTCGGCACTGCGGCCATAATCCGCTCCCGATATGCTGCGGCGTCAGCCGTTGTTACCACCGGCGGAACCAGGTTCGGCATGATGATGGCGCGCGCGAAGTGGCGGCTGGTGTCTTCGATCACGCCGCTCAACACCTCTCCGTCTCGCAGGTGCAGATGCCAATCGTCAGGGCGGCGGATGGTGAGCGTCTTCATCAGGAGCCTTCACAAGTCTTCGCTTGCGCTCGCATAGCATCAACCATGGGAAGGAAACAATCTCTGCTTCATCGTCCTTGAAGCAGCAGAACGTTCAATCAATCGCGAAAAAGTGTCGCCCTCTGTTACCCGCTCAAAGGGTCGAGGAACGTCACTGAGGAACCGGTACGCGATTCGAGCGTTCGATTAGCGAAACGTGAAGAATATGTGAATCGGAGCAGACAATGAAATCCCAGATATCGAAAGTCAACCGGGGTTTTGCATTTGCCACAAGCACGGCAGCAATTCTTTTGTCGATGGCAGCTGCTCCCGTGGCCGAAGAACAAGGCAGTGCACTGATTGCGCAAGGCGCTCAAGAAGAATGCGACCGTATGGCTGGAAGCGCCGCTGACAATCAGCGCAACACTGCCTTCAGTCCTGTGCCCGTAGGCAATATTGATCTTGCCGCTGTAGATGCTTGCCAGACCGCCTACGAGCAATCTGGCAATCCGCGTTTCGCTTACCAACTGGGCCGTGCGCTGAACCAGGCGCAGGAGATTAATCAAGCAATGGAGGCCTACCAAGCCGCTGTTGACGCGGACTACGCGGCGGCCAAGGTGAATTTCGGGATGCTGATGGGCCGCCTCGGCGATGCTGAAGCAGAGTTCAACATGTATTCCGAGGCTGCACAGAGCGGTAACGTGCTTGCGTCCTACAATCTCGGTGTCGCCTATCGTGATGGACTTGGAACGCAGCCGGACGTCAACAAGGCCCTGTACTGGTTCGAAAAGGCCGCCGCAGCCGGAGACAATACCGCGGCGTTCAACATCGGCGTCATCTATGATGAGGGGCAGTTAGTGCCAGCCGATGATCAAACGGCAATTGCTTGGTATGACCTGGCTGTTGCCCGCGGCAATGTTGATGCGATGATTAATCTTGGCATCATGCTGGAGACGGGGGAAGGAATTGAACCTGACCTGCAGCAGGCAGCGGATGTTTATGCGATGGCAGCGGAGAATGGAGATCTTTTTGCAGCCACGCGGTTGATCGAGCTACAGCAAGCCGGAGCGCTGGAGCCTCCCTCGGCGGTGGCTGGACTTGACGACGGGATGAAGACACTCGTTCTGAAAGACGGCGATATGGACCTTCCCACAAACCTTCCCAAGGACATCTGATCGTCCTGGAATACCGGGTGACCTTAGTGACGGCATACGAACGGGACTAGGAGAAATGGCGCACCCGAAGAGATTCGAACTCCTGACCCCCAGATTCGTAGTCTGGTGCTCTATCCAGCTGAGCTACGGGTGCGTGTGGCAAATCGGCGGTGCCGTCTGCGTGGGCGATCCTCTAAAGGCTCCCCAAACGTATTGCAAGCGATTTTCGGATCAAAGCTGATTTTTATGAGCTCGCGTTCACACGGTGGATAAACGCGCGGGATCGTCAGGCCCGGACGCGATAGTCCTCAAGTGCGACTGGCTGGTCGGGGATTTCTATTCGAAATTGCGTGCCCGGCCCCGGCTTCTCCACCAATGCGATCGTGCCGCCATGTGCCAGGACTAGCTCGCGCGCGATGACAAGCCCCAGTCCAGTACCTCCAGAACGCGCCGAACCGCGAAAGGCCGCAAAAAGGTTTTCCCGCGCCTTGCGCGGCATGCCCGGCCCCGTATCGTCAATCGAGATGCTGACGACGCTGCCGATACGCTGGGCACTCAGGGTGATTCTGCGGATCGTTGCCGAATCCTCCGGATGGAACGTCGTCAGGGCTTGGGCGGCGTTGCGGCAAATATTGTGAATCACCCGGAATAACTGTTCGCCGTCGGCATCCACCTCAAGGTCATCGGAGATCTGTTCGATGAACTCGATGCCGCCATCCGGATCAAGCGCCAGGATATCTCGCACTTCCTGGCATAGTGCGACCAACCGAAGCCGGCGCCGCCGGGGGGCTGCTTCCGTTGCCTGGCCATAAGACAGGACCTCGTTCGTATAGCCGACGGCGCGATCGATTGTTCGCAAAAGCTTAGGCGCGAAACTCCTGACCATCGGATCGTCGACATCGACCAAGCGGTCAGACATCAACTGCGCCGAAGCAAGAATATTGCGCATATCGTGATTTATCTTCGATACCGCGAGGCCTAGATCAGCGAGGTTTTTCTGCTGCTTCAGAGTGCGCTGAAGCTCTATCTGCATGGAGGCGAGATGGCGTCCGGCGACCGCAAGCTCCCCTTTGGCTGCATCACCCGCAAACACCCGCTGCGGATCCTCCGGTCGCTCAGAGAACCGCTGCATGTTGCGCGTCAGGTTTCGGATCGGGCGGATCATCATGCGATTGATGGCGAGGAAGATCAAAACGGCGGTGATCAGCGATATCACGAGCGACAGGGTGAACATCATGCGGGCGTAGCTCAACATATCCTTGCGCAACGCGTCGTCCGTCATCACCAGTTCGATGATCATGTCGGACTCGCCTACGGGCCCAAAGACCCGCATCACGCGACCGCCACCAAAGAAGAGGGTATCCATGGCGTCGCGGATGGAGACGAGAAGCGGCACATCGGCTAGATCGTATTGATCATCCACCTGTGGGGGGACATCGACGGCGGCCAACAGCCGCGAAGTGCCATCCTTGCGAAGCGCGATGACCTTGGTGCCCGTCGCCAGGAGCGTATCATCCTGTACGCTGCGTGGCAGTTCAGCTGGCTGAAGTCCGTCGATCACGATCCCGGCTGCGGCCGCGGTGTCGAGTTGGTCGCGCAGCCAATTCATACGCATGCCCGCAACCGAGGGCGCGAAGATCAAGACCTCGGCGAGCATCACGAAGAGAATTGTCATCCAGAGCAGGCGACCCGAAAGCCCGCGAAAAAGTGCCGGCATCGCCTCCGGCGCCGTCTCATGGGATGCACCGCTCAAATCCGTGGGCATTTCACCGCTCATGCGGCTCTCCAGACTGCAAGGCCGCCGATCCCCGCAGCAGCTATTTAGGTTGCGCCCCACACTCTTTTAGCAGCTTTTTCGCTGCGCACAAACAGGAGGGCCGGAAGCAACGCTTCCGGCCCTCCTCATGGCATTGCCTGGAGGTCGATCAGAATTCTTCCCAGTTTGCTTCGGCAGCGGCAGAAGCGGGTGCTCCCATTCCAAATGCCTTGGCGATCTTACCCGTCATTGCGCGGGCGGGAGAGACCCGTGCCGGCTGATCGGACGCAGCAACAGGGCGTGCCGGGGCAGCCGGGACATGACCTGCCATAGACGGAACTGCGCGAGCATTGCCGCCCCCGATATTGAAGCGCGAAACCATAGAGAAGAGACCGGAGGCTTCTGACGACAGCTTTTGAGTTGCCGCGGACGTTTCCTCAACCATTGCAGCGTTCTGCTGCGTCACCTGGTCCATCTGGTTGATGGCGGTATTGACCTCCTGCAGGCCGGTAGCCTGTTCTTTCGCTGCGATTGCGATGGAATGGATGTGGTCGTTGATGCGCAGCACCCTGCTCTCAATTTCGGAAAGGGCTTCACCCGTTTTCTGAACGAGCCGGACCCCACCGGCAACCTCTTCACCCGATTTGGTGATCAGCCCCTTGATATCCTTGGCAGCCGCGGCCGAGCGCTGTGCCAACTCGCGCACTTCCTGTGCGACCACCGCAAAGCCTTTGCCCGCCTCGCCGGCGCGCGCCGCTTCCACTCCGGCATTGAGCGCGAGAAGGTTGGTTTGGAAGGCGATTTCGTCAATGACGTTGGTGATCTGCGCAATCTCACGCGAAGCCTGTTCGATGCGCTCCATGGCTTCCACTGCATTGCGCACAACGGCACCGGACTGTACCGCGCTTTCCTTCGCTTCGCTTACCATGACCGTCGCTTCTTGGGCGCGCTCCGTCGAGGTGCGGACGACAGCCGTGATCTGGTCAAGAGCGGCCGATGTCTCCTCCAGTGCAGCAGCCTGCTGTTCAGTCCGCTTCGAAAGGTCGTTCGTCGCGCTGCTCAGTTCATTGGAGCCACCGCTGATCGTGCTGGTGCTGCCACGAACGCTCTGCATCGCATCGCGAAGGCTCTCGACGGCGGCATTCACATTCGCCTGCAGTTCCGCAAACGCTCCGCGGAAGTTGCCGGACATCTGTTGCGTCAGGTCTCCCTGTGCAAGCGATCGTGCCACACGACCCGTTTCGCTGACGCCAACCTCCACCGCGGTGAGAAGCTGATCCACGTTTCGGGCGAAATTGTCGAGGCTCTCATCGCCAAACTGCTTGTCGATGCGTTTGCTGAAGTCGCCTTCCACAGCGGCGCCGACGACTGCTTCCATGCGCACGCGCAAGTCATCACTGCGCGCCCGGCTGCCGCTCTCCTGCTCGTTCATACGCGCAACTTCGAGTCCATTGCGCTTGAAGACTTCCACGGCAGCAGCCATCTCGCCGATTTCGTCGGCCCGTCCGATGGACGGTACGGCGGTGGCGTAGTCACCGGCGGCGATTTTCTGCATGCTGCTGGTGATCTCAATGAGCGGCGCGCTCAACTGGCGGCGCCCGAGGTAAAAGCCAAATGCGGCACCAGCACCGACGCCGAAAAGCGTTACAATCTCTAAGGTGAGGACGATGGTGCTGCTAAAGGCATCCATCTCGGCGTCAACGGCGCTCAGTTCCGCCAGATCCGCAGCAACAATCTTGTCGATCTCGGCCTGGAATGCCTTGCGGTTATTGCGGTTGCCCTCGTTGTTGCCCTGGTCGTTTGCCGCCTCCGGTCCGACTTCCGTTCCAAGACGTACCGTCTCGCTTCGGAAAGCTCTAAACTCCGAAGCGCGCTGCATCAGGTTCTGAAAATCAGCCTGCTCGCTCTCGGTTACGATGGCTTTCCATTCCCCCAGCAGTTTGTCCATGCTGTCAAGGCTCTCATGAAGCCCCGCGCCGAATTTGGCAGCTTGATCGGTCGTCTTGGATGCATAGATTCCTCGAGCATCCATAACCACGGCCGTGACGAGACGGTTTAGGCTCTCTCCAAGATGGGCTCGATGCGCCGCAGCCTCATATGCATGCATCTTTGTGCGGTATTCCGACAAAGCGAAGAGAGACAAGCCCCCTACGATTAGCGCGACCGCACTCATCAGTCCAACAAGCATGTTTATCTTGCCGCGGATCTTCATCGCATTCCCTCTTCAAGTCACTTCTCTACTCTCAAGGAATTTTCGTGATGACGATTATCCCGAGTTCTAGTGCGAGATTTGGCATACAGGCATTAAGAAATGTTTGCCCCCTGAAGAGGAGGGCAATCGGCGAGCTAACGCCGAATTTTCATCCAAGCTACTGGTAAAAGAAGGAAAAATCCCCGAGGATCTGCCTTTCGGCATGCGACTATTGAAAGTAGCCCGTCACTTCAAAGGATCAAGAGCTCCTCAGGGAGGCCTAAAATAGTTAACCCGTTCATGTTTAGGCCCAGCGCACGCTCATTTGACTTTTCAGGCCGAGTGCTTTTATAAGCCGCGGACGTTCAGCCTTCGCAGGCTCGCGCGCATGCGACCTATGGCAGGACGTCTCCGAAACGCTGTTGCCGCAAGGCAAATCCAAGAAGGGCCGCACACCGCGGTGTTAAATAAATGTCTAAGCGTACCTTTCAACCGTCCAAGCTTGTCCGCAAGCGCCGCCACGGCTTCCGTGCCCGCATGGCGACCGCAGGTGGCCGCAAGGTTCTTGCAGCTCGTCGCGCACGCGGCCGCAAGCGTCTCTCGGCCTAAGGGCCGGGAACGCCCGTCACTCGGGCTGTGGCCACTGACGAGAAACACAAAACAACTGCCGGGCGGCTGAAAAGCCGCCCGCAGTTTCTTGCCGTGCGCGCTGGGGAAATGCGTCGAGGCAAGAACTTTCTAGTCGAAGTTCTTGATCGACAAGAGCCTGACACACAGGCACGCGTTGGTTTCACCGTCACCAAAAAGCACGGAAACGCCGTCGAACGAAACCGGATGCGACGCCGACTGAAAGAGGCGGTTAGACATTCTGCCGCGTTTGCAATGAAGCCGGGACACGATTATGTCATTGTCGCGCGGCGGGAGATCCTCACGATGCCCTTCGCCGAACTGACCGCCCAGCTTGTCGAGCGCATTACGGCACGGCCGAAACAAAAGCGGTCCGAGGAGGCCCGTTCCAGGAAAGCATGATGGAAAAAAACCGCAACTACTTCATCGCGATCGCCCTTTCGGTGGTGATCGTTCTTGCCTGGCAGTTCTTCTACATGAACCCGAGGATGGAGGCCCAGCAGCGCGCGCTGGAAGCGCAGCAGGCACTTCAGGGTGAAGCACCGCAGCCCGTCGCTCCAGAAAGCCCCGGCGTCACAAGCAGCGGCGCATTGCCAGGTGGAACACAGGCCGAGGCAACACAAAACCGTGAGCAGGCTGTTGCGGCAAGCCCGCGCATTGAAATCGACACCCCTGCCCTTTCCGGCTCTATCAATTTGGTGGGTGCGCGTTTCGACGACCTGAAGCTGCGCGAGTACCACGAGACCGTGGATGATGAGAGCCCGATCATCACGCTCTTCTCACCCGCCAACACCAGTGGCGGCTATTTCACGGAACTCGGCTACGTCCAGAGCGAGACGTCCGGTGCAGTTCCTGGGCCGGCCACGCAATGGACGCTTGCCAGCGGCGACACGCTCGCCGTCGATAGACCGGTCGTGCTGAGCTTCACCAACGACAAGGGCGTGGTCTTCAACCGGACCATTTCCATCGACGATCACTACCTGATCACCGTCACCGATCAGATTCAGAATCCGACGGGCGAGGCGGTGGCGGTCGCGCCATACGGTCGAGTCACCCGCTACAACAAGCCGGCGACCCCTTCCGTCTATGTCATCCACGAAGGCTTCATCGGCGTACTTGGCGAAAACGGCCTCATCGAGGAAAGCTATGGTGACGTCGAAGAGGAAGCGATAACCAACGCGAAGACGACGGGTGGATGGCTCGGCATCACCGACAAATACTGGGCAGCCACGCTGGTTCCGCCGCAGTCGCTGCCGTACGAGTCCCGCTTTACCCACTTCACTGATGGTCAGCCCCGTTTCCAGGCGGACTTCCGTAGCGACACCGTAACGGTGGAGCCGGGCCAGTCGGCAGAGGTTACGAATCTCGTCTTCGCCGGCGCCAAGGAAGTGCCGCTGGTCGACCAGTATGAGGAACAGTACTCGATCCCGCGCTTCGAACTCTTGATCGACTGGGGATGGTTCTACTTCATCACCAAGCCGATGTTCCACCTGATGGACTTCTTCTTCCGCTACTTCGGCAATTTCGGCGTAGCGATCCTGCTGACGACCATCGTCGTCAAGGCGATCTTCTTCCCGCTGGCCAGCAAGCAATATGCCTCCATGGCCAATATGAAGCGCGTGCAGCCGAAGATGGAAGAGTTGAAAGCAAAGCACGGCGACGATCGCATGGCCATGCAGCAGGCCATGATGCAGCTCTACAAGGAGGAGAAGATCAACCCGATCGCCGGCTGCTGGCCGATCCTCCTGCAGATCCCGGTGTTCTTTGCGCTCTACAAGGTGATCTACGTCACCATCGAGATGCGGCACGCGCCGTTCTTTGGCTGGATCCAGGATCTGTCCGCACCGGACCCGACGTCGCTGTTCAACCTGTTCGGGTTGCTGCCTTACGATGTCCCGGCCTTCCTGCTGATCGGTGTCTGGCCGCTGATCATGGGTGTTACCATGTGGCTGCAGATGCGCATGAACCCGACGCCGCCGGATCCGACCCAGGCGATGATCTTCAACTGGATGCCGCTGATCTTCACCTTCATGTTGGCAACCTTCCCGGCCGGCCTTGTGATCTACTGGGCATGGAACAACACCCTGTCCATCATGCAGCAGGCGCTGATCATGAAGCGGCACGGGGCGAAGATCGAGCTCTTCGACAACATCAAGGGGATGTTCCGGCGAAAGCCGGCCCCTACCAAATAATCAAAAGCCCCGGTCAATCCGGGGCTTTTTTGTTGGAGGCTGCCTTGCCGTCCGCCCCAGCTTGACAAGCAAGAGCAAAACCGGGAAGCCCTGCCTTCCAGGTATCCAGAAACGAGATGACCATGCCCGCGACCACGAACCCGGAAGAGAAGCCCCTCTTCGGCCGCCCCTGGATTTTCATCCGCGGCGTGCCATCGCTGAAATTCCTTCCGCCGGAAGGGCCGCTGGAGGTCGCTTTTGCCGGCCGCTCCAATGTGGGTAAGTCTTCGCTGATCAACGCCCTGGTTGGCCACAAGGGCCTTGCACGAACGTCGAACACGCCTGGGCGCACGCAGGAGCTCAATTACTTCGTGCCCGAGGGCTATTCCGGCGAGGGCGGCGACCTGCCGCCAATGGCACTCGTCGACATGCCGGGCTACGGCTATGCGCAGGCACCCAAGGACCAGGTGGATGCCTGGACGAAGCTCGTCTTCGACTATCTGCGGGGCCGGGCGACACTGAAGCGGGTGTATGTGCTGATCGACAGCCGCCACGGCGTCAAGAAGAACGACGAGGAGGTCCTGGACCTGCTCGACAAGGCAGCCGTGTCCTACCAGATTGTCCTTACTAAGACCGACAAGATCAAGGAGGCCGCCGTCCCGCGGCTGATCTCGGAGACTGCGGAGAAGATCCGCAAGCGACCGGCCGCCTATCCCGAGATTATTGCCACCTCCTCGGAGAAGGGGAAGGGGCTGGACGAGTTGCGCCAGACGATCGCCCGGACCGTCGGCTATTCCACCGTCTGATGCCGCGGTTCCATCTGAAACGATCCTGCGCTAAAACGCGCCGAACCAAATCACAGGGATATCCATGAGCGCGACCGACAGCGAACTGCAGGCGAAACTTCTGGCCCAGGCGCTGCCCTACATGCAGCGCTACGAGAACAAGACGATCGTCGTGAAATATGGCGGCCATGCCATGGGCGACACCGAGCTCGGCAAGGCCTTCGCGGCCGACATCGCGCTTCTGAAACAATCTGGTGTCAATCCGATCGTCGTCCACGGTGGCGGGCCGCAGATCGGCGCGATGCTGAACAAGATGGGCATCGAATCCAAATTCGAGGGCGGCCTGCGCGTCACCG
Organism: Rhizobium halophilum; assembly: GCF_021648825.1. Classification (GTDB taxonomy): domain Bacteria; phylum Pseudomonadota; class Alphaproteobacteria; order Rhizobiales; family Rhizobiaceae; genus Neorhizobium; species Neorhizobium halophilum. Next base: position 340,073 of record NZ_JAKJHS010000004.1, on the reverse strand, counting down.
ATGCCAAGACGGTCGAGATCGTCGAAATGGTGCTTGCCGGCTCGATCAACAAGGAGATCGTGGCACTCATCAACCAGACCGGCGAATGGGCGATCGGACTCTGCGGCAAGGACGGCAATATGGTCTTCGCCGAGAAGGCGAAGAAGACCATCGTCGATCCCGATTCCAATATCGAGCGGGTGCTGGATCTCGGCTTCGTCGGTGAAGTGGTCGAGGTGGACAGGACCTTGCTCGACCTTCTGGCAAAGTCCGAGATGATCCCCGTCATCGCGCCGGTTGCTCCCGGCCGCGATGGCGCGACCTACAACATCAATGCGGATACCTTCGCCGGCGCGATCGCCGGCGCACTGCGCGCAACGCGCCTGCTGTTCCTCACGGACGTTCCGGGCGTCTTGGACCGGAACAAGCAATTGATCAAGGAACTCTCGGTCGCGGAAGCCCAGGCGCTGATCAAGGACGGCACGATCTCGGGCGGCATGATTCCCAAAGTCGAGACTTGTATCGAGGCGATCAAGGGAGGTGTCCAGGGCGTTGTGATCCTGAACGGCAAGACGGCGCATTCCGTACTGCTCGAGATATTCACCGAGCACGGGGCGGGCACACTGATCGTTCCTTGAAGTCAGATCAGGACGAGTGCCAGGATACCCAGCACGATCAACAGGCAGCCGGCGATCTCCAGCCGGTTGATGTGCTCCTTGAACACGAAGACGGACGAGGCGAAGGTGAAAAGCATCTCCACCTGCGCAAGCGCCTTGATGACCGCGGCCGGCTGAAGTGTCATGGCGGTGAACCAGCCGAAGGACGCGGTGGCACCGACGAAGCCGACGAGAACAGCTGGACGCCAGGCGGCAGCGACCTTCAGCAACTGCTCCCGCTCCTTGATGACCATCCATGCCAGCATGACCACCGCCTGCATGATGATGACCATCATCAGCGTGTAACCCGCCTGTACCACCGGATCGGGTCCTGGGAGGCTCGGTGCGAGCGAGAGTGAGGCATAACGGTAGGAGACGCCGGAAATCCCGAACAGCAAGCCGGATAAGAGGCCGAAGACCGCCGTACGGCTGCCGACCGAGGTAACCAGGGATCGCAGCGTCAACTCTGTCCTCGCGACCGATATGAGCATCACACCGACGACAGAGATCGTGATCGCAAGGATCGTGCCGATCGTTACCGTCTCCCCTACCAGCACCAGGGCCACGAGCGCTGCCTGTGCCGGTTCGGTTCGCGAATAGGCGGTTCCTACCGCAAAATTCCGGAAGGCGAAGATGTAGACCAGCAGGAAAGTGGCGCCTATTTGAGCTAGGCCACCGGCCACGGCCCATAGCCAGAAGCCGGTGTTTGAAACAGGCATGGGCCGCCCGAGCCCATAATGCAGGATCGCCATATAGGCGAGGGCAAATGGCACGCCATAGCCAAAGCGGACGAAGGTCGCGCCGGTGGTATTCAGCCGGCCGCGCAGGTGCTTCTGCAGCGCCGAACGCATGTTCTGCAGGAAGGCCGACGCTACCGTGATGGGAATCCAGAGTTCCATGCCGTCGCCGCTAGCACCAAGTATCATCTTCGCCAAGGGCACTTCGGCTTGCCTACAGCGTTAGGCGTTTTCTTTGTCAGCCACAGAGTGCATAAAACCTTATGACCCAGCCGAAGACCTCCCCAGAACCCGCCGATTTCACTCACGTGACGGAATGGGTGTTCGATCTCGACAACACGCTCTACCCCCACCACGTCAACCTGTTCTCGCAGATCGACAAGAACATGAGTGCCTTCGTGGCGGAACTCCTGCAACTGGAGCCGGACGAGGCTCGTGCGTTGCAGAAACGCTATTATCATGAACACGGGACCACGCTGCAGGGGCTGATGCTCCACCACGGCATAAACCCGGACGAGTTCCTGGAGCGCGCCCACGCCATCGATTACTCGCCGCTCATGCCGCATCCTGAACTAGGCGAGGCGATTAAGGCACTGCCGGGCCGCAAGTTCATCTTCACCAATGGCAGCGTGCCACATGCGGAAGCCGCTGCCCGCGCACTCGGCATCCTCGACCACTTCGACGACATCTTCGACATCGTGGCAGCCGACTACGTGCCGAAGCCTGCCGGTGCGACCTATGACAAATTTGCGAGCCTTCACCGCGTTGAAACGAAGAAGGCAGCGATGTTCGAGGACCTTCCGCGCAATCTGCAGGTACCAAAGGCGCTCGGGATGCGTACGGTCTTGTTGACGCCGAGGAACCTTGACGACGTCCTGATTGAGCGATGGGAGCGTCTGAGCGCGGAAGACGACCATATTGATTACGTCACCGACGACCTTGCGAGTTTCCTAACCGGCCTGGTCTCTCGCTGAACCTTACCGAAGTTTCATCCACGTTACGGATGTTTAAGTGGTTCTTCCTGGGGGGCCGCCGTAGCTTGAAGCTATAGAGCAACCAAAGGAAGGAGCCTCTCGATGAAGACCAAGAAGGTTATTCTCGCATCACTCGCCGCCGTTCTCGTGGCCGGTACGGCGCTGCCAAGCTTTGCGGCTCCCGGACGCGATGGTCCTCGTCACGGCGGCAGGGGCGGCATGATGCAGGAGATGATGTTCGTCCGTCTGCTGAAGACCGCGGATACCGACAAGGATGCCAAGATCACCAAGGAAGAGGTTTCAGCAAGGCAGGAGGCACTTTTCTCAGAGGTCGATGCTGACAAGGACGGAACCCTGATCCCAGGTGAACTTCGTGCCTATCGAAAGGCCAAGATGGAAGAGTTCCGCAAGGAGCGGGCGGAGCGGCGCGAGGAACGTCGACAGGAAACATCGCAGGCTGGAGAAGAAGCTGACAGCGAGGACCGCGCCGAGCACCGCGGAGATCGTGACCGTCGGCACGGTGGCCATCGCTGGGGCATGAATCACGGCCGCATGGGCGGGATGCAACTGATACGCCATGCTGACACCGACGAAAACGGCCAGTTCAGCAAGGCCGAAGTGGGTGCCGCCGTCGACAAGATGTTTACCCGTATGGATCGCAACGGCGACGGTGTGATCACCATCGACGACCTGCCGGACCGCCCCTTCTAATTGTCCCGATTAGAACGGCACGTCGTTGAACCCGCCCCACCGCCAGGGGCGGGTTTCTCGTTCTAATGCTCGTAGTAGTCGCCGATGATCTTCCAGGCTTCGTCGGCCGTTTCGACAAAATTAATGAGGTCCAGATCTTCCGGGGCGATCGTGCCGAAATCGGCCAGTGCCTGCCAGTTGACGATCCGGTGCCAGAAGTCCTTGCCGAAAAGGATGAAGGGGATTTTCTCCATGCGTCCCGTCTGGATGAGTGTTAGGGCTTCGAACATCTCGTCCATCGTGCCGAACCCGCCAGGGAAGATGGCAATCGCCTTGGCGCGCATCATCAGGTGCATTTTGCGGATGGCGAAGTAGTGGAAGTTTAGGCTGAGTTCGGGCGTCACGTAGGGGTTGGGCGCCTGCTCATGCGGAAGCACCACATTGAACCCGACTGTGGGTGCGCCGGCTTCCACAGCACCGCGATTACCGGCCTCCATGACACCTGGCCCCCCACCAGTCACCACAACATATTCCTGATGATCGTGTTTCTCACCGTGCAAGGCGCAGAGGTTTGCGAACTTGCGGGCTTCCTCGTAATAGGCTGAGGCCCCCTCCAGGTTCTTGCGCTGAGTCTCGTTTCGCGCCGCCCAGGGCGCCTGGCCCGGCGCTGGGATCCGCGCGCCGCCAAACAGAACCACCGTCGACTTGATTCCATGCTCGGCCAGGATCATCTCCGCCTTGAGGAGTTCCAACTGCAGACGGACGGGACGGAGTTCCTCACGGCATAGGAAGTCGTCATCTGCATAAGCGAGGCGATAGGAGGGCGACATCGATTGCGGCGTCTGGGGCACGCCGGCGGCGCTTCGCCGGTCGGTCGAACTGTCCTTGAGAGGGTCCCAGGCCCCGTCCTTGCGTCGCGGTTCGTCCTTCTTAAGCTTCGCCATGTCCTGCCTTCCAAGTCGGGCGCAAAGCGCCAATTCACGTTGACGGTAGAGTGACCGTCGCATAGATCAATCATCATCATCTGGCCAGCCGCCGGCCCCTATCCTACCCATGCGACGTTAAGGACTTCCCATGAGCAGCACGGATCTCACTTCCCTGGAAACGACCATCGAGACAGCCTTCGAACAACGAGACGGCGTTTCGGTTTCGACGAAGGGAGAGGTTCGCGATGCCGTCGACGCCGCGCTGAACCTTCTCGACTCCGGAAAGGCGCGCGTGGCGGAGCGCCAAGCTGACGGTTCCTGGAAGGTCAACCAGTGGCTGAAGAAGGCGGTGCTCCTGTCGTTCCGCCTCAATGACATGGAGGTCGTCAGAGGTGGCCCGGGCCAGTCGACCTGGTGGGACAAGGTGCCGTCGAAGTTTGAGGGCTGGGGCGAGAATCAGTTCCGGGCGGCTGCTTTCCGCGCCGTACCGAACGCGGTGGTTCGCCGGTCCGCCTATATCGCCCCCAACGTCATCCTCATGCCGTCCTTCGTGAACCTCGGCGCATATGTCGACGAAGGCACGATGGTCGACACCTGGGCAACTGTCGGCTCCTGCGCGCAGATCGGCAAGAACGTCCACCTTTCGGGCGGCGTCGGCATCGGCGGCGTACTTGAGCCCATGCAGGCCGGCCCGACCATCATCGAGGACAACTGCTTCATCGGTGCGCGTTCCGAAGTCGTCGAAGGCTGCATTATCCGTGAGGGCTCCGTGCTCGGCATGGGCGTCTTCATCGGCAAGTCGACAAAGATTGTCGATCGCGCCACGGGCGAAATCACCTATGGCGAAGTTCCGCCTTACTCGGTTGTCGTTGCAGGTACGATGCCCGGCAAGCCGTTCCCCAACGGCGAGATGGGCCCCGGCCTCTATTGCGCGGTGATCGTCAAGCGTGTGGATGAGAAGACACGCTCCAAGACCGGCATCAACGAGCTGCTGCGGGACTGATCCACAGCCATGCTTGCCACCAATCCGGTTGAAAACCTCCAGTCCCTCATCCGCTGCCGCTCTGTTACGCCTGCGGAGGCAGGGGCATTGTCAGCCTTGGAGTCCATGCTGGCACCGTTGGGCTTCCGGGTCGAGCGGATGATGGCGACTGCGGAAGGCACTCCGGACGTCGAGAATCTTTATGCGCGGATTGGCAATGCCGGGCCGCACCTGATGTTTGCAGGGCACACAGACGTCGTCCCGCCGGGAGACGAAGCCGACTGGTCGCATCCACCCTTTGCGGCCGACATCGTCGATGCGATGCTTTTCGGCCGCGGAGCTGTGGATATGAAGGGCGGCATCGCCTGTTTCGTTGCTGCCGTCGCAAGGCACATCGAAAAACACGGTCCGCCCAAAGGATCCCTTTCCTTCCTGATTACGGGAGACGAGGAAGGTCCCGCGATCAATGGAACGGAAAAACTCCTCCGTTGGGCGGCGGAAAGAGGTGAAACCTGGGATGCCTGCCTGGTCGGTGAACCAACCAACCCGGACGAGCTGGGCGACATGATCAAGATCGGTCGACGCGGATCGCTGTCGGGACGGATCACTGTTCAAGGCGTGCAGGGGCATGCCGCCTATCCGCATCTTGCGGACAACCCCATCCGCGGCCTCCTGCAATTGACCCACGCATTGATGGATGCGCCATTCGACCACGGCACGGACAACTTCCCGCCTTCCAACCTGGAGGTGACTTCCTTCGACACCGGCAATCCGGCGGTCAACGTGATACCCGCCAAGGCTACCGCGGCCTTCAACATCCGCTTCAACGACACATGGACGGTCGAGACCCTGCAGCAGGAGATTCTGCGACGTCTGGATTCGGCGGCGACAAACGGTGCCTTGCGGCCCAACCGCGATCGCGTGCGCTACGCAATCGAGTGGAACGAGCGGCCGAGCCATGTCTTCCTGACACGCAATGATCCCTTGATCGAGTCACTGACAGTGGCGGTCGAGCGGGTGACGGGCCGCCGTCCCACCCTCTCCACGACAGGCGGGACATCCGATGCCCGCTTTATCAAGGACTATTGCCCCGTCGTTGAGTTCGGCCTCGTTGGGCAGACCATGCACATGGTCGACGAACGGGTGGCGGTGGCGGATCTGGAGACGCTGACCGATATCTACGACAGCTTCATCGACAATTGGTTCGACCATGCCCGGACCGCTTGAGGTCAGGTTCTACCTCGCCGCGCTTTGGCAACTCGTCCGCGGTGATGCTGCAGGGCTCCGCAGGCTCGACCTTTCCGATCGGGGCCTGATGCGCTCGTTCTGGGCGATCCTCTGGTGCTTCCCAGCGATGACCATATCCTGGGTCTGGTGGCGCGCGCTCTTCCTGCGCGGCATGCCGGAAGAAGCCAGCGTCGGTGGGTTGTTCTTCTTCCGCCTAGGCATGCTGGAGCTCGCCAACTGGCTGGTTCCACTGATCCTGATCGGGCTTCTGGCCTGGGGGCTTGGCTTGGGGCGCAAATACTATGCCATGGTCGTGGCGGTAAATTGGCTATCCGTGCCGTTTGCCTATGCCTACGCGCTCCTTAGCCTGCTGCTGATGGTGACACCCGGCCTGACCGGGCTCTTGTCGTTGATCTGGCTCTTCCTGATGATGGCACTGGTGTTTTCCATCTCGCGCATTTTCCGGGTTATTTGCGGCCCGCATCCGCTGATGGTTGCAACACTGACACTGGTAATGATCGTGCCCATCATGCTGCTGTCAGACACGCTGGAGCGGTTCCTCGGCATCTATCCCGGCTAAGCTTTAGGGATCGTCTGGATAATCCACCTTCATGAAGTAGAGCCCTTCGGGCGGCGCGACCGGCCCACATTCCTTTCGGTCGCGTGCCTCCAGCGCCGCACGAACATCCGCGGGCGTCGTCTTGCCCTCGCCCGCAAGCTTCAGCGTGCCGGCAAAGGAGCGGATCTGATTGTGCAGGAAACTCTGCGCCGACGCGCGGATCTCGATCAGGTCCCCCTGCCGCGTCACGTCCAGCCGGTCGAGCGTCCGCAAAGGGCTTGTCGCCTGGCAATGGGCGGAACGGAAAGTGGTGAAGTCGTGATGGCCAACGAGCGTTTGCGCCGCCGCGTGCATGGCCTCGTGGTTCAGCGGCTTCGGCACCCACCAAGCCCGGTTTGCCTCGAGCGCCAGCGGCGCGGGACGGTTGATGATGCGGTAAAGATAGTGCCGCTTGACGGCCGAGAAGCGAGCATCGAACGTCTCGTCGACTGCCGTGACGTCGATGATCGCAACCTTTTCGCCGGCCATCCCCAAATGCGCGTTGAGCGCATTGCGCAACGTGTAGGGCTTCCAGTCGCGAGCAAGGTCCGCATGAATGACCTGGCCTTGCGCATGGACGCCTGAATCAGTCCGGCCGGCGCCGCGGACTGAGACGGTCTCGCCCGTCAGCGACAGGATGCCGTTCTGGAGCGCGGCCTGAACCGAGTGGCCGTTCTCCTGCATCTGCCAGCCGACATAGGTCGTGCCGTCATACTCGACGGTCATGCGAAAGCGGGGCATCAGCCAAGCCTCGTGCCGGGCGGTAAAGGCGTGCCGCGCAGGAAGTCGGCGGCTGGAAGCTGCTTGCCGCCCGCCTTCTGCAGGCGGGTGAGCCGGACCGCATTCGCGCCGCAGGCTATGGTGAGCATGTTGTCAAGGACGGTGCCGGCGTCCCCCTCGCCTTCAGCAAGGTCGGAGGCGAGCACCTTCACGCGCTCGGGACGTCCGTTGATTTCGACCTCGAACCATGCACCCGGGAAAGGTGACAGACCGCGGATATGGTTGTGAACCTCCTGTGCCCCTCGCGAGAAGTCTATGCGCGTCTCGGTCTTGTCGATTTTTGAGGCGTAGAGGACGCCGTCGTCCGGCTGAGGCGTCAGCGGCAGATCGCCCCCTTCGAGCTTCTCCATCGCCTCGAGCATGGCGCGGGCGCCGACAAGCATCAACTGGTCATGGAGTTCGCCAGCCGTGGTGTTGTCGCCAATGTCCACCTCGCGGGTAAGGGCGACCGGGCCGGTGTCGAGCCCCTTCTCCATCTTCATGACCATCATGCCGGTCGTCTTGTCGCCAGCCATGATCGCTCGCTGAATGGGCGCCGCTCCGCGCCAGCGAGGCAGAAGCGAAGCATGGCCATTGTAGCAGCCGAGCCGGGTGCCGAGCAGGATCGGCTCGGGAAGAAGCAGGCCGTAGGCCACGACCACCGCAACATCGGCGTTTAGCGCCCGAAATTGTTCGCGATCCGCCTCGTCCTTGAAGTTGAGCGGGGTGAAGACCGGAATCCCGAGGAGTTCCGCCGCCTGATGGACCGGCGACTTCTGCAGGTCGAGCCCACGGCGACCGCCGGGCCGCGGCGGCTGGCTGTAGACTGCGACGAGTTCATGCCCCGCCTCTTTAAGTGCGCGAAGCGTCGGGACCGAGAACTCGGGCGTTCCCATGAAGATGATGCGAAGGGTCATCGCGATCCTGTCTGCACTTTGCCGGCAACCTAGATGGTACGCAGCCGTCCGGCACCGAATGGCGGAACTTATACCGCGCGAGAACGGGCGGCCTTGGTGAACTTCTTGATCACCATCTCCCGCTTCAGCCGCGAAATGTGGTCGATGAAGAGGACGCCGTTGAGATGGTCGATCTCATGCTGGAGGCAGGTTGCAAGAAGCCCGTCCGCCTCGATGGTCTGCTGCTTGCCCTCGCGGTCCACGAACTTCACAGTCACCGTCGCCGGGCGCTCCACTTCGGCGTAATAGTCCGGAATCGAAAGGCAGCCTTCCTCATAGGTCGATCGTTCGTCGGAGGACGCAACGATAACCGGATTGATGAAGACCATCGGCCTGTTCTCTTCGTCCTCCTTGGAGACGTCGATCACAAGCATGCGGCGCGGCACGCCGATCTGGATCGCAGCGAGCCCAATCCCGGGCGCATCATACATCGTCTCCAGCATGTCATCGGCAAGACGGGTAATTTCGGCATCGACCTGCTCCACCGGTTTGGAGACCTGGCGCAGGAGCGGGTCGGGAAGAATGATGAGAGGCTTGATCGTCATGGCCTCCCATAGCGCATCTTTTTGATCGATGGAACAGGAGAGAACACCTTGTAGATGCGAGGGCGGCAGCGAAACGTTCATGATTTGATCTTTTTGCTGCGGCAATATCTGCTAGGGTGGCGCAATGGAAAACCTTACCTCCCTCTTCCGCTCACTTGGAGCATCACCCGACAGCCCTTGGATGGCGATCCTTGGTGTAGCAGCGTTCGCAGCCATCTTACTCTGGCTTGCGGCCTCTTCTCGGCGGAGAGCGGCCCAACTTGTGCGGCAGGCGGAGCAGTCGGAGGCACGCCTGGCCGAACTGATGCGCAGCCAGGCGGAGATGCAAGGGCGCCTGGCGACAATGGCCGAGACGTTGTCTCAGCGCCAATCGGAGCTGAACCAGGCGGTGAACCAGCGGCTCGACGGCATGAGCCATCGACTCGGCAACACGATCACGGAACAGACGAAGTCGACGCATGAGAACCTGCGCCTCCTGCAGGAGCGGCTGGCGGTGATCGATGCGGCGCAGAATAACATCCAGACGCTGGCAAAGGACGTCGTCGGGCTGCAGGCAATCCTTTCCAACAAGCAGACGCGCGGCGCATTCGGCCAGGGCCGGATGGAAGCGATCATTGCCGATGGCCTGCCCATGGGGGCCTACGAGTTCCAGGGCCAGCTTTCCAACGGCAAACGTCCGGACTGCCTGATCCGGATGCCGAACGGTGCCCCACCGCTGGTGATTGACGCGAAGTTTCCCCTCGAAGCCTGGAATGCATTTCGGGACGTTGCCGCCCCGGAGGCACGCAAGGCCGCGGCGGCGCAGTTCCGACGGGACCTCGAGGTCCACATCCGTGACATCTCGGAGAAGTACCTGATCAACGGCGAGACGCAGGAGATTGCCTTCCTGTTCGTGCCTTCGGAGTCAATCTTCGCCGAGATCCACGAGCACTTCGACGCGGTCGTGCAGAAAGCGCAGCGGTCGCGCGTGGTCATCGTCTCCCCGTCGCTGCTGATGCTGTCGATCCAGGTTATCCAGGCCGTTCTGAAGGACCAGCGGATGCGGGAACAGGCGCATCTCATCCAGGGTGAGGTCGCCATCCTGATGGAGGACCTCGGAAGGCTGGATGACCGGACCCGCAAGCTGCAGGGGCATTTCCTTGCCGCACAGCGCGACGTGGAGCAGATCCTGATATCATCCGAGAAGCTGACCCGGCGCGGCGCCAAGATCAGTGCACTGGAGCTTGAGCACGCAGGCGGTACATCACGGGAGCCGCAGTCCGAGCCGGGGCCGTCGCATGCCGTGGAGAGCCGTACCGGCCTTCTCAAGCTGCGGGTGGTTGACGAGGAGTGAGCGCCTCGGGCAGTGTCGCCCGACTTTTGGACGACGCAGAGAGACCACAGCATGATCACCGTCCTCGGCTCCATCAATATGGACCTCATTGCCAGCACTCCCCGCCTTCCCGAGCCGGGTGAAACGGTTGCCGGCACGGGCTTCTCGACAGCCGCCGGCGGCAAGGGTGCCAACCAGGCATTGGCAGCCCGGCGGGCAGGCAGCACTGTACGCATCGCCGGGGCTGCCGGTCGGGATGCATTCGCCGACCCCGCCCTTGCGCTGCTTTCCGATGCGGGCGTGGGCCTATCCGCCGTCAACCGGGTTGACGGCCCCACCGGCACGGCGCTGATCCTGGTCGGCGGCGATGGCGAAAACATGATTGCCGTGGTGCCGGGAGCCAACGGAACGGTGACCGCAACCCAAGCAAAGGAAGCGGTCGACGCCATGGCCGCGGGCGATGTGCTGATGCTCCAGCTGGAAGTCCCGAGCGAAGCAGTCGAGGCAGCGCTTCAGGCGGCCAAATCGAAGGGTGTAACATCCATCCTCAACACCGCCCCAATCACCAGCGATGCCGTACGGCTGGCAAAGCTCGCTGACATCGTCATTAGCAACGAAAGCGAATTCGAACTCCTGATCGACCAATCAGGGCTGACGCCGGAGAAGCGGCTGGAGGCGCTGCAGCAACTCCACGCAGAAACCGGCCAGACCTTTGTCATTACCCTTGGGGCCGATGGCGTCGTTGCAGCGCGTGACGGAAAGCTACATCAGGTCCAAGGACTGACGATCATTCCCGTTGACACTGTCGGTGCAGGCGACACGTTCTGCGGCTATCTCGCAGCAGGGATCGACAGCGGGCTCTCCTTCGAGGAGGCTTTGCGGCGGGCAGCCGTAGCGGGATCGCTGGCCTGCCTGAAGCACGGTGCCCAGCCTTCCATCCCAACGGCAGCCGAGGTTGCGGGCCACCTCTAAGGCTGGCCAGCTTCTCTTCAGAGGCGAGCGACCCTTTCCGCCAGCAGTGCGTAAAAGCCATCGGCATCGACGTTTCGCAGAACCGTTGCGTTCGGCTCGCGGCCCGAAACGCGCCACCAGTCGACCACGGTCATTCCCACCGTCAGCTCCGACTGTGTCTCGATCTCGACATTGCAGTGGCGGCCGGAGAAAAGCTCTGGCTTCAGCAGGTAGGCGATCACCGTCGGGTCGTGCAGCGGGCCACCCTCCGAACCGTACTTCTCTTCGTCAAAGCGCTCAAAGAACGCCAGCCAATCAACGAGAACCTGCGCTGGGCGCGTTCCCAACGCGGCGATCTTCGCCACACGTTCTTTCGTGGTAAGCAGTTGGTGCGTCACGTCGAGCGGGATCATGACGATTGGCATGCCCGAGGCAAACACCGTCGCTGCGGCTTCCGGATCGACATAGATATTGAATTCCGCCGCCGGCGTGATGTTGCCGCCCTCGAAGAAACCGCCCCCCATCAACACCAGTTCGCGGACACGCCCAGCGATCGCCGGCTCCTTCTGCAAGGCAAGCGCCACATTCGTGAGCGCGCCAAGCGTGCACACGGTTACTGTGCCGGATGGTTCGCGCATGAGCGTCTCGACAATGAAGTCGACGGCATGCTGGGGTTGCACTGCCATCGTTGGCTCCGGCAGCTCTGCACCATCAAGGCCCGTACGCCCGTGAACATGCTCCGCCGTCACCAGCTGACGCGACAGAGGGCGCCCTGCACCTTCGTATACCTTCGCGTCCGTGCGTCCGCAAAGTTCGCACACGATCCGGATGTTGCGGCTGGTCAGGGAAAGCGGGACATTCCCGGCAACGGCGCAAAGACCCAGTACGTCAAGCTCATCTGGGCTGGCAAATGCCAGCATGATGGCAGCTGCGTCATCCTGCCCTGGATCCGTGTCAATGATGATCTTTCTGCGCTCTGCCATGTCACCTTCCGCGATCAATTTGCGGCCCTAGCTACACGTGAGCCTAACCCGAAGCAATGCCAGCGGCTTGCGCTGCTGATCCGCTGTTCCCATATTCCGGTTACCCACGGCGCCATCATCTGGGCCGAATATTGGTCGCTTTGATAAGGACTGACAGATGAACCGCATCACGCCATTTGCGAGCCCGCTGCTTCTCGGGTTCGACGCGATGGAGAAGACCCTGGAGCGCCTCGCCAAGGCGAACGACGGCTATCCGCCCTACAATATAGAGCGGCTCCAGGCAAATGCCGCAGGTGATCCGGAGCGCCTTCGCATCACCGTTGCCGTTGCCGGCTTTTCGGAGCACGAATTGGATGTCACGACAGAAGAGAACCAGTTGGTCATCCGGGGCAAGCAATCGGAGCAAGCGGATCGAGACTTCCTTTATCGGGGCATCGCCGCGCGGCAGTTCCAGCGGATGTTCGTGCTGGCGGACGGCATGCAGGTGGCTGGAGCAACACTTCGAAACGGATTGCTTTCTGTTGATCTCATACGCCCGGAGCCGGCGCGGATGGTGCGAAAAATTAATATTTCCGTCTCAGAGTAGGAAGAACGACATCATCGTCGTGGTGCTCCTCAATGCTGGAGGCTGGAATGCTCCTCAAAGAAGCGAACATGCAGTTGACGCTCTCCGAGCTCGCCCATCTAGGGGCAGGAGAAGTCGGCTACATTCGCAAAATCCGTTCAGAAGACGTCTCTCGCTGCTTCCCTGAAGCACCCGAGATGGATCCAAACCTCGACCTCTGGGCGCTTTTTGGCGCAGACGGCACGCCGATACTCCTGACGGACAATCGATCCAGCACTTTCTTCAAAGCTGCGGAAGACGATCTGAAAACCGTCAGCCTGCACTGACCATCAGATCGTTCGGAACGTGAGGTAGGCCGACGAGCGACCTTCACGGCGAGCCTTGGCCTCATAACGCGTACCGGGCCAGCCCGTGAAGGGCGTCAACCAATCTGATGCCTCTTCTGCGGTCCATTCGAAGCCGCCATGATCGCGGCAGTGGATCAGGGTCCAGTTGACATAGGTATCGATGTCCGAGGCGAACAAGAAGAGCCCGCCGGGCTTCAGCACCCGATGAAACCGGGCGAGGTTCACTTCTGAGACGAAGCGGCGCTTCCAGTGCTTCCGCTTTGGCCAAGGATCCGGATAAAGCAAATCGATACGATCGACGGATGCCTCCGGAAGCCAGTCAAGCACCTGAGTCGCATCGTCGTCGTAAAGGCGAATGTTGTGCAATCCGAGCTCGCTCACCCGCCCCACAAGCTTTGCCATCGAATTGACGAAGGGCTCGACGCCGATAAAGCCAACACCCGGGCTCTCTTGAGCACGGTGTAACAAGTGTTCACCGCCGCCGAAGCCAATTTCCAGCCGCACCTCATTGACCGCAACCGGAAACAGCTCCGCCAGGCTTTCCGACGGTTTGATCTCCAGGTCCAGCTTCAACTTGGGAAGCACTGTCGCTAGACCTTCGGCCTGTCGCTCACGTAGCGGCTTTCCCTTCCGGCGTCCGAAGAAGGCTTCGGTGGAGCGGCTCGGGTGCTGCTGATCGGTCATTGGCAGGGTCTTTCAGTAACAGGAAAAGCGGGCGCTTTGAGAGCCACCCGCTTTACAGTTTTCTCGGAGCCTCCGTAAAGGCCATCAAGCAGCCTTCAAGGCTTCCTTCAGCGGCTTGACCAGATCGATCTTCTCCCAGGAGAAAGATCCGTCGCGACCAGGCTTGCGCCCGAAATGGCCATAGGCAGCAGTCTTGGCGTAGATTGGCTTGTTGAGGTCGAGATGCCGGCGGATGCCAGAGGGCGAGAGATCCATGACTGCGCGGATGGCCCGCTCGACCTGTTCCTCGCTCACACCGTTGCCTGTACCATGAAGATCAACATAGATCGACACAGGCTGGGCGATGCCAATAGCATAGGCGATCTGAATGGTGCAGCGTTCGGCAAGACCGGCGGCAACCACGTTCTTCGCGAGGTAGCGAGCCGCATAGGCCGCGGAGCGGTCCACCTTGGTGGTGTCTTTCCCTGAGAAAGCTCCGCCACCATGCGGAGCAGCGCCGCCATAGGTGTCGACGATGATCTTGCGCCCGGTCAGTCCAGCATCACCATCAGGTCCGCCGATTACGAACTTGCCGGTGGGATTGATATACCACTTGCAATCCTCGGCCACCGGCAGATCCCCGAGTGCCTCTTTGATATAGGGCTCAACCACAGAACGGACTTTGTCGGAATCCCAGCTTCCATCAAGATGCTGCGTCGACAGCACGATGGATTCGACACAGGCTGGCTTACCTCCATGATAGCGGACGGTCACCTGGCTCTTTGCATCCGGACCAAGCTTGCCGACATCCCCCTCGCCCTTCTTGCGAGCGGCTGCGAGCAACTGAAGAATCTTGTGCGAGTAATAGATAGGGGCCGGCATCAGATCCGGCGTTTCCTTGCAGGCGTAACCGAACATAATTCCCTGGTCGCCAGCACCCTCGTCGCCCTGCTTGTCGGCCGCACTGTCGACGCCCTGCGCAATGTCTGCGGACTGCGAGTGCAGAAGAACATCGATCTTCGCATTCTTCCAGTGAAATCCGTCTTGCGCATAGCCGATGTCGCGAATCGCCTTGCGAGCGGCCGACTTGAACTTCGACGGGTTGATGACGTCCTGTCCGTCCTTGTCCTTCTTCATCAGGCTTGCGGGCAAACGAACCTCTCCGGCAATCACCACGCGGTTGGTGGTGGCGAGCGTTTCGCATGCAATCCGCACAGACCATGGGTCCGTCCCCGATTTCCCCGCTTCACGGTAGACGAGATCCACGATCTCGTCCGATATCCGGTCGCAGACCTTGTCGGGGTGGCCTTCCGCTACAGACTCGCTGGTGAAGAGATAGTTCTCGCGCATTTTCGGGATTCCCCTCAAAGAAATAACAGCTCATGTGTTAGTGGCTAGCTCGGCCAAAGACAAGCACATAAATATATCTTTATATGTCAAAGTCGAGCGAGCCTGAGATCATCCCATAAAAAAAGCGGCTGGAAAGCCGCTCTTGGAGGGAAGGAGGGAGCGCCTAGTCGCCTTCAGCTTCCGCGGCCAACGATTTTACCAAGTCCACCAGACGCCGCCGCACCTTAGGATCTGATATCTTGACGAAAGCGCGGTTCAACTGCAGCCCTTCTGAAGACGAGAGGAAATCCACGACGTAATTGGAGCTCGACGCTTCCTCCATGCCGCCTGCAGTCGCCGGGTGCTCTCCCGGCGCGTCTTCAAAGAAGAAGGATACGGGCACGTTGAGAATGCTGGAAATATTCTGAAGACGGCTCGCTCCGACGCGGTTCGTGCCCTTTTCGTACTTCTGGATCTGCTGGAAGGTGATCCCCAAGCTTTCGCCCAGCTTTTCCTGGCTCATCCCGAGCATGGTGCGGCGAAGCCGGATACGGCTTCCGACATGGATGTCGATCGGGTTCGGTTTCTTTTTGTTTTCAATCATGATCTTATCCTGAAACTTGCTACGCGGTGAACCCGGTCGGTCAATCATGTTCAAGCGTCTGTGGCTAATCCGTGGCTGGGACCCAACGACGCCGCCATGAAGCACATGAGGGTCACTATGCGATTTAGGGGGTTTTTGGTCAATTCGCAGCTGATGTAAAACCCCTGCGCGCCGCAGATGCAATCAAGAACATCAGAATCAGGATGCCCCAGGCGTGCAAATTTCGTGCAGAACTGTCCCAGCTCCGCACAGACAACGATCCAAGGCGGGCGTCGACCACCCCTTTGGAGTTGAAATGCAGACCTTTCACGACACGCCCGAAGGGATCGACTACGGCCGAAATCCCGCTGTTGGCACCGCGAACCAAAGGAAGACCATTTTCAACTGCGCGGATCCGCGCCTGCTGGAAATGTTGATAGGGCCCAGGCGTATCACCGAACCAGGCATCGTTGGTGACGTTCAAAATGGCATCCGCACCATGGATGGCGTCTCCTATCTCCTGTGGAAAAATTACCTCGTAGCAGATCAAGGGAAACAGGCTGAACCCGCTTGGCAGCGTCAGCAGGGAGCGTTGAGCTCCAGCGGTGAAGCCGCCGGGGAGTGCCACAAGATTGTCGATGCCCCAGTCTCTTAGCCAGCCTTCGAACGGAACATACTCGCCGAAGGGCGTCAGGTGGACCTTGTCTGTCGCAGCAAGGATTTCCCCGTTAGAGCCGACGACATAAATCGAGTTGTAGAAGCGGGGAGCGTTGCCAGCCGCACCATATTCAACACGCACCGCCCCTGCGACCAAGATCTGGCCCTCCTGCAGAACCTCTGCAATACGCGACAGAGCATCTTTGTTCTCGGTGAGGATGAAGGGGACCGAAGTCTCCGGCCATACGATGATATCGGGACGAACCGAAGGCTCCTGCGGCGGCAGAGCGGTCAAGGAGAGATGCTCCTCAAAAATCTCTGTCCTATCCTTGTTCTCCAGCTTTCGGGATTGGTCTACAACCGGCTGCACCAGCCGGACTATAGGCGCATCCTCCTCTACTGGGGCATCTGCAACGGCAAGCCGATAGGCTCCATATCCGATGTGGGCTCCAAGGAGGCAACTGCCTGCAGCCAATCCTATCCCAAGGCCTCGACGAGTCCCGAAGAGGGCGGGAATGGAAAAAACGAAGACTGCCAGGGTGGTGACGCCCAGCAGTCCGATGACGCCTGCCGCCTGCATCAGCATCGGCATCGGCATCGCGCCATAGCCGACCGCGTTCCAGGGGAAACCGGTGGCCGCGAAGCCGCGGAGCCATTCGGCGATGCCGAAGCCGAAAGCGAGTGCCGCCAGCCGGCCCAAACCGTCCGACCACAGAATGGCTGCGACCATTGTGGCAAATCCGTAGAAAAGTGCGAGAAAGGCCGGCAGTCCAAGGACTGCCAGCGGAATTGCCCAGGCGAAGTCATCGGCTTCAACCAACAAGGCATTTCCAAGCCACCAGAGGCCCGCTACGAAGTAGCCAAGGCCGAACAACCAGCCGAGGAAAAATGCCGAACGCAAGCGCGAAACGGTGCCGCCTCCCGGGTGGGATGCCAGACCGTCCAGCAGCCATACGAGAACGGAAAAGGAGAGGAAGAGGGCGGCAAATACGTTGAAGGGGGGGAGCGCCAAAGCACCCACGGCTCCGGCAGCAATCGCCACGGCAATACGAGGCATCCCCCAGAGAAGCATTGTCCTGCCCGCCAGCCGCTCCATGTGAACGCTTCCCTTAGCCCCCGAATCAGGTCTGCAGTTTTTCAGAATTTGTAGTCTCTGTCGTCCCTTGCAAGACGATGCAGGCGGTTAATGGTGTTGCTCGCCCACGGGCGACGTCTCCGTGACCGGAGCCTCCTGATGCACTCGGTTCACCTCAACCGTTGCTGCCTCAGCCTCACCCTTTATCTGGCGCCGACGCGCTAGCGCGCGCTTACGCACCACCCGGACGCGCTTGATACGGCGCGGATCGGCCTCGAGGATATGGAACTCAAATCCTGGCAGGGCCTGGACGACCTCGCCCCTAACCGGGATGCGGCCCAGGGCCGAAAAAATCAGGCCACCAAGCGTATCAACGTCCTCCATGCTGTCACGAATGTCGAAATCGGACCCTATGGCCTTCGCAATTTCCTCGAGCTCGATACGCGCATCCGCAACGAAAATGTCCTCACCCGTACGAGAAAACATCACTTCTTCGTCGTCATGCTCATCCTCAACATCGCCGATAACCATCTCAACGATATCTTCGTGGGAGACCAGTCCGTCAGTACCGCCGTACTCGTCGATTACAAGCGCCATCTGTGTGCGCGCCGCCTGCATGCTCTGGAGCAAATCGGAGGCGAGCATCGACGGCGGCACGAAGAGGATCTTGCGGATGAGCCCAGCGTCCGAAACGGTTTTGCTGAGGTCGACACGACCGAGGTCGAACGCCGCCTTTGGCACACGAGCGGGCTTCTCCACCTTCTCGTTGACGAGCGGCATTGGCTCCGAGGGAGCTGCCGAACGGGGCCGTGCCCGGCGCTTGTTGCGGGCTTGCTTGGCGAGGTAAGAGAGAAGATCACGGATATGAACAAAGCCGCGCGGGTCGTCGAGCGTCTCGCAGTATACCGGCATGCGTGAGCGACCGGTCTCTTCGAAGAGGATCATGAGGTCGCCCAGCGTCATCGTCATGTCCACCGCTTCGATGTCGGCTCGCGGCACCATGACATCTTCCACCCGAACTTCGCGAAACCGCAGGATGTTGTGCAGCATCGCCCGCTCCTCAGGGGAGAACGCGCTGCTGACACTGGCATCTGTGAGAAGTGCATCGGCGAGATCTTCTCGAAGGCGCTCGCCCTGCGCCGGTCGCAGAAGCCTTAGTGCACGGGCCCAGAAGGAGGAATTGTTCCGGGTCGAGATTTCCAGTCGTTGCGGACTACTGCCTTCTTCCGAAGAATTGTCCGAACCGTCCTTGCCCTCGTGGGCAACAAGTGTCGAGATTTCGTTCATTGTTCCAAGCTAGCTGATCGGGTCTTGCCCCGCATAGGGATCAGATAGGCCAAGAGTGGCCAAAATGCGAGTCTCGAGCGCTTCCATCCGTTCGGCCTCGGGGATTTCCATGTGGTCGTAGCCGAAAAGGTGCAGGAAACCGTGCACCAGCAGATGGATCAAATGGCTCTCTGCATCTTTCTCAAGCTCAGTCGCTTCTCTCTCCACCGTCTCTCGCGCGATGACTATGTCGCCAAGCATGGGGCCCGGCATCTTCCCGGGAAGGAGAGGAAAGGCAGGGAAAGACAGCACGTTAGTTGGCTTGTCCTGGCCCCGCCATTCAGCGTTGATCTCTCTGATTGCTTCGTCGTCGGTGAATACCAAAGAGAGTTCGGCAGGATCCGGCGGGAACGGCTGCGCTTCCTCCGCCTCCAAATACGCGGCAGCCACGGTCAGTACTCGTTGGGTGAGCTGCTGAAGCTTCTCCTCGCCGGGCCAGTGATCGTCTTCCACGCTGATCTGGATGTCTAGGTTGGGCATGGCATGCCGACCGCGCTAGCGGCCGGTTTCTCCGCTTTCCTCGTGTACATCGTATTGGGCGTCGTATGCCTTGACGATCCGGCCAACGAGAGGATGGCGAACGACATCGACGTCCTTGAAACGCACCACAGAGAGTCCTTCCACATCCTTTAGGATATGGAGCGCTTCAACCAGTCCCGATTTCACGCCGCGCGGGAGGTCGACCTGGCTGGGATCGCCGGTCACGATCATCCGGGCGTTTTCGCCCAAACGCGTCAGGAACATCTTCATCTGCATCGAGGTGGTGTTTTGCGCTTCATCGAGGATCACGGCAGCATTGGAAAGCGTACGTCCGCGCATGAAGGCAAGGGGCGCAATCTCGATTACACCTGCGGTGATTGCACGCTCGACCTTGTCGCCGGGAATCATGTCGTAGAGTGCGTCATAGAGCGGCCGCAGGTAAGGATCGACCTTTTCCTTCATATCGCCCGGCAGAAAGCCCAAGCGCTCACCAGCTTCAACGGCTGGACGAGAGAGAATGATCTTGTCCACCGCTCCGCGCTCCAAAAGCTGCGCGGCATGTGCAACAGCCAGATACGTCTTGCCGGTACCGGCGGGACCGACACCGAACACGAGCTCCGACCGCTCCAGGGCACGCATGTAGGCGTCCTGGGTAGGAGTGCGGGCAGCGATGGTCTTCTTGCGAGTCGAGATCTGCGCCATGCTGAGCTTGGCCTTGCGTTCCATTGTCGGCAGCTGCAGTTGATCATCAGCCGCCATGGCCATACGGATCGCACCCTCAACATCCGAGGTTTCAACACTTGCCCCCCTCTGAAGGCGGTCGTAGAGAAAATCGAGAGCGCGGCGAGCCTGGTTCGTCGCCGTTACATCTCCCGATATAGTGACCGAATTGCCGCGGGCGCGGGCGTCCACATGGAGCCGTTGCTCAATCAGCTTCAAATTCTGGTCGAACTGTCCAAAAAGCTCGCTGGCGAACCTGTTGTTCTCGAACGTGAGCACGAAGTGGTTGGCGTCGGTCGCAGCAGTTCTTGGTTGACGTGCGGGTGAAGAAACCAGTTCGTTTGCGTTCAAGTAGGCAAGCTCCTCGCCATGTCGTTCAGGATGCGCTCAAGGCCCCACCGGCTCTGCAAACAAGCTGTTGGGTCCAGTTCCAATGATTCGTACCGGAATAATGTCACCGATCTGCGATGGTTTTGCATCAACATTCACAGACTGTAGCCACGGAGAGCGCCCGATGATCTGGCCAGGCATCCGCCCAGGCTTCTCGAGCAGCAGATCGATGACCTTTCCAACGCATGATTTGGCGAACGCCGCCTGCTGTTTCAAGAGCAGAGACTGAAGTCTTTCAAGCCTCTCAGCCTTTACTTCTTCGGGAATCTGATCCGGGAGGTCCGCGCCAGGTGTGCCGGGGCGGGTTGAGTACTTAAAGGAGAAGGCCTGCGCGTAGTTGACCGCTTCGACGATTTGCAGGGTGTCCTCGAAGTCTGCGTCCGTCTCACCGGGGAACCCGACGATGAAATCGCCCGACATCGCCATATCCGGCTTCACGCTACGGATACGAGCGATCAGCCTCAAGTATTCCTCCGCCGTGTGACGACGGTTCATCGCCCTCAGGATTCGGTCCGATCCCGACTGCACGGGGAGATGGAGGTAGGGCATCAGCGTCCGCAGGTCGCGATGCGCCTGAATCAGCCGGTCGTCCATGTCGCGGGGATGGCTTGTGGTGTAACGCAGTCGGGCAAGGCCGGGTATCTCAGCCAGCCGGTACAGCAGGTCTCCAAGCCCCCACTCCCGCCCGTCTGGGCCCGTCGCGCGCCAAGCATTCACATTCTGTCCAAGAAGCGTAACTTCCCGCACGCCGGAATCAACCAGGCGTTGGGCTTCATCGAGGATTTGACGCAGCGGTCGCGACACCTCGGAGCCGCGGGTATAAGGTACGACGCAGAAGGTGCAGAATTTGTCGCAGCCTTCCTGCACGGTAAGAAAGGCGCTGACGCCGCGCGCGCGGACCTGAGCCTTCTCAGCCATCGGCAGGTGCTCGAATTTGTCTTCAACCGCATAGTCGGTGTCAACGACACGGTCGCCC
Source organism: Rhizobium halophilum (assembly GCF_021648825.1). Classification (GTDB taxonomy): domain Bacteria; phylum Pseudomonadota; class Alphaproteobacteria; order Rhizobiales; family Rhizobiaceae; genus Neorhizobium; species Neorhizobium halophilum. Next base: position 318,687 of record NZ_JAKJHS010000004.1, on the reverse strand, counting down.
TCCCGCGCGCGTCGCAGAGCCGCCGGCAGGCGATGATACGTCTGCGGACCGATCACCACGTCGACGGAAGGCTCTCGTCTGAGGATCTCTTCGCCCTCTGCCTGCGCGACACAGCCGGCAACGCCGATCATCAGTTCTTGCCCCTGCGCGGTGCGTGCTTTTTTCATGTCGCGCAGGCGCCCAAGCGCGGAATACACCTTGTCTGCTGCCTTCTCGCGGATATGGCAGGTGTTGAGAAGGATGAGGTCCGCCTCCTCCATCTCCTCCGTCGGCGCATAACCTTCGCTCGCCAGGGCGTCGCCCATGCGAATGGAATCATAAACGTTCATCTGGCAGCCATAGGTCTTGATGAAGACCTTGCGGGTATTCGCGTTGGGCTGGCTCTCTGCCGGGGATGCGGTCGAAATCGGATCGGTGCTCATGATCGGGCTGCTTACCGCAAGACGGCCTGCAATAGAAGGGTCTGTTACTTGTAGTCGCGGCCACGCAGTCGGGCAATCAGCATTCGGCGGATTTGCGCAGCCACCGTTGCGCTGAGAACCTTGCGATTATCGCCGGTCCTGAACTCGATCGTGTCGCCGAAGGTGATCTCCACGTCGATCGCCTCCGCTTTCAGGACCCCCATCAGATGAGGGACAAGCTCGATATCGCCTGGCCAAGCTGCGATCGGGCGATGATAACGGCCCATCGCCATGCCATAAACCCGGGTGTAGGCGATAGCGACCGGCTGAACGTGGACGACCTGCCCCGGCACCTGAGGAACGGCGGCCGCAGCGGCACCGAACAGCGACGACTTGATCTCCAGCACCCGGTTGCCGTCCGAGGTGGTGCCTTCGGGGAAAAGAACGACGATTTCGCCGCCCGCCAGTCGATTGGCAATCTCGTTTACCTGGTGGCCCGCCTTTCGCTTCTGTTCGCGAGCGACAAAGATGCTTTTCTGAAGCTTTGCAAGCACTCCGAACACGGGCCACTCGCCGACTTCAGACTTGGCGATGAACACCACGTCTGCGACTGCCCCGAGGACGAGGATATCCTTCCAGGAGGCATGGTTTGCGGCAAGCAAAAGCGGACGACGTTTTTCCAGTCGACCATGGACGTGGATGCGAATGCCCAGCAGCCGACACGCAAAACGATGCCAAAGCCGCGGAAGCGTGCGTCGAAGCTTCAGGTCCAGCGCCAAGCCAGCCAGTTGGAGCGGCAAGAGGACCAGAGTAACAATCGAAAGAGTCAGGACGACGAAACCGGTCCGCAACCAGGTGATCAAGCGTCATCCTTGTCGAGCGGAATCCCGTAGAGCTCAAGCCGATGTCCGACGAGGCGGAAACCGTGCTCCCGTGCAATGCGCTCCTGCAGAGCCTCGATTTCTGGCGAGTGGAACTCGATGACGGTGCCCGACTTTACGTCGATCATGTGGTCATGATGCTCTTCGGGCACGGTCTCATAGCGCGATCGCCCGTCGCGAAAGTCGTGCTTCTCAATGATACCCTCGTCCTCGAACAGCTTGACGGTTCGGTAAACGGTGGAGATCGAGATGCGCGGATCAACCTTCGAGGAACGGCGATAGAGTTCCTCGACATCGGGATGATCGTCTGAGTCTTGAAGGATGCGGGCGATGACGCGGCGCTGGTCGGTCATCCGCATGCCTTTGTCGGCACACAGCTCCTCAAGCGTTCTGGAAAGATCCGTCATGACCTTGCCGCCTTCAATCAAATCACGGTTCGACCGACCTAGCGAAGATCGCGCCGCATGACAAGCGCGGTGGATTTGGTCCCGTCGGATGCCGAGTAATAGGCCGGTCGCTCCGCGATGGTTTCGAATTTGAGCTTCCGGTAGAGGTGGACGGCCGGATGGTTGGCAGCCTCGACCTCAAGAAAGATGGTTTCTCCGCCCCGCTGGCTCGCTTCTCGCAGCGCTGCCTGCATCAGCCGCCACCCAACCCCGGCACGGGCGAATTTTTCCGAGACCGCTATGGTGAGGATCTCAGCTTCACCCGCCGTCTCGCGAGCAAGCACGAAGCCTCCGAGCGGCCGGGAGAAGAAGGCGTTGGTTTGACGCGCGACGAAGCCAAACACGTTGGGCTGCAGGAGCAGGCTGGCAAACTCGTCGTCGCTCCATTGCCTGGGGAAGCGATCGCCGTGGACGTCGGAAATCTCAGCGCAGTCTTCTATGACCAGCGGGACTATCTCGAAAAAGGGCTTCCACTGGAAGTATCCGTCAATCATTGGCCTCAGGCTCGAGCAAGCGCATAGCCCGTCTGCGGCTTCGCGTCCGGACCGCGCAGATAGAGCGGTTTGGGCGCACCGTGGACGGTTCGCGCGGCGCCAAGTCTGGCTACGACGGCGATGTCGAACCGGTCGACAGCCAGCCCGCTCGCCGGCGCCTCCAGGACGAGCGATCGCCCGGAGCCTACGACTTCGGCCGGCAACGAACGGGCTAGTTCGGCTGTCTCTTCCGGGCTCATCGCTGCGGGGTGCGTGAGGGGACTTCCATCGGTCGCGAAAGCCTGCACGTAGAGCTCTCCACGCTTGGCATCCATGGCGACGACAAGCGGCCTGGGGGCGTCGTTTTGACGGAAACCGTGCGCCAACACCTCAAGCGTCGTTACGCCGACACACTCGGCACTCAATGCAAGGGCTAGACCGCGTGCGGTCGCGACGCCGACGCGAACCCCGGTAAACGAACCCGGACCGATAACCACAGCGACGCGCTGAACATCCGCCAAGACCCGCCCAGCTTTCGCCAGCGCCTCATCGATCACGGCCATCAAACGTTCGGCATGCCCTTTGCCGATCATGTCAGTGACGGCGCTCAGCATCTGCCCGCTGTCACTGTCGAACACGGCTGCAGAGCAATCCACGCCAGCCGTATCGATTGCCAGGACGATCATTGCTCTGCGACGTTTCTAGAGAGCTTCAACTGCTTGGACTTCAGGCACAAAGTGGCGAAGCAAATTCTGTACTCCGTGCTTCAGCGTCGCGGTCGAAGACGGGCAGCCGGAGCAGGCGCCCTTCATGTTGAGGTAGACTGTGCCATCCTTGAAGCCCTTGAAGGTGATGTCGCCGCCGTCCTGAGCAACCGCCGGGCGTACGCGCGTCTCAAGCAGTTCCTTGATCGTGGCGACCACCGTCTCGTCACCGTCCTCGTAAAACTCGCCTTCTTCGTCGGAGATTTCGGCAGTCGTCGTGCCCCCATCCATCACAGGCTGACCGGACATAAAATGTTCCATGATAGAGCCGAGGATCGCAGGCTTCATGTGCTGCCAATCCCCTCCGCTCTTGGTGACGGTAATGAAGTCGTAGCCGAAGTATACGCCGGTCACCCCGGGGACTGCGAATAATCGCGAAGCCAGCGGCGACGCCTCCGCATCCGTCTGATCGCGGAAGTCGGCAGTACCCTTGTCCATCACGATCTTGCCCGGAAGGAACTTCAGGGTCGCCGGGTTCGGCGTAGCCTCGGTCTGAATGAACATCTCACATCTCCTGAGCGCCGACCGGCACCGCAAACTTAGAACTATTCAAAAGAAGATAGTCGCAACCACGTTTTCGTTCAAGTGCGCCTAATGACAGCCGTCGTCAAGGCAACTTAACAGAGCGCGTCGATCTCCTCGTCCGTCAGGCTGTCAGGGAGAACTGTGACGGGAATGGGGAAGACTGCACCTCGTCCGGCAATCGCAGACACTAGCGGGCCTGGGCCTTCCTTGGCGGACGCCGCGGCAAGGACGAGGATGGCGATGTCGCGATCTTCTTCTACCAGCGCGTTTATCTGCTCGGTGGCATTCCCCTCGCGGATGACAACCTCGGGATCGGTGCCGATTGTCTCACGCACCTTCTGTGCGGTCCTCGCCATGATCGCTTCAGCCTCTTCGCGCGCTTCGGCACGCATGATCGCCTCTACGCCCAGCCACTGCTGGAAATCTCCCTCGGGAATAACAAAGAGCAAAACGAGCCCACCATTGGAGTTCTTGGCGCGACGTCCCGCGTAGTGAACGGCACGCTCACATTCCGGCGTGCCGTCAATCACCGCCATGAACTTGCGGCGATGACCCTCTAAACTCGAAAGACGTTTGGAAACCATGTTAGCCCCCTCTCCCAGTCCCTAACCCCTCCGGGCCCGAGCAGCGGAATTTATACCAAAGCCCAGAAATGAAAACCGGCCCCGCTACGGGACCAATAGCTTCAGCGCAGGAAACCGATGATGTCGGAGACATCCGCCATCACACCTTCTGCGCGTGCTCGGGCTCTCTCGCCACCGTCGCGCAGGATGGCGTCGATGTGGGTGGTATCGTCCATCAGGCGGCGCATTTCGCCGGTGATGGGCGAAAGGACGTGAACCGCCAGATCCGCAAGCGCAGGCTTGAACGTCGAGAACTGCTGCCCACCGAACTCCTTCAGAACGTCCTCCTTTTTCTTGTCCGAAAGGGCCGCATAGATGCCGACGAGGTTATCGGCTTCCGGACGCCCCTTCAGGCCCTCGACCTCGCTCGGCAGGGAATCCGGATCCGTCTTGGCCTTGCGGATCTTCTTCAGTATGGTCTCCCCGTCGTCCATAAGGTTGATGCGCGACAGGTCTGACGGATCAGACTTCGACATCTTCTTTGTGCCGTCCTTCAGCGACATTACGCGTGGAGCCGGTCCATCGATCAACGGCTCCACCAGCGGGAAATAACCATGGATCGGCTCTTCGCCCACCACCATGTCGACCCCGGTACCTGACGTGCGGATCTTGTCCTGGAAATCGATATTGAATTTCTGCGCAATATCACGCGCGAGTTCCAGATGCTGTTTCTGATCGTCGCCAACCGGTACGTGGGTGGCGCGATAGACGAGAATGTCAGCGGCCATCAGACTCGGATAGGCGAGCAGACCAAGAGAGGCATTCTCGCGATCTTTGCCGGCCTTGTCCTTGAACTGCGTCATGCGGTTCATCCAGCCGATCCGCGCGACACAGTTAAATATCCAAGCAAGTTCTGCGTGCTGCGGGACGGCCGACTGATTGAATACGATGTGCTTCACCGGATCGATACCCGATGCGATGAAAGCAGCGGCGATCGACCGGATTTGGCCCTTCAGATCCTCGTGGACCAGCTGGGCGGTAATGGCGTGAAGGTCCACCACACAATAGATGCAGTCGTTGTTTTCCTGCAGTGCGACGAATTTGCGGATCGCACCAAGATAATTGCCCAGATGCAGGTTCCCTGTCGGCTGGACGCCGGAAAAAACAAGCGGCTGAAAGGTGTTCATATTGTCCTCAATAGGCTGGTGGAGGGCCCCAGGCCCAGCGGGCCATGTTGCTAACGGGCCGGCTTATGCACCTCAACAGGCACCCGATCAAGAGGCGTCCATGCCCCCTGGCGCTGCCTCTTGCCTTCTTTCTGCCGCAATTGCGCATCGCTTTTTCGGAGCGAAGCCGTGGCTGGCGTTACCAAGCCCGCCCCTGCCGCTAATTTAGGCGACACCGAACTGTTGGCGCCCACCGAATGCATAGCTTCATATGAAACTAGAACATTCTGATTCAGCAGCTTAAAAAGTACGTTCTTCTTCTTCTTGAGGCGACTGCGCCTCCTATCTTGCAGTGCAGCAGACCATCCGCTAGAAGCCAAAGCAAATTTTGACCTTATTTGCGACATTTTCTGGAACGACTTTCTTGTCGCCAACGGAGGCTCGAGATGATCACGAGCCAGATTTTGGGGGATACCATGCGCATTGTTTATAGTGTCGCGCTTGCGTCCTTGCTCTCGTTCGCAGTGAGCGGAGTTGCGGAAGCCGACAGCAGTCAGAAACGCCGCGGCAACATCTTCAAACATGATTACACCGCAGCCTATACGGTTCAACGCGTCAGCGTCAGGACGAGCTGCTTTCCGAATAAGCTTAGAGCTATCCTCGCTCACATTGCGGTGCGGACAGGAAAGAAGCCGATGGTGACCTCCGGTCACCGCCCAAGATCCGGACGATCGCAACACACGCGCTGCTACGCAGCCGATATCCGCGTTCCCGGGGTGTCGGAGAAGAAGATACTGGCCGCTGCTGCATCGGCTCCGGGAATTGGCGGAATAGGGCGCTATTGCAATGGGCTCGTGCATGTCGACATCGGCCCCAAGCGGCGCTGGGCTCATTGCGGACGCCGGAAGTAGCTCTAACCCTCGGTGGGCTTGCGCTTCAGGTTTCTCCGGATCATCCCCATATCGGCCCCGCCGAGCAGGAAGGCGACGGGGAAGTAGATCGTCATGGCCAATGCCAAGAGGCAGCCGAGGGCCAAGACCTGCTGGAGAAGTGGTACCTGCGGCAGTAGCCATGGTGCGGCGTATGGCAGAAGGTAAACCAGCGCGCCGGCCATCACGCCTGCGGAAACCAGAAGCAGCAATGCTCGGCGAAACAGCTGCCACTCCCATAGGAGATCGCCGCGCCAGAGAAGTGTTGCAAACAAAAGCGTGGTGTTGAGCCATCCTGCGGCGGCTTCGGCGGTGGCGATGCCGCGCTCCGCCAGAAGCGGGAACAGTGTGATGGCGAGCCCCGAATTCACGATGACCGAGATAATCGTGAACCGCATCGGCGTGCGGGTGTCTTCGCGGGCGTAGAAGCCCGGCTGCAGAGCCTTGATCATCACGAAGCCGGGTAGGCCGATGCCGTAGATCGCCAGGATGGAGGCAACGACTTCGGTATTCTGAGCGGAAAAGGCACCGCGCTCGTAGAGCACCCGGATGATCGGCTCCGACAGCACCCAAAGGCCTGCCGCCGCGGGCAGGGTCAGGAAGAGAACAAATTCGAGCGAGCGGTTCTGAATTCCCGCCGCCTCCTTCATGTGACCGCCCTTTAGCGCTCGTGACAGTTCCGGCAGCAGCACGACCCCAACCGCAACCCCGACGACGCCGAGTGGCAACTGGTAGATGCGATCAGCATACTGTAGTGCGGCGATGGCACCATCCTTGGTAGAGGCGATTGCCTGGCCGATCACTTGGTTGATTTGCGTGACACCACCGGTAATCGCCGCCGGTACGGCGAGAACGAGAAGCCGCTTGACGTTCGGCGTCATCCTGGGCCGCCGGAAGCCGATCCTGATGCCTGCATGGCGGACTCCGAAGTAGACTAGGGCCAGTTGCAGGATGCCGGCGACCAGGACGCTCCAGGAGAGATACCACGCCGTCGATAGCGCATCCGCCCCGCTCCACCAGGCATAGCCGAGCGCCGCGATCATCACGACGTTCAGGAAAACTGGAGCAATGGCCGCCGCAAAGAAATGATGTAGCGAATTCAGCATGCCGCTCATCATCGCCGTCAGCGACATGCACATCAGATAGGGAAACATCACTGCGGCCAGCCGGACGGTGAGTGCCGACTTTTCTGGATCATCAGCGAAGCCCGGCGCGATGATCCAGTCGACCAGCCACGGCATCGCCAGTTCCATGGCAATGGTGATCAGCATCAACACCGAGAACAGGACGCCGAAGACTTCCTCGGAGAAGCGCCTGGCGCCGTCCACCCCATTGGTCTCGATCTCTTTGGAGAACAGCGGCACGAAGGCCGCGTTGAAGGCCCCTTCCGCAAACAGGCGACGGAAGAGGTTGGGGAAGCGGAAGGCGGCATAGAAGACGTCGGCCATCGTGCCCGTGCCGAGCGCTGCCGCCATCAGTGTCTCGCGGGCAAAACCGAAGAGCCGGCTGCCGAGCGTTGCTCCCCCGACGGTGGCAAACTTGCGGACGAGGCTCATGCTTCAGCCTTGGAACGGCGTGGTGTCTGTTGCGCACGACGTGCGGGCATGGGCGCCGGCGCAATCATGCCGGAGGGCATGCCGCGGCGCAGCTCGTCTTCCTGCTCGGACATCACAGCTTTCAGCCGCGCAATGATATTGCTCTGCCGGTTTTCGTTGGTGATCTTCGAGCCGAGGAGATCAGTGACATAGAAGGTGTCGATCACCTTCTCGCCGAAGGTCGTGATACGTGCGGAGTGGATATCGAGCGAGAGATCGGCCAGAACGGCCGTGATCTCCGCCAGAAGACCGGGCCGGTCAAGGCACTCGACCTCCACCACGGTGAATTTGTTCGAGAGGCCGTTCGACAGCACGACCGAGGGCGGAATGTCGAAGGCCTTGTTGCGCTTCTTGCCCTTGGCCCGCGTCGCAATCACTTCGGGCAGACGCTTCTTGCCGGACAGCACGTCCTCGATCATCCGGCCGATGGTTGCCGCGCGGCGCATTTCGTCTTCGTCGCTGGCGAACTCTCGGTTGATGAGGATGGTGTCGAGGGCACGACCATCGGTCGTCGTATAGATCTGTGCGTCCGCGATATTGGCACCGGCGGCGGCACACGCGCCGGCGATGATCGACAGAAGCCTTGGATGGTCCGGCGCCAGCACAGTGATCTCGGTGATGGCGTGGAAGGAGTGCGTGCGCACCATTGTCGCCAGCGCATGCCCGGCCCGGTCGGTGTCGCGGATGAACTGGGCGTGCCGCACCTGGTCCTCCAGGTCGACCGAAAGAAGGTACGGCTGGTAGTGGAGCCGCGAATAGACTCGCCGGTCCTTCTGGCTCCAGTCCGCAAGAGCGGCAAAAAGCTCCTCCTCCGCCTGTTTTGCCCGCTCCTTGCGCGAGACTTCCGAGAAGCCGCCGGACAGCAGGAGCTCCGTCTCGTAATAAAGCGTGCGCAGCAACTGCCCCTTCCAACCGTTCCAGACGCCGGGGCCAACGGCTCGGATATCGCAGATGGTGAGGATCAGGAGCAATCTCAGGCGATCCATCGACTGCACTTTTTCGGCGAAATCGGTGATCGTCTTGCGGTCATGAAGATCGCGCGTCTGCGCCGTCATTGACATGATCAGATGCTCTTCGATGAGCCAGACCACAAGCTCGGTCTGCTTGGCATTGAGCCCGAAACGCGGGCAAAGCTTGCGGGCGATGCGTGCGCCGGCAATCGAGTGATCCTCCTGCCGCCCCTTGGCAATGTCGTGCAGCAGGACTGCCACATAGAGCGCTTCCCGTTCATCGACCGAAGGCATCAGCTTGTTGGCGAGCGGATGGATGTCGGCCGCCTGTCCCTTGTCGACCTCGGAAAGAGCCTCCACCGAGCGTATCAGGTGCTCATCGACCGTATAGTGGTGATACATGTTGAACTGCATCATGGAGACGATGCGGCCGAAATCCGGGATGAAACGTCCCAGCACTCCCGCCTCGTTCATCCGCCGCAGCATCAGCGCCGGCTCTCGACGAGACGTCAGCATCGAGATGAAGAGGCGGTTGGCCTCGTCGTTGTTACGGACCTCGTCGTTGATCAGGGAAAGCGAGCGCGTGACCCGCTTCAAAGCATCCGGGTGAAACTCGAGCCCGTTGATGTCTGCAACATGGAAGAAGCGGATGATGTTGATCGGATCGCGCTTGAAGACCTCGGAATCGGCAACCGTGATACGTCCACGGTCCTGCACAAATTCCACCGTACCCGGAATCTTGTGCACGCGTCTGGTGAAGCGCGAGATGACGCGCTTGATGCCGGGGGCGTCCTTGGCCTGCTCGTCCTCAAGGGCTGCACAGAAGATGCGCGTTAAGTCCCCCACGTCCTTGGCGACAAGGAAGTAGTGCTTCATAAAGCGTTCAACAGCCGCTAGGCCCGGCCGCCTATGATAGCCCAGGCTCTCGGCAATCTCCCGCTGAATGTCGAAGGACAGCCGTTCCTCCGCCTTGCCCGTGAGGAAGTGCATGTGGCAACGCACGGCCCAGAGAAAATCGTCCGCCTTCTGGAAGACCTTCCATTCGTGCCGCGACAGGACGCCGAGCTTGACCAGTTCATGCGCATCACGGATGCGATAATAGTACTTGGCGATCCAGAAGAGCGTCTGCAGGTCGCGCAGGCCGCCCTTGCCTTCCTTGACGTTGGGTTCGACGAGATAGCGGGTGTCGCCTGCCTTCTGATGGCGCTGGTCGCGCTCGGCGAGTTTTGCTGCGACGAATTCAGGCCCGGTACCGGCGACGATCTCGGCATCGAAGCGCTTTTCCAGCTCGCCGACCAGCGCCTCCTCCCCGCAGATATAGCGGCTTTCCAGGATTGCAGTGCGGATCGTCATATCCGTCTTGGCGAGCTGGATGCACTCCTCGACCGTGCGGGTGGCGTGACCAACCTTGAACCCCATGTCCCACAGAACGTAGAGCAGGAACTCGATCGCCCTTCGCATCGCGTCTGAATTCTTCGACGGCACCAGGAAGAGCAGGTCGATATCGGAACCGGGCGCAAGTGTCTCACGCCCGTAACCGCCGACAGCTGCGACCGCCACCTGCGGCGCTTCCGGATGCAATCGCTCCGCCACGACCTCGTGAAGAACTTGGATCAACTGATCCTGCAGCCACGACAGTCGCCGCGCGCAGGCAAGCCCCCCGCCATCCTTGTCGAGAAGGCCGCGTATCCTCTTGCGGCCTTCGACGCTCGCCGCCCGCAGCACCGCAAGCAGAGCCGCCCGCGTCTCCAGCACTGTTTGTCCGCTACCCGCAGCGGCCGCGCGGCACTCGTTACGCAGCTGGTCTACATCAATGATGCCTGAGAAATCGATCGAGTCGTCGTGAGCCATGTCGTCCTGCTGCTGCCAGCGTGTCGCAAGCAGCCTATATCTGCTCCGCGCTGTGCTTCACAGTCTTTATGATGACAGAAGCGTTCACACTTCGTGTGCGCCGGTGCGACTGTCGGCTGAGGCGGTCATTGAGCGCCGTTACCGCCCTGCCTCTTTTTCGCGCGCCACTGGGAGGGACTGGTTCCGGTCACCCTGCGAAACTCGCGATTGAAGTTTGATTTGGTGCCGAAGCCGGAGTCGAACATAACGGTGGTCACCGGCTTGTCAGTTTCCTGCAGCAGACGGCAGGCCTCGCTGACGCGTCTATTGTTGACAAATTGCGAGACGTTCAGACCAGTCGTCCGATTGATGGCGGCAGAGACGTCGCGCGGCGGGAGGCCTGCGCTGCGAGCGAGGCGCGCCAGGCTTAGATCTTCGCGGCCGTAGAGCTTGTCGTAGTCCAAAGCAGCTTGCACCTTCGCCACCAGCAACCGGTCATCAGGTGACGGCTCGGCATTCCCCGCCGTGACACCCGCCGCCAATGGCGACTGTGGCTCCGGCAGAAAGTAGTAGACCAGCACGACGGCAATGGCGACCAGGTTCAGCAGCCCCACGGCAGTGGGCACCAGAGCCTGCCCATACACCCAGCTGGTCAGCGAGACGATGGCATCCGTGACAGCGAAGAAAATCATCAGCCCGGCCGTCAGCCGTGCAGCACGCAAAGCCGGGACTTCGCGATTAAGAGGTGCCTCCGCTACCGCGTTAGAATTGCTGGCCGTCAACCGAAAGAGCAACAGTCCGTAGACAATGAAAATCACCGCCAGCAAGGGGTCGACCAGCAGCGGGAGGGTGGCCATCGCCAGGGCCACTGACAGAGGCGCACCCAGATGCCACCAGACCTGCTTCATAGGTGAGGCGGCAAGGGCGCGGAACGCAAGATAGGCGAGCGGCGGCATGATGCCCGCCGTAACCGGCTGAACGAACGCAAGGGCGCGAACTCCATAGCCGAAGCGCAACCCGACAATTATTCCCTGCAAAGCATAGGCGAGCAGGAAAGCTCGTAAGTAGCGTCGTGAGCCTCGCACCTCTACGCCCTCAAGCGAACGATGGAGCACCAGGACGAAAAGCAGTCCCGCGACAAATGGCAAGGGGATTGAGAACAAATGCAGTAACTCAGCAAGAACGGCGCGACTAGTTGGCGAAAGAAGCCTTACCACGCTGGCACGCGAAGGACATGAGAAGAAACGGGGTACTTGCCTTCGGGGCCTCACCCGACGGTCCAACATCGCGATGCAGGACCACCTTGAACGCATTTGAGGTCGTGGCTGCCTCAGGAACGGGCATCCAGTCTGCGCAATCGTCAGGCTGCGAGTGATCCAGCCCTCAGCCACAATACGAGAAGTGGAGAATGCCATGGCAAGGTGGTCGAAGCTCTTCCTGGCGGCGTTCGCCTTATCATCGATCCAGCAGCCGGCTGAAGCCCTGGACAACGTCGGTGTCCACCATATGGTGGTTCCCTCCGACGAGCGCGGCGGCAATCTCGATGTTACAGTCTGGTATCCAGCGAAACCGGGCGGCAAACAAGTCGTTCTGGGCGAGAGCAAGTTTTTCGTGGGAACGCCCGCAATGGACGCCGCACCCATCTCAGAATCGACGTTTCCAATCATCTTGCTTTCGCATGGCGCTGGTCTGGCAGGGAACCCGCAGTCCATGAGCTGGATTGCAGTGCCGTTGGCCCAGAAGGGGTTTGTGGTGGCGGCACCTACGCATCCGGGCGGTTCAGGAGGGAACAGGTCGGCAGCCGAGACGATGCGAATCTGGAAAAGGCCTGCCGATCTCACGGAAACCCTGGATGGGATAGAGCAAAGTACCTTTTTCCGGGAACATCTTGAGCGCGGAAAGGTCGGTGTTGTTGGTCTTTCAATGGGCGGCACCACGGCTCTGGCGGTCGCAGGCGCGCGCATCGATCCCCGTCTCCTTGCAGCCTATTGCGATACCGATGCAAACAACGCTTCGCTTTGTGAATGGGTCAGGCAAAGCGGAGTTGATCTTCACAGCATGGATCTGCAATCGGCTGACCGCGACAACAGGGACAACCGCATAAAATTCGCAGTAGTAATTGACCCTGCACCCATCGATGTGTTTGACATCGAGAGCTTCTCGCGGATTTCGATCCCCGTTAACCTGATCAATCTCGGTCGGCCGGGAGAGATCCCGTCAACCGCACAGGCTTCAGAGGCAGCAGGAACTGATCGACAAGTCGAGCTATTCCGTTGTCACGGACGCTAGTCATTTCAGCATGTTTCCCGAGTGCAAGCCCCGGGGCCTCACGACTTGCCGAAGTAGAAAAGATTGGTGATCCGATATGTACTGACGGCGGAGGACGGCCCAGGCGCGAACTCCATGCGCAAATGATCGATATGACAATCACAGCGTTCACCAAGGCGCTGACGTCATCGCGATGAGCGCGACTTCGGCCCGCGGCTCCAATTAGTCACCCTGTGTCAGCCAAGCTGCTTCTTCAGTGCGTACAGCGCGTCCAGCGCCTCGCGCGGGGTCATGTCGTCCGGATTGATCGACTTCAGGACTTCCTCGACCTTTGAGGGGCCCGCTTGGCGTTGCTCCTCGCGCCGGACGGCCACCTGGAAAAGGGGGAGGTCGTCGATCAGCTGGCTGGCCGGGTTCTTGCGATCGGAATCTTCCAGCTTGGTCAGGACATCTCGGGCACGGGCAACGACGGAGGGCGGCAGACCGGCGAGCCGCGCCACCTGTATGCCGTATGATCGGTCTGCCGCGCCCGGACCCACCTCATGGAGGAAGATGACTTCGCCATCCCACTCCTTCACCCGCATCGTCGCGTTGGAGAGCCGGTTCAGCTTTTCCGAGAGCACCGTCAGTTCGTGGAAATGGGTTGCGAAAAGGCCACGGCAGCGGTTCGCCTCGTGCAGGTGCTCGACGGCTGCCCAGGCGATGGAAAGCCCGTCGAAGGTCGCAGTCCCGCGACCGATTTCGTCCAGGATCACCAGCGAGCGGTCGGTCGCCTGGTTTAAGATCGCCGCCGTCTCGACCATCTCGACCATGAAGGTGGAGCGGCCGCGGGCGAGGTCGTCGGAAGCACCGACGCGGGAGAAGAGACGATCAACGACGCCGATATGGGCCGATGCCGCCGGGACGAAGGAGCCCATCTGCGCCAGGATCGCGATCAGCGCGTTCTGGCGCAGGAAGGTCGACTTACCGCCCATGTTTGGGCCGGTCAGCAGCCAGAGCGCGCCGAACTCGCCTCCCTGGGGCGAGAGGTCGCAATCATTGGCGATGAAGGGGCCGGAGGACTGGCGTCGCAGGGCCTGTTCGACAACAGGATGGCGACCGCCTTCGATCGCGAACATCCGGGAATCGTCAACCGTGGGGCGGTGATAGCCCCACTCCTCTGCAAGCAGAGCGAGACCTGAGGCAACATCGACGGCGGCAATGGCGCGGGCGCCGCGCTTGATCGCCTCGGCCTCGGCGGTCACGCCCTCGACCATCCGGTCGAAGGCTGCAAGCTCGATCGAAAGCGCACGGTCGGCGGCATTGGCAATCCGGCTTTCCAGATCGGCAAGCTCGGTGGTGGTGAAGCGCATCGCGTTCGCCATCGTCTGGCGATGGATGAAGCGCGCTTTCGCCTCCGCGCTGTCGGTCATCGGGCCTGCATTCCCTGCCGTCACTTCGATGAAATAGCCAAGCACGTTGTTGTGCTTGATCTTCAGCGATCGGATGCCGGTTTCCTCGGCATACTGCAGCTGGAGGCCGGCGATAACCCGTCGCGACTGATCGCGCAGCGCGCGCGCCTCGTCGAGTTCCTCATGGGCGCCGTCGCGGAGAAAGCCGCCGTCCCGTTTCAACAGCGGCAGCTCGTCCGCCAGCATCTCGCTCAGTTGGCGTTCGACTGCCTGGGGCAAGGCTTGAAGTTCGGCGAGCGCTTCGCCGAGTTCCTCCGGTAGCATCGCCTTTTCAAGAAACGCCACAACGTCCCGCGATGCCCGCAGGCCCTGCAGGATGGCTCCAAGGTCGCGCGGTCCGCCGCGGTCCAGCGCCAGGCGCGACAGCGCGCGCGGCATGTCCGGCACCTGCTTCAAGGCAGCACGCAAGTCGGAGCAGAGCGACGGCTCCTCAAGCAGGAACCAGATGGAATCGAGACGACGGTTGATCTGCGCCGGGTCCGTCAGCGGCGACATCAGCCGCTCGGCGATCAACCGGGCGCCACCGCCGGTGACCGTACGGTCGATCGCCTTCAGGAGCGTCCCTTCCCGGTCGCCGGACAGCGTCCGCGTCAGCTCAAGGTTGCCGCGGGTGGCTGGGTCGATGAAGAGCGTCGATGCTGCGCTTTCACGCTCCGGAATCCCGAGCGGCGGCCGCTCGGCGATCTGCGTCTTCTCCACATAAGCCACTGCGGCAGCAGCGGCCGCGAGTTCAGCACGGGAAAAGCTGCCGAAGCCGTCGAGGGTGCCCACGCCGAAATAGCGGGTGATGCGGCCCTCGGCCGTCGCACTGTCGAACAGCACGCCCGGCTGCGGCACGGCCACCTTGCCTAGCACGTCGAAGACCGGCTTCAGCTCCGGGTCGTGGAACATCGTGTCAGGCAGGATCAGCTCGCGCGGATCGATCCGCAGGATATCCGCCAGCAGCCGCGACTGGTCCGTCTCCGCCAACCGGAAGACGCCAGTCGAGATGTCGATCCAGGCAAGTGCCAGCTGCGGCTCAGAAGTACCGCGGATGCGGGCAAGTGCCATCAGATAGTTCGATTCCGAAGGAGAAAGCAGCTTCTCCTCGGTCAGCGTCCCAGGCGTAACCAGGCGGACGACGTCCCGCTTCACCACCGACTTGGAGCCACGCTTCTTCGCCTCAGCCGGATCTTCCACCTGCTCGCAGACTGCCACCCGGAAACCTAGCGAAATGAGCTTCTGCAGGTAGTCGTCCGCGGCGTGGATCGGCACGCCGCACATGGGAATGTCCTGTCCCATATGCTGGCCGCGCTTCGTCAGCGTGATGCCAAGCGCCCGGGCAGCCTCGACCGCATCTTCGAAGAAGAGCTCGTAGAAGTCCCCCATGCGATAGAACAGCAGCGATCCCGGGTTGTTCGCCTTGATCTCGATATACTGTTCCATCATCGGCGTTGCCGTCGCGCGGCTCTCCTCCGAGACAAGCTCGGCGGCGGTCAGAGCATCGATGGCGAAGCGTGGGTGTTGGGTCACAGGCCGGTTTTCTGTTGCGCAAGAGGATGGGCAACACTATCGATTGTGACCCGCAAAAGACAACCGATAGAGCGGCCGGGACAGGGGCTGCCCACAAAAAGCTGGAGGAGCTTCACCCATGAACGACAAGGCCGCCCGCACGCGTGCTTCCGTGACCGAACAGGAAGCGCTTGCCTTTCACGCCCAGGGACGCCCGGGGAAGCTCGAAATCAACCCGACGAAACCCATGGCGACACAGCGCGACCTTTCGCTCGCCTATTCGCCGGGGGTGGCCGTACCGGTGAAGGCAATCGCCGCTGACCCGGCATCGGCTTACGACTACACGACGCGCGGCAACATGGTGGCGGTGATTTCCAACGGGACCGCGATCCTCGGCCTCGGCAATCTTGGCGCGCTGGCCTCCAAGCCAGTGATGGAAGGAAAATCCGTTCTCTTCAAGCGGTTCGCCGATGTCGACTCGATCGATCTCGAGGTGGACACCGAAAACGTCGACGAGTTCGTCAACTGCGTGCGCTTCCTCGGACCCTCCTTCGGCGGCATCAACCTGGAAGACATCAAGGCTCCCGAATGCTTCATCATCGAGAGCCGCCTGCGGGAGCTGATGGACATTCCGGTGTTTCATGACGACCAACATGGCACAGCAATTATTGCCGCCGCAGGCCTCATCAACGCCCTGGAGCTGACGGGGCGGGATCTCAAGACGACGAAGCTCGTCTGCAACGGCGCCGGTGCAGCGGCAATTGCGTGCATGGAGCTCATCAAGGCGATGGGCTTCAACCCCGACAACATCATTCTCTGCGACACCAAGGGCGTGATCTACCAGGGCCGCTCGGAGGGCATGAACCAGTGGAAGTCCGCCCATGCGGCGAAGACCGACAAGCGGACACTGGAAGAGGCGATGGCGGGCGCCGACGTCGTGTTCGGCCTGTCGCAGAAGGGCGCCTTCTCGGAGGAGATGATCCGTTCGATGGCGGAGAAGCCGATCATCTTTGCGATGGCCAACCCTGACCCGGAAATCACACCGGAAGAGGTGGCGCGCATCCGTGACGACGCAATCATGGCCACGGGCCGGTCCGACTACCCGAACCAGGTGAACAACGTCCTCGGCTTCCCCTATATCTTCCGCGGTGCGCTCGACGTTCGCGCGACGCAGATCAACGATGCGATGAAGATTGCTGCCGTTCACGCGCTGGCCAATCTGGCGCGAGAGGATGTGCCGGATGACGTGGCTGCGGCCTATCAGGGCAACCGGCCGCGCTTCGGCTCGCAATACATCATTCCCGTCCCCTTTGATCCGCGGCTCATTTCGGCAATCCCGGTGGCTGTCGCCGAGGCTGCAATGGAGAGCGGAGTTGCGCAGAAGAACATACCGGATCTGAACGCTTATGCGCGCGAGCTATCTGCCCGTCGCGATCCCATGGCAGTAACCACCCAAGGTATCTACGAACGGGTACGCCGCTTTCCGAAGAGGGTCGTCTTCGCCGAGGCGGAAGAAGAACAGGTTATGCGGGCTGCGGTATCCTTCGCCCATCAAGGCCTTGGAACCGCGATCTTGCTCGGGCGTGACGACGTGATCCTCGCTACGGCAGAAAAAGCCGGCATTGATCTCGACAGGCCAGGCATCGAGATCGTGAACGCACGGATTTCAAACCGCGTTGAGGCCTACATCGATCATCTTTATGCTCGGCTTCAGCGGCAGGGATACCTGTTGCGCGACGTGCAGCGCCTGATCCACAACGACCGCAACCATTTTGCCGCGACGATGGTCGCTGTCGGCGATGCGGATGCCATGGTCACCGGTACGACGCGCAACTATGCAACCGCCCTGCAGGACGTTCGCCGCTGCATCGATACCAAACCGGGACACAAGGTCATCGGCATCTCGCTGGCACTGTCGCGCGGCCGCACGGTTTTCGTCGCCGACACGGCGGTGCACGACATGCCGACAGCGGAAGAGCTCGCCGACATCGCGGTCGAGGCAGCGCGTGTGGCACGGCGGATGGGATATGAGCCCCGTGTGGCCATGCTTGCCTATTCGACCTTCGGACAGCCAACCGGCGAACGCTCGGAGCGCGTGCGTGAAGCGGTCAAGATCCTCGACAAGCGCCGCGTCGATTTTGAGTACGACGGCGAGATGGCAGCCGATGTGGCACTCAACCCGCAGCGGATGGAACAGTACCCGTTCTGCCGGCTGTCCGGTACGGCAAATGTCCTAGTGATGCCGGCGATCCACTCGGCATCGATCTCGACGCGAATGCTTCAGGAGCTTGGCGCGGCGACCGTGATTGGCCCGCTGCTGGTCGGATTGGACAAGTCGGTGCAGATCACCTCGATGGGGGCGAAGGACAGTGATATCGTCAACATGGCGGCGATCGCCGCCTATAACGCCGGGAGCTGATCCCGGCTGTTCCGCGTCGCCTGCTGCCTAGCTTGCGAAGCGGCCGGCATCGGCACCGTAGTAGTTGATGTAGCGGTCGGAGATCGACGAGATCGGCAGCACCACCAGCACATCGGTGGTGTTGAAGGCCTGGTCGACCACCGCGCCGGCGCCGATCATGGCGCCAAGGCGCAGATAGCCTTTCACCAGCGGCGGCATGGCGGCCAGCGCCTTGCGCGCATTGATTGCCTCGAGCGGCATCAGGTCCATCTCGCGGTAAAGCTCGGGACGCGCTGAAGCCATCCACTCGCCTTTGACGCGGGCGTTGTGGTGTAGGAACGAGAGTGCCAGCGCGTGCTCTTCCGGTCGGATGCCGGGGAAGGACGCGCAGCCGAACATGGCCGACATACCGTGCTTGAGAGCATAGGCCCAATTGCCCTGCCAGAGGAGTTCGACCGTGCGCTTGGTGCGATAGGCCGGCAGCACGCAGGAGCGGCCAAGCTCCATGAATTGCTTGTCCGGATGCCGAGCAAGCAGCGGTGCGACGTCGAATTCTGAAGAGGAGTAGAAGCCGCCATGTGCGATCGCCACCTGCTGCCGGAGCAGGCGATAGGTGCCGACAATCTGATCCTCGATGTCACCCTCTATCGCCCGATCGACCACCAGAAGATGGTCGCAGAAGGCGTCATAGGCGTCGATGTCGCGGCGCTGGCGCATTGCTTCTGGCGGCAGCTGCGCCTTCATCTCTTCGACGAAAACGCGGTAGCGCACAGCCTGAGCAGCATCGATCTCGCGCGCCGTACGGGCGAGGCGGGTCTCAAGGCTTCCGATGCGGCCGAACACGTCATCGGCCGGGTCCGCCAGCATCTGCTGATTAGGTACTGCGTTCACGTCTTGCTTCAGGAGTTCGAGAGCCATGGTGATTGTCCGCCAGTTCAAGTCACCGCCAATAATCATTATCCAACGACAGAAAAATGACAATGCTATGCGACGGACAGAAAAGGCGTTCCGGCTCAGCAGATGACGATGACCGATGCCTCCAGCGACCGGATCATTCACACTCCAGCCGGCCTATGGATCGGCCTTGGAGTTCTTCTTTCCGCCAATGATCTCGTCCAGAATCACCATCCCCGCACCGATCGAGATGAAACTGTCCGCGAGGTTGAAGACTGCGAACGACCAGGCGGCGGTGTGGAACAAGATGTAGTCCACCACGTGGCCATAGAGAAAACCATCGATCAGATTGCCAATAGCGCCAGCGATGATCAGAGCGAAGCCGAGATGCGCAAAAGAGCGTTCAGGTGGCGTTCGCCTCCACAGCCAGACGACGAAGCCGACAATGACGATCCGCATGCCGATGATGAACTCTCGCTCCATGCCCGACAGCAGTGAGAAGGCGACGCCGAGGTTATAGGTCCGGTAGAGCGCCAGGACTGGAAGCAGAGGCACCGCCTCCTGCAGGGGCAGGTATGCCTCTACTGCAAACTTGATTGCCTGATCGAGAATAACCGCGACAACAATAATCAGCACGGCAACGGCCGGCCGTGAAAGAGCATGCGTCCGCGAACTCATCGAATGTCATCCAGTGACAGGAGGTGACGGCGCGTCTCGAACAGCATGACCGCTGTTGCGATGGCAAGATTAAGGCTGTCTGCCCTGCCCTGCTGCGGAATCCGGACAAGCCGGTCGGCGGCCTTGGCCAGAGCGTCAGGCAAGCCCGACTGCTCATTCCCCATCAAAAGCGCGATCGGCTTCTTCGTGTAATCCACCGTACGGTAATCGACAGCCCCCTCCAGATGGGTCGCAACCACCTCGACGCCAGCCCTCTTGCGCCAAGCAAGAAACTCGTCGGGAGCAGTCCTCACCAGCGGGATCGCAAAGATCGACCCCATCGTCGCTCGCACCGTTTCGAGCGAGAACGGATCCGTGCAGTCGCCAATGAGAAGGACACCTGCGGCGCCGGCCGCGTCCGCCGTACGAATGATTGTCCCGAGATTTCCTGGATCGCGCACCCGATCCAGGGCAACATAGGTGGCGTCCTTTTCCGGTTGAAGCGCATCCAGCGACGCCCAGCGCTGATCGAAAATACCCACGACCATCTGCGGGTTGTCCCTCCGCGTGATGGAGGAGAGCACCTTCTCGCTTACCTCCAGAACCAAGCCGCCACTCGCAAAGGTCTTTGCGGCCACTTGTTCCACAAGAGGCTTTCCTTTGGCCGCCTTGGCGTAGACCAGCGTTCGGATTGTCCAACCCAGTTCCAGGGCGTCGATGATAAGCTTCAGTCCCTCAGCCATGAAGGTACCGTTCTGCTCGCGGTCCTTCTTGCTGGTAAGAGCCTTGATGTCCTTGATGATCGGGTTTGAGAGGCTGGTGACCTCCTTGACCTGCCCTACCCGACGCGCTCCGGCCCGTCTCGTCTCGTCTGTCATTCGGGAATCCAACGGCTGAAAAGGGATGTCGAGAGAGCGCGGCCGCGGCTCTCGCCTTCAAGGCCCGCCTCGCGGATTACAAGCTCGCCGGATTCGACGACGCCGCCTGCGCCGCGCATGATGTCACGCATCAGCTCGTGGATCGAATAGAAGCTTGCCCGGATGGAATAGGCCGTCAAGACGAGCCCGAGCGCCTTGGGAGAAAGGAGTTCGCGGCAGATGTCGAGCATCAGCGGCAGGTGCTCGAACAAATGCCAGACCTCGCCATTCGGACCGCGGCCGAATTTGGGCGGGTCCGTAAGGATGATATCATAGCGATTGCCGCGACGCTCCTCGCGCTGGATGAACTTCATTGCATCCTCGCAGATCCAGCGGATCGGCGCTCGTTCCAACCGGGAAAGCGCCTGGTTCTCCCTCGCCCAGCCGATCGCCTTCTTCGAGGCATCGACATGGGTGACCTCGGCACCGGCGGCAGCGGCCACAAGCGAGGCGACACCGGTATAGCCGAAGAGATTGAGAACCTTGACCGGCCGGCCCGCGGCCTCGACCTGCTGCTTCATCCATTGCCAGTGGACGATCTGCTCTGGAAAAACGCCGACATGGCGGAAAGACGTGAACCGGCCGAGAAAATCCACGCCGAGGAGTGACAGGGGCCAAGTTTCGCCAAGCGCCTCTCGCGGGAAACGCCAGCGGCCCATGCCATCCTCGTCCGTATCGCCGGTAAAGATCGCATCCGCCTTTTCCCAGGCAGACGCGCCCACCGAAGGCCGCCACAGTGCCTGGGCCTCCGGTCGAACGATCCGATAGGGCCCGTACTGCTCAAGCTTGAGCGCGTTGCCCGTGTCGATCAGGTGAAAATCGCCAGCACCGGATGATTCGAGGATCAACGGTAGGCGCTCGGCCGGGCGCTCACCTTCGCGGTCGAACAGCACGCGCTGCGGCCCAGCTTCCTCTGGCGTCCCGGGTGTCGCCGTTGATCCGGCACGGGAACGTGTGACCTGGGCAGGACGGGCTGAATGGGCCTTCGCCGGCAGGCGCCCCTTGCCTTGCCTTCTAACGGAGCGATTGTCCTTGTTCCTCAACGTTTTCTTCCAGCTTACTCGTGGTTGGGCTGCAAATAGCATTCGGCTGGCACTTGGCAAAGCGCTTTCCCCTGCCGTAACCTTATCTGGGATGATCGGAGGAGGTCAGCATGGATGTCGATGGTGAAGAGCGCATCGCCGCGCCGCGGGACGTGGTATGGGAGGCCTTGAATGATCCAGAAGTCCTCAAGCAGTGCGTGCCAGGCTGCCAAAGCCTCGAACGACGCTCCGCCACGGAACTGGTGACGACCGTCCGCATCAAGATTGGTCCCGTCACAGCAAACTTCAACGGCGAGATCACCCTCTCCAACATCAACGCTCCTGAAAGCTACACAATTTCCGGTGAGGGCAAGGGCGGCATCGCCGGTTTCGGCAAGGGTGCAGCGGATGTCGTGCTTGTGGAGGACGGGGAGGAAACGATCCTCCGCTACACGGCCAAGGCTCAGGTAGGCGGGAAGCTTGCACAGATGGGGTCTCGCTTGATCGATTCCGCATCCCGTAAGCTCGCGCAGCAGTTTTTTGCCGACTTCAATGCTGCCGTAGCCGGCAGCAGAGAAGCAGCCTCGTGAAGGCACCTCCGCATCATCGTTCGAGCCCGCTCCCGTCATTGTCTATCTACCCAAATGCCGGTTTGCCCGTTGTCACACCACCTACTGGTTCGGGATCTCTATTAGCGATGCGTTGACTTTCGTGCCCCCCGGAGTTAGAAGCCCGCCCGAATTGCAACGGATGCAAAGAACAACCCCCAATCTCAGTCTTCCAGTCTCATTTTCATTCCCGCGACCTGATACGCTTGGATGAGGGGGCAGCTTGGCGTAGACTGAAACACGCAAGTCACGACAAGAAGGAATTAATCCATGAGTGTGCGTGTATCTGGTAAGCAGATGGAAATCGGCGACTCGTTCCGCCAGCGGATTGAATCGCAGATCGCCGACGCTATCACCAAGTACTTCGACGGCGGGTATTCCAGCCAGGTCATCGTGGCCAAGGCGGGCTCCCGCTTTTCGAGCGATTGCTCCGTTCACCTCGACACGGGCATCGTTCTTCATGCAGCAGGCCAAGCCAACGACCCACAACTTAGCTTCGACGCAGCAGCTGAACGCATTGAAAAGCGGCTGCGCCGCTACAAGCGGAAGCTCAAGGACCATCATGCCGGTGCGCAGGGTAATGGACAGGCCAATATCGCATACACCGTCATGGATGCGGTTCCCGAAGAGGGTGACGAGATCCCAGAGGATTTCGCGCCAACCATCGTGGCTGAAAGCTCCAAGCAATTGAGAACGATGTCGGTCGCTACCGCCGTCATGGCGTTGGACATGACCGACGAACCGATCCTCCTCTTCCGCACACCCGGGAACGAGGAACTCAACATCGTCTACCGCCGACATGACGGCAACATTGGCTGGATCGACGCCGCCAATATCAAAGGCTAACGGATCTCTGGGCGAGCGTTGGCAACAGCGCTCCCTCCACCCCTGTGGTGGTACAAAGGATGAAGAGAATGGCTTTGGCAGATTTGCTGCAGCAAGATGCAATAATTCCCGCTCTGAAGGTAAACTCCAAGAAACAACTGCTGCAGGAGCTTGCCGCCAAGGCTTCCAAGCTTGCTGGCGTGCCGGAACGGGAAATCTTTGACGTCATCCTGCAGCGCGAGCGGCTGGGCTCAACTGGCGTCGGACACGGTGTGGCGATCCCGCACGGCAAGCTCAACAGCATCTCCGCCATTAAGGGCGTGTTCGCCCGGCTCGAGAACCCTGTTGATTTCGAAGCACTGGACGATGAGCCCGTGGATCTCGTTTTCCTGCTGCTCGCGCCCGAGGGCGCCGGTGCCGATCACCTGAAGGCACTTTCGCGGATTGCCCGTGTGCTTCGGGATCAGGATCTGGTCCACAAGCTTCGGCAGACTGATTCAGCGTCTGCCATCTATGCATTCCTCAATGAAGAGCACGCGTCGAACGCCGCTTGAACCTTCGGTACACCCATGAAAAAACCGCCTGAATCTTTCGATGCAGGCGGTTTTGTCGTGTTTATCGGAGGGACAGCTTCAGCTTTGTGCTTTCTCGGATGCCTCGACTGTACCGTGTTGCGCCTCTGCCTTGGGGCCGCCCTTTGAAACACCCACCATGGCGGGGCGCAGGACGCGTTCGCCGATGGTGAAGCCTGCCTGAACAACCTGGAGAACCGTGTTATTGGGCACATCCGCATTGGGGATCTCGAACATGGCTTGATGGAAGTTCGGGTCGAACTTCTCGCCCTCCGCTTCGATTTTCTTGACACCATGCCGCTCCAGCGCCGACAGCATGGAGCGCTCCGTCATTTGCACGCCTTCGAGAAGTGTCGTTAGAGTCTGATCTGCATTGTCCCGGACATCAGCCGGCACGGCGTCGAGTGCACGGCGGAGGTTGTCAGACACTGCGAGCATGTCTCGGGCGAAACCGGCAACCGAATAGGATTTGGCATCCTTGACGTCTCGCTCAGTCCGGCGGCGCAGATTTTCCATTTCAGCCGCCATGCGAAGAAATCGGTCGCGCAGTTCCGCATTCTCTGCCTTTAGAGCCTCGGTCGGATCTGGCTCGGCAACTGGCGCTTCAGCCGCATCCGTAGCTTGCGACCCCTCGAGAGCGGACGCCAAGGTTTCCGCACTGTTTTCGGAGGCCTGTTCGTTTCTGGCCGCGTCAGGTCGGTTCGTCTTTGTCTCTTCGGTCATGACCTTCTCCGGTGTACGTGTTCACGAAGTCGTGCCCGATATCGAGGTTTGAGCTACAAAAATCAAGGCTTCGAAGGCGATGGGCAGCTAGATCGGCTGACGAGTCAGTCGGGCCAGGAGCTGGGCGGTGTAATCGACCATCGGAACCACCCTCGCATAATTCAATCTGGTCGGCCCTATTACACCCACGGCTCCGACTATCCGCTCTTCCTGGTCGCGATAGGGAGCGACGATGAGTGACGATCCGGAAAGAGAGAAGAGCTTGTTCTCCGATCCGATGAAGATGCGGACACCAGGCCCTGTTTCAGCAAGATCCAGAAGTTCGATGAGGCTGTCTTTCTTCTCCAGGTCGTCGAACAGCATGCGCAGCCGATCGAGATCTTCCGTCTCCGTAATGCTTTCCAGAAGATTGGCGCGGCCTCGAACGATCAACTGGTTAGGCTTATCGTCGTCGTGACTTCCGGACCAGACGGCGAGACCGCGTTCAACCAGATCCTGGCTGAGAACCGTCAGTTCGTCCTGAACCGCGGCCTTGAGCATCTGAAGTTGGCCCCGAAGCTCAACCAGCGTCTGCCCGCCGAGATGCGCATTGAGGAAGTTGGCAGCTTCAACGAGTTGCGAGGACGTCACCCCCGCCGGCAGCTCAATGATCCTGTTTTCTACCTGGTTATGCTCGCCAACAAGCACAGCGAGCGCCTTTGTCGGTTCTAAACGGATGAATTCCACATGTTTCAGCACCGGGTCGCTTTTGGTCGTGATAACGATACCCGCGCCACGCGACACACCGGACAACATCTGACTCGCCTCGTTCATCAGCGCTTCCAAGGGCCGGTCACGCTCCTCCGGCCGGATCTGGCGTTCGATTGAAGTCCGCTCTTCCTCCGAAAGATCACCCACCTGCATGAAGGCATCAACAAAGAAACGCAGGCCTGACTGCGTCGGCAGCCGCCCCGCGCTGATGTGCGGAGCGTAGATAAGACCTAGTTCCTCAAGATCGCTCATGACGTTGCGAACCGAGGCGGGCGATAGTGACATCGGCAAAAGGCGGGAAAGATTTCTAGAACCGACGGGTTCCCCCGTATCCAGATAGGATTCGACGATACGTCGAAAGATTTCGCGGGAACGGTCGTCCAGCGGCGCGCCGTTGTCCCTCCGTGCCATGAAGCTCATCGTCCTGTTCTTGCCTCTTGTGACTGCTCCAAAACTATAGTCCCTCGCTCGCGGGTTCGCCAACAGCGTTTTCGCTCACTGGGGTGCGCCGCCCTTTGAGCCGCCCTTTTTCTTTGCAAATGCACAGGTAGGCCCTTAGAAGGCGGTACGAACTCTTCGGGGAGCAACAGATGCGGCCTTCAGGCAGAAAAACCGACCAGATGCGCAAGGTGTCTTTCGAGCGCAATTTCTCTAAGCATGCAGAAGGCTCCTGCCTGGTGCGGTTTGGCGACACACATGTGTTGTGCACCGCCAGCCTTGAGGAGAAGCCGCCGGCGTGGCTTCGCAACAGTGGCAAGGGTTGGGTGACTGCCGAATACGGCATGCTTCCGCGCGCGACCGGTGACCGCATGAGGCGCGAGGCAACGGCTGGCAAGCAGGGCGGGCGCACTCAGGAAATCCAGCGGCTGATCGGCCGATCCTTGCGGGCAGTCGTCGATCTTTCCGCTCTTGGAGAGAAGCAGATTACCGTCGATTGCGATGTCATTCAGGCCGATGGCGGAACGCGAACTGCCGCCATCACGGGCGGCTGGGTCGCGCTTCACGATTGCCTGAAGTGGATGGAAGGCCGCTCCATGGTGAAGCTCGACAAGGTGTTGAAGGACCACGTCGCGGCGATCTCCTGCGGGATCTTTGCGAGCCAGCCGGTGATCGATCTCGATTACCTGGAAGACTCCGCTGCGGAGACAGACGCTAATTTCGTCATGACTGGCGCGAGCGGCATTGTCGAGATTCAGGGCACGGCGGAAGGGGCTCCTTTCACCGAGGAAGAATTCCTTTCCCTTTTGAAGCTGGCGCAGGCGGGAACGCAGGAACTGGTGGCGTTGCAGAAGCAAGTGATCGCCACTTGAACGGAGGACCTGGTGCTGATCGAGGGTATTCTGGAAACCGCGCTCTATGCTGACGACCTTGATGCAGCCGAGACGTTCTACGGTGGGACCCTGGGCCTGGAGCGGATCGTTCGCGCGGGGGATCGGCATGTCTTCTTCCGCTGCGGGCAAGGCGTCCTTCTTATCTTCAATCCGACGGAAACCGTGAAAGCGCCACCAGAGGATGGGCCGCAGGTGCCGCCGCATGGAGCGCTCGGCGCGGGCCACGCCTGTTTCCGCGTCGCCCGAAACAAACTGGACGACGTGGCGGTCCTCCTGAAGTCCGCCGGGACGCCTATTGAAAGCAACGTCATTTGGCCGAACGGTGCCCGTTCCCTCTATTTCCGCGATCCAGCGGGGAACAGTCTGGAATGTGCCGAACCAGGCCTCTGGTCAATTGGCTGAGGAATAAGCATGCGCAAGCTCGATACTAAGACGATCGTCGTGGCTAGCCACAATGGCGGGAAGATCCGAGAAATTGCTGAGCTGATTGGTCCCTTTGGTTTTTCCGCCAGGTCGGCGGCGGAACTGCAGTTCGAAGAGCCTGAGGAGACTGGTACCACCTTCGAACAGAATGCGGCGATCAAGGCGCTGGCCTCGGCCAAGGCCTCAGGCCTTCCGGCCCTGTCGGATGATTCCGGTCTGATGGTGGATGCGCTTGGGGGCGCTCCTGGCGTTTATACAGCCAACTGGGCCGAACGCGAGGACGGTAGCCGCGACTTCCAGATGGCAATGGAGAAGGTGGAGAATGCACTGCAGGAAAAGCACTTAACCCGCGCAGATCAGCGAACGGCGCGCTTCGTGAGCGTGCTCTGCCTCGCCTGGCCGGATGGCCACACGGAGCTTTTCCGCGGCGAGGTCGAGGGCACCGTTGTCTGGCCACCTCGTGGTGAGAAGGGTTTTGGCTACGATCCCATCTTTAAGCCCAATGGCTACGATACTACCTTTGGGGAAATGAGTTCAGACGAGAAACACGGCTGGAGCCGTGGCGAGCCGGAAGCGCTATCCCATCGCGCCCGAGCCTTCAAACGCTTCGTCGAAACCTGTCTGGAGGCCTGAGGCCCGGTGAACTTCGACGCGACACTCTTGCCCGACACCGGCGAACCCGGTTTCGGGATCTACGTGCATTGGCCCTTCTGCGCGGCCAAGTGCCCTTATTGTGACTTCAATAGCCATGTCCGCCATCGGTCGGTGGACCAGCCTCGGTTTGTCGCCGCCTTCCTTAAAGAGATGGAGACGATGCGGCGGATGGCAGGGCCGAAGACCGTCACCAGCATCTTTCTTGGCGGAGGGACTCCTTCGCTGATGGAACCGGCGACCGTTGCGGCGGTGCTCGACGGGATTGCACGCCATTGGCACGTGCCCAATGGGATCGAGATCACGATGGAAGCCAATCCTTCCAGTGTTGAAGCCGAACGTTTCCGAGGTTATCGAGCCGCCGGCGTCAACCGGGTCTCGCTCGGCGTCCAGGCGCTGAACGACCTTGATCTGAAGTTCCTTGGACGGTTGCATGACGTTGCCGACGCGCTGAAGGCGATCAGACTGGCGCGGGAGATCTTCCCACGCATGAGCTTCGACCTCATCTATGCGCGCCCCAACCAGACGGTTTCGGCTTGGGAGGCGGAACTGAAACAGGCTATTTCCTATGCTGTGGACCACCTGTCGCTCTACCAACTCACGATCGAGGAGGGCACGGCCTTCTACGGTCTGCACAAGGCGGGCAAGCTGATTGTACCCGACGGCGATCAATCCGCCGACCTCTACGAGGCGACCCAGGAGATTACGGCGCGGCACGGAATGCCGGCCTATGAGGTTTCCAATCATGCCCGACCCGGCGCAGAGAGCCGGCACAATCTCACATACTGGCGCTATGGGGAGTACGCCGGCATCGGTCCAGGTGCTCATGGCCGGCTAACGCGGGGACCGCACAAGATCGCAACGGCGACGGAGCGTCACCCGGAGACGTGGCTCGAACTCGTTGAGGCTTCCGGCCATGGAATGCGGGATCAGGAGGAACTGGGGCGCGACGAGCAGGCGGACGAACTCCTGCTGATGGGTCTGCGACTGACGGAAGGTGTTGATCTTGCAAGGTGGCAGCAACTTTCCGGCCGCGATCCGGATCCGGCGCGCGAGCAGACGTTGCTGGAACATGGATTCATCGAGCGGCTCGGCAATTCGCGATTGCGCTGCACGCCCAAAGGCATGCTCGTGTTAGATGCGGTGGTGGCAGACCTGGCATGCTGAGGCCTGCCCCATAGAAAGAAAGCGGCCGGCATCAACCGGCCTACTCCTCACGTCCTCACGCATTATTCTCGTTGATCAGCCGCTTCAGAAGCTCGACCTCGTGGCTGAGCTTTGTGTCGCCGCCAATCAGGTCTTCGATCTTGCGAACGGCATGCAGCACGGTCGTGTGATCTCGCCCGCCGAAGCGCCGGCCGATTTCGGGGAAGGAGCGCGGGGTGAGGGTTTTCGCTAGGTACATCGCGATCTGCCGCGGCTTGACGACGACGCGGGTGCGGCGATTGGACACCAACTCCTGACGCGAAACATTATAGTGGCGCGCGACGATACGCTGAATATCTTCGATGCGGACGCGCTTCGCTTCGCCTGCCCCGACAAGATGGGCCAGGAGCTCATCGACTCGCTCAAGCGAGAGCGACGGCTCGAATGACTTGCGGAAGATCAATTGATTGAACGCGCCCTCAAGCTCGCGACCGCTGCTTGCGACACTGCGGGCAACGTGAGACAGGATCTCGGCCGGAATTTCGAGCGTCGGATCATCCTGCTGGGCAGCTTCAAGGCGCTGCTTCAGCATTTGCAGACGCATCTCGTAATCCGGCGTTTCCATCTCGATAGCGACGCCGCCCTGGAGGCGCGAACGAACCCGCGGATCGAGCGATTCCAGTTCCCACGGCGCACGGTCTGCGGCGACAACCACCTGTTTGGCGCTGTCCAGCAGCGTGTTGAGCAGATGGCAAAACTCGTTCTGGATCATCTTGCCCTGCAGGAACTGCATGTCGTCGATGATGAGCAGGTCGATACTGCGCAGCGAATCCTTCAACGTTAACGCGTCATTGTCGCGAATTGCAGTGGCGAAGCGCCACATGAAATATTCGGCTGTCAGGTAGACGACACGCGGCGAACGCGCGCTTGATACTGCGGCATTGGCGACCGCCTGAAGAAGATGGGTCTTGCCCAGGCCGACCCCCGAATGGATGAACAGCGGGTTGAAGCGGACTGCGCCGGCTCCAGCCTCCGCGATCGTCTTGGCCGCAGCAAGTGCCACGCGGTTCGAGGGACCTTCCACATAGGTCTCGAACGTATAGCGGGAATCGAGCGGCGAGCCGAAAAGCGGCGCAGCTGCCGGGCGCGCCGCAGCCAGCGTGGGGAAGGACGCGATCTTACCGATTTCCCGAGGTGTGCTGCTGCGGGGGAAAGGAAGGGGAGCGCTGGCCGGCGAGGACGCTATCTCCACCGGAAGCGGACGTTGCTCGCCTTCAACGGGACGCGCGGCGCGGCTGGCGCTGCGAACGAGGATCTCTACTCTTAGAACAGCCGGATCCTCGGCTTGAATGATCGTCGTGATCAGGTCGAGATAACGGTTGTTGATCCAGGATTTCAGAAACGTCGTCGGAACGCTCAGGCGTACCACGCTCTTGGAGATGGAGTGGAGCTTCAATCGTCCGAACCAGCTAGCATAAACATCCTGACCAACCTGGGCCTTCAGACGCTTGCTGAAACGCTCAAACAGAGCTTCATGCTTCATCTCTGAGTTTTCCCCTGCCGCTGGGTTCATCTTTATATCGAATGCCTGCCGCGCCCTGTCTGCCTCGCCTGCTGCACGGGCTGATCCGGTATTCGTCTGCATGTGGTTGCCGCCTTCCAAGTTCTCTCTGTGCTGCCAGCGCCTCGCGTCGCCGCCAAAACACTCGTATCTGAGATCCGCCCTCACATCATGAGAGGCCGGATCGAAGCCCCATTGCCGCGTCGCATCACCTTCGCCCGCCAAAGGCAACCGGCTTCGCAATCTACCCCTCGAAGGCTTTCGCCCTCCTGCAGGCAACCCACCTCGTACCGGGGCCTGCGCTCCATCTCCCTTTCTCGCCGGCAAGCCGGTATACATTTGGGCACAGCGGTGGGCTTCCAAAAGTCGCTCAGACTCCCGGCGCACAACCGCTGGTTATGTGAAGAGCGGGCACAGAACTCCCGCAACAAGGGTCAAAAAGACACGCCCCGTCAGGATATCCTGCGGCTAGCGATGGCCCTTTGGTGAAGTCGTCCCGCGCCCTTGCTGAAGGCATTTAGGCAGGATCACCGATCAAGATCAATGCCGAAATTTACCCGGAATTAATTGGCAGCCGTTGACTCTGACATGCCGTTTGGCATCACCAATTTTGGCCGCGAGAGAATCGCTGTTGAATCAATGAGATTCGAAAATGACAGCAACCAAGGGGCGTGTTTCCCAGAAAAAATAAAAAAAAACTTGACTCAGTTTTTGCCTTCACGGGCCTCCCCGAAAAGGGCCGCCCTCTTCAGATCCTTCAGTAAACTACTGATTTTTACAGATAATTTCTGTTACGCGGACGTCATAGAGGATGTGGCAGAGCGGCAACACCTGCCAGCGATGAACCATGAATCAAGAAAGCCCGGCGGATCGCCAGGCTCGCTCACAACATGTTGAATATGAAGGTTAGGCGGCCAGTGCCTTCACACGCGCGGCAAGGCGCGAGACCTTCCGGGACGCCGTGTTACGATGAACAACGCCCTTGGAAGCAGCACGCTGCAGTTCCGGCTGGGCCGCCTTCAGAGCAGCAGCAGCAACCGCGGCATCGCCAGAAGCGATTGCTTCTTCAACCTTGCGGAGGAAGCCGCGCACGCGCGAACGACGAGCCTTGTTCACTGCGGTACGGCGAGCGATCTTGCGGGTCGCCTTCTTCGCCGAAGTTGTATTGGCCATGTATGCCTCTCTACGAATTCGAACCAAACCCACACTTGCCGCGACCGGTCATTGTGCGACCTTACCTTCAGCAATGAGGGAGCATTAGAGGAAGCCTTTGGTCAGGCTTTCCCAACTGTGGCGCGGCATATAACTTGAAAGGCAGGATCAGTCAACGCGCAATTTGTGCTTACTTGGCCGTTCCAAGCTACCGATTGCTAAAGTTCGGCTTCCGTTTCTCCACGAAAGCGGCCATGCCTTCCTTTTGATCCTCTGTGGCAAACAGCGAATGGAATAACCGGCGTTCGTAGCGAAGACCCTCCGCCAGCGTCAGTTCGTTCGAGCGTCCGACGGCTTCCTTTGCCATCAGCACGGCGGCACGTGAATAGGACGCTATCTTAGCTGCCGCTTCCACTGCCTCGTCCAGCAGGCGCTCCGGCGGAACGATGCGAGCAACTAGCCCCGCCCTTTCGGCCTCGGCGGCATCCATCATTCGGCCCGTCAGTACCAGGTCCATGGCCTTTGCCTTCCCCACGGCCCGGGTCAGCCTCTGGGAGCCTCCCATCCCAGGGATGATGCCGAGCGTGATCTCCGGCTGGCCGAACTTGGCTGTATCCGAGGCAATGATGAAGTCGCAGATCATCGCAAGCTCGCACCCGCCGCCCAAGGCATAGCCGGAAACCGCCGCGACAATGGGCTTGCGCGTAGCCGCGATTGCTTCCCAGCCGCCGAGGAAGTCGCCGAGATAGGCATCTACGAATGTCACCGGCTGCATCTCCTTGATGTCCGCGCCGGCGGCGAAGGCTTTTTCAGAGCCGGCTAACACGACGGAGCCGACCCTATCGTCGCTGTCACATCCGCGAAGCGCCTCGCTCAGCTCCCGCATAACCGTGGAGTTGAGGGCGTTCAGCGCCTGCGGCCGATTGAGCGTGATCAGCATGACCGCCCCTCGCTGTTCCGTCAGCAGCGTCTCAAATTCCTTCACGATGAACCTCCCCTTGCATGGCTCTATTTCTGACATCCGGCGCAGAAGAATGTGGACCGGCCGGACTGGACGATGCGCGCGACGGTACCGTTGCAAGCGGGCGTTCGGCAAGCCTCTCCTTCCTGATCGTAGACGGAGAAGGAATGCTGGAAGTAGCCGAGCGAACCATCTGCCTGGATGTGGTCCCGCAACGACGAGCCTCCTGCCGCGATGGCATCGGCGATCACCGCACGGATCGCGTCCGTGAGCACGACCAGTTCCTTCTTCGGCCGGCCTCCTGGCGTCACCAGCGATCCGGCACGGCGGCGCGGGGAGAGATGCGACCGCCAGAGCGCTTCACAGACATAGATGTTGCCGAGGCCGGCAATCACGTTCTGGTCGAGCAGGGCCCCCTTAAGCGGCTGGCTTTTTCCGGCAAAACGCGATGCCAGATAGGAGGCGTCGAGGGCATTGCCCGTCGGCTCCGGCCCGAGACCGACGAAGGCTGGATACGTGTCGAGTGCGCTGCGCTTCCACAGATGCATGAAGCCGAAACGCCGAGGATCATTATAGACGACTCGCTGCGAACAGTCCTGGGAGGTGAGGTGGACGACGACGTGGTCGTGCTTCTCGTCCTTTGAGCGGGGGTGGTGGAAACTTCCCGGCGTTTCTGCGGCGCGTTCTGCCTCCACGCGAAACGAGCCGGACATGCCGAGATGCGCGATGATCGTCCAGTCGTCTTCCAGGTCGATCAGCAGGTATTTCGCCCGGCGTCCGAGCGACAGGATGCGCTTGCCCGCCACGAGTTCGGCAAACCGGTCGGGGAACGGGAACCGCAGATCCGTGCGGCGGAGCTCGAGCTCTCTTATCGTGGCGCCTTCCATGGCAGGCGCCAGCCCGCGCCTGACCGTTTCCACCTCTGGCAATTCCGGCATGGGTTTCTAACTTCCTGTTCCAACGCCTGCTTGCCTGGTCTATAGACCGGGGCCGAACGTCGCACTGCTCCTCTGGGCTTGCGACACAGATAGCGAGGCGCAGATGATTTCGCTATGGTCGCCGGCCAGATGACGAGCAAGGAGTTCCGATGACTGAAGCGCGCACCTCTGCCGAAGGCGGCATGGAAACCTCTTACGGCTTCCGCCAGGTCGCCGAGGGGGAAAAGCAGCCACTTGTCAACGACGTCTTCCATAAGGTAGCGAAACGCTACGACATCATGAACGACGTGATGTCTGGTGGCATGCACCGCGTCTGGAAGGATGCTCTCGTCGCCACTCTCAATCCGCGCAAGGACGAAAACTACAAGGTTCTTGATGTTGCCGGCGGTACGGGCGACATCGCGTTTCGCATCCTGGAGGCTTCGGGCCGCAAGGCGCATGCGACGGTGCTCGACATCAACGGTTCTATGCTGGCCGTCGGCGCCGAGCGGGCGGCAAAGCTTGGGCTCTCGGACCATCTGACTTTTGTGGAAGCAAATGCCGAGGAACTGCCGTTCGAGGCCAATTCCTTCGATGCCTATACGATCGCCTTCGGCATCCGGAACGTGCCGCGGATCGACGTGGCGCTAAAGGAAGCCTACCGCGTGCTGAAGCGCGGCGGGCGGTTGCTCGTCCTGGAATTTTCCGAAGTCGACTTGCCGATGCTGACCCGCCTCTACGACGAGTGGTCGTTCAACGCGATCCCGCGTTTCGGCAAGATGATCACCGGCGACAGCGAGCCCTATCAGTATCTGGTGGAGTCCATCCGCAAGTTTCCCAATCAGGAAAATTTCGCCGCCATGATCCGCAGCGCCGGGTTCTCTCGCGTGACTTACACCAACTACACGGGCGGCATTGCTGCGCTCCACTCCGGCTGGAAGCTCTGACCGGATGGCCATGGCATGCGGCGTGAAGGCTAGAGGCGGCTCATGAGTACCATCGGCGCCTATTTCCGACTGGTTCGTGTCGGCTGGGTCCTGGTGCGCGAGGGCGTGGTATCGGCGCTCCCAAGCCAGGACATGCCGCCCGCTATCGGCGTGCTGAAATCACTGGCCGAACCTTTCACGCGCTTTCGGGCAAAGAAGCAGGCCCGAAGCGCAAGGCTTTCCCGTGCTGTGGACAGGCTTGGGCCGTCTTACGTCAAGATCGGGCAGTTTCTCGCGACGCGTCCCGATGTCGTCGGCGTCGATTGGGCGCTCGACCTCTCGATGCTGCAGGATCGCATGCCGTTTTTCCCGACGGAGACGGCGAGGATCGCGATCGAAGGGTCACTCGGCCGGCCGATCGACGACCTGTTTGCGGAGTTTGGCGAGCCGATCGCTGCCGCCTCCATCGCCCAGGTTCATCCGGCGCGCGTGGCCGGCAAGAAGGTGGCAGTTAAGGTCGTGCGCCCCGGCGTTCGTCAGCGCTTCGCCCATGATATCGAAAGCATGTATCTGCTGGCACGGATGCAGGAGCGGCTGATCCCCTCGAGCCGCCGCCTTCGTCCGGTGGAAGTGACTCGGACGCTGGAGCAGACCACCAAGGTCGAGATGGACCTGAGGCTGGAAGCGGCAGCCCTTTCGGAGATCGCGGAGAACACGAAGAACGATCCCGGCTTTCGGGTGCCGGAGGTCGATTGGGAGCGAACCGGCCGCGACGTCATCACCATGGAGTGGATCGACGGCGTTAAGATGTCGGATCTGGCGGGTCTCAGGGCGGCCGGCCACGATCTCGACCGGCTTGCCGAAACCCTCATCCAGTCCTTCCTGCGCCACACGCTGCGCGATGGCTTCTTCCATGGCGACATGCACCCGGGCAACCTGTTCGTCGATCCTGTCGGCACCATTGTTGCGGTCGACATGGGCATTGTCGGACGGCTGGGGAAGAAGGAACGGCGGTTCCTGGCCGAAATTCTCTATGGCTTCATCATCCGCGATTACCGGCGGGTGGCTGAGGTTCATTTCGAGGCGGGCTATGTTCCGTCGCATCACGATGTCGCAAGCTTCGCCCAGGCAATCCGCGCGATCGGCGAGCCAATCCACGGGCAGCCGGCGGAAACGATCTCGATGGCCCGCCTGCTTGCCCTTCTCTTCGAGGTAACGGACCTCTTCGAGATGGAGACCCGGCCCGAGCTCATCATGCTGCAGAAGACCATGGTTGTCGTCGAGGGGGTATCGCGCATCCTCAATCCGCGCTTCAACATGTGGAAGGCAGCCGAACCGGTGGTCGGCGACTGGATCCGCGACAATCTCGGCCCGAAGCGGGTCGTCAGCGACCTGCGCGACGGCGTGAAGGCGGCGGTGAAGCTCGCCGAGGCGCTTCCGGAAATTGCCGCCAAGACGGAAAAGCTGCATCACGAGGTGGTGCAGATGAGCGAGCACGGCCTGCGGTTCGATGCGCAGACCGCCGAAGCGATCGGCAAATCGGAAGCACGCCACAGCCGCTCGGGCCGCGTCGCGCTCTGGATCATCGCGCTCTGCCTTGTCTATCTCGCCTTCGCCATTGGATAGCGGCGGATCGAGGCTCGCGTGGACGTGCGTCCGCGAGCCTTCATTTCGCCCCCTTCTTCGGACTTTGTTAAGGAATTCATTCCTCCCGGAGGGCTTTTGATGGCGCTTGGCGCATCGCATCGTTTGCAGGATGGCGTCATTGCCGTCGAAACCATGACCCGCTTTGCGCTGGCGGTGCTTGCCCTCGCCTCCGGCGTCTACACCTATCTCGGCGTTCGCAGCCTGCTCGACGGTTCGGCGACCGCCGTGTTCTTCGCTGCGATCATCTATTCCGCCTCCGTTTCCGTCGCGATCTACGCCTTCTGGTCCTACATGGCGCGGTTTTACCCCCATGTGACAGGTGCTGCTGCCCGCGGTGCGATGCTCGGCGTCATGGCGTTGGGCTGCGCCATGATCATCGCCATGTCGAGCTGGCTGAACGCGGCGGCACTCGCCGGATCGGCGGCGCTTGAGCAGCATCTTGCCGAAACGGTTGAAGATTACACGGCAGACCTCGACCAGGCGCACCAGAACGCGCTTGCGGCGCAAAGCCTCCTGCCGGACATCCAGCGCACCTCCGAACGCTTTGCAAGACTGGCGGAAGACGAGCGCGAATCCGGCGCCCTGACGGGCACCACAGGCTCAGGAAGTGTCGTACAGCTGCTCTCGCAGATGTCTGCGCAACTCAGCGAACTTGAGACCGGCATCACAGCATCGCGCGAACGGGTCAACACACTCTTTGATCAAGGTCGTGCGCATCTTGAGACAATGCGCGGCCTTGTCTCCGCACCCGGCGCGATTGCTCCCCGCAGCGACGAGTTCTCGGCAGAGGTCGTGGCGCTGTCCGGCGTCATCACCTCGCTGGAGCAGACGTCGATCGCACCGTCCGTCAAGCGAGCCGCCGAGGATCTTTCCCTCGGCTTCATCGCACCCGTTGCCGATGGCCGCGCCGCCGATCTCGCCAACCGCCAGGACCAGGTGATGGAGACGATACGCGCTTCGGTTGCGGCGCAGTCCCAGGTGCTGTCCCAGGCCGCAGACGACATTCTTGCCCGCGAACCGGTGGCCGACCGTCGCTTTGTACCGCTTTCCTCCGCCGAAGCCGTTCTTCGCTATGCGGCGGACTTCATCCCTGCATGGGCCGGTGCGATTTCGATCGACCTCCTGCCTGCGGTGCTCGTCTTCATCCTTACGGTGGTCCATGGGGCGATCCGCCGGCAGGAGGAAAGACTGCCTTTCGCCCAGCGGATCACCGCTGCGGAGCTGCTCGAGTCGCTGGAAGTCCAGCGGGCGCTCGGCCGCAATGGTTTGGACGTCGAAAAGGCGCTGCAGGATGCGGAGGACGACGAGATGCGGGAACGCGAGTCCAACATCACCAGCCTTGAGATGGCGGCCAAGACACCGCGCAAGGGCCCTCCCGCATGAGGCCTCCCTCGCTTGCGCTGCGTCTGAAGGAGACATTTCTGCGAACCGACGACGGGGCGCTCATGCGCTACGCGTTCTTCAGCCTTCTTGCAGCCGCTGGTATCTTCGTGGCCATCGATGTGCGGGAACTCAGCCTCGCCAATGCGAATCTGCCTGGCCATGACCCCATGCACACCGACGCGCCGGTTCTGCCGCCGGCACTCACCGATGGCGTGCCGCAAGCGCCTCCGGTCCAGCCTGAAAGTCCGCCGGAGGTTCTGCGCCAGCCGATGCGCTTCGAATTACTTTCGGGCGGCACGCTTCGTGCGGAGGGTTCGATTGATCTCGGGGCGGCGGTCAGGTTCGCAGAGGAAATCGAGGCGCGCGGCGAATACGTGAAGTCGGTGGCGCTGAACTCACCGGGCGGCTCTGTGGACGACGCTCTCGCGATGTCGATGCTCATCCGGGAAAAGGGGCTGAACACGAGAGTCGCCTCGAAGGCGCTTTGCGCTTCGTCCTGCCCGATCGTTTTTGCCGGAGGTGTCAGCCGGGAAGCCGACAAGGATGCCGTCGTTGGCGTCCACCAGGTGTTCAACGCCGGTCAAGCTCGCCCCTCGCCTGAACAGGCAATGTCCGGCGCACAGAGCACAACTGCCCGTATCGCGCGCCACCTGGACGAGATGGGCATCGGCGCCGGACTTTGGATCAACGCCCTGGAAACACCGCCGGACCGGCTCTATTACCTTACCGTCAATGAGATGACTGAGTTCAAGCTGACGACCGATGCGGTTGCGACGGCGAAGCAGTAGGACTAGCGCTGTTCAGGAGGGCCGGACGCGATCCGCGCCTTCACCTCCGACAAACTCTCGGTGCCAGCCTTCTTCAATCCCGCTCCGGCAAGCTCCAGGGCGACGCCAGGGTGCTCCCGGACAAGCGTCTTCAAGGCAGCAAGAAACGCCACGGTCCCTATCCGCGCCGCCGGCGTCTTGCCAAAACGCTTCAACGCCAGCCGCTCCAGGCGGCCGGCTCTCCGTTTCTGGCGCCGATGCGCCTTGGCTTCAGTCTCGCCTAGTGCGTGGCGCTGCTGGCGAAAGGGCGATCTTCCTTCGCCTCCTCCCGCGACTGGCGCGTCGACCGCTTGTCATCCTTCGTCTGCGGGAGATAGGACCTTGCGGATTCGGTCACGGCACCCATGGCCGCATGCGCAGCACTCTGCACCGCATCACCTGCAATCCCTATTGCGCGCGCACCTTTGCGAGCGCCTTTTTTGCCCGCATGCGCCACCTCATCCCGCTCTTCCGCCAGGACCGCAGCGGCCGCGGCTGCTCCCGCCATTAGCGCCTTGCCGAGGATGTCGCGGCCCGTCTTGCTGGCCAGCATGGCTTTCAAAGACTTGGACTTGCGGATGGACTTCGGCACCTTGAAGCCAGCCACCTTCTTCGGAATTCTGTTCTTCTTGGCCATCGGGATCTCCTTTGGCGAGAAAAACGCTGAAGAGGCTGCCGCTGTTCCCGGCCCCCGCCCCTGCCGGATTGCAACTCGCGCGTCAAAGGCTTAGCTTCGCGCCACCCTCAGGACGGGCGACGGCATGGAACTCTCCGACAAGCGCATCCTTCTCATCATCTCGGGCGGCATTGCCGCCTATAAGAGCCTTGACCTCATCCGCCGCCTTCGCGCGCGGGGCGCCTCTGTGCGTCCGGTGATGACGGCAGCCTCGCAGGAGTTTGTCACGCCGCTGGCGGTCGGCGCGCTTTCCGCGTCGCATGTCTACACCGAGCTCTTTTCTCGCGAGGACGAGCAGGATGTCGGGCACATCCGCCTCGCCCGCGAATGCGACCTCGTTCTGGTGGCGCCGGCAAGTGCCGACCTCTTGGCGAAGATGGCGTATGGATTGGCAAATGATCTTGCGAGCACGATTTTGCTTGCAAGCGACCGTCCGGTGCTCGTGGCGCCTGCGATGAACCCGAAGATGTGGTCTGCTGCCGCAACGGCGCGCAATGTTGCAACATTGAGGGCCGACGGGGTTCACTTCATCGGGCCGATGCGTGGGGAGATGGCGGAGAGTGGTGAGGCGGGGCTTGGCCGCATGGCGGAACCGCTCGAAATTGCGGATGCTGTCGGCCGCCTGCTGGGCAGCGCCAAAGGCCCGTTGTCAGGCCGAACCGCCATCGTCACCTCCGGACCCACCCACGAGCCGATCGATCCGGTGCGTTATATTGCCAATCGCTCCTCTGGGCGCCAGGGACATGCGATCGCAGCCGCCTTGGCACGGCTCGGGGCGGATGTGACGCTGGTGTCCGGACCTGTTTCGATTGCCGATCCGCCGGGTGTACACACCATCCATGTGGAGCGTGCGGAGGAAATGCTCCGGGCCGTGGAGGCGCGACTGCCGGCTGACATCGCCGTCATGGTCGCGGCCGTTGCCGACTGGCGGGTGGCGGGTGCTGCGGACCAGAAGATCAAGAAGCGGCAGGGCGAAGGCCCGCCGGCGCTCGAGCTGGCGGAGAATCCCGATATCCTCAGGACTGTGGGGCATCATCGGCAACGTCCAAAGCTCGTGGTTGGCTTTGCCGCGGAAACGCAGGACCTGGAAGAGAATGCGGTTCAGAAGCTGCGGCGCAAGGGAGCGGACGTGATCGTTGCCAACGACGTATCGCCCGAAACCGCCATCATGGGGGGAAGCCGAAATCGCGTGAACATCGTCTCGGCCGCCGGCATCCAGGACTGGCCGGACATGAGCAAGGACGAGGTAGCCGAGCGGCTGGCGACGCTGATCTCCGAACTTCTTCCCGACGCTTAGGCTGCCTGCGCCGGCATCTCGGGAAGGAATGGCTCCACCGTTATCCCTTTTTCACCGACCACCACGATGCTCCCGTCCGGTATTTCGGCCCAGCGGTCCACCTCGTCATTCAGTGGTTCAGAGACCAGACAGTAGCTCAGCGGATCACCCAGCGGAGCAGCATAAAGTGTGGGCGGGCGGCTGTCGGTCGCATAGCGTACGGCATAGAGCGAGCGACCATCCGATAAGGCTGCGGTGAACCGCACGAGAACCTCGCCACCCAGATCGGCTGACAGTCCCTCCACCGTGGCAATGGCCCTCGCAAGTGCTCCCTGAGGGTCCCGGTCGAGTCCCAATTGCAGCGCCAGAAGGAAAAGCAGCTCGGAATCCGTGGCTCCGGTGCGGGCGTGGAACAGCTCGTCGCACAGCATCGCCTCCATGCGTCGGCGGATGCGGTCGAACCCGGAAATCTGGCCATTGTGCATGAAGGACCAGCGCCCGTGCACGAAGGGGTGGCAGTTGTCGCGGCGCGTTGCCCCGTGGGTGGCGGCACGTACGTGGGCGAGAAACAGCGGCGAGCGGATCTGCCGAGCCAGGCTGCGCAGGTTGCAGTCGGACCAGGCCGGCAGGATGTCACGGTAACGGCCGGGCTCCGCGTGGTCACCATACCAGGCAATGCCGAAGCCGTCGCCATTGGTCGCCGTCTTGGCGCGGGTCGCGCAGTGTGACTGCTCGATCAGGGAATGCGCAGGGGAAGAAACGAGCTCTTCCAGGTAGATCGGATTTCCACGATAGGCTGCCCAGCGGCACATGCTCTCAGAGCTCCGGCTTTCGTATTCGACGCACTCCTACGGAAGATTCGCCGCAGAAGCGTTAACGCAACGTAAATCCTGCACCTTAAGTGGCGGATTTGTGACAGGCCCGCTATTCCCCTTATGGCGCCGGAACCCGGTCCCGACCTTGCCACATCGGTCTGGTGGTCTACATAGCATGTCATGTCGCCTTCCAATCTATCGCACGCCGGAGATGATCAAGACCCGCTTCAGCCATTCGATTGGCTGGTAAAGACGCTGGTCGAGGAACCTGACCGCTGGGCCCTCTTTCTCGATATCGACGGCACCCTGATCGACCTTGCGCCGTCCCCGGATGAGATCATCGTTCCGCAAGAGCTCCCAGGCCACCTTTGGCGAATATCGCAGCATCTTGAAGGAGCGCTCGCGCTGGTCACCGGACGTGCCCTGCCTTACGCCGACGAGCTATTTCAGCCTCACCAGTTCCCGATTGCCGGTCTGCATGGCTCAGAGCGCCGGCTCGCCGATGGCAGGTTGGATCGCGTCACGGCAACCGAAGCCTTCGAAGAGGTGAAGAACGCGCTATACGTTGCAGCGGGCCAATGGCCGGGTATCCTGATCGAGGATAAGGGCGCCGCTATTGCCGCGCACTATCGCCAAGCACCGGAGAGACGGGCCGAACTGGAAAAAGTGATGGAATATTACCTGCTGCAGGCAGGAAACGACTTTGCCCTCCAGCGCGGCAAGATGGTCTTCGAGATCCGCCCGGCACGCGCCGACAAGGGCGGGGCCTTGGAGGCTTATCTTAGTGAACCACCCTTCAAGGGGCGCCGACCGATCGCAATCGGCGACGACGTGACCGACGAGGCGATGTTCAAGGTGGTCAACAGCCTGAACGGCAAGTCAATCCGTGTCGCCGAGAGGAGCGATGGCACTGAAGCACGCGCAGTGATCGCGTCGGCCGCGCTCGTTCGCGATGCCTTGGCACGTATCACCGAACAAACCACACCACATGATCTATCTCAGAAAGGAAGACGCACTTGAGCCGCCTCGTGGTCGTTTCCAACCGGGTTACCTTGCCAGCCAAGGGCGGCGCTGCGCCGGCCGGTGGCCTTGCCGTGGCACTTCAGGCTGCGCTGGAGGAGCGAGGGGGCATCTGGATGGGCTGGTCTGGCAAGTCCAGCGGCACGAAAGAGCCGGAACCGCTTTCGCTGCAAGAACACGGCAACATCACCTACGCCCTGACCGACCTCACCAAGACGGACGTCGAGGAGTACTACGAGGGATTTGCCAACCGTGTGCTTTGGCCGATCTGCC
Source organism: Rhizobium halophilum (assembly GCF_021648825.1). GTDB lineage: Bacteria > Pseudomonadota > Alphaproteobacteria > Rhizobiales > Rhizobiaceae > Neorhizobium > Neorhizobium halophilum. The sequence continues at coordinate 276,624 of NZ_JAKJHS010000004.1, read as the reverse complement.
ATTATCGCCTGGATCTGGCGGAGTACGGCCGGAAGGAAATGGCTGGCTACTTCCGCGTGAACCGCTTCTTTGCCCACCGGCTGGCGCCGCTTCTCGAGGAAGACGACGTTATCTGGGTGCACGATTACCACCTTATCCCCCTCGCGGCCGAACTGCGTCAGATGGGCGTGAAGAACAAGATCGGCTTTTTCCTCCATATTCCCTGGCCGCCTGCGGACGTCCTGTTCACCATGCCCGTTCACGAGGAGATCATGAGAGGGCTCTCCCACTATGATCTGGTGGGCTTTCAGACGGATCATGATCTGTCGAACTTCGGCGGCGGCCTTGTCCGGGAGGGCATCGGCGAAGCTCTCGGGGATGGGCTCTTCACCTCCTACGGACGGACCTTCAAGGGCGGCTTCTATCCAATCGGTATTGAGACAAGGGCGTTTTCCGAGTTTGCGACTAAGGCAGCACGCAACATTATGGTGCGCAAGGCGCGCCAGAGCATCGAAGGCCGCGACCTGATCATTGGGGTCGACCGGCTAGACTATTCCAAGGGTATTACCCAGCGGATCGATGCTTTCGAGCAGTTCGTCAAGGTCAATCCAGGTTACCACAACAAGGTCACCTACCTGCAGATCACGCCTAAGTCTCGCTCTGAAGTTCCCGAATATGAACAGATGCAGCGCACGGTGGCAGAACAGGCAGGCCGTGCCAACGGCGCAATCGGGACTGTTGACTGGGTACCGATCCGTTACATCAATCGCTCGATCGGGCGCCCTGTGCTTGCAGGTCTGTATCGACTTGCAAAAATCGGGCTTGTCACCCCGTTGCGCGACGGGATGAACCTTGTTGCAAAGGAATATATCGCGGCTCAAGATCCTGAAGATCCTGGCGTTCTCGTGCTGTCGCGCTTCGCGGGCGCAGCACGTGAACTCAAGGGCGCTCTTCTGGTCAATCCCTACGACATCGAAGGGACTGCCAACGCCATTGCCCGCGGCCTGAGCATGTCTCTCGAAGAGCGGCAGGAGCGGTGGCGCAGGATGATGGACCACCTGCTCGAGCACGACGTGATGCGCTGGTGCGACGACTTCCTTGCCGATCTCGCTCCTGAGCGCTGACGGTGCAGATCATCTTTCGGCGCCAACGACGCGAGCTCTTCCGCCACAAGGCTCTCACGCCGCCTTGGCGACGTGATACTCCTTAATAGCCACCATCTTGATGGTTGGATAGCGTTCGGCCTCATAGCGCAGCGAAAACGCATCCTGCGCCAGGAAGACCGGATCCCCATCCAGATCGCGGGCAATATCGCCGCGCTTGACGTTGAGGAACTTCTCCAGTTCCGCCGGCTGGTCGGATGAGATCCAGCGGCAGACGGAGAATCGGGACATCTCGAACGAGACGGGCAGCGTGTACTCCGCCGCAAGCCGTTCCTTCAGCACGTCGAGCTGCAGGGCACCGACGACGCCGACGATGGCCGGCGAGCCGTCCTCGGGCGAGAAGAGCTGGACGACGCCCTCCTCCGCCATCTGCTGAAGAGCCTCCTTCAGCTTTTTCGCCTTCATGGCATCCTCCAGCCGCACGCGGCGCAGGATCTCCGGCGAGAAGTTCGGTACGCCCTGGAAGACCAGCTGTTCGCCTTCGGTCAGCGTGTCGCCGATGCGAAGCGTCCCGTGGTTCGGGATACCGACGACGTCGCCCGCATACGCGGTATCGGCAAGCTGCCGCTGGGAAGCGAAGAAGAATTGCGGCGCGGTGAGCCCAAGCTGCTTGCCGGTGCGGGCGAGCCGAGCCTTCATGCCGCGCTCCAGCTTACCGGAGCAGACGCGCGCAAAGGCGATGCGGTCACGATGGTTCGGATCCATGTTGGCCTGAATCTTGAAGACAAAGGCCGTCATCTTGTCTTCGGCTGCGTGCACGGTGCGGGTGTCGGCGACCTGGTCGCGCGGGGGTGGGGCGAAATCGCCCAGCGCGTTGATCAAGTCGCGGACGCCAAAGTTGCGAAGCGCCGAGCCGAAGAAGACAGGGGTCATGTGCCCCTCAAGGAAGGCCTGCTTGTCAAACGGGCGGCAGGCTTCGCGCGCGAGTTCAAGTTCCTCGATGAAGGTGTCCCGCTCGTTTTCCGGCAGCTTGTCGGCAATCGCCTGCGGTCCGTTCACCTTCGTCGTCACCACCTGCGTATCGGAACCCCGAAAGCTGTTGTGAGCAAGATGATAGGCTCCGCAGAATGTCTTGGACCGGCCAACGGGCCAGGTGACCGGTGCGGTATCGAGCGCCAGCTTTTCCTCGACCTCGTCGAGGATCTCGAAGGGATCGCGGCTTTCGCGGTCCATCTTGTTGATGAAGGTGATGATCGGGATGTCGCGCATCCGGCAGACTTCGAAGAGCTTCAACGTCCGCGGCTCGATGCCCTTGGCGGCGTCGATGACCATGACGGCGGCATCCACCGCCGTCAGCGTGCGGTAGGTATCGTCTGCGAAGTCTTCGTGGCCGGGCGTATCGAGGATGTTGAAGACGTTGCCGCCATACTCGAAGGTCATCACCGACGTGACGACGGAGATGCCGCGCTCGCGCTCGATCTTCATCCAGTCCGAACGGGTCTGGATACGATCCTTCTTCGCCTTGACCTCGCCGGCAAGCTGGATGGCGCCGCCGAACAGCAGCAGCTTCTCGGTGAGCGTGGTCTTACCCGCATCCGGGTGCGCGATGATCGCAAATGTACGGCGGCGGGAAACCGCCTCGGCGAGACTTTCGGCCATATCTGGTAAATCCTGTGAGTTGCCGCGTATCTAGCGATTTCGCAGCACATATGCAATTGACCGGGAAGAACCGAAGGAAACTGCCCATGCGCGATGTCATCGGACCGCTTATCACCCTGATCCGGCTTCCGCACGGCGAGGGCCTGCCACTGCCGAGCTATGAGACGACGGGTGCTGCAGGAATGGACCTGCGGGCTGCGCTGCCGGAGGGCGAGACGCTGACGCTTGAGGCGGGCGAGCGCGCGCTGGTGCCGACCGGCTTGGTATTCGAGCTTCCCCAAAACTTCGAGGCGCAGGTGCGGCCACGATCTGGCCTGGCGTTCAAGCACGGCGTCACCTGCCTCAATACGCCGGGAACGATCGACAGTGACTATCGCGGCGAGGTAAAGGTGCTGCTTGTCAATCTTGGGCAGGAACCGTTCTCCATCGAGCGCGGCATGCGGATCGCGCAGATGGTGGTGGCGCCGGTGATCCAAGTGCGTGTGCAGGAGGCGGGCGAAGCCAGTTCCACCTTGCGAGGCGCAGGCGGCTTCGGTTCGACGGGGGTATAAGGAGCAAGCCCTGCCCGGACACGGCTTCGCCGTGGAACAAATTTCTGCGGCATACTGCCGATCCGATCTCTCTTCGCTGGCCTTGCGACGAAACTCGCCCTACCTTGTCGGCAACCTAGGGAGAGCAACATGGCAGACACAAAGAAGGCTGGCCGCGGCCGGATCTATTCCTCCATTACTGAAACGATCGGTGACACGCCGATCGTGCGCCTCGACAAGCTGGCCAAGGAGAAGGGCGTCAAGGCAAATCTCCTCGCCAAGCTCGAGTTCTTCAACCCCATCGCATCGGTCAAGGACCGCATCGGCGTTGCAATGATCGAGAGCCTGGAAGCTCAGGGCAAGATCACGCCCGGCAAGACGACGCTGGTGGAGCCGACCTCCGGCAATACCGGCATTGCACTTGCCTTCGCTGCGGCCGCAAAGGGCTACAAGCTGATCCTGACCATGCCGGAGACGATGTCTATCGAGCGCCGCAAGATGCTCGCCCTGCTCGGTGCCGAACTGGTGCTGACCGAAGGTCCGAAGGGGATGAAGGGTGCCATCGCCAAGGCAGAGGAACTCGCTTCCACTCTTCCCGACGCGATCATCCCGCAGCAGTTCGAGAACCCGGCAAACCCGGAGATCCACCGCAAGACGACGGCCGAAGAGATCTGGAACGACACCAATGGCGAGGTCGACATCTTCGTCTCCGGCATCGGCACCGGCGGAACGATCACCGGCGCCGGCCAGGTGCTCAAGGGCCGGAAGCCCGAGATCAAGGTGGTTGCGGTGGAGCCGACCGACAGCCCGGTGCTTTCGGGCGGCAATCCCGGCCCACATAAGATCCAGGGCATTGGCGCCGGCTTTGCCCCGAAGATCCTCGACACCGAAATCTACGACGAGGTCGTGACCGTTTCAAACGACGAAGCGTTCGAGATGGCACGTTTGGTCGCCCGCCTCGAAGGGGTGCCGGTTGGGATCTCCTCCGGCGCGGCCTTGACCGCCGCGATCCGGGTCGGCAGCCGCGAGGAAAATGCCGGCAAGAACATCGTCGTCATCATCCCTTCCTTCGCCGAACGCTATCTGTCGACGGCGTTGTTCGAAGGCCTGGGCGGCTGATCGGCGAGT
>NZ_JAKJHS010000004.1:0-272125 GCF_021648825.1 Rhizobium halophilum | reverse complement strand
AGCGAGTAGCGAGTAGCGAGTAGCGAGTAGCGAGTAGCGAGTAGCGAGTAGCGAGTAGCGAGTAGCGAGTAGCGAGTAGCGAGTGTCAAACCTACTGATGGCCTGCACCGCAAGCCCTCCGCTTTCTCCACCTCGCTATTCGCTATCCCCTATTCGCTCATCTCGTTATGCCGCAGCGGCCAGCCGTTCGCCGGCCATGCGGTAGGAGATCGCTTCGGCGAGATGTATGCGTCCGACCGTGTCGGCGCCGTCGAGATCGGCCAAGGTACGGGCGACCCTTAGAACGCGATGATAGCCGCGGGCGGAGAACTTCAGCTTCTCCGCAGCATCGCGCAGAAGCTGAAGTCCGCCGGCATCCGGTTCGGCAATCTTTTCAATCAGCGAGGTCGAGCAGCGGGCATTGGTCGAGACCTGCGGCGCGCCGGCCCAGGCCAAGCGATCCTGCTGCCGCTCCCGGGCAGCAGCCACACGCTTTGCCACATCGGCGCTCGCCTCGGCAGGGCGCGGGCGGATGAGGTCCGCGGCCGACACCGCCGGCACGTCGATGCGGATATCGATGCGGTCCATCAACGGTCCGGATATGCGACCCTGGTAGTCCGACATGCATTTGGGACCGCGCGCGCAGCTATGCCCAGGTTCGCCCGCCATGCCGCATCGGCAGGGGTTCATCGCCGCCACCAGTTGGATGCTGGCCGGATAGGAGACGCGGTGGTTGGCGCGCGCGATAACGCATTCTCCCGTTTCCAGCGGCTGGCGAAGCGCATCTAGCACCTGCGGCGCGAACTCCGGAAATTCGTCGAGGAACAGAACCCCGTGATGCGCCAGCGACGCCTCCCCCGGCTTTGCCCTTAGCCCGCCGCCCACAAGCGCTGCCATGGTGGCCGAGTGGTGCGGAGTACGAAACGGGCGGCGGTCCGACAGCTTACCGCCTGAAAGCTGCCCGGCAATCGAGTGAACCATCGAAACTTCAAGCAACTCGGCGGCAGACAAGGGAGGGAGAATGGAGGGAAGCCGCGCCGCCAGCATCGACTTGCCGGAGCCTGGGGGGCCAACCATCAGGAGATTATGCCCGCCTGCCGCAGCCACCTCCAGCGCCCGCTTGGCGCTTTCCTGGCCCTTGATGTCGATCAGGTCCGGCAGATTGGCAGGCAGCGCGCGCACAGCCGGCTGCGGCCGCGACATGACTTGTGTACCGCGGAAATGGTTGGCGAGCGCGATTAGGCTGCGCGGCGCGAGGATGTCTATGTCGGCACCCGCCCAGGCTGCTTCCGGGCCGCTGTCGTACGGGCAGATAAGGCCTTCTTTCTGCCACCGCCTTGTCCGGCAGACCGACGATCGGCATCAGCAGCTTGCCGGGCGAGACCATCACCTGCACCTCGACCGGAACGCCTTCTATGCCATGGAATGCAACTGTAGAGACACGCGCCACCATATTCCCGCCTCCAACCTCATGTCTGAGGACCGCAAGATACAAGCCTTCCGCATCAGCGAATACAATCTTGCATAGAAACTAGAATAAAACAAGAACATCTGTTGAACGAGTTCCCGCCCGCGCTGTGACTAGGTTGCAAGCGGTTGTAAAGCAGGAACAAAGCGGCGCTGGATGAGGAACGTTCTAGCGGCGCTTGGCCTCGATTGCGTCCCACAGAAGGGCCGCAACATCGGCGCCGCCGAACTTCTTCACCTCGCGGATGCCCGTCGGCGAGGTGACGTTGATTTCCGTCATGTAGTCGCCGATCACGTCGATGCCGACGAAGATGAAGCCACGCTCCCGCAGCGCCGGACCGATCCGCTCGCAGATTTCCCGGTCGCGGCTCGTCAGTTCCACGGCCTCGGCGCGGCCGCCGACATGCATGTTGGAGCGGCTATCAGTCTCCGCCGGCACGCGGTTGATGGCCCCGACGGGCTCGCCGTCGACGAGCAGAATGCGCTTGTCACCCTTGCGCACGGCCGGCAGATACGCCTGTGCAATATATGGCTCGCCGCGATAGACCTGCTCGAACATTTCCAGCAGCGAGGTAAAGTTGCGGTCGTCGCGGGCGGAATGGAAAACGCCGGCGCCACCGTTGCCATAAAGCGGCTTGAGGATGATGTCGCCCATCTCCTGACGGAAGGCTGCGATTTCTTGGACGTCGCGGCTGATCAGCGTCGCCGGCATCAGGTCTGAGAATTCAGTGACGAAGATCTTTTCCGGCGAATTGCGCACCCAGGCCGGATCGTTGACCACCAGCGTCTTCGGATGAATACGCTCGAGCAGGTGCGTCGAGGTGATGTAGCCCATGTGAAAGGGCGGGTCCTGGCGCAGGTGGATCACATCCATCGTCGACAGATCGACCCGCTCGCGCTCGCCCAGCGTATAATGGTCGCCCTTGACGTCGCGAACCTGCATCGGTTCGACGGCGGCGAAGATCTTGCCGTCGCGCATGGTCAGCCGGTCCGGGGTGTAGTGGAACAGCTCGTAGCCACGCGCCTGCGCCTCCAGCGCCATGGCAAAAGTGGAATCTCCAGCAATGTTGATGCTGGAGACATGGTCCATCTGGAATGCGACTTTGCAAATGCGTGCCATAGCCCCTGCCCCTTGAGAAATGCCCGCCTGATGTAGGACGACGGATCGTCAAAGGCAACGGCTGCAGGGCCTCCCCTCAGGCGACTTCCATGACGGACGTCTGACTTGCGGGAGCCGTCGCCGGCGCATGGACGCGCTTTCCCGTCTCCCGTGCGAAGAAATGCAGCCGCCGCGGATCGATTGCGAACTTCATCTCGTCGTCGAGCGCGACGTCGAGAGCCATGGCCGCCGTCAGCGCCTGGTCGCCGACATGGCCGTGCACCAGACGTTGCGAGCCGAGTTCTTCGACATAATCCAAGCGGAACAGCAGGCCTTCCTCATCCGGCGAAGCGACCCGCAAGTCTTCCGCGCGCAGACCGATAGTGACCTCGCCGGACGTCGGTGCGTGCCCGCCCAGGGTCAGAAGTGATGGCCCGACCGCCAGCCGGTCGCCGTGCAGTTCGCCCTGCACGAGGTTCATGGCTGGCGAGCCGATGAAGCTTGCGACGAAGGTGGAGGCCGGCTGGTGATAGATCTCTAGTGGGGCGCCGATCTGCTCTATGCGGCCACCATTCAGCACCACCAGGCGGTCCGCAAGCGTCATCGCCTCTAGCTGATCGTGGGTGACGTAGATGGAGGTCGTGCCGAGGCGGCGCTGCAGGCGCTTGATCTCACCGCGCATGGAGACACGAAGCTTGGCGTCGAGGTTGGAGAGCGGCTCGTCGAACAGGAAGGCGGCGGGCTTCCTCACGATGGCGCGGCCCATGGCGACGCGCTGGCGCTGGCCGCCCGAGAGCGCACGCGGCTTGCGGTCGAGGTACTGGTCGATCTCGAGCATGCGCGCAGCCTCGGCAACCCGCGCATCGATGTCGGAGCGCGGCGTCTTACGGTTCTTCAGGCCGTATTCGAGGTTCTGGCGCACCGTCATATGCGGATACAAAGCGTAGTTCTGGAACACCATGGCGATATCGCGCTCGGCCGGCTCGACCGTATTGACGGTGCGGCCGCCGATCTTCACCTCACCCTCGGAAATCTCCTCCAGCCCCGCCACCATGCGCAAAAGCGTGGACTTGCCACAGCCGGACGGGCCGACGAGGACGATGAATTCTCCATCTTGAATTGCGATGTCGACGGAGTGCACGGCCTTGTTGCCGCCGGCATAGATCTTGGAAACCTGGTTGATGTCGATGGATGCCATGACACGTGTCCCTTACTTGTCGCTTTCGGTCAGGCCCTTGATGAACCAGCTCTGGAAGATCACCACGATCAGCACGGGAGGCAGCATGGCGAGCACCGCTAGCGCAAAGGCCTCGTTGTAATCGGGGATCTGAGAGCCGATCCAGACCTGCAGGATCTGCTTGATGCCGCGCATCAAGGTGAAAAAGCGCTCGTCCGTCGTCATCAGCATCGGCCAGAGATACTGGTTCCAGCCATAGACGAACATGATGATGAAGATCGCTGCGATCATCGTCCGCGAGAGGGGCACGAGCACGTCGATGAAGAACTTGATCGGACCGGCACCATCGATGCGTGCCGCTTCCAGGAGTTCGTCCGGCACCGACTTGAAGAACTGCCGGAAATAGAATGTGCCAGTAGCCGACGCTAGAAGAGGCACGATCAGGCCTGTGTAGGTGTTCAGCAGGCCAAGCTCGGACATGACCTGGTAGGAGGGCATGATGCGCACTTCGAGCGGCAAAAGCAGCGTCGTGAAGATCACCCAAAAGGCAAGCGTCGCAAAGCGCATGCGGAAATAGACGATCGCATAGGCCGCCAGCATCGACAGCACGATCTTGCCCAGAGCAAACCCAATTCCGAGAATGAAGGAATTCATCACCATGCGCGACCCGGTGACCTGGCCGGTGAACCCGCCTTCGCGGGTGAGCACCTTTTCGTAGGTCTCGACAAAATTGCCGCCCCAGGTCAGCGACAGGCCGTTGCTATGGATGTCGGCGGCTGCATGCGTCGACGTCATGAAGGCGACGACAACCGGCACCATGAGGAAGAGCGAGCCGAGGATCAGCACCAGATGGTCGGAGAGCTTGTTTTTCTGCATCGCCTTGCCCTCAGGTATAATGGATGCGCCGCTCGACGAAGCGGAACTGGAAGATCGTCAGCACGAAGACGACGATCATCAGGATGACGGACTGGGCGGAGGAGCTGCCGAGGTCGTTGCCGCGGAAGCCGTCCTCATAGACCTTGTAGACGAGCGTAATCGGGTTGTTCGCCGCCTTGTCCTTCACCATGACGTCGATGATGCCGAAGGTGTCGAAGAGCGAATAGGTGACGTTGATGATCAGCAGGAAGAAAGCGGTCGGCGCCAGCAACGGCAGCGTGACCGTCCAGAAGCGACGGAAGCCGGACTTGCAGTCGATCGCTGCCGCCTCGCGCACTGAAACCGGCACGCTCTGCAGGCCCGATAGAAAGAAGATGAAATTGTAGGGCACCTGCTTCCACACCGCGACGACGATCATCGCGAAGGCGGTATCGAAATAGCTCAAGCCGACGCGCATGTCCCAGCCGAACCAGCTCGCCACTTCGACGAAAGGGCCGATATGCTGGTCGAAGAACATCATGCCGATCAGGGCCGCCACGGGTGCCGCGATCGCATACACGGAAATCAGCATGGTCTTGTAGGCGGAGGAGCCGCGGATCACCGCATCCGCCTTCACCGCCAGCAGGAGTCCGATGGACAGCGAGAACAATGTCACGAGGGCCGTGAACACGACGGTAAACAGCGCGATCCCGCGATACTGCGCGCTCGTCAGCACATCCGTGTAGTTGCTCATGCCCACGAAGGTGGAGCCGAACCCGAACGGGTCTTCAATGTAGAAGGACGAGCTGACGGCCTGCACGGAAGGCCAGTAGAAAAAGATGAAGATCACCGCAAGCTGCGGCGCGAGAAAGAGATAGGGGAGGACGGGGGACGAGAACTGCACCCGCTTGTCACCTTCGGCAACGACCTTCGGGCGAGGCTTGCGGGTGAGCCAGGGCAGGAATCGGGGTGATGGCGCGACATAGGCCAATGCATTTCCTCCTTACGGGAAACCAGGCCGCTCCTTTTCAGGACGGCCTGGCCTTGTCATTCAGAGGCTCAAATCAGCCGGCGGTCTTGGCGAAGCGGGCGAGCAGCTCGTCGCCTTCCTTCTTGATGGTTTCCATCGCGTCCTTGACCGATGTTTCGCCAGCGAAGATACGGTTGTATTCACGCTCCATGATGGTGCGGATCTGCGGGTAGAAGCCGAGGCGGTAACCCTTGTTCCACTCGCCGCTCGGCAGCTGCAGCTGCTGGATGCCGACTTCGGCGGCAGGCTTTTCCTTGTAGTAGCCTTCTTCCTTGGCAAGCTCATAGGCAGCCTCGGTGATGGCGACGTAGCCGGTGGCCTGGTGGTAGAACTTCTGGATCTCGGGCGAGGTCAGGAAGTGGAAGAAGGAGGCCGTGCACTTGTTTTCGGCTTCGGACTTGCCGGACATCGCGAAGAGTGCGGCGCCACCGATGAAGGTGTGAACGCCTTCCGGGTTGACCGACTTCCAGTAGGGTAGGAAGGTCGCCGAGAACGGCATCTGAGCCGTCTTCTGCAGACCGCCGAAGGAGCCGGACGAGCCGATCCAGAGAGCAACCTTGTTTTCTTCGAAGGGCTTCTGGTTGTCCGACCAGCCGGCACCGTAGTAGCCGAAGTAGCCGTTGTCGTGCCAATCCTTCAGCTTCTGGTACATCATCACGTGGTTCGGATCGGTGACGTTGATCGTCGTGTCGATGACACTGTCGTAACCGTTGTTGTTCGATGCGAACTGAAGGTTGTGGCGCGAGAAGAAGTTCTCGGTAAACTCCCAGGTCAGCTGCGACTGGACGAGCGGGATGTAGCCGGCTTCCTTGAGCTTCGGCGCGATCTCTTCGAACTCTTCCCAGGTCTTCGGAGCCTCGACGCCAGCCTTCTTGAGGGCTTCGTCGTTGATGTACATGATCGGCGCCGAGGAGTTGAACGGCATGCCGACGAACTTGCCATCGGAATCGGCGTAGAAGTAGCGGACGCCTTCGATGAAGTCGTCGCGGTTGAAGTCGTAGCCGGCGTCCTTGATCAGGTCTTCGGCAGCAACGGTCGCGCCCTTGGCGTTGATGATCGTGGCGGCACCTGCGTCAAACACCTGCAGGATGTTCGGCTGTTCACCGGAACGGAAGGCGGCGATGCCGGAAGCGAGCGCTTCTTCGTACGTGCCCTTGGAAACAGGCGTCAGTGCGCATTCAGTCTGGGATTCGTTGAACTTCTGCGAAATCTCGTTGATGACTTCGCCGTTGCGGCCACCCATGCCGTGCCACCAGGTAATGTTGGTTGCGGCCAGCGAAGACGTGGCAGAGAACGTGACCGCAAGAGCGGCCATGGAAAACTTCTTGATCATGACTTGGTCCCTTCCCACCGGTTGATCGGTGAGCAAGCCAATAGGCAGGGTACGTGACACGACCATAACGGTTCCATGTCAAAAATATTACATTGCAGACTGAGGTTTAGACGGCGGTGGCGCAGATCAAAACGCATCGCGAAAGTGCCGGGGAAGGCGCCCCGGAAGCACCGCTACCACGTCGTAGCGCTGTGACAGGCGTGCAGCATCCGGACGCTTTGACAGCCACACGTCGCTGGCTGCTCGGATGCGCCGTTGCGCAGTGATGCTGACTGCGTCGATTGCCGCTCTTTCGTCGGCGCGCGCCTTCACCTCGACGAAGACTGCGAGGTCACCTTTTCGCGCAACAAGATCAATCTCCCCGGCCCTAGTGCGGAAGCGGATGGCCAGAATGCGGTAGCCCTTGGCGAGCAGAAACAGAGCCGCGATATACTCGGCGAAGTGGCCGCGCCTTTCTGCTTGGCGCCGGAGCTTACTGTCCTTCGCCACCTTCTTCGTCCTTCAGGGCCAGCAGGCGTTGGTAGAGGTCCTTCTTGGACAACCCGGTCAGGCGGGCTCCTTCGGCAGCAGCTTGGGAAGCAGGCATGTTGGCGGACAATTCCCGCAGCAGGACCTCCACCTCGACCGCGCCCGGAACGTCGTCAATCTCCGGTGGCGCGACCAACAGAACGATTTCCCCCTTCACCGCGCGGCCACCATAATGCGACGCCAGCTCCTCCAGCGTCCCCCGCTGGAATTCCTCAAAGGTCTTGGTCAGCTCGCGGCAGACTGCAGCGCGACGTCCCGGCCCGAGAACATCGGCGGCAGTTGCAAGCGTAGCACCGATACGGTGCGGGGACTCAAAGAAGATCAGCGTTGCAGGGACCCTTGAAAGCTCCGCAAGCCGGTCGCGCTTGCCCTTGTCCTTGACCGGCAGGAAGCCGGCGAACAGGAAGGCATCGGACGGCAAGCCAGAGCCGACCAGCGCGGCGAGTGGCGCGGACGCGCCCGGAACCGGCACGACTCTGTGCCCCCCCTCGATCGCCAGCTGACCGAGCCTGTAGCCGGGATCGGATACCAACGGCGTTCCGGCATCGGAAACCAGCGCCACAGACTTTCCCTCTTCCAGCGCCGCAAGCAACTTCGTGCCCGCTTCCGCTGCATTGTGCTCATGGTAGGGAAACGGCCGGTTGACGATCCCAAAGCGATCCAGAAGGACACGGGTCACCCGCGTATCCTCGCAGGCCAGCACATCCGCCCCAGCGAGCGTCTCCAGAGCCCGTAACGTGATATCGCCGAGATTTCCGATCGGCGTCGCGACAAGGTACAGCCCCGCCTCGAGCGGGCGTGCCGGGATCGCCATGCTGGCGATCCGGTAGGTGCGGGCGGTTATAGTCCGGTCGTCGCTCAATGGCAGGCTCGGTAAAAAGTTAGTTCCTCATCCCTCTTATGGCACCCGAGGGTAGATCGGCAAGGATGGGACCCTCCCGATTGCCTGTGGATGTCTGGGGCAAGTCTGTGAATGCAGATCACCCTCCCTCACTGGCTCTTGCTTTCTGGGTAAATCTTCTGCCATTTTGCGCGTCCACATCTTCCGGCCTTTCCTGGGCCGGCAATTATCTGGGCGTCGTCCCCAAGGGCGCCCTGTCGAAAGCGGTAGCGTCAATGCGTATTACTCTTGAGCGGTCCAACCTCCTGAAGTCGCTGAACCACGTCCACCGTGTGGTGGAGCGTCGAAACACGATCCCGATCCTGTCTAACGTTCTGTTGCGCGCCTCGGGCGCGGATCTCGCGCTGAAGGCAACGGACCTTGACCTTGAAATCACCGAGGCTGTCGCCGCCATGGTCGAACAGCCTGGCGCGACAACCGTGCCGGCGCACCTGCTTTACGAAATCGTTCGCAAGCTGCCGGACGGCTCGGAAGTGCTACTCGCCACCAATCCTGACGGCGGCTCTATGACGGTACAGTCCGGCCGCTCGAAGTTCACCTTGCAGTGCCTGCCGGAAGCCGATTTCCCGGATCTGACCGCTGGAAGTTTCTCGCACACGTTCAAACTGAAGGCGACCGATCTCAAGATGCTGATCGACCGCACCCAGTTTGCCATCTCGACGGAAGAAACCCGCTATTACCTGAACGGCATCTTCTTCCACACGATCGAATCCGGGGGCGATCTGAAGCTACGGTCCGTGGCAACTGACGGCCACCGCCTCGCCCGCGCCAATGTCGACGCACCTTCCGGTTCCGAGGGCATGCCTGGCATCATCATCCCTCGCAAGACGGTGGGCGAACTGCAGAAGCTTGTCGACAATCCGGAGGTGGTGGTCACGGTTGAGGTTTCGGACGCGAAGATCCGCCTGACGATCGGCGGCATCGTGATGACGTCGAAGCTGATCGACGGCACCTTCCCGGACTACCAGCGCGTCATTCCGGCCAACAATGACAAGGAGATGCGCGTCGACTGCCAGAGCTTCACGCGCGCCGTCGATCGCGTTTCGACGATCTCCTCTGAGCGCGGCCGCGCGGTCAAGCTGGCGCTGACGGACGGCCAGCTGACGCTGACGGTCAACAATCCCGACTCGGGCAGTGCGACGGAAGAAGTCGCCGTGGGTTATGACAATGATCCCTTGGAGATCGGCTTCAACGCCAAATACCTCCTGGACATCACGGCTCAGCTGTCCGGGGAAGACGCAATCTTCATGCTGGCGGACGCGGGATCGCCAACACTTGTCCGCGATACGGCGGGTGACGACGCTCTTTACGTACTGATGCCGATGCGCGTCTAAGGATCAAAGCGGCAGGCACTCCTGCCGCTTTCTTTTTGCTGTTTTCCGCGTGCGACATTTTTCCTTGTCTTTGCGCCATCCTCCACCATAACTTGAGGAACCGGAGAGGAGACAGACGTGATGCAGATGCGCCTAAAGGAACGGCTTGGCCGAAAGTTCGATGAAGAGATCCGCTTCTTCAAGGGATGGATCGACGGTCCGAAAAGCGTTGGTGCCGTCTTGCCAACTTCCTCAGTGACCGCTCGACGCATGGCGAGCGTGATCGAACCTTCATCCGGTCTTCCCGTGCTGGAGCTTGGCCCAGGAACGGGGATCATCACCAAAGCGATCATGAAGCGCGGCGTTGCCCCCGAAAACATTGTGTCGATCGAGTACTCGACCGACTTCTACCAGCACCTCACGCGAACTCTCCCTGCGGTCAACTTCATCAATGGCGATGCATTTGACCTCGACCGGACGCTAGCCGATTGGGAAGGCCGGCAGTTCGACGCCGTCATCTCCGCCATCCCGATGCTGAGTTTTCCGATGGAGCGACGTATCGCACTGCTGGAAGACCTGCTTGATCGCATGCCGTCGGGACGCCCGGTTGTACAGATCACCTACAGCCCCATTTCTCCAATCGACGCCCGGCCGGACCGCTTCCACATCAGGCATCTGGATTTTGTCGTGCGCAATATCCCGCCGGCGCAGCTATGGGTCTACAGCAGAGGCTAGTTCGCCATGTTCGGCGTCTACATTACGCATCCGCAGGTGGATATAAACCCTAACATTCCAGTTCCTGAGTGGGGGCTGTCCACGATCGGTCGCGCACGCGTTTTCAAATCGGTGCAATTGCCATGGGCTGCCACGCTTCAGCGCGTTATCGCGAGCCAGGAGAGGAAGGCGATTGAGACAGCAGAACTGCTGGTGAGTCTTTCCGAGATCCCCGTTGAGATCCAGCCGGACATGTACGAGAATGACCGTTCCGCAACAGGCTTTCTCCCGCCACAGGAGTTCGAGGCAGCCGCCGACCAGTTCTTTGGTCATCCCCATGACAGCTACCGTGGCTGGGAGCGCGCGGTGGACGCGCAGGTCCGGATCGTCGCTGCGGTGACGAGAATCCTCGACGAGCATGACCCTGCCATCCCGATCGCCTTCGTTGGGCACGGCGGAGTCGGGACACTTCTGAAGTGTCATCTTGCCGGCCATCCTATTGCGCGCGACCGTGACCAGCCTCCAGGTGGCGGCAATCTCTATGCCTTCTCCCTTGCAGACCGGAGCCTCTCATGCGACTGGACGCCTATGGAAGAATGGAAGGGATTCGGACATGGACCCGCGTGACCGCCTGATCGTTGGCCTGGACGTTCCCACCGTGCGCGAAGCGCAGGCACTTGTCTCTACCCTTGGGAATGAGGTCACCTTTTACAAGGTCGGCTATCAACTCGTCTTCGCCGGAGGTCTTGATTTCGCCCGTGAGCTCGTCAATGCCGGCAAGAAGGTGTTCCTCGACATGAAGCTTCTGGACATCGACAATACCGTGGCCAAGGGCGTCGAGAACATCGCCAAGATGGGCGTATCCATGCTCACATTGCATGCCTATCCAAAAGCGATGCGCGCTGCCGTTGAGGCCGCAAAAGGGTCGGATCTGACGCTGCTCGGCGTCACTGTACTCACGTCGATGGACGATGCGGATCTGCGCGAGGCAGGCTATGACTGCGATCCCCAGAGCCTTGTCCGACGCCGGGCCGAGCAAGCACGTGACGCAGGCATGGGAGGGATCGTTTGCTCGGCCGAAGAATCTGCGGAGGCTCGTCGCATCGTGGGCCCGCAAATGAACATCGTCACACCGGGGATCCGCCCGCTAGGATCCAACGCCGGCGACCAGAAGCGTGTCATGACGCCCCGCGATGCCCTTCGCGCTGGATCGACACATCTGGTTGTCGGGCGTCCAATCGTAAAGGCACAGGATCCGAAGTCGGCCGCGCGTGCCATCGTCGACGAAATGGCGGCCGCGCTCTAACGTAGCACAAGGAGAGATCATCATGCCCAAGGGATACTGGATTGCGCGCGTGGATGTTCGCGATGCCGAGCGCTACAAAGATTACGTCAGCACCGCAAAGCCCGCCTTCGAGCGCTTCGGGGCAAACTTCCTTGCGCGCGGGGGAGAATTCGTCGAGCTTGAAGGCGGCGCTCGTGCTCGTAACGTGGTGATTGAGTTTCCTTCGCTTCAGGCGGCTGTCGATTGCTACAATTCGACCGAATACCAGGCGGCGGCCAGGATTCGCCAGGAGGTTGCAGACGCTGAGATGGTGGTCGTCGAAGGCGTTTGAGCACGCCTCTGGATGCGGCATTTCTCAGGCTTCCAGTTGCGGTGCATTTAGTCTAAGAGACCGTCAACAATCAGACCATCATAGCTCCCGGAGCAGCATCATGACCGTGTCCAACCTGCCACCTCTCGTCACCGTCTTCGGGGGATCGGGGTTCGTCGGGCGGCATGTGGTGCGCACGCTGGCTAAGCGCGGCTATCGCATCCGGGTCGCTGTGCGCCGGCCGGATCTCGCGGGCTTCTTGCTGCCCTATGGCTATGTCGGCCAGATTTCGCTGATCCAGGCCAATCTCCGCTATCGCTATTCGGTGGATCACGCGGTTCAGGGCGCATCCGCCGTGGTGAACTGCGTCGGCATTCTGTTTGAAAGCGGCCGCAATTCATTCGATGCCGTTCAGGATTTTGGTGGCCGTGCCGTGGCGGAGGCCACGCGTGCCGCAGGCGCCAGGCTTGTGCATATTTCGGCGATTGGTGCTGACGAGAATTCGGCCTCCAGCTACGCCCGCAGCAAGAGCCGGGGAGAACGCGCAGTCCTGTCCAACGTGCCGGATGCAGTCATTCTGCGTCCCTCCATCGTCTTCGGGCCGGAAGACAGCTTCTTCAACAAATTTGCCGGCATGGCTAAGATGTTCCCAGCCCTGCCACTGATCGGCGGCGGCAAGACGAGGTTTCAGCCCGTCCATGTCGAGGATGTCGCCCAGGCAGTGGCACTCGGTGTCGATGGGGTGATACCCGGTGGCAGGATCTACGAACTCGGCGGGCCCGAAGTTCTGACTTTCCGGGAGACCCTTGAGTTCGTCCTGCGGACCACCAATCGCAAGAGGCCGCTTGTGTCGTTGCCCTTCGGCCTGGCCTCGCTACTTGGCAGTGTGGCATCGCTGGTTCCTCTGATCACCCCGCCAATTACCGGCGATCAGGTGGAGTTGCTGAAGGGTGACAACGTCGTCTCGCAGGATGCGGTCGAAGAGGGACGCACGCTGGAGGGGATGGGTATCAGCCCGACGCTGATGTCCTCGGTCGTGCCGGCCTATCTCGTTCAATATCGCCCGCAGGGCCAGTTCACGAACACCGGCAAGGCAGCCTGACAGGCGCTTCCTGCTTCAGCGGTTACCTCGCTGGCGCTGAACATGTTGCACGAAGGTCGCAACTTCGAAGACTTGCGCATTAACGGGCGATTCAGCAACTTTCGCTATTGAGTTCGTTCCTGCCGGACAATACACGCCCTGCAGCGAAAATTGCTCAACACCGTCACATCCTATCCGAAAGGCATCTCCCCATGGGCAAGCCCATCGCACTGTTCTTCGTGTGTGCGGCACTTACCATTCTCGCCGGCTCCTTCTTCGCTCCGAAGACAGATGCGGCAGGCAACAGCGAATGCGCCCCTGCCTATGGGCTCGATCCGTGCAGCACTTCGTCCATTCCGGTCAGCGCCGTGCGCTGAATAGTTCAACATCTTCAAGTGGATCATGCATCGACAGGGCTTAATCGAAGCTCGGGCGGCCTTGATCTATTGAAGTCGAACTTTTTTTCCGGAATACTCCGCCTTGGGAGAAGGGCAAAAGCCCGCCCAATGGGAGGAGAAATCAATGGGAAATGCTGACAAGGCGCACACGCGCCGGAACTTCTTGAAAATTAGCGCAACCGCAGGTGGAGCCGCCGCAGGTACGCTTGCAGCGCCGGCAGTTCTGGCACAATCGCCTATGGTGATGAAGATGCAGACATCGTGGCCTGCGTCTGACATCTGGATGGATTTTGCACGTCAATTCACTGAGCGTGTGGAAGCCATGTCGGGCAAACGGTTGACGGTTGACCTGTTGCCAGCAGGCGCGGTCGTGGGCGCGTTCCAGGTTTTGGACGCCTGCCACGACGGCGTCATCGACGCCGCGCATTCTGTGCCCGTCTATTGGTACGGCAAGCACAAGGGCGCCTCACTGTTCGGCACCGGTCCCGTATTCGGCGGATCGGCCACAACCATGCTGTCCTGGTTCTACGAGGGCGGCGGTGCGGAATTCTATCGGGAACTGCAGCAGGATATCCTGGGCCTTGAGGTTGTCGGATTCCTGGGCTTCCCAATGTTTGCGCAGCCCTTTGGCTGGTTCAAGAACGAGGTCAAATCGGTCAGCGACATCAATGGCCTGAAGTACCGGACGGTCGGTCTGGCTGCAGACCTGATGCAGAAGATGGGCATGTCGGTGGCGCAATTGCCGGGCGGCGAGATCGTGCCCGCCATGGAACGCGGCGTCATCGATGCGTTCGAGTTCAACAACCCCTCATCAGACATTCGCTTCGGTGCCCAGGACGTTGCCAAGAACTACTACCTGTCCTCGTACCACCAGGCATCAGAATCCTTCGAGTTCCTGTTCAACCGAGGCTTCTATGAGGATCTCGAGCCGGACCTTCAGGCGATCGTGCGCTATGCGGTAGAGGCCGCGTCGACGGCCAATACCGCATCGGCGATGAACAACTATTCTGCCGACCTGCGCAAGCTGGAAGAAGACGCCGGCGTGACGGTGCATCGCACGCCACAGGAGGTGCTTGATGCGCAGATCAAGGCGTGGGACGAACTGATCGTCGATCTTGAGCAGGACGAGTTCATGAAGCGCGTGCTGGACAGCCAGCGCGATTGGGTCGAGCGGGTGACGTACTATGAGTTGATGAACTCACCCGACTACGCTCTCGCCTACCAACATTACTTCCCCAATAAGCTCAAGCTGTGAGCCTCACTCGATAGCATGTCTTGGTCTCGGCAGGGGTATTCCCCTGCCGAACGTCCCTCAACAGAAAGACGCACGCATCGATGGTGGCATTCATTCGTTTTGCAGACTCCCTGTCGGCTTGGTTCGGCAAGGCATTCGCGTGGCTGATCGTCCTGATGACCTTCGGTACGAGCTACGAAGTCTTCGTTCGCTATGTCGTCGGGCGACCGACACCATGGGCGCTCGATGTCTCTTTCATCATGTACGGCACGCTCTTCATGATGGGCGGTGCCTACACTTTATCTCGCGGCGGCCATGTTCGCGGTGACTTCCTTTACCGGCTCTGGAAACCACGGACCCAGGCGTCCGTGGACCTGGTTCTCTACCTTATCTTCTTCTTCCCCGGCGTCACGGCGCTCATCTTTGCAGGATGGAAATACGCCTCCCGCTCGTGGGGTTACGGAGAGGTCAGCGTCAACAGTCCTGCGGGCATCCCGATCTACCAGTTCAAGATGGTTATCGTGGCAGCCGGCGTGCTCCTTTTCATTCAAGGGATCGCGCAAGTTCTACGATGCATCCGCTGCATTCGAGACGGTGAGTGGATTGAGGCGGAAGAAGACGTAGAGGAGACGGAGACGCTCCTGATCAAGGAAAAGCAGGCCGAACCTGCAGGAGAAAAAGCATGACGGACCCACAAGTCGCCCTATTGATGCTGGGTCTTTTCATTTTCATCGTGTTCCTGGGTTTCCCGATTGCCTTCACCTTGATGGCGATGGGCATCGGCTTTGGCTACTACGCCTATTATGAACCCAATCGCATGTGGCGATCCTATAACCGCCTCGACGAGACGGCGGGCTGGTGGGACAGTAGCAGCCTGTGGCTAGAGGGCTTCTTTAACAACCGCGTCTTCGACCTGTTCATCAACCAGACCTACACGGTCATGGCGAACGACGTACTGACGGCGGTGCCTCTCTTCCTGTTCATGGGTTATATTGTCGAGCGTGCCAATATCGTCGATCGTTTGTTTTCGACCCTGAATATTGCGTCCAGGAACCTCCCCGGCTCCATGGGCGTCGCGGCGTTGATCACCTGCGCGCTGTTTGCGACAGCCACCGGTATCGTCGGCGCCGTGGTTACTCTCATGGGATTGCTGGCGCTGCCGGCGATGCTGAAGGCTCGGTACGACCATTCCTTTGCCACCGGCATCATCTGCGCGGGAGGAACGCTCGGCATCCTCATTCCACCCTCGATCATGCTGATCGTGTATGCCGCTGCCTCCGGCACCTCCATCGTGCGCCTCTATTCGGCAGCCCTTCTGCCGGGGCTCACGCTTGTCGGGCTCTATCTGATCTATATCGTGGGCCGCTCCATTCTGCAGCCAAGCGTTGCGCCCAAACCGACCGCCGAGGAGGTTCCGGACGTCCCGTTCCTGAAGCTTGCAGGCATGATCGTCACGTCCTTCCTGCCACTGGCCATTCTGATCCTCGCGGTGTTGGGGTCCATTCTATTCGGTCTTGCAACGCCAACGGAGGCGGCGGCGATCGGAGCTTTGGGCGGGATGGTTCTGGCGGTCCTTTACCGCGCCATGAGCTGGGACCGCCTTCGGCAAAGCGTTTACTTGACGGTGAGAACCACGGCGATGGTCTGCTGGCTCTTTGTCGGCTCCTATACGTTTTCTTCCGTCTTCTCCTATCTGGGCGGTGAGCACATCATCTCTGAGTTCGTCCGCAGTCTGGACCTGACGCCATTCCAGTTTCTGCTTCTGGCGCAGTTCATCATCTTCCTGCTGGGCTGGCCGCTGGAGTGGTCGGAGATCATCATCATCTTTGTGCCGATCTTCCTTCCGCTGCTGGATATGTTCGGTATCGATCCCTTGTTCTTCGGAATCTTGGTAGCGCTCAACCTGCAGACGTCTTTCCTGACGCCGCCCATGGCGATGTCAGCCTATTATCTCAAGGGAATTGCGCCGCCGGAGGTGCGGCTGACACAGATCTTCAGGGGCGTACTCCCCTTTGTCTTCATGGTCTTCATAAGCATGACGCTTATGTATGTCTTTCCGCAGATCGTGTTCTATCTACCGGAGTTGTTCTATGGCCGCTGACGAGAGATCAATGCGCGCTCGCAAGGCGGCTGTTGCCACTCAACCGTCCACCTCCTCTTTGGAGGCGGACCTCAGACAAAGGAGTAGGGCATGACGGACCGTCTGCTCGCCCTGATCGCCTTTGGCGTCCTGTGTGGCTTCCTCGGCATCCTGCTTTGGCAGGTGCCTCGCGCGGACCTCATCGCCGTCGTCGGCATAACTGTAGCTTTCGGCGGCTACGATCTATTCTTCTATCATCGCCGCGACGACCACGGTTGACCGATCAGCCAAAGGCAAGAAGACCAAACAAACCGACTGCTCCAACGAGGATCCGCCACCAGGCGAAGGGTGCGTATCCTCGACTGGATACGAAATTCAACAGAGAGCGCACGACGATCAGCGCCGTTACGAAGGCCGCGACGAAGCCAATGGCGATTATCGCAGCATCATCGACGCGAATGGCAGCCCGATTCTTGTATAGATCAAGCGTGAAAGCCCCAAGCATTGTCGGCATGGCAAGGAAGAACGAGAATTCCGCAGCTGAACGCTTGTCGGTCCCCAGCAGCAGCGACCCCACGATCGTCGCTCCCGAACGCGAGGTGCCGGGAACCATGGCGAGGCACTGAAACAGTCCGATCTTGAACGCGAGCGAAAGGGGATAGTCTTTGATATCCGTATACCGAGGCTGATGGGCCATTCGATCGACGAACAGGAGGACAACCCCTCCCAGAATCAAGACGATGCACATCAATGCAGGCGTTTCGAAAAGGACGGTCTTGATGAAACCGTGGGCAAGAACGCCGAGGACGGCTGCCGGAAGAAAAGCAATTAGCACCGTCAACACAAAATGTCGCGCCTCTGCACTGGTGGGCAGATTGAGCGCAATATCGAGCAGGCGGCGAAAATAAACGAGCAGAATCGCCGATATCGCGCCCAGCTGGATCAGGACGGCGAAGGTATTTCCGGGAGACTCGAAACCAAGAAAGTGTCCCGCGAGAAGGACGTGAGCGGTCGAAGAGACCGGTACGAACTCCGTCAGCCCCTCGACAAGCCCTAGAACGAGAGCACTGACGATTGATGATTCCGGCATTCTTTACCCTTCTTCATACGGCTTGCAGGCAGGAATGCCGGAACCGGCCATGTCGCCTTTGCTTGCCATGCCTCTTACCAAACCCATATAGCTGCGGTATTGCAGTCGGGCCTTAGCGCAGCCGGCGTTACTCCCTATACCCATTTCGTAAAGCTCACGTTTCGATGCCCACGCTCTACCATCACCCTATGTCGTCTAGTTCGCGATTCGTCCGTCTTATTCTTTCGGAATATGGCTTTCAGACGGATCTGGTGGAAGAACAGCCGTGGGAGAAGCGGAGGGAGTTCCTGGTGCTCAACCCGTCCGCTGCATTGCCGGTCTACGTCGACGACAATATGCGAGCGCTCTGCGGGCCAAACGTTCTGATGGAGTTTCTGGATGAAACCCACGGCGTACTGAAGCGCGACCGACGCCTGTTCGCCGAAGACCCCTTTCAACGGGCAGAGATACGGCGGCTGACGGAATGGTTCCTCTTGAAGATGGAAAACGACGTGACGAGGCCGCTGGTGCGAGAGCGGGTTTTCAAGCTGCAGATGACGGCGGCGCAAGGCGGAGGTGCGCCTGACTCCAAGGCACTTCGCACGGCGCGCGCCAACATCCGCCAGCACATGAAATATCTTGCCTGGCTCGCCGGCTCGCGTCCCTGGATGGCGAGCGACCGGCTAAGCTACGCGGACCTCGCCGCGGCGGCCTCCGTTTCAGTTCTTGACTATCTTGGGGAAATCGATTGGGCTGAAACGCCAGTTGCCAAGGACTGGTATCAGCGACTGAAGTCGCGCCCCTCTTTCCGGCCGCTTCTGGCCGAACGGGTCCGGGGGCTTACCCCGGTGTCTCACTATGCGGATCTCGATTTCTAACCCTACAGCGGAGCGTGTAGCGACTGACGGCCGGCGGCAGGAGAAGCTGACCGGCTTCATCAAGGCGGAAGCGGCGGCGCAGGGCTTCGATCTCTGCCGCATCACCCATGCCGATAGCATCCCTGAGGCGTCTGGCCGTCTCGCCACCTATATCGCCGATGGTCACCACGGCACCATGGGCTGGATGGAGGAGACGCGCGAGCGCCGCGCCGCGCCGCGCGCCCTGTGGCCCGAGGTGCGTTCGGTTATTATGTTCGGCCTGAACTATGGCCCGGACGAAGATCCGCGGGCGCTGCAGGCAAAGCCGAGCCACGGCGCCATTTCCGT
Organism: Rhizobium halophilum; assembly: GCF_021648825.1. Classification (GTDB taxonomy): domain Bacteria; phylum Pseudomonadota; class Alphaproteobacteria; order Rhizobiales; family Rhizobiaceae; genus Neorhizobium; species Neorhizobium halophilum. The sequence goes on along the minus strand of NZ_JAKJHS010000004.1, from coordinate 253,067 downwards.
CTATGCCCGCAACCGTGACTACCACGACGTCATCAAGGGACGCCTGAAGGAGATCGCCACCCGCTTTGCCGCACGGGCCGGCGAGGACGTCAAGGTGTTCGTGGATACTGCGCCGGTTATGGAGAAGCCCCTCGCCGAGGCGGCGGGGCTTGGCTGGCAAGGCAAGCATACCAATCTTTTGAGCCGGACCCACGGCTCCTGGCTTTTTCTCGGAAGTCTGTTCACCACCGCCGATCTCGTGATGGACGAACCAGAAATAGACCACTGCGGCTCCTGCCGGGCCTGTCTCGAGGCCTGCCCGACCGATGCCTTTCCGGCACCGTACCGGCTGGATGCGCGGCGCTGCATTTCCTACCTGACCATCGAACACAAGGGTCCGATCGATCCCGACCTCCGCCCGCTGATCGGCAACCGCATCTATGGTTGCGACGACTGTCTCGCCGCCTGTCCTTGGAATAAGTTCGCCGTCAGCGCCTCGGAGATGAAACTCAAGGCGCGCGAGGATCTAAAGGAGCCGACACTCTCCTTCCTGCTCTCACTCGACGACGCCGCATTCAGAACCTTCTTCAGCGGCTCGCCTGTCAAACGCGTCGGGCGTGACCGCTTCGTGCGGAATGTCCTGATTGCCGCGGGCAATTCCGCGGATGCCACGTTGATCGAGCCGTGCCTGACGCTGTCCCGCGACCCGTCACCGACGGTGCGAGGGATGGTGGTCTGGGCACTAAAGCGGCTGATGCGGCCGGAGGATTTCGAGCGCTTCGCAGCAACCTCCCGCGAAGAGGATGATCCGGAGGTTCTGGAGGAATGGCGTCTGGCGGGAGTGGCATGATGCAGATGATGATTTTCGGATGCGGCTATTCGGGCACCGCAATCGCCCGATCCGCGCGTGGAATGGGTGCGGGTGTCGCCGGCACCACGCGGACCCTCGACAACGCGACCGCGCTTGCAGATGAGGGCATCGCAGCCTTTGTCTTCGACGGGGCGACGATCACCGACGAACTCCCGACGGCGCTGGCTCAGGTGACCCATCTGGTCCAATCAATCCCGCCCAGCCCCGATGGCGATCCACTGCTGGGCCTGTCAGACGGAGCCCTCCGTCAACTCTGCCCAAGGCTTCAGTGGATCGGCTACCTGTCGACCGTCGGCGTCTACGGCGACCAGGGCGGCGACTGGGTGGATGAGGAGGGCGAATGCCATCCTTCCCTCGGGCGGTCGCAGGAAAGAGTAGACGCTGAGAAGGCATGGCTATCGCAGGGAGAGGCCATGGGCGTGCCGGTTGCGATCCTGCGGCTTGCCGGCATCTATGGCCCCGGCCGCAACGCCTTCGTCAACCTGGATAAGGGCACGGCCAAGCGCATCGTGAAAAAGGATCAGGTCTTCAATCGGATTCGTGTGGAAGACATTGCGGCGGCGACGCTGTTTCTGGCGCAGGGCCACCTTTCTGGGGTCTTCAACATCACCGACGACGAGCCGGCGCCCCCTCAGGACGTCATTGCCGAGGCAGCGCGGCTAATGGGTGTGGAGCCGCCGCCGGAGCAATTGTTCGAGACGGCGAACATGACGCCGATGGCGCGCTCCTTCTACAGCGCCAACAAGAAGGTCTCCAACCGCAAGATCCGCAACCTGGGCTTCGCCTTTCGCTTTCCTGAATACCGGATGTCGCTGCAGCAGCTCTGGACCACCGGCGAGTGGCGCCGGCTGAACGGCCTCGCCAGCGGATGAAAAATCCATCCTCGGCAGCATTCCCTCTATCTTCATCTTCTTCTTTGCCACAAAGGCGCCAAAATTTGGCGTGCGGAATGCATAAATTTCGTTTTGCAACAAAATTATTTTCACCAGTTTCGTGATTGATTGCCTAGGGGATGAGCGGTGGAAGCCTGTTTCCGCTTTCTGACTGAAACCAATCAATTTTTCTCAATTGTGCGCCCGACGTCGACATTCCCATAGCACGTTATGCAATCACGAATGTTACATTATGTAACATTCCGTTACTAGCTGGCGCACTTTTTTGCCAATTTTCGACCTGCTTAACCCGTCCCGCACGCCACGTGCAGCACCACTGAACGGGGACGACGGATTTGAAAACCTTTCGACGCACCACTCTCGCCGCAGCCGCACTCGCTGCTTTCGCCATGCTCGGCTCCACATCGGCTCAGGCCGCTCCCGGTTGCGGTCATGCCTCCTGGTATGCGCTGACCTCCAAGACCGCCTCGGGCGAACGCATGAACCCGGCGAAGCTCACCGCTGCGCACCGTTCGCTGCCGTTTGGCACGAAGGTGAAGGTTACCAACAAGCGGAATGGCAAGAGCGTCGTCGTGCGCATCAACGATCGGGGACCTTTCATCAAGGGCCGTATCATTGATGTGTCCAAGGCTGCCGCGCAGAACATCGGCATGGTCCGCTCCGGCACCGCCCAGGTCTGCTATCAGATCGTCGACTCCGGGAACCAGAAGGTTGCAGGCCGGGGCCTGAAGGACGGCTGAGCCGCCCAAGCATCGCTTGCTCTTGAGCAATATCCCCGTTAGGACCCGCTCGAACGGGTTCAACCGAGACGGAGAGTGACATGCGACTGGGCGGACGGCTGAGCGGAGCCATTGATGTTCTGACCGACATCGAGGAGCGCAAGCGTCCCGTCGCAGATGCTTTGAAGGACTGGGGCCTGGCCCATCGTTTTGCCGGCTCCGGCGATCGCGCCGCCATCGGCAACATCGTCTACGATGCACTTCGCATGCGCCTTTCGCACGCCTGGCTGATGGATGACGACAGCGCAGCAGCGCTCGCCTATGCCGTGTTCCTCCGGCAGTGGGGATTTTCGCCCGACGCACTCGCTGCCGAACTCGAGGGCGATCGCTTCGCGCCGCCGCCGCTGTCGGCGGAGAACCTGGCGGCGTTCTCCTCGAGACGCCTCGAAGATGCGCCGCTTCACGTGCAGGGCGATATTCCGGACTGGATCCAGCCGTCTTTCGAGGACGCGTTCGGCGACGATTGGCTCACCGAAGCCAAGGCGCTAGCAGAACGCCCAACCCTCGACCTGCGGGCCAACACGCTGAAGGCGTCGCGGGACAAGGTCGTGAAGGCGCTGGAGCGATCCGGAGCCGCGCCGGCGCCGATTGCGCGGCATGGTGTGCGTATCCCCGCCGGTGAAGGCCCATCGCGGCTTCCCAATGTCACCGCCGAACTTTCCTTCCAGAAGGGCTGGTTCGAGGTCCAGGACGAAGGCTCGCAGATTGTTGCCGACCTCGCCCATCCGCAGGAGCATGACCAGGTGCTGGATTTCTGCGCCGGCGGCGGCGGCAAGACGCTCGCCATGGCCGCGGCGATGAACAACAAGGGCCAGGTACACGCCTATGACGCGGACCGGAAGCGGCTGGCACCGATCATCGAGCGCCTTCGCCGTGCGGGCACGCGAAACGTTCAGGTGCATGACGATGTGCGGCAATTGGGTGGGCTCAAGGAGAAGCTGGACGTGGTGCTGGTGGACGCTCCCTGCACCGGGACCGGCACCTGGCGCAGGCGTCCCGACACGAAGTGGCGGCTGACCCAGAAGAACCTCGACGAGCGGGTCGCCCAGCAGCAGGAGGCGCTGGCGGAAGCCGCCGCCTTCGTCAAGCCCGGTGGCAGCCTCGTCTACATCACCTGCTCGGTCCTGCCTGAGGAGAACGACCGTCAGATGGAGCGCTTCTGCAGCGAAAACCCGCAGTTTACGCCGGAGCCTGTCTTGGAGACCTGGAAAAGCCTGTTCGGAGAGGGCGCTTCTCGCCCCGTTACGCGCGACGACCGCTCCGTGACCCTGACCCCTGCCAGCACCGGCACGGACGGCTTCTTCTTCTGCCGCCTGCGGAAGGCGCCTCAGTGAATTGACGATCTTCAATTCCGTGTGGTCGTTTCAAACTTTTCTAAACTAGAAGATTTGACACAAGTTTTTACATGGGTCATTCAGGGGCTGCGCAGCCGAGGGATGAGGCTGCCGAAGGAGGGACAATGATCCGCAAGACACTTTTTGGCGCAACATTCGCGCTTCTGGCCGCTTCCGTGGCTTTCCCCGTGACCGCTGCCGCAGCAGCCGAGCCGGCCGCCGTTGTCGAGCATTACGCCGAACTGGCACATGCCAAGTATGAAGACGCGCTGACCACGGCCAAGGCTCTGGATGCGGCGATCGATGCGCTGATCAAGAGTCCGAGCGAAGAAACACTTAAGGCCGCGCGGGAAGCGTGGATCGCCGCGCGCGTTCCCTATCAACAGACGGAAGTCTATCGCTTCGGCAACCCCATCGTTGACGAATGGGAAGGCCGGGTGAATGCGTGGCCGCTCGATGAAGGTCTGATCGACTATGTCGACGCCTCTTACGGCACCGAAAGCGACAGCAATGCGCTCTACGTCGCCAATGTGATCGCCAACCCGAAGCTCAGCGTGAACGGCGAAGAAATCGACGCCAGCAACATCAACCCCGACCTGCTGCGCAGTCTGCACGAGGCAGGCGAGATCGAAGCCAATGTCGCGACCGGCTACCACGCGATCGAGTTCCTTCTCTGGGGGCAAGACCTGAACGGCACGGACGCAGGCGCCGGCAACCGCGCCTATACAGACTTTGACACATCCAATTGCACCAACGGCAATTGCGACCGCCGCGCCGCCTATCTGAAGGCTGCCTCCGAACTGCTGGTCTCGGATCTCGAAGAGATGGTTGCCGCCTGGGCGCCGGAAGGCGATGCGGCGAAGGCCGTCACGTCCGATCCGCAGGCAGGTGTTCGCGCCATTCTGACCGGGATGGGTTCCCTTTCCTACGGGGAGCTCGCTGGCGAGCGCATGAAGCTCGGCCTTCTCCTGCACGATCCGGAGGAAGAACACGACTGCTTCTCCGACAACACGCATGCCTCGCATCTCAACGACGCGATCGGCATCCAGTCGGCCTATACGGGCGAGTACACCCGCGTCGACGGCACGAAGATGACGGGTGCTTCGGTTTCCGATCTGGTTGCAGAAAAGGATGCGGCACTCGACAAGGAAGTGAAGGGCAAGCTGGACGCAACGCTTTCCGCCATGAACGCCATGGCAGAGCGTGCCGAAGGCGGCGAGGCCTATGATCAGATGATCGGCGAAGGCAATGCGGAAGGTAATGCCGCCGTCCAGGCTGCCATTGACGGCCTCATCGATCAGACCCGCTCCTTTGAGCGCGTCATTGCGTCGCTGGATCTAGGCGCAATCGAGCTTGAAGGTTCCGATAGCCTCGATAATCCTGACGCCGTATTCCAATAAGACCCGAGGGAGCCGCAGACCACTGCGGCTCGACATCCATGAGAGCGCCCAAGCACACCATCTTTTTCCTGCCGATTCTTTCGGGCGCTCTCCTTCTGACTCCGCTGATGGCGATCGGCGAGAGCCCGAACTTCCCTACCGAACGGACTGACCTTTCGCCGAAGGACAAGAAGCGGGTCCTCGGTGTCACGCGACCGACGCAGGACTTCTCCAAGGCCGAAAATTTCGAGACGATGCAGGGCGGGGCGGCAACCTCGAAGGCGATCGTCAACGGGGACGCCTTCTCGCATTTCTCCGCCAACATCACCTTCGCGGAAGAAGAGACCTTCAAGCTCGGCAATGCGCTGTTCCGCAAGCTTTGGGTCTCGTCGCCCTCCTCGACACAGGCCTCTGACGGGCTCGGCCCACTGTTCAATGCCCGCGCCTGCCAGAGCTGCCACCTGAAGGACGGGCGCGGCCATCCGCCCGAAGGCATGGCTGACAACACCTCCATGTTCCTGCGGCTGGCACGCGATGCGCGGGATGCGAAGGAGCAGGAGATTCTCGCCCGCCACGAGGCGCTGAACTTCCCCGACGTTACCTATGGCAAGCAGCTCCAGGAACTGGCCGTTCCGGGCCTCGCGTCGGAAGGCACGATGAAGATCGCCTATAAAGAGGTGCCGGTCACCCTCGGCGACGGTGAAATCGTGTCGCTGCGCAAGCCGACCTATTCCGTCGAAGGCTTGAACTATGGTGCGCTGGAGCCGGACGTCACGCTGTCGCCGCGGGTAGCTCCCCCGATGATCGGCATGGGCATGATCCAGGCAATCCATGAAGCGGACATCCTGGCGAAGGCCGATCCCCACGATGCCGACGGCGATGGGATCTCCGGCAAGGCTTCGCTCGTGCGGGATCACCGCACCCGAGAACTGAAACTCGGGCGCTTCGGCTACAAGGCTGAAAATGCCACCGTCCGCGACCAGTCGGCATCGGCCTTCGTCGGCGACATGGGCATATCCAATCCGGATGCACCCTTCGACCAGGGCGACTGCACGAGCAGCCAGCAGGGCTGCCTCGACCGCCCGACAGGCGTGCAGGAGCGCCTCGGCGAAACGGAAGCGCCCGACCCGGTGCTCGAACTCGTAACCTTCTATTCGGAGAACCTTGCGGTGCCTGCCCGCCGCGATCCCGGCGACGTCAAGGTGCTGAAGGGCAAGGAGCTATTCTACCAGTCGGGCTGCGTCTCCTGCCACACGCCGAAATTCGTCACGCGTCGCGATGCGGAAAACAAAGCGCATGCCTTCCAGCTGATCTGGCCCTATTCCGATTTCCTGCTGCACGACATGGGCGAAGGACTGGCGGATGGCCAGCGGGTTGGCGTGGCGGACGGCCGGGAATGGCGAACGCAGCCGCTCTGGGGCATCGGCCTCACCGAAACCGTCAACGAGCACACCTTCTTCCTGCACGACGGCCGCGCCCGCAATCTCACCGAAGCCATCCTCTGGCACGGGGGCGAGGCTCAGGCGGCGCGCGACGCCTTCGCCTCGCTCGATCGGGACGACCGCACCGCCCTCATCGCATTCCTGGAGTCGCTGTAATGCTGAAAATCCTGATCAGTGCGAGCCTTGCCGCCATCCTGACATCCGCTACAGCCTATGCGCAGGAAGAGACGCTGCTGCCGGAAACGCCGGAGGATGCCGAGATCCACAGCGTGATCGTCAAGGCCGTCGACGACTTCATCCGGCCTGGCTACCGGGATGTCCACGCAAGCGCCGGCGCCCTGGCGCAGGAGATGGATGCCCTCTGCGAAAAACCGTCCGACGCGGCACTTGCGGAAGCACGAGAAGCCTTCGCGGCGGCGGCCAAGGCCTGGGCGAAGATCGAGATCGTCCGCACCGGACCGGCAATCGAAGAAAACCGCTTCGAACGGATCCTGTTCTATCCCGACCGCAAGAGCACCGGGCTGAAGCAGGTGCAAGGACTGCTGGCGAAGCCGGACGAAAGCGTGACTGCACCCGGCGGGCTGTCCGGAAAGAGCGTCGCAATCCAGGGCTTCGGTGCCTTGGAGTTCGTCCTCGCGGGAACCGGCTCGGAAGAAATGGCCGAGGCGCCTGCCACCTTCCGCTGCCACTATGGTCGCGCCGTTGCCCACAATATCGAGCAGGTCGCTGCGGAACTGGAGCGGCTGTGGGAAGACCCGGAAGGCATCCAGCAGGACTGGAAGGAGCCTGGACCGGACAACCCGCTGTTTCGCACTCAACAGGAAGCACTGACGGCGCTGCTCGGCATCCTCGTCCATGGCGCCGAGATGGTGCGCGACCAGCAGATCGAGACCTTCTACAAGGGCGAAGACAGTGTTGCCTTTCCAAAGCAGGCGATCTTCTGGCGCTCGGGAAACACCTGGACAATGGTGGAAGGCAACCTGCAGGGCCTGCGGGATCTTCTTCACGTGTCAGACATGGTCACGCTCTTGCCGGAGGACCAGAGCTCCATCGTGGCGTCCGCCGACTTCGTGTTGAAGTCTATGCTGCGCGTCAGCGCAGAGTTGGACAGTGACATCGAGGCGGCGGTAGCTGACGAAGGGCAGCGCCAGAAGCTCGACTTCCTGCTCCTCAACGGGCGTGACCTGATCACCCGGCTCAACGACCACTACGGAGGCGCGATTGGGCTAACCTCCGGCTTCTCCTTTTCCGACGGAGACTGATCATGACCTGGCGGAGCGGATTGATCGACCGCCGCAGCTTCATGAAGGCCGCCGGCATCACCTTTGCGGCGGCACTCTCGCCGCAATCACTGCGGGCTCTCGAGCAGACGGATGCCGTCTATGCGTCCGGCTTTCGCGGCGCAGATGGCTCGTTCGGCATCGCGACCGTCTCCGAGCGCGGCGAGATCGTCGACCGGGTCGCCCTACCCGCCCGCGCCCATGGCATGGCGCTTTGTCCCTCCTCCGGCCATGTCGTCGCCTTTGCCCGTCGCCCCGGTACGTTTGCGATGATCTTCCGTGCCGACCGAACCGCTGAACCCATTATGATCGCGGCACCGGAAGGCCGGCACTTCTACGGCCATGGCGCCTTTTCGCCAGAAGGTCGCTTTCTCTATGCCAGCGAAAACGACTTCGAGGGCAATCGCGGCATGATCGGCCTCTACCATGCCAGCGACCGCTTCACCCGGATCGGCGAGTTCGACGCGCATGGGATCGGCACGCACGACATGACCGTCTCCGACGACGGAGCGATGCTCGTCGTTGCCAATGGCGGCATCGAGACCCATCCGGACTTCGGCCGCACCAAGCTTAACACCGACCGCATGGAGCCGTCGCTTGTGCTTCTCGATGCCAGAGATGGGCGCCTGATCCAGAAGCACACTCTGCCTTCAACGTTGCGGCAGCTTTCCACCCGGCACCTTGCCGTCGGCGACGATGAGCAGGTGTGGTTTGCGGGCCAATGGGAAGGCGCGCGGAATGCCTCTCCGCCGCTGGTCGGTTATCTGAGGCGCGGCGATGATATCTCGCTCGTGACCTTGCCGGAGCGGGTGACGGAGGGGCTGGCAAACTATGTCGGCGCGATCGCCGTCAACCGCCGCGAAGGGATCGTCGGCCTCACCTCTCCCAAGGGCGGCTCAGCCGTGACGCTCGATGCCAGGACCGGAGAGGTCCTGCGCGAGGAGCGGATCACGGATGCCGCCGGGGTGGCTCCGGCTGCGGAAGGCATCGCCGTCTCCTCCTACCGGGGACGCTTCAACGACACCCTGAGCGACGTCGCTTGGGACCAGCACATCATCCGCCTGGCATAGCAGGCTGGAAGGTGGGCGCGCCTGCGCTAGATTGAACGACATGAAACGCACTCTCACCTATATCCTCTTCATCGTCCTCGTCGTCGGATTCGGGGCGCTAAGCGGCATCAGCAACATGCCGGGCGAGTGGTACCAGACACTGGAGAAACCGTTCTTCCAGCCGCCGCCTTGGCTCTTCGGCCCAGTCTGGACGACACTCTACGTGCTGATTGCCATTGCCGGGGCCAAAACCTGGCTTGCCGCTCCAGCCTCGGGCCGCATGCAGGTCTGGTTTGCACAGATGGCTCTCAACTTCCTCTGGTCTCCCGCCTTCTTCGGCGCCGAGAGCTCCATCCTCGGCCTCATCGTCATCGTGCCGCTGCTTGTCGCGATCATCCTCTTCATCAGGATGAGTTGGAGCCCGGACCGTGTCAGCGCATGGCTGTTTCTGCCCTATCTCGCCTGGGTCGGCTTCGCCACGCTACTCAACCTGTCGATCGTCTTGCTGAACTGACCGCCGCAGGCAGTTGCCGAAGGGCGGCACACGTGCCAGTTTCGCACCCGCGAACACGGGTACCGAGATGACTGATGACAGCGACTTTGGTGAGCGGATCCGGCAAAGCTTCGGCCGGCAGGGCACGATGGCGATGATCGGGGCTGAGCTCACCCGCATCGAGCCGGCCATGGTGGAGATCGAGGTACCGTTCGATCCGAAGCTGACGCAGCAGCACGGGCTTCTCCATGCCGGCATTATCTCGGCAGCCTCGGAAACCGCCTGCACCTATGCCGCCTATGCCAAGGTCAATCCTGACGTCTCGCTTCTGACGATAGAATTCAAGGTCAACCTGATGTCGCCCGGACGCGGCGAGCGCTTCCTTTTTCGCGGCGAGATCACCAAGCCTGGCTCCACCATCATCGTCGCCGATGGGCGCGCCTATGCCATCTCGGACGGCCCAGCCAAGCTGATCGCTTCGATGACCAGTACGATGATGGTCATCCGAGGTCGGGAGGACATCGTCGGATGACATTCGAACTGAAGCAGGCAGGTGGCAGATCGATCCTCTTCGTCATGGCTGTCGATGCCGAATATGGCGCGCACCTGCGCCGGCGGATCGTTCCCCTGATGACGGGCGTCGGCCCAGTCGAAGCAGCCGTCGTCCTCACGTATGCGCTGACGAGACTGGAAGCGGACGCGTCGCTGCCGGATCTTGTCGTCTCTCTCGGATCCGCCGGCTCGCGCAGCCTTGAGCAGACGGAGGTCTATCAGGTATCGTCCGTCGCCTACCGGGACATGGACGCCTCGCCGCTCGGTTTCGAAAAGGGCCGCACGCCGTTCCTCGATCACCCGGCGGTCATCACCCTGCGCCATCGTATCCCGGAGGTACCGGCGGCCTCGCTGTCGACCGGCGCCAACATCGTCTCCGGCGCCGCTTACGATCTGATCGAGGCAGACATGGTGGACATGGAAACCTTCGCCGTGCTCCGCAGCTGCCAGTTGTTCCGCCTACCGCTCATCGGACTGCGCGGCATCTCCGACGGCAAGGAAGAGCTGAAGCATGTCGGCAGCTGGACGGAATACCTGCACGTCATCGACCAGAAGCTCGCGCATTGCGTCGATGAGCTTCTCACTGCGCTGGAAAGCGGGGAATTGGCCCTTTGACGCAGTTGCACAAGGCCCGAGTTTTCACTAAAGGCTCGATATGACCCAGATAGCCCATCCCGACAGCATCCTCATCATCGATTTCGGCAGCCAGGTGACGCAGCTGATCGCGCGCCGCATCCGCGAAGCCGGTGTCTATTGCGAGATCCACCCGTTCCAGAACGCCGCCGGCGCGTTTGAGAAGATGCAGCCGAAGGGCGTGATCTTTTCCGGCGGTCCGGCATCCGTCACGGCTGAAGGCAGCCCGCGGGCGCCGCAAGCGGTCTTCGACTCCGGCGTGCCGATCCTCGGGATCTGCTACGGCCAGCAGACGCTCTGCACCCAGCTTGGCGGCGTGGTCGAGGGCGGCCACGCGGCGGAATTCGGCCGTGCCGACCTGGAAGTGAAGGCGGCAAGCCCGCTGTTCGACGGCTTCTGGGACGTCGGCGGACGCTATCCGGTCTGGATGAGCCACGGCGACCGGGTCACCAAACTTCCCGAGGGCTTCGAAGTCATTGCGACATCGGAGAACGCACCCTTTGCCATCGCCGCAGACGAGAGCCGCCGCTACTACACCACCATGTTCCATCCGGAAGTGGTCCACACGCCGGATGGCGCCAAGCTGCTTTCCAACTTCGTGCACAAGATCGTCGGCCTGAAGTCAGACTGGACGATGGCCGCCTATCGCGCGGAGATGATCCGCAAGATCAAGGAGCAGGTCGGCCCCGAGCGCGTCATCTGCGGCCTGTCGGGCGGCGTCGACTCCTCCGTCGCGGCCGTGCTGATCCACGAGGCGATCGGCGACCAGCTGACCTGCATCTATGTCGACCACGGCCTAATGCGCCAGGGCGAGAGTGAGCAGGTCGTCGGGATGTTCCGCGACAACTACAATATCCCGCTCGTCCACGTGGACGCATCGGACCTGTTCCTCACCGAACTGGCCGGCGTCACCGACCCCGAGATCAAGCGCAAGACGATCGGCCGCCTGTTCATCGAGGTCTTCGATGCCGAAGCCACAAAGATCGCCGAAGACGGCAAGGGTGCGCCGAAATTCCTCGCGCAGGGTACGCTCTATCCTGACGTCATCGAAAGCGTCTCCTTCTCCGGCGGTCCTTCCGTCACCATCAAGAGCCATCACAATGTCGGCGGCCTGCCCGAGCGCATGAACATGCAGCTGGTCGAACCGCTGCGGGAGCTCTTCAAGGACGAGGTGCGTGCGCTCGGCCGCGAACTCGGCCTGCCGGAAAGCTTCATCGGCCGCCACCCCTTCCCTGGCCCAGGCCTCGCGATCCGTTGCCCCGGCGCAGTGACCCGCGAAAAGCTCGACATCCTGCGCAAGGCCGATGCCATCTATCTCGACGAAATCCGCAAGGCCGGCCTCTACGACACCATCTGGCAAGCCTTTGCCGTGCTCCTGCCGGTGCAGACCGTCGGTGTCATGGGAGACTACCGCACCTACGATTTCGTCTGCGCGCTGCGCGCGGTCACCTCGGTCGACGGCATGACAGCGGACTTCTACCCCTACGATATGAACTTCCTCGGCCGCACCGCCACCCGCATCATCAACGAGGTGCGCGGCATCAACCGCGTCGTCTATGATGTGACGTCGAAGCCCCCGGGCACGATCGAGTGGGAATAAAGGGTAAGCGGCGGCATCATGCATCTTGTTCAGATCCTGCTGCCGACCACCGACGCCTCCGGCTCACCCTTTGCACCCGAGCTTTTCGCGTCCGTTCGTGAAGAACTGACCCGCACATTCGGCGGGATGACCTTTCACCGCAGCGCTCCGGCCGAAGGCCTTTGGCTGAGCGATGCCGGGGTGGAGCGAGATGCCATTGTCACGGCTGAGGTCATGGTGAACGAGATCGACCACCAAAGGTGGGCAAACATGCGGAAGGATTTGGAAGCGCGCTTCAATCAGGATGTGATCGTTATCCGCGCGCTTCCGATTACCCGTCTCTAGCACCCGCTAGAACGCAAAGGCCTGCTGCGCCGGATCGGTGGGACCAAGCCGAACACCCTCCAGTTCCAGCATGCGCATCTTGGTCTCCAAGCCGCCGGAGGCCGAGAAGCCGCCAAACTTGCCGCCGGCAGCCAAGACGCGGTGGCAGGGGATGATTAGCGGCACCGGATTGTTGGCCATCGCCTGGCCGACCCGTCGCGCCGCTTCCGGACCTGCGCCAAGCTCCTTCGCCAGATCGCCGTAGGTCGTGGTCTTGCCCCAGCCCACCCGGCGAAGTGCCGAATAGATCCCGCGGAAGAACGCGTCCTGGTCGGCGATATCCAGGGCCAGATCGGAGAACTCAATCGGGATGCCGCCGAAGTATCGGCACACGGCCCCGATGACCCTGCTGACTTCGGGCGCCGGGCTGCCGGAGGACGCCTGAGGCAGGCGGCGCAACATGAGGCGCTCCGTTGCCTCGGCACTTTTCGTCGGGAGCTGGAACCGGCTGACGCCCCCGTTGCTCCAGGCAATCGCGCAGAAGCCGGCCGGCGTCTCGAATACATGATAGCGGTGCACTGTCATGCGGTGATCCTCCGTTCTTCGGGAGAATCGTTCCATCTGTAGCCATTTTCAACCCGCTTCTTGCAGGCTGAAGATCCTAGACGCGGATCGCCAGTCTCAACCCGCCCCAGTGGCGGCCGTTGACGGTGATCGGGGCGGAGATGTCCTTCATCAGCACGAATTGTCCGCCACCCATGTCACGCCGATAGGTCTGCAGCAGGAAGGGCTCGGTGTTGCGCCCGGCCGACAACCCGACCCGGTCATTGAAGATGCGGCGGTTGCGGCAGTTTGCGGTATTCCAGTCCACATCGCCGGGGCGCCGGGGCTGCGAGAACTTGCGATTGTGGGTGGGCAGGTAACCGTTCTCGTCAACGGCGGCGCAGAAAGCGATCCGCTCGTCGCTCGACGCAGCCTTCTCCTGGATGGCGGGCAAGACGGTGTCCATGAATTCGGTGAAGCGGGTCATGTACTGCACCGGATCGCTGCCCTTGATTGGCTGATACTGCCGGTCGAACAGGGCGTTCATGTCGATGCGTCCCGACCTGAGCCCGGCTTCGAACGCAGAAGAGACCTCGGCGGCAACCGCCATGGCCGCACGGATGTAGGGCGTATCCGGGGTTTCGGTACCCGCGCTCGCGGTCGCCTGGATGATGCGTTCGGAAATCGCAACCACCTCTCCCACGCGGACAGAGGTGTCCTGCAGCTTTTCGTTCGACTTCAAGATCGCCGTTGCCGCCGTAGCGATCGATCCCGCAAACTCGCTACATTGGCGATCGACCACTTCAGTCGTCGACGCCAGCGAGGAAGCGCTGTCGAGGATCTGCGACATCACGTCCTCAACATCCTTGAAGGAGCCCTGGACGTCTTTGGCCGTACTTTTCACCCCTTCGGCGGAGACACGAGCACCCTCGCCGGCGGCGACCAATCGGTCAACGCGGCCTGCAAGCGTCTCGAGGGTTGTCTGGATCGAACTGGTGGTTTGCGACGTCTGCAGCGACAGAGCACGCACTTCCGCCGCGACCACGGCAAAACCTTTGCCTGCATCGCCAGCACGTGCCGCTTCGATCGCGGCATTGAGCGCGAGAAGATTGGTCTGGCGCGCAATTGTCCCAATCGCATCGGCGAGGCGGCCGACATCAGCGAGCGCGGTGGAGAACGACTTGGTCTCTTCGCCGATTTCCTGGGAAGCCGTTACCATGTGATCGATGGCGGCGACGGAGCCGTTCAGTTGCTGCGACTGTTCGCCGAGAACCTGCCGGGCACTGGCAGCCAGTTTGTCGGTTTCGCCGAGCGAACGGGCAACCTCTGCATTTGCGTCCGCAATGGCTTCGGCAGCCTGGGTGAGGCGGGAAAGCAGGGCCGCATGTTCTGAAGACTGAGCGGCGGTGTCTTGGATGGTGCCGGCAATGTCCACGAGGTGGAGGCCAAGATCGGAGGCTTCGAGGGCAAGCTTTCCGACGGACGCCTGAAGCGCCTGTGGATCAGCCACCGGAACCTCCGGCAGCACATCATCTTCGAGACTCTGAGCAATCGCAGCCACCGCACCACCTCCCCACTATCTGGAGATGATGCGATGACAGGGTTAACAAAACGTGTCGCTGCGCAAAACTTAGGCGGTTCCGATCAGATCTGGTCGAACGCCTTCGGATCGATGCCGAGGGTGGCAAGATCACGCCTCGCAGGCCTGCGGCCGTTTTCAACGGCGCTAGACGCGTTTACCGCAGCACCGAACACTGCGAAGGCGCGACCGATGAAGCCAGTGGAAAGACGCGTACGGGGGATCGACATGATGTGCTCCTTGGTTAAGCCCAATGTGGGCCCGCACCTGGATCCTCACAACGGCCAAGGACGCAGCCAAGCCATGCCAAAAGCGCATGACCCAATCTGATCCATGTCAATGCTTGCGGACCCGGCGTCAGCCTTGGTATCGGTTCGGCCTATTGCGGAGGACATCGCATGGCCACGACGATCTACGGCATCAAGAACTGCGACACGATGAAGAAGGCGAGGAACTGGCTCGACGAGCGCGGCATCGGTTACAGCTTTCACGACTACAAGGCCGTGGGTGTCGATCGCACCCAATTGGAGCGTTGGTGCGATGCAGCGGGATGGGAAACCGTGATCAACCGCGCCGGCACGACCTTCCGCAAACTGGACGACGGCCTGAAGGCAGATCTCAATCGCGAGAAGGCAATTACGTTGATGCTGGATCAGCCTTCGATGATCAAGCGCCCGGTGCTGGAGGCCGAGGGCAAGATCCTTCTTGGCTTCAAGCCAGAGCTCTACGCATCGCATTTTGCGTGAGCGCGCAATGAGCAAGACGACGCGGGCGACACAAATACTGACGAAGGTAAGGATCGCCTTCACGACCGTGACCTACGACTATGACCCGTCCGCCGACCGGATCGGCATTCAGGCCGCGGAGGCGATTGGCGAAGCGCCGCACCGCGTTCTCAAGACATTGATGGCAGAAGTGGACGGCAAGCCCGTCTGCGTGGTCGTGCCGTCCGACCGGGAGGTCAGCATGAAGAAGCTGGCCGCGGCCTTTTCGGGAAAATCTGCTCAGATGATGAAGCCGGCGGACGCAGAGCGCATTACCGGCTACCATGTCGGCGGCATCAGCCCGTTCGGCCAGCGCAAGACGGTGCCGACAGCCATCGAGGAAACTGTGCTCGGCGAGACGCATGTCTACATCAACGGCGGCCAGCGCGGCCTGCAGGTCAGGCTGTCGCCGCGGGATGCGCAGGCAACGCTAAATGCTGTTACGGCATCTCTTGTGGCAGACTGACTTCAAACCCTTCAGGTGACGCCTTATCTCCTTTGCACATTCAGCAAACAGGACAGTGACACGATGAACATCCAGACCGAGATCAAAAGCGCCGTCGACCCGATCAAGCTAGAGAAGCTGGCAGAGGTGGCGGTCAAGGTCGGCCTTCAGCTGCAGGCGGGCCAGGACCTCGTCATCACGGCACCCATTGCGGCCCTGCCGCTGGTACGGCTCATCACGCGCCACGCCTACCTGGCTGGCGCTGGTCTCGTTACCACCTTCTATGCCGACGAGGAGGCGACGCTGGCGCGCTACGCCCACGCCCCGGACGAGAGCTTCGACCGCGCCTCCGGCTGGCTCTATGAGGGCATGGCGAAGGCCTACGCCGATGGCGCTGCTCGCCTGGCAATCGCCGGCGACAACCCGATGCTGCTGGCCGGTCAGGACCCGGCAAAGGTGGCGCGCGCCAACAAGGCGAATTCCACGGCCTACAAGCCGGCCCTGGAGAAGATCTCCAACTTCGACATCAACTGGAACATCGTCTCCTATCCAAACCCGTCCTGGGCCAAGGTGGTCTTTCCTGATCTGCCGGAGGAGGAGGCAGTCCGCAAACTCGCCGATGCCATCTTCGCGGCCTCCCGCGTCGACGTCGCCGATCCCGTGGCTGCCTGGGCGGAGCACAACACCAACCTGAGAAAGCGGTCGAGCTGGCTCAACGGCGAGCGGTTCGCGGCGCTCCACTTTACCGGTCCCGGGACCGACCTAACGGTTGGTCTCGCCGATGGTCACGAGTGGCACGGTGGTGCATCGACGGCCAAGAACGGCGTCACCTGCAACCCCAATATCCCGACGGAAGAAGTCTTCACCACGCCACACGCGCTGAAGGTGGAGGGCCACGTCTCCTCGACGAAGCCGCTGTCGCACCAGGGCACGCTGATCGACGAGATCCAGGTTCGGTTCGAGGGTGGGCGCATCGTTGAGGCCAAGGCCGCCAAGGGCGAAGCCGTCCTCAACAAGGTACTCGACACAGACGAGGGTGCCCGGCGTCTCGGCGAAGTTGCGCTCGTGCCGCACTCTTCGCCGATCTCCAAAAGCGGCATCCTGTTCTACAACACGCTCTTCGATGAGAACGCCTCCTGCCACATCGCGCTTGGCCAGTGCTACTCCAAGTGCTTCCTGGACGGTGCATCGCTCAGCCAGGAGCAGATCGCGGCGCAGGGCGGCAATTCCAGCCTCATCCACATCGACTGGATGATCGGCTCCGACAGGATCGACATCGACGGCATCAAGCCGGACGGCACGCGCGTGCCTGTCATGCGCAAGGGCGAATGGGCTTAGGGTCTATACAGAAGCACCTATACAAGCTCGACCGGAGCGATGGCTAGATCGACGAGGGTAACCAACTCTAGAACAAGCTGCCCTGCTTAGGGGGGTCGGCGGGCGGTACGGACTTCCGTGCCGTTCGCTTGCGAACAGGAGGCTCTTCTGAGACCGAAAAGTCGGCTGGTCTCTGTGAGGCCTCACCCCCAGCCTGCGCCTCAACCCGTCCGTCGGAAAACTCGATCGCCAGAGCCTGACCTGCGGCAATACCGGCCGCGCGCGTAAGCGGCTTATCAGTGGCGTCCCGGATCACGGCATAACCGCGCTTCAGCACGTTCTTGTAGGACAGCGAGTTGAGCATCCGCTCCTGCGAGGCGACGGCCGCCCTGTTTCTCGCCAGGCTGTGTGCGACCGCCGTATCGGCATGACGGATCAGCGATGAAACCCGCTGGCGCTCACGCTGCAGCTGCGAGTTCAGCCGCGCTGGCAGCGCCGACAAGGATGTCGCCGCCCGCGCCACGCGATTATGCTCCTTCAGCATGTGCCGCTCGAGGCAGCGCTCCTTGCGCAGGATCTGTTCGCCGACGAAACGACGGCGTTCGGCGATGCGGTTGGTCAGGAGGTCGAGGCGAAGGCCGGCCGTCGCCTGCTCCAGACTGCGGCGCTTGACGACCGTCGTCCGCTCCAGCCCGCGTCCCAGACCCGCGGCCGCCTCGTCGAACCGGCGGCGCGGCAGCGCCAGCAACTGGTCGAGCGAGGGAAGTGCCCGCACCAGCGCGCGCACCGCTTGGCGCCGGTGCTCCATCTGGCGGCTTGCGCAGCCGCTGAGCCGCGCGGCAAGGCTTACCACCTGCGCCTCGAGCTCGGCCCTGACCGGCACCGCCATCTCGGCAGCGCCCGTGGGGGTCGGCGCGCGCATGTCGGCGGCATGGTCGATCAGCGTCCAGTCCGTCTCGTGCCCCACCGCGGAAATCAGCGGGATCCGGCTTTCGGCTGCGGCACGCACGACGATCTCGTCGTTGAAGCTCCAGAGATCCTCCAGGCTTCCGCCGCCGCGGGCAACGATCAGGACATCCGGCCGGGCGATCCCCTCCCCTTCGAGCGCATTGAAGCCGCGGATCGCAGCCGCCACCTCCTCGCCGGAGCCTTCGCCCTGGACCTTCACCGGCCAGACGACGACATGGACCGGGAAGCGGTCAGTAATGCGGTGCAGGATGTCGCGAATGACCGCCCCGGTCGGCGAGGTGACGACGCCGATCACGCGCGGCAGGAAGGGCAGTGGTCGTTTGCGCGCCTGATCGAACAGGCCCTCCTCCGCCAGCCGCCGCCGTCGTTCTTCGAGCAGTGCCATCAGTGCACCGGCGCCAGCGGGCTCCAGCGTCTCGATGACGATCTGATACTTCGAAGACCCCGGGAAGGTCGTCACTTTGCCGGTGGCGATCACCTCCATACCTTCTTCCGGGCGGAACTTGATGCGCGGGAAGGTGCCTTTCCAGATAACCGCATCAATGCGTGCGCGATCGTCCTTGAGGCAGAAATAGGCATGCCCCGAGGAATGCTGCCCGCGGTAACCGGAGATTTCGCCGCGTACCCGAACATGGTCGAACGCCGTCTCCATCGTCCGCTTGATCGATCCGGACAGTTCGGAGACTGATAGCTCGAGGAGATTGCTTGCAGTATTCTTGGCGGCCAAGGTGTTCATGTCATCCTTTTACAGGAAGCTCGCCGCCATTTCACCTCCTCACGGCACAGATGATGAGGATGATCTCACCGCAAGGTCTCTCAGGCAGCAGCAGGGACTTCCGGCAGCACGACGCAGATCGTCAGTTCTTTTTCAAACTCTCTGTCACTCGATAGAAGGTGAACCCATCTTGCGAGCTTCCAAGCGGCTGCAGATAGGGAGGAACCTCGCCGCGAGCCAATGCCGCGTATAAACCATCCGGCTTCATCCGGATCAGTGACTGTGTCTGCGGATCGTTTTTGCAGAAGGCAATGAAAGAGACACCGGCGCCACTGAGGAAAGCCTCGGCCTCGTCAGGTGGGGCTAACCCTATATGCAGCTCCGTCAGCATGCCGCCTTGGTTGCGGTGATAGGGAGCCGCAAGAACCCTGTGTTTCGTGAACCGGAGGATTTCGGCGCCGCTGTTCGAGGGACCTGCGACCACTCCCGTCTCCTGCGCCGCCAGGACGCGCAAGCTGTCAGTTGCTGAACACTCACCCCGCTCCGGCCGTGCCCCAGAGTCTTGAGTAATGGTCTCCATTCCCATCGTGTCCTCTGTCCCCTTCGCGATCAGGGCGCCCGAGAGGGCCCAGACAGCCGGCACCGACACCAGCACCGTCACGACATAGGCAAAGGCCGCATTGGGGCTTTCCGGATCAGCCTGTGAGCCCAAACGCAGATCGGCGATCAGGAGCGACAGCGGCAAGATCGCGAGCAAGTTGACGAAGAAGAAGCCGCGAACCTGAAGCAGTGCGATCATCCAGCTGACGGCGAGCAGCAACAGCAGGACGAGATGCGCCTCCGGTTTTTCGCCTTGCACCACCTGGAAAAGGCAGACGGAGATGGCGAAGAAGCCCACCGCGTAGTAGCCACCTAAGGTGTGCGGCTCACTTCGCAGCAGGTCAGAGAAGGACTGGGCCTCCGTCACCGCCTCCAACCACAGCGTCACCAGCATCGGATCGAGGTCGCTCAGCGGGCTGCCCAGACATTGCGGCGCAATGATGCGAGCGGTGAAGAAGACCGCTGTTGCGATGACGGCAGCGGCTGCCAACCGGCTGCGAATGGAGTGGATCCGAGGAACGGCGGTCGCAACCGCCAGCAGGCCGCCGCCCGTCGCCGACAGGGCATAGAAGCCGAGAGAGAGATTGTCGCAGGTTACCGTGGTGTAGTGGCTTGGCGGAACCGTCAGAAAGAACATCGCAGAGATCATAAGGGCAAAGGCGAGGCCAAAGGCGCGCGCGGCGCGCGCTGCAACCTGCCCCTGCCAGATCCATCGGGCTGCAACACCGACACAGGCGGCCGCGACAAACGGCACTGTTTCTGCTCCGACCGCTACTGCCAAGGCGGCGGCTATACCGGCGATGACGTGACTGGTCACACGGCGCTCCGGGTCGATGAGCATGGCCGCGATCCATGCCGCCAGAACCAGCTGGACGTTGTGGTGATCGATGGATCCCGGATGGAACCGTATGTTCGTAAAAGCGAAGAGGCTGGAGAGCCCAAGCGCGACATGCATCGCGGCAGGTCCCGCCAAACGCATCGCAGAAAGTCCGATCGGGTAGAGCAAAAGCGGAATGAGCAGCAGGGGCCAGATCGTCAACACAATGGACTCGGCTTGCTCCTGCGGCAGGAAAGTTGCACCGATGCCGAGGAAAACAGCAAGCGGAAGATCGACCAGCCGCGACCAGTGCATCAGCGTGCCGTCGCCCAGTCCGAGTCGGTACTGCCTCAGATCGAACCAGCCTTGCCCGGCAAGAAGATCTCTTACCTGCACGAGGCGCATCACATCGTCATTGTCTGCGCCGACATAATCCTCCGCCGCCGGGAGGAACATCGCCAGCATGATCGCAATGGTGACCAGCGCGTAGATGCAGGCCAATCGTCCGGGACGATCCGACCGAGATGTTCGTACAGGTTGGGCTCGATGTTCGTAGGCAGCCGCGGCGGGTGTCATCTAGCTCTCGGCTCTCGCTTCGCTTGAAGCGGAAACCTAGCTTTAACCTTCCCAAGAAATAGTAAAGCCAGCAGCGCGGCATCGCCCCGTGCCGGTCTTCTGAACGTAGCGAGTGAACATGACGACTGCCGGCTCCTTCGACATCGCCGTCCTCCTGCCCTGTTACAATGAAGCGGCGACGATCGCCGAGGTCGTGCACCGCTTCCGCGAGGCGCTGCCTTCGGCGCGCATTTATGTCTACGACAACAACTCTACCGACGGCACTGCCCTCAAGGCCATGCTCGCCGGCGCGCAGGTGGTGCGAGAACGCCGGCAAGGAAAAGGCCACGTCGTACGCCGGATGTTCGCCGACATCGATGCCGACATTTATCTAATGGCGGACGGCGACGGAACATACGCTCCTTCAGACGCGGAAGATCTCATCCGGACATTGGTCACAGAGCGAGCGGATATGGTCGTCGGAACCCGTCGCGGCGTCCGGGAGGACGCCGGCCGCCATGGCCACGCCTTCGGCAACCGCGTCTTCAACCGCCTCTACCGGATGATCTTCGGTCGCGACTTCAGCGACATTTTCTCCGGCTACCGCGCCTTCTCCCGACGCTTCGTGAAGAGCTTCCCGGCGGTATCCGGGGGCTTTGAAATCGAGACGGAGATGTCGGTGCACGCCTCGCGGCTTAAACTGCCGGTCAGCGAGATCGAGCTGCATTACGGCCGTCGGCCGGACGGGTCCCACTCTAAGCTCTCGACGTTCCGTGACGGCGGGAAGATCCTCTGGATGTTCGCAATGCTGATGAAAGAGACGCGCCCGTTCGCCTTCTTCGGCATCATCAGCGCGGCGATCATGGCCGCCAGCCTCGGATTCATGCTGCCGGTTCTGGCAGAATATTTCCAGACCGGCCTCGTCGACCGCCTGCCGACCTGGGTACTCTCCATGGCGCTGATGATGGTGTCGCTCCTCATCTTGACCTGCGGGCTGATCCTTGATTCCGTATCTCGCGCACGAAACGAGCAACTGCGGCTGCACTATATGGCGATGCCGGCGGACCTTGCTTCGAAGGAATGGCACTTGGTCGCACCAGACCAAGCGACGTTGAAGCGTGACAGGATCAACGCGGCATGAACCGCGAAACCACCAACCGCATCCGGTTCGTGATCGAGGACCTTCTGCCGCCCATACTCAGGGATTCCCGCGTATTCCTCTGGTTGGCCAAGCGGGTCTGGGGCGAACACGTATCCGATCTTGCGAGCTTTCGAGCCCGCGCCCCGTTTCTGACGGCGGACGAGTATGAGACGCTCTACCGCAACCACCCACGCGTCCACGCCGGAACAGATAATTCCGCGGCCTGCATCCGTTATATCAAAGAGGCGGTCGCGGGAACCAGCATCTGCGACGTCGGGTGCGGCACCGGCGCCCTGCTCAGGCATATCCAAGCGGCGAACCCGGACCTCACACGCCTCGTGGGTGTGGATTTTGTCGTGGAGGATGCGGCGGCGATCCCCGGCGTTGAATATGTCGCTGCCAAGATCGAAAGCCTTCCGTTCAAGGACGGGGAGTTCGACACCGTCGTCTGCACGCATGTGATCGAACATGTGCTGGAGTATCAGGCCGCCATCGCAGAGCTGCGGCGCATCGCGAAGACGCGGCTAATCATCGTCGTTCCGCGCGAACGGGAATACCGCTACACCTTCAACCCGCATTTCAACTTCTTCCCCTACACGCACTCCTTCCTGCGAGCCGTTCACCCGGTACCGGAGGTCCATGTGTGCAAGGAGATCGGCCGCGACATCTTCTATTGCGAAGATCGGACGAACTAGGAGGTGGCCATGCCCGCTACAGTTTCCCCCGCAACATGGATCGGACTCCTTGGCACCCCTTTGCTCATTGCAATGGGCCAGGTGCTTTTCAAGATGACCAGTTCGACGACGGGTGATCTCACGGTGCGCGGGCTTTTCGCCCTCGCGGCCAATCCGCTGCTTTTGGCAGCACTTCTGGTGTATGGGTTCGGCACCATCGTATGGATCTATGTGCTGAAGTCTGTGCCGCTGACGCTGGCCTATTCCTTCATGGGATTGACTTTTTGCTTCGTGCCACTCCTTGCCCAGCTGTTTCTGGGCGAGCCCCTTACCCTGCGCTACGCCGTCGGCACAGCGCTGATCTTCGCAGGTCTTCTGGCGATCAACAGCTGAGCAAATCCATGGCAAACGGCCCTCGTCTCCTGCTGCTTCTGGCGGTGCTGGTTCTGGCAGACGCTGCCATTCTGGAGATCTTGTTATCAACAGCACAGGCCGGCGCGGCGGTGGATCGGCTGGTGTCGATGGCAGGCGGCATGGCAGCCGCCTGGCTTTGGGGCAAGTCTTTGCCTGTGCCGCCAGAGCAACGCACTCCCGCCGGGACCTGGCCGCTCGCCATCGTCGCGCTCTGCCTCAGCTACGGCATCTTCACCGCCTTCACCGCCTACGCCCCGCACATCCAGCCGCTGGCTCATCTTGCCCTTTCCTGGTTTGGCGCGGGCCTGTTTGGAGCTTTCGGCTGGTGGCGACTGAAGTCTTGGCGGGACGACCGCTAGACCTTCTCCCACCCGTCATGCTCGCTGGCGCGGTAGATGGCGTCGATGAACTGCTGGTTCTTCAACGAGTTTTCCAGCGAGACCACGTCAGCCGTTTCACCGGCGGCGGCACGAGCGAAGGCTTCGGCCTGGCGGCGGTACTGGCGGCTGTCCTGAAAGCGGAAGATCTGCGATTCTGTGTGCTTCTGGTTGGTGAGCTCGACTTCCTCGGCGCCCCAGCGATCGGCGTTGAACGGCGACTTGACCTCGATGAAGCCCTCCGTGCCGTGGAAGACCATCACCTGCCGGTTGGCCATCTGGGTGGCGATGTAGAAGCTCATCTCGAAGTCGCCGAAGTCGGCCTTGACGCTCGAATAGATGTCCGTGCCGAAGTCCGGGTCGCGCTCCGTCACCGCCTGAACACGCTTTGGCTCAAGCCCTGTGACGAAGCGCGTGGTGATCGTGGGATAAACGCCGATATCCGGCAGCGCGCCACCGCCGAGCTCGGGGATGTTGCGCATGTTGTTGGCATCCCGGTTGAAGTAGGTGAAGGCCCCCTGCACGTGGCGCAATTTGCCGATTGCGCCCGCGGCCAGCAGTTCGCGCACCTTCAGCCAGACCGGTGCATAGGTCACCATGAAGGCTTCCGCGATCAGCACCTTGTTGCGGTCGCGGGCGGCAATCACAGTCTCGATCTCTTCGGCCTTCAGCGCGATGGGCTTTTCGCAGAGCACGTGCTTGCCGGCATCGGCGGCCTTGATCGACCATTCCACGTGCTGGCTCGTCGGCAGCGGAATGTAGACGGTATCGATCACGTCGGAGGCAAGCATCTCCTCATAGGAGCCGAACGCGTGCGGCACGGAGAAACGATCGGCCATGGCGCGTGCGCGGGGCAGATCCCGGCTGGCGACCGCGGTTACCACGCAGTTTTCCGCGTCCTGGATTGCCGGAACGACAGCATCCTTACCGATCTTCGCCGTCGACAGAATTCCGAAGCGCAACATGGTTCTCTCTCCCTTACCTGAATCGCAGCGCACCATAGGGTCGAGCAATCGCCGATGCAACGCAGAGCGGTTAACGTCCCAGCTCCGTGCGATCATGCTTTGACAGAAACCGCCAGTGCCATACATTCCAGGATATCGGCATTCGCCGCAGCAATCTCTGGAGATCCCATGCAGAAGCGTCCTCTCGGCCGTACCGGCCTTTCCGTCGCGCCGATCGTTTTCGGCGGCAATGTCTTCGGCTGGACGGCAGACGAGAAGACGTCCTTCGACCTGCTCGACCGGTTCTTCGATGCCGGTTTCAACACGATCGACACCGCCGACGTTTATTCCGCCTGGGTCGACGGACATGAGGGTGGCGAGAGCGAGACCGTCATCGGCAAGTGGCTGAAGCGCGGCACCGTCCCGCGTGACAAGGCCATCATCGTGTCGAAGGTCGGCTACGACAACAGGGGCAAGAAGACCGGCTTGTCGGCAAAATGGATCGCGGAAGCGGCAGACGCTTCCCTGAAGCGGCTCGGGACCGATTACGTCGACCTCTATCTCGCCCACCAGCCCGACGACGCGGTGCCGCATGAGGAAACGCTGGCTGCTTTCGACAGGCTGAAGCAGGCGGGCAAGGTGCGGGCGATCGGCTGCTCGAACTTCGATGCGGCCCAGCTCCAGGAGAGCCTGGATGTTGCCGCCAAAACAGGTCTGCCGCGCTACGATGTCGTGCAGCCGGAATACAATCTCTACAGCCGCGCCAAATTCGAAGGACCGCTCGCGGACCTCTGCACCCGCGAAGAAATCGGCGTTATCAGCTATTACGCACTGGCTGCCGGCTTCCTGACCGGCAAGTACCGCAGCAAGGAAGACACCGAAGGCTCCTCGCGCGCCTATCGCGTCGGCGACTATCTCAACGACAAGGGCTTCCGCATCCTCGCGGCCCTCGACGAGATCGCGGTTGAAACCGATGCGGAGCCGGCAAGCATTGCGCTTGCCTGGCTGATGCGCAAGCCGGCGCTGACGGCACCGATTGCCAGCGCGACAAAGGTGTCGCAGCTGGAAACGATGATCGCGGCCGCGGATCTTTCGCTTTCGGACGACCAGATGAAGCTTCTGGACGAGGCCGGAGCGTAAGCCATGACTGACGTATCTGATGTCACCGTCCGCGCAGCAAAGCCTCAGGACGAGGCGGCCTGGCGAACGCTCTGGGCTGACTATCTGACCTTCTACGAGCTCACGCTCGACCCGGCGACCACTGATGCCACGTGGCGTAAGGCGATGAACGACCAGTCGGCGATCTTCATGCGGGTGGCCGAGCTCGATGGCCGGGTGGTTGGCTTCACCCTCTCGCTGACCCACGAAGGAACCTGGATCAAAAACCTCGACTGCTATCTTGAGGACCTTTTTGTCGATGCATCCGTCCGCGGGCGGGGCGTCGGGCGGGCCCTGCTCGACGACCTCGTGGGCCTTTGCAAGAAAAATGGCTGGTCCCGCCTCTACTGGCATACCGCCGAAGACAACAGGACGGCCCGCAAACTCTACGACAGCTACGTCAAGACCGACGGCCACATCCGCTACCGCATCGAATTCTAGCCGAGGAGCATGTCATGAAGACGAGACAGCTTGGACCGCATCTCACCGTTTCCGCCATCGGGCTCGGCTGCATGGGCATGAGCCACGCCTATGGCGGCCAGGAAGAGGCCGACGCCACCCGTACCCTTCACCGGGCGGTCGAACTCGGCGTCAACTTCTTCGATACGGCGGAGGTCTATGGTCCCTTCGCCAACGAGATCCTCGTCGGTAAGGGGCTGAAGCCCTTCCGCGACAAGGTGATGATCGCGACGAAGTTCGGCTTCACCATCGGCGACGAAGCAAAGTCCGCCCGTCCTTCCGGCACCGACAGCCGCCCGGAGCATGTGCGCGAGGTGGCGGAAGCCTCGCTGAAGCGGCTCGGCGTCGACGTGATCGATCTCTTCTACCAGCACCGGGTCGATCCGGACGTGCCGATCGAGGAGACGGTCGGTGCGCTCGCGGAGCTCGTGAAGGAAGGAAAGGTGCGGGCAATCGGTCTCTCCGAAGCGAGCGCCGCGACGCTGCGCCGGGCGCATGCCGTGCATCCGATCTCCGCGCTGCAGAGCGAATACTCGCTATGGACGCGCGATCCTGAAGGCGCCATCCTCGACACCTGCCGGGAGCTCGGCATCGGCTTTGTCCCCTTCTCGCCTCTCGGCCGCGGCTTCCTCACCGGCAAGGTGCAGAAGCCGGAGGATTTCGGCGCCGATGATTTCCGCACGACCATCCCTCGCTTCACCGCCGAAAACATGGCCGCCAACGCGTCGCTGGTGAAGCTTCTGGAGGAGATGGCCGAGCAGAAGGGCGTCACCGCCGCACAGCTGGCGCTGGCCTGGGTTCTGCATCGCGGCGACTTCATCGTGCCGATCCCCGGCGCCCGGAAGATCCCGCACCTGGAGCAGAACATCGCCGCCACAGAGATCGATCTCACCGACGAAGAGGTCAGAACGCTGGGCGAGCTTCTTTCGCCGGAGAAGTTTTCCGGCAAGCGCTATTCCGACGCCGTCGCTGCCATGACCAACCGGTAACCCGCGCGGCCGGACCTCGCGTTCAGCAGGCCGGCCGGGCACAAAACGCGCTGCTCGTTGTTCTGTCTCCGAAACAGGAGGCAGACCATGGACGACGATAGGAAGATCAGCAACGGCGCGAACGGCCGCCCGCGTAACGAGACGATCGCGCAATCGGGCGCCGGCATCCCCGACGACACCAGTCGTCCGCTGGAGGCGGACGATGCGGAGGTGGATCGGGTTCGCGACAACCTCACCGGCCGCAGCCCGCGCCAGCAGCTCAAGGAAGAGGTGCGCGAAGAGATCGAGAAGCCGCAACGCGGCTCTGCATGAACAGCTCTTGGCCGTTCCGCCCTCACCCGGCGGAACGGTTTTCAGTCTGGAACGTTTAGTGAACATAGAGAACCACAAGAGGTCGAGATGGTTGATCAGCATAACCCGAAGCTCGATACAGAGCCGCAATCGAACACGGAGAAGGATCCGGAGGACTGGGTCACCGGCGACGAGCCTATGACCGGCGCTCAAGGGTCTTATCTGAAGACGCTTTCCGAGCAGGCACACGAACCGGATGCCTTCGCCGACGACCTCTCGAAGGCGGAGGCTTCCAAGCGCATCGATGCGCTGAAGGAGAAGCTGAAGCTCTAGCCTTCGACGGCTGCCGGCAGCGGAAAGCCCTGGTAGAATTGGGAATGGCCACCCGCGTGGTTTGCCATTCCCGGCTTCGTCAGCACGCCGCGAGGCTGTGCATAGCTGGTAATCCGCCGTACCGGTCGCTCGTGCCACTGGATGTTGAAGGCCCAGAGCTTGGGAAAGAAACAGAGCGAGGCATAGGGGAGATGGTCGCGGATCCACCAGGCCATCCTCCGCCAGTCATCCTCCTCATGGCAATGGTCGATCAGCCAGAGCACAACGATGCAGACGGTCGCGCCCATGCATCCGTCCGCATCGCGCATGTCCCAGATATGGTCGGCTGCGGAGGCCGCATTGGTCGAGCAGTTGAGGCCACGGCGGTTGCCGAACTCGTTCACGGCCGCAGAACGGTAACCGGAGCGCAGGTGCAGCCTGCCGAAGCTTGCCTGCAGCGGCTCCAGCAGTTCCTCGCAAAGCCGCCGCCCCGCCTCGATGGCCAGATCCGGATCGTCCGGCACGTTCGGAATGCTATAAACGGCTGCAATCTCGGAGAACAGAAAGTCGCGAAAGAAGAAGTTCTCGGACAGCCTGACGCGTCCGAGATCCTCCAGTCCCTTCATCGAATTCGGCTTGCGCATTCCCGCCTCATGAAAAAGCCTGCCCCTAAAAGGGACAGGCTATCTCGCAAGATGGCAAGGTGCCACCCGATACCGGTCAGCGTGTCAGGCCCGCAGCGTGCCGCCCGTCGTCTTCTCGACATTGCCGACGATCTTCGCCGTCAGCGCCTCGAAATCCTCATCCGTCAGCGTCCGCTCGACCGGCTGGATCAGCACTTCAATGGCAACCGACTTGCGGCCCTCGCCGAGTGAAGCGCCTTCGAAGATATCGAAGACGTTGACGCCGGTGATCAGCTTGCGGTCGGCGCTGGTGGCCGCCTTGATGATGGCTCCGGCTTCGACATGGCTGTCGACCACGAAGGCGAAGTCGCGCTTCACGACCTGGAAAGGCGAAAGCTCCAGCGGCGGCTTGGTCCGCGTAGCCTTCTTCTTCGGCTCCGGCATGGCGTCGAGATAGACCTCAAAGCCGCAGAGCGCTCCGGAAACGTCGAGTGCGCCGAGCGTCTTCGGGTGGAACTCGCCGAAATAGCCGAGCACCACCTTGGGTCCCATCTTGATCGTGCCGGAACGGCCGGGGTGATACCAACCGGGCGCACCCGCCTCGACCTGGACGTTGCCCATCGGCAGGCCACAGGCTTCCAGCACCGCCAGAGCATCGGCTTTCGCGTCGAAGACGCCCACAGGCTTGCCACCGCCCTTGGCCGCGTTCGACCAGAGGCGACCGGCGCCGTTGATCGACGCGGTTCCGCGACGCACGCCGCCAGCGACCCGGCGCTGGCCTTCCGGCCTGTCATTCTCGTAGGTGCCCGAGACCTCGAAGATCGCAACATCGCCATAGCCCTTGTCGGCATTGCGCTGTGCTGCGGTCAGCAGGCCCGGCAGCAGCGACGGCCGCATGTCGGACATGTCAGCGGCGATCGGATTGGCGAGCTTCAACGCCGGTGCGCCGCCGCCGAAGAGCTTCGCCTGATCCTCCGGAATGAAGGACCAGGTGACGGCTTCCAGCATGCCACGGGCGGCAAGCGCGCGCTTGGCCGTGCGACTGCGCACCTGCAAGGTCGTCAGGATGCGGCCGTTGACCGCCCCGAGGTTCTCGATCGGCTCCGGCTTGATCTGGTCGACACCGTGGATGCGCATGACCTCTTCCACCAGGTCCGCCTTGCCGTCGACGTCCGGGCGCCAGGAGGGCACCTTGACCGACAGCCGCTCGCCCGCGCCTTCGACGCCAAAGCCGAGGCGCGCCAGGATCTCGCGGCTCTCGTCGGCGGAGATATCGAGGCCCGTCAGGCGCTTCACCTCGGAGGTCGGGAAATCGACGACCTTCGGCTCATAGCCCTTGTAGCCGACGATCTTGGCCTCGGCAGCGGTACCGCCACAGAGCTCCAGCACCAGTTGCGTCGTGCGCTCGAGCCCCGGCACCATGTATTCCGGATCGACGCCGCGCTCGAAGCGGTAGCGCGCATCGGTGATGATGCCGAGCGAGCGGCCGGACTTGGCGATGTTGATCGGGTCCCAGTGCGCCGATTCGATCAGCACTTCAGTCGTGTTTTCGTCGCAGCCGGAATGCTCGCCGCCCATGATGCCGCCGATGGATTCCACACCGTTGTCGTCGGCGATGACGACATTGTTCGGGGTCAGCTTGTATTCGCGCGTGTCGAGCGCGAGGATCGTCTCGCCTGCCAGCGCGCGGCGCACCGTCAGGTTCCCCTTCACCTTGGCCGCATCGAAGACGTGCATCGGCCGGCCCTGGTCGAAGGTCATGTAGTTGGTGATGTCGACCAGCGCATTGATCGGACGAAGGCCGATCGCCTTCAGCCGCGCTTGCATCCAGGCCGGGCTTGGGCCGTTCTTCACCCCGCGCACGAGGCGCAGACCGAAGCCCGGGCAAAGACGCTCGTCATCCAGGATGATCTTCAACTCGACCGGCGTCTCGCCTTCCGTTTTGAAGTCCGGCTTGGCGTGCTGCTTCAGCGTTCCGAGACCGGACGCGGCGAGATCGCGGGCGATGCCGTAGATCGAGGTGCAGTCGGGCCGGTTCGGCGTCAGGTTGATCTCGATGACCGGATCGTCGAGACCGGCATAGCTTGCAAAGGAGGTGCCGACCGGCGCATCGGCCGGCAGATCGATGATGCCGTCGTGGTTGTCCGACATGTCGAGCTCTTTTTCCGAGCACATCATGCCATGGCTTTCGACGCCCCGGATATTGCCGATAGACAGCGTCACGTCGATGCCGGGAACATAGCTGCCGGGCCGCGCGAGCGCACCGATAAGCCCTGCCCGCGCGTTCGGCGCGCCGCAGACGACCTGCACCGGTTTGCCGTCGCCGGTGTCCACCATCAGCACCTTCAGCCGGTCCGCCTGGGGATGCTGCTCGGCCGAAACGACCCTGGCAATGACGAAGGGCTTGTAGGAGGCCTTGTCGTCGACGTCCTCGACCTCGAGCCCGATCGCGGTCAGGCGCTCGCAGATCTCATCCAGCGTGGCATCGGTCTCGAGGTGATCCTTGAGCCAGGAGAGTGTGAATTTCATGTGTCTATTCCTCCCTTCAAGCGCTCAAGCCGCCGAACAGCGTCGGCATGTCGAGCGGGCGGAAGCCGTAGTGGTTCATCCAGCGGACATCGGCGTTGAAGAAGTCGCGCAGGTCCGGCATGCCGTATTTCAGCATCGCGATGCGATCGAGCCCCATGCCCCAGGCAAAACCCTGGTACTCGTCCGGATCGAGCCCGCCGGCGCGCAACACGTTCGGATGCACCATGCCGCAGCCGAGGATCTCCATCCAGTCGGAGCCTTCGCCGAACTTGACGATCGGGCCGGAGCGGTCGCACTGAATGTCGACCTCGAAGCTCGGTTCGGTGAAGGGGAAGAAGGACGGGCGGAAGCGCATGGTGACGCTGTCGACCTCGAAGAAGGCCTTGCAGAACTCTTCCAGGATCCAGCGCATGTTGCCGACATGGCTCTTCCGGTCGACGACCAGGCCCTCGACTTGGTGGAACATCGGCGAGTGGGTCGCGTCGGAGTCCTGGCGGTAGGTCTTGCCAGGAATGACGATGCGGATCGGCGGCTTCTGCGCCTCCATGGTCCGCACCTGCACCGGGGACGTATGGGTGCGCAGCACCTTGCGTTCGCCGTTCTCGTCCGGCTGGAAGAAGAAGGTGTCGTGCATTTCGCGCGCGGGATGGCCTTCGGGGAAGTTCAGCGCCGTGAAGTTGTAGTAATCGGTCTCGATGTCCGGGCCTTCGGCAATCGAGAAGCCCATGTCGGCGAAGACCGCCGTGATCTCGTCGACGATCTGGCTGATCGGATGGATGCGTCCACGCTCAGCCGGGGAGGAGCGCACCGGCAGCGAGACGTCTACCGTCTCCGCCTTCAGCCGTGCCTCGATCGCCGCGTCCTTGAGCACCGTCTTGCGGGCATTGATCGCCTCGGTGATCTCCGTCTTCAGCGCGTTGATCGCGGCGCCGCGGGTCTGGCGCTCTTCCGCGCTCATCGCACCCAGCGTCTTCAGGAGCTCGGAAACCGACCCCTTCTTGCCGAGCGCATTGACACGAACGGCTTCGATGGCCGCCTCGTCGCCAGCGGCTTCGATTTCCGCCAGGAGCGATGTTTTCAAGTGTTCCAGATCGGACATGGTTTCTTCCGTGTGATACTCGTGTCGGTATTAGCGACGCGTCGTGACGGGCAAAAGAAAAACCCGCGCCAGCCCAAACCAGCGCGGGTTTCCCAAAAACTATGAAGCTAAAGAGCCTGGGAAGCGCTGGTTACCGAACCGCGCTTTCAAACTCGTTGGCTGTGCCTGCATCCTTGAGGTACTCGAGAGCCTTCTTGGAAGCATCGACGAGGGCACCGAAGGCAGCCGGCTCATGGATCGCCATGTCGGACAGGACCTTGCGGTCGACTTCGATGCCGGCCTTGTTCAGGCCATCGATGAAGCGGCCGTAGGTCAGGCCAGATTCGCGGACGGCTGCGTTGATGCGCTGGATCCACAGGGCGCGGAAGTTGCGCTTCTTAACCCGGCGGTCGCGGGTGGCATACTGGCGCGAACGGTCAACCGCAGCCTTTGCGGCGCGGATGGTGTTCTTGCGGCGGCCGTAGAAGCCCTTGGCTGCCTTGAGGGTCTTGGTGTGCTTGGCGCGGGATGTTACGCCACGTTTTACGCGTGCCATGTCATGATCTCCTTAAATGATCCAAAAACGAAAGGGTCTCAGAGACCGTTCGGCAGGTAGTTCTTGACGACCTTCTTGCCGTCTGGTTCGGCAAGGACCATCGTGCCGCGTGCATCGCGGATGAACTTGTTGGACCGCTTGATCATTCCGTGGCGCTTGCCAGCAGCGGCCGCGAGGACCTTGCCGGAAGCCGTGATCTTGAACCGCTTCTTGGCGGAGGATTTCGTCTTCATCTTGGGCATTTTGCTACTCCATTCTTCTTGAGCGAACCCGGCTGAAGAGGCCAGTTTCGAGCACATTAAGAACGGCCTCGGCATGCCCTGCCGGACCGTTCGGACGCGCGCTTATAACTGCAGTCGATGAAAAGCGCAACGGGATGGGAAGAGGTTTTGCAGCCAAAGCGGAGTCGGCACCATCCGACTCCGTCGGCACGCTACCGCGGCGCCAGCACCATCATCATCTGGCGCCCTTCGAGCTTCGGCTCGGCTTCCACCTTGGCGATCTCTGCCGTGTCTTCCTTGACCTGCTGCAGAAGCTTCATACCCAGCTCCTGGTGCGCCATCTCACGCCCGCGGAAGCGCAGCGTCACGCGAACCTTGTCGCCCTCATCAAAGAACCGGTTCATCGCCTTCATCTTCACGTCATAGTCATGGGTGTCGATGTTCGGGCGCATCTTGATTTCTTTGATTTCGACGATCTTCTGCTTCTTACGCGCTTCGGCAGCCTTCTTCTGGTTCGCATACTTCAGCTTGCCCAGATCGAGGATCTTACATACCGGCGGGTCATTGTTGGGAGAGATCTCGACGAGGTCCAGGCCGGCCTCTTCGGCCATCCTCATCGCTTCGTCTGTCGCGACGGCGCCGAGGTTGTTTCCTTCGGCATCGATAAGCTGAACCCTAGGAACCCGGATTTCCCGGTTGGAACGCGGGCCTTCCTTGACGGGAGCATCGGCTTTGTACGGTCTGCGAATGGTCGTATTCTCCTTGGCTATTTCGATAACGGTGGGCGCGTCGCCCTGCGTCATTTGCGAGGGCGCCGGCAATGTCGTAACTGCGACGGCGAAGTCAATAGCATAGTCCGCTACAGAAATCACCTGCCGCAACGAGCGCAGGAGTCGGATTTCTCCCGGTGGCTTGAGATAAGGAGTTCATTCATGACGGAACAACCCACGCCACCTGAAGAGAGTGTAATCATTGTTGGAGATGCGAGCGCCAAAAGGACGATTACGATCCTCCACCGACCTGCCGGCGCCGACGCTTCCGCACCCGTCCTTTTGTGGCTAGGCGGCTACCGGTCGGACATGACAGGCACCAAGGCGGCAGAGCTGGACCGGTTCGCTGCAAGTCAGGGGCTTGGCGCGATCCGGTTCGACTATTCCGGCCACGGCGCCTCCGGCGGCTCCTTTCGCGATGGAACCATCTCCCGCTGGCTGGAGGAATCGCTGGCTGTGCTAGAGCATTGTGCGCCCGAGAACATCATCATCGTGGGCTCCTCCATGGGCGGATGGATCGCGCTGCGCCTCGCACAGGAACTGCGCCGTCGCGAGTCAGCGCCAAGGCTCTCCGGCTTGGTGCTGATCGCGCCAGCTCCGGACTTCACTTCAGAGCTCATCGAGCCGCACCTGACCGAGGAGCAACGCCAGTCATTGACCCAAGACGGCTATTTTCAGGAGCTTTCGGAGTACAGCCCGGAGCCGAACGTCTATACCCGCGCTCTTCTAGAGGATGGCCGTAACAACCAGGTGCTCACCGGCATCATCGAGACCGGCTGCCCAGTCCACATCCTGCAGGGAATGAAAGATCCGGACGTGCCCTACCGCCACGCCCTCAAGCTCGTCGAATTCCTGCCGGCCGAGGATGTTGTCCTGACGTTGATCCGCGACGGAGACCATCGCCTTTCCCGCCCGCAGGACATTGAGAAGATGCTCTCGGCGGTCGGCACCCTCATAAATCATGATTAAAAAATAAGCTGAGGCTAAAAAGCATCACCTTTAACCATATTCCGCATCAGCGCCATTCGGTAAAAGTTGATCGATTGACAGTTCGTCCCGACGCACCTTAACGTTTTGTTAAGACTTGAAGGGACGGGTCCATGAACTATACATTGAAGGCTTGGCATCTTGCTGCCTGCCTTACGGCGATACTTGCCTCAGCCACCTCTGCGGTACCGGGGCCCCAAGCCTTGGCAAGCATGGTCACCGGCGGCGTGACGTCACAGCCCATCGGTCACTACGAGTTCTGCCGCATCAATGCCGACGAGTGCAGCCAGCGCTTTGCGTCCAGCCCGGCACCGACGCTGACACCGCAGGGTTGGGAGATGATCGAGAAGGTAAACACCTCGGTCAACGAGCGCATCCACGCAATGACGGATCGGGAGGTCTATGGGCGCGAAGAGGCCTGGGCTTATCCCAATGATGTGGGGGATTGCGAAGACTACGCGCTCGAAAAGCGCCGCCAGTTGGCTGCCAAAGGTTTCTCGCTTGCGGACCTGTTGATCACCGTCGTGCGCAAGCCGGATGGGGAGGGGCACGCAGTCCTCACGGTTAGAACTGCACAAGGGGACTTCGTGCTCGACAATCTCAGTTCGGAAGTGAAGCCCTGGTATCAGACCTCCTACACGTTCCTAAAGCGCCAGGCGAGCTTCCACACCGGACGCTGGGTTAGCATCGAAAACGGCCGCGACGTTCTGGTGGGCGCTCTCCGCTAATCGATAGATCTCTGTACAAGCTCAAAGAGCGGGCCCAGGCTCGCTCTTCTTCTATCCATGACCGATGATAATGCCGGCTGCCAAGACCAGGGAGCCTCCAAGGACCACTTGCATCACTGCACGCGTGAAGGGCGTCTCCATGTAACGGTTCTGGATGAAAGCAATCGCCCATAGCTCCACGAATACCACAACGACGGCAAGCATAGTTGCGGTCCAAAAGTGCGGAATGAGATAAGGCAGCGCGTGTCCGAGGCCGCCGATCGCAGTCATGACCCCTGAGGCCAGGCCGCGCTTCACCGGCGAACCGCGGCCTGAAATCCTGCCGTCGTCATGCGCAGCCTCCGTGAACCCCATGGAGATCCCGGCGCCAACGGACGCAGACAAGCCAATCAGGAACGTGCTCCAGGTATCTTGGGTCGCGAAGGCTGCGGCGAAGATCGGCGCAAGGGTAGAGACAGAACCGTCCATCAGCCCCGCAAGCCCCGGCTGCACATACGTCAGGATGAATTGTCGATGCGCCGCATCATCCTCTTCTTTCTTGGTCTCTGCTCCGACATGCTTTTCACCGAGGGTGCGCGCGATCTCTTCATGCCCCTGCTCGGCAAGCGCCAGGTCACCCAGCAAACGACGCGTTGATGCATCGCTCACGCGCTTGGCTGCCTCGGTATAGAAGCGATAAGCCTGATCCTCCATCACCTGCGCCTGCTGTCTGACCTCCTCCAGCGGCAGGTTCCTGACCAGCCAGTCCGGCTTGCGGGAGTAAAACCCACGCACGTGTTCGCGCCGGATCAGCGGGATCAGTTCGCCAAAACGGCTCCGAAACATCTCGATCAGCATGTTCTTGTGCGCCTGCTCCACCTCCGCCATATCCTCGAAGACTTTCGCCGAGGCCGGATAGCGGTCACGCAGATTGTCCGCATAGGCGAGATAGATGCGCGAGTCCTCCTCCTCGGCGCCAATGGCAAGGGCCAGAATTTCGTCTTCGCTGAGGGAATCGAAGCTGCGGCGGGAGGACATGAAGGAAGGAGAGAACGGCAAGAACATCAGCAACCTCATTAGAATTATTCTAATCTATGCGATGCGACCCTACTCTTCAAGGTTCATTCGGCTGCCACCACCACGCCACCACCACCAGAGGCCTGCGCAACGATTAGACAAAGCGGGTAGCGTTTGAGCAATTTTTGGCCGAATGCACTTGCCGAGGACGAAAGGATTCGCTTTAGAAGAAGGTGAGCCGCGGCCGTTGCCGCGTTCCTATTTTCGAAAGGCATGCACCATGGACCGCAGAACATTCATACGCCGTGCAGGTACGGCGAGCGTCGGCGTCGCGGCCGCAGCGACCCTCGCTGCGCCGGCAATCGCGCAGGAGAACCCGAAGATCAACTGGCGTATGACCTCGTCCTTCACCAAGGGCCTGGATATCCTGTTTGGTGCTGGCCAGATCGTCGCAGACCACGTCAAGGAAGCCTCCGGCGGAAATTTCGTTATTGAACACTTCGCCGGCGGCGAGATTGTTCCCGCACTGCAGGCGGCGGACGCCGTTTCTGCCGGCACGGTGGAAATGGCGCACACCTGTGCCTACTACTACGTCGGCAAGGATCCAACCTTCGCGCTTGGCACCGCTGTTCCGTTCGGCCTGAATGCACGTCAGACGAACGCCTGGTTCAATCAAGCCGGCGGCAACGAACTCCTCAACGAGTTCCTCTCCAGCTACAACATTCATGCCATCGTCCTGGGCAACACCGGCGCACAGATGGGCGGATGGTTCCGCAAGGAAATCAACACGATCGAAGACCTGAAAGGTCTCAAGATGCGCATCGCCGGCCTGACGGGGCAGGTCATGAGCAAGGTCGGGGTGACGCCGCAGCAGATTGCCGGTGGCGATGTTTACGCAGCTCTGGAAAAGGGCACGATCGACGCGACCGAGTTCGTCGGGCCTTATGATGACCAGAAGCTCGGCTTCCACAAGGTCGCCAAGTATTATTACTATCCTGCATGGTGGGAAGGCGGTCCGGCGGTCCACGCGTTCATCAATTCGGAGAAGTACAACAACCTTCCGGAAAACTACAAGCGCATCCTCAACGACGCCTGCGCCGCCGGCAGCGCCAGCATGCTGGAGCGATACGATACCAGAAATCCGATCGCACTGAAGGAACTCGTATCAGAGGGCGCTATTCTTCGACCTTTCAGCCAGGAGATCCTCGAAACCTGCTACAAAGCAGCTCAGGAAACCTATGCAGAGATTTCGGCAAGCAACCCCGCGTTCAAGAAGATCTATGACAGCCAGCAGGCTATCAAAAAGGACGCCTATCTATGGGCGCAGATCGCTGAATACAGCTATGACACGTTCATGATGATCCAGCAGCGCAACGGCAACCTCTGATACGCGACGTAAGAGGGCCGGTGGCACACCGGCCCTCTTACCGATGCTGCCACGGCATGCTGGGGACCCGCCTGCGGAGCCGGGAGCGACGCTGAGCTACACCAGATTTGACGGACTATCCCAGGAGGAACCCATGAACCGCCGAAATTTCCTACGCCAGGCTGCAACGGCCGGCGTAGGCGCCGCGGCTGCCATCCCGCTCGCAGCTCCTGCCGTCGCGCAGGACAAACCAAAGGTCAGTTGGCGGCTCACCTCGTCCTTCCCCAAGAATCTCGACATCATCTTCGGCGCTGCCAGCGAGATTGCCGAGAGCGTGAAGAACGCGACGGACGGCCAGTTTACCATCGAGATCTTCGCCGCCGGCGAGATCGTGCCCGGCTTGCAGGCGGCGGATGCCGTTGCGGCAGGCACGGTCGAGATGGCCCATACCTGCTCCTACTACTACATCGGCCAGGACCCCGCCTTCGCGCTCGGAACCGCCATTCCCTTCGGTCTCAATGCCCGCATGACCAATGCCTGGTTTACGGCAGGCGGCGGCAACGACCTGATCAACGAGTTCCTCACCCCGCGCGGCCTTTATGCTCTGCCGGCCGGCAACAGCGGCACGCAGATGGGCGGCTGGTTCCGCAAGGAGATCAACACGCTGGAAGACCTCAAGGGTCTGAAGATGCGCATCGCGGGCCTTGCCGGTCAGATCATGACGAAGGTCGGCGTGACGCCGCAGCAGATCGCTGCCGGCGATGTCTATCCGGCGCTCGAAAAGGGTACGATCGACGCCACCGAGTTCGTCGGTCCCTATGACGACCAGAAGCTCGGCTTTCAGAAGGTCGCCAAGTATTACTACTACCCGGCATGGTGGGAAGGCGGCCCGGCCATGCATGCCTTCTTCAACCTGGAGAAGTGGAACGAGCTGCCGAAGAGCTACCAGCAGATTCTCTCCAATGCCTGCGCCTCGGCCAACAACAACATGCTGGCGAACTACGACGCCCGTAATGCCGTGGCGCTGAAGCAGTTGGTGGCCGACGGCGCGATCCTGAAACCGTTCAGCCAGGAGATCATGGAAGCCTGCTACAAGGCTGCGATCGAAACCTACGCGGAACTGTCGGAAAAGAGCCCATCCTTCAAGAAGCTCTACGACAGCCAGCTGGTCTTCAAGAAGGACGCCTACCTTTGGGCGCAGGTCGCCGAATACAGCTACGACACCTTCATGATGATCCAGCAGCGCAACGGCAATCTCTAGCAACAGGCCCTGCACAACATCCCATCACTGAAAGCTCCGCAACGCGGGGCTTTTTTATTTGAGCACCGGCTAATTCGACGCCTGGAGGAAGGGAACCGTCGCTCGGCTCATCCGTTGTCTGGGGACCACACGGAGAGACTTCATGGCATACCATCACGCTCCGCGTCAGGCCAAGGGCGGCCTCGGCAGCGCAGTTCTGTTTTTGATTCTTGTACTGGCGGGCGGCGGATATGCCGCCGCAACAATGGAGGCCGGACCTTCAGCGGCTCGGGTCTATCTGGCCAAGGACCTTGCGGCGCAACCCGTTGCCGTAAGATGAGCCACCATTCCGATTTTGGCCAGCCACGCCACAGCATGCGCATTATCGGGCGCAAACGCAGTCATTATACGGGTTTATGGACTTAACCCCGTAAGTGCGCGAGCGGGGCACTGTTGACCCCTCTTTTACGAAGACCGTGGGTACACCTTGACGATCGGTTCGCAATCCGAGGATATTTTACAAGTACGGAATAGCCCCGCATGTGCGGGGCTTTCGTTATCCTGTTCTCGTCGGCGATCAGGAACTGCCGGAATTCGGGCGGTTTCGTCCAACGTTGGAGTTGCTCGACGACGTCTTGCCGTCCGGTTCCTGGCCATAATAGGTGCCGCCGAGATGGCCGCCGCCGCTGGTGTTTTCCACCTGCTTTTCGGCGCGCTTGATGGCTTCCTTGACATCGGTCTTGCTCATAGTGCCTCCGTTTTGTTTCTTGGGGGACAGATGGCTAACCCACGTGGCCGCGTTCCGTTCCTTCTTTTCGCTGGCTGTCGTCTTGATGACTGGCCTGTTCTGGCGGTCGTACTTCCATGGCTTCACCGAACGGACTGAGCCGTGCGGATCAGGCGGCCTGCGAGGGCGCCCGAGCGTCGCCGATCCGCTTGTAGAACACCGTCGTGTCGCAGAGCCCGCCCTGTGGCCACAGGGCGTAATCCGGGATGACGCCCACCCGCTGCCAGCCGAAACGTGGATAGATCGCCTCCGCTTCGCTGCCGGTTGCCGTATCGAGCACCAGCAGCGTCCGCCCTCGACGTGCCGCCTCCGCCTCGACCGCCTGCATCAGCCGGCGCGACAGGCCGAGGCCGCGGGCGCATCGGTGGACGAGAAGCTTCATCAGGTCGCCTCGGTGCGGCTGGTTCGGCTTGGTCGCCAGCCCCACCTGCACCGTTCCCACCACTTTGTCGTCAATCTCGGCAAGCGCCAGGATGATGTGGCCCGCCTCCACCTGGGCGGCAATCTCCTGCCAGTAGGCCGCGGCATCGTCCGGTGAGAACGGCAGCATGAAGCCGAGCGAAGCCCCGCCGTTGATGCAATCGGCCAAGACCTCGCTAAGGTCGGGCATCGCCTGGCGGGCGGCACTGGCATCGGCGATACGGATGATGGCCGTCACGTGCTGTTTCTCCTTGTGTGGCTTCAGCGTCCCCGGTCGAGGATCACCGCATAGCGGGCCGGCCGGTCGCCAGGATTGTGAAAGTCAAAGGCGTCTCCGATGTCCATGAAAAGGCAATCACCGGGTTCGAGCCGATGCACCGCCTCGCCGATCGTCATCTGCAACTCGCCCTCGAAAAGCCAGACATGCTGCGTCATCACCCGGCTTTCCTCCCGCGGCGGAAAGCTGACGCGCGCGCCGGCCGGAAACTCCACCTCGACAATATCCACCCGGCTTGGCATGCCCGGGGGTGATACGGAGCGGCGCAGATAGCCGGTATGCGGGTCGCGCCACAAGCGCTGGTCGTTCCTCCGGCTGAGCGGTAATGCAGGTTCATCATTCTCGGCAAAGAAGGTCGAGAGCGTCAGCCCCAACGCCTCGCAAAGCCGTGCCAGGAGCGCTGCCGTCGGGCTTGCCTCGGCCCGCTCGATGCGTGAGATCATGGCGCGACTGACACCCGAGCGAGCCGCCAGTTCATCCAGCGTCAATGCCTGCGCGTCCCTGAGGCCACGCAGCCGCTCTGCAATCGATCGATCCAGCGAAAGTACATCTTCCATTATCCGAGAATGCATTTCTCGGATAATGGAGTCAACAGCAGCCAAGGGGACTAGCTGGGCTCGTCCATCCAGGCCTTCGCCAGCGGCAGATCCTCGTCCGAGAGCTGATGGCCTGCGTCGATGAAATGGCTGGTGAGGTTCGCGCCGCTGTCTCGCAGCCATGCCTCCAGCCGCCGGGCCAAGGGAGCCGCGAGGTCCTGCCGGCCGCTCACCATCAGCACGGAGTTTGCCGAAAGATCCACCACCGGCGGGTCTTCCAGCACCATCGCCGGCCGCAGCAGGACCGCCCGGCGGATCAGCCCCGGGTACAGCGCCATCACTGCCGCCAGGAAGTTTGCGCCGTTCGACAGGCCGAGAAAGGCCAGGCGCTCCGCGTCCAGCCGATAGCCTTCCACCGCGCCCTCCACGAAAGCGGCAAAGGCCTCCGCTTCTGAGCGGATGTCAGCCTGGTCGAAACGATCGCCCGGCAGCCGGCGGAACCAGCGCGGCGAGCCTTCCTCCACCGAACGCCCGCGCAGACCGAGAAGCATAGCCTGCGGTGCAATCCGGTGCGCCAGCGGCATCAGGTCGGCCTCGCTGCCGCCGCTGCCGTGCATGAGAACCAGCGTCTCCTCCCCCGGCGCATCCGGCACGAAGAAGCGGTGCACGAAGGGCAGCTCGCGGCGCGGCATGCGCTGCTCGCCCGGCAGCGAGAACTGCGGCAGGAACACCTTGAGGTCTTGCGCACGCGCCTCGTCGCCCGGCGGCATGAAGAGCTGCTCGCCTAGATGCCCGGACTCCTCGTCGACGGCAAAGCCCGGTCCGTCGGTCGCGTATTCGATCAGCGTGCCGCCGGGCTCGCGCACGTAAAGCGAGGTGAAGTACTTGCGGTCATGGAGATTGGTCGGCGAGGAGTTCAGCCGCGAAAGCTCCGACTCCATCTCCTTGATCGCAGCAACGTCGCCGGCGCGGAAGGCGACGTGATCGGCCGTTCCCGTCCCGGGAATGCCGGGCACGTAGCCGGTGGCGTCGCGCACATCCACGGCATCGGTATCGGACAGCATCCGCTGCTGATTGCCCAAGACGGGGCCCGGCCGGTATCCAAAGCGGGACAGGAACGCCGCCGTTTCCTCCGGCGTTTCGGTCAACAGCGTCACCGCCCGCAGCCGGGTGACGGCCGGCTCCTGCGCTGCCACAACGGCTGCCGCTTCGCCATGACCTACCAGCTTGACGATGATGCCATCCGGATCCTTCAGCCGCAGCACCGTTTCGCCGAACTCATGCAGCGGCCCCTCCACCGGCACGCGGTGGGTGATCGCCCGCGTCAGCCAGTCACCTATCGCATCGCGCGGCACGGAGAAGGCGATCTCGGACACCTGCCCGTTGCCCACCCGCCCAGAGGCGCCGTCTTCCCAGACAAGGAAGGTGACGAGCGTGCCGGGCTCGGCCTTTCTGTTGCCGTAGAACAGATGCAACTGCTCGGCATCTTCAAACCCGCCGGTGCGCTTGACGAGATGGAGCCCCAAAAAGCCCACGTAGAAATCGACATTGTCCTGCACTCGCCGGGTGATCAGGGTAACGTGGTGGATGCCGGTGGGAGACGAGGATGCGGCCATAAGCGGGGTCCGGTTGTGTGGACCCGCAGCTTAATGGGTTGTGCGACAGCGGGACAGGGGGTGGGGACGACCATCCACGTGGAAGCGACGCTATCTCGTTCCTTGGTGCGCAGGTGCGGTACCTCCCTCGCCCGGCGTGTCTGCTTTCAATCGACCACAATAACGGCATTCATAGCCCATGGGGACGCGAACCAGCGTCCGGGCGAAGTTGCAGAGAGTCTGTGTTCCGCGACTTCGTGGAATACAGATCATCGTGTGGAACGACGCGGGGCTAGACGGCGTATAGGTGGGGCGGACAGTGCGGCATATCGCATTGTCTGGGTCGTCGAGGTTCAATGCTCGGGCGATTACGGGTCCGACAGAATACCCAAGACATCTAACTTGGAAGGATCGCTACATGACTGTCGTGCTTGCCACCGTATGTGAAGATGGAGTCGTTATCGGATCAGACTCCCAGATCACCGACAAGGGGCGAGGCATGACGTATCCTGCCGAGAAACTTCATCCCCTGGGCAATACCGCGGCCTGGGGCGGCAGCGGCGCACGATCCGTTCTGACGGATGTAAAACGCTGTTTCAACGAAAAGAGCGCTGCGATTTTGGAAGCGCCGGACATTGGCCGGGCCTTGCAGGCACAGGTTCTGCCGATCCTTCGCTATCACTACGAGACTTTCATCGAAGATGTACCGGGCGAGGAGGGCGGCGGGACGCCTTCGGCCTATGTGATGGCCGCCGGTTGGCGAGATGGCGAACCCTGGATCATCGAGATCACGCCCTCGGGCATGATCGGGCACTACGCTGATATCGGTTTCCATGCTATTGGCAGCGGTGCAGCCATGGCCCAACAGGCCGGTTCACTGCTGTCTCACTTCCATATCACGAAGCGCTCCGTACGTTTTGGCTGCGCAGCGGTGCTGCGCGTCCTGCACGCGCTCGACCTCACCTCTGCCAGCGTCGGCAAGCCGTTCAGCCTGTGCCGGATCAATGCCGAGGGTGCCCACCACCTCAGCGACAAAGAGATCGAGGAGGTTGGCGAGTTGGTCCGCCAGTGGGAGGACGCAGAACAGGCGGTTATCGCCAAGCTGTTCGATTGATCACCACGATCGTGAAGGGGCAACGCCTTCGCTACGTCTCCACCACTTGCGACTTGACTCATAGGATCGTGAAGAGCGCAAAGGCAGGGCCGGGAAGCCACCGCTTGTCCTCTTTCGGGCCAACCTGATGATAACGACCTCCAGCCGAGGCTCAAATGCCGCGAGATCGAGCTCATTATCGGCGCGGCATTCGATCAGGGGTTCATCTGGCGAGAGTCTGCTGGTGCTGAACCAGCTTCCACCCCTCAACACCTGCACGATATGTCGAGGTGCAGAAACAGAGATAAGGGTTTGCTCCCTCGCGCTGTCCCTCGGCGGTGTACCCCAGTACGACAATATCGTCACTTGCTCGACTGATCACGCGGCCCGTCATCGCCACGGACCTCCAGCGCGAGGCGCCTTCGAGGCCTTTGCGGATAGCAGTAGCCTGCAGCACTCCCATGGAAGGGAAAGCCATCAGACAAGCAGGATCGACAATCTCATCGTAGGCTTCGACCCCTTCCAGCCACAGCCGTTCCTCGGTTTTCCAGGCCACCTCATCGTTCATCATG
Organism: Rhizobium halophilum; assembly: GCF_021648825.1. Lineage (GTDB taxonomy): Bacteria > Pseudomonadota > Alphaproteobacteria > Rhizobiales > Rhizobiaceae > Neorhizobium > Neorhizobium halophilum. Next base: position 209,043 of record NZ_JAKJHS010000004.1, on the reverse strand, counting down.
AACTCCTTTGGCATCCGGTTTGCTGACCCTCGGTCGTCACGTCAATCTAGCAAGGCACCCTCCCTTCGCAATGGCCACTGTTGGCGTATAGCCGGCCGGGCCGGATCAAGCCTGCTCCATCGCTCAGTCGCTGCCAACGGCACGCCTCCATCAATCGCTTGTCTTTCACCTGCGCTACCGGTACCGCTTCACGGTCCGTTCTTTTCCCCTTGCCAGCCCAGCTCGCAGAGACTCGCCCGTGCCGCAGCCCATTGGATCGCCCGCATCGGAATCGGCCACCAGCACCACCGCACGCGGCACGCCCGCGGAAGTCTTTCTCGTGTTCCTCAAGCTCGGCCTCACCTCCTTCGGCGGACCGATCGCGCATCTCGGTTACTTCCGCGAGGAGCTGGTGGTGCGCCGCAAGTGGATCGACGAGGCGGGCTATGCGGATCTCGTGGCGCTCTGCCAGTTCCTCCCTGGGCCGGCGTCGAGCCAGGTGGGCTTTGCGCTGGGCCTGCTGCGCGCCGGCCCACTTGGTGCGCTTACCGCATGGACAGCTTTTACCCTGCCCTCGGCCCTGCTCCTCCTCGCCTTTGCCTTCGCCGCGACGTCCTTCGATGGCGCGACCGGCGAGGGATTGCTGCACGGGCTGAAGCTAGTAGCCGTCGCCGTCGTGGCCCAAGCCGTCTGGGGCATGACGAAGAGCCTGACGCCAGACCGGCCGCGGGCGGGGATTGCGCTCGCGGCCGTGGTGATCGTGGTGGCCGCCGCGGGCTCCCTCGGCCAGATTGCGGCGATCGCCACCGGCGCACTCGCCGGCCTCATGCTTTGCCGCAACGGTGCGGCGGTCGAGGCGACCCACCTCTCCTTCCGTGTCCCGCGGCGGTTCGGCATCGCCTGCCTGCTCGTCTTTGTCGCGCTGCTTCTCGGCCTCCCACTCCTGACGAACGCTGTCGATGCGCAGGGGCTTTCGCTGGCGGATGCCTTCTATCGCGCCGGGGCCCTCGTCTTCGGCGGCGGCCATGTGGTGCTGCCGCTCCTGCAGGCGGAAGTGGTGGCGCCGGGCTGGGTGAGCGAGGATGCTTTCCTTGCCGGCTATGGAGCGGCCCAGGCGGTCCCCGGCCCGCTCTTTACCTTCGCCGCCTATCTCGGGGCCGTCATGGGGCCGGCGCCGAACGGCGTGGCTGGCGCCATCATCGCGCTGATCGCGATCTTTCTTTCCGGCTTCCTGCTGCTTCTCGGCGTGCTGCCCTTCTGGGACCGGTTCCGCCGCCTGCCGCGCGCGCAGGCGGCAATGCGCGGCGCCAACGCCGCCGTGGTCGGCATTCTGGGAGCGGCACTCTACAGCCCCGTCTGGACGAGCGCGATACTTAGTCCCTACGACTTCGCGCTGGCGCTTGCGGCTTTCATGCTGCTGGTGGTGTGGAAGGTCCCGCCGTGGATGGTCGTGGTCTTCTGCGCGCTTGGCGGCATCGGCCTGACTTTTCTCTAAGTCGTCCGGCGTCAGGTGGCGCCCGACCGCTCCAGCGGCCATTCCATCACCAGCCTGTACGCGTTCTCGCCCACCGTGCGGGTGAGGCTTCCGCCGAGCTGGCGCTTCACCAGCGTCTCGATCAGCCGCGTGCCGAAGCCGCTTGTGGTCAGGTCGACGATGCTATCACTCACTTCCAGCCATTCCAGCCGCGCCATAGCTCCTGTTGTCCAACGCACCTCCAGCCGCCCGCCGGTTCGACCGAGCGCACCATATTTCAGCGCATTGGTCAGCAGTTCATGCATCACCAGCCCGAGCGCCTGTACCTGGTTAGCGTCGAGCAGAAGCGGTGGGCCATCGACGACGACGCCGTCTGAGCTACCACCGACGGAGGCAAGCTCCGCCTCGAGCAGCGCCTTGAAGTCGATCCTGCCGTCGAGCGAGGGGTTGAGGAGATCCTGGGCGGCCGCCAGCGCCTTCAGCTGTCGCTCCAGTGCAGCGAGGAATTCCTCCTTGCTCTCCGTCTCGCGCGCGGTCAGCCGCGCGATGCCGGAAATGCGGGCGATGGAATTCTTCAGGCGGTGCTTGGTTTCATCGAGTAGGAGGCCGCGCAGTTCCGCCGCCCGCCTCGCCTCGCGAGCGGCCTCGCGTTCGGCCGCGATGCGCTGCTCGCGCTGTTGCAGCAGCCACTGCAGCAGGATCGCTACCAGACCGCCGACCAGCAGCGTGACGAAGGAGGGCTGTAGCAACAGGTGGCCGCGGTCGCGATAAGCAAGGTCCACCTGCCACTCCCGATCCGCCACCGTAATGGGAAACCGCCCCTGCCAAGCTATGCCTTTCTCCGGCTCCAGCATCACCTCGCCAGTCGCGGCATCGACCACACGCGCCGAAACGCCAAGATCGCTTGGAAGGGAGAGGGCAGTGCGCATCAGATCACCCACCCGGTACGGCGCATAGACCATACTATGGATGGAACGGTCATCTTCTCGCATTACCGGCAGGTAGATCAGGAAGCCCGCCTGCTTTTCCTCCGTAATCTCCTGGACCAGTTCCACCGGAGCGGTTGCCGCCGCACGGCCGGAGCGCCAGGCGCGGTTCATGGCCTCGCGCCGCACCGGCTCCGAATACATGTCGTAGCCGATCGCAGCCTGGTTACGCGTATCCGGCGGCTCCAGAAGCACGATCGGGAAGCGGTAAGGCTGGTCTGTCTCCGGCCATATGCGCTGGTCGCCGCCATAGGAAGAGCGCAGGATGGAAAGCGCCCCACCTGTTTGCCCCGCTGGCTGGAAGAGCGCTATGCCGATACCCTGCATCCCACCGGTCAAGTCATGCTCGTCGCCGAGATTGAGGAAATGGCGAATGTCCGCGATATCGATCCGAAAATCATTGGCAACCAGAAAGGAGCGGAGGAAGGAGAGAAGCGACGTCTGGCTGGCGATCCGCCCCTCAATGCGGTCGGCCAGCATGGTGAGATCATGAAGGTCCTGCTGCGTACGTGCACGCTCCATCACGCCCGCGGCCGCAACCGACAGGAGCAGCACGACCGCTCCTGCGATCAGTGGCCCAACCGTTTGTCCCCTCAGCCTCTTCAGTTCACCCTATCCCCGTTGCGCCCACGCGCCGCAGCCCATTGTGAGCGAGGTGCCGTCGTCCAGCCCTATTGCGAACGATTGCGGCTTCAACGGGGCAGGCGCGGCGAAACCGCGGCACGCTACCGGCCTTATGCGGAAACCTGGGCGATCCACTCAGGGAGGCTGTAATAGTTGGTGACGCGGGCGACCTTGCCGTCGCGGATCTCGAAGAAGGCGCCAGCAGGAAGGCGATAGGTCTGACCGTTGGCTTCGGGCAGACCCTCGTCGGTCGCGAGATACGTGCCGTTGACGATGAATTCGGCGGCCGCCCGCGTGCCGTCCGCGTTCGCCATGATCACCACGTCCGTCAGTTCTTCGCGGTAGCAGCGGTTCATGTGGTCCATGAACGTCGTAAATGCCCGCTTGCCCACCTGCCGCTCTCCCTGGTTGATGTCATGGACAACGTCGTCGGTCAGCAGCGAGAGGAAACGCTCCATGTCCTGGGCATTGAAGGCATCATAGTAGGTGCGAACGGTTTCAATAGCGGTCATCGAAGGCTCTCTGTGCAGCTGGAAGGGTTGGATCGGCCGGCTGGCGTCGGTATAACCGCTCCGCAACCGGCTGAAAACTATCATGACGCTCACCATCAGAAGCTTTTCCGGCAGCCATGCCGCGCCCTCCTTCGACGACCTCGCGCGGCTGCGCATCATCGTTTTTCGCGATTTCCCCTATCTTTACCATGGGGACAGCGACTACGAGCGGCAGTACATGGAGACCTATGCGCGCTCGCAGGGGTCCGTCTTCGTGCTGGCCATCGATCATGACGCCGTCGTCGGCGCATCCACCGGAACGCCAATGGCAGCCGAAACGGACGAGGTGAAGGCGCCGTTCCTTGCGTCCGGGCGCGATCCCAACGACTATTTCTATTTCGGCGAAAGCGTTCTACTGCCTGCCTATCGCGGCCATGGCATCGGCCTCGCCTTCTTTGCCGAGCGCGAAGCGCAGGCGCGCCTGCTCGGCCTGCGCTACACGACCTTCTGCGCTGTGGAGCGCCCGCTCGACCACCCACGCCGCCCGGCAGACTACGTGCCGCTCGACGACTTTTGGGAGAAGCGCGGCTACCGCCACCATCCGGAGCTTCGCACCACCTTCACCTGGCGCGATCTCGACGAGGCCCGTGAAAGCCCTAAACCCCTCTCCTTTTGGATCAAGGATCTTGCCGCATGATCAAGCTCGCCGCCTGTCAGTATGCCATCGAGTTGATCGAGAGCTGGGACGATTATTCACGCCACCTCGCCCAGCTTGTGGCGGACGCGGCTGGCCAGGGCGCAGAACTCCTGCTGATGCCCGAATATGCCGGGCTCGTGCTCGCCGGCCAGCTCGACGCCGCAAGCCGTTCCGACCTGCACGGCTCAATCGCCGGCATCCAGCCGCTCATCCCGCGCTGGCTCGATCTCTGCGAGTCACTCGCCCGCAAGCACCGGATCGTCTTCCAGCCGGGCTCCGCCCCTGTCCTCGACCCTGATGGGCAGTATCGCAACCGCGCCTGGCTGTTCGGGCCAGACGGGCTCATCGGCCGCCAGGACAAGCAGATCATGACGCGCTTCGAGCGCGAGCGCTGGGGAATCGCCGCCGGCAGCGAGGGGCTCAAGGCGTTTGAAACCCATCTCGGTACGCTCGGCATCCTGATCTGCTACGACAACGAGTTTCCCCTGCTCGGACGGAAGCTTGCCGATTTCGGCGTGGAACTGGTGCTCGCCCCTTCCTGCACCGATACGCTGGCGGGGTCCTACCGGGTACGCATCGGGGCCCAGGCCCGCGCGCTGGAAAACCAATATGCCGTGCTTGCCTCGCCCACCGCCGGCACCGCGCCTTGGTCGCCGGCGATGGACGAAAATCGGGGTCGCGCCGCCCTCTACGTCCCCTCCGACTACGGCATGCCGCCGTCGGGCATCGTCGCCGAAAGCCCTTCGGACACCGTTGAGAAAACCTCCTGGCTCATCGTCGACATCGACCTTGCGGATGTTGCGCGGCTGCGCACGGAGGGCCAAGTGGTGACCCGCCGTGACTGGCCGGAACAGTTTGAACGGTAAAACACCTGCACTCGCCACCAGACACAGCGAATTTGTCGCAAATGCCGCCTACTACCCGCTAGGCGTTCGCGTTGCCCGCTGCTATATGCGCGAGCCATGAGCACCGATCGCACGCCCCTCGACCATATCCGCAACTTCTCCATCGTCGCCCACATCGACCACGGCAAGTCCACGCTGGCTGACCGGCTGATCCAGACCTGCGGCGGCCTTGCCGAGCGCGACATGTCGGAACAGGTGCTGGACTCGATGGACATCGAGCGCGAGCGCGGCATCACCATCAAGGCCCAGACCGTGCGGTTGCACTACAAGGCCACGAATGGCGAAACCTATGTGCTGAACCTGATCGACACCCCCGGCCACGTCGACTTTGCCTATGAGGTCTCGCGCTCGCTGTCGGCCTGCGAAGGCTCGCTGCTGGTGGTCGACGCTTCGCAGGGTGTGGAAGCGCAGACGCTGGCCAACGTCTACCAGGCGATCGACAACGACCACGAGATCGTCACCGTCCTCAACAAGGTCGACCTGCCGGCGGCAGAACCGGACCGGATCAAGGAACAGATCGAGGAAGTGATCGGCATCGATGCATCGGAAGCCGTGCTGATCTCGGCCAAGACCGGTCTCGGTATTCCCGACGTGCTGGAAGCCATCGTCCACAAGCTGCCCGCGCCCAAGAGCGAGATGGGCGAGAAAGGCCCGCTGAAGGCGCTTCTCGTCGACTCGTGGTACGACACCTATCTCGGCGTCATGGTCCTGGTGCGCGTGCTCGACGGCGTACTGGCCAAGGGTCAGACCATCCGGATGATGGGGACGGATGCCAAGTATCAGGTCGAGCGCGTGGGCGTGCTGACGCCGAAGATGCTGGCCGTTGATTCCCTCGGTCCGGGCGAGATCGGCTTCTTCACCGGCTCGATCAAGGAAGTGGCCGATACCCGCGTCGGCGACACGATCACCGAGGACAAGCGTCCAACCGAAAAGATGCTGCCGGGCTTCAAGCCGGCCCAGCCTGTCGTTTTCTGCGGTCTCTTCCCGGTCGATGCTGCCGATTTCGAGGACCTGCGCTCGGCCATGGGCAAGCTTCGCCTCAACGACGCCTCCTTCTCCTTCGAGATGGAAAGCTCCGCCGCGCTCGGCTTCGGCTTCCGCTGCGGCTTCCTCGGGCTGCTGCATCTGGAAATCATCCAGGAGCGCCTCGAGCGCGAGTTCAACCTCGACCTCATCGCGACCGCCCCTTCGGTCGTCTACAAGCTGTTCATGACCGACGGCACGGAGCGCGAGCTGCACAATCCGGCCGACATGCCGGACGTGGTGCGCATCTCCGAAATCCACGAGCCGTGGATCAAGGCGACGATCATGACGCCGGACGATTACCTCGGCGGCATCCTGAAGCTTTGCCAGGACCGCCGCGGCATCCAGACCGAGCTCACCTATGTCGGCAAACGCGCCATGGTCACCTACGAACTGCCGCTTAACGAGGTGGTGTTCGATTTCTACGACCGCCTGAAGTCGATCTCCAAGGGCTATGCCTCCTTCGACTATCATCTCGACGAATACCGCGAAGGCAACCTCGTCAAGATGTCGATCATGGTCAACGGCGAGCCGGTCGACGCGCTCTCCATGCTGGTGCACCGCTCTGCTGCTGAAAAGCGCGGCCGCGACATGTGCGAGAAGCTGAAGGACCTCATCCCGCGCCACATGTTCAAGATCCCGATCCAGGCCGCCATCGGCGGCAATGTGATCGCCCGCGAAACGATCTCGGCCATGCGCAAGGACGTCACCGCCAAGTGCTACGGCGGCGACGCCACCCGCAAACGCAAGCTCCTGGACAAGCAGAAAGCCGGCAAGAAGCGCATGCGCCAGTTCGGCAAGGTCGAAATCCCGCAGGAAGCGTTCATCGCAGCGCTGAAGATGAGCGACGAGTGACAAGTGGGGGGCCGCGATCGCCCCTTACTCCGCCCTTTTCTCCCGCGTCAGCGAATAACCCGCCGCCCAGTCGGTTACGTCCTTCAACGTCACCGTTTCGCCGCTGGTGTTCAGCCCCGGCAATGCCTCGAAGCTTGGGCGGAAGGTTTCCCACAGGTCCGGGGACTGCGCCGCCCTCGTAGCAAAACGGCTGATGGCGAATGTCAGGCGCAGGTCGGGCCGGACGGCGGAATAATTCAGAGCCATCGGCACCGAACTCAGTTGCGAGACGAGCTGTGCGAAATTTTCGGCATAGGTCGTCGTGTAGCGGGGATCGGCCGGGTCCAGCGAGTTTACTAGCAGGGCAAAGCTGCGCCCAGAGGCAACCGTCTGCATCACCGTCAGGATATAGGTGACCGAAAGGGTCAGCAGCACGAAGCCGCTTGCGGCGGCCACCGTGCCCCAGACGCCCCACCAGGCGCTCGCGGTACTGGCATTGGCCGCGCCCATGGTCGATAGCGCACTGCCGGCATAGGAGAGGGTTTCCAGCCAGTCCGCCGGCTCGCCGGTCTCGCGCATCACCAGCGAGGCGGAGGCGCCGCCGAAGATCATCAGCCAGGCCAGCGCCGTCAGCAGCAGCCATGTGAGCGTGACCACCGTCATGATGATGAGGCCGCTGTAGGAGTGCAGGAACGTGCCGCCGAAGCGTGTATGCAGCGACTGCAGCAGGCCCCAGGCGCCACGCGAGAGCCGGCTCGTGAACGGTCCGTGATGGCCGCCGCTGAGCGTGGTGACAATGAAGTCCGCCTGAACGAGAAAAAGCAGGATCAGGCCGAGGATGATCAGCAGCATGGTCTAGCCCCGAATCTCAGGCAGAGTGCGTTCCTGCGCCAAACGTCGGCGGCAGGTGTCTCCGTCCATCTCAGTTGATGAACTCGACCGTGACGCCTGGATCAACCATGGCGCCCAGTTCCTCGGCGTCCCAGTTGGTCAGGCGCACGCAACCATGAGAACCCACCTTGTCGATCAGCGCCGGTTCGGGCGTGCCGTGGATGCCGTAGGTCGGCTCCGACAGATCGATCCAGACGGAGCCGACAGGATTGTTGGGGCCACCGGCGATCTCCAGCACCTTGGTGTTGTCGCCCTGCTGGAAGTTGATGTCGGGGTTGTAGGTATAGACAGGCATTGGTGCGACGCCCTTGACCTCATGGGTGCCGGAGGGTGCCGGATTGTCCTCGCTGCCGATGGTCGCAGGATAGACCGCGAGCAGCTTGTCGTCCTCTGCGAACGCGCGCACCTGATCCGTCTCGCGGTCAACTTCGATACGAGCGACTGTTCCCTCGATCGGATCTCCAGGTACTGCGACGGACACCGTATCGCCCACCGCAAACCCGGCGTCGGGGTTGAGGCCTTTGAGGAGTTCGATGTCCATGTGGAAGCGTTCCGCAAGTCGCTCCGCGATATCGGTATAGCCAAGCTTTTCCATCTTGGCCATTTCCGAATAGTCTTCGGGAATGGCGCCGACGATATCCTCGGCGTCTTCCGGCGTGATCTTATAGTCCCGCACGACAGCTGCATCGCTCTTCAATCTGTCCAGCACCTCTGCATCCAGTTCGCCGTCCGTTTCGAGCCCCTGAAGGGCCTCGAAACCTGCAATTGCTTTGCTGACGTTCTCGCCGTAGAACCCGTCGATGACGCCGGGCGAGGCGCCGGCACGGTCGAGGAGGATCTGGAGGCGAACAATCGCCGCGACGGGATCAGCCGCCATCTCGTCTGGGCGCGTTTGCGGAACCGCCTCAATCGAGGCATTGGTGATTGCTTCCGACTTGATCTCGGATGCATGAACGCTACCGGCGATGAAGGCCGCGGCAAGCGAAGCTGCTGTCAGGGTCGTGTATCGCATGCATTGGAAATGATGTGGGCTGCAACTTGTTCCGCTTCGGCCGACAGGCCTCACATCCTGATCGGCGCGAGACGCCTCCCGAGACGCCCAAACCGCACCCCCACCCTCCAAATATCAACCACTTAACCCCCTCAAGATTCACCTCCCCCAAACCCGCGCCTACACTCCCCCGTCCCGCCGCGGATACACCAGGAGGCGTCCTGGCGAGGCGGGGCCGGCGCTGGTGATGAGGAAACGACGTAAGTCCTCATCATCGGGGTCCGCGGAGAATGGTCTCCCTCCGGCGACCGGGGCGGAAGAAATGCAGTCGGACCGACGCTTCTTTCGATTTCCCGTTATCGCGCGCCGGGTGTGCCTGTGAGGCACAGAGGGTGACGGGGCCGCGCCGGGCGGCGTCCGAGAAGTGGAAACACTTTGATGGTCGCGCGGCGCAGGTGGATGACGAGGTTCAAGGGCACTCATGGCCTGAGCCTCGTAAGCTGAGGGCGCCCATGACCCTTCTCCGGAAGGCGGCGCTACTGTTCCCACAAACCCCGCCATCGCAGAGAGACCGAAGTCGCGGATAACAACCGCCGAACGGGGCGCTGAGAGGTGCCACATAAACTAACTTTACGAGGCAGCTTTCAGCGCCCCGTCCGATTTGTAAAACCGAGATCGCCAAGGGAGGAGTCTGTCTCTTCGTCACCCTCGGGCTTGACCCGAGGGCAAGGGGACGTGTGTCCACTCGTCATCCTCGGGCGAACGCAGTGAGACCCGAGGACAAGGGAGGGATCTATCATCTGCGCAACCGTCGTCACCGGAAACGGGTTCGACCGACCAATGACGAAAGAGCCGTCCGCCAGGATGGCAGACGGCTCAGGATGGCTCTGTGCGGCAGATCAGTTGCCGGTGGTCGCGCCACCTGCTGCCGGGGGAGCAGCGGGATCGGCCGGGCTGGCCGGGTCGGCCGACGTGGCGTCATTGACGACGCCGGGTGCTGGTGCCACCGGGGCCGGTGCCGTGTCTGTGGCCTCAGGCACAGTGGACGCGGTGGTGCCCGGGTCCGTTCCGGGCTCGCCGCCCATGTTACCCCAGATGAAGGCGCCGATCAGCAGGACGGCAAGAACCGCAAGCCAAGGCATCCAGGACGAACTCCGGCTACGGGCATCGACGTTGTTATTCACAAGATCCGGACGGCGGTCACGCACTTCCGGACGAGTGTCATTCGGATCATAGGTCATGGGCTTTCCTCCGTTGAACCTGACAGACAAACGGAGGATCACACAAATTTGTTCCGCGCAGTCTCAAGCGGGGTGAGCCGGACGGCCATAGCCAACTATTCCCCCCGCGGAAACCGCTGGCTCTCCTCCAGTACGTTCAGATCCATGTGGTTGCGCATGTATCGTTCGGAAGCCTTTTGCAGCGGCTGATAGTCCCAGGGGAAATACGCACCGTTGCGCAAGGCGTCGTAGACCACGTGGCGACGGGACTGGCTTTCGCGCACCTCCGTATCGAACCGTGCGAGATCCCACCGCGCCGCAGCCAGGCGCGACAGTCGTTGCAGTGCGTCCGCGTGCACAGGATCTGCGCCCAGATTGCATAGCTCGGCCGGATCCGCCTCAAGATCGACGAGGATCGGTGGATCGGGGTCGCACAGGGTCAGTTTGTAATTGCCGTCACGGATTGCCACCATCGGCGCGATAGATCCCTCCGCGGCATATTCCATCGGTACGGGATCATGCGTCCCTTGCCCGCGCATCAGACCTGTCAGATCTTCTCCGTCGATCCAAGGCGCCAGACCGGCCAGCTCGATGCCGGCGATCGATGCAAGCGTCGGGCAGACGTCGAGGGTGGAGACAGGGTTTTCGATCAACCCGGGCTCCAGGCCCGGAGCAGAGATCATCAGCGGCACGCGGGCAGAACCTTCGAAGAAGTTCATCTTGAACCAAAGGCCACGGTCGCCCAGCATATCCCCGTGGTCAGAAACGAACACGATGACTGTCTCCTCCGCCTGTCCGGTGCGCTGGAGCACGTCGAGGATCTCGCCGATCTTCTCGTCGACATAGGAGATACTGGCGAAGTAGCCGCGCCGAGCCCGGCGAACCTGCTCGTCGCTCAGGTCGAAGGCGGCGTGGTCGCAAGCGTCCATCAGCCGCTTGGAATGGGGATCTTGCTGCTCATAGGGAATGGCGGGAATGGCAGGGTCAAGCTGCGGCAACCCTTCGTACTGGTCCCAGAAGCGGCGCCGGGCGACATAGGGATCGTGCGGGTGCGTGAAGCTAGCCGTCAGGCACCAAGGGCGACCATCGTGACCGCGTGACAGGTCGTAGAGCTTGCGCGTGGCGTGGTAGGCGACCTCATCATCGTACTCCATCTGGTTAGTGATCTCGGCCACGCCTGCCCCGGTGACGGAGCCGAGATTGTGATACCACCAGTCAATGCGCTCGCCGGGTCTGGTATAATCTGGGGTCCAGCCGAAGTCTGCGGGATAGATGTCCGTCGTCAGCCTCTCCTCAAACCCGTGCAACTGGTCGGGTCCGACGAAATGCATCTTTCCCGAAAGGGTGGTCTGGTAGCCGGCCCGGCGGAGGTGATGTGCGAAGGTCGGAATATCGGACGCGAACTCTGCGGCATTGTCATAGACGCGCGTTCGGCTCGGCAACTGGCCCGACATGAAGGACGCACGCGCCGGTGCGCAAAGCGGGCTGGCAGTATAGGCGTTCGCGAAGCGCACGGAGCGCTTCGCGAGAGCCTTCAGATGAGGGGCATGGAGGAAATCCGCCGGCCCATCGGGGAACAGGGTACCGTTCAGCTGATCCACCATCAGGATCAGCACGTTGGGTCGCGACTGCATGATGGCCGTTCCTTAGAGCCCTAGCGCTTCGTCTACAGCTTCCTTGGCGGGCTCGCCTTCGAATGTGGTGACGTCTGCCAGCCACGGTTCATAGGCAGAAGCATTTTCCTTCAACCAAGCCTCTGCGGCATCCTGCGGATCTTCACCGTCCAGGATCTCGCCCATCAAGACGTTTTCCATGTCGATCGAGAAGGTGAGCTGTTTCAGGAATTTCGCAGCGTTTGGGCATTGTGCGGCCCAACCGGTGCGCGCAAGCGTGTAGACCTCCGCACCGCCGTAGTTGGCGCCAAAATAGTCGTCCCCGCCGGAGAGATAGGTGATGTCGAACTGCTCGTTCATCGGGTGCGGCGCCCAAGAAAGAAAGACGATCGGTTTGCCGGCGTTGTTGGCCCGCTCCACCTGGGCAAGCATTGCCTGCTCGCCCGATTCCACCAATTCCCAGTCCTTCAGGCTGAAGTCGCCGGAATCGATCATCTTCTGGATATTGGAGTTGGCAGGAGCCCCGGGCTCGATGCCGTAGATCTTGCGCTCGAAGGCATCGCCGTGTTCCGCAAGATCGGCAAAATCCTTGATCCCTTGCTTCTCCGCAGCGGCGGTCGGCACGGCAAGCGTGAATTTCGCCCCTTCAAGGTTCTTGTTTAGCACCTCGGCAGCATTGGCGGCGTTGAGGTCGTCGATGAAGGCCTGCTGCGCCGGCATCCAGTTGCCGAGGAAGACATCGATTTCGCCATTCTTCATCGACTGGTAGCCGATCGGCACAGAGAGCGTCTTCACGTCCGGCTCGTAGCCCAGCGTGTCGAGAAGGTAGGCGGCCACGCCATTGGTGGCCGTGATGTCGGTCCAACCTGGATCGGAAAGCCGGATCGTCTTGCAAGCTTCAGGATCGGCGGCAGCAGCAGCGGGCGTGGCCGCCGCAGAAAGACCGAGAAGTGCCGTTGCTGATGCGAGCGCACGAAGCGTCGCCGCGGAAGGCAGAGTCATGATAGTCTCCTTCTTCTATCTACTGGACTTATTGAAGCCCAGCGGGCCATAGTCTGTAAAGACGCTGATTTTCGATGCCGCCCATAACGAGCTTTTATGGCAGATAATCCTGTAGAGATTGGTTGGCTCCGACTGTTCGTGGATATCGTCAGACACGGCTCCTTGTCTGGAGCCGCGCGCAGCCATGGCCTAAGTCAACCTGCGGTGAGCTATCAGGTCCGGCAGTTGGAGGCCAGATTCGGCGTCCCGCTTCTGTCTCGCCAGCATCGGGGGGTGGCGCCAACGCTTGAGGGCAGGAAGCTCTTTGAAATAGCCGAAAAGACGGTTTCTGACCTCGACGATCTGGCGGCCCGCTGTCGGGAAAAGGTGAGACGGCCAATTCTCCGTCTTGTTACGGATTATGCGTTCTCGACTCTCTGGCTCATCCCCCGCATGCACAGTCTCCGGCTACTTTATCCGGAATTCGACCTTCAGATCGGCACCGCACAACGGCTCGAGACCGACTGGTCTGAGACAGGCGACATTGCCGTAGCCTTCGGTTCTCGGTCGCAGTTCGCGCTGACTGGCGAGATGATGATGCCCGAGCGGGTGGTGCCGGTTTGTTCTCCCGCCCTCCTAGACAGTCTGGATGCAGAAGAAACCGGTACATTTCTTCCGGCTGCGCCGCTCATCCACCTTGATACCAACTCGTCGTCTCCTTGGTTCAACTGGCAGAGCTATCTCGCAGACTCGGGCGTCCGTCATCAGACTCGCGCCGCCCATGGCGACGTGAGCTTCAACAACTATGCCATGGTGGTGCAGGCGGCACTGGGAGGACAGGGTCTCGCCCTGGGGTGGCTCGGGTTAGTGGACACCATGGCGGAGTCCGGCATGCTAGTTCCTGTTGGCCCCGAATTGATCGCGTCCGACCGAGGTTACTGGGTGCTGACGTCGAAAGCACCGCACCCGAATGCACGTCGGCTTGCAGATTGGCTCATGTCGGAGTCCGCCTCCTCTACTCGCCCAATACGTGGTCTGGAAAAGCAGGCATTACAAGCCGGTGCCTGATTCCAAGGTCAGTTTCTGGCTGTCATGGCTCTTGCAGATACCCAGTTGTGCCATCCCTCTTCGGTGCCGTTGAACACGTTCAGGTCGATTCTCTCACTGACACCCTGCGACAGCCCGGATCCGGAGTACTGCCAGAAGACCCACTTGCGACCAGGATATACTTTCGAGGGATGTTGAGCGACTGCACGAAGCCAGAAGGGGTAGTTCTCGAAGGCACCGACGAGGTTGTCCTTGTAGAAATCGGGGGCCGTATAGATGACCGGTCGCTGGCCGTAGTGCCGCTCCAGTTTGTCCATGAACACCTGCATCTTCTCCAGAACATCGGCGCGAGATGGGCGGCGCTTGCAGGCGGAATCGCCGTTCCATTCCACGTCGATGACGGGAGGGAGCGCGTCCGGATCGCGGGGCACGTTGCGAATGAACCAATCCGCCTGCTCGCTGGCGCGACGGCACCAGTAGAAGAAGTGATAAGCGCCGCGCTTGATGCCAGCTTCGTTCGCCTTGCGCCAATTGGTTTTGAACATGGGATCCAGGTGATCGCCGCCATCGGTCGCTTTGATGTAGGCAAAGTTGGCACCTTGAGTGCGAAGCTTCGGCCAGTCAATGTTGCCTTGCCAACGTGAGACATCCACGCCATGGACGGCATAGTGCCGCGGCGTCACCTTGCCGAAATCGATGGGCTTTGCGTCCCGGAAGCGCTGGCTGTATATGCGCGCGCTTGTTCGCGGGACCCCCGTTGGATTCTGCGGCAGCAAGGATGCAATCGGGCGCTGTCGCGGCACCGGCATTCCCACTGTCGTGGCCATCGAACCAAAGGGTTGGGACCCCTGCGCCTCATCGGCCCAGGCAAGGGGTTGCTGTGCGGCGTCAGCAACAGCCACAGGCGCAGGAGGCAGCGGCGCAGAGGGAGTGATCGAGTTAGTGGTCTCGCGGGAGGGCAGACCTGCAACAAGACTTTCAGGACCGGCGCTGGACGAGCAGCCAGTGAGAGCAAGGCCGGCAAGCAAGAAAGCAGATAAGCCTGAAAGACGCATGGGAACCCGTACTCGAAAAGAACTATGGGACGCGACCGTCGAGCCAAGAGCCCGTCGGGAAAAACTAACGGAAGATTACCGGAAAAGGCTGAATCCAATCTTAATCGGAAGAGGCGGGCGCACCGAGGGCAAACACGCATCCGTTACTACAGAGACGCTGCTCGCCCTTGTCGATCGAATTGCCGACACGTTTGGAACAATTGGCCGCCACGGACGGTTGAAGGTTGGATCGCATCAAAAGATCCCCTTTCGACCCCTTCATCCTGGGAGAGACCAATGACCGAACGAGACCCAACTCTAGGATCCGGATCGAATCCCGGATCCTCCTATACACCCGGCAAACCGGCCGAACCCTCAGCGCCTTCTACGTCTACCACCAAAGCCGCCGCCTCGGAGACTGTCACCTCCGCTTCTACGACGGCCAAGCAGGCAGGCGGCGACCTCAAGAGCAAGCTGAACGAAGACTGGCAGAGCGCAAAATCCACAGCTCAGGCCGAGTTGGATCATGCGACGCAGCGCGCCCGCGATGCAGCAGATGAACAGAAGAACTACGCCGCTGAACGTGTCAGTGGCTTCGCCGCCGCGATAGAGAAGGTCGGCGATGAACTGGAGCGCGGTGACAAGGGAGAGCAGCGCGAGATCGGCCGCTATGCAAAGCAGATCGGCTCCAGCATCAACCGATTTGCCGACGACATTAAGGGCAAGGACATGGCTCAAGTTGCCGGTATGGCGGAAGACTTCGGCCGCAGACAACCCGCAGCCTTCATCGGCCTTGCGGCGCTCGCGGGTTTCGCAGCGAGCCGCTTCCTGACCGCATCGGCAGAACGACGCGCGAGCACGGATGTCGGCTCTAATACTGGTCGCAGCAGCGACATGACTAGCCGTAGTGTCGGAAGCCCCGCGACATCGACCCCAACTACCCCGGTAAGCCCGGCATCCGGTGCCGGCTATGCAACAGGCTATTCTCCGGAGGGCACCCGCAATGGCTAATCAAATGGATAACCGTCCCCTTTCAGAGCTGATTAGCGGCCTTGTGTCCGACATCACCGGCCTTTTCCGGAAGGAGATCGACCTCGCCAAGACCGAGGCATCCGAGAAGATGTCGCAAGCGATGACCGGCGTAGAATCCTTTGCCGCAGGGCTTGTCTTCGCAATTGCAGCTGTCGGGGTTCTGCTGGCAGCGCTCGTCAATGGGCTCGCGGCATTCTTCACGGCCCAAGGCATGCGCGAGCCCAGCGCCGACGCTCTTTCAGCTGTGATAGTGGGTGTCATCGTTGCTCTGCTCGCATGGGCCATGATCAAGAAAGGCTTGTCGACCCTGCGAGGCGAGAACCTTAAATTCGACCGCACCTCGTCGTCCCTTCGCCGAGATGCACAAATGATCAAGGAGCGCGTCTGATGACCAGCAATGATACGAAACGAGCCGAAGAGCTCGAACATGAGATCGCCCGAGATCGCCTCCGCATCGAAGAGCGGATGGATGCGATCCAGGCGAAGATGTCGCCGGGACAGCTTCTCGACGAAGCGCTGAATTACGCGAAATCCAGTGGCGGCGGGGAATACGTCTCGAACCTCGGCAACGCCATGAAAACAAATCCTATCCCCGTCGCGCTGATGGGGATCAGCGTGGCGTGGTTGATGGCAAATCCCGGTTCGCACAGGCGTGATGACGAGCTCTATTACCATGATGAGCCTGAGTACCCGCTGGCACAGGTCACAGGAACCGTGCGGCGCGTTGGCCCGGTCAAGACGGATGGTGACAGGCGTTTCAGCCACTTCACTGACGAAGGAGGAAGTCGCTTCCGCGCCCTTACCGACGAAAGCGGCCGCCGCGCCGGCCACTTCATGGATGAAGCGGGCAAAAGCTATCGCGGCTTCGCTGATGCAACAGGGAAGCAAATCCACGACATCCGCGACGAAGCTGGACGGCTCTTCGATGAAGCGTCGGGATGGATTTCCAAAACCTGGCGGCAGATGGGCTCTTCGGCCAGCCGGGCTGGAAGTTCAATGATGGGCGGTGCACGCTCGGTTGGCAACAGTGCCAAGGCCATGGGCGGATCCGTTCGGGGCCAGGCATCGCATCTCAACGAGGGCATCATCCGGCAGTTTCAGGACCAGCCGTTGATCGGCGGCGCGCTCGCCTTTGCCCTTGGTGCCGCTATCGGCGCTGCCCTTCCTAACACCCGCCGCGAAAACGAGGTTCTTGGCGAAAGTGCGGAGGAATTCCGCAGCCGCATGTCCAGCCAGGCCTCGAGTACTATGCATAAGGTTGAAGAGGCTGCGTCCGATGTCTATGAGCGGGCATCTTCCGTCGCATCCGAAGTGCATGACACGGCGAGGGACCGGCTTGCCGAAGAGGCTCGCAACTATCAGCGCGCCAACGGCGATGGCCGAGATACGCGACCCAACTAAACCTAACGGCTAAACTGAAAGAGGGCTCTTGCATACGCGCGGGGCCCTTTTTCGTGTCGCTTCTGCCCATCAACCACTGCCTTGATATTCCCGTGCGAAAGCTTGCGCCCCTCACAAATCCCGAGGATCATGCTTACGATCAGTGTCACAGGTGTTGTCAGGAGCCGACGTGGATAAGCCGAAAGTTGCGATAATGTACTGCACTCAGTGTAACTGGTTGCTGCGCGCAGGCTGGATGGCGCAGGAGTTGCTGCACACTTTCCAAGACAGGCTCGGAGAGGTTGCACTGGTGCCCGGCACCGGGGGCATTTTCGAAATCCGCCTGAACGGCGACCTTCTTTGGGAACGCAAGCGGGATGGAGGCTTTCCCGGTCCCAGAGAGCTGAAGCAGCGCGTGCGCGATGTCCTTGATCCTGAGCGTGACCTCGGACATTTGGACCGCGGTTCCGCGCCTGGCGGAATGACTGGAGAGACCTGACGGCTCGGGCGAAACTTTCGCAGGTTGCGATGCGGAAACTGCGAAAAGCCAGTTGACACTCACATGCCGTCCTCGTACATGGCTCTCCGTCGCCCAGATGGCGGAATTGGTAGACGCGCCAGCTTCAGGTGCTGGTACTCGAAAGGGTGTGGAGGTTCGAGTCCTCTTCTGGGCACCAGTTTCATGTTCCGGATTGTCCCGGACGATCAAGAGCCCCGCGAAAGCGGGGTTTTTTGTTGCCGTCTCGCAGAGTTTTGGTCTCATCGCCTCCCGCGTCGGACAGGGCATCCAGACAATTGATGGCAAGGGTACTTTGCCTCTCCCTACCGCTTTTTTTTCATCCGCCACACCCATTGAAACGCGCCTTGTCAGCTGGCGAGGGCGGCCACCAGCACACCGATTGCCGCGAGGTAGGAGATGCAGATTGGCGCGGTCCATCGCAGTATCTTGCCCTCTCCTCCAGCAAGCCCCACAGTTGCGCAGCCTGCGATGATGTTATGGGGCGATAACGTTGCCAATTGCAGCCCCCGCTCCCTGAGCCGCAGCCATCAGCACCGGAGACAGTTGCAGCACCTGCGCCGTTGAGAGCTGGAACTGCGTGAAAAGGATATTGGAAGCGGTGGCTGAGCCGGACACGAATGTGCCAAGTGTTCCGACGACTGCGGCAAGAAAGGGCCAGGTTCCTCCCGATCGCGCAGCACCCTCGGCCAACTGATCGACCATACCCGAATGCACCAAAACTCGGGCAAGCGCCAGCATGAGAAGGAGAGCAAGGGCGACCGAGCCGAGGCGCCCGAGCGCCGCTGCAAACGCGGGGGCGAGAGCGGATCGAAGGCTCGTCGCAAGCGCCACCAGGGCAATGCTCACGAGCAGGAGGGTGCCTGGATGAAATAGCGGCGCAAAGCTCCCGCTGAAGTGCCCAAGGAAATCCCATGACCATACGTGGCCAACAAGCTCCTCACGCAACGGCGGCACAAGACGCGTCGCGAGTACAAGGAGAACGAGGAGCAGGTACGGTAGTAGATCTGGGAGAAGCGCCCGCCAATGAATCGGCGAACGCGCATGTCCTGCTCGCAGCAGAAGAACGAATGCAAGAAGGCCGAGCAGCGCTCCCAACAAAGTTGGCAGTTCCGGGCCGACGGTCACGGCGACCACACCATAGGGGAAGAGAAAACACACACCCGCCATAGCGGTCCAACGCACGTCTTTCCACGTCATCGGCGCATCATCCGCCAACCAACTCACCGCGAAAACCAGCCCAAAGCCCATCACAGCATTGAAGGCAGCAATCGTGCCCGCCAGATCCGGCGATGGCAGCCCGCCCAGTTCAACCTGCGTGAGCGGGGGGGTGCCCACAGCACCAAATGGCACCCCGGGCCGCATGCCCGATCAACGCAACCATCACCGCCCGAGCCGGGGAAAGCCCAATGCCAACGAGAAGTGGAGCAGCAACTGCGACGGGCGCCCCGAAGCCGGCAGCCCCTTCCATGAAAAGCGCAAAGAACCAGCGAATGACGAGAACCTGCAGTCTTCTCGCATTTGTAAGCTGGGAGAGCGCCAGTCGGATTCGCTCCAGGCCGCCGGAACGCTGCTGGTACTCGTACAGGAGAAGTGCCGGCAGAATGATCCAAAGGATTGTTGCTGTCGAATGAACCGTCTCGGCCAGAACGCCAAGTGCGGCAAGCGGAGGCGAGACGAAAGGGGGACCCAGGCCGAACGCCAAGAAGGCGATAATGATCGCGCTGGCAAAGCCCGCTGCACCGGCACCAACTGCTGACCATCCCAATATGCTCATTGTGAGGAGCACGATGACCAGTGGTGCAGCCGCGAGGATGGTGTGGATCAGCATGGCTTCTGCCATTGCCCATCGCAGTCGCGCAACGGCGACCCAGCCAATTCTCCTCGTCGACCTTGGCGGCAACACATTGTTTCACCTGCGATAGTACCTGGTGTCGCGCAACGGCAGACGGCGAGGCTCACATCAGGACCATCTATTGATAGGTGCATCATCTTCTCCTGACATACCTTGCCCATGTTGATGCCAGCTTAGATCATGAGGCGTCGGTGGGCCAAAATCACATCGCCTCTTCTGTCTCCAGGTGCTCGCTTGGACAGGTCGTTATCGAGGATGCCTTGCGACTACTCTCCGTCAGGAGATCAACCATCTTCTGCTGTGGCCGTGTAGGACGCCAGCCGGTTCTGTAGGTTAACCCTATCGGCCGAATATACGCGTCCGTTTCCCACGGCAGTTGCCTTAGAAGGCCGCGGTCGCACTCAGTTCTCGCCTGCACATGAGAGATGCAGCCGAGGTGGTCACTCTCCAACAACAGGCCTCGTATCAGCAGCAAGGAGCCGGATTCGATAAGCCGAGAGGGCGCTCTGCTTCCGGGGGCGGAAAAGATGGCCTCGAACTTATCCCGCGTTGGCGTTCCTTGGTGCGGCACCACCCAAGGATAGGCCAAGAGATCCTCTACACTCACAGTTTGCCGCATTGCCAACGGGTGATCGGGGCGCGACAAGAGTGCAAGTCTGTCCTCGAAAAGCGGGATCTGGACGATGTCACCTATTGGGGCGGGATCCCTCAAGGCCCCGACGAGGAAATCGATGCTGCCTCTGCGCAGGTCGCCCAGCAAGCCTTGATAGGGTCCATCCACCACACGCACCGCCATGTCCCTGTAGCACTGTCTAAACCTCGCCAGCGCCGATGGCAGAAGGACCGAGCGTGACAGAGGCATGGCTCCAATGACGAGCGAACCGGCCTCGCCGCCGTCGAGTTCCGCAAGTTCCGCATCCGCCTGATCGAACTCATAGATCGCCAGCCGGGCCGCCCGTGCGAAAGATTGGCACAGCCGTGTCGGAATGATCCCGAAGGCGGTCCGCTCGAACAGGCTGCGAGCCGCCTCCCGTTCAATTTGGGTCACGGCACGATGCACCGTCGGCTGGGCCAGGCCAAGCTGACGCGCGGCCAGGGAAAAGTTCTCGTTCTCGCTGACGGCGACCAGCGCCTGGAGTTGCGGATATGTCAGAGAGGTTAGAAGGCGGGGGGAGATCGACTTCGCAATCGGATCGAGCAAAGCAAAAGCACTAACAACCCGCCTCAACAGGGTTTCGCCTCGGGACGTCGGGAAGAGCCCGGTCCTGCTGCGCTCGAAGAGGGCTCCGCCCGCGCGGAACTCGAGCTTGTTCAGAGCCTGGGTAACCGCAGGCTGAGACACATGCCATTTTTCTGCAGCCAGCGTCACCGACTTCAGTTCGGCGACCGCGACCAAGAGCCTGAGGTGTCTCAGGTTTCGGGGCATGTCAGCCTCTCCAGAAGTGCATCTGAGCGCTTCGCCAGATCATCGGCTCCAGGATCCACACCAAGGCTCGCCACGGCACGCTGCCACTCCACAGTTCCGCGGCTCATCCAGTCGGGCAGCCCGAAGTGCCGCAAGGTCTCACAGACTTCCTCCACCTCGGCCGCCCGCCGCGCACCATGCACCATCATCCGTTCCATGTTGTAGGAGCCACGTACGCGCCAGTCGATCCCGGGATCCGAGCTTTGAAGCGATGCCAGAACCGCATCCTCGACGCCCGCACGACGCGCTGCTAGAAGGCATTCCGCCGTCAGCGCCTCCAGCCCCTTGACGATGACGGAGCGAAGCATCTTGACGCTAGAGGCATCCCCTACCCTTTCGCCCAGAACCTTCGGACGCATTCCCAACGCCTCGATTGCTGCAGCAGCCTCTTTTGCATGGGGACCGGAGAGGAGAAGCGGTACCTGGTGACGCATGGGGTATACCGGTGCCATCACCGCCACATCAACATAGCTCCCACCAGCGCGTTCAATGACGTCAGCAGCCCTTTGTTTTGTCTGCGGCGCGCAGGAGTTGGCATCAAGCCAAAGGGCGCCCGAGGGCAGGTAATCTGCGCCGGCACAGGCTGCCGAAAATGCCTGGTCAGCGGTTACCAGGCAGAGAACGAGCCTCACACGATGCAGCGCCCGACCTATCTGCTTCATCGGCACGACGTCGGCTTCGCGGCATCGCTCCAGAACCAGCGCTGCAGCCTTCGGATCCCCCAATTTAACGTCATAAGCGCGGACGTCCCTGGCCTCCGTGTGCTGCCATCCGGATGCAAAGGCGTGCGCTGCCTCTCCGAAGCCAACGAAGCCAATAGCGTTCGGTGTTTCACCACTGCATGCGGTCATCGATGGCCTCCTCTTTCGCCAGCGGCATGCTTACACAAGCGGCGCTGTTCGGCCACTGTCTATAGCCAGACCTTATGACGCATAGCGCCTTTTCGATTTGCCTGCCAACGCGTCGCAGGCGATCCTCTCTTCGGGCTCAGGAGGATGCACATGTCAGGAAACACCGGAACGGTACCGAAAACCGCTCTCGTCATCAGCGCCCATGCCGCCGACTTCGTCTGGCGCTGTGGCGGTGCCATCGCACTGCATGCTCAACTTGGCTACAACGTCACCGTGGTATGCCTGTCCTTTGGTGAGCGTGGCGAGAGCGCAAAGCTCTGGAAGCAGGCGGGGATGACACTGGAGCGCGTCAAGGATGCGCGCCGCGCGGAAGCCGAACGTGCCGCAGAAGCCTTCGGCGTCCATGATCTCGTCTGCATGGATCTGGGCGATTACCCGCTCGAGCTGAGCCGCGACGATAAGAATGCGCTGGTGGACGTGATCCGAAAGGTGCAGCCCCGCTTTATGCTGAGCCACTCCCAGTACGACCCTTACAACACCGATCACATGTATGCGACGCAGGTGGCGCTCGAGTGCCGGATGATCGCCCAGGCGTGGGGCCACAATCCGGGCGAGAAGGTGCTGGGCGCGCCGCAGCTCTATCTTTTCGAGCCGCATCAGACGGAACAGATGGGGTGGAAGCCGGATACCTTCCTCGACATCACGCCGGTCTGGGACAAGAAGCGCGCCGCCATCGAGTGCATGGAAGGCCAGGAGCACCTCTGGGAATACTACACGCGCGTCGCGATCAACCGCGCCAACCATTTCAAGCGCAATTCCGGCGGCCAGTCCGGTGGACGCGACTGCAAATACGCAGAAGGCTTCCAGTCCATCTTCCCGCGCACCGTCGACGAGCTTTAGGAGAGGCTTCCATGGAGCACTGCTTCGACATCGCCCATCTCGGTCACGTCGAGATGTACACTGACCGCTACAACGAGAGTCTCGACTTCTTCACGCGGGTCTATGGTCTCAAGCTTTCGGCGGAAGACGAGACCTCGGCATACCTTCGGGCATGGGACGACTACGAGTTCCATTCCCTGAAGCTGACACGCCACCACCAGACCGGGATCGGCCATGTGGCCTATCGTGCCGCGTCACCCGAGGCGCTCAAGCGGCGCGTGGCGGCGATCGAGGCCTCCGGCTACACGGTCCAGGGCTGGGTGGACGGGGATCTGGGCCATGGCCAGTCCTTCCGCTTTGAGGATCCCTTCGGCCACGTCTTCGAGATCTACTGGGAGACGCAGTGGTACGAGCCGCAAGCCGATGCCGAGCGCGCTGCCCTCAAGAATACTGCTTCCGCCTTCACGGGCGCGGCACCGCGTCGCCTCGACCATCTGAACCTCCTGTCGAGCGACGTGAGCGAGTTTCGCCGCTTCATGGAGACCTGCCTCGGCTCCCGGGTCACCGAGATGATCCAGCTCGACAATGGCCGCATCGGCGGCTGCTGGTTCACGGTCAACAACAAGACCTATGACCTTGCGTGCACGGAAGAGCATGGTGGCGGCGAAGGCCGCCTTCACCACGTCACCTACGCGACGGATCAGCGGGAGGATATCCTGCGAGCGGCCGACATCTTCCTGCAAAACGGCATCCATATCGAGACAGGGCCGCACAAGCACGCGATCCAGGGGACGTTCTTCCTTTATGTGTGGGAACCGGCGGGCAACCGCGCAGAGCTAGCCAATGCCGGGGCCCGGCTCATCCTGGCCCCTGACTGGCAGCCCGTGGTGTGGACCGAGGCAGACCGCAAGAAGGGCCAGGCCTGGGGGCTGAAGACGATCGAGACCTTCCACACGCATGGCACGCCGCCGGTCAAGAAGGAGCACTGACATGGCTGTCGTTAATCAAAACGTTAAGCGGGCGGATCAAGACGTCATTCATCGGCTCGCGGCCGCAGGAGTAGCGACCGTGCACGAGGCGCAGGGGCGAACGGGCTGCCTTGCTTCCTATATGCGCCCCATCTATTCCGGCGCGCAGGTTGCCGGATCGGCCGTCACCATCTCAGCCCCGCCGGGCGACAACTGGATGGTTCATGTTGCCATCGAACAGCTGCAGGAGGGCGATATCCTGGTGCTGGCACCCACCTCGCCTTGTGACAACGGCTATTTTGGCGACCTTCTGGCGACCTCTGCCATGGCGCTCGGGTGCCGCGGCCTGGTTATCGACGCCGGCGTCCGCGACGTGCGGGATCTGACGGCGATGGGTTTTCCTGTCTGGTCCAAGGCCATCTCAGCGCAAGGAACGGTCAAAGAGACTCTGGGCTCGGTGAATGTGCCGATGGTTTGTGCGGGTGCGGCGATCGAGGCCGGTGACGTCATGGTCGCGGATGACGACGGGGTCGTTGTTGTGAAGCGTTCCCATGCGGCCAAGGTTGCCGATGCGGCCGACGCGCGTCTTGCTGCGGAGGAAGCGAGGCGCGAACGGCTGCGGAAGGGAGAACTGGGCCTCGATATTTATGCTATGCGCGAAAGACTCGCGGAAAAGGGGCTGACGTATGTCTGATCCCGCATCGGATGGGATTCCGTGCCTGTGGATGCGCGGCGGCACCTCAAAGGCGGCCGTCTTCTTGGCGTCCGACCTTCCCGCCGAGCCGACAGAACGCAATGCGTTGCTCCTGAGAGTGATGGGTTCGCCCGATCCATCCCAGGTTGACGGGATCGGCGGAGGTGACCCGCTGGCATCCAAAGTGGCCATTTTGTCGCCCTCGACGCGTGCCGATGCGGATGTTGACTACCTTTTCCTGCAGGTCTTCGTCGACCAGCCGGTGGTGACCGACGCGCAAGGGTGCGGCAACATTCTTGCAGCCGTAGGGCCAGCGGCCATTGAGCGCGGGCTTGTGCCAGCCGGTGATGACGTGACGCCTGTACGCATTCACATGCTCAACACAGGCGAGGTATCACTGGCACAAGTGTCGACGCCGGGTGGACGCGTGTCCTATCAGGGTGATGCGCGCATCGATGGCGTTCCCGGACGACATGCCCCCATACCGCTCCTATTCCAGAACACGGAAGGCTCCATGTGTGGCGCCCTTTTGCCCACTGGCAGGGCCCGTGACGTCATCGATGGCATCGAATGCACGTTGATCGATAACGGCATGCCCGTCGTTATCCTTCGCGCCTCGGACTTCGACCTTACCGGGAGGGAAACCCGAGAGACGCTTGACGGGAATATGATGCTGAAGGCGCGACTGGAGAGGTTGCGAAGGGCAGTTGGGCCGTTCATGAACCTCGGGGATGTTCGCGACAAGTCGGTTCCCAAGATGACGCTCGTCTCGCCGCCCGGCACGGGTGGAACAATCAACACGCGCAGCTTCATTCCCCACCGCTGTCATGCCTCGATCGGCGTTTTCGCCGCCGTCAGCGTTGCAACGGCCTGTACGCTGACCAATTCTGTTGCTGCCGAGCTCGCGCAGCTTCCTGAAGACGAGCGGTTCCTTGTTGAACATCCAACAGGGGCGACGGAAGTGCTGGTGCGGCGCAACAGCCTTGGAGGGATCGAAGGGATTGGCACACTGCGAACCGCTCGCAAGCTTTTCGACGGGCAGGTCTATCCCGCCCCTCCAGCCTGAGCCGTACGCACAGTTCGTCTTCGAAACCTCGCTTCGGGCAATTTCCGCGGCAGGATCTATCCGCCCGTCGCCGTCGCCTCGCGCAGCGCACCCTCGGCAGCCATGAAGGCCTCGACTTCCGCTGACATTGGCGGCGCCTCGCCCTGCCAGCCCGCTTGTCCGAACAGTTCGTCGACAGGTACGAACGCCTTCTTCCTGCGGTCGTAGATACCGGCAAGAACAAGGGCGATTGCTGCGATCGCTCCCGTTTCCTGCGCAACAAGCCTATGTTCTATCACGAAGCGCGTGTCGTTCCAGAAGACCAGGCGGGTCTGGAGGTCGAAGCGCTGAAACAGTCGCAACTCACGCCGGAATCGAATTTTGCCGGCGCTCACCACTGGCGTCCAGCCGTTCCTCAATACGGGGCGCCAGAGCCCTGACCGGATCACAAGATCGGTCCGCCCCAGATCCATGAGCGTCCAGTAACGACCGTTGTTCATGTGGAGTGATGTGTCGAGGTCGTGCAGCCACACCCTGAAAGGGATGGATGACGTATCGTTGGGGGACGTAATGCGCGTGCGCCGCCAAGCTGACGCGATAACCCAGAACAGACGAAACCAGAGGTTCATTAGACATGACCGTTACGTTAACGTTGCCGGGCGTCTTACACGGGGCAAGGTGGGCACTCCAGATCCCTTTCCAATAGAAAGCCGCGCGGGCGTCAAGCCCGCGCGGCCGGAGGTTCTACTCCGCTGGAGAGAGAGCGGGGACCTCCTCCATGCCGGACCGCCGCAGGGGACGGCTGCCGGTCAGGATACGGACCAGAACGTAGAAGACCGGTGTCATGAAGATGCCGAAGAAGGTCACGCCGATCATGCCGGAGAAGACCGCGACACCCATGGCGGACCGCATCTCGGCACCCGCTCCCGTCGAGATGACGAGTGGCACGACGCCCATGATGAAGGCCATGGAGGTCATTAGGATCGGCCGCAGGCGAAGGCGGCTGGCCTCGACGGCCGCCTGATAAGGCGTTCGGCCTTCCAGTTCCAGCTCCCGGGCGAACTCCACGATCAGGATAGCGTTCTTCGCCGACAGCCCGACAAGGACCACGAGACCGATCTGGGTAAAGATGTTGTTGTCTCCGCCGGTAAGCCAAACGCCTGTCAACGCCGCCAGAATTCCCATGGGGACAATCAGGATGATCGCGATGGGCAAAGTCAGGCTCTCGTATTGTGCAGCCAGTACGAGATAGACGAGCAGCAGCGCCAATGGAAAGACATAGATGCTCGAATTGCCCGCCAGGATCTCCTGATACGTCAGGTCCGTCCACTCGAAGTCGATACCCTGCGGCACAGTCTCCTTAACGATCCTCTCGATCGCCGCCTGGGCCTGTCCGGAGGAGAAGCCCGGCGCAGGCCCCCCGTTGATGTCGGCCGAAAGAAAGCCGTTGTAGCGCGTGGTCCGCTCCGGTCCTGTTGTCTCCTCCACCTTCAAGAGGGCGGACAAAGGGATCATCTCCCCCAAGCGCGACCTTACCTGCAGATGTCCGATGTCCTTGGCCTCGGCGCGAAAATCCGCGTCGGCCTGAACCCGCACGCTGTAGGTGCGGCCAAAGGCGTTGAAGTCGTTGACGTAGAAAGAGCCGAGATAGATCTGCAGGGTCTCAAAGACATCCGTCACCGCGACGCCAAGCTGCTCGGCTTTGGCTCGATCAATGTCGGCATACAGCTGAGGAACGTTGATCTGGAAGCTGGAAAAGATCCCTGCCAGTTCCGGCGTCTGATAGGCCTTGGCGAGCACCGCCTTGGTTGCCTCGTCCAGGGCTTGGTTGCCATAGCCCGCCCGATCCTCGATCTGGAGCTTGAAGCCGCCGGTCTGGCCAAGCCCGTTGACGGGAGGCGGCGGGAACATGGCGATGAAGGCTTCCTGAATACCGGCATATTTCTGGTTCAGTGCCATGGCAATGGCACCCCCCGAGAGTTCCGGCGTCTTGCGCTCCTCGAAATCATCGAGCACCGCGAAGACGATGCCGGCGTTGGAGCCAATGGTGAAGCCGTTGATCGACAAGCCTGGGAACGCGATGGCGTGTTCGACCCCCGGCTGCTCCAAGGCAATGTCGCTCATCTTGCGGATCACGTCCTCCGTCCGGTCGAGCGTTGCCCCGTCCGGCAATTGTGCAAAGCCGATCAGATACTGCTTGTCCTGTGCCGGCACGAAGCCGCCGGGAACAGTGGTGAAGACGCTGTAGGTGGCACCTACGAGTGCAAGGTAGATGACCATCACCAGGCTCTTGCGCGACAACAGGCCGCCGACTGTGCGGCCATAACCGTGCGACGCTGCTCCGAACGCCCTGTTGAAGCCGCGGAAGAACCAGCCAAACAAGCGGTCCATCGTCCGCGTCAGCCAGTCCTTCGGCGCATGGTGGTCCTTCAAGAGAAGGGCAGAAAGCGCCGGGGACAAGGTCAGCGAGTTTATCGCGGAGATCACGGTCGAGATGGCGATCGTCAGGGCGAACTGTCGGTAGAACTGACCAGATAATCCACTTATGAAGGCGAGCGGCACGAAGACAGCTACCAGGACCAGCGCGATCGCAATGATGGGGCCCGACACCTCACGCATCGCCCGATAGGTTGCATCCCGAGGCGACAGGCCGTTCTCGATATTCCTCTCGACGTTTTCGACGACGACGATCGCATCGTCCACGACGATACCGATGGCCAACACCAGCCCGAAGAGCGTCAGGGCGTTGATGGAGAAGCCGAAGGCATACATCACGGCGAAGGTGCCGATGATCGAAACCGGGACCGCGATCAGCGGGATGATGGAGGCCCGCCATGTTTGCAGGAACAGGATGACGACGAGCACAACCAGCGCCACCGCCTCCAGCAAGGTCTCGACCACCTTCTCGATCGATGCGCGGACGAACTTGGTGGTGTCATAGACGATCTCGTACTTCACGCCCTGCGGCATGGCCAGTTGCAGTTGGTCCATGGTGGCGCGGACGTTGTCGGCAATTTCGATGGCGTTCGACCCAGGCGCCTGAAGAACGGCAACAGCAACCGCGGGCTTGCCGTCGAGCAGGGAGCGGAGCGTGTAGTCGGCCGCGCCAAGCTCGATGCGGGCAACATCCCGTAGGCGGGTGATCTCGCCAGCGGCGCCCGTCTTGACGATGATCTCACCGAATTGCTCCGGGGTCTCAAGCCGGCCCTGCGCATTGACGTTAAGCTGGAGCCCTGTCCCCGGGACGCTGGGCGCTGCACCGATGATGCCGGCGGCGGCCTGCACGTTCTGTGCGCGAATGGCATTGGTGATGTCGCTGGCAGCCAGCGAATGTTCCGCAGCTTTCTGGGGATCGATCCAGACACGCATCGAATAATCGCCAGCACCGAAGACCTGTACCTGACCCACACCTTCGATCCTGGCGAGGCGATCCTTGATGTTCAAGGTTGCGTAGTTGCGCAGATAGGTGATGTCATAGCTGTCATCATCGGAGACCAAGTTCACCACCATGATGAAGTCCGGCGAACTCTTGACGGTGGTGAGGCCCAGCGCGCGCACTTCCGCGGGCAAACGCGGCTCCGCCTGCGCCACCCGGTTCTGGACGAGCTGCTGCGCCTTGTCGGGATCTGTACCCAACTTGAAGGTGACTGTGACGGTGAGGACACCGTCGGAGGTGGCTTGAGAGGACATATAAAGCATATCCTCCACGCCGTTGATCTGCTCCTCCAATGGTGTCGCCACGGTCTCCGCGATGACGGTCGGGTTGGCACCGGGATATGTGGCGCGCACGACGATCGAGGGAGGAACGACCTCGGGATATTCGGAGATCGGCAGGGCACGCAGCCCTATCAGGCCCGCAACGACAATGAGAATGGACAGCACGGCAGCAAAAACCGGACGGTCGACAAAAAACCTTGAGATGTTCATCTCGATACCCTCTCTCCAGGGTTCGCACAGAAATCGAAATCCTCGGCCCGCGGCAGGCCACGAGCTACAGGCGGTCTGAGTTTGGGTGCCAGCAGGCGCTGACGCCTGCCGGATCTTTTACTTCGTTGCGGCCACTTCTGCCGGATCGGTCTGGGGCTCAACGACCGCACCAGGACGCACGCGCTGCAGGCCGTTCACGACGATCCTGTCACCGGGTGCCAGCCCATCTTCCACAATTCGTCGTCCATCGACGGCTGCACCCAATTCGACCGGGCGATAGGCGACCGTGTTTGACTGATCGACAATCAGGACGAACTTCTTGTCCTGATCCGATCCAACGGCACTCTCGCTGACAAGCAGGTGCTCCTGTGGCCGGGGCTGTCCGAGGCGGACTCGGACGAACTGGCCGGGGATCAGGTCGCCGTTGGGATTGTCGAAAACCGCACGCAGCCGGATCGTGCCACTGGTGGCACTGACTTCATTGTCGATGAGTTGCAGCCGACCTCGCGTTGGCTCACCTTGCGCAAGCGTCAAAATTTCGACCGGAACCTTATCCAGTGCCCGCACACCATCCCTTTGGGCAGGGAGCTCCGAAAGGATTTGCGCAACCAGTTCCTCGTTGGCATTGAAGCTCGCGTAGATCGGGTCCACCGAAACCAGGGTGGTCAGCACTTGCGCAGCATCTCCGGCACCGACGAGGTTGCCTTCCGTGATCTCCAGCTTACCTACTCGCCCGGCAATCGGAGCCTTTATCTCTGTGTAATCCAGGTTCAGTTGGGCGATCTTCAGAGCTGCTTCAGCGGATTGGGTTGCAGCTTGTGCCTCGCGCTGCGCACTCTGGCGCTGTGCAAGCTCGCTTTCCGAGATCGTCTTCCTCGCAAGCAGCGCTCTTCCTCTTTCCAGTTCAGTGTTCGCCAGTTCAAGCCTTGCTTGAGCGGAGGCCACCATGCCCTTGGCTTGTGCGACTGCCGCCGCATAAGGCGCGGGATCTATCGTGATGAGCCGGTCACCGGCCTTCACCATGCCACCTTCGCGAAAATGCACCTGCTGGATCGTACCTGCGACCCGCGGGCGGATTTGGACGCGATCGACAGCTTCCAATCGGCCGGAAAATTCCGTCCACGTGGTTACCCGCTGCGGCTGTACGGCGGCGACCGTCACCGGTATGGCCGGCGGCGGCGCGGCTTGTGCCTCCGTGGCATCCGCATCCTTGGCGAAATCGATCTTCACCGCCGCTCCTGCCATCGAGACAGCGAGTACCACTCCGGTGCCCCACAGGGCCCAGCTTCCTACCGACATTCTCATGATAGTCTCCTTGCGACCCTCAGGGCGGCCGCCACCTTCTCAAATCAACAGACTACGAATGCAACTGATGAACGAAGAGACGAAACTCGCTACATAGCTCCTGTAGCCAGACGCCGCCTTCCTCGTTGTAAATACCCGACCAGCCGCTTCCCGCAGGAAAGACATGCTGGCGTACTCTAACACCCGCTCCTTCAAGGCGCTCGGCATAGCCGATCGTCTCGTCGTGCAGCGGATCGTCCTCCGACGTCACCACCAGCGCCGGCGCAACCGTCGACAGACGGGAGCACATGCATGGCGCCACATAAGGATGCGAAAACCCGCAGAAGCCCCGCAGATAATGCATCCATCCGTCCGACCACCGTTCACGCATCCCGATGGCATCGGCCTTGCGGATCGACACCGAACTCATCGTCGGGTCGATCAAAGGCGATAACAACACCTGGCCGTTCAACTGGCCAGGTAGCTGATCCCGCGCCTTCAAGGCGAGACCAGCAGCGATATTTCCTCCCGCTTCGTCACCCGCAACCAAAAGCGGCGACTTTCGGCTACCCAGTTGCTTCCGCCGTGCGGCGAGACATCGAAGCGCATCGAGCCCATACTCCAGAGCTCCGGGAAACATGTTCTGGGAAATGCTCCCATAATCTGCTTCCACCACCATAGCGCCCGTTTCGGACAGGGCCCGCGCAATGGGCGCCTCCTGTGCAGCGGGCTCATGCTGCTGAAACGAACCACCGCGAAGGTAGAGGACGATCGGTGGAGCCTTCTCCTTAGCCTTCGGCTCATAGAGCCGCATGGGCATGGATCGTGCTGCACCAAAGTCTACCCGCTCCCACCGCGTCTCCATCACACCTCTGCCTGCTCTTTGCTAAAGGCAGCTTCTTGTTTCTGTTGTGCTGCCTGATATTATTGTTCCACATAGAGCGCACAAGCGCGCCGTTCGTACTTCACTGTCAACCATAACCTGACAATACTGCAGCGCAACGAGGTCGTATCATGGATCAGCTATCCGCCATGCGTGCATTTGTTCGCGTCGTCGAAACGGGCAATTTCACCCGCGCGGCACGCTCTCTGGACATGTCCAAGACAACCGTCACCAATCTGGTGCAGAACCTGGAAGGCCATCTCAAAGCCAAGCTGTTGAACCGTACCACCCGCCAAGTCGCGGTCACCACCGAAGGAGCGCTCTACTATGAGCGTGCTTCCCAATTCCTATCTGACCTGGACGAATTGGACGGGAGTATCTCCTCGTCACAGGCTCAGCCGTCCGGACGGCTGCGCGTGGAAATGGCGGGCGCCTTCGCGGACCTTATCGTCATCCCTTCACTCTGCGACTTTTACTGCAGTTACCCGCAGATATCGCTCGACATCGGTGTGGGGGATCGCTTGATCGACTACATTGCGGAGAATGTTGACTGCGCCCTGCGCGCCGGTACGCCGACGGACCAGTCGCTAATTGCGCGGAAGGTGGGGGAAATCAACCTGCGCACCTATGCGTCTCCCGGCTTCATCGACATGTTCGGCACCCCCGAGCACCCGCGTGATCTGGAGGATAAGTTCTTCTCCGTCGGCTACCTCAATGCCCAGGCGGGCAAGGTCCTGCCGCTGGAGTTTACGCGCGGCGGCGAAAGCTTGGAGATCACGCCTCGCTATGCAGTCTCCGTCAACGATAGCCGCAGCTATGTCGCGGCCGCCCTTTCCGGAATGGGCATCGCCCAAGCCCCTCAGTTCATGGTTCGAGAGGCGGTGGAACGCGGGGAACTGGTAGAAGTGCTGACCGACTGGGACAGGGACCCACTCCCGCTCTACATCGTCTATCCGCGCACCCGTCACCTCGGCAACAAGGTCCGCGTGTTCGTTGATTGGCTGGTGAAACTGCTGAAGGAAAGCAGCGCGCGTGATGCCGCCTGCCCGCGCCGGGCTGGCGTGCCGAAGCCGAAGGCCGATCCGGCACCAGTCCAAATTCCAGTGGCGGCAGAATAGCTAGGCGGCGGCTCTCTGGCGATGGCTAAGGTTTTGGAACGTACTTGCGCCAGTCATGCTCTTCTCGGAAGCCGAGGACGTCGCGGATCTTGCGGTTGGAGATCGGGGCTTCGAACTCGCCAATTTCTCCCTTGATCGGGGTTCCCGGCGCCCAGCGCTCCAGAAAGGATCGCGTCGGCTCCCAGGCGGTGATGGTGTCGTTGACAGCGTTGAAGACCTGGAAGCCAAGCCCATCCCTCTCTACGCAGCGGTGAACGATCTGGCCGAGGTCCCGAGCGTCGATATAGCTCCATGCATTGCGCTTGCGTGACGGCGGATCGGCAAGGAACGCAGGGAACTTGTTGTATTCGTGCGGCTCGATGACGTTGCCGATGCGCAGCGCATAAATGTCCGCACCGGAGCGCATGGCAAACGCACGCGCCGTCTTCTCGTTCACCACCTTGGAGAGCCCGTAGCTGTCCATGGGATCGACGTCGTAGTCTTCGGTGAGCGGGAAGGAGTGGTAGTCCTTATCGCCTTCGGCGAAGCAGACGCCGTAGGTGGTTTCGCTGGAGGCGATAATGACCTTGCGGATGCCGAGTTTCACCGCCGCCTCGATGACGTTGTAGGTCGATACGGTGTTGGCGGCGAAGGTGGCATTGTCCGGCCGGATCAGGATGCGCGGTACGGCGGCAAAATGCACGACGGCATCAACGGGCGCCGGCCCCTCTCCCGTCTCAAGCCCTTCGAAACCGAAGTGCATCGACAGCGCATTGAAGGTTTCGCCGCTATCGGTGAGGTCCGCCGTCAGCGTGTTGACGTCCGGGTGATCCAGCGGCGCCAAGTCGACGTTCAGAACCTCGTGACCCTGTTGCAGAAGGTATGGCACCACATGGCGCCCCGCCTTGCCGCTGCCGCCAGTGAAAACGATTCTCTTGCTCATCAGACTGCTCCTCCAAATGCTTATGCTTCTCGTAGAGCCTTACGGCATCAACTGACCGCCGTTCACCTCGATCACCTGCCCGATGACGTAGCTGGACAGCATTTCGGAGGCGAGGAAGAGATAGGCACCGACACATTCCTCCGCTGTTCCAAGCCGGCCTTGCGGGATGGTGGCTAGTGCGGCCTGTAGTTGCTGCGAGGTGGAATAGCGATCGTGGAAGGGGGTCGTGATGACTCCGGGGGCCACGCCGTTGACGCGGATGCCGAAGGGAATGAGTTCTTTGGCCATGCCGCGGGTGACGTTGGACACGAAAGCCTTCGACGAGCCATAGATGCCGGCGCCGTTACTGGCGCCATTGCGCGCTGCAATCGAAGTCGTATTGATGATAAAGCCGCCGCGCTGCTTCAGATGCGGAATTGCGGCAGTGGAAGCGGCAAGGACCGAACGCGCATTCAGATCCATGACGGCATCATAGTGCTCGTCGGTCATCTCGGCGTAGGGAACGCGAGCGACCATCCCGCCGGCATTGTTGATCAGCCCATCAAGTCCGCCGAAGGCGGCCGCGGTCTCCTCAACCACACGAGCCATCTCACCGGATTTCGCCGCATCACCGCGCACAAGATGAACCTTTCCGCCGGCAGCCTCGATGTCCGATGCCACGGCCTTGGCCGCATCCACGCTGGCGTTGTAGTGAAGCCCTACTGACGTCCCCAAGGCGGCAAATGCGCGCGCCAGTGCCGCGCCAATGCCGGTCGAGGCGCCGGTGATGAGGACAGATTTTCCAGCAAGATCCGGAATAACGAGTTGTGCAGACATGATGGCCTCCTGAGATGTGAGTTTATCCTCGACACATCCCATCTTGGCTTGTCAAGTCATCCGACAACAACCGGTATACGTCAGACGTTGATCGTCGAACCTATGTTCGTGCTCCGGTCAGTGCTCTTTGGGAAGATGATGCGGGTTGAGGCCCGGCACCCATTGGGTGTTCGGCAAAGCGGTCCCTGAGTAGGTCACGCCGCTTTCGCTCTTGCAGTGGTAGACGCGACGGGGCGACGTGTCGCCATAGAGAATGTCGTAGCGCCCGCGGCCGCGATAGACGTTCTCTATGCTGCTGGTGCAGGAATAGCTTTCCTGCTTCACCCGCTCTTCTTCAGGAACCACGCCCGGAAGGTCGTGGAACCGCTCTCCTGCGAGATTCCGGAAACGGTCGTCAGCCCGAGCTGGCGCGAGACCGGCAAGGACGACGACCAGCAACATCAGGAACGGTAGAATCCAGGCAGTCTTGATCATAGCGAATCCTCAAGCCCTGGCAGCAAGATAGGGGTAGTTCGTGCAGGATTCCATGCAATAGGCGCCACGTTTCCGTGATCTTTATTCGATCCTGCGAAAGCCGGTCGGCTGTTCATAGAGCCAACCGATCCGGTTGATTGCCGCTTCCAGGCCCTCCCGCGCCACCGTCATCGTATGTCCGTTCGCATGGAGGAGCGTCCGCTCGTCTTCCATGATGCCCACATGCCCTTTCCAGAAGACGAGGTCGCCACGGCGAAGCTCGTCTCGCTTGATGCCCGTTCCCGCCTGCGCCTGCATGTCGGAATCACGCGGGAAGGCGCGTCCCATCATGCTCAGCGACAATTGCACGAGCGCCGAGCAATCGATGCCGAAGCCCGAGCGGCCGCCCCACAGGTATGGCGTCTCGATAAACCGCACTGCGACGTCTACATAATCGACCGAAAGTGCTTCCCCGACGGGGAGACAATGGGCAGCGATCAGAGCCGTTCCGTCAGCCAGCGTGAGGTAACGGGTACCGCGTGTTTCCACCTCTGCAAGAGTTTGTACGCGGCTTCCCATGGAGAGTGCTGCAATCGGCGGGCGGCGCAGTTCAGGCTGCGGATACAGGAAGGTCCGGGGCACGCAGATCACGTGCGTTGCTGCTTCAGGCTCCGCCAACGCGCTTTCTTCAAGATAGCCAACATAGCCGTCCTGGTCCGCCTGCACCCATGCCCAGCCATCCTTCCGATCAAAGACACGAACCGTCTCGCCAAGAAGAAGTTCGGTATCGATGCCGCGGTCTGCATCGGGCGCAGGTCGCAGAGCCGCTACCGGTCGCCCGACCCTTGCGGCTTCGCCCGAGACGAAACGCTGGGAATCCACCTGGCCGCGGAGAGACACGTCGGCGAGATCCGGCCGAAAGGCGTGCAGGCGCCTGTCCAATGCTTGTTTCATGTCGCTCCAGGCTCTCGCCTGCCTTCCCGTCGAATGAGATCCCCAAGCTGCTCCAGATAAAGAGCCCCTGCTACCGTGCGTTTGACCACAACATTGCGGCGGTCTTTGTCATCCCGCGCACGGTCAAGCAACCCGAGCTCTCCCATCGTGTCCAATGCCCGAGTCACCACCGGCTTTGTGACGCCGAGGGCCGTGGCCAACCCACGTACCGTGTGGGGCGGCGGGATCAGGTAGACCTGCAGCAGGATTGCCTGCTGCCGGAGACTGAGGTCCGGACCTTCGCCACGGACCTGTCCGAGCGTGACACGATGCCATAGGCGCAACGCTTCTGTCGCCGTCAGTTCACGCGACACGGCGGCTCCCCTTTTCCGCTTCGATGGGGCAATCCTACGAGTAAAGCCTTACCGCATCATTGCTTCACAAGCTCGCGAATGTATCGGTACAGGGCGCGGATCGCGAAGGCCTCGCCGCCTACCGGCGCGTGGGCTTTTTCGGCGGGCGTCCACCCGTAGATATCGAAATGGACCCAGCGCGTTTCAGCTCGAACGAATCGCTTCAGGAAAAGAGCCGCCGTGATGGCCCCGGCCATGCCGCCGGAAGGGGCATTGGTGATATCCGCAACGCGCGATTTCAGGTCCTTGTCGTAGCCTGACCAAAGGGGGAGCCGCCACAGGGGATCCAGCTCCTCCACAGAGAGCTCCCCTAGCCGACTGGCCAAGCCTTCATCATCGGTAAAGAAGGGGGCGACGTCGGCGCCGAGAGCCACACGGGCGGCGCCGGTGAGGGTCGCCATATCGACCAGGAGATCACACGGCGCTTCATCGGCGTAAGCCAATGCGTCAGCGAGCACCAGGCGTCCCTCGGCATCGGTGTTGTCAATCTGTACGGTTAGGCCCTTGCGGCTTCGGTATATGTCTCCCGGCCGAAAAGCATTGCCGGCGATGGAGTTTTCCACGGCAGGGACGAGCACGCGAAGGTTCACATCCAGGCCGGCGTCCATAATCATGAGTGCCAGGCCCATGACATTGGCAGCACCACCCATGTCCTTCTTCATGAGCGCCATATTTGCGGCACCCTTGATGTCCAGACCGCCGGTATCGAAGCAGACGCCCTTGCCCACAAGCGTGATACTTGGCGCCCCCGCCCTTCCCCAGCGCAACTCAAGGAGCCTCGGCGCCTGCGCGCTGGCGCGCCCGACCGCGTGCACAAGAGGGAAGTTCTGTACCAGAAGATCATCGCCGACGATCGACGTGACCTCGGCCCCGTAATGCTCACCGAGGGAACGGAAAGCCGTCTCCAACTGCTCGGGGCCCATGTCGTTCGTCGGCGTGTTGATCAAGTCCCGGGCCAGGAAGACGCCGGCGAGTTGACGCTCGACATCCGGGAGCAACTCGTTGGCGAGCGCCAGCCGAACCTGCTTCTGCTTGTCCTTGCGATAGCGGGAGAAGGAATAGCTGCCGAGACCAAATCCGAGCGCGATTCTCTGGTGCCCCAGAGACGTTTCGATGTGCCAATCACCTGCCGGCAGAAGCTTGGCCAGCTTGCCGGCGCCAAACGCACCCTCGGTGCCCGCATCAAGGCCGAAAAGAGCGCCAGCAAGTTCACCATCGGCACCTGGCACAAGCAGCAGACTGCCCTGATCCCCCGAAAAACCTGCCGCACGAGCCCAGGAAAGCATGGCAGAATCCATAGCACCCTGCTCCAGTTCCGTGGGCGTCACCAGATAAACCGGGAGAGACCCGGAGGAGCTTGCGGTCAGTGGCGAAGGACGCTCGATGTAGCGATAGCTGTTCATGGATTGCCTTGTCGTGGTGAATCAGGTGCTTAACCGTATGTTAGGGTTAACAGTCTATTGCTCAAGGACGCAATGCGCCACAGGTCCGCCATGTTTATGGATGTGCGGCAAAGGGACGAGATAGCATCATGACCGCAAGCATCCCTGTCTTTCCTCGGAAAGTTCGGTTGGCACAAACCACCAGCCTGATTCTCCTTGCACTCGCGCTGGGTGGTTGTGCGTCGCAGAAGGATACCATCAAGACAGGCTCTGTCTCGGCGTCGGCCGTGCAACTCGAAACCATGAGCGCGTCAGAGTTGGAACGGGTCGAGCGGACCTTCGGCCGGGCCTATGAGAACAACCCCAAGGATCGCGGGGCGGGTCTCCGCTACGCACAGATCCTCGCCATGACAGGGAAGCACACCCAGGCTCTGGCTGTGATGCAGCAGGTGGTGATTGCCCATCCCCGCGATCGGGAGGTTCTTGCCGCCTATGGGAAGGCACAGGCTGCGGCGGGACAACTAGAGCAGGCACTTGAAACGATCCGTCGCGCGCAGACGCCGGACCGCCCGGATTGGCGCCTCTATTCCGCAGAGGGTGCAGTGCTTGACCAATTGGGTCGGTCGAACGAAGCACGGCAGAAGTATCGCATGGCTCTTGATGCCAAGCCAAACGAACCCTCGGTGATGTCGAACCTGGGCATGTCCTATGTGCTCAGCGGAGATCTTCGTACTGCCGAGACCTATATGCGTTCGGCCGCGCAGCAGCCGGCTGCCGATAGCCGGGTTCGCCAGAACCTTGCCCTTGTGGTCGGACTTCAGGGCAGGTTCGCGGAAGCGGAAGAAATCGCGAAACGTGAGCTTACGCAGCAGCAGGCTGATGCCAATGTTGCCTACCTGCGCTCAATGCTGGCGCAGCAGAATTCCTGGGCAAAACTTTCGGACAACAAGGCGAAACCGAAGACGGCGGCGAACTAGCATGACGTTTGCCAAGGCCCGTCAGGCCTTGATCTTGCTGATGGCAGCACTCTGGACCTTCACAAGCATCTGATTACGTTTGAGAATGCCTCATCGGAACCTCAAAAGGCACCCGGTCAAGCGGCATAGCTGACACCATCAGAAGCGATCAGCGACCTGGATACCGGCAGGGCCGAGAATGACGGCGACAAGCACCGGCAGAAAGAACAGGATCATTGGCACCGTTAGTTTCGGTGGAAGGGCCGCCGCTTTCTTTTCTGCTTCATTCATCCGCTCATCGCGGCCCTCCTGCGCCAGGACACGGAGCGCCTGTGCCATCGGAGTGCCATAACGCTCTGCCTGGATGAGGGCCTGCGTGACATTCTTCACAGTGTCGAGCTGGGTGCGGACCCCAAGGTTTTCCAGCGCCACGCGACGGTCGGGCAGGAAAGACAGTTCCGCCGTTGTCAGAACCAATTCCTCCGCAAGTTCCGCGGACTGACTGCTGACCTCTTCGGCAACCCTCCGCATTGCAGCTTCCATTGAAATTCCAGACTCCACGCAGATCAGCATAAGGTCCAGTGCATCTGGCCAGGCCCGCTTGATTGATTGCTGGCGCTTCGTCACGCGATTGCTCACGTAGATATTCGGCAGATAGAAGCCGACATAGGCGAAGAAGACTGCTGCCAATATGCGGATCGCAAAAGGGCGTTCAGCAAGGTTGCCAAGAACAAAAATCCAGATGATGGCGAGCGTGAGAAAAAGGAAGGGAAGCAGGAAACGCGCAACAAGGAACATGTTGAGCGCATTCTGGGACCTCAGGCCGGCAGCACGCAAGCGGTTGACCGTGTTGTCGTCCACCAGCGCCTGACGAAGATTAAAGCGCTCAACAATGTTGCGAACCGACTGGTTGTTCTGCGTGCGGAGCATAGTCTTGGAGGCTTCAGCATTCATCCGCGCGCGTTCGCGGGCGCGGATCTGATCGCGCTCGGTTGAAACCGCTTTCATACGCTTGTCCAAGTCCCCCCGCTCAAGGAAAGGCGTCGCAAGAGAATAGCAGGTCGCGAACACGGCTATGGCGACGGCGATTGCGAAGAGCAGCGCCGGATCCGTCAGGGAAGTTGCAACATCGCTCATCGCCGCCTCACTAGATGTCGAAGTTGATCATGTTACGCATGACGAAGATGCCGATCGACATCCACACGCCTGAGAAGAGCATGATCATGTGGCCGCGCGGGTCAGTGAACAGTATCGTCATGTACTCAGGCGACGTGAGATAGACGAGCAGTGCGACAATGAACGGTAGAGCGCCGATGATGACTGCGGAGGCCTTCGCCTCCATCGAGAGCGCCTGTACCTTGGCCTTCATCTTTTTACGTTCGCGCAGCACTTTCGCCAGATTTCCAAGTGCTTCCGAGAGATTACCGCCGGCCTGGCCCTGGATGGTGATGACGATCGAAAAGAAGTTCACCTCTGGCAAAGGCATCGTTTGCATCATTCGGACACAGGCTTCTGGGACGCTGAGACCAACCTGCTGGGACTCGATGACGCGTTTGAATTCCGTCTTCACAGGCTCCTGACCATCTGATGCGATCAGCCGCATGGCATCATTGAGCGGAAGACCGGAGCGGATTGAGCGCACCATGACATCGAGTGCGTTGGGGAACTCGTTCAGGAACTGCTTCTGCCGGCGCTTGACCAGAAAACGGATGATCCAACGAGGCAGACCGAAGGCTGATGCAAACCCCGCCCCAACCGCGGCAAGCAGGGGCACGTCTGCAAGCAGAGCAATAAGAAGAGAGAAAAGGCCAAAGGCACCACTCAGCATGTAGAAGCGACCCAGTGTCAGGGGCAGGCCGGTCTGCGCGAGGCGCGACTTCAAGCTGCCGTCGCCCATTTTGCGGGAGCGTTCCTGCTGCTTCTTTTCCAGATCCTTAAGCGAATCCTGCACTGACTTACGGCGCTTTGAGAGCTCCTGGACCCGGTCCCTTGCAGCCTTCACCTTGCTCAGATCCGATTCCGCCGACTTAACCCGGCTTATGCGCGCGCTGGTCTTCTTGTGAGTTTCGATCTGCGAGAACAGCAGCGCGTAACAGACCGCGGCAGCAGACACCGCAGCCAAGGCGACGATCAGCACCAGGTTGAGATCGAAGCCAAACATCGCGCTAATCCGCTCCCTGATCCATGGCATCCAATGCGGCGGCCAGTCGGCGTTCTTCATTATAGTAGCGGGCACGATCCCAGAAATTCGGCTTCGCGATGCCGGTCGACATGTGGCGGCCGATCAACCTGCCGTTGGCGTCCTCCCCTTCGATGTCGTAGCGCATCAGATCCTGCGTAACGATCACGTCACCTTCCATGCCGATCACCTCGGTAACGTGCGTGATCCGACGGGAGCCATCGCGCAAACGCGCTGCCTGGATGATTACATCCACCGAGCCGGAGATGATTTCACGAACGGTCTTGGCCGGTAGGCCGAAGCCACCCATGGCGATCATCGATTCCATTCGGCTGAGGCATTCGCGGGGGGTGTTGGCGTGGATCGTGCCCATCGAGCCGTCGTGACCGGTATTCATCGCCTGGAGAAGGTCGAAAACTTCCGGGCCGCGCACTTCGCCGACGATGATCCGCTCGGGTCGCATACGCAAGCAGTTCTTGACGAGGTCGCGCATGGTGATCTCGCCCTCGCCTTCGATGTTCGGTGGGCGTGTCTCAAGGCGAACAACGTGCGGCTGTTGCAGCTGCAGTTCAGCCGTATCCTCACACGTAATGACACGCTCGTCTTCATCGATATAGCGCGTCAAGCAGTTCAAGAGCGTGGTCTTACCCGATCCCGTGCCACCGGAAATGACGACGTTGCAGCGAACGCGTCCGATAATCTGCAGAAGCGTTGCACCTTCGGCGCTGATCGAGCCGAACTTGACCAGTTGTTCGAGGGTGAGCTTGTCCTTCTTGAACTTTCGAATGGTAAGTGCCGGGCCATCGATGGCCAGCGGAGGCGCGATGACGTTCACACGCGAGCCATCGGGCAGGCGGGCATCGCAGATCGGAGAGGATTCGTCGACACGTCGGCCAACTTGGCTGACGATGCGCTGGCAAATGGACAGCAGCTGTGCGTTGTCGCGAAAGCGGATTTCGGACTCGATGGTCTTACCGGCCACTTCGATGAAGGTTTGACCGGAGCCATTGACCATGATGTCGGCGATATCATCACGCGCCAGCAACGGTTCCAAGGGGCCATAGCCAAGGACGTCGTTGCAAATGTCCTCGAGCAGTTCCTCCTGCTCAGAGATGGACATCGCGAAGTTCTTGATGGTGATGATATCGTTGACGATATCACGTATTTCTTCCCGCGCACTTTCACCGTCCAGCTTCGCCAGTTGTGAAAGGTCAATGGTATCGATAAGCGCGGAGAAAACCTGACTTTTCGTATCGTAGTAGTGCTCGGTACGGACTGGCTTCTTGCGTGCGGCAGCCGTGGGGGCGATGGGAGGAGGAGCTACCTGCTGACGCGTCCCACTGCGGTCCTGGTTTGGCTCTGCGAAGACTTCTGGACCACCGGGCTTTGCTGGTGACAACGACGGCGCAGCCGGCGGGGCCGCGACTGCGCTGATGCCACCCGTGCTCTTCCCGAAACCATCGCTGCCGCGCTTTCCAAACATGCACTTTATCCCGTCTTCATACTGCCGCAGGACCTCAAGACCGTTCGGCCACTACTTCCGGCCGAGTAGGCCCAGCATTTTGCCGAGGCCGCCTTTCTTTGCCTTCTTTGCTGCAGAACGACCCGTCACGATGTGGCAGATCTGCGAGAAGGTCTCCGCCGCCGGAGACTTCGCATCGATCTCCGTGA
This sequence comes from Rhizobium halophilum, assembly GCF_021648825.1. GTDB lineage: Bacteria > Pseudomonadota > Alphaproteobacteria > Rhizobiales > Rhizobiaceae > Neorhizobium > Neorhizobium halophilum. The sequence goes on along the minus strand of NZ_JAKJHS010000004.1, from coordinate 166,630 downwards.
TCATCCGGCCGCTATTGGCCGCATTGCCGAACAGCGCTGCGTCGAACGGCAGGATGGCGATCGGCTCCACCTCCAGCGGCTCAAAAAAGTCGTTCGGCGCAATCTCAGGTCGCTTTGGCATCCCAACCTGGTTGAGGATCAGGTGCGGGGCGTGATCGTTCGGACGCAACTTCTTCAGCGCGTCCAGCATGTTCTTCGTGTTGCGCAGGTTGGCGAGGTCGGGAACGGCGCAAATCACCACTTCGTCCGCAGCCGCCAGAACCGAGCGCGTCCATTCCGACCACACATGAGGCAGGTCAAGCACGGCGACCGGCGCACTGCGTTGCAAGATCTCCACGATCGGCTGGAAAGCCATTCCTTCGTAGTCATAGGCCCGATCGAGCAGGGACGGCGCTGCCAGCATGGAAAGGTGCTCGGAGCACTTGGTCAGCAACCGGTCGAGGAACACCTCGTCAAGCCGATCAGGCGCAAAAACAGCTTCCGCGATCCCTTGTGCCGGATCCTGATCGAAATCGATGTTCGCCGTACCAAAGGGGAGGTCCAAGTCGGCCAGGATCGTCTCTGTGGAAAAGAGGGTGGAGATGCCGAAAGCGCAGTTGTGAGCGATGGTGGAGGAACCTACGCCTCCCTTCGCCCCGACAAAGGCGATCGATTTGCCAACAGGTTCCGCCTCGGGATCAACGAAAATTGCGGCGATCGAGGATAGAATTTCGACCATCTGCACCGGGCCTACCAAATATTCGGAGATGCCGTTGCGGATCAGTTCGCGATAGAGCGCGATGTCGTTGTAGCGCCCGACGACGATCACGCGGGTAGATGGATCGCACACGTCGGCAAGCGGTGCCAGTTCAGCAAGGAGGCCGGAAGGCTGTACGTCAGTCTCTAGGATGATCAGGTTCGGGGTCGGGCTTCCGGAGAACATGCTGGCGGCGGCCTCGGTGCCGCCATTGGTGACCCGCATGTTTACCTTCGCCATGCGACGATCCCGCCCCATCTGCTCCATCGTGCGCAGCATCTGCTCGCTCTCGCAGAAGGCATGAATGGAGATCCGAGGCAGGGGGCGCAGACCGGTCAGATCGACCGGATGCGCCTCATCCGGAACCTGTGGGTCCGGCATGTTCGACGTGCTGAGGCTGTAGTTCACGGCACTCATAGCGGCCACCCTCGGGCTCGTTCTAAGGTGATCATCGGAAATCTCGCAGTTCTGTATAGCTTTCGCGGTAGCGCTCCATCGCCTGCCCGCGCTGCTCCGCATCTGCCGGTGTCATTCGGCGCGGCCCGAGAAGATCATTCGGGTCGGCGATCTGTGCCGCCAGGTTGCGTTGGCTGGCGCAACCAAAGTTGTGATAGTTTTTGTTCTCTATGGTATTCAGCGTGAGATCCGCCGGCCATTCTCCGCACGGGCCGACCTGAGCCGTTATGGCGACGTAGGCGAGGCGGATCGGCGCGGCCGAGCCGTAGCCTGCCGCTGCATACCCGGTGTGCAGAATCCGTTTCTTCGGCACACCCATGCGCACCAGGAGGTGACGAACGTCACTTGCTGCGGCTGCTGCTGCACCCGAATTGATGGCGCCCTGCGGCGTCATGACCCTGATGATGCCTTTGGACGATCGCGTGTAGTTGGCGGCAAAGCCAGCAATGACCTCGCTCTGGCCACGCGTCAAACCATCATCGCCCGCCGCGATCGGGATATCGATGGTCTTCTCCTCCTCGCCGACAACGATCGGGTGGCGCGTGCGGTAATCGTCAGGCAAAGCGCCGGTTGTCATGCCGTCGCGATTTGCGCAACTGCCAAGCAGGGTGGAGATCCCGAAGAAGATTGCAGCGGCGCCGGAGATGCGGCGAACACGACCGATCCTTCCGGACATTGGGGTTCCCGCTGTCTGCCGTCCTTCCCGCAACTCCGTTGCGGTATGTGAAGTGTTCCGATCAACGCGCGTCATTTGTAGATGAATCCGACATTGCCTTCGTAAGGAAGGGCAGGAGGGGGTGCGTCCTTGCGTCCATAGATGCGGTTCACGTGGCCGAGAAAGACGCTGGCGACATCGCTTGCGGGGTTGAAGTTATCGTCTGGACGCGACAGGTCATTGCGGGCGACCGGGCGGACGAGATAGGGCGTGGCGATGATCACCAGTTCGGTTTCGGTCCGCTCCAGCGTTTTCGCACGAAAGAGGGCGCCAACGAGCGGCAGCTTGGAAGCGCCAGGCGTGCCGCTGGTTCCCTGCTGCACATCGTCACGAATCAGGCCGGCCAGCGCAATGGATCCGCCGGATGGGAGTTCAACGACCGTCTCTGCGTCACGCCTGCGGAATTCTACTCCGACGCCGTTGGCAACCGGCTCGGAGACTTTCGTCTGGATGCGAAGGCTGATGCGGCCCGACGACAGCACGGTAGGGGTAAAGCCGAGCGAGATGCCGTAGTCATAGGAGGTGATACGCGTGTCACCGTCTGAGTCTGTTGTCGAATAGAGACGCTGTCCACCCGAGTTGAATGTAGCAGATTGACCGGAGATCGCCGTCAATGTCGGCTCGGCCAGTGTGCGTATGGCCTTCGCCTGTTCCAGGGCGCTAAGTGCGGTCTCGATGCCGAGTCGACCTACTGTACCAGCGATGCTGCCAGTAAGCCCATTGGTCCCGCCGGCGCCTATTTCCAGCACATCCAGACCGGAGCTCGTCCCTGAGGGCAAGCGCGTGAAGGTGTTGTCAAAGCCGAGCTGCTTTAGCACCTCGCGGCGAATCTCGGCCACGGTGACTTTCAAGGTGACCTGGTCCTCGCCCTCGATCGTCAGCAGATTGACCACCTGAGATTTCTGGCGACCTTCGGCGTAGAGCGCGACGGCACCGTCGCCGCTGCTGTCGCTGGTGGCGACTTCGGTGCGGGTCGTGGCCTCACCCCCGGTGAGAAAGATATTGGCGAGCTTGGTTGCCTGGGTCGCATCCTGAGGCGTTCTTACAGTGCCGCTCAGGACAATATTGTCGGAGATGATCTCAACCTTGATGTTTGAGTCCGGCAGGAATCGGCGCAGGTTGGCTTCGAGGCCCGAAATGTCACGCTCGATCTCGAGATCGAGGCTGACAATCTCCTCGCCATTGCGGCCAAAGATGAAAATGTTCGTTTGTCCTACGGTCTTGCCGAAGAGGTAGATGCGCCGTGACGTCCGCGTGACGGCGTCGGCCATCGTCGGATCGGCGACGAGAATATCATGCGCGTCGGCAGGCAGATCGACCACAAGAGCCTTGTTAAGCCCCAGCTTAAGCCGCTTGCGGACCCCCTTTCCCGCATCGGCAATACGCACAATCGCATTTTCCTGGGCCTCGGCCTGCCGGACCGGTGAGTGACCTCCGATCACAGCGAAGGGCTCACCGGCAAAGGTGAGGCAGAATGCCAGGCTCACCCTCGCGCCACTCTTCATTAAACGTTTCATCTGACCCACGTCCTGGCTCCGTTCACTGCGTGTTCGTCTGTACCTGGGAGTTCACGATCGAACCCGACTTGATCACTTGGATCTCGCCCTTGCCGCCGCCGCTCAACAGATAGTCGGCGGCAACCGTATCGGCCTCCTGCGCATCGGCGACCGAACGCAAGGCCAGCGTCAGTCGATCTGCCATCTGCTGTGCAACCGCGATGACCTTTGTCTGCTCCGGCGTCAGTTCCAGCGTCGCGGTCGTACCGACGACGGTCTTGGCTCCGTCCGGGCTCTCCTGGATCTGCTGGTCGATCGCGAGCACGCGGACGTTGGAAAGGACGTCTTCCGTCAGGAAGCGACCTTCTTCGTTGCGGCGAACCATGATGACATCCACGCGGTCGTTCGGCAGCACAAAGCCGCCGGCGCCCGTGGCAACCGAAATCGCGGTGGCTACGGCACGTTTGCCGGCAGGCAAGAGGGAGGACATGATGCGATTGGACGAATCGGCGATTTTTTCGCCACGGATCGGTTCCCCCTGGAAGATCGGCAACCGAACGACCATCCCATTCAACTCGGAGATCGCCTGCGGCCGTGCCTGCTCCGTGATGAAGCCTTCCACCAGCCCGTTCTGAGGCCAGGGAAGCCAGCGCAGGGTTTCCTCATTCAACCTGCTGCCCACGGCAAGGTTGCCCGCTGATACCAGCACGTTGACGGACGGCTGGTGCTCGATGATCGTTTCGGTGATCTGCGGCGCACTCGTTCCCGAAAGCCGCATGGCGAGCACACCGGCGAGACCGGCTGCGACGACGGCCACGGCGAGGATGATGATACGAGCGGGTTTCATGACCGGTCCTTGAGGGATTCACGTGGCCCAAGGATGATCGGCAATAGTGTAATTAAGGTTAATGGATCGGGAGCGGATTTGGTGAACGAAAGGTTACCAAGTCACCGGAGCTACTTCAGCAGATTCAACGCAGCGATCGCGATCGGTGCTTCCCAAAATGTCAGGATGCCTGCGATCCCTATGGCGACACCATAAGGCACTTTCCTTGTCGTGAGGATCTGGGCAGGAACAACCGCTTCGATCGTGGCGAAGCGGCTGGACTGGCTGCGAAGCAGCATGACGAGAAGCGTGATCACCCCGCCCCAGAAGGCGGTCGTGACGATAAACGCTGCCAGAGCAGAACTGAAGCCGAACCAGACGGCTGAGGCGGCAAGCAGTTTGACGTCGCCGCCGCCCATGATGTTGAGGGCAAAGAAGCCGAAGCAAACCGCGAGGACGATCGCCCCCGCGGCCACGCTCATGCTGATCTCCGCCCACGGAAGACCCGAGACGGGCGCCAGAACCGCAAAGGATGCCAAGAGGAACACCGAAATGCGGTTCGGGATGGTCATTGTAAAGAGATCGCTCACAGCCGCGATGAAGAGGCAGACGGGAACGATAATCAAAAGTGTAGCGCCTATGGCAGACATCAAGCTAATCCTGTTCTAGACATCAGCTGCTGCCGAGTGACGGTCAGGCGTTTCCTAACGGACGCTCGTCGTCGCCGGTACTACCCTCAGCTCACTTATAACCGTCGGATTGGGTTTTCGCAGTGTTCATCTTGGTGCTGATCGAGTTGAACGTGGTATTCAAAGTGTTCCCCAGGGTCGACGCACCAGCGATAAGGGCAACGGAGATGAGGGCGGCGATCAGGCCGTACTCGATCGCAGTCGCACCGGACTCATCCTTGATAAAGCGGGCAAAAAATTTCGACATGCAATTTCTCCTGCAGCACAGTGGGTTGGTCAGCATTCCCGACAACTTCCTGTTGTTCGGATGGCAAGACCTTACCCGCCTTCGATTGCAATCGGCTTAAGGAAGATCGTTAATCAAGGGTAAGCGACTCCTCGATATGTAACGCCCGGCCGCCGAGGCGTGCATCGATTTTGCAAAAGCGAGTGCTAATACTCACGGGAAAGAAACATGTTGGCAAAGCATGCGGTCGCGCCTGCCTAAATACAAGTGCCGGATTCTACGGCTTTCCGCTTAATCGTTGATTCACCATTACAGGCCATTCTGGCGGCAGCATCGCTCGTAGTCGAAAGCCCTGACATGATCAAAAACTGGTTCATTGGTCTTACGCTGGTCCCCAGCCTTATCATGGGTGGCGGGGCCTGGGCTCAGGAGCAGGAGACGGAGACGGATCTTCTGCGCGTCTTCATGAATCATGCGCGCGTTCTGCGCTTGGATCGGCCGGTCAGCAAGGTCATCGTCGGCAACTCCAATGTCGCCGATGCCACCGTTGCGGATCCCACCACAATCGTCCTTACCGGTCGCTCCTTCGGCACGACCAATCTCGTGCTTCTCGACAGCGATGGAAATGCAATCGCAGACGAGCGTGTCCTCGTATCGATCGACGAAGGTAACACCGTGCGCGTCTTTCGTCAGACCAATCGCCTGATCCTGTCCTGCACGCCGAACTGCGAGCAGCACGTTGACTTCACGGCCAGCGCGGCTCCGTAAGCTGGCCGCTTTGATCGAATCGCGCCCGTTGAGGCAACGGAATGTCAACGAACTCGCTCTAGGATCCCCAGACCTCGTATAGCGTCTGGATTCGGTTGATGACCAAGCTTCACCACATATCCGGCAAACCGCCCGCTTCAAGCTTGCGGCAGACATCGCCGCTGAAGCGACTGTTGCGATCTCGCGACGGAGCTGCTGCAATCGAGTTCGCGCTGCTGGCAATTCCTTACTTCCTTATCGTGTTCGCCATTATCGAGACGTTCATCGCCTTCACTGGCGAGCAACTCGTTGCGAATGCGGTTGACACGATGGCACGCAGGTTGCGCACAGGACAGATCACTGCCGAAAACACGACAGAGGCAAAGTTCCGCAGTGAATTCTGCGACGAAATCTCCATCCTCATCCAGTGTGGCGAGGATAACAAGCTGATCCTCGATCTTCGCAGCTTTTCGAACTTCGCGGACATTCCCAAGACCGTCCCGCGGGAAAGCGGAGAGCAATTTGGCGACCTCACCGCCACCGACGTCTACGAGCCGGGCGGCGCCGGCACGATCAATATGCTGCGCGCTTACTACCGCTGGGAGATCGTGACCGATCTCGTGCGGCCTTATATCTCAACGATCCGGCCCTCCGACGGATCCCGCAGCGAGTTCCTGATCGTCGCAACGGCGGCATACAAGAACGAGAATTACAAATGAGGACGGGCAGTGTGAGCCAGCGCTCCAAAGACCTGATGCTTAGCATCCGGCAACTCTGCTGCGATCGCAGCGGAGCAGGCGCGGTCGAGTTTGCCCTCATCGCGCCGCTTCTTCTGATGATCTATCTGACCGTGTTCGAACTTACGATCGGGCTCAGCATCTCGAAGCGCGTTGCGCGAGCTTCCGGAACAATCGCCGACCTCGTGACGCAACAAGAAGTTCCGGTCACCAAGTCTTTTCTGGCCAACATGCCCAACGTCGCAGCGAGCATTTTCGTGCCCTACGGCGTGCCCACGACCCACATCAAGGTTACGGGGATCGAGATGGAAGGGTCGACGCCTAAGGTAAGATGGTCCTGGGATGAAAAAGGCGCAACGCCTCACGCTGCCGGTACCACGCTAGAGATTCCCGAAAACATGAAGGTCTCGGGCGCTTTCATCGTCCACGCCGAAGTGTCTGTTCCGCACCAACTGCTGATGTTCATGCCGGGATTGATCCCGAGCGAGATGCGCAACATTACGATCAGCCGCGACTACTACTACCGGGCACGCACTGGCAAGGTGATTGCCTGCGAGGATTGCCAATAGCGGGCGCGGCGATCCTTTGCATCCGCTGTCACCGGGCTATATGTAGCTTCCTGAAAGGCTGCCGCAACTGCCGCCTTCTTCCAGTGAATTTGGGTGAGTGATGGCAAGAGCCTTCCTGTTTGTTCTCGACTCCTTCGGTGTCGGCGGTGCTCGCGATGCTGACGCCTATGGCGACCTTGGATCGAATACTCTCGGCCACATCGCGGAGTTTTGTGCCTCGGGCGCTGCGGATCGGACTGGTCTGAGACATGGGCCGCTGACGCTGCCGAACATGTCACGACTTGGCCTGCTGGACATCGCCAGGCTGGCGAGCGGCGAGGATCCAGCGGGCATGCCGCGGCCGGAACGGATCTTCGGGCTGCATGGGGCGGCGAACGAGGTCTCTCGCGGCAAGGACACGCCGTCAGGCCATTGGGAGATCGCCGGCACGCCCGTCACCTTCGACTGGGGCTATTTCCCGTCCGAGGGCGATGCCTTTTCCCCGGAACTGGTGGAGGCGATATGTGCAGAAGGCGACGTTCCCGGGATTCTTGGAAACTGTCACGCCTCTGGAACCGAGATCATCGCGCGGCTGGGCCAAGAACACATCCGGACAGGTAAGCCAATCTGCTATACCTCCAGCGATTCCGTTCTCCAGATCGCTGCGCACGAAGTGCATTTTGGTCTCGAGCGGCTGATGGCACTGAGCCAGACCGTCCGACGTCTGGTCGATCCGCTCAACATAGGACGCGTCATCGCCCGCCCTTTCGTCGGCGAAAGATTCGAAAGCTTCGAGCGTACGGGCAACCGCCGCGATTTCTCCGTGCCGCCTCCCGAGCCCACCCTGCTGGACCGCGCAGTTGATGCTGGACGCACCGTCCATGCGATCGGCAAGATCGGCGATATCTTTGCCCATCAAGGCGTTTCCCGTGTGGTCAAGGCCAACGGAAACGCGGCCCTGATGGCAGCGACGCTGGAGGCGGTGGACACAGGGGCCGATGGCGACCTGGTGTTTACGAACTTCGTCGACTTCGACCAGCTGTACGGCCACCGGCGCGACGTTGCAGGCTATGCCGCCGCGCTGGAAGCGTTCGACCGTCAGCTCCCGGAAGTGCACCGGCGGCTGCGGCCGGGCGATCTCGTCGTCCTGACGGCCGACCATGGCTGCGATCCTACCTGGCGGGGCACCGACCACACGCGTGAAAGAGTGCCTATCATGGCTTTCGGGCCAGGTATCCGCTCGCGCGACATCGGGCTTCGGCCCACCTATGCAGACATCGGTGAATCGGTGGCGGCTCATCTGGGCCTGCCGGCCGGCTCCCATGGATGGAGTTTCCTTTGATCGACCACTTCCTGAAGGCAGAAATCCACTGTCATATCGAAGGCGCTGCACCGCCGGCGCTCGCCGCCAGTCAGGCGGAGAAATACGGGATCGACCCTTCGACCTTTCTGAAGGACGGCAGCTATCTCTGGTCGGACTTTTCCGAGTTTCTGGTCAGCTATGACCGTGTGGCAGCACTGTTCAAGACCGACGAAGATTATGCGCTTCTAACCGAGACCTATCTGGCCGAGCTTGCAAACGTCAACACGATCTACAGCGAGATCATCGTTTCGCCCGATCACGGCAACCGCATCGGGCTTGGTGCGGACTCCTATCTCGCGGGGATTTCTGAAGGGATTCGGCGCGCCAAAGAAAAGAGCGGCATCGACGCCCGCATCATCGTCACCGGCGAACGTCATTTCGGCCCCGATAGCGTCATTGCCGCAGCGGAATACGCCGCACGGAGCGACAACCCACTGATCACAGGTTTCAACATGGCCGGAGAAGAACGAATGGGGCGCGTGGCCGATTATGCGCGTGCTTTTGACATTGCCCGCGAAGCTGGTCTGGGACTGACAATCCATGCCGGTGAAGTCTGCGGCGCCCTCAGCGTCGCCGATGCACTCGATCTCGTGCGCCCGTCGCGGATCGGGCATGGCGTGCGGGCGATCGAGGATGCGGATCTTGTTGCGCGCCTCGTGGACCTCGGTACCGTGCTGGAGGTCTGCCCGGGCTCAAATATCGCGCTGAAGGTCTATCCTGATTTCGATCGGCATCCGCTGGGGCAACTGAAGGAGGCAGGCGTTCGGGTATGCCTCAACTCGGACGATCCGCCCTTCTTCCACACCTCGCTTGAGCGTGAATATGAGATTGCCTCGCAGCGGATGGGGTTTGCCGACGCGGAGATCAACGCAATGACACGGACGGCGCTGGAAGCGGCCTTCGTCGATGAAGATACCCGGACGCGCCTGCTGCAGCGATTCGATGCGGAGACCGCGCAGCCACAGGACGCTGTAAAGCGCGGTTGAGGGGTTGCGGTTTTTCGCCAACCGATCAAGAAGAGAAAACATCAACAAACAGGGGAAGGCAGGCTCGATGGACGGCGTCACAGTCATCGATCATCCGCTCGTGCAGCACAAGCTCACGATCATGCGCAAGAAGGAAACCTCGACGGCAGGCTTCAGGCGTCTCCTACGTGAGATCTCGACCCTGCTCTGCTACGAGGTGACCCGCGACCTCGAGATGACGATGGAAACCATCGAGACGCCGCTGCAGGAGATCCAGTCACCGGTACTCGAAGGCAAGAAGCTGGTCTTCGCTTCGATCCTGCGGGCCGGTAATGGGCTTCTTGAAGGTATGCTCGAATTGGTCCCCTCGGCGCGTGTCTCCCATATCGGCGTCTACCGCGACCACGATACGCTGCAGGCGGTGGAATATTTCTTCAAGGCTCCCGACGATATTGCAGAGCGATTGATCATCGTCGTCGACCCGATGCTTGCCACGGGGAACTCTGCGATTGCAGCGATCGACAAGCTGAAGGAGCGTGGGGCGCACAACATCCGTTTCCTCTGCCTGCTGGCCGCACCGGAGGGCATCAAGAGCTTCCGCAAGCACCATCCGGATGTGCGCGTCTACACCGCCTCCATCGACAGCCACCTGAACGAGAACGGCTATATCGTGCCAGGCCTCGGCGATGCGGGAGACCGCATGTATGGGACCAAATAGCGTCTCGTGCCGCCGGTCTCAGCCGATCCGCTTGAGGACAACCGGCTGGGGCGCCGGCGGCCCATCGTCAATCGTAAAGCAGCGGCTGACGTTCTTGGCCATTGCCTCGCCCTGAGCGTGATTGGCAGCATGCACGAAGGCGATCGGCTCGCCTCTCGATACCTTGGTACCCAGCGGCAGTATGCGGTCGATACCAACCGCGTGATCGATGGCATCCGTCGGGCGTTTGCGACCACCGCCAAGTTCCACCACGGCCAGACCTAGGTCCCGCGTGGCGCAGCCTGACAGCCAGCCGTCGGTCTCGGCCGTCACTGGGACGACAACCGATGCCTTGCGCAGATGACGATCAGGATTTTCTGCGAGATCGGGCGGGCCACCAAGCAACGAGACCATGCGAGAAAAATGCTCCTTTGCCTTGCCGCTGTCCAAGGCAGCCTGAGCACGCGCTGAAGCGTCCTGCCGATCTGCCACCACGCTCGCCTGAACCAGCATCTCTGCCGCGAGAGCCATGACCACATCATGCAGGCGCGTGTCGTTCTTTCCGCCGGACAGAAAATCGAGGCAGTTGCGGATCTCCAGCGCATTGCCGGCAGCATCCGCCAGAGGCTGGTTCATGTCCGTCAGAAGGGCGGTGGTGCGCGTTCCGGCACCATTTGCCACCTCCACCAGCGAATGCGCCAGAGCCTCCGCCTCCTCCATGCTCCCCATAAAGGCACCGTTGCCGACCTTGACGTCCAGGACCAAGGTCTCAAGCCCAGCGGCGAGTTTCTTGGACAGGATGGAGGCCGTGATCAGAGGCACCGATTCCACCGTCGCCGTGACGTCACGGATCGCATAAAGCCGCCGGTCCGCCGGCGCTAGGTCGGCCGTCTGACCGATGATGGCGCAGCCGGCCTCCGCCACCACACGGTGCAGCAGGTCTACGTCCGGCATGACGTTGTAGCCGGGAATCGACTGCAGCTTGTCGAGGGTCCCGCCGGTGTGTCCCAAGCCGCGTCCAGAGATCATCGGGACGGCGAGCCCGCAGGCGGCGACGATCGGGGCCAGCATCAGGGAGACGTTGTCGCCGACGCCACCGGTGGAGTGCTTATCGGCGACCGGCCGCCGGAGGTCGGGCCAATGCATGACCTCACCACTGTCGCGCATGGTAAGCGTCAGGGCAACCGTCTCGTCTCGCGTCATGCCGCGGAAGAAGATCGCCATGGCGAGTGCTGCAGCCTGGCCTTCGGTGATCCCGTTGTCCGTCAGGCCCTGGATGAACCCCGTGATCTCCTCGCGAGACAGCTCAAGGCCATCGCGTTTGCGCCTGATGATCTCCTGCGGGATCATGACGATCAGTATCCTGTTGCCGCCCGCTGCGACGGCTGGCCGCTCAGTACAGCAAGGATATCATCAAGAAGGCTCGATGCGCCGAAGCGGAATGTCGGCGGCATGACCCAATTGGGACCCATGATGGTTTCCGCCAGACGCAGATAAAGATCGGCATCGGCAACCGTTCCGATCCCGCCCGCCGGCTTGAAGCCGACAGCTTTTCTGGAAGCACGGATGACGCGCAGCATGATGTCGGCAGCTTCCAGCGTGGCATTGACGGCCACCTTGCCCGTCGACGTCTTGATGAAGTCGGCACCGGCATCAATTGCGAGTTCGGATGCCCGACGGATGTGCGCGCTATCTCTGAGTTCGCCTGTCTCGATGATGACCTTTAGGCAGGCGTGGGGGCAGGCGTGCCGCACCGCCTCGACCATCTGCGTCACCACAGCCTCGTCACCGTCGAGGAAGGCCCTGTAGGGAATGACAAGATCGATTTCGTCCGCACCATCGGCGATCGCACCGCGCGTTTCCTCAACCACCTCCGCCACCTCCATGTTGCCGGAAGGGAAATTGACGACGGTTGCGATCCGGATCGAGCTGCCGGCCCCAAGGATCTTGCGCGCGTGGGCGACGAAGCGCGGCCAGATGCAGATGGCAGCTGCCGCGCCATAGGGGGTGGTTGACCGTCGGCAGAGAAGCTCAATGGCTTCATTGTCGCAGTCATCTTTCAGGTTCGTGAGGTCGAGCAGCGATAGCGCAAGGCTTGCCGCCTCCCGCGGAGTATTGATCTCCATGGTGGATACCTCCTCGTTTCGGTTTCTCATCATCCGTACTGAAAGGACCTGACGCAAGCTCAAGCCCGGCTAGAACCCTGCTGCCGCAGCCTTTGCCCGTCAACATAACTGATTCTGCTAGGCTTTTTCTGACAGCATTTCCTGAAGAATGACCGCCAGGCGCTTTCCGCCGACAGGCGCCATGTCCTTTGTTTCCTCGTGGCTGAGCTCGCCGCCCGTCATTCCGGCTGCATAATTGGTGATGACGGAGGCTGCCGCGACCCGCAGTCCAAAGTATCTCGCGAGGATCACTTCGGGGACGGTGGACATGCCGACGGCGTCTGCCCCCAAAGTCCGTGCCATGCGAATCTCGGCCGGCGTCTCGAAGCTTGGGCCAGAAAACCACATGTAGACGCCGGAGAAGAGCGGAATAGCACTGCGGATCGCGGCATTGCGCATGTCCAGCGACAGCCCCGCATCATAAGCGTTCGTCATGCCGACGAAGCGGCCGTCGCCTTCCTCGCCGATCAGCGGGTTCATGCCGGAGTAGTTGATATGGTCGGTGATCTGCATCACCGATCCGGGCGGCATGTCTTCACGAACGGAGCCGGCCGCATTGGTGAGGATCAGCGACTGGACGCCTAACCCTTTCAGCACCTCGATCGGGAAGCGCATCGCCCGCGCGTCGCCCTTCTCGTAGTAATGCGCACGGCCGGACAACATGATCACGGGTTCTCGGCCGAGGTGTCCTGCCACCAGTTCACCCGCATGCCCGGTGACGCCGCTTGTGGGGAAACCCGGGAGGTCGCGGTAGGAGATCCGGATGGGATCGCTCACGTTCTCGACCAATGTTCCTAGGCCGGAGCCGAGGATCACCGCGCAGCGCGGCATGAGGCCATTCAGGCGCTCGACGAGGAGATCGGCAACGTCCTTCATCCGATGACATCCGTATCGAAGGCGTAGGGAAGGAGGTCACCCATTGTGAGGGTTTTCTGAACGCCCTGATCGTCGCACAGATAGATGCGCGTGCCGGCGGAGGCGAACTCGGCGATCTTCTGCCGGCATCCGCCGCAGGGGGTGCAGAGCGGCAGCTTCTCGGCGATTACGGCGAGCTCGGCGATCTTGCGGCCGCCGCCCATAATCATGGCGCTGATCGCGCTCGGTTCCGCGCACCAGCCCTGCGGAAACGAGATGTTCTCGATATTGGCACCGACATAGACCTGCCCGTCATCGGCACGAATTGCGGCGCCGACCGGGAACTTGGAATAGGGCGAATAGGATTTGTCCATCGCCGAGCGCGCTGCTTCGAAGAGGTCGTGGGACATCGCTCAACGCTCCTTTACATAGGGGACGCCGCCGGCCTTGGGCGCGCGGGCGACGCCGATGAAACCGGCCAAGAGGACGCAGGTCAGGATATAGGGCAGCGCCTGGAAAATCTGCACCGGCACTTCGCCGATCAGTGGCACCGACTTGCCCTGCATGAAGTTGGCGATCGCATCAAGGAAGCCGAAAAGAAGGCAGGCGAACATTACCGGTACGGGCCGCCACTTTGCAAAGATGAGAGCCGCAAGCGCGATATATCCCTTGCCGGCCGACATGTTGTTGATGAAGGCCGCAGACTGCGCGATCGCGAGATAGGTTCCGGAAAAACCGCAAAGGAAGCCGGCGACGATGACGGCGCGATAGCGCATCCAGGTAACCGAGATGCCTGCCGTATCGACGGCACCCGGGTTTTCCCCGACCGCCCTCAGCCTCAGGCCGAAGCGGGTACGAAACAGCACCCACCACGCAAGCGGCACGGCAAGGAAGGCCATGTAGGTGAGGATATTGTTGCCGGAGATGACATTGGCGTAGAGCGGCCCGATGATCGGCACGTCGCGCATGGCATCGGCGCCCGGAAGGATAATGGGGGAGAACCGCCCCTCCCCCGACACTTGCGGGGTCCGTCCGCCCTGTCCGAACCAAGCCTGGCCGAGGACGACTGTTAGCCCTATGGCAACAAAGTTCAGAGCTACACCGGAGACGATCTGGTTGCCCCGGTTGGTGATGGACGCAAATCCGTGGACCAGCGAGAAGAGGATGGAAATGGCAATGCCAGCAAGGAGGCCAAGCCAGGCCGATCCTGTGAGATAGGCGGCGACGGCGGATGCGAAGGCGGCTGCCAGCATCTTGCCTTCCAGGCCAATGTCGAAAATGCCGGCCCGCTCCGAAAACAAGCCGGCAAGGGCGGTGAACAGCAGCGGGATAGACAGACGGACGGTCGAGCCGAGGATGCTGACGAGGATGTCGAAGTTTTCCATCTGTCTCTCCTCAGCCTTTCGCGAACTGCTGATAGATCCGAACGACAGCAGGCCGCAGCATATATTCCAGTGCGCCTGCAAACAGGATGACGAGCCCTTGGATGACGACGATCATGTCGCGGGTGATCGTCGGCATCTCGAACGAAAGATCGGCGCCGCCCTGGTAGAGGATCCCGAAGAGAAGGGCCGCCAGGATGATGCCGACGGGGTGACTGCGGCCCATCAGCGAGACGGCGATGCCGACGAAGCCTGCCCCGGCAACGAATTCCACCTGCAGGCGAGCCGCCGCACCATTGACCGCATTCAGCGCCATCATTCCAGCCAGGCCACCGGAGATCAGCATTGCGATGATGACAGTACGGGCATAGGGCACGCCGGCATAGATGGCCGCCGACGGGCTGATGCCGAGCGTGCGCATCTCGTAGCCAAACTTGGTGCGCCAGATCAGCAGCCAGACGAGGTAGCACATCACCAGCGCGATCAGGAACGAGACGTTGAAGGGCGCCGGACCGAGCTTCAGTCCGAAGAGTGCCATCAGCCAGTCGAGCTTCGGCAATTGGCCACCCTCGAGGAAGGTGCGCGTTTCCGGCGCCATCTTGCCCGGCACGATGAAGACGTTGACCAGGAGGTAGACCATCAGCGCGGCGCCGATGAAGTTGAACATGATGGTGGTGATGACGATGTGGCTGCCGCGCTTGGCCTGCAGCCAGGCGGGAATGAAAGCCCACGCCGCACCGAAGATAGCAGCGCCAGCGATCGCAAACGGCATGGTTACGTACCAAGGGACGTAGTGATCCAGCGCCAGGGCGGCGAGCGCTGCACCGAGCCCGCCCACATAGGCCTGACCTTCTGAACCGATGTTGAACAATCCGGCGTGGAAGGCGACCGCCACGGACAGGCCCGTGAAGATGAAACTCGTGGTGTAGAAGAGGGTGAAGCCGATTGCGTCGCCGCGGCCAAGCGATCCCTGGATCAGGAACTTCAGCGCCTCGAACGGACTTTCTCCGATCCACCAGACGACGAGGCCAGAGAAGAAGAAGGCGAGAAGCAGATTCAGCAGCGGGATCAGGCCATAGCTGATCCAGTTGGGCAGAGGCACGGATGCAGTTGTCATGAAAGCCTCACGCCGCGATGCCGGCCATCATCAGGCCGAGGGTCTGTTCGCCAGCTTCGCTGGTCTTCTCGCCGACGATCTTGCCGGCAAACATCACCAGGATGCGATCGGAAAGGGAGCGGATCTCGTCGAGCTCCACAGAAACGAGAAGCACCGCCTTGCCCGCGTCACGCGTCTCGATGATGCGGCGGTGGATGAATTCGATCGCGCCCACGTCAACGCCCCGAGTAGGCTGGCCTACGATCAGAAGCTTGGGATCGCGCTCAATTTCGCGCGCGACAACGATTTTCTGCTGGTTTCCGCCGGAAAAGTTTGCCGTCTTCAACCTCGGGTTCGGCGGGCGAATATCGTACTTGGCGATTTTGTCCTCGGCGTCCTTACGGATGGCCTCGAGATCAAGGAAGGCGCCGCTGCCGTACCTCTGATCGCGGTGATAGCCGAGGATGGAATTCTCATACTCCTCGAACTTGAGTACGAGACCCATGTGGTGGCGATCTTCCGGGATGTGAGCAAGCCCGAGTTCGCGACGACGCGCGGCATCGAGCTCCGCCACCGGCTGCCCATCAATGAGGATCTTGCCGGAGGAGGGTTTGCGGATGCCGGCGATCGCCTCAAGCAGCTCGGACTGGCCGTTCCCGGCGACCCCGGCGATGCCGACGATCTCGCCCGCACGAACATCGAAGGAGACATTGTCGACCATTTTGACGCCGCGGCCGTCCTTGACGGTGAGGTTCTTTACCGACAGCAGCACCGGACCTGGCTTCGCCTCGCCCTTCTCCACATGCAGAAGCACGCGCCGGCCGACCATCAGCTCGGCGAGTTCCTCGACCGTGGTCTCAGCCGTTGCTCGCGTTGCGACCATTTCGCCCCGCCGCATCACGGAGACTGCGTCGGTGATCGCCATGATCTCGCGCAGCTTGTGGGTTATCAGGAGGATCGTCTTGCCCTGATCGCGAAGCACGCGCAGGACGTTGAAGAGATGATCGGCCTCCGCCGGTGTCAGCACGCCCGTCGGCTCGTCCAAGATCAGAATGTCTGCACCACGATAAAGCGCCTTCAGGATTTCGACGCGCTGTTGCGCCCCGACCGGCAGATCTTCAACGATCGCGTCTAGGTCAACCTCCAGTCCATAGTCCTTCTGCAGGCGTTCGAGTTCGCCGCGTGCGCGGGCCGCATCACGCCCGAGCAAGGCGCCACCCTCGACGCCCAGCACCACGTTTTCCAGTACGGTGAAGTTTTCCACCAGCATGAAGTGCTGGTGGACCATTCCGATCCCGTTGGAGATGGCGGCCTGGCTGTCACGGATGACGATGGGCTTGCCGTTGATCCGGATCTGACCCTGGTCGGCCTGGTAGAAGCCGTAGATGATCGACATCAGGGTCGATTTTCCAGCGCCGTTCTCGCCGATGATCCCGTGAATGGAGCCCTTGGCGATCGTGAGGTTGATGTTCTTGTTGGCGTGCACCGGCCCGAACTTCTTGTCGATCCCGACAAGCTCGATCGCCGGCGCTGGTGAAGGGTCGAGGCTCAATCGTCCGCCTTTCAGATTCGGGCATGAAGAGGGCGCATGCGGATCTCAAACCGCATGCGCCCTCCGTGTTCTTAGTTCGGGCAGGAATTGTCCGACATGTAGTCGTGGACCTTGACGGTGCCGGCGATGATGTCAGCCTTTGCCTTCTCGGCAGCGGCCTGCATCTCCGGCGTGATCAGTTCCTTGTTGTTCTCGTCGACCGCGTAGGTCACGCCATCCTGCTCGACACCGAGCGACTGGACGCCGGCGGTGAAGGCGTCGCCCTGGGTGTCCTTGAAGGCGTTGTAGACGGCAAGATCGACGCGCTTGACCATCGAGGTCAGCACATCGCCGGGATGGAGGTGGTTCTGGTTGGAATCCACACCGATGCCGAGCTTGTCGTTGTCAGCCGCCGTCTGCAGAACGCCGAGGCCGCTTGCCCCCGCTGCCGCGTAGATGACGTCGGCGCCCTGGTCGATCTGGTTCTTGGTCAATTCGCCGGCACGAACCGGATCGTTCCAGGCCGCACCCGTGGTGCCGACCATGTTCTGGAAGACCTCCGCATCCGGATTTGCGGCCTTGACGCCCTGGACGTAGCCGCAACCGAACTTGCGGATCAATGGAATGTCCATCCCGCCGACGAAGCCGACCTTGCCGGTCTCGGACGCCATGCCCGCGAGCAGGCCAACGAGATAGGAGCCTTCTTCTTCCTTATAGACGACCGAACGGACGTTCGGGAGATCGACCACGGCGTCGACGATGACGAACTTGGTGTCAGGGAACTCGGCCGCAACCTTTTCCATGGCCGAAGTCCAGGCGAAGGAGACGGCAACGACCGGGTTATAGCCTCGGCTTGCGAAGTTGCGGATTGCCTGCTCGCCCTGCGTGTCGCTGGTCGGCTCGAAATCCCGGTACTCGACCCCCGTTTCTTCCTTGAACTTTTCGGCGCCGCCATAGGCTGCCTCGTTAAAGGACTTGTCGAACTTGCCGCCGGTCCCATAGACCAGCGCCGGCTTGATCTCAGCTGCGAGCGCGGTTGCCGACATTGCGGCCATGGCCATGAGGGTCAAAAGGGTTTTCTTCATCATGCAGCCCTGTTTTTTTGTGTTGATAGCTGGGTCTTCCCGCATCTTCGCAACAGCGCGTGCCTGCGGCGACCGATCCTCCCCGTAAGAGACCGGCTTCCGGCACTTTTGCATGTGCAGGCGAAAAATTCACCCGATTTTTTGCTCTTGGTAAATATCCGAAGCTTGCGGTCGAGCCTGCACAAAAAAATGCCGCGGATCGATGAAATCCGCGGCATGAAGACGTGCGCTTGCCTTGAATCTACCCGGCGGGGCAGCTGACGCCGGTGCCCTTCAGGCCACAATAGCCGCCGGGGTTCTTCGCCAGATACTGCTGATGGTAATCCTCGGCATAATAGAAGACGTCGATCGGCGCGATTTCGGTGGTGATCTTGCTCTTGTGACCGGCAGCCTGCAGAGCGTCCTGGAACGCCTCAAGCGCCTCGCGCGCCTCCACCGCCTGCTCCTCCCTGGTGGTGTAGATTGCGGAGCGGTAGGTGGTGCCGATATCATTGCCCTGGCGCATACCCTGAGTCGGGTCATGCTCCTCAAAGAAGATCCTCAGCAGCTCGCGGTACGAAACCACCGCCGGATCGAAGACCACCTTCACGATCTCCGCGTGGCCGGTCAGCCCCGTCGTGGTTTCCTGATAGGTCGGGTTGGGTGTGATCCCGCCAGCATAACCGACTGCGGTCACATAGACCCCCGGGATCTTCCAGAACAGCCGCTCGGCACCCCAGAAGCACCCCATCCCAAGATAAGCGACCTGAAGCCCTTCGGGATAAGGTCCCTTCAACGCCCGGCCGTTGACGAAGTGCATTTCCGATGTCGGGATCGGATCCGGTCTGCCCGGCAGTGCCGTCTCCGACGTCGGCATGGCGGTCTTCTTGTTGAACATGTCGATGACAAACATCGCAAACCTCCTGGCGTGGGTGGAATGTCAGGCTTTGGCGAGTGGCGCCGCGCCTCCGGATCAGGCCGAGAACCGCCCGGCGAAACGGGGGCGGCGATAGCCCATCATCCAGAACAGCAAGGACAGCGCGAGAAACACGGCGAAGGCTGGCTGCGCCAAGAGCGGCGCCACCGCCCAACCCCAAACATCAGGATGGATATAGTGACCCACCGCCTCCTCCGCCAGGGCGAGGCTGACCACGTCAAGGTTCTGCCAGTGATTCCCGAGCGACGTCATGACGACGGAAGAGGATGAGACCGATTCGATCGAATCGAGCGTGCCAGCCATGATCGCCAGCAGCAGGCAAAGCAGACTGAGGAAGTGAAGGAAAGTGCGGATCAAGGGCGCAGGCTCCGGGGTCTTGGCGAACGAAAACAAGGGGCGCCCGCCGTTCTTCAGCGATACCGCGTGGCGCAAACTTGCGCAACGAATGCAGCATCTCACAGGATCAGGCAATTTTGCGAGAGATTCCGGTTGATCCGGAGGAGAACCTCGTTATATATCGCGCCCGACCGCTGCTTTGCAGCTTGTGCAGGCAGCCCTTACTCTTCAAGGACAGGTGGCCGAGTGGTTGAAGGCGCACGCCTGGAACGCGTGTATACGTGAAAGCGTATCGAGGGTTCGAATCCCTCTCTGTCCGCCATTCCCTCCCCCTCTGATTCCGAGATCGAGATGGCGGCGATAGGTCCGCACAAGCCTGAACTGCGATTTCTCCGCTGCCGGATGTACGGTATAGGAGGAAGATGACCTTGTCTCACGAACGCGATAACTCAGAGTTGATCTCCGAACAGACGCTTGCGCTTTTCCTGGAAGACAACAGCATGGATCAGCTGACGGACATCCTTGTCGATTCGCTTGAGGAAACGCTGAGCCTTTTGCGTGACGAATACTGCTTCGAAACCGTCCATTGAAACAGGTCGTCTTCGACGACCGTTCCTGATGCTCCCCCAATCTAACGCGGTATAACCAACCGTTACAGGACCGGCGGAACCAGAGTTCAACGAATGTGTTCTTCTGCGCGGAAGGGCACAGATAAGGAGAACTCTAATGAAAAACGTCATGCTAGCTTCTTGCGTTGTCGCCGTAGCTTCCTTCGCCTCGGGCGCTTTCGCTCAGGAAGGGACTGCAAGCGGCGCAGCCGGCGGTGCAGTAACCGGTGCCATCATTGGTGGACCTGTCGGTGCAGCAGTCGGCGGTATTGCAGGCGCAGCTCTCGGTACGGCGATCGATCCGCCGCCGCAGGAAGTTGTGACCTTTGTTCAGGAACAGCCGGCTCCAGCAACACCCGTCGTCATCGAGCGACAGATCGAGGTTGGGCAGCCACTGCCTGAAACCGTAGTACTGACACCGGTTCCCGAACACACCAGCTATTCCTATGCCGTGGTGAACGAGCAGCGGGTGATCGTGGATCCTGAGACCCGGACGGTCGTCCAGGTCATTCAGTAACCCACCACGTCAGATCATACTCAGGTCAGAGGCTCTGCTCACGCGGAACCTCTGGCCGCTTCACACTAGCACCGCCTGCTCCACGCGATCCTGAGCGCCGAAGAAACGCAGATATCGCTCCACCTCCGCAGGATCCCCCGTTGCCTTGCGCGGATTGTCGGAGAGCTTTACGGCGGGCCGTCCGTTGGCATGGCTGACCTTGCACACCAGCGAGATGGGCTTCAAACTTTCCACGTGCTGTGGCGCGCAACGGGCAAAATCATTGGTGAGATTCGTTCCCCAGCCGAAGCTCATTCGGACGCGACCCTCGAAATGCCGATACGTATCGATGATGGCATCCACGTCCAGGCCGTCGGAAAAGATCAGGAGCTTCCCCCGAGGATCCCGGTTCATCCGCCGCCACCACTCAATGATCCTTTCGCCGCCTTCGACGGGAGGAGCGCTGTCGGGGCGGAAGCCGGTCCAATCCGCGACCCACTCAGGTGCATCTCGAAGAAAAGCGCTGGTGCCAAAAGCGTCGGGGAGAACGATCAAGAGGTTTCCCCCATAGAGCGTGTTCCAGTCCTTGAGCACCTTGTAGGGAGCAGCGCGCAGTTGTTCGTCCGTTTCCGCCAAGGCCGCCACAACCATCGGTAGTTCATGCGCGTTTGTCCCGACGGCCTCCAGATCGGAATCCATGGCTAACAAGACATTGCTGGTGCCGGTGAACGCGGGACCAATCCCCTCCTTCAGGGCCTCCACGCACCAACGCTGCCACAGGAAGCTATGACGCCGGCGAGTTCCGAAGTCTGAGATGCGGAGGCCTGGGAGCGTGCGCAGACGCTCAACCTTCTCCCACATCTTGGCCTTTGCGCGTGCATAGAGAACATCGAGCGTGAACTGGCCCATATGACGCATGGCGGCGCGTGAGCGGAGTTCGTTGATGATCGCGAGCGCCGGAATTTCCCACATGGTGGTTTCCATCCAGCGTCCGTGAAAATGCAGCTCATATTGGCCATCACGCCGCGACAATTCATACTCGGGCAGCTGGTAGGTCGCAAGCCAGTTCAGAAATTCGGGCTCGAAGATCTGCTTACGCCCATAAAATGTGTTACCCGCCAGCCAGATCATCTCCTTCTTGCTCAAGTGGAGGGTCCGAGCGTGATCGAGCTGTTCACGCAGTTCGTGCTCATCGATCTCGTCGGCCAGGAGAACGGTCTTTGTTCTGTTGATCAAAGAGAAGGTCGCGTCCACCTGCGGGTAGAGCTTCCAGATCATCTGAAGCATCAGCAGCTTATAAAAATCCGTATCGATCAGGCTGCGGATAATGGGATCCAGCTTCCAAGCATGATTGTAGACCCGACTTGCGATGTCCGTCTTGGTCATACTGCCCGCCCTGGCCTCGCGGGAGACCTTACCTGTATGTTTTTTCTACAGAGGCAGCCGAACCGCCTCTGTAGAAAGACTAGGAAATTTCGGCAAGCAAGTCCACAGCTGCAGTTGCGTCACGCTTCCGCGACTAGTTTGCCGGCGCACTGGTCGAGGGGGCTGGGGCGGGGGCATCGGCAGGATTAGCAGAGGGCTGCGCTTCCTGTGTCCCGGGTGTTGTGTCACCCGCCGGCGGTGTAGCGGTCTGTTCTGCCGGCGGCTCTGTGGCCTGGCCCCAGATCTCCGCAACGCCCCAGGCGATCGCAAGAAGGATCAAGGCGGCTATGAGCACTTTCAGAACAGGAAATCCAGCCCGACCCTGCCTGGCTTCAGTGGCGCTCATCGGCGCTTCCGGGCCCGCCGGGCCCGGGTGACCTGGAGCCGGGCGGGGCTTGTTGAAATCTGATCGGTTATTCATGTTTTCGCTCCTCTAGGCGGCCGAACCGCCCTTGTTGCAAAGGAACGACCGTGCTGCGAAGAGGTTCCGGCTTCTTAATATCCGCTCGTCCGGTCAACCACATGCTCAAGCGGCTGCCCTTGCTCGAATCGGCTGATCTGAGAGCGCACATGGCGAAACAGGGCACGGGCATCGGACGCGGACGCGGCGTGTGGTGTGATGAGCACGTTCTCCAACGACCAAAACCTACTCTCCGGCGGAAGCGGCTCGGTCCCGAATACGTCCAGCGAAGCGCCGCGGAGGGTTCCTTCCTCAAGGGACGCAAGCAAATCCGCTTCGTTCTGGCTCCCGCCACGCCCAGCGTTGATGAAGATGGGGCCGCCGAGGGCGCCATCCCTGCGCAGCCGCGCTAACAGGCTTCTGTCAAAGATGCCCCGGGTATCCGGCGTCAGGGGTAGCAATCCTACCAGGAGGTCCGTGCGAGAAAGGAACGTCCCAAGCTCATGGCCCGCAAAGGTCTCGATTTCCTCGAGCTCCTTCTTCGTTCGGGACCACCCAAGGACGTTAAAGCCCATCATCTTCAACTTTACAGCCGAATCACGACCGAGCACGCCGAGGCCCATGATGCCGACCGTGACGTCCTTCGCCTCCGGCTGCGAGAGTTCGCGCCAGAGATGATCACGCTGTTGTGCAAGATATGCCGGCACCTGGCGCAGATGGCTCAGGCACTGCAGCACGACCCACTCGCTCATCCGAGTCGTGAGGCTCTCATCGACAAATCGGACGATCGGAATCTCCGGCAGATCCGGCATCGCAAGTAGGTGATCCACCCCGGCGCCCCCGGAAAACAGCACCTTCAGGTTGGGCGCCCGATCAAAAAGATCGGGGTCCGGTTTCCAGGCTACGAGGTAGTCGGCACGGGAGAGATCCTGGGACTTGTCTGACGCCTGCAAGACCTGGCGGCCAGGGAACGCTCCTTGGAGCGCCGACTCGATCTCCCGTCGATCGAACTTCAGATCGACGACAAGGGCACCTGGAGAAGAAGGCATGACAGTCCTTTTGCTTACTGGCTGACGGCTGCCGTGTCGACGGCCTCGAGGTTGAAGGCAGCCGCCATCAGCGCCTTTGTGTAGTCCTTTTCCGGTGCCTGGAAGATCCGCTCCGCCGGCCCCTGCTCGACCACCTTGCCGGCGCGCATAACGATCACGTGGTTGGCCAGAGCCTTTACCACCTTCAGATCGTGACTGATGAAGAGGTAGGCAAGGTCGTGCTTCTTCTGCAGATCGCGCAAAAGATCAACGACCTGCGCCTGCACCGTCATGTCAAGCGCCGACGTGGGCTCGTCGAGCATGACGAAACGCGGCTTCAGCACCATGGCGCGGGCAATGGCGATGCGCTGGCGCTGGCCGCCGGAGAACTCGTGCGGATAGCGCCAGCGTGTGTCCGGATCGAGCCCCACTTCGGTCAGCGCCCAGCGCACGCGCTCATCCCGCTCGTCGGCAGAAAGCGACGGTTCGTGCACCTTCAGCCCTTCGGCAATGATCTCCCCCACCGACATGCGTGGGCTGAGAGAACCAAAAGGATCCTGAAAGACGACCTGCAAACGGTCGCGCAGCGGGCGCATCTGCTTGAAGGAGAAGCTGTCGATGTCGTTTCCAATGAAGGCGATCCGCCCTTGCGAGGAGATCAGCCTCGCCAGCGCGAGACCAAGCGTGGTTTTTCCGGAACCGGACTCGCCGACCACGCCCAAGGTCTCGCCCGCCCTCAGCGACAGACTGACGCCGTCGACCGCCTTCACGTGATCGACGACCTTGCGGAGGAACCCCGCCTTGATCGGGAACCAGACCCGGATGTCTTCGCCTTCCATCACAACCGGCTTGGCAGGATCGGCAAGCGGCGGCTCGCCCCGCGGCTCGGACGCCAGCAGATGGCGGGTGTATGAGTGCTGCGGGTTGACGAAGACGCTTTCCACGTCGCCGCTCTCCACGATCTTGCCCTTCGTCATGACGCAGACGCGATCGGCGAACTTGCGCACGATGCCGAGATCGTGGGTGATGAAGAGCATGGACATGCCGTGCTCTCCCTTGAGCCGCCGCAGCAGTTCGAGGATCTGTGCCTGGACCGTGACATCAAGCGCGGTCGTCGGTTCGTCAGCAATCAGCAGCTTCGGCCGGTTGGCAAGCGCCATGGCGATCATGACGCGCTGCCGCTGCCCACCCGACAGTTGGTGCGGGTAGGCCTGCAAGCGCTTCTCCGGCTCCCGGATGCCTACCTGGTTCAAGAGTTCGAGAATGCGGCTGCGCGCTGCCTGCCCTGATATGCCCTGGTGAAGGTCGAGGATCTCGCCAATCTGCTTTTCGATGGTGTGAAGGGGATTGAGCGAAGTCATTGGCTCTTGGAAGATCATCGTGATCTCGTTGCCGCGCACCCGCCGCAGCGCCTGCTCCGGCGCCTTCAGCAGGTCCTGGCCGCCGAACAGGATTTCTCCGGACGGATGACTGGCCGATGGATAGGGCAGAAGCCTCAGGATGGAGTTGGCCGTTACCGACTTACCGGAGCCGGACTCACCCACCAGCGCCAGGACCTCACCGGACTTGATCTCGAACGATACGCGGTCGACGGCAAGGGACGTTGTCCCCCCTTGGTGGAAGGCGACGGAGAGATCACGAACGGAAAGAAGCGGTTCTGTCATGGCGTCACCCGAACGTCTTGCGAGGGTCGAAGGCATCGCGAACGGCTTCGCCAACGAAGATCAGCAGCGACAGCATGATGGACATTGTGAAGAACGCCGTCAGCCCCAGCCACGGTGCCTGCAGGTTGTTCTTGCCCTGGGCGATCATCTCGCCCAGCGACGGAGATCCGGGCGGCATCCCGAATCCGAGGAAGTCGAGGGAGGTCAAGGTCGCAATCGAGCCGGAAAGGATGAAGGGCAAGAAAGTCAGAGTAGCGACCATGGCATTCGGCAGCAGGTGACGGAACATGATCGTCCAGTTGCCAACGCCAAGCGCCCGCGCCGCATTCACATACTCGAAATTGCGGGCTCTGAGGAACTCAGCCCTGACGATGCCGACGAAGCCCACCCAGGAGAAGAGCAGCATGATGCCAAGCAGAACGAAGAAGCCTGGCGGCAGGATCGCGGCGATGATCAAGAGAATGTAGAGAACTGGCATCGAAGACCATATCTCGATGAAGCGCTGGAAGAGCAGGTCCGTCCAGCCGCCGAAATACCCTTGAACCGCGCCGGCGGTGACGCCGATCACGGCGGATGCGATGGTCAAGGCAAGTCCGAAGAGGACGGACACCCGGAAGCCGTAGATGATGCGGGCGGCGACATCGCGCGCCTGGTCGTCGGTTCCGAGCCAATTGAGATTGCCGAGAATGCAGCCGGGATCCTCCTGTCCGAGCGGATAGCCGGCACACCGCTGGTCGGGGTCCATCAGCCAGAAGGGGGCAGTCGGCGCAGAGTGCGGAATGTTGGAGTTTACCGTCAGGTAGGAATAGCGGATCGGCGGCCACACCATCCAGCCATTCGCCTCGATCTCGTTGGAGATGAAGGAAGACCGGTAGTCGGTGGTGGCGAGAAAACCGCCGAACTTCTCTTCCGGGTATTCCACCAGGACAGGAAACAGGATCTCCCCCTTGTAGGAGGCGACGATCGGCCGGTCATTGGCGAGGAACTCAGCGAAAAGGCTGAGCACAAACAGGACCATGAAGATCCAGAAGGACCAGTAGCCGCGCCTGTTTGCCTTGAAGTTTTGCAGCCGGCGGCGGTTGGTCGGCGACAGCCAGTGGCGCTTGGCGGGCAGGCTTTCAGCCGACATGGTCGAAGCGGGCGCGTTCATCAAACGTCCCTCCTCTCGAAGTCTATCCGTGGGTCGATCCAGGTGTAGATCAGGTCGGAGATCAGGCTGACGACGAGGCCCATCAGCGAGAAGATGTAGAGAGTTCCAAAGACGATGGGGTAGTCGCGATTGACGATGGCGAGATAGCCGAGGCGGCCCAGGCCATCGAGAGAGAAGATGTTCTCGATCAGAAGGGAGCCGGTAAAGAAGGCCGAGATGAAGGCGCTGGGAAAGCCGGCGATGACGATCAGCATGGCGTTTCGGAAGACATGGCCATAAAGCACGCGTCGCTCCGGCAGGCCCTTGGCCCGGGCGGTGGTGACATATTGCTTGCGGATCTCGTCGAGGAAGGAGTTCTTGGTCAGCAGCGTTGTCGTGGCGAAAGCGGACAGGGACAAAGCGATCAGCGGCAGCGTCAGGTGCCAGAAATAGTCAATGATCTTCTCCCACCAGGAGAGCTGGGAAAAGTTTTCCGACACCAGACCACGCAGCGGAAACCAATCCAGGAATGAGCCGCCGGCGAAGAGCACGATCAGCAGGATGCCGAACAGGAAGCTCGGCA
Source organism: Rhizobium halophilum (assembly GCF_021648825.1). Taxonomy (GTDB): domain Bacteria; phylum Pseudomonadota; class Alphaproteobacteria; order Rhizobiales; family Rhizobiaceae; genus Neorhizobium; species Neorhizobium halophilum. The sequence continues at coordinate 139,730 of NZ_JAKJHS010000004.1, read as the reverse complement.
CCGCATAGCCGACGATGATCACGCCCGACGTCCACACATCGAAGGCCGAGCCATCCTTCACGGCCTTGCGAATACCGAGCGGAACGGAGATCAGATATGAGATGATCAGGATCCAGAAGCCGAGCGAAGCCGAAACAGGCAGCTTGTCGATGATCAGATCGATCACTGAGGCGTTGCGGAAGAAGCTTTCGCCAAAGTCGAAGCGGACATAGTCCCACATCATGTCGAGGAACCGAGTCAGTGGCGGCTTGTCGAAGCCGAACTGCTGCTCGAGCTTGGCGATGAACTCGGGATCCAGGCCCTGGGCACCTCGATATTGTCCGTCATCACCGCCGACCGGAGCCGTCAAATCGCTGCCGCCGGATAAACGGTCACCGGTATCCTGACCCTGAATCTGTGCGATGATCTGCTCGACCGGCCCCCCAGGCGCAAACTGAACAATCAGGAACGATATGCCCATAATCCCGATCAGCGTCGGGATCATCAGCAGCAATCGGCGGAGGATATAACTACCCATCAGACCCGATCACTCGTCGATTTTGCGTCACCGCCTGTATGTCTCAGAATCAAGCACATGTCCTTTTCATTGAGACGAATCACCTGACCATAAGGAACTGCTGGGCTTGTGCTGCGCAAGCATCTTAATTGCCCGCCTGTGGCGCAAACCAGGCGTCAGGAAAGCCCGTCCCATATTCTGGCAGTGGTTCCGGGTGAGCGATCCTGTTCCAGTACGCAATCTTCTCCTCTCCAGAATAGAACATCGGCACCACGAAATGATTGGCCAACAAAACCCTATCCAAGGCCTTTACAGCCGCAACCTGCTCCTCACGGGTAGCTGCGAACACGATCTTCCGGATCAGGGTGTCTACCGCCGGGTCGCTGATGCCCGCGTAGTTTCGCGATCCTTCACGGTTGACGGATTCTGTTCCCCAGTACTCCATCTGCTCGTTTCCGGGATTCATCGTTTGTGCCCACACCCCGTAGATCATGTCATAGTCGAAGCTGCGGACCCGATTGATGTATTGGGAGGTGTCAACGGAGCGAAGCCGCGCATCAATGCCGATCCTCTTGAGGCTCGCAACATAGGGCAGCACGGTCCGCTCCTGCGAGGCGCTGCTGAGCAGGATCTCGAAGCTCAAAGGCTCGCCGGTCTGCACATTGACCATTCGATTGCCTCTCAGCTCCCATCCCGCTTCTTTGAGCAAGCCGACAGCGGTTCTGAGGTTCTCCCGTATCTTGTCCGGCTCACCGCCCACCGGATTGGTGTAAGGCTTTGTGAAAACCTCTGGCGGAACCTGATCCTCAAGTTCCTTCAGAATCTCGAGCTCCCGCCCCTCCGGCAAACCTGAAGACGCGAGATCCGTCCCCCAGAAAAAGCTATCGACGCGCTTAAGCCCACCATGCGCCAGGTTTTTGTTGAGACTTTCGAAGTCATACGCATAGTTCAGCGCTTCCCGGACACGCGCATCCTTGAAGATCTCGCGGCGGATGTTTGGCACAAAGGCCTGCATGACCCCGGTCGCCTTGAAGGGGTTTGTCAAGGCTTCGCGGATCACGCGTCCTTCCTTGACAGCATCGAAGTCATAGCGGGTAGCCCAGCTGCTGGAGCTGTTTTCTCGCCGGTAGTCGATCGTCCCCGCACGGAAGGCCTCGAAAGCCACGTCGGAATCCGCAAAATAGGTATAGCTGATGGTGCCGAAATTATACTGGCCGAGATTGATAGGCAGGTCTTTGCCCCAATAGTCATCTCGCCGTTCGTAGGTGATCTTTCCTCCGGGCTGCACGGAGGCAACCTTGTAGGGTCCCGAGCCCAGCGGTGGCTTCAGGGTCGTTCTCGAAATGTCTCTTTCGTTTCCGTCTTCATCTTTTGCTTCCCACCAGTGCTTGGGGAAGATCGGAAAATCCCCGACGATAGATGGCAACTCCTTGTTGTTCTTCTCGTCGAATCGGAAGGTCACCTCGCGGTCACCGGTTTTCTCCACGCCAGATACATGCCTGTAGTACCCGGAATAGAAGGCGCTGTGTTGCTTCAGCTGCTCCATACTGAAGATCACGTCTTCCACTGTGACGGGGGCGCCATCTGCCCACTTGGCCTCAGCGCGCAGACGGAATGTTGCGGACGACATATCATCTGGGTAGGTCACCGCCTCCGCCAGGAGCCCGTAGGAGCCGAACACCTCGTCTTCCGACCGCTTGAGGAGCGTATCATAGATGTTGCCCAGCCCCGCGGCAGGCGCACCTCGATCAATGACAAGGTTGAGGTTGTCGAAGGTGCCTTCGCTTGCCAGCCGCAATTCGCCACCCTTCGGGGCATCTGTATCAACATAAGGAAGGTGCTTGAAATCTGCGGGCAGTTCAGGTTCGCCTATCACGGCAATCCCGTGACGCCATTGCGGTTGTTCGTCTGCCAAACCAGGCAAGGTGAGCAGCGCCGTCGCAAGGGTGATGATCGCACTTCTCGTCAGCCAGCTCAAACTCATCTGAGACCCCTTTTCTGTTCTTGTTGCCCGGAGCATAGGGCAAAGTCAGGCAAAATACAGACCAAGGCGCTCACAAGCGATTTATCATTGGCTTCACCGCCGGCCGATCTCCGTTTCACCAAAATCCGGTTTCACGGTAAAATCGATCAACGTGATTTGCGGGGACGACAGCAGGCATGCGCAGCACAAAAAGAATGAGTACCCAGATTCTGGCAGCAGGCTTGGGGATGACTGCATTCGCGGGAGGGGTCGCAGCGGAGACGAAGCCGGCCAAGGAGCTTTTTGGTGCGGCCAAGCGGCCGAGCCAAAGCGCCGCTGCGCCGATCGGATCGTATGCCAAGGGATGCATGGCGGGAGCTGTCGCTCTTGCGACGGATGGAGTGACGTGGCAGGCGATGCGGCTTTCGCGTAACCGTCGCTGGGGCCATCCGGAGCTGATCGCGCTACTGGAGCGCTTCTCAGTGGATGCGGCCGCTCTGGGCTGGGGATCTGGCATCCTGGTAGGAGACATCTCGCAGCCGCGGGGCGGCCCGATGCTCTTCGGCCATGCATCGCACCAGATCGGCCTTGACGCCGATGTCTGGTTCACGCCCAAGCCAGCCACGCCGCTTTCGCCGCAACAGCGCGAGGACATGCCCTTCACATCCATGCTCGACAAGAGCAAGTTCCTGACTGTCGATTCCAGGCGCTGGAGTGACACCCATGCGCGGGTCGTGATGCAGGCGGCGAGCTACCCGCAGGTGGAGCGGGTCTTCGTCAACCCGGCGATCAAGAAGAAGCTCTGCGACACCTGGCGCGGCGACCGCTCCAATCTCGGCAAGGTCCGGCCGATCTACGGGCATGACGAGCACTTCCATATCCGCCTCGGCTGCCCTGCAGGAGCGAGTAACTGCAAGCCGCAGGCGCGGGTGGGCGAAGGGGACGGCTGCGACAAGTCGCTCGCCTGGTGGTTCACCGACGAGCCGTGGGCAAAGCCGAAGAAGGATCCGAACGCAAAGCCGGTCAAGCCGCGCCAGGTGATGCTGTCCGATCTTCCGAAGGCTTGTGCTGCCGTGCTCGCCGCGCCTGCTGCCGCGTCTACCGAAGCAACTATGGCCGCCTATTCGTCACCGGCAGCCACGGCGCCCCCTGTCCAGAACATCGAGACGATCATCCAGGAAGCTTCTCAGCCTTTGCCTGAGCAGGGACCAATGCCACTTCAGAGGCCGTTTGACTAAGGCTGCGGGCGCTCCACTTTCCAACGGCATCACGCCGCTATAGAAGCGGCACATCGATTTCATAAGCCGCGGGACCTTGCCTTGACCCTTCCCTGCATCGCGCTCATCGCTCACGACGAGAAGAAGGACGACATGGTGGCCTTCGCGCGGCAGCATCAGCAGGCACTTTCAAAATTTCGGCTTGTCGCGACCGGCACCACCGGCGGACGTATCCAGGATGCCTGTCCCGGACTTCCTGTTACGCGCCTCAAGAGCGGGCCACTGGGCGGCGACCAGCAGATCGGGGCAATGATTGCCACGGGCGAAGTCGAGATGCTGATCTTTTTTATCGATCCGCTGACGTCCTTGCCGCATGATGTAGACGTCAAAGCCTTGACCCGACTTGCCACCGTTTACGATATTCCCATGGCGCTGAACCGCGCCACCGCCGAACGACTGATAGATTTCCAATAGAAGCACGAACCACTGCTGGAACTGATGCGTCACGCCGCTGAAAACCAACGCCTGCCCTTTCCCATTTTGCTCGGTGATATCGGCGGCACCAACGCCCGGTTCTCAATCCTGCTCCACGAGGGAGCCGAGCCCATCTCGTTCCCGAATGTCGCAACCGCAGACTTCCCGACCATCGATGAGGCGATCCGGGTTGACGTGCTGGAGAAAACGCCGGTCAAGCCGAAGTCGACCATTCTTGCTGTCGCTGGCCCCATCGAAGGAGATGAAATCGATCTCACCAATTGCGACTGGGTCGTCAGACCACAATCACTGATTGCCGATCTCGGATTCACCGACGTCCTTGTCCTGAATGACTTCGAGGCCCAGGCGCTGGCTGCAGCATGCTTGACGGAGGACTACCGGCAGGAGATCGGCAAGCCCGCTGAACCTATGATCGCTTCGCGCGTGGTGTTGGGCCCCGGTACCGGCCTGGGCGTCGCTGGCCTTGTCCACGCACGAGAGACCTGGTTTCCGGTGCCCGGCGAAGGCGGCCACGTGGACGTTGGCCCCCGGTCGAAACGCGATTTCGAGATCTTCCCATATCTGGAACCAATCGAGGGTCGGATTTCGGCAGAGCAACTGCTATGTGGTCGCGGCCTGGTGAACATCTATCGTGCGATCTGCGCTGCCGACGGCGTCGAAGCCACGCTTGCCCTGCCCTCCGACGTGACGGCTGGCTGGCAGTCGGGCAGGGATCTGCAGGCGGCAGAGACGATATCCCTTTTCGCTACCTATCTCGGACGGCTCGCGGGGGACCTTGCCCTGATCTTCATGGCGAAGGGCGGTGTCTTTCTCGCGGGCGGGATTTCCCAGAGGATCATCCCGGCCCTGAAAGCACCGGAGTTCCGCCAGGCGTTCGAGGACAAGGCTCCACACTCGGATCTGTTGCGCCAGATTCCGACATTCGTGGTGACGCACCCGCTTGCCGCACTTGCCGGGCTTGGTAGCTATGCCCGGACCCCATCCGCCTACGGCATATCCACCCACGGGCGCCATTGGACGCGTTGACGCTGGTCCAGCCGCGCGCTCCGCACTAGCCAAAGAGGCCAGCGCTCGTTATAGACCCGCTGCACGTGGAACCGCCCCCCCCTGAAGGGCCGGCTGGCAACGGGACATCCTTATTGGGCTCAGCGAGAGACAAGAAGCGACACTTGGACTCGGGCACTGTCACCAGTGTCCTGAAACGCGTTATCGCGGAGAATGGTCGCGATCATGTGCGCGGCTATGCCCTTGCAATTTTCTGCCTCGCCGTCGTGGCTCTTTCGACCGCCTTCACCGCCTGGATCATGGAAGCGGTCGTCAACGAGGCCTTCGCCAATCAGCGCGCGGATATTGTGTGGCTGATCTGCGGAGCGATCTTCATCGCCTTCGTCCTGCGTGGCCTGGCCACCTATGGGCAGTCGGTAACTCTGTCGAAGATCGGCAACAACATCGTCGCAGGGTACCAGCGCCGCCTCTACACCCACCTGATGACGCTTTCCGTAGGCTTCTTCAGTGAAGCTCGCTCTGCCCATCTTGCTGCCCAGATCAGCCAGAACGTGAACGGGGTTCGCGACGTTCTCAATCTGACGGTTACATCCACTGCGCGCGATTTCTTGACGCTTATCGCCCTCATTGGCGTGATGATCAGCAAGGATCCCGTGCTTACCCTGATCGTCTTCGTGGTCGCGCCGCCGCTCGTGCTTGCCCTGCGCTATGTTTCCCGGCGCCTTAGAAGTGCAACCCGAGAATCGATCGAGCTAAACAGCCATGTGCTGGGCGCCATGCAGGAGACGATCCAAGGTATCGCCATCGTCAAGGCCTTCACCATGGAAAGGGTGCTGGAGCAGAAGCTGGAGACACTTATCGGCCAGGCGGAGAAACGGGCAAACCGGATCGCGCGGTTGACCGAGCGTACTGCTCCGCTGACTGAAACCTTCGCCGGTCTCGCCATCTCCAGCGTCCTCGCTTATGCCGCGTTCCGCTCGATCTACGACGGCGTTCCCCCGGGCGCATTCTTCGCCTTCGTCACCGCTCTTCTTCTTGCCTATGATCCGGCACGCCGCTTGGCGAAACTACAGGTCCAGATGGAACGCGCCGTCGTCAATGCCCGCATGATCTACGATCTTCTCGACATGCAGCCATTGCAGCGGGACACGCAAGGCGCAAGGGATCTTGTCGTCACGCAAGCCCGGGTGGAGATGCAGGACGTTACCTTCGGCTATGCGAACCAAGAGCCGGTGATCAAAGGCGTCAGCATCGTGGCGGAGGGAGGCAAGACCACTGCCCTTGTCGGCCCTTCGGGGGCCGGAAAGTCAACCATCATCAACCTGATCCCTCGCTTCCACGACCCCTCGGCTGGACGCATCCTCATTGACGGCCAGGATATCAGCCGCGTCACCAAACTCTCCCTGCGCCGCTGCCTGGCTTATGTCTCCCAGCAACCCTATTTGTTCGAAGGTACGATCCGCGACAATATCCGTTATGGCAGGCCAGACGCTTCGGATGCGGAGGTCGAGGCAGCGGCAAAGCTCGCATATGCGCACGATTTCATTCTGTTGCAGCCCGCCGGCTATGACACGCCCGTCGGCGAAAACGGCGTAACGCTATCGGGGGGACAGAGGCAGCGCCTTTCTATCGCTCGCGCCCTGGTGCGCAATGCGCCGATCCTGCTTCTCGACGAAGCCACGTCTGCACTGGACAACGAGTCGGAAGCAGCAGTGCAGAAGGCACTTGAGTCGGCCATGAACGGTCGAACCGTGATCGTGATCGCCCACCGGCTCTCAACCGTTGTCAATGCGGACAAGATCGTTGTCATGCATGAGGGCCGCGTGGTTGAGGAAGGCTCCCATGATGAGCTTGCGCAGCGCAAGGACGGTCTTTACGCTCGCCTCAACAATCTCCAGGCACCGGAACCTTTGCAGTAACATGAAAGCAACCCCATGAGCGGCAGTCCTATGAAACTCGTTGTCGTTGGTGCTGCCGGTCGCATGGGTCAGACGTTGATCCGGGTGATCCGGGAAACCGAGGGCGTCCTGCTGCATGCTGCGATCGAGCGCGAAGGCTCGCTATTTCTTGGACGCGACGCGGGAGAACTCGCCGGCGCAGGCACGGCGGGTGTGGCGGTGACCCATGACCCGCTTCGCGCTTTCGTCGACGCGGACGGCGTTGTCGATTTCACCAGCCCGGCGTCCAGCATCAGCTTTGCCGGTCTTGCCGCGCAGGCCCGTATCGTTCACGTCATCGGCACGACCGGGTGTTCGCCAGACGATGAAGCCAAGTTTGAGGCAGCGGCGCGTCATGCCCGCATCATCAAGTCCGGCAACATGAGTTTGGGCGTCAATCTGCTTGGTGTTCTGACGGAGCAGGCCGCGGGCGCGCTGCCTGCGGAGAATTGGGATATCGAGGTGGTGGAGATGCACCACAAGCACAAGGTCGACGCACCCTCGGGCACGGCACTGCTTCTGGGCGAGGCTGCGGCCACCGGTCGGAATGTTCAGTTGGCTGCCAATGCCGTCAAGGTGCGAGACGGGCATACGGGGGCTCGCGAAGTTGGGACCATCGGCTTCGCAACGCTTCGAGGCGGCTCCGTCGTGGGCGACCACTCCGTGCTTTTTGCTGGCGAAGGTGAACTGGTCACCCTATCGCACAGCGCGCGCGACCGCTCGATCTTTGCTCGCGGTGCTGTTGCTGCCGCCCTTTGGGGGCGTGACAAGAAGCCGGGATTTTACGACATGCTCGACGTGCTCGGGCTGAAACACTGACATCCGGAGGAAATGATTTATGAGCGGTACTCTCGTCCTTGTCCGCCACGGCCAAAGCGAATGGAACCTGAAGAACCTGTTCACCGGCTGGCGCGACCCTGATCTGACTGAACTGGGAATCAAGGAAGCTGAGACCGGCGGGCAGGCGCTTGCCGACGCAGGTCTGAAGTTCGACATCGCCTTCACGTCGGTCTTGAAGCGGGCTCAGGACACGCTCCGGATCGTGCTGGACAAGGTGGAGCAACCCGAACTCGAAACTATTCGTGACGAAGCCCTCAACGAGCGCGACTATGGTGACCTTGCGGGTCTCAACAAGGACGACGCCCGCAAGAAATGGGGCGAGGAGCAGGTGCATATCTGGCGCCGCTCCTATGACGTGCCGCCTCCGGGTGGCGAGAGCCTGCGCGACACCGGAGCCCGGGTCTGGCCTTACTACATGACCGAGATCCTGCCCCGCGTCCTGCGGGGCGAGACGGTGCTGGTTGCTGCCCATGGGAACTCCTTGCGGGCCTTGGTCATGGTGCTCGACCGATTGAGCAAGGAAGAGATCCTGAAGCTCAACCTCGCGACCGGCGTGCCAATGGTCTACAAGCTCAACCCGGATTCGACCGTTGCCTCCAAGGAGGTTCTTGGCGACATGTCGGGCGCCCACTGATTTTCCCAAAACCGCATCGGCGGGTTCAGTTCTCAATGGTGAACTGTACCCGATCTGCAGGGAAGCGGCTAATGGCAAACTGGACCGGCTTGCCGCCGGGATCTGCATTGAGCGATCGCGTCACGAGCACAATGGCGCCGGCTGACAGTTTGAGGTCCTTCATGTCGGAAGCGTCGGCGTGAGTGGCAGTCACTTCGGTGGAAACCCGAGTGTAGTCTGACAACCCGAGCGATTTGAACGCTGCAGTGATGGACCCGCTGCGCTGGTACGCTTCGTCTATCCCTGCGAACCAGGGCACCGGAAACCACGCTGTCGCTCGCGACACCGGTCGGCCATCGGCTTTCCGCAAAGTCTCCAACCGGACAACATGGCTTCCCTCCGCCAACTCCAGCCGGCGCAATAGATCTTCCGATGCCAGCTCCTCACGAGACTGTAGCAGCAGTCCTTCCGTCTCACGCGCCTGTGCGCCCAAGCCTTCAATGAAACGGGTCCGGCGAGAGATCGGAAAATTGAGACGTTCCTTGCGCACGATCATCGTGCCGATCCCCTGTATCGGCCGAACGATGTCTTCCTGCGCGAGCGCAGCAAGAGCACTCCTGACAGTGTGGCGATTGACGCCGAAGCGTGCTGCAAGCGCCATCTCAGGGGGAACTCGCCCGGTGTCATCATATTCACCGTTCGCGATGGCTCCTCTTATGCGGTCAGCAATCTGACGCCAAAGGGCTACGCCGCTTTGTCTCTGAACCGATGAATCCGTCGCCATGTCACACTCTTGTTACGCAGGAGGCTTAGTTATACAGTTAATTGTACGGTTGTCTACAACAATAGACATTTAGAGAGATGCGATGACTGCTTCCCAACCCTCCTCCAGTGCAGAAGACGTCCCACGTCGGCGGACGGCTAAACTGCTTTCAAGTGCTCAATTGGGTGAACTGACATCCGCCTGGGAAAAACTACCCTACAAGCCGAAAGCCACTCCACTTCGCGGACCTGAGACCGGACTGGTCATGGTTCGCGGCCGTATCGGCGGCGGCGGCGCGCCTTTCAACCTCGGGGAGGCGACTGTCACCCGAGCAACGATCCTGCTTGAGTCTGGCACCGCGGGCCATTCGCATGCTCTCGGAACAGACAAATCGAAAGCCAAGCTTGCAGCCATCTTCGATGCGCTCTGGCAGGAGGAGGAGACGCGTTCGTTCGTGGAAGAGGAGATTCTCAAGCCAATCGAAAGGCGAGTTACTGCGGAGGATCGGCGGCAGGCGGAAGAGACGGCAGCAACGCGCGTGGACTTCTTCACCATGGTCCGGGGAGATGATTGATGAGCATGAATGCAAAGGCCTTGTCGGGTGGCTTCGCGCAACCCGTTTTCGACGCACAAGCCGTGTTCCGCCTGTTGATGGACGGGATGTCCCGTCCGGGCACCCATCAGACGGTCGGAACGGAAATCGGACAACCCTCCCCGCTCGGCGAGGCGGCCGGCGCCATCGCGCTTGCTCTGTGCGACGCCGACACGCCGGTGTGGCTACAATCATCGTTCGCTAAATCTGCCGTTGCCGACTGGATCGCGTTCCATACGGGTGCCGCCGCGACGCAGGACAAGAGCGAGGCCAAGTTTGCCTTCAAGCAGGCCGGGGCCGGTCTCTGCTCCTTCGATCTCTTTTCCCTGGGGACGCAGGAATATCCAGATCGCTCGACGACCATCATCATCGAGGTGGCCGCAATCGGCGAAGGGCGGTCGCTCGTCCTCTCTGGGCCGGGCATCAAGGACAGCGCAACGATCAAGGTCACCGGTCTGCCGGAATATTTCGAGGAAATCTGGAGAGGCAATCGCGCTCTGTTTCCACGCGGCGTCGACGTCATTCTGACCGCGGGCCGGACGCTGGTCTGCCTGCCCCGAACAACCACGATCGCCTGAGGAGAGCGCTGATGTATGTAGCCGTCAAGGGTGGCGAGGCCGCCATCAATGCTGCTCACCGCCTCCTCGCGGACCGTCGCCGCGGTGAGCGTTCGCTGCCTTCGGTGACAATAGATCAAATTGTCGAGCAGCTTGCTCTCGCGGTCGACCGGGTCATGGCGGAAGCGTCACTCTACGATCGAGCCCTCGCAGCGCTCGCGGTGCGGCAGTCCCGCGGTGACCTGATCGAGGCGATTTTTCTGTTGCGAGCCTACCGCACAACGCTGCCACGTTTCGGCACCTCGGTTCCAGTAGACACCGCCAGAATGGCCATCGAACGCCGGATCTCGGCGACCTATAAGGACTTGCCCGGCGGGCAGGTTCTGGGGCCTACATTCGACTATACCCACAGGCTCCTTGATCCCTCGCTTCTGCGCCAGGATGACGTGGAAGAGCCCGCGCGCAAGGAGCCGCTACCCGGCACCATGACACGCGTATCGGACATACTCGCCGGTGAGGGACTGATCGAGGAAGATGGAAGCCTCCCCGACGACCGGCCTGCCGGCGACCTTACGCGGGAGCCCATGGAATTCCCAATGGGACGCGATCTGCGGCTGCAGGCGCTTGCCCGGGGAGACGAAGGGTTTCTGCTTGCGCTTGGCTATTCCACCCAGCGCGGCTTTGGTCGCAATCATCCGTTCGTCGGCGAGATCCGCATCGGCGAGGTGGAGGTCGAGATGGAGGTACCGGAACTTGGCTTTGCGGTTTCACTCGGTCGCATTCAAGTGACGGAATGCCAGATGGTGAACCAGTTCAAGGGTTCAGCCAAGGCGCCACCGCAGTTCACCCGAGGCTATGGCCTCGTCTTTGGCCAGAGCGAACGCAAGGCAATGAGCATGTCGCTCGTGGACCGGGCTCTGAGAGCGGAGGAGTTAGGGGAGGATGTCACCGCGCCGGCGCAGGACGAGGAATTCGTCATTTCCCACGCCGACAACGTACAGGCAACGGGTTTCGTCGAACATCTCAAGTTGCCGCACTACGTGGATTTTCAGGCTGAACTCGCACTGGTGAGGAAGATGCGTTCCGATATCGAGGCTGCGAAAAGTGAGGTCGCTGGCGCAGAGGCCAATTCCGCCGAACAGTAACGCTCAGTCGCGGCCAGCTTCGCCATACCAATAAGCGCAGCAAACACCTGTCGCCGCAAAGACCGAAAAGAACATCGTGATCAGAAGGCCAGTATCCATGACACCTATCTCCATTTGTACGGGAGTAACACGCAATGTCTCTTGAGGTTCCATCCGACCAAGGTCTGGCGACCTACAACTTTGCCTATCTGGACGAACAGACGAAGCGGATGATCCGCCGCGCCATCCTTAAAGCAATTGCCATTCCGGGATACCAGGTACCGTTCGCCTCTCGCGAGATGCCCATGCCATACGGCTGGGGTACCGGCGGCGTTCAGGTCACTGCGTCCATCATCGGGCCTAAGGACGTCTTGAAGGTCATTGATCAGGGTGCAGACGACACGACCAATGCTGTCTCCATCCGCGCCTTCTTCCAGAAGGTCGCCAGTGTCGCCGTCACCACCCACACAAAGGATGCTACAGTCATCCAGACCCGCCACCGCATTCCAGAGCAGACGCTGTCGGAGGGCCAGGTGCTCGTCTACCAGGTGCCGATCCCCGAACCTCTGCGCTTTCTCGAGCCGCGCGAGACGGAGACGCGCAAGATGCATGCGCTGGAGGAATATGGCCTCATGCACGTGAAGCTCTACGAGGACATTGCCCATAACGGGCGCATTTCCAAGACCTACGCCTATCCCGTGAAGGTCGCAGGCCGTTACGTCATGGACCCGTCGCCGACACCCAAGTTCGATAACCCAAAAATGCACATGTCCGACGCCCTGCAGCTGTTTGGAGCGGGCCGTGAGAAACGGATCTATGCCATTCCTCCCCATACGGAAGTAGTCAGCCTCGATTTCGAAGACCATCCGTTTGAAATCCAGCGCTTCGACAAGCCTTGCGCTCTATGCGGTGCGGAGGACGTCTATCTGGACGAAGTCATCCTCGACGATCGCGGTGGCCGCATGTTCGTCTGCTCCGACACCGATCATTGCGAGGAACGGCGTGACCAGGGTCATGCCGGAGAACTTCTCGCGCGTCAGGAGGCTGCGGAATGAGTGAAGCACCGCTCCTGAAGGTCAATGCAGTCTCGAAATTCTATGGCCAGCGTATCGGCTGCAAGGAGGTCTCCTTCGATCTCTGGCCGGGCGAGGTGCTCGCGATTGTGGGTGAGTCCGGTTCAGGAAAGACGACGCTCCTGAACTGCATCTCGACGCGCTTGATGCCGACGACCGGCAGTGTCGAGTATTCGATGCGCGACGGCAGCGTCCGGGATCTTTACCACATGGGCGAGGCGGAGCGCCGCTTCCTGATGCGTACCGACTGGGGTTTCGTCCACCAGAACCCGGCGGATGGCTTGCGCATGACGGTTTCGGCCGGCGCCAATGTGGGCGAGCGGCTGATGGCGGTCGGAAACCGCCACTATGGCGATATCCGCACCACCGCCCTGGACTGGCTGACACGGGTAGAGATCGGTACGGACCGGATCGATGATGCGCCACGCGCCTTTTCCGGCGGCATGCGCCAGCGACTGCAGATCGCCCGCAACCTTGTGACGGGCCCTCGGCTCGTCTTCATGGATGAGCCGACCGGGGGCCTCGACGTTTCGGTGCAGGCCCGCCTTCTGGATCTCGTTCGCGGCCTCGTCAACGATCTGGGGCTAGCGGCCATTATCGTCACCCATGATCTTGCCGTCGCCCGACTGCTATCTCACCGGATGATGGTGATGAAGGAGGGCCATGTGATCGAACAGGGGTTGACCGACCGTGTGCTGGACGATCCGCGCGAGCCCTACACGCAGCTCCTCGTGTCGTCCATTCTGCAGGTCTAGGAGACAAGCCATGACCACTCCCCTCGTCGTCTCCGAAGTCTTCAAGAGCTTCACCATGCACCTGCGCGACGGCATTAAGCTGCCGGTCGTCAACGACGTGAACTTCTCCGTCGCCAGCGGCGAATGTGTCGTGCTCGGCGGACCCTCCGGGATCGGCAAGAGCTCGATCCTGAAAATGCTCTATGGCAATTATGCTGTTGATGCCGGGCAAATCCTGGTCGCTCACCGCGGCAAGACCGTCAACATCGCGGATGCAGATCCCCGAACGGTGCTGGATGTTCGCCGGCACACTCTGGGCTATGTCAGTCAGTTCCTGCGCACTGTCCCCCGTGTCTCGGCACTGGACGTCGTGGCCGAGCCTCTGCTCGCGCGTGGGGTCAACCCGGGAGAGGCGAGAGACACGGCATCTGCGCGGTTGTCTCAGTTGAACCTACCCAGGGAACTCTGGAGCTTGCCGCCCGCGACCTTTTCCGGCGGCGAACAGCAGCGGGTCAACATTGCGCGCGGCTTCATCACAGACCACAGCATTCTTCTGCTCGACGAGCCTACGGCCTCGCTTGACGCTCGCAACCGTCGCGTGGTGGTCGAGATGATCGCCGAGAAGAAGCAGAAGGGCGTCGCATTGCTCGGGATCTTCCATGACGAGGAGGTACGCGAAGCGGTGGCGGACCGGGTTCTCGATGTGATGCAGTTCTCGCCGCGGAAGGCTGCCGCATGAGCGTCAAGGTTGGGCTGGAGCCCTTCATCCATCCGAGCGCGAGCGTCAAGAACTCGATCCTGGGCCGCTATACAGAGATTTCCGAACGCTGCCGCATCGACGAGGCGGAGATCGGGGACTATTCCTACGTCATGCAGGATGGCTCGGTCTGGTGCGCCACAATCGGCAAGTTCGTGAACATTGCGGCCGCCGTCCGTATCAACGCGACCAATCATCCGACATGGCGGGCGACGCTTCACCATTTCACCTACCGCGCCGCGAACTATTGGGACGATGCGGAGGACGAGGAGGAATTCTTCAAGTGGCGCCGCGACCATCGGGTTACCATCGGCCATGATGTGTGGATTGGTCACGGAGCAACGATCCTGCCCGGCATCAGCGTGGGTACAGGTGCCGTCATCGGCGCGGGAGCGGTGGTGTCGAAGGATGTCGCTCCCTATACGATTGTCGGCGGCGTGCCGGCAAAGCTGATCCGCGAGCGATTCCCGAAGGAGATCGGCGAACGTATGGAGAAGCTCGCATGGTGGGACTGGGATCACCGGAAACTTCGTGCCGCACTTGATGATTTCCGTGCGCTGACGGCCGAGGAGTTTCTGTCGCGCCACGGTGGATGAGACAACAGAGGAGTTTGGTGAGCGAAGTGCCTCTTGCAGCCATCATCATTTTGTCATGCAAATCTCCTAGCGGGTGACCTCCTGTCCCCATCCGCTTGCCCCATTCTGTTCGGCATTATTTGCAAATTCTGGGTCTGATCGTGCGCTACGCCATCTATTTCTCCCCGGCTCCTGACAGCCTTCTGACACGAGACGCCAGCCGGTGGCTCGGCCGTGACGCGTTCACCGGCAACCTGCTCGGCTCGCCCGACACGCTTGCGATGCCGGTCGAGCAATGGCATGCACTCGTCGCGGAGCCCCGGCGCTACGGCTTCCATGCAACGCTCAAGGCGCCTTTCGAACTCCGCCAAGGCCGCACCGAGACGGAGTTGGTGGATGCTTTCGCAGCCTTCGCGGCCTCCGCCACGCCTTTCGAAGTTCCGCGTATGGTCATCGGGCAGCTCGGGCCATTCTTTGCGCTCGTTCCACACACGCTCCACCCGCCGCTGCAGACCTTCGCAGCCTCCGTGGTTGAGGCCTTCGAACCGTTCCGCGCGCCCCTGTCCGACGAAGACGTGGCGCGCCGCCGGCCCGAGCGCCTGACGGAGGAGCAGCGGGCCAATCTTGCAAGATGGGGGTATCCGTATGTCATGGAGGAGTTCCGTTTCCACATGACGCTGACGGGGCCGGTCGACGATAAGGTGGCTCCACAGGTCCATGACGAGATCCGCCGCCGCTTGTCGGATCATGAAGACGCGCCTCTGGCTGTGGATGGCCTGGCTCTCTTCATCGAAAGAAGCCGCGGCGAACCCTTCACCGTTCACCATTGGCAGCCGCTTGGCGTGCCGCAAGACAACAGAAAGCTCCTGCCATGAGTGCCGAAATCGTCTTATCGAACGCTCGCATCATCGTCGGCGACCAGATCCTGTCGGGTTCTCTCGTCGTTCGAAACGGGAAGATCGCAGATGTCTGCGAGGGCGCCAGCCGAGTGGGAGAAGATCTGGAGGGCGACTATCTTGTCCCCGGTCTGATCGAGCTGCACACCGACCATCTGGAGCAGCACTATTCGCCACGCCCCGGCGTGCGGTGGAATACCACTGCCGCCATCCAGGCGCATGATGCCCAGGTTGCCACGTCCGGGATCACGACGGTCTTCGACTGCCTGCGTATGGGAGCGGACGAGGATGGCGGATTTGAGAAAGGCGAGATGCGCGATCTTGCCGATGCGATCCAGGCGGCCCAGAAGGACGGGCGGCTCCGCTCCGAGCACCTCTTCCACCTGCGCTGTGAAGTGTCGTCCGACAACGTGCTGGAGCATTTCGCTGATTTCGAACAGGACCCTTATGTCCGCCTCGTCTCGCTGATGGACCACGCGCCCGGCCAGCGGCAGTTCCAGTCAATGGACCAGTATGTGCTCTACTACAAGGAGAAGCGCGGCCTGAGCGACGAGGCGTTTGCGCACTTCGTTGCACGCCGCCAGGCGGCCTCGGCCAAATACGCCGCCGTTCACCGCGACGAGCTCGCCCGCATCTGCGCGGAGCGCGGTATCACTGTCGCGAGCCACGACGACGCGACGCTGGACCATGTCGATGAGGCGATCAGCCACGGCGTAAGGCTCGCGGAGTTCCCCACCAGCTTTGATGCTGCGGAAGCCTCTCACAAGGCCGGAATGAGCGTGCTGATGGGCGCCCCGAACATCGTTCGCGGCAAGTCGCATTCCGGCAACATCGCTGCGCGTGAGCTTGCCGAACGAGGGGTGCTGGACGTGCTGTCGTCAGACTACGTGCCGCTAAGCCTCTTGCACGCGCCTTTCGTGCTCTCCGACGAAAGCCAAGGGATATCGCTGCCGCAGGCGATTGCCATGGTCACCTCAACCCCGGCCCGCACCGTCGGGCTGAATGACCGAGGCCGTATTGCACCGGGACTGCGTGCCGATCTGGTGCGCGTCCACCGTGAGCAGGGTGTGCCGGTCGCCCGAGCGACATGGCGCGAGGGTCGTCGGGTCGCCTGATGAACAAAACCGCCCAAAATGTGCCCATAGGCAAAGGGAGGCTGATTGTCGTGGTCGGCCCAAGCGGCGCAGGCAAAGACACTTTGATGTCCTATGCAGCGCGCCATCTCCAGGGGCGGGACGAGATCGTCTTCGTGCGCCGCGTCATAACCCGCCAGGGCGATGCCGGCGGAGAGGACCACGATGCCATCTCCCACGTGGATTTTCGTCAGCTGGCTCGAGCGGGGGGCTTTGCCGTTTCCTGGGAGGCACATGGCCTGTTCTACGGCATTCCCGCACAGACGCGGCATCAGGTCGACTGCGGCCATATCGTGGTGGCGAATGGCTCTCGAACGGCGCTGCCCCACTTCAGCGCAGCGTTTCCGGCGCTGACCGTGATCAACGTCACAGCCCGACCTGACGTGCTGGCATCCCGGCTGGAAGCCAGGGGCCGGGAAACGCGCGCGGAAATCCTTGATCGGCTGCAGCGCAGCACGCCGCAGCTTGTCGGGCCTTATGAGCTTGTAACCATCGACAATAGCGGGTCGATCGAAGACGCAGGCCAAGTCATGATCAATGCCCTGACGAAATATCTTCCGGATCTGCGGACTTCGTCGCCTCGCTAGTGCGCCTCGTCCCAGTTGGAAGCAGCCCGCGCGTCGACCTTCAGCGGAACCTTCATCGCGATCGCCGGCATGGCGGCTTGCTCCATCGTCGTGGTGATGACGGGCAGCGTTGCCTCGATCTCTCCCTCTTCGACCTCGAAGATCAGCTCGTCATGAACCTGGAGGAGCATGCGGGCAGATAGCTTCGCTGCTGCAAGCGCCGGCTCCATCTTCGCCATAGCGCGGCGGATGATGTCGGCCGCCGAACCCTGGATGGGGGCGTTGATCGCCGCACGCTCGTTGAAGGACCGGACTTGCGGGTTGGACGAGCGGATCTCCGGGTAGTGCGCCCGTCGACCAAAGATTGTTTTGACATAACCGTGCTCGCGGGCGAATTCTTTGGTGCTGTCCATGTAGTCGCGGATGCCGGGGAACCGCTCGAAATATTTCTTGATGTACTCACCCGCCTCAGACCGTTCGATGGACAGCTGGTTTGCCAGGCCAAAGGCAGAGATGCCATAGATGATGCCGAAGTTGATCGCCTTGGCCCGGCGGCGAATCTCGCTCGGCATCCCCTCAACCGGCACCCCGAACATTTCCGAAGCCGTCATGGCATGAATGTCGATCCCGTCGGCGAAGGCCTGGCGCAGTTGCGGGATGTCGGCGACATGGGCGAGCACCCGCAACTCAATCTGGCTGTAGTCGGCCGAGACGAGCTTGTGGCCGGGAGTCGAAATGAAGGCAGTGCGGATCTTGCGGCCTTCCGTTGTGCGGATCGGGATGTTCTGGAGATTCGGCTCGACCGATGAAAGCCGCCCGGTCGTGGTAGAGGCCAGCGAATACGACGTATGAACGCGCTTCGTCTGCGGGTGGATGTAGCCCGGAAGTGCATCCGTGTAGGTGGATTTCAGCTTGGTTAACTGCCGCCAATCGACGATCTTGCGCGGGAACTCGTGCCCGGCAGCGGCAAGGTCTTCTAGTACCTGTGCAGAGGTGGACCACTGGCCGGTCTTGGTCCTGGCGCCACCCGGCAGCCCCATCTTGCCGAAGAGGATGTCGCCGAGCTGCTTGGGAGAGCCGATCGTAAATTTCTCGCCGGCAATCTGGTAGATTTCGTCCTCGATCGCCGCAGCCTTCTGCGCGAGTTCTCCCGACAATCGCGACAGGATCTGGCGGTCGACCGTAATGCCGCGCTCTTCCATGCGCGCCAAGGTCGAGACCATAGGGCGCTCCAGCCGCTCATAGACGCGAGTCAATTGCTCGGCAGTCAGCTTGGGCTTCAACACCATTGCGAGCCGCAGAGTGAGATCCGCCTTTTCGGCAGCGTAGATCGTGGCACGATCGATCTCGACCATATCGAAGCTCACGCCGGACTTTCCGGTTCCCGCGACCTCCTTGAAGGAGGAGGGCATATGGCCAAGCCAGCGTTCAGAAAGCGAGTCCAGGCCGTGACCGCCTCTGCCCGCCTCCAGGACATAGGACATCAGCATCACGTCATCATAGGCCGTGATCTCGATCCCATAGCGCTTGAGGAGCAGATAGGCGTATTTCAGGTTATGCCCGACCTTGAGAACGGACGCATCCTCAAGCAGCGGCTTCAGCCGCTCCATGACTTCAGCCGGCGTGAGTTGATTGTCTGCTCGGCCGTTGCCAAGTAGGTCATTGCTACCAGTCTTGTGGCCGAAGGGAATATAGGCCGCTCTGACGTCCAGGCCCGACGGATTACGGGTGTTGTCGGCGAGCGCCAGGGAGATCCCGACGATGTCCGACAGCATCGGATCAATCGACGTTCCCTCGGCCTCAAAGGCAACCAGACCCGTTTCGCGGGCCGAACGGAGCCAGTCGTCGAGGTCCTCCAGATCGTCGATGGTCACATAACAGTTCTTGTCGATCTTCGCCGTCGCGAAGGCCTCCGCTCGCGCCTTGGCGAGTTCGGCCGGTGTCGTGGGACCATAGGCGTCTGCCGTACTGGCCTTGGCAGCGGCAGGCTTCGCCACCTCCCGCTCACCACTGCTGCCGGCATCGAGATCTGGTCCGCGCGCCGCCCCGCCCCATTCCACCTTCACATGCGCCGGTTCGATTGCGCTTGCATCGCAGTCGCAAGCTTCTGCAACACGGCGAGTCAAGGTTCCGAACTCCATCGCTTTCAGGAAAGAGATCAGCTTTGGTCCGTTCTGCGGCTCCAGCACGAGAGCATCCAACGGCATGTCGAGAGGTGCATCCGTCCGCAGCTCAACCAGCCGGCGCGACAGGCGGGCCAGCTCCGCATTGGCGACGATGTTCTCCCGGCGCTTTACCTGCTTGATCTCTTCGGCCCGGGCCAGCAAAGTATCCAGGTCACCGAACTCCTCCAGGAGCTGGGCTGCGGTTTTGGGTCCTATGCCTGGGATGCCGGGGACGTTGTCGACGGAATCGCCGACCATGGCCTGCAGGTCGATCATCTTCTCGGGTGGGACGCCCCACTTCTCGATCACCTCCGGAATACCGATCTGCTTGTCCTTCATGCTATCATACATGTGGACGTTCGGCGTCACGAGTTGCATCAGGTCCTTGTCAGAGGAGATGATGGTAACGTCGGCGCCAATCCGTTCGGCCTGTCGGGCATAGGTGGCAATGATGTCGTCCGCTTCGAACCGTTCGGTCTCGATGCACGGCAGGTTGAAGGCGCGCGTTGCTTCCCGGATCAATCCGAACTGGGGGATGAGATCTTCCGGCGGCTCCGAACGGTTGGCCTTGTAGGCGTTGTAGAGGTCCTTGCGGAACGTTCTGGCAGAATAGTCGAAAATCACCGCGAAATGGGTGGGCGTCACACCGACGGATGTGTCGCGCGCATCGGTCAGAAGCTTCCAGAGCATGTTACAGAAGCCAGAAACGGCTCCAATCGGGAGCCCATCCGACTTGCGGGTCAGCGGGGGAAGCGCGTGGAACGCGCGGAAGATGAAGCCGGAGCCGTCGACGAGGAAGAGATGATCGCCTTTTTTCATGTGTATGGCATAACTTGCGTCATCCCGCCCGTCCATGAAAACTTCTTTACTTGCCCGCTGCACACGGGGCCGGCGCTGCATCACCCGAACGTTACTGATTTGTAATTCATGCTTCTCTTGAAAAGGTCAGGATCGCTACGCATCTCAGTCGTACCGGCGTTGATCACGCCGCAGTCTGGAAGCTGGCTCGTCCCCCGCCGCTCCAGACCGGACAAAGGCCTCATCCCCCTCTCCGGGCCTTTGTCCCACTCTTGAACCGCCATGGCCGATCCCCCTCCCGGCCGTGGCGGTTTTCGCTTTTGTAGAGGAAATTCCACAGGCTTGGCGAAAGCGTAAGGCGCTATACATCGCAGACATTCCTCTGCGACAGGCATCAGGTCCATGGCATTCGACCGCTCGCGTTGCGCAACTTATCTCGCCGGGCAACTGGCCAAGGGCTTTAGCCGTTCCCTTCGGGAACGTGCGGCCATCTTGGGTTTCTCACCAGGACAATTTCCCGTTCTTCTCGAACTCTGGCAAGAGGACGGACTGACCCAGAAACAGCTCCTTGATCGACTCGAGGTGGAACAGGCAACGCTCGCCAATACGCTCATGCGCATGGAGCGCCACGGCCTGATAGAGCGCCAACCCCACCCCCAGGATCGCCGCGCGCAGATTATCCGTCTGACGGAAGAAGGTCGGGAGCTGGAACGGCAGGCGATCGAGGCAGCTGCCGAAGCCGATGCGGCGCTCTTCGATGGCTTTCGCCAATTCGAGCGGGAGCTGATGATCGAGTACATGCGCATGGCGATCGACAACGCCCGCAAGCTGTAGAGCCGCCTTTGGCAGTCCGCCACCCTGCCTGTCCCCGTCTTACAGTTTCCAATCAGCCTTGAAAGCCTCTAAGGTCGCGCCGCTATCGCAGACAGGAACTCGTTATGACCGAACTTTCTCCCGTGCTTCAGCGCGCTGATCAGAACATCCAGAAGAGCCTGGAGCGGCTTTTCCAGCTCGTGCGCATAAAGTCCATCTCGACCGATCCGACTTGCAAGGACGATTGCCGGCAGGCCGCAGAATGGCTCGTGACAACCTTATCCGAAATCGGCTTTGACGCCTCCGTGCGTGACACGCCCGGGCATCCGATGGTGGTTGCACATCATGAAGGAGCGACGCCAGACGCGCCACATGTCTTGTTTTACGGGCATTATGATGTTCAGCCCGTCGATCCGATCGAGCTTTGGGAGAATGATCCCTTCTCACCGGCACTTAAGGACCTTGGCGACGGACGCAAAGTCATTACCGGCCGAGGCACCTCCGATGACAAGGGTCAGTTGATGACCTTTGTCGAGGCGTGCCGCGCCTACAAAGAGGTGCATGGAACGCTCCCGCTACGAGTAACCATCCTTTTTGAAGGTGAGGAGGAGTCGGGCTCACCTTCACTCAAACCGTTCTTGAAAGAGAATGCGGATGAGCTGAGGGCAAGCTGCGCCTTGGTCTGTGACACCAGCATGTGGGATACAGATACGCCAGCGATCGCCGCAGCGCTGCGGGGACTGGTAGGCGAGGAAGTCATCATCACCGCTGCTGACCGCGACCTGCACTCCGGGTTGTTCGGGGGAGCTGCCGCAAATCCTATCCACATCCTTGCCGAGATCCTGGCGGGTCTGCGCGACGAAACGGGTCGCATTACCCTTCCAGGGTTTTACGACGGCGTCGAAGAAACTCCCGAAAACATCAAGGCCAGCTGGGACCAGCTTGGCCGGAACGCCGAGAACTTCCTTGGTGAGGTCGGTCTCTCCGTAGCGGCCGGCGAGAAGGGACGGTCCGTACTGGAGCTGATATGGGCGCGCCCAACCTGTGAAGTGAACGGAATATGGGGAGGCTATACGGGAGAAGGATTCAAGACCGTGATCGCCGCCAAAGCCTCTGCGAAGGTCTCTTTCCGACTGGTCGGGCAGCAGGATCCCGCCAAAGTTCGCGAGAGTTTCCGTGCCTACGTTCAGGCCAAGATTCCGGATGACTGTTCCGTGGAGTTCAAGGAGCACGGCGGTTCACCGGCTATCCAGCTTTCCTATGACTCGCCTGTTCTCTCGAAAGCCAAGAATGCACTTTCCGAGGAGTGGACGAAGCCTGCTGTCGTCGTCGGCATGGGTGGGTCGATCCCGATCGTCGGAGATTTCCAGACCCTGCTCGGAATGGATTCGCTTCTAGTTGGCTTTGGGCTGGTCGATGACCGGATTCACTCGCCAAACGAGAAATACGAGCTGAAGTCCTTTCACCAGGGGATCCGCTCTTGGGCGCGCATTATCGCCGCCCTGGCAAATTGAACCGAACACGCCGGTAGCATAGGGCCAGAAAAACAAAAAGGTCGGGCGAAACCCGACCTTTTCTCGTCTCAATTTTTTATCAGGTGCCAGTACATCCGTGGTCACACAGAAATAGAGACAGGCATTTCCGGCGCGTCCGCTTCAGGCTCGAAGCCAACAGCGGCTCAGGCGATCATCATCGCCGCAACTGGTTAACACTTCGTAAAAGACGAACATGCACACCGTCGCTGCAATGGCGCGGTCTCCCGCATTTGCTCACTGCACCGGAAATGCCGCTGATCATGAGATGGGAAAGCACTCTTTGATTTGCAAGTCCTAAAATACAAAAAGGCCGGACGAGACCGGCCTTTCTCGAGACGTTGCGGATGCGAGCTTAGGAAGCCGACAGCTGATCCGCAGCGACCTTACCCGAGCGACGATCCGTTACGAGCTCGTAGGACAACTTCTGGCCGTCGTTCAGCGAGCTCATGCCTGCACGTTCAACGGCGGAGATGTGAACAAAAACGTCGGCAGAGCCGTCGTCCGGCTGGATGAAGCCGTAGCCCTTGGTGGCGTTGAACCATTTTACAGTACCGGTAGCCATATCGATGCCTTTCTCTTGCAAATATCGGCGATGTTCCGGCGGGCCGGAACGGGTGGTCTCGTATTTGAAGGAAAGTAGTCGAGAGCACCGAGGTGCTTAGAGCAGTCTTATCAACAAATAGCGATGCACGGGAGATAGAAGCGAGGCCCTTGCGTGTCAAGAATGGCAGGCGCGGGATCTTCCTCACTCCCAAAAACAGAAAACCCGGCGCGGGAGGAGGAGCGCCGGGTTCTCAAAGCTGACCAGCAACCGGGAGGAGGAGGTGTTGCTAGTCCCATCGAAAGATGCTGGGAGGAGGAGTGCATCTGTCGATGTTTTGATCATACATGAAGCATGCGCGAAAAACAGGCGCAATTTTGCAGCGCAGCATTGCAGCTTTCGCATACCTCGGAACTTTCCCGCGAATCGACCCCGGGGCTCTGGTCAACTCAGTAGTAACGCCGGTACCAGGTACTGCGGTTTTCGAGCGATTGCGCTCCCAGAAGATAGCCAGCGACGAAACCGATCCCACCTACCAACATGAAGAGCGTTGTGGCTTTGGCAGGGTGCTCGCGGATTGCGCCAGCGACGGACGCAGCCTCTTCCTGAACATGTGCCGCTACACTGCTGGTTCGTTCCGCAAGCCGCTCACGCAGCGCGGCCAACTCGGCGCGCAGACTAGCTATCTCGTTTCCGACCGCTTCAACTTGCGCCTGCTCCGAATTGCCCGAGGGTTTAACGCTTGCTACATTCTCAGCCATACCTTGTCTCCACAACGACGTAAGACCAGTCAACCAACGGCAATGAGTTTAAGTTCCGCGCCAGCCGCCCGGCATGTCACGTTTGCCGGCTTTCGGCCAGAATATGAGCCAGGGACTCGAGCTTCTCTT
Organism: Rhizobium halophilum; assembly: GCF_021648825.1. GTDB lineage: Bacteria > Pseudomonadota > Alphaproteobacteria > Rhizobiales > Rhizobiaceae > Neorhizobium > Neorhizobium halophilum. The sequence continues at coordinate 115,652 of NZ_JAKJHS010000004.1, read as the reverse complement.
TTTCACTGAGCCCCTTTTGCATCGAATGGACAAGAATCAGGGCCAAGGCCTCCCCATCAGGACTTGCCTTGTTGATGTTGTGTTCAATGCACGCTTGGTCGAACACCTGCTGCAGGACGTTGAGCTGGTCCGGCCTGACCGGATTGCGAACCATCTGTGTAGGCACACCAACCTCCCCTGCTGCCGTAGCTCAGCCCGGTAGGGGATCCAAGCCCAACCGATTACCGCTTCTAAAATTGGCTTTATGAAGGCCAACTTGTGTAGAACTTGCGTATGCTGGGCGTTCCGCCCTGGTGCAACAGGGAATGGCTCGGATCCCTTGATTGTAGATAAGGCAGCCTAAACTACGTCCTTAATGGTTTTCAGATCGTTAAGCCGCTCCGGCGGGGTCACCAATCGGCAGCAATGCCGGGTTGAGATTTGGATCCTGCGGGTTTTTCGTATCGCCTGGGTCTTGGACAGGGGTCAGAGGCGGCTTGCCCTGTGTCCGATCAGGAACCCCCGGCGTAGACGTCGGCCCCCGAGGAGTCTCCGGTGCCGGGTTCGGGAGAGGATCTTTGTTGGGCATGACTTGGCTCCTTCGTTACGTCAAACAAAAACGGGAGGCGAGGTGCATTGTTCCGGTGGCACCTTACCTTCGCGAGAAGGTGCGGGCTGAGGATCCCCAATCTGGTAAGTTTTTCGCGCCGATCTTGAAACAACGTCGTGCCTCGTCGGTTGACGCTATTGTAAACGAAGGAGAGAACGATGAAGAAGATCCTCGCAATTGGCTTCATGAGCGTGTCGCTTGCTGCCTGCACGGCCACTGAACGCGGCGCCGGCATTGGCGCGGTAGGCGGAGCAGTGGTTGGCGGCGCCGTGTCCGGCGACGTGCGTGGGGCCGCAGTCGGCGCCGCCGTGGGCGGTGTAGGCGGCGCACTCATCGGCAGTGTGCAGGACCAGCCAGGTCGTTGCTACTATCGTGACCGCTACGGTAATCGATACATCGACGAATGCCGTTGATACGGCTATCTGATCGGATCGATCTTGTCGGTCGGTCCGATCAGCTTTCCTTAATACCCCCTTAAATCGCCGCATTTAGAGTTCAGCGAAAGCATGAACCGCTGGCGTCTGCCGGCCAGACAAGGGGCTACCGACAGGGTATGGCAGCCAAAGGCAAGTCGCGGCAAAGGATTGAGCCGTCGTTTGATGACGATGATCATCGTGGGGACGACCTGCGGCTAGCATCCGATGATCGAATCTCGGGTGTGCGTCCCAAAGGCAAAACCCCCACTAGAAGACCCAAAGCAACTGCGTCCCCGGCACGCCGGTCGAACACCATACGTGGCAATTCTCCGGGTACGTGGGCGCCGCTTCGCGCCCTCGTCTACTGGGGCGTGGTGCTCGGCATCTGGGCTGGCATCGGTGTAGGGGGGCTTGTCCTTTACTACGGCGCTCAGATGCCCGCTGCCGGCTCCTGGTCGATCCCCGACCGCCCGCCCAACATCAAGATCATATCCACTGATGGTTCGGTGATCGCCAACCGCGGCGCCACCGGCGGCGAAGCTCTCTCGCTTGAGGAGATGTCACCTTTTATTCCGCAGGCGGTAATGGCAATCGAGGATCGGCGCTTCTACGCCCATTTCGGCGTTGATCCGCTCGGCCTCGCCCGCGCCTTCGTCAACAATATGACCGGACGCCCCATTCAGGGCGGTTCCACCATTACGCAACAGTTGGCAAAGAACCTGTTCTTGTCCCCTGAGCGTACCTTCGAGCGCAAGATACAGGAAGTGCTTCTCGCCTTATGGCTGGAACACAAGTTCGACAAGGACCAGATCCTTGCGATGTACCTTAACCGCGTCTTCTTCGGCTCCAATGCCTATGGGGTTGAGGCCGCCTCCAGGCGCTATTTCAACAAGTCGGCGCGCGACGTGAACCTGGGCGAAGCCGCGCTCCTCGCAGGTCTTCTGAAGGCGCCGTCACGGCTTTCCCCCGCTCGCGATCCGGTGGCTGCCGAGGAACGTGCCCAGGTGGTCCTCGGCGCAATGCAGGAGGAAGGCTACATCACGGAGGAAGACATCAAGTCGGCGATGTCGCAGCCGCCGACAAAGGCCCGTAGCTACTGGTCCGGCGCTGAACATTATGCCGCAGACATGGTGATGGACGAGGTGAAGCGGCTGCTCGGGGACGTCAAGCAGGACGTGGTGGTTGAGACCACCATAGACCTTTCGCTGGAGGAGAAGGCGGAGAAGGTACTGACGACCATTTTAGACGAAGAAGGCACCAAACTGAATGCCAATCAGGCCGCCCTGGTGTCGATGGATGCGACGGGGGCAATACGTGCGCTTGTTGGCGGCAAGGACTACGCCCAGAGCCAGTTCAACCGCGCGGTCACAGCCAAGCGCCAGCCCGGTTCCGCCTTCAAGCCCTTCGTCTATGCCGCCGCACTGGAAGCGGGAATACGTCCAGACTCGATCCGCAACGACGCGCCGGTCAGGATCGGCAAATGGACTCCTGAGAATTACGACCAGAAGTACCGAGGCCAAGTCACCGTCTCCTCTGCCCTTTCCCACTCCCTCAACACGATTGCCGCACAACTGGTGATGGAGGTTGGTCCGCAGGAAGTCGTCAGCCTGGCGCATAGGATGGGGATCGAGCAGGAGTTGCAACCCAACGCCTCGATCGCCCTCGGCACCTCTGAAGTGCCGTTGATCGAGCTGACGGCGGCTTATGCGCCTTTCATGAACGGGGGCTACAAGGCCACACCTCATATCGTGCGCCGCGTCCTCGACACCGACGGCAACGTGCTGCACGAGGCAAGCTACGAGAACCCGCCGCGTGTCTTGAGCGAGACCATAGCGGCAACAATGAACAGCATGTTGACCCGGGTCCTCCAGGAAGGAACGGGAAAAGCCGCCCGCCTGAAGGACTGGCAGGCTGCCGGCAAGACAGGGACCACGCAGTCTTTCCGCGATGCGTTGTTCGTCGGCTATACCAGTGTAATGACGACCGGTGTTTGGTTCGGCAACGACGACGGCAGCTCAATGAAGAAGGTCACGGGCGGCGGCCTTCCGGCCAAAGCTTGGCAAGACTATATGACGTCGGCGCTCGCTGGATATTCACCGACGCCCTTGTTTGGCAGCCACACCGGCTTCCAACTGCCGGCCGCTGCCGAACCAGAGCGGGAACCGACAACGATCGGAGATATCATCTCTGGGGTTCTCCCCGACCGCTCGCGACAGGAGGAGTATCCTGAACCGCCGGATGATATCTATACGGACGACCTTTCGCAGGATGATCTCCCGGTCCGAGACTATCGAGAGTATCGAGGTCCCTACGATAATTATGGGGGTGCGCCTGTGCCTCCGGCCGACATAGGGGGCGGACCGTTGCCGCCAGGTGATCTTGGCTCTAGCGCCTCCACTCGGGAGCCAAAACAGACGACGCTCTACGACTTGATCATGGGCCAGTAGCAGCCCGCAGCAGCCTATTCACATTCCCGTGTTTTTTTGCTGGCTTCAGCAGGTTGTCGCGCCTTGCAGTCGAAAAATCCCCTCCTTATATACGCGGCATGACGCAGCGCATGCTGCCGGAATACACAAGACCATCCCATTCGAGGAACTGTCAGCGGAATGCCTGAGCGGGGTTCCGACGGTTCGCTTAAAGGAGAGAGAAAAATGGCAAAAGTAATCGGCATCGACCTCGGCACGACGAATTCCTGCGTCGCCATCATGGACGGCAAGGACGCGAAGGTCATCGAGAACGCCGAAGGCGCTCGCACGACCCCTTCCATGGTCGCCTTCACCGAAGATGGTGAACGTCTTGTCGGCCAGCCGGCAAAGCGCCAGGCCGTGACCAATCCCACGAATACTCTTTTTGCCGTCAAGCGCCTGATCGGTCGCCGCTACGAAGATCCCACCGTTGAAAAGGACAAGGGTCTCGTTCCGTTCGAGATCTCCAAGGGCGACAATGGCGATGCCTGGGTCAAGGCACAGGGCAAGGGTTATTCGCCTGCACAGATTTCTGCGATGATCCTTCAGAAGATGAAGGAAACTGCAGAATCCTATCTCGGCGAAAAGGTCGAGAAGGCGGTCATCACCGTTCCTGCCTACTTCAACGACGCCCAGCGCCAGGCAACCAAGGATGCCGGTAAGATTGCTGGCCTTGAAGTTCTCCGCATTATCAACGAGCCGACGGCTGCCGCACTCGCCTACGGCCTCGACAAGAAGGACGGCAAGACGATCGCCGTCTACGACCTCGGCGGTGGCACCTTCGATATCTCCGTCCTCGAAATCGGGGATGGCGTCTTCGAAGTGAAGTCGACCAACGGCGACACCTTCCTCGGTGGCGAAGACTTCGACATGCGCCTCGTCGAATACCTGGCCGGTGAATTCAAGAAGGACCAGGGCATCGACCTGAAGAACGACAAGCTTGCCCTGCAGCGCCTCAAGGAAGCTGCCGAAAAAGCCAAGATCGAGCTCTCGTCCTCGCAGCAGACGGAAATCAACCTGCCGTTCATCACGGCGGACGCTTCCGGCCCGAAGCACCTGACGATGAAGCTGACCCGTGCGAAGTTCGAAAGCCTGGTCGACGATCTCGTTCAGCGCACCGTTGCTCCGTGCAAGGCAGCACTCAAGGATGCAGGCGTCACTGCTGGCGAAATCGACGAAGTCGTTCTGGTGGGCGGCATGAGCCGCATGCCAAAGGTTCAGGAAGTCGTGAAGCAGTTGTTCGGCAAGGAGCCGCACAAGGGCGTTAACCCGGATGAAGTTGTCGCCATGGGCGCTGCCATCCAGGCCGGCGTTCTGCAGGGCGACGTCAAGGACGTCCTTCTGCTCGACGTGACCCCGCTGTCGCTCGGCATCGAAACGCTCGGTGGCGTCTTCACCCGTCTGATCGACCGCAACACGACGATCCCGACGAAGAAGAGCCAAACCTTCTCCACTGCCGAAGACAACCAGTCGGCCGTGACGATCCGCGTTTCGCAGGGCGAGCGTGAAATGGCTGCGGACAACAAGCTGCTCGGCCAGTTCGACCTCGTCGGCCTGCCGCCGGCACCACGCGGCGTGCCGCAGATCGAAGTGACCTTCGACATCGACGCCAACGGTATCGTACAGGTCTCGGCCAAGGACAAGGGCACCGGCAAGGAGCAGCAGATCCGCATTCAGGCTTCTGGCGGTCTGTCTGACGCCGACATCGAGAAGATGGTCAAGGATGCCGAGGCGCACGCCGAGGAAGACAAGAAGCGTCGTGCCGGCGTCGAGGCGAAGAATCAGGCAGAGAGCCTGGTCCATTCGACCGAGAAGTCGCTCCAGGAATACGGCGACAAGGTCTCCGAGTCCGACCGCAAGTCGATCGAGGATGCCATCGCTTCGTTGAAGGCGGCCGTCGAAGCCTCCGAACCGGATGCAGACGACATCCAGGCCAAGACCCAGACGCTCATGGAGGTTTCCATGAAGCTGGGCCAGGCGATCTACGAAGCGCAACAGGCTGAAGGCTCCGACGGTTCCGAGGGCGGTAAGAGCGACGACGATGGCGTCGTGGATGCTGACTACGAGGAAATCAAGGACGACAAGAAGTCGGCCTAAGGGATCGCCTCCTTGGCGAGCCTTTCGAGATAGTCGACTAGAAAATCCGGCTGCCATCGTGCAGCCGGAATCCTTTCGGGAGCCGTTACCTCCATGGCAAAAGCTGATTTTTACGAAACCTTGGGTGTCGGCCGGTCCGCTGACGAGAAGGAACTGAAGAGCGCCTTCCGCAAGCTCGCGATGAAGTATCATCCCGACAAGAATCCGGGCGATGCAGAGGCCGAGAAGAAGTTCAAGGAACTCAACGAGGCCTATGAGACGTTGAAGGATCCGCAAAAGCGGGCCGCCTATGATCGCTTCGGCCACGCAGCCTTCGAAGCCGGCGGAATGGGCGCCGGCGGTGGGTTTGGCGCAGCAGGCGCTGGCGGGTTCTCGGATATTTTCGAAGACATATTCGGCGAAATGATGGGTGGTGGGCGTGCCCGGCGGTCTTCGAGTGGCCGTGAACGGGGCGCAGACCTCCGCTACAACATGGAGATCACTCTCGAGGAAGCCTACGCAGGCAAGACGGCCCAGATCCGGGTCCCAACCTCGATCACTTGCGATGTCTGCTCCGGTTCGGGTGCCAAGCCCGGAACACAGCCGAAGACCTGCGGCACCTGCCACGGCTCCGGCCGGGTGCGGGCAAGCCAGGGCTTCTTTTCCGTAGAGCGGACCTGTCCGACCTGTCACGGTCGTGGCCAGACGATTACCGATCCCTGCACGAAGTGCCACGGGCAAGGGCGCATTTCCGAGGAGCGCTCCCTCTCCGTTAATATCCCCGCAGGCATCGAGGACGGTACGCGGATCCGACTGCAGGGCGAAGGCGAGGCTGGCATGCGCGGCGGGCCTACTGGAGATCTCTACATCTTCCTATCGGTCAAACCACACCAGTTCTTCCAGCGCGACGGCGCCGATTTGTTCTGTACCGTACCGATATCCATGACGACCGCGGCACTGGGCGGCACCTTCGACGTCGGGACGCTCGATGGAACCAAGTCGCGGGTGACGGTGCCCGAAGGGACACAGCCAGGAAAGCAGTTCCGCCTCAAGGGCAAGGGAATGCCGGTGCTGCGCTCGTCGCAGACGGGTGATCTCTACATCCAGATCCAGATTGAGACGCCGCAGAAGCTGACAAAGCGCCAACGGGAACTGCTTCAGGAGTTTGAGGAGATATCGTCAAAAGAGAACAATCCGGAGTCCACTGGCTTCTTTGCCCGTATGAAGGAATTCTTCGAAGGATAACGGGTGCGATCTCCGCGAACAGACAGGCTGCTTCATCAGCCATTTTCAAAAAGAGCAGCGACCACTCCGCTGCTCTTTCTTTTTCGGCCCGGGCGATCAGCCCATCGCGTGGACGGATGGTCCGGCAAGCAGCACAGCAAAACCAAGAAGTCCGGCTGCCGCACATTTCCGCATGGCGGGAGGCGTGATGAGTTTTCCGCTTCCGTTAGCAACAAGGGAACCGACTGCCAGCCATAGGTTTGCCGCCAGCACCACCAAAAGAGAAAAGCCCAGAAGCCACGGAAGCACTTCATGAGCAGAACCCTGCGGCAAGAGGACCAAGGCGATGATCGGCGCCTTGGGATTGAGCAGAGTCGTCATGAAGATGGTTCGAGCGCCGATAGTCTCTTCTGGTGCCTTGGCGGAGTGGGAAGAGCGCCAGAGCCGCCAACTGAGGAAAAGGACCCAAGCGGCAGCCAAGCCTTTCATCCATAGCGATGCCTGCGGATACGCCAGAAAGACCGGTGCAGCCACCATGCCGGTTGGGATGATGATCGCGAGATAGCCACCGAGTTCGGCGGCGATCAGACCTGCGGAGCCGCGCCAGCCGCTGGAGTAGCCTGCCAGCATCATCAACGTGTTTGTCGGCCCGGGGGTGAGAAGCAGAAGCAGAACAGCCCCTACGAAATGGAAAAAATGCATTGCGCCGCAACTTCTGGTGAAAAGCTCCGACCGGCTTCTAGCACGCGATGTCCGAAGGCAGATTGATGTCTATCAAGCGGGTGGCGCTCAGATCAGTAATGCGGTGGCTTGGTGATCGGGGGCGCATCCAACGAGCTTTCTTCCAACGTCAAGAAGCGCTCCGTCAGCCGGTCCAGCTTCGCCCGCGTCTGCTCGACCAGCTTCCACTGCTCTGCGATCTGGTCGGAAAGTTCCTCGATCACCTTGGCCTGATAGGCAGCAAGCTCCTCGAGGTGAATGATCCGTTCGTCGAACTCTGGCACCGTAGATCCTTGATCCGTCTTAAGACGCGGTCAGTGATGCTTCTTGCGGGTGTACGGCATCAGCATGATCGCAGAGGCAGTTACCGCACCGCCGAAGGTGAGCGCAAGCGGGAAAGCGATCATCCCGAAGGACAGAAGGGGGATCTTTGAACGCAGTATATGGGTGCCAAGCCCGTAGAGGTTGAACCAGAACAGAACTGCTGAGATGAAGACGCCAAGTCCCATTCCGAAGGCAGCATTTACCCCCAGAAACCACAGCATCTCACGGTGGTCCCGCTGTGCTTCTTCCGGTGTCATATCGTCATCCAACAGCATGAGGAGCCTCCTGACAGACACAGCGCCCGTTCCAGTTTGTCGCAGCGATGTCGCGCTTGTAACTCGGAAGATCATCGAGAGTTCCTGAACGCCGCGATACCGGAGTGAATTGATCTCGAAAGGAGTCGCTTGCCATCCGTCGGGATACCCCGTAGCTCCAACCAACGAACGAACGCAAGGCCATGGCTCAGAAGACCTTTCTCTCGCAGTTGAAACTTAACGACTTCCGCAATTATGCGGAGGCAGCCTTGTCGCTTGACGAGCGCCATGTCGTGCTCACGGGAGAAAACGGGGCTGGCAAAACCAACCTCATGGAGGCCGTCTCCTTCCTTTCCCCCGGTCGTGGTCTTCGCCGTGCAGTTCTTGCCGATGTTACTCGCGTGGGCGCCGAAGGCGGGTTCTCCGTTTTCGCCAAAGTGGAAGGAATGGACGGTGAGGTCGCCTTGGGAACGGGCATCGACGGTGAAGGCGAAGTTTCAACCCGGCGCCTGCGCATCAACGGCACGCCCGCGAAGTCTACCGAGGAACTGACCGACCATCTGAGCGTGCTGTGGCTGACGCCTGCCATGGACGGGCTGTTTACCGGCCCATCGGCGGATCGACGGCGCTTCCTCGACAGGCTGGTCCTTTCAATCGATCCCGGCCACGGACGGCGCGCGAGCGACTTCGAGCGTGCCATGCGAAGTCGCAACCGCCTTCTGTCTGAAGGACGGTTCGATCCGGATTGGCTTTCCGCCATCGAAGCACAGATGGCAGGTCTTGGCGTTGCGATGGCTTCCGCTCGGCAGGAGATGCTAGGCCTCTTGCGCACACTATCGGCAACCTCGGAGCAGACGCCGTTTCCCTCCCCTGTCCTTGCGCTGGACGGCTACCTCGATGAGGTGGCGGACCAGCCGGCAGCAGATCTCGAGGACCTTTATCTGAACATGCTGCGCGAAAACCGGAGCCGCGATGCTGCTGCAGGACGCACGCTGGACGGGCCACACCGAAGCGACCTTCTGGTTCGCCACCGGGAGAAAGACATGGATGCAGGACGCTGTTCCACCGGGGAGCAGAAAGCCCTATTGATCGGGCTGGTGCTCGCGCATGCGCGACTGACGGCTACGATGACCGGCTTCGCCCCAATTCTTCTTCTGGACGAAATTGCCGCGCATCTTGACGAGGGACGCCGCGCCGCGCTGTTTAACCTGATCCACGAGCTCGGCGGTCAATCGTTCATGACCGGCACCGACAATTCCATGTTCGCAGCGCTTGGCGACCGGGCGCAGTTCTTCACCGTTGGGGGCGGCAGCATCCGCAATTAAACTCGCTTTTCTGCGGCTGGAACGGCTGGTAGTGTTGAAGAATGGAGCTCACGTCAGAGGAAGTCGAACGCTATCGCCGCCACATCATGCTTCCCGAAATCGGAGGTTTCGGTCAGCAGCGCCTCAAGAACGCCCGCGTGCTGGTGGTCGGTGTAGGCGGGCTCGGCTCTCCGGTTCTACAATACCTTGCAGCCGCTGGCGTCGGGACCATCGGCATGATCGATGACGACGTTGTCTCGCTGTCGAACCTGCAACGCCAGGTCATCCACGACACTGGCGCCGTGGGGGCCGCCAAGACCGCCAGCGCAAGAGCGTCCATCACCCGGCTTAACCCCACTGTTCGGGTGCTGGAATACGAAGAGCGTTTCTCCCCCGCCTGGGCCAGTTCGCACCTCCAGCTCTTCGATCTCCTTCTCGACGGATCTGACAATTTCGATACGCGTTATGACGCCGCTGATTCAGCGGAGAAGGCTGGGATTCCCCTGGTGACGGGGGCGGTGGGACGTTTCGACGGCTCTCTCACCGTGTTGATGCCTTACACGGCCTCCGCTGATGGCGTGGCAAATCCGGGCTATCGCGACTTGTTTCCCGAGCGGCCGCCGCAGGGACTGATCCCGTCTTGCGCCGAAGCCGGCATCATTGGCGCACTTACTGGAGTGATCGGCACCCTTATGGCCATGGAAGCAATAAAGCTCATCACGGGCACAGGTGAGCCTCTGGTAGGGCGCCTCCTGCTTTATGATGCCCTTACGGCCAAATTCGATACGATCCGCTATAAGCGACGCACCGCAGAAACGGCGAGCGTGTAGTGCACATCTGTCGAATCGACCGCGACTTTGACCGTTGGGATGAGCTTCTCGCTCTCATCAAGGCTTCGTTCGGCTACATGGACGGCATCATTGACCCGCCTTCCTCCGCAACGTGGCTTACCCGGCTTTCCCTGGAGGAAAAGGTAAGGAGCGAGATCTGCACGATAGCGCTGGATCGGGACAGGCTCACAGGCTGCGTCTTCTGCAGGCTCGAGCCGTTTCACTCTCTCTACATCGGCAAGCTAGCCGTCCTGCCTGAGGCGCAAGGCAAAGGCATCGGTCGTCGATTGATGGAAGCACTCGAAGCCATGGCGCTCGATCTCGGCTGCCAAAGCCTCAGACTTGAGACGCGCATCGAACTTGCGGCAAATCACGCCACCTTCGGGCGTTGGGGCTTCATCCAGACGGCGGAAAAGTCTCACCCCGGCTATGACCGTACGACGTTCATCGAGATGGTGAAGAAGCTTGGGCCACAGGCGTCCAAAGCCGCAGAGCCGACCGAAGCTCGCTAAAGCCTGCCAGGCAAGACGCGGTTCGGCGGACGATGGCCATCAAAGAAGGTGCGAATATTGATGATGACCTTGTCACCCATGTCGATCCGTCCTTCAATGGTCGCCGAACCCATGTGGGGCAAGAGAACCACGCGACCTTGGTCCGCCAGCTTGACCAGCTTCGGGTTGATCGCTGGCTCGTTCTGGTAGACGTCCAGACCCGCCCCGGCGATCTTACCATCACGCAGCAACTGGATCATTGCCGCCTCGTCAATGATGTCGCCGCGCGCGGTATTAACAATAATTGCCGATGGCTGCATCAGCGCCAGGCGACGCGCAGAAAGAAGGTGGAAGGTCGCCGGCGTGGAGGGGCAGTTGACCGAAACGACATCCACGCGCGCCAGCATCTGATCGAGACTGTCCCAGTAGGTGGCCTCGAGTTCCTCTTCCGTCGAGGTCTGCACGCGCTTGCGGTTGTGATAGTGTATGGAGAGCCCAAAGGCCTTGGCGCGACGGGCGACCGCTGTGCCGATCCTGCCCATCCCAACAATGCCGATCCGCTTTCCCCAGATCCGACGGCCGAGCATCCATGTCGGCGACCATCCAGCCCAGTCGCCCGGCTGATCCGTCAGGATTCGCGCACCCTCCGTCAATCGCCGGGACACCGCGAGGATCAGCGCCATCGTCATGTCGGCGGTGTCTTCGGTGAGTACATTGGGTGTGTTGGTGACTGTTATGCCCTTCTTTGCCGCCGCCTCGATATCAATGTGATCCGTTCCGTTGGAAAAGCTCGCGATCAGCTTGAGATTGTCGCCGGCCTCGGCGATCAAGGCCTCGTCGATCCGATCCGTAACGGTCGGAACAAGCACGTCTGCCGCCTTCATGGCCGCGGCCAGTTCAATGCGATCGCGGGGGCGGTCATCGATATTGAGCTCCGCGTCGAAAAGCTCGCGCATGCGAGTCTCCACGGCTTCCGGCAGCTTGCGCGTGATATAGACCTTGGGTTTCATCCTGGCTGTCATGGCGGCGTATTCAGAGGTCCTTAACCAAGTCGCGCGATAATCAGCGCATTCAGGGCGTTTCTACCAGACCCGTCAGCGAAGACAAACAAAACCTCTCCGGAGGCGCTTGTCTCGGCTGCGCCCTCACGCGATCCAATGACCGGTGAAACCGGTTCGATATAGTTTGGAACGGCAAGCATGCGTAGCGTCATCCTCCCAATCTTAGCCGCCGTGACCATCGCTCTGAGCGTCTCGACCACTTATCCTTCCATATCACTCGCCCAAGGCGCGGGAAAAGGGGCGAGCGGCCTCCCGCTTCCACGGTTCGTCAGTCTCAAATCGAAGCGCGTAAACATCCGCATCGGGCCAAGCACAGATTATCCCGTCGCGTGGATGTACCTGAAATCCGGCACGCCGATGGAGATCATCCAGGAGTACGATAACTGGCGTCGAGTGCGTGACGCGGACGGCACGGAAGGCTGGGTCAACCAAGCCCTCCTCTCGGGGGAACGAACCGCCGTTGCCGCGCCGTGGATGCGCGGCAAGGACGGCGAAGTCTTCGTCAACATGCGGCGCGACCCTCAGAGTACATCGGCGATCGTCGCAAAGCTCCAGCCGGGCGTCGTCATTACGATGAACGAATGCAACGGCGACTGGTGCCATGCCATGGTCGAGGGCGCCGAAGGCTGGGTCAGCCAAGCCGAGATCTGGGGTGCCTATCCTGGCGAGGCTTTCAAATAGGCCGCCTTAAAGCAACCCTTCCCGAACCGCCGCAGCATTGAGCGACTCCATGGGTCGAGGCCCGATCTGCTGAATGACGATGGCCGCAGCAAGGCAGCCGAGCTTACCGCAGTCGGCGAGTGAACGGCCGTGCGTGTAGCCATAAAGGAAACCGGCAGCGAAAAGGTCACCGGCACCGGTGGTGTCGACCACATCCGGGACGGAATAGGCATCGATCTTCACGCGCTCGTTGCCACGCAGGAGGATGGCGCCCTCTTCACTCAGGGTGACTGCCGCCAGCTTGCAGTCCTTGGCAATGCTCGTCAGCGCCAGTTCGAAGTCTTCCGTTTCGTAGAGCGACAGTGCCTCCTGCTTGTTGGCGAACACGATGTCCACCGTTCCCGACCGCATCAGATCTAGAAATTCCGCCCGATATCTACCGACACAGAAAGGATCGGAGAGCGTCATGGAGACTTCACGCCCATGCTCATGCGCAATGCGGGCGCAGTCGAGGATCGCCTCCTTCGCCCGCGGCGGATCCCAAAGATAGCCTTCGAAGTAGGTTACAGCCGAATCAGCGACCACCTGGGGCTCTACATCTTCCGGACCCAGTTCGACGCAGGCGCCGAGATAGGTGTTCATCGAACGCTCGCCGTCCGGAGTGACGAAAATCATGGAGCGCGCGGTCGGCGGATTTGATCCCTGAGGTTTGGTTACGTAGTGGACGCCCTGCGCCCGGATGTCGTGCTGAAAGATCACCCCAAGTTGGTCCTCGGCAACCTTGCCGAAATAGGCAGCCTTGCCACCCAGGCCGGCGATCCCCGCCGCCGTGTTGCCGGCGGACCCCCCGGAAGCTTCCACGGCGGGCCCCATTTTCGTATACAGCAATTCCGCCCGATCGGCATCGATCAGGTTCATAGCCCCCTTGATGATCTCGTTGTCGCTGAGAAAGCTGTCTTCGCAGCGTGCAATGATATCGACGATCGCATTTCCGACCGTGAGGACGTCGAATTTTGCCATGCAGCCAAGCCCCTGTGGTTGCCGAAGTGACGGTTTGGCGTCTTCTCGCACATGCGAGGCAAAAACCCTAGAGGCAAACGGGACGCCGACGCCTCTCATTGTTCGCTTGGCGTTTGTCGACGCCACCCGCTTCGTTTAAACCGGGTGGGCATACCTCCCTCGAAAGCTCCTTCCTTGTCTGCCACACTCATCAATGTCGCTCCTGTCTTCCTGCTCATCCTGATCGGATGGGTTGTTGCCCGCACCGGTATCCTCAGCGAGGCCACCGGTGATGCCCTCGGCGAATTCGTGTTCAAGATCGCCGTCCCGATGCTGATCTTCCACACGCTCGCCGACGCGCACTTCGAAGGCGTTTCGCCCTTCCGCCTGTGGTGCGCTTATTTTGCCGGCGTCGCCGTCACCTGGACCGCAGGCCACCTCATCGCGAAGCATGTCTTCGGGCGCGACGACAAGATCGGCGTAATTGCCGGCATGTCGGCTGCCTTCGCCAACAATGTCTTTATCGGCCTTCCTCTGGTGGGACGCTCGGTCGGTGCGGACGGCCTGGTAGCGCTCTCCATCCTGCTGGCGATCCACCTGCCCCTGATGATGATCGTCGGCACCATTCTTATGGAGCGCGCTGCCGTGGTCGTCGACGGCGGGCAGGCGCGCGGCCTGAAGGCCATCATCCGCCAAGTCGGCTCCAATCTCATCCGCAACCCGCTGGTGATCGCGCTCGGCGCCGGCCTCGCATTTAACCTTTCCGGCGTGACGCTGACGCCCGTCGTCAACACCGTCGTTACCCAGCTCTCCAGTGCGGCGGGGCCTGCGGCGCTCATCTCGATCGGGATGGCGCTGACGAAGTATCCTGTCCGCGGCAATATTGGGCTCACCGGTGCAATCGCGGCGCTGAAACTCGTCCTGCTTCCGGCAGCCGTCTATGCCATGAGCAGGCTCCTCGGGCTCAGCCCCTCCTGGACCGCAGCGATGGTGCTTACCTCGTCGGTCCCGACGGGCATCAATGCATGGCTGATTGCCCACCGCTTCCGCTCGGGCCAGAATATCGCCGCATCGACGATCACCGTAACGACCGCCTTCGGTATCATCTCCGTCAGCTTCTGGGCCTGGCTCCTCGGCTGATCGAAGAGCTTCAAGGCACAAACAAAGAAAAGCCCGACCGCGAGGCCGGGCTTCTCTCATTTCATCCTGTTGAGCAACCCAATCAGTTGTTGGGTGCAGGCTGCTCGCCGGTCGTGCCGGGCTGTTCCGGAGGCGCGACCTGGTCGGCTGTCGGCTCTGCGTTTTGAACGGCAGGAGCCGCCTGATTGCCGGTTGCGGCCGGGTTCTGAGTTGCCGGCTGCGTGCCGATGCCTTCGGCTGCAGGAGCCGTTTCAGCAGCAGGAGCCTGGCCCTCAGCAGCGGGAGCAGCACCTTCAGCAGCAGGAGCCGTACCTTCAGCGGCAGGGGCAGCGCCCACGGCAGCCGGTGCAGCACCTTCAGTGGCAGGAGCAGCCCCATCGGCGGGAGCGGCGGCAGCTTCCGGTTCCGGCAGCGGAGCGGGGCTGTCCGAGAGCGAACGCAGATAGGCGATGACGTTTGCGCGTTCGTCGTCCCTCTTGAGACCCGCAAAGCCCATGGCCGTGCCCGGGACGTGCTGCTTCGGCGCCAGCAGGAAGCCGTTCAGGTGGTCATAGTCCCATACGACCGACCCGCCTTCGGAGAAGTCCTGCATCGCGGCCGAGTAGCTAAAACCTTCGTGGGCTGCCACGGGGCGGTTCACGATATCCCAGAGTCCCGGCCCAACCTTGTTGGCGCCGCCCTGCTCGGCCGTATGACAGCTAGCACATTTCCTGAAGGACGACTCACCGGCCGCCGCGTCGGCGCTGGCAAGGAGCGTCGCGATCGGAACGGCAGCCTCTTCTTCGGCTGCGCCAGCTTCTGCACCCGTTTCCGCAGCGACGATGGCAAAGCCTTCCTGTTCAGGTGCTGCCGCATGCCAAATGCCTTCTGAAGCAATCGACACCGTCATCATGACGAAAACGGTGGCAAGAAACGCTCCTACCGCCATGTTCACGTACGAGTTCATTTGCAAACGCTCCTTTGCAACCGCCGGCTACAGGCGGGCCATCTTGAAATCGCGCGGAACCTATGTCTTTTGCATTGGTGTTGCAACACGATTATACCGCGGCCCGTGAGACTTTTTGACACTGATCAACCCGCTTTTGAAGGTATTTCATGACCGAGTACGACCATGACCGGACGCTGGTGCTCATTCCGGCGCGAATGGCGTCGATGCGCTTGCCTGGCAAGCCGCTGGCCGATATCGCTGGGCTGCCGATGATCGTGCAGGTCGCGAGGCGCGCTCAAGAAGCGAATGTCGGTCGGATCATCGTTGCCGTGGACCATCAGGATACCTACGACGCAGTCACGTCGGCGGGTTTCGAGGTTGTGATGACCCGGCAGGATCACCAGTCCGGCTCGGACCGGATTTTCGAGGCTATCCAGAAAGCTGATCCTGAGGGCAAGGTCGAGGTGGTCGTTAATGTGCAGGGAGATCTGCCCACTATCGAACCCAATGCGGTCCGGGCAGCCCTTCGACCGCTCGACAATCCTGACGTCGATATCGCGACGCTGACTGTCGAGATCTCCGACGAGCACGAGAAGACAAACCCGAACGTCGTGAAGGTCATCGGCTCACCGCTTTCGGACACGCGCCTGCGGGCGCTGTATTTCACCCGTGCCACCGCACCCCACGGCGAGGGTCCCCTTTATCATCACATCGGCCTTTATGCCTATCGCCGTTCCGCCCTCGAGCGTTTCGTCAAGCTCGGCCCCTCCGTTTTAGAACAGCGTGAATCGCTGGAACAACTGCGGGCGCTCGAAGCCGGCATGAGGATCGATGTGGAGATCGTTGACTCGGTTCCGCTCGGTGTCGATACTCCCGCCGATCTCGAAAAGGCTCGCGCGATCCTCGCCGGCCGCCCCTCCTGAGGCACTTCTCCATGATCCAGACGACCAACAAGATCGCCTTCCAGGGCGACTTCGGCGCCAATTCCGATATGGCGTGCCGCGACATGTTCCCCACTATGGAGCCCCTGCCCTGCCCCACCTTTGAAGACGCCTTCGTGGCGCTTGAGAGTAGCGAAGCGGACCTGGCTATGATCCCGATCGAGAACACGATCGCCGGGCGCGTGGCCGACATTCATTACCTGCTGCCGGAATCGCGCCTGCACATCGTGGGCGAATATTTCATGCCGATCCGCTTCCAGCTGATGGCGCTGCCCGGCGTGACACGCGAGGAGATCCGCACCGTCCACAGCCACATTCATGCGCTCGGCCAATGCCGGAAGATCATTCGCTCCAACGGCTGGAAGGCTGTTGTCGCCGGCGACACTGCCGGTGCGGCCAAGCTTGTTTCTGAAAAGGGCGACCGCTCGATGGCCGCTCTCGCGCCTCGTCTGGCGGCCGAGCTTTACGGCCTTCAGATTCTGGCGGAAAACGTCGAGGACACCGAGAACAACGTCACTCGTTTCGTTGTGCTGTCGCGTGACGAAGCCTGGGCGAAACGGCATGACGAGGCGGAAATCATCGTCACCACCTTCGTCTTCAATGTGCGCAACATTCCAGCAGCCCTCTACAAGGCGATGGGCGGGTTTGCCACCAACGGCATCAACATGACGAAGCTGGAAAGCTACCAGCTCGGCGGCAAGTTCATTGCCACGCAGTTCTACGCCGATATCGAGGGCCATCCGGACGACCCGGCTGTTCGCCGGGCGCTGGAAGAGCTGCGCTTCTTTTCGGAGAAGGTACGCATCCTCGGCGTCTACAAGGGCCACCCGATGCGCGGGACCCTCTAAAGGGCCGCACTTTACCGCGGCCAGTCGATTTACCGCGGCCAGTCGATCCAGTCGCGGATGAGCCGGTGGGCAATAGCACCGACGGGCGGAGCAAACAGCCCAACCCCCGGCTGACCATTGAGGATCTGCGCCACTTCGGCACGGGAGAACCAGCGGCAGTCGGCGATTTCCTGCTCATCGATATTGATCTCGGTGGACTGTGCCTCGGCAAAGCATCCGATCATTAGCGAATGGGGCATCGGCCAGGGCTGGGAGGCGTGGTAGCGGATGCGTCCGGTGCGAATACCGGCCTCCTCGAAGGTTTCGCGCCGCACCGCATGCTCGATCGTCTCCCCCGGCTCCACGAAACCGGCAAGGCAGGAGTACATTCCTTCCTGGAAATGGTGGCTGCGGCCCAGCAGGCATCGATCCTGCTCTTCGTCGATCGTGAGCATGATCACCACCGGATCGGTGCGGGGAAAGGTCATGTGCTCGCAGGCCGTGCAGACGCGGCGGTATCCACCGATCCGGCTTTCGGTGCGGCCACCGCACTTGCCGCAGAAGCGGTTGGTCGCGTTCCAGTGGATAAGGGCTGCACCTTGCGCCGCCTCGCCTAGACGTTCCTCGTCCAGCAGTCCGTCCCGATAAAGAGCACGCGGCTCAGTCGGCTTGAAGGTCGCCGCGAGATCCTCGGCAGCGACGCCCACGGGTACGGCGATGCGAGGCTCGCCGTTTTCGCGATAACCCAGCAGCACCGCATTATCAAAATCCGGCTCGAGCTCCGGTAGTTCGTAAGCTGCGAAGAGCGGATCAAGGACCTGCCCGTCGTGCTTTAGGATCAGACGATTCCCGGTGAACGCGAGGATATGCGTTCCCTCCACCTTGAGCGCCCGCTCGAGGCAGTCCTCGTCCCGATATTCGGACTGGCGATCCAGCGTGTTTCCGGAAAAGGCCGTGAGGCTACTGGGTTCAGGATGAGGGGCATCACTATCGAAAAGGGATCTTGTCATTTCAGAGGGCTTCGATCAGCTTCTTGAGGAAATCCTGCTTGGCGTCGTTGTCGTACGGCTCGGCGCTCCCGTAGCCCCAGATGGGGCAAGGCCAATTAGGATCGTCCTCCGTGCGGGCAACAATGTGCACGTGCAATTGCCGCACGATGTTCCCCAGCGCTGCGACATTGATCTTCCGCGTTCCGGTCGCCGTCTTCAACGCGGCTGCGACGGCGTTGGTCTCGAAGGTCAGCAGCGTCTGGTCGAGCGGCGTCAGTTCAAAGATCTCGCTCACGCCCGCGCGCTGCGGCACGAGCATCAACCAGGGCCAGCGGCTGTCCTTCATCAGACGAAGCTGGCAGAGCCCCAGAACTGTCACCAGTTCGGAATCCCGTTCAAGCCTCTCGTCCAGCGCGAATTGCATCAGGTGCGGTTCCTCTCTCATCTTCGAAGCCTAGCAGTTTTTTACAGGCTTCGCTTGCATTTGCGAGCGTAATTGCCGATATGTCCCCTCGGGAGGTTGGTGGTGGACGAGCCACTCGCCAACCGGGTCAGGTCCGGAAGGAAGCAGCCCTAACGAGCCCGGCACGGGTCGCCGTGCCAGCCTCCCACCCTCTACCATCTTGGTCAGCTTCCGGTCCGGTCAAGAGGCTGGAACGGCCCGCGCAGGCTGGCAGGAACGATGAACGACACCCGGCCCACGTCCACGACATTTCCGCCGCCCGGCAGCGGCTATCGCGTGCTGGCGCGCAAGTACCGGCCGAAGGACTTCTCCGACCTGATGGTCGGCCAGGAGCCGATGGTGCGGACGCTGACGAATGCGTTCGAGACCGGTCGCATTGCGCAAGCCTACATGCTGACCGGCGTTCGCGGGGTCGGCAAGACGACCACAGCCCGCATTCTTGCCCGCGCGCTCAACTACAAGACCGACGACATCGACCGCCCGACGATTGATCTTCGCACTCCCGGCGAGCACTGCCAGGCGATCATGGAAGGCCGCCATGTGGACGTCATCGAGATGGATGCCGCATCCCATACCGGTATCGACGACATCCGCGAGATCATCGAGCAGGTGCGTTACCGTCCGGTTTCGGCGCGCTACAAGGTCTACATCATCGACGAAGTCCACATGCTCTCGACGCAGGCCTTCAACGGTCTCCTGAAGACGCTGGAAGAGCCGCCGGAGCATGTGAAGTTCATCTTCGCGACGACGGAAATCCGCAAGGTGCCGATCACGGTTCTGTCGCGCTGCCAGCGTTTCGACCTGCGCCGCATCAGCGCTGCCGATCTCGTTGGGCTCTTCTCGACTATCGCTGAGAAGGAAGGCATCTGGGCAGAGCCGGAAGCGCTTTCGATGATCGCCCGTGCCGCCGAAGGTTCTGCGCGAGACGGCCTGTCACTGCTCGACCAGGCAATTGCGCATGGCGGCGGACGCGTCGAGGCCGAGACGGTCCGAGGCATGCTGGGGCTAGCCGACCGAGCGCGTATTGTTGATCTCTTCGAGCATGTGGTTCGCGGTGATGTCACGGCGGCCCTTAGCGAGTTCGAGGCGCAGTACCAGGCCGGCGCAAACCCGGTGGTCGTCCTGACAGATCTGGCGGACTTCACCCATCTCGTCACCCGCTTCAAGTATATCTCAGAGGCGGCGCAGGATCCCTCGCTGAGTGAAGTCGAGCGATTGCGCGGCCAGGAGTTTGCCAACACCATTGCGGTCAGCACGCTGTCACGGATCTGGCAGATGCTACTGAAGGGTATTCCCGAGGCAGAAAACTCCTCCCGCCCCGCCGGCGCCACCGAGATGGTGCTGATCCGGGTGACGCATGCGGCACACCTTCCCGCACCGGAAGACGCGGCGCGGCGTCTGAGCGATTTCAGCAACGGCGATGGCCGTGGCCCCGCTCCTGCGAGCAATGGCGGCGGCACGGAACAAGTCGCCTCGCCACCTCCACTCAATGCCTTTGCCTCGCCCATGACACCGGCCTCGCGTGGGCCTGCAGGTCCAACGGCCATGCTGAAGGCAGTTCCCACGTCAGAGCCGACAGAATCGCCAGTCGGCCGCATCGAGGAGCAGCCGGTCGAGAAGCCGGCGCCGATGGTGCCAGTCAATTCCGTCCAGGACATCGTTGACCTGTGCGCCAAGAACCGCGACGCCAAGCTGAAGGCGCTGGTGCGCAACTTCGTGCGTCTGGTGAAGATCGATCCGGGCCGGCTCGAAATTCGCATGACGGATGGCGGACCGGGTACGCTGCCGGGCGAGCTCGGCGTCAAGCTCAAGGAATGGACCGGCGTCCACTGGATCGTCAGCCTCAGTAAGGAAGAGGGTGCGCCGACGCTGGTGGAAGCTGACAACACCGCTCGCGAGGCGCGTCTCACCGATGCTCGTGCCGATCCGGATGTTGCCGCGATCCTTGCACAGTTCCCGGGAGCTCGAATTACGGATGTGCGCATTCGCGCAGCCGAAGAAGAAGCGGACGAGGCTGAGATCCCAGCCCCTGCCGCTGCTGAATCCGCCGAGGGAGACATCCTGCCCGGCGACGACATCGAACTATAAGAGAAGGACAAGATGATGCGCGACATCATGGGCATGATGGGCAAGGTCAAGGAAATGCAAGCCAAGATGGAGAAGGTGCAGGCCGACATCGCCGCACTGGAAGTCGAAGGCAAGTCCGGCGGCGGCTTGGTTACCGTAAGGCTCAGCGGCAAGGGCGAGATGCTCGGCCTCAAGATCGATCCGTCACTCTTCAAGGAAGATGACGTTGAAATCCTGGAAGATCTAATCGTTGCCGCTCATCAGGATGCCAAGGGCAAGGCGGAAGCGGCGGCTGCCGAGATGACTCAGGATCTGACGGCCGGCCTGCCGATCCCGCCCGGCATGAAGCTTCCGTTCTAGACCTAGGATGCAAGGATCTTGGCGCGCAGCCGCGCGGCGAGAGGTGCCGCCAGAAACCGTTGCTTCTGCTCCTCGGGGAGCCGTCGTCCATAGGCTCCAAACAGCTCCGCAATGCCGACGCGGTCACCGGCATGGAGCTCACTGTTGACAGCCTCGCCTGCCGCGATCATGCCGCCGGCAATCACGCGGCAATAGATGCCAGGACGGCCGGCGGCTGTATAGCGCTTGACGAAGCGTGGGTCGCACATGTGCGCCGCAAAGGTGGCGCAGGGGATGCGAGGCGCCGTTGCCTCCAGCACGACGTCTTTGAGCACAAACCGATCGCCCACAGCGACGTCACGATTGTCCAGCCCCTCTAGCACAAGATTTTCGCCAAAGCTGCCGGGCGACAGAGGCCGCCCAAGCTCCCGCATCCACCAGTCCAGAGTTACCGATCCTTCCAGCAGGATCGCCTGATCCGGACCGCCATGATGCTTGCGGTTGCATACGGCATCGCCGACCAGTCCCGCGGCATCCACCATCACCGGCGCGTGCCGTGCGCTCTTTTTGATACCTGTCTTGTAGCTCTTGCCAGCGAGGACTTCGGCCCGGCCGAGACAGATGGCGGCAAGTTTCATTCGATGCGACCCTTCTGACGATTCCGTTCCCGCGAGATATCAGTTAAAAGCGCCCGATGGCAAAACGCGTTACCGGTCCCGAAATCGAGAAACTCATCCAGCTGCTGGCCAAGGTGCCGGGCCTCGGCCCCCGCTCCGCTCGGCGCGCTGCCCTGCACCTGATCAAGAAGAAGGAGCAGCTGCTCGGGCCGCTGGGCGCTGCAATGGGCGAGGCCTATGACAAGGTCAAGGTCTGCTCCCGTTGCGGCAATGTCGATACCGTCGACCCCTGTACCGTCTGCAGAGATGATCGCCGCGACCAGTCGGTCATCATCGTGGTGGAAGACGTATCCGACCTCTGGGCGCTGGAGCGGGCGGGTGCAATGAATACCGCCTACCATGTTCTCGGCGGCACACTCTCGCCGCTGGACGGCGTTGGGCCGGACGACCTCAATATCCGCGCCCTGATCGATCGTGTGAACGAGGGCGGCATCCGCGAGATCATCATTGCCGTGAACGCCACCGTCGAGGGCCAGACGACCGCACATTACATTACCGACCAGCTCGCCGGACTGGACGTCAAGATCACGCGACTGGCGCACGGCGTGCCGGTTGGCGGCGAATTGGATTATCTCGACGAAGGGACGCTGACGGCTGCCCTTCGTGCCCGAACAGCGATCTGAGGAGGCCTTATGAGGATTGTGACCCGAACCCTCGCGCTCCTCCTGATGTTGCTTCCGCTTCCGGCAATGGCAGCGTCCAAGGCGGAAGTTGAAAGGCAGTTCCAGCAGTGGATTTCTGGCGATCTCACGCCCGAGGCGCAACGAAACGGGATCTCGGAGCAGACCCTGCGAAACGCTTTCCAGGGCCTGTCGCTGAACTGGGATCTTCCGGACCTCGTGCCTCCGGGCAGCGCGCCGCCGAAGCAGCAGGATCAAAGCCAGGCGGAGTTCTCATCCCCCGGCGCCTATTTCTCGGAAAAGCGTCTGCAGGGGCTTGCCGCCACCGGGCGCAGCCTTGCCGATCAATATGCGGACACGCTGAGGAGGATCGAAGCGACTTATGGCGTTCCGGGCCGGATCATCGTCGCGATCTGGGGCCGTGAATCCGGCTTCGGTCGCGCAAAGCTGCCACATTCCGCCATCGAGGTGCTTGCCACCAAGGCCTTCATGTCGACGCGGAGGGACATGTTCCGTTCCGAGCTGATTGCAGCACTCCACATGATCGAGGGCGGCGATATCTCCGCCTCGCGGATGATGGGCTCATGGGCCGGTGCGCTTGGCCAGCCGCAGTTCATGCCCTCCAGCTACCTGAAGTACGCCGTTGATTTCGACGGCGACGGGCGCCGCGACATCTGGAATTCCGTGCCGGATTCGCTGGCTTCCATTGCCAATTATCTTGCCCAGGAAGGCTGGCAACGCGGCCGCGACTGGGGCTACGAGGTGAGCATCCCAACCTCTGTCACCTGCGCACAGGAAGGTCCGGATCTTGCCAGGCCCATCTCATCCTGGGCCAATCTCGGCATCCAGCGCATCTCCGGTCGCCCGTTTCCCGCTGAGGAACTACAGGCGTCAGGCATGATGCTGGTTCCGGCCGGGCGGCATGGGCCAGAATTCATCGTTACGCCGAACTTCTACGTGATCAAGGAATACAACAACTCCGACCTCTATGCGCTCTTCATCGGCAACCTCGCGGATCGCATCGCCTATGGCAGCGGCGCGTTTCAGGCGAATTGGGGCAATGTCGGAAAGATGCTGCGCTCCGATGTGCTCGCGATGCAGAAGACGCTGGTCGCCAAGGGCTATGACGTCGGCAAGGTGGATGGGCTCGCCGGCTATAAGACCCGCCGCTCACTTGGCGACTGGCAGGCGAAGAACGGGCTGCAGCCGACCTGCTATCCCGAGCATTCTCTCAAGGCAAGATTGAAGTAATTCCTCAATGAGGATCGATGTGCGGCTGGTGGAAGACATCGTCGCGCATCGCCGGAATCGTCTGCCGCTCGATCATGCGGTGGACACGGACCTGGTCGCCCCGGTGCAGCGCCAGAATCCTGTCCGTCGTCTCCGCATCCGCCTGCGTGCGGCGCTGGTTGTGGCGGACGTACTCGACCCATGTCGGAACGTGGTAGGTTTCCGTCCAGATCTCCGGGTTCTGCAAATCGCGCATCAGGCCCCAGTTGCGGGCACCGTCGCGGATACGGATGCGGCGCCGCTCCGACATCAGTGACAGGAACTCCTCCAGATCCTCGTCGCCGATCTCGTAATCGATCTGGATGACGATTGGACCGCTGCGTGGCTGGATTTCGAGCCCGAGTGCCGGCTCGACGAAGCGGTTCAGGGGGTCGAGGTTAAGGGACTGGAAGTCCGGCATGGGCAGACGCAGACCCACCGCGGCTCCGCCCAGCACCAGCAGGCTCGCAGCGACCAGGGCGCTAGAGGGCGTTGCTGCCTCCGCCCAAGAGCCCCAGAGCCAGCTCCCCGCGGCAATGCCCCCGAAGGCAGCCGTCTGGTAGAGCGAGAGTGCACGACCGACCACCCAGCGCGGGGTCGAGAGCTGCACCACCGTGTTGAGCAGCGAGAGCGTCACCACCCAGCAAATGCCGGCCAGCACCAGGGCCAGGAAGGTCGTCACGGTGTTCGTGCTGAGGCCGATGATCGCCGCGCTCAGCGCAAAGCCGACGAAGGTGACGCGAACGATCTGCTCACTCTTCAGCCACTCGCGGATGCGGGCATTGAGGAAAGCTCCGACGATACCTCCCACCCCGAACGCACCGAACATGATGCCATAGGTGAGCGGCCCGCCTTGAAGGATGTCGCGGACCACGATCGGAAGAAGCGCTAAAACTGATCCCGCGGAAACGCCAAAGATGAAGGCGCGAAGGATGACCTTCTCGAGGTTAGGTGACATGGCGACGTAGCGCAGGCCTGAAGAAATGGCGCCACCCAGCCTCTCGCGCGGAAGCGGGTTCTTCGGCAGGTTCGGCCTCCACCGGAAGAGCACGAAGATCAAGGCAAAATAACTGACCGCATTTATTGCGAAGGCCGCAGCTGCCCCCGCCGCTGCCACGATGACGCCGCCGATGGCCGGCCCGAGGCTGCGGGTGATGTTAAAGCCGGCGCTATTCAAGGAAACCGCGGCAGGAAGATCCGTTCTTGGTATGACGTCTCCGACCGAGGCTTGCCAGGATGGATTGTGGAGGGCGGTTCCTGACCCTATCACGAACGTAAAAGCCAGCAGCATCCAGGGCGTCAGCCAATCCAACCACGCAAAGATGGCAAGCAGAAGCGACGCGGTGAGCATCAGGAACTGGGCGGTCAGCATGACCTTGCGCCTGTCGAAGCTGTCTGCCAGCGCCCCGGAAATGACTGAAAACATCATGATCGGCAGGGCCGTCGACGCCTGTACCAGCGCAATCAAGTTCTCAGAGCTCGTCAACGACGTCATCATCCAGGCCGCGCCCACAGCCTGGATGAGGCCACCGAGGTTGGAGGCCATGCTCGCCAGCCACATGTTGCGGTAGGTCTGGTGGCGTAGTGGCGCGAACGTCGATTGCGGATCTGCCACGCGAATTCCCACTCGGCTGCGGATGATCGCAAGATTATAGAGCGTCTGTCTGCAGAGGCCAGTGCACGACCCCCTTCACCCGACTCTTGCAATCGGCGGGCTGAGCGCGTATATGCACCTCATATTCTTGATCGTTTGATGAAGAGTGGGGCCTGACCGGGACCCGCTCTTTTTTGTTAGGCGATCGACACAGGCAGGCCTTACTGAGGCC
Source organism: Rhizobium halophilum (assembly GCF_021648825.1). Lineage (GTDB taxonomy): Bacteria > Pseudomonadota > Alphaproteobacteria > Rhizobiales > Rhizobiaceae > Neorhizobium > Neorhizobium halophilum. The sequence continues at coordinate 90,153 of NZ_JAKJHS010000004.1, read as the reverse complement.
AACTTTGGAAAGACCTATGTCGCAGATCGAACACGAGCAGCGCATCATTGTTGAGACAGGCCTTGATCTTCGGGTTGCCGAGATCATCGAGCCTGTGATCGCGTCCATGGATTTCCGTCTCGTGCGCGTGCGGCTGATGAACCAGAACGGGCTGACGTTGCAGATCATGGCCGAGCGCACCGACGGGAGCATGGATGTCGAAGGCTGTGAAGCGATCTCCACGGCTATTTCACCTGTTCTCGATGTGGAAGATCCGATCGATAAGGCGTATCATCTTGAGGTATCCTCCCCGGGCATCGATCGGCCGATGGTGCGCAAGTCAGATTTTGTGCGTTGGCAGGGGCATCTTTTGAAGTGCGAGACCTCGATCATGATCGACAACCGCAAGCGGTTCCGCGGCAAGATCGTCGAGACGAATGACGAGAGCTTCACGATCGAGCGCGACCAGGTAGCCTATGGCGAGGCACCAAGTGTAACGATCCCGTTCTCGGCGCTCGCTGAAGCCAAACTGATCCTGACGGACGATTTGATCCGTGACGCCTTGCGCGCCGACAAGCTGGCTAAAACCCAGGCCGCCAATCAAAACGCCGAAAACGGCGAAGACGAATAGCTACGAATACCGGCATAACGGCCGGAAACCTTTCGACTGACGGAGACGAACGACCATGGCAGTGAGTGCAAATCGGCTTGAGCTTCTGCAAATTGCAGACGCAGTGGCACGTGAGAAGGTCATCGACCGTGAGATCGTGCTGGCTGCGATGGCTGACGCCATCCAGAAAGCCGCCCGCTCCCGTTACGGCTCGGAAACGAATGTTCGCGCCGACATCAACTCAAAGACCGGCGAGATTCGGCTTCAGCGTCTTCTCGAGGTGGTCGAACAGGCCGAGGATTACGGGACACAGATCCCGCTCGAACTTGCTCGCGATCGTAATCCCGATGCCAAGATTGGCGACTTCATCGCCGATCCTCTGCCGCCGATGGACTTCGGCCGTATCGCCGCACAGTCGGCGAAGCAGGTCATCGTTCAGAAGGTTCGCGAAGCGGAACGCGATCGCCAGTTCGACGAGTTCAAGGACCGCGTGGGCGAAATCGTCAACGGCACCGTCAAGCGCGTGGAATATGGCAACGTGATCGTCGACCTTGGCCGCGGCGAAGGCATCATCCGCCGCGACGAGATGATCCCGCGCGAAGCCATGCGCTATGGCGACCGCGTGCGGGCCTATGTCTATGATGTCCGCCGCGAACAGCGCGGACCGCAGATCTTCCTGTCGCGTACCCACCCGCAGTTCATGGTGAAGTTGTTCACCATGGAGGTACCGGAAATCTACGATGGCATCATCGAGATCCGTTCTGTTGCCCGTGACCCGGGTTCCCGTGCAAAGATCGCTGTCATTTCAAACGACTCCTCGATCGACCCGGTGGGCGCATGCGTCGGTATGCGCGGCTCCCGCGTTCAGGCGGTCGTGGGCGAGTTGCAGGGCGAGAAGATTGACATCATCCCGTGGTCCAATGACCCGGCGTCCTTCATCGTCAATGCGCTGCAGCCTGCGGAAGTGGCGAAGGTTGTCCTCGACGAGGATGCCGAGCGTATCGAAGTTGTTGTTCCGGACGAGCAGCTGTCGCTGGCCATCGGCCGGCGGGGACAGAATGTTCGCCTGGCGTCGCAACTGACAGGCTGGGACATTGACATCCTGACGGAGCAGGAGGAGTCGGGCCGACGTCAGAAGGAATTCAACGAGCGCACCAACCTCTTCATGGAAGCGCTCGATGTCGACGAGATGGTTGGACAGGTTCTTGCGTCCGAGGGCTTCGCCGCGGTCGAGGAACTCGCCTACGTTGAGCTTGATGAAATCTCATCCATCGAAGGATTCGACGAGGATACGGCGCAGGAAATTCAAACTCGTGCACGCGAGTATCTTGAGAAGATCGAGGAAGAGATGGACGCCAAGCGCAAGGAGCTCGGCGTACAGGACGAGCTGCGCCAGATCGATGGCCTGAATGGCCAGATGCTGGTGGCGCTTGGCGAAGACGGCATCAAGACGGTGGAAGATTTTGCCGGTTGCGCCGCTGACGATCTTGTCGGCTGGAGTGAACGCAAGGATGGCGAAACGAAGAAGTTCGAGGGCCTCTTATCGAAGTTTGATGTATCGCGCGCGGAAGCGGAGAACATCATCGTTCAGGCTCGCCTCATGGCCGGGTGGATCACAGAGGAAGATCTCGCTGCCGAACAGCAGGTTGATCAGGACGAGGAGGCGGAAGCCGTCGTCGAAGAATGACAGCCGACCTGCCGGAGCAGGAGCCGGACGATGACGGGGAGCTCCCTGTGAACGACCGTACCTGCATCGTGACACGCGAAGCGGAGGCGCCAGAAGGGCTGATCCGCTTCGTTGCCGGACCCGACGGGCGCGTCGTGCCGGACCTGAAGCGACAGCTTCCAGGCCGCGGCTGCTGGGTCAAGATGGACCGGGCTCTGGTAGATCGCGCCGTGCAGAGAAAGCTTTTTGCTCGCGCGCTGAGGCGGGAGGTCACGGCAGACGCCGAGCTTGGAGAGCTCGTGGACCGGCTGCTGGTGGTTGATCTCGTGGGAATGATGAACATGGCCCGCAAGGCTGGGCAATTCATCACCGGTGCAATGAAGGTGGATGCTGCCGTTCGCTCCGGCGCTGCCCAGGCCGTATTCCACGCGGCCGATGCAGCAAGCGATGGCGTCCGCAAGATCGATCAGGCTCGAAAAGCCTGGACGCTCGGCACGAACGCCGAGGAGAACATCCCGTCCTTTTCGTTCTTCACGAGCGTGGAAATGGACGAACTGTTAGGCCAGAATGCCTTTATTCATGCCGCGGCGCTTGCCGGACAGGCGGGTGAAGGTGTAGTGAAGCGCGCAACCATGCTCGAAAAGTACCGCGGCGTCGGTCAGTCTGGAGCAGCGGGCGATGCGCGTCCGCGAAATCCATGACGCGGCCACCGGCACAAGCCGGCCGCCGTACCGAGAGACATGCATTGATAGACGAGGTCTGATGTCGCCATCTGTCCTCGTTTGAAGGAACAGGAACGGAATGACCGACAACAACGACGACAAGACACTTGGGGTTAAGAAGACCCTCACCCTGAAGCCTTCGGGAGTGAGCCAGGGCACTGTGCGCCAGGATATGGGCCGTGGCCGCACCAAGGCGGTCGTGGTCGAGACCCGCAAGCGCCGCCCTATCCGCCCTGAAGACGACAAGCCTGCATTTGCGGCTCCGGCGCCGCGTGCCGCTGAGCCTGCCGCCCCTGCCCCACGGCCGCAACAGCCGAGCGCCCCGACCACCCGCGTTCATCAACCGACGCAAGCACATCGTCCTGCAGCGCCAGCTCCACAACAGCGGCAGCCAGAGCGGCCGCGCGGCGCCGTGCTGCACGACCTGTCGGCCAGCGAGATGGATGCCCGCCGCCGCGCATTGCTCGAAGCACAGGCCCGTGAAGTCGTCGAAGCCAAACAGCGTGCCGAAGATGAGGCGCGCCGCAAGGTGGAGGACGAACGCCGCAAGGCAGAGGAAGCCGAAGAGGCTGCCCGCCGTGCTGCGGAGCCTGCACCCGTTGAAGTGCCCGTCGAGGAAGCGCAAGCGCCGGCTGCGACGCCTGCGCCAGAACGTGCTGCTGATGCGCGTCCCGGCGTTTCGCGAACACAGCCTGCCGCACCGGCACAGCCGGTCATCGGTCGTGGACGCAAGACCAACAGCGAGGAGGACGATGACCGCGGTCCGCCACGCGGAGCCCCGGCGCGAGGCCGAGTGGCAGCCCCGGCGCCGGCCAAGGCGCCTGCGCGTCCCAAAACCGAAGATGAACGCCGCCGCGGCAAGCTAACCGTCACCACCGTCAGCACTGACGAGGATGGCGGCAACGCGCGTGGCCGCTCGATGGCTGCCATGCGCCGCCGGCAGGAGAAGTTCCGCCGCAGCCAGATGCAGGAACCGCGTGAAAAGGTCATGCGCGAAGTCATCCTGCCGGAGACCATCACCATTCAGGAACTGTCGCAGCGCATGTCAGAACGCGCGGTCGACGTCATCAAGTTCCTGATGAAGGAAGGTCAGATGATGAAGCCCGGCGACGTCATTGATGCCGACCTTGCGGAACTCATCGCCGTCGAATTCGGGCACACGGTCAAGCGGGTGTCGGAGTCTGACGTCGAGGAAGGCATCTTCGACGTGCAGGACAGCGCAGAGGAACTGGTCCCACGTCCCCCGGTCGTCACCATCATGGGTCACGTCGACCACGGCAAGACCTCGCTGCTCGATGCCATCCGTCAGGCCAACGTCGTGTCCGGTGAAGCCGGTGGCATCACCCAGCATATCGGTGCCTATCAGGTCGAACAGAACGGCCAGAAGATCACCTTCATCGACACCCCCGGCCACGCTGCCTTCACGGCCATGCGTGCTCGTGGCGCGCAGGCAACGGATATCGCGATCCTGGTGGTCGCGGCCGATGACAGCGTGATGCCGCAGACGATCGAGTCCATCAACCACGCCAAGGCGGCTGGGGTCCCGATCATTGTAGCAATCAACAAGATCGACAAGCACGAAGCCAATCCGGACAAGGTCCGCCAGCAGCTTCTGCAGCACGAAGTCTTCGTGGAATCGCTGGGCGGCGAAGTGCTCGACGTGGAAGTGTCCGCCAAGAACAAGACCAATCTCGACAAGCTGCTCGAGGCCGTCCTGCTCCAGGCCGAAATTCTCGACCTCAAGGCCGACCCGACCCGGACCGCCGAAGGCACGGTGATCGAAGCTCAGCTCGATCGCGGCCGCGGTGCGGTTGCAACTGTTCTCGTGCAAAAGGGTACGCTGAAGCCGGGCCAGATCATTGTCGCCGGCGATCAGTGGGGCCGCGTCCGCGCGCTCGTCACCGACAAGGGTGAGCATGTCAAGGAAGCCGGCCCGGCAATGCCGGTCGAGGTCCTCGGCCTTTCCAGCACTCCGGCCGCCGGCGATCGCTTTGCGGTGGTCGAAAGCGAAAGCCGCGCACGCGAAATTTCCGAATACCGCCAGCGGCTTGCCCGCGACAAGGCGGCGGCTCGCCAATCTGGCCAGCGCGGCTCTCTCGAGCAGATGATGAGCAAGCTGCAGAACACCGGCTATAAGGAATTCCCGCTGCTCATCAAGGGCGATGTGCAGGGTTCCGTGGAAGCGATCATCGGTGCTCTGGACAAGCTTGGAACCGACGAGGTTCGGGCCCGCGTCGTTCATTCCGGTGCCGGCGCGATCACCGAGTCGGACATCTCCCTGGCGGAATCGTCTGAGGCGGCGATCATCGGCTTCAACGTTCGTGCCAATGCACAGGCACGCACGGCGGCCGAACGGGCTGGTATCGAGATCCGCTACTACAACATCATCTATGATCTGGTGGATGACGTGAAGGCAGCGATGTCGGGCCTCCTTTCGCCGGAACGTCGCGAGACCTTTCTCGGCAACGCCGAGATTCTTGAGGTGTTCAACATCACCAAGACCGGCAAGGTTGCGGGCTGCCGCGTCACGGAGGGCAAGGTGGAGCGTGGTGCGGGCGTGCGCCTGCTACGCGACAACGTCGTTATCCACGAAGGCAAGCTCAAGACGCTCAAGCGCTTCAAGGACGAAGTTGCCGAAGTGCCGGTGGGCCAGGAATGCGGCATGGCCTTCGAGAACTACGAAGACATCCGGGCCGGCGACGTCATCGAGTGCTTCCGCGTGGAGCACATTACCCGCACGCTCTAAGCGACGGGCGAACCAATGGAAGCCGCTGGGAAGAGATTTCCGGCGGCTTTTTCTTGTCACACGTGGAGGAGCGAGACGTGACCATTTCCTTTGACCTTAGCGGAAAGACTGCGATTGTGACCGGTGCCAATACCGGCCTCGGGCAGGCCATCGCCGTCGCGCTTGCCGGCGCTGGCGCCGATGTTGCTCTCGTGGGGCGTTCATCGATGGAGGAAACCGAAACCGCGATTTCGGCCCAAGGCCGCGGCAAGTGCCTTACCATCCAGGCCGATCTTTCCACGGTCGCGCCGGTGCAGGGCGTGATCGATCAGACAGTGGCCTGGGCGGGCCGTGCGGATATTCTCGTCAACAATGCCGGGATCATTCGTCGCGCTGATGCCGTCGACTTTACCGAGGCCGATTGGGACGCGGTGATGGACGTCAACTTGAAGACCGTCTTCTTCCTGTCGCAAGCCTTTGCCCGCCAGCTCCTGGGAAAAAGTCAGCCAGGCAAGATCATCAACATTGCCTCGCTGCTCTCGTTTCAGGGCGGAATCCGCATTCCGTCCTATACCGCTTCCAAAAGCGGACTTGCCGGCCTCACCCGCCTGCTCGCCTGCGAATGGGCCGGCAAGGGCATCAACGTCAACGCCATCGCCCCCGGCTATTTCGAAACCAATAACACGGAGGCGCTGCGTAACGATCCGGACCGGAATTCCTCCATCCTCGGCCGCATCCCGGCAGGCCATTGGGGGCGTCCGGAGGAATTGGGCGGCGCCGCAGTCTTCCTGGCCTCGGCTGCATCCGACTATGTCCATGGCATCGTCCTGCCAGTCGACGGAGGCTGGCTCGCGCGCTAGCATCGACGCCGTGACAGACAGAGAAATCTGGTCTGCAGGTTCAAGATTTATTGTTGCCATTTCCAGTCATGTTTATTATCGAGGGGCTCGTGAGAGGCCGGCGCGCTGCCGGCTGTCGTGGAAGCTTGAACCGCAGGCGCGGGCGCAAGCTCCAGCATACGGAGTGCCTCAACCATGCCGTCCACCGCTGCCAGCATCCATTACTCGCGCACCTGCGCCCATCTCGGTTTAGCAGCCATATTGATCGGCCTGCTTACGGCGATACCAAACATGGTGCAGGCGCAGGAGCCACTGCCGGCACAGCAGAGCGCTCCTCCCGCCGAGACCGTTGCACCGACCGTACCGCCGGCGCCCGGCGCTGCGCCGCAGGCGGCGACGCCCGCTGGGACCGCTCCTGACACCGAAACACCTGCGACGGATACCGCACCGCCGGCTGCTTCTCCTCCCTTGAACTCAGTTGCACCTGAAGGCACTATACGCGCGGAAGACGCAGCCCCGTCCACAGCGCCGTCCACGGATAGTTCCCCGGCTGTCGATGAACCCGCCGCTGACGTTCCGGCCATGCTGCAGAATCTCCTGCCCGCCGGCGAGCGAGCAGACATCCCCCACGACCTGTCGCCTTGGGGTATGTTCATGGCCGCCGACTGGGTGGTCAAGGGCGTAATGCTCGGCCTCGCCTTTGCTTCACTGGTCACCTGGACGGTTTGGCTCGCCAAGACGCTGGAGCTGGCTGGTGCTCGGGCCCGTGCAGGCCGTACCCTGAAGATCATCCGCAACTCGGCGACACTTGCGGAAGCCGTGGGGGAAACCGGACAACGCGGAGGACCTGCTGCCCTAATGTTGCGTTCGGCTGCCGAGGAAGTGCGCCTTTCGGAAGCTGCCCTTGACCATGCCGACAATGCCGGTGTGAAGGAGCGCGTTTCCTCCGCCCTTGGACGGATCGAATCAGCTGCGGGTCGTCGGATGTCACGCGGTACCGGCGCTCTTGCGACGATCGGCTCGACTGCTCCGTTTGTCGGCCTGTTCGGCACCGTCTGGGGCATCATGAACGCCTTTATCGGCATTTCGGAAGCTCAGACGACCAATCTTGCCGTCGTCGCGCCCGGTATTGCCGAGGCCCTGCTTGCGACGGCCATCGGCCTCGTCGCCGCCATTCCCGCCGTGGTGATCTACAACGTCTTCGCCCGCTCAATCACCGGCTACCGGCAGCTGCTTGCCGATGCGGCTGCTGGCGTGGAGCGCCTCGTCAGCAGAGACCTCGATTTCCGCAAGGTGCCGCCTGGCGGCCGGAAGGCGCCCGTATCGCTTGTAGCGGGAGAATGATCGATGGCTGGCGGCATCCGCGAAAACCCCGGTGGCGAACTTTCGGAGAACCACGAAATCAACGTCACGCCGTTTATTGACGTGATGCTGGTGCTGCTGATTATCTTTATGGTGGCGGCGCCGCTCGCGACGGTTGACGTCAATGTCGACCTGCCCGCCTCATCCGCGCAGCCGGCGCAGCGTCCCGACGAGCCGCTATACCTGACGGTTAAGGAAGACCTCAGCCTTAACCTCGGCAATGATCCCGTTCAGCGTGAGCAGTTGGCCGCGGTTTTGGAACGCGTGACCGACGGCAACAAGGACACGCGCATTTTTCTGCGCGCGGACAAGGCGATTGAATACGGGCGATTCATGGAGGTCATGAACCTGCTGCGCGACGCCGGCTACTTGAAGATCGCTTTGGTGGGACTTGAGAGCTCACCAAGTGCTGCTCCGCCTGCGCAAGGGGAAGGGCCTGGGGCAGCGATGTCCGCTAACGAGGCCGATCCATGAGATCGGTTATGCCATCCAGCCGCGCCGGCCGGATTGGTGAGCTGGCGCTTTGGTCGGCCGCCGGCATGGTGGTCATCACGGTGCATCTCGCGGCGGCAGCTATGCTGCTACGGCAGGAGCAGGTTCCACCAGCCGACAACGGTCCACCGGCCGCCATCATGATCGAACTCGCGGCCGAACCCGAGGCTGTCAACACCGAGGAGGACCAGGTCTCGATCGAGGAGGTCGACTCCGAACAGGTTGAGAGCAATCAGACCGAGCCTGTCGAGGACCCGCCGCCGGAGCCGATGCCAGAACCCGTGGAACCACCTCCACCAGAGGAGGTGGTCGAGCCCGAACCGCTACCAGAGCCAGAACCAGAGCCGGTCGAGAAGCCTGCGCCTGAGACAACGGAGACGATTCCGGAGGCTCAGCCAGAGCCCCAGCCATCAGAAGAGACTGACCCACTGGAGCAGCAGATGATCGCTGCCCTTGAGAATGTGGAGGTGCCGCTTCCTGTGTCGCGTCCGCCCCCGCCGCGGGAACCGAAGAAGCAGCCGCCTCAGCAGGTTCGAAAGCAGCCACAGGCTGCAAAGGCTTCGCAGCAGGCCAAGGTTCAGGCAAAGCAATCGGAACGGACGGCTGCCAGCCATACCAACGCCGGCTCTTCGAGATCCTCTGTATCGCCTGCAAAGTGGAAGTCGAGGGTTCAGGCGAAGATCGCGCGCAACGCCCGTCGATGCCCCGGAAACGACAAGGGGACTGCGGCGGTACGCTTCAGCTTCGACGGCAACGGTAATATCACCAATGTCTCCTTATCACGCTCATCGGGCAGTTCTGCGATCGATAGCTATATTGTAGCAGCCGTACGTCGTGCCTCGCCAATCCCTGCGCCACCCGACGGAGTTCCAAACTACCTGAATCAGGGACTAAGGTGCGAATGAGCTTGGGGGTGGACCGCCAGCGGGGTGGTAACTAGTAACGCTCACATCCTACTGGACCCCTGTCGATGCTTAGACCTCTCCACGACCTCGAAGCGCTGGTGCGCGAGGTATTCGAGGCGAACGGTGCTTGCGCCCTCGCGGCTGCCTCGGTCGCTCACGCCCTTGTCCAGGCAGAAGCCGCAGGCCAGTACGGACACGGATTGCGCCGTCGCTCCCTATGTAGGCCAGTTGCGCACCGGGAAGGTGAAGGGACGGGCAGTGCCGGTCCTGGCGATGCCGCGACCGGCGGTCGCCGAGGTCGATGCGGCTCACGGCTTTGCCTATCCTGCTATCGACATGGCTGTTTCTGCGTTGCCGCAGATGGCCAGCACACACGGCATCGCCGTTGCTCTCGTCAAGCGCTCCCACCACGCCGGCGTTGCCGGACTGGCGGTCGAGCGTCTGGCTGACACGGGCCTCATGGCGCTCATGGTCGCCAATGCTCCCGCCTCCATGGCGGCGTGGGGCGGACGCAAACGCATTTTCGGCACCAATCCGATCGCCTTCGCCGCTCCCATGGCCGGCGGCGATCCGCTGGTCATAGATCTCGCCCTTTCGACAGTCGCGGCCGGCAAGATCGTCGCGGCCCAGCAGCGGGGAGAAGCGATACCGGAGGGGTGGGCTCTCGACTCCGAGGGAAACACCACCACCGATCCGACAGCCGCCCTGACGGGAGTTCTCTCCCCTTCAGGCGGCGCCAAGGGAGCGGCCCTCGCGCTCATGGTGGAAGTATTGGCTGCAGGACTGACCGGTGCGAACTTTTCCTATGAAGCCTCCTCCTTCTTCGACGCGAAAGGTTCTCCTCCGGGTGTCGGTCAGGTGATCATCGCGATCTCTCCGGGATCCGGCAACGCGGCTCAACGGGTCGCCGAGCTTGCGGACGTGATGACCCACGAAGAAGGCGTAAGACTTCCGGGGCGGCGCGGGCAAACGAGTCGAAAGCTTGCCTTGGAGAAAGGTCTTGAGATCGACGACAAGGTGATGAAGGAGATTGACCGACTGCGCGTACTCTGATCCGTCGTGGCATGACGGCCGATACCCAGGTTCCGAAAAGGAAAAAGCCCGACGCGGGAGGAGGTGCGTCGGGCTTTAAACTTGATCGGCAATTGGGAGGAGGAGGAGGTTGCCGATCCGTATCTGGCGACGCTGGGAGGAGGAGTGCGTCGCTTCGATGTCCAAACATATAGGAGGGCGGGGATGCCTTGCCAAGAGCTTTGTTGCAACGCAGCAATGCATCACGTGCACAGCTTCCTCTATGTCCTCCCGCTGGTAGCGCACCGGCACCCGGTGCTTGCCGCAGCCCTGCCGATGTGCCATTGCCTCCGCTACGAACAGAGAGGCCGATCATGACCAGTATTCGCTACCACGAAGGTGACATCTCCGACGCCGACGCCGAACGCTACACTGGTGATATCGCAATCGATACGGAAACGCTGGGGCTCGTTCCGCGACGCGACCGGCTTTGCGTGGTACAGCTGTCGCCGGGCGATGGTACGGCGGACGTGATCCGCATTGCTGCCGGGCAGAAAGAAGCACCCAATCTGGTTGCACTGCTGGCGGATCCATCACGTCGCAAGATCTTCCATTATGGCCGCTTCGATATAGCTGTCCTGTTTCATACCTTCGGCGTTACCACCACCCCCGTCTTCTGCACCAAGATCGCGTCTCGCCTCACCAGAACCTATACCGATCGTCACGGACTGAAGGACAACCTCAAGGAGCTGCTCGACGTGGATGTGTCGAAGGCTCAGCAGCAGTCGGATTGGGCCGCTGAGAAGCTGTCGCCGGCGCAGCTCGAATATGCTGCCTCCGATGTCTTGCATCTGCACGCCCTCGTCGACAAGCTGACGCTGCGTCTCAACCGCGACGGTCGTACCGAACTTGCCAATGCCTGCTTCCAGTTTCTTCCGACCCGCGCAAAGCTCGACCTGCTTGGCTGGGAAGAGACGGACATATTTGCGCATAGCTGACCACGAGTGCGAACTCGCACCATTCTCGGTTAACCCACGGTTTACCCTGTGCATCTAGGCTGGCGCCAAACGTCTGGGGCGCAAGCCATGCTATCACCGACACAGGCAGCCTCCGGGCTCGCAGCGACCACTCTCATGCAGTCGACCCTCGACAGCTTGGAAGAGCGACGCAGGCAGGACGAGGAGAAGGCGTCCGGCAGCAAGAAGGATCCGGTCGTCGAGGCGCGTATCAGCGCCAGTACCGAATCCCGGCGTGCCCAGGGCAAGATTGCCGAAGCGCTGTTCGGCATCAACAACATCGACCCGAACGAGCTGAAGATGAAGCTGACCGAACGGTTGGCGGCAAGGCTCGGGATCGATCTTGAAGAAGAGAGATCAAGCTACGCGCTCGGCAAGGCGATCGAAGACGCGGTGAAGGAGCTCGATTCCGATCAGATTGCGAAGCTTCAAAAGGATCTGGGGCTAGCCGACGCCGGGGTAACGCTCGCGACCGTTATTGCGGCGATCAAGAACCCCTATGGCGACGACAATGCGCGCCTCATGGAAGGGATGACCAAGGTCGCCAATGGCGGCAAGGCCACATTCGACGTCCAACGCGTTCTGCAACGTCTGGAGGACGTGGCCGATCCGAAGACGCTTGAGGAACTGAAGCTCGGGCCGCAGGGATATGACCCGACGCGGGTTGAGGACGCGCAAACGCGTGCGGAGCGGCAGGAGGATATTCAGGCTCTCGAGGCTTCGGAGAAGCTCGAGGATATCCAGGAGATGCAGGACGCGGTGGAGCTTCGCAACGATCGCGCGGCAACACCCCGAGCGCCAGATGGTGAGGTTGCCGATGCCACGGAGACAGATATGGTTCTGCTTCTTGGGGCAACCGTCGAACAGGCCAAGTCTTCTGAGCATGCCGATAATCCCCCGCCTGCGGAAAGCGCCGCCTCACCAGAAAACGGTGTCGCCTTGGGGGGTCTGGAAGAGCCGAACGAAGTCAATGCGGAAGCCATGGAAGAACTTGCCGAAGACGTGTCGAGCCAAACCGGCCCAGATGTTTTGCCCATATCGGTAGATGACATGGGTCTCTACGAGCTCTTGAAGAAGAAGCTGGCTGCTTAGCACCTCGCGCCGAAGTGGGGTTTGTGCCTATCAGCGCAACTTTCGCTGTTTTCCGCCGCCGTGGCCGGAACTGGCAGCGCCCGCCCGTTAGCAGATTGTTAACGAGTCCGCTGCAATTCTAACAGTCAGTCGGCATTTGTGACGCCATGAGGCGTCGCGGCCGCAGCGCCGAACGCTGCGAAGCGCGGACCGCTGTAGCCGATCTGTCTTGCCAACGCGATGACATGGAGCAGGTCATGCTGCCGCCCATCAGTGCTGCTTTGAGCGCCTCGGTTGACTACCAGACTGCCGGCCGCCCCATCCAGCGCTCTCCGGTCAGTGCCGCCTCCGGACAACCGACCGCGGCCATGCCCATGCCCGCCAATCTTCTGAACGGCGGGCGAATCGACGTGCTATCCTTGTTCAGCCAGTTGAACATCGCGCAGGGTCTCTCCGTATTTGCCGAGACCGTCGGAAGCTATCTGAAAATCAGCCGGCGCGAGGGCGAAAGCCTCACTGACTACGCGCACCGTCTGGCGGAAGCCGTTAAGTCGCTCAGCGCGTCGCAGCGGACGATGCTCGAACAGACCCTGGCACAGCTTGCTCGCGGCATGACGCTTCGCACGCTGACCGAGGTCCTCAGCAACCTTCTCGGCCCTGAGGCGGCACGTGTGAGTGCCTATCTGGAGGCGGAGCAACTGACGGAGCGCGACCCGGTCGCCCGCGCAGTGGTCAGTTCCTACCGCTCGAATGGCGGCGCAGACATCGCCTCTGCGTCTGCTGCGATCCGTGCCTCGGTGGTCGCAACAGACGTGCCATCAAGGCAAGCGGCTCCCGTTCCCGCTTTGCACGTCGACGAGGTCGCCAGCACCGGCCCGGCGGGAGCCCCTGCCAGGGCAGCCAGTTCAGGAGCACCAGCAACAGCTTCCCTCCCCTCGTCATCAAAATTCACCGGCGCCGGAGCGACGGCCGGCAGGATGGAGGCTAGGAGCGGCGACGGTCTTCGGACCCAAGCCGAAGCGGAGATCGGCGTCCGTAGTGCCTCCTTGGTGAAGCAGACTGAGGGTGCTGGTACCAACCGCACCAGCCTATACCCTGCGACGAGTACCGCAACCTCAAACCGTGGCGCGGGGTCCGCCGGTACAAGCGATCCCCTCCCCCTGCAGAAAGGTCCTGTCCCCGGACGAGTTACGGCAAGCGAACCCACCTCTGCACCTGCTCCCGGTGCAGGGTCGCCCGTCATCTATGATGGACCGGCACTGGCGCGCCTGGCTCAACGAGCGGTGGGAGACACGAAGAACAAGTTCCTGCAGGAGGTTCTTTACCACACCGCCGGCGCACCCAGTCCTCTGCCCGCGGAGGCTGCCACGTCAGCCCGCGAGACCAGCACTCAGGTTTTGGCCGACCTCGCGGCGCCAAAACCGGGACAGGACGCGGCATCCCAAATTCTGCGGCCGGAAATCGCCGAGGCGAGCAACCGGCCGGCCAAGGCTGTCATGGCAGGCACGCCGGAGGTGGATGAAACACCACTTCCAGCCCCGGGCGGGGCGGCAAAGGCTGCGGCAAGCCCGCTGCTTGCATACGCCACGCCCGATCCGACAGCCTTCGTGCTGGCTGCGCCAATGATGGCGCGTGAGGGATTTGCGCAGGCCTTTGTCGCTTACCCGCAGGTACCGCCACCGCCGCCGGAAGAGGAACGCGACGTGGAGCGTGTGACGGCTATCGACGAAGATGGTGGAGGCCGATCCTCGCAGCAGGATGCCCAGGATGAGCGTGAGGGCGAAGAAGGCGAAAGCGCCGCGGATGATGAAAGCCCGGACGAGGCGGTGCAGGAACTCAACGCTGAAGCTCCGGATCACGCAGAGGATCTCTACTGGCGCATGGCCGATCTCAGCTGAACCGAACGTCAAACGCAAAAAGGCCGCCGGACCTGTCAGTCCGGCGGCCTTTGATCGTTGGGAACCGGTGATTACTCGTTGTTGCCGCGGTTCTTCAGAGCCGCGCCCAGGATGTCGCCGAGCGATGCGCCAGAGTCGGACGAACCGAACTGAGCAACCGCTTCCTTCTCTTCTGCGATCTCGAGAGCCTTGATCGACAGCATGACCTTGCGGTCCTTCTTGGAGAAGTTGGTGACACGAGCGTCAAACACCTGGCCAACCGAGAAACGCTCCGGACGCTGATCGTCGCGATCGCGTGCCAGGTCGTTGCGGCGGATGAAGGAGGTGATGTCGTCGTGGTTGACGAGCTTCACTTCCAGACCACCATCGTTGACGGCGATGACTTCGCACGAAACGACAGCGTTCTTCCGCAGTTCGCCGGAAGCTGCAGCGTCGCCGACAGAGTCCTTACCGAGCTGCTTGATGCCGAGCGAAATGCGTTCCTTCTCGACGTCCACATCGAGAACGACGGCCTTGACCATGTCGCCCTTGTTGTATTCCTCGATGACCTGTTCGCCCGGACGGTTCCAGTCGAGGTCGGAGAGGTGGACCATGCCGTCGACGTCGCCTTCGAGGCCGATGAACAGGCCGAACTCGGTCTTGTTCTTGACTTCGCCTTCGACTTCAGTGCCGGCCGGATGGCTGAACGCAAATGCCTGCCACGGGTTCTCGAGGGTCTGCTTAAGACCGAGCGAGATACGGCGCTTGGACGGATCGACTTCGAGAACGACAACGTCGACATCCTGCGTCGTGGATAGGATCTTGCCGGGGTGTACGTTCTTCTTGGTCCAGGACATTTCGGAGATGTGGATCAGGCCTTCGATGCCCGGCTCCAGTTCAACGAATGCACCGTAGTCGGTGATGTTCGTGACGGTACCGGAGATCTTCTTGCCGATCGGGTACTTAGCCGCGATGCCATCCCACGGATCCGACTCGAGCTGCTTCATGCCGAGCGAGATGCGGTGGGTTTCCTGGTTGATGCGGATGATCTGAACCTTGACCGACTGGCCGATGTTCAGGATTTCCGACGGATGGTTGACGCGACGCCATGCCATGTCGGTAACGTGCAGCAGGCCGTCGATGCCGCCGAGATCAACGAACGCACCGTAATCGGTGATGTTCTTGACGACGCCGTCAACAACCTGGCCTTCTTCGAGGTTCTGAACGATCTCCGAACGCTGCTCGGCACGGGATTCTTCGAGAACCGTACGACGCGAAACAACGATGTTGCCGCGGCGCTTGTCCATCTTGAGGATTTCGAAGGGCTGCGGGTTGTGCATCAGCGGGGTAACGTCGCGGATCGGACGAATGTCGACCTGCGAACGCGGAAGGAAGGCAACAGCGCCATCCAGATCGACGGTGAAGCCACCCTTGACCTGGTTGAAGATGACGCCTTCAACGCGCTCACCGGCTTCAAACTTGACTTCGAGCTTGACCCAGCTTTCCTCGCGGCGAGCCTTTTCGCGCGACAGAACAGCTTCGCCGAGCGCGTTTTCAATGCGCTCGACATAGACTTCGACTTCGTCGCCGACCTTCAGCGAACCGTCCTTGCCCTTGACGCCGAATTCCTTCAGCGCGATGCGACCTTCGACCTTAAGGCCGACGTCGACAACCGCCATGTCCTTTTCGATCGCCGTGACCAAGCCTTTGGTCACATAGCCTTCGGCCAGATCGGTCTGTGCGAAGGATTCATCGAGGAGGGCTGCAAAGTCCTCCCGCGTGGGGTTAGATACTGCCATGGAATCTCCTGAAGTGCCCGGCTAGGACACATATGCGCCGGTGGTTCGTGTTGAACACGCTCGTAGTCAGTCCGCCTCGTCATGGAGGCAATCCGGCGCAAGGACTGATCTGCGAGCTAGTCTGACGTGCCGGCTTGCCGGCTGATCGTCAAATTTCCTTCAAAGCAGCGTCGATAAGGCTCTTCGCGGCCTGAAACGCGGCTTCTATACTCATTTCCGACGTATCTAGCAAGTGTGCATCGTCTGCCGGCTTCAGCGGACTGTCAGCCCGACCGATGTCCCGCTCGTCTCGCTTCTTCACATCGGCAAAGATGGCGTCAAGATCCGCCTCGCCGCCAGCAGCGACAATCTCGTCGAAGCGACGCTTTGCCCGCACCTCGGGTGAGGCCGTCACGTAGAGTTTCACGGGGGACGAGGGACAAACCACCGTCCCGATATCCCGACCATCGAGCACCACGCCCGGCTCGCGCCGTGAGAACGCCTGTTGCGCCTCCACCAGCGCACGGCGCACGGACGGCATTACCGCGATTTTGGATGCCGCCTCGCCGATTTCATGGCGCGCCAGGACGGACCGGTCGAGGCCTCCGAGATCCACCTCGCGCGCCACCTTTTCCGCCACCTGCTCGTCGTCGAGCGGCAGGCCGGCATCGAGAAGCGCCTTGGCAGTTGCACGATAAGTGAGGCCGGTATCGAGATGCTGGAAGCCGTAAGTCTGCGCGATCCGGCGCGACAGCGTGCCCTTGCCCGCTGCGGCCGGTCCATCGATGGCGATGACGAATCCCATCAGGCCGCCCGGCTTTCGACCGGCTCGATGCGGGCGCCAAGCCCGGTCATCAGGTCCATGAACTCCGGGAAACTGGTGGCGATGATGCCGGCGTCGTCGACCGTCACCGCGTGCTCGGAGACCAGACCCATCACTAGGAAGCTCATGGCGATGCGGTGATCAAGGTGGGTGACCACGGCCGCACCGGAGGCATTGCCATAGCCCTTGCCGCTCGGACGGCCGCGGACCACAAGCGTGTCCTCACCCTCGTCGCAGTCGACGCCGTTCAGCTTCAGCCCGTCGGCAACCGCGGACAGGCGATCGGATTCCTTGACCCGCAGCTCCTCCAGTCCGAGCATGGTGGTGGTTCCCTCGGCAAAGGCAGCCGCCACGGCAAGCACGGGGTATTCGTCGATCATCGACGGAGCTCGATCCGCCGGCACAGTCACGCCCTTCAGCTGCGAATAGCGCACGCGCAGATCCGCCACATCCTCGCCGCCCGCCAGCCGCGGGTTCATAACCTCGATATCGCCACCCATCTCCTGCAGCGTCAGGATGAGGCCGGTGCGGGTCGGGTTCATCAGCACGTTCTCGATAGTCACGTCGGAGCCTTCAACCAGCAGCGCTGCCACCAGCGGGAAGGCGGTGGACGACGGGTCGCCCGGAACATCGATTACCTGGCCGGTCAGCTTGCCGCGGCCTTCCAGCCGGATGGTGCGCACGCCCTCGGCATCCGTTTCCACCGTAAGATTTGCGCCAAAGCCCTGCAGCATCTTTTCCGTATGGTCGCGCGTCATCACCGGCTCGATCACCGTCGTGATGCCAGGTGTGTTGAGGCCCGCAAGCAGGACCGCCGACTTTACTTGGGCGGAGGCCATCGGCACGCGGTAGGTGATCGGGTTCGGTGTCGAGGGTCCACGCAGCGTGACCGGCAGGCGATCGCCTTCGGCCGCCTTCACCTGGACGCCCATCTCGCGCAGCGGATTGAGAACCCGGGCCATCGGCCGCTTGGTCAGCGACGCATCGCCTATGAAGGTGGAATCGAAGTCGTAGACGCCGACGAGACCCATGGTGAGGCGGCAGCCGGTGCCGGCATTGCCGAAATCGAGCGGCGTTTCCGGCGCCAGCAGCGCACCATTGCCGGTGCCCTGGATGATCCACTCGTTGCCGATCTTCTCGATCCTAGCGCCCATGGCGCGCATTGCCTTGCCGGTGTTGATGACGTCCTCGCCCTCCAGCAGGCCGGTGATGCGGGTTTCGCCGGAAGCAAGGCCGCCGAACATGAAGGAGCGGTGCGAGATCGACTTGTCGCCCGGAATGCGGACGGTGCCCTTCAGGTCGGCGGATTTCTGCGAGCGGGCCGGCTTCAACGCGACGCCATGCGACATGGTCTGTCCTTCTTTGATAGTCCTTGGGTTTTGCGCGCGTCGTTAGCACAAAGGAGAAAGCCGGTCATCCGGCTAATTTGCGTCTCCCCGTCCCCTTCCAAGTTTACCTTTGACAGAAAAGAGCACAGGCCTTATGGGGACCGGCTTAGTTTTCTCACCCGTTGACAACCGCTCCGGCGGCAAAGCCGACCTGATCGGCCAGACTCACGAGGCTTTCACAGTGGCAAAAGCGGAACTCGGAACCAAACGTACCGACCCGGATACCGGCAAGAAGTTCTACGATCTTAATCGCGACCCCGTCGTTTCTCCCTATACCGGCAAGTCCTGGCCGCTCTCCTTCTTCGAGGAGAACACGGCCCAGATGAAGATGGAACAGGCCGAGGAAGAGGAAATCCAGGAAGTCGATACCGAGAACACGGAGGTCGAGCTGACGACGACCGACGACAACGACGACTCCAGCGGCGATGATCTGCCGGATATGGGCGATGACGACGTCGAGATCGAAGGCGACGACGACGACACCTTCCTGGAAGCCGACGAAGACGACGACAACGACGACATGACCGGCATCATCGGCGTGACCGGCGACGACGACGAAGTCTGATCCACGAGCGATCGCCCGGCGAACTACAAATTTCGCCGGGCCACGCATTTGCGGCTTGCACTCTCCAAAAACCGGAAGTAAGAAGCCGCCACTCCGGGCGACGCGCCCGCGAGTTACCCAGGACCGGACATCACGCCGGACCACCCTGATGGGGCTATAGCTCAGCTGGGAGAGCGCTTGCATGGCATGCAAGAGGTCAGCGGTTCGATCCCGCTTAGCTCCACCAAATCTTCCCATCTCACATCAGGTTGCTCTCTTAATGAAAGTCCTCGCCCGTCGGGACTTTGGCGCCCGCCACCTCCCCCGCCATTGACATACGCCCCCATTCCCGCTGAATGGGCCACATGATCACCGGCGCCGCTCATCCTTCACGTCGCCTGCGGGCAGCGTGTCTCCCCCTCCTTCTCGCCTTCAGCCTTTCCGGCTGTGCGGGGCGGCCGGAAGGGGTGCTGATCCCGACGGCCTCGGCGGCAGCGCCGGGCGAAGAGGTCGACATCTTCGTCGCGACGACGCGGCAGCCGTCGGAGGATGCGGGTATCCTGTTTTCCGGCGAGCGCGGCCAGGATCTCGAAGCCACCGCCATCACCGTCTCCATTCCGCCCGATGCCAACCGGAAGATCGGCGAGGTGCAGTGGCCGAAGCGCCTGCCGGCGGATCCCGCCAAGGATTTTGCGACCGTGCGGGTCGAGCCGGTCCAGACGGAGAAGGGCGCCAACCGCTGGCTTTCGCAGCATCTGCCGCCGACCAAGCGGGTGCTCGTCTTCGTCCACGGCTTCAACAATCGCTACGAGGAGGCCGTCTACCGCTTCGCGCAGATTGTCCATGATTCCAATGCCGAAGCCGCACCCGTGCTCTTCACCTGGCCGTCACGCGCTTCGATCTTCGACTACAATTACGACAAGGAAAGCGCCAATTATTCCCGCGACGGGCTGGAGCGCGTGCTGGACCAGATCGCCGACGATCCGCAGGTCGCCGATGTCGTGGTGCTTGCCCATTCCATGGGATCGTGGCTGACGGTGGAGGCGCTTCGCCAGATGGCGATCCGCGAGGGCCGCGTCGAGCCGAAGATCCGCAACGTCATCCTTGCCTCGCCCGATCTCGACGTCGACGTGTTCGGCCAGCAGCTCGAGACGATCGGCAAGGACGGGCCGCATTTCACCCTCTTCGTTTCGCGCGACGACCGGGCGCTGCAGCTGTCACGGCGCATTTCCGGCAGCGTCGATCGGCTGGGGCAGATCGACCCCACGGTCGAGCCCTACCGGTCGAAATTCGAGAAAGCGGGGATATCGGTCATCGACCTGACCGCGCTTGAAAGCGGCGACGCGTTGAACCACGGCAAGTTCGCGCAGAGCCCGCAGGTCGTGCAACTGATCGGCTCGCGCCTCTTGGCCGGGCAAGAGATCAACACCGGCGGCGTCGCTCTCGGCGACCGGCTCGGGGCAATTGCACTGGGTACCGCCCAGACGGTTGGCGGGGTGGCAAGTGCCACGGTGAGCGCGCCGATCGCCGTCTTTGATCCTGAGACGCGGCGGACCTATAGCGAACAGATCAACCGGGTTGGCCGCTCGATCGAAAACACCATCGTCTCAACTGTCGCTCAGTAGGCCATCAGGCCCGGATTGCTCGACCTTCGGCATCGAAGCGATGCATGCTGGCGGCATCCGGCGTGGCAAAGACGACATCGTCAGTTGCATACGGATGTTCGCCGAAGAGGCGCACCGTCAGCAGCCCGGTCACTTCCGTTTCCAGATAGACGATGGTGTCGGCACCCAGATGCTCGACATGCTCCACCCGGCCCTTCCAGGTGCCGGCTTCGCGCGACAGGGTAATATGCTCGGGCCGGATGCCGATCGTCTCTGCGCCCTGCTCGTTGAGGCGCCCGGCCTCGATGAAGTTCATCTGCGGTGAGCCGATGAAACCGGCGACGAAAAGGTTGGCCGGGCGGTTGTAAAGCTCCATCGGCGAGCCGATCTGCTCGATGGCGCCCGCATTCAGCACGACGATCTTGTCGGCCAATGTCATCGCCTCGACCTGATCGTGGGTGACATAGATCATCGTGGCCTTGAGGCGTCGATGGAGGGCCGCAATCTCCAGCCGCGTCTGAACGCGAAGTGCCGCGTCGAGGTTGGACAGCGGCTCGTCGAACAGGAAGAGTTTTGGTTCGCGCACAATGGCGCGGCCGATCGCGACGCGCTGGCGCTGGCCACCGGAAAGCTCCGCCGGCCGGCGCGCGAGATAGGGATCAAGCGACAGCATGGTCGAGGCTTTCGCCACCCGCTCCTCGATCACCGCTTTCCCCTCGCCCGCCTGCTTCAGCCCCAGCCCCATATTGTCCTTCACCGTCAGGTGCGGGTAAAGCGCGTAGGACTGGAAGACCATGGCAATGCCGCGTTTGGCCGGCGGCGTGTTGACCACTTCCGCCCCATCGATACGCACGCTTCCCGAGGTGGCATCCTCCAGGCCGGCAATCACGCGCAGCAGCGTCGATTTTCCGCAGCCGGAGGGTCCGACGAAGATGACGAACTCCCCGTCCTTCACCTCCAGGTCTATGCCCTTCAGCACCTCGTGCGTGCCGAAGGATTTGCGGATCGAAGAAAGTTGCAGCGAACCCAAGGCGTTCTTCCTTATAGAATGACCGGCGCGCCGGTGCGCACGCTCTGGTCGGCCGCCAGGCAGATGCGCAGCGACTGCACGGCGTCGTTCATGTGGCGATCAAGATCGATGTCCTCGCGAATGGCCTTGAGTACATAAGCCTGCTCCATGTCGCAGAGATCCTGGTGCCCCGGCTCGCCGGCCATGGCCAGATCCTCGTCGGGACGCAAGAACTTCCCATCCGGACCCGTTTCGGCAGCATGCACCCGGATCAGCGAGGTCTTCGTGTGCGTGTCGATGTCGTCGGATTTCGCGTTCGGATCCATGACGATTGAGACGGATCCCTTCGGCGACATCACATCTTTCACGAAGAAGGCGGTTTCCGAAATCATCGGCCCCCAGCCGGCCTCGTACCAGCCGACCGAGCCGTCCTCGAACATCACCTGCAGGTGGCCGTAATTGTACATGTCGGGCGCCACCTCGTCGGAAAGACGCAGGCCCATGCCGCGCACCTGCACCGGCTTGGCGTCGGTGATCTGGCACATGACGTCGACATAGTGGACGCCGCAATCGACGATCGGCGAGGTCGTCTGCATCAGCGCCTTGTGAGTTTCCCAGGTCGGGCCCGAGGACTGCTGATTGAGGTTCATGCGGAAGACGTAAGGCGGCCCGAGCTTGCGCGCCTCCTCGATCAGCCGCATCCAGGACGGGTGATGGCGCAGAATGTAGCCGATGACGAGCTTGCGGTCGGCCGCCTTTGCCGCCGCGACCACGCGCTCTGCATCCGCCACCGTGGTTGCCAGAGGCTTTTCCACGAAGACATGGCATCCGGCCTCGAAGGCCATGACGGCATAATCGGCATGGCTGTCGGAATAGGTGCAGATGGAGCAGAGGTCCGGCTTCAGTTCCGCGAGCGCCTCGGGGAAGGTCGGATGGATCGCGTAGCCGCGCAGTTCCTCCGGCAACGTCACCTCCGAACGGTTGACGAAACCGACAATCTCGAAGCCCGAATTGTTGTGGTAAGCCAGCGCGTGGCTACGGCCCATATTGCCGAGGCCGGCGACGAGGACGCGGATGGGCTTGGTTTCAGAACTCACTTCACGGCTCCCGAGGTAATGCCGCGGATCAGCTGCCGCGAGAAGATGACGTAGAGGACCAGCACCGGCAGGATTGCCAGCGACAGGGCCGAGAGAACGGCGTTCCAGTTGGTGACGTACTGGCCGATGAACATCTGGGCGCCGAGCGTGATGGTCTTGGTCGCCTCGCCGGGGGCGAGGATCAGCGGGAACCACAGGTCGTTCCAGATGGGGATCATGGTGAAGACGGCGACCGTCGCCATGGCAGGGCGCACCAGCGGCAGCACGAGGCGGAAGAAGATCGCGTATTCCGACAGCCCGTCGATGCGCCCGGCGCTCTTCAGGTCGTCGGAAACGGTGCGCATGAATTCCGACAGGATGAAGATCGCCAGCGGCAGGCCCTGCGCCGTGTAGACGAGGATCAGTGAAGTCAGCGTGTTGACCAGCCCCGTTGCCACCATGCCTTGCAGGATAGCCACGGTGCCCAGGCGGATCGGGATCATGATGCCGAGCGCCAGATAGAGCCCCATCATCGTATTGCCGCGGAAGCGGTATTCGGAAAGGGCGAAGGCCGCCATGGCGCCGAAGAGCAGCACGAGCGCGATGGAGACCACCGTCACGATCAGGCTGTTCTGGAAATAGCCGAAGAAATCACCCTGGCTCAGCACCGTTTCGTAGCCGATCAGGCTGAACGTCTTCGGAGTCGGCAGGGCCATCGGCTCGCGGAAGATGGCATTGCGGCTCTTCAGGGAGTTCACCAGCGTCAGGAAGACCGGGAAGAGCGCGATCAGCGTGTAGGTAATCAGTGCCAGATGGACGAGGCCGGTGCGAAGGAAGGAGGAGCGTGCTTTCGACATGGCCTGCTCCTTCTAGAACTGGTAGCGGCGGATGCGCCGCTGGATGACGAAGAGATAAAGCGACACGCCGGCCAGGATGATCAGGAACATTACGGTCGCGATCGTCGCGCCCATCGGCGGGTTGCCCATCTGGTTCTGGAAGCCGAAGAAGGTGCGGTAAAGCAGGGTGCCGAGGATGTCAGTGGAGCCGTCCGGCCCGCCCAGCGCGCCCTGAACGGTATAGATCAGGTCGAAGGCGTTGAAGTTGCCGACGAAGGTCAAGACCGAGATGATGCCGATCGAGGGCAGGATCAGCGGCAGCTTGATCTTCCAGAACTGGCTCCAGCCGGTGATGCCGTCGATCTCCGCCGCTTCCAGCACTTCGTCCGGGATGTTGAGAAGAGCGGCATAGATCAGCATCATCGGGATGCCGACATACTGCCAGACGGAGATCAGTGAGACGGTGATCAGCGCGCTTTCCGGCTTGCCTAGCCAGGGGCCGAAGAAGGATTTCAACCCCACGAGGTCCATCAGGTTGGGCGCGATGCCCCAGATCGGCGAGAGGATGAGCTTCCAGATGAAGCCGACGATGACGAAGGACAGCAGTGTCGGAACGAAGATCGCTGAGCGGTAGAAGGCCGCGACGCGCAGGCCCGGCAGCGACAGCATGGCAGCAAGCGCAATACCAATCGGGTTCTGCACCGCCATGTGGATGAGAAAGAAGATCGTGTTGTTGGAAAAAGCGTTCCAGAAGTCGGCCGCAAGCCGCGGATCGCCAAAGAGCTGTGCGAAATTGGCGAGGCCGACGAATGCGAGCTCGCCGCCAACTACGTTGAAGAGCGACAGGCGCAGCGTCTCGATCAGCGGCAGGATCATTACCGCGGTATAGACAACGAAGGCCGGCGCCAGGAAGACCGCGATATGCCAGCGGACTGGCCGCTTCGGCGTCGCTGTCTCCGTCTCGATGATATCAGACTGGCTCATAATGCGGTCCCGGAACGGCGGCGTCGGTCGAACTCGTTGAAATGCCCCTCATCCGGCTACCGCCATTCTCTCCCGTCTCGTCGGGGAAGCGGATGCCGCGCCGTTGCCGGCGATCTCGATGGAGGATGCGGGCGAGTCCCTCTCCCCGAGATGGGGAGAGGGTCAGGGTGATGGCAGTCAGAGACTTAACGCGCCTCTTACTGCTTTGGCTTGTACCAGCTGTCGAGGCCCTTCTGGGTCTCTTCGCCAGCCTGCTCCGGCGTCATCGTGCCGTTGATGACGTTGGCGGAGGTGCGCCACATTTCGAGGTCGAGGTTTGGATCGCCGCGACCAACGATTGCCGCGCTTGGGCGGATCGTCGTTTCGCAGTTTTCACGCCAGGAAACGAATTCCTGGGCGAGCTCGTCTTCCATCTTCACCGGCGTGGAGTTGAGGCTGAAGAAGCCCGGTGCGGAGTTCGCATAGAGTTCGGCGAATTCCGGCGACGCAACCCAGGACAGGAAGGTTTTGGCGGCTTCCTTGTTGTCGCTGTCGGCATTGAGGCCAATGCCGATATCGTTGTGGTCGGAGATGTAGCACTTGTCGCCCTCAGCCTTTACCGGCGGCGGGAATGCGCCCATCTCAAAATCGGCCTGGCTCTTGAACGGCGCAATTTCCCAGGACCCTGCCGGATAGATCGCGGCGCGGCCGAGCGTGAAGAGGTTCTGGCTGTCCGGATAGGTCTGCGCCTCAAAGCCGTCGCCGAGATAGTCCTTCCACTTGGCGAGCGTCGCATAGGGCGCGACCCACTGCGAATCGGTCAGCTTTTGCGTGCCGGCGATCAGCGCCTTGCGGCCTTCCTCGCCCTTCCAGTAGTTCGGGCCGATGTTGTAGTAGCCCATGGTCGCGGCTTCCCACTGGTCCTTGGTGCCCATGGCCATCGGGATGTAGTTGCCGCCTTCCTTGATCTTCTCGAGAACCGCGAAGAATTCTTCCTCGGTCTTCGGCACCTCGACGCCGACTTCCTCGAAGGCCGCCTTGTTGTAGATGAAGCCGTGGATGACGGAGGCCACGGGCACGCAGAAGGTGGTCTGGCCGTCATCCGTCGTCCATGCGGACTTGGCAACGTCGGAGAAGTTCTCCATGCCTTCTAGATCGTTCAGCGGCGCCAGCTGGCCCTTCTCGAACATGGCGAGCGAGAGGTCGAACGGACGGCAGGTAATCAGGTCGCCTGCAGTGCCGGCCTCTAGCTTGGCATTGACGGCGGAGTTATATTCCGTCGGCGCCATCGGCGCGAAGGTCACCTTGATGTCGGGATGCTTCGCCTCGAAGGCCGGGATGATCTTCTCCTGCCAGATCGGCAGGTCGTCGTTACGCCAGCTCTCGATGGTGAGCTGTGTCTCCTGCGCCATCGCCATGCCAGCCGGAGCCAGCACGGTCGTGGCAAAGAGCATGCCTTTCAGAATGCGGGTCATGTCGTTCTCCCTCTTGTTCGCGCGCTCAGGCGCGTTTGTGGAACCCTGTTGAACTTTCCTGCTCCAGCTCGGCCAAAGCCGGCCGAAGCGCATCGCCCGACCGGGCGAGCAAATCCCGCGCTGAAGCGGCGTCAGCCGCACCACGCGCCAAAAGCACGGCAACCTTTACCGAACCGCTTGCCTTTTCCAGATGTTGGCTCGCCTCATCCATACCGACGCCGGCAATTTCAGACACCATGCGTGCGGCACGGATGCGCAGCTTTTCGTTGTCCGGGTAGAGGTTGACCATATGCCCGTCATGCACATGGCCAAGCTTCACGCCGACCAGCGTCGACAGCATGTTGAAGGCGACTTTCTGGGCCGTGCCCGCTCCCATGCGGGTAGATCCTGCAATGACTTCTGGCGGCGTCTGGAGAAGAACCGAGACATCGGCAGAGGCGAAAAGCCTCGCCCCCGGATTGTTGGCTAATGCCACGACCTTCGCCGCGCGCTGCCGCGCCTCTTCCGCGACGGCAACGACATAGGGCGTCGAACCGCTGGCCGAGACGCAGAGGACGCAGTCTTCTGCCGTGATGGTCGCCGCGTCTCGCCTTGCCTGCTCCACGTCGTCTTCCGGCGAACCGGCGAGATCGGAAAGGCTCGCGATGCCGCCGGCAAGCAGGATTGTGATCTGCGTCTTGGCGATGCCATAGGTGCCGGGAAGCTCGAGCGCGTCTGCCATCGCCATCAACCCGGAACTGCCAGCGCCGACATAAACAAGCTTGCCGCCGGAGCGGAGGGCCTGAGAGGCGAGGCTTGCAGCGTCGTCGATAGCGGGGATTGCGGCGTCGACGGCTTTCGAAGCAGCCTGCTGGCCTTGAGCGAGAAGTGCTAGGATCTCATGCGAAGGCCGGGCGTCGAGCCCTTCGGCATCTCCGTGTCTGGCTTCGGTGGCAGTTCTGCTCATCCGCTTCTCCCTCTCGGACAAAATGATGCCAAAAAAATACCAATTGTCCAGCGGCAAAATTAGCGATTGCCTTTCCATCCTTTTTCGAAGCGCTTTCGCGCCAAAATAACTAAGGTGTTACCAGTGGTTAAGCTTCGAGGGAAAGCACTAACGCGCAGCCCACTTGGTAAATGGTATTTTTTTGGTATTATCTGACGCGGAGGCACGGATGGCGGCTTACTTTTTAGGAATTGATGGTGGGGGCACGAGCTGCCGAGCGGCGGTTGCCGATGCGCAAGGCCGCATCCTTGGCCGCGGCCGCAGCGGCGCCTCCAACATCCTGACCGATCCCGACACAGCACTCCAGCATATCGAAGAAGCGGCACGGCTGGCTCTCGCCGACGCCGCTCTCGCCAATGTGGGGCCGCAAGATTGCGTCGCGCTCCTTGGGCTTGCGGGCAACAATGTCGGCGACGCAGTCTCCTATGTCATGGAGCGCCTCCCCTTCCAGCAGGCGCAGATTGTCTCCGACGGACTGATCGCGCTTCAGGGTGCCGTGGGAGACGCTGACGGCGCCATCGCGATCGTCGGCACCGGCACCATCTTCATCGCTCGCCACCGGGGAGAGCTGCATTATCTCGGCGGCTGGGGGTTCCAGATCGGCGATCTGGGTGGCGGTGCGCGCATCGGTCATGCGGCTCTGCAGGAAAGCCTTCTCGCCCACGACGGCATCCGGCCCTTGAGCGCGCTGACGACCTCGATCCTCAATGAGTTCGGCAATGATCCCCGCAGGATCGTCGATTTTGCCCGCGCGGCCCATCCGGGCGACTTCGGCCGCTATGCGCCACGCGTGGTCCAGGGTGCCGCGGATGGAGATCCGACCGCGCTTCGACTGATGCGCGATGCAGCGGCACAGGTGGACGACGCCTTGGACGCCATCGGCCGGATCACCGAGAACAGCGGCAGGCTCTGCCTTCTCGGCGGTCTGGCGCAGGTCTACCCCTCTTATCTGGCGGAACGGCATCGCATCCGTTTGTCCGAGCCACTGGCCGACGCGCTGACCGGCGCCGTCGCCCTGGCGGTGCAGACGTTCCAGATGACGGAGACGGTGCGATGAGCGAGGGGCTTGCATCCATCCTGCCGCTGGAAGGCCTTCAGTCGCCGAGCGGCGGGCCGCTCTACCTGAAGCTCCGGCAAACGCTTGAGGATGCCATCCATTCCGGTCGACTTGGCCATGGTGCCGCTCTCCCTGCCGAACGGGATCTTGCCGAATACGCGAATGTCAGCCGGGTCACGGTACGCAAGGCGGTCGACGACCTGGTGCGGGACGGGCTGCTGACCCGCCGGCAGGGATCCGGCACCTTCGTCGTCAAGCCGGTTTCGCGCGTCCAGCAGCCGCTCTCCCAGCTCACCTCCTTCACGGAGGACATGACGCGCCGGGGACTTGCTACCCGTTCCGAATGGCTTGAGCGCGGCCTGTTCCACCCATCACCGGAAGAGATGATGATGCTGGGGCTCGCCGCCGGCACAATGGTCGCTCGCATTGGCCGACTGCGCATAGCAAACGATCTACCGCTGGCTATCGAGCGGGCGAGCCTTTCGGCGGAACTCCTCCCGGACCCGGACGCCGTCACCACCTCGCTTTACGCCGCACTGCAGAAGAAGAGTGGGCGCCCGGTGCGCGCGATCCAGCGCATCTCCGCCTGCAACGTCAAGGAGCCAGATGCCGGGCTGTTGGCCGTTCCGGTTGGCGCTGCAGGGCTTTCCATCGAGCGCATTTCATACCTCGCCTCAGGCCGCGTCGTAGAGTTCACCCGGTCGCTCTATCGCGGTGACGCCTATGACTTCGTCGCCGAACTCACCTTGGGAGACTAAAGCCTTGCAGACCCATATGCGCCAAGAGATCAACGAGATACCGGAGGCGGTTGCGCGTCTTCTGGAGCGCTCGTCCGCAGATTTGGCCGCCGCTGGTCGGGCCCTGCGCGAGCGCGATCCAGCCTTCCTGGTCACGATCGCCCGCGGCTCTTCCGACCATGCTGCAACCTTCATCAAGTATGCAATCGAGCTCACCACCGGCCGACCGGTCGCCTCGCTCGGCCCCTCGCTCGCATCGATCTACCACGCTCCGATGAAGCTCCACGGCGGTGCTGCGATTGCCATCTCGCAATCGGGCAAGAGCCCCGACATTGTTGCCATGGCGAAATCCGCCACCGATGCAGGCGCCCTCAGCATCGCGCTGACGAATACGCCGCAGTCGCCGATCGCAGATGCCTGCGCCCATGCCATCGACATCCAGGCGGGGCCCGAACTCGCCGTTGCCGCCACCAAGTCCTACGTCAACTCGATTGTGGCCGGACTGGCCGTGCTGGCGGAATGGACAGACGACCAAGGCCTGCGCGAGGCGCTTCGGGCGCTGCCTTCCTTCTGCGAAAAGGCCGTGGCTCTGGAGTGGAGCGACCTTGCAGGCCAGCTGGGTGACGCGGATTCTCTCTTCATGCTCGGACGGGGTCCCGCGCTTGCGATCGCCAGCGAAGCGGCGCTGAAGTTCAAGGAAACCTCCAATATGCATGCCGAGGCCTATTCTTCGGCCGAGGTGCTTCACGGCCCGGTAGCGCTTGTCGACTATCGCTTTCCGATCGTCGCCTTCGCCGCGCGCGATGCGGCGGAAGGCTCGGTTGTCGAGATCGTTGAAGGCCTCGTCGACAAGGGTGCACTCGCCTTTGCGACATCGACAAATGCACGAAAGGCTACCGCGCTTCCCTTCATCGCCACCGGCCACCCGCTGACCGACGCGCTTTGCCTCATCCTGCCATTCTACGGCTTCGTCGAGGCTTGGTCGCGGGCACGCGGCTTCAACCCGGATGCTCCGGCAGCCCTGAAAAAGGTGACGGAGACACGATGACCCTGACCGCGATCACCGGCGCACGCATCTTCGACGGCGAGACCTGGCACGACGACGCAGTCCTTCTCCTCGACGGCGCCCGGGTGCAGGCGATCGTGCCAGTACGGGAGATGCCGTCGAACGCGACGGTCGTCGAGGCGGAGGGTGGCATCCTCGTGCCGGGCTTCATCGACCTGCAGGTCAACGGCGGCGGCGGCGTGATGCTGAACGACGAGCCGACGGTGGAGGGCCTGCGAACGATCTGCCAGGCCCATGCCCGCTTCGGCACCACGGCTCTCCTTCCGACACTGATCACCAACACGCCCGACATCACGCGGTCCGTCATCGCAGCCGGCAAGGACGCGGTCCGTCAGAAGCTGCCCGGTTTTGCCGGACTGCATCTTGAAGGTCCGCACCTTTCGCTCGCCCGCAAGGGAGCGCACGACCCGTCGCTGATCCGCCCGATGGAGGAGAGCGACCTCGAGCTTCTGTTGGAGTGCCGTGACCTCTTCCCCGCCATGATGATCACTGTCGCGCCGGAGAACGTGACCGAGGAGCAGGTGTCGCAGCTTGCTGCCGCCGGCTTCATCGTCAGCATCGGCCACACGGATTCGACATTTGAGACGGTGGAGCGCTACGCCCGGGCCGGCGCGCGCACCGTCACCCATCTCTTCAATGCCATGAGCCCGCTCGGCCACCGGGAACCCGGCGTCGTCGGAGCGGCACTGCACAGCGGCAATCTCCATGCGGGCCTGATTGCCGACGGCGTGCATGTGCATCCGGCAGCGATGCAGATTGCCCTTCGCACAAAGCAGGGTCCGGGCCGCATCTTCATCGTCACCGATGCCATGTCACCAATCGGCACGGATCTCGCGAGCTTCACCCTGAACGGTCGCGAGATCCTGCGCCGCGACGGTCGGCTGACATTGGCGGACGGGACGCTTGCCGGCGCCGACATCGACATGCTCGCCTCGGTCCGGTTCCTGCACCAGAGGTTGGAGCTGCCGCTTGAGGAGACCCTGCGTATGGTTTCGCTCCATCCGGCCGAGGCCGCCGGACTGGTGGACAGGAAGGGCCGTCTCAAACCAGGCTTCGACGGCGATTTCGTTCTGCTGAGCGATGCGCTGGAGATGAAGAGCACCTGGATCGGCGGCAAGGTCGTTCACCAAGCCTAGCCTGCCCGGTCGAAGACCAGCCGCACCATCAGCCCCTTGCCTGCAGCGCCATCGAGCAGGTGGAGGTGCGCGCCGTGAAGGCGTGCGATCTCCTCCACGATCGGCAAGCCCAGCCCCGACCCCATGTCGTCGCTGCGGCCTCCCCGCTCGAAACGTTGCAAGGCCGCATCCCGCATCTCAGGCGGGATGCCCGGCCCATTGTCCTCCACCTCAAGGATCACCTGCCTGTGTTCCGGGCGCGTCCGAACCGTCACTTCAGCGCCGCGGCCGGCATAAAGCAGGCTGTTGTTGATCAGGTTCTTCAGAAGCTCGCTGATCAGCAGCGGTTCACCGAGGATTAGGAGCCCGTCTTCCCCCTCGAAGCCGAGATCGATGCCAGCGTCTCCCGCGAGCGGCACGCGCTCGGCCGTCAGCGTCTGTGCAAGCGCCGACAGATCCATCGCCTGCAGGGAGGCGGAGCGCGCGGCAGCATCGATGCGTGCCATCAGCAGCAGCTGGCCGAGGATACGCTCGCCGTCGGCGACTGCGGCATCGGCCCGACCAACTGCCTTTGCCGCAGCGTCGGGGTCGTCGCTGCGCGAGGCAATCGCCAGCTGCGTGCGGATGATGGCAAGCGGCGTTCGCAGCTGATGGCTGGCGTTGCCGGTGAAGTGTCGCAATGCTTCCAGTGCTGACTCGAGCCGCACCATGAAGGAGTTCACGGTATCCACCAGCCCCTGCACTTCCGTCGGCACCCTTTCGCCGATGGGGCTCAGATCGTTGGGGCTGCGCTCCGCGATCGCTTCGCTGAAGCGGTAAAGCGGGCGCAGGGACACCGTAACGGCGATCCAGACAATTAACGCGGCGCCGATGATCATGAACAGCAGGCGGAGCGCCGAACGAAACAGGATCGTCTGCATCAACTGCTGGCGGGCGATCGTCGTTTCCGCCACGGTGACCAGAAACGGAACAGAGTTGATGCCGGTGGAGGCCGAACGCGCCAGAGCGGCGATGCGGATTGGTTCGCCGCGGAACGTGGCATCCGCAAACGCCGTCTCTTGTCCTTCGCTGCGCGGGATCGACGGCAGTGTTTGGTACCCGGTGATAAAGGTGCCGGGCGGACCGTCGACGCGATAGAAGACCCGGTCCTGCGCCGCAGAGGTCAGCATCTCCAGGGCGACATAGGGAATATCGACTTCAAGCTCGCCGTTCTCCGAGACAATCACGCGTTCGGCAATCGCCAGTGCCGATCCCATCAGGACGCGGTCGGACACCTCATTTGCGGTCTTCACCGCTTCCCGCCAGGTGTCGGTGAGCGCAATCACGCCGATCACCGCGGTGGCGAGGAGCAGCCAGGCGAGCAGCCGCCGACGCAGGGAATAGGGAGGCAAGGCAGGCGTCATTGCGTGGCACTGATGCTTTCGAGGTAATAGCCGATGCCACGCGCCGTCTTGACCGTTAGCCCATGCAGGCTGAGCCTGCGGCGAAGCCGGCTGACATATTGCTCGATGGCATTCGCCGACAGGTCCTCGTCATAGCCCGTCAGCGATTGCACGATGGCATCCTTGGAAACCACCTTGCCGGCACGCAGGAACAGCAGTTCCAGCAGGGCCACCTCGCGAGCCGGAATGTCGAGCGGTACGCCGTCGCTGCTGAAGGTGCGCGACGTCAGGTCGAAGGTTACCCCGCCGTGCTGGATAACGGAGGTGCGCAAGCCCGCCTGGCGCCGCAGCAGGACGCGGATGCGCGCTTCGAACTCGGCAATGTCGAAGGGCTTGATCATGTAGTCGTCGGCGCCGAGATCGAGTCCTCGGACCCGCTCCTCCGGCGTGCCACGGGCCGTCAGGATCATCACGGCCGCCCGGTTGTGGCGGGCGCGCATGGCGCGCAGCACTTCAAGCCCGTCCATCTCCGGGAGGTTGAGGTCGAGGATCACCAGGTCGAAGGCTTCTGCTGCGGCGACGGCCTCGGCCGACGCGCCGTCGGACACGGTGTCCACTGCATAGCCGCTGCCGCGCAGGATCGTCGACAGACCCTCCGCCAGCGCCTGGTTGTCTTCCACTAGTAATATGCGCACGATCGCTCCCGGTTGGCTGCAGCTTAGCCGGGCGCGACGGCTCTGTCACGACATCTGACGGGTCAGGATCTGCGCCCGAGATAGTCCATCTTGCCGACCGGCACGCCCTTGTGACGCAGCAGTGCGTAGGCCGTCGTCACGTGGAAGAAGAAGTTCGGAATGGCGAATTGCAGCAGGTAGTCGCGGCCGGTGAAGGTGGTCGCGCTGTCGCGCGTCTTCAGCACCACTTCCGCTCCCTCCTTGCCGTCCATCGCATCCGACGGCAGCGCGCGAAGAAGAGCGACCGTTTTCTCGATGCGCGCATGGAGATCGTCGAACGTCTCCTCGTTGTCTTCCATCGGCACGTTATCGATCCCGCCGAGCCGCACCGCCACGAACTTCGCCGTGTCGCTTACCCGCTGGATCTGCGCCGTCAGCGGCGCCATGTCGGAGATGAGGCGTGCCTGCAGCAGTTCGGAATGCGGGATGCCGTTTTCGTCGGCGAAGGCCTCGCCCTTCTTCAAAATCTCCGAGAGGTTCTGGAAGGTGCGCAGGAAGACCGGAATGCTGATGTCGTACAGCGAAAGAGACATGATGGGGTCCTTGTCGAGGGCTTGAGGCTGCGAGAACCGCTGACAGGTAAGCAGGCCGGCACCGAAAACAAGCGCGCCCATCGTTCTCTCCTGATCACCATCACAGGCGCTGCACCGCTTCTTGTTTCCCGCCGGGGGCTGGTGCATGGTCGGCGCATGTCACTGCTGCTCTTCCTCGCCGTTCTGCTGGAGCTTCTGATGCCGGTTGCCGCCCAGGGTTCCGCCACGAGCTTCCCTGCTTTGTCCGGGCGATCTGATGCTCCCGTGCTCGTGGTCTATTCGTCGCTGGACGAGCCCTTGGCAAAGCCGATGATCGCCGGCTTCCAGGCCGCCAATCCCGATGTTGCCGTGCGTTACGAGGAGATGCTGACGGGGGAGATCTACGACCGGATCGTCCGTGAAACCGATGCCGGCAAGTCGAGCGCCGATTTCGCCTTCTCCTCCGCCATGGACCTGCAGGTGAAGCTCGCCAACGATGGCTATGCGCAGCGAAGCGATCTGCCGATGAGCGACCGCTGGCCCTCCTGGGCGAACTGGCGCAACACCGCCTATGCCCTCACCTTCGAGCCGGCCGTCTTCGTCTACCACAAGCCAAGCTTCGCAGACGAACCGCCGCCCTCGACGCGGGCGGAATTCGTCGATTTCCTCAATCGGCGTGGCGACGACGTCTACGGGCGGATCGGCACCTATGACATCGAGCGCTCCGGCGTCGGTTTCCTGTTCATGTCGCGCGACCAGGAACAGTTTGGCGACATCTGGTCGGTGATCCGCACCATGGGCTCGGCGGGCGTCAAGCTCTACTCCACCAGCCAGGCCATCCTGGAACGAGTTGCCGACGGGCGCTTCGTGCTCGGCTATAACATCCTCGGCTCCTATGCCGCCGACTGGGCATCCCGCCATCCGGATGTCGGGATCGTGCTGCCGAAGGACTACACGGTCGTCATGTCGAGGATCGGGCTCGTGCCGCAGGCCGCCGCCTCGCCCGATCTTGGACGGCGATACCTGGAGTTCTTCATGTCGAAGGAAGGCCAGACGATCATGGCGCGCGAGCTGCAGATCCCCGCGGTGAGCCCGGAGGTCTCCGGCAACAATACCGCAACGACCATGCGGGAGATGCTTGGCGGGCAGTTGAAGCCGGTGCCGGTCAGCCTTGGCCTGATGGTCTACCTCGACCAGGTGAAGCGCGCGCGGCTCATCTCCAGATGGAACGACGTCCTGCGGCAGCAGTGAACCCTATTCAAGCCATCACAACTGCCATGTCAGGTAGATGTCAGCTTGGTGTGATCGCTTACGCTCATTCGGTTGCCGTGGAGGCGGCGGACCGATGCAACGGGAGGACTGGCCATGCCACATTGGGCAAATGGCAATTCTCCTGCGCACAACCATAATCTTCGCGTCCAGGTGACGCCTACGGAGGATACAGCCTTGAAACCCTTCTTTCTCGCATCCATTCTTGCGGGCGCAATTGCCCTGCCCGCCTATTCTGCCGACTACACAATCATGGCACCGGCCGCTCCGGGCGGTGGCTGGGACCAGACTGCGCGTTCGCTGCAGACCGCACTGCAGGAGGAAGGCATCTCCGGCAACGTGCAGGTCGTAAACGTTCCCGGCGCCGGCGGCACGATCGGACTTGCCCAGTTCGCCAGCCAGCAGAAGGGCAACCCGAACGCCCTCATCGTCGGCGGCTACGTCATGGTCGGCGCGATCCTGACCAACCAGGCACCGGTCACGCTGAAGGACGTCACGCCGATCGCACGCCTTACCGGCGAATATGAAGCGATTGTCGTTCCGGCTTCTTCCGAAATCGAAAACATCGACCAGCTGGTCGAGGCGCTGAAGAAGGATCCGGGCTCAGTATCCTGGGCAGGCGGTTCCGCCGGCGGTACCGACCATATTGCTGTCGGCCTTCTCGCTAAGGCGGCCGGCGTTGATCCGACCAAGATCAACTACATCGCCTATTCGGGCGGCGGCGAAGCGTTGGCCGCGATCCTCGGCAGCCAGGTCACGGCCGGTGTTTCGAGCTACGGCGAGTTCCAGTCGCAGATCGAAGCCGGCACGCTTCGCCTGCTGGCAGTTTCCAGCGATGAACGTATCGAGGGGATTGATGCGCCGACGCTGAAGGAAGCTGGCTACGACGTGGTCCTGCAGAACTGGCGCATGGTCGCCGCCCCTGCCGGCCTGTCGGAAGAGCAGGAAGCTGCGATTCAGGCCGACATCAAGAAGCTCGTCGAGTCGGAGACTTGGCAGGAGACGCTTGAGACCAAGAACTGGGCAGACACCTATCTTGCCGGCGACGAGTTCCAAGAGCAGCTGTCGAAGGACATTGCGTCCACGGAGCAGATCTTGAAGGACATCGGGCTGGTTAAATGAGCTTGAACCACCCGACATCGACAACGAAGCAGCGCCGCCCCGATTGGGCGGCGCTTGCCATCGCCGTCGTTCTTGC
Organism: Rhizobium halophilum; assembly: GCF_021648825.1. Lineage (GTDB taxonomy): Bacteria > Pseudomonadota > Alphaproteobacteria > Rhizobiales > Rhizobiaceae > Neorhizobium > Neorhizobium halophilum. Next base: position 54,327 of record NZ_JAKJHS010000004.1, on the reverse strand, counting down.
CGTGATCGCGGCGGTCATCTTCTTCGACGTCGCCCGCGTCAAGGGCGCCGCAGGCTATTCGCAGGTCGGCCCCGCGACCGTCCCCGAATGGATCGCCTTCGGCCTGATCGGACTTGCGGTGTGGACGGCGATCGAGGCGTTCCGGGGCGAATTCCCTGCGCGCGACCGGCAGGAACTGGGACCGATCGTATGGGTCGTGGCCGGATTGATCGCGCAGATGCTGCTCCTCAACCGTGCGGGCTTTTCCATCGCAACAGGCGTTCTATTCGCCTTGGTCGCTGCAGGCTTCGGCCGTCGCAAGCTGTGGCTGACGATCCCGATCGGCATCATCCTCTGTCTGGGCATCTGGCTGATCTTCGCCGGCCTGCTCCAGCTTTCTCTTCCGGCGGGTCCGCTGGAACACCTGTTCCTCTGACACGACCGCCAGGATATCTCGCTCATGAGCACGTTCGAATTTCTTCTGCAGGGCCTGGTCGCGGCGATGGAGCCGATGAACCTTCTCTACGCCCTGATCGGCGTCACGCTCGGTACAGCGGTCGGCGTTCTGCCGGGGATCGGCCCGGCACTGACGGTCGCGCTGCTTCTGCCGGTCACCTATCGACTCGATCCCACCGGCTCGCTGATCATGTTCGCCGGCATCTACTACGGCGGCATGTATGGCGGGTCGACGACGTCGATCCTTCTCAACACGCCCGGCGAAAGCGCCTCGATCGTCACCGCGCTGGAGGGCAACAAGATGGCCCGCGCCGGGCGCGGCGGTCCCGCACTTGCGACCTCGGCGATCGGCTCCTTCGTTGCGGGGCTCATCGCCACCCTGCTCCTCGCCTTTCTTGCGCCGTACGTGGTGCAGATTGCCATCAAGTTCGGCCCGCGCGAATACTTCGCGCTGATGGTACTCGCCTTCGTGACCGTGTCGTCCGCATTTGGTGACTCCGCCCTGCGTGGCCTCACGGCACTCTTCGTCGGCCTCGCCTTCTCCGTCGTCGGCATTGATCAGTTGACCGGCCAGACCCGTCTTGCCTTCGGCGTACCTGACCTGCTCGACGGCATCGAGGTGACGACGATGGCGGTTGCAATGTTTGCGATTGGGGAAACGCTCTTCATCGCCGCACAGGGCATGCGCGGGCCGGAGACGGTCGAAGCGGTCAAGGGTTCCGTCTGGATGAACGCCCAGGACTGGGCGCGCTCGTGGAAGCCCTGGCTGCGTGGCACCGTCATCGGCTTTCCGATCGGCGCCATGCCGGCCGGCGGGGCCGAGATCGGAACCTTCCTCTCCTATGCAGCGGAAAAGCGGCTGACCAAGCATCCGGAAGAATTCGGCAATGGCGCCATTGAAGGCGTCGCCGGACCGGAGGCGGCCAACAATGCCTCGGCTGCCGGAACGCTCGTGCCGCTCCTGACGCTCGGCCTGCCGACCACGGCGACCGCGGCAATCATGCTGGCCGGGTTTCAGCAGTACGGCCTCCAGCCCGGCCCGCTGCTCTTTGCAACCAACCCGCAGCTCGTCTGGGGCCTGATTGCCTCGCTTCTGATCGCCAACGGCATGCTGCTCGTCCTGAACCTGCCGCTGATCGGTCTGTGGGTGAAGCTTCTCACCATCCCGAAGCCCTGGCTCTATTCGGGCATCCTGGTGTTTGCGACGCTCGGCACGATCGGCGCCAACCCGTCGGTGTTCGAGCTTGGCATGCTGTTGACGTTCGGCCTGCTCGGCTACGTCATGCGCGTGTTCGGCTATCCGATTGCACCGGTGGTGGTTGGCCTGATCCTCGGGCCGCTTGCCGAGCAGCAGCTGCGACGCGCGCTGGCAATCAGCCAGGGCGACGTCACTTATCTCTTCACCTCCCCCATCGCCGCCGTCCTCTTCGTGGTCGCGGCACTCGCCTTCATCGTCCCGCTGATCCTGCGGATCCGCGGTCGCGGCGAGGTTCTTTCGCAGATGGCGGCGAACGAAGACTAGAGCTAGTCCTCCCAGGACGAAGGGAGGTGCAGCTTCGGCTGCGCCTCCCTTTTTTTGCGCCTGTTGATCAGGGTCCGAAGACCGACCAGCCCGTCCGGTGCGCCAACATTTCCAGTGCGAGCGACCCGAGCAGGGAATTGCCGTTGTGGTTGAGGCCGGGCGACCAGACGGCCATTGAGGCCTTGCCGGGTGCCACGGCCAAAATGCCACCGCCGACGCCGCTCTTTCCCGGCAGGCCTACGCGGTAGGCGAAGTCGCCGGATCCGTCATAGTGGCCGCAGGTCAGCATCAGCGCATTGATGCGCCGTGCCCGCTGCCGCGAAACCACCGTATGACCCGTCAGCGGATTGCGCCCCGCAGCCGCCAGGAAGAGGCCTGAGTGAGCGAGCTGCGCGCAGGTCATCGCCAGTGCGCAATGGTGGAAATAGACCCCCAGAACATGGTCGACGGGATGGTCGAGTTTCCCAAAGCCGCGCATGAAGTTGGCCAGCGCGAAATTGCGGTAGCCGGTGGCGAGCTCGGACTTTGCCACCGCGGGATCGATGGCGATCTGCTCGTCGTCGGCAAGATACTGGACGAAGCGGACGATCTCGCCGATTGCCTCGCGGGGCGTGTGCCCCGCCAGCACAAGGTCGCTGACCGCGATGGCGCCCGCATTGATGAAGGGATTGCGCGGCTTGCCCTCCTCATGCTCCAGCTGAACGATGGAGTTGAAGGCCGAGCCGGATGGCTCGCGCCCGACGCGCTTCCAGACGTTTTCGCCGTGCTTGCCGAGCGCCAGCGTCAGCGTGAAGACCTTGGAGATGCTCTGGATGGAGAAGGCTTCGTCGCAATCACCCGCCTTGTAGACGCCACCGTCGACATCGACCACGGCGATGCCCAGCTTGTGCGGGTCGACATGGGCAAGCTGCGGGATGTAGTCGGCGACCTTGCCTTCGCCGAGCCGCGGCGTCAGCGCCTGGTAGATCTCGTCGACGATGCCCTGCAGATCCAAGTGCGTACCCCGGTCGCCATCTACGAGATCTGCAACGTCCATCGGCATTTCCTTCAGCTCAACGAGATGAACAACTACGAAGGCCCTCCCGCCTTGTCAAAGCCTCCTTGCTCCTCCGCCGTTGTTGGGTCGGCAAGCGTTAGAAATCCTCCGTCGTATTTTTCTGGAACCGATGTCCGCGCTGTTGGTTGACTGACGGGAAGCTGCGCCCCGGGGGGCGCCGCACCCTCACGATCTCCAAAACAGGAGGGAAGATGATGGACGAGAAGAACATGTCTCAGGGCGGCAAGAACATGCCCTCCGAAAGCGAAGAGCGGGTGCTCACCAACCGGCAGGGCCACCCGATTGCCAACAACCAGTCGCAGAGGACCGTCGGCTCGCGCGGCCCCGCAACGCTTGAGAACTATCAGTTCCTCGAGAAGATCACCCATTTTGACCGCGAGCGAATTCCCGAGCGCGTCGTGCACGCCCGCGGCTTCGTCTGCTACGGCGAGTTCGAGGCAACCGGCAAGATCGGCGACGAGCCTGCGTCGAAGTATACCCGCGCCAAGCTGTTCCAGCAGGCGGGCAAGAAGACGCCGCTCGCCATCCGTTTCTCCACCGTGATCGGCGGCCGCGATTCCTCGGAAGCGGCGCGTGACCCGCGCGGGTTCGCCGTCAAGTTCTATACCGAAGACGGCAACTGGGACCTCGTCGGCAATAATCTCGCGGTCTTCTTCATCCGCGACGCCATCAAGTTCCCTGACGTCATCCACTCGCTGAAGCCGGATCCGGTCACCTTCCGCCAGGAGCCGAACCGCATCTTCGACTTCATGAGCCAGACGCCGGAATCGATGCACATGCTGACGCATCTGTTCTCGCCGCGCGGCATTCCGGCAAGCTACCGCCACATGGAAGGCTTCGGCGTCAACACCTACAAGATGGTCAACGCCCAGGGCGAGACCTGTCTTGTGAAGTACCACTTCCATCCGCGCGCCGGGCTCGCCAGCCTGACGGCCGAGGAAGCGGCCAAGGTGCAGGGCCAGGATTTCGGCTCCGCGTCGAAGGACCTCTTCACCTCCATCGAGCGCGGCGACTACCCGCAGTGGGACATGTTCGTGCAGATCATGGAGGATCACGATCACCCAGAACTCGACTGGGATCCGCTGGATGACACGAAGATCTGGCCGGAGAAGGACTTCCCGCTCCGCCACGTCGGCACGATGACGCTCAACCGCAATGTCGAGGATTTCTTCAACGAGAACGAGCAGATCGCCATGGGTACGGGCGTGCTCGTCGACGGGCTCGACTTCTCCGACGATAAAATGCTGGTCGGACGCACCTTCTCCTATTCCGACACGCAGCGCTATCGTGTGGGCACCAACTACCTGCAGCTCCCGGTCAACCAGGCAAAGAACGCCAAGATCGCGACCAACCTGTCCGGCGGCACCATGTCCTATCGCCGCGAGATGGCACCGGGGCAGAACCCGCATGTCAACTATGAGCCGTCGATCCACGACGGCCTGAACGAGAGCCCGGTCGAGCTGCCGAACAATCCGCCGGAAATCCATGGTCGGCTGACGCGCAGCGTGCTGGAGCGTCGCAACGACTATGTCCAACCGCGCGGCCGCTACTGCACGATGATGGACTGGGAACGCGATGACCTCGTCTTCAACATGGGCGACCTGCTCGGCCAGTGCGAGCGGGACGTCCAAGAGCGCATGGTCTGGCACTTCTTCCTCGTCCATGACGACTACGGTCGCCGCGTCGGCGAAAAGCTCGGCATCAGCGCGGCCGACGTCAAGGATCTTGGGCCGCTGCCGAAGCAGGTGCTGACCGACGAGGACCAGCGCCGTCTGCAGAACCTCGGCGAAAACGGCGACAAGATCGATCCTTCGGTCTGGGGTCAATGGACCAGCTCGGTCAAGAACCACAAGGCCTCGGCCGAAGAGGTGCTGATGGGCAAGCTGCCGGATGCCGGCATGAGCCAGAGCCAGGCGGCTGAATGACAGGACGGAGGCCGGTGTCCGCACCGGCCTCCTATCTTCTCAGAAAGGAGCAGGTGATGGCTGAACAGGATGAGCTCGCCGGACGCCGCGAGAATACGGACGCCGTACCACCGGGAACGCCGAATTCCGGCGAGAACCTTTGCCGTCGCTGCGGCGGGACGGGCGAAATCGACGGCGCCGATTGCCCAGACTGCCGCGGGACCGGCAAGGTCCTGACCCCGGTCGGCGGCGCCGGCTGAGAAAGCCTCTGCCCCCGCTCCATCCGCCGTGATAGGGAGGCGCGATGGAAGGCAGGTGCATGAGCGGACACGAACTTGCGATCATTGGTGGCGGGCCGGCGGGGCTGATGGCCGCCGAGGTTCTGGCCGAAGCCGGTAAGCGTGTCACGATTTATGAGGCCATGCCGACCTTCGGCCGCAAATTCCTTCTTGCCGGCAAGTCCGGCCTTAACATCACCCATTCGGAGGATTTTGCGCAGTTCCACACCCGCTTCGGGATTGCGTCGGAGCGTTTGAGGCCCGCCCTCCACACGTTTGCGCCGGACGATGTCCGCCGTTGGGCCGCTGATGTCGGCACCGAAACCTTCGTTGGCTCTTCCGGACGCGTGTTTCCCACCGCCATGAAGGCGTCCCCTCTGCTACGGGCCTGGCTGCGCCGACTTGAGGGAGGCGGCGTCCGGCTGATGACACGCCATCGGTGGATCGGGTTTGAGGAAGACAGCTTTGTCTTCGACACGCCCACTGGCCGCCTGTCGGTTCAACCCGACGCCGCGGTTCTTGCGCTCGGTGGCGCCAGCTGGCCACGGCTGGGCTCCGATGCCGCCTGGGCTCCGTGGCTTCAGGCGAAGGGGATCGAGATATCCCCGTTCCGGCCAGCCAATTGCGGCTTCGACGTCGCCTGGAGCGATGTGTTTCGGGAGCGCTTTGCCGGCGCCCCATTGAAGTCGGTCGCCACAACCTCTCCGGCAGGGACCTTTCAGGGCGAATTTGTCGTCTCGAGCCATGGCATCGAGGGAAGCCTCGTCTACGCCCATTCCGCCGCCCTTCGGGATGGGCTGGAGAAAAAGGGGAAAGCGGCCCTTGTCGTTGACCTGGCACCGGGGCGGAGCAAGGGGCGGCTCGCCCGGGAGCTCGACCGCCAGAGCGGCAAGGCAAGCTTTGCCAATCGGCTGCGCAAGGGAGCCAGCTTGGAGGGCGTGAAGGCGGCGCTCCTGCGGGAGCTTGTCCCGGATGCTTCCCGGCTTCCCCCGCAGCAACTCGCCTGCCTGATCAAGGCCCTGCCGATCCCGCTCCTTCGCCCGCGCCCGATCGAGGAGGCAATCTCCTCGGCAGGCGGCATCGCGTGGCGGGAGATCGACGATCGCTTCATGCTCGAGCGTATGCCGGGGCTCTTCGCTGCCGGAGAGATGCTTGATTGGGAAGCGCCGACCGGCGGCTATTTGCTGACCGCCTGCTTTGCCACCGGCCGTACCGCCGCCCGAGGCGTGTTGGAGTGGCTGGCCGCGCGCTGACGCCGGCGCTTGTCACGCGGCAAGACGTCATACCTAGGCATGGCTTCCAAAACCGGGAGATCGGCGCATAGAATGTCCCGGCGCACCCGATCCCGTGGTGCCGCGCCGGGGGCCGCATCGCATGACGCTTGCCAGACGCCGACACCTCGTTCGCACGAGGCGCACCGTGACCGGGCTTGTCCTCGTCGCGGCAATCTCCTTCATCGCCGGCATGACCGATGCCGTCGGCCTGCTCTTGTCCGGCGATTTCGTCTCCTTCATGACCGGCAACACCACGCGGGCAGCCCTTTTCTTTGCCGAAGGCGACTACGGGCACGCAATCATCCTGTTCTTTGCGCTCTGGGTATTCGTCATCGGCAATGCGCTCGGCATCCTCCTTGCCCACACCCTGTCCAGCCGCCGCACCTTCGTCGTGCTGACAGGCGTCGCGGTCACCATCGCCATAGCCGCCCTGGTGCCGGAAACAGGCTATCCGCGCGTCCGCTTCTGCCTCGTGACCCTCTCGATGGGCATGATCAACGCAACGGTCGAGCATATCGAAGGCCTGCCGATCGGCCTCACCTATATCACCGGTGCCCTATCGCGCTTCGGGCGCGGTATCGGCCGGTGGATCGTCGGCGACCGGAACCCGACCGGGTGGGTGATCCAGACCATCCCGTGGACCGGCATGGCCGCGGGCGCCGTGACGGGCGCCTTCCTCACCAACTGGCTCGGCAGCAATGCCCTCTGGGTGGTGGTGCTCTGCGTGGCCGGAGTCGCAATCGCCACGGTCTTCCTGCCGCGGCCGCTGCACCTGCACTTCCAGCAGCCGATCGTTACGAGCAAGCAGCCGCGCCGTTGACAGGCGCCGCCGAATGCTGCGACAGGATCAGCCATGTTCCTCATTTCGAAGCTTTTCTGGCTGGCTGCACAACCGCTCTCCCTTGCCTTCCTGTTTGCGGCGCTCGCAGCCTTGCTCGCGTTTTTCGGCTGGCGGCGTTCCGGTGGCGCGGCAGGCTTGCTCTCCGCCCTTGTGCTCTTCGTCACCCTTTATACCACCGCAGGCGGCGTTGCCCTGCAGGTGCTGGAAGAGAGATTTCCGAAGCCAGAGGTCGAGCCGCAGGATCTATCCTGCATCCTTGTGCTTGGCGGGGCACTGGAGAATGAGGTTACGACCAGCCGTGGCGGCGTCGAACTGAACCAGGCGGGCGACCGCTACCTCGAGGCGCTCCGACTGGCACTGCGCCACCCGAACGCCCGGATCCTCATCTCCGGTGGCGACGGTTCGATCAGCGGCGCCTATGAAGGGGAGGCCGGCGCGTCCGAGCGGCTGTTTTCCGCCTTCGGCCTTCCTCCGGAACGGCTGGTGAAGGAGAACGCTTCGCGCACGACCTACGAGAATGCTCTGCAGACAAAGGATCTTTTAGCGCGCGAGAACCTCTCCGATTGCCTGCTGGTCACCTCGGCCTTCCACATGCCGCGCTCGGTAGGCCTGTTCCGCAAGGCCGACATCCCGGTGACGCCCTGGCCCGTCGACTACCGGACCAGCGGCGTGCTTCGCCTCGGCTTCGACTTTACGCAGCCGACCTCGAATGCGCAGCTGACATCGACGGCCGTGCGGGAATGGATCGGCCTCTTTGCCTATTACCTCACCGGGCGGATCGACAGCCTTTTCCCCGCGGCGTGATCGCTACTTCTTTGAGATCGTGACGAAGCGGCCGCCTCGGACACGGACGGTCATCTCGCAGGGCTTCTCATCTGTGCGCTCGCAGAAGCGAGGATGCATCTTCATCACGAAGACCATGTTGCCGAAGCGCTTGACGAAGTCGTAGCCGTAGATGCGGGCGGTGGCGATCATGAAGTAGCCGCCCTCCTTGGCCCGCAGATAGAAGTTATAGGGGCAGCCGTCTTCGTTGCAGTCCGGTCCGCGCGTGCCGTCGCAGGTCAGTTCGGCATGATTGGTGACGGCATCGACGATGCCGTCATTGTTGATGTCGAGCCGGGTCAGGAACCCGCTGCCGAACTGCGCGATATCGCAGGTCTTGCGGAAATGGTCCTTCTCGTAGATCTCCGGATCGTTGATCAGGTCCTGCTGGGCATGAGCGGCCGCTGGCAGAAAGGCCAGCGCCAGAACTTGGGCAGCGATGATGAAGCTTTTTTTCACGGGCCACGGCTCCTTCACTCTTCGCTCGCTGCGGCAGCCAGCGTAAGAAGTCGAAATTCGGGCGGAGGCTAGCAAGGCGCACTTGCGCGACGCTGATGTCCTTGAGTCGTTTTTGGAGGTGAATGTGCTGATCGTGCTCAATTACGCAGGCGTCGTGGTGTTTGCGGCCACCGGAGCGCTTGCCGCCTCACGAAAGCAGCTCGACCTGATCGGCTTCCTGTTCTTTGCCGCCATCACGGGCGTCGGTGGCGGAACGCTGCGAGACCTGATCCTCGGCCAGGTGCCGGTCTTCTGGGTGCGCGAGCCGGCCTACATCGTCGTCTGCGTCGTGACGGCCATTGTCGTCTTCTTCACAGCCCATCTCATCGAATGGCGTTATCGGCTTCTGATCTGGCTCGATGCGGTGGGGCTTGCCGCCTACAGCGTCATGGGTGCTGCGCTTGGGCTTGCAGCCTCCGGTTCACCGACGATCGCAATGGTCACGGGGACGTTGACCGCCACCTGCGGCGGCGTGCTACGCGATCTGCTGGCGGAAGAGCCCTCGGTACTGCTGCGTCCGGAAATCTACATCTCCGCCGCATTGGCCGGTGCGGGCGCCTTTACCGCCGCCGAGGCCGCGGGCTTGCCATCTTATGCTAGCTCTGCAGCCGGCTTTGCCGTTGCCTTGGCGCTCAGAGGCGGCGCAATACAATACGGCTGGACGATCCCGCGTTACCGTTCACGGCCGGGACGCAATGCAGATGATGCTCTCAAGAAGCGTTGAGAGGGCTTCAGCCCTTCTTTTCCCTCAGGCGGATCACCACGTCCACGTGAGCGATCTCCATGCCTTCCGGCGCCTCGGGCAGATTGCCGATGGCGATGTTGTTGACCGGAATGTCGAGAACCTCGTTGCGGCCTTCGACGAAGAAGTGGTGGTGATCGGAGGTGTTGGTATCGAAATAGGTGCGCGCGCCTTCCACCGCCAGCACGCGGATCAGCCCCGCCTCGGTGAACTGGTGCAGCGTGTTGTAGACTGTGGCGAGCGAAACGGGCACGTCGGCTTCGATGGCTTCCTCGTGCAGCTCTTCCACGGTCAGGTGGCGGTCGCCCTTGGCGAAAAGAAGATCGGCCAGCGCGATACGCTGACGCGTCGGGCGCAAGCCGCAATCCCGCAACCTTGTCTCAATGCTGATCATGGCTTCTGCCATCGCGCCTGCACGCCCCACGTCCGTCTGCGACATCTATCTTGACTGTCGGATATAACTTTTGCAGCCACGGCTTTCAATAGGCCCGTGAAAGCGCCTGTGCTGCCGCAAAAAGATGTTATTTGCCCACCAACCTCTGGTTTGCAGTGATGGCTTCCTATATGCGAACTGAAAAAGGGGCAGCGCCACTTGCGCAAGCTGGGCGGCCTGTCATCTAAACAGTGATAAGCTTCAAATCCGGCAGAATGTGCAATAAAAGGTCACACGCCGACGAGAAGGGACCCAGAGGTTAATGACGGAAAGACAGTCGAGTTTCAGCTACGAAGAGCTCCTTGCCTGCGCACGCGGCGAGCTATTTGGTCCTGGCAATGCGCAATTGCCGCTGCCGCCGATGCTGATGGTTCACCGCATCACCGATATCTCGGAAACCGGCGGCGCGTTCGACAAGGGTTACCTCAGGGCCGAATACGACGTTCATCCCGACGACTGGTATTTCCCCGTCCACTTCCAGGGCAACCCGATTATGCCGGGATGCCTTGGCCTTGACGGCATGTGGCAGCTGACCGGCTTCTACCTCGGCTGGCTCGGTGAAGAAGGCCGCGGCATGGCGCTGTCCACCGGCGAAGTGAAATTCAAGGGCATGGTGCGCCCGCACACCAAGCTTCTGGAATACGGGATCGACTTCAAGCGCGTGATGCGCGGCCGCCTGGTGCTCGGCACCGCCGACGGCTGGGTTAAGGCCGACGGCGAGACGATCTATCAGGCATCCGACCTGCGCGTCGGTCTGTCGAAGGAAAAGGCCGCCTGAGCTTCGGCACCGGCGCGGCATCAAGCAGAAAAGGTCATCAAGATGAGACGGGTTGTTGTCACGGGTCTCGGCATCGTGTCCTCCATCGGAAACGACGCTACCCAAGTCACCGAATCTCTCCGCCAGGCAAAGTCCGGCATCTCCTTCTCGCAGGATTTCGCCGATCACGGCTTCCGCTGCCAGGTCTGGGGACGGCCTGATCTCGATCCGACGGATCTCGTCGACCGGCGCGCGATGCGCTTCCTTAGCCAGGGCGGCGCCTGGAACCACGTCGCCATGAAGCAGGCGATCGCCGATTCCGGTCTCGACGAGAAGGACTACAGCCAGAACGAGCGCACCGGCATCATCATGGGCTCTGGTGGTCCTTCGACGCGCACGCTGATCGAAGCCGCCGACATCACAATCAAGAACGGCAGCCCGAAGCGCATCGGTCCCTTCGCCGTTCCGAAGGCAATGTCGTCGACGGCGTCGGCAACGCTCGCAACCTGGTTCAAGATCCATGGCGTGAACTATTCGATTTCTTCGGCCTGCTCCACCTCGGCGCACTGCATCGGCAATGCTGCGGAGATGATCCAGTGGGGCAAGCAGGACATCATGTTCGCCGGCGGCCACGAAGACCTCGACTGGACGATGTCGAACCTCTTCGACGCCATGGGCGCCATGTCGAGCAAGTACAACGATGCTCCGGCAAGCGCCTCGCGCGCTTATGACGTCGACCGCGACGGCTTCGTGATTGCCGGCGGCGCGGGCGTCCTCGTTCTCGAGGAGCTGGAGCACGCCAAGGCGCGCGGCGCCAAGATTTATGCCGAGATCGTCGGTTACGGTGCAACCTCGGACGGCTACGACATGGTTGCCCCGTCCGGCGAAGGCGCGATCCGCTGCATGCGCCAGGCACTTTCGACCGTCAAAGGCGATGTCGACTACATCAATACCCACGGCACTTCGACTCCGGTTGGCGACTCCAAAGAGATCGGCGCGATCCGCGAGGTCTTCGGCGATAAGATCCCGCACATCCAGTCGACGAAGTCGCTGACGGGCCACTCGCTCGGCGCGGCCGGCGTGCAGGAGTCGATCTACGGCCTCCTGATGATGCAGGAGAAGTTCATCGGCGAGAGCGCACACATCCAGACGCTCGATCCTGAATTCGAAGGCGTGCCGATCGTCCGCAAGCGCATCGACGACGCGAAGATCGATACCATATTGTCCAATTCCTTCGGGTTCGGCGGCACCAACGCCACGCTCGTCTTTCAGCGCTTGAACGGATAAGAGTTTATGACGGGGATCATGCAGGGGAAGCGCGGCCTGATCATGGGGGTCGCCAACAATCACTCCATTGCCTGGGGAATTGCAAAGACCCTCGCCGCCCACGGTGCGGAACTGGCCTTCACCTATCAGGGCGAAGCGCTGGGCAAGCGGGTCAAGCCGCTGGCGGCGGAACTGGGTCCCGGCTTCCTCCTGCCGTGCGACGTTGAAAACATCGAGACCGTTGACGCCGCGTTCGACGCCATCAAGGAACGCTGGGGCAAGCTCGACTTCATCGTCCACGCGATCGGATTTTCGGACAAGAACGAGCTGAAGGGCCTTTACGCCAACACCACGCGCGACAACTTCTCGCGCACCATGGTGATCTCCTGCTTCTCGTTCACCGAGGTCGCCAAGCGCGCCGCCGACCTGATGAACGAGGGCGGCTCCATGCTGACGCTCACCTATGGCGGCTCGACCCGTGTGATCCCGAACTACAATGTCATGGGCGTCGCAAAGGCGGCACTCGAAGCGTCCGTCCGCTATCTGGCGGCCGATTACGGCCCGCAGGACATCCGCGTCAACGCGATCTCAGCCGGCCCGGTACGCACGCTTGCCGGGGCCGGGATCTCGGACGCCCGCGCCATGTATTCCTGGAACCAGAAGAACGCCCCGCTGCGCCGCACCGCAACCATCGAGGATATCGGCGGTTCGGCTCTCTATCTCCTGTCGGACCTCTCGCGCGGCGTGACCGGCGAGATCCACTACGTGGACGCCGGCTACAACATCACCTCCCTGCCGACGCTCGAGCGGTTGCGCAAGGCGGACGTGGAATAAAGATCTCATTCCTCCAACGTAGAAAGGCCGCTCATACGCACCTGAGCGGCCTTTTGCTTCTCGAATATTTGGTGGTCTACCTCCGCGCCCACAAGACCTTGAACCGGGCATTGCGGCAGGTTTCGCCGCTCTCCTTGAACTCGTTCGCCAGCACCGGCTCGTAGGGCAGCCCGCGGTTGGCCACGAGCATCAGCCGGCCGCCGCTCCTCAGCGCCGCTGCCGCCGTGCGGATCATGGCCTTGCCCAACTCCGGATCCGCCGCCTGCGCCTCGTGGAAAGGCGGGTTCATGATCACGAGGTCGTACTTCTCCTTCGGCGGCTCAGCCGCAAGGTCCTGCCAGAAGAAGCGGGCGTTGAGGTCTGGGCAGTTGCGCGCAACGTTGGCCTTGGCGAACTCCAGCGCTCGGTAATCGGCCTCGAAAAGGTCGATCCGGTTCGTGCGCGGCGCCTTCTCCGCAAGCATTACGCTGAGATAGCCCCAGCCTGCCCCGAAGTCTGCGGCATTTCCGTCGAAGTCCGCCGGCAGGCGGCTCGCCAGGAGCTCGGAGCCGGGATCAACACGGTCATGGGAAAAGATGCCGGGTGCGGCTTCGAACCGTCCCTCCACCTCAACCGTTGCCTTCTTCAGCGCCTTGATGGCAGCTTCAGCATTCTCCGGGCGGCCGAACCAGATCGCCACGCCGTGATACTTCGGTGTGTAGTCGAGCCCGATACCGAGCTTCAGCAGCGTGGTGCGTAGCGTCTGGATACCGTCTTCCTTGCCGCCGGCAACGACGATCACACTGCCTGTGCGAGTGCGCTGCAGCGCCTCGGCGACGCGGTCCTCGTTCTCGCCGCGATGCTTGCCGCACAGCACCAGCGCCATGTCGTAGTGCTCACCCTCGGCAAGCGGTGTCGCCCCGTCCTTCAGCGTCCGGAACAGCGGGCGGAAGGGCTGAACGGCGGAGATCTCACCTTCAAACCCCTCCGGCAGCGTATGACCGCCTTCGGCGCCCAGAAAGAGGATGCGCTCGGACACTTCGGGCAGCGGGACGGAGCCGATGTTGAACGGGTGGAACAGGGTCTTCAATGCGTCGCGGCTCATGGTGCCTCACCTTCGGCGGTAGATATAGAAAAGGCGCGGGAGTTGGATCCCGCGCCTCTAATCTCGGAAAGAGACCGGATTACTCGGCGGCTTCGCCGTCTTCCGACTTCTTCTTCTCCTGGACGATCTCCTGGCCGGTGGCCTGGTCGACAACCTTCATCGACAGGCGAACCTTGCCACGCTCGTCGAAGCCCATCAGCTTGACCCAGACCTTGTCGCCTTCCTTGACGACGTCCTGGGTTTTTGCAACACGCTCGGAAGCGAGCTGCGAGATGTGGACCAGACCGTCACGGGCGCCGAAGAAGTTGACGAAGGCGCCGAAGTCGGCGGTCTTGACGACCGTGCCTTCGTAGATGGCGCCGACTTCCGGCTCGGCAACGATGGAGTGGATCCACTTGCGAGCCGCCTCAATTTCCTTGCCGGAGGAGGAAGCGATCTTGATGGTACCGTCGTCATCGATGTTGATCTTGGCGCCAGTCTTTTCGACGATCTCGCGGATGACCTTGCCGCCCGAACCGATGACTTCACGGATCTTGTCGACCGGAATGTTCATCACTTCGATACGCGGAGCAAACTCACCGAGTTGTGCGCGACCTTCGGTGATGGCATTGGCCATTTCGCCGAGGATGTGCTTGCGACCGCCTTGAGCCTGGCCGAGTGCGACCTTCATGATCTCCTCGGTGATGCCGGCGATCTTGATGTCCATCTGCAGCGAGGTGATGCCGTCGGCAGTACCCGCGACCTTGAAGTCCATGTCGCCGAGGTGGTCTTCGTCGCCGAGGATGTCGGAGAGAACCGCAAAGCGATCGCCTTCGAGGATCAGGCCCATGGCGATACCGGCCACTGGCTTTGCGAGCGGAACGCCTGCATCCATGAGGGCAAGCGAGGTGCCGCAAACGGTTGCCATAGAGGACGAGCCGTTCGACTCGGTGATCTCGGAGACAACGCGCAGCGTGTACGGGAACTGTTCAGCCGAGGGCAGCATCGGACGGATGGCGCGCCATGCGAGCTTGCCGTGACCGATTTCGCGGCGGCCCGGAGAGCCCATGCGGCCCGTTTCACCGACCGAATAGGGCGGGAAGTTGTAGTGCAGCAGGAAGCGTTCCTTGTACATGCCGGTCAGGCTGTCGACATACTGCTCGTCTTCGCCGGTACCGAGGGTCGCGACAACGATCGCCTGGGTCTCGCCGCGGGTGAAGAGCGCCGAACCGTGGGTGCGCGGCAGGATTCCTACTTCCGATACAATCGGACGGACAGTCTCCAGATCGCGGCCGTCGATGCGGCTCTTGGTGTCGAGAATGTTCCAGCGGACAATCTTCGCCTGCAGGCTCTTGAAGACGGTGCCGACTTCTTCAGCGGAATACTTCGCTTCGCCTTCTTCCGGCAGAAAGTGAGCCTTCACCTTCGCCTTGACGGCGTCGACGGCTGCGTAGCGCTCTGCCTTCTGCGTGTTCTTGTAGGCGGTACGCAGTTCGGCTTCGAAATGCTGCAGCATTTCGGCTTCGAGAGCAGATTTGTCTTCCGGCTCGAATTCGCGCGGCTCCTTAGCGGCCACTTCGGCAAGCTTGATGATCGCGTCGATCACCGGCTGGAAGCCGCGATGGCCGAACATGACCGCGCCGAGCATCACGTCTTCCGGCAGTTCCTTGGCTTCGGACTCAACCATGAGCACGGCGTCGCCAGTGCCGGCAACAACAAGATCAAGCGTCGATTCATCCATCTCGTCGAGATGCGGGTTCAGCACGTATTCGCCGTTGATGTATCCAACGCGCGCGCCGCCGATGGGACCCATGAAGGGAACGCCCGACAGCGTCAGCGCTGCCGACGCGGCAACCATGGACAGGACGTCCGGATCGTTTTCCAGGTCGTGCTGGACAACGGTGACGACGACTTGTGTGTCGTTCTTATAGCCTTCCGGGAAGAGCGGGCGGATCGGACGGTCGATCAGGCGGGAAACCAGAGTTTCCTTTTCCGACGGACGACCTTCGCGCTTGAAATAGCCGCCCGGAATCTTACCGGCAGCATATGTCTTTTCCTGGTAGTTGACGGTCAGCGGGAAGAAGTCCTGGCCCGGCTTCGGCGACTTGGCCGAAACGACGGTGGCGAGAACAACGGTTTCGCCGTAGGTGGCCAGCACCGCGCCATCGGCCTGACGCGCGATCTTGCCGGTTTCCAGCTTCAGCGGGCGGCCTGCCCACTCGATCTCAACAGTATGAGTATTGAACATGTCTCGTCCTTCATAGCGCCGCGGCTGCCGGTCGGGCAGCATGCGCAAGCGCTGGCTGTGACGTGTCACGGGCAAGACAACGGGAGGCTTTCATTCCCACAGGATGGTGCGACCACCCTCTCGTAGAGCCAGACCAAGCGTCTGGCGAAAGCATCCGGCAATCCTGCCCCATGGCAGGTCAGCGGTTGATTTGGCGAAGCCGGCCCATCCGGTCCGCCAGTCTCCGGCCCTCGGGCCGACCTTCGGTTTCCCGAAGATAAGAATGGCGGGCGCCCTTTATGAGACGCCCGCCATCATAATTTAGCGGCGGATACCCAGGCTGGTGATCAGCTTGGTGTAACGGGCCTCGTCCTTCTTCTTGACGTAATCAAGAAGCGAGCGGCGGCTGGAAACCATTGCGAGAAGGCCACGGCGGGAATGGTTGTCCTTCTTGTGGCCCTTGAAGTGCTCGGTCAGGTTATTGATACGCTCGGTCAGGATCGCGACCTGGACTTCCGGAGACCCGGTATCGCCTTCGGCAGTTGCGTATTCCTTGATCAGCGCAGCCTTGCGCTCAGCAGTGATCGACATCGGACAGATCCTTTCTTGATGAGGAACATGGGGTCGCCAAGGGCCGGGATGTCGTCCAGCCATGGCCGTGAATGAGCAAATGCGCTGCCATAGGCTTTGCCTGCTGGCGGTGCCTATACTCTATAACCTTGCCAAAGGGAAGGGGCGGGCGAACCCTCAGCCGAACACCCGCTTCGGCCGGAACTCGCCCTCACCGATCTCGCCGATCGCCACCAGCTTGCCGCGGGCCGTAGCATAGGCATCCGCCTCCGCCAACGGCGCGTCACGACCGCGGAGAATGATCGGGTTGCCCATGCGCAACCGGTGCGCCTGGTCTTCCGTGATCGCCAGATGTGGCAGGCTCGAAAGCGCCTCGGACGTGTCCATCAATCGGGCGTCGAGCGCCGCCAGGCGTTCGTCGCGATCCTCGATCGCCTCCAGCGCGATGAGATCGGCCAGCGGGACCATGCGGTCTTCAGCGAAGGGTGCCACGAAGGTGCGACGGAGCGCGGAAATATGCCCGAAACAGCCGAGATCGCGGCCGAAATCTCGGGCGAGCGCCCGCACATAGGTGCCCTTGCCGCATTCCACTTCGAAATGCGCCGTGTTCGCGTCCGGACAACCGAGCAGCGTCAGCCGGTGAATCTCCACCTCACGCGAGGGGATCTCCACCGTCTCGCCATCACGAGCGAGATCGTAGGCCCGTTCGCCCGCGATCTTGATGGCCGAAAACTGCGGCGGCACTTGGCTGATCGTGCCGGTATAGTTCGGCAGAAGGTTGCGGATCTCGTCTTCCGTCGGACGACTGTCGGAGGTCTGCGATACCTCGCCCTCCAGGTCGTCCGTGAGGCGCTCTTCACCCCAGGTGACGGTGAATTCATAGACCTTGCGGCCGTCCATCACGTACGGGACTGTCTTGGTCGCGTCGCCGAGCGCGATCGGCAGCATACCGGACGCCAGTGGATCGAGTGTGCCCGCATGTCCGCACTTCTGCGCATTGAACAGCCACTTGATCTTGGAAACGGCCTCCGTCGAGCCGAAATCGACCGGCTTGTCGAGGATCAGCCACCCCGAGATGGGGCGGCCCTTGGGTTTGCGTGGTTTGGACATTCTGCCTTCTTATTCTTCGTCTTCGGATGCCGAGGTACCGAGGTCACGGCTGACCTCGGGCGAACGCAGCAACTGGTCGATCTTTTGATAATTGTCGAAGCTGGTGTCGTCGCGGAAACGCACCTCCGGCATGTACTTCATTTGGCGCAACTGGCCGCCAATCCGTCCCCGGATAAACTTTGCGTTGCGGTTGAGCGCATCGATCACGGCCTTGTGGTCCTGAACGCCCAACGGCGTGACGTAGGCAGTTGCGATCTTGAGGTCCGGCGACATCCGAACTTCTGAGACGGATACGACCGTCTTCTCAAGAAGGTCGTCACGCACTTCGCCGCGCTGGAGCACCTGAGTGATGGCAGCGCGCACCTGTTCGCCAACACGAAGCATGCGCTGGGACGGCGCCGAGGAGGTGGCTTTGGTCATTGTTGTTCTCTTCTGGAGCGGTTGTGGTGGTGCATCACCCGCAGGCGGCACAATGCTCATCAAGTAGGCGTCAAATGCCCCGCAGCGGCGCAAACGTCAAGGACAGTGTGTCATGAAGCCGCCATTCTCTCTCGAGGCATGGCCGACCAAGCGGTCTCTGCTGCTTCTCCACCTTGACGCCTGGAGAGAAATGAACAACTAGAAGATCATCTCCGCGTGGATCATGCTATGCGGATCGGAATATGGTGCCGGGCCCCTCTGGCGAGAGTTTTTCGGCGCTCTCGCGATGTCGGTACCGCCTGCAATCGAGCCGGCGGACTTAAACACATGACGATTCAATTTCCTGTCTGCAGCGGTGCTGACCACAGCACTGCCGCCCTTCTGACCTTGTGCCCACCCGTGCTTGCGGGGGCAAGGGTATGAGCCAGCCACAAACGCACCACTCTCTCCTCGGCTACTTCAAGTGGTCGCTCATCGTCACCTTCGTCGGACTTGCGCTTGGGCTTGTCCTCGGATGGCAAACACACGGCACGGTCGGCGGTATGCTGACGGTATTCTTCATCTGCGCCGTCCTGGCCGTGCTGGAAATTTCGCTTTCGTTCGACAACGCAATCGTCAACGCGAACAAGTTGAAGGACATGACCCCGGTCTGGCAGAAGCGCTTCCTGACCTGGGGCATCCTGATCGCCGTCTTCGGCATGCGCATCATTTTCCCACTGCTGATCGTCGTCATCGCGGCGCGAATCGGACCGATCGAAGCAATTATCTTGGCCGCCAGCCGTCCCGAGGAATACGCGCGGATCATGCATGAGGCGCATCTGCCCATCGCTGCGTTCGGGGGCACCTTCCTGATGATGGTCGGGCTGACCTACTTCTTCAACCACGAGAAGGACATCCACTGGTTCTCCGCGTTCGAGAAATACATGTCACGATACGCCACCATCAAGGGGATCGAGATCGCCTTCGTTCTGCTTCTCGTGCTGATTTTCTCCAGCTTGCTTGAGGGCGAAGATGGCGACACCTTCGTGATGTCGGCGATCTACGGCCTCCTAACCTTTCTCGCGGTTGAGCTGGTCGGCGGCTTGTTGGATGCCTCGCAGAAGACGATGACCGAAGCTGCGCGTGGTGGTCTTGGTGCCTTCATCTACCTCGAAGTGCTGGACGCCAGCTTCTCCTTCGATGGCGTGATCGGAGCTTTCGCTCTGACGCAGAACCTCTTCATCATTGCCATCGGGCTTGGCATCGGCGCCATGTATGTGCGTTCCATGACGATCATGCTGGTGGAGAAGGAAACCCTGACCCAATACCGCTACCTTGAGCATGGAGCTTTCTACGCGATCCTGATCCTATCTGTGATTATGTACGTACAAACGCTCTACCACATCCCGGAAGTCATCACGGGTCTTGGCGGTGCCAGCCTGATCGGCCTCGCGCTCTGGTCGTCCATTCGCTACAATCGCGAGGAGCGAGCGCGCGAGATCGACATGTCCCGCGGCGAAATCTGAGGCTCCTGATCGAGAGCGGCCAAGGGCTTGCAGCCCCGGCCACTCTCGACGCCCCCAACGGCGAAGCATCAGTCCAATTTCTCGAGATATGGCAGGTCATCCGGGCGCACCTCACGCGTTACCCGCTGTATGCGGTCGATGGCCCGTTCTCGTGAAATCTGAAGGTGGCGGCGAAGGGCATCGGCAGCCTCCGCCGTGCTTCCCGACTCCAGTTTGTTGATGATGTCGAGGTGCTCCGGCAAGAAGGGTTCGGCCCCATAGAGTCGAGGCATCCACCGGTAAAGGAAGCGGTGGGCGATGAGCAGCGCCTGGGGCAGGCTGATTGCCTGCATCAGCGGGCCGTTGCCGCTGTAGCCGAGGAGCGTCACATGCAGATCCTCCTCAAGATGATCGAGATCCGGGCCCGTGAGACTGGCCGCGTCGCGCGCTGCATCCTCCAGCCGTTGGCGCATCGCAGCCAGCAAGTCGCGCGGTAAATGCGGGGCGGCCTTTTCCAGCGCAACCGGCTCAAGCAGCCAGCGCAATTCATAGAGCTCCGTCACGTGGTCCGGCGTCATGGCAGGTGCGATCCAGCGTGCTCGTTCATCCTTGCTGACCACTCCACGCTGCTGCAGTCGCGCGACGACATCTCGCGCGACGGTCCGGCTGACGTGATAATAGCGGGCAAGCTCGGTTTCGTTGACGCGCCAGCCGGCAAATGAGGTGCGCGCCGCGATTTCGCTTTCGACCTCCCCGTAGATGCGGGACCAGGTGGACGCCTGCGTCAACCGCAACTCCCGTTCTGGCAGACCTGCCGGAGCTTCACCAGCCGTAGGAGTATCCTTCTGCCGCTTGACCTGATAGCCGCGGCCACTCGCCTTCCCCAGTAGACCCCGCCGCTCCAGTTCCGCCAGCGCCTGCCGAGCCGGAGCGCGGCTGATGCCAAATTGCGCGGCGAGGCCGGTCTCGCTGAGACGGGCGCCTTCGCGCAGCGTGCCCTTCCCGATCTGGGCCGAGACGATGTCGAAAACCTGCTGGTAGAGCCGCGGCACGGTGCCTCCCAAGCTCTTTGCCGTCTCTTCCTCAGCCCGTTCAGCCGGTGTCATCCCGCTCCCCTCGATATGACCTCTTACCCCACGCCGCAAAGCCATTGATGCTCCGCCCGCCATGGACTCGCGACGTTACCAGCTTCATAGACCCCCATCAAACGCGGTCCGAAACTTGCCGACAGCTTATTCATCACTGGAAAGCCGTAAATGCACTTGCCAAACCCGCGGTTATGGCTAGTGTACACACAGGACGTTGTAGCCTTGGCCGCGGAGGAGGACGAATGGCAGGACGGCTTGAGGGAAAGCGCGCTTTCGTAACAGGCGCCGGCCAGGGCATTGGCCGCGCGATCGTGCTTGCCTTCGCTCAGGAAGGTGCAAGTGTCGTGGCGACGAGCCGCACGCGTTCCAAGATGGAGGACTTGCCGCGTCTTTTCGCACCGATCGAAATCGCTGAGCTAGACGTCACTGATGCCGAGATGATCCACAGACGCATCCACGAGGCGGGCCCGCTCGACATCCTCGTCAACTGCGCTGGATGGGTTCAGAACGGCTCCATCCTCACCTGCAGCGAGACCGATTGGCAGCGGAGCATGGAGCAGAATGCGACCTCCGCGTTCCGGACGATGAAGGCGGCTCTGCCGCAGATGGTCGAACGGGGCCGCGGCGCCGTCGTCAACGTCGCGTCCGTTGCCTCCAGCATCACCGGCGTCGCGAACCGGCTTGGCTACGGCGCCAGCAAGGCGGCGATGATCGGGCTCACGAAGGCCGCTGCCAGAGACCTCATCAGCACCGGGGTCCGCGTTAATGCCCTCTGCCCCGGCACCACCCTTTCCCCCTCCTTGCAGAACCGCATCGACGCCAGCCCCGACCCTCAAGAGATGGCGCAAACTTTCGTGTCGCGGCAGCCGATGGGCCGGCTTGGAACCGTCGAGGAAATGGCGGCCGCAGCAGTCTTTCTCGCCAGCGACGAAACCGCATTCATGACTGGGCAGATCTTGATTATCGACGGAGGCCAAACTCTATGAACTCATCCACGAAGCCATCGGCAGGCGAGGCTGTGGTTCACGTCCCCATCGAGGCAGTCGATCGGTTCTGCCGTGAGGTGTTTGCTGCAGTTGGCGCGGATGAGGCGACGGCCGACGCGGCAACGCGCGCGATGATCCACGGTTCGCGTCTCGGTGTCGACAGCCACGGCGTCCGACTCCTCGCCCACTATGTCAAGGTGATGAACGGAGGGCGCCTCAACCGGACGCCGAATGTGCGCATCGTACAGTCCTTCGGCGCCGTGGCATCGCTGGACACGGACCACGGCCATGGCGCACTCGGCGCTTACCGCGCCATGGAGCATGCGGTGGAGCTTGCAGGGACATTCGGCATCGGCGCGGTCTCCATCCGTAACAGCTCGCACTTTGGCCCGGCCGGAGCCTATGTGATGGAAGCCGCCCGCCGGGGCTTCGTTGGGCTTGCGGTGTGCAACTCCGACAGCTTCGTGCGGCTTCACGACGGCGCGATGCGTTTCCACGGCACCAACCCCATAGCCTTTGCCGTACCGGTGGCGGGTGACAATCCATGGCTTCTGGACATGGCGACCAGCGCCGTACCCTACAACCGCGTGCAGCTGTACCGAAGCCTTGGCATGCAACTTCCGGAAGGCGTCGCGTCTGAAGCGGACGGCAGCAATACACTCGACCCCTCGCTGGTCGAGATGCTGGCGCCGGTCGGCGGCGAGTTCGGATTCAAGGGCGCAGGCCTTGCAGGCTTTGCGGAGATCTTGAGCGCGGTCTTCTCCGGGATGAAGCTAAGCTTTGACATCCTGCCAATGAACGGGCCTGATGTCTCGACACCACGCGGCCTCGGCGCCTTCGTGCTGGCGCTGAAACCCGGCGCCTTCGTGAGCGAAGAGACCTTTCAGGCGGGAATGCAGCGCTACGTAGAGGTCCTGCGTACATCGCCGGCGCGCGAGGGTATGACCGTGATGGCTCCCGGAGACCGGGAATGGCGGGTTGCATGTGAGCGCGAGCAGACGGGAGTGCCACTGGACCCGGCAACGCGTGACGCGTTTGCAGAGCTTGCGGAGCATCACCGGCTGACCCCGCCTTTCGGTCAGTAACATCGCGCCGGTCGGATAGGGCCGGCTACGAGATCCCCGGCAAGGGGAGGATGTGTCGAAACACCAAGGAGGAGGAATACATGCGCAATCTGAAAAGGAAAATGCTTCCACTTCTGGCCGCTGTGGGTCTTGCCGTGACGGCAGGCCAGGCAGGCGCTCAAGACACCTATACCCTTCGCTTCAATCACGTCCTCGGCCCCAGCGAACCCTTCCACGAAGGCTTCATGAATTGGGCGAAGCGCGTCGAGGAGCGCACCAACGGCGGGCTGAAGATGGAGATCTATCACAGCGCGCAACTCGGGGTCGAAGAAGACATCATCGAGCAGATCCGCCAAGGCGCCAATGTCGGCCAGAACACGGATTCCGCCCGCCTCGGCAACTATGTGCCAAGCATCGCCGTCATGAACGGGCCTTACTTCGTCAGCTCGCTTGACGACGTCTGGAAGCTCTCCGAGTCACCGACGGTCGAAAAGTGGGAAGAGGAGCTGGCGACACAACATGGGCTCAAGGTCGTCTGCTTCGACTGGGTCCAGGGCTTCCGCCACTTCTTCACCAACAAGCCGATCAGGACCCCGGATGATCTGGCGGGGCTGCGCATCCGCACGCCGCCGGCGCCGATCTGGCAGGAATCGATCCGCGCCATTGGAGCGGCACCGACGGCCATGGCTTTCGGCGACATGTATCCGGCGCTGCAGCAGCAGGCGATCGACGGTGTCGAACTCGTCTACGCAAACATCCCCGGCGGACGCTTCTATGAAGTCTTGAAATACGCCAACGAAACCAAGCACATCATGCTGATCAACTTTCAGGTGGTGAGCTCGCAATGGTTCAATGGCCTGCCGGCGGAGTATCAGACCGCACTGGTCGAGGAATGCAGCGCAGCCGGCCGCGAGACGTCTCAGAGAATCCAGGACATGGCAGAGACGATCAAGGCGGACCTGCAGTCCAAAGGGATGGAGGTCGTCACTGACGTTGACATCGAGGCCTTCAAGGCCGCTGGCGAAAAGGCGTACGAGACGCTCGGCATCACCGACGCCAAGAGCGCCGTTCAGGCCGAACTCGGCAACTAGCACCTAAAAGCAGTCCCGGCCGCAGGAAGTTCGATGCGAAAGATCTACGACATGATCGGCAAGTTCGAAGCGGTGGCGGCCGGGACCTTCCTGACCCTGATGGTCCTGTTGATCTTTCTTGGTGGCCTGGCGCGTCTGGCCGCCCACCCTCTCAACTGGACCATGGATTTCGCCACCTGCTTCTTCGCCTGGGCCTGCTTCATCTGTGCCGACATCGCCTGGCGGCGAAACGCGCTGATGTCGATCGAGCTTCTGAAGGAACGGTTGCCGCCCTCCGGCCAAAGGATGCTCACCTATGTCAACTATCTAATCCTGCTGGCCTTCCTGCTGTTCGTCGCGATCTACGGAACCCAGCTTGCCTGGACAAGCCGGGCGCGCAGCTTCCAGGGCATCCCGTGGATCAGCTACTCCTGGGTCACCGCGAGCCTGCCGTTCGGTGCCCTGCTCTTGACGATGACGACACTCGTCAAGCTGATCGATCTTCGCCGCAGCGGCGACGCTGCCAGCGCCACCGCTTGAGGGTAGGCCATGCTTCTCGTCACCATCGCCTTCCTTGTCCTGATGCTGATCGGAATGCCCGTTGCGTTTGCCATCGGCATCTCCGGCATCGTCTTCTTTCTGCAGCACCCGGAATTGCCCATCACGATCCCGCTGCAGCAGACGATCTCGACCACGCAGAACTTCGCGTTATTGGCGATTCCGCTCTTCATCATGGCCGGCAACCTGATGAACGCCTCCGGAATCACCGAGCGGTTGCTTGATCTGGCCGCGATCATCGCGGGGCGGATGAAAGGAGGGCTGGCGCAGATGTCACTGGCCCTTTCGGGCCTAATGGGTGGCGTTTCTGGCTCAGCGATAGCCGATGCCGCCATGCAGAGCCGCATGCTCGGCAACGAGATGATCAGCCGCGGCATGTCCAGGGGGTTTACTGCAGGCGTCCTGTCGTTTGGCGCCATCCTGACGCCCATAATTCCACCGGGCCTCGGTTTCATCATCTACGGCACGATCGGCCAGGTCTCGATCGGCCGCCTGTTTGCGGCAGGCTTCGTTCCGGCATTTCTGCTCTGGGCGGCACTTGCCTTCACCGTTTCCGTTGTTTCCAGGAAACGGAATTATCCGGCGCAACGGACGCAGCGTCCTTCTGTTCGCGAGGTCGGCGGCGCCTTGCGCGGCGGCATCTGGGCGATCCTGTTTCCGATCATCCTGCTCGCCGGACTTCGGTTCGGCATCTTCACCCCATCGGAAATTGGCGCCTTCGCCGTCATTTATGCCATTTTGATCGGTGCGCTCGCCTATCGGAAACTCACGGCTGCATCCTTCCGCGAAGCCTTGGAAGGCAGCCTCTCAGATGTCGGCGCCGTCATGTTCCTGATCGCGCTGTCGGCTATCTTCAGCTACGGCATCGTGCTGGAACGGGTGCCCGAGCTGATCTCCGGCGCGATCCTGTCCGTCACCGACAACTTCTACGGCGTGCTCGTACTGATCGTCCTGTTCATTGTCGCCTGCGGCTTCTTCATCGACGCGACGGTGCTGATCATCATGCTGACGCCGATCTTCCTGCCGCTGATCCGCAACCTCGGCGGCGATCCGGTGCATTTTGGCGTTGTTTTCGTGGTCGCCGCTACCGTCGGCAATTTTACCCCACCCGTCGGCGCCGCCATGTATGCGGTTTGCTCTATCCTGAAGGTCAAGATCGGCGATTACACTCGAGAATCGTTCCCTCTCCTGATCGCGGTTGCATTGGTGACACTTCTTCTGGTCTTTGTTCCGCAGGTGGTGCTCTTCGTCCCGGACCTGCTGTTCAACCGCTAGGCGGTGGCGCGCCGTTCCCCGTTTGCAAGCCGCGCAACTGGCTGTTCATGATTGGTTAACCATGTTCTGGAAAGACTTCGCCTCGACGGCATCATGAGGGTGCGTGGACGAGCATGACGCGTCGGGACACGCTTCTGAGGACAAGCATGCCAGTTATTACCTTTGCCAATACCAAAGGCGGCGCGGGCAAGACCACTGCCGTGCTGCTGCTTGCAACCGAACTGGTAGAGCAGGGTTACCGCGTCACGATCCTCGACGCCGACCCGCAGCAATGGATCACGCGCTGGCACAAGCTGTCGTCGACAAGTGACCGCCTCACCGTCGTCTCCTATGTCAACGCCTCCACCGTTGAGCGCAACATTGCAGACGCCCGCCTTACGACGGATTACTTCATCGTCGATCTTCCGGGCGCGCGCACGTCGCTGCTGGCGACGGCGATCGGACTCTCGGACCACGTGCTGATCCCCATTCAGGGCTGCGCCATGGATGCCCAGGGCGGCGCCAACGTGCTGGAACTCCTGCAATACCTGGAAAGGCGAGCGAACATCCGCGTGCCACACTCGGTCGTCCTGACTCGCGTCAACCCGATGGTCACGACGCGCGCGCTGCTCGCAGTTAAGGGTCTCTTGGCGCAGCGCAATGTCGACGTCCTCAATACCCCGATCGTCGAACGAGCAGCCTTTCGTGACGTCTTTGATTGCGGAGGCTCGCTGCACACGATGGACGAGGCCCATGTCAGCAATCTCGACAAGGCGCGCGAAAACGCCCGGCTGTTTGCCGAGGAAATGGTCGGCCGCGTGCCGGTGAAGCGCGCCGGCCAACGCCGCAGCCGCCGCGCCGCTTGATCCCTAAGCGCTGTCAGAGAGGCGGATTTCCAGCTTCACGTCGAACGCGTTTTTCCTTGGCGCCCGGCCGAGCCCGCTCGACTGCTTGCCCCAACTGAACCGCGATCTTCACGTCCTAGGGCCACCTCGAGCGGCAGGTCGCTATGCCTCAGCGAAAGCCTGCCCTATTCCTCCAGCACCACTGCCTGCATCCGCCACACTCCTTGTCCTTGCGCTTCCTCGATTATCCGCCCGTGAAGGATACCAAGGTCGAGGATGCCAAGCGGCGACAAATATCCATACTCCGGCGGTCGAGAGTTTGCGCCGGCGACACAAGCCGCTACAAAGACGAAAAGACATCTGGGAGGACGCATGCGCGCAGTGCTGCAGGAGTTGGAAAAACGTCGGGCGGAAGCGCGCCTCGGCGGCGGTGAAAAGCGCATCGCGGCCCAGCACGGCAAGGGCAAGCTGACCGCCCGCGAGCGGATCGACGTGTTGCTCGACGAGAACTCCTTCGAGGAGTTCGACATGTATGTTACCCACCGCGCGGTTGATTTCGGTATGGCGGAGCAGAAGATCGCCGGCGACGGCGTCGTGACCGGCTGGGGTACGATCAACGGCCGCCAGGTCTATGTCTTCTCGCAGGATTTTACCGTTCTCGGCGGTTCGCTCTCGGAAACGCATGCGCAGAAGATCTGCAAGATCATGGATATGGCGGCGCGCGTCGGTGCGCCCGTCATCGGCCTCAACGATTCCGGCGGCGCGCGCATTCAGGAAGGCGTTGCGTCGCTGGCTGGCTATGCGGAGGTTTTTCGCCGCAATGCCGAGGCTTCAGGCGTCATCCCGCAGATCTCCGTCATTATGGGGCCTTGCGCCGGCGGTGCGGTCTATTCCCCCGCGATGACCGATTTCATCTTCATGGTGCGCGACTCCTCCTACATGTTCGTCACGGGACCGGACGTGGTGAAAACGGTGACAAACGAGATCGTGACGGCCGAAGAACTCGGCGGCGCCACCACCCACACGAAGAAATCCTCCGTCGCCGACGCCGCCTTCGAAAACGACATCGAGGCACTTGAGGCCGTGCGCCAGCTGTTCGACTTCCTGCCGCTCAACAATCGCGACAGGCCGCCGGTGCGCCCCTTCCACGACGATCCCTCGCGGCTGGAAATGCGCCTCGACAGCCTGATCCCGGACAGTGCCGCTACCCCCTACAATATGAAGGAGCTGATCACCGCCATCGCCGACGAGGGCGACTTCTTCGAGATCCAGGAGGCGTTCGCCAAGAACATCGTCACCGGCTTCATCCGGCTGGAAGGCCAGACGGTTGGCGTTGTCGCCAACCAGCCGATGGTGCTCGCCGGCTGCCTCGACATCGACTCGTCCCGGAAGGGCGCCCGTTTCGTGCGCTTCTGCGACGCCTTCTCGATCCCGATCCTGACTCTGGTCGACGTCCCGGGTTTCCTTCCTGGCACCGCCCAGGAATATGGCGGCGTGATCAAGCATGGCGCGAAGCTGCTGTTTGCCTATTCCGAGGCCACCGTGCCGATGGTGACGCTCATTACCCGCAAGGCCTATGGCGGCGCCTACGATGTGATGGCGTCAAAGCACATCGGCGCCGACATCAACTATGCCTGGCCGACGGCAGAGATCGCCGTGATGGGTGCCAAGGGCGCGTCTGAAATCCTCTATCGCTCGGAACTTTCCGACGCCGAAAAGACCGCCGCCCGGACGGCCGAATACGAGGAGCGCTTCGCCAACCCCTTCGTCGCCGCCGAGCGTGGCTTCATCGACGAGGTGATCATGCCGCATTCGTCCCGCCGCCGCATCGCCCGGGCCTTCGCATCCCTGCGGAACAAGCAGGTCACGACGCACTGGAAGAAGCATGACACCATCCCGCTGTAGGAGAGGAAATGCCAAACGTGTTCGAATGGCGCGGCTGGAGATTTGAATTCTACAGCCTTTATCGTGATGAACCGCCTCACGTACATATCCGCAAGGATCGCAAGGAAACAAAGATCTGGCTCCAGCGGTTGGCCGTCGCGCGCAACAAGCGCTGTACAGATCAGGAACTCAACGATCTCCTCAAGGTCGTAAGTGATCATCAGCAAGAATATCTGGAGAAGTGGCATGAGCACTTTGGAAATTGATGACGACCTGCTCGAGCCGGTCAGTGCTCGCTGCACCGCCGAGGCGCTGGTCGTGGAACTTGCCGATGGAGCGATGCTGTCTACACCCCTGTGGTGGTATCCGCCCTTGCTTGCAGCCACGCCGGAACAGCGAGAAAAGATAGAGCTGTCGCCCTTCGGAGTTCATTGGCCCGATCTCGACGAGGATCTCAGTGTGGAAGGCATGCTGAAGGGAAAGAAGTATCCCGGCGCCAAACCGCCGGCGGAGGCTGCTGAATAGTCTTGAACCAATCATCAAAAGCATTTCAGGCCGCAGCGGGTCGCAACCGACCTTCCTATATCCTCCCCGTCACCCGCTGACGCCCCCGATCAAAAGGATAGAGTTTTAATGACCGATACCGAAAAGTTTCCGCCCGAAAAGAACCTCCCCGCTGGCTATGTTCCGCCCAAGGTCTGGACCTGGGAGCCCGGCAATGGCGGCGCGTTTGCCAGCATCAACCGGCCGATCGCAGGTGCCACGCACGACAAGGAGCTGCCGGTCGGCAAGCACCCGCTGCAGCTTTACTCGCTCGGCACGCCGAATGGCGTGAAGGTCACCATCATGCTGGAGGAGTTGCTCGCCGCCGGCCATCCGGAGGCTGAATACGATGCCTGGCTGATCAAGATCGGCGATGGCGACCAGTTCGGCTCCGGCTTTGTCGAGGTTAATCCGAACTCCAAGATCCCGGCGCTGATGGACCACAAGCCGAAGGACGGCGGAAAGCCGCTCAGGATCTTCGAATCCGGCTCGATCCTGGTCTACCTCGCGGAAAAGTTCGGCGCTTTCCTGCCGATGGATGTCCGCGCACGCACGGAGGCCATGAACTGGCTGTTCTGGCAGATGGGCTCGGCCCCCTTCCTCGGCGGCGGCTTCGGGCATTTCTATGCCTATGCGCCAATGAAGATCGAATATGCCATCAACCGCTATGCCATGGAGGTGAAGCGCCAGATGGACGTGCTGAACCGACACCTGGCCGACAACGAGTTCATGGCCGGCAAGGACTATACGGTCGCCGACATGGCGATCTGGCCGTGGTACGGACGGCTTGCCGAAAAGGACGCCTATAACGACGCCGGCGACTTCCTGTCGGTCGACGAATACGAACACGTCCAGCGCTGGACGAAGCAGGTGGGCGAACGGCGCGGCGTCCAGCGGGGTTCCATGGTCAACCGCACCTCCGGCGAACCGTCGAGCCAGTTGCACGAGCGCCACGACGCGTCGGACTTCGACACCAAGACGCAGGACAAGTTCGGCGGCAACCCGTAAGCGCAGCAGACCAAGGAGAACGGGATGGCAAACCTGCCCGACATGACGAAACACCGCGGGTTTCCGGGCGGCATGCCGGGCACGGGCATCCAGTTCACCATCCGCCGCGCAAATCCGAAAGGGGTGACGCCGATCAAGGCGCTGCCCCGCCGCGCCCGCCCCGGAACCAAGGAACACCGCATCGACGCCGCCTTCCTCTATGCCCTCTGGCAGCATTTCGGCGACCAGCCCTTCGAGCGCGGCAATCTCGACGCGGCCCGCCTCAACCTACTCTTCGGCCGAGAAGTGGTGGCCGCGGAAAAGGACTTCGACCCGACCTCTTACGAAGCCCTGCTGGTGATCAACGAGAAGGTCGCCCGGCAGAACTTCCCGGAATCCTTTGAAGACGAGTTCGAGGTGTGACGGTGGCCATCAAGAAGATCCTCATCGCCAATCGCGGCGAAATCGCCTGCCGGGTCATCCGCACGGCGCGCAAGATGGGCATCGCCACCGTCGCCGTCTATTCGGATGCCGATGCCAATGCCATGCATGTTCGCGAAGCCGACGAGGCGGTGCATATCGGCCCCGCCCCCTCCTCGCAGTCCTATATCGTCATCGACAAGATCCTCGATGCAATCCGCAAGACGGGTGCCGATGCGGTGCATCCCGGCTACGGCTTCCTGTCGGAGAACCCTCTTTTCGCCGAAGCACTGGAAAAGGAAGGCGTCACCTTCATTGGCCCGCCGGTCAACGCCATCCAGGCGATGGGTGACAAGATCACCTCCAAGAAGCTCGCGGCAGAAGTTGGCGTCTCGACCGTTCCGGGCCATATGGGTCTGATCGCGGATGCCGAGGACGCCGTGCGCATCTCTGCCTCGATCGGCTATCCGGTGATGATCAAGGCGTCCGCCGGCGGCGGCGGCAAGGGGATGCGCATTGCCTGGAACGACGCGGAAGCGCGCGAGGGGTTCCAGTCATCGAAGAACGAGGCGAAGAGCTCCTTCGGCGACGACCGCATCTTTATCGAGAAGTTCGTCACAGAGCCGCGCCACATCGAGATCCAGGTGCTCGGCGACAAGCACGGCACCGTCCTTTACCTCGGGGAGCGCGAATGCTCGATCCAGCGCCGCAACCAGAAGGTCATCGAGGAGGCACCCTCGCCCTTCCTCGACGAAGCGACACGCCGCGCCATGGGCGAGCAGGCGGTCGCGCTGGCCAAGGCCGTCGGCTACCACTCCGCCGGCACGGTGGAGTTCATCGTCGACGGTCAGCGCAACTTCTACTTCCTCGAGATGAACACCCGCCTGCAGGTCGAGCACCCGGTGACGGAACTCGTCACCGGCATCGATCTCGTCGAGCAGATGATCCGCGTTGCCGCTGGCGAAAAGCTCTCCTTCGGCCAAGGGGACGTGAAGCTCGACGGCTGGGCGATCGAAAGCCGGCTTTATGCGGAAGATCCCTATCGAAACTTCCTGCCCTCGATCGGGCGGCTCACCCGCTACCGGCCGCCGGCCGAAGGCGAGCAGGGTGACGGCACGATTGTGCGCAATGATACCGGCGTCTTCGAGGGCGGCGAGATCTCGATGTACTACGACCCGATGATCGCCAAGCTCTGCACCTGGGCACCGGACCGCACGAGCGCGATCGATGCCATGGGGGTCGCGCTCGACGACTTCGAGGTGGAGGGAATCGGCCACAACCTGCCCTTCCTCTCCGCCGTGATGCAGCATCCGCGCTTCCGCTCCGGCAAGATCACCACCGCCTTTATCGCCGAAGAGTTTCCGGACGGCTTTTCCGGCGTCGCGCCGGATGAAGACGCGCTCCGGCGGCTCGCGGCCATCGCCATGGTGATCAACCAGACACTTCAGGAGCGGGCAGCGCAGATCTCTGGCACGATCGGCAACCATCGCCGCAGCGTCGGCCGCGATTGGGTGGTCGCGTTTTCCGGCACCGAGCTCGCAGGCACCATTGAGCCCAGTGGCGAGGCTTCGGTCGCGCGCTTCACCGACGCATCACCGCTGTCGGTCGCGACGCCGTGGCTGCCCGGCCAGACCCATGCCCGCTTTACCGTGGACGGCGAGGTCATGGGCGTGAAGGTGGATCTGAAGGGAGCCGCAATCCGCCTGCGCTGGCGCGGCGTCGACGTGACGGCGCGCGTGCGCAGCCGGCGCGTCGCCGAGCTTGCCCGCCTGATGCCGGTGAAGCTGCCGCCGGATACCTCACAAATGCTGCTCTGCCCCATGCCCGGCGTCATCACCTCGGTGGCGGTGAAGGAGGGCGATACGGTCGAAGCCGGCCAGACGCTCGCCAGCGTCGAGGCGATGAAGATGGAGAACGTCCTGAAGGCGGAGCGCAAGGCGGTGGTCAAGCGTGTCGCCGCCAGTGCCGGCCAGAGCCTTGCCGTCGACGAATTGATCATGGAGTTCGAATAGGCTCGAAAAAGGGGGAAGAGTTTCGGGTGCGGGTTCAACAAAATCAGCGGCTTGAGAAAAATCAAGGCGCAGATCGTCCCCGGACTCAGACTGTGGTGCAGACTTGAGACGTTCCGCTCTCGGATACACCAGGAGGCGTCCTGGCGAGGCGGGGCCGGCGCTGGTGGTGGAGGGACGACGTGCACCTTCACCATCGGGGTCCGCGGAAAATGGTCTCCCTCCGGCGACACGGGGAGAGGCGAAGGGTTACGGACCGGCCCTCGTCTCTTAATGCCCGAAAGTGCGCGCCGGGCGTGCCTGTGCGGCACACATGGGGGTCGACGAGGTTGGTGTCGCCGGATTTTCAAGTCCGACGCGATGCCGGGGTGAAAGCTCCGGCGCCCGGGAAACCGGCGACAAACACCTCCCCGTTCGACCTAGGCAGAGAGACCGGAGTCGCGGGCAAAAACCGCCGAACGGGGCGCTGAGAGGTGCCACATAAAATTATCTTACGAGGCAGCTTTCAGCGCCCCGTCCGAACACTAGCTTTAAGCCACGGCGGAGATCTCCGCGCGTGAATACCGGCGTATGAGGGAGATCCGATGTCCAAGAAGACCCTGAAGGATTGGGAGGAGCTGGCGCAAAAGGAGCTGAAGGCGTCACCGAAGACGCTGGTCTGGGAAACCCCGGAAGACATCGATATCAAGCCGCTCTACACGGCGCAGGATCTGGAAGGGGTCAACCACCTCGACAGCCTGCCGGGCTTCAAGCCCTTCGTGCGCGGCCCGCGGGCAACCATGTATGCCGGCCGCCCCTGGACGATCCGCCAATATGCCGGCTTCTCAACTGCGGAAGCCTCCAATGCCTTCTACCGCCGCAACCTCGCGGCCGGCCAGAAGGGTCTGTCCGTTGCCTTCGATCTGGCCACCCACCGCGGCTACGACAGCGATCATCCGCGCGTGGAGGGCGACGTGGGCAAGGCGGGTGTCGCTATCGACTCCGTGGAGGATATGAAGATCCTCTTCGACGGCATTCCGCTGAAGGAGATGTCCGTCTCCATGACGATGAACGGCGCGGTGGTCCCGATCCTCGCCTCCTTTATCGTCGCCGGCGAGGAACAGGGCTGCTCGCGCGCCGAGCTCTCCGGCACGATTCAGAACGACATCCTCAAGGAGTTCATGGTCCGCAACACCTATATCTATCCGCCGGAGCCCTCCATGCGGATCGTCGCGGACATCATCGAGTACACAGCGAAGGAGATGCCGCGCTTCAACTCGATCTCGATCTCCGGCTACCACATGCAGGAGGCCGGCGCGACGCTGGTGCAGGAGCTTGCCTTCACGCTTGCCGACGGCCGCGAATATGTCCGGGCCGCCCTCGCCAAGGGGCTCAACGTCGACGATTTCGCCGGACGGCTCTCGTTCTTCTTTGCGATCGGCATGAACTTCTTCATGGAGATCGCCAAGCTGCGCGCCGCGCGCCTCCTCTGGTCGTCGATCATGGAGGAGTTCAAGCCGCAGAAGGCATCCTCGCTGATGCTGCGCACCCACTGCCAGACATCCGGCGTCTCTCTGCAGGAGCAGGATCCGTATAACAACGTCATCCGCACCGCCTACGAGGCGCTGTCGGCCGCGCTCGGCGGCACGCAGTCGCTACACACCAACGCGCTCGACGAGGCCATGGCGCTGCCGACGGATTTCTCCGCCCGCATTGCCCGCAACACTCAGCTCATCCTGCAGCACGAGACCGGCATCACCAAGGTCGTCGATCCCCTCGCCGGCTCCTACTACATCGAGAGCCTCACCAACGAACTGGCGGAAAAGGCCTGGGCGCTGATCGAGGAGGTGGAAAAGCTCGGCGGCATGACCAAGGCCGTGGCGGATGGATTGCCGAAGCGGCTGATCGAGGAAGCGGCGACGAAGCGGCAGGCCAGAGTCGACCGCGGCGAAGAGATCATCGTCGGCGTCAACAGGTACCGGCTGGAGAACGAGGACGATCTCGACATCCTGGCGATCGACAACACCGCCGTACGCGCCGCCCAGATCAAGCGGCTGGAGCAGGTACGGCGGCAGCGCGATCCGAAGCGCGTGGAGGAGACGCTCGCTACCCTTACTGAAGTCGCTCGTTCGGGCCAGGGCAACCTGCTTGCGGCCGCCGTCGAAGCGGCGCGGGCGCGGGCCACCGTGGGGGACATCTCGAACGCGATGCGGCAAGCGTTCGGCGATCACGCGGCCGTCCCGGAAGTGGTCGGCGACATCTACGGCGCGGCTTACGAGGACGATCCGGAGTACAGGACGCTTGTTTCGCGCCTCTCCGGCTATGCCCAATCCGCCGGAAAGCCGAAGATCATGGTCGCCAAGCTCGGTCAGGATGGGCACGACCGGGGTGCGAAAGTGATTGCCTCCGCCTTCGGCGACATCGGTTTCGAGGTGCTGGCTGGGCCGCTGTTCCAGACCCCCGAGGAAGCAGCCGATCTCGCGGTTGCGGAGAAGGTACAGGTGGTCGGCATGTCGTCGCTCGCGGCCGGCCACCGGACGCTTGCCCCGCAACTGGTCGAGGCGCTGAAGGCAAAGGGTGCCGAGAATGTCATCGTCGTCGTCGGCGGCGTCGTGCCGCGGCAGGACTATGACTATCTTCTGGAGCACGGCGTCGCCGCCGTCTTCGGTCCCGGCACCAACGTACTGGATGCCGCCAACAAGGTGCTCGACCTCTTGGAGGGCAAGCGCCGCAACATCTAATGCCGGCAAAGCGGCGGGCTCGACTTAGGAACCGCTGAGTTTAGCGATCGCGGTAGGCCTGTCTCCGGTCGTAGTCGCGGTAGCCACCCTCGTCGGATGAGCCGTTGGCCTGCAGCCGGTCGAGAACCTGCAGCAGCAGATCGGCGCAGTCCTGGGCAGGCTCGCCGTCGGGGCAGCGGAAGGAAATTTTCATCCGGCCGTCCTCGATCCTGTAGTGCGCACCCCGGTCGCGCCGTTGCTCGCGGCCCATGTGCCGGTCGTGACTGCGGTCACGCCGATGCATCTGCGCCTCCGGCGGCGGCCCGGCGTCGCGACGGCCGACATCCGTGATGGATTGTGCCGAAGCAAGGCCCGGCAACGACAGCGCGACGGCAGCCGCGGCGAGGGCAAACAGCGTCTTCATGAAAATAACTCCCGTTCTTCACCGGAAGAACAGCAAGGTTAGTGGGTTTGTTCCGAGTGATTCTCAGTCAGCGTCCACCATTGAGGCGACATGATCGGCGATGGCCAGGCAGGCGGTGAGTCCGGGAGACTCGATGCCGAAGAGGTTGACCAGCCCCGGCACCCCGTGCGTCTTGGGCCCCTGGATTACGAAGTCCTGGGAGGCGACCTCCGGCGGCACGATCTTTGGCCGGATGCCGGAATAGGCGGGGATGAGCGAACCGTCCGGGAGCCCCGGGTAATAGCGGCGAATCCCACGGTAGAAGCTTTCCGCCCGCGCCGGATCGACCTCGTAGTCGAGCCCGTCCACCCATTCGACGTCCGGACCGAACCGCGCCTGCCCCGCAAGGTCGAGCGTCAGGTGGATGCCGAGCCCGCCCTTGACCGGCACCGGGTAGATCAGCCGCGAGAAGGGCGTTCTGCCAGTCATGGAGAAGTAGCTGCCCTTGGCAAAATAGGCTTGCGGGACCTGATCCTGCGGCATTCCATGAAGCGACCTGGCCAGAGCAGGTGCACCATGACCGGCAGCATTGACCAGCGTCCTTGCCCGCAGCGTCATCGGCTCCTCGCCGCCGACCTCGATCTCGATCCCGGCCTCCGTCACCCGCCCGGCCAGTATCGGAGACCTGAAGGCAATCAGGGCACCGGCGCTTTCCGCGTCGCCCAAGAGGGAGGTCATCAGCGCATGACTGTCGATAATACCGGTCGAGGGCGAAAGCAGCGCGCCCGTCGCAGCAAGCGCCGGTTCCAGGTCAAGCGCCTCGTCGGCAGAGATCTGCCGCAGATCACCCACGCCGTTCGCCGCAGCCCTGGCCGCAATCGCCGGCAGCACATCGAGCTCTTGCGCCGAGGTCGCCACGATCAGCTTGCCGCAGTTTCGGTGCGGCAGGCCTCGCTCGGCGCAATAGCGGTAGAGCTGCTGCTTGCCGGCGACGCAGAGCTCGGCCATTAGGCTGCCGGCCGGATAATAGATGCCGGCATGGATCACCTCGCTGTTGCGCGAGGACGTGCCGGTGCCGATGGCGCCTTCGGCTTCGAGGATCAGCACCTCACGACCCGAAAGGGCCAGGGCCCGTGCCATCGCCAGACCGACCACGCCAGCACCGACCACCACGCAATCCACATCCTCCACGTCAATCTCCCGGCTGCTATACTGACGGTCACTGATAGCGGAAGCTGGGAGGGAGACAAAGGTATGGAACGTGAGAGGACGGACGACTGCGTCTTAAGTCTACTTGCTCCGCCCTTCGATCCGGTCTTGTCTGCCGGCAAGACACGGTCCGCTTCGGCCTATGCAGAAGCCGGAAAGCGGGGATGGAGGCATTGGCGTGAAGCCACGAAAGCCCGGTGATGCGGCGGCAGGTGCAAGTGCGCCCTTGATTGCGCTGGATGTCGTCGTCCTCGATACCGAAACCACGGGGCTCGACGTCCGCAACGATCGCATCATCCAGATCGGCGCCGTGCGCATGCACGGGCCTGACATCCTGGAGACCCAGGTCTTCGACGTCATCGTCAATCCCGGCATCCCCATCCCGCCCGCCTCCAGCCGCGTGCACGGACTTTCCGATGCCGATGTCGCCGGTCAGCCGAACTTCGCCGAGGTTGCGGCCGCGCTCCGCAACTTCATCGGCACTGCAGTGGTCGTCGGACACTCGATCAACTTCGACCTTTCCATGCTGCGCAACGAGGCCCGCCGTCACGGGGTGCCGTGGAAGGACCCGCGCTGGCTCGATATCGCGCTGATGTCGGTGGCGATCACGCCGGGCCTCATCAGCCCATCGCTGGATAACCTGGCGCTGACCTATGGCGTCGCGATTGCAGGGCGTCATACAGCCCTTGGTGACGCCCGCGCCACGGCGGCCGTCTATGCCGCCATGCAGCCGCGGCTCCTCGAAAAGGGCGTCCGGACACTGGGCGAGGCGGAAAAGCTCGGCCGCTCTGCAACGACGCTGATCGCACAGCAGCAACAGGTGGGCTGGTTCGAGCGGTCGTCGGGCAAGGCAGAATTCGTGCCGACGGCGATCGAGATCGGCAGCCGGCGCGCGATCGACAGCTTCTTGTACCGCCAGCGGCTGGAAGACGTCATGAGCGGTCCGCCGATCACGGTCGGGATCGATACGCCGCTGCAGGAAGCAGCGCGACTGATGGCGGAGCGTGGCATCGGCTGCGTCATCGTCGAGCGGGGCGGCGACGAACCGGGCATCCTGACGGAGCGGGACATCCTGCGGGCGCTTGCCGAGAGAGGCCCAGAGGCAAGCACGGTGGCCGCCGGTACGCTGACGACGGTTCCCGTCATTGCCGCGCCGGCCGAAACTTTCCTGTATCGCGCGCTTGGGCTGATGGCACGCCGCAACCTCCGCTACCTCGGCGTCACGGGGCCGGCAGGCGAGCTTGTCGGCATCTTCACGCTGCGCCGGCTGCTGCGCGAGCGCGCCTTTGCAACCCTGACCATCGGCGACGAGATCGCCACCGCCGGCCGACCACGCGAGTTGGCACGGGTCATGGCCGAACTTCCTTCGCTTGCTGCGGGACTTTTGAGCGACGGTCTCGACGCACGCGCGGTGGCGGCGGTGGTTGCAGCCGAGCGGCGCGCTATGGCAGCGCGGGCCGCCGAGATCGCTGAGGCTGAACTCCTTGTTGCCGGCGCCGGCGGCCCGCCGGCAGATTACGCGCTTCTGGTGCTGGGTTCGGCCGGCCGCGGCGAAAGCCTGCTCGCCCCCGACCAGGACAACGCGCTGGTGATTGCGGATGACTACCGCGGCGACCTCGATGCGCCGGATGACTGGTTCGTGCGCTTCGCCACCCGGATCAACGAGATCCTCGACCGAGCCGGCGTGCCCTATTGCGCAAATGGAATCATGGCGAAGAACCGGCCCTGGCGCCGCCGCCTGTCGGAATGGCTGGAGACGGTGCAAGACTGGGCGGATCGGCCGCGCGCCGAGACGCTGCCGGACGTCAACGTCTTCTTCGACTTCGCGCCCGCCCATGTGTCTTCCAAGGCCGGGGCCAGACTTGCCGAAACGCTGCGGACGGAGGCGATGGCCATCGCCCATGGTTCCCCACGCTTGGCGACTCTGATGGCGGAAGGCACGGGGAGCCGCAATGCCGCACTCGGCCTCTTCGGGCGCATCCGCAAGGATGGCTCCGGGCGCACGGACCTGAAGGCGGCAATGCTGCCGATCGTGACCGGCGCCCGGGCGGCGGCACTCCATCACCGCGTGACGGCACTCACCACTGCGCAGCGGATCCGTGAAGCCGCAGCGGCGGGCGGTGTTTCCGTGGAGCAGGCCGAGCTGCTGGCCGACATCCACGGCTTCCTGATGCGGCTGATCCTGAACCAGCAGATCGCCGACATCGAAGCCGGTGTGCAGCCCAGCAACCGGGTCGACCTCAACACCGTCAGCCGCCAGGACCGGGAGCACCTACGCGAGGCGCTGCAGCACATCCACCTCATCCGCAACCTCGCGAGGGGTTCGTGATGAGCCCGAGGCGCAGAACGTCCAGCAGGCGTCAGGCGGTCGTTCGCACCGTCTCGATCACCTGCGGCCCGCCAACAATCTCTTCGAAAGCCGTCCAGACCGTGCGCGCACCCTCCTGCCACGCGCTGAGCGCTTCCGGCAGGAGCACCGTCTCGCCATTCGCCTGGGCAAGTTCCAGGGATTCCGCCTCGTCCTGCTCCATCAGCGCGTTGAAATAGAGGGCAGCCTCGGCGGAGACCTCTGTGACGATCGCTCTCTCGTCCTCCGTCAGGCTGTTCCAGAAGCTTTCGGCAAAGAAGATCACGCCTGAAGAGCGGATGTGGGCGGTCTTCGTCAGATAGGGGACGACCTCAAAAAGCTTGAAGCCGGCATAGGCCGACGCGGTGAGGTCCATGGCATCGGCCACCCCGGTTGCCAATGCATTGTAAGTCTCGGTGATCGGAATGCCGACCGGCACCGCGCCGAAGGCGCTCCACAATTTCGTGTGCAGCGGGCTCTGGATGACGCGCATCGTCTTGCCCTGCAGCTGGTCCGGACGGGTGACGGCTTCCTTCGCCAGGAGATGGCGCGCGCCATAGTCGATGAAATCGGGAACGACGAAGCCGTTCTCCGCCAGCCGCTGTTTCAGACCATCTCCAATCGGGCCGGAGACGACACGGCGCAGGTGGTCCGCATCCCGAAACAGGAAGGGCAAGTCGAGCAGCTGCAGTTCCGGCACCCAAGCCGACAGCGTCGAGACGGTCGACAGGCTGGCCTGGATGGAGCCAAGGCGGGCGCCGTCGGCGACGTCCTTTTCGCCACCCAGCGCGCCATTGGTGACGATGCGGAAACGAAAGCGGCCAGGCAGCCGCTCCTCGAGACGAGCTTCGATCCGGCGCCAGACCTTCGTTTCCGGCTTGTCGTCGCCCAGCAAGGACGCGACCGCGAGTGCAGTGGTGCGGGCGCTGGCGGAGCGAAGGAATACGGGGGCCGCGAGGACGGGAGCAAGGGCGGCGGCCGAGACCAAAGCGCGGCGGGTGATGGAAACCATGAAAAACCTCTCAGAGAACGAGTGCGGCAAGGCAGAGGAGAAGGAGCGCGACAAGGAGCGCGGCGAGATAGGGCGTGACCGCCCGGAAAAGTTTGCGGGCCTCAACACCGGTGAGGCCGCTCACGACAAAGATCAGAATGCCGACCGGCGGTGTCAGGCCGCCGATCATCAGGTTGACGACGAGGATGACGCCGAAGACGACAGGATCGATACCCGCAGCCACTGCGGAGGCAAGCAGGATCGGCGCGAGAAGCAGGATGGCGGCGCCGATATCGAGCACCAGGCCTGCGGCAAGCAGGACGAGGTTGCAGAGGAGCAGCACAACGACCGCCTGTCCGCCGAGGCTGGTGACGAACCCGGTGACCATGCCCGCCATGTCATCCACCGCCAGCAGGAAAGTCATCGGGGCAGCGGCGCCAATGAGAAGGCCGATGGCGGCGGCCTCGACGGCAGATTGGCGAAAGGTGCTCCAAAGGCTTGCTCGACCGGATCTGTGGGCGACCGCCAGGAGCAACGCGTAGCCTGCTGCGAGTGCCGCGGCTTCCGTCGGCGTCACGAGGCCGATGCGGATGCCACCCACGACGACAAGCACAAGACCCAGCGCCGACAGCGCCGCCAGAAAGGCGCGACGTCGCTCCTGCCCCGTCGCACGGGGCATGGGATCCGTGCCGCGATGAACGAGGTGAATCGCCACCGCAAGGCAGGCGGCCATGACAAGACCGGCATAGGCGCCGCCGAGAAGGAGCGCGCCGACCGAAAGGTCGGTCGCGGCGGCGAGCAGCAGGAAGGCGATCGAAGGCGGTATGACGTTGTCCAGAACAGAAGTCGCGGCAATCACAGCGCCCGCCTGGGCAGGCGGATAGCCATTTTTCACCAACTGCGGATAGAAGGTACCCGCGCCGAAGGCGGCATTGGCGACCGAGGAGCCGGAAGCGCCGGAAAAGAGCAGGCTCGTCAAGAGTGTCGTCTGGGCAAGGCCCGCGCGTCGGTGGCCGACAAGGCTTGCCGCCAGCCGCACCAGGCGCTCGGCGGCACCGGAGACCGTCAGCAGGCCGCCGGCGAGAAGGAAGAAGGGGATGGCAAGCAGCAGGAAGCGGGACAGGCCGCTCGCCGCATTCGTGACCAGCGCCGGCACGGGTAAGACGCTGCCGAAGGGGACGGCCAGAGCCGTGGCCGCCAACAGGCAATGCGCCAGCGGTGCACCAAGCAGCAGACCGATCCCCGCGAGCAGCAGCGCGACGAGGCTCGGCGGCCAACTAATCGCATAGTCGACGGGCAAGGCATAGACGCCGGCCCCAATCAGGACGGAGAGCAGGACGGACAAGCCAAGGCCTTCAGCGGTCCGGCGCAGGAGAAGCAGGGCTATGAGCAACCCACCCCCGACAGCGAGGGCCGCCGGTCGCAGCCAGTCCGGCAGGCCTAGTACCACGGAGGTAGACCCCATCAGACCGGCGGCATCAGTTCCGCCTGCCACAAGAGTCAGTCCGGCGACAACGGTGACGCCATCTGCGGCCATGCCGGCAGGCAGCCGGAGGCGCTGCGGCAAACGCCTCGCCACGAGATCGAGCCGCATCGCGAGCGGACCGGAGGCAGCGAGCGGCATGCCGAGGGAGACCAGCAGCAGGAAGAGCCAGAGGCCTGCCTCCTCCGCCCCGACTAGGCCAGTGGAGAACAGGTAACGGAGTGCGACGGAGCCGAGCACCAGCACCAGCAACACGGCGAGAACGCCAGCGGCAAAGGTCGAGAGAGCGGCTTCTAGAGCCGCTGCCAGTCTTCGGCTTACATCGCGCCAGGGTGCATCGGACGGAGCATTCCGCTGCTCCGCCCCGCGCCGATCTTCCGCGAAGCCGGACCGCCTTCGGCTCCCGCTCGCTGTCACCGGACTTCCACGGCGATCTCGTCGACGGCGGGTGCCGTCCTAATCAGACCGCTTTCCGCCATGAACGCGCCGAAGCGTTCGTAGCGGCCACGGTCGAGCGCTGCCGGGCGCTTGGCAAAGCGCGGCAGCGTGTCGGTGAAGGCCTGGCGGTTCAGCTCGTCGTCGAGGCTCGGATAGGCCTTGATGAAGAGCTGCCAAGCCTCGTCCGGATGGTTGGTCAGGAAGATCGCCGCATCCTCCACCGCTGCAAGGAAGCGCGGCAGCCGGTTGTCAGTCGCCGTCTCCTTGTGGGCGACGAAGATCAGCTCGTCGTAAACCGGAACCCCGTGCTCCTCGGGAAAGAAGGCCTTTGCCTTGCCGCCCTCGAGGCGGATCTGGGTGAGCTCGAAGTTGCGGAAGCCGCCAACAGTCGCGTCTACTTGGCCGCCGAGCAGCGAGGAGGTCAGCGCAAAGTTGACGTTGACGAGCTCGACGTCATCGATCGACACGCCCTCGTCGGAGAGGATGCGCTTCAGCATCGCATCCTCGAAGCCGGAGACCGAGAAGCCTATTTTTTTGCCTTTGAGGTCGGCAAGCGACTTGATCGGGCCATCGGCCAGCACCGTGACTGTGTTGAGCGGCGTTTCGACAAGCGTGCCGAAGCGCACCAGCGGCAGCCCCGCTGCCTGGTCGAGATAGAGGTTGGGCTGGTAAT
This sequence comes from Rhizobium halophilum, assembly GCF_021648825.1. Classification (GTDB taxonomy): domain Bacteria; phylum Pseudomonadota; class Alphaproteobacteria; order Rhizobiales; family Rhizobiaceae; genus Neorhizobium; species Neorhizobium halophilum. The sequence goes on along the minus strand of NZ_JAKJHS010000004.1, from coordinate 11,839 downwards.
GCACGCCTATGTCTGCCTGCTTCGCTGACACGAGGCGCGGCACGGCCGAGGGATCGGCCGGCGGCACGAGCTCCACGTCAAGTCCCTGCTTCTCGAACAGGCCGCGCTCCTTGGCGATCACCATCGGCGCGTGGTCCGGGTTGACGAACCATTCGAGCATGACCGTCAGCTTGTCGGCCGCATGGGAGGAGGCGGGAGCGGCCAGCATGGCAAGCGCACCAAGCAGCGGCAAGAGGAGTCGTTTCATTTATTGATTCTCCGGCTAATGATCTGGATCGAGTTCAAGGTGATTTCCGGCGCCCACGGCGTCAGATGCGTGGTGAGACGGTCGACGGCTGCGCGAAGGAGGAGCGTCATGGCCGCGAGCAGCCCCATGGCGGCGAACACGGTGTCGGTCTGCATTCGGGCGTTGGACTGCACCATGACGAAGCCGAGGCCGGCAGACGCGCCAACCCATTCGCCGACGACCGCGCCGATCGGGGCGAGCGGTGCGGCAACACGCAGGCCGGAAACGAGAGACGGCAGAGCCAGCGGCAGGCGGATGAGCCGCAGCGTCTGCCAGTGGCTTGCCTTGGTCAGGGCAACGGCATCAAGGATAGCGGGATCTGTGCGGCGCAGGCCATCGGCGAAGGCGGAAGCGACAGGGAAGAAGATGATGATGGTCGCCATCACCGCCTTGGAGGCCATGCCGAAGCCGAACCAGAGGACCAGGATCGGGGCGAGCACGAAGACGGGCAGCGCCTGCAGGATCAGCACCATGGGCCAGAGAAGGCGGCCGAGCGGCGGCAAGGCAGCAATGAGGAGAGCCACAAGAAAGCCGAGAAGGCCGCCGCAGACAAGACCGAGAAGAACCTCCGTCAGCGTGATCAGCCCGTTCTGCAGCAGGAAATGCCACTGGCGCAGCAGGGCCTGCGCCACTTCCAGCGGCGAGGGCAGGATGTAGCGGGGCGGCGCGACCAGCCAGACAATCGCCTGCCAGAGCGCGACCAGGCCTGCCAGACCCGGCAGCATGTGCGGGAGGGACATCGTCCGCTCCTACCGCGTCTGCGGCCGGTTTCTAAGCGCCGGCCTGCGGTCGCGGCCTCTATGGCTTAATGGCATTATCGATCTCCCGACGGTTATATCACGGAGATCCAGGCAAAGCGGAGAAGAGAATTGGCGCCGAAAGTGGCCGTTTCCGTTCCTACGCCGGTATGACCCGGATCAGGTTCAAGGGTCCGGCTCACCGCCATCTCAGCATCGTTACGATGCCCCCCTCGGAATAGGATCATGTTTTGCCCAGCGCAGGCGGGTTGTCAACGCCTTCCTGGACTGGCGTGTATAAGAGCCCGCACTTTCAGAGACCGGACGGGAAGGTTTCCGGGACCTGCGGATGGCATTCGTCCGACGGCAGAGCCTCGACCGGGTTCGTGCGGTCGAACCAAACGAAGGCGTCGAACTGCTTCGGCAGGGAGGCGTACATGTAGTGGCTCCCGCGTTCGGTCTCGGGTCGGTAGACCACGCCGATGAAGCGCTCCAGCCGCGGCTCCTGCAGCCGGCGAGCAAGATCCGGGTGGGCCGCGAAATCAAGAAGAAAGCGCTCCGTTCCTGCATGGTGCATCAACTGCTCGTAGCTGTCGTCGAGCGAGAGGCGCACCGTCTTGATTTCCATCTCGCCGTCCCAGTCCGTCGCTGCAGCCACCTTGCCCTCGTGGGTGCCGAAGCCGATAAGAACAGCGTCACTGCCGAAGCGCTCGCGGCAGAGTTGGCCGATGTTAATCTCCTCTCGCGCCGAACCCATGTCGGTGTGCCGTGCGTCGCCGATGTGGGAATTATGGGCCCAGACGATAGCCTTGGCTTCCGGGCCCCGCGCGTCAAGCAGATGCTCCAGCGTCTCAAACATATGGCGGTCACGAAGATTCCAGGATTCCGCGCCGCCGTAGTACATGACCCGGTAATAGCGTTCGGCCGAGGCGACGACACGCGCGTTCTGGCCGGCGTCCAGAAGGTCCGGATCCTCCCGCTCGCCACGCTTCAGCCCACGCTCCAGCAGCTCTCGGCACTGCGCGACGACTGCCTTTTCGCACCTGCCGTAGCCGGAGGTTAGCGCGGCGCGGCCATAGGTGGAGGGCTCGTTCTGCCAAGGGGTGAGGCACCCGTAACGTTCCTTCGCCACCTGCGCCGCCTCGGGGTCGTTGGCCTGCAGATATTCGATCACAGCCGCAATCGAGCCGCTCATGTTGTACATGTCGAGGCCGTAAAAGCCGGCACCGTTCAGCGGCTGGCCGGTCCGGGAGTTATACTCCCGTATCCAGGCGAGGAGATCCCAGACCTCTCGATTGCGCCACATCCAGGTCGGGAACCTCTGGAATGGCGTTTCCAGCGACTGGCCCGGCCTTTGGCGGACGTAGCGATCGAGTGCGGCGGCATCCGGCCAGTCCGCCTCCACCGCGACAATGTTGAAGCCGTGCTCGGCGATCAGCCGCTTGGTGATCTCCGCCCGGGCGCGGTAGAACTCCGAAGTCCCGTGGCTTGCTTCGCCGAGCAGCACCACGCGCCGGTCGGCAAACCGGTCGAACAGGGCGCCGAAAGAAGGATCGTCGAAATCGGGTAGCGGTTCGGCCGCGGCGGCGATCTGCTGCGGCAGGCTTTGCCCGCGCGTTCGGGCCGGCTGGTGGTCCCGCCAGCCCTCCGCCCCGATGAGCGGCACGAAGCGCACGCCGCCGAGATCTTCCTCTTCGAAGGTCGTTGCCCCGGTGCGGGTGATCCGGATCAGCCGCTGGTCGGTTTCCGAACCAACCGGCATGATCAGGCGGCCACCAACCTCAAGCTGTTCCTTGAGCGTCTGCGGGACAAACGGGCCACCGGCCGCCACAAGGATCGCATTGAAGGGTGCCGCTTCCGGCCATCCCTGCGTGCCATCGCCGACGCGGACATGGATGTTGCGGTAGCCAAGCCGGCGGAAGCGGCGCTCGGCCTGTTGCGCCAGCGTGACATGGCGTTCGACGGTGTAGACATGCTCGGCCATCTGCGCCACAACCGCCGCCGCATAGCCAGAGCCGGTGCCTACATCGAGCACGGCATCCCCGGGTTCGATGTCGGCCCTGTCGATCATGAGGGCAACGATGAAGGGCTGGGAGATCGTCTGGCCTTCGCTAATCGAAAGCGGCGCATCCTCGTAGGCAAATTCCTCGACGCCGGGTTCGACGAAAGCCTCTCGCGGAACGGCGCGGAAGGCCTTCGCCAGCTCCGCGTCGTTGAGGCCGCGGCGGATGATCTGTCCGCGGATCATGCGATCACGGGCAAATTCGAAATCGGGTCTTCCGGCCATGACACGTCCTCCGCCACATCCAACAGAGCCAAGACTCGGAAGTTTCAGGAGCGACGCAATCCCTGCTCAGGGAACGGAAAACTCCTGCGCGCGGATATAGAGCGTACGCATGCCGCCGACATGCATGGCGGCGAAGGTCTTCAGCGCTCCCTCATGTGCGGTCTCCTGATATTCCGTCATAAGCTCGATTATGCTTTCAAGCGCCAGCACCTGGGATGAAAAATAGGCATTGTCGAACTGGATCTGTACGGCGTTCTCCAGCGCCTGCAGCTTGTTTTGATACTCCTGGGACAGTTCCGGCGACGGATCCAGCCCTTCCTGCTCGATCGCCTCAACCAAGGCCCTGCCGAACTTTTGCCGCATCTCCTCAGTCACCGTTTCGGCGAAGGTTTTTACGGACTGCTCCTGCCCGCGCACAGCGGCTACCGCTGCCGATTTTAACATGAAATTGCTCAAGCTCGTCAGCTGATCGGCAAACGCTCTTTTCTCGTCCTGCTGTGCGGCAGCCTGTGTCAGCCCAAGCGGCAGAAGCAGAAGCGCGAGCGTCAAAATACGCGGAAGAGACCTTAACATTGAGAAGCCTTTCATGGCGAGACATTGGTTATTGCGCGGGGGCCGTGGAGGGAACCGGCTGATCCGGTCGAAGTTCCACCCGCGCGCAGATGAAATCTCACGCAGTCGAGATGTCATTGGCCAACCGCGGTGGAATCATCCGTCAGATCTGGATGACTGGTTGCATCGTCCACGGCACTGGGAGGGGCGTCCTCCGTGCGCAGATAAGGTTCCTCCACGATAACACCGGACGTCGAGGCGAAGTCCTGCACGAAGAAGAAGAAGGCGCCAGCGACCACGATGATGACCAAAGCTGCGATGAGAACGATGACTTGCGTACGGTTTTTCATATCTTCCTTCCCTGCTTGCGTGCCTCTGTTCAACCGCCGTGGGGGAGCAAAGTTGCATGACTTAGGAGGGAGTCTCGGAATCAGCCTCCCTTGCGGCACCGACTGGAGGACCTTGGCAGCGACAGAAGAGGGTTGGCTCAAGCTGATACCGCTCGCCATATCAATGGTCACTCATTTACGATTAACGATAGAGGGGGCTAATTCGTCTAGCAGGCGGGTTCGCGTATTGATTTGCCACGTCTTTGTCTAACCTTGGCGAATAGGAACGTGTGGTGTCGGCTGCGAGAACCTGGATGTTGCAGGTCTGTACAGGATTAATCATCTCTGCGGCTGCAGCCGGATGCAGTTCCACGGGCACCGTTTCACGTCCGGTATCCCCATCGCTGGTCGCGAACGAAGAGGCTCTGGCACTTCCCCCACCGGGAGGGCCTGCCGTCATTGGCGTCGTCGAGCGGCAGCGTGCCAATGGCGTGGAACAGACCGTTTCCCTCGCGACGAAGACACGTGTCAGTGGCCAGAATTTTCTCAGGATCGAGTTCTTTGGCCCAGTGGTGTCTCGGGGACCGACGGCCGCGTTCAAAATGGTAAACGAGGGCGCAATCATGCGGGAAGCGGCCTCGGCTATTCCTGGGGTTCGCCTGTCGCGGCGCAACACCTTTCTTCAGAACACTTATGGGCCATTCGCCTATGCCGCAGGGCGAAGCGCACACGGCGATACCTGCATCTATGCCTGGCAGCAGATCCGCGCCAAGACGACATCCAGCGGGATCGGTCGAAACTTCGGGATGATCCAGGTTCGCTGGAGGCTGTGCGATGCCCACGCCAGCGAACTGCAACTGCTGAGCGCGGTTTACCACTACACGATCACCGGGACATTCGACGGCACGGTCTGGGATCCCTTTGGCGAACCGGGAGGGGCAGATCCTCGCCTCGGCGCGACAGGCAATCCGATCTACCCGACGGCATGGGTACCGGCTGGCGCCCCGCGGATGGGCTATGCCGGCGGCGTTGACCTGACCCCTACGGCAAGCGTTGTGCCGCCGCGCGATGAGTTTGCCATCTTTATGCCCGAGCTTGAGTCACGGGAGCAATTGAAGGCTGTGGCGGAACGTCTGCTCGCTCAGCTTCGGGAGCCGCTCACCGTCAACGGAAAGACTGTGCTGACCGGGGCCAGCATCGGGGGTGTCGTCACCTCCCTAGGGACTGCAGACCGAACCAGCCTTTTGTCCACCGTCGACGAGGCGATGTACGAGGCCAAGGCCAGGGGCCGCAATTGCTTTGTGGAGAAAGAGATCGGCGGCTAAAGGAGCGTGCCGAGGCCAAGGCGGCACCTCTCAATCGCAATTGCAGCGGGTCCTGTCGACCGACGGGACCCGCTCGTCTTTTGCCGAGGTTACTCCGCGGCGACCAGCCGGGCCGCTGGCTGCTCGGCCGGCTTTCTGCTCGGCGAGGTCTTGTAGTGCGTGGCGTAGATCATGCCGCCAACGAAGGTAAGGCCGCCAACAAGGTTGCCAACAACGGTCGGGATCTCATTCCACAGCAGGTAGTCCATCCAGGTGAACTGACCGCCGAGCATGATGCCCGAAGGGAAGAGGAACATGTTGACGATGGAGTGTTCGAACCCAAGATAGAAGAAGACCAGGATCGGCATCCACATGCCGATGACCTTGCCGGATACCGAGGTCGACATCATGGCAGCGACGACCCCTGTCGACACCATCCAGTTGCACATCACTGCCCGGACGAACAGCGTGAGCATGCCGGACGCACCTGCTGCGGCATATCCGAGCGTCCGTGCTTCCCCGATGCTACCGATCTTCTGGCCAATCGCATCTGGCGCATGCGTGAAGCCGGTGGTGAAGATGATCGCCATGAAAATGGCTGTCGTCATGGCGCCGGCGAAGTTGCCGACGAAGACCAGGCCCCAATTGCGCAGGACACCCCGAACCGTCACACCCGGGCGCTTGGCGAATAGCGCAAGCGGCGTCAGCGTGAACACGCCGGTCAGGAGATCAAAGCCCATCAGGTAAAGCAAGCAGAAGCCGACCGGAAACAGAAGAGCGCCGAGCAATGGGTTTCCGGTGTTTACGGTGACGGTCACGGCAAAGGCGGCCGCCAGAGCGAGGATTGCTCCCGCCATATAAGCGCGTATCAGAGTATCCTTGGTCGACATGAAGACTTTCGCCTCACCGGCATCAATCATCTTCGTAGCGAGTTCCTGGGGTGCTACATAGGACATGGCAATTCCTTTCACGTGCAGGAGGGCGGCTCAGCGAGCCGGCGTGGTTGGTGTTAGACTGAGGTAGATGTTTTGGTTCTCCAGCCGTACAGGGAAGGTGGGGGTCCTTCCTTGATCGGCGCCCTGAGCCTCCCCCGTTTCGAGCGAGATCACCCAGTTGTGGAGCGGGCAGGTGACGCAGCCGTCATGAACGATTCCCTCACTGAGAGGCCCGTTCTTGTGCGGGCACCGGTCTTCGATCGCGAAAATCCTGTCATCGAGCGTGCGGAAGACAGCAATCCGCATCGACCCGTTCTGGACACGCCGAGATCCCTGGCGCGGGATATCGCCGATGGTGCCGATCATGACCCAAACGGCTTCCATGAGAATGGCATGAGCATTCATTCTGCAGCCTCCTTGTGAACGATGGCCATAGGCTGGAACTCGTGTTTGTCCTTGCCGGACACCCGCTCGGACCACGGGTCCACCTGAGCGAACTTCTGGGAGAAGACGAAGCGCTCGAAAAAGGCTTTGCGCTTGTCGGCATCTGTCATGATCTGGCGGCGGATCTCTTCCAGCCCGATCCGCCTCGCCCATTTGTAGATCCGCTCCAGATAACGGCCCTGCTCGCGGTACATCTGCGTCAGCGCCACGATATGTTCCAGCGCCTCGTCTTCCGTCTTCACGAGGCCGAGGACTTCCGTGCCTTTGATGTCGAGGCCTGCCGCGCCGGCAAAGTGGATTTCGAAGCCGGAGTCGACGCAGATCACGCCGATATCCTTGCAGGTGGCTTCGGCGCAGTTGCGGGGACAGCCGGAGACTGCCATCTTCAGCTTGGCAGGCGTCCATGAGCCCCACATGAACTTTTCAATCCGGATACCGAGCCCGGTGGAGTCCTGCGTGCCGAAGCGGCACCAATCGGTGCCGACGCAGGTTTTCACCGTGCGCAGGCCTTTGGCATAGGCTTGACCGGACACAAAACCGGCTTCACCGAGATCAGCCCAGACCGCCGGGAGGTCCTCCTTCCGGATGCCCAGCATATCGATGCGCTGACCACCTGTGACTTTCACCGCAGGAATAGAGAATTTATCCACCACATCGGCAATCGCGCGCAGTTCCTTTGAGGATGTCATTCCGCCCCACATGCGCGGAACAACGGAATAGGTGCCATCCTTCTGGATGTTGGCGTGCACGCGCTCATTGATAAAGCGGGACTGGTAATCATCGGCATATTCGTCCGGCCAATCGCAGACGAGGTAGTAGTTCAGGGCCGGCCGACATTTGGCGCAGCCACATGACGTCTTCCATTGCAGTTCCTGCATCACCGCTGGAATCGATTTGAGGTTTTTTGCCTTGATCAGGCGGCGCACCTCGTCGTGGCCGAGTTCCGTGCAACTGCAGACCGGCGGGACTGTCTGAGCGTGATAGCTGTCGCCGAGCGCCAGGGTCATCAACTGCTCGACGAGCCCCGTGCACGTTCCGCAGGAGTTGGAGGCCTTGGTATGGGCGCGCACCTCTTCCAAGGAGGTGAGTCCCATCGAAGTGATCGTCGAGCTGATCTTGCCTTTGCAGACGCCATTGCAGCCGCAGATCTCCGCGTCGTCTGGAAGTGCCGCGACCGTGGCGAGAGGATCAAGCGGCGCCCCGCCTTGGTAACCCTGACCGAAGATCAAGGTGTCACGCATGGCAGAAACATCTATGCGCTTCTTCTTCAGATCGTTGAACCAAGGGCCGTCAGCGGTATCTCCGTAGAGTACGGTACCGACAATCCGGTTGTCCTGCAGGACGAGGCGCTTGTAGATGCCGGCCGCCGCATCTCGCAACACGATCTCCTCCCGGTCTTCGCTCTCGGCGAAGTCGCCCAGCGAATAAAGGTCGATTCCGGTGACCTTGAGCTTAGTGGGGGTGTCGGAATGGACGAATTGTGGCTTGGCGTCTCCGGCAAGGCGAGCGGCGGCAACGCGCGCCATCTCGTAGAGCGGGGCGACCAGGCCATAGACCGTCCCATCGACCTCCGCGCACTCGCCCAATGCGAAGATGTTGCCGTCGGAGGTGCGCATGCCGACATCGACGACGATCCCGCGGTTCACAGCCAGGCCGATCTCCTTTGCAAGGGTTGCGTTCGGGCGGATCCCCACTGCCATGACGACCAGCGAGGCTGGCACCAATGTCCCGTCCTCCAACGCTACCCCTTCCACCTTGCCTTGGCCGACGATAGCCTTGGTGTTCGCCTTACAGATAACCCTGATACCGCGTTCCTCGACGGCCTTCTGCAGGAGATAGCCGGCAGCCGGGTCGAGTTGGCGCTCCATCAGGGTTGGCATCACGTGAAGTACGGTCACCTCCATGCCCCGTTCAGCCAGACCGGCCGCGGCCTCCAGTCCGAGCAAACCACCACCGATCACGACTGCCCTTTCACGCGATTGGGCGGCCAGCAGCATGGCGTTGACGTCGTCGAGGTCGCGGTAAGTTAGGACACCGGGCAGGTCGCTTCCTGGCACCGGAAGGATGAAAGGCATCGAGCCGGTTGCAATGACCAGCTTGTCGTAGCTTTCCACCACCCCGTGATCCGAGGTAACCGTGCGCTCATTGCGGTCGATCGACGTGACCCTGTGGCCTTTGTAGAGCGTTATCCCGTGATCGATGTACCAGCCATCGCCATGGATCACGATCTGCTCGTACGTCTTCTCGCCGGACAGCACGGGGGAGAGCATGATGCGGTCGTAGTTTACACGCGGCTCCGCGTTGAAGATCACAATACGGTATCGGTCGGGAGCCTGCTCAAGGAGGTGCTCCAACATGCGCCCTGGAGCCATGCCGTTGCCGATAATCACGAGCTTCTCTGTTTTGCTGTTCATATGCACGCCCTTGAAGGTGAAAACAAAAAAACGCCGCATCGAAATGGCGCTGGCGGAATTACCCGCGCTGCATTTCTTTGCGACGTCGATGTCTGCAGGTGGCGCATCCCCTGCGCCTGAGCCGATCCCCGTTGACCAGCCTGCACATACCTTGCAAGCATCGTGCCAAGCCAGCAAGCCGCAGGTAAACGACGGATCTAATTGTACAATTCTCAACGGGTGAGGGAATGTGGAGGGAGTGCAAGCCGACGGAATGCCAAACTACTCAGCGGCGGGACGAAGCTTGAGCGTCTAAAATAGGCAGATGCGGAACGATATCCGCACCGTCGTCGATGAAGCCGCCGGTTTCGTGACACGGGATAGGCGTCGGTCAGCCTTGATCTCGGGGGCCATCTTGAGTGGGAAGGAGGTGCGCTATGGGAAATCCGCGCACATAGTCGATGATCTTCTGCGGGTCAAAGACATGGCCATCCATGAAACGATCACCGGGCCGCTCTCCCTCGAGGCGCAGATCACCATCCGCCGGTGTTGCTTCCTCGCCGAGCGCAGCCCGATAAAGATCCGGCCGAAACGCGGCATTCACGGCCGCCACGCCAGCCTCCGAGTACGAGGTCTGGCCCCAGCGGATCATCTGGCTATAGATCCAGAGCGCTTGGCTGGGCCGGGGGTAGGCTGCGTGTTCACGGTGGAAGGTGAAGTAGTTCTCGATGATACGGCGATTGCCTCGTGCATCCAGACTGAATTCCCCTGCCAGGACGCGGCGAAGGATATCAACTGGAGCACCGATGTGGCGAGGGTCGGCCAGCGCCTCTGCCAAATGCCCATGGTTTGCCGGTTCATCGCACCAGCGCGCTGCGGCGTCCAGCGCCACAAGCAGTCGCAGGACAGTGTCACGATGAGTCTCCGCCCAGTCCGGCCTTATGCCCAGAACCTTTTCCGGGGCCGAAGGCCAGATGTCTTGTTTTGCGGTGACGATGCGGCCAAGGCCGCGTTCCGAAGCGATCATGTTCCAAGGCGCGCCGACGCAGAAGCCATCGATCGCTCCGGCCGCAAGCGCATCCGAGGTCATCGGCGGTGGAACGACCACCAGCCGCACATCGACATCGGGATCCACGCCCCCTGCGGCGAGCCAATAGCGGAACTCGTAATTGTGGGAGGAGAAGGGATAGGTCATCCCGAACGTCAACGGAGCTTCACTCCTTGCCTTCATCGCTTGAACGACACGTGCAAGCGCACGAGCGTGCTCCAACGCCGTCGCGTCATCTGCCAACTCGGCCACCTGCTCCATTCGAGAAAACAAACGCACGGACAATGTGATCGCATTGCCGCCGCGACCAAGTGAGAACGGTGTGATCGACGGAGATGGATTGGAGCCGAGGCCCAGCATCGAGGCGACCGGCATGGGAGACAGCATGTGGGCGACATCGAACTGGCGGAAGGCCAAACGGTCGCGCACATTCGCCCAGGAGACGTCCCGAACCAGATCCAGACGCAGGCCCTCCCGTTTCGCGAAGCCAAACTCGGATGCTGCGATCAAAACGGAAGCATCCACGAGAGGGATGAACCCCGCACGTAAGACGCGGGACCCTTCCGATGAAGAAATCGAGGGCGCGGACGAAATGGGGCAAATCACGTCAGGCTTGATTGTCATGTTCCTCCGACTTCCTCAGGACGTCTCAACGAAAGTCTCCCGTCACAGCAGCAGGCGGGCGGCCGTCACCACGCTCTGTGCGATATCTGCCATCTTCTTCTTCTCGTTCATTGCCGACTGGCGAAGGAGCGCGAACGCTTCCTCTTCCGACAAGCCACGCATCTTCATCAAGATCCCCTTGGCCCGCTCCACGAGCTTGCGTTCTTCCAATGCTGTTCGTGCGGCCGCAAGCTCCCGCTGCAGCCGGCTGAACGCGTTGAACCGGCTCACGGCCATGTCAAGGATCGACTTCACCCGTTCCTTCTTCAGGCCATCGACGATATAGGCTGAAACACCGGCTTCTACGGCAGCTTCGATTGACGCTTTGTCCGAGCGGTCGACGAACATGGCTATGGGACGCCCCACGGTGCGGGTCAGCTGGAACAGATGCTCCATCATGTCCCGGTTCGGATTCTCGATATCGATGATGATGACGTCCGGCTGCAGCGTCTCGATGATCCGCGCGATGCCGTTCACCTCATGGACTACGGTGACGCGACTGTGCCCGGCTTCGCGCAGCCCTTCTTCAATAATCGAAGCGCGGATCGCGTTCTCGTCAATGATAAGAACCGTAAGTTCTACCTGCGTCATTCGCCATTGATGTCGCAGTGCAACACGCTTTGCAAGACGGTGATGACCATAATCTTTGCATTTCGCAGGTCTGCCTACATTCTAGCCATTTCTGGACAGGACTCGGCGTCCGGCAAGGTGAGTTCGCACCGATGCAACGAGCTCCTCGACGCGACTGCGGAGGAGCTTTCAAGGACGTATGGAGAATGGGAGGTTTGCAAGTCTCAGTGGTTGCGGGGGCAGGATTTGAACCTGCGGCCTTCAGGTTATGAGCCTGACGAGCTACCGGGC
>NZ_JAKJHS010000039.1 GCF_021648825.1 Rhizobium halophilum | reverse complement strand
GCCAGGAAGGGATAGTCTGTGTATCCTTCGGCTCCACCGCCGTAGAACGTCGCGCGAATGTGCTTGTTTAGCGGGGCCCCTTTGCGGATACGCTCGGGCAGATCAGGATTGGCTATGAACGGACGGCCGAAGGCGATCGCATCAGAGTTTCCAGAAGCGATCGCCGCCGCCCCAGTTTCCGGAACAAAACCGCCAGCAGAGATGACGGGGCCGCCAAATGCCTTCTTGAACAGAGCCGCGACATCGGGCGCGTCCATATCCAGCGGCTTTTCGTCATTGGTGAAGTCAGATCGTGGCTCGATCAGGTGGAGATATGCGAGGTTGCGTTTGCCAAGCTCTGCGATGACATACTCCCAGAGCTTGAGGCCAGTCGAATCGCTCATATCTCCAATGCCGCTCCAGGGCGACAAGCGAACACCAACACGACCTGCACCAATAGCGTCCGCGACCGCATCTACGACTTCAAGCAACAGGCGCGCCCGATTTTCGATTGAGCCGCCATATTCATCGGTACGCTGGTTGCTGCCATCGTGCAGGAACTGGTCCAGAAGATAAGAATTCGCTCCGTGAACCTCGACGCCATCGAAGCCCGCTCTGCGCGAATTACCGGCAGCCCGAACAAAATCTCCAATAATAGCCGCGATCTCGTCCTTCTGAAGCGCACGGGGCGTCTCAAACGGGACGGCGTTACCCTCCGCGTCCATGTGATTACCGGACACGGCGATCGCCGAAGGAGCCACAGGCAGTGCGCCGTCGGGCTGCATGGACGAATGAGACATCCGCCCGACGTGCCAGATCTGATTGAAGATGAAACCGCCCTTGGCGTGGACCGCATCGGTTACCAGGCGCCAGCCAGCAATCTGCTCATCCGAATAAACACCGGGTACCCAGGGATACCCGTGGGCCTGGGGTGTGATATCGGTCGCCTCGCTGATCAACAGGCCGCCCTGGCTCGCTCGCTGCCCGTAATACTCAGCGTTAAGCTCGTGCGGAATGTCGCCAGGCTGCTTGGCCCGCATGCGGGTGAGCGGGGCCATGACGACGCGGTGCTTTAGGGCAACTGCGCCCAGCTGAAGCGGAGTGAAGAAATTGTCCTGTGCCATGTGAACCTCGTTCG
>NZ_JAKJHS010000038.1 GCF_021648825.1 Rhizobium halophilum | reverse complement strand
TGTCCGACCCGGACACATAGGTAACGGTTTGTACCTAAGACATGGGTGACAACCTCGTGCCGAACGGATTGTCGATGGTTTGCAAAGTCCTCTGCTCCAGGTCGATATATCCCAGATCATAGTGCATGAAGCTGACGAGCCAAATGCCGTCGTCGACCTCTTTTATCCCAAGCTTCTGTCCGGCCAGGACAGTGGAGATGTTGATCTTCTTGCGGCACATGCAGACGCGTCCGCAATGGGTGACGAGTACGTCGCGGTCGTGGAAAGGATAGTTGATCTCTGGCAGGCCCTCGTAGGGTCGTGAGGATGCGACGTAGAGATGCGCGGGCACTTTCATGTTCAACGCCTCGTGCGGCCGTTCCTCATTGAATTCGCTGACGAATGCATCAAAGCGGGCCTGCTGCTGCAGCGTGTTGGTGGCTGGCGGCCGGGTCGCCTCCTTCTTCAGCGTCAGATGCATGCGTTCATGGCGTCCGTTCTGTTGCGGATGGCCAGGCCGGATGCGTTCAAGGCTGATCCCCAATCGCAGCCACCACACCGACAGCTTAGACAGATTATAGAGGCCATTGGGACTGGCGAAAGGCAGGCCATTGTCTGAACGAATGGCGGCAGGCAAACCGAATTGGGAAAAGATCCTTCGGAATGCGTCGAAGACACCTTGCTCGCGTGTCGACTCAAAGGCTTCGCAGCCAAGAAGATATCGTGAGACCTGATCTGTGACCGTCAGAGGGTAACAGTAGCGGCCATTGCTGAGCTTGAACTCGCCCTTGAAGTCTACGCACCACAGGTCATTGGGTTCGAGCGCTTGCGACAGCTGCGTGCCCTCGGCCTTGTTCGCCCGGTTCCTCTTGCGGGCCTGGCTCACAAGGCCGTGGCGATCGAGCACAGCATGCACCGTGCTCTTTGCTGGGATGCGAACATCGCCGGCAAGACGCTTGATGAGCAGCTCTCGGATCTTCCTGGCACCCCAGTGTGGCTTCTCTCGTTTGAGGCGAACAATCATGGCCTCAACCGGGTCCGGCAACTGATTGGCATAGCGCACTGGCCGTCGAGATCAATCGGTCAGCGCTTCCAGACCGTCGTCCTTGTAGCGGTTGAAGATCTTGTAGCCAGTCTTGCGGGAGATGCCAAACGCTCGGCACACCTCGCTCATGCCTTCGCCCTCAAGCAAGCGGGCGACAATACGCAGGCGTTCCTCCATAACCGAAGTCTCTTTCCACGGCATCAACACCTCCCGCAAAACGGAAAGTGTTACC
>NZ_JAKJHS010000037.1 GCF_021648825.1 Rhizobium halophilum | reverse complement strand
CCTCAGGCGGGAACAGGGTCGCTAACTGGGTGTTCCATCGGTAGCTTTGGCGGATATCGACCGAGGCATGTAAACTCAGGAGGAACCCATGAGACTTGTTACCCCACTTGCACTTGCGACGGCGCTACTCGCCGGAACGGCGCTTTCAGCCTATGCTCAGACCAGCAGCACCGTCGGAACCGGCGGCACGAGCGCGGGCGGCGGAACGTCCAGCAGCACAGTCGGCACAGGCGGCAGCTCTGCAGGGACCACAGACTGCGCTCCCGGCGCCACCGATTGCGGTTCTGGCTCTGCCTCTACCCTTGGCACCGGGGGATCGTCGGCAGGTGGAGGCACTTCCAGCAGCTCCGTCGGCACAGGCGGCTCGGCCGCTGGTTCCGGTGACGGGTCGGGATCTGCCTCGACGCTGGGTACCGGCGGCACCTCCGCGGGCGGCGGTACTGCGAGCAGCTCTGTCGGTACTGGTGGCTCGGCCGCCGGATCCGGTGATGGCGCGGGCTCTGCCTCAACCCTTGGCACGGGTGGAACATCGGCCGGCGGTGGCACCTCAAGCAGCTCCGTCGGGACCGGTGGATCCGCTGCAGGCTCGGCGAGCGGTTCCGGATCGGCTTCCACACTCGGCACCGGTGGCACAAGCGCCGGTGGCGGGACCTCCAGCAGCTCTGTGGGGACTGCCGGGAGTGCCGCTGGCGCGGCTCAGGATGACGTCAGCAACAAGGACTGCCCTCCTGGCCAGGCCAAAAAGGACAATGGCAGCTGCTAACAACTCGCTGGTTGGTTCCGGATCACCGGAACCAACCTCCTAGGGAGGAGATCATGAAAATTCTGCGCACGCTTCACAGCCGACCGCTCGCCTTGCCGCTCATTATGTTCGGCAGCATCGCCATCGCCGCGTCTTCGGAGCAGGTGACACTGGATGACGGCACCACTTGCACGATCATCCACAACGATAACAGCGAGCCTGGAACTACAGGCGGGTTATCCTCGTCTGTGACGGCGGGAGGCGGGAAGGTTTCTGCATCGACAAAAGTTGATGGACAAGCCCGCGCGACAACATCCGGCACGGGATCAACATCATCGGCTGCCGGGTCATCGGCCTCCAGCAGCGGAGCGATATCGAGTTCCAGCTCGTCCGACGGTCACTCTTTCTCAACCGCAAGTATCGTTCAGCCCGACGGCACGGTGATCACCCGTCGGTCGGACGGCACCTGCGACATCACCAAACCGACGAAGTAAAGGGCATTATCATGTATCGTACGAGCCTCCTTGCATCTGCAGCGTCCTTGGCCCTCCTCCTTATTTCTCCGGCACAAGCGCAAGAGTGTGACGCGGCGGGAACGGTGGGAACAGGCGGAAGCGCCGCGGCCGACGGAACGTCGGCAAGCACGCTCGGAACTGCCGGGGCCTGCGTCACCAACGACGGAACCACCTCCTCAATCGCATCCGGCGGAAGCGCCGCTGCGGCCGACGGCAAGACGCAGAGCCGCACGAAGATCAACGAGAACACGAACCAGCTGAAAGCACAATCCAAGGCTCAGGCAATGGACCAGGGCACCTTCAGCAAATCTCAGAGCAAGACACGCGTGAAGGACGGAGAGCTTCAGAGCCGGACCCGCACGATGTCGCACGTCCCTGGAGAGAAACCCTCTATGGATCGCACAGAAAGCAACCTCCTGCTTCCTGAATAGGAGCGAGCTTTGTAAGCCGCTTCGGTCAGAGCCCTGCGTGGACCCTTCAAGTTGTAGGGTGGGTCCGGGCTTC
>NZ_JAKJHS010000036.1 GCF_021648825.1 Rhizobium halophilum | reverse complement strand
TCAGTGTGTCGGCGGCTGGCGACGATGAGCTTGTGGACAGCGTACCGGGACGGATCAGGGACGACGACCGGGACACCACTTCGGTGGAGCAGCATCGTCCTGACTGGATTCCTGATGAGGAAGTCGAGAAAGCGCAGCGGATCCGCGCTGGCTCCGCCGAGGGCCGGCATCTTCGCCGGCTGGTCGATGTAGGTCAATAGACTTCATAAGCTCGATTCCATCGTTATACTGTTCTTCAAAACAGTATAACCGTCGAGAGGATAGCGGGCAAGGTGGGATGGTAGCTCGATCGCCTTGAAAGGATTCGAACCGACGACCTGCTATTCGGAATTCATAAGCCGGCGCCTTCATTAGGTTTTCACTGACGCAAGACAGATCGCGCCGACCTTTGGATCAAGCGTTGCCGCTGCGATGCATCGGCTGTTCACCGAGCTTTCAAGCGCATGTCGGCTCTTTGCGCTCTCGACCTGCTTCTTCCCACCTGGACGACGCTCAACAATAGCGTCTACGCGTTCAGTGCGTTGCTGAGATCTTTCAATCCAATCATCAGCATCATCGGATCGGACGGAGAAGGCAGAAATCCGGAAGCTTCATAGAAGGCACGCGCATCATCCGAAATCGCATGCACCAGTACGCCTCGGAAACCGAGTATCTCGGCGGCATTAAGCAGGCGCAGGCCTGCATCACGGACCAACGCCCGACCTAGACCTCGGCCCTGGTAAGATCGATCAATAGCCAGTCGACCAAGTACTGCGACTGGAATCGGGTCCGGCATGTTTCGCCTGAAACGGCCTGGTGCTTCTGGCGGCTTCACTGCGCCGGAGGCGAGCGCGTAGTAGGCAACAACGCGATTTCCCTCGCAGGCCACAAACGTACGAGATGCCCCACCTGCCTGATTGGCACGGGCTCGTCGACGCAACCAATCGTCCAGTTGTGGAACGCCGGAATCAAACTCGTCCAGTTCATGATAATCGGCTAAAGGAGCAGGCGCAGTTAGTATCACGCCTCGTCCCACGGCGCTTTGGTCGACATTGTACGCTTCAACCGCTCATTCAACTGGGCGGGCGCATCGAGGCGAGCAAGATACTCGGTATAGACCTCGGGGCTTACTGTGAAGACGGTGCGGTCTAGCAGCACTTCCTCAGCTCGCCGTTCAGAGGCCTCCAACATGAAATCCGTGCGCGTCTTGCCGAGCAACTCAGCTGCGCGGTCAATAAGGTTGCGAGTCGCGGGCTTGATACGGATATTCAATGGAACACTTGCATTCACATTCTTGCTGGTGTGTGACGTCGGCATGGGCAACTCCTATGTCCTAATGCTAGGTAGCGTAACGACACCATCGTTACAAGAGCCGTAACGATTGTCGTTACGGATGTGTGTTTGTCGACGCATCAAACCTAGTCTTTCTCGCTCTTGAATAAGTATGAACCGATGACCTGTTGTTCAGCTGGACATCCCCGTCATCCCAAAATCAAATGACTGCCCTGGGCGTCACCTTCGACAGCCATGCGGGCGGGATCGAGGTTGATCACCTCCTGGCGAGTGCTGCCTTTCCCATTGCATTTCCGCCCGTCAGCATTGATGGACGTGTCTATGTCGATGCCGGCGTCTCCGCAAATCTGCCCATCGAGCCACTATGCGAGGGCAGCAATCCGCAAGATGTTCTTTGCCTCGCTCTTGATCTCGTGACAGCGCATGGCAAGGTTCCGCGCTCCCTGGATGATGCCGTTGGACGGGCGCATGATCTGATCTTTGCGTCACAGAGCCGCCATGCCCTGCAACGAGTGATGCGTTCAAATACATCGGCTTCGTCTGGCAGGATCGCCATCGTCTACCTCTCCTATGACGGCAGCGGTCGGGAGATCGGCGGCAAATCCTTGGAGTTCTCCACGCACTCCATCCAACGACGGTGGGCTGCCGGGAAAGCAGACATGCAAAAGGCGCTAGCCTCACTCGCGGATCTACCGACATCGCCGGGCTGTTCGATCCACCATTTGCGCGGAGGCAGCTTTTTTGAACCAGCGTGATTAAGGGGCCGCGCGTGGTGGAGCAGCTCGACGTTTTGAAGGAGGTAAGCAGAGATTAGCATTTCAACAAAAACCATCATCAACTATGGGTATTGCCGGTCGCGCAGTTGAAGAGAACAGAGCTGGCGACCTGCTATGTTCATGGTCCCTTGAAGGGGCTCACGCCGGTGTGCGAGGTTGTTGGACGTGCCGTCTGCCTGATCTATGATGAGGATGGCGAGCAGACTTGATTGGGAGCGACTTCCTCTCTCCGTTCTACTTTCCCTTCCCTTGAATGCCGCAAATTCTGACGCTATATTACGTCATACTGATTGGCGAAAATTCGGAGGTAATGCCATGGGAATTGGGCGATACGCCGACGAAGGGCTTTTTTCGCCGCGGAAGATTGCCGACGTCCTGCGCACCACAAGCGAGGAAATCGCCCGCACGGCCGGCCTCGGCAAGGATGCGATCCAACGGAAGGACCGGATTGGGTCCGACAGGACGCAGCGCCGTCTGCGCGAGATGACCGA
>NZ_JAKJHS010000035.1 GCF_021648825.1 Rhizobium halophilum | reverse complement strand
CAATACGCAGGCGTTCCTCCATAACCGAAGTCTCTTTCCACGGCATCAACACCTCCCGCAAAACGGAAAGTGTTACCATGTCCCCGGTACGTTTCGTCACCTATCTCTCAGGTCGGGCATTCAGCGACTCAACAATGCTATATTGGCGTGACGGACGCGGGTTGGCGACAAGCCCACTGAGGAAACGGCTTCGCGCTAGCGAGGCTCTAATGTGATCCACGACTTCGAAAATCCTTGACAGGGCACTCACCTCTAGGCCTTCCCGGCCCTTTGGGCCAGAGCGAATTAATCTGCAGCTGCCCAACTCGGCTAACGCCAGCCGCGACCAGAGCGCCACCGACGCTTCCTAGTATGCCGCCGCCCAGCATCGGAGCTACCCAGTATTGGCCAATAGCCACTGCTGCTATGGCTCACTCGCTCCCCAATAGGATGTCCCGCGGTCGTGGAGATGGAAACTATTTGTGTCCTATTGGTGACACTGTCCCCCGACCCGGCGAGTCATGCGCACGCTTACTTGACTCTTTTTGTCTTCTTTGAGATCTGGCCCTAGTTCTTATGTGTGGGGGTCATAATGTTACGATACAGTTCAACGCTCTGGCGTCACAAGCTCACGTTGATGGCAGGAGCATGCCTCTCCTTGCAGGCCGGATTTGTTTTTGCACAGGAAGCTCAGACGGAGCTCGAAACGATCGTACTGGAGGCAGAGAGTGACGCCATCCTGGTTCAGGAGGGTTACGTTGGCAAAACCGACCGAATCGGAACCAAGACTGATACGCCTCTCGTCAAGATTCCTCAGTCTGTTTCTGTTGTGACGCAGGATCAGATTGAAGATCAAAAACCGCGAACTCTGAACGAGGCGCTGACCTATACGGCCGGAGCCAATCCGAACACGTTCGGCTTCGACACCCGCTATGATGCTTTTTACTTGCGAGGTTTCCCCGCCTATTACAACGGCATGTTCCGCGATGGGCTAAGGCAATTCAATGGCCCCTCCGCTTGGCTGCGGACAGAGCCCTATGGGCTGGAAGGGGTTACCATCCTTAAAGGCCCAGCCTCCTCTCTTTATGGCGTGAGCGGCCCTGGCGGCATCGTGAACATGGTGACCAAGCGTCCAAAGGACGAGACCTTCCGTGAGGTCGAGGTCGGTATAGGACAAGACAACCGCTATCAGGCCGGGATAGATCTATCGGGGCCTGCAAACGAAGAGGGGTCCGTCCTTTACCGATTTACGGCCTTGGGTCGTAAGAGTGATACCGAGCTGAAGGGCTATCCGGATGATAAGCTCTATCTTGCTCCTGCCGTCACTTGGAAGCCGGACGAGGACACCAAGTTTACGGTTCTTACCGAGTATTCGAAGGCAACGACCGGCGGCACCGCCTTCTTCTACCAGCCGACCTACGGGGAGATCACCGACATCTACGGGGGCGACCCTGACTGGAATGACTTCGACCAGACGCAAGGTCGCATCGGCTACGAGTTCGAACATCGTCTGAACGATGTCGTCACGCTGCGGCAGAACCTGCGTTACAGCGCCGTCGATGCCGACCTCGAGTACAGCGGTCTGTACGGAGCCACGCCGACCCGCTACTGGGGCTACTACGAAGAAGACATGAAGAACTTCGCCGTCGATAACATGGCGCAGTTCGAGTTCGACACCGGCTCCATCAGCCATACGGCTGTCGCGGGCGTTGACTACAACTGGTCTGACTATGCAGCCTATAGCGCAGTCTCCTACACGACACTTTCCGATCTCGAAGTAGAGAACCCGCCCTTCTCCGGCAGCCAGGAGAGCAACATGGTCGGGGTCTACATTCACGACCAGATGGAATGGGACAACCTCACGTTCTTTACGAGCGCCCGTTATGACTGGGTAAAGACAGACGCTGTCGACAGCTCGTATGTAGGAACCGAGCAGAGAGACCATGGCTTCTCCGGACGGATCGGCCTTTCCTACCGCACGGAAATGGGGCTGATACCCTATGCCAGCTATTCGACCTCGTTCTCGCCGAACGTAGGCTTCGTTTATGACGATCCTAGCACCAGCGACAGTCGCGTTGCGGACCCCACCATCGGCAAGCAGAAGGAGATCGGCGTCAAGTACGAAGTTCCGGGTGCCAATGCCGTGCTCAGCGCAGCCTTGTTCGACATAGATCAACAGGATGGCGTAGTCTTCGACACCTCGAGCGGCATCAACAAGCAGGTCCAGCGTGATCTCAGCTCGCGCGGTGTCGAGCTCGAGGCGAACGCCTCTTTCGACAACGGCTTGAGCCTCATCGCCTCCTATACCTACATGCGGATGGAGATCGAGAAGGGTGCGGCAGGTACCGAGGGTAACGAACTCTCCGGCACGCCCAACCACATCGCATCGCTTTGGGGGCATTATCTTGTTGAAACTGGTCCGCTCCAGGGGCTCGGGTTGGGAGCCGGCCTTCGCTATGTCGGCGACAGCTACGGTGACGACAACAACAGCTTCGAGAACGACAGCCGCGTCTTCGTCGATGCCGTCCTGTCCTACGACTTCGGCTACCATGATCCTGACCTTCAAGGTCTGACACTGCAGGTGAACGCCAAGAACCTCTTCGATACCCAGAAGCCGATCTGCTCTGCTGGCTCGTGCTACTGGGATGAAGGCCGGACCATTTACGGCAGCCTGAGATATCGCTTCTGATGTCGACGGCAACGCCAAGGGGTCCCGTGATGCTGCTTACGGGCATCACGGGACTTTATATCGCGCAGAGCGTCATCGGCGGCATAACCTGGACGGCCCTACCTGCGGTGATGCGCGAAGCTGACGTTCCCCTTGATCGGATCGGCCTGGTCTCGCTCATCGCCCTGCCTTGGGTACTCAAGTTTCTTTGGGCACCCAGGGTGGAGCGTTATCGCCTGCCAAAGACCGGTGACAATCGCTCCGGCCAAATCGTCTTGATCGGCGGCCTCATCTCGATTTTCGGGCTGATCCTGGCAGGCATCTTGAACCCATCAGACTGGATGTCTCTCTTCTTCGTCCTGACTGTCGTCGCTTTCGCGGCCTCAACGGTAGATATCGCCTGCGATGGGTTCGCTGTACAGACCCTGGCGTCCAGGCACCACGGCTGGGCAAACGCAGCGCAGGTTGGAGGGGCGTATCTGGGATCTGCCTTGGGAGGCGGTCTCTTTCTCTATCTTGCAGGCACATCCGAGTGGCAGATCGCCACCTGGTCAATGGCAGCAGTCCTCTTTCTTCTCGGCCTGCCGTTTCTTTTTGTTGCAGCCAGGGTGCCGTCAGAGGAGAGACGAGAGCACGTGCCGTCACTCCTGCATGCACTGAGGCGGCCACTGTTGCGACGTGGTCTGTTTGCGGCGGCCACCTTCGTCGTAGCGCAAAAAGTCTCACTGGGAATGGCCGGCCCGTTCCTTGTCGATCAAGGTGTCGATCTGAGCACGATCGGCATCGTCAATGGCAGCGGAAGTCTCATACTGGGTTCTGCTGCGGCGCTCTTGGGAGGCGCGTGCGTGAGAGCGTGGGGAACAAGGCCTGTGCTGATCTCCGCGCTTCTTCTGCAGGCTTCCTTGTTGTCGTTTCTTTCTGTAGCCAGCGTTACGGGGGCGTTCTCATTACCAATCATGATCATGATCGTGATCGCCAGCAGCTCCGGAGTTATGGCCTTCGGGTTCGTTGCCCTATACGCACAGTTCATGCGGCTTTCGGATCCGCGCCAAGCAGGCGTAGACTTCACGCTGTTTCAGTGCTGCGATGCGGCCGTAAGCATCATAGGTGGTGTGGTAGCGGGACAAGTCGCTGAGGCTTTCGGCTATGGTGTCTTCTTCTCTGCTGCTGCCGCCTTGGCATTGGCCGTAGTGCCTCTTGTTGCGAGGGTGTCAGCGCAAGATCAGGTCGGCACTGTATCTAATGGCTTGGGCGTGACACTCCTCAGGTCAACCTCGTCGTCTCGAGCGGACAGGACCCAGAACTAGTACTCTTCTCTCCGAGCCTTCATGGAGGCCGCATCAGGAGCTCCGTAATGGACACACTGCAAACATTCAGGCTTTCCGGCATCGCCTTTCCAAAGAATGCCAACTCAATGCTGGACGAGATATGCGAGCATTTTGTCGAGCACTCGGACGTGCAACGGAGCGAAGGGGCGGTGCTCCTCAAGAGCGACATCGGAACAGCCGACATCAAGCTTGTTGATCAGCGGCTGGTGATCGACTTGGCTTGCCCGACGGAAGAGACGCTTCACTTGAGCCGCAACATGATAGCGGAGCACCTGTTCTATTTTGCCAACGGGGAGCCATTGGAGCTTTCATGGATCGATGCGACGACCGTCTCGCGTCTGCCAAATCTCCATGAGGTTACCGTCGTTTCGGCTGAAGACGTCACCCCGCGCATGCGCCGAGTGAAGGTTGCCTGTGATGACGTCACACCGTTCATCGGCAGCGACGTGCATGTTCGCGTCCTGATCCCGCCCAAGGGGAGGCCGCCAGCTTGGCCAGGGCTGGGCGATGATGGACGCATTGCGTGGCCGAAGGGCGAGGATGAGATTATTGCGCGGGTCTATACCATTCGGGCGGTCGAGCGCGAGAAGCGAGAACTCTGGATCGACTTCCTCCAACACCCTGCGCCGGGAGTGAAGACTCCAGGCGCCGACTTTGCTCGCGACGCGCAGCCAGGGGAGAAGATCGCGCTGATCGGTCCGGGAGGCAGCCTCCCCAAGGCCGACCAACTGCTTCTTGCTGGTGACGAGGCGGCACTTCCAGCGATTGCGCGCATCGCGGCAGAAGCACCCGCTGGGGCCCGAATAAGGGCAATCATCGAAGTCGAGGACGAGACCGAGCAGCAACCCTTGCCGAGCGGCGCTTCGCTTGAAGTGCACTGGCTGCACAGAAAGACCTCTGTGGAGGGTAAGCCGGGCTCATTCAAGGACAAGGTCAAGTCGGCAATCGCGAACAACGAACCTGGCACCTACACATGGGTCGCATGCGAGAAGAGTGACGCACGTGAGATCCGGTCTTTTCTGAAGATGCGAGGCCACGACCGCAAGAGCCAATGCGTTGCGTGGTACTGGGAGCGAGGGAAAGCGTCTCAATGATCGCAGCATCCGCGCAGGGGCGCTCTCGTTTCGCATCTTGATCCGGCTCGCAGGCCTGCGAGAAGGCGACCCTCAACCTGAACCCCTTATAAGTTTGCCAACCGGTCCAGACAGGACCAGAACTGAACAGAGCTGACTTATGAACGCGGACAATTAGGGGAGCAGGTCAAGCCGCCTGTGAACTCGCTGAGGCTTCGGTCCGCCAGCGGATGCCGAGCGTCGACCTCCAACAGTGCCTCTGCCCGTCCTTTGAAATAAGCCTTCATGGCCTTCTCGTGATTGAGCGGGTGCTGAGCGATGTCGAACTGGTCCATCAGCATCCGGATGCCGTCCTGGAAGGCTCTGCTGTTAACCTCTTCAGACAGTTAAATGTAATTCGACGTGATTGCCGGAACGTGCGAGGCGGGGACACCGTTGGCCACCAGATACCGGTGTCCGTTACAGCCGTCTCTCAGCGTCAGATGTTGGCGGATGCCGAACATGGCGAGCAGCTTGTAGGCCAGCCATTTTCCAGGTCGAGTTCC
This sequence comes from Rhizobium halophilum, assembly GCF_021648825.1. Lineage (GTDB taxonomy): Bacteria > Pseudomonadota > Alphaproteobacteria > Rhizobiales > Rhizobiaceae > Neorhizobium > Neorhizobium halophilum. Next base: position 745 of record NZ_JAKJHS010000035.1, on the reverse strand, counting down.
AGCTCTTCGATATCGGCAGGTCGTCCATATCGCCTGGCAGCGATCGCGGCGTCCTCGAGATGCAGAAGCATGACGTCGCGCTCGTGTTCGCACAATTTCTGGAGCTGCTGCTTGGACATTGGTTCCTTCGATCTCATATTCAGCTCGGCCATCAGCATGTTGAGCTTGCGGCCGATCACCTGCGCTTTCTTACGGTCGGAGCAGTGAAGGCTGAGCGAGATCCGGCTGCCTGGTCGGCACCGCGCAAACGAGATGGCCACGCGTGCCAGTAGAAGATGTTGCCGCGGCGAATAAGATACTGGACGTCGTGGCGCACTGCCATGGGTGTCTTGCCCTTGCCTGCCACCGGAGAGGCCGCCGCGCAGACTTCGCGTGGGCATCACTTGTGGGCTTTCCAAATACTTACCAAAATCGCCTTTGAATTCTCTATGTTTTCCCGCCGCGAGCGACCGTGGATGCCACCTTTGTCCTGGCTTTCGGCATCAGCGAACAGGACGGGCGAGCGGCAATGATTTCGGCTTTAGGATCTCATATTGCAGCACAGCAGCGAGAGAGCGTGCGGCAGCTTTGCGCCCCATGTCGGTCATAGAGGCTGTCGTCGTTCTTGCGTGAAAGTAGACGTGGCCTCGGCGCCCGCGTCACGTCGCCTGTGCGCCGATACCGTTGAGAAAGTCGGCGTTGCTGTCGGTGCAAAGTTCTGATTCACTCCTTCTAGGGATTTAGGAGGGTGTGCCGATGATGGGCG
>NZ_JAKJHS010000034.1:0-2500 GCF_021648825.1 Rhizobium halophilum | reverse complement strand
GATGTTGGCTTAGAAGCAGCCATCATTTAAAGAAAGCGTAACAGCTCACTGGTCTAAATAAGGGTCTTTGCGCCGAAAATGTACCGGGGCTAAAGCCATGCACCGAAGCTGAGGATGTGCAGTTTACTGCACGTGGTAGCGGAGCGTTCCGTAAGTCTGTGAAGGCGGACCCGTGAGGGCTGCTGGAGATATCGGAAGTGCGAATGTTGACATGAGTAACGACAAAGAGGGTGAGAGACCCTCTCGCCGAAAGACCAAGGGTTCCTGCTTAAAGTTAATCTGAGCAGGGTTAGCCGGCCCCTAAGACGAGGCAGACATGCGTAGTCGATGGGAACCACGTTAATATTCGTGGGCCTGGTGGTAGTGACGGATTGCGTAACTTGTTCAGTCTTATTGGATTGATTGGGCGAGGAAGCGGTTCCAGGAAATAGCTCCATCATTATAGACCGTACCCGAAACCGACACAGGTGGTCAGGTAGAGTATACCAAGGCGCTTGAGAGAACTATGTTGAAGGAACTCGGCAAATTGCACGCGTAACTTCGGAAGAAGCGTGACCCCTTTTTGGGCAACCAGGAAGGGGTGGCACAGACCAGGGGGTAGCGACTGTTTATCAAAAACACAGGGCTCTGCGAAGTCGAAAGACGACGTATAGGGTCTGACGCCTGCCCGGTGCTGGAAGGTTAAAGGGAGAGGTGCAAGCTTTGAACTGAAGCCCCAGTAAACGGCGGCCGTAACTATAACGGTCCTAAGGTAGCGAAATTCCTTGTCGGGTAAGTTCCGACCTGCACGAATGGCGTAACGACTTCCCCGCTGTCTCCAACATAGACTCAGTGAAATTGAATTCCCCGTGAAGATGCGGGGTTCCTGCGGTCAGACGGAAAGACCCCGTGCACCTTTACTATAGCTTTACACTGGCATTCGTGTCGGCATGTGTAGGATAGGTGGTAGGCTTTGAAGCGGGGACGCCAGTTTCCGTGGAGCCACCCTTGAAATACCACCCTTATCGTCATGGATGTCTAACCGCGGTCCGTTATCCGGATCCGGGACAGTGTATGGTGGGTAGTTTGACTGGGGCGGTCGCCTCCGAAAGAGTAACGGAGGCGCGCGATGGTGGGCTCAGACCGGTCGGAAATCGGTCGTCGAGTGCAATGGCATAAGCCCGCCTGACTGCGAGACTGACAAGTCGAGCAGAGACGAAAGTCGGTCATAGTGATCCGGTGGTCCCGCGTGGAAGGGCCATCGCTCAACGGATAAAAGGTACGCCGGGGATAACAGGCTGATGACCCCCAAGAGTCCATATCGACGGGGTTGTTTGGCACCTCGATGTCGGCTCATCGCATCCTGGGGCTGGAGCAGGTCCCAAGGGTTTGGCTGTTCGCCAATTAAAGCGGTACGTGAGCTGGGTTCAGAACGTCGTGAGACAGTTCGGTCCCTATCTGCCGTGGGTGTAGGAATATTGACAGGATCTGTCCCTAGTACGAGAGGACCGGGATGGACATATCTCTGGTGGACCTGTTGTCGTGCCAACGGCATAGCAGGGTAGCTATATATGGAAGGGATAACCGCTGAAGGCATCTAAGCGGGAAACCCACCTGAAAACGAGTATTCCCTATCAGGGCCGTGGAAGACGACCACGTTGATAGGAGGCGTGTGGACGTGCAGCAATGCATGAAGCTTAGCCTTACTAATCGCCCGATCGACTTCATCGTTCTCATTGTTCATGCTCATCACGCAAAGCGTGATGCGCATCGACCTTTTGTCCTCACGCTGTCGTGGCCTTCGGCCACTGCGCTGCGGACGGCGCGCCGGACAGCCGGCGGCTCGGCTCTGCCGGCCGCTGGTGGCTCGCAAAAAGGTTCAAAGACGTGTTCAAAAAGACCATTGCCAACTGTTGGCTCCCTTGCTCGACTTTAAGCAGGCAGCCATACAGGCCAAAGGCCGTCGCCAATCGTTTGGCGGGCGTCCGCAGGGCAGCAGCCGGCAGGCTGCGAACAGCCCGTCAGGACAAAACAACCGGCGATGTTCCGAAAAATCCAGCTTCTCAACTTGTTCCGACAGTCGCCTGTCGGAACATCAACATTGCCCTTAGCCGACCTGGTGGTTATGGCGGGGCGGCCGCACCCGTTCCCATTCCGAACACGGCCGTGAAACGCCCCAGCGCCAATGGTACTTCGTCTTAAGACGCGGGAGAGTAGGTCGCTGCCAGGTCTGCTAAAGGCAATCAAATCTTCTCAAAACGAAAACAAACATCCCTTCCCGGACCAAAAACGGTCCGTATCCATGGTGACGCGGGGTGGAGCAGCCCGTTCGGCCTACAATCGATCCACCGGATCGATCGCTTGACGGCCTCACCTCATCAGGCTACGCCTGACATCGCTTCCGGGCTCAACAAGGCCCGAAACTAATAACGCGGGGTGGAGCAGCCCGGTAGCTCGTCAGGCTCATAACCTGAAGGCCGCAGGTTCAAATCCTGCCCCCGCAACCACTGAGACTTGCAAA
>NZ_JAKJHS010000033.1 GCF_021648825.1 Rhizobium halophilum | reverse complement strand
GACGCGGTGCTTTAGGGCAACTGCGCCCAGCTGAAGCGGAGTGAAGAAATTGTCCTGTGCCATGTGAACCTCGTTCGGTTGGGGTGTGGGAAGATCTTGAAACATCTGTGAGAAAGTTACCATCGGCGCCATCAAAGATGCTATGTAACGATATATGTTATGTTTCCATGCATTCTCGATGTTCTATGGCTCTTGAAGGCGCAGCAAACAGCCTGACCGTGGGGAGCTGCATCGGCATCCCGAACTCGCCCCGCCCGCGACGCGGGCGAGCCCGTTCGCTGGATACCGATGGAGGCGAAGGTCGCCGCCGATAGCAGGTTCGAGGTGACGCCCATGGCTCCCTTTTTCATTAGCGTGTCTTTGCTGTGGCTCCGCAGACTGTGATTTGCGGCCCTGCTCGCGGAGCTCCGATGGCTTGAATGAACAGCGGTTAGTTGGGGCGCTGAATGCTCTCATAGTAGTCCCCGGAGTTGACCGTTTACCTTGGCGCGTGACTGTTGGCTGGGGCGGCAGAAATCGAGCCGGTGTAGTTACGATCGATCCGATCGACTACGGTCGGCCGCTCGGATGCGCCTTCATAGTACTCGCCTTCGCGGGCAAGGGTCTGTCCAGAGGAGGCCATTGCAATGATGGCCAAGGCGGCGATGGAAGAACTGTACTTCATTGTCATAGTCGTCGTTTTTGTGCGACGCGCATCTAGCGCTGGTTAATGGAAGCGGCTCTTTATATACCGCGGTGATATTTATCACGATATACCAAACAGGTGCAGCTCGTGCTGATGTCAACCTGTTTCGTCATCGTGTCGGTTTTGATTTGGTGAGAATGGCGACGGCGGGTCGCATCCTTCACCAGATCACCAGAAAGACCTTCTTGAGCTTGCGATCGAGATCGCCCAATCGGCGAAGCGGGACCTCCTGCTATCGCCGGTGCATCAAGCACCGGTGATGATGTGAATCTACAAGAAAGCCGCCAAAATCATACTGAACCAGCGTTCAGTCCGCTCACCTCTACGATCTAGAGGCCCCATACAAAAGTATGAGCGCCGAACAAGAACGACTACATGAGGCTTGGCAGCAGTTCCCCGTCGAGAATGGAAGAGTTCTTTGTTCCTGGAAGTGCGGCTCGATTGTAAGACGGGAAGATGCCCTGCAATGGGCTGGGAGCGAATGCGCCGACAATTCCTCTTCCAGCGAAAATGCCTCGTGCCGATCAGCCGGAACGCTCGCCCCGGATGATCCTGCCGTACCCGATCCTTAAGAACGATATAGCTGAACAGCTCGCCCGGCCAAGTCACCACCCCCGCTATTGTCTCTAGGACGATGGGCTCCTTCGACAGCCTGCCAGTGGAGGTGGCCAGCCGAGATGAAACCCCCGCCCATGCAGATGCTTAGGCTCAGGACCTCGCGGCACCTTTGTCGCTGTCGGGTCAACAGCAAACGGACCGCGAGGAGAGCTCAATGGGATACGCCGCTCTTGAGATCATTGGAAAATTGCGCCTTTGGAAGATCCGGTCCCAGAAAGGCTTGTACAGCTCATGCCGCTCCTATCTTAGAGCAGCTGTCTCTGCGGTAAAAACGCATTTCGATTCTCACTTGGACCTTCTGGAGACGCTGTCCGCCACCGCGGCCGGCTCTGAAATCTTCCCTTATCGACGACGACAGGGGGCCCTAACTTCGTCAGGGTGGGCATACTGCTCCCGTGTCTATCCATGCCTGAATAATTTTGCCAAATTCCTCTTGTGTGCCCGGAGCGGGCTCGCGTCCGGCACCCGGGTTCCAGCCCCAGCCCACAAGCTCGTCATGCGTCATGTGCTCAACGAGTTCCTCCATCGACTTATTGCCGTTGCGGGCCGGGTCTTTGATCTGCTGACAGATCTGCCCAAGGCTCTTGCCTTCCCAAGCCATTTCGATCGGCGCCAGATGCCAAGCAGGGTGGCCTGGGATACTCCTGATGGTTTCGGCCTGACCGATGATAGCGATGTTCTCAGCGCCGTGGCAGGTGGTGCATTGCATGCCGGGCAATCCCATACCCCCATCACCGCGAACGACAGGCGGCTCATGGGGACGCATCTCGTTACCCTGCAGTGGGCGTTCGGTCGCAGGATGACAATTCACGCAACGGGGATGCTGGATAACCTTGCCAGCTTCTCTAAAGAGCGCAAGCGAACGTTCCTCTTCATCCTTGACCGATTGAAATGAGGCGGCAGGTCGCAGCGATTGCTTTTCCTGTGCATGGGACCAAGGCGTCAGGTAGATGCCAGCTGCCACAAAAAAACAGCCCGCGATGCCGAGTAACCAGACTTTTATGTTCATCTGCCCGCCCTCAGGTTGCAACAATGTTTACAATTGGAAGCTGTCGAACCGGTGTTCCAGTCAAGCTTCTCCAAGCATTGGCCACTGCTGGCCCGATGGGCGGGAGACCCGGCTCGCCGACACCCGTCGGGCGCTGGGAAGATTTGATGATCTCTACAACCACCTCCGGCATCTCATTGATGCGGATCGACCGGTAGTCGTGAAAGTTAGACTGCACGACCTTACCACCCGTGCCGAGGGTAACCGCGTCGAAGAGGACGGCTCCGAGGCCGTAGCCGATGCCGCCCTCCATCTGAGCCTTAATGACATTCGGATTGATCGCCAGGCCGCAGTCAACGGCGCACCAGACCTTATGAACACGCGGTATCCCCTCCGGATCGACTGAAACTTCGACCACCTGCGCGACAAAGGTGTGAAAGCTTTCCACCACCGCGATCCCACGCGCTCTTCCCTCAGGTACGGTTGCACCCCAGTCCGCCATCTCAGCGGCTCTTCTTAAAACGCCGGTGTGCCTCGGTTTTCCCGCAAGAAGCGCGAGCCGGCCTTCCACGGGATCGCGACCGACTTTGCTCAGCAGCTCGTCGACAAAGGTCTCTACGGCAAAGCCCGTGTGCGTATGACCGACTGATCGCCACCAGAGTGGCGGGACGGCGAGCTCGACGTTGTGCGACGTCACCTTGATGTTAGGAATGGCATACGGCAAGTTTGACGCGCCCTCTACAGAGGTATCGTCCAAATCGACCTTACCCATGATTGATTGTCCAACGATGACCTGATCCCAGCCGGTGATCTCTCCGTTCCGATTAATCGCCCCGCGCATCTTGTGGGCATACATTGGCCGATAGTATCCACCGCGGATATCGTCCTCCCGCGTCCACATGTGCTTGAGCGGACGCTGGCTTCCAATTGCCGCATAAACGGAGGCGGCTTCCTGCATATATGGAGAGCCGAACTGCGCCTTGCGGCCGAAAGCGCCACCCGTCAGCTGGGTGTTGAGGCGTACCTGCGATTGTTGCATTCCCAGCACTTCTGCCGCGACCTCGCGATCCATGGCCGGGAACTGTGCGCCCGTATAGATGTCCAACGAACCGTCTGACGCCTTTACGAACACCGCATCCAGCGGCTCCATCGGCGCATGTGCGAGGAAAGGAAAGATGATCTCCGCCTCAACCGTTTGCACGCCGGCCATATCGAAGGCTTCATCGACATTGCCCTCGTCGGTCGCAACGATGCCTGCTTCGCTGAAACGTCTCACATAATCAGCAGCGATCTCCTCCGACGATCGCGTTTCGGCCTTGGAAAGGTCCCATTCAACGTGCAGCAAATCGCGACCCTTGATAGCTGCGAAAGTATCGTCGGCATAGACGGCGACGCCGGAGGGGACTTGTCTGACATCGACGACGCCTTGCACCTTTCGGGCTTCGCCGTCGTCGAAGCTCTTGACGGTCGCTCCGAAGTGATCGGGATGAGCAACGACTGCAACAAGGGTTTTGTCCGGCATTACATCAATCGTGAAGACCGCCGTACCGTCGATCTTGCTCCGTGTATCTAGCTTCGGCAGATCAGTCCCGATCAGGACGAACTCCTCCGGGCGCTTAAGCCTTGGCTCGGCCGGCGGAGTTTGTCGGGCTGCCTTGTCGGCGAAGGCGCCAAATCCACTCTCCCTACCCGTTGCGGAATGCCTGATGCGGCCCTTTTCAATGGTGATCTCGGAGGCCGGCACCTGCCACTCCTCGGCCGCCGCCGCAATCAGCATCGCGCGCGCGGTAGCGCCCGCCGATCGGATCTGGTCATAGGAATTGGCAATCGAGGTCGACCCGCCGGTACCTTGAATACCGTACGCCAGATTTGCATAGAGGTCGTTGTCGGCGGGGGCGTGCACCGCCCGCATCTGGCTCCAGTCGGCATCCATTTCTTCCGCCACTAGCGTCGCCAGCCCGGTGAACGGACCTTGTCCCATCTCAAGATGCTTTGATAAGATGGTGACGGTATCGTCAGCTCCAATCTTTACGAAGGTGTTGATGGGCACGAGCTCCTGGCCACCGCCAGCCGGCACGCCCGTCTGGGCAGCCTTGAGCGCTCTTGGTGCCAAAGCAATGGCAATAAGCAGTCCTGATCCGGCGATAAAGCTGCGGCGTGTAATACCGAAGTCCTGGTTAGCCATGCCTCAACCCCCTATCGAATTAGCGGCCGCATGAATGGCCGCACGAATACGATGATAGGTGGCGCACCGACAGATGTTGCCTGTCATCGCGCTGTCAATGTCGTCATCGGTTGGCTTGGAAACCATCTGCAGCAAGGCTACCGCGGACATGATCTGGCCCGATTGGCAATAGCCGCACTGAGGAACGTCGATGGCCGCCCATGCAGCTTTTATCGCCTCCGCCTCCAGGCCCGTCACTCCCTCGATCGTTACCACGTCTGAACCGTCGATCATCGAAACCGGAGTCACGCAGGATCGGTGCGGTATGCCGTCGAGATGAACGGTGCAGGCTCCACACTGCGCGATGCCGCAGCCGTACTTGGTGCCTGTCAGCTTCTCAAAATCCCGGATTACCCATAGCAGCGGCGTGTCAGGATCTCCGTCAAATGTGCGTTCCTGCCCGTTGAGAACGAAAGTCACCATATTCATGCTCCTTATCCACAGAAGGTCGGGCGGAGTTCACCGGTACCTCGATCAGCATAAGCACTTTGGCAAAAGCAGCTTCAACAGGCCATTGAACGTTGGGCTTGATGACCCATCCCTTGGTATTACTCAGACATACGTGCGACATGCCGAATAACCGAATGCTGACGGAACTGAGTGGGAGCGGCAGAGGCTGCGTTCCCTAAAAGCCTCGATCCAATTTTGCCAATGCTTGATCGGAATCGTTCAGCTACACAGCCCTGCCGCGTCAATCCACTAACGAATGTCGAGTCGACCGTTCATGGAAATCGGCTGCACCATGTTGAAGTAGTTGGGCGACGTCCGCATCACCGCCTCGTGAATAGAGGTAAATTGCTCAGGCGTGCCATCACCAGATATACGCACCGTGTATTCAAGGCTGCGGTATCCTGCGGGGATATCGTCGCTGAGCCCGAGGAATCCGCGCAAATCAAGCATTCCTTCTAGCTCAATCTCAAGATGCGAAAGTGTTACACCCATCATTGCCGCGTTCGCAACATAGCCTACGGTCATGCAGGCGTTCACCGCAGCCATCAAAAGCTCTTGTGGATTAGGAGCCGAGTTTCCACCAAGCAGTTCCAGCGGCTCATCCGTTTCGATCTCAAACCGCCTCTCGATGAGCTGGCCGCCTAATTCATACCCGTTGACGGTTGATCGACTGCGAGTTGCTCCCTCCCACAGGGTGCGGACATTGAATCGCGCTGCACCTTTCGCGGGATCGGATGCGATGACTGCAGCCACATCGCGAAGGGCCGCCACGTCAATCCCGTTGCACTGTGCGTCTGGTTTGGGGTCGCTTTTGCTCATTATCGTCGTTCCTACTCAAATCGACTGGAGATTAATGCCGTCCATTTCGGTGATCAGAGGACCGCTTCGCTTGGGCGGAGCGTATGCAGGTCATCGACCTCACCTAAAATTCGGGTCTACACACCATAGACGGTCACGGTATCCGTTCCCATATCCGGGGAACGATATGCAAGGTAACGACTTTTGTGAGTTGATGAATGGATTCCGAAAAGCTTCAGGTTTTCTTGACCGCGGTGCGAACAGGTAGTCTTGCCGCTGCCGCACAACACCTCAAGTTGACACCAATGTCGACTTCACGACGGTTAGCGGTTTTGGAGGAGGAACTGGGGGTTCGCTTGCTCCATCGTACGTCCCGATCCTTAGCGCTTACGCCGGAGGGCGAGGCATTCTTGCCCTTCGCCACCGCAATCCTCGATACGCAAGAGGCCGCGCTGGCAACGCTTAACCCCACCACAGGCGGTGCGACTGGGTTGCTTCGGGTTACCGCACCGGTCACGCTCGGCCGTAAGAGAATCATGCCAATCGTTCCCGAACTGCTCAAAGAGAACCCGGGGCTTTCGATCGAGCTCGACCTGAATGATGCCATAGTCGATATGGTCGCCTCTGGGGTGGATCTCGCAATCAGGATCGCGCCGCTGAAGGATTCTAGTCTCATCGCACGTCGGCTCGTGCCGAACCCGAAAGACATTTATGCCGCACCAGCCTACCTAGAACGAAATGGAACGCCAAGGACCATCGAAGATCTCGCTCACCATGAATGCCTGACATTCTCCAGATTCACACACTGGCAATTTTTGGTTGAGGGCAAAGAGCAATCCGTCCGAGTGGGCGGCCGCTTCTCATCAAGCAGTGTCGATGGGTACCTCGCAGCCTGCGTCTCAGGTCTTGGCTTGGCCCAGCTCTCCGCGTGGGATGTCAAGGACGAGGTGGCGGATGGCCGCCTTGTGCCTGTGCCAATTGAAGGTGCATCGCCACGTGACCTAGCGATCTGGGCCGTATTCCCGTCCCGGCGGCAAGTTCTTCCCAAGCTGCGGGTGTTCCTCGACAGGCTCCAGAAGAGCTTCGGGTGAGTGACGGTCTTGAGAAGGACCGCTGTTGCTCAACCTGATTGTTGAAGGCTTGGGTGGGTCCGCCGTGCCTCGACCCCTATCTGGTCCTGGTGTGAAATGACTTCCGCCACGCGGATCGGTGAAGCGGTGCTGCGCAACCGGATGGCCCCGCAACACACTGCTACTGTTCAACGTAGAAACAAATAACCTCAGAAGTGAACTTAAATACCAAACGCCTCATTCTTCCCACTCCATGCTGCGGGTGACGTGCCCCCTTTGAATCGGACCGTTTATGGCTGGAATTTTCCAACTATGATCCCTCAATGGGAGAAGGAGAGT
>NZ_JAKJHS010000032.1 GCF_021648825.1 Rhizobium halophilum | reverse complement strand
TCTCCGCACGTCCAAACGACGGAAACGTCGGAGCAAGATTACAGCGCGCCTTTTTCAACAGTATCCGCCATAAGCGGACGAAGCGCCGGGCACAATACCCGACGCGTCTTTATCACTTAACGACGGCGTGGCGTTTTCGCCCGAAGGAAAGCCGGACGGGGGATGGCTGTACCGACACCACAAGATCGAGGTCTTCAACGACGCTCCCGTCAAGCCGCACTCCGCGCCTTGCAATCGCTCTCCTTGCCTCACTCTTCGAACATGACAGCCCCGTACGAACCAGGAGATCAACGAGAGAGACGCCAATGGATCGTTCCTCATCATCAAGCTGGAGTGTAGGCAGTCCCTGCGCGGCCTCACCATGATGGAATGTCTGCCTCGCAGTTGCGGCAGCATGCCCCGCTGCATCTGGGCCGTGCGAAAGGCTGGTGGCTTCATTGGCAAGACGTTCCTTGACTGCGTTGAGTTCTGCGCCCTCTGCGCGGCCGAGGCGCTCGATCTCGTCCATCGGCAGGTCGGTGAAGAGCTTGAGGAAGCGTACAACGTCGGCATCCTCCGTATTGCGCCAGAACTGCCAGTAGTCGTAGGGCGACAGGCGGTCTTCATTCAGCCATACGGCTCCGGCCGCAGTCTTGCCCATCTTCACACCTGAAGACGTGGTGAGAAGCGGAGCTGTCATCCCGAAGACCTCCTGCCCCTCGGTCCGCCGCACCAATTCAATGCCATTGATGATGTTACCCCACTGATCGGCTCCGCCCATTTATAAGCGGCAGCCTGCGCGGCGGGATAGTTCGAGAAAATCGAAGGCCTGGAGGATCATGTAGTTGAACTCCAGGAAGCTCAGGTTCTCCTGCTTCTCCAGCCTTGTTCTGACGCTGTCGAAGGAGAGCATGCGGTTGACCGAGAAGTGCCTGCCGACATCTCTCAGCATGTCGACCCAGCGGATGTTGTCCAGCCAATCCGCATTGTTGACCATCACCGCATCCGTTGGGCCGTCACCGAAGACGAGAAGGCGGTCGAAGACCTTTCTGATCCCCGCGATGTTGCTGGCGATCTGCTCGTCCGTCAGCACAGGCCGCACTTCGGATCGAAAGCTCGGATCGCCGATGCGTGTAGTGCCGCCACCAATGAGGACGATGGGCTTGTGGCCAGCCTGCTGAAGTCGACGCAGGGTCATGATTGGAAGAAGATGTCCGACATGCAAACTGTCGGCTGTCGCGTCGAAACCTACGTAGGCAGGCACGATTCCTTTCTCGAAGGCGGAATCGAGGCCAGCGAGGTCTGTCGCCTGGTTTACGTAACCGCGTTCGACCAGCGTCTTCAGCACTGGCGAACGTGGTTTGAATTGGTCAGTGGTGGTCTCTGAGTGTGTCACGAGAAGTCTCCTGGTTTTGCCGCCAGGGGGTTCTCCAGAATGAACAAAGCCGCCTGACGGCGGCTTGTTTCAAGGCATGATCGAAACGCACCGCTCCTTATGGAGAGGTCGCATAATAGATTGCGGCGATGAGCACGGTCTTGATCATGGGGCGGCTCATATATGAGTTTCCCTCTCGCCGCAAGGCAGGCTTATTTCCGGTTGGGCCGACTACCGCCTTGGCGAAAACGCCGCCACAAGCGGACGTGGCAGGCGAAGATTACGCGGTAGACTACCCATCCACGGAACAGCTTCTTAGAAAGCCGCGAGCAGAAATCTGGTCGTCATACAGTTCGCAATAGGGGTTCTATCGCCGCGACCACTTTTTCTCGTGACTTGCCCTCAAGCGGAAGAAGCGGCCGAGGTGGAGCTAGTCTTCTAAGTCCGATCAGCTCTACCAAGAGGTACATGACCCTGAGACTACCGAAGGTCTTGAAGGTGTCCCAAAGGGCTGCAAGCCGAGCGTCAATTCTACGTGCCGCGTCGACATTCCCTGTCTGCGCGGCCCTCACCATCGCCACGACGGGATCAGGAAGCGTGCCGCCGAGAACACTGTAGAACGTGTCTGCGCCCGCGAGCATTGCATCTGCCGTGCCCCAATCGCCGCTATATCCAACGGCGAGGCCAGTTCGTTCGCGCAGGCTCGCTAATTCGCAGGCGATGCCTCCGTCTGAGGGCAATGGCATTTTGACGGCCTTGATCGTAGGCAGGCTAGATAGCCGCGCCAATAGGTCGAGACTGAAGCTGAAATGCGTGGTGCTGGGGTTATTGTAGATGCAGAGCGGAAGACCGGACGCCAGGGTGACGGTCCGATAATGTTCATATGCCTCGTCCTGGGTGAGCGGTGTATAGGAGACCGGGGCCATGAGCATGGCATCAACGCCAGCGGCTTCAGCATCCCGCGCGAGATGTTGCGCCTCGTCCGTGCGCAGGGCCCCGACACCTGCGATCAGCGGCACCCTGCCACCAACGCACTCTACGGCCGCGTCAATCGTGCGACGCCGCTCAGCGCGAGTCAGGTAGGCGTAGATGCCCGTCGAGCCGAGTAGGCCGATGGAGTCCACTTTCGCTTCACAGAGACGGTCCAACAGTTGCGCCAGAGTTTCTGTATCAACCCGACCATTCTCGTCTGCTGGCGTGATCGGAAAAGCGGAAAGCCCGTGGAAGGGTGATAGGCTATGCATTGTGGTCCCCAGAACGATTATCTTGAAAAGAGCAGTCGGATTCCAGCGACAGCAAAGAACACGGCAAGCACGCCTTCGAACCAACGTCTTGCCCTGGCATAGGCCCTTGCCATCGGCGCTGTGGAGAACAAGAGCGCGTATCCGCAAAAGATGATGACGCCGAGAATGATGCAACCGATAAGCGCGACCGCAACAGTGGCAGGTGTCGCATCCGGGCGAAGCCCGAGTGACATGATCGCAAGCCAGGCGAACACAGCCTTGGGATTGCCTACATGCATGAGTAAGCCGCTACGATAGAACGTCCAACCGTTCGGCGCGGCAACCGCCGTCTGGCCCAATTTGGTGTCATGTCTCGCGGCTGATCGTGCTGCTTTCAAGGCAAGCCACAATAGATAGAGCCCACCCGCCACCTTCAGGATCGTGATGGCGTTTGCATAGGTGGTGAGAACCGCCGAAACGCCCGTCGCAGCGATCGTTCCCCAGACGACAGACATGGTGACGACCCCTGCGGCCAAAGAAAGTCCGGACCTGCGGCCGTAGCGCATGGAAGCACTCATGATCGCCATGTTGCTCGGACCCGGACTAGCTACCGCGATGACGTAAGCTGCATAAATCATCATCAGGTCTGAAACGGTCATGATGGCTTCACCTCGCTTGCTTGAGTGCGCTCAGTACAAGCGATGCTGCAAGGCTTAACATGACAATGCCCACGACTGCGTCCAAAATTCGCCAGGCAACAGGGCGGGTGAACACTGGCTGGAGCAGACGAGCGCCGTAGCCGAGAATGGCGAACCATGTGAAGCTTGCCGTTGCAGCGCCCACCGCAAAGAAGCGTCGTGATGCCTCAGGCTGCGCAGACGCAGCCGCTCCCATCAAGAGGACCGTATCAAGATAGACGTGGGGATTGAGAAAGGTGAACGCGGCACCCATGACCATGGCACGACCGAGCGAAAGTCTCTCAGTCGCTGTCACTGACATGGCGTTCGTTGAAGTCATTCGGCGAAGGGCGGTGATACCATACCATGCCAGGAAAAGTGCGCCGCCAACTGTCAGGATCGTCGCCAAATGCGGTAGAGCAGTCAGAAACACGCCCACGCCGCTGACACCGGCCGCGATGAGCAGCGCATCCGAAAGGCTGAAGAACAGAACGACTGCCCCAACGTGCTCTCCTTTGAGCCCCTGGCGCAACACGAAGAGGTTCTGCGCACCGATCGCCATGATGAGTGCGGCCGAAAGGGCAAAGCCAGAAACGAATGGGGTCATATGGTTCATCATAGGCAACTCTGATGCCGTGCTGGCTCCAGTAAGTAAAACTTGTTTTTCTTCAGCGCGTGAAGCATTGCTTCATCTATGCTAGATTACCCCGCTCTTGCAGCCGTAGCCGCTGTCCTCCGGGAAGGCACCTTTGAACGGGCCGCACTCTCATTGGGAATCACGCCCTCCGCTGTGTCGCAACGTGTTCGAGGTATGGAAGAACGCATAGGAGCCATTCTGGTCATACGGGGAAATCCATGCCTGCCGACGAAACTTGGCCTCTCGCTTTGCGCCCACTTCGACCGCGTTCGTCTCCTGGAAACTGATCTCGCGCCCGATCTTGCGTTCCCTGCGGACAAAGAACGCTCACGGGTTCCTCTGAAAGTCGCTGTCAACGCAGATAGCCTGGCGACATGGTTTCCTGAGGCAGCAAGGTCCTTTGGCAATACATCCAGCCTGCCGCTCCACCTGGTTTTGGATGATGAGGCTTACACTGGAGACCGCCTTCGCTCAGGGGAAGTAGTTGCCGCTGTGACTGCCGACGCCCGATCTGTGCAGGGTTGTCGCCTGGTCCCGCTCGGGTCGCTGCGCTATGCCGCCTGCGCTAGCCCCGACTTCCTCGCTCGTTTCTTCCCTCATGGCATATCCGCTGCCCAACTGGCGGAAGCGCCTTGCCTGCGCTTCGATAGGCGGGACGGACTTCAAGCAAGATGGGCGAGAGAAACGTACGGTATCGAGCTTGATGCTCCGACATATACAGTCGCCTCAACTCATGCGTTCATCGACCTGGCCGTGAACGGATTGGCCTGGGGCATGCAACCCGTCCAACTGGCTGAACCTCACATTGCAGATGGGCGACTGGTTGAACTCGATCCAAAGGTACGGATTGACGTCAAGTTGAACTGGATCGTTGCTGGTCTTCCGATAGCGTCTATCGATCATCTGACGAAGGCTGTTCGGTCGTCAGCGCAGAACGCGTTGTTTTGACGAGTTGCGGAACTATAGGCTGGCGCTCTTGGCGACACTCGACGCTTCCGACGTTCCGCCCAGTTGTCCCCTTTGGGCCGAGTAGCGACGAGACGTGCTACGCTCCGGCGGCCTAACGGAGGCGACGCGGTGGGAGGAGTGGCGGAGGCTTTGGCATGGACACCGCCGCACTGCCTAATCGATATCCATGGAACAAGGGAATCCTCGTAGGCCAGAAGCGCCCACTGCAGCCAAAGAACGTGTGGTCAATCCGCGTTCGGCTTGAGATGAGCGGCGCGATCCGGGAACTTGCGCTCTTCAACCTTGCCATCGACAGCAAGCTTCGCGCTTGCGACCTCGTCAAGCTGAGGGTTGAGGACTTGTGGTCAGGTAGTTCGATACGAGATCGGGCGACCATCATCCAAAAGAAGACGAAGCGGCCGGTGCAGTTTGAGGTCACGGAGCAGACCAAGATCGCGCTCGCGGCCTGGCTTCCCTTCGTCCGTCGGAACGGCGGCAGCTACCTGTTTCCAAGCCGCCGGAAGACATCACAGCATCTGTCGACGAGGCAGTATGCTCGAATTGTCCACCGATGGGTCGCGTCCATCGGGCTAGACACCAGCGCCTATGGCACTCACTCCATGAGGAGAACCAAGGCAGCGCAGATTTACAAGAAGACGGGCAATCTTCGGGCAGTCCAGATTCTGCTCGGTCACACGAAGCTGGAAAGCACGGTCCGATACCTCGGCGTCGAGGTGGACGATGCGCTCAGGATTGCGGAGCAAATTGAGCTTTAGGCTCTTGACCATCGGCGACAGCCGGTGGTCTCTCTCGCGCCAACTGCCGTCATGCCTGATCGTGTCAGCTTGAAGCTTTGAACGCATCCGCTTCGCTCTGTTCCATGAAGTTGAACGTCACAAGTTCGCTGTCGTCACCCTGTTGAATCCCAACTGCAGTGACGATTAACCGAGCGATCTCATCCTGCGCTTCGCTGCCTGAACGTGAGGATTTCACCGCTTTCTCAATGGCTGGTGCGAACACCTCGCTGATCAGGCCGAGGCGCATGTTGTGCTTCATGATGATGTCGCGGTCCTCAATGATTGCCACCTGTTCATCTTTAGGAATACCGGCATTCTCCAATGCGGTGATTGTGGCATTAGTCGCGAGCTTGATTGGGCCCTCCTCCAGCCACCGGTTAACCATCTGATGGAACTGACGCATACGCGCAGCGGGAATTGTCTTTTGTACAGTGATCGACATCTTGGTTCCTTCATCAGCTTGCGATGACATCGTTCTGTGTCCTTGCACAGAGAAGCGGCTGTCGTCATCGTAGAATGGTTGAAGCGGCGCGTATTGTTCTAAGCTATCGTTTTCAATGGGGCTGCGCCGAAGGTGGGCCCGAAAAGGTAGCCTCCCAGTGCTGCTCCAATAAACGGAAAGGGTGCGATCCCCGCGTCCAACCACCGACCAAAGGTGCGTCTCTCGCTTGGACGCAGTGTGCACGGAAGCGCCAGGAGAGGTGCGACGCCCGTTTAGGGCAGATCAGTGGAGGCACTGATCTGGTCGGCTTGCATGTCAAAGAGCTACAGTTGCTGCCTCCAGCACGTCCTCCGCGGCCCTGCGGCCCATCAAGGGCGCGAGGATAACGCCCGGATGACCGACTGCTAGATAGAGGTTGCTGAATTCAGACAGGAAACCGAGACGCGGTAGCCCGTCGGCGAAAACAGGCCGCTCACCGATTTCAGCGCTCGCCAGCTCGACACCGTCAGCCAACTTTAGTTCGTCCTTCAGCACTGCCAGCATTTTTTCTCCGGCGAACTGAGGACTGATATCATTCGTGTCTGCGTTGTAGGACTTAGCGATGAGCAGCGTGTTGTCGATTGCCTGCCGCACCTCCAGACGGGGCCCGCGCAGGATTCGATTGAGGACGGGACGACCACAGGCATACCGTAGCAGCAAGGCCGGAGAGGTTGTCAGCCCGGTGTCGACCCCAAAGGTACTGGTCAATGCGGCGACGCCTCCGCCCGCTGCCATCACGACATGGTCGCAGACGATTGTCTCGTTTCCCACTCGTACTGCAGATACTCTGCCGTTGGCTGTATCAATAGCAGTGACGGCACTGCCTAAGCGCGTCAAGCCGCCTGCCTCAACTGAAGCTGCGACCAAATCTTGGGAAAGCTGCAGAGGATCGAGAGCCAGATCATCCGGAGAGAACACTGCCAAGTCTGGAGCGTTGCGAAGTCTTGGTTCGAGTTCCTGCACGCCCCCTTTTTCTAGGAGCTCAACCCGTTCCCCCGCTTCCTGGTGAAGCCGTGCGATCCGCTCTGTATCTGCCCGGTCGCTCTTCCATAGCAGCGAGCCAAAACGCGCTTGGATGAAGGCTGCTGGTAAGGCTTCCATCAAACGCCGATACTCCGCAACTCCCTCACGCCATAAGGCGTAGCTTTCAGTTCCGGGTGTCCCATTGATTGCGTTGATCCAGCCGAAAGCCTTTCCCGTTACACCTGCACCTGGCACCTGCTCCTGGTCCACGAGCAGCACGTTCGCCTGGCGGATGGCCAAGTTATAGGCGATTGCTGATCCGATGATTCCTGCGCCGATGACGACGACTCGCGGTCGATACTGCGGCACGAAACGGCACCTCGAGGTGGATATTCCAGCTTGAGGGATAGTCCGCTTTAGTGACAACTGCGTGTAAGGAGTAAGTGAACCAGGCGACATCTCGTTGGAGATGAAGCTAACTTGCGCCTCCCGAAAACCACATTAGAGGAACCCCATGCCCGGAACACAAGGATACGGTGAGAACGCGCAGGCTCTAGCCCAGCAGTACGAGACCATCTTCTTCGCTGACGTCCACCGGGACGTATCTCACTTCTATCCCGCCCCACCAGCGCGTGTCGTAGACATTGGTGCGGGGTCGGGCCGCGATGCGGCGGCTCTCGCCGCAATGGGCCATAGAGTCTTCGCAGTCGAGCCGACCGAGGCTCTCAGACAAGAGGGAATGCGCATCCATGCTGGTAGGCCTATCGTTTGGCTCGATGATCAGCTTCCAGCTCTTGCGCGGCTTCATTCACTCGGGGAATCGTTCGACCTAATCCTCCTAACTGCAGTATGGATGCATCTGGACTTGGAGGAGCGTTATAGTGCCATGAAATCACTTGCTGGCCTCGTTCTTAAGGGCGGTCGGATCAGCATGTCCCTTCGCCATGGTCCAGTGCCCCCAGGACACAAGATGTTTGACGTTTCAGCAACCGAGACGGTCGAGCTTGCCTCCTCGGTAGGTCTCAATGTGATCCATGCTGTTGAGCGTGAGGATATGCTGGGGCGATCCGAGGTACATTGGAGTTTCCTTGTTCTGGAGAAACGCTGACGCTGGGAGGTGCCGAAGCTCGGCAGAAACAGATCGTCGAACACCAGGTATTCAGATGTTAGCGGGCCTTGGCAGCGTGCTCCCGGAAGCGGACTGGCGTGTTGCCGCTGAAACGCCAGCCATTCCTAGTGGTCGAAGCGGCTAGAACAGCAGAGCCATGCCGACCCGACGGAGGGGATCGAGCCCATTCGCAACTTGTCGGGCGAGGTTGACCCTAAGGTGCTGAGGAACGGCATCACCTTCAAGGACGTGGAAGCCCAGCTTCTCATAGAATGGTGCGTTGAAGGGTGCACAACGTCTGTAGTCAGTGTAGCACCCGCAAGTCGTCTTTGGCGGCCATCATCGAGCAAGGTCATAATAAGGCGTCGCCCGAAACCTTGTCCCTGCCAAACAGGTAAGACATCGACCTCCGCGATATAGAGGAACTCGTCGACAACATACGCTCCGGAAAAGGCGATGGCAGCACCATCTTGATCACACGCTACATACAGCAGGTCTTCATCAAGGAAGCGCTGTAACTCCTCGTCGCTACTAGCCGCCGGGACGCCGCTCACTGCGCCAGCCTCCCGAAGGGTTTCAAAACAAGCCAATTCCACAGCTTGCAATGCCTGAAAGTCATTGGCAGCCGCGCGTCTAATCTGCATTTGGTTCACCTACCTTTATCGGCTGGCAGTATCCAGACATCATAACGATTTGTGGAACGTCTTTCGTCCGCTTCGGGGCCGACGCCGCCATGGCGAAAACGCGCCGATACCGTTGAAAAAGTCGGCGTTGCTGTCGGTGCAAAGTTCTGATTCACTCCTTCTAGGGATTTAGGAGGG
>NZ_JAKJHS010000031.1 GCF_021648825.1 Rhizobium halophilum | reverse complement strand
CGGCGCATCCCATCCGCCATGAGCTCAAGCCCGGAAAATCCTCCAGCCGGGCGGTCCAAAGTCCGGGAGCACCTCACGGGCATGGCCGGCCTAATCGCCGCCGGATGAACGTTCAGTGGCAGGTCAGCGCGCCGAGTAATCCTGTGCTGCCGGAGCCCTTTATTGCCGGCAACACGCTACATAGTTTTGAAACCGGCCATCCAGCTGAAGCAGTGCAGCGTCACTAGCCTATGGAACCCTCGGCCACCACCGCTCTATGGACAGCCGACGCAGGCATTTGGTGTAATAGACGGCACCCCTTTCAAGCAGGAACATCTACAGCACGATAGGGGGTAACCTGATGTATTACCGCAGCACTGGTGGTGATCCTTTGTTGCTTGGCGTTCCTGTAATGGGCGATATTGCTAATGGCCTGAATCACCGGGGTGGAGATATGCTTTGCTTGGGCAAGCTCGATAACTGCGTCGCAGATAGTGGCCAATTCCAGCTGTTGCCCACGCTCTAGGTCCTGCAGCATGGAGGTTTTGACGTCTCCCATCTTTTTGCCCTGGTCCAGTATTGAACTTGGATCCACCTCAAGTGAAGCCCCATATGCTTTGATAACCGGCAGAAGCTCGTGGAGCATTTCGCTGCTGATGTCTGATAGAAACTCATCTGCGAAGTTTTCTCGCAACGTTGCTCCGGTTATTGCCGTCAGAGGATTGGAGATCACATTCCTCACGACCTTTGTCCAAACCGCGTCCCTTATACGGGACGCTACGCGGGTCGCGATACCGGCTTTCTCAAGAATTGAGATCACCTCCCCAAGTTTCGGCGTCACTCGGTCATCCAGTTCGCCAAGCGTCATTTGTAGAGGGTTGAAGGTCGTGGAAGATCCCCGATCTAATCTTTCAGCGGTTATGATGGTGGTGGTCCCAATGACCTGAGGAGAAGGTATGATCTTCTTCAACACGTTATCTGGATCGGCGGAGCGCAACTGAGCACCACTCCAGTTGCCGTTTTCTCCATCGAAGTACCACCAAGGCAGGCCATTCACCACGGGGACGGCAACCGTGCGTGGTGTGATGAGGTGCTGAATGGACAGTGCGAGTTCAGGCAAGTCGTGAGACTTCGAGCAAAGGAACAAGATATCAGCGTTGCTGAAATCGGCCGCGAGGCCAACGGTAGCTTTGAAGTGATGGCACCCATCTCGATCGATCAGTCGCAGACCATTCTTCTTGATGAACGATACCCCTTCATCCCGCGCGATGACGCCGACCTGATATCCGCCCATCATTAGTCGAGCGGCGAGGGTCAGTCCAATCGCTCCCGCGCCGGCCACACAAATGCTTGGCCCATCCTCATGTTTCTGCATCAACTTGACCATCTGGTTTTCCCTCATATCTAGAACGGTACGGTCACCCCGTGATGTGTCCGGCGGATTTCAAAAAGGGCCCGTTAGCGCTACAGTTGCCATGCGGCCTCCTGTCGCGACTGAGCGTCAACAGGCACAGACGTGGCAGGACGCGGACGCCATCGTTGATGCAACGCACGTTCTAGCCGCGACGAACTTGGGTGTTGAAAGGTAATGGTCTGCGTGCCGATCGTAGCGTGTGTTAAGCCACCCCTATGATCGATGCGATCAAAAACCGCTCCACGAGATCGCGCAGGCGGTGGACCCAGCAGCTGAAGCTGAAGGCGGTTTTAAGGACAATCTTCGAAATGAGTCTGTTATCCGCCTCAGGAGTTGAGCAAGGAAGGGCGGACCATCCCTGCACCGCTTCTGCCGACGGACATCTGCCGATGCCGATGCCGCGATGGCCTCGCAAAGATGAAGCCAGCATATAGGGACGCGGCTTAGACTAGGCTGTGAGCCGCTGATTCAGAAGCCGTAGATTCTTGCGCAAATGGTGGCATCACCTCTGGTATCGCTGACGGCCTATAGCTGAGGCGACCTGCCGTTCAGTCGGGCCTTCCGGGAAGTCGCCCCGATGCTCCTGCAGATCTTCTATGCCCTTTCGTAGAGCAGCTATACCATGAGCAGGATGAAGGTGCTGGGATGGTGCTTAACTAAGGGCAGGATTAAACCTTCGCCCGATCGAATAGCACGGATGTATAATTGAGAAACCCGCGGTCACCAGAGATTGTACACCTGACGGCACAATCGAAGGAGACGCCAGCCAGTATAGTCTCATCAAGTATCTGTCGGACGGAGCAAGTTGTCCATTCACGCAAAGTGATGCTCCAGGCAAAACTATTCGCACTTGGTGCTATTTTGCGACGCCTCCCTAGTCGCTTCTGATGCTTCCCAATGAGAGCCCGTCGCGCAGCTTATGACCGTGCAAAGAGGCACCTAAATGACCCTTCATCTCACCCGCCGAACTCTTCTCGCGACCGGGGCCGCGGCAGCTTCCCTTCTAGTCTTGCCCCGCAACCTCACCGCTCAACCTCATGGAGACAACATCATGGCAAGTTTCGAGACCCAAGACGGCACCAGCATTTTCTACAAGGACTGGGGCCGGCGTGACGCGCAACCTATCGTTTTCCATCACGGCTGGCCCCTGTCTGGCGATGACTGGGACAACCAGATGCTCTACTTCCTTGAGCAGGGATACCGCGTAATTGCGCATGATCGCCGTGGGCACGGGCGTTCGGATCAAACCGACACAGGCAATGACATGGACACCTATGCCAGCGACGTGGTGGAGTTGGCGCGGGCGCTAGATCTGAAGAACGCGATTCATATTGGCCACTCCACCGGGGGCGGCGAAGTGGCGCGATATGCAGCACGCGCCGAAGCCGGCCGCATCGCAAAGGCGGTACTTATCGGGGCCGTTCCCCCTGTGATGGTGAAGTCTGACGCTAATCCCGAAGGTATTCCTCAGGAAGTTTTCGACGGTTTCCGGAGCTCGCTCGTCGCCAACAGGGCACAGTTCTTCCTCGATATTCCGTCCGGGCCGTTTTATGGTTTCAACAGGGAAGGCGCAGTTGTTAGCCAGGGGCTCATTAACAACTGGTGGCGCCAGGGTATGGCAGGTGGCGCCAAAGCGCACTACGACTGCATCAAGGCTTTTTCGGAAACAGATTTCACCGATGACTTGCAAGCCCTGACTATCCCAGTCTTGTTGATGCACGGCGAGGACGACCAGATCGTGCCGATTGCGAATTCGGCACACAAGGCAATCAAGCTGCTGAAGAATGCCACCCTGAAGGTTTATCCTGGCCTGTCGCATGGTCTTTTCGCCACCCACCCGGATGTGATCAATCCAGATTTGCTCTCCTTCGTGAAAAGTTGACTGCTAGAGTATGAAGACACGGGGTGGCGCCGCCCCGTGATTTCAGCACACCGCACCGCAGCCTTTGGTGGGCCCGTTCATTGCGAACTCCATCGTTCTTGCAGATCCGGACCGATGAAACCTCATTTTTGGGCAGTCTCCAAGCCGCTGGCCTTTTCTGCCGCAAACCCGCAAGTGCGACAGCTTTGCGCACGGGTGGCGCGGCTTGCCCTGTACAGAGCAGGTTGAGCTCCCTCGAGGTTAGATTGTCCCTCTGGGGCATGGTTCGGGGAGTGAAGGGTGAGACAAACGTCTTTCGGGTAGCCGATCGGCGAAGACAGGTGCTTTGAAGGACGCGCGACACGTGCTGAAGCCAGATCGATCATCTGATTTTCCGCTCCAGCAGTTGTTTGATCGCGGTGAAACGAGCGCGCACCAACGGCGACTTTAACGGCTCGAGCGCTATCAACAGAGTGTCGTGCTTGTCTCTGACCTCGATGCGAAGATCCAGATCGTAATGTGTCGCCAGCTCATACCATGCCACGGTTTCGGCCACGTCCTCCCCTGCAGCCGTCGCAGCATAGAGCGATACAAAGGGCGTCATTCCTAGCGCTTCATACACAGCTGGCGCCTCGGCCAAGGGAAGTCGCCTGCCGCCGCGCCAAAGGATGCGTTGAAGCGGCTTGATATCATAAAGCGCCTCCAGGCTGGTGGCTCCATCCTTCCAGACCCCTTCATGCAAGGCGTGAAATCCTTGACTGCTCGAGCCAAGCACCAAATCCACGACATGCGTCGTCTCATGGAGCAGGATATAGGTAAAGACTGAGCTTCTTCCTGCGTGGATGTACACCTGGTTGCCGGATTCATCTGCACGAAAAATGTTCTTTTCTTTTCTGTTGAGGAACTCCGTCAGTCTTTCGCTCAACAGGCCGGAGCTGAAAGTAATATCGAACTGCGACTCTCCACCGTCTACCTCTACCCGGCTCGTGAGAGCGGATCCCAAACTTGACGGGGCATTGACAAAGCTGAGACGGCGTAGATGCTTTATCAGGACTGACTTGTGCAATGACGGTAGTCCGGCGAGCGCTCTCGCTAGAGCACGCTCCTCTTCGGATGACAGCCTGTGCTCCCTGACGCTCGTCGCACCAGCGTCTAGGAAGGCCTGTGTCGTGGCGTCACTGGGCGGACCGACGCGGGAGATAAGCGGGACGGATTTATCGACTGGCGGAACCGGCGTGCGTTTGACCATCTCGATTGAACGGTCAGGGCGGTTCTCTGCAGCGTGACTCGGCATAATCTGCAGCATGATGATGCAAATGGCTGCGAGTATCGTTTTAGTGCCATGTATCAGGACGGTGCTTTCGGGCGGTATGGTCTCTCCGATTTGTCAACTCGCTAGCGATCCAAGGGGACTTTCGTCTCAATGCCACTGTTGCCCGACTGATAGCCGTGATGGTAAAGCCAATCTATTGGTTTAACCCGGCGCGCCCGCACGTCCGTGCTTCACGATGGCGTTCTGGCACCACTGCCATGCGGACAGCAGAGCTTTTCTAGCACTGGCACCTTCCGTTGCCATAGAGGCCGGTCAGACCTTTTGTATTACAAATGAAACATCTCACGCCTGGCGCGACTCGACCTGCCAAACGGGTCAGCAGACAAGGAAACTTCGACCGCGGTCACCGTGATGCCGCAGCCTGGCGAACATGCTCAAGTAGGATGGCTGGATCAAAAGGCTTGCGCAGGAACGCAAAGCAGCCCCGATCGACTGCCCGCCTTTCGAGAAAGTGGTCCGTCAGGGCGGTGATGACTATTACGGGGACCTTCCCAATGGCTTCGGCGCCGAGGATCTGCAACCCATCAAAACCCGCAAGCTCGATGTCGGTGATTATAACATCGCAGTTGCTTGCCGCACCCGACCGAATGAAGCTCTCGCCACGTTCAAAGACAATCGCCTCACAGCCTGCGGAATTCAGCAGATCCCTCAAGGCCGCGCCCATTGCGGCATCATCCTCCACGACGCTGACAATTGTTCTGCGTTCCTCAAGATTGACGCTGGGACTTTGCATTAGAGACCGATCGCCTCCGCCAATCGAATAAGCTCAACAATCGAACTCGCGCCCAGCTTCTTCATTGCCGAGGCACGGTGGATTTTCACGGTAACCTCGCTGATGGAAAGTTCATGCGCGATCTGCTTGCTTAATCGCCCCTCAACAACAAGCTTTATAATGTCCCGCTCGCGTGCCGTGAGCCCTTTGAAGCGGTTCTGGGCATCGAGGTAACGGGCGTTCTGGACAAAACGCCGACGCCCCTCCTCCAGCGCATGCACAACCGCATCCAGCAGGTCCTGATCCCGGAATGGCTTTTCAATGAAGTCCGATGCCCCCCCTTTCATGCCACGTACGCTCATTGGCACATCGCCAAACCCCGAAACAAGGATGATAGGCAATGTCCATCCCTCACGCCTCAATTGCTCCTGAAATTCGAGGCCGTTTACTCCGGGCAAACGGACATCGAGGATAAGGCAGCCCGGCCGATGAGGCTGCGCGCTGATGAGAAAGTCGCGCGTACTGGCATAGCTTGCCACATCATATCCGACAGACGCGAAGAGATCTTCCAGGGCTGAGCGAAATCCTTGATCATCATCAATGATATGGATCACACCGACCTGTACTTCAGGAACAGATGAGGCCTCTTCCGTCATAGCGGCTGCCTGACAGGCAAAAGCAGGTGAAAGAGGGCTCCGCCTTCATCGTTTGGTTCCGCTTTGAGAAATCCACCATGTGCAATCGCGATTTTCCGTGAGATCGAAAGTCCCAATCCCATCCCGCTTGTTTTCGTCGTGAAGAGCGGCGAAAAAATGTGCTCTGCGTCCCGCGGGTCGAAGCCCGGTCCATTGTCACCGACGCGAAGCGACAGCATGCCCTCGCATAAACCGGTGGAAACAGAGAGTACCCGTCGTCGTGAACTCGAGCGCATCGCCTCGACGGCATTTCGGGCGAGATTCATAACGATCTGTTGAATCTGGACGCGATTGCCCGTAGCTGATGGCAGACCGAGGGCGAAATCAGTCACCAGCATCACGTTCTCCCGCGTCAGTTCACCCATGATCAGAGAGCTGACCTCTGCAACGGCAGCGCCGAAATCAAAGGGCGTCGGTTCGACAATAGTATCGTGGATGAGCGACTTTAGACCGTTTATGATGGCCGCTGCGCGATCCGCTTCCTCCATGACACGATCCAGGGAAGCAAGAGCTCTCTCTCCCGACAGCGGCTCCCGCTTCATCCACCGGCGACATGCCTCTGCGCTTGCAGCGATGGCCGCCAGAGGCTGATTGACTTCATGGATGATCGCGCCAGCCAGTTCCCCCATCGAGGCCAAGCGCAAAGCGCTTGATAGTTCCGCTTCCATGGCACGTTGAGCCTCTTCGGCCTTTCGCTGCTCGGTGACGTCGGTGAGGACCCCGAAGTAGGTCAAGTCCCCCGAATGTTCGAGATCCGGTTCACCATCACAACGGATGTATTTCATCTCGCCGGCACCAACGACGATGCGGTATTCAAAGCGAAGGTCTTCACGTTTCTCCAGCGAGTCAAAGAACTGCCGTGCGATACGATCACGATCATCCGCATGGAGTTTTGCAAGCCACTCCTCCACAGTGCAACTACGTGTACCCGGAGGAAAATGAAATATCTTGAAGATTTCCTCAGTTCCTCGGATCCCACCCGTCACCGTGTTGTATCGGAAATTACCGCATTTGCCCACCTGCTGGTGCTGGATCATCGAGGCTAGCGTTTCACGCAGTTCCTCCTCTGCAGCTCT
The DNA here is from genome assembly GCF_021648825.1 of Rhizobium halophilum. GTDB lineage: Bacteria > Pseudomonadota > Alphaproteobacteria > Rhizobiales > Rhizobiaceae > Neorhizobium > Neorhizobium halophilum. The sequence continues at coordinate 3,645 of NZ_JAKJHS010000031.1, read as the reverse complement.
TCGACCTTCAACAGCTTCAGCTAGCTCCGCAAGCAGCGTACAAAACGAAGGCGGCAAGTTGTTCTCGTCGAAGGTCCGGTCGGGCGTCGACGATGAAAGATGCTCATGTTCCATAATCCCTCCGACGTTGCCCAGTTGCACAAGCATTTTCAGATGCAGTATAAATGCGCTGCCCTATAGCATTCAATTGGCTGCCGTCATCTCGAGGTGGCGAAGCCCCCACACCTCTGCGTCATACTATTCAGCAGAGGGAGCAAAGCCCAGCCCATTCGGAGCCAACCATGGCTTCCAGTCTGCTATATACATCAAATCCGCCACATGAGAATAATGACGCAACTGCACAACAATACTGCATCATGAGGTAGACAAGACCAGAGCAAACCATCACGCCCTCAAAGACAGCGGCAGGGCATAGCCGGCGCGAGCGCAGTTTGGGCTCGCCTTGCGCCTGACGAGGGAGGAGCTAAACCAAAAGTGGCGCACCCCTTTTCACAGATTCGGCTTTCGTCGCATGGCAGTCAGCATACGCATACGTAAGAGCCACGACGGAGGCGAACGCTGATAGCATTTCCTGACCGAAGCCACCCTATAGCTCATAAGAAGGACTTGCTGCGGGAGGAGCAGGCAGCTTTGAGCGTGTGGCCTCTGGCAATGAGCGTCAGGTCTCAACATGGGCCGACTGTAGGGCAAGAAAGACACCACTTAATGTCAGCACTAGCGCGACGACCTGCTGTACCCCAAACGGCTCGCCGAGCAGCATCGCAGCGAGAACCATACCAAGAACTGGAACCGACAGTAGGCCTGCGGAAGCCGTTGAGGGTGCCAGGTAGCGGAGCGCACCAAACCATGTGACGTAACACAAGGCCATTGCGACGGTTGCCATGTAGATCATTATCCCGAACCCGGACGCGGAGAGGGCGCTGAATTGAGGATGCTCAAAGACTAAGCCCAAAAGCAACATCGGCAGGCATCCCAAACCTACCTGCCACGCCGTCCTCGCCACAAAGGGCATAGCAACCGGCTTGCGATTTAGCACTGTTCCGAGCGCAAACAGCAGCGCCGCGCCCAGCGACAGCGCACAGCCCATCAACTGCTCCAGTCTGAAGACGGTGCTCTGGCCACCGAACAGCAAAACCACACCGGCCAGTCCAAGCGTCAAGGACAGCACGTTTCGACGTGTTGGCTTGGTACCGTTGATGGGCCATGCCAAAAGCATTGCCCACATCGGCATCGTGTAAATGAGCAAAAGGTTCTGGCCAACCGGTAGCCAAAGCAAGGCGAGCGTCGAGAAACCCATCCACGCAAAAACGTTAGTGAGCGCTTCTCCCAATATGCGGCCGACCAGCCGGCGAGGCAGAGCGAGCGATTCTCCGAGAAACAGAGCGAACATCGCCAGTGTGGTTGCCCCCATTAGACCCGCCAGCCCCCGCGAAAAGAGCGGCGGCCAGTCAAGAAGCAGGAATTTCATCAACGTGAAATTGAGGGCCCAACCAGTGGCAGTTATAGCAAGATAGGCAAAACCTACACTTTGTCTCGGCACAAACATCGCTGCATTGCTCCCTAACCACGAAAAGTGCCGGCGTCTCTGGACCACAAGCGTCACCACCTCCCTGCGTATGGCTGAATATAGATTTCGAGTGTCCAGCCAACGCAGGCTGTCTGTCCAGTTGACGTTCAGTTTCGCAACCTACGGTCCCATAGGTTTTTATTCGCCTCGTCCGCGCAGGGCGCGGATTCGGTGGCGTCTCGACTGTCCGTCAGCAACAAACGGCGCAGGGCGGATTCCGGTTCAAGAGTCCCGCCGAGGGACGCGGCGAGCTGCGTTGTGCGGTCATGTTGCGATAGCAGGAGCCGTCGGGAAGAAGGCCGGGGATCCTTTCCGCATTAGGCGACTTATCGGTGGGCAAGAAGGTGATAATGTCACTAGGTGCAATTTCCAGCACCAATGGCTCAAACACCATGAAGCCGTTCGCCCCTTTGTTCGGCATATGCAGTTGGAAGTCAGCAGCATTGACGGGGGCGGCGTAGGTGCCAAGGAGAATTGCGCCTGCAACGAAAGCGATTTTCCTTCTGGTCATCGGGTATACTCCTTCAGATCTAGTCACGGTTTTCTCCGCCTGCCGCCACTACCACGAGCTTCTGATTAACAAATTCCTTGATTCCGATTTCGGCCATCTCGCGACCGTAGCCGGACCGTTTCACCCCGCCAAACGGCAGCTCGGGTGCGCTACTAGTCATCCCGTTGATCCAGACCATGCCGGTCTCGATTCGCGATGCAATTGCCTTAGCGCGCGAGATGTCGGTCGAAAATACTGAGCCACCCAGGCCATAGGGTGAGTCATTTGCAAGCTCGACGAGCGCGTCATCGTTCGGCACGATGTAAACTTGTGCGACTGGGCCAAAGAACTCCTGGAAGTATGCCGGATTGTCGCGCGTGATATTGGTCAGGATGGTGGGTTCAAAGTAGGCTCCGCCCCCTTGGATGGGGTTGCCGCCACGGCGGATTGTGGCACCCGCCGCGACCGCCTCGCGCACTTGCGCAGCTAAGCTATCACGGGCAGCAACAGACGAAAGGGGGCCCAGGTCGGCGTTCTCATCCATCGGATCACCGACTCGTATCGAGCTGAACTTCTGCGCCAATTTGTCTATGAACACATCCGCAATCTTCTCGTGCACCAGAAAGCGTTTCGCTGCGATACACACCTGGCCTGCCACCAACAGACGGGATGCCGCGCCGACTTCAACCGCGCGTTCGAGATCGGCGTCGTCCAGGACAGCGAAGACGTCTGACCCTCCAAGTTCCAGCACCGATTTCTTGAGATTTCGAGCGGCCTCAGCCGCAACTATGCTGCCCGCACGCTCTGAGCCGGTCAGCGTCACCCCTTGGACGCGATCATCTTTCAGCAGGGTAGCGACCTGTTCGCTGTTGGCAAACACTGTCCTCCAGGCGCCTGTTGGAGCGCCGGCCTCGATGATCAGTTTTTCGATCAGCTTTGCACATTGCGGTACTATACTTGCAGGTTTAACAAGCACGGGATTGCCTGCCGCTATCGCGGGAGCGGCGACGCGCATTAGCTGGTAAAAGGGGAAATTCCACGGCTCAATCGCGACGACGACGCCGATGGGATGAAACTCAATCCAGGCGTCCCCTTGATCGGTTTCCAACTTCGTCGGGGCAAGCATCTCTGTAGCGTTGTGGGCGAAATGGCGCGCAATCTTTGCAATCTCAGTGACCTCCCATCGCGCCTCAGAGATACGCTTGCCCATTTCTTGAACGGCGACTCTCGCTAACTCTTCCGACCTGGCGTCGATTAGATCCGCTAGTCGTGAAAGAACATCCAGTCGCGTCCCGATCGGCCCCTGCGACCAAGCTGATCTGTAAACCGCATGTGACTCAGTCAGCGCGTCAAGAATTTCCGCATCAGAGTGGTCACCAAATTCGGCGACGGTCTCACCAGTCGCAGGATTAGTACTCTTATATGCCATAGAAACTTCTCCTTCATTCGGAGAGCCAATCCAGACAGATCGGCCCCTTGTTGGTCACGCAGCCTTGTCGGAATCCGGGGAGGCCAGGAAGGGATAGTCTGTGTATCCTTCGGCTCCACCGCCGTAGAACGTCGCGCGAATGTGCTTGTTTAGCGGGGC
>NZ_JAKJHS010000030.1 GCF_021648825.1 Rhizobium halophilum | reverse complement strand
AGGCCCTTCAGGGGGAACGTCTCCCGGCGCACACCAAGATCGTCGTCGGGATGTCAAAGATCTTCGCCGCCTTGGCAAGGCCGACGACGTTGTTCTTGAGCGTCTGGCGGTCGATCGACTGGACGCCGAAGGCCATCTGAGGCTGCTGATCGATGAAGATGAGCTGGCTGTTTGCCGGGAGGGGCGGCTTCACGTCTTGATCCTGACGCCGCTCGTTTGACGTAGCTTCGCGCAAACCATGGTAAGTCGTGATGTTAGGAGCCACCCATCCGTCTGTCCCATCCATCGTAAGGAGGCGGTGGGACGGTCAAATTCAAAACGCTCATCCCTGGTTCAGATTCCTTGTCGTTACTGATGATCAGGCGGGTTTGACCCGGGAGCTCAAGGCCATCAGCGAAGGTCTCGGCCACCATTGCATGGGTGTCGCCCGAACTTCGCATGAGGTCCGGAATATGGTGGGTGAGGCCGAATTGGTGTTCATCGATGTTGACCTCAAAAATACAGCGGTAGCGGATGGCTTGTTGAGCGCGGTAGCATCCGCTGACGTGACCGTCTTGTTCCTGACAAGAGGGGCGAAAACGCCGCCACAGCTATCACGCCCCGTCCTAGAATTAGAACTGATCCAAGCTTTTCAATACACAGCGGATCCGCGATCTGGAGCCAAAGGCGGGCTGTCTCCACAACTCTAAACCTCGCTTAGCCGAACATCCACTAACCTTCCTAGGCTGCGGTACTCGTGATTCAAGCGTAAAGCGCACAATACATAAAGGACTGAGACCATGAAAACCGTTGCTTTGGCTCTGATCGCCACATCACTATCGATAGGAGCAGCTAATGCTGACCCGGTGTTCTCGGGTGAAAACCCTCACAGCCTTGTAGCTTCCATAAAAATTGGAAGCGTCAACCAAGCGTTCCGTGCGCGGAAAGTCGGAGATGTCAAACCGATCCCGATCGCGATCGAGGGTCCTTTGGTCATGAAAATTTCCGACTTCTAAAGAATGTGATGGTTTAGCAGGAGCTTCCTGCGTCCAAGTCACATGATCAACCCTAATCCGCATCGCTCGTATTGACCTAATGTATACTAGACCCGCAATCCCGGCCTGCTATCATCGTCTCTGTGAGTGCCACCTGACGGCGTCTCTGCCATGATCTGAGTGTCCACGGGCGGGGTAAATCATCTTATGCCGTGCAACAAGGTAGCCCCGGGGTGAAAGACAGATGTTAGCAGTCGTAGACGACGATCCCTTTGTGAGAGACGCTCTCAAAAATCTCCTTCTTTCAGTTGATTATGAAGTTGAGACTTTCGAGTCGGCTGAAGCGTATCTGAGCGCGGAGAATGCTGAGGAATACTCTTGCATCATAGCGGATGTCAGAATGGACGGAATGACCGGCATCGACATGCAGGACCAACTCCGGTCCCAAGATGTCTATACGCCAATCATCTTCCTAACTGCTTACTGTGACGAAGCCACACGCGAACGAGCAATGGCAGGCGGCGCGTTCTCATTCGTATGCAAGCCGTTCGACGAAGATGAGCTTCTAGGATTGCTGGGAGCGGTCGCGTCTAAGCACTGATAGTCCCTAGCGCATTTTGCTGGCCTTAATGTCGAGGCACGCGGCCATTCCGACCAAATCTGCTATCGAACGTGCTCCCATCTTCTCCATCACACGGCGTTTGTGCACTTTTGCCGTAACTTCAGTGGTGCCTAGTTCACCGGCGATCTGCTTGTTCATGAGTCCACCGATCGCTAGTTGAAGCACCTCGCGTTCCCGTGCGGTTAGTAGCTCGTACCGTCGGCGGAGATCGGCCGATAGTGCTCTTCCTTCTGCGGCAGCATGGTCCTTTTCGAGCGCATCCTTGACGGCCTGTAGCAGGGCCTCATCTTCAAAAGGTTTTGCCAGAAACTCGACTGCTCCCGCCCGCATAGCTTTCACTGTCATCGGGATAGTAGCGTGGCCCGTCATGAAGATGATCGGTAGCTCCTCGCCGCGCGTCCCCAGCTCCTGCTGAACATCAAGACCATCCGTGTCAGGCAGGTTCACGTCTAATAGCAGACAACTTGCTACCAAGCCCGGTTGATGGTCGAGAAACTCACGTGCAGTTGCAAAACTTTGGCTGCGGAGACCCTCAGAGGCAAGCAATCTCTCAAGGCTATCCCGTACCGAGGGTTCATCATCGACAATATACACTATTGGGGACGCGTCGGATTCTGCTTGTTCCATCTTGTTGTCCATTCGCTTAGCCGTCATTTCGGATGCTTGTGGCAGGAAGCTCCACTTCGAAGATGGTCCCATAGGGGGTTCTTGAATGAGCTTTGATAGTTCCGTCGTGTGCTTCTACGATGGACCTGCAGATTGCGAGCCCCATGCCCATGCCCGTTGCCTTGGTTGTGTAAAACGGGTCGAAAAGTTTGGCCGCCGTCTCACTCTCGATTCCTGTTCCTGTATCTTCTACCGTGAACTTCAACGTTCCGGCCTCAGCCCGTCCTTGAACCAGAACCATCCGCGGCCGTCCTTCGATAACTTCGACAGCTTCAAGAGCATTCATGATTAGATTGTGAAACAGCTGTTCGATCTGGGTCTGTTCGCATTTCACCACAAATGGCCCAGCCTCGATCTCGCTTCGTAGAACGATGTTGTGCAAGACAGCATTCGGTTTCATCACATCTACAACGCGATGCACAATTGTCGAAAGGTCTGCGGGACGCTGTTGCGAGGGTCTCGACTCGTCAAGCGCTTGAAGTCCCCGGATGACCTCACCTGCACGTTGGCTGTCTTGGATTATGGCATGAAGGCTCGCCCGAAGCTGGCCGAAATTAGGAACCTCGCGATTTAACCACCGTTGGCTCGCGCTAGCGTTTGCCGAGATTGACGTTAGCGGCTGATTAATCTCATGAGCTATGGAGGCGGCAAGCTCTCCCATGGTGGTGAGGCGCGCGGCTTGATCAACTTCAAGCTGCAATCGCCTCAGATCCTCTTCGTTTTGCTTTAGGTCGGTAACGTCCATGAGCGTGCCATGATACCAGGTGTCAACGTCAGGTCGTCCTTGGATAAGGAAGTGCCGTAGTTCGCCATTAGGCTTGTAGTAGCGCCCCTCCCACCGGAATGGCTTTGCGCTATCCACGGCCTCCTTGGAAATCCTAAACCATACGGGCTTATCTTCCGGGTGTGCTCCCAAAAGGAACTTCTGGTAATCCGGTTCGTCTGAATGAGGATCGTAACCTAATAGAAAATACAGATTGCGGGACCAGTGATCCTTCCCGGTGACGTAGTTCCACCGCAGTGTCGCAGTCCCACTTATTTCCTGCGTAATATCGATGTCTTCCTTCAGACGAGTGAGGGTCCTCTTCATGTTGTCGGCTTGGATCTGAGCCGCACGCATGGCGTCTACGGTGTGAACCTTACCAACTGCCGCAGCCAACTGAAGCGCTACGATATGAAGCTGTTCGCGTATTTCGTCATCAGTCGGGTCTGCCATCAACAGACCGATGAGGCGACCACTCGCATCCATAAGTTCAAACGTTTGGTCTGATGCACATGGTTTACAGGAGGGGGTTGGTGGAAGATGGGAGCGAGCTACGAACCCACCTTCAATAAGTTGGTGTACTGTCCGAAATCCATCTTCCCCAATGAGGATAAGCGTTGCCTCAGGGCATCCCAACTCTCTGCAGGCCGCCAGTCCCACCTCTACGATTCTAACGAGTGACTGCGCGTCCAGCAGCAACGCAGATGCCTTGACGGCCGGGATCGACAGAACGGCACTCGGTGCGTCAAGCTCAGTGGTTGACATCATCAATGGACGAGTTCCACTTCCGGCTTTTCGATAACGGAATTACTGGGAGTGAACTCTATTGGCAACGTAATCTTCAGGCTCGTTCCCGCATCATTCACATCTAATGTCAGAACGCCCCCGTGAGCCTCAATGATCGATCTGTATAAGTTGATACTCAGGCCCTGCGCTGTGATATCGGCGGCTGCCGTCGAATTCTGTTTCGCTTCCAGGAGATCTTTCCGGAGGTTTACGCCATTGTACCCGATGACTATCGTCACCTGATCATGTTGCTTCTTCGTCGCCAGCATTATCAGCTTTTCGCGCTTCGCAGAATTGTCGACCCAGGCGCTGATCATGAGTGCGAGGACAATCTGTTGGATTTGGATCCGGTCGGCATTGATATAAGCATCGTCTGCCGACAATTCGCTCCTCATTCGCGTCCCCTGTAGGGCGATCTCGTTCGAGATCAGAGGCAAAACTTCCTCAATGGCCTCATCCAGCCGCATACGCTCGAAGCGAGGCTCTGATTTACGTGCTAAGCCCTGCAGACCTTTAATAACATTGCTAGCGCGTTTTGCTTCTGAGGCTATTGCAGTAAGACCTTCCCTCACGCGCTCACCGTTGATCGTTTCCTTATCCAGCCACCTTAGGGTTGCTCCGGCATTGGCGACCATGGACGTAAGTGGCTGATTGAGCTCATGAGCGATGGAGGCACCGAGTTGCCCCACCGTCATGAGACGCGACATTCGCGTAAGCTCCATATGCGCGACGCTTACCGCCCGCTCCATCTCGTGACGGTCAGTTAGGTCGATGAACATTCCGGACCACAAAGGTAGCCCGTGCCCCTCTGGCCTAGCTACCGAAAGGATATATCTGAGCGAGCCGTCGGGCCTTACAATACGATAGCGCAGGTTGCAGACTGCTGAGGTTTTCAATGCCTCGGCAGTCCGTTGTCGGAATTGCGGAAGGTCGTCAGGATGTATACGGCTCATCAGAAGCTCGAAGGAAGGACGGTCTCGCTCTTTGTCGAAACCAAAGACGCCGTAAACCTCGTCCGACCACTCTTCGCGGCCTTCGCCGCTGCTATCCCAGCGAAACGTTCCGCTTTTGCTGATTTCTTGCGAGACGGAGATGTCCGTCTTTATCTTCGATATGTCAGTCAACGTGTCGCTAGAGGCCTTCTGCAGCTCCTTTAAGCGCAATAGGGTCCTTATGCGAGAACGATTGAGGGCTAGAGATGCTGAGATCGCGGCGGAAAGACTTGCTAGAATGGGATCCACATTCAGGCCAGTGGCCTCGAAGTACATGACCCCATCACGCGACTGCGGACCAATCGAGATGCAGGTTGCTGTCGTTGGGCAGGTTCGATCACAAAGGGGAGACGAAGACATTGCCATCCCCAACTCGACCTTCTTAAGCTCTTCCATGAAAAGTGCCATGGCAGAGGGAGGGATTCGGGACGACACCGCGAATACACTGCCATTCTCTGAGGGGATAAACCGTACTGAACTGACCATGGGATGCTGTCGGATTGCGTCGAGCGCAATCTGGTTTGCGGCCTCTAGATCAATCTGAATATTGATCGCGGCGCAGACCTCCGAAACCCAGCGACGGGTGTGCGACCTTGAACTCCAATTCGCCGACATAACGTCCCCTAATATTATGTCGCGGCTCCGCGGCCCTTCCGGCTGCAGAGACTCCCGATTTTATACCTCCCGCACGTGACTTTATCAGGCTTGCCTCGACGGGCAATATATCAATAGTAAATTTTTGACACTGTGAGCACAATTTTCACATTTTCCAGCGCCAGCGATCACTTGCAGCAGCCCGGAGATGCATCAGAGACGCTCGTGAGGTGGATGAAGTGCCGTGCAACCTGCTTGAGAAATGAAGGAAGACGTCATGGACCGATCACATGTGACCACAAGGAGGCTCGATGGATCAACCCGCCAAGAAGCCGTGCTAATCGTTGACGATGATGCATCCATGCTCAGGAGCGTCCATAACCCCCTAACGTCTGCTGGCTATGAGGCCCAGGCACACCAAAAGCCGGAGGGGTCTCTTCAATATCCAGACTTTGAAGCAGCATGATGCATCGTGCTCGACGTGAGCATGCCTTTGCTCGATGGCTTTGATGTGCAAAGAGAATTGAAACGCCTTGGACTGAAGCTCCCCGTTATATTGATGTCAGGGGTGCCGAGTCAGGTGGCGAAAGTGCGCGCTGAAACTGCGGACGTCCTTGCTGATTTTAGCAAGCCCTTTGATGAGGATGAGTTTCTTTTCACGATCAAGGGCGATCAGAAGTAAGCTCTTAAATATGGTTCGTTTTCGTCGTGTCGCTTAAAAAAGCACGAATGTCGGCACTTGAGAGGCAAAGCGCGACGATGAACACCAGTGGGAAGGTTCTCGTTGTGGATGACGATCCTCCGCTCTTGAAAAGCGCAGGCGACGGGAGGCACCTGCGCTTTGGGTGATCGGGCTATCGGCGAAACCTGGTATCGAGACTGAAGCCGCCGGCGCCAAAGGCTGCAATCTGAAGCAGGCCACCGGTCATCGCGACGTTCTTGAAAAAGTGGATGAATTGATTGAGGTCGGATAGCTGCGAGTGGAAGACCAAGGCAGTCACCAAGCTGAACCCTGCAAGCCCGATTGCTACAAGGCGCGTTTTAAAGCCTACCAAGAGGGCAATAGCGCCGAGAACCTCGGTAGCGACTGCGCCTGCAAAAGCCAGCGTAGGTAGCGGCAGCCCCACCATCTCAATATAAGCAATCGTTCCTGCAGGATCGCTGATCTTGCTCAGGCCAGAAAGGATGAAGATCAGGCTCATCAGGACCCGGGCAGATAGCGCCAAGGTGTCTTGGGCAACCTCAGTCCTTGGTGATGTAGTTTCTTTGGCTTCAATAGTGTTCAACATGGTCATTTTCAATCTCTCCTTAAGAAGCTTGATTGCCTCAGTGAGTAGAAGATGGCAGAGCACACCTCGGTGTTAAAGCTGGATAATCTAGCCCATTATGTTCCATTAAATCGAACATAATGGGCCAAGCGGTGCCTGGAGATCAGCTTCTGTTAAGCGGTTTTTGAAGCGTTGAGCAGCTGAAGCTCCCAAGCCAAGCCTGTCGCAGTCGCACCGCCGTGCTGTAGTATGATGTCTGCTGTTTTCGCTGCGTCGGCCTCACGAGCCCAGTCACGCTGGAGCTCCGACAAGAAAACAATCGTAGTCAGAGGAACCGCCCCTGCTTGGATCATCCGCTGAATACCCATTTCATGAGCTTCGATGCTGGTGCCGCCCGATGCGTCTGTTATGAAATACACGTCATAGTCGTCCTCAAGGGCATGGATGACGGGGAATGCCAGGCAGACTTCGGTCCATAGAGCAGCGAATACGAGCTTCCTGCGGCCTGTCTTGCGAGCCCAGTCGACGCAACGTGAGTCCTCCCAGGTGTTGATGAACGTGCGGTCGATTGGGACCTGCTCAGGGAACACATCAGTCAAGGACTTGAAGATGTCTCCGCCACGATCTTTCAGAACACTGGTGAGTAGCGTCGGGACGTTGAAAGCCTTTGCAGTCTTCCCAAGTGCCACCACGTTGTTGAGCATCAGGTTGACGTCAGTGTTCTTGAGGCCATTTGCCTGAAATGGCTGGTGATCAATGAGGATGAGTGCGCAATTGTCTGGCGTGAGCATTGAGTCGAGGCCAGTTTTTTTGAAGGTCATGATAGTCTCCGAGTGCTGATGTCCTGCAAGCAGGCGTGAGGGGTCATATGCCCGCTGCGCGGGTCGTTGCTTTAGTTCAAGGTCAGATCGTAGTACTCACATCTGATGCTGCTATCAAAAGTGGTTTTGGCCTCAAATTCTGAGAGCTTCAACGATGATGAGTATGCATTTTGGTTTGCTGATTAAATAGTTGTACAAGAGGATATTGTCCCTTTGGACACCGAGATTAGGAAAAGCGTCCAAAGAATACTTTCGTTGGTTTCAATTGATGGAGGGCAATCGATTTTGAGATGCGCGGGATTTGGATTTAGGTGCCTTACTCCATCAGCGGGTTGCCTGAATCCGATCGAGCATCGGAGCAGGGCAACCAGGCCGTGGAGAGCTTGTGGCAGGCAGAAGCGTTACTGCTTGCTCCGGCTTCCAGTGCCGCGAAGTTGCCTCTTCAATGCTGAGCCGGCCGCCAGAGACTTCTGAGGCGTTTTTAAAAGGCACGAAGGTCTTGCAGCGCGGTCGAAGAAGATCTCGTCCACGTCGAGCTCCGCATGCGCTTCCTTACTCCAGTCGGTCGTCGGGAGAGCAAGCAGTCGAGCGCTCGGCACGACGATCGAAGGAATTGCAAGAAAGGCTAGTCCAACGTCAGCTAGGGTCGCACTCCGTTGGTCGCTAGGACTCTGGATGAAGTAAGGCCAAAACGTCGATTGTGGCTCAATTCGGCTCAGACTGCCGGACGCAGGTGATGACTGAGCGTCAGCCCCTCCGCGGCGTCATCTAGGCCTGAGCGGGGGATCTGGAAGCTCCTCCGGTGTTGGAAGATGCTGCACCAGATCCCATCTGCTCTAACTTATCTATCAGTAACTCGCCCACCTTGTTTGCGACCTGATGAGCGGTGTCTTCAATGAACTGCAGCAGTGTTAGTTCGGGCGGGAAGCCCCTCCGTAGTAATCTGCCGGATTTATATTTGGTCGTGCCGTGGGCACAGGGACGTCGATCCGCATTTCGACAATGGCACCAGTGCTGAGACCGTCAAGGTTCTTTGTCTCTTTCTGGATTCCCTTGTAACATTCGCCTTCTGCATGCGCGGCTGTCCCCGTAAGGAGCAGCGCAACAACAGCGGTAGCATTTAGAAACTTGATCATCTTTTGGGTCCTTCGAGTAGCCGACCTCGCTTCATGTGTTGGCGGTTGTCTACCTGCTTCTGTCGGCTTAGATCGGTAGATTCCCAAGTCGAATAAAGTCGGCACTCTGCCGCCTCGGTTATCTCAAATCGTGAACGTAATACTCTCTCTTGGGGGCACCGTTGGTCAGCTGCTGACTGCCCAACGGTGCGACGAACAGCACCTGGTGTCGCTCCAAACACGCTGCGGGAAGTCCGCGTTAGATGCGCTTGGTCGAACATTCCACATTCTACGGCTATCTGGCTCAGGGGCTGCCTGTTGTCTGATAGGAGCATGTGCGCCCGCATCATTCGTTGTCTTGAGATGAACTGCGACGGAGACATGCCAAAGGAGCGTTTGAACCCGCGGCCAAAGTGGCTCGCACTGAGGCGACACTTACTAGCAAGCTCGTTTAGCTTTATCTGACGATGAAGATTGCCTTCAATGAAAGCCAGGACTTTGGTCGACTGCCAGTGAGCGAGGCCGCCCGGATGTTGACCCTGGAGAGTCGGGGTGGATTTAACAGCTAACTCATCGCCTTGAGCTTTAGACCCGGGGTCCGCCGCGATAGAGGCGGGATGCAACCACGGTCTTGTTGTGTCTGGCATGCCGTGCATTGGAACCTCCAGTCTTGACGATTGAGAAATCAGCCAAATGGTTCCAGCTAGCAATTGTCTCTTCAGATATTGTCTGTTGAGGCAATATACCTTCGGATAGCGGCGCTTCATCAGCGCTGGAAACACATCTCGGCCGCCCGAGGACGGCCGAGATGGGTGGGGCAGGGACCGCTTTAGTTGGCGCGGGATACACCGTCGTAGTAGTCGCCGGAGTCATTAATCTTGCGATCGTCGCGTGACGTCTTCTTGAACGCGTAAGCGACTTCAACGCTTCCCGTCGTGGTCATGTCGACCTGGGCAGAACGGTTCTTCGAAGCGCCCTGGTAGTAGTCGCCTTCAGCATGAGCTGCACCAGCGATGAGGGTGACGGCGAGGAAGGCGATGTTGAGGGTCTTGGTCATTGTCTTGTTCCTTTTGGTTTGACCCGCGATCCTCGTTTGCGACCGGATCTGCGGTGTCTTGAATGAGCTGCGGTGGATCGTTCGGGCTGGGATGTCGTGATTAGTTCGGACGAACGGCGCCTTCGTAGAAGTCACCGGAGTTGACGGTGGCAGCCTTCTGTGGGCGCAGAGCATTCTCGCCGGGAACTACCAATCCAGCCTCCTGGTCGCGGAGCGTTTCGCGGAACCGGCCTACCGAACTAGGGAAGTCCCTCACATACAGACTGCTGATCACATGCTCGCGCTGTCCCGTCATTTTCTCGGAGATCAGGATGCCGCGCTGGAACTCCTCAACAAGGTGATTTCGGGCGACCAGAGCGCGGAGCAGACGAACCACACCAACCATGCTCAGGTCGACGGGAAGACCGCGGTTCTTTCGCTGCTGATGAGAATTTTGTGGCTGAAGGGCGACCGGGACACGGCAATGCAGATCGCATCCGAGTGTGCGGACCATGTCCGCGAACTGAAGCATGACCTGACGACCAGCTATGGTCTGGCGATCGGATGCATTCCCATTGCTTTCTGGGCGGGGCGGCTGGACCTGGCACGGCACTGGACCGAGATTCTGTCGTCCACGACCGCGCGCCGGGGACTGCGGCACTGGCACAGATGGGCGTCCGGCTTTGAGGGAATGCTGGGAAGGTGGACGAAGCTCCCGCAGGATACCAGCGCGATGCAGTTGGAGACCTTCGCGATGATGGGCGCGCCAGTCGACATGGGCTGGATCAGAGAGCGCCTGAAGTCCGAACCGACAACCTGGTGCAGTTCCAAACGGGCGCGCATAACCAATGCAGAACCGCTGTCCTCGCTCGATGAGGAAGGCTCAGCCAGGCTGGCCTGACACTCCACTCCTCGGCGCGGCTTCAGAAGACCTCCGGTGTTCATTCGAGTGCCGGCGCCATGGCCACTGACCATCTATCTCCGCTTCCAGCGAAAAGCTCAGGAAGGTTCTGATCAGGACGATCAAACCGAGGAGACCGACGCTGTCCCACGTTAGAGGGGATGTAATGGTCGCAATGATGTCCGCAACCAATCAGGATCTCCAGACCCAGTAGGATCCCGCGGCCAAGGTTGGCACGGTAGCCGTCGTAGGCGGCGGACCGGGAACTGGTCGCGAGGTCGCGAAGATAGCCGAGAGTGGCGACCACAACGCCGATCACGATCACGCCGATCCGGAAGAACTTGATGCCCATTGCGAGAGGTCTTAGGGCCGGTGTGATGAGGCCGGCGAGGCTTCCTGCTTCAGTTGGAACGTCCATTTGGGACTCTCTTTTTCTCATGGACAGGATCGATAAGTAATCTTTGGCTGCAAAGATCGACGGGGAGCCTGCAGCAGCTTCGGATCTACGAGCTCTCCTGTCGGCTCTCTGCGGTAGTCTCCGATGAATGCGTAGCCTCCTCCTGGCACGTTGGAGTTGAATTTCGGATCATTTCCAACATCTCCCAGAGCCTTAAGAAGCGTCGTTGACCCGAAGGTTGGTCTCGTCCACGAAAGTGCTGGGCCAGACATGGCGGATGATCTGGTCATTGAAACACGCCTGCCCACGCGGCTCAGCAGGGAAGCCAGAACATCAAGCGCGCGGCCCCCGGCTGCAACGGGACTGCCATCTCGGGTTGGTGTGCGCCGGGAGACGTTCCCCCTGAAGGGCCC
>NZ_JAKJHS010000003.1 GCF_021648825.1 Rhizobium halophilum | reverse complement strand
CGTCGCCAGCAGCGCCGCCGCCCTCGTTGGTGAGCGGTTTATAAGCCCACACACCAAAACAAGTCAACGGGGTTTTTCAAAAATCTGTCATTTTTCTCATCTCCTCACTCGACGCCTTGCTGTCGTGGCATGAACGACGGCGGTCCTCGTCCAGTCGGCCGACATGGGCGGACGGCTCGCCTCCCGCCGTTGAATACGGGAGGAACATAGGGCTATGGAAGATCACCGCCTATGGCACGTGCGTGAGGAACCGGGTCAACGCGCGCACGGATGAAAGCAAGCAAAGACGGATCATGACGAAGACACCGCCCTCCCACAAACCCCAGTTGCCGCAGCTGCCCGTTCTTACCGTCCTGCCGGACTTATGTGACGCATTGCGAACAGGGACCCGTGCGGTTCTCTCAGCGCCGCCGGGTGCTGGCAAGACGACGCTCGTACCGCTCGCGCTCCTGCACGAGGCGTGGTGCGCTGGCAAAATCATCATGCTCGAACCGCGGCGGCTGGCTGCACGGGCGGCAGCCCGGCGGATGGCTGATCTGCTTGGAGAGACGCCAGGCGAAACCGTGGGCTACCGCATGCGGCTCGACAGCCGCGTCTGCGCCCACACGCGCGTCGAAGTGGTGACAGAAGGCGTCTTTGCACGGATGGTTCTGGAGCGGCCTGACTTGAACGGCATCTCCATGGTGATCTTCGACGAGTTTCACGAGCGCTCGCTCGAGGCGGACTTTGGCCTTGCTCTGGCACTCGACGTCCAGGCCGGACTTCGCGAGGATCTTCGCGTGCTCGTCATGTCGGCAACACTTGACACGGAGCGGGTCGCGGAGCTGCTCGACCGCCCTCCGGTCATCATCAGCGAAGGGCGCAGCTTTCCGGTCGAAGTCCAGCATCGCGAGCGCACTGCAGGCGAGCGCATCGAGGACTCGATGGCGCGCGCGATCATCACCGCGCATGGCAGCCAGCGCGGTTCCATTCTCGCCTTTCTCCCAGGTCAGGGTGAGGTCCTGCGTACGGCGGAACGGCTTGAAGGGAAGCTCGACCCCGCTACCACAGTTGTCCCGCTTTACGGCAATCTGGACCAAAAGACGCAGGATCTCGCTGTTCAACCGGCGGCGCCAGGCCGCCGCAAAATCGTGCTCGCCACCTCGATCGCCGAAACATCCATCACCATCGACGGCGTGCGAATCGTCATCGACAGCGGCCTGCAGCGGCTGCCGGTTTTCGAACCAGCAACCGGAACAACACGGCTCGAGACGGTGCGGGTGTCGCGGGCCTCGGCTGAACAGAGGGCTGGACGCGCCGGACGAACCGAAGCCGGCACGGCCATCCGTCTCTGGCACGCCGGACAAACGGCAGCTCTTCGCGCCTTCACGCCGCCCCAGATCCTGTCTTCCGACCTGTCCCAGCTGGCATTGGATCTCGCGTACTGGGGGGTGCGCAATCCGCAGGACATGAAGTTCCTGGACCAGCCGCCGGCAGCGGCACTCTCCGAAGCTCGCAACCTGTTGACCCATCTGGGCGCGCTGGACGACCACCTGACGCTGACGGAAAAGGGAAAACTCATGCGGCGCCTTGCACTGCCGCCGCGTCTGGCGGCGATGGTCATTTCGGCAGCAGCCGAAGGGTTCGGACATGCGGCATCGCAGCTGGCCGTGCTTTTGACCGAACAGGGCCTCGGTGGCAGTGACGTCGATCTCGATGACAGACTTCGCCGTTTTCGCACGGAGAACGGCAGCCGAGCAGAGGCCGCCCGCTCGCTCTCGACGCGGATCGCCCAGACCCTTCCCAAAGCCCCGCAGGCACAAGGTCAGGCCGCGGCAGGCCGCCTGCTGCTGCATGGGTTTCCGGACCGGGTGGCGGCGCAGCGCGGTGGCCGGGGCCGCTTTCTTCTCGCCAATGGACGCGGGGCGGAACTTCCGGAGACGGAAAGGTTGGCGACCTCGTCCCTGCTTGTGGTCGCCGACTTGACCGGGGCCGCTGCCCGGGCTCGCATCCTCGCCGCAGCAGAGGTCACGCGCGCAGACGTCGAGGATTGCCTGGGGGATCTCATCCACCAGGCCGAAGACTGCGCCTTTGAGCCCGCAACGCGGGAGGTCCGCGCGCGCAAGCAAACGCGACTGGGTGCTCTGGTGCTGGCGGAATCGCCCCTGCCGAAGCCGCGCGGCGAGCTGGCGGCGCGTGCGCTGGCGCAGGGGGTCCGAGACATGGGGATTGGGGCTCTGGCCTTTCCGAAGGATGTGCTCCACCTCCGTCAACGCATCAACCTTCTTCACTGCACGATCGGCGAGCCTTGGCCGGACATGAGCGACGATGCGCTGGTTGAGCGCCTCGACGAGTGGTTCGTGCCATTCCAGGGAGGCAAGACACGGCTTGACGAAATCGATGCGGGTGGACTCGTACAAGGGCTTCGGTCGCTCATCCCGTTCGAGCTATCACGTGAATTAGACCGACTGGCACCGACTCACTTCGAGGCGCCGACCGGTCAGCGCCATCCAATTCGCTATGATGGCGACGAGCCGGTTCTTGCAATCCGTGTACAGGAGCTGTTCGGGACGAAGACGCATCCTTCCGTCGCGGGTGGGTCCCTGCCTCTGGTGCTGGAACTCACATCGCCGGCCCATCGGCCGATCCAGACGACGCGTGATCTTCCGGGCTTCTGGGCGGGTTCATGGAGGGAAGTGCGCGGCGAGATGCGGGGCCGTTACCCGAAGCATCCATGGCCGGACGATCCGGCCGAAGCGGCGCCCACGACGCGTGCGAAGCCGCGCCGGACGTGACAGAATGCCCTCTCTTGGACGGCAACGAGAGGCGGTATGGACCCGAGAATGAACCAGATGCAAAGCAACGTCAGCCGCCAAGGCGAAGAAGACGGCCACTCCTCCTTGCGCCACGCGCAATTTGGATCGTCCAGCCGCAGATTCCGTCTGCAGACGCTGGTGCGGCTGCGTTGGCTGGCCGTTGCGGGCCAGACGGTGACGGTCCTTGCCGTCAGCTTCGTGCTCGATTTCCCTCTGCCACTGACGCAGGCGGGCGTCCTCATCGCAGCCTTGGCCGTCGGCAACATCATGCTGTCGCTCTGGTTCCCGCCGGCGCAACGCCTCGGACCGAAGGCGGCGCTTGCACTTTTGAGCTTCGACCTTCTGCAAATGGCAGGGCTTCTCTTCATCACCGGAGGCCTTGCCAATCCCTTTGCACCGCTCATCTGCGTTCCCGTCATCATCTCCTTCGCCTCACAGCCGCTGCGCCACTCGCTGGCTCTGATCATCCTCGCGCTTGCCTGCACGACTGCACTTGCGTTTTCGCCTTTTGACCTTCCTTGGTATCCAGGCCAGGCGTTGAGGCTGCAGCCGGTCATGCAGTTGGGCATCTGGTGCGCGATCGCCTCGATGATGTGCTTTGCCGCCTTCTATGCCTATCAGGTCTCCAACGAGGCGAGGCTCCTTTCGGATGCGCTTGCGGCAACGGAGCTTGTGCTGGAGCGAGAGAAGCACCTGTCGCAACTCGATGGCCTCGCGGCAGCTGCCGCGCACGAACTGGGGACACCGCTGGCCACGATCAGCGTGATCGCCAAGGAGATGGAGCGGGAATTCGGCAACGACGAGCGGCTGCGGGAGGATGTCCAGCTCTTGCGCAGTCAGAGCGAGCGGTGTCGCGACATCCTGAAGCGTTTGACATCTCTTTCGGCTGCCAGCGAAGAACACATGCGGCGCCTTCCCCTGTCCTCTATGATCGAGGAGGTAGCCGCACCGCATCGCGAATTCGGCATCGAGATCACACTTGCCCAAAAGGGAGACCCGGCGAAGGAACCTGTGTGCTACCGCAACGCCGGTGTCCTCTACGGACTGGGGAACCTGGTCGAAAATGCCGTCGACTATGCGAAAAGCCAGGTCACGGTGACGACTGAGCATAATTCAGAGCGCGTGGTTGTGATCATCGAAGATGACGGAGCAGGGTACTCGGCAGATATTTTATATCGCATCGGGGAACCCTATATGACGAGACGAAACAAGGAGCACGAGCGCGCCGGCGGGCTTGGGCTCGGCCTGTTCATCGCAAAAACCCTGCTCGAGAGGTCAGGGGCGCGGCTGCGCTTCGAGAATCGAGATGGTGGCGGAGCGGGCGCCAGGATCCGGATAGAGTGGCCGCGATCCATGCTGGAGGAAGGCTAGGCCCTACACGGCTTGAGCCGCATTTGCTTCTGGAGAAGAGAGATGGAAACAATAGTACAAGCCGCCGCGGAGAACTCGATTGGGCCGGATCCTACCCTGCTGATCGTTGATGACGACGGGCCGTTCCTGCGGCGGCTGGCCCGCGCCATGGAAGCCCGCGGTTTTGCGGTCGAGGTTGCGGAGTCCGTGGCAGAAGGAATCGCCAAGTCTCGAGGCAATGCGCCGAAGTATGCCGTCGTCGATCTGCGGTTGGGCGATGGCAACGGGCTGGACGTCATCGAGGTTATTCGTCAACGCCGCCAGGACACGAAAGTGATTGTCCTGACTGGGTACGGAAACATCGCAACGGCGGTGACGGCGGTAAAGCTCGGCGCGCTCGACTACCTTGCCAAGCCCGCCGATGCGGACGACATCTTTCATGCACTGACACAGCGCCCGGGTGAAAAGGCAGAGGTGCCGGAAAACCCGATGTCTGCAGACCGGGTCCGCTGGGAACATATCCAGCGCGTCTACGAAATGTGTGAGCGCAATGTTTCGGAAACGGCGCGTCGTCTCAACATGCACCGGCGGACGCTGCAGCGGATATTAGCGAAGCGGGCGCCGAAGTGACAGCGATCAGGTGTCTTCGAAGCTTCTTCCGGTCGCCCATTCTGCCAAGGTCAGCCTCCGGGCGCCAACGCGCGAAAAATTCAGCATGACGGATTTGCGGGTCGCGGACGCGAGCCGATGCTCTGGCGCTTCGCGCATCAGATGCGCGCCATAGCCGTCCGACAGAAACAGCCCGCAGTCTTGCGGAAATATCTCCAGCGGCACGTCCCGGTGTGTGGCGAAGAAAAGCCTGTCGCAATAGGTGCGGTAGTCGGGCCATTTGCGGTCGACGCGAAAATCCTCGATGGAGGTCTTGATCTCAATGATCCAGACCTCGCCCTTCTCTGAAATCGTCATAAGGTCCGCGCGTCGCCCGTTAGGGAGCACCAATTCCGGCAAGCTCGCGTGGCGCATCTCGTGGAGAAGGACCTGTAGGCCCCGGCGCACCATCATCGCGCGGTTAGACTGGCGGCCATCGATGAGCGGATTGCTGTCGGTTACGTTGACAATGGCCATGGGTCCAGATCGATCTGCGCGGATGTTGCAAAAAGGGCAGTGCCGCCGTGATTTCTGCGCTCACCGCAGTGACCTACGGCGCAGCGACTTGCCAAGCCTGTTCTATTCGAAAATAACGCTCCCATAAAGGCGGGCGCACCGCCTTCATCGCTTTATCCCTTTTACGAGACAATTCCATGCGCATCCGCACAAGCATGCTCGCCCTCGGCCTTCTGGCGTCCGTTATCCTGGCCGGGTGCTCCACCACATCCACAGCGCCGGGAGCGGCCCGTGTCGAGACCAAGGGGATCTTCACTGATTCCTACGGGGCCGTCACTGATGCGGGCTATGCGCTTCCGGCTATCCCGATCAGCCGGCTGGACAAACGATTCCATCGCCAGATCGTCGATTACGCGACCAACGAAAAACCAGGAACCATTGTGGTCAACACCCGTGAGCGCTTCCTGTATTATGTCCTGCCGGGCAAAAAAGCCGTCCGCTACGGTATCGGCGTTGGCAAGCAAGGTTTTTCCTGGTCCGGCGAGGCCTATATTGCCTGGAAGCAGGCTTGGCCGACTTGGCACCCCCCCAAGGAAATGGCCGAGCGCAAGCCGGATGTTGCACGCTACGTCGAGGAGGGCATGGGGCCGGGCCTCCACAACCCGCTCGGTGCCCGCGCCATGTATCTGTTCAACGAGAAGGGCCAGGACACGCTCTTCCGTCTTCACGGAACGCCCGAGTGGTCATCCATCGGTACGGCGGCGTCCTCGGGCTGCATTCGCCTGATGAACCAGGACGTGATCGATCTTTACAAGCGCGTCCGTCCAGGCCGAAACGCCAAGGTTGTTGTCGTCCAGTGACCCATCGAAGGCCAGAAGCGAAGAAGCCGCCGGATCGCTCCGGCGGCTTTTTCCGTTAAGCCTGTCGCCTCGCCTTCCGCTCGAGGCGACGCTGGTGCAGGACCGGTTCGGTGTAACCGTTGGGCTGTTCGCGGCCCTTCAAGACAAGATCCAGTGCTGCCTGAAACGCGATGGAACCATCAAAATCGGGCGCCATCGGACGATAAAGCGGATCGTCAGCGTTCTGTCCGTCAACCACGGCGGCCATCCGCTTCATCGTCTCCACAATCTGCTCCTTGGTCACCACATTATGATGAAGCCAGTTTGCCATGTGCTGGGCGGAGATGCGCAGGGTTGCACGGTCTTCCATCAACCCGATGTCATTGATGTCGGGCACCTTGGAGCACCCTACCCCCTGGTCGATCCAGCGGACGACATAGCCGAGGATGCCCTGGGCGTTGTTGTCGATCTCGCGCTGAATCTCCTCCGGGGTCCAGTTCGGACGCGTGACAACCGGCACGGACAGGATGTCGGATAGCTTCGCACGCGCTCGGCTCTTCAGCCCCGCCTGAACCTCCACGACGTTGACCTTGTGATAATGCGTGGCATGCAGCGTTGCGGCAGTCGGCGACGGAACCCAGGCTGTGTTGGCGCCAGCCTTCGGATGGGTGATCTTCTGCTCCAGCATGGCCGCCATCAGGTCCGGCATAGCCCACATGCCCTTGCCGATCTGTGCGTGACCGGAAAGACCGCATTCGAGGCCGATGTCCACATTCCAGTTCTCGTACGCGCTAATCCAGGCGGCCTGCTTCATGTCTCCCTTCCGGATCATCGGGCCGGCTTCCATGGAAGTATGAATCTCGTCACCGGTGCGGTCGAGGAAACCGGTGTTGATGAAGACAATCCTTTCGCGGGCGGCCCGGATACATTCCTTCAGGTTGACCGTCGTGCGGCGCTCTTCGTCCATGATGCCCATCTTGATGGTGTTGGACGGCATGCCAAGGGCTTCTTCCACGCGTGCGAAGATTTCGCAGGCGAAGGCGACTTCTTCCGGTCCATGCATCTTCGGTTTCACCACATACATGGAACCTGTGCGCGAGTTCTGGCGGCGGCCATTAGGCCCAATGTCGTGCAGCGCGATGAGCCCCGTCACGATGGCATCGAGAATACCCTCGGGAACTTCCCGTTCGTCCTGGTCCAGAACCGCAGGATTGCTCATCAGGTGGCCGACATTGCGTACCAGCATCAGGGAGCGGCCCTTGAGGGTGGCACTGTCGCCATTGGGCGCTTTGTAGGAAAGGTCCGGCTCCAGTTTGCGAATGAAGGTTCGTCCCCCCTTGCTCACCTCTTCCTGCAGGTCTCCCTTCATCAGACCGAGCCAGTTGCGATAAACGAGGACCTTATCGTCGGCATCGACCGCAGCAACGGAGTCTTCGCAGTCCATGATGGTGGTGATTGCCGACTCCAGCCGAACGTCGGAGATCTTTGCCGAATCGTCCTTGCCAATCGCCGTTGTAGGATCGATCCTGATATCGATGTGTAGGCCATTCCTACGGAGAATGAGGCTTGTGGGCTCAGACGCCTCTCCGACATAACCTGCAAACTGGGAGGGATCAGCAAGTTCAACCGTACGACCCTCGGGTCCTGCGGCCGTCAGGCGGCCGGCTGCAACGACAAACGAGGTTACGTCGCTCCAGCTTGCGCCGGAAAGCGGGGCAGAGCAATCCAGAAACTCGCGCACCCAAGCGATGACCTTGGCACCACGCGCGGGGTTATAGGTGCCTGATTTCTCGGCGCCAGCATCCTCCGCAATGGCATCGGTCCCATAAAGGGCATCATAGAGCGAGCCCCAGCGGGCATTCGCCGCATTCAAGGCATAGCGCGCATTCATCACTGGAACGACCAACTGCGGCCCGGCGATCGCGGCAATTTCCGGATCGACCTTGTCGGTGGAGATCTGGAGATCGGGTCCCTCCGGCACAAGGTAGCCGATCTCGCGCAGAAAGCTCTCGTAGACGGCGAGATCGACAGGGGCACCGTTGCGACGGTACCACTCGTCCAGTTTTTCCTGCATCTCGTCGCGCTTGGCCAGCAGCGCCCGGTTCTTCGGCGCAAGGTCGTGGATCAGTTGGGCAAACTGTGAGAAGAAGCGCTCTGCATCGACGCCGGTTCCCGGTATCGCCTCCTTCACCAGGAAGTCATAGAGTTTTTCATCTATTGCGATCCCGTTCTTGTCGATGCGCTCCATGCAAGCCTCCTCCATTGCCGTTCATTATTATTGTCGCCAATTTGCGCGGGTAGCCACAGCTGTCAATGCGCCTATGGGCGAAGGCGCGGGCTGACCTTCATCGGCAGGCCGTTCCTTGGCTGTGTCGTCAATTTCTGTACCGGCCAAGGGGCCGTCTCCGGCGTTACGTCGAAGCGGTAACGGCTCATCAGGACAGCCAGAGCAATGACAGCCTCCTGCATTGCGAACGTTGCGCCGATGCATACGCGTGGACCTGCCCCGAAAGGGAGATACTGGAAGCGGCCGATATTGCCTCGGTTCTCCGGCAGGAAGCGTTCCGGTACGAACGCCCGTGGGTTATCCCAATAGAGCTGGTGGCGATGCAGTGTCCAAGGCATGATCAGCACCGTCACGCCGGCACCAATCTTTACCGTTTTTCCGTCATCGCTAACCCACTCATCATCGGCGATCGCCGCGCGATTGAGCGAGGGCGCAGGAGGGTACAGGCGCAGCGCCTCCTCGAATGCCGCCTTTACCATCGGCAGGCGATCGAGCCACTCCACCGGCTCCGCGCCGGACGCCAAGACTTCATCGATTTCGCTTTCCATGCGCTCGCGGATGTGCGGACTGTTGGCGACACAGTAGAGGGTCCATGCTAGCGCCCTTGCGGTGGTTTCGTGACCGGCGCCTATGAAGGTCAAAATATTATCCTCGATCTCCTCCAACGTCAGGCCATCCGGCCCCTCAAGTTGCAGAAGCAGCGTCAGGAAATCCTGCGGGACGTTGTGCGGATCCTCTCGCATCTTTTGTTGCCTGTGCGCCATTGTGTCGGCAACGATCTGCCGAAATTTCCCCAGCACCCGCTTGCCGCCAATGCGGGTCACGCGCGGCACCCAGGGCGGTGCCCGCAAAAGGTCCATCGGGTCAACTCTGCCCATGCGGTGCAGCAGGCTGTCAACGTCATCGGAGAAATCGTTGCTTTCGGTGACGATCTCCCCAGAAAACAGGGTTTCCGAGAGGATGTTGAAGGTGATTTCTGTCATGTCGACCGAAATGTCGAAAACCTCCCCTGCCTCCCCGATACCGGCATATTTTTCAACATATTCCTGGGACTTTCGAAGCATCTGGCCCGCAAAGCCCTTTGCGTGCCGCGGCGTGAAAACCGGCGCCATCGCCTTGCGGGAGCGCTTCCAGACAGGGCCTTCCGCCGTCAGGAGACCATCCCGCAGGATCGGCCGAAGGATCAACTGCCGAATTTCCGACATCTCGTAGTTGGCGGCATTGTCGACCAGCACATGACGGATGAGGCCCGGGTCGTTGACGATCAGGGTCCGCTCCTTGAGGAACTTCGTTTCGATCCACGGCAGTGTGTAGGAAGGTTCGCCCCAAAGCTCGAGTGGGTTGTTGAAGACCGTGCGGATAATTTCCAGCCTTGAGGGCGGAACGGTGCGCGGGATGGGAGCTGGTGGAACGAACGGCTCGGGGCGCGTGTCCATGCCTGCCCTCCTGATGCTGGTTTCCGAAGAAGGAATATCAGGCGTCAGAGCAGGTTTTTCAACTCTTCCAGCTTATTGTTGACCAGCCAGCCATAGTAGTTCTCCGTCGGCATACCGCCACGCGCGCGCAGGGCGGCGGCCCGCTGATGCGAGCCGCCGGTATTGTAGAGTGTGGCTGTGATACCGGGGTTGGTGGAAATGTCCACGCCGGCAATGGAGGCATAGTCGTCGATAGACTTGCGAATTCCGGCTGCCATGTAGGCCAAAGACTTGTCCGGATCCATGATCGCCTCGTAGACGGCGGCGGCATCCTTCTCGTCCAGTTTAGGATAACCGGAAGTCTTGGAAACTATGTCCGACAGCATCAGAGCCGTCAGTGGATTCACCTGCCCCAAGCCAAAGGTCTGGCCGGCATAGAAGGGTTGAAAGAAAACGGCACTGAACCTGTTATCAGGGAAAGATACCCCCCCGACCGTGCGTCCGCGGAAGTGATCTTCCCAAATCGCTTCGCGGCAGGTCCACAGGCCGTAGCTGCCATCTTCGCCCTCGCATTTGCTAAACTGCGGTCGTGCAACAAACTCGCTGATCGTCTCGTCGTCGTAGCTGAAGCGGAAGCGATCGCCTGCATATGCGGCGGCCTTTATATAGTAGGATTGGAGGCGGTCATAGGCATCAACATTATAGGTATGCTCGCCGACGATTGCCCCCACCATGTGGATAGGATCGATCCGATAATCGGACGCGGTCGCCTTGATCTTGCGGATGAGTTCCTTGTCTTTGCCGAGCAGGTCCCGGATCTTGTCATACTTGTCGTCAAAGGTCGTGCGGCCAGCGCGGGTGCGCCGCACGGATGCGCCCGGCACCTTGGGCTGCTCCACGTGGCGATTGCCTTCCGGAACGGGGCGAAGCCCAGCGGCATCGCCTAGCGATGTGCTACTCAACACCAAAAGAATGGCCAGGAAGAGTTCCTTCAAGATAAAGAATCCGCGAAGTCGGCAACCGGAGGTGCCGGATACGTCACTGCAACAACGCACTGCGACGCTATACGCTCCGTGCGAACGTGCCCCCTTATGGGAAAGGGAGGCACGCTGTCGAGGCTGTTCGCCTCAATTTACCGTTAGCAACGCCACGACAGAAGATGGCGTTGCTTCGGCGCAACGCTTACAGAATGTAGCGAGAAAGATCCGTGTCAGCTGCCAGATCACCGACATGTTCACGCACATAGCCGGCGTCGATCATCGCCGTGCTGCCGGCCCGGTCCGGCGCGTTGAAGGAGATCTCGTCCAGCACGCGCTCCATGACGGTCTGAAGGCGGCGGGCACCGATGTTCTCGACAGAGGAGTTAAGCTGGACGGCGACATCGGCAAGCGCATCAATCGCATCCTCAGTGAAGTCAAGATTCATCTGCTCCGTCTCCATCAGCGCCTTGTACTGGCGGATGAGGCTGGCTTCCGTCTCTGTCAGGATGCGGCGGAAGTCTTCCTTCGTCAGCGGCCGCAACTCAACGCGGATCGGCAGCCGCCCTTGCAGCTCCGGCAGGAGGTCGGAGGGCTTGGAGACGTGGAAGGCGCCGGACGCAATGAAAAGAATATGGTCCGTCTTGACCGGTCCGTACTTCGTGGCAACCGTCGTTCCCTCCACCAGCGGCAGCAGGTCGCGCTGGACTCCCTCACGGGAAACACCGGCGCCGAGACCTCCGTCACGTGCCGCGATCTTGTCGATCTCGTCCAGGAAAACGATGCCATCATTCTCCACGGAGCGAACCGCTTCGCGCTGGATCACCTCATTGTCAATCAACTTGTCGGACTCGTCCCGGATCAATTCTCCGTAGGACTTGGAGACGGTGGTTCGCACCTTTTTCGTCCGTCCGCCCAGAGCCTTCCCGAACATTTCGGAAAGGTTCAGCACGCCGATGTTGGCGCCCGGCATGCCGGGGATCTCGAATCCGGGCATGCCCGATCCCGTATCCGCCACCTCGATATCGATTTCCTTGTCGTCCAGTTCCCCGTTGCGGAGCTTCTTGCGGAAGCTGTCGCGGGTTGCAGGCGATGCCGTTGCGCCAACCAGGGCGTCAAGCACCCGCTCTTCGGCGCTCATGTGCGCCTTGGCCTCGACCTCGGCACGCTTCTTCTCGCGCACCAGGCCGATGCCGACTTCAACGAGGTCACGAATGATCTGCTCCACGTCGCGGCCGACATAGCCGACCTCGGTGAACTTGGTCGCTTCCACCTTGATGAACGGCGCACCGGCGAGTTTTGCGAGGCGGCGGGAGATCTCCGTCTTGCCGACGCCCGTCGGGCCAATCATCAAGATGTTCTTCGGCATCACCTCGTCGCGAAGGCTGTCGTCCAGCTGCTGGCGACGCCAGCGGTTGCGGAGCGCAATCGCCACCGCGCGCTTTGCATCGTGCTGACCGATGATGTGGCGGTCAAGTTCGGAGACGATCTCTCTGGGTGAAAATGTAGTCATGGCTTCCTCTGGGCGTCCTGCCCGGCCGGCTCACAAGCCCGGGCCGGCGGATCCTCGTTTCAAGATACTGCTATTCGGCGTCGAGCGTTTCGACGACCAGGTTATGGTTGGTGTAGACGCAGATCTCGGCCGCGATGTTGAGTGCGCTGCGGGCGATGTCTTCCGCAGATTTCTCGCTGTCCATCATCGCGCGAGCGGCGGCATAGGCGTAGTTGCCGCCCGAGCCGATGGCGATCGTGCCATGCTCCGGCTCCAGAACATCACCATTGCCGGTGACGGCAAGCGTGATGCTCTTGTCGGCCACCAGCATCATCGCCTCGAGGTTGCGGAGGTACTTGTCGGTCCGCCAGTCCTTGGCGAGCTCGACGGCCGCCCGCATGAGCTGGCCGGGATATTGCTCAAGCTTCTTTTCCAGCCGGTCGAGGAGCGTGAAGGCATCAGCGGTAGCACCGGCAAATCCCGCAATGACCTCGCCCTTGCCGATGCGGCGCACCTTGCGCGCATTGCCCTTCATCACCGTTTGGCCGAGGCTCACCTGGCCGTCACCGGCCATGATCACCTTGCCACCCTTCCGGACCGTAATAATCGTCGTCATCTTGCACCTGTTGGCCCCTTGGGGGGCGTTGTCAGAAGGCGTTTCCGCCTCGGTTGATCCCTATGTAAGTGGGGGCAGGCCGATTGCAAACAGGCGGTTTCGGCTCCGCCGCCGGCAGGTGCCTTTTGCTGGATATTTGCCGGACCGCCTGTTATGGAGCGCAAGATCGATCGCATGGAGCAGACAATGGCCGATACAGCCGCCGCGCGCACGGGCTCGGTATCCCGCAAGACGAACGAGACTTCGGTCTCCGTTGCAGTCAATCTCGACGGGACCGGTACCGGCAAGATCTCCACCGGCATCGGCTTCTTCGACCATATGCTGGACCAGCTCTGCCGCCACTCGCTGATCGACATGGAGATCGAGGTTCAGGGCGATCTGCACATCGATGATCACCATACCGTCGAAGATACAGGCATCGCCATAGGCCAGGCCATTTCGAGGGCGCTGGGCGACCGTCGCGGCATTGCCCGCTACGCCTCGCTGGATCTCGCCATGGATGAAACCATGACGAAGGCGGCTGTTGACCTTTCCGGTCGACCTTTCCTCGTCTGGAACGTCGAGTTCTCGTCGCCGAAGATCGGCAGCTTCGATACGGAGCTGGTGCGCGAGTTCTTCCAGGCGTTCGCTCAGAACGCGGGCGTGACGCTCCACATCTTCAACTACTACGGCGCCAATAATCACCATATCGCCGAGACCTGCTTCAAGTCCGTTGCCCGGTGCCTGCGCGCCGCGACGGAAATCGATCCGCGACAAGCAAACCGCGTCCCTTCCACCAAGGGCACGTTGGTCTGAGGACATAACTTGAAAAGCTATCTCGTCCTGCTTGCGCCGGGAAATGACGATCGGGAGCATCGGAAGACACTTATCCTGCCCGACCGCTTCTCCTGGCTGGCGCTGTTCTTCCCGTGGATCTGGCTGCTGACCAAGCGGCTCTGGCTGGCCGCGATCGTGGTTTTCCTGCTGCAGCTCGTGGCCGGGCAGCTTTCGCAGACGCAGGACTTCGAGATCGCCGGGCTTCTTCTCGCGCTCTCGGTCAATCTCCTGGTTGCGCTGGAGGGGCGGCACTTCTATAGCGAGGCGCTCATCCGCCAGGGATGGAGACTTGACGCGGTAATCGCCGCACCCAATCTGGACGCGGCGGAAGAGGTTTACTTCTCCGCCCAGGAAATGGGCGACAAATCTGAGCTGCCTGCGGTTGCAAACTGGGCCAAGAACAAACGCGCCACCGCGGACTGGCCCCAAGGCGGGATCGGGCTCTTCGATCACCAAGGAGGACGCTGATGCGCGTCGCGATCATCGACTACGGATCCGGTAATCTTCGCTCAGCCACGAAGGCTTTCGAGCGTGCGGCGCATGAAGCTGGCGTTGACGCCACGATCGAGCTGACGGACAAGGCCGACGTCGTCGCAAGCGCCGACCGAATCGTACTGCCGGGCGTCGGTGCCTATGCTGATTGCCGCGCCGGCCTTGATGCGGTGCCCGGCATGCCGCAAGCGCTTGTCGAAGCCGTTGAAAAGAAGGGCCGTCCCTTCCTTGGCATTTGTGTCGGCATGCAGCTTATGTCGTCACGCGGGCTGGAGAAGACCATTACCGAAGGGCTCGGCTGGATCGAAGGCGACGTAAAGGAAATGGAGCCATCCGATCCGGATCTGAAGATTCCCCAGATCGGCTGGAACACGCTGGAACTGAAGCGCACTCACCCGCTCTTTGACGGAATCCCGACAGGCCCGGACGGGCTGCACGCCTATTTCGTGCACTCCTATCACCTCGCGGCGAAGAACCCGCAGGACGTGATCGCGACGACCGACTATGGCGGCCCGATGACCGCCTTCGTCGGGCGAGACAACATGGCTGGCTCGCAATTCCACCCGGAGAAGAGCCAGACGTTGGGGCTCGCCCTGATCGCTAATTTTCTGCGCTGGAACCCCTGATCGATGATCCTCTTTCCCGCTATCGACCTCAAGGATGGCCAGTGCGTTCGCCTCAAGCTCGGCGATATGGCGCAGGCGACCGTCTACAATCCCGATCCCGCCGCTCAGGCCAAGGCGTTTGAGGACCAGGGCTTCGAATGGCTGCATGTGGTGGATCTCAACGGCGCCTTCGCCGGTGAAAGCATGAATGGCGCTGCCGTCGATGCCATCCTGAAGGCGACGAAGAACCCGGTGCAGCTCGGCGGCGGCATTCGGTCGCTGGAGCACATCGAGAACTGGCTGTCGCGCGGCCTTGCCCGGGTCATTCTGGGCACAGTCGCCGTCCGCGATCCGGCACTCGTCATTGAAGCCTGCCAGCGCTTTCCCGGCAAGATCGCCGTCGGCATCGACGCCAAGGGCGGCAAGGTTGCCGTCGAAGGCTGGGCGGAAGCCTCGGAACTTGGTGTGATCGAGCTGGCAAGGAAGTTCGAGGGCGCTGGCGTCTCGGCGATCATCTATACCGACATCGACCGGGATGGGATTCTCGCTGGCATCAATTGGGATGCGACGCTGGAACTTGCGGACGCCGTCTCAATCCCCGTCATCGCCTCCGGCGGCCTGGCTTCCATGGACGACGTCCGGCGGATGCTGGAGCCTGATGTGGCCAGACTGGAAGGTGCGATTTCGGGCAGAGCGCTCTATGACGGTCGTATCGATCCGGCCGAAGCGCTGGCGCTGATCCGTACGCAAAAAGGAGCGGCCGCATGAGCTTGAAGGCCCGCGTCATCCCCTGCCTCGACGTCAAGGACGGCCGTGTCGTCAAGGGCGTCAACTTTGTGGACCTTATCGACGCCGGAGACCCGGTGGAGGCCGCCAAGGCCTATGACGCCGCTGGTGCCGACGAGCTCTGCTTCCTCGACATCACCGCCTCCTCCGACAACCGCGATACGATCTTCGACGTTGTCGCGCGGACGGCAGATTATTGCTTCATGCCGCTGACGGTCGGGGGCGGTGTGCGTGCAGTTACAGACATTCGCAAGCTGCTTTTGGCGGGCGCCGACAAGGTCTCGATCAACTCCGCTGCCGTAAAGAACCCCGATTTCGTTGCCGAGGCCGCCGACAAGTTCGGCAACCAGTGCATCGTCGTCTCCATCGATGCCAAGAAGGTTTCCGGCGCCGGCGAAGCCGCCCGCTGGGAGATCTTCACCCATGGCGGCCGTCAGCCAACGGGCATCGATGCGCTGGAATTTGCAGCAAAGGTCGTGGAGAAGGGTGCCGGCGAACTGCTCGTAACCTCCATGGACCGCGATGGCACGAAGAGCGGCTACGATCTTGCGCTCACTCGGTCGATAGCCGACTCCGTGCGCGTGCCGGTGGTTGCCTCCGGTGGCGTGGGAACGCTGGACGACATGGTGGCAGGTATTCGCGACGGGCATGCGACGGCTGTGCTTGCGGCCTCGATCTTCCACTTCGGCACCCATTCCGTGCAGGAAGCCAAACGCTACATGGCCGACCACGGCATCCCCATGCGGCTCCACTAAGCGCCGGAGGCAACGAGATGAGCGAATTCTCCCTGAGCGACCTCGAGCACATCGTGGCAACACGCGCGCAGGCAGCGCCTGAGGAGTCATGGACGGCAAAACTCGTGGCGGCCGGTCAAACCAAAGCCGCCAAGAAGCTCGGCGAGGAAGCGGTGGAGACGGTAATTGCTGCCATCGCCGAGGATCGGAAGGATCTCGTGGCGGAGAGCGCCGACCTTCTTTATCACCTGATGGTCGTATTGAACATTGCCGGCATTCCGCTCAAGGATGTGCTGGACGAACTCCAGCGGCGGACCGCGCAATCCGGTCTGCAGGAAAAGGCAAGCCGGCAGTCATGACCTTGGCAACGCAAGCGGTCGACGATCTAGATCAGTCTGCCGCTAACTACTCTCCCTATCACCGCTTCACCTCCGACCAGTGGGCCAGGTTTCGCGCCGATACCCCAATGACGCTGACAGCGGACGAGGTCGCACGGCTTCGTTCCCTCGACGATCCGATCGATCTCAGCGAGGTGCGGCGGATCTATCTGTCGCTCTCGCGGCTCCTGTCGGCCCATGTGGAGGCGTCGCAGCTGCTGTTCCAGCAGCGCAACCGCTTCCTCAGCATGTCAGATGTGGCGAAGACGCCGTTCGTGATCGGCATCGCCGGCTCCGTTGCCGTCGGCAAGTCGACCACGGCCCGCATCCTCAAGGAGCTTCTCGCCCGCTGGCCATCCAGCCCGAAGGTGGACCTCATTACCACCGATGGGTTTCTCCACCCGAATGCAGTCCTGCGGCGCGAAAACCTCATGGAGCGCAAGGGTTTTCCGGAGAGCTACGACATTGGAGCGCTGCTGCGCTTCCTGTCCGCCATCAAGGCCGGCGAACCCAACGTGCGGGCGCCGCGCTATTCCCACCTCACCTACGATGTGCTGCCGGACGAGTACACGGTGGTGGACCGGCCGGACATCCTGATCTTCGAAGGCATCAATGTACTCCAGTCGCGCGATCTGCCGGCGGATGGCAAGATCGTGCCGATCGTCTCGGACTTCTTCGACTTCTCGATCTATATCGACGCGGACGAATCGCTCATCCATAACTGGTACGTCGAACGCTTCATGAAGCTGCGGCAGACCGCCTTCCGTGATCCGAACTCCTTCTTTCATCGCTATGCCGCTGTGGGCGAGGACGCCGCGCGCGCCATCGCCGAAGGGCTGTGGGAAAACATCAACCTGAAGAACCTGCGGCAGAACATTCTGCCGACCCGCCCGCGGGCCGACCTCATTCTGCGGAAAGGCTCCAATCACCTCGTTGAGACGGTTTCGCTTAGAAAGCTTTGACGCCGGCCGCTCAGTCGACCCGCCGCAGCGTGAGGTTGATCCGGCCGCCGTTCTTCAGGACCGTTGAAGTGTTCGGATAGATCCGATCGACGCCGTGGAAGCAGAGCCGGCTTGCCCCGCCCAGGACGACCACATCGCCGCTGGTAAGCTTGAACGAGCGCGTGGGATCCCTCCGCTCCAGACCGCCGACGCGGAAGAGGCAGGTATTGCCGAGCGAGATCGAGACGACCGGCGCGGCAAGATCCGTCTCGTCCTTGTCCTGATGCAGCCCCATCCTCGCATCGTCGGCGTAGAAGTTCACCAGGCAGGCCTGCGGCGGTGCCGGATAGTTCGCAACTGCATCCCACAGCGACAGGAGCGCCTCCGGGATGGCCGGCCAGAGATTTCCCGTCACCGGATGCGTCGCCTGATAGCGGTAGCCGCGCTCCTTGTCGGTCACCCAGCCGAGCGGGCCGAGGTTGGTCATCCTCACCGACATCGGCGTTCCCGTAACTGGCATTACGGGCAGGTAGAGCGGCGCCACCGCCACCGCCTGGCGCACGAGCTCGACCAGGCTTTCCTGCGCCGGCCGGTCCAGATAGCCCGGCAGATATTTCAGCCCTTCCGGCAGATCTGCCACGTTCATTCTCCCGTCGGCTTGCCGCGCATCTTCTTCACCAGGGCGCGTCCAGACTTGGCCTTGAGCCGCCGCTCGATTGAACCCTTGGTGGGTTTCGTTGCCTTGCGCGGCGGCGGTGGCGGCTCGGCGGCCTTCAGGATCAGCTCCTTCAGGCGCTCCCGGGCATCCTCGCGATTGCGATCCTGGCTGCGGAAACGGTTGGCCTCGATCATCAGGACGCCGTCCTTTGACATCCGCCGTCCTGCTATGCGTATGGCATTCGCCTTGATCCGTTCCGGCAGCGAAGGCGAGTTCTGGAGATCGAAGAAAAGCTGGACGGCGGTAGAAACCTTGTTGACGTTCTGGCCGCCTGGCCCGCCGGCCAGCACGAACTGCTCGGTCAGCTCCCAAGCCTGGATCGTGATGCGGCTGTTGATGTAAAGCGGACTGCTGGCCATTGATCGTCTCCGCCGCCTCTATCCCACAATCGGTCAGCGAAGAAAACCGCCGGCACGAGGCCGGCGGTTCTGGACGTTTCAGTTAAGCAATCACATTACTCAGCGGCCGTCAGCAGGACCGGCGCCGCCTCACGAACCTTGCTGTCAACATGATCCTCAAACTTTGAGAAGTTCGCAATGAACATCGAGACCAGCTTCTTCGCCTGCGCGTCATAGGCTTCACCATCGGACCAGGTGGAGCGAGGATCGAGGATCGACTGCTCGACGCCCTCGACAGAGACCGGCACGGCGAATCCGAAGTTCGGATCCGTCCGGAACTCCGCATTCTTCAGATCGCCCGTCAGCGCAGCCGTCAGCAGCGCGCGGGTTGCCTTGATCGGCATCCGCTTGCCGACGCCATAGGCGCCGCCGGTCCAGCCGGTGTTGACGAGCCAGCAATCGACGTTGTGGCGGTCGATCAAGTCGCGCAGCAGATTGCCGTACTCCGCCGGGTGGCGTGGCATGAACGGGGCTCCGAAGCAGGTGGAGAACGTCGCTTCCGGCTCCGTTACGCCCTTTTCCGTGCCGGCAACCTTGGCAGTGTAGCCCGACAGGAAGTGGTACATGGCCTGTTCGGGCGTCAGCTTCGCGATCGGCGGCATCACACCGAAAGCGTCTGCCGTCAGCATGATGATCGTCTTCGGATGCGGTGCGATGCCGGTTGCCGATGCGTTGGGGATGAAGTGCAGCGGATAGGCGGAGCGCGTGTTCTCTGTCAGCGAGGCGTCGTCAAAATCGGGTACCCGGTTCTCGTCGAGAACGACGTTCTCCAGAACTGTACCAAAGCGGCGCGTTGCGGCATAGATTTCCGGTTCGGCTTCGGCCGAGAGACGGATCGCTTTGGCATAGCAGCCACCTTCGAAGTTGAAGATGCCGTTCTCGCCCCAGCCATGCTCGTCGTCGCCGATCAAGGTGCGTGTTGGGTCCGCCGAGAGCGTGGTCTTGCCGGTGCCGGACAGCCCGAAGAATACGGCTGCGTCACCTGCCGGGCCGACATTGGCGGAGCAGTGCATCGGCATCACGTGCTTGGCCGGCAGCAGGTAGTTGAGGACCGTGAAGACAGACTTCTTGTTTTCGCCGGCATAGGACGTGCCGCCAATCAGAACAATACCACGCTGCAGATCGCAGGCGATGACCGTTTCCGTCCGGCAGCCGTGTCGGGCGGGATCGGCCCGGAAGCTCGGCAGGTTGACGATGGTGAGCTTCTGGTTGAAGGTCTCCAGCGATGCCTTGCTCGGGCGGATAAGCAGGTTGCGGATGAACAGGGCGTGCCAGGCCAGTTCGGTGATCACCCGTGTCGGCAGGGCATTCTCCGGATCGGCACCGCCGATGAGGTCCTGCACGTAAAGCGTCTTGCCGGCCGCATGCGCCAACATGTCGTTATGGAGGACATCGAAGCGCTCCGGCGACATCGGCTTGTTGTTGTCCCACCAGATGACGCCCTCGGTGATCTCGTCGCGGACGACAAACTTGTCCTTCGGCGAACGGCCGGTGTGCTGCCCCGTGACGGCGCGTAGAGCACCGTCAGCCGTCACTTCCGCTTCGCAATTGCGGATTGCCTCTTCGTAGAGTTCCGTTTCAGAGAAGTTGTAGTTGGCGCGGGAGACGTCGGCGAAGCCGATGGTCGAGATCCCGTTGGACGGATTGTAAAGTCCAAGCTCCTGCATACGCGCCTTCCTTCCCTTGGCGTTAGTCTGTCGCCCAACTAGACCCGAGTCTCGGAAAGAGCAAGAGCAGCAAGCCTCGAATGCATAATGATTTCAATAAATTAATCGATTTAAAAAAATCTATTTCTGATTAAATCGGTTTAGGGTCTTTTTTAATCTCTCTGGAACCGCACCTTTCTAGAGAAGTCTGGAGCTTTGAAATTGGTCCTGTAACCTCTATATCTGCCACAATTTGTTCCAGCTTTATACTCACAACGCGCATCGGCGTTTGCCATACCTCGCTGGGGTGAACAGCAGGAGATGCGCACAAGATGGTGACGGAGACGGAGAGCATGCAGACAATCGCGCTCGTGGATGACGATCGCAACATCCTCACATCGGTGTCGATCGCGCTGGAGGCCGAAGGCTACAAGGTGGAGACCTATACCGATGGAGCGTCCGCCCTCGATGGCCTTTTGGGGCGACCGCCGCAGCTTGCGATCTTCGATATCAAGATGCCGCGCATGGATGGCATGGAGCTGCTGCGCCGGCTGCGGCAGAAGTCGGACATTCCGGTCATCTTCCTGACGTCCAAGGACGAAGAGATCGACGAGCTCTTCGGCTTGAAGATGGGCGCCGACGATTTCATCACGAAGCCGTTCTCGCAGCGCCTTCTGGTGGAGCGCGTGAAGGCTATCCTTCGCCGCGCCAGCGCGCGGGAAACGGCCGGCGCCGGCGGCGCCGCCAAGGCGGGATCCGACGCGCAGCAGGCACGCACGCTGGAGCGTGGGCAGCTCGCCATGGACCAGGAGCGGCACACCTGCACCTGGAAGGGCGAGCCGGTAACGCTGACAGTCACCGAGTTTCTCATCCTTCACTCTCTTGCCCAGCGTCCAGGTGTGGTAAAGAGCCGCGACGCGCTAATGGACGCCGCCTATGACGAGCAGGTCTATGTGGACGACCGTACGATCGACAGCCACATCAAACGCCTGCGCAAGAAGTTCAAGATGGTTGACGGCGACTTCGATATGATCGAAACGCTCTACGGCGTCGGCTATCGCTTCCGGGAAGCTGCATAAGCGCCCGGCATGAAGACGCGCCTCCAAAAGGGCGCAGAGCCGGTCCTGCGAAAGGACGTTTGGTGGCAGATCGACTGCTTGAAGAGGACATGGCGAACAGGGCCGATGCCGAGGAGAATGCCTCTTCCGCACGGCTCTGGTCGCACCCGTTCACACTGATCCGTCGGATCTTCGGTCACGCGGTGTTCTCCAGCCTTACCCGCCGCATCCTGTTCTTCAACATCGCGGCGACCGTCGTCCTCGTCGGCGGCATCCTTTATCTCAACCAGTTCCGAGAAGGCCTGATCGACGCGCGGGTCGAGAGCCTGCTGACACAGGGCGAAATCATCGCCGGCGCAATCTCGGCCTCCGCCTCGGTCGACACCAACTCGATCACGATTGATCCGGAAAAGCTGCTGGAGTTGCAGGCCGGCCAGAGCATCACGCCGGTGCCGAATGACGAGGATCTCGATTTCCCGATCGATCCCGATCGTGTCGCCCCGGTTCTGCGGCGGCTGATTTCTCCGACCCGTACCCGTGCACGCCTGTTCGACGCCGACGCCAACCTTCTGCTCGACTCCCGGCATCTTTATTCACGTGGTCAGGTCCTGCGCTACGACCTGCCGCCGGTCGAACAGGAGACGACCAGCTGGGGCGACTGGATTGTAGGCCTGTTCAACCGCATGCTGCAGCAGCGCAATCTTCCGGTCTACAAGGAAGCGCCGGGCGGCGACGGCTCCATTTACCCGGAGGTCATGAATGCGCTCACCGGCGTGCGCGGTGCCGTCGTGCGCATCAACGAGAGAGGCGAGCTGATCGTCTCAGTGGCCGTTCCCGTGCAGCGTTTCCGGGCGGTGCTAGGCGTTCTTCTGCTCTCCACGCAGGCCGGTGACATCGACAAGATCGTCCATGCGGAACGTCTGGCAATCATGCGCGTCTTTGGCGTGGCAACGCTCGTCAACATTCTTCTGTCGCTCCTGCTTTCCTCGACAATCGCCAACCCGCTCCGGCGGCTCTCGGCGGCCGCCATCCGCGTGCGGCGCGGCGCCAAGCAGCGTGAGGAAATCCCGGATTTTGCCTATCGTCAGGACGAGATCGGCAATCTTTCGATCGCACTTCGCGAGATGACGACCGCCCTCTACGATCGGATCGATGCGATCGAGAGCTTTGCCGCCGATGTCAGCCACGAGTTGAAGAACCCGCTGACCTCGCTGCGCAGTGCGGTGGAGACGCTGCCGTTGGCAAAATCGGAGGAATCCAAGCAGCGGCTGACTGAGATCATCTTCCACGACGTGCGCCGCCTCGACCGTCTGATCAGCGATATCTCGGATGCCTCCCGCCTCGATGCGGAACTGGCGCGCAGCGATTCCACACCCGTCGATATGCAGGTCCTGCTGCACAATATGGTGGAGATCTCGCGCCAGATCCGCCAGGGCCGCAAGGTCGTGGACATTGATCTCGTCGTCGACAGCAAACCCGGTAACAAGGTCCCCTTCACCGTCTATGGGCACGATTTGCGGCTCGGGCAGATCATCAGCAACCTCATCGAAAACGCGCGATCCTTTGTCCCCGAGGAAGGCGGACGGATCGTCCTCCGGCTCTTCCGCTCGCGCGGCCGCGTGGCCGTGCAGGTGGACGACAACGGCCCCGGAATACAGGCCGAGGACATCGACCGAATTTTCGAGCGCTTCTATACGGACCGTCCGGAGGGCGAGAGCTTTGGCCAGAACTCCGGCCTGGGGCTCTCCATAAGCCGGCAGATCGCCGAGGCCCATGGTGGCACGCTGAGGGCGGAGAATATTGTGGATGCGAAATCGGGACGGCTGCTTGGAGCACGCTTCACGCTTGCGCTTCCAGCCGGTGAGCCGGCCTGATGGCGCCCCACAACATACACGCGACGGCCATCGCTGTCGACAAAGCCGGCCTGCTCTTCGTTGGTCCTTCCGGCATCGGCAAGTCCGCTCTGGCGTTCTCATGTCTTGCAGCGGCGAGACGCTCCGGCTGGGCCGCGTCACTCGTTGCCGATGACCAGGTCTTCATCTCCCGCCGCGGCGAGGAGGTTATCGCGGCGCGTCCAGCTTCCATTGCTGGATTGCTGGAGATCAGGGGCAGCGGGATTGCCCGCGTGCCGAGCGTTTCAGAAGCCGTGCTCCGTCTTGCCGTCCTGATCGTCGACCCGCGCACTGCGGATCGCCAGCCGCCAGCTAATGAGATCTATGACCTCGACGGTATCGGCACGCTGCCGCAGATCCGGCTGATGAACGACCATCGCGAGCCCTTGGCTGCAATCGCGGCGCTTCGTCCCGATCTCGGCATACCGACGACGTTGTGACCAGAAGTTTCGGATTTTTAACTTGAACTTCAGGTCTACATGGCGAAGATGGCTTCCCACCGCTGGACGGCCTTTGTGCATTGCGATATGGGCCGCGAGTTTCCGTTGCAGGGGGAATTCATGATCGGAATAGTGCTTGTCACTCATGGCAAGCTGGCTGAGGAATTTCGGCACGCTGTTGAGCATGTCGTTGGACCGCAGAAATATATCGAAACGGTCTCCATTGGCCCCGAAGACGACATGGATCAGCGGCGGCAGGATATCCTGGATGCGGTGAAGCTTGCGGACGACGGCAGTGGTGTCATCATCCTCACGGACATGTTCGGTGGAACGCCCTCAAACCTTGCCATCTCGGTGATGGATAGCGGGCGCGTGGAGGTCATCGCAGGTGTAAACCTGCCAATGCTGATCAAGCTGGCGGGAGTGCGAGGTGACAACGATATGAGCCGTGCACTGGCCGAGGCCTCTGAAGCCGGCCGAAAATACATCAACGTCGCCAGTCGCGTCCTCAGCGGCAAGTGAAGCCGAAAGCCCTTCATGTCCTCCCTCACCCGTGAGCTGCTCATCATCAACAAGCGAGGCCTCCATGCCCGAGCCTCCGCCAAGTTTGTCCAGACCGTGGGTCAATACGACGCTCAAGTGACCGTCAGCCGAGACGGCATGACCGTCGGCGGCATGTCAATCATGGGACTGATGATGCTGGCCGCGAGTCCAGGCTGCAGCGTCGAAGTAAGCGCTTCCGGTTCCCAAGCGGTGGAAGCGCTCGATGCCCTGGAGCGGCTCGTTGCAGAGAAGTTCGGCGAAGAAGCCTAACGTAAAACACATAAAGATATAAAGACTTCTTTATGTCGCGTTGCGTCTGCTGACCAAGCCTGCTAAACCGGCTCTCGATTTTGCGATATGCGGTGCTTCCTATGGCACCCGCACCCTTAAGCTGGAGCGCTTTATGAGCACGGAAAAAGACTACATTGTCGCCGACATCGGGCTTGCCGCCTATGGTCGCAAGGAACTCGACATCGCCGAAACCGAGATGCCCGGCCTGATGGCTTGCCGCGAGGAGTTCGGCCAGACGCAGCCGCTGAAAGGCGCGCGTATCTCCGGCTCACTGCACATGACGATCCAGACGGGCGTGCTGATCGAGACGCTGAAGGCTCTTGGTGCTGACGTTCGCTGGGCGTCCTGCAATATCTTCTCCACCCAGGACCACGCCGCTGCCGCCATCGCTGACGCCG
Source organism: Rhizobium halophilum (assembly GCF_021648825.1). Classification (GTDB taxonomy): domain Bacteria; phylum Pseudomonadota; class Alphaproteobacteria; order Rhizobiales; family Rhizobiaceae; genus Neorhizobium; species Neorhizobium halophilum. Next base: position 364,087 of record NZ_JAKJHS010000003.1, on the reverse strand, counting down.
GCATTCCGGTATTCGCGGTGAAGGGCGAGTCGCTGACGGAATACTGGGAGTACACGGACAAGATCTTTCAGTGGGCCGACGGCGGCGTCTCCAACATGATTCTCGATGATGGCGGCGACGCCACGATGTATATCCTGCTCGGCGCCCGCGCCGAGGCCCGTGAGGATGTGCTTTCGAACCCGGGTTCCGAAGAAGAAGAGATCCTGTTCGCGCAGATCAAGAAGCGCCTGGAGGCCTCGCCCGGCTGGTTTACGAAGCAGCGCGATGCGATCAAGGGCGTGACCGAGGAAACCACCACCGGCGTTCACCGCCTCTACGAACTCAGCAAGAAGGGTCTGCTGCCCTTCCCGGCCATCAACGTCAACGACTCCGTCACCAAATCGAAGTTCGACAACAAGTATGGCTGCAAGGAATCGCTCGTTGACGGGATCCGCCGTGGTACCGACGTGATGATGGCCGGCAAGGTTGCCGTCGTCTGCGGCTATGGAGACGTGGGCAAGGGCTCGGCCGCTTCGCTTCGCGGTGCCGGCGCGCGCGTCAAAGTCACCGAAGTCGACCCCATCTGCGCCCTGCAGGCCGCCATGGACGGTTTTGAGGTTGTCGTGCTGGAAGATGTGGTGGATAGCGCCGACATCTTCATCACCACCACCGGCAACAAGGACGTCATCCGCATCGAGCATATGCGCGAGATGAAGGACATGGCGATCGTCGGTAACATCGGCCACTTCGATAACGAGATTCAGGTTGCCTCTCTGCGAAACCTGAAGTGGACCAACATCAAGCCGCAGGTGGACATGATCGAGTTCCCGAAGGGCAACCGCATAATCCTGCTTTCGGAAGGCCGCTTGCTGAACCTCGGCAATGCCACGGGCCACCCGTCCTTCGTGATGTCGGCTTCCTTCACCAACCAAGTGCTTGCCCAGATCGAGCTGTTCACAAAACAGGGCGACTACAAGAATGACGTCTACATCCTGCCCAAGCACCTCGACGAGAAGGTGGCCCGCCTCCATCTCGGAAAGCTCGGCGTGAAGCTCACTGAACTTTCGACGGAGCAGGCATCCTATATCGGCGTGTCGCCGCAGGGTCCGTTCAAGGCCGAGCATTACCGCTACTAGATCTAGTCATTATATCCCCAAGATATTGTAGGCTGCAGCCTTGACTTGGCTGCGGCCTCTTTTTTTGCCGCAGCCTTCCCGACAAATCCCGAAGAAAGTAATGTATCGAATGTCGATTCGCTCCTGCTTCGGGCAAGGGCGATGTGGGATGTCTTGTCGATGATGCGGCAAAGGACGGAGACAGACCGGAGATGTCGGTGAACAAACATAACCTCCCTCAGGAGGCGAGCTCCTGTTGCCCGGCGGCCGGCAGTGTTGGGTTCGCGCCCTTGAGCACGCCTCTCCGTTGGGCGCACAGGTTGCGTTCAAAGATGTCCCTCCGTGCGCTCCTTGCCGGCACTGCGCTTTTTGGCTGTACCACAGGTTCCCTTGCGCAACAGGCCAAGCCCGCGCTCCGGCTTTTTACCTCTACCGAAGTGGTGATCTCCTCTCTGGTTGTCGGCGCGCTGGGGGCTGCGTTGTTGTCGGTGCTTTGGCTCGTGCGGCAGCGTGGCAACATGGAGGCTGAGACCCAAGAAATGCGCAATGCGCTTTCGGATGCGCAACAACAGATCTCCACATACGAAGCGTTAATCGCGGATAAGAACCGTCGTATCGTCATCTGGGACGGTGTCACGTCAAAGGCGGAGTTCCTCGGTCGACTGCCGGTGGAGACAGGTGCACCTCAAGAGGACCGCGAGTTTCTCGCATTTGGTCGGTGGATGCGGCAAGCATCGGCAGGTGAGCTGGAGCGGGCCATAGAAGCCTTGCGCGATCGCGCCACGAGTTTCGACATGGTGGTCGAGACGCACCGGGATGAGATCCTTGAGGTGCAGGGCCGTGTTTCCGGCGGCAAGGCCTTCGTCCGCTTCATCGCGTTGGACAATCTGAGGGCAGAACTGGCAGAGCTGAAGATCGAACGCGAGCGTCTCCAGGGCTCAATCACGCTGTTCCATTCGCTCCTTGATGCGATCGAGCAGCCTGTCTGGAGACGCGATAGCCGCGGGCGTCTCACGTGGGTCAATCACGCCTACAGCGAAGCTGTGGATGCGGCCGCACCCACTCAGGCTGTCGAAGAAGAGCGGGAATTCCTGGGCACGATCGCGAGAGAGAAAATTCGGGCAAGCGTTACTCCCGCTTCCCCCTTTCATGAGCGGGTATCGACGGTCGTCCACGGCAACCGAACGATCTATGACATCGTCGACGTAGTCGCGGCGAACGGTTCTGCAGGCATGGCCGTTGACGTTTCGGAAGCGGAGGCGGTCCGAGAGGAATTGAAACGGACCCTGCGCAGCCATGCCGAAACGCTTGATCATCTCGCCACGCCGGTGGCGATCTTCGACCGCGACCGGCGACTGCAGTTCTACAACCATGCCTTCGTGAACCTCTGGGGACTCGGAATTTCCTTCTTGGATTCGCGGCCGGACAACAACGAGTTACTCGATCGTCTGCGCGGCGAAAACAAGCTTCCGGAGCAGCTCAATTGGCGCAGTTGGAAGGAGACCGCGCTCTCCATCTATCAATCGCTGGATACGAAGACAGACCTCTGGCATTTGCCGAACGGGCAGACCCTGCGCGTGATTGCCACCTCGCATCCCCAAGGCGGTGCAACCTGGGTGTTCGAGAATCTGACCGAGCAGGTTGATCTCGAGACCCGCTACAACACGCTCCTCATGGTGCAGGGGGAGACGATTGACCACCTGTCGGAAGGAGTCGCCGTCTTCGGACCCGATGGACGAATGCGTCTCTCCAATCCCGCCTTCCGAGCTCTTTGGGGAGTGACCGCCGAACAGGCAAAGGCGGGGGCTCACATTCGTACCATAGAAGAGGCGTGTTCGCCGTCCTACGACAAACCCGACGGTTGGCGCCGCTTCGGCCATATGATCACCAATTTTGACGACGAACGGCCCTCACTACAGGGAACGCTCGAACTTTATTCCGGACTGATTCTCGACTATGCTGTAACGCCGCTGCCGAACGCACAGACTATGCTGACGTTTGTCGACATGACAGCGAGTGCGCGTGCAGAACGGGCGCTGATGGAAAAGAACGAGGCCCTGCGGCGAGCTGACGAAATCAAGAACGATTTTGTCCAGCACGTCTCCTACGAGCTCCGTTCGCCGCTCACCAACATCATCGGATTCACCGACCTTCTGAAGACACCTGGCATCGGACCGCTGAACGAGCGGCAGGCAGAGTATATCGAGCATATCTCGACCTCTTCTTCACTGCTGCTAACGATCGTCAACGACATCCTCGACCTGGCGACCGTGGATGCGGGCATCATGCAGCTGAACTATGAGGAGATCAGCATCGACGATCTGCTCGACGACGTTGCCATGCAGATCTCCGACCGGCTGCACGACAACCAGATGACGCTAGAGATCACCGCACCCAAGGGTCTGGGCGACATCGTTGCGGACCCACAGCGGCTGAAACAGATCCTGCTAAAGCTCCTAACCAATGCCATCAACTTCGCACCCGACGGCAGCACGATCACGTTGGCCTGCCGCCGCGATGTCGCGAATGTGTTCTTCGCCGTTTCCGATAGCGGGCCCGGAATCCCGGAGGACATGCTGAGCACGGTATTCAACCGCTTCTCTTCCACACCGCGGGGCGGAAAACGGAGCGGGGCGGGCCTCGGCCTGTCGATCGTCGAAAGCTTCGTGCATTTGCACAAGGGCGAAGTCACAATCGACAGCCGAACCGGCGGAACGACCGTCACCTGCCGAATCCCGAGCGGCGCCAATATGCGTACGATCGCTGCGGCCGAATGAGCGAAGCGGCACCGATCGTCATCGATCTGCCGGATGAAGCGTCCACGCGTCAGTTTGGCGAGGATCTCGCGCTCGCTCTAAGGACGGGCGATTGCCTTGCTCTGTCAGGCGATCTCGGGGCGGGCAAGTCAACCCTGGCGAGGGCGCTGCTCCGTGCAGTTGCGGATGATGACGATCTTGAAGTCCCGTCCCCAACGTTCACTCTGGTACAGAGCTACGATCTGCGCGTCCCGGTGTCCCACTTCGACCTTTATCGTCTTGGGGATCCTTCCGAGATCGATGAACTCGGGCTCGATGAGGCACTGGCCTCAGGCATCTGTCTGTTGGAATGGCCGGAGATGGCCGAGGAGCTTCTGCCGGCGGATCGGCTGACGCTCAGGCTGGAGCACCAGCAGGATGGGCGGCGGTCGCGAATCACCGGCCCCGGCGCCGTCCTCAAGCGAATCCGGCGCTCACTGGCGATCCGCCATAAGCTGGATGACTGGGGGTATGTCGGCGTGCGACGCCGCTATCTGACCGGCGATGCCTCAATCCGCGCTTATGAGACGGTGAAGACGCAGGAGGAAAACGAGCTCATCCTGATGGATTGGCCGCGCCAACCCGAGGGGCCGGCCGTGCTGGACGGAAAGCCTTATCCGAAGGTGGCGCATCTTGCGGAAGACGCCTATCCCTTCGTGGCGATCTCTCGCTACCTGAGGGAGATCAATCTGGCCGCACCGGATGTCCTACAGGTCGATTACGAGGAAGGCATCCTCCTGCTCGAGAACCTCGGCAGCGAAGGCGTGCTGGACGAGGAGGGACACCCAATCGGCGAGCGCTATCGGGAAGCGGTCGTCTGCCTCGGATACCTGCACAGCCACCCAATTCGACAGGATCTCCCGCTGGATGACGGGCATGTCCACCACATCCCCGACTTCGACCCGACCGCGATGAAGATGGAGGCGCAGCTGCTGCTCGACTGGCATCTGCCGTGGAAGCGGGGAAGCGAGCCGGGCGAGGAGGAGCGGCAGTCCTATCTCCATATATGGGACGGGCTGATTGCCGAGCTCGCAGATGCTGAAAGAAGCCTCCTCCTGCGCGACCTTCATTCTCCTAATATCATTTGGCGCCCTCACGAATCTGGCATACGTCGGATTGGTCTCATCGACTTCCAGGACGCAATGATCGGCCCGACTGCCTATGACCTCGCCTCTCTCGTCCAGGATGCGCGTGTGGACATTCCCCCCCGCCTCGCCGGGCAGATGATGGCGGACTACGTCACCCTCCGTCGCGCCCTGGGCCCGTTCGATGAAGCTCGCTTCCTCAAGGCCTTTGCCATCATGTCGGCGCAGCGCAACTGCAAGCTTGCCGGTCTCTGGGTGCGGCTGATGCGGCGCGACGGCAAGCCCGGCTACATGAAGCACATGCCACGCACGCTTTCCTATCTGGCGCAGGCACTTCGGCACGAGGCGCTGGCGCCGCTTCGAACCTGGTGCCTGGAGGCGGGAATAGAACTACCCGAATCAGCGCCTCTGCTTTAGAAAGCAGGGCATGAAGATCACTCAGGCCATGGTCCTGGCAGCGGGTCTCGGCACCCGACTGCGACCGGTCACCGACAGCATCCCGAAGCCCCTGGTGCGCGTCGCCGGCAAGCCGATGATCGACTATGCTCTCGACGCCCTGGCCGATGCCGGCGTGGAGAAGGCGGGCGTCAACGTCCATCATTTCGCCGAGCAGATGGAGGCGCATCTCTCAAGGTACCGTCGTCTCGATGTGGTGATTTCCGACGAGCGGGACCGGTTGATGAATTCCGGCGGCGGTCTCGCCAAGGGCATCAAATTGCTCGACCGAGGTCCTCTCTTCGTGATGAATGCCGACCTCTTCTGGGTGGGCGAGAAACGCGGCGAATTGACCAACCTGCAGCGGCTTGCAGAGTTCTTTGACCCGGCGAGCATGGACATGGCGCTGCTGTGCGTGCCGCTGGAGCAAACGACCGGCCACAACGGCAAGAAGGACTTCCAGCTGGACGACAGCGGCCGGCTATCGCGCTACAGCGACGGAGAGCAGCCGCTCGTCTATGCCGGTGCTATCGCCATGCACTCCTCCCTGCTCGACGATGCGCCGGACGATGCCTTCAATCTCAATCTCTATTTCGACAGGGCGATCGAGCGCGGACGGCTTTTCGGGCTGGTCCTCCAGGGGCACTGGCTGACAGTGGGCACGCCGGAAGCGCTGGTCGAGGCCGAAGAGGTGCTGTCACGCCTCCAAGCCGAGGCATGACGATGGACGCCCGCCGGCAGAAGCGGATCTTCACCATCCCGCCGGGGACGCCATTTCTCGGAACGGTCGCCGCAGCACTCTGTGACGGGCGCCTGAACGACGGCTTCCGGCACCATCCGGACGACCCGCTCTCGCTCGCCAACGTCACGATCTATGTGCCGACGCGACGCTCTGCCCGCGTGCTCCGGTCCGAGTTCGTCTACCTGCTCGGCGGGCGCTCGGCCATCCTGCCGGTGATCCGGCCGCTGGGTGAAGCCGATGACGACAGCGGCTATTTCGACCTGACGACGCCGGAGGAGATGGATCTCACCATGCCGATCGGCGGCGTGGCGCGGCTGCTGGAGCTCGGCCAGTTGATCCTTGCCTGGCGCAACCGCCTGCCGCAGGTCGTGGTCGACATCCACTCCGACTCGCCGCTGATCGCCCCTGCTAGCCCGGCCGATGCGATCTGGCTTGCCCGCTCGCTTGCCGAACTCATCGATTCAGTCGAGACGGAGGAGCGTGACTGGGCGGATCTGAAGAAGCTGCAGACAGCCGAGCATGCGCTCTGGTGGCAGCTGACAGCAGAATTTCTGTCCATCGCCAGCGCCTTCTGGCCGGTACGCCTTGAAGAGCTTCGCCGGTCATCACCTGCGCGGCATCAGGCGGCGCTCTTGCGCGGCGAAGCACGGCGGATCCTGGAGCGCCCGCACAAGGGGCCCGTGATCGTCGCCGGCTCCACCGGCTCGGTCCCCGCCGCTGCCGACCTCATCGCGGCCATTTCCGATCTTCCGGAAGGCGCGGTGGTCCTGCCAGGCCTAGACCGCGACATGCCGGACGACCAGTGGGCGATGATCAGCCACGAGGCGCCGGACGGCCGCATTGAGCCGTCGAGCCGCAGCCATCCGCAGTTCGGCCTGTCACGCTTGTTGCGGAAGCTCGAGATCGCTCGCGAGGAAGTCGAGGTTCTGGATCCGCCCACCGCTGACCTCCTCTTGCGGAACCGGACGCTGTCGCAGGCGCTCGCACCCTCCGCGGCGACCGATCAGTGGAGCATCTGGCGGGACAATTCGGACAAGGAGGCTGTCGGAGCCGCGTTTGCGGACGTTGCCTTGATTGAGGCCGCGAACGAGCGCGAGGAGGCGGTGGCGATCGCCATCGCCCTCCGTCTGGCGCTGGAGACACCCGGACAAGACGGAAGGGACTCTCAGGCGGCCCTGATCACGCCGGACCGAGCTCTCGCACGCCGTGTGACGGCGGAGCTCGCCCGCTTCGACATCACTGCGGACGACACAGCCGGAACACCGCTTTCGGCGACACCGCAGGGCACGCTGATCCAGCTTCTCTTGGAAGCGACGCTGCGACCCGGCGATCCGGTGGCGGTCACGTCGCTGCTTAAGCACCCGCTGATGCGGCTCGGCATGGATCGCGAGGCTCTGCGCGGCGCTGCGGAAGCCCTTGAGCTTCTCGCCTTGCGTGGCGGTCGCGGGGATATGGAAATCTCCGCGCTGGAGCCTCTGCTGGAAGAGCAAAGGGAGGCGCAGCGCACGGACCGGCACCCGCCGCGATGGCGGCTTTCGCTGCCGGAGGAGGCATACGATCACGCGCTGGATCTCATCCAACGCCTCGCGCGTGCCGTCGAACCGCTTGCCGGTGCCTTCCTTGCCCGCCGGGCTGACGGGCGGGGCCTGACTGCGAGGCTCCCTTTGTCCGACTGGGCCACCCGCACGGGGCGCGCGCTTGAAGCGATCTGCGCCGACGAACGCGGCGACCTCTCCTCCCTCTGGTCCGGGGAAGCGGGCGAGCGCCTGTCCTCGCTCCTCGGCGAGGTGATCGAGACCGATGGGCAGATGGAGGCGGACGGGCCGCAATGGATCGACATCGTCCAGGCGCTTGCCACGGGCGAAGCGGTCAAGCCGCGCTCGCTCAGTCATCCGCGGGTCTTCATCTTCGGGACCCTCGAAGCACGGCTGCAGAACGTCGACACGATGATCCTCGGAGGCCTGAACGAGGGATCCTGGCCGGGACAGACGGTCAACAATCCGTTCCTGTCACGCACGATGAAGACGGATATGGGTCTTGAACCGCCGGAGCGGCGCATCGGACAGCTGGCGCATGACTTTGTCATGGCGAGCGGCACGCGGCGGCTCATCCTGTCGCGCTCGCTGCGGCAGGGATCGACGCCGACGGTAGCCTCTCGCTGGCTGCAGCGCCTGCTGGCGCTTGGTGGAGAGGATCTGGCGCAGCAGCTGAAGTCCCGCGGCGAGCAGTATCGCCACTGGGCAAGCGCAATCGATGCCGGCGAAAACCAGGCACCCGCCAGGCGCCCTGCCCCCAAGCCGCCGGCGGATCTGCAGCCAACGAAATATTCCTTCAGCGAGGTCGGGCGGCTGCGACGAGACCCCTATTCGATCTATGCCCGCCGTATCCTGAAGCTCGACCCGATTGCGCCGTTCAATACCGATCCAGGTGCGGCCGAGCGCGGCACGCTCTACCATGCCATCATCGACCGCTATACCCGGGAAGGCCATCTGCCGGGGACGCCGGCATCGCAGGAGGCAATGCACCGGATCATCGACGAACTCTTCGACGCCGAGCGCCTGCCGCCGCACATCGACCAGGTCTGGCGCCCGCGCTTCGTTGAGGTCGGCCGCGCCTTCCTGCGCTGGGAGGCCAATCGCGCAGCCGACATCAAGACAACCGTCACCGAAGCCGGCGCCGGCTGGGAGGTTCCCGAGGCAGGCATCCGGCTGACGGGGATCGCCGACAGGATCGACATCAAGGGCTCCGGGCTTTCCACGATCATCGATTACAAGACCGGATCGAGCCCGACGCCCTCGCAAGCCCGCTCGCTCCTTGACCCGCAGCTTGCTCTGGAGGCTGCGGCCCTGCGTGCCGGCGCCTTCAAATCCATCGGCGCCCAGGACGTGGACGAGCTTCTTTACGTCCGGCTGAAGCCGGGTGATCGTTTCAAGGCAGAGTGCGTCAACAACGAAGCGGCCAAGAACGGCAAGTCGGCGCTTGATCTCGCCGAAGAGGCTATTGGGCAGCTGACGAAGTTTGTCGCTGTTCTGCGCAGCGGCGAGACCGGCTTTGCCTCGCGCCTTGTGCCCTTCATGCAGGGCGATTATGGCGGCGACTACGACCACCTTGCCCGTGTCGCCGAATGGGCGACGGCGGATGCCGAGGAGGGCGACGCCGATGAATGAGATGCTGCCGCAGGGCGACGACCCGAACCACTGGCTCGACTGGACGACGATGCAGCAGTCGCTGGCGTCGGATCCAGCAAGCTCCGCCTGGGTTTCTGCCAATGCCGGCTCGGGCAAAACCCATGTGCTGACCCAGCGGGTGATCCGGCTGCTGCTGTCCGGCTGCCGTCCCTCCTCCATCCTCTGCCTCACCTATACCAAGGCGGCGGCCTCGGAAATGTCGAACCGCGTCTTCCAGCGCCTGGCCGAATGGGCGGTGCTGGGCGACGAGGATCTGGTGCGGAAGATTACCGCCATCGAAGGTGCTGAGCCGGATTCGCTGAAGCTTGCCGAAGCGCGGCGGCTTTTCGCCAAGGCGCTGGAAACGCCCGGGGGGCTGAAGATCCAGACGATCCACGCCTTTTGCGAAGCGCTGCTGCATCAGTTTCCGCTGGAGGCGAACGTCGCCGGGCATTTCTCCGTGCTCGACGATCGCGCCGCCTCCGCTTTGCTTGCCGAAGCGCGGCGTTCGCTGCTGACTGCTACGTCGGCGGAAGACGATCCGGCGCTGGCGGATGCCTTCGCCCATGTGCTGGATCTCGGCGACGAGTTCGGGCTGGAAAACCTGCTGAGCGACATCATCGCCCGCCGCACCGCTATTCGTCAATTTCTTGCCTATGCCGGCACACGCGGCGGCGTGGATCAGGTCTTGCGACAAGCTTGGGGGCTGCCGGACGATGCGACGGAAGCCACCATCGCGGCAAGCTACTGGCCGTTGCCGGGCCTTTCCGGTGGGACTCTCGCCTCTTACCTGCAGCTGGCGGACGAGAAGGGCGGCTCCAAGGTCTTGGATGTCGCCTATGCTCTGCGCCTCTGCCAGAAGGAGAGCGACCCCTTCGTCCTCGCCCAGACGCTGGACGGGATCTTTTTGACCAAGGACGGCAAGCCGAAGGCTGACAGTTCGCTGGTGGCGAAAAAGATGCTCGATGCGGGACCCGCGCTGGCGGAGGCGGTCGACCGCGCTCGCGCCCATGTCCTCGAATGCCGCGACCAGCTTCGAGTGATGCGCATGCTGAATGCGACGAGGGCGGCGCTGACGCTCGCCGAGCGGCTCAACGACGACTACGAGGACCTCAAGAAGCAGCGCAGCCTGCTCGACTTCGAGGACCTGATCGCCAAGACGGCAGACCTTCTGACCCGCGACGGCGTCGGCGCCTGGGTGCATTACAAGCTCGACCAGGGCATCGACCACATCCTCGTCGACGAGGCGCAGGACACGAGCCCGGTGCAGTGGACGGTGATCAAGTCGCTGGCGGAAGATTTCTACTCCGGCCGCAGCGCCCGCGACATCCGCCGGACGCTGTTTGCCGTAGGCGACGAGAAACAGTCCATCTACTCCTTCCAGGGCGCGAAGCCCGAACGCTTCGCTCAGGAGCGTATCCGGACGGAGCGGGATGTTCGCGCCAGCGACCAGCGCTTCAATTCCGTGCGCTTGCCGCTCTCCTTCCGCTCCACGGCCGATGTGCTGGCAGCGGTCGACCAGGTGTTTTCGCTGCAGGACAACGCGCGTGGCCTTACCTCCGGCGATGAACCGATCATCCACCGCTCTAACCGGATCGGCCATCCCGGTACCGTCGATCTCTGGGATGTCGTGGTGCCGGAGGTGGCGGACACTGGGGAGGACTGGACCGCGCCGTTCGATGCGACGCCGGACAAGGCGCCCTCGGCCATTCTCGCAGGTCGCATCGCGCATGCGATCGAGGACATGATCGGTCGGCAGACGATCATCGAGAAAGGCTTCGAGCGCGCCATCCAGGCCGGCGACGTGCTGGTCCTGGTGCGTAAGCGGGACGCCTTCGTCAATGCACTGACGCGGGCATTGAAACGGGGCGGCAACATTCCCGTAGCCGGTGCCGACCGGCTGAGGCTCACGAGCCATATCGCCGTGCAGGATCTTCTGGCGCTGGGGCGGTTCCTGGTGCTGCCGCAGGACGATCTCTCGCTTTCAGCCCTGCTCAAGAGCCCGCTCTTCAACCTCTCTGAAGAGGACGTCTTCGAAGTGGCGGCGCTGCGACCGGAGGGCAGGAGCGTCTGGCAGCAGCTCAATGTGCTGGCGGAGGAGCAGCCCCTGCGGTTTGCGCCGGTTGCCGACCGGCTGCGGCAGCTCCTGTCCATGTCGCGGCAGATGAGCCCCCACGATCTTTATGCCCGCGTCCTCGGTCAGCGTGGCGGACGGCGCAAGTTTCTCGGGCGGTTGGGGACCGAGGCGAGCGACATCCTCGACGAGTTCCTGACCTTTGCATTGGACCACGAGGGCAAGGGGCTGCCTGGACTTCAGTCCTTCGTTTCGACGCTCGAAATCGAATCTCCGGAGATCAAGCGCGAGCAGGACAGCGGCCGCAACGAGGTACGGATCATGACGGTCCACGCCTCAAAGGGTCTTGAAGCACCAATTGTCTTCCTCGTCGACAGCGGCTCAAAGGCTTTTATTTCCTCGCACGTGCCGAAGCTGCGTCTATTGCCGCAAGACGAGGTGGAGATCCCCGCCTGGGTGCCATCCAAGACGCTCTCCAATTCGCTGACGGCGCTCGACGATGCGCGGCTGAAGGATGCGACCGAAGAGGAGTATCGCCGGCTCCTCTATGTCGGCATGACCCGCGCTGCCGACCGGCTGATCGTCTGCGGCTACCGCGGTGTGAGAGAAAACCCTGACACCTGGAACAGCATGATCGCCAGCGCGCTCTGCAGCCACCCCGACCACTGCAGCGCCGCCCGATTTACCGGCCCCGACGGCGAATGGGGCGGCTTTCGCTGGCGGCTTCCGGCGGCAGTCAAGACGGCAAAACCGCAAGAAGCAGTCGAAGAACGGCGGGATCAGGCACCTCCCCTCCCCTCGGCGCTGTCCCGGCAACTGCCGCCGCAGGTCTCGCTCCCGCGTCCCTTGAGCCCCTCCGGCGCAGGCACGGTCATTGATGACGATGCAGACGATCTGGTGACCGGCTCTTCTTTGTTTGGCGATGCCGCGACGAGCAATCTTGCACTTCAGAAGGGCCGCCTCGTCCACCGCATGCTGCAGGTCCTGCCCGACTTTCCGGCGCAGGAGCGGGCCGTGGCGGCAAAGCGTTATGCGGAACGGGCGGCGCGTTTCTGGCCGCCGGCGGAGCGAGATTCGCTGGTGGCTTGTGTCATGGCGATACTCGGCCAACCGGAACTCCAGCCGGTGTTTTCCGGACATAGCAGTGCCGAAGTTTCCATCATGGGGACACTTGCCCTCGGCGAACAGGACTTTGCGATTTCGGGCCGCATCGACCGCATGGCAGTGGATGAGACAGAGGTGACCATCGTCGATTACAAGACCAATCGTACCGTTCCGGCCACTGAAGGTGAGGTCCCGCTTGCCTATCGGGCGCAGCTGGCGCTTTATCGCGAAATCCTGCGCCCGCTCTATCCGCGTCACGCCTTCCGTTGCCTGCTTGCCTATACGGAAACCGGTCATGTCATTGCTCTCTCGGGTGAGAGCCTCGACCGCTCGCTTGCGGAGCTCCGGTCAAAGTGAGATAGCGGTATTGAAATGAGGTTGGCGCAGCCTCACATTGTGCACAACGGAATTCATGCAAGGAGAGCCCCGATGGCTACCGTGAAAGTCGACAACAGCAACTTCAAAGCTGAAGTCCTGGAATCTTCCCAGCCCGTCGTCGTTGATTTCTGGGCCGAATGGTGCGGCCCGTGCAAGATGATCGGCCCGAGCCTTGAAGAAATCTCCAACGAGCTCGACGGCAAGGTGAAGGTGGTCAAGCTCAACATCGACGAGAACCCGGAACTCGCGGCTCAATTCGGCGTGCGCTCGATCCCGACGCTCGCCATGTTCAAGGGCGGCGAAGTGGCCGACATCAAGGTCGGCGCGGCCCCGAAGACAGCACTTTCCGCCTGGATCTCCAGCGCCGCCTGATCTCCGCTTCGCACAAACGATCGAGAAAAGCCCGGCCTTAAGTGCCGGGCTTTTTTCATGTCGGCGGGGTGCCGTTGTCCGCCAGAACATTGCCGACAAGATAAAGGGAGCCGCCGATCAGGATCCTTGGCGGTACTGCATCGGGCATCTGACGGCTCCCGATCTCGGCTAGCGCCTCCTCCACCGAACCTGCGGGCTCGGCGATGAGCCCGGCGTCGAAGGCCGAGTGCGCCAGCGCGACAGGATCGAGGCCGACATCGCTGCCGCGGATCGGGACGGTGAAGACGTGCTCAGCAATATCGGTGAAGGCCCGGAAGTAGCCGACAGGGTCCTTCGTGTTGATCATGCCGGTGATCAGATAGAGCGGGCGGGCATGGCGCTCCTCGAAGGCAGCCATGGCTTCGGCGATCACTTCGCCAGCACCCGGATTGTGGCCACCGTCGACCCAGATCTCGGCGCCTGCCGGTGCAGCTTGAAACAGAAGCCCTTCAGAGAGCCGCTGCAGACGGCCAGGCCATTCCACCGTCGCCATGGCCCTCTCGATCATGGCATCCGTGAGAGTGAAGCCTGCCGCTTTCACAGCCCGGATTGCAGCCGAAGCATTGGCGATCTGGTGCCGCCCCGGAAGCCGCGGCAGAGGCAGGTCCGCAAGACCGAACTCGTCCTGATAGATCAGCCGACCGAATTCCTCGTGGCCGGAATAGTCCTGGCCGTAGACGGACGAGGGACAGGAGAGACGTTCCGCCGTCTCCGCCAGGACTTCGAGCGCTGCTTCATACTCCTGCCGCCCGATGACAACCGGCAGGCCTCGCTTCATGATGCCCGCCTTCTCCGCTGCTATGAGTTCGACCCGGTCGCCGAGATAAGGCTGGTGGTCGAGCGAGATCGGCATGATGACGGAGACGGCAGGCGTGTCGATGACATTGGTGGCGTCGAAGCGTCCGCCGAGCCCCACCTCCAGCACGACCGCATCGGCCGGCTGCTCGGAGAAGAGGACGAAGGTGACGGCTGTCAGGATCTCAAAGACCGTGATTGTCTGTCCTGCATTGGCAGCAGCCACGCGGCGGAGTGCGTCGGCGAAGAGTTCATCTTCCACGATCTTCGACCGCCCGCCTTTGACCCCGATGCGGTAGCGCTCGTGCCAGTTGACCAAATGCGGCGAGGTGTGGACATGGACGGCAAGGTCCGCTGCTTCCAGCAGGGCGCGGCAGAAGGCGGTCGCCGAGCCCTTGCCGTTGGTTCCGGCGATGTGAATGACCGGCGGCAGCTTCTGGTGCGGATTACCCAGCACTTCCAATAGCCGCCGAATCCGGTCCAGCGACAGATCAAAGCCCTTCGGATGAAGGGCCATCAGCATTTCGATCTCTTGTTCGGCCGCGCTGACGGCGGGCATGTTGGTTGCGCTCATCCCGCCGGTCCAGCGTCTCTGAAGGCTCAGGCCGTTGCTGCCGCAGGGGCGAGCGCCAGAACTTCGGCCGAGTCGTCGTTGGCGGCCGGCGCCTTCATCAGGATGTTCAGAAGCGTCGCCAGCGTGTCGGCCAGGTCGTGGCGCTTGACCACCATGTCGACCATGCCGTGTTCGAGAAGATATTCGGCGGTCTGGAAGCCCTGGGGAAGCTTTTCGCGCAGCGTCTGTTCGATAACACGCTTTCCCGCAAAGCCGATTTCGGCGCCGGGTTCGGCAATATGCACGTCACCCAGCATGGCGTAAGAGGCCGTGACGCCGCCGGTCGTCGGGTTGGTCAGCACGACGATGTAAGGAAGGCCGGCCTCCTTCAGCATGTCAACCGCGACCGTGGTGCGCGGCAGCTGCATCAGCGACAGGATGCCTTCCTGCATGCGAGCGCCGCCCGAGGCCGGGAAGATCACCAGCGGGCACTTTTCCGCAAGGGCCCGCTCGCAGGCCTTAACAATGGCCTCTCCGGCCGCCATGCCGAGCGAGCCGCCGATGAAGTTGAACTCGTGGACGACCGCGACGAGCTTGACGCCGCGAACCTTGCCGAGACCGGCGAGGATGGTGTCCTCCTGATCGGTCTTCAGGCGGCTGTCCTTCAGGCGATCGATGTACTTCTTGGAATCGCGGAACTTCAACGGATCCTGGGCAACCTTGGGCTGCGGTAGCGACTCGAAGACGCCGCCATCGAAGAGGTCCGCAAGGCGGGCCTTGGCCGGCATCTTCATGTGATAGCCGGAGGTGGGAATGACCCACTTGTTTTCTTCCAGGTCCTTGTGGAAGACCATCTCGCCCGTTTCGGGGCACTTGATCCAGAGGTTCTCCGGGACCTCACGGCGGCCGAGCATGGAATTGATCCGCGGCCGAACGTAGTTGGTGATCCAGTTCACGTGGCGTACTCCTGATAAACTTCGCCCAATGTGGGGTAACTATTCGGCGGCAACAAGGCGGGCGGAGCGCACGCCGGTTGCAAGGCCCCGCACGAAGGTGGCAACCGACTGGACTGTATCGGCGGTTGCGCGGCCTTCCTTGTCCAGCGATGTGGCGACTTGGTTGACAATGGCCGTGCCTACGACGACGCCATCGGCAGAGGCACCGATCAGACGTGCGTGCTCGGCAGTCTTGACGCCGAAGCCGACGCAGACAGGCAGGTCGGTTGACTTCTTGATGCGCTCGACCGCACCGGCAATCTTCGAGGGGTCCGGAAGCGCCGAACCGGTGATGCCGGTCATCGATACGTAGTAGACGAAGCCCGAGGTGTTCGTCAGCACCTTGGGCAGACGCTTCTCGTCCGTCGTCGGCGTCGTTAGCCGGATGAAATTGATGTCCTTCCGGCGCGCCGGGATGCAGAGCTCGTCGTCCATCTCAGCCGGCAGGTCAACGACGATCAGCCCGTCGATGCCCGCTTCCAGCGCATCATCAAGGAAGCGATCTACACCGTAGATGTAGATCGGGTTGTAGTAGCCCATGATGACGATGGGCGTCGTATCGTCCGACTTGCGGAAGTCGCGCGCCATGTCGAGCGTCTTCTTCAACGAATGGCCGTTCTTCAGCGCCCGCTGACCGGCGAGCTGGATTGCCGGGCCGTCAGCCATGGGGTCGGAAAAAGGCGCGCCGAGTTCGATGACATCGGCGCCCGCTTCCGGCAGCGCCTTCATGATCGCCAGCGACGTGTCGTAGTCCGGGTCACCGCCCATGAAGTAGGTCACCAGGGCCGGGCGGCCTTCCGCCTTCAGCGCCGCGAATTTGTTGTCCATGCGTGCGGTCATGTCAGAGGCCCATTCCGAGAATCTTGCCGACGGTGAAGATATCCTTGTCGCCGCGGCCACAGAGGTTCATCACGATGATCTGGTCCTTGTCCATCTTCGGCGCGCGCTTGATGACTTCGGCGAGGGCGTGGCTCGGCTCGAGCGCCGGGATGATGCCTTCCGTGCGGGTCAGCATCTGGAAGGCGGCGAGCGCCTCATCGTCCATGATCGGCACGTATTCGACGCGACCGATATCCTTCAGCCACGAATGCTCCGGGCCGATGCCTGGGTAATCGAGACCCGCTGAGATCGAATGGCCTTCCTTGATCTGACCGTCCCCGTCCTGCAGCAGATAGGTGCGGTTGCCATGCAGAACGCCCGGCGAGCCGGCGGTCAGCGAGGCACAGTGTTCTTCGCCATCGAGGCCCTTGCCGCCCGCTTCGACGCCGACGATCCGAACCGACTCGTCATCGAGGAAGGGGTGGAAGAGGCCGATGGCGTTAGATCCACCGCCGACGGCGGCGACCAGCATGTCCGGCAGGCGACCCTCGGCCGCCATCATCTGCTCGCGGGTTTCCTTGCCGATCACCGATTGGAACTCGCGGACCAGCTCCGGATAAGGATGCGGGCCGGCAGCCGTGCCGATCAGGTAATAGGTGTCGTCGACATTGGTGACCCAGTCACGCAACGCCTCGTTCATGGCATCCTTCAGGGTGCCGTGACCGGAGATGACCGGGCGGACCTCGGCGCCGAGAAGCTTCATGCGGAAGACATTGGGTGCCTGACGCTCGACGTCGGTCGCGCCCATATAGACGACGCAGGGAAGGCCGAAGCGGGCGGCGACGGTGGCCGACGCCACGCCATGCTGGCCAGCACCGGTTTCGGCGATGATGCGCGACTTGCCCATGCGCTTGGCAAGTAGGATCTGGCCAAGGCAGTTGTTGATCTTGTGCGAGCCGGTGTGGTTGAGCTCGTCGCGCTTGAAGTAGATCTTGGCGCCACCGAGTTCGGCCGTCAGGCGCTCGGCGAAATAAAGCGGGCTGGGGCGGCCGGTGTAATGGGTGTTGAGATGCTGGAGCTCCGCCTGAAATTCTGGATCCGTCTTCGCCTTTTCCCATTCCGCCTGGAGATCGAGGATCAGCGGCATCAGGGTTTCGGCGACGAACCGGCCCCCGAAGATGCCAAAGCGGCCATCCTCATCGGGTCCGGAGCGGAAGGAATTCGGTTTCGGCGTCTGGTTCACTCTTCACTCCTCAGGCGCAGACGGTGCCGGCCTCTGCAATGGCGTCAAAGAAGGCGTCGATCATGGCGGGATCCTTGATCCCCGGCGCGCTTTCCACTCCCGATGACACGTCTACACCACGAGCGCGGGTGGAGGCGAGCGCGAGACCGACATTGTCTTTGTTCAGGCCTCCGGAAAGCATGTAGTCAATATCGGCGTCAAGCGCGGCCATGATCTGCCAATCGAAGGAAACCCCGTTGCCGCCGGGCAGTTCCGAACCGGCCGGCGCCTTTGCGTCGAACAGGAAGCGATCAGCGACACCGATATAGGGGTCGACACGATCAAGGTCTGCAGCCTCACGAACCGAGAAGGCCTTCATGACCGGCAGGCCGTAGAGCGCCTTGACCTGGAGGATGTGCTCGGGCGTCTCATGGCCGTGCATCTGGATGATGTCCGGTTTCAGCAGATGGACGATGTCGTCCAGTTCCTCGTCGTCCGCATCGACCGTAACCGCGACGATCTTCAGCTTGCCTCGCACCGGATGTGCCAAGTCTGCCGCCACTTCCGGGGGCACATTGCGCGGGCTCTTGGGGAAGAAGATGAAGCCGATGTGGGTGGCACCGCGGGCGAGCGCTCGCTCCACTGCTTCCGGGGTCTTCAATCCGCAAATCTTGATGTCCGGTCTCATGCTCTGCGAGTTCGCACGAAATCATGGCGGAGTCGAGATAAAAGCGCCCTTTAGGCGTTCAGTCGAAGTCGACGGCGTGCAGTTGCGAACCGTGACGCTTCAGCCAGGCCTTGGCCTCATCGGTGCGCGGACAGAGCCGGCGGCAGAGGGACCAAAACTCTGGGCCGTGGTTCATCTGATCGAGATGCGCCACCTCATGGGCGGCGAGATAATCGAGGACGAAGGGCGGCGCCATCACAATACGCCAGGAGAAACTCAGGTTTCCCTCCCAGGAACAGGAACCCCAGCGACTGCGGGTATCCTTCATGGTTATTGACTTCACAGGTTTGCGCACACCCTTGGCATGAAGCCGAACTGCTACCTCGAGATTTTGGCGGGCCTCTTTCTTGAGGAAGGCGGCTATGCGGCGTCCGGCATGTTCAGGTAATCCGCTTACGCACAAAACCGCCCTGCCCTCCTTCATCAGCACTTCGGTGACGCCACGCAGGCTGCCGGTGTGT
Source organism: Rhizobium halophilum (assembly GCF_021648825.1). Classification (GTDB taxonomy): domain Bacteria; phylum Pseudomonadota; class Alphaproteobacteria; order Rhizobiales; family Rhizobiaceae; genus Neorhizobium; species Neorhizobium halophilum. The sequence continues at coordinate 345,230 of NZ_JAKJHS010000003.1, read as the reverse complement.
TCCACCACGTGTGGGACACCGCGAAACATGATCGAAGATCCGGGGCCAAGGGAAGTCGCCCCCTGCGGGAAGCGCGCAAGTTTCGTCAGCAGCCAGCCCTGGTGGCGATCCAGGAAGTCATCGACCTCCGATTTTCTGAGGCCGAGCGGAACCGTGAGGCTGAGCCCCTTGGCGCCCGGCTCGATGCGGAGTGTGATGCGGGTAGAGCGCGGGTGCTCGCGGATCGTCAACGGCAATGAGCGGTTGCCGACCTCAAGCGTACGCTTTTCCGGAGCCTGCGGCTTGCGGCGCGAACGGACCGGTTTCTTCAGAAGCGCGAACATCGGGTCTTCTCTAGCCGATTCGCCGGAAAGCAGAGACAGGAAAACCGGCGCCCACAAGCGCCGGTCTAAGATGTTTCACGTGAATCCTCAGAGGTCGACGACGCCGCCCTGACCTGCGGACCCATTCTTGCGTTCGCGCATGAAGCGATCAAACTCTTCCTGGTCCTTGGCACGGCGCAGTTCGCGCACGTAGCTGTCGAACTCTTCGCGCATTTCATCGAGCTTGCGGCGCTCTTCCTCGATCCGGTCAAGTTCCGCCTTGCGCCAGTCGTCAAAAGCGACGTTGCCGGTCGAGAAATGCGTGCTGTAACGCGACTTCGCCCTGCGGCATCCGGCAAACATACCGTCAGCCTTGCGGTTTGCATCGCGCTTGAAGCCCTGCAGCCTTTCTCCAAAAAGGATATAGGCAAGCATGGCAAGGCCGAGCGGCCAGAAGACCACGAAACCGAGCACCATCAGGGCGATGGTGGCCGGAGTCCAATCCGGACGAATCATTGCAGACTGGTTCATCGGTGACACCCTTCGTTATTCCGGGCAGCCAGATGCCAGCCCGTCATAAATCGATTTGGGATGACTGAAGTTTCGGTTCAAGAAGCGCGTCGGCGATTTCGGGGAAGCACCTGAATAGGTTTAGGGAAATCTAATCTTCAGGTGCCCTTGCCGCCCTTGATCACCCGCTTGACCGGCCCCCTGCCCTCGCCTGCCGAACCGCCATGCTTGGTGGCGAAGGCCAGTATCCGGGGAGCAATCTCCTTGCGGAAGCGAGAACCGTTGAAGACGCCGTAATGGCCGACATCGGGCTGCATGTAGTGCATGCGCTTGTCATCGGGGATGCTGGGCGAGATCGTGTGGGCGGCACGGGTCTGGCCGAGACCGGAAATATCGTCATTTTCGCCTTCGACAGTGAGAAGCGCGGTCTTGCGGATCTTCTTGGTGTCGACAGGGATGCCACGATGCATCATCTCACCCTTCGGCAGCGCGTGCTTGATGAAGACGGTGTCCACGGTCTGGAGATAGAATTCCTCCGTCAGATCCATCACCGCGAGGTATTCATCATAGAAGTCGCGGTGGCGCTCGGCCGAGTCGCCGTCATTCTTGACGAGGTGCTCGAAGAACTCCTTGTGCGCCGTGATGTGGCGGTCGAGGTTCATCGACATGAAGCCGGAGAGCTGTAGGAAGCCAGGATAAACGGGACGCATCACGCCAGGATGCGGCCATGGCACATTCATGATAACGTTGTCGCGAAACCAGTCCAGTGGCTTTTCCTGCGCCAGGTTGTTGACCGCCGTCGGATTTTCGCGCGTGTCGATCGGTCCGCCCATCAGCACCATGGAGGCAGGCGTCAGCGGATCTTCGGAAGCTTCCATTAGTGCGACGGCAGCGAGCACCGGCACTGAAGGCTGACACACACCCACCACATGGGTATTCGGGCCGATGTGGTGGATCATCTCGATCAGGTAATCGATATAGTCATCAAGGTCGAAGCGTCCTTCGGTCACGGGGACCATGCGGGCATCGATCCAGTCGGTGATGTAGATCTCCGCGTTCGGCAGGAGTGTCTCGACCGTTCCACGCAGCAACGTCGCATAGTGGCCGGACATTGGCGCGACCAGAAGCAACTTTTGGTCTGGCACCCGCCCCGCCGGGAGTTGCCGGCGGAAGTGGATCAGGTCGCAGAAGGGCTTCGACCAGACGACATCTTCGGTTACCTTCACGACCTGACCGTCGACGGTCGTGGTGGAAAGCCCGAACTCAGGCTTTGCGTACCGACGTGTCATCCTTTCGAAAAGTTCGAGACTCGCAGCTATGGTACGAGCCATTGGCGTATAGGACCACGGGTTGAGTGGGTTGGTATGAACGAGCTTCATCGCGTCCGACGCAGCTCGAAAGGGAGCAATCGCTGCGTGGTTCATCTCGTAAAGCTGATAGATCATGGAGGTGCCGCCTTTCTTCAGACCCGACGCAACTCCGGTCAAGGAGCCGGATTGTGAGGGTTCAGGAGCAAGGGGAGAGGCTACCATGTTTGGAATGCAGTGCAACATCAAGCGGGACCGATCCAGAAAGAGAGATGCCAGGCGCAGGCCTGGCATCCAGAATCGCATGAGACGGATTAAGGTTCCGTCCTCGTCGGCTGGTTAACGGTCTGCCACGAAGGTCTGGCGCTGCTCTCCCAGGCCCTCGATGCCGAGTTCGACCACGTCGCCCGCCTTGAGATAACGCGGCGGCTTCATGCCCATGCCGACGCCCGGCGGGGTGCCGGTGGAGATGACGTCGCCCGGCTGCAGCGACATGAACTGGCTGAGATAGGAGACGACGAAGGCAACGCCATAGACCATGGTCTTGGACGAACCGTCCTGCATGGTTTCTCCGTTGACCTTCAGCCACATGCCGAGGTTCTGCGGGTCCGCGACTTCATCCTTGGTCACGAGCCAGGGGCCGATCGGACCAAAGGTGTCGCAGGATTTGCCCTTGGTCCACTGACCGGCGCGTTCCGTCTGGAAGCCGCGCTCGGAGACGTCGTGGGACACGCAGTAGCCAGCGACGTAATCCATCGCTTCGGCTTCGGAGACGTACTTGGCGGTCTTGCCAATCACCACGCCGAGTTCGACCTCCCAGTCGGTCTTCTCGGAACCGCGCGGGATGATGACATCGTCGTTGGGCCCGCAGATGGCGGACGTCGCTTTCATGAAGATCACGGGCTCTGGCGGCACGGTCGCGCCGGTTTCGGCGGCGTGGTCGGAGAAGTTGAGGCCGATGCAGATGAACTTGCCCGTGCCTGCGACGCAGGCGCCGATACGGTCCACGGAAATTTCAGGCAGGCTCTTCGGATCAAGAGCCGCGATCTTAGCTAGGCCTTCCGGCGAGATGGCCGCACCGCCGATGTCCGCGACATGCTGGGAAAGGTCCCTCACCTTACCGTCCGCATCGAGAATTGCCGGCTTTTCCTGGCCCGGCTGGCCAACACGCATGAGTTTCACGACTATGCCTCCACTTGTCTGACAACCGCCTTATGCCGGATAGCAGGTGCCTTGTCATCCCCTTCGGTACAGCGGGCATGGCGACGTTCGCCCGTGCATCCTATCTTACGCCGGACCTTCAATTCGTGGAGCAGGAACCTAATGACCGACAGCAACAACCGTCATTCCGAGCATCCGATCGATGCCTTTTTTCTCGACAGATGGTCGCCGCGCGCTTTCACCGGCGAAGCGATGCATAAGGAGACGCTGCTGACCATCCTGGACGCGGGACACTGGGCCCCCTCCTCCGGCAACAACCAGCCGTGGCGATTCATCTATGCCTTGCGCGGCACCGAAAGCTGGCCGGTTCTGCTCGATATCCTCTCTCCGGGAAACCAGAGGTGGGCGAGCAACGCTGCGGCCTTGATCATCTTCGTTTCGCGGACCTACAGGCTTTCCAAGGAGGGAGAGAAGAGGCCGGCCTACACCCATTCCTTCGATACCGGCTCCGCCTGGTTCTCCATCGCAGCCCAAGCGATGAAGCTTGGCTATCATGCGCACGGGATGGAGGGGATGGATCGGGAGAAGGCTGTGGAGGTGCTGCAGATACCGGAGGGGTTTCGTGTGGAGGCGGCGTGCGCAATCGGCAGGATGGCACCGAAAGAGACGCTCCCGGAAGATCTTCGGGCGCGCGAGGTCCAGAGCCAGCGCAAGCCGCTCGGCGGCGTGGCATTCGAGGGCTGGTTCTCCGGCGAAGAATAACGTTTCACGTGAATCATCGTTAGCGGAGATTCGCGTGAAACCGTCGGTCAGATGTCGAGGTTGGCGACGCTCAAGGCATTGTCCTGAATGAATTCGCGACGTGGTTCGACCTCGTCGCCCATCAGGCGCGAGAAGAGACCGTCGGCATCGGTCGCATCATTGACCTTGACCTGCAGCAGAGAGCGGACGTTCGGATCGAGCGTGGTTTCCCACAACTGCTCAGCGTTCATCTCGCCAAGACCTTTATAGCGCTGCATTGAGATGCCCTTGCGACCGGCGGCGAAGATGGCATCCAGCAGAGCAAGGGGACCCGCGATCTCTCGATCTTCTTCCTTGCGCCGCAGGACCGGCGGAGTTCCGTAAATTTCGTTAAGACGCGCCGTCATCTGATCGATGTGGCGTGCATCGGCCGACCCGATCAGCGCCACATCGAGTACTGCGACTTCCTTGACGCCGCGCACCATGCGCTCGAAGCGCAGGCCGCCTTCTTCGGTGACGTGGCCGCTCCAACCCCGCTCGGTCTCCTCGGCAATGACGTCAAGACGTCGCGCAACCTCAGTGGCCGTCTGCTGCGCCCGCTCTGGATTGTCGGTCAGGTCCGGATTGAGCGCGCCGGCGATCGCGGCCTGCTCTACGACCGTGCGATTGTAGCGGGAGTGCAGACCGTCGAGCAGGTTGCGTACGCGGGTGGCGTCGTGGATCACTTCGCGCAGATCCTGCCCGGTGCGGACTTCGCCGGAGCCGAGCGTGAGGCTCGTTTCCTCAAGGCCGCTGGTGATCAGATACTCCTCAAACGCCTTCTGGTCCTTCAGGTACTGAACGGACTTGCCGCGCGTAACCTTATAGAGCGGAGGCTGGGCGATATAGATGTGGCCGCGTTCGATCAGTTCCGGCATCTGACGGAAGAAGAAGGTAAGCAGCAGTGTCCGGATGTGGGCGCCGTCAACATCGGCGTCCGTCATGATGATGATCTTGTGGTAGCGCAGCTTTTCGGCGTTGAACTCGTCCTTACCGATTGAGGTGCCGAGCGCGGTGATCAGCGTGCCGATCTCCTGGCTGGACAGCATCTTGTCGAAGCGGGCGCGTTCGACGTTGAGGATTTTGCCGCGCAGCGGGAGGATCGCCTGAGATTCGCGCGAGCGGCCTTGTTTTGCTGATCCGCCGGCGGAATCGCCCTCAACCAGGAAAAGTTCGGACTTCGTAGGATCGCGTTCGGAGCAGTCTGCAAGCTTGCCTGGCAGCGAGGCAATGTCGAGGGCACCCTTGCGGCGGGTGAGTTCGCGCGCACGGCGAGCGGCCTCGCGGGCGACGGCCGCTTCGACCACCTTGCCGACAAGCACCTTCGCTTCCGTCGGATGCTCCTCAAACCAGGTGCTGAGCGCCTCGTTGACGAGACTTTCCACGACGGGCCTAACTTCCGAGGAGACCAGCTTGTCCTTCGTCTGCGACGAGAACTTGGGGTCTGGTACCTTGACGGAAAGCACCGCCGTCAAACCTTCACGGCAATCCTCACCCGTCAGCGTCACCTTCTCCTTCTTGGTGATGCCGGAGCTGTCGGCATAGGAGGTGACCTGACGCGTCAGTGCACCGCGGAAGCCGGCCATATGGGTGCCCCCATCGCGCTGGGGGATGTTGTTGGTGAAGCAGAGGACATTCTCGTGATAGCTGTCATTCCACCAGAGAGCGACTTCGACTGTAATACCGTCCTTCTCGCCGCGGATCGCCACCGGCTTATCCACCAGCGGCTTCTTGGAACGATCGAGATAACGGACGAAAGCTTCGAGGCCGCCGTCATAGATCATCTCTTCTTCGCGCACGTCCGGCTTACGCTTGTCCGTTAGCCGGATTCTGACGCCAGAATTAAGGAAGGCCAGTTCGCGCAGACGGTGCTCGAGCGTGTTGTAGTCGAACTCGGTCATGGTGAAGGTTTCGGGGCTGGCGAGGAAGGTGACCTCCGTCCCGGAGCGGCCTTCATAATCTCCAACGACCTTGAGCGGCGCATCGGCAGCGCCATGGGTGAAGGAAATCTCGTGGACCTTGCCGTTGCGGCGGATGCGCAGCTTCAGCCAGACAGACAGCGCGTTGACGACGGAGACGCCGACGCCATGCAGGCCCCCGGAGACCTTGTAGGAATTCTGGTCGAACTTACCGCCCGCATGCAGCTGCGTCATGATGACTTCCGCCGCCGAGACGCCCTCTCCGGTATGGATATCCGTCGGGATGCCACGGCCGTTGTCGGTGACGGTGACGGAGCCATCCGGATTGAGCGTCACCGTGACGATGTCGGCATGACCGGCCAGCGCCTCGTCGATGGCGTTGTCGACAACCTCATAGACCATGTGATGGAGACCGGAACCATCATCGGTGTCGCCGATATACATTCCCGGCCGCTTGCGCACTGCATCTAGTCCCTTCAGGACCTTGATGGAGTCTGCGCCGTATTCTGCACTCGCGCCGTTTTCGCTCACGGGTGTGTCGGTCATCAATAATCTTTCCAGTTGTCCGTCGGCGGGTAAAAGCAAATCATGCGAATCACCCGCGTGTCCGCTTACAGATATAGGAAGTTTGGGGCTGTTTCTAAAGCTCTAGCCTCGTTGCGGTGCCCGAAAACAGGGGGTTTTCCGCCACTCAGGCTTGATGACGCGCTTTATCGAGCAGTTCATCTATTGTTTGTACCATATCGGGCGACAAAGAGCGAATCTGGCGCGCCATCCGGTTGGCCAGCGCGGTATAGGCTGCGGGCAAGCCCGACGTGTCGAGGACCACACGTGGATGCGAGGCCTCTGCGGTCATGAAAAGCTCATCCGCCTCGTCCCAGATGATGTTGAAATAGCCTGCAATCCGCTGCAGCAGGTCGAAGCTTGGCTTTCCCCGCTTGCCATGCTCGAGGGCAGAAAGATAGGCGGGTGAGACACCGATTGCATGGGCGAGATCACGCTGCGTCACGCCTTTGCGATCGCGCAGCTCGCGAAGCGCCTGACCGAACGGCGTCATCCGTGCCTCCGGGGCCGGCTGAGCCGAACATAGAGAGCGCCCTCGCCGCCGTGATGGCGGGCCGCCCACTCATAGGAAGAGATCAGGAAGCGGAACTCGGGCTTGGAGAACCAGAGCGGCACGGCGCGGCGAAGCGCCCCTTCACTGCCCATCGAGCTGCCCTTCCCGGTAATGACCAGAACGTGTCGGAGGCCTCGGTCGTGGGCACGAAAGAGAAAATCGAGAAGAAGATCGTGCGCCTCCGCCTGAAACAGGCCGTGCAGGTCCAGCCGCGCCTCGATTGCCAGCCGGCCTTTCGCAAGCTTGCGGTGGACGGGCTTCTCCAAAGGCTGGTGGCTGCCCGCCGGACGTCGAGGCTTCTCCTGCGCCGGCGCTTCCAATGCGCCTTTTCTCTCGGACGATGCCGGCGTCTGCAGTGCGGCATCTTCCGCCGCCATCATCGCGGCAATCTCCTCTTCCAGCTCACGCGCTTCCTCCGCCCGCCCCGGGAGTGCCCGGGTGGACTTTGCAACCTTTCCCCAGAGGATGCGCTCCTCCGAGCTCAGTTTACGCCCGCCCGTCATCTGCCGAACCTCGCAGAAACGGCTTTGGGGATCAGAATGTAGAAATCTGCATCATGCCGGATGGTGCCCGCCTGATCTCCGGCGCGCGCTCCGGAGCCGGTGAAGATGTCGCCCCGCGCCGGACCGACGATGGCGCTGCCGGTGTCGAGCGCAAGAAGAGTGCGTGCAAACGGACGCCCGTCGTCCAGATGCGTCAAAGTCGGCGCATGAACAAAGAAAGGGAAGCCGAAGGTGTGGATCAGCCGATCCACGGCCAGGGAGCGTCCCGCCAGCAGCGGGACCTTGGCTGCGGCTATTGGTCCAAGCTCCATCTCCGCCACCTCCGCCTCGCGAAAGAAGATGTAGGACCGGTTGTGCCACAGCACCTCGTCAACCTTAGCCGGATTCTCCGCTAGCCAAGTGCGAATCGATTGCATCGATACGGTCGCGGGATCGATCTCTCCACGATCGATGAGCAACTTGCCAACGGCGGAAAACGGATGGCCAGCCTTGGCGGCATAGGTGATGCGCTTCAGAGACCCATCCGGATAACGCAGACGCGCGGCACCCTGGACATGCGCGAAGAAGACATCAACTTTTGATCGTGCCCAGGCGATCTCAAGTCCGCGCCCCTCAAGGTAGCCGTGATCAATTTCCCTTCTGTCCGGATAGGGCCCGATCTCGCCGTCGCGGAGGCGGCCAAATGCGTAAGACGGCTCCATCGTGGACGGCCTGTTCGCCTCGTCAAGATCGACGAGATCTTTTGGACGGCGATAGAATGGGTAAGGAAACGCCTCTGACTTGCGAGCGTCGACGTCGACCTCTGGCTCATAGAAGCCTGTGACGAAACCCCGACTTCCATCATTCTTGCAGATCTGAAACGGCAGAAAATGCGCCTCGAAGAACTGCCTGGCTTCCTGGGCGTCGACAAAGTTCCGGCTCTCGACCGACTCGTAAACCGCGAGGATATCGTCAGTGGCTAAGCCCAAGGCTCCAGAACGGTAAGGTTTGGCGGTGCGGACGTGTCGCAGGCAGGTGCGCATGCCCGCAACGAGATCGGAGGGATCATCACTTGCCCAACCTGGTAGATGCTGGAAATCCACCTGGCTGAGCGAGAATCCCGACCGATCCCCCGTCATTGCTCAGATTCTGTAGCTATAAGCTTCCAGTTCGGATCCCGTGACCGTGCATCGCGAGCAAAGGTCCAGATGTCGGTGACATCGGCTACATTCTCCTGGTCACCCTCCACCAAGCTGCCTTCCTTGTCGAAGGTGGCAGAGATCAACTGGCTGACAATCCGCACGGTCACCTGTTCTTCGGTGCCGTTCACGTTGGCGTGGGTGATGTCCGCCTTGTCGATACCCACGAAGGTCGACTTCACGACCTCGCCCCGCGCTTCGCGCTCTGAGATGGCAGCATCGAAACCTTCATAAACTTCCTTGGAAAGAAGGTTCTTCAGGGTCTTTCGATCGCCATCAGCAAAGGCCATGACGATCATCTCGTAGGCCATCCGGGCCCCGTTCAGGAATTCCTTTGGCTTAAAGGTCGGGTCAAGCTTGAGCAATTGGCGCAAAGCGTCATTAAGCTGGCTGCCAGGCTTTGCCACACCGTCGATTTCGGAAAACCTCTCCTCATCCGTCATCTCCCGGCGCGGCAGGGTCACCACCTTCCCATCATCCGAGACAGGAGCCTTGGCGGCTTCACGAGCGCTATAGGGGTCGAAGGGCTGCTTCTCGTTTCCAGTCCGACGGCCCAAGACACTGCGCAATTGCAGGAAGATCAGGACCGCCGCGACGAGAAAGAACAGAGTAATGAAGTCGTTGGATCCCATCTTTGCCCGCAATGCCGTTTAATTTGTTGATGTACATTCTCATATAGTCCGCAACGTGACATCATTCAAATAGCGAAGGCGAGAGACCTTCCGCCACAGGTACCCATCATGCGCGCCCGCTGGATCTTCATTCTTATCCTTCTCATGCCATTGGCCGAGATCGCCGGCTTTGTCCTCGTCGGCAGGGCGATCGGCATCTGGAGCACGCTTGGCCTCGTCATCTTGACCAGCCTGGTCGGAATTCTTCTCCTGAGGGCGCAGGGGTTCCAGATGCTACGAGAGCTTTCATCCGAGGGACGGGAAGGTCGTGTACCAGGCGATACGATTGTCCATGGTGCGATGATCGTCGTCGCCGCGTTCCTGCTTCTCATTCCAGGCTTCATTACGGACACTGTCGGCCTTACCCTCTTTGTTCCTGCCGTTCGCCGCCTGCTCTGGTCCGCGGTCGGCCGTCGCATCGTCGTCAACTCTACGACCTATAGCCGCAGCTATGCCTACGAGGCCGGATTTGATCCAAACGCTCGTAAAGGGCCGGTGGTCGAGCTCGAGAACGAGGACTTTCAGCGGGAACCCAATCCTTCCTCGCCGTGGAACGATCAGCGCCTGAAGGACGACTAGACGTCATGCTGGCGCCGAGGGTTGTAAGGTCAAAGGTGAAATGTTAGACGCCGACCTAACAAACTCTCTTTCGAGGACACCGCATGGCCGACGAGAACACACAAGGTGCAACGAGCCCATCGCTCAACATCCTTGCGCAGTACACGAAGGATCTTTCCTTCGAAAACCCGGGCGCACCCCGTTCGCTGCAGGCCCGCGACAAGGCTCCCGCCATCAACATCAATGTTAACGTGAATGCTAATCCGCTTTCCGAGACGGATTTTGACGTCGTGCTCTCGCTTAATGTTGAAGCCAAGGAAGGCGAAAAGATCGTATTCGCCGCGGAACTCGTCTATGGCGGCGTCTTCCGCATCACGGGTTTCCCTCAGGAGCATATGCTGCCGGTTCTGTTTATCGAATGCCCTCGGCTACTTTTCCCGTTCGCCCGCCAGATCGTTGCCGACGTAACTCGCAATGGTGGCTTCCCGCCGCTGATGATCGATCCAATCGATTTTGCTCAGATGTTCACGCAGCGCATGGCGCAGGAAAAGGCGAAGGCGCAGGTTCAGACGCTGAATAGCTGATAGGCCACCAGCGATCGAGATTAGGAAGCCCGGATGCGAACGTCCGGGCTTTTTTGTTGATAACGGTTCCAGACCGCTTTTTCCCCCAATCGCGCCACCAACGCTGCGTGCGCCTGCCGCTCGATTTCACTCAGTCGGCTAGGCAGGGAACGCGGTCGGCGCGACAAGCCAACCACATGCTCATCAAGCTCGATGACTGTTGTGGAGGTTTCGATTTCGACGAGGCCAAGCGCGGCCTGCCGGCCCCCCGTCATCTCAATATAAACTTCCGCAAGCAGCTCCGAGTCCAGTAAGGCGCCATGCTTGGTGCGGTGCGCGTTGTCTATGCCGTAACGGCGGCAAAGGGCATCAAGGGAATTTGGTCCCATCGGATGCTTGCGGCGCGCCAGGGCAAGCGTGTCCACCACATGCTCTGCCGGCACCGGTGGCAAACCGACCCGCTCGAACTCGGCATTGATGAAACCAATATCGAAGCTTGCATTGTGGGCGATCCATTTCGCGCCATCAAAGAACTCGACGATCTGCTCCGCCACGTCGGCAAAGGATGGCTTGTCTCTTAAGAACTCGTCGGTGATGCCATGGACCGAGAGTGCATCCGGATGCACCTTTCGGTCCCCTGGGCAGATGTAGAGATGAAGGCTGCGTCCGGTCGGAAAGTTGTTGATCAGCTCGATCCCGCCGATTTCAATCACACGGTCCAGCTTCGACTCAAGACCGGTGGTTTCCGTATCAAAGATGATTTCACGCATCCGTTCTCTCACTTCTCTTGCCGGCGCGCAGCGCAGCGATGATCTGGTGGACGCGGTTCCGTGCCGCCTCAAGCCCCTGCCCCGTATCGATTAAAAAATCGGCTTTCTTGCGTTTCACATGATCAGGGATCTGGCGGGACAGAATCAACTCGAACTTTTCCACGGTCATGCCGGGACGCGCAAGCACCCGAGCGCGCTGTATCTGTGGATCGCAAGTCGCGACGACAATCACATCAACACGGGACTCGCCGCCCGCTTCAAAAAGCAATGGGATATCGAGAAGAACGATTTCGTCACCGGCCGCTTGCCGCGCGTTCAGAAACGCGAGATCCCGGGACCGCACTAAAGGATGAACGATGGCTTCCAGCTCCTCGAAGCGACCGGGATCGACGGCCAGCTGTCGCGCAAGTTCCTGTCGGTCCACTTTCCCTTGGATCACGCTGCCGGGAAAGGCGCTGCCGATCGGAGCTACGGCATCTGACTGATAAAGGTCGTGCACGACAGCATCTGCATCGTTGACCGCAATACCCGCTTCCGCGAACATCTTGGCAGTGGTCGACTTGCCCATGCCGATCGAGCCGGTGAGCCCGACAACGATCATTGCTCCGCATCCATGTCGGCAATGACGAGGTTCCTCAGTTCCTCATCCACAAGCGGGCGTCTGCCAAACCATTTTTCAAATCCCGGAACCGCCTGGTGCAGGAGCATTCCGAGGCCATCCACAATCGCCAATCCCTGGTTCTCCGCCTGCGCAAGAATCGGCGTCTTCAGTGGGACATACACGATGTCGGTCACCAGCGCCGCGGAGTTCATCCGTGAGAAATCGATTTCCGGCACCTCGCCTCCGTCCATACCCAGAGATGTCGTATTAACGAAGAGACCCGCTCCCGACACGACTTCCGCAAGAGCTTCTATCGGATGAGCATGAACGGCCCGCCCGAAACGATCGGCGAGCTCCTGGGCGCGGGCCGGTGTCCGGTTGACGACGTTGATTTCATGAATGCCGCGGTCGCGCAGGGCGCGGATAACAGCGCGGCTGGCGCCGCCCGCTCCAAGAACAACCGCGCGGTCTGCTGTGTCCCAGCCTGCATGCTGCTCATCCAGATTGGCGGCGAACCCATAAACGTCGGTGTTGGTCGCATGCAGGCGACCCTTCTGCAGCCACAACGTGTTGGCAGCGCCGAGATCGCTCGCGATCGCATCCGGTTCATCCGCGAGGTGGAAGGCCAATTCCTTGTGCGGAATGGTGACATTGCCGCCTACATAGGAGGACGAACCTGATTTTAGGCTGGCTACGAAGGCAGGGAATCCGTCAACGGTCACCGGCTCGCGCCGGTACTCACCGGCGATACCAAACTGCTTCAGCCAGTGTCCATGGATCAAGGGCGAGCGTGAGTGCTTGACGGGCCAACCTGTTACGAAGGCTTTTACCATATTTGTTTCACGTGAATCAGCCATCAATCGCCCCGAGCTCCCTAAGCTTTCCAAGGAGCGGCAAAAGCGGAAGGCCCAGTATCGTGAAGTAGTCGCCGCGGATTTCCGAAAAGAGCTGGATCCCCTCGCCTTCCAGTTGATAGGCGCCCACACTCCCTAACAGCTTGTCGCCACAGCGCTGGATATATCGCTCAACGAAACTCTCGGAGAGCGGTCTCACCGTCAGCTCCGCGTGTGAGACATGCTCCCAGATAATCCGATCGTCTTGAGCAAGAGCAATCGCGCTGTTCAGGCGGTGCGTATTTTCGGACAAGGAAAGGAGGTGCCGTTTAGCCTCATCCAGATCCTTGGGCTTGTGATAAACGCGCTCTCCGAGAGACATCGTTTGATCAGACCCCAGCACCAGCGCTCCCTGCAGATCGCGACTGACATCCAGCGCCTTCGCTCGCGCCAGTTCCATGGCAACATTATCAGGGGTCGCATCATCTGCCAGCGCCGCTTCAATCGCACGCTCGTCAATGGACGCCGCCCGCGTTTCGAAGGTTAGTCCGGCATTATCCATCAGCATGCGGCGGAAAGGACTGGACGATGCTAGCACGAGCAAAGGCTTCAAGACCAATGTCTCCATAGAGGGTCAATGCGGATTAACGCAGCTTCTCACGGAGCGCAACGATGGCGGCTGCAGTCTCCTCGATCGATCGACGTGTGACGTCGATGACGGGCCACCCGTGCCTAGCACACAGGCTGCGAGCATATTTCAGTTCCTCCTGGATGCTCGCGCGATCCGTATAATAGTTCTGGTCGAAGCCATGGGCACCGCCTAGGTCACGGTTCTCCCGCACCTGTGAGATCCGTTCTGTGGTGGCAACAAGACCTACGATCAGGGGGCGTGTCGCTTCGAGCAAACTAGGAGGAAGGCCATTTCCCAGCACGATCGGCAGATTTGCTGTTTTGACGCCACGGTTGGCAAGATAGATGCTGGTCGGTGTCTTCGAGGTACGACTGATACCGACCAGTACCACATCGGCTCGATCATAATCCTCGGGCAACTGTCCATCGTCATGGTCCATGGTGAAGTTGAGTGCATCCATCCGAGCAAAGTAGGTGGCATCAAGATCGTGCTGCGCGCCCACACGTCGGCGAGAGGGGAAGCCCAAATAGCTTTGGAAAGTCGTCAGCACCGGTTCAAGAACGTTGACGCTCGGGGTGCCGATTTCCCGGCATCGGACATCTACAAGCGCGGCGAGCTCTTGATCTACGATCGTGTAGAGAACGATTCCAGGCTGGTGGTCTATGGCCTCGAGCACCGCTAGCAACTGCCGGCGGTTGCGGATCAGCGGATACACGTGCTCGACCGGCATTGCACTGCGGAATTGGGCCGATACGGCACGTCCCGCCGAAATGAGAGTCTCGCCAGTGGAGTCAGAAATCATGTGCAGGTGAAAGAAGTTTTTCCGGTTCTCCACGCTCTTCTTTATCCTTTGTTGATAACTTGGGAGAACTCAGGGCAGATGCGGGCTGCGATCTATCACGATGGGAAAACCGGCAGGTTGTCCACAAATCCTTCCACCGGGGAGCCGTCTTTGCGTTGGTTGTGGATAACGTTGTTTCGATCGAAACCTTAGAAACTTATCCCCGCATTATCCACACACAAGCCGCCCCACACAATACCAACATATCGTTGTTTTAGTTGACTAATATCATCCTTCCACAATTACACGTCTGTAGCGGACTTCCGCAGTACACGAAGCTGACCGAGGTACCGGATCGTAGCGGCTTCTGTGGAGACTGTTTAATCCTTGATACTCACCGACTCTAAGAAATAGAAAGCCTTTTGAAATAGATTCCTATTTAGGAGGAAAACCTTGACCGGCCCATTCCGGAAGATCGTAGCGGTGCTTGAAGGGCAAACCCTGTCCCCTCCACCAATCTGGCTGATGAGGCAGGCAGGACGTTACCTTCCGGAGTACCGCGAGACACGTTCGCGAGCCGGCAGCTTCCTTGACTTGTGTTATTCTCCTGAGCATGCGGTGGAAGTGACGCTGCAGCCCATTCGTCGCTACAAATTCGATGCTGCAATTCTTTTCTCCGATATCCTCGTCATTCCCGATGCCCTTAAACGCAATGTACGCTTCGTACAGGGCGAAGGACCGCAAATGGATCCGCTGGATGTTTCAGAGGTGGCCACCCTTCGTCCCGATGGCGTGCTGGATCATCTTTCCCCCGTCATCGAGACAGTTCGACGCCTGCGGCAGGAACTGCCGAAAGACACAACTTTGCTGGGCTTTTGTGGAGCGCCCTGGACAGTGGCGACCTACATGATCGCGGGTCATGGCACGTCTGACCAGGCGCCTGCGCGGCTGTTCTCCTATCGAAACCCAATCGCGTTTGAACGGCTTTTGGACATCCTCGCAGACATTTCGGCGGAATACCTGATCGCGCAGCTGGATGCTGGTGCCGATGCCGTCCAGATTTTCGACTCCTGGGCAGGCGTTCTCGGGGAAGCCGAATTTCAGCGGTATGCCGTCGGGCCGGTGGCACGGATGGTTCGCAAAGTGAGGGGTGCCCGACCGGGCGCGCGAATCATCGCGTTCGCCAAGGGCGCAGGAATGAACCTGAAGACCTACCGGCAGGGGACAGATGCCAACGCTATAGGCCTTGATTGGACTGTTCCTCTCTCGTTTGCGGCCGAGTTGCAGAAGGATGGTCCGGTTCAGGGTAACCTCGACCCGATGCGGGTTGTGGCTGGCGGACGTGCGATGGAAGAGGGCGTGGATAGGATCCTGCAGGTGCTGGGGAGCGGTCCGCTGATCTTCAATCTGGGTCATGGGATCACCCCGGAGGCTGATCCTGAGCACGTGGCGGATCTGGTGCGCCTCGTGCGAGGTATCACCTGATGGTGGAGACTGAACGTCAGACGTCAGAAAGGGCCGGACGACGCGCCGGCAAGCGGGCCTATGTGGCGCTCGCCGTTTTCGTCGCGATCCTTCTCGGCCTTTACTTCGCTCAGCCGGCCGATTTTGCGCGGTGGATGACGGCACTGCACGTCATAGCGGTCATCTCCTGGATGGCCGGACTGCTCTATATGCCGCGGCTGTTCATCTACCACAGCGACGCCGCGCCAGGATCAGAGCAGTCTGAAACCTTCAAGGTGATGGAGCAGCGGCTGTTGAAGGTCATCATGAACCCCGCGATGATGATCACCTGGGTTCTAGGCCTGTATCTCGCCTGGGATGTCTTTGGCTTCCAGGGCGGCTGGCTACACGCCAAGATCACTCTGGTGGTGGTCCTGACGGTCGTTCATGTGCATTTCAGCCGAGCGGTCCGGAGCTTTGCGGCGGAGGGACCGCGCAAGTCAGCACGCTATTGGCGGATGATGAATGAGGCGCCTACGTTGTTGATGATCGCCATCGTCATCCTGGTGATCGTCAAGCCGTTCTGAGGCCGCCGATAATTCGGCGAAGATTTGTGCAGAACCCCTTGCGGCCTTTGCGTTGACTCGCTATTTTCGCGCCATCTCATCTCGTGGCATGCGTGTAATCACTCATACTCCCCGGAGGTCCTCCGTGGTCGAGAATTCCACCGGCACGCCTTTTTCCCCTTCTACGCTCAACGTGGTCCCCTTCATGGCTGAAATGAAGCTTCAAGAACTCAAAGGCAAATCCCCGACGGATCTGCTGACCTTTGCCGAATCACTCGAGGTCGAAAACGCGAGCACCATGCGTAAGCAGGAGCTGATGTTTGCGATCCTCAAGGTTTTGGCCAGCCAGGATGTGGAAATCATCGGCGAAGGCGTTGTGGAAGTCCTTCAGGACGGGTTCGGCTTCCTCCGGTCGGCCAACGCGAACTATCTCCCGGGGCCGGATGACATCTACATCTCGCCGTCGCAGATTCGCCGCTTCTCGCTGAAGACCGGCGATACGGTCGAGGGCCCGATCCGGGGTCCCAAAGAAGGGGAACGCTATTTCGCGCTCTTGAAGGTCAACACGATCAATTTCGACGACCCGGAAAAGATCCGACACAAGGTTCACTTCGACAACCTGACACCGCTCTATCCCGATGAGCGTTTCAAGATGGAACTCGAAGTTCCAACCTCAAAAGACCTCTCTGCGCGCGTTATCGACCTCATCGCACCGCTGGGAAAAGGCCAGCGCGGGTTGATCGTCGCGCCGCCACGGACCGGCAAGACGGTTCTGCTTCAGAATATCGCCCATTCCATTACGGCGAACCATCCGGAATGTTACCTTATCGTTCTCCTTATTGACGAGCGGCCGGAAGAAGTAACCGACATGCAGCGCTCGGTTCGCGGCGAAGTGGTGTCGTCGACTTTCGACGAGCCCGCAGTGCGTCACGTCCAGGTCGCGGAGATGGTGATAGAGAAGGCGAAGCGTCTGGTAGAACACGGGCGCGACGTGGTGATCCTTCTCGATTCCATCACTCGCCTTGGCCGCGCCTACAACACCGTCGTTCCTTCATCCGGCAAGGTTCTCACCGGTGGCGTCGACGCCAACGCCTTGCAGCGTCCAAAGCGCTTCTTCGGTGCTGCACGCAACATCGAGGAAGGTGGGTCGCTGACGATCATAGCGACCGCTCTCATCGATACCGGTAGCCGCATGGATGAGGTTATTTTCGAAGAGTTCAAAGGAACCGGCAACTCCGAAATCGTCCTCGACCGTAAGGTGGCCGACAAGCGCATCTTCCCGTCCATGGACATCCTCAAGTCCGGCACCCGAAAGGAAGATCTGCTGGTTCCACGCCAGGATCTGCAGAAGATCTTTGTTCTTCGCCGGATTCTGGCGCCAATGGGTACCACGGATGCTATCGAGTTTCTCATCGACAAGTTGAAGCAGACGAAGAGCAACAGCGACTTCTTCGACTCTATGAATACCTAGGCTTGCTTTAGCCGAAGCTAGCCCATATCTCGACGCCCGGCCTTGTGTCGGGCGTTTTGGTTCCTCCCAGCTCATGGTATCGCGATGGGATCGCCAGTAGATACGATCTTCGCCCTTTCTAGTGGCTCTCCACCCGCTGGCGTCGCAGTGATACGGCTCAGCGGGCCCAAAGCATGTGAGGCATTACAAAAACTGACCTTGAAGGCCTTGCCGGCGCCGCGTGTGGCAAGTCTACGTCGTGTCTTTAGTCAGTCGGGCTTCCTGCTTGATGAAGTTCTGGTGCTTCTGTTCCGAGCTCCACACTCCTTCACTGGAGAGGATATCGTCGAATTGCACTCCCACGGCAGCCGGGCTGTCGTAAGTGCTTTGCTGGGCGAACTGGAGAGCATGGACGGGCTCCGCATGGCTGAGGCTGGGGAGTTTTCTAGACGGTCATTTGAACATGGGCGTTTAGACCTGGTCGAGGTGGAAGGATTAGCGGAACTGATTTCTGCCGAGACGGAGATGCAACGACGTCTTGCGGTGGAGCAAAGTTTTGGTGGGCAGTCCGAGATTTATAATGCCTGGGCAAGACGTCTCACCCATGCGCGGGCAATGATTGAGGCTGAACTGGACTTTGCCGACGAAGACGACGTGCCGGGCTCCGTCGCGGAACAAATAGTGGATGAAATTGTCACGCTTCACAGGGCTCTTAAAGAACACGTCTCAGCGGCAGGTGCCGGGGAGATCATTCGCGACGGCTACAAGGTCGCGATCGTAGGGCCGCCGAATGCTGGCAAATCCAGCTTGCTCAACGCCCTTGCTGATCGTGATGTTGCCATTGTTACCGAGGTGGCAGGCACCACGCGTGATGTAATCAGTGTGGATCTCGATCTCGAAGGCTTCTTAGTGAAGCTTTACGATACGGCCGGGCTTCGAGAGAGCATGGACGTGGTTGAGCAAGAGGGCATTCGCCGAGCTCGTAAGTTGATAGAGCAGGCAGATCTTGTCCTGTTTTTGCAGGAGATTGGATCTTCCACAGACCAACCCTTCTCGGCTGAAGGAAGAGAGATCGTCCGGGTCGGTAGCAAGTCCGATTTGCGAGGCGCCTCAACCGAGTTCGATCTTTGTATCTCGGTTAATTCTAATTTAGGTATTTCGGATCTGCGGCGTTTGATCCTTGAGCGCGTGAAGGCGGTTTGGGCAGGGAGTGCGGTACCAACGCGGAAGCGGCAGTTGGATCTTCTCCAACAGGCTTCCAATTTCATCGAAGAGGCGCTAAAGGCGAACGTACTTGAGTTGCGCGCTGAGTACTTGAGAGTAGCAGCAAATTCACTTGGCCGCATAACCGGCGCGGTCGATGTCGAAGATCTGCTCGACGTTATTTTTTCCCAGTTCTGCATAGGTAAGTGATTCACGTGAAACACGTGAACATGGAGTGTCATCATGACAGAGGCTTACGACGTTATCGTCATCGGTGGAGGGCATGCTGGCTGCGAGGCGGCGAGTGCCGCTGCACGGATGAGCGCCAAGACCGCTCTCTTGACCCATAAGTTCGATACCATCGGGGTTATGTCCTGCAACCCCGCCATCGGCGGCTTGGGGAAGGGCCATCTGGTACGGGAAGTGGACGCTCTGGACGGCCTGATGGGAAGAGTCGCCGATGCTGCCGGTATCCAGTTTCGCATGTTGAACCGCAGTAAAGGACCTGCTGTACGAGGACCGAGGACCCAAGCCGACCGGAAACTGTACCGGCTGGCAATGCAAGAAGCCATCCTGGCACAAGACGATCTCACTGTGGTCGAGGGTAACGCGCACGATCTTCTAATCAACAATGGGAGGATTCAGGGCGTTGTTCTGGCGGACGGTCGTCATCTTCGCGCAGCCGCTGTCGTACTGACAACCGGAACCTTCCTGCGAGGCGTAATTCATATCGGTACCGAAAGGATATCGGGTGGTCGTGTTGGCGAGGAAGCTTCAACCGGGCTTTCGGAGACGCTGGCACGGCACCAGGTTACGCTCGGGCGACTGAAGACAGGAACACCGGCACGTCTAAATGGACATACGGTAGACTGGTCATCGGTAACATATCAGGAGGCAGATGAGGTACCCGTCCCGTTTTCATTCCTGACCGACAAGATCAATACGCCGCAAATCGCATGCGGAGTGACGCGGACCACCGGTGCAACACATGACGTTATTAGGCGGAACATAGGCTTATCTGCCATGTACTCCGGTCAGATTGAGGGGGTGGGTCCTCGCTACTGCCCCTCGATCGAGGATAAGATCATGCGCTTTGGCGAGAGAGACGGGCACCAGGTTTTCCTCGAACCGGAGGGGCTGGATGACCCTACCGTTTATCCAAACGGCATCTCGACCTCCCTCCCCGCTGCGGTGCAGGAGATGTTCATTCGCACGATCCCAGGCTTGGAGAAAGTCGAGATACTGCAGCCGGGCTACGCAATAGAATATGACCATGTAGATCCCCGCGAACTGACGGATTCTCTAGAACTTAGGAGCATCAGAGGGCTCTATCTGGCCGGGCAGATCAACGGCACCACCGGATACGAGGAAGCGGCTGCTCAAGGTCTTGCGGCGGGGCTCAACGCGGGCCTATGCGCAGGGGGTGGGGCACCTAAAACCTTCAGCCGAACAAGTTCCTATATCGGAGTGATGATCGACGATCTGACCTCGCGCGGCGTCACAGAACCTTACCGGATGTTCACGTCACGTGCAGAGTACCGGCTTTCGTTACGGGCAGACAATGCTGACGTAAGGCTTACACCGGAAGGCATCGCGTCTGGTATTGTAGGATCCGAGCGAGCACGGGCATTCTCTGCTTATGAGACTTCCCTTACTGAATACCGAACGCTTTTGCGGCAGCTATCACTGACGCCGACAGAGGCCGCCCAGAGAGGACTGAAGGTCAATTACGATGGCAAACGACGCAGCGCTTTTGAACTTCTGTCATACGAATCCATCGATCTCTCCGCTCTGAGAGCAATCTGGGCCGAACTGGGTGATATCCCGTCGCGAGTTGCAGAAGCGCTGGAGATTGAAGCGGGGTACGCCGTTTATCTTGAACGGCAGGAGAGTGATGTCCTCTCGCTTCGGCGCGATGAAAGCCTGAGAATCCCTGCTGACTTCGATTATGAGCAGCTAGCGGGTCTTTCCTCTGAACTGAAGCAGAAACTGGTTGCGCAGAGACCGGTATCACTTGCCCACGCGGCGAGAATTGAGGGAATGACGCCCGCAGCCTCTGCACTTCTCCTAGCTACAATCCGCAAGCAATCTCTATCTCGCGCCAAGAGAGTCTCCTGATGCATCTGAACGGAAAACGTGTTTCACGTGAAACGCACGAGCGTTTAGAGCACTTTTCGGAGCTCTTCCTTCGGTGGTGTAGGCGTATCAATTTGGTGGCACCTTCGACCGTCGCCGAACTTTGGGATCGCCATATTGCGGATAGCGCGCAAGTTTTTCAGCTGCGACCTCACCCAGCAACCTGGATTGACTTAGGCTCAGGTGGAGGGTTTCCTGGGATCATAACTGCCATCCTTATGAACGAGGTGGAAGGGGGTTGGGTTCACCTTATCGAAAGCAATCAGAAGAAAGCGGCATTCCTCCGCGTGGCGCTGATGGAAACCATGGCGAAGGGAAGCGTGCATGCCATTCGCATCGAAGAGGCGCCGAAGCATATCGAGAGGTGTGACTTTGTCTCAGCACGCGCCCTAGCCAGTGTCGATCTGTTGTTTCGCTACTCTTACCCTTGGATGGCGAGTGGGAGAACGACGGCGTTCTTTCATAAAGGCCGGGATTATCAAAAGGAGCTGGAGAAAGCCCGTGGTGAATGGCAGTTCGATCTGATAGAACATCGAAGTGCTGTCGAGATGGATTCGAAAATCCTCGAAGTGAGCCATCTGCAGGCCCTAGGATGACAGCCTTATTAGGTGCGGCATGATCAACAGAAGTCGTATAATCACCATCGCGAACCAGAAAGGTGGCGTCGGAAAAACAACGACTGCCATCAATCTAGCAACCGCCCTCGCGGCTATTGGGGAACAGGTGCTGATTGTCGATCTTGACCCACAGGGTAACGCAAGCACTGGCTTGGGCATCGACCGCCGCGACCGAGCTTTGTCTTCCTATGATCTTTTAGTGGCGAGCAATACGGTCCAACAGGCGCTTCTGCCCACTGCCGTACCCAATCTGTCGATTGTTCCGTCCACAATGGATCTGCTCGGCGTGGAAATGGAGATTGCTCAACAACCAGACCG
This sequence comes from Rhizobium halophilum, assembly GCF_021648825.1. Lineage (GTDB taxonomy): Bacteria > Pseudomonadota > Alphaproteobacteria > Rhizobiales > Rhizobiaceae > Neorhizobium > Neorhizobium halophilum. Next base: position 323,312 of record NZ_JAKJHS010000003.1, on the reverse strand, counting down.
CGTTTTTCGATTGAAGCGAGCGTTGACGGAAGACGTTCTTCCGTTCACCTATATCATTCTAGACTGCCCTCCCTCCTTCAACCTATTGACAATGAACGCAATGGCGGCTGCACAGTCTGTTCTCGTACCGCTTCAATGCGAGTTCTTTGCTCTGGAGGGATTGAGTCAGCTTCTGGAAACAGTCGAGCAGGTGCGGCGGACGGTCAATCCGAGCTTGGATATCCAGGGGATCGTGCTGACCATGTTCGATGCACGCAATAATCTCGCTCAGCAGGTTGTGAATGACGTGCGGACCTACCTTGGCGAGAAGGTCTATCAGACCTTGATCCCCCGGAATGTACGTGTGTCCGAGGCCCCCTCTTATGGTAAGCCTGCCATACTCTACGACCTGAAGTGCGCTGGTAGTCAAGCTTATCTGCAATTGGCTTCGGAGGTAATTCAACGAGAACGTCGGCGCAAGGCGGCCTGACCAACGGGTGATGTACTAAGATGACCGAAGACCTTTCAAAGCGGCGGCTAGGACGCGGCCTGGCGGCCCTCATCGGTGAAATGGACCAGCCAATCCAGGTCAGTGACCCACCGAAGCCGATGAACTCCGACCGCATGGTGCCGATAGAGCACATTGGCCGCAACCCGCGTAACCCTCGGCGGCAATTTGATGAAAGCGATCTGCAGGATCTAGCCAGTTCCATACGTCAACACGGCATTGTTCAACCTGTCGTGGTTCGTACTGTCGCTGATGGCTTCGAGATTATCGCAGGGGAGCGGAGGTGGCGTGCAGCACAATTAGCCGGTCTCCATGAAATACCAGTGATCGTACGGGATGTGGACGACCGTACGGCGCTTGAAATCGCCATCGTGGAGAACGTTCAGCGGGCAGATCTCAATCCGCTAGAAGAGGCCTTGGGGTATGACCAGCTGATCGCGGAGTATGGATATACGCAAAATGATCTTGGTGGGATTATCGGCAAGAGCCGTAGTCACGTCGCCAACAGTCTGCGGCTCCTTAAGCTGCCAGATCCCGTTCGAGATATGCTGGCGAAGGGAGAACTTTCTGCCGGCCATGCCCGTGCGTTGATCACCACCACGGATCCTGTTGCTCTGGCGCGCACGATTATCTCGAAGGGGATGTCGGTCCGTGATGCGGAAAGACTTGCACAGAATGAAGTGAAGCAACAAGCACAGTCTTCCGTTGTGGACAAGCCCGACCAGAAGGACTCCGATACCCTTGCCTTGGAGCGGTCGCTTTCAGACGCGCTGGGTCTGGACGTAAAGATTAGTCACAAGGGGGGTGCTGGTCAGATGCGGATATCGTACCGTAGCCTCGAACAGCTTGAGGATGTCTGTCGTCTTCTGGAGCGACGTTAACCTGTGCGCCGGCCTGTTCGCGCCGATTGGAGCGCGACCGCCATCAAGCTTTGAAATGCGATGCTGTTTTCGAGATTCTGCCTTCGGCGGGTTTGAAGGATTGCCGACTGCAGCCTCTCAGTCTCCCGCAGAAGCGCTTCGGGAGACCAGGTTCTCAACGCATTTTCGACGACCGGCTTGCGCCTGAAGTGGATGTGGCGGCCGAGGGTCATCATCACCTGCCCTGTCTGCAGGTTCTTCTCATGCATTTCCGCACGCATCGAATCAATCATCTGCAGTTGTTTGAGACACGCCTGCAGGACGAGGAAGATGGGGGACTTCGACGCCACCACCTTCTGCAGAGCGTGACGCAGCGCCGGCAGGTCTCCTGTCAAGACCGCGTCTACAGCGTCGTCTGTCGAAACGCTGCTGGCATCGCCAATGATCGCTGCAACATCTTCCTCCTCAACGATTCCGGAGCCGCGGCAGTAGAGAGACAGTTTGCGAATCTCGTTCCGGGATGCCACTCGGTCCCCACCGATCAAGTCCATGAGCTGTCGGCGAGCGGCGGGCGTTATAGTCAATCCGTCCTGGGCAAGTTCGGCATCGATCAGGGCATTAAGAGCACGGGCATCATCGGAATAACAAGGAATCACCCCGATGGCCTTGGCCGGCTCCGCGATCTTCCTCAGCCCACTTCCCTTCTTCAGGTCGCCAGCTTCCACGATCAGGCGGTTCGGAGGCGGCGGCCCGGCCGCAAGCACGGCCATTGCATCCAGAAGTGGCTTTTCGTTACCAGCCCCTCTCAGCCAAACCAGCTTCTCGCCACCAAAAAGCCCAAGGGAGTTCACCTCATCCAGCAGGCGCCCTCCGTCCTGGAGGTCCCCAACATCCAGCTTTAACATGGAGAACGGATCATCCTGCGCCACACCCGATTTCCGTGCGAGGATTGCGGCGCGTTCAGATACTAACCCTCGATCCGGGCCGTAGATGACGAAGATGCGATACGTTTCGCTGGCGCGAGCGACGAAACTGTCGGAATCGTTGGATTTTATTTCTGCCATGTCACCTGAGGCTGCGGCTCTCGGGCAAGTGCAATCGCGAGATCGGCGCGAATAATCTCTGCAAGCTCCCTTGCAGCCCTATCCTCGGCATCCCGTACTGCCCGCAATTCTGCAAACTCTTGCTGTGAGACGTCGAGCAGTGAGGTCACATGGCGATTGCCGGTCTTCAAAAGTAAGCCATCACTGATGCGCACCAAGGTATAGCTCCCTCTAAGGATAACCCGCCCTGGCTTGAGACCCTCCGCGTCCTCGTCATCCAAGATGTCGTTGTAAGAGGATACTACCTCGAAGCCGACCTGATACTGCGGTAGCAATGAGTCTCCCTCGCCACCTGAGGTCAGGAAGATAAGGTGGTTGCGAACGGTTTGCTCGACCCGATCATCTGCCTTGGCGAACGTTATTTCGGCCAGCTTGGCGCCGGTGCCGGAGGTTTGCGAGTACAAGGGGCGAGCCTGACAGGCGCTCAGGAAGGCTACCGCGCCGACGACCAACATCAGCCTCGGAAGCAGCGACGAACGGGGAGAGGCATCAGACGACAATGTTCACGATCCTTTGTGGGACGACGATTATCTTCTTTGGCGCCCGACCGTCCAGAACGCCGCGGACCGCGTCCAGACCGAGGACCGCAGCTTCGACATCACTTTGCGACGCGTCGCGAGCGATTGTCAATTCTGCGCGCTTCTTGCCGTTGATCTGCACCGGCAGCGTCACGTCGTTTTCCACGACAAGGGCTGGGTCGTAAGCCGGCCATCGTGTTTCGGCCAGAAGGTCTTCATTGCCGAGCGCAGTCCAGCACTCCTCCGAAAGGTGCGGAGTCATCGGAGCAACGACCTGGACGGCGATCTCTGCAGCATTACGCACGGCTGCGAGGAAAGCGGTGTCACCTTCTCCTGCGGAAACGCGGGTAAGCGGCCCTGCCAGCGCATTGACCAGTTCGTAGATGCGCGCCACCGCTTTGTTGAAAGCAAGACGGTCATAGTCATCCTGCACGGCCTTTAGCGTCTTGTGCGCGATCTGGGAGATGACAAGCGCCTCACCTTCCTTAGCCGGAGTCGGCTGCACCGCGGCCAGCTTGTCGGCTGCCTCCGAAATCAAGCGCCACAGGCGCTGCGTAAAGCGGTGCGCTCCCTCGACGCCAGCCTCAGACCAGATGACATCACGGTCCGGTGGGGAGTCGGAGAGGACGAAGAAGCGAGCCGTATCAGCTCCATAGGAGGCGATGATGTCATCCGGATCGACCACGTTCTTCTTCGACTTCGACATCTTCTCGATCGATCCGATGGCTATCTCCTCGCCGGATCTGAGCAGGGTCGCTCGACGCTTTCCCTCGATCTCCTCTATTCGGATGTCGGCTGGTGACACCCATTCGCCACTGGCGCCGCTGCCGCGGCGATAGGTCTCGTGGACGACCATGCCCTGCGTGAAGAGGCCCTTGAAGGGCTCCTTCACGTCGACATGACCGGTCTCCTTCATGGCGCGGGTGAAGAAGCGCGAGTAGAGGAGGTGCAGGATCGCGTGCTCGATGCCGCCGATATACTGATCGACCGGCAGCCAATGATTGGCGGCCTTCGGATCCGTGGGATCTTCCGCCCAAGGTGCCGTGAACCGGGTGAAATACCAGCTGGAGTCCACGAATGTATCCATGGTGTCGGTTTCACGCCGAGCCTGCCCGCCGCACTGTGGGCAGTTCACGTGGCGCCAGCTCGCGTGCCGATCCAGCGGGTTGCCCGGCTGGTCGAAGGTCACGTCGTCCGGCAGCTTGACGGGCAGGTCCTTTTTCGGAACCGGCACCACGCCACAGACCTCGCAATGGATCACAGGGATGGGGCATCCCCAGTAGCGCTGGCGCGAGATGCCCCAGTCGCGCAGACGGAAGTTCACCTTCCGCTCGCCCTGCGGCATGTTTCCGAGCAGCGTGCCGGAAAGACGGTCGGCCACGAGCGAAAACGCTTCTTCGGTGGACTTGCCGTCCAGGAAGCGGGAATTGATCATCACGCCGTCACCGTCATAGGCGGTGTCTCCGATCACGAAACTCTGTGCATCGGCGTCGGCCGGCATCACCACTGGGACCACCGGAAGATCGTATTTGCGGGCGAAATCAAGATCGCGCTGATCCCCGGAAGGGCAGCCGAAGATTGCGCCGGTGCCGTAATCCATCAGCACGAAGTTGGCCACATACACCGGCAGTTCCCAGTCCGGATCAAGAGGGTGCCGAACGCGGATTCCGGTGTCCATGCCCTTCTTCTCGGCCGTTTCCAAGGCAGCCAGCGAGGTACCCTGGTGGCGGCACTCTTCGCAGAATGCATCGACTTCCGGGTTCTTCGCGGCGGCTTCCTTTGCCAGCGGATGGTCCGCCGCGATGGCCAGGAAGGAGGCGCCGAAGAGCGTGTCGGGGCGCGTCGTATAGACCGTCACCTCGCTCTGGCCTGTCGGCGCAGTCTCGGCCACGATCTCCCAGCGGATCGTCATGCCTTCGGAGCGTCCGATCCAGTTCTTCTGCATGAGCCGGACCTTTTCCGGCCACTGGTCGAGCGTATTCAGAGAGTCGAGCAGGTCCTGGCTGAAGTCGGTGATCTTGAAGAACCACTGCACCAGGTCTCGCTGTTCCACCAGGGCGCCGGAGCGCCAGCCGCGGCCATCGATGACCTGCTCGTTGGCGAGCACCGTCTGATCCACCGGGTCCCAATTCACCTTGGACTGCTTGCGGTAAACGAGGCCCTTTTCCATCATGTCGAGGAAGAGGTGCTGCTGGCGGTGGTAGTAATCCACATCGCAGGTGGCGAACTCGCGCGACCAGTCGAGGGACAAACCCATGGCCTTCAGCTGCGCCTTCATCGAAGCAATGTTCTGGTAGGTCCACTCCTTGGGATGAACCTTGTTGTCGCGCGCGGCATTTTCCGCTGGCATGCCGAAGGCGTCCCACCCCATCGGATGGAGAACGTTATAACCCCGTGCCCGTTTGTAGCGTGCCACCACGTCGCCCATGGCATAGTTGCGAACGTGGCCCATGTGGATCCGGCCGGATGGATACGGGAACATCTCGAGGACGTAGTACTTCTCACGTGGATCCGAGTTGTCCGTTTCGAAGGCTTTGGCCTCCGCCCACTTCTGCTGCCAGCGTGGCTCGACCTCACGCGGATTGTAACGTTCACTCGCCATTTCGATTTATCCGGGAATGCTTGAAAAGATTGCGCAGACCTTCACCATGAATGGCTTCAAGCGTCAAGTTTTACAGGGCCAAGGAGAATCGCTTGCGGCGGAAGCCGACTTGGCACGTCGCGTCCGGACGGGTAAGCCATCACCTGATTTCGAAGGAAGGATGTCATGACTGTCGAGCAAAGATTGGCGGAGGTTCGCGGACGCGTGGCGGCAGCGGAACGGAGAGGGGGTCGATCAGCCGGTTCGGTGACCCTAGTCACGGTGTCTAAGACCTTCGATGCAGACACCATCCGGCCGGTTATCCAGGCGGGCCAACGGGTATTCGGCGAGAACAGGGTGCAGGAGAGCCAGAACAAATGGCCGGTGTTGAAGGATGAATTTCCCGCCGTCGAACTGCACCTGATCGGGCCTCTGCAGTCGAACAAGGCAGCGGATGCAGTGGCTCTTTTCGATGTAATCGAGACAGTCGACAGGGAGAAGATCGCCCGCGTCCTGGCGGACGAGATGAGAAAACAGGGCCGGACGCCACGACTTTATGTCCAGGTGAATACGGGCCTTGAGCCGCAGAAGGCGGGGATTGCGCCGAAGGAGACCTGTGACTTCGTCAGTATGTGCCGCGACGAACTCGGTCTCTCCATCGAGGGACTGATGTGCATTCCGCCGGCAGAAGAGAATCCGGGGCCGCATTTCGCCCTGTTGGCGAAGCTCGCCATGGAATGCGGGTTGGACAAGCTCTCCATGGGTATGTCCGGCGATTTCGAGACAGCCATTGAGTTCGGCGCCACCAGTGTCCGTGTCGGCTCCGCCATCTTTGGCAAACGCTAGCTCCGCCTAGCCCTTAAGTCTGGCTTTCCAGGCCAAACTGCCTCATCCTAAGACTGTCTCATGGCTGCGCTGGGACTTTGGGAGGAGCAGATGCCGAGCAAATACTTTGAGGTCTATGCCGAATGGCAGGACGATCCCGAGGCGTTCTGGCGGAATGCCGCCGACGGTCTTACATGGTTCAAGACGATCGACAAAGTCTTCGACGGTGATCAAGGCGTCTATGGGCGCTGGTTTGTCGGAGGCGAGACAAACACATGCTTCAACTGCCTCGACCGCCACGTGAAACAAGGTCGCGGAGGCCAGTTGGCATTGATTTTCGACAGCGCGATGAATGGTGCGAAAGCTCGCTTCACCTATGACGAGGCGCTGGCTGAAGTGCAGGCGATTGCGGCGGTTCTGCGCAACCACGGCGTCGGCAAGGGCGACCGGGTAATCATCTACATGCCGATGGTTCCAGAGGCCGTGTTTTCCATGCTCGCTTGCGCACGACTCGGTGCCGTCCACTCCGTCGTCTTCGGCGGCTTCGCAGCCCATGAACTTGCAACCCGCATCGATGACTGCTGCGCCAAAGTGGTGATCAGTGCCAGTTGTGGCCTGGAGCCGGGCAAAGTCGTGCCTTACAAGCCCCTGCTCGACCACGCCATCGATATGGCGAAGACGAAACCGGACGTTTGCCTGATCCTGCAGCGGGACGAACTGCATGCGCCACTGCGTTACGAACATGGCGACGTGGATTTCCGCCAAGCCGTGGAGGCCGAGAAGATCAACGGGACCGTGGTGGAATGCGCGTCCGTCGCTGCGACCGATCCGCTCTACATCCTCTATACGTCGGGAACTACGGGGCAGCCGAAAGGGGTGGTGCGCGACAACGGGGGACATATGGTGGCGCTCCATTGGACGATGCAAAACGTTTATGGTGTGAAGCCAGGGGATGTGTTCTGGGCTGCCTCCGATATCGGCTGGGTGGTCGGCCATTCCTATATCGTCTATGCGCCCCTTCTCGCCGGCAATGCGACGATCCTCTTCGAGGGCAAGCCAGTTGGCACACCGGACGCAGGCACTTTCTGGCGGGTGATCTCCGACTACAACGTGAAGGTGCTGTTCACGGCGCCGACGGCGTTCCGTGCGATCCGGCGCGACGATCCGGAGGGTGATCTGGTTCGCAACCAGGATCTTTCGGGGCTACAGGCTTTGTTTCTAGCGGGAGAGAGGGCCGATCCCGAAACACTGAAGTGGGCCGAGCGGGTACTACAGGTGCCCGTTATTGATCACTGGTGGCAAACGGAAACGGGCTGGCCTATGGTTGCCAATCCGCTTGGTCTCGGCCTCCTGCCTTTCAAGGCCGGCTCGCCGACGCATCCGATGCCAGGCTATGCGGTGGATGTCCTCGACGACGAGGGCCAACCGGTGCCACGGGGAATGCTCGGCAACATCGTGGTGAAGCTGCCGTTGCCGCCGGGATGCCTTGTCAGCTTCTGGAATGCGGACGACCGCTTCCGGCAGGCTTGCCTCACTGAGTTCCCAGGCTACTACAAGACCGCAGATGCCGGCGTGATGGACGAGGAGGGCTATATCTCGGTGATGGCGCGAACCGACGACATCATCAACTGCGCTGGCCACCGTCTCTCCACCGGTGCAATGGAAGAGGTCTGTGCCATGCATCCGGATGTCGCCGAATGCGCGGTCATCGGCGTGGCCGATCCTTTGAAGGGTCAGGTACCGTGTGGATTCGTGGTGCTGAAGAACCGCATTTCCCGCGATGAAGCGGCCATCGAGCGGGAAGTGGTGGATCTGGTGCGCAGCGAGATAGGGCCTGTCGCGGCCTTTCGGATGGTGATGGTGGTGAAGCGCCTACCCAAGACACGCTCCGGCAAAATCCTGCGCGGTACCATGCAGAAGATCGCCGATGGAATGGCGTGGACCATGCCGCCAACGATCGATGATCCGGCTATCCTCGATGAGATCCTCGAGATCCTGCAACGGCGCGGCAACGCTTGTGCGCCAGGTGGCGTCAAAGAAAGTGCCTGAAACGAAAAACCCCGGCCTTTAGCCGGGGCCTGCATCTGTAGATGTCTCGGCCGCTCAATAGCGGCTGTCTTCATCGTCCTCGTCGCGTGGCGTGGACTTCAAGGAGCTCAGCTTGGCGAAGACGGCGTCGGCATCCATCTCCTTTTCTTCCTCGCGCTCGCTACGGTAGTCGAAGCCGAGGTTCTCTGTCTCTGTGGCAGACTGAAGCGTGGCCCCCGCTTCTTCCATGGTCGGCAACGGACGGCCCTTGGAGGCCCTCTCGACTTCCAGGTCCAGATCGATCTGGCTGCACAGGCCAAGCGTTACCGGGTCCATCGGCGTCAGGTTCGCAGAGTTCCAGTGGGTCCGGTCGCGGATCTGCTCGATTGTCGACTTGGTGGTGCCGACGAGTCGCGAGATCTGCGCGTCCTTGAGTTCCGGATGGTTGCGGACAAGCCAGAGGATTGCGTTCGGACGGTCCTGGCGCTTGGAGACCGGCGTGTAGCGGGGGCCGCGGCGCTTGGATTCCGGAACGCGAACTTTTGGCTCTTGCAGCTTCAGCTTATGATTCACGTCCTTTTCGCCGCGCTGGATCTCGTCACGCGAAAGCTGACCCGTGGCAATAGGGTCAAGACCTTTGATCCCTTGGGCGGCCTCGCCGTCAGCGATCGCCTTCACTTCCAGGGGGTGTAGCTTGCAGAACTGTGCGATCTGGTCGAAGGAGAGTGCCGTGTTGTCGACCAGCCACACCGCCGTCGCCTTCGGCATGAGCAATTGTTGAGCCATGGATATAGTTCCTCTGTCCGTCCGCGCCGGTGTCGCGGGCCGTGGGTATTAACCACTATTTCCGGGATTTCGACGCGTCTATAACCGGAAATTGGTCGGATTGCAAATATCGCGCAGCATGAACCATTTGTCTAATTGATGGTCCGGTTTCACCTGATATGAAGAGATCATGATCCGGATCCTATGGTCCGGTTTTCGCGACGTAGTGGGGAGGAGACCATGTCCGAGAAGGTTTATCCTGTGTCACGTGCCACCAAGAGCATGGCGCTGATCGACAAGGACAAATACGAGAAGTGGTACGAAGAGAGCATCGAAGATCCCGACAAGTTCTGGGGCAAGCACGGCAAGCGGATCGACTGGTTCAAGCCATACACAAAGGTCAAGAACACCTCCTTCAGGGGCAAGGTCTCGATCAAGTGGTTCGAGGATGGACTGACCAACGTCTCCTACAATTGTATCGACCGCCACCTGAAGACCCATGGTGAGCGCACCGCGCTGATCTGGGAAGGCGACAATCCCTACATCGACAAGAAGATCACCTACAACCAGCTCTATGATCAGGTCTGCCGGCTGGCGAATGTCCTGAAGAAGCACGGGGTCAAGAAGGGCGACCGTGTCACGATCTACATGCCGATGATCCCGGAAGCGGCCTATGCGATGCTGGCTTGCGCGCGTATCGGCGCGGTACATTCCGTCGTGTTCGGCGGGTTCTCACCGGAAGCGCTGGCCGGCCGTATCGTCGACTGCCAGTCCTGCTTCGTGATCACCTGTGACGAGGGCGTGCGCGGCGGCAAGCCGGTACCGCTCAAAGAGAACACAGACAAGGCGATCCATATCGCCGCGCGCCAGTATGCGACCGTCAACAACGTGCTCGTCGTCCGGCGGACCGGCGGCAAGGTGAATTGGGCGCCTGGCCGCGACCTCTGGTATCACCAGGAGATCGCCAGCGTTAAGGGCCATTGCGAACCGGTGAAGATGAAGGCGGAGGACCCGCTGTTCATTCTCTACACCTCGGGGTCCACGGGCAAACCGAAGGGTGTGCTGCACACGACCGGGGGCTACCTCGTCTACGCAGCGATGACCCATGAATATGTCTTCGACTATCACGATGGGGACGTCTACTGGTGTACCGCGGATGTCGGCTGGGTGACCGGTCACTCCTACATCGTCTACGGTCCACTGGCGAACTGTGCGACCTCGCTGATGTTCGAGGGGGTGCCGAACTTCCCCGACCAGGGGCGATTCTGGGAGGTGATCGACAAGCACAAGGTCAACATCTTCTACACCGCACCGACGGCGATCCGCTCGTTGATGGGGGCTGGAGACGAATACGTGAAGCGCTCCTCGCGCTCTAGCCTTAGGCTGCTCGGCACTGTCGGCGAGCCGATCAATCCGGAAGCCTGGGAGTGGTACTACAAGGTCGTGGGCGACAGCCGCTGCCCCGTGATCGACACCTGGTGGCAAACGGAAACGGGTGGCCACATGATCACGCCGCTGCCGGGGGCGACGGACCTGAAGCCGGGCTCCGCAACCGTGCCGTTCTTCGGCGTCAAGCCGCAGCTGGTCGACAACGACGGAAACGTACTTGAAGGGCCGGCTGACGGTAACCTCTGCATTGCCGATTCCTGGCCCGGGCAGATGCGGACGGTCTATGGCGACCACGAGCGCTTCATTCAGACCTATTTCTCCACCTACAAGGGCAAGTACTTCACCGGCGACGGGTGCCGCCGCGACGAAGACGGCTACTACTGGATCACCGGTCGCGTGGACGATGTTCTCAACGTTTCGGGTCACCGGCTCGGTACGGCGGAGGTCGAATCGGCGCTCGTCTCGCACGACCTGGTCTCCGAGGCCGCGGTTGTTGGTTACCCGCACAACGTCAAGGGACAGGGCATCTACTGCTATGTGACATTGATGTCCGGCAATGAGGGCGACGATGCGCTTCGCCAGGAGCTGATCAAGCATGTCCGAACCGAAATTGGCCCGATCGCGACGCCCGACAAGATCCAGTTCGCGCCGGGCCTGCCGAAGACCCGCTCCGGCAAGATCATGCGGCGCATCCTGCGCAAGATCGCGGAAGACGATTTTGGGGCGCTGGGTGACATCTCGACGCTCGCCGATCCAGGCGTCGTCGACGACTTGATCGAAAACCGGCAAAACAAGGCTGGTTGATCGAGTTCCGGGGCCGCTTCCGACGGGAGGCGGCCCCGATCTCTTCACGCTATCTGCAGTTCTGCTTGGCCTTCCGGCCTCCGTCATAGCTCACTGCAAGTCCTGCGAGCAGTAAATGCTCTGCCGGCTGCTCGCCTCCGGCCAAAGTAACATCCGCCACGACGCGACCAAAATACTTGTCACCGCTAATTCGGCTGAGCTTCACGGTTGATGATGACGCTGCGAGAAGCTCCAGCGCCTGACGCGCCGCCTGCGCCGCATCGCGTTCGCTTTGGCAGGACGATTTCATCTCCGGCGTGTCGATGCCGCGAATGCGGACATAGACCTCGACCTTTTGCTGCGGCCAGGGACGCGCCTCCACGAGCACCGTGTCGCCGTCAATGACGCGAAGGATTTCGGCCTCTACGGGACCGGAGATTTCGTCGCGTGCGGCGGCTTGCGCATTGCCGGCGCCGAAAAATACCGAAATGAGGATGACCGTGATTCGCATGAAGAGGAATAAATTCCTTTTCATGCGACGAGTCAATAGGATTTTCAGCCTCTAGAAGTCGATGGCGCGGCCGTTGATCTCCCAGTCGCCGAAGCGGGCCGGGTCGGCGCCGCCGCGACCTCCTATCTCTGCTGGCATCGCTTGTTGCTTTTCGGCCTGCCGGCGCTGCTCCGCTTCCTCCAGAGCGCGTTTGGCCGCCGGCGAAAGCGGTTTCTTAGCTGCCGACTCGTCTTCTGCAATGTGGCTGTTGTCGTTGTCGGGGTTCTGCATCATTCACTCCGCCGTGCGGAATATTGAAAAGAAATGGTCGATAGACCACATCATAGGGCGTTCAACTCCGGCAATAAAGCCATTTGGAGACCGACGATGAACTCAGTTCGTACCGCCATGCTTCTTGCTTTCATGACGGCCCTGTTCATGGGCGTCGGATTTCTGATCGGGGGCCGCGCCGGCATGATGATTGCGCTCGTCTTTGCTGCCGGCATGAACCTCTTCTCCTACTGGAATTCCGACAAGATGGTGCTGTCGGCCTACCGGGCGCAGCCGGTGGACGAAACGAATGCGCCGGAGCTCCACCAGATGATGCGGCGGCTTTCCGCCAATGCCGGGCTGCCGATGCCGAAGGTCTATGTCTATGATAACCCGCAACCGAACGCCTTCGCCACCGGCCGCAATCCGGAGAACGCGGCCGTCGCGGCCTCCACGGGACTTCTCCAGCGGCTGACGCCGGAGGAGGTGGCGGGGGTGATGGCGCATGAGCTCGCGCATATCCAGAACCGCGACACGCTGACGATGACGATCACGGCGACGCTCGCGGGTGCGATCTCCATGCTCGGAAACTTCGCCTTCTTCTTCGGCGGCAATCGCGACAACAACAATCCGCTCGGATTCGTCGGCGTGCTTGTCGCGATGATCGTTGCGCCGCTGGCTGCCATGCTTGTGCAGATGGCGATCAGCCGGACCCGGGAATACTCCGCCGACCGGCGGGGCGCGGAAATCTGCGGCAATCCGATGTGGCTTGCCTCCGCGCTCGGCAAGATCGCCGGTGCCGCGCAGGTGATTCATAACGATGACGCGGAGCGCAATCCTGCGACGGCGCACATGTTCATCATCAATCCGCTGTCCGGCGAGCGGATGGATAATCTGTTCTCGACCCATCCAAACACGGAAAACCGCATCGCCGCCCTGCAGCAGATGTCTGGCGAAATCGGCGGCGGGTCGACGCAGGGCTTCCGTGCTGCTAAATCCACGCGCACCGCGCGCTCCGTTCCTAATACCGGCTGGGGACGCGGCCCATCCGAGCCGCGCAAGGGACCCTGGTCTTGAACCAAGTTAAAAAGAACAAGAAGCCGTTCAAGCACACAGCATCCGCCAAACGACCGAAGGCCCCTGCCCGACCCGCTCACGACGACAAGGCCGGGCTTGAGGTCCGCGCCACCGCAGCCAAGCTTCTGGCGGCGGTGGTTGACAGGAAGATCTCGCTGGACGGGATCCTCGATCCGGTTCATGGCAATCCCGCCTATAAGCAGTTGCACGATCAGGATCGCGCCCTCGCCCGCGCCATCCTTCTCAGCGTGCTGCGCCACCTGCCGCGCATTGAAGCGGCGCTTGCGTCTCTCCTGGAGTCGCCGCTGCCGCAGGGCGCTCGCCCGCTCCACCACGTTCTCTGCGTGGCCGCCGGGCAGATCCTCTACCTCGACATCCCCTCCCATGCTGCCGTCGACCTGGCCGTTGAGCAGGCGAACCGCGATCCGCGCAATCGGCGGTTCGCCAAGCTGGTCAATGCCGTGTTGCGCCGGCTGGTGAGGGAGAAGGAAGCGGTTCTGCAGCAGATCGCGCAGGTTTCGCCGGTTCCAGGCTGGTACATGGAGCGTCTGACGGCTGCCTACGGCGCCGATGATGCACGCGATATCGCAGAGGCGCAGCTTTCGCCGCCGCCGATCGACGTCACGACAAAGGGCGACCCGGAGCAGTGGGCCGAGGCGATGGGGGCACGGCGTCTGCCGACGGGCAGCCTTCGCCTGCCCTCCTTTGAGGGATCTGTCGCGTCCCTGCCCGGTTTCGACCAGGGTGCATGGTGGGTCCAGGACGTGGCGGCCAGTATCCCGGCAAAGCTGTTCGGCGATATCAGGGGCAAGCGGATCGCCGACCTTTGCGCCGCGCCCGGCGGCAAGACGGCACAGCTGATTGCTGCGGGCGCCGAGGTGATCGCCGTTGAGCAATCCGCGAACCGCATGACGCGGCTAAAGGAGAACCTCGAACGGCTCGGCTTGAAGGCGGAGCTGGTGCAGGGGGATCTCTTCGATTTCCGGCCGGACCCCCCGCTCGATGGCGTGCTGCTCGATGCACCCTGCTCGTCCACCGGCACGACGAGGCGACATCCGGACGTCCTCTGGACCAAGGGGCCGGAGGACGTCGCTAAGCTTGCAGCGCTGCAGGCCAAGATGCTTCGGCATGCGGTGACGCTGGTGAAATCCGGCGGGCTGATTGTCTTCTCCAACTGCTCGCTCGATCCGCTGGAGGGCGAGGATCTGGTGGCAGACCTCTTAGCGGAGGATCCAACTCTCGAGCGGGTGCCGGTCGATGTGGCGCTCTGGCCCGGGCTAGAACAGGCCATCACGGCACAGGGCGAGTTCCGAACAACGCCGGCTATGCTGTCGCCGAGCGAAGGGTTCTCCGGTGGCATGGACGGCTTCTTCGCCTGCGTGCTCCGGCGCCGCTAAGAATTTCTTTACCCTGACAACCGATTGTATTCGAATTGGCTAAAGGGTGAGCCCGCTCGTGGGGCGGTTGTTCAATTCCGCGGAGTGTCCAAAATTGGCAATGCAGCTCGCGGATCGCCGAACACTGATGTCGTTCGGCTTGCGGGAGGCCTGCCGTCGCTTTTATCGGCGGACGGCCGGCCTGCGGCTCGCGCTTACGCCGTTTTCATCCCATGTGCCCGATCGGCTTTTGGTTGCCCCGTCTGACCTCCGGGCGGTGGACCCTTTTGTCGCCGAAGAAATCGGCTTCGGCCGCTTCCCTCTTGCCGGCACCTCCTTGGACACCCAAGGCCTGTCGCCCTTTGCCGTAGAACACCCCTCAAGAGCGCTCTCGGAGCGGCTGCATTCCTTCGCTTGGCTCCGCCATATCCGGGCGCAGCGCACGGAGCCCGCTTGTGCCCGTTGCCGCTCCATCGTTGCGAGTTGGATCGCGCTGCATGGCCGTCGTCCGTGGGGCGTGGGTTGGGAGCCGAATGTGGTTGCCGAGCGGGTGATTGCCTGGCTCTCCCACTCAACCGTCGTGCTGCAGGGGGCGGAAGCGGGTTTCTACCGGCGCTTCATGAAGAGCCTAACGTATCAGGTGCGCTATCTACGACGAATTGTGCGTGGGCTGCCGGAGGACGAGACGCGGTTGCGGATCCGCATCGCTCTTGCCATGGCCTCGGTCTCCATGCCCACCCGCAACGCCTTCATCAAGCGCGAGGGAAAGCGGCTGGATCGTGAACTGGAGCGGCAGATCCTGGCCGACGGAGCGCATGTATCGCGAAATCCGCGCGCCATCCTAGATCTGCTGCTTGATCTTCTGCCGCTACGCCAGACCTATATCAATCTTGGTCATGATGTGCCGTCGAAGCTCATCCCGACGATCGACCGGATGTATCCCGCCCTTCGCTTCTTCCGCCATCAGGACGGAGATCTGGCGCTCTTCAATGGCGCGACGTCGACGCCGGCAAGCGAACTGATGTCAGTGCTACGGTATGACGAGACCGGCGGTCAGCCGTCCAAATCGCTTCCCCATGCGCGTTATCATCGGCTTTCAGCCAGCGGCACGACGATCATTGTGGATACGGGCGTTCCGCTGAGAGCCGAGCTCTCCCAGCGCGCCCATGCCGGCTGTCTCTCATTCGAGATGTCTTCCGGGCGTAATCGCTTCATCGTGAACAGCGGTTCGCCAAAGTTTGCGGCGCGTGAGTTCCGCCGTGTCGCGCGGTCCACGGCCGCACATTCGACCGTCACGGTGGACGAGACATCCTCAAGCCGGATGATCCGTTCGTATTTCTGCCGCGCCAGCATTCTCGCCGGCGCCACGGTCATCGAGGTGGAGCGGTCCAATGACCAGCACGGCAATGACTGGCTCAGGTCGGTTCACGATGGCTATCTCAGCGGCCTTGGCTATGTCCACGAACGGCAAATCGGCCTCAACAACAGCGGCAACAAGATTAAGGGCCACGACATGCTTTCTTCGCCGGAAGGGCTGCGCGGGCAGCGTCCTGTAGAGGCGGTAGCGAGATTTCACATTCACCCATCGATCACTCTTTCCCGGCAGGACGAGGAGACGGTGCTGATGGTGGCGGCCGACGGTGAGGCCTGGACTTTCAGCGCTCCTGGCCTAACGCCCACGATCGAAGAGGACATCTTCTTTGCCGATGCCTCCGGCTTCCGCTCCAGCCAGCAAATCGTCATCGCCTTCTCGCCGCCGGAGGTTTCCGAGATCCGCTGGATGTTGAAGCGGATGGAATAGGCGTTCCTTCCTTCCGGAAGCTGTGCTAACGCGGCGCCAAAGCCCCTGCCGCACCGTTTCAAGGAGCATCCGATGGCCGTCGTTTCCAAGAAGATTCCCGCCCCTGACCAGATCAAGATCCGCACCGCGCTGCTGTCAGTTTCTGACAAAACCGGTATCGTCGAATTGGCACAGGCTCTTTCGGCGCAAGGCGTCCGGCTTCTTTCGACCGGTGGCACGCACAAGGCGATCGCTGCTGCAGGTCTCGACGTCACGGACGTCTCGGAGGTTACTGGATTCCCGGAGATCATGGACGGTCGCGTCAAGACGCTGCACCCGAACGTCCATGGCGGTCTACTGGCCATTCGCGATGATGCCGACCACGTGGAGGCGATGAAGACGCATGGGATCGAGGGAATCGATCTTGCCGTCATCAATCTCTATCCCTTCGAGGAGGTTCGCTCGGCCGGCGGCGATTATCCCACCACGGTGGAGAACATCGACATCGGCGGTCCGGCAATGATCCGCGCGTCGGCGAAAAACCACGCCTATGTGACGGTGGTGGTAGATCCTACGGATTACCCGGCCCTGATCGAGGCGCTGCGCACCAATGACTGCCAGACGGCTTACGCCTTCCGGCAGAAGCTCGCCGCTAAAGCCTATGCGCGCACGGCGGCCTACGATGCGGCAATCTCGAACTGGTTTGCCGAAGCGCTCGACATCGAGATCCCGCACTACCGCACAATTGGCGGTATCCTCAGGGAAGAGATGCGCTACGGCGAAAACCCGCATCAGAGAGCCGGCTTCTATGTTACCGGCGAAAACCGCCCTGGGGTCGCAACGG
Organism: Rhizobium halophilum; assembly: GCF_021648825.1. Classification (GTDB taxonomy): domain Bacteria; phylum Pseudomonadota; class Alphaproteobacteria; order Rhizobiales; family Rhizobiaceae; genus Neorhizobium; species Neorhizobium halophilum. The sequence goes on along the minus strand of NZ_JAKJHS010000003.1, from coordinate 306,136 downwards.
CAAAGCTCCTGCAGGGCAAGCAGCTCTCCTACAACAATATCAACGATACCGATGGCGCATTCGAACTGATTGGCGAGTTCTCGTCAGACCAAGGCGCAGCCTGCGCGATTATCAAGCACGCCAATCCCTGCGGCGTCGCTACAGGGCCGACACTGAAGGACGCCTATCTGCGGGCGCTTGCCTGTGACTCGACGTCGGCCTTCGGCGGCATCATTGCGTTCAACCAGCTTCTCGATGCGGAGACGGCGGAGGAGATCGTAAAGCTCTTCACCGAAGTGATCATAGCGCCGCAGGTTTCGGAAGAGGCGAAGGCCGTGATCGCGAAGAAGCCGAACCTGCGCCTGCTTGAAACGGGCGGGCTGCCCGACCCCCGTTCGCGCGGCATCACGGCCAAGACGGTTGCCGGCGGACTTCTGGTGCAGACGCGCGACAACGGCATGATCGAGGATATTGACCTGCGGGTGGTCACAGCGCGCGCTCCGACGGACCGCGAGCTGGAAGACATGAAATTTGCCTACAAGGTGGCCAAGCACGTGAAGTCGAACGCGATCGTCTACGCCAAGGACGGCCAGACGGCCGGGATCGGTGCCGGACAGATGAGCCGCATCGATTCTGCCCGCATCGCCGCCATCAAGGCGGAAGAGGCGGCCAAGGCGATGGGCTGGGCCGAGCCGATGACCAAAGGTTCGGCCGTTGCGTCCGAAGCTTTCTTCCCCTTCGCCGACGGGCTTCTCTCAGCCATTGCTGCAGGTGCCACTGCAGTGATCCAGCCGGGTGGCTCCATGCGCGACCAAGAGGTGATCGACGCCGCGAACGAACATGGCGTGGCCATGGTGTTCACGGGCATGCGGCACTTCCGCCACTAGGTCCTGGCTGGCGGAGCGTTGGCCGGGTAGGGCGTGCGCAGCAGAAGCAGAAGGCCGCTCAGCAGGAACAGGATGAGTGTTGCCATGCCGAAGCGGGCAGAGCCGCTGGCATAGGTGACAAGCGAAAACAGCAGCGTGGCCATGAAGCTCGTCGCCCGGCCGGACAGTGCATAGATGCCGAAGTAGCGGCCGGCATCGGCAATGCTGACGCTGCGCGCGAGGTAGGAACGCGACGAGGCCTGGACCGGGCCGAAGGCGATGCCGATCAGCAGGCCGAACAGGACATAGGCCTTTTCGGCAGCCGTTCCAAAGAGGCCGCCGCTGTCCTCCAGCCCGAGCGGCATCAGGCCGAAGAAGACGAAGCCCGGACCGGTGGAGATGATCCCGACCGTTGCCGTCAGGAGCAGGATCAGGCTGATCAGCACCACGGCCTTCGAACCCAGCCTTACGTCGAGGCGACCGGCGATGAAGCAGCCGAAGATCGCGACCACGTTCAAGAGAATGCCGTAGACCCCGATCTCGATCGTCGCCCAGCCGAACATGCCGGCCGCAAAGGCGCCGCCCAGGATCAGCAGGCCGTTAACGCCATCCTGATAGAGCATGCGCGCAACCAGGAATTTCAAGATTCCCCGGCGCTGTCTGAGGTCCCCAAGGGTGCCGCGAAGTTCGGTCAGACCGGAACGCACTGCCTTCGCCATCGGCAGGCCCTTGGCCGCATCCGGCGTGAAGAAGAACATCGGCAGGATGAACAGGAAGTACCATCCGGCGGCAATGGGGCCGGCGATGCGGGCGTCTTCACCTTGCGCCGGGTTAAGGCCGAAGAGAGGTTCTATGCCGAGCAGGGTAAGGCCGGTTTCCGGCCTGCCGGCCAGAAGCGTCACCACCAGGATCAACACCAGCATGCCGCCGAGATAGCCTAGTCCCCAGGCGGTGTTAGAGACCTTGCCGACGTCATCCGGACCAATCAGGCGCGGCATCATCGAATCGTTGAAGACGATGGAGAACTCCGCGGCGATCGAGGCAAAGATCATCAGCAGGAGCGGCCAGATCATCGGCGATCCAGGAGCAGCCAGCCAGAGCAGAGACAGGCAGACGATCTTCACGGCGGCAAAGGCAGCAATCCAGGGTTTGCGAGGGCCGGACTGATCGGCGATCGAACCAAGCACCGGCGACAAAAGCGCAATGACGATCGACGAGATCGTCGCCATATTGCCCCAGGCCGCCTGGGCGGAAACTGGGTCTTCCGTCAGGCGGGCGACGAAATAGGGGCCAAACACGAAGGTGACGACGACCGTGAAGAAGGGTTGCGCGGCCCAGTCAAACAGCATCCAACCCCAGATGCCACGCTGCGGGGCGGCCATTGGCGAGGCATCTGGCGTAGTCAGGATCGTCAACGGCGCATCCCCCTGCGGATCATGGCGTAGATGTTTGAGGTACCGGCGCCGCCAGATCCTCTAGAAGGCCCGCGGCAACGGAAAGCCTCGCCAGATTGAAGTCCGTCGATTCGCTGAGGACGAGGAGTTCGTTGACGAGGCGGTTCACCTGCTGGCGCTTGGCACCATACCAGGCTTCCAAAGGCTTCTTCTCCTTGGCATGCGAGGTAAGCGCCGAGCAGACGATATCCCGACGGGCTGACGACATCTGTGCCAGGTTCCGGTCAAGCGCCACGCTTTCGTAATGGTCCGACGGGCTGATCGCTTCGCCGAGCGAAAGCAGCCGGTCGATGCGGAAGGTGTCGGTGGCTGCGAAATAGGTCTGTGCGACGTGACCGAGGTCACAGCCTGTGCTTTCGGCAATCATCAGAAGTTCCGGCACGAGGACCAGGGTCGGCAGGCGGCTTACCTCTGCCGCGAGATCGGCGGGAACGCCTGCCGCTTCAAGCTCCATGGCGAGCTCGCGAAGGTCCGAGCCGAGGCCGAGGCCCGAGAGCGCACTCCTGAGCTTCTTGCTTCCCGCCCTAATAGCCTTGGTGCTGCTCTCGATCGATGCAGTACCGGTGTGGGTCCTCAACACCAGGCGCGTGGCGTCGGCGAAGATGTCGCCGATTCTGGCATAGAGGTCGTTCTGCGTCTCGCCGGATATCTTGCCATCAAGGCCGTCGGTCATTGACCAGAGATGCGGCAGCTCGAAGCCATCGCGCGCAATATAGGCTGCTTTCACGACGTCCGCCGGTGATGCCCCGGTGACGTCAATCATCGCCTGGACGAAGCCTGGCCCTCCTCGATTGATCACTTCGTTCGCCAACACGGTGGCGACGATCTCACGGTGCAGCCGATGCCCCTCAATGTCGGGTGCAAAGGATTTTTGCATCTTGGCGGGGAAGTAATTCTTCAGCACCTCGGCGAAGTAAGGGTCGTCCGGCAGGCTGCTGTCCAAGATCTCGTCGAACAGCGTGATCTTGGCGTAAGAAAGAAGTACTCCGATCTCTGGACGGGTCAATGGCTTGCCCGCCTGGTAACGCTCGGCGAGCTCGATGTCGCTCGGCAACGTCTCGACCGTACGGTTCAAGTGGCCCTGCGCCTCCAGAACCGACATGACCCGGGACAGTTCCTCACGGTTTGCAACGCCTTCCCGCTCCGTCAGCGAAATCGCGAGCGTCTGGAGATAGTTGTTGCGCAGAACGAGGGCGGCAACTTCGTCCGTCATCGACGAAAGAAGCTGGTTGCGCTTCTCGCGAGTAAGGCGGCCGGAGCGCATCGCTGAACTGAAGGCGATCTTGATGTTCACCTCAACGTCAGACGAATTGACGCCGGCCGAGTTATCAATGGCGTCCGAATTGAGACGCCCGCCTGTCAGCGCATAGGCGATGCGCCCCTTCTGGGTGACACCCAGATTGGCACCCTCGCCAATCACCTTGGCGCGCACGTCGGTGGCAATGACGCGGATCGGGTCGTTTGTCCGATCGCCAACCTCCGCATCAGTCTCAGACGCGGCCTTGATATAGGTCCCGATGCCACCGAACCAGAGAAGGTCGACCGGGCTCTTGAGGATTGCCGCCATGATTTCAAACGGCGTTGCCACGTCCTTGTCGATATCGATTGCAGCCATCGCTTGCGGCGTCAGTTTCACGGATTTTTCTGTGCGTGAGATAATCATTCCGCCTTCTGACATGCAGCTGCGGTCATAGTCCTTCCAGCTGGAACGCGGCAGGCCAAAGAGTCTCTCCCTTTCGGCAAAGGAACGGGCCGTGTCGGGATCCGGGTCGATGAAGATATCGCGATGGTCGAAGGCTGCCAGGAGGCGGATGTGCGGCGACAGCAGCATGCCGTTACCGAAGACGTCTCCGGACATGTCGCCGACGCCTGCGACAGTGAACGGCGTTGTCTGGATGTCGATGTCCATCTCGCGGAAGTGCCGCTTGACGGCTTCCCAGGCACCGCGCGCGGTGATGCCCATCTTCTTGTGATCATAGCCGGCGGAGCCGCCGGATGCGAAGGCATCATCGAGCCAGAAATCCGCCTCCTGAGCCAGAGCGTTGGCGGTGTCCGAGAAGGTGGCGGTACCTTTGTCGGCTGCGACGACGAAGTATGGGTCGTCGCCGTCGACGCGAAGCGTGTTCTCCGGTCCGACGACTTCACCGTCCACGATATTGTCCGTGATCGAGAGCAGGGTCCGGATGAAGGTCTTGTAGGCTTCCCTGCCCGCGACGAAGATCTCCTCACGCGAACCGACTTCCGGCAGAGCTTTCGGAACGAAGCCGCCCTTGGCGCCAACCGGCACGATCACCGCGTTCTTCACCTGCTGGGCCTTTACCAGGCCAAGCACCTCGGTGCGATAGTCCTCCGCACGGTCCGACCAGCGGAGACCGCCGCGTGCCACTTTGCCGAAGCGCAGATGGACGCCCTCGACTTCAGTGCCGTAGACGAAGATTTCGCGGAAGGGGCGCGGCTGGGGCAGGCCATCGAGGAGTTTCGGATCGAACTTGAAAGCAAGGTTGGCCCGTGGGAGGCCGACTTCGGTCCGCTGGAAGTAGTTGGTGCGAAGCGTGGCATCTACGGCGTTGATGTAGCGGCGGAATATCCGGTCGTCGTCGAGGCTCGGGACGCCAGCCAGTGCCTTCTCCAGCTCTTCGTGCCGGCCGGAAATCTTCTTTGCCCGGGCCTTGTCACCCAGCAACGGATCGAAGCTCTCCTGGAACAGGTGGAAGATGGCGCGCGATATGGCTGGATACCTGGCAAGGGTATCGGAGATCAGCGCCTGTGAATAAACGATGCCGGCCTGCCTCAGGTAGCGGGCATAGGCACGCAGAACCGTCGCTTCACGCGTGGTAAGGCCCGAGAGAAGGACGAGCCGGTTGAAGGAGTCGTTGTCGGCAAGGCCATTGAAGGCGGCCAGAAAGGCTTCTTGCAGCCGCGCTGCATCGTCTTCGAGCGTGAATGGCGACTGGTGTCGTAACTGGAGCTCCATGTCGTGCAGCACGACCGGATTCAGGTCCTGCCCTTCAACCTCGATGTCGAATGTCTGCTCGCTGACGACCCGGAAACCGAGGTTTTCCAGCAGCGGGACACGTCGCGACAGCGAGAGGTGTTCCGGCTGATGGAAGATTTTCAGGCGCAGCGTGTCTGCGGCGTCTTCCGGCCTTGTGTAGAGAGCGATCCGGATGGATTCGCCATTCGCGCAGGCGGTGATGTTTTGCAGGTCTGCATAGGCTTCCTCTGGTGCGAAGGCTTCCTGAAAGGCCTTGTTGACGGAGAGCTTGATCTGCTCGTCCGCGAGAGCCGCGAAACTCTGCTCCCACGGCGTGGAGATGGCGCGGATCGCTTCCTCAAGTTTCGCTTGGGGAATGCGCGGCGTGCGGCCGCCGCGACGACCGATGATGATGTGGACCCGGGCAACGCCGCCTTCGGGAAATGCCGGGTAATAGGCAGAGAGGTGGCCCTCATAGACCTGTGCCAGGTAATCGCTCACCTTCTCACGTACCTGCGAATTGTAATCCTCGCGCGGCACATAGACGATGACGGAGACGAAGCGGTCGAAGTGATCGATGCGAGGCAGCGCGCGCACGCGTGGGCGTTCGCTGAGCTCCATGATCTGCTCGCAGAAGCGCGCCAGCGTCGGGACCTCGATCTGGAAGAGGTCGTCGCGGGGGTATGACTCTAGCGTGTTGGCGAGCATGCGGCCCGAGTGACTGTTCGGGTCGAAGTCGAACTGTTCCTCCACCCGCTGTGTCTTCGCCCGCAGCAGCGGAATGTCGGTGACCGAGTGGGTGTAGGCTGTGGCGGTGAAGAGCCCGACTATGCGCAGCTCGCCCGTCACCTTCCCGTCAGCGTCGAAGCGCTTGATGCCGACATAATCCATGTAAGCACGGCGATGGACCACGGACTTCACGTTCGCCTTGGTGACGATGAGGAAATCCGGACCGTCGAGGAACTCGAGAATCTCGGGAGTCGTGGTCACTGCGTCCTTACCCTGGCGCAGGACCAGAACGTCCGGATCCGACAGGATGCCGAGACCCCTGCCTTTGCTGCGCTCTACCGTAGCGTTCGCCCCCTTGCCGGAATAGATGTATTCGCGCATGCCGAGGAAGGTAAAATTGTCGTCTCGCAGCCATTCGAGGAAGGCGAGCGCTTCGTCGCGGTCGCTCTTCCTCCTGCTGGCGGAGGTCCGAAGCTGGTCGGCCGCGCCTTGGAGGAGATCCAGCATCGGGCGCCAATCGGTGATCGCGAGATGCACCTGGTCAAGCACGTATTGGATGCGGGCTACTAGATTGTCGGCTTCGCTCGCCGAAAGCGGAGGTAGGTGGATCTGGATTAAGCTGACGTGATGAGACGGATCACCCGGATGATCACCAGTCCGCAGGACGGGCTCCTTCCCCGGCTCAAGGAGCAGGATCGGATGGACAGCGAGAGCGAGGTCCCGATGGTTTGCCGTCACCTCTCCCATAACGGAATCGAAGAGAAAAGGCATGTTGCGATCGATCACCGTCAGGACATGCACCGCCTGACCCTCTGGCTTGACGCCTTCCACGGGCTCCAGAGTCACCGAAGAGCGAATGCGCGTCCAGCTGTCGAGCCGTTCCCTGGCATACACCGCCGCGGCGGCCAGCATATCTGGAGCATAGTTTTCCAGGTCGTCGTTGCTTGCCCGGCCAAATAGGACTGACGGATCGAGGAATGGTTTGGAGTTCTGGGCTGCAATCTTCCGCGCGTTCTCGATCTGCTTGTCTCGCTTGGGGTTCTGCCTTGCCATGTCCATCTCCTGCTTCGGCGACAACATGATGTCGCCGTGATCGATCCGTCAACTGTCGCGTCATCAGGGAAATGCCTGACCCTAAGACCCGTTGCTTCAGCTATCCATATGGAGCAGGGTTATTGACAAGCGACCGTGAAAAAACCATCAAGCGAGCCGAAACGGAAACGCAGACATGGACACTCCCGGCGCCGTCATCGTCATCTCCAGTCACGTCGTTCGTGGCTCCGTTGGCAATCGCGCCGCTGTCTTCGCACTGGAGACGCTGGGGTTTCCGGTCTGGGCGCTGCCGACGGTCGTTCTGCCCTGGCATCCTGGTCACGGTCCCTCAACCCGCCTCACCTTCGCAGCCGACGAATTCGATAAAGTCATTGACGACCTGATCCACGCCCGATGGGGCGCAGAGGTGAAGGCGGTGCTGACCGGCTATTTCGGGAACGAGCGGCAGCCGAAGGCGGTGGCCGGATTGGTGAGGGCGCTCAAGGAGCGCAATCCGGATCTTCTTTATGTCTGCGATCCGGTGATGGGTGATCTGGGCGGCCTCTACGTCCCCCAGGCGACAGCCGAGGCCATCCGAGAAGAGCTCATACCGCTTGCCAATATCGCGACACCAAACCGCTACGAGCTTGCCTGGCTTGCCGGGAGCGAACTGGAAAGCAACACCGCGATCATGGAAGCCGCACTTGCGCTCGGACCGTCGCGGATGCTGGTGACCTCCGCCGTGCCTATGATGGCAGGGGGGACCGGCAATCTCTATCTCAGCGGGACGCACGCGCTGCTCGCCGAACACCGGCTGATCGACAATCCGCCCAACGGCTTGGGCGACCTGCTCTCGGCCCTCTTCCTGGCGCGATTGATGACCGGCGCTGATGAGGAGCGGGCGCTTCAGCTCGCGACCGCCAGCGTCTACGAAATTCTTGCCCGCACCGCAAAGCGCGGAAGCGACGAGCTTACGCTCGAGACCGATGCGAGCAGCCTGACAACACCGATGGCGATGGTGCAGATGCGCCGCCTCATACACCCGCTTCAGCGTGTGCGATGATAGACGACAGCTGGTCGACCGGTCAGTACGAGAACCCTAGGGAAAGAGTGAACCCATGCAACAGTTTCCAGAGCGCCTCCTGAACGGGTACAACAACTTCATGAGCGGCCGTTATACGGATGAGCGTGACCGCTACCGGAGCTTGGCGGAGGCAGGGCAGAGCCCGCACACGCTGGTCGTCGCCTGCTGTGACTCCCGCGCGGCGCCCGAGACGATCTTTGACTGCGGTCCCGGAGAACTATTCGTGGTCCGCAACGTGGCCAACATGGTTCCGCCCTATGAGCCGGACAACCAATATCACGCAACGTCGGCTGCAATCGAATTTGCGGTGCAGGCGCTGAAGATCGAAAACATCGTTGTCATGGGCCACGGCCGTTGCGGCGGCATCAAGGCAGCGCTGGATCCGAACATGGAGCCACTCTCGCCGGGTGATTTCATCGGGAAGTGGATGGGACTGGTTCGACCTGCTGCCGATCAGATACAGAGCAACGACCTGATGACGCAGAGCGAGCGACAGACGGCATTGGAGCGTGTATCCATCCGCAATTCGCTCAGCAACCTGCGCACGTTCCCTTACGTGCGCGCGCTGGAAGACCAAGGAAAGCTTCAGCTTCACGGCGCCTGGTTCGACATCTCAACTGGCGAGCTTTGGGTGATGGACGGGGCGACTGGCGACTTTGCCAGACCGTCCGATCGCAATCCGGCGGCGGCAGATTCCGAACCTGCCGCCTAGGAAACGCGGTGGACGGCTTAGCCGCCGTCGATTGCTGCACCAATATGGGCGATCGCCTGCTGGTAGACGGTGGCAGCATTCCAGCCTTGGATCGCACCATAGTTTGGTTCGCCCGGCTGATAACCAGCGCCGGCACGCCAGCCGTGGCCGACGAGGAAGTTGGCCGTAGATGCGAGGGCGTCCGCGCGTGATCGGACGAGATCAACGTGACCATCACCATCTCCATCGACGCCGTAGCGAACCACGTTTGCAGGAAGAAACTGCGTCTGGCCGATTTCACCGTGTGCCGCGCCCTTGTCGGACGGGCTCAAGTCGCCGCGTTGCACAAGGGTCAGCGCGGCGTAAAGCTGTTCGGTGAAGTAGTCTGAGCGACGGCAGTCATAGGCCAGTGTTGCGACCGCAGATAGTGTATTCTGGTTGCCGAGGAAGCTGCCAAAGCCGGTTTCCATGCCCCAGATTGCGAGCAGCGGACCGGCTGGTACCCCGTAGCGGCGTTCGATCGACGCCAACAACTGGCCATGGGTATTCTTCATCTTCTTGCCCCGCGCGATGATGGTGGCACCGCCGCGCTTTTCCATGAACTGATCGAAGGAAAGCTTGAAGCTCTTCTGGCCACGATCCGCGCGAATGGTATCGCGGTTATAGGAGACATTGGCAAACGCCCGCTCGACAACTTGCGGCGAGATACCGTTGGCAACTGCCTGCGGCTTGAACGCCTGCATCCAAGCATTGAATCCGCTGCTGTCATTGCCGCATTGCGCAGCCGCAACCGGTGCCGCCATGGAGGTGAGAGCCGCTACGAAGGTCGTGGCGCGCAGGGTTTTCAACATAGAACAATCCGCTTCCAATGGGCGCTACGCCCGGTTCTGGTTCAAATGAAGCTTTATGGGACTCGTATCAGGGGCTTCAACTCAGAGGGACTGAATTATTCGTGAGGAGAAGCGACCGACGCCATTGCTGGCGCCGGCTCAATCAACAAGATTCAGGCTGTCTGTCTGCGCGGCTTGATGAGGCCGCGGTTGAGCAGCAGTTCGGCGATCTGGATCGCGTTCAAGGCTGCTCCCTTGCGTAGGTTATCGGATACGACCCACAAGTTGAGGCCATTTTCGACAGTCGCATCTTCGCGGATGCGGGAGATGTAGGTCGCGTCCTCACCCGCGCATTCGATCGGCGTGATGTAACCACCGTTCTCATGTTTGTCGATGACGAGGCAGCCGGGCGCGTCACGCAAGATGTCGCGCGCCTGATCGGCAGTGATCTCATTCTCGAACTCTATGTTGACCGACTCTGAGTGACCGATAAATACGGGGACCCGGACTGCGGTGCAGGTCACACGGATCTTCGGGTCCAGCATCTTCTTCGTTTCGGCCAAGACCTTCCATTCTTCCTTCGTGTAGCCGTCTTCCATGAAGCTATCGATATGGGGGATCACGTTGAAGGCGATACGCTTGGTGAACTTCTTCGACTCTACCGGATCGGCCACGAAGACGGCGCGGGTCTGGGTGAAGAGCTCGTCCATGCCCTCCTTGCCGGCGCCAGATACAGATTGGTAGGTCGAGACGACGACGCGCTTGATCTTGGCAAAGTCGTGAAGCGGCTTCAGCGCCACAACCAGCTGCGCGGTGGAGCAGTTGGGATTGGCAATGATGTTCTTCTTGCGGAAGCCTTCGACCGCGTCTGGGTTCACTTCCGGAACTATGAGCGGAACCTCTTGATCGTACCGCCATGCAGAAGAGTTATCGATGACGACGCAGCCCTGGGCGCCGATCTTCGGCGACCACTTCTTCGAGGTCTCGCCGCCGGCCGACATTAAGCAGATATCTGTGTCGGAGAAGTCGTAGTTCTCGAGGTTGGAGACCTTCAAGGTTTTGTCACCGTAGGACACTTCCGTCCCCTGCGATCGGGCGGAGGCAAGTGCGACCACTTCTTCGGCAGGGAAATCGCGTTCGGCCAGAATGTTCAGCATTTCCCTGCCGACATTGCCGGTTGCTCCGACGACTGCAATCTTGAAACCCATGATCTTTTGCTCTCTTTCTGTCTCTCCTCGATCGTTGAGGGGGAAGCCCGCGGACAAACCGCAGTTTTCCTTGTCCCCGGCCTAACCGGGGAGAGAGCGGTGGGCCAGAGACGTCAGACGGTTTTCGTCGTCGTTTTGGCCGTGGTTTTGTTGGAGGCGGAAAAGCACCGGCTCAGCCCGGCAAGACCTGCCGGCTGGAAATCAGCAGCGATGTTGAACTCGCGGCGGTTCATAGGATGCTTTCCCGTTCGTCGGTGGTGTTTAGAAGATTCTGATTTGGAGTCAAGGCCGGTGCTTTGCGCTACCTACTTACGGTGATGAATCTGCCAAGGTTTGCCCTGCGGCGCCGCTCTTCCTCGGCGCCGCAGTCAGATCGCTCAAGCCGAAAGCGAGCCAAATTCCTTGAGGATGGCGTCGCCCATTTCGGCGGTTCCTACCTGCCTGCAGCCTTCGGCCATGATGTCGCCGGTGCGAATGCCCTGATCGAGCACATTGGCGATTGCCCTTTCCAAGCGATCGGCTTCCGCGACCATGTTGAAGGAATAGCGCAGGCACATGGCGAAGGAGGCGATCATTGCGATCGGGTTGGCAACACCGGTGCCGGCAATGTCCGGTGCCGAGCCGTGGACGGGCTCGTAGAGCGCCTTGCGCTTGCCGGTTTTTCCGTCCGGCGCCCCCAGTGAGGCCGACGGCAGCATTCCGAGCGAGCCGGTCAACATTGCTGCGACGTCGGAAAGCATATCCCCGAACAGGTTGTCCGTGACGATGACATCGAACTGCTTCGGCGCGCGGACAAGCTGCATGCCGCCGGCGTCGGCCAGCATGTGCTCGAGCTGTACGTCGGAGAAGGAGCGCTTGTGGGTTTCCGTCACCACTTGGTTCCAGAGAACCCCAGACTTCATCACGTTGCGCTTTTCCATCGAGCAGACGCGGTTCTTGCGGGTGCGCGCAAGCTCGAAGGCGACGCTGGCGATCCGCTCGATCTCGTAGGTATCGTAGACCTGGGTGTCGATGCCCCGCTTCTGGCCGTTGCCGAGGTCGATGATCTCCTTCGGCTCGCCGAAATAGACACCGCCGGTCAGTTCGCGAACGATAAGGATGTCGAGGCCCTCTACCAGCTCTGGCTTGAGAGAAGAGGCATTGGCGAGTGCCGGGTAGCAGATGGCTGGGCGCAGGTTGGCAAAAAGCTCGAGGTCCTTGCGCAGCCGCAGCAGGCCGGCTTCAGGACGTACTTCATAAGGAACGGCATCCCACTTCGGCCCGCCGACGGCACCAAACAACACGGCGTCCGCCGCCGTGGCCTTTGCCATGTCGGCTTCCGAGATCGCTTGGCCATGCGCGTCATAGGCGCAGCCGCCGACTAGGCCTTCGTCGGTCTCGAAGCCGGCATTCATCGTGCTGTTCATGTGGGCGATGATCTTGCGAACCTCAGCCATGGCCTCAGGGCCGATGCCGTCGCCGGGAAGCAGGAAGAGAGACTTGGTCATTCGGTATTTCCTCTCGGTGACAGGCTCACCCTCCGCACGATGTCGTGCCGTCTTAACCTCCTCCGAGCCTGCCGATAGGAGAAGGCCGATTGAGAACTTTCAGGATGAACCGGCGCCGATGCGAGCGGTGACCTCGATCTCCACCTTCATCTCGGGCGTGGTCAGGCCGCAGACGATCATCGTGGCGGCGGGCCGAATTTCAGAGAATGTTTCACCCAAAACGTCCACGATGGCATCATAGTCAGCCATGTCGGTGATGTAGTAACGGACGCGGAGCACGTCCTTCAGGCTGCTGCCGGCCTCTCGCAAGGCGTTGTCGATGGTGGCCAGGGCATTGCGGGTCTGATCCGCGACGTCCTCCGGCATTTCCATCCTGGCATAGTCATAGCCGGTGGTCCCGGAGACATAGACCATCTCGCGATCGACCACTGCACGCGAATACCCGATGCGCGTTTCAAATGGGGAGCCGGAGGAGATGCGCTGTACCATCGAGCGGCCGTTCAGAGCCAGGGCCGCTCGGCGCTGATCTTTTGCTCGAAGCTGCCGATCACGGCCTCGCTCTTCAGCGTGCTGGCGATATCATCGAGCCCTTCCAGCAGGATGTGGCGGCGCGCCGGGTCGATGTCGAAGGTGATGGAGCCGCCATCCGGACCGGTGATTTCCTGAGCCTCCAGGTCGACCGTCAGCACGGCGTTGGAGCCGCGCGAGGCATCATCCATCAGCTTGTCGAGATCGTCTTGGGCGACCACGATCGGCAGGATGCCGTTCTTGAAGCAGTTGTTGTAGAAGATATCGGCGAAGCTGGTGGAGATCACGCAGCGAATGCCGAAGTCCAGAAGTGCCCAGGGAGCGTGCTCGCGGGACGAGCCGCAGCCGAAGTTATCGCCGGCGACAAGGATCTTGGCATTGCGATAGGCAGGCTTGTTCAGCACGAAGTCCGGGTTTTCGGACCCGTCTTCCTGGTAGCGGGCTTCGGCAAAAAGTCCCTTGCCGAGACCGGTCCGCTTGATCGTCTTGAGGTAGTCCTTGGGAATGATCATGTCCGTGTCGACGTTGACAACCGGAAGCGGCGCTGCAACGCCGGTGAGCTTGGTGAACTTTTCCATGATCTGCCTCCGCTGGAGTTGTGCGGAAGCACTTAAAGCAAATCCCGACGAATTTGAAGGACCGTTTTGGCCCTGGGCGGTACGCTCAAGGCCGGAAACAGAGCCTTTCGGCGTAGCGCCGGATCAAAGATCGATGATCGTGCCGCGGCCGTCGTTCCAGACGCGCATCTCGTCCTTTCGCACCTTAGCCTGCACCGGGACCTGTTTCAGCTTAGCCGACAGAAGGCGGCCGGCCGCAAGTGCGCCGAGAACCCCGATGAAGGCAACAGTGAGCGAAGCCGTCAGCAACGCCGCCAGCGCAAAAAGCGCAAGGCCGGTGGTGAAGAAGAAGAACGAACGGATGTTTTGCATGGCACAACCCTTTCTGTGACACGAATGTGGTCCCTGCCGGTATGGCTTGCAAGGCTTTTCATGCTGTTGCGATATTGCGCCGCGCCGAAAACCTTGTCACAAAATCGCGATGACGACCGTAAGTTCCCCAACAAGCCATTCTGCCCGCATCCGCCGCTCCTGTCTCAGCGTCCCTGCCATCAATCAGCGGGCCCTAGACAAGACGCACGGTCTCGATTGCGACGTGGTCATTTTTGACCTCGAAGATTCGGTGTTCCCGGAGAAGAAAGGCGAGGCGCGGGACAATCTTCGGCGGTTGTTTCGGCAGACGCCGCTTCAGGGGAGAGAAGCAGTCATCCGCATCAACGCAAGCGGCTCCGAATTTCAAAAAGCGGATATCGAGCTGGTCCTGGAGCTTGCGCCGGATGCCGTGCTGCTTCCCAAGGTGGATGATCCAGAGGACATTCGAGAAGTTGCGGGTCTTCTTGCCGCAACGTCGCCGGACGTAAGGCTTTGGGCAATGATGGAGACGGCAGGGGGCGTGCTTAACGCTGCCGCGATCGCCAAGTCAGATCCACGGCTGGACTGCCTTGTGCTCGGCCTCAACGACCTGCGCAAGGACACTGGCGTGCCATCCGAGCATGGTCGGACCTATCTGGTGCCCTGGATCATGCAGGTGGTGCTGGCGGCTCGTGCCCATGGCCTTGATGTCATCGACAGTGTCTTCAACGACTTCCGTGATACAGACGGGTTTGCAGCCGAGTGCGCCCAAGGCCGCGCCATGGGATTTGACGGCAAGATGCTGATCCATCCGGCGCAGATCGAGGGCGCCAATCAGGCCTTTGGTCCCTCTGCCGAGGCAATTGCCGAAGCGAAGGCGATCATTACCGCTTTTGCCGATCCGGCAGCACACGATCTCAATGTGATTACCATGAACGGCCAGATGGTCGAGCGGCTTCACCTTGAACAGGCCGAGCGGCTTGTGGCAAAGGCACAGCAGATCTCTCTCAGAAAGACGATGGCATGAAAGTTTACCGCTTTATCACTGGCCCCGACGATTCCTCCTTCTGCCATCGCGTCACCGATGCCTTGAACAAGGGGTGGGAACTGCACGGCTCGCCGAGCCACAGCTTCAACGCTGCAGAGAACAAGATGTATTGCGGTCAGGCCGTGGTGAAGACGGTACACGGCAAGGATTACGATCCCAACATGAAACTCGGCGAGCAGTAAAGGGCGCAGAGCGGATCAGCGATCCGTCGCCTCTTCGGCGCTCGCCTCGATCCGCTCCATGTCATCATCGCTCAGGCCGAAGTGGTGGCCGATCTCGTGGATCAGCACATGGGTGATGATATCGCCCAGCGTTTCTTCGTTCTCGGCCCAGTAATCCAGGATCGGGCGGCGGTAGAGCCGGATGCGGTTCGGCAGCTCGCCTGTCTCCATGGAAAAGCGTTCGGAAATGCCGCGCCCTTCGAACAGGCCGAGCAGGTCGAATGGCGTTTCCAGGGCCATGTCCTCGAAGATCTCGTCGTCCGGGAAATCCTCGATCTCGATGGTCAGGTTGGTGGTCAGCGCCCGAAATTCTTCCGGCAAGTTGCCATAGGCTTCGATGGCCAACGATTCAAAGGCGCTGATGGTCGGCGCGTGGCGATCCCGCCAATCGTCGGTTTGGTCTATACGGGCCATAGATGCTCCTTGTTGGAGCTCATATAATCTATTTCCGGAAATTTTCGAGAGGATTCATAGAGCTCCAGAGGAAGCCGGCTCTTCTCTTAAAATGGCTGTTGACTCTTCTGGAGAGCTCTGGAATCCATTAGAACATAAAGTGAACATATCGGAATGGAGCTGACGCCATGGCCAAGCATGCCACGGCGCAGGAGAGACTTTTTGCCCTGCGTGAGACGATTGCCAAACTGGAAGGCAAGACCCCGACGCTGGTGAGCGAAGAGCCGCAGGGCGAGAGAATGGCTGCAACGGGAAAGGGCAGCCGGCGCATTGCGCTTGGAGTCGACGAGCTGGATGCTGCCCTGGAAGGGGGGCTTCCGCTGGACGGGATGACGGAAATCCGCACCTGTGCCATGCGCAACGCCGGTGCAGGCAGTGGGTTTGTTTTGGCCCTGGCAGCTCTGATCCAGCAACAGGCCAAGGCTCCCGCCCTTTTGTGGATCAGCGACAGGTTCTCCAATGTCGAGGCGGGCCTGCCCTATCCGATTGGGCTTGCTCAATATGGCCTCCAGGTCAGGCACTTCCTCCACGCGCTTCCCAAGAAGCTGGAGGATGCCTTATGGCTGGCGGAAACCGCTGCGGCGAGTGGTGCCCTGGCTGCGACCATTCTTGAGATCAGAGGAAACCCTTCCGCCTTCGGTCTGTCCGAAAGCCGGAGGCTCAGTCTGAGAGCAAAAGCGGCGAGGCGCCCGATTTTGCTTCTGCGGCATGCAAGCGAGGAGGAGGCCAGCAGCGCCGTCTTCCGTTTCCATGCCGAACCCGGACCCGCTGCCGAGCGGGTCCTTCCCAACGGGACCATGCTTGGCGGCAGCATAGGCTTCCCAGTTTTCCGTCTTACCCTGGAGAAGAGCCGCAACCCGGCTCCGCTCTCCTTTCTTCTGGAGTGGAATTCCCGTGACCGTCAATTTTGCCCTGCCCGACAACCAGAGCCGTCTCGCCTTGCCGGGGATGCAACAGCGCATTCTGGCCCTCGTCTTCCCGCATCTGCCGACGGATCGGATCGCGCGGCGGCTCTGGGGCGCCTCCTGGCGTTTGACCGGGCGTCCTGACCATCCGCCGCTGCTCTGTTCGGGCCGGCGCGACAACGGCATGCGTTTAACGGCGCTGGACGAAGTGGCGACCGAACTGGGATTGCGGCACGGGCAGGGTCTGGCCGAAGCGCGGGCCATGTATCCGGCCATCGATGTTGCCGAAGAGGATCCGACCGCCGACAGGGCGCTTCTGGAAGCGATCGCCGACTGGTGCGACCGTTATACGCCGCTGGTGGCACTCGATGGCAGCGACGGGTTGTTTCTCGACATCACCGGCTGCACGCATTTGTTCGGCGGGGAACAGGCCCTGCTCGACGACATTCTGCTGCGCCTGTTCCAGATGGGGTTTAAGGTTCAGGGAGCAATCTCCGGCTCGCCCGGTCTCTCCTGGGCCATCTGCCGTTTCGGCCACGGCGGCGTGATCGAGGATGGCGGGGGTGAGGAGGTGCTTGCGTCTCTCCCTGTCGCCTCCCTGCGCATTGGCGGAGAAACCATTGCAGCGTTGAACAAGCTCGGGCTCAAACAGGTGGGGGACCTGCTTTCGATGCCGCGCGCTGGCTTGGCGCGGCGCTTTGGCGGCCATCTCCTTCTCCGGCTCGATCAGGCACTCGGTCACGAGGAGGAGCCGATCTCGCCGCGCCGCCCCGTAGCCTTGCTTTCGATCGAAAGGAAGTTGGCTGAAGCCATCCAGGCGGAGGAGGAAATCCTGGAACTGGCGGCGCGCATGGCGCTTTCCTTGCGGGCCAGCCTGGAGGCGCGCGGTGTGGGCGGGCGGGTTTTTGAACTCGTGCTGTTCCGTGTGGACGGCCGCGTCTTTCGGATTTCTGCCGGCGCCTCCCGCCCTTTGCGGGATCCGCAGAAGATCGCCGGATTGTTTACCGAGCGGCTGAAGTCGGTTCATGACGAACTGGATGCAGGTTTCGGCTTCGAGCTTTTCCGGCTCAACGTGCTCCAGCATGATCTATGCGAGGCAAGCCAGGACAATCTTCTGGGAAAGGCGGAAGGTGAGGCGCCGCTGGCCGATCTCATCGATCGTGTTTCGGCAAGGCTGGGTGAAGACGTGCTCCAGGCATTCCAGCTCCGCGAAAGTCATATCCCGGAACGCGCAGTCTTCGCGCACCCAGCCCTGGGACATGAGGCGGAGACAGGAGGCAAACCATACCCGGCAGTCATGACGGAAAGAGAAAGGCCGCTGCGCCTCCTTGCACGGCCAGAGCCAGTGGAAGCCTTTGCCGCAATCGTCCCGGACGGACCGCCGAGCCGCTTCCGCTGGCGCCGCGTTCTTCACGATGTCGCGCGTGCGGAAGGGCCGGAGCGGATTTCGCCGGAATGGTGGCTGGATCAGGAAACCGCGCAGGAGCGGGATTATTTCCGCCTGGAAGTCGCCTCCGGCCATCGCTTCTGGGTGTACCGGCAAGGCCATTACAGTGCCGACTACCGACCCACCTGGCACATGCATGGGATCTTCGCGTGATGGCGGATGCTGCTTTCTTCGAGATTGGCGCCCGGACGAATTTTTCGTTTCTGGAGGGTGCTTCGAAGCCGGACGAGATGGTGCTGGCCGCTTCCTTGCTTGGGCTTTCCGGGCTTGGCATTGCAGACCGCAATTCGGTGGCCGGAGTGGTGCGTGCCCATGCCCATGTGCGGGATCTTGCCGAACGGCATCAGCGAGGAAAGGACGGGTATGAAGAGGAGAAGGATGTTCCTTCCCCTTGTCGTATGCAACCCGGTGCCCGACTCGTCTTCGCCGACGGAACCCCGGATGTCCTTGCCTATCCCATAAAGCGGAGGGGATGGGCCAATCTCTGCCGCCTCCTCAGCCGGGGAAACCTGCGGACGGAGAAGGGCGGCTGCATTCTGGAGGAATGGGATCTTCTGGAATGGGGGCAGGAGATGATGCTGGCCGTGACGCCCGATCCTGCCCGTGCTCCCGATGAAGCCTATCTGCAAAAACTCGGCGAGCTTCTGAAACTGCTTCGGGAGAAATTCGGAAGGGCGGTCTACCTGACGCTTTCTCCCAGCTATGACGGGCAGGACAGGTTCATTTTCGCCACTTTTGCGGCTGTTGCCGCGACGCACCACATCCCGCTTCTGGCCAGCAACCAACCCCTTTTTCATCTCCCGGAACGGCGGTCGCTATCGGATGTGGTGGTCGCAATCCGCGAGCACGTGCAGATCGCTGAGGCTGGCTTCAGGTTGGCGCCGAACGGGGAGCGGCACCTGAAAACAGGGCAGGAGATGAGCCGCCTTTTTGCAGATTTTCCGGAAGCCGTGACGAATACGGGAAAATTCTTTAGCCGGCTCCATTTTTCTCTGGACGAGCTGCAGCACAATTACCCGGATGAGAGCGTTCCCGGTGAGACGATGGCGCAGACGCTTGAGCGCCTGACTTGGGAGGGAGCGCGAGAGCGCTATGCTTCCGACGTGCCGGAAAAAGTTGCCCAACTGATCCGCTACGAACTCGATCTCATCCAGGAGATGCAGTACGAGCCCTATTTCCTCACGGTGCGCCACATCGTCTGGCATGCCCGCAACGAATTGAAAATCCTTTGCCAGGGGCGGGGGTCGGCTGCCAATTCGGCCGTCTGCTACTGTCTCGGCATCACGGAGGTCGATCCTGTCCATAGTACGCTCCTGTTCGAGCGCTTTATTTCCACCGAAAGAAACGAGCCGCCGGACATCGATGTGGATTTCGAGCACGAGCGGCGCGAAGAGATCATCCAGTACATCTATCGGCATTACGGCTTTCGCCATGCGGGGCTGACGGCGGCGGTGACCAGCTATCGCACTCGTATGGCCGGCCGTGAAGTGGCCAAGGCCTTCGGCCTGTCCGAAGATGTGCAGGCAGCGCTGGCAAGCACCGTCTGGGGATGGTCGGAAGAAGGCCTGTCGGAGCGGGAAGCAAAGGTGGCCGGCCTCGATCTTGCTCATCCCACGACCCAGAAGGTGATCGCTCACGCAAAGGAATTGATGGGCTTTCCCCGCCACCTCACCCAGCATGTCGGCGGCTTTCTCATCACGCGCGACCGGCTCGACGAAGTGGTGCCGATCATGAAGACCGCCATGCCCGGTCGCTACATGATCGAATGGGACAAGGATGATCTCGACACGCTGAAGCTCCTCAAGATCGATATTTTGGCGCTTGGTATGTTGAGCTGTATGAGACGCGCCCTGGCGCTCCTAGAGGATCATTACAAGCAGCCGGAAACGCTGGCGAGCCTGATGGCGAAGGGGGACGATCCGAACGTCTTCGACATGATCTGCCGTGCCGACACGATCGGCGTCTTCCAAATCGAAAGCCGGGCGCAGATGAGCATGCTGCCACGCCTGAAGCCGCGGCGCTTCTACGACCTCGTCATTGAGGTGGCGATCGTCCGGCCTGGCCCGATCCAGGGCAATATGGTGCACCCCTATCTGAAGCGAAGGGAGAAGGCGCTCAAGGGCGAGGAGATTCATTACGAGAAGCCGGAGCTGAAGGCTGTTCTGGAGCGGACGCTCGGCGTTCCGCTCTTCCAGGAACAGGTGATGCAGATTGCTATTACCGCGGCGGGATTCAAGCCATCCGAGGCCGACAAGCTGCGGCGGTCCATGGCGACCTTCAAGCGGTCGGGGCGGGTGGTGGAGTTCAAGAAGGCGCTCGTCTCCGGCATGGTCAGGAACAGCTACAGCCGGGAATTTGCCGAGCGCTGCTTCAGCCAGATCGAGGGCTTTGCGGAATACGGCTTTCCGGAAAGCCATGCCGCCTCCTTTGCCCTCCTGGTCTACACCTCCTGCTGGATCAAGACCTATTATCCCGACGTGTTCTGCGCCGCGATCTTGAACTCGCAACCCATGGGGTTCTATGCGCCGGCCCAGCTGGTGCGTGACGCAAGGGAGCATGGGGTCGAGGTCCGTCCGGTGGACGTCAATCTCTCAAGCTGGGACAGCAGCCTGGAAGAGGCGGAGTTTCGTCCGAGCCGCGTGGATCCGCGGCACCGGGAGATGCAGAGCGTCATCCGCAGCCGCCATGCGGTGCGGCTGGGGTTTCGCCAGATCAAGGGAATGGCGGAGAAGGAGGTGCTGGAGAAGCTGATCGCCAACAGGGGCGACGGCTATCGCTCCATCCATGACCTCTGGAGGCGGTCGGGTCTCGACCGGGGGGCTCTGGAGCGCCTGGCGGATGCGGATGCCTTCGGCTCCATCGGGCTCAGCCGCCGGCAGGCTCTTTGGGCGGTGCGGGGGCTTGATCAGGTGAAGCCTCAGAATAACCTGCCACTGTTCGAGGCGGCAGGAAACGCAGACTTGAGGCCGGAGCATCAGGTTGCGCTGCCGTTGATGCTTCCGGGAGAAGAGGTCATCGAGGACTACCGCCACCTCACCCTTTCCCTGAAGGCTCATCCAACCTCCTTCCTGCGCGAGGATTTTGCCCGCATGGGTGTGACGCGGAGCGTCGACCTTCTTTCGGTGCCGAACGGCCGCAAGGTCACCATCGCCGGGCTGGTCCTCGTGCGCCAACGCCCCGGCTCGGCAAGCGGCGTGATCTTCATGACGCTAGAAGACGAGACGGGAGTGGCGAACGCCATCGTCTGGCCGAAGGTCTTCGAGAAGTACCGACCGGTGGTGATGGGCGCACGCATGGTGAAGATCCGCGGCCAACTGCAGAGCGCGCATGGCGTCATCCATACGGTGGTGGAGCATATCGAGGATATTACGCCTATGCTGGGCCTGCTCCAGAAGGAAGTTCGCCGATTTGGCGCTCCCCGCCCGGGCGCCGACGAAGCATTGGGCTCAGGATGCGGCAGTTATCGCAAGAGGAAGGTGGAAGGAGAAATCAGACCCTCCGATCCGAGCGAGCCGCAGCTTGCGCTGGGTAGCCGACCGGAGGAGGTCATGCCGAAGGGGCGCAATTTCCAGTAAGCGTCAATGCGTGCCCGGCCTGCCCAAGGCACCATCACAAGGGTGTGCTAATAAAGCTCAGCATTTTTTCTTGACAGGAGCCGTCCTCTTTCGCAAAAAGCGGATGTTACTGGTCATGTTTGACGGGTTGACCGAGAATGCTAGTCTGCAGCTGCAATTACATCACCGACAAGGAAATCCGCGACGTCATCGTCGAGCTCCTGGATCAGGACTGCTGGCAGCTGATCGTTCCGGCGAAGGTCTACCACGCGATGAGCAAGCGCGGCCGTTGCTGTGGCTGCTTCCCCAACGTCGTCGACATCATCATCAAGACCACCGAGGAATATCACGCGCAGCGGCACTCGACGACCGCTGACGTTATCGATTATATGTCCCGCCTGAAACAGTTCCACGAGGAAAACAGGAGAGCGGACATTGAAAGGCGACAGCAGCGTCATCGAGCGGCTTAACGAGGCTTTGTTCCTCGAACTCGGCGCCGTCAACCAGTACTGGCTTCACTACCGTCTGCTATCGGACTGGGGCTATACCAAGCTCGCCAAGAAAGAGCGGGAAGAGTCGATCGAAGAAATGCATCATGCCGACCGGCTGATCGATCGCATCATCTTCCTCGAAGGCCATCCGAACCTGCAGACGCTGGCGCCGCTGCGTATCGGCCAGAACGTCAAGGAAGTTCTCGAGGCTGATCTTGCCGGCGAATACGATGCCCGAACAGCCTACAAAGCATCGCGTGACGTCTGTCATGCCGCAGGCGATTATGTTTCCATGAAGCTCTTCGAAGAACTGCTCGCAGACGAGGAAGGCCATATCGACTTCCTTGAGACCCAGCTAGAACTGCTCGGAAAGATCGGCGAGGAGCGCTACGGATTGCTGAACGCGGAATCCGCAGATTCTGCTGAGTGATTGAATTCTATGCTCCGGCGGCTTTACCGTCGGAGCACTCTCCTAAGGTGCAGAACGGGCAGCCCGCAGTCTTCCCGCACTGCCGCCCTTGGTCCTGACGTGTCTACCTCTCCTTCACCGACTGCATTGCCACCGACGTCGATGTGCTTGCGACGTGTGGCAGGCTCGAGATCTTCTCCCCCAGGACCTCCCGGTAACGTCGGATATTTGGCGTGCGAACCTTCAGCAGGTAGTCGAAGCGACCGGCGATCATGTGGCATTCCTCCACCTCGCGGATCTTGCTGACGGCCTTGTTGAACTCTGCAAGGGCCAACTCCCGCGTGTCGGACAGCGTGACTTCTGCGAAAGCGACGTGATCAAGGCCAAGCTTCTGTGGATTGAGAACGGCCCGAAAGCCTTCAATATAACCCTCATCGACAAGCCGCTTCAGGCGTGCAGCGCAAGGCGTTTTAGATAAGCCGATCCGGCTAGCAAGTTCCGTCACCGGCATACGCCCGTCAGCAGCGAGCAGCTCCAGGATCTTACGGTCGTATCCGTCAATTTGGCTGGTCTTCGGATCTTTCATAGGCATAACGTCCAGCAACAGCTCCATAAAAGGAGTTTTAAGCTGAGATAGGTTTAACAAAAAGTCCAGCGCGAGTGTGGCGGTGAAGTAAGCTATCTGCAACCAACACCGCTCCGGATTCCGACACATGATCAACTATCCAGAACCCGCCACGCCCGCTGCAGCGGCCCGTCCACCCTTTGCCGACTTCGCACCGCCAGCCCGGCCACAGAATTCGCTGCGCAAGCAGATCACGTCAGCCTATCGCCCGCCAGAGATCACCTGCGTCGAGTCCCTACTGGATGCAGCAACCCTACCAGAAGACATCCGCGGCAAAACGAAGGAGACGGCACGGACGCTCATCGAGGCACTTCGGGCAAAACATCGCGGTTCGGGCGTCGAGGGACTGGTTCACGAATACTCGCTTTCCAGTCAAGAAGGTGTGGCGCTGATGTGCCTGGCTGAGGCGCTGCTTCGAATTCCCGATGCAGCCACGCGTGACGCCCTAATACGCGACAAGATTGCCGACGGTGACTGGAAATCCCATCTGGGGGGCAACCGCTCCCTGTTCGTCAATGCCGCCACTTGGGGACTAGTGGTGACTGGCAAATTGACGTCGACGGTTAATGACCGGAGCCTTGCCGCCGCTCTGACGCGACTCCTTGCGCGGTGCGGGGAGCCGGTTATTCGTCGCGGCGTGGACCTGGCGATGCGGATGATGGGCGAGCAATTCGTCACAGGCGAGACCATAGACGAAGCGCTCAAGCGCGCACGGCCTCTGGAAGAGCGCGGCTTTCGCTATTCCTATGATATGTTGGGCGAGGCTGCGACCACCGCCGGTGACGCTGCACGCTATTATCGGGATTACGAGGCCGCTATTCATGCCATTGGCAAGGCTTCCGGCGGCCGCGGCGTTTATGAGGGGCCTGGCATCTCGATCAAGCTCTCGGCGCTTCATCCCCGTTACAGCCGTGCGCAAGCGGGCAGGGTCATGGAGGAGTTGCTTCCTAAGGTGAAGGCTCTCGCTTTGGTCGCCAAGTCCTATGATATCGGCCTCAATATCGATGCCGAAGAGGCGGACCGCCTGGAGCTGTCGCTCGATCTTCTGGAGGAGCTTTGTTTGGACCCGGCACTTGATGGCTGGGACGGGATCGGCTTTGTCGTCCAGGCTTACGGCAAGCGTTGCCCTTTGGTGCTCGATTTTATCATCGATCTTGCCCGCCGCTCGGGACACCGGATCATGGTTCGTCTGGTCAAGGGCGCTTACTGGGATGCCGAGATCAAGCGGGCACAGCTGGATGGGTTGGAGGATTACCCGATCTTCACCCGAAAAGTGCACACGGACGTCTCCTATATCGCCTGTGCCAAAAAGCTTCTGGCGGAAAGCGAGGTCGTGTTCCCGCAGTTTGCCACCCACAATGCGCAGACGCTTTCCACGATCTACCATCTGGCCGGGCCGGACTTCGAGGTCGGAAAGTACGAGTTTCAGTGCCTCCATGGGATGGGAGAGCCCCTCTATGACGAGGTCGTGGGTGAAAAAAAGCTGAATCGACCATGTCGGATTTATGCCCCCGTCGGCACACACGAAACGCTACTGGCCTATCTCGTTCGCCGGCTCCTCGAAAACGGTGCCAACTCCTCGTTCGTCAACCGGATCGCAGATCCCGCCGTTTCCGTAGAAGAGCTGATTGCAGATCCGGCAGATACCATTCGCGCCATGGCGGTACCGGGTTCGCGACATGAGCAGATCGCGCTACCACGCGATATCCTCGGGTCGGGTCGAGCCAACTCTGAAGGACTGGACCTTTCAGATGAACAGGTCCTTGCGCGATTGACGAACGAGTTGCAACGCAGCGCTGAAATCGATTGGACGGCGACGCCCATGATCGAGGGAGTGGTACCGGGCGGAAATGCACGACCGGTGTCCAATCCAGCCGATCACGCGGATATCGTTGGTCACGTGTCTGAGGCAACAGAGAACGAGGCACAGGCCGCCGCACGTGCGGCGAAGGAAACCGCTGGTGAATGGGGGGCGGTGCCACCAGTGGAGCGAGCCGCTCGTCTTGAGAGGGCGGCGGACCTGATGCAGGAGCGAATGCCAATCCTGCTCGGGTTGATCATGCGGGAGGCTGGTAAGTCGGCGCTCAATGCGATCGCGGAGGTGCGCGAGGCAGTCGACTTCCTGCGCTACTATGCTCAACAGGCGCGGCGTACGCTTGGACCAATGCACAAGCCGCTCGGGCCCATCGTCTGCATCAGTCCCTGGAATTTCCCGCTGGCCATCTTCACAGGACAGGTCGCGGCGGCCCTGGTGGGAGGAAACCCTGTTCTCGCAAAGCCTGCGGAAGAAACCCCGCTGATCGCGGCTGAGGCTGTGCGGATCCTTCATCAAGCAGGCATTCCACGTTCGGCGCTGCAATTCCTCCCCGGCGGAGGACGTATCGGTGCTGCGCTCGTCGCTGCGCCAGAGACTTACGGCGTCATGTTCACAGGCTCCACCGAGGTTGCACGGCTGATCCAGACGCAGCTCGCCGACCGGCTGCTGCCAAGCGGCAAGCCTATCCCCCTGATCGCGGAGACCGGGGGCCAGAACGCAATGATTGTCGACTCCTCTGCCCTGGCCGAGCAGGTGGTCGGCGATGTGATTGCTTCGGCCTTCGACAGCGCTGGACAGCGCTGCTCCGCATTACGGGTTCTTTGCCTACAGGAGGAGGTTGCAGACCGGACGCTTGGCATGCTGAAGGGCGCGTTGAAGGAGTTGGCCATCGGCCGTACCGACCGCCTTAGCGTTGACATCGGACCGGTCATCACGACCGAGGCAAAGGCCACCATCGTCGGGCATGTCGAAAAGATGCGCGCTCTGGGGCGGAGGGTCGACCAGACCGATCTGCCGGAGCACACGGTCACCGGCACATTCGTCCCGCCGACCATCATCGAGCTGCATTCGCTCAGGGATCTGGAGCGCGAGGTATTCGGGCCGATCCTGCACGTTATTCGCTATAGGCGTAATGAGCTAGATCGCCTTATCGACGACATCAACGCCACGGGTTACGGGCTGACTTTTGGTCTGCACACGCGCCTCGATGAGACCATTGCGCATGTGACGAGCCGCATTCGGGCGGGCAACCTTTATGTCAACCGCAACATCATTGGAGCCGTGGTCGGCGTCCAACCTTTCGGGGGGCGTGGGTTGTCAGGAACAGGACCCAAGGCCGGCGGACCGCTTTACCTTGGGCGCCTCGTAGAGACCGCGCCGGTGCCGCCGCAGCATAGCTCGGTTCATACCGATCCAGCTCTGCTCGACTTTGTGCGTTGGTTACAGGCGCGTGGGATGGCCGAGGAGGCGGAAGTAGCAGCGGCTATGGGCAGTACCTCGACGCTTGGGCTGGATCTTCAGCTTCCGGGGCCGGTCGGCGAGAGCAATCGCTACTCCCTACACCCACGGGGCCAGATCCTGCTCTTGCCGGCAACCGAGGCGGGGCTTCACCATCAGTTGGCAGCGGTGCTGGCCACCGGCAATACCGCTGTAATTGCTCCAGGACAGGCGCTAGGAGCTCCACTTCATGAGCTTCCGGCTTCCGTTGCCTCAAGGACCGCCTGGTCGTCGGACTGGGCTGCCGATGGACCCTATGCCGGCGCATTGATCGAGGGAGAGGAGGAGCGGGTTCGGGCAATGGCGCAGAAGATTGCGAATCTGCCGGGGCCTTTGGTGCTGATCCAGTCGGCGTCTACTCAAGACATAGCCCGACCGGACGCCTACTGCCTTAGCTGGCTGCTTGAGGAGGTATCCGTCTCCATCAACACCGCGGCAGCGGGTGGCAACGCAAGCCTGATGGCAATCGGATAAGCGTTCTTGACTTGCCATGGCTAGACATGCGTCTTTCATGACGTGTCCGGCTGCAGCCCTGCCGGAACTCGGGAGGAAGTGCATGCAGCCATTCGTGTTCAACACCACGCCCCAGATTATCTTCAGGTCTGGAGCGGTCGCGGACGTTGCCGCGATTGCCGGAGGCGTGGTCGGAGACCTGGTTCTGGTTATAACCGACGTCGGCATCCGCCGGCTGGGTTTGCTTGAACCCGCCATCGCATCCATGACGGCAGCCGGTACGCAGGTCATCGTCTTCGATGCGGTAGAGGCGGACCCATCGCTTGATACCGTGACCGATGCCGTCGAGACTGGGAGACGAGCAGGAGCCACGGGTGTGATCGGTTTTGGCGGTGGCTCCTCGCTGGACGTTGCGAAAGTTGCTGCCTTGCTTCTCGGTTCGGCGCAGGACATCGAGCGGGCATGGGGGGTGGGCAATGCCCTTGGTCCCCGCCTGCCGCTGGTCCTTATCCCCACAACCGCCGGAACTGGATCCGAAGTGACACCGGTGGCGATCATCACTGTTGGGGGAACAGAGAAGAAGGGCGTCTCATCGCCGCTCATCCTGCCGGACATCGCGATTCTTGATCCCAGACTTACGCTTGGCCTGCCGCCACAGACAACCGCCGCCACTGGGATCGATGCAATGGTTCATGCCATCGAGGCCTATACCTCCGCCAGTGCCAACAATAACCCGCTGTCGAAGATGCTCGCGCGCCAGGCGCTGCGGCTCCTGGGACAGAACATCGAACGTGCAGTGTTCAGCGGACATGATCTTGTTGCGCGCAGCGGCATGCTGCTTGGTTCAATGCTAGCAGGACAGGCTTTCGCCAACTCTCCCGTTGCGGCAGTGCATGCGCTTGCCTACCCCATCGGCGGCAGCTTTCACGTTCCTCACGGATTGTCGAATGCGCTGGTTCTCCCTCATGTGCTGCGCTTTAATGCTGCCACCGTCTCGTCTCTTTATGCAGAGATCGCGGCGGACGCCTTTCCCGATCTTGAGCGGGAGCAAGACGAGAGTGCACGCACGTCAGCCTTCATTGAAGCGCTTGCCGTCTTACCGCTGAGGCTCGGCCTGCCGCAGCGCTTGCGGGATGTTGGCATCAGCGAGGATGATCTGTCAAAGATGGCTCGGGACGCGCTGAAACAGACACGCCTCCTCGTCAACAATCCCCGGGACGTCACCGAGCAGGACGCCTTGGCCATCTACCGGAGCGCGTGGTAGCGCAGCTGTTGCGGCATCCTCAAAGAACGCCTTGAGTAGCTGCGGCTAGAACGATGTAACGCGCTGTTTTGCCAACAAAGACAAGCAGAAGAAAGTTCGGCAGCGGCTCCTTCAGGACACCGGCTATCACAGTCAGCGCATCTCCTCCCACAGGCAGCCAACTTAGGAGAAGGGACCATCTGCCGAACCTGTGGTACCAGCGCTCCGCCTTTTCCAGCTGCCGGTCAGAGGCCGGAAACCAGCGGCTGTGCCTAAAACGCTCGATGCCGCGGCCCAGCATCCAGTTAACGACAGCACCGAGAGTGTTGCCGACAGCTGCAACGCTGACGAGAGTCCAAACTGGATGATGGCCAGAGAGAATGAGGCCGACCAGAAGCGCCTCCGACTGCATCGGTAGAACCGTGGCGGCGAGAAAGGCGGCGGTGAAAAGGCCGACGTAGATCCCAATGTCCAGCACGAGGGCCATCTCCGGAAGGAAGAGGGCGGGTTTGCCGCCCTCTTCGGCAGTGAGTTTCGGCTCAGGTAGGTCGCGCTTCTTCACCGTCCTCGACCAGGGCATCTGCTGCCGCTTTCTTCGCGCGGCGCGTGCGCCAGTCGCCAAGGAAGAGCAGGATCGGGGCCGCGATGAAGACCGAGGACGACGTCGCGATCACGATCCCGAACACCATCGGAATCGCAAAACTAGAGACGGCGCTGCCGCCCCAGATCGCCATAGGTAGCATAGCCAGGAAAGTCGTTGCCGAGGTGTAGAGGCTTCGTGCCAGCGTCTCGTTAATCGATCGGTCGATCAACTCGCGGAGCGGCATCTTCTTGTAGAGCCGCATGTTTTCGCGCATGCGGTCATACACCACCACCTTGTCGTTGACCGAATAGCCAACCAGCGTCAGCACGGCGGCGATGGCTGTTAGATTGAAGTCCAAGCCGGTTATGGCGAAGAAGCCGATCGTCTTCGTCACGTCGAGCACCAGGGTCGCGATCGCACCGACCGCAAACGGCCATTCGAAGCGCACCCAGATATAGATGAGCATGGCGATCGAGGCTAGAACCACGGAGAGAATGCCGGCGGTGGCCAGTTCTCCACTGACCTTCGGGCCTACAACCTCGGTTCTCTCCACCTCAGCCGTTGGATCGATCTCGACAACTGCTGCGCGCAGGCTCTGAACCGCTGCCGTCTGGGCCTCTTCACCCCCTTGCTGCCGCTCGACGCGAACAAGAAGATGATTGGGGCTGCCGAATTCCTGAAGCGCCACATCTCCCAAGCCCAGCCCGTCGAGATGACTGCGGAAGGCTGCGATATCGGCAGCGCCTTCCGTCACGACCTCCATCTGAATACCGCCCCTGAAGTCAACGCCATAGTTGAGGCCGGGAGTGAAGAACAGGATGATGGAGGCTGCAGACAGGAAGAGCGAAATTCCAATTCCGAAAAACCGCGCCTTCATGAATCGGATCTGCGTGCCATCCGGCACGAGCTTGATCGGTAGCAGCGGACGGATCTCGATCTTCTTGAGCTTCATGCGGCCTGTCAGCCAGATCATCGCAACCCGGACGATCGCAACGGCCGTAAACATGGAGATGATGATGCCGAAGCCCATGGTCACCGCAAAGCCGCGCACCGGCCCGGACCCGAACCAGAAGAGGAGCACAGTCGCGATCAGGGTCGTGACGTTACTGTCGACGATCGTGGAATAAGCACGTTTGAAGCCTGCATCGATGGCACCGAACGCACTGCGGCCCTTGCGCGTTTCCTCCTTGATGCGCTCGTTGATCAGAACGTTGGCGTCAACCGCAATACCGATGCCGAGGACGATACCGGCAATGCCCGGTAGCGTCAGCGTTGCTCCGATCATTGTCAGCGCCGCAAACGTCAGAATGATATTGATGAAAAGCGCCACGTTGGCGACGACGCCCCACCCACCATAGAGCAGGATCAGGAATCCTACGACAAGCAGGAAGCCGATAAGGCCCGTGAACACGCCCATCTCGATGGCATCGGATCCCAGATCGGCACCGACGGTACGCTCTTCGATGACTGTCAGCTTCGCGGGCAGCGCACCGGCACGCAGAAGAGCGGAAAGGGTGTTGGCTTCCTCCACGGTGAAGCCGCCGGAGATCTGCCCGGAGCCTCCCGTGATGGGTTGACGGATGACCGGAGCGCTGAGGACCTTGTTGTCAAGAACGATGGCGAAGGGACGCCCAACATTGGCCTGAGTGATTTGGGCGAAGCGGCTCGCACCGGCTGTGTCGAACCGGAAGTTTACAATTGGTTCGTTCGTCTGCGGATCGAAGGCGGCGCGTGCATCCGTCAGTCGGTCACCCGAAAGTTCAACGCGATCTTGTACTGGGTATTGCTGTCCTTGTTCATCGGGCAGCATGGTGACGCCGGGTTCCCCCTGGTTTCCAAGCAGGTGAAAGCTCATCTTCGCCGTCGAGCCCAACAACTGCCGGAGGCGAGATGGATCCTGCTCGCCCGGTAGCTGCACCAGAACGCGGTCGGAGCCGACACGCTGGATCGTCGGTTCGGCGACGCCAACCTGATCGACGCGCTGGCGTATGATCTCGAGGCTCTGCTCAACCGCGGCGCTCGCATGAGATTCGATCCCAGCCTCGGTATAGGCAAGCGTAATGGTGTTGGGTGTCGGCGTCCCTACGTTTAGGTCTGATTGCCCGACACTGGTGCCGAAGCCTACGGGGCTTGCGAGCGTCTCAAGTTGGTCCACCGCGTCGCCACGTTGCGCCGGATCGCGCAGCGTCACTGTCACCACATCGCCGCTGCGCCGCACGCCGGACGGTTCGATGCCGTTGTCCCGCAGCACGCGTCGGCTGTCCTGTAACAGGTTCTGAAGGCGTTCGTTGAGCAGATCAGCATGATCAACCTCGAGCACGAGGTGTGATCCGCCGCGAAGGTCGAGACCTAGGGAGACCCGGCTGTGTGGGAGCCAGGACGGCATCCGGTCGAGCGTTGACTGCGGAAGCACGTTCGGCAAGGCGATCAGTATGCCGATGAAGATGATGAAGGCGTAGCTCGCCACCACCCAAGGGGAAGTTCTCATATGACTGTTCCTGCTGAGCCAAGCGGCACGTTGACCGGGCCGGGGCACTAAGTTGTTGGCGCTGCGGACGGCAAGGCGTCCTGTTCTCAGGCGGCCAGCGGCGGTGCTCTCGAACGGTAGGCGAGGGCCAGGGAGCCGGCAGGACTGGCGTTTCGGGGTCCGTCGAAGCACACAGCCGAGCTGAAGACGATAGCGGCGACAGCGCCCATGGCTGGCATGAAGCTTTTTCCGCCGGACCAGGCGGTCGAGGCCGTGCCATCGCGACGGATGTCCGGAGTCAGGAAGCGCACCGGTTCGCGCTTGGACAGGTGAGGCACGTCCGAACTGTTTTCGGCGGCCAGAGCGCCGATCTTCAGTGCGGTGTCCCGCGTCGCATCGGTAATCACGCCTAAGAACGCGGCAAAAAACAGGCCGAGCGCAAGCCATGGCAGGAAGGCGGGGCTCAGCCTCCTGTTTTCGGCGGTTATCCGCAATGTCGGCGGAAAAATCGCCATCCGTTGCAACTCCGGAGCATCTAAGCCCTGATCGTGTCAAGGCCGAATGGCGCGTTCTACTGGAGAGCGCCTCAGGGGTCAACGGATGCAGAGATGGCGCCTCCACCATTGACCCCCAGTCTCTGGCGTCACAGATTGCGCGGGTCCCGCCCAGCGCTTCCCTCAGGAGATGACGACAATGAGAGATTTTTCCCTGCCGGGCCGTTCGCTCGCCGTCGGCCGAAAAGGGATGGCCGCCACGTCTCATCCGGCTTCCACATTGACGGCCATTGATATCATCAGGCAGGGCGGCAATGCGATCGATGCCGCAGTTGCGGCCTGCGCGGTACAGTGCGTGGTCGAAGCAGGCTCCACCGGCGTTGGCGGCGATTGCTTTGCCCTGCTCTCCATCGGGGGCAGTGACAAGATCGTTGCATATAACGGCTCCGGACGCGCGCCGGCGGCGGCATCTGCGGAACGGCTGCGCTCCCAAGGCCTGACGGCGATCGAGCGATGGTCACCCCATGCGGTGACCGTCCCCGGCGCTGTCGATGCCTGGACCCGCCTTGTTGCCGACCACGGACGGCTGAGCATGGCGGATGTCCTTGCGCCGGCCATCGAGCTTGCACGCGGCGGCTATCCCGTCTCGCCGCGCGTTGCGCACGATCTGGCGGCACAGCATGCGACCGTCGGACGGGATGCTTCGACACGCGCCACCTTTCTCGTTGACGGTGAAGCGCCCAAGGTTGGGGCCATCCAGCATCAGCCGCGCCTTGCAGAGACGCTGGAGGCGATCGGCCGAGATGGGCGCGACGGCTTTTACCGGGGCTGGGTGGCGGAGGACATGGTAGAGCGCCTTCGTGCAGCCGGAGGCATGCATTCGCTCGACGATTTCGCGGCAGCCGAAGGGGAGTATGTCGAGACCATCAAGACCAGCTTCCGCGGCTATGATATTCACGAATGCCCGCCGAACGGACAGGGCATCATCGCCCTGATGATCCTCAACATCCTTTCTCATTTTCCAGGCTCCGGAGATCCGCTCAACGTCAACCGTCTTCACGTCGAGATCGAAGCGACGAGGCTGGCCTACGCTGCGCGGCAGCAGCTTCTTGTGGATCCGGCCAAGGCAGAGGTGCCCGTCGACTACCTGCTGTCGGATAGGCTTGCGAAGGAGCTAGCGGCAAAAATTGATCTCGACCGTGCCATTGAAGATCTCCCACAGTTTAACGAGAAGGCGCACACGGACACGGTCTATATCTGTGTCGTCGATGAAGACCGGAATGCCGTGAGCTTCATCAATTCGATCTTCTCGCCCTATGGCAGCGGCATCATGGCGCCGAAGAGCGGCGTCCTCTTCCACAACCGCGGCCAGAGCTTCTCGCTCGAGGCAGGGCATCCGAACGAACTGGCACCAGGCAAGCGGCCGATGCACACGATCATTCCGGGGATGGTGACACAGGGTGGTCGCGCAGTGATGCCGTTCGGCGTGATGGGCGGACATTACCAGGCCATGGGTCATGCCCATCTGCTGTCGAAAGTGTTCGATTACGGACTCGATCTCCAGACGGCGATCGAGCTGCCGCGGCTCTTTCCGCTGCCCGGTACGAAGCAGGTGGATATCGAGGAGCGGCTGCGCGAAAGCATTGGCGAAGAACTCGTTCGTCGCGGCTTCGAACTGCGGACGCCGGAGTCGGCGATGGGTGGCGCGCAGGCGATATGGATCGATTGGGAGAGGGGTGTTTTGCTTGGCGGTTCCGATACGCGCAAGGACGGCTTGGCGCTCGGCATCTGATCCCCGGGGGATCGATCACCCGGTGCCTTGCAAGCCGGCGATAGCGGTCGCCGGCTTGCAATCATTTATCAAGCAGCGCTCGCAGTCTTCTTGCGAGCCACGCGTGCCCGGATGGATTCAACATCCGCCCGTGGCGTCGCCGCAAAAAGCGTGCGCGTGTATTCGTGCTTCGGGTCGGAAAAGACCTCATCGCGGGTGCCGTATTCCACAGCCTCGCCGAAGTACATCACCATGACCTCGTCGGCGATGTATCGGACGACCGAAAGGTCGTGGCTGATGAACACGTAGGTCAGGCCGAACTCGTCCTGCAGGTCTGCGAGCAGGTTAAGAACCTGCGCCTGGACCGAAAGGTCGAGCGCAGACACCGGCTCGTCCAGGACCAGAAGCTTCGGGTTCATCATCAGGGCGCGCGCGATCGCGATGCGCTGACGCTGCCCGCCGGAGAACATGTGCGGATAGCGGTTGTAGTGCTCCGGGCCCAGCCCGACCTTCACCAGCATCTCGTTGGCGCGCTCGCGGCGTTCCGCGGCCGAGAACTTGGTGTTGATCAGCAGGGGCTCGCCAAGGACATCGCCGATCTTCTGGCGTGGGTTCAGCGAGCCATAGGGGTTCTGGAAGACGATCTGCACCTTCTGGCGCATCTCGGGCGTCAGATGACCGGGACGGGTGTCGGTCTTCTCCCCATCAATGATGAGATCCCCGGAGGTGGGCTCGTCGATGAAAGTAAGCATGCGAGCAAGGGTCGACTTGCCGCAGCCGGATTCGCCGACGATGGCAAGCGTCTTGCCGCGTTCAAGCGAGAAGGACACGCCCTTGACCGCATGGATGATCTTCTTCGGCTTGAACAGCCCGCCGGGAAGCTCGTAGTCGCGCTTGATGTCGCGCACTTCAAGCATGGTGTTGCTTTTCTTGATGTCGGTCATGCGCTTGTTCCCGCAGGCTCGTGCGTGCCGTCAAAATACTGAGAGACCGTCGTGAGGCGATCTCCAGTCGCATTCTCTGGCAATGCCGCAAGCAGGGCCTTGGTGTAATTGCTCTTGGGGTTCTCAAAGAGGGAAAGCACGTCGGCCTCTTCCATCTTCTTGCCCTTGTACTGTACGACCACCCGGTCGGCAGTCTCGGCCACCACGCCCATGTCGTGGGTAATCATGATGAGGCCCATTCCATTCTTGGCTTGCAGCGACATCAGGAGGTCGAGGATCTGCTTCTGGATGGTGACGTCCAGCGCCGTTGTCGGCTCGTCCGCAATGAGAAGTTTTGGGTCACACGCGATAGCGATTGCGATCATCACGCGCTGGCACTGACCGCCGGACATCTGGTGCGGGAAGTGGTTGAGCCGCTCTTCCGGATTGGGAAGACCGACCTGTCTGAACAGCTCGATCGCCCGCTCGCGCCGTGCCTTCTTGTCCAGCCCGAGGTGGATACGCAGCACCTCCTCAATTTGGAAGCCGACGGTGAAGCAGGGGTTGAGGCTCGCGATCGGCTCCTGGAAGATCATCGCGATTTCCTTGCCGATCAGCTTGCGCCGTTCGGACGCGCCGATGTTCTGGATGTCACGACCTTCAAAGAGCATGCGGTCCGCGGTGATCTTTGCGGTCCACGGCAGGAGGCCCATGACGGCCAGCATGGCCACCGACTTGCCGGAGCCGGATTCGCCGACGATCGCCAGCACTTCGCCGGAATTGACCGACATGGAGACGCCGTCCACGGCGCGAAACCAGCCGGAAGCTGTCTCGAATTCGACGGTGAGGTTATCGATTTGCAGAAGCGCCATAATCAGGACCTCTTCAGTTTCGGATCGAGCGCATCGCGCAGGCCGTCACCCATCAGGTTGATGGCAAGAACCGTGATCAGGATCGCAAGACCAGGGAAGGTCACGACCCACCAGGCGCGCAGGATGAACTCGCGGGCTTCGGCGAGCATGGTGCCCCATTCAGGAGCCGGCGGCTGAGCGCCCATACCGAGGAAACCGAGGGCCGCGGCGTCGAGGATGGCGTTCGAAAAGGAGAGCGTCGCCTGCACGATCAACGGTGCCGTGCAGTTCGGCAGGATCGTGCGGAACATCAGGCGAAAGGGCCCGGCGCCGGCAAGGCGGGAGGCCGTGACGTAGTCGCGGGTCTTTTCCGTCATGACGGCAGCACGGGTCAGGCGCACGAAGTGCGGCTGCAGTACAAGCGCGATGGCGATCATGCCATTGATCAGGCCGGGGCCGAGGATGGCAACCAACACCAGCGCCAGGAGCAGCGACGGGAAGGCCAGGATGATGTCCATCAGGCGCATGATCGCGGTGTCGAGCCAGCCGCGGTAGTAGCCGGCGATGACGCCGATGAGGATACCGCTCGTCAGCGACAGCGTGGTGACGAAGACGCCGATGAACAGCGAATACTGGGCGCCATAGATGAGGCGGGACAGGATGTCTCGACCGACGGGATCTGTG
Source organism: Rhizobium halophilum (assembly GCF_021648825.1). Taxonomy (GTDB): domain Bacteria; phylum Pseudomonadota; class Alphaproteobacteria; order Rhizobiales; family Rhizobiaceae; genus Neorhizobium; species Neorhizobium halophilum. The sequence goes on along the minus strand of NZ_JAKJHS010000003.1, from coordinate 270,431 downwards.
CCCAGGAGGTAGCTGACATTGCCGCCGTCCAGCCATGCCGGCGGGAGAAGGATAGCATCGCGGTACTGCTCGAACGGCGAATGCGGGGCGACGAGCGGCGCGAAGATCGCGATCAGCACCAGTGCCACGAAGACATAGAGCCCGATGACGGCGCCGCGGTTTTCAGAGAAGTAGAACCAGAACTCCTTGAGCATCTTGCGGCGCAGGGCTGCGCTCGACAGTGCTTCCGGGGAGTTGTCGATATCGGTGATAGTATCGGCCATGGGATTATCCTCTTAGTGCCGGATACGCGGGTTGATCAGGCCGTAGAGCAGATCAACGATGAGGTTGACGAACATGATGATCGCCGCGATCAGCAGCAGGCCGCCCTGGATGACCGGATAGTCGCGCCTAAAGACGCTGTCGACCATCCATTTGCCGATGCCCGGCCAGGAGAAGATCGTCTCCGTCAGGATGGCGCCTGCCAGCATTACGCCGATCTGGAGACCGATGGTGGTGATGACCGGGATCATGGCGTTGCGCAGCGCGTGAATGCCGACGACGCGGAACGGCGAAAGGCCTTTGGCGCGAGCGGTACGGACATAATCTTCCGACAGCACTTCAAGCATTGCCGAGCGCGTCTGGCGGGCGATCACCGCGAGCGGGATCGTGGCCAGAACGATGGACGGCAGCGCGAGGTGGCTGAGCGCAGACATGAAGGCGCCCTTCTGACCGGACAGAAGCGAGTCGATCAGCATGAAACCCGTGACCGGCGGGAAGAAGAACATCAGCGAAATTCGACCGGAGACCGGTGTCCACTGGAGGATGCCGGAGAACAGGATGATCAGCAGCAATCCCCACCAGAAGATCGGCATCGAATAGCCGACAAGGGCAATGCCCATCAGCGACTGGTCGAAGATCGAGCCACGCTTGATCGCCGCGATTACGCCCGCCGGGATGCCGATCAGGACGGCGAGGATGATGGCACAGAGCGACAGTTCCACCGTTGCTGGGAAAAGCGCCAGGAACTGGTCAAGGATCGGTGTCTTTGAGACAATGGACGACCCGAAGTCACCGGTCACGACACCGCCAAGGTAGTCGAAATACTGGATCACCACTGGGCGGTCGAGGCCGAGTTGCGCGCTGATCTGCGCATGACGCTCGGGCGACATGACGCGCTCGCCCGAGAGCAGCGCGACCGGATCTCCGGGCAGAAGCCGGATGAACGAGAAAGCGATGATCGAGACCCCGATGAAGGTCGGGATCAGAACGGCGAAACGCCGCAGGAGAAAGCCGAACATAGGAAACCTTTTTGTCCCTTGAGCCAAGGCAGGTTTTGGACCCCGCTCATGGCGCTTGAAGTGGTTTCACTTCATTTTTTCTGGCGCTCATAAAGCAAATGCCGCGGGAAACGCAATGTATCCCGCGGCAGATTTTATCGATCAGGTGCCGTTACTCGGCGATATCGACGTTCTCGAACGTGAAATCACCAAGGGGGCTCTGCACGAAGCCGGTTACTTCCTTGCGCATCGGAACGATCGACAGCGAGTGGTCGATGGTGGCCCAAGGAGCTTCACGCTTAAACACGACCTGTGCCTGCTCGTAGAGCTTCGCACGCTCGTCCTGGTCGGAGATGGTCTTTGCCTTCGTCACGAGCTCGTTGAACTCCTCGTTGCACCACTGGGCGCGGTTGTTGCCGCCCACGGCGTTGCAGCCAAGCAGTGTGTCGAGGAAGTTGTCCGGATCGCCGTTGTCGCCGGTCCAGCCGAGCATGACAGCGCCGTCGCGGTCCTTTGCCTTCGAGCGGTCGAGGTATTCGGCCCACTCATAGGAGACGATTTCAACGTCGACGCCAATCTTGGCGAAGTCGTCCTGGATGATTTCGGCAGCGCGACGGGCATTGAGCATGTACGGGCGCGAAACCGGCATTGCCCAGATCTTCATCGACAGATTCTCAACGCCTGCGTCCTGAAGCATCTTCTTTGCGGCCTCGAGATCGTACTCATCTTCCTCGACGGCGTCATTGTAGGACCACATGGTCGGCGGGATCGGGTTCTTGGCCGGCGTTGCCATGCCCTGGAACACGGCATCAACGATCGCTCGCTTGTTGATCGCCTTGTTGAGCGCCTTGCGAACCTCGACCTTGTCGAATGGAGCCTGGGTCGTATTGTAGGCGAGGTAGGCAACGTTGAGGCCTTCCTGCTCAAGGATCGTCAGGCTCTCGTCAGAACGCATTGCCTCGACATCGGCAGCGTTCGGGAATGGCATCAGGTGGCACTCGCCTGCCTTCAGCTTCTGATAGCGAACGGCTGCATCGGTCGTGATCGCGAAGACCAGATCATCGATCTTCGGCGCGCCACCCCAGTAGTCGGCGTTCTTCTTGTAGCGGATGACCGCGTCCTGCTGATAGCCGACGAAGGAGAACGGCCCGGTGCCGACGGGCATCTGGTTGAGTTGCTCCTTCTTGCCTTCGGCTTCGAGCTTGTCAGCATATTCCTTCGATACGATCGAAGCGAACGGCATTGCGAGGTTTGCCAGGAAAGGCGCTTCCGGCCGGTTGAGCGTGATCTTCACGGTCATGTCATCGACCTTCTCGATCGACTTGATCAACTCGGGGAAGCCCATACCGGCGGCATATTCCCAAGAAGTGCCCGCCACGTACTGGTTCCACGGGTGCTCGGCGTTGATCTGGCGTTCGAGCGAGAACACAACATCGTCTGCGTTCAGTTCGCGGCTAGGAGTGAAGAACTCCGTGGTGTGGAACTTCACGCCCGGACGCAGCTTGAATGTGTAGACGGTGCCGTCTTCGTTGACCTCATAGCTCTCGGCCAGACCAGCCTCAGCTTCGGTCGTGCCGGGCTTGAACTCCATCAAGCGGCTGTAGATCGGGTGCGCCGAGGCGTCGAAGGTCGTTCCGGCGGTGTACATGCCAGGGTCGAAACCTTCCGGAGAACCTTCAGAGCAATACACGAAGGTCTTGGCGCTTGCCGCGCTTGCGAAGAACGTTGCCGACAGCAAGGCTGCGGCCAGAACAAGTTTATGTTTCACGGGCTTTCTCCCAGTTAGGCGGCCTGGATGTTACCTGGCCGACCGCTACTATGCCGATACGTGCCAAGGGCCCATACCGTTTTGTCCTTCAACCTCTCGATTGTGCGGCAGAAGATCCCGTCGCACACCGAGCAGCCGTTCCCGGGATCGGTTTCGGACTTGCCGTTGCCGCCCCTAGATCAGCATTTCCGACCGCGGACGGTCGCACATTCTGCCTATGCTATGCATCTTAGAAGAAAAACCTCAAGATGCGTCCCAACTCTCGGAAATTTGTCGCGCAGACGTCATTTCACGGAAATTGTGCTCAGGCAGCGGCGGCGAAGCATAGCGATTAGATCGCACTTGTCGAGAGACCTTGAATCCGGCGGTTCAGGAAGGTTAGGCGCCTCGGTACTGCGGCTATGGCGCTCTTGCAGCTCGAGGAAACATGCCCCTTTGCGGCGCCGCGTGAATGTGATTACGGTCAACTCTAATGCGTTGCACAAAGGGCATGGCTTTCATGACGAACAACCACTCCAACCACCCGCCGGTCTGGGACATGGTCGATGCTAAGAAGAAGGACTTCTTCCAACTCAGCGACCGCGTGTGGGAGACGCCCGAAACCTGCTACATGGAAACGCAGTCCGCAGCGGCCCATCGCCAGATGCTGGAAGCTCAAGGGTTCCGGGTCACCGAAAACGTTGCGGGGATTCCGACAGCGTTGATCGGCGAGTCCGGAGAGGGCGGACCAATCATTGCCTTCCTGGGTGAATACGACGCTCTTGCAGGTCTCAGCCAGAAGGCAGGAGAAACGAGGCATGACCCGCTTGTTGCTGGCGCGAACGGTCACGGATGCGGTCATAATCTTCTCGGTTCGGCCTCGCTGCTTGCCGCAACGGCGGTGAAGGACTGGCTGCAGCAGACCGGCAAGCCCGGGCGTGTCCGCTACTATGGATGCCCAGCTGAGGAGGGCGGTGCGGCCAAGGCCTTCATGGTGCGCGCCGGAGCTTTTGAGAACGTCGATATTGCGATCAGCTGGCACCCGAGCAACTTCGCTGGCGTCCAGCGTGAAACGTCGCTAGCCAACTGCCGCATCGATTTCGAGTTCACCGGTCGGTCGGCCCATGCTGCTGCGGTGCCGGAACTGGGTCGCAGCGCGCTTGATGCGGTCGAACTGATGAGCGTCGGCGTAAACTACATGCGCGAGCACATGCCTTCCGAGTGCCGGATTCACAACGCCATCCTCGATGCCGGCGGGATTTCGCCCAACGTCGTGCAGGCCTATGCGAAGGTGCGTTATGTGGTCCGCTCTCCGGATCTTGCCGGCCTGCTGACGCTGATCGAGCGGGTGAAGAAGGTCGCCGACGGCGCGGCCTTGATGACGGAAACAAGCGTCAGGAGCACGATCCTGGCAGGTGTTTCCAATCTCATCGTCAACACGCCCTTGATGGACACGATGCAGGGCATCTGGGAGAGCCTTGGCCCGCCAACATATGACGACAGCGACATCGCTTTTGCCGAGAGCATCCGCGCCACCCTCACACCGGAGGATATCGCTGCCAGCTGGAACCAGGAGAGACTGGAGCAGAGGGACATTCCGCTGGCCGACTTCATCCTGCCGCCGCACAATGAGGTTCGCCAGATGGGTGGCTCGACGGACGTCGGCGACGTCAGCTGGGTCGTCCCGACGGTGCAGGCCTATGGTCCAACGCTCGCTGTGGGCACTCAGCTGCACACCTGGCAGGTGGTGGCGCAGGGCCAAAGCCCGCTGGCGCATAAGGGCATGGCCGCAACAGCCAAGGTGATGGCGGCAACAGGGCTCGCCGCGCTGCAAAGCCCGGAACTGCGCGAGGCGGCCTGGGCGGATCTGAAGCGCCGTCACAAGGGGCAGATCTATCAAAGCCCGATTCCGGAGGGAGCCGAGCCTCCCATCGCCGCCATGTCCTCGAAGTAGCCGCAAGATCATCTTCCGCCGCAATCGGAAGCTGACGCCGAGCGCGCGCCCGGCTATCACTGCGCGGCGAATTCCACAAGGAGACTACCGTGACCGTTCAGCCCAATTCCGTAGAAGCTCGCGACCAAGCCTATCAGCTGCACTCATACACCAATGCCCGCGCCCTTGAGCGTGATGGTGCGCTGGTGATCGAGCGGGGCGAGGGCGTCCATGTCTACGACAACAACGGCAAGCAGTATATCGAGGCGATGTCGGGGCTCTGGAGCGTGGCGGTCGGCTTCGGCGAGCAGCGCCTGATCGATGCCGCCACGCGGCAGATGGCGAAGCTTCCATATTACCATACTTTCACCGGACGCACGCACGGGCCTTCGGTCGACCTGGCAGAGAAGCTGATCCAGATGGCCCCTGTGCCGATGTCGAAGGTTTATTTCACCAATTCGGGCTCGGAGGCCAACGATACGGCCCTGAAGATGGTCTGGTACCGGTCGAACGCGCTCGGCAAGCCAGAGAAGAAGAAGGTCATCTCGCGGGTGAAGGGATACCACGGCGTCACCATTGCCAGCGCTAGCCTCACCGGCCTGCCGAACAACCACCGTTCCTTCGATCTGCCGCTCGCCAACATCCTCCATACCACGTGCCCCCACTATCGTGTCTTCAAGCAGGAGGGGGAAACGGAGGAGGCCTTTGTCATTCGTTGCGCGCAGGACCTGGAGGACCTGATCCTTGCAGAAGGTCCTCAGACGGTTGCCGCTTTCATTGGTGAGCCTGTCATGGGTGCCGGCGGCGTCATCGTACCGCCAAATGGCTATTGGGAAGCCATCCAGGCGGTGCTGCGCAAGTACGACGTCCTGCTGATCGCCGACGAGGTGATCTGTGGCTTTGGTCGCACGGGCGAGATGTTCGGCACGACGACCTTCAGCCTGCAGCCGGACATCATGACCGTATCGAAGCAGTTGTCCTCGTCCTACCAGCCGATCTCGGCGCTGCTGATCAACGAGCGGGTCTATGGGCCGCTGGCGGATGAATCCAACAAGATCGGCACCTTCGGGCATGGCTTTACAGCCAGCGGACATCCGGTGGCTGCTGCCGTTGCACTGGAGAACCTTGCAATCATTGAAGAGCGGGATCTTGTCGGCAATGTCAGGGGTCTTAGCCCGCTGTTCTTGAAGCGGCTGAAGGCGCTCGAGGGGCATCCGCTGGCCACCGAGGCCCGCGGTATCGGCCTGATCGGTGCCTTGGAGTTGAAGCCGCGGGAAGGCTTTGCCACCGGACAACTCGGTCCGAAGTTTGCGGCCCTGATGCTCGACAAGGGAGTGATCGGGCGTGCGATCGGCGACAGTGTCGCGCTTTGCCCGCCGCTGATCGTCACCGAAGAGCAGATCAACACGATCTTCGACAGCTTCGAAGCGTCGCTGGATGCCTTCCAGGCGCAGCTCAATCAGGGCTGACATTGAACGCATCTGCCGCGGTATGATCGCGGCTGATTGCTGGGAGCAACCGGGGACCTATATCTCGCGCGATGCTGATGTTGATCGAGCCGTACTGGCCCCATGTCCTCTTTGTCCTTTCGCTTCTGCTAGGAGCGACGGCGGCCATTCACGCAGCCATGACGAAGGAGGAAGTCCGTTCTGCCATCGGCTGGGTGGGTATCATCATCCTGTCACCCATCATCGGCGCGCTCCTCTACTTCATGGCCGGGATCAACCGCATCCGCAGGAGCGCCATCTCCGACCGACGCTTCATGCTTGGGCATGTTCGCGACCACTTCGAGGCATATGACGCGACGAGCGAGATGGTCGCCGAGCGTTTTGGCGAACGGTACGCGGCGATGAAAGTGCTAGGCGATCGCGTCACGGAACATGACATCACCACCGGCAACAGCATCGACTTGTTGACGACGGGTGATGACGCTTATCGGGCGATGTTGACTGCCATCAATAAAGCCGAGCGTTCGATCCTGCTGGAAACCTATATTTTTGATCGCGACCGGGTCGGTCGCCGCTTTGTCGAGGCTTTGACGGGAGCTGCCCAACGTGGTGTGGCTGTACGCGTGCTGATCGACGCCGTTGGCGCACGTTATTCGGTGCCAAGCGTGCTGGGCATGCTGCAGGACGGCGGGGTTCCCGTTGATGTGTTCAACGGGAACGTGATCACGGGCTTGAGGTTGCCCTATGCCAACCTGCGCACCCACCGGAAGATCCTCGTGGTGGACGGTCGAACCGCATTTACCGGTGGCATTAACATCCGCGAGGGCTTCTCGGGGGAGCTCTTCGGTGCCAATTGTGCGGTTGATACGCACTTTCAGATCAAAGGCCCTGTGGTGGCGGATCTATTCGCCATTGCGGCTTCCGACTGGCGGTTCGCCACGGGAGAGGACCTGCAGGGAGAGGCATGGCAGATCGTGTCTCCCGAGAGCGAGCCGGGCCAACCTGTCGCAATCCGCGCGGTCGCATCCGGACCGGACCGCAGCGTCGAGACAAACCACAAGATGCTGATGGGCGCCTTCTCAGTGGCAGGTCGCTCCATCCGAATCGCGTCTCCCTACTTCCTTCCCGACCGCGAGCTGATCACGTCGCTGATCACCGCCGCCAGGCGCGGGGTCGAGGTCGATGTGGTCGTGCCGGAGGCCAACAACCTGACGCTGGTCGACCGAGCGATGACAGGTCAGTTCGACCAATTGCTGAAGAACTACTGCCGGATCTGGCGGTCACCGGGCGCCTTCAACCATTCCAAGTTGATGGCCATCGATGGTCGTTGGGCCTTCGTCGGGTCCTCCAACCTGGATCCGCGGTCACTGCGGCTGAATTTCGAGGTCGATCTTGAGGTGATGGACGTTTCTTTCGCCAAGGAACTGGAACGAAGAATCGATCTTGCCATTTCCTCCTCCACGCAGGTCACGCTGGAGCGTCTGCGGGACAGGCCCTTCGCAGCCCGACTTCTCGACCGTGTGCTCTGGCTGGGTTCGCCCTATCTTTGAATGAGGACCAGATTTGCCTCAGATTTGCCCATGCCATGTTTTGTAGAACTGTTGCCAGAGGACCATGAGGACAAGACGCGAGAAGCTTTCGGCTAGCATCATGGCATCCATCCGCGAACATCGCAGACGTGGCGGCGCAGTGCATAATGTGCCGTCCGAGGTGTCCGAAGAGGGCTTCGTCATCGCCTCGTACAACGTCCACAAATGCGTCGGGATCGACGGCAAGTTCGACCCGTACCGGACGAAGGAGGTGATCCGAGAAATCGGAGCAGACGTTCTTGCACTGCAGGAAGCCGATACACGCTTTGGCGAGCGCCGCGGCCTTCTGGATCTGGAGTGGCTTGAGCGAGAGACGGGGCTTTCGCCCGTGCCAGTGGCAGGCATTGCCAAGGCCCATGGTTGGCACGGCAATGTCATCCTCTTTCGCGAAGGCTTGGTACGGGACGTCCATCAGGTCAAGCTTCCCGGGCTGGAGCCAAGGGGCGCTCTTATTTCCGAACTGGAACTGAAAGGCGGTGGCGCGCTTCGCGTCATCGCCGCACATCTTGGACTGCTACACCGTTCGCGCCACCAGCAGGCGCGGATGATCATCGATCTGCTTCGGTCGCGGGCGGACCAGCCGACTATTCTTCTGGGCGACCTGAACGAATGGCGGCTGGGCGATCGTTCGTCGCTCAACACGCTGGCGCCGGTTTTTGGTCTGCCCAGCGCAGTGCCGAGCTTCCCCTCCCGCCTGCCGGTGCTGGCACTCGACCGGATCATGTCCAACCGGCCGGACATCCTGGGGCCGGTCGCGGTTCACGATTCCGCCTTGGCACGGCTAGCCTCCGACCACCTGCCGATCAAGGCGCGCGTTCGCCTCGACGCGGCAGCTGCCGTCGGGGATCCGGGCCAAGATATTTAATCATACTATTGAACCGGGATGGCCGACGTCGTAAGGCATGGGCCGACCGAACACCAAGAGGAGCTCACCATGACCATCTACCAAAACCTCATCGCCGGAGAATGGGTGGGTAGCGACGCCTCCAACAATATCAGCCCATCGGACACCAATGACGTCGTTGGTACCTACGCACAAGGTAGTGCTGACGATGCCAAGCAAGCCATCGCCGCCGCAAAGGCAGCGTTCCCGGCCTGGTCGCGCTCCGGCATCATGGAGCGCCACGCGATCCTGAAGAAGGCGGCAGACGAGATCGTCGCGCGCAAGGAAGAACTCGGCAAGCTTCTCGCCCGCGAAGAGGGCAAGACGCTTCCGGAAGCAATCGGTGAAACGCTTCGCGCCGCCCAAATCTTTGATTTCTTCGCTGGCGAAGCACTTCGGCTAACCGGCGAGGTCGTGCCGTCTGCGCGACCGGGCATCGGCGTCGAGATCACCCGCGAGCCGCTTGGCGTGATCGGTATTATCACGCCTTGGAATTTCCCGATTGCCATTCCGGCCTGGAAGATCGCACCGGCTCTCTGCTACGGGAACACCGTGGTATTTAAACCTGCCGACCTTGTTCCGGGCTGCGCATGGGCCATCGTCGACATCCTGCAACGCGCCGGCCTGCCGAAGGGTGTGCTGAATCTCGTGATGGGGCGTGGCTCCGTAGTGGGCCAAGCCATGCTAGACAGCCCGGATTTGGCCGGCATTACCTTCACTGGTTCCACCGGCACCGGCAAGCGGGTCGCTCTGGCCTCCGTCGAGCATAACCGCAAGTTCCAGCTGGAAATGGGCGGCAAGAACCCAATGGTCGTGCTCGACGACGCGGATCTGAGCGTTGCCGTCGAAGCGGCGGCCAATTCCGGCTTCTTCTCCACCGGCCAGCGCTGCACGGCCTCCTCACGTCTGATCGTAACCGAAGGGATCCACGACAAGTTCGTCGCTGCCCTCACCGACAAACTGAAGACGCTGACGGTCGACAACGCACTGAAGCAGGGCACGCATATCGGTCCGGTCGTCGACGAAAAGCAGCTTCAGCAGGACATGGACTATATTGAGATCGGCAAGAAGGAAGGCGCCAAGCTTGCCTTCGGGGGCGAACGCATCGAACGCGAGACACCTGGCTTCTACCTGCAGCCGACGCTGTTTACGGAAGCCACCAACCAGATGCGGATTTCCCGCGAGGAAATCTTCGGCCCGGTGGCAAGTGTCATCCGCGTGAAGGATTACGATGAGGCCCTGGCGGTCGCGAATGACACGCCGTTCGGTCTTTCCGCCGGTATCGCAACCACCAGCCTCAAGTATGCGACCCACTTCAAGCGCAACTCCGAAGCCGGCATGGTCATGGTCAACCTGCCGACCGCGGGTGTTGATTTCCACGTTCCGTTCGGTGGCCGCAAGGCTTCCTCCTTTGGTCCGCGTGAGCAGGGGAAATATGCGGCCGAATTCTTCACTGTCGTGAAGACTGCCTATACGTTGCCGTAAACGAGAGGCGGCGGTTGTCGGCGCCTGACGAGGGATGCCGATGGCTAGCATTGAAATGATCGAAGCCGCACGCGACCGCCTGGTGGGTCGGGTGCGGCGCACTCCGCTGCTCTCTTCGCCTTTTTTGGACGGACTTGCGGGACGACGGGTTTTGGTAAAGCCCGAATGCCTGCAGCACACCGGCTCTTTCAAGTTTCGGGGGGCGTGGTCGGCCATATCTCATATCGCGCCTGACGTCCGTTCACGCGGCGTCATCGCCTTCTCATCGGGAAACCATGCACAGGGCGTGGCGCTTGCGGCGAAGCTCCACGGCATCCCCAGTGTCATCGTGATGCCCGCAGACGCGCCGCGCATCAAAGTCGAAAACACCCGCGCTTACGGAGCAGAAGTCGTTCTCTACGATCGAGCGACGGAAGATCGCGATGCCATCGGTGGAAGGATCTCTCAGGAACGGGGGCTGACACTTGTCCGACCATTTGACGATCCGCTGGTGATCGCCGGTCAGGGTACGGTAGGCCTCGAGATTGTTGAGCAAGCTGCAGAAGAGGGTGTGGATGCGGCCGATGTGATCGTGCCTACGGGTGGCGGTGGTTTTGCCTCTGGCATCGCTCTGGCGCTTGAGGCAAAGGCGCCGGGACTTCGGGTGCGAACCTGTGAGCCGGAAGGCTTCGATGACGTTGCACGGTCTCTTGCTGCTGGAAGGATCGAACGGAATTCGAGCCAGACGGGTTCGATCTGTGATGCCATCGTCACACCTCAGCCCGGCAATCTTACCTTCCCCATTCTCTCTCGCCTCTGTGGCCCGGGACGGGTCGTTACCGACCGGGAGGCTCTCCGGGCGGTGGCGCTTGCGTTTCAGAGGCTGAAGATCGTCGTTGAACCCGGCGGCGCCGTTGCGCTGGCTGCTGCACTTTCGCGGGGCGAGGCGCTGGGGGATACTGTCATTGCGGTGGTGTCCGGCGGCAATGTCGACAGCGACGTCTTTGCTGAAGCACTGCGCCAGAACCCTTAGCAGGCTCCTGTCCTGATCTTCGGGAGGAGCGTTTGATTTCTGGTAGGATTTTTCACCGCCGCCCGCCAAGAAGAATGTTCATCTCTACCGGTTTGGCAGAGATCGATTACGTTGAAGATCGAGATGTTGTTGCTCAGGAAGAAAGCATGAGGCTCAGCCTATACGATCAGCGGGTAACCTTCCCACGATCCGCCGCCTCCCGCCGGTTGGCATTTTTTGGCCAAGCCGCGCTCGTTGTACTTGCCTTCACCTTTCTCGCAGCCGTGACATTCGGCCTGCTTGGGTAACTTCGCAGGCCGACCCCTTCTGACGGAAGGCTCTTACTGCGCCAACCAAGCCTCGGCCAGTTCCACCCAGAGATTTACACCGATCGGCAGCACGTCGTCATTGAAGTCGAAGCGCGGGTGGTGAAGCGGCGGGTCGCGGTCCGATCTCCGCGTCCCGAGATAGAAATAGCTGCCCGGACGCTCTGCGAGCATATAAGCGAAATCCTCACTTCCCATCATCGGGCGAGGGAGGTCGTGAACCTTTCTTTCACCGACAACACGTGCCGCGATTTTCCGGATGAACTCCGTTTCGGCTGCATGATTGACGGTAGGCTCGTAACCCCGTTCGTAGTCAAGGGTGACGGACATGCCGTAGCTTGCAGCCTGCCCTTCGGCCAGCGTATGGATCCGCTTCTCCAGGAGGTCCCGCACCTCGGGATCGAAAGAACGGATCGTCAGCAGCATCTCCGCTCGTTCCGGGATGACGTTGCTTGCCTGTCCCGCGTGAAATGCGCCGACGGTCACGACGGCCGAATCCACCGGGTGCAGATTGCGCGACACAACGGTCTGCAGGGCCATGATGATGCTTGCACCGGCAACGATCGGGTCGGCGGTCTCTTGGGGCTCTGCCCCGTGCCCACCGCGGCCGTTGACGGTGATACGGCATTCATCGACAGCTGCCATGACCGGCCCTTCTCGGACATAGATCTCTCCGAACGGGAGACTTGGATCATTGTGAAGGGCGAAGACGGCATCGCAGGGGAAGCGTTCGAACAGCCCGTCCTCGATCATCAGTCGCGCTCCGCCGAAATTCTCCTCCGCCGGCTGAAAGATGAGATGGATCGTGCCGTCGAAGTTGCGACGTTCAGCGAGCAGCTTCGCCGCGCCTAGCAGCATGGTCGTGTGGCCGTCGTGGCCGCAGGCATGCATAAGGCCCGGCGTAAGGCTGGCATACACGGCGCCGGTTTCTTCATGGATGGGCAAGGCGTCCATATCCGCCCGAATGCCGATCGACCGCTCACCCGTCCCGTTCTGGAGCGTGGCGACCAGACCGGTCTTGCCCAGGCCCCGTGTGACCTCATACCCCATTGCCACCAGCTTTTGCGCGACAAACTCGGAGGTTTTTACCTCCGAGAGACCCAGTTCCGGATGCTGGTGGAGGTGGTGGCGGATGGCCGTGAGTTCGGGCATGTGATTGGATACTTGTATGGTCATGTGGTGCGCCTTGTGGTGAAGCGGGCTCTTGCGACGTGAGGCCATCCATAGCAACCGGTGCTTCAGGACGTAAGATCGCCGCCGAGAATTGTGCAAATCCGTTCAGCTGTTATTCAGAGTCGACAGGATAAGCGCGAAGATTGGCATTTTCCGTCATCGCCTGGGCCTGAGTGTTTGCAAAATCCGTACTTCCCTCTACTTCATCTTGTCGCGAAGCCTGCCGGCCTCTCAACGTTTGAATCAGCACAAGGATGAACGGGCTGTCCCTGAAGAGATCGCCTAAGCCAGCCCCGACGCCAGTCCAAGCCAGAAGCTGAACCCATGTCATTCCACAGCACGCCGTCTACCCAGCCCCGCGATCTTGAGACCAAGCAGGTCGATCACAATGACACGATCCGGGCACGCTACCTTGCCAATGACGAGCTGAGGGAGCTTGGGCGGACGTTTGGACGCGACGGACTGCAGAGCTTGCCGGAGTTCGTGGAATTCGAGTTTTTCGCCCGGCACCGGTCGAACGACAAGGAGATCCTTCGTGTTTACCGGGCGGTCGCGGCGGATGTCGAGGCGGGTGCTGCCATCACGCCAGCTGCCGAATGGCTGCTGGACAACCACTACATCGTGGAAGAGGCCATCCAGGAGGTTCGCCGCGACTTTCCGAAGCGCTTCTACCGGCAACTGCCTTGGGTGAAGGTCGGAACCCATTCGATGCCGCGCGTCGTGGCACTTGCGTGGCTTTACGTGGCGCACACTCACAGCACGATCTCCAAAGATTCTCTCGCCGCAATGGTGGAGGGGTTCCAGGAGACGGATCCGCTTCAGATCGGCGAGCTTTGGGCGCTGCCTTCCATTCTGCGTTTTGTCCTGATCGAGAACCTGCGCCGTATCGCCGTTCGCGTGGATCGCTCCCGCCGTATGCGCATCAAGGCGAACGATCTGGCCGACACGATGATCCGCCTTAATGACGAGGCGGCAAGCGCAGGTGTCTTGAAGGACATGGAGCCGCTCGCGGCGGATCCTACCTTCACCACCCAGTTCTTCTACCGCCTGCGTAATGCATCCCAGTCGTCGAATTTCGCCGTCGCATGGCTCGAGGAGCGCCTCCAGAAAGGCGGTACCGACGCCGAAGAGGTGATGATGGCGGAACATAACCGCCTCGCCTCCGGCAATGTCACGATGGGCAATATCATCAAGAGCCTGCGTGAAATCGACGACACGGAGTGGAGCGTCTGGTTCGAGGACGTGTCGCATGTTGACCGGATCCTGCGCGAGCATTCCGACTATGCCGAACTCGATTTTGGCTCCCGCAACAGTTATCGCAGCCGGATAGAGCAGCTGGCGCGCCGCTCTGCGCAGACGGAAATCGAAGTGGCACGCAGGGCGATTGCGCTTGCTGCAGGCATGCCGGAGGGCGCATCAGATATCGGAGAAAGCGATATTGGTGCCTTCCTGGTGGGCCGCCGGCGCCGGGAACTCGAAGCCGAGGTCGGATATCGCGCACCCTTCCTGCAGCGCTCGATCCGCCAGGTGCGGCGCTTGCAATGGATGGCGATCGCTGCGCCGGTCATTCTGCTCACCCTGCTTGCGATGACTGTTGTCGGCTGGTTCCTGACGGAAGCGGGCATGAGTTTTCCGCTTCTCGTCTTGTTCCTGTTCTTGTTCGCGTTACCCGCCTCTGAGGGGGCGACAGGTCTGTTCAACACGCTTGTCACTTACTTCGTGAAACCTGCACGGCTTGTCGGTTACGAGTTCAAGGATGGCATTCCGGAAGAAGCGCGTACGCTGCTGGTCGTTCCCTGCATGATCACCAGCCGCGACGTCGTCGATGAACTGGTGCGAAACCTGGAAGTCCACTACCTCGCAAATCCTCGCGGCGAGATCTATTTCGCTCTGCTCAGCGACTGGAAGGACAGCGCCAGCGAGGAAACTGCCGCCGATCTCGAGGTGCTGGACTATGCCAAGGGGGAGGTCGCGTCGCTCAGCGCTAAATATGCCTTCGACGGCAAGCAGCGCTTCTACCTTCTTCACCGCCGTCGCCAGTTCAACCCGGGGGAAGGCGCCTGGATGGGTTGGGAACGCAAGCGTGGGAAGCTGCACGAGCTGAACCTTCTTCTGCGCGGTGACCAGGACACCAGCTATGTGCCTGGCGCCAACGCGGTGCCGGAAGGCGTTCAATATGTGATGACGCTGGATTCCGACACGCGTCTGATGCGCGACGCGGTGACCAAGCTCGTGGGTAAGCTGCATCATCCGATCAATCGGCCCGTTCATGATGCAGACAGCAATCGCGTGGTGGAAGGCTATGGGATCCTGCAGCCCCGAGTGACGCCTTCGCTGACGACCGGCAAGGATGCTTCGGTCTTCCAGCGGGTCTTTTCCGTCGGTCGCGGCCTCGACCCCTATGTGTTCACGGTGTCCGATGTCTATCAGGATCTGACGGGCGAAGGGACCTTCACGGGCAAGGGACTCTACCACGTCGACGCGTTTGAGCGGTCGATCAAGGGGCGGATTGACGAGAATTCTGTTCTCAGCCACGACCTGCTCGAAGGCTCCTTTGCCCGCTGTGCACTGGTGACGGATGTCGAGCTCGTGGAGGACTTTCCCACCCGCTATGAGGTGGAGGTGTCACGCCAGCATCGGTGGGCACGTGGGGACTGGCAGCTTCTTCCCTATATCTTCGACCCTGCGCGCGGCGTCACCGCACTGGGCCGGTGGAAGATGGTCGACAACCTCAGGCGCTCGCTGACGCCGATCGCCTGGTTTTTCGCCTCCGTTCTCGGCTGGTACTTCTTCGAGCCGCTCGGGGCGCTGGTTTGGCAGATCTTCCTGATATTCCTGCTGTTCGTTGCGCCTACCTTGTCGCTGGTCACCGGCGTCCTTCCGCGCAGCACCGATATCGTACCGCGTGCTCACATCTATTCCGTATGGTCGGAGATCCAGTCGGCCAATGCTCAGGTGGCTCTCCGGATCGTCTTCATTGCCGATATGGCTTGCCTGATGACCGACGCCATCGGCCGCTCTCTTTATCGCCTTTTTGTTAGCCGAAAGCTGATGCTGGAATGGAAGACTGCTGCGAGCATCCAATCCAGTGCCCAGGGGAACCCGGCCGGATACTACCGGCAGATGTGGCATGCACCGGTTATCGCCATTTTCAGCCTGATTTTTGCGTCCATTCCCGGTGACAACGCCTTTCTCGTGGGCCTGCCGTTCGCGCTGCTGTGGATATTCTCGCCGCTTGTTGCTTGGTACGTGAGCCAGTCCGCCGAAACAGAGGATCGGCTTTTTGTTCCCGACGAGGCGGCGGCCGAACTGCGCGCCATATCGCGACGTACCTGGCGTTATTTTGGTACCTTCGTGACCGCTGACGACAATCATCTGCCGCCAGATAATTTTCAGGAGCAGCCAGAGCCCGTGCTGGCGCGGCGGACCTCGCCGACGAATATCGGCGTTTATCTTCTGTCGACCGTGTCGGCGCGTCAATTCGGCTGGATCAGCTTCGCCGACACGATCGAGCGGCTGGAAAACACGATCGCCACACTCGACAAGATGGAAAAGTACCGCGGGCATCTGCTCAACTGGTACCACACCGACAGCCTAGCGCCACTTGGCCCACGCTACATCTCAGCCGTCGACAGTGGCAATCTCGCCGGCCACCTCATTGCGATTTCCTCGGCTTGCCGGGTCTGGGCGGAGGCGCCTTCGGCCCATCTGCAGGCGAGCCTCGATGGCATCGGGGACGTCGTCAGCATCCTGTCGGAGACGATGGGCAGTCTGCCAGACGACCGGAAGGTTGTTCGCCCACTGCGGCGCCGGCTGGTAGAGCGCATTGCCGGCTTCGGCAATGCCCTCGCCGCGGTCAAGCGTGAGCACGAATTCGCTTCCATCCGGATCATAAATCTTGCAGTCCTCGCGCGCGACATCCAGAAGCTTGCGACAAATCTGCACTACGAAACCGGTTCTCCTCTCAGCGAGGAACTGATCTACTGGTCGGCTCAACTCGTTGAGGTCTGCGAAGCCCATATTTCGGATAGTGTTTTCGACCATTCCAATATCGAGCCGTTGCGCAAGCGGCTGATCGCGCTCGGAAACCGCGCACGTGACCTCGCCTTCTCTATGGATTTCACCTTCCTGTTCCGTAAAGACCGGCGGCTGCTCTCGATCGGCTATCGAGTGGACAGCAACGAACTCGACGAGGCGTGTTACGACCTGCTCGCTTCCGAGTGCCGCCTGACCAGCCTGTTTGCCATCGCCAAGGGTGACCTGCCGAACGAGCACTGGTACCGTCTCGGTCGACAGGTTGTTCCGATCGGTGCTCAGGGCGCCCTTGTCTCCTGGTCGGGTTCGATGTTCGAGTATCTGATGCCGCCGCTCATCATGCAGGAACGTCAGGGTGGCATCCTGAACCAGACAAACAACCTGGTGGTCAAGGAGCAGATCGCCCATGGCCGCCGGTTGGGGACGCCTTGGGGCATATCGGAAGCCGCATTCAATGCCCGCGACCATCTCCTCAACTACCAGTATACCAATTTTGGCGTTCCTACGCTCGGCCTCAAGCGCGGGCTCGGGCAGAACGCGGTGATTGCACCTTACGCTTCGATCCTGGCGAGCCAGTACGATCCGCTGGCGGCCATTGAGAACCTAGAGAAGCTGGAAGCGCTGGGAGCACTTGGCCGGTATGGGTTCCATGACGCGGTCGACTTTACCCCGACTCGTGTTCCCGCCGGTTCCCGTTGTGCAATTGTCTACAACTACTATGCCCATCACCATGGCATGTCGATCGCGGCCGTCGCCAACGTCGTGTTCAACGGCTATCTGCGCGAACTCTTCCATGCCGATCCGGTCATCGAGGCGGCCGAGTTGCTGTTGCAGGAAAAGGCGCCGCGCGATGTGCCAGTGATGAGTGCAAGGCATGAGGAGACACCTGGCAAAGGCCAGGCGGAACTGCTTCGCGCGGAGGTTCGCACGATTGAGAATCCCGCCTATAGAGACCGCGAGATTGCACTCCTTTCCAACGGCCACTATTCCGTCATGCTGACGGCGACTGGCGCAGGTTATTCGCGCTGGAACGGGCAGGTGGTCGCAAGGTGGAAGCCGGATGCAACGGAGGATCGCTGGGGTCAATTCATCTTCCTGCGCGACACCGCTACCGGGGACTGGTGGTCGGCGACAGCCGAGCCGCGGCGCGCCCCGGGAGAAATCACCAAAACCCTTTTTGGCGATGACAAGGTAGAATTCCACAAGACGGTCGGTAGCCTGACGAGTGTCGTGGAGTGCCTTGTAGCAACGGAACACGATGCTGAAGGACGTCGCGTGACGCTGCTCAACATGGGCAGCGAGGATCGCTTCGTTGAGATCACCTCCTATCTCGAGCCGGTTCTGGCGCTGGAAGACGATGATAATGCCCATCCGCTGTTTTCACGGATGTTCATAGGCACAGAGATCGGCCGCCGTGGCGACGTCATCCGAGCGTGGCGAAACAAGCGGAATCCGTCCGATCCGGACATGATGGTGGCGCACCTCGCGGCCGACAATGCCGGCTCCGCGCGGCCGACTGAATTCGAGACGGACCGACGGAAATTCCTCGGCCGCGGACGCAGCCTGTCAGAAGCGGCGGCGTTCGATCCGGATGCGGCCCTGTCAGGTACCGACGGCTTCACGCTCGATCCTATCATGGCCTTGAGGCGTGTTGTGCGTGTGCCTGCCGGCAAGAAGGTGAGCGTGATCTTCTGGACCATTGCGGCGCCAAAGCGCGACGAGCTTGATCAAGCGATCGAGCGGTATCGTCATGCGGATGCGTTCGCTCATGAACTGGTCCAGGTTTGGACGCGGACGCAAGTCCAGATGCGCCATCTAGGGGTCACGTCTCAGCAGGCGGCCGCTTTCCAGCATTTGGCACGCTACCTCATCTATCCCGATACGCACCTGCGTGCCGACCCAGAAACCCTGCAGAGTGGGCTACAGCCGCAGTCGATGTTGTGGCCGATGTCGATCTCGGGTGACTTTCCGATCTTCGTGCTGCGGATAAACGACGAAATAGATCTCGGGGTCGCAAGGGAGGCACTGAGTGCGCAAGAATACCTCCGCTCGCGGGGCGTCATCGCGGATTTCGTGATCATCAACGAGAAAGCGTCTTCCTACGTTCAGGAGATGCAGCACGCACTGGAGGGGCTCTGCGAGAAGCAGCGTCGGACAGGGCAAACGGAATCAGGACGACCGCATGTCTTCGCGTTGCGCCGCGATCTGATAGATGATGTCACGTTCGATGCGATCATCTCCGCAGCGCGGGTAGTGCTTCACGCCCGCAACGGCAAGCTCATCGACCAGATCCATCGCGCCGTGTCCCTGTTTGCCGTCCCGATCGACGCTTCCGCGTACGTACGCCCCTTACTCGGGGGGGAGGCCTTCGAAGTTGAACGTGCTGCTGATGGCCTCGGGCTGGAATTCTGGAACGGATACGGCGGCTTCGACAAGAAGGGGTCGGAGTATGTTGTCCGGCTGCAGGGCGGACAAGCCACGCCTCAGCCGTGGATCAATGTGATCGCCAACGAGCGCTTCGGCTTCCATGTCGCGGCTGAGGGTGGCGGATATACCTGGGCACGGAACTCCCGAGACTACCAACTGAGCCCTTGGAGCAACGACCCGGTCATCAACCGGCCAGTCGAGGCTTTCTATATCGCAGACCGGGAATCGGGACAGATCATCAAGCCATTCGCGGCGCTGTCTCCCGCCTCTCCGGCCATATTCGAAGTGCGCCACGGGCTCGGCTATTCCACCTTTTCAACCTGTGACGGTGGGCTGGCGGTTTCATTGACGCTGACGGTGGATCGGCAACGTCCGGTCAAGTTGTCCATTCTGAAGGTGCGGAACGAGAGCGATCAGCCCCGCCACTTGCGCGTCTACGGCTACGTAGAGCTGCTGCTTGGGAACAACGCCTATCGATCGCTTCCCTACATTATAACCGGTCATGACAAGCAAGCAGATGCGGTCCTGGCGAGCAACCGGTACAGCACCAGTCACCAACGCGTCGCCTTTCTTGCCGCAAGCGAGCCGGTGTCGAGTTTCACCGCCAGCCGTCGCGATTTCATTGGACGCTTTGGATCGATAGCAACACCCTCCGCCATCGTCGGAGCCGGGAGCCTCGCAGAAACAGTCGGGCTTGATGGTGACCCCTGCGCGGCACTTGCTTGTGATATCGAGCTGGCGCCGGGTGAAGAAAAGGTGGTTACCTTCTTCCTTGGCGATGCAGCGAATCGTGATGAAGCTGTCGATTTGATCGAGAGCGTCAAATCGGAGAACGCCACCGCTATTCTTCATGAAACACAGGACCACTGGCGCAGACTGACTGGCCAACTCAAGGTTGAGACTCCTGATAAAGGTGCCGACTACCTTGTCAATCATTGGCTGCCCTATCAGGCGCTGGCCTGCCGGCTTACTGCCCGCAGCGCCTTCTATCAAGCTAGCGGCGCCTATGGTTTCCGAGATCAATTGCAGGACACGCTCGCCTTTCTTGCGCAGGAGCCGTCACTAGCACGTCGACAGATCATCAACGCTGCAGCGCGACAGTTCCCTGAAGGCGATGTTCAACACTGGTGGCTGCCGGACACGGGCGCCGGCGTCCGGACTAGGATCTCCGACGATGTCGTTTGGCTGGCTCACGCGATTGACGAGTACATCCGCACGACCGGCGATGATACTCTTCTGGACGAACAACTGCCCTTCCTCGTGGGACCCGTTGTGGAGGCAAAGCAACACGACGCGTTCTTTGAGCCGCAGGTCTCGAGTGAGACCGCGAGTCTCTATGAGCATGCCGCGAGGGCTCTCGATCTAGCGATCGAGCGGACGGGGGAACAGGATCTGCCCCTGATGCTCGGCGGCGACTGGAACGATGGAATGAACCGGGTCGGGATCGGAGGCCGTGGAACGAGCGTTTGGCTGGGCTGGTTTTTGGCAGGGACGCTGGAGGCGTTCAAGGACCACGCCAGCCGACGCGGGGACGCGACGCGTCTCGACCGGTGGTCGGCGCATGTCGAAAAGCTGAAGCAGGCGCTGGAAAGCGCGGGTTGGGATGGCAACTATTATCGCCGGGGATATTTCGACGATGGTTCGCCTCTCGGTTCCGAGCAGAACAAGGAGTGCCGCATCGATTCCCTGTCTCAGTCGTGGAGCGTGCTCTCCGGTATCGGCAGCGAGACGCGGTCCGGCCAGGCCATGGACGCGGTTGTTTCGGAACTCGTGGATGAGCAGGCGCAGATTATTCGCCTCTTCACGCCACCCCTCTCCAGCACGCCGCTCGACCCCGGGTATATCAAGGCCTATCCGCCGGGAGTTCGGGAAAATGGCGGTCAATACACCCATGCCGCAACCTGGGTGGTCCTGGCACTGGCGCGGCTCGGACGCGCCGATGAAGCATGGCGCTGCTTCCAGATGCTCAATCCGATCAATCACAGCCTCGATGCCTTGGCCGCCGAGCGTTACCGAGTCGAACCCTACGTGGTGGCTGCAGATGTTTACGGTGCCGGCAGTCTGACCGGGCGGGGAGGCTGGACTTGGTATACCGGGTCCGCCGGCTGGCTCTACCGCGCCGCTGTCGAAGGCATTTTCGGCATCCGCAAGGAAGGCAATCGGCTGTGGGTTCGACCGGCCTTGCCTTCGGAGTGGACCGGCTTCAAAGCAGAGATGGCGATTGATGGCGTACCCCATCAAATCGAGGTCAAAAGGGATGCGGGCGAGCCTGTCGTGACCGTAAACGGACAGCGGGTCGGAATTTCAGGCTTCACCTTGGAGGCAGCGCCGTCTCGTCCGGTTCTGGAGGCCGCCGATCTTTGATAAGGTAACCTCGCCGACGAAGGGAACGCTGTAGCGGCCTTTCGCCGGTGAGGGTCCAGGTCAAACAACCGGTTCGGGCGGCGCATCTTTGGATGCGTCGCTCTCCGCCAGGATGCCACTCGCCTTCAGAAGCGCCGTAAAGCGTCCACCGCTCTTGCTCAGTTCGTCAAACGAACCCATCTCCGTGACGCGGCCATTGTCGAGGAAGATCACTTTGTGCGCATCTCGTATCGTTGAGAGACGGTGCGCTATGATGAACGTCGTACGGTTTCGCCGCAGCCTGTCTATTGCCGCTTTGACCCGCGCCTCCGTTTCAACGTCCAATGCGCTGGTGGCTTCGTCGAGCACGAGAATTGGCGCGTTTTTGAGGATCGCGCGGGCGATCGCTATCCGCTGGCGCTCGCCACCCGATAACTGGTTGCCGCGCTCACCCACTGCCGTATGGTAACCGGTCAAGCGGCTTTCGATGAAATCAGTCGCCGCGGCAGCTTCCGCCGCCTGAACGATCTCCTCCTCGCTGGCGTTCTCGCGGCCGAGGCTGATGTTTTCACTGATAGACCGGTTGAGGAGGCCGGCGTCCTGGAACACCGTTGCGATCGAATGGCGAAGCGAGCGTCGCGACACCTTGGCGATGTCGGTGCCGTCTATCAGGATCTGGCCCTCCTTCGGGTCGTAGACGCGCTGCAGCAGGTTGACCAGCGTCGTCTTGCCGGCTCCCGTTGGTCCGACGATCGCCACGGTCTCGCCTGCTGCGGCACGGAAGGAGATGTCGTGGACGCCCTGTGCGGTGGTAGCAAAATCGAAGGAGACGTTTCGGAACTCGACATCCCCTCTCACGCCTTGCAGTTCAGCGATGCCCAGGGGCTCCTCGCGCTCCTCCACCGCATCCTCAAGCCTGTAGAAGTCCTCCAGCTTGGCGCGCGCCTCGAAGATCTGCGTCGCAAACTGCCGCATCTGGTCAAGCCGCCCAATCAGCAGATTGGCGAAGCCGATGAACGCAATGACTTCGCCAACCCGAAGCTCGCCCTGCTGTACCAGAATGGTTCCAATGACGAGGATGACCATCAGCGAAACCGTGGAGGCGGTGCGGTTTAATGCGCTGGCCAGTGCCCACCAGTCTAGCACCGGATACTGCACCTTCAGGAGATTTCTCGTGTAGTCGTGTAGCGCGCGGGTTTCCGCTTCGATTCGGTTGTAGCTGTGCAACACCGACACGTTACTGATGGAGTCGCTCACGTGGGAAAAGACGGTGTGATAGTGTCCCTCTACTAGAGCCTGCCCCTCCTTTGTCCTCTTCATCACCATCTTGCCGATGAACCAGTAAGCAACGCTTAGAGCGACCAGGACTGCACTGAGGCGGGTGTCCATAGAAAAGGCAGTAGGTATCAGGAGCAGGAGCGCGACGGCTGTGGCCAGATGCGTGCGCATGAATTCGAGCCAAAGGCCAAATAGCGTCTCGGCGGCGCGTAGCAGTGTATGAAGTGCGTTCGACGTGCCTCGCTGATGATGCCAAGACAATGGCATTGAGATGATGCGCCCAAATGCCTCCGTAAGGAGCGAGGCGCGGCGGCCATGCGCAAGCCGATCAGCTTCGCGCGCCACCAGAACATAAGCCACCGTATTGAAAACACCGAAGCCCGCCCAGAGCAGCAAAACCGAGAGCACGTCCCCTCCCGACGATATCGCATCAATGATGCGCCCGAAGAGGATCGGTTCGGCAATGGTGATGATGGCCAGAATGATGTTGGCGATCACAACCATCGTAACGCGAAGGCGCTTCTCGGCCAGATAACCAAGCGCACGCGTATAGATTTGAAACAACGTCACCTAGCGGAACCTTTTCTTTTCTCTACGTCCTGCTGCCTTAACGCGGGAGCCGCGTCAACGGCTGAGAAGGGCCCGAGCGGATCGCTTGAGAAATGCCGGCAGCCACAGAAGGTTTCCCGCATCCCCGCGATACGATCGATAAAGCCTCGTCGGAAGACGGCGTCTATCGAACATTCTGGCCGAGAGAGACTGCAAGATTTCGCAGAACAGCTTCAACTATCGGTAAGGTTACGGCTGGAATATCGACGAATACGATAGTCCATATTCTGATTCACTACGCTGATCTGGAGGCGGGGCAGCTTTGGGCATTCACCTCATCATGGAGCTTTTGGCAGTTGCTGGAGGAGAGGCCAAGAGCGCGCGCCACCTCGATCTTCAGTTTGAATCAATGATCGACAGCTATGGCTTTCTTTTCTATCGCCTCGCACTGCAGCCGAAGCTCCTGAGAGAAGAAGAAGTGACCCTCGCTCATCGGTGGCCGGAAGAGTGGACGAAGATTTATCGGGCCAAGAAATACTCCACCGTCGATCCCGTCGTGCGGCTGCTCCGTGTCGCAGAAAAGCCTTATCGCATCCGGGATGCCGTGTTTGCGCTTCGCAACCAGCCTCGTCGCGGCCGCCTGCAGCGCATGATACAAGATGCTGCCAAGCACGGCATGAGTGATGGATATGTCTTTCCCGTTCATGGTCGCACTGGTCTGCTCGGTAGCCTTCTTGTCAGCGGCAGGCCAATCGATCTGTCGGCTACTGAACTGGCGCTCTTCGACGCGGCCACCCGCAGCGCGCTTTTGCGCCACTTGGAGCTACGTGGATACCCTTTGGGTCTTGAGAAGGCTGAGGCGGCGGAACCTCCCCTGACGAAGCGGGAATTGGATGTCGTGCGCCATCTCGCAGAGGGATTGACTTCCAGCGAGATTGCTCGCGAACTGGGGATCTCCAGCCATACGGTCGATTGGTATATCAACGGCTTGCAAGAAAAGATGGAGGCAAAAAACCGGCTGCATGTCGTCGCCCTCGCGCTGCGCCGAGGTCTCGTTGCCTGATCATCGGGCCCGACAGTCTAGCAGAACGTAGAAATTGACTTCGCCCCCCAAGTGGCTAGGTTCGCCTTGCAGTGCAGCATTGCTGCGGTTGATGGAGGAGATCTACCTTGCCCATTTCGAAGATTCTGGTGGCCAATCGGTCCGAGATCGCCATCCGCGTGTTCCGTGCGGCGAACGAGCTCGGCATCAAGACCGTCGCGATCTGGGCAGAAGAAGACAAGCTGTCGCTGCACCGGTTCAAGGCAGACGAAAGCTATCAGGTCGGCCGCGGGCCGCATCTGGAGCGGGACCTTGGACCGATAGAAAGCTACTTATCGATCCCCGAAGTCATTCGGGTGGCAAAACTCTCTGGTGCCGATGCAATCCATCCCGGATATGGCCTGTTGTCGGAAAGTCCCGAATTCGTAGAGGCCTGCAACGATGCAGGCATCATCTTCATCGGGCCCACCGCCGATACAATGCTTCGCCTTGGCAATAAGGTGGCTGCCCGCAATCTGGCGGTTTCGGTCGGAGTTCCGGTGGTGCCTGCAACGGAGCCCCTGCCGGACGACATGGCGGAAGTGGCGCGTATGGCGGCCGAGGTCGGCTATCCGGTGATGCTGAAGGCATCCTGGGGTGGGGGTGGCCGCGGCATGCGCGTCATCCGCTCCCAAGCTGATCTCGCCAAGGAAGTCACGGAGGCGAAGCGCGAAGCCAAGGCGGCCTTCGGAAAGGACGAGGTTTATCTTGAGAAGCTTGTCGAGCGGGCGCGGCACGTGGAGAGCCAGATCCTTGGCGACACGCATGGCAACGTCGTCCACCTCTTCGAGCGCGACTGCTCCATCCAGCGACGTAACCAGAAGGTCGTCGAGCGCGCACCGGCGCCATATCTCTCCGACGCGCAGCGACAGGAACTTGCCGACTACTCGCTGAAGATCGCCAGGGCGACGAACTACATCGGAGCCGGCACCGTCGAGTACCTGATGGATGCTGATACGGGCAGGTTCTACTTCATCGAGGTCAATCCACGCATTCAGGTCGAGCACACGGTGACGGAGGTCGTCACCGGGATCGACATCGTAAAGGCGCAGATCCACATCCTCGAAGGTGCGGCGATCGGTACTGCCGAGTCAGGCGTTCCCCGCCAGGAGGATATCCGCCTCAACGGCCACGCCCTCCAATGCCGCATCACGACCGAAGACCCAGAGCAGAACTTCATACCCGACTATGGCCGCATCACGGCTTATCGTTCAGCGGCCGGCTTCGGCATCCGTCTCGACGGGGGCACCGCCTATACCGGGGCGATCATAACGAGGTACTACGATCCGCTCCTCGTAAAGGTGACCGCGTCTGGCAGCACGCCACAGGAGGCAATCAGCCGCATGGACCGCGCATTGCGCGAGTTCCGCATCCGCGGCGTCGCAACCAACCTCACCTTCCTGGAAGCCATCATCGGCCATCCAAGCTTCCGCGACAATTCCTACACCACGAAGTTCATCGATTCGACGCCGGAGCTCTTCGCCCAGGTCAAGCGACAGGACCGCGCCACCAAGCTGCTAACCTATCTTGCCGATGTCAGCGTGAACGGACATCCGGAGGTAAAGGGGCGTCCGATGCCGTCCCCGCAGGCGGCAAAGCCGGTCGTGCCTTACATCAACGTGCCAGTTCCAGACGGCACCAAGCAGATGCTGGACCGGCTCGGTCCGCGCAAGTTCGCCGAGTGGATACGCAGCGAAAATCGCGTCCTCATGACCGATACAACCATGCGCGACGGCCATCAGTCGCTCCTTGCGACCCGGATGCGAACCTATGACATTGCGCGTGTTGCCGACGTATATGCGCGCGCTCTTCCGAACCTCTTCTCGCTGGAATGCTGGGGTGGCGCGACCTTCGACGTGTCGATGCGCTTCCTGACAGAGGATCCGTGGGAGCGGCTGGCGCTGGTGCGGGAAGGAGCTCCCAATCTTCTGCTGCAGATGCTTCTGCGTGGAGCCAACGGCGTCGGCTACAAGAATTACCCCGACAATGTCGTGAAATACTTCGTCCGACAGGCAGCGCGGGGTGGCATCGACGTCTTCCGCGTCTTTGATTGCCTCAATTGGGTGGAGAACATGCGTGTCTCCATGGATGCGGTCCAGGAGGAAAACCGGATCTGCCAGGCGACCATCTGCTATACCGGTGACCTCCTCAACAGTGCGCGGCCGAAATATGATCTGAAATACTACACCTCGCTTGCAGCGGAACTGGAAAGGGCGGGGGCGCATATTATCGCAGTCAAGGACATGGCCGGCCTCTTGAAACCGGCGGCGGCGCGCATCCTGTTCAAGGCCCTGCGCGAAGCAACAGATTTGCCCATCCATTTCCATACCCACGACACATCGGGTATCTCCGCGGCGACCGTCCTTGCAGCCGTCGATGCGGGGGTGGACATCGTTGACGCTGCCATGGACGCCTTCTCCGGAACGACATCGCAACCCTGCCTCGGATCGATCGTGGAGGCGCTTGCCAGTTCGGAGCGCGATCCTGGCCTTGATCCGGAATGGATCCGCCGCATTTCGTTCTATTGGGAAGCGGTGCGTAACCAGTATGCGGCCTTCGAGAGTGATCTCAAAGGCCCAGCATCGGAAGTCTATCTCCATGAGATGCCGGGCGGACAATTCACCAACCTGAAGGAGCAGGCGCGCTCGCTAGGGCTGGAGAACCGCTGGCACCGGGTGGCCCAGACCTATGCGGATGCCAACCAGATGTTCGGCGACATTGTCAAGGTGACCCCGTCCTCCAAGGTTGTGGGCGATATGGCGCTGATGATGGTGAGCCAGGATCTAACGGTCGCCGACGTCGAAAATCCGGAAAGGGATATCGCCTTCCCGGAGTCGGTTGTTTCGATGCTGAAGGGTGATCTGGGACAGCCGCCAGGTGGCTGGCCGGAGGCCCTGCAGAAGAAGGCGCTGAAGGGCGAGAAGCCCTATACGGATCGTCCGGGCGCCTTGCTGGCCGATGCCGACCTCGACGCGGAGCGGCGGGCGATCGAGGAGAAACTTGAGCGCCCTGTCGATGACTTCGAGTTCGCGTCCTATCTTATGTATCCCAAGGTCTTCACTGATTTTGCCCAGGCCATCGAAAGCTACGGGCCTGTCTCAGTGCTTCCGACCCCCGCCTATTTCTACGGGCTTTCGGATGGCGAGGAACTGTTTGCCGATATCGAACGCGGCAAGACGCTGGTGATCGTCAACCAGGCCACCAGCGGCACGGACAGCAAGGGTATGGTCACTGCCTTCTTCGAACTGAACGGCCAGCCGCGCCGCATCAAGGTACCTGACAGGTCACATGGAGCGACAGGATCTGCTGCGCGGCGTAAGGCAGACACAGCCAATGCCAACCATCTGGGGGCACCGATGCCGGGTGTGATCTCGACGGTCGCGGTTTCGGCGGGGCAGGCGGTCAAGGCGGGCGACATCCTCCTTTCGATCGAAGCGATGAAGATGGAGACAGCGTTACACGCCGAGCGAGACGGGACACTTGCAGAGGTTTTGGTCAGCGCGGGAGATCAAATCGACGCCAAGGACCTGCTCGTGGTCTTCAGCGAATAGGGACGATCACCTTGTGGATCATCCATAACAAAACGTGACACCGCGGCGGAGAGCTGCGGCTTGCTATTTCAATCGATTTAAATAGGTTCCCCGCGATTGCAGACGCGGAAGATGGACATGCTTCAGGAAAACCCCGTTACCCCCACGACGCAGATGATCACGCGCGAGCGCGGCGGCGTTGCCTTGCTCTTTCTCATGAACGGCTTTCTCGTCGGGGCGTGGGCGCCGAAGATCCCGGAATTTGCCAGCCGCCTCGGCCTGTCTGAAAGCTCCCTCGGCATCATGATCCTGGTCTTCGGGCTTGGCTCGCTGGTGATGATGCCGATCGCGGGGGCCCAGATCGCCCGCTATGGCTCCAGTGCAGTCTCCAAGACGGCTGCGCTTCTCGCGGTCCCCACATTGCTGTTCCTGACCTGGGCCGGAAGTATCTGGTCGGGTGCGGTCGCGATTTTCTTCTTTGGCGGTTTGATCGGGGCGATGGACGTCGCGATGAATGCCAATGCGGTTGCCGTCGAAAGACATATGAGACGGGCGATCATGTCCTCATGCCACGCCTTCTGGAGCCTTGGCGGCTTGATCGGCGCTGCGAGCGGCGGGTTCCTGATCGAGCGAATGGGCGTGACGAGCCATGCTGTCCTCGTTACGGTCGTGGCCGCGATCATGGTGGCTTTAGCCTGGTCGATGATCCTGCGCGACGCGCCGCATCCGGAGGAAGTGCAGGAACGTCTGCGCCTGCCTCGTTCACCGCTCCCCTGGCTGCTTGGCCTGATGGCGCTCTTCTGCATGATCCCGGAGGGGGCGGTGATCGACTGGAGCGCGCTCTACCTGCGCCAGGAACTCGGCTCCTCGGTCACCGCATCGGGCTTCGCCTTCGCCGCCTTCTCGCTCACCATGGCAATCATGCGCTTCGCGGGTGATCTCGTCCGCGACCGCTTCGGGGCGGTTCTGACGCTTCGCGTCTGTGCCGTCATCTCTATCACGGGACTGATCACCGCCGGCCTTGCTCCAAGCCACACGGTTGCCATCCTCGGCTTTGCATTGGCAGGCCTTGGTATCTCGAACCTCGTCCCGATCGTATTCTCCGCAGCAGGAAATCTACCGGGCTTGAGAGCAGGCGTCGGACTGTCTGTCGTGACCACGATGGGCTATTCCGGAATCCTGCTTGCGCCGTCCGCGATCGGCTTCATTGCCGAGTACAGTGGTCTCGCCCTGATCTTCGTAGCACTCTCGGTGCTGCATCTCGTCGTCTTGTTGCTTTCGCCGCTTGCCAGACATGCGGACGGTGTCCGGCACGACTGACTCAACCAGACGTGAGCGAGCCTCCCAAAGGTTGACATTGGCCATGGCATCATCCACCTGAAAGGCACGTTTTTAGACGCGAGAGCCCCATGTCCACACCGATTGAGTATGATCCGAAGCCGCGCAAGGCAACGGTTGCCGTTGACGTTGGAGGCGTAATCGTTGGGGGCGGTGCGCCCGTGGTTGTCCAGTCGATGACCAACACCGACACGGCCGATATCGATGCGACGGTGGCGCAGGTTGCCTCGCTCTACAAGGCGGGGTCGGAGATTGTTCGGATCACCGTGGATCGCGACGAAAGTGCCGCAGCCGTGCCGAAGATCCGCGAGCGCCTGCTGAGGCTCGGCATGGATGTGCCGCTGGTCGGGGACTTTCACTATATCGGACACAAGCTTCTCGCCGATCATCCGGCCTGTGCCGAGGCGCTGGCCAAATATCGCATCAACCCGGGCAATGTTGGCTTCAAGGACAAGAAAGACAAGCAGTTCGCAGATATCATCGAGATGGCGATCCGCTACGACAAGCCGGTCCGTATCGGCGTGAATTGGGGCTCCCTCGATCAGGATCTGTTGACGACGCTTATGGATCGCAATGCTCTGGAAGGCTCGCCGCTTTCGGCACGGCAGGTTATGCACGAAGCGATCGTCCAGTCCGCGCTAATTTCTGCCGAGCTTGCGGAAAGCATCGGACTTGCGCGCAACCGGATCATCCTTTCCGCCAAGGTCAGCCAGGTGCAGGACCTGATTGCGGTTTACTCCATGCTTGCGCAACGCTCCAATCATGCACTGCATCTCGGTTTGACCGAAGCGGGCATGGGATCCAAGGGTATCGTCGCTTCGTCTGCGGCCATGGGTTATGTGCTTCAGCACGGCATTGGGGATACAATCCGCGTGTCGCTGACGCCGGAACCGAATGGTGACCGCACGCGGGAAGTACAGGTTGCCCAGGAAATCTTGCAGGTCATGGGTTTCCGCCAGTTCGTGCCCGTCGTCGCCGCCTGCCCCGGTTGCGGCCGAACCACATCCACCGTTTTCCAGGAACTGGCGCAACGGATCCAGGACGACCTGCGCAAGAACATGCCGGTGTGGCGGGAAAAATATCCGGGCGTCGAGGCGCTCAACGTTGCCGTCATGGGCTGCATCGTCAACGGTCCCGGCGAAAGCAAGCACGCGGATATCGGGATTTCCTTGCCAGGCACCGGTGAAACGCCGGCCGCGCCCGTCTTCATCGACGGAAAGAAGGCGATGACGCTCCGCGGTCCGGATATCGCCGCAGACTTCGAGAAGCTGGTGATCGATTATATCGAACAGCGCTTCGGACAGAGAAGCGCGGCGGAAAAAGGTATCAGGTCCCGCTATTGCCGTAATTTATGGTAAATCACCGTCCATCAATGACGACGGGGAATTCGATTCGCATGATCAAGAAATTCGCACTTGTTGCGCTGGCCGCAACCTATCTTTCCGGCTGCACCACAACCGATCCGTATACCGGCCAACAGAAAGTATCCAACACGGCCGGCGGTGCTGCCATTGGCGCCGGACTGGGCGCGCTCGGTGGCCTGGTGATTGGCGGCGGTGACAAGGGCCGCAACGCGTTGATCGGAGCCGCGATCGGTGGTCTCGCCGGCGGCGCGATCGGCAACTACATGGACCAGCAAGAATCCGAACTGCGGGCGCAGCTACAAGGCACAGGCGTTTCCGTGACGCGCATGGGCGATCGTATCGTCCTCAACATGCCGTCCAATGTCACCTTCGCCACCGATCAGGACCAGGTGATCCCGCCGTTCTATGCGACGCTTGATTCCGTTGCGATCGTGCTGAACAAGTTCAACAAGACGCTGATCGACGTCAATGGCCATACCGACTCGACCGGAAGCCTTGCCCATAATCAGGGTCTTTCTGAGCGACGCGCCGCTTCGGTTGCCAATTACCTGGCAGGCCGCGGAGTCGACCAACGCCGTATGTCGACGCTCGGCTTCGGTCCGTCGCAGCCGATTGCGTCCAATGCGACGCCGGAAGGACGCGCGCAGAACCGCCGCGTTGAAGTGCTGATCGCACCCATCTCGCAGTAAAGACAGAGTCTGGCGGGCCGCGCTACGGCGGTTCGCCAGGACTTTCTGCGGGTAGAGTAGCGCCTTAAGCGCCGCGTCCGTCAGTTCTTTCGATTGGCGATGAAGCGCGCGGCGTCCTGCAGGATGGTGGCGCGCTCTCCGTATGGCGAAAGCAGCCCCACGGCCTCCTCGGCAATTGCGTCAAGCCGTTCCTCCGCCCAGGTAATACCCTTCAAAGAAACCAGGGTTCCTTTGCCACGAGCGGCGTCCTTGCCGGTTGCCTTGCCCATGGTTTGCGCGTCTGCCTTCACGTCCAGGAGATCATCGGCAAGCTGGAAAGCGAGCCCGATCGTTTCTCCGAAGTGGCGTAGCTGCTGGCGGTCGGCTGCTCCGGCGCCCGCGACGACAGCGCCCGCTTCGCAAGCAAAGCGAAGCAGCGCACCGGTCTTCATGGCCTGCAAAGTCACGATCCCAGCTTCGTCCGGCGGAGTGATCTCGGCGGCGAGATCGAGGGCTTGCCCACCGGCCATGCCGCCAAGGCCTGCCGAGCGCGCAAGTGCCAGGACGAGTTCGGTTTTCTGCCGATCGGAAAGATCCGTTTCAGGCGCTGCTATGATGTCGAAGGCATAGGTCAGGAGGCTATCGCCGGCCAGGATAGCCGAAGCCTCGTCGAAGGCTTTATGAACCGTCGGCTGCCCGCGACGCATATCGTCATCGTCCATGGCCGGCAGATCGTCATGAATGAGTGAGTAGCAATGGATGCATTCCAATGCTGCGCCTACGCGCGCCGCAGCCTCACCCTGACCACCAAGCATGACCGCGCTTTCCATCACGAGAAAAGGTCTCAGACGCTTGCCGCCGTTGAGCGCACCGTGCCGGATGGCGGCCATAAGGTTTGCCGGGCGGATGGTTTCGTCTGGCTGGCAAGTGTCGCTCAGCAGGGCCGCGAGAAGCGCTTCGGTTGCGCTGGCGCAGTTTGTCAGGCGTTGCTCAAACACATCGGTTGGTCGGGTCATTCTTGCTCTTTGGCATGCTGCGCTTTTGTAGGCAACGCTGCTTCGCTCCCCAATCTGTCTTGCTCCTTTCACTGGCAATGCCCGGCTGCAGCGTCTAAGAAGCGGATCTAAGCAAGAGGGCGAGCGTGGAAGCCGAGCCGGACGAGTTCGTAAACGAGCGACATACGCGTGCAAGGAACCGGGGGCGTTCGCCAATCCGGCGCATCTTCCGCCGACTGATACTTCTTGGTCTGGCTCTGCTCGCCGCCCCATACCTGCTGATTCTGGTCTATGCGGCCGCCTTCGTGCATCCGGTATCGACGTTGATGCTGGCGGATCTCCTGAAACTGCAAGGCTTTGACCGGCGCTGGGTCAGCCTCGACGAGATCTCTCCCAACCTCGTGCAGGCAGTGATGATGTCGGAGGATGGGCAGTTCTGTCGCCATGGCGGCGTCGATTGGGGTGAAATGAAGGTGGTGGTGCAAGAAGCACTCGAGGGTGAAACCACTCGCGGCGCAAGCACCATCCCGATGCAGACGGCGAAGAACTTGTTTCTCTGGAACGGCCGCTTCTTTGTCCGCAAGGTGCTGGAACTGCCGTTGGCAATCACCGCGGATTTCGTCTGGTCGAAACGGCGGATGATGGAGATATATCTCAACATTGCCGAATGGGGGCCTGGCATCTACGGGGCCGAGGCCGCCGCCCAGCACCATTTCGGTGTTTCGGCGAAGGAGTTGACGCGACGCCAGGCAGCATTGCTTGCCGTCTCGCTCCCCAATCCGACCACCCGTGTCGCAAGCAAGCCCGGCAAAGGCATGCAGCGGCTGGCTGGCGTCGTGGAGCGTAGGGCAAGAAGTTCGGGAGAGTACATCACCTGCATTTATGGGTGAGTTCTCCTCTTTTCATTGGTCGGAGCCAAATTGTGGCGCTATCCCACTTCATTGTTGAAAGGTGGAGATGCGCATGAGTGACCTGATCCTCTATATCGGCAACAAGAACTACTCTTCCTGGTCCTTCCGCCCTTGGGTTGCCATGACGGCTGCCGGCATTCCGTTCAAAGAATTTGTGATCCCGTTCGATTTCCCGGCAGGGAACCCACGCTTCAGTGAGGTGTCTCCCACAGCCCGGGTTCCCGCCCTGCATCACGGTGAACTGCGGGTCTGGGAATCGCTGGCAATCATTGAGTATGTGGCGGAACTCTTCCCCGATCATCCGGTCTGGCCTACTGCTGCGTCTGATAGAGCCGTTGCACGTTCGATCTCCATGGAAATGCTGGGAGGTTTCGGGGCGCTGCGCAACGCCTGCCCAATGAACTTCCGGCGGCCACGACGCTCCATAGACCTTCCTGCGGGTGTCACGGAGGATGTCGAGCGCATCTCCTCGATCTGGAAAGAGTGCCGTGACAGGTCCGGCGGCCCTTACCTCTTCGGGACCTTTTCAGCTGCCGATGCCATGTTCGCCCCGGTCGTGAACCGCTTCGATGTTTATGACCTCGTAGACGATCGCGAGGTGCTAGGTTACATGGAGGCCGTGCAGAGCCATCCAGCCTGGCTGAAGTGGCGGGAGGCGGCCCTTGCGGAAACCTGGGTAGTGGCTGAAGACGAGGCTTGACAGCGTTACGGATTTTTTGCCGTGGGGACTGGTCAAGTGCCCGATCAACATGTATAAGCCGGCCCAATTTCCGATATTAAGGCTTGTCCATTTCGGCTTGATTTGCCGGGGACGATGCTTTCGCACGAAAGTGGAGTAACGAGAATGGCTGTACCCAAGAGAAAAACAAGCCCGTCGAAACGCGGTATGCGCCGTTCGGCAGACGCGCTGAAGAACCCGACCTATGTCGAAGACAAGAACTCCGGCGAGTTGCGCCGCCCGCACCACATCGACCTTAAGACGGGGATGTATCGCGGTCGTCAGGTGCTGACGCCAAAGGAAAGCGCGTAAGCGTTTTCTTATGTAAAAAAGGGGCCGGGTTACCGGCCTTTTTTGTTGCGCAGTTGTCGATCTGTTAGAGGCTATCGATCCGGCTCTGCAAGGCCCGCAGCTGTTCCTTCAGCTCGTCAAGATCTTTAGGGTCGCTTGTCTTTTCATTGGTCGCGGCGCCCTGAGCACCGAAGGGCGAGAACATCTGCATCGCCTGGCGAAACATCTCCGTGTTGCGGCGAACCTGTTCTTCCATCAATTGCATAGGTGCCTGCAGGTTCTTCGTGAGCGGCGTCTCACCGAAAGCTCGCGTCATCTGCTCGCGCATCTGCACCTGCTGATCGGCGAAGGCGTGCATGGAATGCTCGAGAAAGGTCGGGACCACCATTTGCATCTGATCTCCATAGTAGGAGATCAACTGCCGCAGAAATGAAATTGGCAGAAGCGTATTTCCTGTTTTCGATTCCTGCTCGAAGATAATCTGTGTCAGCACAGAGTGGGTGATGTCGGCCCCGGTCTTCGCGTCCTGAACAACAAATTCCTCCCCTTTCTTCACCATCTTTGCGAGGTCTTCCAGCGTCACATACGTGCTTGTGCCCGTATTGTAGAGGCGCCGGTTGGCGTATTTTTTTATGATGGTTTCGCCTTCGTTCTTGGCCATGTTTGCCTCCTCGGAGCCGTGCATTCATACGGATGGGCTCTCCCTGACAAACTGTAAGCCCAAAAATGCGGGACTGACAATGTCGTTTTGTGCATCGCGGTGTGGGCCATGCTGCGCAGCCAAGGATCGTAAGGCCTTGACCTGCGTCACCTCCGGGTTCTTACGCGTTTGACTCCGGATGTGACGCCTGCCAGTGTTTCACCACAACAAAATCGAGGAAGCGCCATGAGCCAGTCATCAATCGTCATAGCCGCCGCAGCCCGTACCGCCGTTGCCTCATTCAATGGTGCCTTTGCCAATGTTCCCGCTCATGAGCTTGGCGCCGCCGCTGTGCGGGGAGCTCTCGAGCGAGCGAAGGTCAGCTCCGACGAGGTCGACGAGGTCATCCTGGGGCAGGTCCTGCCGGCGGGAGAGGGCCAGAATCCCGCAAGACAGGCGGCAATGAAGGCGGGGGTGCCGCAGGAGGCAACGGCCTGGGGCGTCAACCAGCTCTGCGGCTCCGGCTTGCGCGCCGTTGCGCTGGCGATGCAGCAGATCGCTTTGGGTGATGCGCGCATTGTCGTTGCCGGTGGGCAGGAGTCCATGTCGATGGCGCCGCATTGCGCGCATCTGCGTAACGGCGTGAAGATGGGCGACATGAAAATGATCGACACTATGATCAAAGATGGCCTTACCGACGCCTTCTACGGCTACCACATGGGCATCACTGCCGAGAACATCGCCCGCCAGTGGCAGCTTTCGCGCGACGAGCAGGATAACTTTGCAGTCGCCTCGCAAAACAAAGCTGAGGCAGCTCAAGCTGCCGGCAGGTTCAAGGACGAGATCATTCCATTCGTCGTCAAGGGGAGAAAGGGCGATGTCACCGTTGATGCCGACGAGTACATTCGCATCGGCGCGACGCTCGACAACATGGCCAAACTCCGCCCGGCCTTCGACAAGGACGGCACCGTGACCGCCGGCAACGCTTCGGGTATCAACGACGGAGCTGCTGCCGCGGTGCTGATGACGGAGGAGGAGGCGTCCCGTCGGGGTATCACTCCACTGGTGCGGATCGTTTCCTGGGCAACGGCCGGAGTCGACCCGCAAGTCATGGGCACTGGTCCGATTCCCGCGTCGCGAAAGGCACTGGACAAGGCCGGCTGGAAGGCAAGCGATCTTGACCTCGTCGAGGCGAACGAAGCCTTTGCCGCGCAGGCCTGTGCGGTCAACAAGGAACTGGGCTGGGATCCCTCCATCGTCAACGTCAACGGCGGTGCCATTGCGATTGGACATCCAATCGGGGCTTCTGGCGCCCGCATCTTGAATACGTTGGTGTTCGAGATGAAGCGCCGCGGTTCCCGCAAGGGCTTGGCAACCTTGTGCATCGGCGGCGGCATGGGCGTCGCGATGTGCGTGGAGGCGATGTAGCGCCTACGGGATGATGAGAGTGCGTCGGGCCTCTCGGGGCCGGTCGGAACCGCCTGAAGGGAGGAGGCTCGATGAGTAAAGTTGCTTTGGTGACGGGGGGTACACGGGGCATAGGTGCCGCGATCTGCGTGGCGCTGAATGCGGCTGGCTATAAGGTCGCGGCCAATTACGCAGGCAACGAGGAAAAGGCGCAAGCATTCGGGGAGGTGACCGGCATTCCGGTCTTCAAATGGGATGTTTCAAGTTACCAGGCTTGTGCCGACGGTGTCGGTCAGGTGGAGAACGAAATCGGTCCCGTCGAG
This sequence comes from Rhizobium halophilum, assembly GCF_021648825.1. GTDB lineage: Bacteria > Pseudomonadota > Alphaproteobacteria > Rhizobiales > Rhizobiaceae > Neorhizobium > Neorhizobium halophilum. Next base: position 233,699 of record NZ_JAKJHS010000003.1, on the reverse strand, counting down.
GTCCTCGTCAACAATGCCGGTATCACGCGAGACGCTATGTTTCACAAGATGACACCGGAGCAGTGGAACGAGGTGATCTCCACCAACCTCAGCGGTCTATTCAACATGACCCATAGGGTCTGGAGCGGAATGCGTGACAGAAATTTTGGGCGCATCATCAACATATCATCCATCAACGGCCAGAAAGGGCAGATGGGGCAGGTCAATTACTCGGCGGCCAAGGCCGGAGATCTCGGGTTCACCAAGGCCCTGGCGCAAGAAGGTGCAGCCAAGAACATCACCGTCAACGCAATTTGCCCCGGCTATATAGCAACAGAGATGGTGAAGGCGGTTCCTGAGAATGTGCTGAAAGAGCGGATTCTTCCGCAGATTCCAGTGGGAAGACTAGGAGAGCCGGAAGAGATTGCTCGTTGTGTCGTCTTCCTTGCCTCAACCGATGCGGGGTTCATTACCGGATCCACGCTCACCGCGAACGGGGGGCAGTATTACGCCGGTTAAGCATGAAAAAAGGCGCCGCTAAGGCGCCTTTTGGAGTTCTATGCTGCGGCTTAGCGGCAACGGGCTTCGTAGGTCCGGCCGTAGCGGTCGCGATAGACGCAGTAGCCACTACGCTCCTGCGACGCACCAACGAGAGCACCCACTGCACCGCCTGCAACAGCGCCGACGGCCGCGCCGCCCCAGCTGTTGGTAGCGACACCGCCGATAACGGCACCCGTGCCGGCGCCGATGGCCGTGCCACGCTCGGTAGAGGTGCAGGATGCGAGAGAGCCGATCAAGGCGCCTGCGAGCAAGATCTTTTTCATGACGTGTTCCTTCCCGTTTGGTGAACGCTAAACTTAGAACCTGCCCATGAGCAGGAGGATGATGACGATGACGAGGACCAGTCCAAGTCCTCCCGATGGCCCATAGCCCCATCCGCGGCTGTAGCCCCAATTCGGCAAAGCGCCAATCAGGAGCAGGATGAGGACGACCAGCAACACCGTTCCGAGCATGCGTGTTTTCTCCGATCCCGGTTTCTTACAGGATGCGGGAACAAACGCTTCTTCTTCCGTTTGGTTCCAAGAGGGCATTGCGACAGAATATGATCGTTTCGACCATTCAAAGAGAGGCCGCTGCGGCGTTGCGGCTGCTCCAACAGAACAAAAACGGAAGACCGCAAGTCCGCGATTCGTCGCCGTTTCGTTCGTATTTGTTCTGATGTGCGTGCCGCTTTATTCTCTAGAGAAAAAGCGGCCTTCACTTGCCAAGGCTTTGCAACATAGCCATCTCTGCCCTTGGTCAAGTGCGGTCTCGCAAGCAGGCGAGTGTTTATTCATACGGATCCAGCTTTGAACTTTCAGCCCATGATGCTTAGCGGGCGTGGCGTCACCGCCGTGCTCGGGCCGACAAATACCGGCAAGACGCACTACGCTATAGAACGCATGGTGGCTCACGGCAGCGGCGTCATTGGGTTGCCGCTGCGGCTGCTTGCCCGCGAAGTCTATACCCGCGTAGTAGAGAAGGTGGGCGCCTCTGCCGTTGCGCTGGTGACCGGGGAAGAAAAGATTAGCCCGCCAGGCGCGCGGTTCTCCGTCTGCACTGTCGAGGCCATGCCTCGGGAGACCAAGGCAGCCTTTGTCGCGATCGATGAGGTACAATTGGCTGCTGATCTGGAGCGCGGCCATATCTTTACCGATCGCATCATGCACCTTCGGGGTCGTGAGGAGACACTGCTGCTGGGTGCCGGCACGATGCGAAGGATCCTCGAGAGACTGCTTCCGGGCATCAGCGTGATCGAGCGGCCGCGCATGTCGCAGCTCTTCTATGCGGGGCAGAAGAAGATTACGCGATTGCCGCAACGCACTGCCATCGTCGCCTTCTCTGCCGATGAAGTCTATGCGATTGCTGAATTGATCCGGCGCCAGCGTGGCGGCGCGGCAGTGGTGCTGGGCGCACTCAGTCCTCGCACACGCAACGCGCAGGTGGGTCTCTATCAGGAAGGTGATGTCGAATATCTGGTTGCGACGGATGCGATCGGCATGGGCCTCAACCTCGATGTCGACCACGTTGCCTTCGCGCAAGATCGCAAATTCGATGGCTTTCAGTTCCGCAACCTGAATCCTGCAGAAATGGGTCAGATCGCCGGCCGTGCCGGGCGCCACGTCCGCGACGGGACTTTCGGCGTCACCGGGCAGGTCCAGCCGCTCGACGAGGAACTGGTGGAGCGCATCGAAACCCACGAGTTCGACGAGGTCAAGGTTCTGCAGTGGCGCTCCAAGGCGCTCGACTTCTCCTCCATCCGCAATTTGCGCTCCAGCTTGGAGGTGGCACCGGCGGTGCCCGGCCTCACACGCGCGCTCCCGGCCACGGATAGTCAGGCCCTCGACTATTTATCTCGCTATCCTGAGATCATTGATGCCGCGACCTCACCGGATCGGGTGGAGAAGCTGTGGGAGGCCTGCGCACTTCCGGATTATCGCCGCATCGCGCCTGCTCAGCATGCGGACCTCATTTCGACGCTTTTCTCGGATCTCGTTCGCTTCGGCTCAGTCAACGAGGATTTTATGTCCGAGCAGGTTAGGCGGGCGGATCGGACGGATGGCGAGATCGATACTTTGTCTGCCCGTATCGCTCAGATCCGCACGTGGACCTATGTCTCCAACCGCCCTGGTTGGCTTGCCGATCCGACACACTGGCAGGAAAAGACGAGAGAAATTGAGGACAGGCTGTCGGACGCACTACATGAACGGTTGACGAAACGGTTCGTTGACCGCAGGACATCTGTGCTCATGAAGCGCCTGAGAGAGAATGCGATGCTGGAAGCTGAAATCAGTGTGAATGGTGATGTCTTCGTGGAAGGTCATCACGTCGGGCAATTGGCCGGTTTTCGGTTTACGCCGATCGCCGGTGCCGAGGGCCCGGATGCGAAAGCCGTCCAAGGCGCAGCATACAAAGCTCTCGCGCTCGAGTTCGAAGCGCGGGCGGCACGTCTTTACGCGTCCGGCAATGGCGACCTCGCGCTTGGGTCCGACGGCTTCGTTCGCTGGTTGGGAGACCCGGTTGCTCGGCTTGCGAGCAGCGATCATATTATGCGTCCCCGCGCCATTTTGCTCGCGGATGAGCAGTTGACCGGCAATGCACGGGATCATGTCCAGGCTCGGATTGAGCGCTTCATCAATCACCACATCGCGACCGTGCTCAAGCCGCTTGACGATCTTTCGCGGGCAGAGGATCTGCAGGGGCTCGCCAAAGGTCTTGCTTTCCAGATCGTCGAGAACCTCGGCGTTCTCTTCCGCCGTGATGTCGCCGACGACGTAAAGTCGCTCGACCAGGATAGTAGAGCCTCCATGCGCCGTTATGGCATCCGATTTGGCGCCTACCATATCTTCATGCCCGCGTTGCTGAAGCCAGCGCCGGCAGAGCTGATCACACTTCTTTGGGCTCTTAAGAACGATGGTCTGGACAAGCCGGGGTATGGCGAGCTCATCCCGGCGCTTGCCGCCGGCCGCACCTCGGTTGTCGCAGACCCGAGCTTCGAGCGCATGTTTTATAAGCTCGCAGGCTTCCGTTTCCTCGGCAAGCGTGCCGTACGCATTGATATCCTGGAGCGGCTGGCGGACCTGATCCGCCCGCTTCTGCAGTGGAAGCCCGGTACGTCGCCGCGCCCTGAAGGGGCCTATGACGGCCGCCGCTTTGTCGCGACGACGTCTATGCTGTCAATCCTCGGTGCAACGCCCGACGATATGGAAGAGATCCTGAAGGGTCTTGGCTACCGCGCCGACAGCGTTGATGCGGCAGAGGCGACAGCCTTCCTGTCGGCGCAGGATCCGGCGCGAGCAGAGGCTCAGCCTGATGCAACCGAAGCACCGAAGGACAGCGCGGAAGCGTTCGCTGCAGAGAACACGACTGCCAGCTCGGAAGCCGTCGCTGATGCCGGCGAAGCAACTCAGGCTGTTGCCGAGGTAGTAGCGGGTGATCAAGAGACGCAAAAGACGGAAAAGCCCGCAGCCGAAATGACAGAGGCGGAGACGCCTAAGCCGGTTCTGCTCTGGCGGCCGGGTGGTCGCAACGAGAACCAGCGTGGTGGACGTTCCCAGCAAAGCGACAGGCGCCCTGGCGGGCGGGGAGAGGAGCGCGGAGACAATGGTGAGCGTGGACCGCGCCAAGGTGGTCGTCCCAGCCGGGAGAACCGCCGCTCTGAGGGCAAGTCGGAACGGCCGGGTCGTCCTGAACGGAGCGAACGCCAGGATCGCGGCAAAGCGCCGCAGCCGGCTCGCTTCGAGAGCAAGCCTCCTCGGAAGGAAAAGCCAATGGATCCGGATTCTCCTTTCGCAAAGCTTGCGGCTCTCAAGGAGCAGATGAAGAAGTAGCCATGACGGTTGAAGAGCAGCCACTGGGCGGGACGCAGCAGCGCATCGACAAGTGGCTCTTCTTTGCACGGATCGTGAGATCGCGTTCGCTTGCGCAGTCGCTTGTTTCGGCGGGTGGCGTCATGATCAACGGCAATCCCGTTGCCCAGCCCCGTCATCTTGTCCGAGTGGGTGACAAGATCGAACTTCTGCTTGAGCGTGGAGATGTATGTCTGCTCGTGCGAGGATGTGGCATTCGACGCGGTCCCTATGAAGAAGCTCGCCAACTGTACGAGCAACTCTCTACGGACAAAGACCAACCGAGGCTGACTCCCTTCGAGCGGGCACAACGCCGCTTGCGTCCTCATGGACGAGGCGGCATCCCCTGAAGAGGGCACACGATCCGGCCCGTGCTTGCTGAGGATCCACTTAGAGGAAAAATGCTTCCGATACAGGCGTTTCGGTGGAAGCTTTATCCTTGCAAGGCGCATTGAAAGGTTCTACGTCACGTTCAAAACAGGCGCATCGGCTGTCGTGGCCGGAGATGCCTTTGCCGGGCTCCGCACTTCCCACACTTGTCCCGGCCGTTCGCGATATCCTGGAGTGCCGCATGACCTACGTCGTCACCGACAATTGTGTTCGCTGCAAGTACACCGATTGTGTCGAAGTCTGCCCTGTTGACTGCTTCTACGAGGGTGAGAACTTTCTCGTTATCCACCCGGACGAATGCATCGATTGCGGCGTCTGCGAGCCTGAATGTCCTGCGGAAGCCATCAAGCCGGACACCGAGCCGGGGCTCGACAAGTGGCTGAAGGTCAACGCTGAGTACGCGCAGGTCTGGCCAAACATCACAGTCAAGCGCGAGCCCATGCCCGAGGCCAAGGAAATGGATGGCGTTACGGGAAAGTTCGAGCAGTTCTTTTCGTCAGAGCCCGGAGCGGGCGACTGACCGGCCTTCGGGGCAGCCGGTTCACCGGGGTATGCAGCAAGGGCATTATCCTGTCGATGACTGATGCTGATTCGCCGCATACAAAAGCAAATTATTGATTTCGGCACTTTTTTGTGGTAGACCTCAAGAACTGTTCCACAAGGCGGCACTCGTGTGCCCAAAAAACATCACGAAAGCAACAGATCAAAATACGCGGTCTCCGTGACATCACACTGAGTTTTGTGTCGTCGCTCCTGCGATCGAGCTGTTTTTCGCGCACGTTGGTTGGACCAGTATCGAGTGACCCGACGGTTTCCCCCGTCTCATCCGGGCCTGCCTGACCCGGCCCCGGTCGTAAACCGGGTGCGTAACAGGGAGTTTGTTAGACGAATGACGACCCAGCAGAAAAAATCTTCGGCGCGCCAGGGATTCAAGACCGGCGAAGCGATCGTGTATCCGGCCCATGGCGTCGGGATGATCACCGCGATCGAGGAGCAAGAAGTGGCGGGCATGAAGCTCGAGCTTTTTGTGATCGATTTCGACAAGGATAAGATGCGGCTGAAGGTGCCTGTTACCAAAGCAGTCAGCATCGGTATGCGGAAGCTCTCAGAGACGGATTTCGTCGAGCGCGCATTGAAGGTGGTTCAAGGCAAGGCGCGCGTCAAGCGCACCATGTGGTCCCGTCGTGCGCAGGAGTATGATGCGAAGATCAATTCTGGCGACCTGATCTCGATTGCCGAGGTGGTGCGCGACCTTTACCGCGCCGAGAACCAGCCGGAGCAGTCTTATTCCGAACGCCAGCTCTATGAAGCCGCACTCGACCGTATGGCCCGCGAGATCGCTGCCGTAAACAAGATGTCCGACACAGAAGCTGTTCGACTGGTGGAAACCAATCTTGCCAAGGGCCCTAAGCGTGGGAAGACGGTAGAAGAAGACGAAGCCCAGGAGGAGGCGGCATAAGCCCTTCCAACCGCTGAGCAATCAAAGAAGACCCGGCCTTGCGCCGGGTTTTTCTTTGGAACCATTTTCTTTGTCGGACGTTAACCCGCCGGAACGGCGAACATTTCTGCCGGTCAGAATATTTTTTGAGGTTACCATCAGAGATAGAGAGCGGCCTGGATAGGGCAAGTGCTCGGGGAACAAAAAGGGGACCAAGCAAGGAAATGTAGTTTGTGCCACTTGGCGAGAAGGTGGCGCGTTGCCTTGCAGAGTTCCCAAAGCTCACGGAGAACACAATGAAAGCCATGTCCGCCGACCGCAATATGATCAAAATCGCTATGTCTGCTCCGTATCTCGCACGCGAGGAGGAACGGGATCTTGCGGTCCGCTGGAAAGACGATCAGGACCAGGATGCGCGCAACCAGATCGCGCTCGCCCACATGCGGTTGGTGATTGCCATGGCGTCCAAGTTCCGTGGCTTCGGGCTGCCGATGAGCGATCTTGTACAAGAGGGCTACGTAGGGCTTCTCGAGGCTGCGGCAAGATTTGAACCGGCGCGGGATGTTCGTTTTTCCACCTATGCCAGCTGGTGGATACGCGCATCGATGCAAGATTATATCCTACGCAACTGGTCGATCGTGCGTGGCGGCACCAGCTCGGCCCAGAAGGCGCTTTTCTTCAATCTGCGCCGCCTGCGTGCGAAGCTTGCGCGCGGTGACAGCAATCTGACCTCACGCGCCATCCATGAAGAGATTGCAGCAGCGCTTGGAGTGAGTGTTGCTGACGTTCAGACGATGGACGCCCGACTCTCTGGCAATGACGCATCCTTGCAAGCACCGTCTATTGCGGGCGACTCCGACAGTGGTGAGCGGCTCGATCTTCTCGCTAGTGCCGAACCCTTGCCAGATGAACAGGTGTCCGGAATGATCGATGGCGAAAGACGCCTCCGTTGGCTACAAGGCGCTCTCACAAAGCTGAACGAGCGGGAGAAGAAGATCATTCGAGCTCGCCGCCTTACGGACGACGGTGCAACGCTTGAGGCACTGGGTGCGGAACTCGGGATCTCTAAGGAGCGTGTGCGGCAGATCGAAAGCCGCGCGATCGAAAAGCTGAAATCCGCACTTGTTTCGGCAAATCCGCAAATGGCGGTCGTAGGTTGAAATCTATTCAGTGATCAACTTGACCCGCTGGCCTGGAGCCAGCGAGGCTCCGGCAGGCATGGCATTGATTAGCTTGAACAGGTCGAGCTTGCGGTCGGTGCCCATCATCCGTGCAGCTAGCGTTGTCAGCGTATCCCTTGGTCCAACCGTTACCACGCGAACCCGCAGCGGCTTAAGTGACGCGATTTCTTGGGGCGTCATCTTCCTGAAAGTCGACTTCAACACCGTCGCCACCGGCTCAAGGCGCGTGCTCCCTTTAGGCACCGCAGTCAAGAAGCGGAAGATTTGATCGTTTAGGCGGACGACCGTCACGTCAAACTCCCAGCGATCCGCAGTTGCGCGCGCCGTCGCGGCAGGCAGACCATTCACCGTCGTTTCACGGACGGTTTCAGGGAGCAACCCAGCCACCCAGCCACTCGTCAAGTAATTGGTCAAACTGTCAGTCTCGCCGGCATCGACGCCGTCAAAACGGATAGCGGTGTCCTCGGGTCCGGTTGCAAGAACGGCATCTACCTTGTTGTCGATCCGGAAATCGGCGGGGACATCGAAACGAATCCCCAATTTACCATGCAGGAAGGTCTGGCCACGCACGAAGCCTTCGTCGGGACTGTCGCCATAGAGCAGGCCGTCGATGCCTTCGATGTAGTAATCACGGCCTCTGTCGCCGACCTTGCCTTCCATCCCTTGTGCCCGCGCATGACGCCGCGCAAGCTCTAAGCGCTGCGGCGCGTTCGGGTGGCTTGAGAGGAAGTCGAGGCTTTGATCGGTGTCCGGGTCGGCCGAGGAGAAGCGGGCGTAAGCGGCCATGGAATCGAGGAACCGTGGGGCGGCATAGGGATCATAGCCAGCTTCGCCCAGCATTCGGATGCCGATGACGTCTGCCTGAAGTTCCTGTTGCCGGGAGAAGGCGGCAAGACGGAGTTTTCCACGTGCGAGAGCCTGCTTGCCGGCCAAATCGCTGGAAAGAACCTCAGCCACCACACGGCTGGCGATGACTTCCGCCTCTTCCCGCCGTTGCCGTTCAATGCCGTGGTTCGCAGTCACGTGCGCCATTTCGTGCGATAGCACCGCCGCAACTTCGGACGCATTATTGGCCAGGGCCAGCAACCCGCGCGTCACGTAGAGATAACCGCCTGGCAAGGCAAATGCATTGATCGCCGGGGAGTCAAGAATGGTGATGCGGTAGGACTGGTTAGGGTTCTCCGATACGGCGGTAAGTGCGCCGGCGATGCGAGCGACCAGCCTTTCCGTCTTGGCGTCGTGATACTCGCCACCATAGCTGGCGACGATCCGTGGATGTTCCCGTGCGCCCATCTGCGCACGAGGGTCATTCTTCTGGACCTCGTCGACAATCTGCGGAGATTTGGAGGGGGCTACATTCGGCTGATAGGCCTGATCGAGAACAGACTGGCAGCTGGACAAGGCAAGGCTAGCGGCCAGAACGAGCGCCCACACGCTCGTTCTGCGGATGCCGCCAGTCCACGCAGCAGAAGGCGCTAGCAGTGACCAATGCGGGCTCATCGTCCTAATGCGATGTGTCATCACCAAGATTCGCTATCCGATCCGCCGCTCGCCCGATCCGAATGAAGCGGGAAAGACAATGCCAGCATGCCTGACGATTTAGCGATTCCGACGCCACGATCACAGGGCTTCTGTTCTAAATAGGAGCCCCCGATGCAACCAGCGAGGTGCTGTTGCTGCGATGCCACTATGGCACGACCAAATTGTGGCAGCAGAACTAGCCTTTCAGGAATTGCGCAATGGCAGGGAGGTGCGGCTGCGCGAGAAGATCGGCGGCCTCTGAATGAAAGACGATGCGACCGTTCTCGACGAAGATAACGTCCTGTGCCAGGCGCCGCACTTCGTCGGGATCATGAGTGACAATCAGCACCGTGCTCATGGTTTCGTGATGCAGATCCCTCAACAGCGAAGCCATGGTGAGGCGAAGACCTGGATCCAGTGCCGCGAAGGGTTCATCCATGAGCAGTACCGGCTTGTTGCGAACCAACGCCCGGGCGAATGCCGCCCTCTGCTTTTCCCCGCCAGAAAGGGTCGCTGGCTTCCTCCGCTCCATCCCCCCAAGACCTACCCGCGCCAATGCGGCAGAGACGGCAAGGCGCGCGTCCTTGTCTAGTTTGAGCGCGGGGTGAATGCCGAGCCCGATATTGGTAAAGAGATCCAGGTGACCGAACAGATTGTGCTCTTGGAAAATCATCGAGACCGGCCGTTGGGCAGGATGCTTCGCCGCCATGCTTTCGCCGTCGAAGACAAGCTTCCCGGAGTCCGGTTGATCGTAGCCCGCCACCGTATTCAGCAGGGTTGTTTTCCCGGAGCCGGAAGGCCCGATGACCGCTGTGATACGACCGCCGCGGATCAAGCCCTCGAAGTGGAAGCGGGACGCTCCCAGAGTCAAATGAATCTCCTTCAGGTGAATATTCGGGCCTGGTTCAGTCTGCTGCACGCCGGCTCCTGTCGGTTTGGTGGAAAGTGCCGGTGACTGTTAACGCCAGGCAGATCATGCCCAGGATCAGCGCCAATCCGTCGGCGTCGGCCGTGCGGTAGCTCGAGAGACGGCTGTAGAGCAACCAGGGGAGCGTAACCAGGTCGTTCGATCCGAAGAGCGCGATCGCTCCGAGGTCTCCCAGGGAAAGTGCCATGGCAAAGGAGAGTGCCAGCGCGGCAGGCTTCACAAGGATTGGACGGTCAACGTACCAGAATTTCCGGAACCCGCGTAAGCCAAGGCTGGCAACCAAACGGGTGGTTCTGGCGTGATGGGCCTCCCACGTTGGCTCAAGTACTCGCATGACGAAGGGCAGGGCCATGAGCGCGTTGATTGCTACGATGAGAATGGGGGCGAATCGCGCCACCTCGCCCAATGGTCTTAGCAACAGAAACCAGCCGGTACCGAGAACCACCGGTGGCACGAGCAGGACGAGCAACGAGGAAGCCCCGAGAAGCTGCCGGTAGGCAACGGCTGCTACGCCGGGCCTGCGGCTGTCGATCGCGGCCAGGCGTCCTCGGATGAGGAGGGTGGAGGCGCTCAGAGCCAGTACGGCTGAGGCAACGGCAATTATGGCGCTGCTCGTCGCTGCTTCGATGAAGGCGTCACTGGTCAGCAGCCGACCGAGATCTGCCTGCAAGCCTTCAATAACGATGGCCGCCAGCGGCAGTAGCAGGAAAAAGACGCTTAGCAGGACAACAAGGGCATCCCAAAGACGGGCGGCAAGGCTCGTTCCATCGTAGCGTCGGCTTGGTGCGCTCGAACTGCTTCCGGTAGGATCGGTTGATCCGATCAGGCCGAGAAGGCAGAGAACGGATGCGGTCACGGCGACCTGTAGCAGGGAGAGTGCGATCGCTCTGGGAGGATCAAAATCAAAGCGCAGCGACTGGTAGATTGCCACTTCGAGTGTTGTCGCCGCCGGGCCGCCGCCCAAGACGAGGACGATGGTGAAGCTGGTGGCACACAGCATAAAGACAAGGCTGCTGATGCCTGGGAGGACGCGGGCGATCGCCGGCCACTCCAGGAACCGAAGAACGGAGAGAGGGCCCATGCCGAGGCTGCCGGCAAGCTTCCAGTACTCACCCGGTAGCCGGTCTAGCGCCGCCACTGCAAGCCGACATGCAAGCGGAAGGTTGAAGAAGACGTGGGCCAGCAGAATGCCGCCCAAGCCGTATATGCTGATCGGTTGGTCCATGCCGAGGATCATCAACAGGCTGTTGGCGACGCCCTGCCGTCCCCACACCGCAATCAGCCCCAAGGCCACCACAAGGACAGGCAAGCCCATCGGCAGTACCATCAGGCGCAGGATCCATGTCCGCAGAGGAAAATTCGGACGGCGCGCCAGTGCCAGCGCCACCGGAACTGCCAGCAGGACGGAAAGTGCCGTCGAGAGAGCTGCCTGAAGGAGCGTGAACTGCAGGATTTGCCACGTGTAGGCTGTGACGATCGTACCGCCGGGTGGCGCGGATGGGAAGGCGAGAAGAGCCAGAAGGGCCAACATCATGAAGGCCAGGACGGCTGCCAGAGCAATTGCGCCGCCAGCGACGCCTAATCGCCGCTCCCGCGGTGTCAGCATGGCGACTCTATTGCCCACTCATGGCCGCAAGCCATTCGTCAATCCAGGCATGGCGATTGTCGGCCACGTGCTGTGGGTCCATGAGGAAGGTCTTTTGCGGCTTGACGAGCCGGCTGAATGCCTCGGGCAATGGCTCGGACATTGCTGCAGCGGGCATCATCCAATTGTTGGTTGGTATCACATTTTGGAAAGCCGGTGTTGTCACAAACTGTAGGAATTGACGCGCCAGCTCCTTGCTATCGGACGTCTTCAGCAGGCCCACGAGCTCAATCTGGATATAATGGCCCTCGGCGAAGGATGCTGCCTGATATCTTTCCGTGCCTTCGGCAACCATATGGTAGGCGGGGGATGTGGTATAGGAAAGAACCATGGGCACCTCGCCCTTTGTGAGGAGTCCATAGGCCTCCGACCAGCCCGGCGTTACCGTCAGGATGCGCTGGCGCAGCTTACGCCATGCCTCGGGCGCCTGATCTCCATAGACCGACTTCACCCAAAGAAGAAATCCCAGGCCAGGCGTCGAGGTGCGTGGATCCTGGATAACGATCTTCTGCGCCGGGTCGCCTTCCACAAGCTCCTTCATACTGGACGGTGGCGCCGACAAGACCTCGGTATCATAAACCAGCGCGAAATGGCCGTAGTCATAGGGAACGAACACATCGTCGCGGTAGGCGCCGGGAACCTCGACTGCGGCGATATCTACCCTATGCTCCTCGAACAGGCCGGTGGCTTTCGCTTCTGCCGCAATATTCGTATCGAGACCGAGAGCAAGGTCGGCGTCCGTTGCCTCACCTTCAAGCTTCAGCCTCGACAGCAGAGCGACGCCGTCAGCGACACTGACGAAGTTGACCATGCAGTCGCAGGTCTTCTCGAATTCCTCCTTGACCTTCGGACCTGGGCCCCATTCAGCCGTGAAGCTCTCATAGGTGTAGATCGTAAGAGATTTGTCTTGCGCCGCCGCGACATGGGTAAAGGCAAAGCTGAATACAAAGGGGAGGAAAAGGTAGGACTTATACATTGCGCCTCCACACATTGCTTGAAGAGGGAGGTCGGCGTGAATCAGGAGCCGTCTAATCCCTCCGCCGGTCTTAGCCGGATCAGGTTCCGCGGGTTGGCATCGCCTCTCAGCCGCATCGAGCGGCACCCCGTTAGATCGGCTCTAGCAATAGCGGGCTCCCCGAACGTTGGCAAGCGCATGCGGGTCGGCGAAGACTAGTGGGGACGTTGGAACACGCGCAGTTCGCGTGGGACAGGGGCGATGCCGCCCATTCGGCTGGCAACCGCGTAACCGATCGATTGTTCTACGACATGCGGCATGACAGGCTTCGTCAGCACGCCCAGCGGCCCGGTTGCGATCCTCTCCACTTCCTCGGGATTCGCCGTCATGTAGATGACCGTCAGGCCGTACTTGCTCGCCAACTCCTGCCCCAAAGCCGGTCCGGTGCGCCCGTCGGCGAGGTTGACGTCGACGAAGGCGATATCCGCGGCCTGCGCCAGTGCCAGCGCGTGGCTTCGTCCGCTGGCAAGACCGGCCACCTGAAGGCCCATCGCCTCGACAGTGTCGGCAACATCCAACGCAATAAGGAATTCGTCTTCAACGATGAGAATACGCTGCTCCGGCGGTTGCGGGGAAAGCCGACGACTCGATACATTTGCCAGCATGTGAAACCTCTCCTGCGGGTTTGCTGCGTCGTGCGGTTCTGTTGTATCAGAATGGCACTGGTCACCGAACGAGGGTCTGCAGCTAATGTTCCGTTCCGCCGGCGGAACCCGCTGAAAGGCTGCCGTTATGGATAACGGATGGTTAACCCGCTCCCTCGATCTCTTCGCGCAGCATCTCCAGTTCCAGCCATTCCTCTTCCATTCGCGTCAGATCTTCGCGCAGCTTCTCCAACTCCTTGGCGAGCCTGTTGAAGCCTGTGGGATCCTTTGTGAAGAGAGCCGGGTCCGCCATTTTCTGTTCCCGTGCTGCAATATCCGCCTCCGCCTTTGCCATCTCCTGAGGGAGATTCTCCAGCGCGAACTTCTGCTTGAACGAGAGCTTGCTCTTGTTCTTCCCAGCTTCGGGGGCGGTGGGTGTTGCATCCGACCGCGATTTCTCCTGTTTTCCCAGTCGCCGCCGTTCGTCCTGGGCCCCCTTGCGTTGCGTTAGCATGTCAGAATAGCCACCGGCATATTCGATCCAGCGACCGTCGGGTGTCTCGGGACTGGCGGGAGCAAGTGTGGAGGTTACGGTGCGATCCAGGAAGTCGCGGTCGTGGCTGACAAGGATGACGGTACCGTTGTAGCCCGACACGATCTCCTGCAAGAGATCTAGCGTTTCTAGGTCGAGATCGTTGGTCGGCTCGTCAAGGATCAGGAGGTTTGAGGGCTTGGCCATGATGCGCGCCAGCATCAGCCTTGCCCGTTCGCCGCCCGAGAGGTTCTTGATCGGGGTTCGGATCTGCTCCGGCTGGAACAAGAAGTCCTTCATGTAGCCGGCCACATGACGTTGCTCACCGTTGACCAGCAGCGTCTCGCCTCGTCCATCTGTCAGGTAATGGGATAGCGTGTCTTCGGGGTTCAGGTCTTCGCGTTTCTGATCCAGCGTCGCGATGTCGAGATTGGTCCCCAGCCCGACCGTGCCGGAGTCCGGTTCAAGCTCTCCGATCAGCATCTTCAACAAAGTCGTCTTGCCGGCGCCGTTCGGACCGACCAAACCGATCCGGTCACCCCGATGAACGCGCATCGAGAAGGAAGAAACGATCGCCCGGCCTTCATAGCTCTTCGTGATTGCTTCGGCCTCAATGACCAATTTCCCCGATTCCTGCGCCTCGGAAACCTTTGCCTGTACCGACCCCTGCGGACCCTGGTGGCCACGATAAGCCGAGCGCATTGTCTGTAGTTCCCCGAGGCGGCGTACATTGCGTTTGCGTCGTGCCGTCACCCCGTAACGCAACCAGTGTTCCTCGCGCTCGATTGCCTTGCCGAGTTTGTGCTGCTCCAGCTCCTCTGCTTCCAGCACCTCGTCCCGCCAGCTTTCGAAATGGCCGAAGCCGCGGTCGAGGCGGCGTGAGACGCCGCGATCGAGCCAGACGGTCGCAGTGGAGACCTTTTCCAGGAAACGCCGGTCGTGCGAGATCAGAACGAGCGCACTGCGGGTCTTCCTGAGTTCCTCTTCCAGCCACTCGATCGTCGGCAGATCGAGATGATTGGTCGGCTCATCGAGCATCAGGATGTCCGGCTCTGGTGCCATGACGCGGGCAAGCGCTGCGCGTCGCGCCTCGCCACCGGAAAGCCTGGCAGGATCCTCCTCACCCGTGAGCCCCAGATGCTCCAGCAGATAGGTCACCCTATACGCGTCATCTCCGGGCGCAAGTCCGGCCTCGGCATAGGCCTGCACGGTCGTGTGGCCTGCAAAGTCGGGAGCCTGCTCCAGATAGCGTATCGTCGACGCCGGATGACGGAACACTTCGCCGGATTGCGGCTCAACCAAGCCGGCCGCAATCTTCATCAGCGTTGACTTGCCGGAGCCGTTGCGGCCGACGAGGCAGATCCGGTCCCCCAGTTCCACTTGCAGGCCAGCGCCCGCCAAAAGGGGCGTCCCTCCAAAGCTTAGTCGGATGTCGTCGAGTTTAAGGATCGGTGGTGCCAAGGCTTCAGGCTCCAGTCATGTCATAAGGGCGAGCAAGGACCATCGCCCTGCCCTGATCGAGGGAAACGCGAACGGAGCCCTCAGCGACATTTGATATGGTGCGTGAGGAGCCGAACCGCAAAGAGAAGCGGTCGAGAGGGTAACGGGCGTTGCCAATTGTCAGACCCTCAAGATCGGAGAATCCAATCACCGAGAACAGCGAACCGCGTGGCAGATCGAGCCGAAGCGGCCGCCCCGCCATCAGCGGAGTTGCTTCTTCCGAGCCCGACGTCAGAAGTACGTCCAGCCCCCGCTCGGCGAGGCTCAGTCCATGCAGGAGATGCTGAAGCGCGTGATCGCCTCGCTCGCCGCCGAGCGCTCCCGCCAGTACCAGACGACTCGCGCCTCGAGCGATTGCTTCGGCCGTCGCAATCTCTCCGTCCGTCTCGTTTTTCGCGGCGGCGTAGGGTTGACGCTCCACCTGTGGCCACGCCTTCAGGAGCGCCGCTGGTGCGGAATCAAAATCGCCCACCCATAGCTCCGGCACGACCCCCAGAGGGTGGGCATGACGCATGCCACTGTCGGCGGCGATGAAGCGGCTTCCGACGATCGCCTCCCGAACACGATCGGTCACGGTGAGTTCGCCGCCTAGCAGTATGGTGAAGATCGAAGGGGTCATGAGGCAGCCCTTAGCCCAAAGCTCGGCCCAGGCAAAGCCACTTAAGGTTAAGCCGCCACCCTACGTGTCCGCCGAACTGACGGACAAAGTCGCAATGCAGATGGCCCCTGCCGCCTGCTGATGGCAGCCCGGCGACCTCTTGCGGCGACAGATAGAATCGATCGTGATGCCGAACCTGTCGACAGCCCGGTACAGATATGTCCATCTGCCATGGACCTTCACATAGGTTACATCGAAGCGCCAAATCGTCGATTGCGGTCGGCGCCAATGCCAACGCAGCCGTTTTTCAATCAGGCGCATATTTCTGGACCCAGCGGTAGATCGTGGAATGATCCACAGCCACGCCCCGTTCGCCCATCATTTGCTCCAGATCACGTTAGCTCACCCCGTACCGGCAATACCAGCGAACCGCCCACAAGATGACCTCGCCCTAAAACTGCCGCCCTTTGAAATCGCCCATCAAAAATCTCGCTGAACATGAATTAGCTGGGTGCGCCGGCGAGAATGCCATGGCACGTAGCTTCCCAACCTCGTCACATTCCGACCAAATACAATATGCATAGCCGTCTGCTGGGCAGGCTGATGAAGAACCCAGGGTTGCCTGCCAAAGCGGATCGTCACGGACAAGCTCCGCTCCTATGGTGCCGCACGGCAGCTGATGCCAACTGTCGAACATCGCTCTCACAAGGGATCAAGCGACCCTGCCGAGAACTCGCACCTCCCGCTGCGGAAACGGGAGCGGGTCATGCAGCGGTTCCGTTCACCGGGAGCACTGCAACGTTTCGTCTGCGTCTTCTCCGCGATCCGCAACCTCTTCGTCGCCCCCCGCTCCAAACGCTCAGCTATCGACCTTCACCTGCATCGCCTTTCAGCGATGGTACATTGGAAAACGATCATCGGGGCAGCGGTTTGACCGAGATAGGCATTCCTGAAATCGTCTCCCAAGTTAACCTTACATCACCGGCTAGATCCTTCTACGACGGAACCGTGGGCGTTCTGGGAGGTGGCATCTACCTGGGCGGGCGCCGCTTCGCTTATGCTGGGGAGCAGTCGGCTTCGTCAGCGATGCTCCCATTGCAGCGGTTCGTTTTGCGGGCGGGCTTAGAGTTCGCGGATACCCGCCAGTCTAGTGAATGAGATTGCTACCGTCCGGCTTTCCATGAGTCGACAATGATCAACCAATCTATCTTGAGGCGTCTCTCTTTCCTCCTGATCTGCAACGCTCCCATTTGAGAAACTGGCGATACGTCATCTAACGTTCACGGATGTGTCGTTGCGCTGTCATCCGCGCGCTCCATTAGCCGCTCCGGCCCAGGAGTAGTGCAATGCAGAAATCTGTCGAACTCACCGGTATAGGCAAAGGCTTCGGCGCAGACGATGTTTTGAAGAACATCGATCTGTCCGTGAAGCCGGGGGAGTTCCTGTCGCTCGTCGGGATGTCGGGCTGCGGCAAGTCCACGCTCCTCAGGATCATTGCGGGGCTGGAGCGGCCGGACCGTGGGAGCGTCGCGATCGGTGGTGCCGATGTGACAGAGCTTGACCCAAGCGCGCGAAATCTTGCGATGGTGTTCCAGTCCTACGCTCTGTACCCGCATATGAGCGTGCGCCAGAACATCGCGACGCCACTTCGGATGCGGCGCCTTTCGCTGGCGAGTCGCCTGCCGCTGATTGGAGCACTCGCGGCCTCTGCAGAGGTCCTGCGGGAGATCAACAAGAGCGTCGAGCAGGCGGCAGAAACGCTGCATATCTCCCACCTGCTTGACCGCAAGCCCGCCCAGCTTTCTGGCGGCCAGCGCCAGCGCGTAGCGCTTGCCCGAGCACTTGTGCGTTCTCCCGCCGCTTTCCTGATGGACGAGCCCTTGTCCAATCTCGACGCCAAGCTCCGGGCCCATATGCGCAACGAGCTGGCGGCACTGCATCGCCGCCTGGGTGCCACCTTCATCTATGTCACCCACGACCAGACCGAAGCGATGACCATGTCGGACCGCATCGCGCTGATGAGCGAGGGGCGGATCGAGCAGCTCGGGAC
Organism: Rhizobium halophilum; assembly: GCF_021648825.1. Classification (GTDB taxonomy): domain Bacteria; phylum Pseudomonadota; class Alphaproteobacteria; order Rhizobiales; family Rhizobiaceae; genus Neorhizobium; species Neorhizobium halophilum. The sequence continues at coordinate 215,950 of NZ_JAKJHS010000003.1, read as the reverse complement.
GCCTAGCGAGCTTTATGAGCATCCGGCGACCCTGACGGTTGCCCGCTTCATTGGCACGCCTTCGATCAATCTCGTGCCGGTCGAGGTGTTGCCCAACGGAAGCGTGAGCCTCTTCGGTCAGGCGCTTGGGCTTGCTGCGGCAGGTCACAATGCCGGACCGGCCACCCTTGGTGTGCGTGCGGAGGATGTGAGCATCACTCCGGAAGGTCTGCCGCTTCGGGTGCAGCGCACGGAAACGCACGGCGCCGACCGTTTTGTTCATGGTCACCTTCAGGCGGACGAGGCGCTGCCGGTAACCTTTCGACTCTCCATAGGTGCGCCTGTTGCCGTCAATTCCGACGACGTCATATATGTGTCTTTCCCGCCGGAGCGCGCCCATCTTTTCGGCCGTGACGGATCGCGGCTTGCGGCCTTCCCGACTGACCGGGTGGCGGCATGACGCTGATCCTGGAAGCGAGCTCAGCGGCCGCCGGACGAGGAACGAGGGTACGCTCGAAGGGCGAGCGCCGGATGATGTGGAAAGCGCTTCTTTTCGTTGCGCCTGCCGTCCTGCTGCTCGCTGCAATCTACATTATCCCAGTCGTGGTTCTCGCCGGCTTCTCCTTGACCGATTACCAACTGGGCGCGCTTTCGACGCGCTTCATCGCCCTGGAGAACTTCGCCAAAGCCTTCGATGATCCGGTCTTCCTGCGGTCGCTGAAGAATACCGTTATCTACGCGGTAATCGTCATTCCGCTTGGCGTCTTCCTCGCCCTCGGCCTGGCGCTTCTCGTCCACGGCCGCAAGCGCAGCCGTGCCTTTTGGGAAGCCGCCTATTTCCTGCCTGTCACGGCGACCCTGGTCGCCATGGCGACCGTCTGGCAATTCCTGCTGCATCCATCGATCGGTCCCGTTAACGCCGCCATCAAATGGCTGGGCTTCGAGCCGGTTGCGTTCCTGTCCAACCCCACGCTCCTCATTCCGACCATGGCGATGATCGGTGTCTGGCAGATCCTTGGCTTCAACATGGTGCTCTTTCTTGCCGGGCTGACGGCAATCCCCAAAGATCTTTATGAAGCCGCACGTCTGGACGGAGCGCGCCATCCGTTCGACCGCTTCGTCACCGTGACCTGGCCGATGCTCGGGCCGACGACCCTCTTCGTTGTGGTGACGACGTCTATTTCCGCCTTCAAAGTCTTCGAGACCGTCGCCGTGCTGACCAAAGGTCGCTTTGGCTCCGAAACGCTGCTCTTTGACCTCTACCTTGAGGGCTTCGAGTATTCCAACACAGGCTATGCGGCGGCGCTGACGCTGATCTTCCTCGTCATCATTCTTGTCCTGTCAATCGGCCAGACGCTCCATCTCGACCGGAAGGTCCACTACTGATGGCTAGAGTTCGTCAATTCCTGCCTCACCTCGTGCTTGGCGCCGGTGCCTTCATCGTCCTGCTGCCGTTCTACTGGATGTTCCTGACGTCGATCCGCTCGCCGGCCGAAATCTTCGACGTTTCGCTCTGGCCGATCCCGAAGCAGTTCGACATGGCCGTGAATTATGAGCGTGCCGCCAGTCAGGTTCCGATGATGCGCTTCATGCTGAATGGCCTGATCGTCTGCCTCGGCATCCTCATTGTACAGGTCGCAACCGCCGTCCCGGCGGCCTATGCGCTGGCCAAGCTGAATTTCCCCGGCCGCAAGCTTCTTCTCACCCTGGTGATCGCGGCGCTCTGCGTGCCCATCCAGGCACTTGCGCTGCCGCTTTTCGTGGGCCTTGCGAAGCTTGATCTGCTGAACACCTACTTTGCGATGATGGCCCCGTTTTTCCTGTCGGTCTTCGCCATCTTCCTTTTCCACCAATCCTTCCGCAGCTATCCGGACGAGATCATCGAGGCGGCGCGCATGGATGGGTTTTCCGAGATGGAAATCTGCTGGGGCCTCGTTCTGCGCGGCTCGTTGCCGTCGCTGGCCGCCTTCTCCGTGTTCTCGGTCGTCGCTCACTGGAACGATCTCTACTGGCCGATGATCGTGGTGACGGACATCAATCTCGCTCCGCCGCCGCTCGGCATGCTGTTTTTCTCGGACGTTGAATCGGGCGCAAACTACGGCGCCCTGATGGCCGGTGCTGCCCTGATCACGGCACCGATGATCGTCTGCTTCCTTCTTGCACGTCGTCACTTCATCGCAGGCATCACCATGACCGGCGTCAAGTAAGTCTTTCCACCTCACCCTCCCACCAATGATGGAGATCATCATGAAGCTCTACCGTCGTACACTCATGAGCGGGCTTGTCGCCACGCTTGCCTTGTCGGGACTTGCAAAGCCCGTCTTCGCCGACGAGATCACGCTCGAAGTTCTGTACAACCTGCCGGGCTTCACAAAATTCCATCAGCCACTGGCCGATGAATTCATGAAGAACAACCCGGACATCAAGATCAACTTCCTTGCTCCGGCCGCAGGCTACAATGAAGGCCAGCAGCAGGTTCTGCGCGCCGCCGTGACCGGCAACCTTCCGGATGTCTACTTCTCCGGCTACAACCTGACGGCGGAACTCGTGCATGCGCTCGCTCCGCGCGACCAGATTACGGACCTCACGCCGTTCATCGAGGCAGAAGGCGGTCAGTCCTTCCTCGACAAGAACTACTCGCCCAAGATGGTGGCGCTCGGCCAGATCGACGGCAAGCAATACGGCCTGCCGGTCAATGCCTCTTCGCCGATCATGTACATCAACGCCGACCTGGTGAAGAAGGCAGGCAGCGACCCGGACAACATGCCGAAGACCTTCCCGGAGCTGATCGAGCTTGCCAAGAAGATCCATGCGCTCGATCCGAAGATCGCCGGCATGGGCTATGACATCAATGGCTGGCCGGACGACTGGCTGTGGCAGGCGCTGATCTTCCAGCAGGGCGGCAAGCTCGTCGACGAGAGAACCAAGACGGTCGCCTTCGACAACGAGATCGGCCTCAACGCACTGAAGCTGACGCGCCAGTTCGTCACCGAAGGCGGTCAAAGCCTGCTCGACTGGGACCAGTCGCGCCAGCAGTTCGGTGCGGGACTTACCGGCTTCATCTTCTCCACGCCAGCCCATGTCCAGACGATCGAGGGGCTCGTCGGCGACCGTTTCCCGCTGAAGACGGCGACTTTCCCGCTGGACAACAAGGACGAAGGCGGCGTTCCGACGGGCGGCAATTCGGCCGTCATCCTCACCCAGGACGAGGCCAAGCAGGATGCGGCCTGGAAGTACCTGAAGTGGGTCACGGGTCCGGAAGCGCAGAACACCATCGTTCGCATCACCGGCTATCTGCCCACCAACAAGCTCGCCACCGGCCCAAATTATCTTGAGCCCTATTACGCAGAACATCCGAATGTGAAGACGGCCTCGCTGCAGGCGGATCGCTCGCTTCCCTGGGCTGGCTATCCAGGTGGTGACTCCGTTCGCATCTGGCGCACGCAGCGCGACATCATCGGCACTGTGATGCGAGGCGAAGTATCGCCGGAAGATGGACTGAAGCAGCTAGTCGAGCAGACCAACGCTCTGATGAACTGAAGCCATAGCGAAGGCAATTGGAATTGCGGGGCCAAGCACCCCGCAATTTCGTAATGCAGGAAAGCTCGAATGAAGATCATCCAGATCACAGACACCCACCTCATGCCCCCTGGCATGGTCGTTAACGGCGTTGATCCTGAGAAACAGCTTCGTGCCGCGGTGGCCGATATCATCGAGAAGCATTCCGATGCCGACCTGGGTGTCATGACCGGTGACCTCTGCAACTTCGGCGATCCGGAAGCCTATACCCTGCTGAAGGACATCCTGGCGCCCGTGCCCTTCGAAATGCGCCTTCTGCTAGGCAATCACGACGACCGGCGCAACTTCCGTGCAGCTTTTTCCGACCATCCGGTGGACGACCAAGGCTTCATCCAATCGGCTCTGGACACACCTTATGGACGGTTGCTGTTTCTGGACAGCCACGAGCCTAGGACCATCGGAGGAATGTATGGCAAGGACCGTCTTGGATGGCTTGAGAATGCTCTGGAAGGGGCGGGTGAGCAGCCGGTGACTGTCTTCATCCATCATCCGCCGATGGATTGTGGCATTGCGCACTTTGAGCATATCGGGATGCATGACGGCGGACGGCTCATGCAGCGGTTGACGGCTCATCCGGCGGGCGTCCGCCACATCGTCTTCGGCCACATCCATGTGCTGCTTGCAGGAACGACCGCGGAGGGCATCGCCTTTAGTTCCGGCCAGGCCTGCGCCCACCGCTTCATCACCGATCTCGACGCTCCCGCACCGCTCTGGACCGGCGGTCATCCCTGCTACCGCATCGTCACGCTGAGCAAGCGTGGCTTCCATGCCTTTTCCGTTGACGTAGGAGAGGTTCCGACAGCGCAGGCGGTAATCTGCGCAGGACCTTGAGCCGCCGCTCATATGAAAAGCTGGAAACGGTTATGAGGCCTCGACGTCTGGCCGCTTCGAAACCAGGTGCGTACCTGGCGCAGCGCAACGGCCACATCTCAAGATCACATTTTTAACCAAGCCTCCTTCTTCGACGCGCGGTTCGGCTATCGACCCATTGATGGTCCCGCGTCACCGTCGCCATCGTGCACCGACGGTTCGTGAACCACTCGGTGTTCGCACGTTGAATTGCGTCGATCCGGAACTGAGGATCCGCATGCTGATCGTTGGTTACTGCTTCGGAATCCGTTCGCAGCGTTGGCTGTGTGAGGAGATACATCTGAACCTCGCCTATCGCTGGTTTTGCAGCCTTGGCCTTGAAGGCGATGTCCCGGTCCACTCGACCTTCTCCAAGAACCGGCATGGTCGTTCCGCAAGAGCGATCTGCTGCGCGAACTGTTCGAAACGACAGTAGGACGTTGTATCGAAGAAGACCTTGTCGGCGGCGAAGGCTTCGCCGTCGATGCGAGCCTGATCAAGGTGGACGCGAACAAGCAGCGCTCAGCGGAAGGACCGGAAGCAGTCGACTGGGAGCCTCCGAGACCATCAATCAGTTGGCATGTCAGCCGGGACCGCATGGCCGCGCTGGCGTCCGCCGCCGCCACTCCAGCGCATAAACCACCCACGGACGGCCCGTCGGATGAATGGCTCACCAGCGTCAGCGGGGCGGCGCATCCAACGTGTCGATCTTGCGCAACTGGGGGAACCCCATTGCCCATATCGCCGCCACAGCAAGTGTTCCGACGCCGCCGATGACGACCGCCGGCACCGCACCAAAGATCGATGCCATTGTACCCGCGCGGAACTCTCCCAGTTCGTTGGACGCTCCGACAAACACCATGTTGACCGCATTGACGCGGCCACGCACCTCGTCCGGCGTCCACAGCACGATCAGTGTTTCACGTACATAGACGGAGATCATGTCGGAGGCACCCATCAGCATCAGCGCGGCAATGGAAAGCCAGGTGGTTTCTGAGAGCCCGAAGGTAACGGTGCCGGCGCCGAACAGAGCAACGCCGACGAACATCGCTGCGCCGGCCCTATGCCGGATCGGGTAGAAGGCAAGCCAGAGCGCGACCGCAACCGCCCCGATTCCGGGAGCTGCGCGCAGAAGACCAAGACCCCAGGGTCCGAGAACCAGGATATCGCGGGCAAAGATCGGCATCAAAGCTACTGCGCCGCCGAGAAGGACAGCGAACAGGTCGAGAGATATCGCCCCCAGCACCACCTTTTCCCTACCGATGAAGCGAAAGCCCGCGAGGATCTCCCCCCAGCTGACGGTTCGCGATCGCGTCCGCTGGGTGGGCTTCGGGATCAGTAGAACCAGCAGGGCCGCCAGCACCATCATGCCGAGCGCGACCGAATAGGCTGCGACGGCGCTGACACCGTACAGCAGGCCGCCGGCGACCGGTCCGACGATCGACGCGGTCTGCCAGGAGGAGGAATTCCAAGCGATGGCATTTGCGAGGTCGCGTTCGGGAACGAGGTTGGGAGCAAGCGACTGCACTGCCGGCCCCATGAAGGCCCGCTCGATGCCGAAGACCGTCAGGATTGCGAAAACCAGCCACGGGATGAACAGGTCAGCAAGCGTCAAGGCGAGCAGGGCCAGCGCACAGGTTGAACCCACCCCCATGCATATTGCTACGATCGCCCGCCGATTGTACCGGTCGGCGACCGAGCCGGTGACGAGGATCAGGAGCAACGACGGCAAGAACTGGAAGAGCCCGATCAAGCCCAGATAAAGGGCGCTGCCCGTCTGGTCATACATCTGCCAGCCGACCGAGACGCTGATGATCTGGATGGCAAAAGCGGCGAGGAAGCGGGAGGTGAAGAAACGGGCGTAGGAGGCGTGCCGGAAGGCCGCGAACCGATCACCAGGGGTGGAGATGGACATCGAAGAGGGACTTTCAACACGCCGAACAGGATCCAAGATACCCGTTAAACATGTTTCGGATCCTGTGCAGGCACGGCACTTGCTCGTTAGTCCCCCAATGTCTACATGTCTGTCAACTAGAAATGGAGACCCGAATGCTCGCGCTGTTCCAGACGATTGACCTTGCCCTGAGCCTCTATACTTGGGTGCTGATCGGAAGCGCCATCTTCTCGTGGCTCTACGCCTTCAACGTCATCAATTCGAGCAACCAGTTCGTCAACGCGATCGGTAGCTTCCTCTACAATGTGACGGAACCGGTGCTGCGGCCGATCAGGCGCATCATGCCTGATCTCGGCGGGATCGACATCTCGCCAATCATCGTGTTGCTGATCATCTTCTTCCTGCGTTCGCTGCTCTGGACGAGCATCTACCCGCTCTTTGCGTGAGCCACGCCTTTAGCCGTCATGAGGATCACGTCCGCCTTTCGGTGAGGCTAACGCCGGCGGCAGGCCGTGACGCTGTCGACGGCATGGAGAAGGCTGACGACGGCGCGCTCTATCTGAGGGTGCGGGTGACGGCGGTGCCCGAAGGTGGCAAGGCCAGCAAGGCGCTGATCGCGCTTCTGGCGAAACGCCTTCGAGTGCCGAAGAGCGCGTTGACCATCCTTTCCGGCGAGACCAGCAGAAAGAAAATCCTCCGGCTCGATGGCGAACCGGAGGACGTGTGTGCGAAACTCGAGACGCTTGGTCGTCTCTGATTATTTCTCGGCCTTGTACCGCTCAATCGCCTCGACGATCAGGGTCTTGGCAACGCCGACATCCTGCCAGCCGCCGATCTTGACCCACTTGCCGGGCTCCAGATCCTTGTAGTGCTCGAAGAAATGTTCGATCTGCTTGAGCGTGATCTCCGGCAGGTCGCTGTAGTTCTCGATCTTGTCGTAGCGACGGGTCAGCTTGGGCACCGGCACGGCAATGATCTTTTCATCCTTGCCACCATCGTCCTCCATGACCATCACGCCGATCGGGCGCACGTTGATGACGCAGCCCGGCACCAGCGGACGAGTGTTGCAGATGAGAACGTCGATCGGGTCGCCGTCTTCGGACAGCGTGTGCGGCACGAAACCGTAGTTCCCGGGATAGGTCATCGGCGTATAAAGGAAGCGGTCGACGATCAGTGCGCCGGCCTCCTTATCCATCTCGTACTTGATCGGATGGCCACCGACCGGGACCTCAACAATGACGTTGACGTCTTCGGGCGGGTTCTTTCCTATGGAAATAGCATCGATGCGCATTCTTGTCCCCGGATGAGGTTTGACGATGGCCGCTTCGATACTGGGAAACGTGACGAGAGGCAACACGCCTTTCGTCTGCGGAGGACGGAGATGCTGCGCTGCTAGCGCGGCCAGACGAAGCCGATCTTGCGAAGAGCGGTCCCGCCGAAGTCCTCCATTCCCTCGACCATGTCCAGACCGCCATGGCGACGAAAGAAGCGGGAGGCGTGCTCACTGTCCTCGAGGCACCAGACGACAAGGCCGCTGCAGCCGAGCGACTTCAGAAGCCGTCTGCTTTCACCGAAGAGGCGTCGACCCAGTCCTATGCCCTGGAATTCGGGGCGGAGGTAGATCTCGTAGACTTCGCCATCATAGGGAAGCGCCTTGGCGCGATTGAGCCCGATCGTCGCATAACCTGCAATGCTCCCGGCAACATCGAGCACGAGAAGCGTTGCAGGGCCGCGCGTCGCCTTGCGCCACCAGGTCTCGCCACGGCGCTCGATCATCTGCGTCAGGGGCCTGTGCGGGATGAGACCGGCGTAGGCTTGCGTCCACGAAACGCGGTGGGCCTCCGATATGGCATAGGCGTCGTTCGGCTCCGCGGGCCGAACATCTATTGACAACGTCTTCATAACGTCACTCTGGACCCAATCATCGGGTAGCGCGAGACATGATACTCCATCGGAACATCTTTCCCCAGTGACGGTTCTGACGCTCCGATATCTACGTTAACGCCTTTTTAACCTCTTCCACAACCCTGCCTCGATTAAGGACACAAAAGAAAAACCCGGCTTGTTGGCCGGGTTCACTCTACGCGCTCGACTGCGTTCAGCCGGCTAGTTTTGCCTTGTCGAATCGCTTGCGATCATTCGGATCGAGGTACATCTTGCGAAGACGGATCGACTTCGGCGTGACTTCCATCAACTCGTCGTCCTGAATCCACGACAGCGCCCGGTCGAGCGTCATGCGGATCGGCGGGGTCAGCTTGACCGCCTCGTCCTTGCCGGCGGCACGGATGTTGGTCAGCTGCTTGCCCTTCAGCACGTTCACTTCAAGATCGTTGTCACGAGAGTGGATGCCGATAATCATGCCCTGGTAGACCTTCTCGCCCGGCTCGATGATCATCGGACCGCGGTCTTCCAGGTTGAACATGGCATAGGCGACGGCCTCTCCCGAGCCGTTCGACAACAGAACGCCATTGGTGCGGCCGCCAATCGGCCCCTTGTAGGGCTGGTAGTCGTGGAACAGGCGGTTCATGATCGCCGTGCCGCGCGTGTCGGTCAGCAGTTCGGACTGATAGCCGATCAGACCCCGCGTCGGCGCCAGGAACTTCAGGCGAACGCGGTTGCCACCCGATGGACGTAGTTCCGTCATCTCGGCTTTGCGCTCGGACATCTTCTGGACCACGACGCCGGAATGCTCCTCGTCGACGTCGACGACGACTTCCTCGATCGGCTCCATCAGATTGCCGGCTTCGTCCTTGTGCATGACGACGCGCGGACGTGAAACGGCCAGTTCGAACCCTTCGCGGCGCATGGTTTCGATCAGAACGGCGAGCTGCAGTTCGCCTCGGCCGGAAACGTAGAACGAGTCCTTGCCCTCGGCTTCCTCAATTTTCAGCGCGACGTTGCCTTCAGCTTCCTTGAGCAGGCGATCGCGGATAACGCGGCTTGTTACCTTGTCGCCCTCGGTGCCGGCCAGCGGGCTGTCGTTTACGATAAAGGACATCGTCACGGTCGGCGGATCGATCGGCTGCGCCGTCATGGCTTCGGTAACAGAAGGATCACAGAAGGTATCAGCAACCGTGCCTTTGGAGAGGCCTGCAATGGCAACGATGTCGCCTGCGTGAGCCTCTTCGATTGCCGTCCGCTCAATGCCGCGGAAGGCAAGGATCTTGGAAATGCGGCCTGTCTCGATCGTGCGACCGTCCTGGCCCAAGACCTTGACGGCCTGGTTCGGCTTGATGGAGCCAGAAGCAATGCGGCCGGTGATGATACGGCCCAGGAAGTTGTTGGCTTCGAGGATTGTCCCGATCATGCGGAACGGGCCTTCTTCGACCGTCGGCTCCGGTACATGTTCCAGTACCAGATCGAGCAGCGGCGCAAGACCCTGATCCTTCGGGCCTTCCGGATTGACATTCATCCAGCCATCGCGGCCCGAACCGTATAGGATCGGGAAGTCGAGCTGTTCGTCGGTTGCGTCGAGGTTGGCAAAGAGATCGAAGACCTCGTTGATGACTTCCTCGTGCCGGCCGTCCGGACGGTCGATCTTGTTGATCGCCACGATCGGACGAAGGCCGACCTTGAGGGCCTTGGAAACCACGAACTTGGTCTGCGGCATCGGTCCTTCAGAGGAGTCTACGAGAACGATCGCGCCATCCACCATGGACAGAATACGCTCGACCTCACCACCGAAGTCGGCGTGGCCGGGGGTATCGACAATGTTGATCCGTACGCCCTTCCATTCGACCGAAGTTGCCTTCGCCAGAATGGTGATGCCACGTTCCTTTTCGAGGTCGTTGGAATCCATCACGCGCTCGGCAACGCGCTGATTTTCGCGGAAGGAGCCGGACTGCTTCAACAACTCGTCAACGAGCGTCGTTTTTCCATGGTCAACGTGCGCGATGATCGCGATGTTGCGAAGTTTCATATTTTGGATCTCTGGTTCAGGGCGCGAAACGGAATAGAGGCGCCAATGTTCTCGTTGGCGCGCTCATACCCTGTTTTTCGCATTTGCGAAAGGGGGAGCGGGAAATCGCAGGCGAATGGCAGCTATGCGCGGTCGATCAAGCGTCGCTGCCGGACAGCTCCTCCACCATCGCCAGACCCTTCTTCTTCAACATTGCTTCCGGATCAGGGAGCTTTCCGCGGAAGGCATTGTAGGCGTCTTCGGGATCGAGGGAGCCACCCACCGAGTAGATGTTGTTCTTCAGCTTGCGCGCCATGACCGGGTCGAAGGCGTTACCCACCTCCTCGAAAGCCGCAAAGGCATCGGCATCGAGAACTTCAGACCACATGTAGGAATAGTAGCCTGCCGAATAGCCGTCGCCGGAGAAGACGTGCTGGAAATGCGGGGTCGCATGACGCATGGCGATGGACTGCGGCATGCGTATCTCCTTCAGAACCTGCGCCTGCACCGCCATGGGATCCTCCACTCCACCACGCGTGTGAAAGGCCATGTCGACGAGGGCCGAGGAGGTGAACTCCACCGTGGCAAAGCCGGCATTGAAGGTTCGCGCCGCCAGAACCTTGTCCAGCAAGGCCTTCGGCATCGGCTCGCCGGCCTCGTAGTGGACCGCGTATTTCTCGAGGATCTCCGGCACCGTGAGCCAGTGCTCGTAGAGCTGCGAGGGCAGTTCGACGAAATCGCGGGCGACACCCGTCCCGGAGACGGACGGGTAGGTGACGTTCGAAAGCATGCCGTGCAGCGCATGCCCGAACTCGTGGAAGAGGGTGCGCGCATCGTCGAGCGACAGCAGTGCCGGCCTGCCCGCCGCGGGCTTGGCGAAGTTGCAGACATTGTAGATGATCGGGATCTCGCCTTGCCGGCCGTTCTTCAGCGCCAGCTTGTGCTGCGACTGGAACGAGCTCATCCAAGCGCCGGAGCGCTTGGAGGACCGGGCAAAATAGTCGCCAAGGAAGAGTGCCTTGAGGTTGTTGTCCTCGTCGCGGATCTCGAAAACCCGCACATCCGGGTGATAGGCCGGCACATCGTTGACTTCGATCGCCCGGATGCCGAAGAGCCGCCCTGCCACTTCGAAGCAGGCCTCGATGATCTTTTCCAGCTGCAGGTAAGGCTTCAGCTCGGATTCCGAGAAGTTGAAAGTGCGGTGCCGCAGCTTCTCGGCATAAAAGCGCCAGTCCCAGGGCATCACCTCGTGATTGCCGCCCTCTTCCGCAATCAATCCGGCAAGGCTTGCCTCTTCTTCCAGAGCGCGGTTCCGTGCCTTCTCCCAGACCGTCATCAGCAAGTGGTTTACCGCCTCCGGCGTCTTCGCCATGGTGTTGTCGAGCTTGAAGGCAGCAAAGCTGTCATAGCTGAGTAGTTGGGCTCGCTCGGCGCGCAGTGCCAGCGTTTCCTTCACGATCGCAAGATTGTCCGTCGCGCCGCCATTTGCGCCACGTGCGGTCCAGGCGGTGAACGCCTGCTCGCGCAGGTCCCGGCGCTCGGAAAAGGTCAGGAAGGGCTCGATGATCGAACGCGACAGCGTCACCACATAGCCATCCTCATGTCCGCGATCCCGCGCGGCCGAGGCCATCGCATCTCTAAGGAAAGAAGGAAGGCCAGCAAGATCAGCCTCCTCCGAGAGATGAAGCTCCCAGCTCTTCTCGTCGGCGAGCACGTTCTGCCCGAATTGGGCGCCAAGGCCTGCGAGCTTCTCATTGATCGCCGCCAGCCGTTCCTGTTCCGGCTTCGCAAGCTTCGCGCCCGTGCGTACGAAACCCTTCCAGTGGCGCTCGAGAACCCGCTCCTCCTCGACCGAAAGACCAAGCGTATCGCGTTTTTCCCAGAGATCGTCGACCCGCTTGAACAGCGCCTCGTTCATCGCGATCTTCGAATAGTGCCGCGACATCTTCGGCGCGATCTCCCGCTCCAGTGCCTGGATCACTTCGTTGGTATGGGCACCCGCCTTGTTCCAGAACAGCGCCGAGATCCGAGACAGCTCGTCGCCGGCGATCTCCAATGCGACGATGGTGTTTTCCATCGTCGGCTCGCGCGGGTCACAGGTGATGTCGTTGATCTCCGCGTCGTGCTTGGCCATCGCCGCGTCGAAGGCGCCGGCAAAATCCTCGTCCTTCACCAGGTCGAAGCGCGGCAGGCCCGCATGCCCGGTCCAGTCGATCAGGGCAGGGTTGATGTGAAGCTGCGGCATACAAGGATCCTTCGTAACGGGCGCTCGAAAGCGCCGGCAATGGCGATGACGTTTATCTGGGAAGTTAGCCGATCCGTACAACCAGCCAAGCCGAAATCCGCTCATCTTGATGCACGGCTCCGCCGCACGTCTTGCCCTGCGCTGGAAAGGGAGTATCTCTCCCTCAGCCGTTCGCCTGCAGCACCGCTTGCACCCGGACAAGACGAAGCTAAACCGGCAAGCTCGCCTTCGCCGCCCCTGGCACATGATGAAAGCCGACAATCTTCTTCCGACACCGATAATGACTGCGCGCCGGACATCGCTTCTCGGCGCACTCTTGACCGCGCTCGGCCCCGTTTCCATGGCGATCTACACCCCAGCCATGCCGGAACTCGTGCAAGCCTTCTCGACCACCGAGAGCGCAATCAAGATGTCGCTTTCGCTCTATTTCGCCGGCTTTGCCGTCGCGCAGCTTCTCGCTGGGCCGGCCTCAGACGCGTTCGGGCGCAAGGCCTCCACCATCGGCTTCCTGCTGGTCTACCTCCTCGGCTCCGTTATCGCCGCCATGGCACCGAGCATCGAGCTGATCCTGGCCGGCCGCCTGATCCAGGGCATCGGCGCCTCGGTCGGCATCACGGTCGCCCGTGCGGTGGTTCGAGACCAGTTCGTCGGCAAGGAAGCGGCGAGCATCATGAACCTGATCGCCATCATGCTGACGGTGGCGCCGGCGCTCGGGCCGACACTCGGCGGCCTTTCGCTTGCCGCCTTCGGCTGGAAATCGGTCTTCCTGCTGATGCTCGGCTTCGGCGTGATCTCCATCGGCAGCGTCGCCCTCTTCCTGCGCGAGACAACGACGCCGGATCGCACCCGGCTTCGCCCGGCCAGGCTGGTCAGGGGCTATGGGGAAGTCCTGTCCAATCCGCACTTCACGCTCGCCTCCCTCGTCATCGGCGGCTCCATCGGCGCGCTGTATGCGCAGTCCACCATGCTGCCTTTCGTGCTGATCGGCGAGGTGGGCCTGACTCCCACAGAGTTCGGACTTGGCATGCTGGTCCAGACCGGCTCCTACCTCGCCGGCTCGCTCGTGCTCCGAAAGGTTTCGCACGGGATCTCGGGCCACCGCGCCGTCGTCATCGGCCTCTGCTTTTCGGCAACGGGCGGTGTTGTCATGGCACTGTCGGTTGCACTTCTACCGGCGAGCTTTCTGTCGATCATGCTCCCCGTCGGCATTTGCACCTTCGGCATCGCCTTCGTCAGCCCGCACATCATCACGGTCGGCATGGCGCCCTTCCCGCATATCGCAGGATCAGCGTCGGCGATGATGGGCTTCATCCAAATGGGCTGCGGCTTTCTCGGCGGCCTCGCTGCGGCCCTGATCGGATCGCCCCTGCTGTCCTTTGGCACGGTGATCCCGTTCATGGAGTTCATGGCCGTCGGCAGCTACCTCGCCTATCTGGCGCTCGATCGGCGGGCATGAAATACCCGCCCTCGCATCAGCGAGAGCGGGTTTGCAAATCCGGGAGCTGCGATCAGCCCTTCAGGTTGCGCTTGCCGAGCGTGCGCAGGCGCAGCGCGTTGAGCTTGATGAAACCCGCCGCATCCTTCTGGTCATAGGCACCCTGGTCGTCCTCGAAGGTGACGAGCTGGTCGGAATAAAGCGACTTCTCAGATTCGCGGCCGATGACCATGACATTGCCCTTGTAGAGCTTCAGCGTGACCTCACCCTCGACATGCTCCTGGCTCCGGTCGATGGCAGCCTGCAGCATTTCGCGCTCCGGCGAGAACCAGAAGCCGTAGTAGATGAGTTCCGCATAGCGCGGCATCAGCTCGTCCTTGAGGTGCGCGGCGCCCCGGTCGAGGGTGATCGACTCGATTGCCCGGTGCGCCGACAAGAGGATCGTGCCGCCGGGCGTCTCGTAGACGCCGCGCGACTTCATGCCGACGAAGCGGTTTTCCACGAGATCGAGACGGCCGATGCCATTGTCGCGGCCGTAGTCGTTCAGAGCCGCCAGCAGCGTCGCCGGGCTCATGCGCACGCCGTTGATGGAGACGGCATCGCCCTTTTCGAAGCCGACCTTGATGACCGTCGCCTTGTCCGGGGCAGCTTCCGGCGAGATCGTGCGCATGTGCACATATTCCGGCGCCTCGACGGAGGGATCCTCGAGCACCTTGCCCTCGGAGGAGGAGTGCAGCAGGTTGGCGTCGACCGAGAAGGGCGCCTCACCCTTCTTGTCCTTCGCCACCGGGATCTGGTGCTGCTCGGCGAAGTTCAGAAGATCGGTGCGGCTCTTGAACGCCCAGTCGCGCCAGGGCGCGATGATCTTGATGTCCGGGTTCAGCGCATAGGCGGAAAGCTCAAAGCGAACCTGGTCGTTGCCCTTGCCGGTCGCGCCGTGCGCGATCGCGTCTGCGCCGGTCTTCTTCGCGATCTCGATCAGATGCTTGGAGATCAGCGGGCGAGCGATGGAGGTGCCGAGCAGGTAGACGCCTTCATAGACCGCATTGGCGCGGAACATCGGGAAGACGAAGTCGCGAACAAACTCCTCGCGCACGTCCTCGATGAAGATCTCCTTGATCCCCAGCATCTCTGCCTTCTTACGTGCGGGCTCGAGCTCCTCGCCCTGACCCAGGTCGGCGGTGAAGGTGACGACTTCGGCGCCGAGTTCGGTCTGCAGCCACTTGAGGATGATCGAGGTGTCAAGTCCGCCGGAATAGGCGAGAAC
Organism: Rhizobium halophilum; assembly: GCF_021648825.1. Lineage (GTDB taxonomy): Bacteria > Pseudomonadota > Alphaproteobacteria > Rhizobiales > Rhizobiaceae > Neorhizobium > Neorhizobium halophilum. Next base: position 200,804 of record NZ_JAKJHS010000003.1, on the reverse strand, counting down.
GACTTTCTTCACGTCTTTGGGGAGTGCCATGATGTCTTTGGTCCGTTCGGGATGCTGGCGCTTGCGCCAAGAGGCTTGGGATGCGCGGCACTTTTAGCCAGTTTGCCCTGTCGTGCAAGATGTGACGCCCGATGTGGCACGCTTGTCATGTTGACGGGTTCTGATGCTGCACCAGATTCGCCGGCTGGCAGAGAGCGAGCAAAGGAGAGGCCCCATGGCCGACATTCATCCCGCCTTGAAGAAGGGTAACGTGGCCGTCGTCACCGGTGCCGCCTCGGGCATCGGCCTTGCCGCCGCAAAGCGTTTCGCCGAACTGGGCCTGTGCGTGGTGCTGGCCGACCTGGAAGGCGAGGCATTGGCCAGCGCCTGCCGCGAAGTCGCAGCCATAGCCGAAGGGGGCGAGGCGGATGTCACCCCGATCGGCACCGACGTCTCGCAGCCCGGTGAGCTGGTGTCGCTGGAGCGGGCGGTCATGCAGAAGTGCGGGCGCGTCCACGTGCTCATGAACAATGCCGGCATTCAGCCGGGAAGTTCCCTTTTCGGGTCGCAGTCCAACTGGGACAACGTGCTTGCCGTCAACCTGATGGGCGTGATCAACGGCAGCCGCATCTTCGGCCCCGGCATGATCGCTCATGGAGAGCCCTCGCTCATCATCAACACCGGCTCCAAGCAAGGCATCACGACGCCGCCGGGCGATCCCGCCTACAACGTCTCCAAGGCGGGTGTGAAGGCCTTTACCGAGGCGCTTCAGCATGAATTGCGCAGCACCGAGAACTGCCGTGTCAGCGCTCATCTGCTGATCCCCGGCTTCGTCTTCACTCCGCTGACCGCGAATGGCCGTACGGAGAAGCCTGAAGGCGCGTGGACACCCGATCAAACAGTCCAATACATGCTGGAGAGCCTTGGCCGCGGCAATTTCTACATCCTCTGCCCCGACAACGATGTGGACCGCAGGACGGATGAGCGGCGCATCCTCTGGGCAGCCGGCGACATCATCGAGAACCGGCCGCCATTGTCGCGCTGGCATCCAGATTTTGCGGAGGCGTCGAAGGCATTCATCGCGCAGCGGGAATGATTGGCAGCGGCGGGAAACGGGAGTAAGGAAGCACTGTTCATACTCCGCTTTCCGAGTTACCCATGGATTTCCTGCCGAGCCTGCCGACGCTACTTGCCTTCACGGCGGCCAGCCTGCTGTTGGCGGTCACGCCCGGTCCCGACATGACACTGTCGATCAGCCGCGCGCTGGCGCAGGGCCGCGGGCCAGCGCTTTTCGTCGTGGTCGGAACCTCGACGGGCATCCTAATCCATACTCTTCTGGTTGCCTTCGGTATTTCTGCGCTGATCACGGCTTCGCCAACCGCCTTCTTCATCCTGAAGACAGGCGGCGCCGGCTATCTGCTCTGGCTGGCCATCCAGGCGGTGCGATCCGGATCCAGTCTGTCGGTGGAACGGGTGGACGGACAAAAGGCATCGGCACTCGCCAACATCTCCACCGGGCTGGGGGTGAACCTGCTCAATCCCAAGGTCATCATCTTCTTCATGACCTTCCTGCCGCAGTTCGTCACCGCAAGCGATCCGGACGTCACGCAGAAGCTGATTTTTCTCGGCGTCTTCTTCATCCTCGTCGGCTCGCCGGTCAACGTCGTCGTCATCCTGCTGGCGGACAAGCTGGCGGCTTGGCTGCAGGCGAACCCGAAGGTTCTGCGCAGCATCGACTACACCTTTGCCGGCGTCTTCTCCGTCTTCGCCTTCAAGATCTTCATGACCCAGGCGCGCTGAGTCCTAAGTCAAGACAGATCAAGGCCCATTTGCCAGAAATCAGCCTCCAGACGCGTCGCGTCCCGGAAGACGATGGAGAGCCGGTCGAGTCGCGTCTTGTCCACTTGGGATAGCCGCTGGTTCAACCAGTCGAGTTCCGATGCCACCGCCGTCTGGTATTCCTCTCCGGCATACATCTCGATCCAGTCGGAATAGGGATTGCCTGCGATCCTGGTGGATGGCTGGCTCAGGATCCACTGCGCGATCTCCCCATAGCCGATGATGCAAGGCGCCAGCGCGACGTGCAGATCGAGGAGATCGCCGCTCATCCCGGCATCGAGGACATACCGCGTATAGGCCAGGGTTGCGCGGGATTCCGGCAGTCCCGCCAGTTCCGTCTCGTCGATCCCCCAGGTGGCGCAATATCGAACATGGAGGCCGATCTCCACATCCACGATGGCCTTCAGGGCTTCGAGGCCCTGCCGGATCTCCGCGAGATCCCGGCTCTTGTAGACCGCGAGGCCCCAGGCGCGGGCAAACTGGACGAGGAACAGGTAGTCCTGCTTCAGGTAGTGCCTGAAAGACGCTTCGGGCAGTGTTCCGGCGGCAAGTTCCCGCACGAACCGATGCTCACAGTAGCGCTGCCAGTCTTCAGCGCTGCGCGCTTTCAGGGCCTCGAAGGGGCTAGCCATGTCTCCTCCGTCGTGTAGGCGCTCTTCGCCTGTAGGGATCTAGCCGATCAGAAGCGCATCGTCGTCCAGCGTCTCGCCGCGCATCTTGCGGAACATGGCGATCAGATCCTCGACCTGCAGATCCTTGCGGCTGTCGCCGCTGACGTCGAGGACGATCTCTCCGCCATGCAGCATGATCGTACGGTGACCGAAATCCAGCGCCTGACGCATGGAGTGGGTCACCATCAGCGTCGTCAGCTTCCGCTCGGAAACGACGCGCTGGGTGAGCTTCATGATGAATTCTGCCATGCCGGGATCGAGTGCTGCGGTGTGCTCGTCGAGCAGCAGCACCTCCGACCCCGCCAGCGTCGCCATCACCAGCGAAACCGCCTGCCGCTGTCCACCGGAAAGCAGGTCCATGCGGTCCTTCATCCGGTTCTCGAGGCCAAGGTTGAGTTCTGCGATGCGGTCGCGAAACAGCGCGCGCCGCTGCAGCCCGAGTGCGGCCGCAAGCCCGCGCCGTTCGCCGCGCCTTGCCGCCAGCGCCAGGTTCTCCTCGATCGACAGCGCACCGCAGCTCCCGGTCAGCGGATCCTGGAAGACGCGCGCCACGAGGCCCGCTCGCGCCGCCGTCGGCTTGCGGGTCACGTCAGCCGTCCCGATCGTCACCTGCCCTTCCGTCGGCAACACGTCGCCCGCCAGAACGCCAAGGAGTGTCGATTTGCCGGCTCCATTGGAGCCGATCACGGTAACGAAGGAGCCCTCTTCGATCGTGAGGTCGACGCCCTTGAGCGCCTCCTTCTGAAGCGGCGTTCCTCTGCCAAAGGTGACGTGGATGTTCTTCAGATTGATCACGACGTCGCTCCTCCACGGCGCAGGCGCGGCAGGACGAGCGCCACCGCAACCAGGACCGCCGTCACGAGGTTGAGGTCCGAAGCCTTCAGTCCCAACACGTCCGTCGACAAAGCGACTTGGATCGCAATGCGATAAAGGATGGAGCCGACGACGCAGCCGATCAGCGCCAGCAGGATGCCGCGCGCGCCGAACAGCGTCTCGCCAATGATAACGGCCGCAAGGCCGACCACGATCGTGCCGACGCCCGAAGTCACGTCGGCAAAACCGTTCGTCTGCGCAAACAGCGCGCCGCCAAGCGCCACCAGAGCGTTCGACAGTGCCAGTCCCAGATAGATCTGCCAGCGCGTGTCGACCCCCTGCGCCCGCGCCATGCGCGGATTGGCGCCCGTGGCGCGCATGGCGAGGCCAGCATCGCTCTCCAGGAACCGCCAGACGAAGACGACCGCGAGGATCACGAGCACGCCGACGAAGAGCGGGCGGACATAGACCTCCCGCAGGCCCAGCCCAAAGAAGGGACTCAGCATCGTGTCGGCGTTGATCAGCGCGACGTTCGGCTTGCCCATCACTCTGAGGTTTACCGAAAACAGCGCGATCATCGTCAGGATGGACGCGAGCAGGTTGAGGATCCGGAACCGCACATTGAGAAAGGCGGTCACCAGACCGGCTCCTCCGCCCGCCAGCATCGCGACCGCCGCTGCCAGCCAGGCATTGACGCCGCTGGTGATGAGGACGGCCGTGACCGCTGCGCCGAGCGGGAACGAGCCGTCCACCGTCAGGTCGGGGAAGTCGAGCACGCGGAAGGCAAGAAGGACGCCGACGGCAACGAAGGCAAAAACGAGACCGAGCTCGACCGCGCCCCAGAAGGCGATTTGACTGAGCACCTTTGCTCTCCCCTCTGGCCGCCGCAAGGGCGGCTGGCCTTCATAGCTGGACGCCCGCTACGTCAGGCATCCAGCTGCTTAGGTTCTGTTACTCGACGACGCGGGTCGCCCGCGACAGCACCGATTCCGGGAAAGTCACGCCCATCTTCTCGGCTGCCGACTTGTTGATCACGAGGTCGGTGCCGGTTGCGACGGAAACGGGGATGTCGCCCGGTGCCTCACCCTTCAGCACCCGCACCACGACCTCGCCCGTCTGCTTGCCAACGTCGAAATAGTTGAAGCCGAGTGCGGCCACCGCGCCGCGCGCAACCGAATCCGTGTCCCCCGCGTAAAGCGGCAGCTTGGCTTCCTCTGCCACGCCCACAGCCGCCTCGAAGGCAGACACGATGGTGTTGTCGGTCGGGATGTAGATGACATCGGCGCGTCCGACGAGCGCGCGGGCGGCACCCTGAACCTCGGCGGACTTCGTCGCAACCGACTCGATGACCTCCAGGCCCGCTTTCGCGGCTTCTTCCTTGAGAGCGGCGAGCGTCGACACCGAATTGGCTTCCGCCGTGTTGTAGATGAACCCGATGGACTTTGCCTCCGGCGTGATCTCCTTGATCAGCGCCACATGGTCGGCAACCGGCGACATGTCGGAAATGCCCGTGACGTTGCCGCCCGGCGCCTTCATGTCCTTGATCAGCTGCGCGCCAACGGGATCGGAGACGGCCGTGAAGACCACAGGAATGTCGCGCGTCGCAGAAACGACCGCCTGCGCAGAGGGCGTGGAGATCGGCACGATCACCGTCGGCTCCTCGCCGACGAACTGGCGCGCGATCTGCGCCGCCGTGCCGGGATTGCCTTGAGCGGATTCGTACAGGAAGGTCAGGTTCTCTCCTTCCTTGTATCCGGCTTCGGCAAGCTTTTCCTTGATGCCGTCACGGACGGCGTCGAGCGCGGGATGCTCGACGATCGCCGTCACCGCAACCGTTGCCTCCTGGGCCTTTGCCGGCTGCAGCATGATGGTCGCCGTCGCAAGAGCGAGAATGAAAGCGCGCATGATCTCCTCCAGATGATGGTGTCTCACGCGCTTCTTATGGACCCGGACGGAAGAGATCAACAGAATCTCTGTATCCGCTGCCGATCAGTCATCCTCGCCGTGACCGGCGATCATCATCGCCTCGAAGGCGAGGCGTTCGGTCTTGCGCATCCGTTCCGACTCCGACTTTAGCTGTCCGCAGGCCGCCAGAATGTCGCGCCCGCGCGGGGTGCGGATTGGCGAGGCATAGCCCGCCTGATTGATGAAGTCGGCGAACTTCTCGATCGTCGCCCAGTCGGAGCACTGGTAGTTGGTGCCCGGCCACGGGTTGAACGGGATCAGGTTGATCTTTGCCGGCACGCCCTTCAGGAGCTTCACCAGCTCCTTCGCATCTTCCAGGCTGTCGTTGACGTCCTTCAGCATCACGTATTCGAAAGTGATGCGGCGGGCATTCGAAAGGCCAGGATAGGCGCGGCAGGCCTCGATCAGCTCCTTCAGCGGATACTTCTTGTTGATCGGCACCAGCATGTCGCGCAGCTCGTCGCGCACCGCGTGCAGCGAGATTGCCAGCATCACGCCGATCTCTTCGCCGGTGCGGTAGATTTCCGGAACGACGCCCGAAGTAGAAAGGGTCACGCGGCGCTTGGAAAGCGAAAGCCCGTCACCGTCCGTCGCAATCAGCAGCGCCGTCTTCACCGCCTCGAAATTGTAGAGCGGCTCGCCCATGCCCATCATCACGATGTTGGTGACCTTGCGGTCGCTCGACGGGATCATCGCCCCCTGCGGCACGTCCCGGTCCGGGAAGTCGCCGAGCCTGTCGCGCGCCAGAAGCAGCTGCGCCAGGATCTCCTCCGCTGTCAGATTGCGCACAAGACGCTGGGTCCCTGTGTGGCAGAAGGAACAGGTGAGCGAACAGCCGACCTGGCTGGAAATGCAGAGCGTCCCGCGGCCTTCTTCTGGAATGTAGACCGTTTCCACCTCGACCGGCCGACCGGCGCCACGCGGCGGAAAGCGCAGCAGCCACTTGCGCGTACCGTCGCTGGAGATCTGCTCCTCCACCACTTCGGGACGGGCGATGGTAAAATGCTCCTTGAGCATCTGCCGCATGTCCTTGGCGACATTGGTCATCGCGTCGAAATCTGAGACGCCGCGGATATAAAGCCAGTGCCACAGCTGGCTGACGCGCATGCGCACCTGCTTTTCCGGCACGCCTTTTTCCTTCAGCGCCTCGGCCATCTGCTCGCGCGTGAGCCCGATCAGCGACGGCTTGACGCCCAGGAGTTCGGGTCGCGCGACGAGCGGCGCCTTGACCTCAGGATCGAGAACGGCTTCAGAAACGGGCATTACCTTGTCCTGTTCGAACGCATGCGCCCGCCGCGGCGGAGGGCTGGTCGGGCATGTTTGGCTTGAGGTTTGTCGTGCCGGCACTCAAGGCCGGCCGATCTTTGGCGCCGCACATAGCATCAAATCGGCGCTGCGTCACCATTCTTGAAGACGCAGGAAAGGCCGGTCGCAAAACCGGCCTTCTGAACACTTCGGCTGAGGCGAACTTACTTGCAGGACTCGATCTGCTTCAGCGCAGCCGAGATGCCGGACAGCGAATAGGCGTAGGAGGTGCTCGTACCGCGCCCGGAAGTCGCCTTGACGGTCATTTCCGAGCCGCCCTTCATGGCGGCGACCAGCGCCGGCTCTTCCGCGGCATTCTCGACCCAGGCCGCCTTGTCCTTGGTGAACATCACAAAGGTCTTGCCGTCGATGGTGACGTTGACCTTGGAGTTCGACTGCAGCGGGTAGCCCATCATCGCCTGCGGCTCGTAGGAGATGTTCTGGCCCGGGCGTTGCGACACGATGAAGAAGATATCGCCGTGATCGACGTTTGCCGGCTCCTTGGCCGTCGGCACGGACAGCACATAGCAGACGGTGCCGTTTGGGGACTGGTAGGAATAAGCGCCCCAGGCTTTGAACTGCTGGATGCGCGTCGGCGACTGGGCGGATGCGGCGCTGGCGGCTGCCAGCATGAATGCCAATGCGGTTGCTACGGTTTTTACAGACATGGTCTCCTGCCGCTTCTCTACTTTACGCCAAAAAGGCAAGCCTGGTCAGGCATCATCACGATTCGGTTTAATTTGACTTAATTGCGGTTACCAAACCGTCAACGGCGAGGCATTTTGAGGTCGATAGCTCTCAGGATGCCCCGGATCCACTGACTGCGGCCGAGAAACTGCGCGTCGGTTCTCACTGACAGGGCGATTTGGGCAAGAGTTTGTCCGCGACCCCGAAGCCACGCCCGCACAGAAACCTCAACCGGTTGAACGACTAGGTTTTCTGGGCTGCATCCAGATCGTCGTCGGCGGCAAGCGCCTTGTCGGCCGCCAGGTAATGCCGGTCGGAAATATGCCCCTGGATCATCTTGAGCGCTGCCGCAAGCACGGCCATGTCATCGGTGAAACCCACAAATGCGAATACGTCCGGAAGGAGATCGAGCGGCAGGACGAAATAGGCGAGGGCGGCAAGCAGAACGCCTCTGACGCGCGTTGGAGTCTTCGGGTCCATTGCACAGTAGTAGGCGGCCACGAGGTCGCGACTGAACGGGATGTAGCCGGCAGCGCGTTTGAGCTTCGGCCAAAACTTCGCCCGCACCTGCTTCTCGCGCCGGTCCTGGGTTTTCTCGTCCCCCGGCAGCAGGATCTCGCCGATCTTCACGTCGTCCATCAAGCATTCCTCATCCGTAGAACCGTCCACCAATTTGGGGCGCCAGCGGCGAGACTTCAATTGCCGCGGCTGCGAGCGGCGCGATCCATGGCCTTCGCAAGCTCGAGGTCGTGGCTGGTGAGAGCGGAAACGGCGTGCGTGGTGAGCGTGACGTCAACGCGGTTGTAGACGTTGAACCATTCGGGATGGTGGTTCAGCCGCTCTGCCGCAAGGGCGGACTCGGTCATAAAGCCGAAGGCCTGGACGAAGTTGCGGAACTTGAACGTTTTCGTGATTGCCTTGCCATCCTGGCGCAACTCCCAGCCAGGAAGCTCTGCCAGAACCTGGTCGAGATCTTCGGCAGCGACCCTCTCATAGGTCATGCCGGCCTCCTCGTCAGACGTAGCTTTTCATCGGCTCGATCGAGGATCTGTTTGTGCCGGCACCAACCTCCATCAACGGGAAGCCTTCTTCCGTGAGGTAAGGGCCTCCTCCGACGGACTCCTTGGAGGACATCAGGACGAAGCGGGAAACCTTGAAGGGAAGGGTATGGAAGTCGCCGCGGCCGGAAAGATATCGAACGACGTCGTCCAGTCGACAGGCCTTGAGCCGTGCCAGTGAAACATGCGGCATGAACTTGCGAGGATCCGCCGGCAAGCCGATCCTCTGGCAGATGCGCTCGATCTCCGCCTGCAGCGCCGACATTTCCTGAGACGGAGAAACGCCCGCCCAGATCGAGTGCGGCTTCTTCGACCCGAAGGAGCCGATTCCGTTGAGGCTGATCTGGAATTCCGGTCGTTCTATCCGATCCAGGCGATCGACGAGCTCGTCGGCCGTGCGACCGTCCACGTCGCCGATGAAGCGCAGGGTGATGTGGTAGTTTTCGACGTCAATCCAGCGCGCGCCCGGAAGTCCGCCCCGTAGGAGCGAGAGGCTCATGGCGACATTGCGCGGAACTTCGAGGGCGGTGAAAAGTCTCGGCATTGCGAACCTCCTCGAATCTCTCGCGATTATCAATAGCGAATCATGGGTGCCGGTTCCGCGCAAGCGATTATTTCGCCGTGTTCCGGATCTCCCCGATAAAGCGCTCTACCGCCGGCAGCGATCGCTCCACCATGATGCCGACGCCGCGGGCGTTCGGATGCATCCCATCCTCCAGCTGCGTCCCCGCCGCGGCAACGACGCCATCCAGGAAGAAGGGGTAGAGCGGAAGGTCGTGCTTCTCGGCTAGGCGCGGATAGATATCGTTGTAGCGGGTGGAGTATTGGCTCCCCATGTTTGGCGGCGCCATCATGCCGGCCAGCAGCACCGGGATCCCGCGCTCCTTGAGCCTACTGATGATCGCGTCGAGATTCTTCTCGGTCTGCTCAGGCGGCACGCCGCGCAGCGCATCGTTGGCGCCGAGCTCGAGGATAACCCCATCCGTCCCGTCCGGCACCGACCAGTCAACACGGGAAAGCCCTGCGGAGGTCGTGTCTCCCGAAACACCCGCATTGGCAACGGTCACGTTGTAGCCCTTCGCCTTCAGCGCCGCCTCCAGCTGCGCCGGATAAGATTGGTTAGGGTCGAGCTGATAGCCGGCCATCAGGCTGTCGCCGAAGCCGACCAGCTGGATTTCCTCCTGCTGGGCCGCGACGGGAGCGGCGAGGAGGCTCGTCATGACGAGGACGTGAAGGAGGATTGCTTTAAATCTCAAGGCTTGCTTCCTAGATCTTGCGCTGCCGCATGCGGCCTCGCTCCTTGCGTTCAAGCCAATATAGGAAGCTTTCGTTGACTGAAACCATCATCGAGCTGAAGCAGGCAGATCTCACCCTCGGAAGCGCTGCGGCCTCCGTCCATGTTCTCAAGCAGATCGATCTTCAGGTCGCTAAGGGCGAAGCGGTCGGCATCGTCGGCCCCTCAGGGTCCGGCAAATCCACCTTGCTCATGGTTCTGGCGGGCCTGGAGCGGCTCGACGCTGGCGAGATACATATCGCCGGCCAGCCGCTGCATAGCTTTTCCGAGGATGCGCTTGCGGACTTCCGCGGCCGCAACATCGGCATCGTCTTTCAGTCCTTCCACCTCATCGCCAACATGACGGCGCTTGAAAACGTTGCCGTGCCGCTGGAGCTTGCAAACGTCCCGAATGCGTTCGACCTCGCCCGTCAGGAGCTCGTTGCGGTGGGGCTCGGCGAGCGCCTCAATCACTACCCCGGCCAGCTCTCGGGCGGCGAGCAGCAGAGGGTGGCGATTGCCCGGGCGCTTGCGCCATCTCCCCTTGTGCTGATCGCCGACGAACCGACAGGCAATCTCGACACGGAAACGGGCCGCCAGATTGCCGACCTTCTGTTCGCAAAGCAGGCCGAGCGCGGCATGACGATGCTGCTCGTCACGCATGACAATTCGCTGGCAGGCCGCTGTTCGAGGCAGATCCGCGTTCGTTCGGGTGAAATCGTCCGCGAACCAGGAGAAGCGACCTCCCGCGAGGCGGTCCGGGCATGAGCTGGGGCGGCTCGCACCTTGCGATCTCCTGGAAACTGGCCCTGCGCGAGATGCGCGGCGGCCTGTCGGGCTTCCACATTTTCCTGGCCTGCATCGCGCTCGGAACCGGTGCCATCGCGGCCGTAAACTCCGTGTCCCAGGCCATCACGGGCGCCATTGCCAGCCAGGGTCAGGAGATCCTCGCAGGTGACATCCGTTTCGAACTCGACAATCGGGAAGCGACAGCGCAGGAGATGAACTTCCTCCAAAGCCTCGGCGACATTTCGGTCTCGACAAGCCTGCGGTCGATGGCGCGCGTCACCGACGGATCCGAACAGGGGCTCGTTGAGCTGAAGGCCGTGGATGATGCCTACCCCCTATACGGCGCGTTCGAGGCGCAGCCCGATCGGCCGCTCGACGATCTTCTGCGGCAGGATGGCGACGTCTTCGGCGTCGTTGCGGCACCGCTCCTTCTCGACCGGCTGGGCGTAGCGCTAGGTGACGAAGTTCTGGTCGGAAACGCCCGTCTGCGGCTGACCGGCATCGTCGTATCCGAACCGGACCTGGCTTCGGAAGGATTCGGCTTCGCCCCGCGACTGCTCATCAGCCGTGAGGCGCTGGTCGCCACCGGGCTGGTTCAAACCGGAAGCCTCGTGGAGCACGCCTACAAGATCAGGCTCGACGGTGTACAACAGCCGGCAGCGATACAGGCGCGAGCGGCATCAGACTTCCCCAATGCCGGATGGTCAATCCGCACCAGCGATCGGGCTGCACCCTCGCTCACCGAGAATGTCGAGCGTTTCTCCCAGTTCTTGACCCTTGTAGGCCTGACGGCCCTGATCGTCGGCGGTGTCGGCGTGGCCAATGCTGTGCGGGCCTATCTCGATTCCAAGCGAACCACGATCGCGACATTCAAGTGCCTCGGCGCGCCCGCCGGAACCGTAACCACGATCTACCTGATCCAGATCCTGCTTCTTGCGGCCGTCGGCATCCTGATCGGCCTGGTGATCGGCACGATCGCCCCCTTCGTTGCCATCCGTTTCCTGGATGGCGTCCTTCCGGTCCCGCGCGAGATCGCCTTCTATCCCGGAGCGCTTGCCACGGCGGCCCTGTTTGGCGTGCTGATCACATTTGCCTTCTCGATCCTCCCGCTCGGCCATTCGCGGGAGGTACCCGCGACGGCGCTGTTTCGCGAGCAAAGCTTTGAAGGCAGCGGACTGCCGTCCTGGCCCTATGTACTGGCCGCCGCAGCAGCCCTTGCAGCGCTTGCAGCGATTGCCATCTTCACCGCCGAAGATCGCTTCGTCGCCAGCATCTTCCTTGGTGCCGTCGCCTTCGCCTTTCTGCTTTTGCGCCTCGTCGCCTGGGGGATCGCGGCATTGGCCCGCCGCAGTCCTCGGGTTCATTCGCCGGCGCTACGGCTGGCGATAGGCAACATCCACCGCCCCGGCGCGCTGACGCCGTCCGTGGTCCTTTCACTGGGACTTGGGCTTGCCCTTCTGGTGACGCTCGCGTTGATCGACGGCAACCTGCGTCGCCAGCTAACCGGTCGCATGGCCGAGCAGGCACCGAACTTCTTCTTCGTCGACATCCAGAGCAGTGAGCGCGACGGCTTCCTCGACATCCTCCGCCGCCACTCCCCCGACGGGACGATCAACCAGGTCCCGATGCTGCGCGGCCGGATCACCGCACTGAACGGTGAGGATGTGAGTCGGATCGAGGTGCCGCCCGGCGGGCGCTGGGTGCTCCGCGGCGACCGCGGCATCACCTACGAGGAGACCCTGCCGGAAAACTCGAGCTTGACCCAGGGCGACTGGTGGCCGGCGGACTACGAGGGCGAACCGCTGGTTTCTTTCTCGGCGGAAGAGGGCGGTGAACTTGGCCTGAAGCTCGGGGACACCGTCACCGTCAACGTGCTCGGCCGAAACATCACAGCCCGCATCGCGAACTTTCGGCAGGTCGAGTGGGAATCGCTCTCCATCAACTTCGTCATGGTGTTTTCACCCAACACCTTCCGCGGCGCCCCGCATGCTTGGCTGGCAACGCTCAGCGATCCCGCTGCGTCGACCGCCGAGGAGGCGGCCATCCTGCGTGACGTGACGAACGCCTATCCGACCATCACCAGCGTCAGGGTGAAGGACGCGATTGACATCGTCGACCGGTTGATGGGCCAGCTGGCGACCGCCATTCGCGCCGCAGCTGCGGTGGCGCTGGTGGCGTCGGTCCTGGTTCTGTCCGGTGCACTGGCGGCGGGCAACCGTGCCCGAACCCATGACGCCGTGATTCTGAAGACCCTGGGCGGCACGCGCAGCCTCCTGATCCGCGCCTTCAGCTACGAGTACGTGATCCTTGGTGCGGCAACCGCCGTCTTCGCGCTTGCCGCCGGCGGCATATCGGCATGGTATATCGTGAGCCGGATCATGAACCTGCAGTCGGTCTTCCTTCCCGACGTCGCGGTGATGACGATTGTGGCGGCGCTGGTCCTGACGGTCGGGATCGGCCTGATCGGCACCTGGCGTATCCTCGGGCAGAAGGCGGCGCCGGTGCTGCGGGAACTCTAAACAGCGGCGGCGTGATCACATCCGCGTCAGAATAGCGACTTGAAGGCGTAGAGGCCTTGTCGAATCGTCGCATTTGCGGTGCCGCACACTTGTACGGCGCGCGATATCACATCATATTTCAAGCAGGCTTGCTGGAGCTCCGCAGCGGCGCCTGGGATTTCGATCCCGACACCGTACCAATTACGGAGCTTAATGAGGAAACAATGGCTGACCTACACAACTACCAGAACCGTATGGCGCAAAACCGCGCGCAGACGGGCGCGATGATTGATGAGGGCCTTCGCGCCTACATGCTCAAGGTTTACAACCTTATGGCACTCGGCTTGGCGATCACCGGCGTCGCTGCTTACGGCACCTACGCTCTGGCGGTCTCCAACCCGGCCTTCGCGAACCTTCTGTTCGCATCCCCGCTCCGTTGGGTGATCATGCTCGCACCGCTTGGCATGGTCTTCTTCCTGAGCTTCCGTATTAACAAGATGAGCGTCTCTGCCGCGCAGACGACCTTCTGGGTCTATGCCGCCCTGATGGGCCTCTCCCTGTCCTCGATCTTCATCGTGTTCACCGGGCAGAGCATCGTGCAGACGTTCTTTGTGACGGCCGCCTCCTTTGGCGCGCTGTCGCTTTACGGCTACACGACGAAGAAGGACCTTTCCGGCTTCGGCACGTTCCTGATCATGGGTCTGTTCGGCCTGATCATCGCGTCGATCGTCAACATCTTCCTGCAGTCGTCCGCGATGGGCTTCGCCATCTCGGTGATCGGTGTGCTGATCTTCGCTGGCCTCACCGCCTACGACACGCAGAAGATCAAGGAAATGTACTGGGAAGGCGACGAAGCCGTGGTTGCTGGCCGCAAGGCCATCATGGGCGCCCTCACCCTCTACCTCGACTTCATCAACCTGTTCATGTTCCTCCTGCAGTTCATGGGCAACCGCAACGAGTAACGGAACAGGTCTGTTCGACACCAAAAGGCGGGGCTTCGGCTCCGCCTTTTTTGTTGCCGGGGGTCAAGGCGCGGACTAGGCTTCGCCAACCGCAACCAGACGCCTTCCCATGCACGTTTCCCTCCGCGACGCCCGCCCCGCCGATCTTGCCGAGATCACTGACATCTACGCCGACAGCGTGCTCAACGGCACTGCGAGCTACGAATTGTCGCCTCCAGACGAATTGGAGATGGCGGAACGTTTCGCCGCGATCATCGCGAAGGGATACCCCTACATCGTGGCCGAGGACGCCGAGGGTACTCTGGTTGGCTACGCCTACGTATCCGCCTTCCGCACAAGGCCAGCTTACCGATGGCTGGTGGAGGATTCCATCTACCTTGCGCGGAGCGCGCGCGGGAAGGGGATAGGGAAGGCTCTGCTGGCGGAACTCCTGCGCCGCGCCACCGAACTCGGGTTCCGCCAGATGGTCGCCGTTATCGGTGGTGCAAGCCCGGCTTCCATTGCGCTTCACCAGGCGCTCGGCTTCGAGCTCTCCGGCACCCTCAAGGGCACCGGCTTCAAGCACGGCCGCTGGCTCGATACGGTACTGATGCAGATCGCCCTTGGAGATGGCACGGCCTCGGAGCCCGACGACCAGATCTATCCGGGCACACTCTACGCCGTCTAGTCGATCAGCTTCAGCGCCTTGTCGAAGACCTTGAGCACCTGCGGCAACTCATGTCCACGCTTCAGGATCATGCCATGTGTATTGGACACTGAGTAAGCGCCCTGCTTTGCGGCAAGCTTGGGGATCTTCTCGATGCGGTAGAGCGGCATCTCGCCGGATCGCTTGAACACCGAAAAGACCGCGCGATCCTTCAGCTGGTCGATCGCGTAGTCCTTCCATTCCCCTTCGCCGACCATGCGCCCGTAGATCCGCAGGATCGCGTCAAGCTCGCGCCGGTGGAACATGATCGGTGCAGGATCTCTGTTGTGTCGGTACTCCGTGAGGCTGACGACCACGCTGTCCTGGTTGCTCTTGCTCCCAGAAAAATCTGATGCATCGGTCATCACGGCTCCCTATGATGTCAATGAGACGGCAGTTTGCCTCACGGTGCACAAAATGCAACCTTCAGGGGACGCTGCGGTGCTGAGAGAAGCGGATTTATTCTCGCCTCAATTCGAACAAAAGACCGCCGAATTGGAGGGCGACAGTCCGGTTGTTGATTGGCCTCTTCTGGTGGCCATCATGATCCGGTCCGGTGCATTGACCCTTACCCCCAGCCCCCAATGCTCCGGGCCGGATCTAATCCGCCTTTGCTAGCGTTTGTGGCGCCCCGCCATAAGCACCGTTGCGCCGAGAATGGCACCAGGTTCTCCTTCGGGTCCGGATGTTTGAAGCAGAACAGCGCATCCGTCTTTCTTGCCTTTTCCCATGAATTTGCCCGGGATCGTCAGGGTCAGGGATTTGCCGTCCCAGATGCCGATCGACTGCACGTCGTAGACGCTGTGCCAATACTCCATCCGCTTTCCAGCGTTCTCACCCTTGTCGACCTCCACGTGCTGACGCTTCGTGAAGTAAGCAACAACTACTTCCGCGTCGCCCTTGCCGGCGCCGATCTTGATCTCGATCTCCTTGCCGCGCATGTGCGCCTGGACCGGGACGGTCAGCCCTTCGCCCGACCTTGCGAGGCTGGCAATCTTGTTGTTGATCGCAGCAAGATCCGTCCCTTTGACATGGTCGCGCCCGTTGATCACGGCCTGTGGCGTATAGACACCGCTTCGGCCTAGGGAATGCGCATAGCCATACTGGCGATCGGTGTTTTCTTTGGAACTGAGGGTATCGGTCCAGCCGAGGTAGTTCCAGTAGTCGACGTGGTAAGACAGGGCGACGACGTCTCCCTGCTGGACAAGTTCCTTCAGCGCGGTATCGGCCGGGGGGCAGGATGAGCATCCCTGAGAGGTGAACAATTCCACCACGCCCTTTGGCGCGCTGCTCTCCTGGGCGAGAGCAGTTCCCGCAAGCGCCAGCGCTACAAGAAAGATAGCTCTGCGGATAATCAGGGGCATGAACGCGGACCTCTTCGATTGCAGCCTGTTAGCCACGCTTGAGCGCGAGGATCAAGGACTAACGCGGGGAGGGCCGAAAGTAACTGGACAGGGACCTAAAGAGGAAGTCACGATGGGGTGAGGACTGAAGTCGGCTCAGATGTGACCGGGAAACCGATCCGTGATCTACAACATCAGCGGACTCAGGCCCTGCACGAGGTAGACGAGGCCGATCCCGGTGACGATCCAACGCGTCCAGGCTCGAAAGTTGGCGTCCGTAAGCCGTTGCAGGATGACATTGCCTGCACGTGTGCCAAGAATGGCGATCGGCGCCGCAAGCGCGATGGCTAGCCAGTCCGCCGCCGGCAGCAGGCTTGCTGCATTCCAGTAGAACACAACCTTCGTGGCATGCGAGACCAGCTGCGTGGCGGCCTTTGTGGCGATCACCGTTCGCCGGTCCATCATCGTCCGGATGAAGAAGATGTCGATCGTCGGGCCGGACACGCCGACACCAACGGTCAGCGCGCCGGCAATCAGCCCGCAGACCAGCGCATGAGAGGGGCGCGACGCATTGAGGTGCAGCCGCTGCACCGGCAGCCAGACCAGGATCGGCATCAGCCCGATGGCAATCGAGACCACGATGATGTTCGGCTTGTAGTTGAGGAAAAGCAGCGCCACTGCCGACAAGGCAAGTCCCAGGCAGAGGATGCTGAGGATGCGGTAGTCGACATGCTCGCGGGAAAACCATGCCCGCGACCCATTCGCCACCATCTGAATGACGCCGTGAACCGCGATCGCCGTCCCGACCGGCATCAGCAAAAGCAGCACCCAGAGCAGGATGAGGCCGCCGGCCATCCCGAACACGCCGGAAAGGAGCGACGTCAGGAAGACGGTGCATGCCATGCCGAAGAGGATGGCGGCGCTCAAAGATCGGCTCCTGGTGGAGACACCTCAATGGTCGAAAACACCCGCCGGCATGGCCGGCGGGTGTTCCGATCAGGTCAGGCTGCGAGATCGCGAAGAACGGTCTGCAGGATGCCGCCATTGTTCATGTAGGTGACCTCGTCGAGCGTATCGATGCGGCAGAGGATGTTGACCTCCTTCACCGATCCGTCGCCATAGGTGATCTTCGCCGTCTTCCATTCACGCGGCTTGATCGGGCCTTCGAGGCCTTCGATGGTCACCGTCTCGTCACCCTTCAGCTCGAGACTTGCCCAGGTGGTGCCTTCCTCGAGCACGAAGGGCACAACGCCCATTCCGACGAGGTTGGAGCGGTGGATGCGCTCGAACGACTGGGCGATCACGGCCTTGACCCCAAGCAAGTTCGTACCCTTGGCAGCCCAGTCACGCGAAGAACCGTTGCCGTATTCGACGCCGGCAAAGATCACGAGCGGAACGCCCTCCGCCTTGTACTTCATCGCCGCATCGTAGATCGACATCTCTTCCTTGGACGGATAGTGGATCGTGTATCCACCTTCCTTGCCGTTCGGGCCGAGCATGAAGTTACGGATGCGGATATTGGCAAACGTGCCGCGCATCATCACTTCATGGTTGCCGCGGCGCGTGCCGTACTGGTTGAAGTCGGCGACGCCGACGCCATGATCCATCAGATACGCACCGGCAGGCGAAGCCGCCTTGATCGAACCGGCCGGCGAGATGTGGTCGGTGGTGATCTTGTCGCCGAAGAGGCCCAGCACGCGGGCGCCCTTGATGTCCTTGAGACCGGAGCCGCTCTTGCCCATGCCCACGAAATAGGGCGGGTTCTGGACATAGGTGGACTCGTCGTCCCAGGTATAGGTCTGACCCGGCGGGATCTGCACGGCCTGCCAGTTCTCGTCGCCCTTGAAGACGTCGGCATACTTCGTCTCGTAGAGCTCGCGCGTGACGTACTTGAGGATGAACTCCTGCACTTCCTGCGAGGTCGGCCAGATGTCCTTCAGGTAGACCGGGTTGCCGTTCTGGTCCTCACCGATCGGCTCCGAGGTCAGGTCCTTCTGGACCGAACCGGCCAGCGCGTAAGCGACGACGAGCGGCGGGGACGCCAGGTAGTTCGCCTGGACATCCGGCGAAATGCGGCCTTCGAAGTTGCGGTTGCCGGACAGCACACCGGCCGCAATTAGGCCCTTGTCGTTGATCGTCTTGGAGATCGGGCCCGGGAGTGGCCCTGAGTTGCCGATGCAGGTTGTGCAGCCAAAGCCGACCAGGTTGAAGCCGAGCTTGTCGAGATCTTCCTGCAGGCCGGACTTGGCGAGATATTCACCTACCACCTGAGATCCCGGTGCCAGCGAGGTTTTCACCCACGGCTTGGTCTTAAGCCCCTTGGCGACAGCATTGCGGGCCAGCAGGCCGGCTGCGATGAGAACGCTGGGGTTTGACGTGTTGGTGCAGGATGTGATGGCGGCAATCGCCACGTCGCCATGGCCCAGATCGAACTCCGTGCCCTCGACCGGGTAGCGGTTGGCAAGCTGACCGGGCTTCTTGTAGTCCGCGTCCATGGAACTGGCGAAGCCGGATGCGATGTTCTCCAGCGAGATGCGACCTTCCGGACGCTTCGGACCGGCCATGGACGGAACAACGTCGCCCAGATCGAGTTCGAGCGTGTCGGTGAAAACGAGGTCTGACCCGTCGCCTTCCCGCCACATCCCTTGAGCTTTCGAATAGGCTTCAACAAGCGCGATTCGATCCTTGGTGCGGCCAGACATGTTGAGGTAGTTGATCGTCTCGCCATCGACCGGGAAGAAACCGCAGGTGGCGCCGTATTCCGGGCCCATGTTGCCGATCGTCGCACGGTCTGCGAGAGGCATGTTGTCCATGCCCGGACCGAAGAACTCGACGAACTTCGAGACGACGCCCTTCTTGCGCAGCATCTGCACGACCGTCAGCACGAGGTCGGTTGCGGTCACGCCTTCACGAAGCTTGCCGGTCAGCTTGAAGCCGATGACTTCCGGCAGGAGCATGGAGACGGGCTGGCCGAGCATGGCCGCTTCTGCTTCGATGCCGCCGACGCCCCAGCCGAGAACGCCAAGGCCGTTGATCATCGTCGTGTGCGAATCGGTGCCGACGCAGGTGTCGGGGTAGGCAATCGTTTCGCCGTCCTCATCCTTGGTCCAGACCGTCTGGCCGAGGTATTCCAGATTGACCTGGTGACAGATGCCGGTGCCGGGCGGCACGACGCGGAAGTTCTTGAACGCCTGCTGGCCCCACTTCAGGAAGCGGTAGCGCTCGCCGTTACGCTCGTATTCGAGTTCGACGTTGCGGGCAAACGCGGTTGGGGTGCCGAATTCGTCGACGATGACCGAGTGGTCGATCACGAGATCGACTGGCACGAGCGGGTTGATCTTTTCTGGATCGCCGCCGAGCGACACCATTGCGTCACGCATGGCGGCAAGATCGACCACGGCAGGAACGCCGGTGAAGTCCTGCATCAGGACGCGTGCGGGACGATAGGCAATTTCGCTTTCGACCGAGCCCCTGTTGTTCAGCCAGTCGGCCACTGTCAGGATCTGGTCCTTGGTAACAGAAACGCCGTCTTCGTGGCGCAGCAGGTTTTCGAGCAGAACCTTCATGGAGAAGGGGAGTTTCGAGACGCCGGGGAGACCGTTCGCTTCCGCCTTGGGCAGGCTGTAGTAGACATAGTCCTTGCCATCGACGGTGAGGACGGAGCGACAATTGAAGCTGTCGAGAGATTTGGTCACGGAAAACCCCGCTGATTATAGAGCCAACACGCGCGTGCGGACGCCTATGCACTACTGCACATCAGGATGCGGGTACGACCATTTCCGCTGTCCGCACGAGAAGATTTTTGTCTTCAGGTTCGGCGCAAGATGATAATCACGCCGGTCGCTGGCGTGGTTGCGAAGCATATAGATTGTTTCTAAGAAGGGTTCCAGACTGCTAAAGTGGCAATCGCGCAAATTTTTTCGGTCCGGTAATTAAAATCCTAACAAAGGCATCGCGCATGCGGCTGAAGGCGCAAGGGTTGGCCGCAAGGCGTGGCGAAGACCTGCTTTTCTCCAACATTTCCTTTGATCTCGGCGCGGGCGATGCACTGGTTCTGACGGGACGCAACGGTTCGGGCAAGTCGACCCTGCTTCGCGCCGTCGCCGGGCTCCTGCATCTCGATGCCGGCCGCGTCACCTGGAGCGGCTCAGGTGAAGCGGGCCGTCCGGGTGAGGCCTGCCACTATCTCGGCCACCGTAATGCCATGAAGGCGGAACTGACCGTGGCGGAAAATCTTTCCTTCTGGAAGACCTTCTTCCGTGACTCCGCTGGCGGCGCTGGTGCCTCCGTTGCCGAAGCCGCCGACATGGTCGGGCTCGGCGGGATCGCGCATCTTCCCTTTGGCTACCTGTCAGCGGGCCAACAGCGACGGATGGCCTTCGCCAAATTGCTCGTCGCTTACCGACCGATCTGGATCTTGGACGAGCCGACGGCCGCGCTCGATATCCGCGCCGAACAAACCTTCACCGACCTGATCAAGCGGCACCTCCGGTCCGGAGGGCTGCTTCTGGCGGCAACCCATCAACCGCTCGGCCTAGATAATGCACAGGAACTGCAGATGACCGGCTTTTCGGATCTGCCGGAGAGCCTGCTCTGATGATGGCGCTTCTCCTCCGAGACCTGAAACTCTCCGTCCGCGCTGGTGGCGGAGCCCTGATCGGGGTCCTGTTCTTCATGACGGTTGTCGCCGTCATCCCCTTCGGTGTCGGTCCCGACCTCAACCTACTGTCGCGCATCGGCCCG
Source organism: Rhizobium halophilum (assembly GCF_021648825.1). Classification (GTDB taxonomy): domain Bacteria; phylum Pseudomonadota; class Alphaproteobacteria; order Rhizobiales; family Rhizobiaceae; genus Neorhizobium; species Neorhizobium halophilum. The sequence continues at coordinate 180,194 of NZ_JAKJHS010000003.1, read as the reverse complement.
GCGATCGTCTGGATTGGGGCGCTGTTGTCCGCTTTGCTGGGGCTCGACCGCCTTTTCCAGACGGAGCGGGAGGACGGCTCGCTGGATCTGATCCTGATGCAGGAACACCCGCTGGTGTTGACGGTGCTGGTTAAATGCCTGGCGCACTGGCTCGCCAATTGCCTGCCGCTGGTCATTGCCTCCCCGCTGCTTGGGCTGTTCATGAACATGAGCGAGGTCGCCATCGGCGCGGTGGCTCTTACACTGCTGGTCGGCTCCCCGGCTTTGACCTTTATCGGCGCAGTCGGCGCGGCCGTGGCCGTTGCGTTACCACGGGGTGGGCTGCTGGTTTCGATCCTCGTCCTGCCGCTCGCCGTTCCAGTGCTGATCTTCGGTGTCAGCGCCTCCTATGCCGCCGTCGAGGATCCTGCCCCGTTTATGCCGCCTTTCTTGATATTGTCGGCCATCACGCTGTTTTTTGCCGTCATCGGTCCGCTGGGTGCGGCGCTGGCTTTGCGAAACGCCGGCGATTGACTAGAATCAAGTCTGCCGCAGCCGTGATCGCCTAGAAAGACGCCATGACCGAAAGCCTCGCCATCACCAAGTTCAGCGATCTCGCCAATCCGGCGCGGTTCCTATCGCTGACAGGCCGCATCATCCCGTGGCTTGCCGGCCTGACCCTCTGTCTCTTCGCGATTGGCCTCTACCTGAGCTTCACCACCGAAGGCGATTACCAGCAGGGCGACACGGTGCGCATCATGTATGTGCATGTCCCAGCGGCCTGGCTGTCAATGATGTGCTACACGGTGATGGCGCTTTCGGCGATCGGAACGCTGGTCTGGCGCCATCCTCTCGCGGATGTCAGCCACAAGGCGGCCGCTCCGCTCGGTGCAGCCTTCACGCTGATCGCGCTCGCCACCGGTTCGCTCTGGGGCAAGCCGATGTGGGGCACCTGGTGGGTCTGGGACGCGCGCCTGACCTCCGTCTTCATCTTGTTCCTGATGTATCTCGGCCTGATCGCGCTGAACCGGGCCATGGACGATCCGTCCAAGGCTGCCCGCGTCAGCGCGGTCTTCATTCTCGTCGGTTTTGTCAACATTCCTATCATCAAGTTCTCGGTGGAGTGGTGGAACACGCTGCACCAGCCGGCAAGTGTCGTGCGGCTTGATGGTCCGACGATCGACCCGGAATTCCTGACCCCGCTGCTGGTCATGGCAGTCGCCTTCACACTCCTCTTCTTCACGCTGCATCTGATGGCGATGCGCAACGAGATCTGGCGCCGGCGCGTTGGCGCGCAACGCCGCCTGGCCGCCCGGATGGCCAGCAGGGAGGCGTGAGATGAGCCACGGATTCTACATCGGTCTTTCCTACGCCGTTTCGGCCTTGATCGTGGCTGTGCTAATCGGCTGGGTCTGGTGGGACGGCAAGGCGCGCCAGAAGGAACTGGCGGAACTGGAACGGGCAGGGGTCCGTCGCCGCTCCTCCGCCCCCGCGGGGGAAGCGCAATGACCACCGACAGCGAATCACCGACCCGCCGCCGCGGCCTTGGCCGCTACGTGCTTGCCCTCCTGCCGCTGCTCGTCTTCGCGGGCTTTGCCTTCGTTGCTGGCAAGATGCTCTACGATCAGGACGTCAACGGCCGCGACATCTCTGCCATTCCTTCCGCGTTGATCGGGCAGAAGGCGCCGTCGCTCGCCTTGCCACAGCTTGAAGGCTCCAATACGCCGGCGCTCACAGATGCTGCCGTCGACGGGAAGCTGACGCTGGTCAACGTCTTCGCCTCATGGTGCGTACCATGCCGGCAGGAGCATCCGCTCCTTAAGGAACTGGCGAAGGACGAGCGGCTGACGGTGGTTGGGATCAACTACAAGGACCGCAACGACAACGCCTTGCGGTTCCTCGGTGAACTCGGCAATCCCTATGATGCGATCGGCGTCGATCCGAACGGCAAGGCCGCGATTGACTGGGGTGTCTACGGCATTCCGGAGAGCTATCTTGTCGGCCCCGACGGCACCATCCTTTACAAAAAGGTCGGTCCGTTCGACGAGCGGACGCTGACCCAGGAACTGCTGCCGGCCATCGAGAAAGCGGCCGCCGGGGCCTGAACGGTCAGCCCAGCGCCGCCTGCCAGTCGCGCACCGCATCGACCGGCCAGAGCAGCATCAGCACGTTGAGAGTCAGGTTGTCGCGGATGATCCAGCCGGTCAGGAGCTCGAAGCCGAGCGCAATTGTAACCGTCAGCCAGACCGGCAGACGCGCAGCAGCGAAGAAACCGAGCGCCATGAAGACGGTATCCATCGCCGAGTTGAGAATGCTGTCGCCCGTATAGCCGAGCGCCATCGTCGTCGTGCGATAGCGGTCGATCACCATCGGCGTGTTTTCCAGCACCTCCCACGCCGCCTCGATGAGGACTGCGAAGGACAGCCGCGCCGTCAGCGGCGCGCGGCGGAACAGCAGCCAGGCGAGGCCGTAGAACAGGAAGCCGTGGATGATGTGGGAGGGCGTGTACCAGTCCGACAGGTGCTGGGAATTGCCGCTGGAGTTCACCCCGCCTTCCCAGAGCTTCACATAGCCGCACTCGCAGATCGGTAGGCGGCCCATGGCGTAGAGCACGACGATCTGCAGCACGAACAGCGCGACTGCTGCAACAAGCCAGCGCCCCGAAGACGAGGAAGAACGAGCCGTTACAGAACTCACTTCTTGGCTTCCGCCGCCGCATCCGGGATCGTATGCCGCATGATCAGCGGCAGCTGGGAGAAGGTGAAGGCGAGGGTGATCGGCATCGTGCCCCACACCTTGAAGTTGACCCAGAAGTCGTCGGAGAAGTTGCGCCAGACCACTTCGTTCAGCACGGCGAGGAAAAGGAAGAAGATACCCCAGCGAAAGGTCAGCTTCTTCCAGCCCAGTTCATCGAGATTGAAGGCGGCGTTGAAGACATAGCCGAGCAGCGACTTGCCGAAGAAGAGGCCCCCGAGCAGAACCACACCGAAGAGCGTGTTCACGATCGTTGGCTTCATCTTGATGAAGGTTTCGTCCTGCAGCCAGATGGACAGCGTGCCGAAAACCATGACGACGACACCCGACACGAAGGGCATGACCGGCAGGTGCTTGAAGACGATCTTCGACACGATCAGCGAGATCACCGTCGCGACCATGAAGAGCGCTGTCGCAATCAGGAGCGGACCGCCGACGACGCCCAGGGCCGGGAAGGTTTCCGCCAGCCACTCGCCCCGGATATTGCCGAAGAAGAAGACCAGCAGCGGCCCGATCTCGAGCGCGAACTTCAGCATCGGGTGATGCTTTTCTTCTGGGGTGGCCTTGGTATCGCTTTCGATCTGCATCGATTCAACTTCTGCTGATGGGGTTCGGCTGGAAACGCTGTTTCTGTGGCATCAATGCGTCAGGCCGGCAATGGCCTTGGCGAAATCATCTGCCTCGAACGGCTCCAGATCGTCGACGCCTTCACCGACACCGATGAAATAGACCGGCAGCTTGTGCTTGGCAGCGATGCCGACCAGGATGCCGCCGCGCGCCGTGCCGTCAAGCTTGGTCATGATCAGGCCACTGACCCCTGCGACATTGCGGAAGATCTCCACCTGCTGCAGGGCATTCTGGCCGGTAGTGGCATCGAGCGTCTGCAGGACGGTATGCGGCGCTTCCGGATCGAGCTTGCCAAGCACGCGGACGATCTTCTCCAGTTCCGCCATCAGCTCCGCCTTGTTCTGCAGGCGTCCGGCGGTATCGATGATCAGCACGTCCGACTTCTTCGCCCGCGCCTGTTCGAAGGCGTCATAGGCAAGACCGGCGGCATCGGCGCCGAGTTTGGTGCCGATGAATTCCGAGCCGGTGCGATCCGCCCAGATCTTTAGCTGTTCGATAGCGGCAGCGCGGAATGTGTCGCCGGCCGCCAGCATGACCTTGAGCCCCGAACCTGATAGCTTTGCAGCAAGCTTACCGATCGTCGTCGTCTTGCCCGTGCCGTTGACGCCGACCACCAGGATGACGTGCGGCTTGTGGTTGAGGTCGAGTTGCAGCGGCTTAGCGACCGGTGTCAGCACCTTGCTGATCTCGGCCGCCATGATCCGCGAGACGTCTTCGCCGGTCACATCCTTGCCGTAACGCTCAGAAGACAGGGCGCCGGTAATGCGCATGGCGGTTTCCACGCCGAGATCCGACTGGATCAGCAGGTCTTCGAGGTCCTCCAGCGTCTGGTCGTCGAGCTTGCGCTTGGTAAACAGCGCCGTGATCTGGCCCGTCAACTGCGACGAGGTGCGAGCAAGGCCGGCGCGCAGACGCTGATACCAGCTGAGCCGCGGCGCCGGCACCTCCGGCTGCGCAACGACCTCCGCGCGCGTGGCAAATCCCTTCGGCAGAACCGGCTCGCTGACAGGGGAAGCTTCCGTCCCGGCTTCGCCTTCCGCCTCCAGCAGCGACAGCGGGACGATGCCGATCTCGGTATTGTCATCGGCACCGGGCAGGATCGGAGGCAGGTCCTCTTCGACGGCCTCGGGCTCTGGCTCAACCTCGGACTCCATCTCGCGCTCGGACACCTCGGCAAAATCGTCGGCAGCCGGCCCGCCAGCGGTTTCCATCTCCACAGTTGCAACCGGGTCGACCGGCGAGACCGGCAAATCCTCCTCGCGGGAGTGCGGTTCGCTTTCCGCTTCAAGCGCGGCAGCCTCTGCCGGCGTCAGGTGCTCTTCCGAGACCTGCTGCTCCTCGACCGGCTTGTCCTTGCCGAAGGTGAAGACCTTTTTGATGAAGCCGAGCGCCATGTGCTTTCCTTACGCCGCCTGCGCTTCTGCAAGCTGCATTTCGAGATGTCTGCCGTTGTGGCCGGTGATCGTCGCCTGCCTGAACTCGCGCGGTGCAAGCCCGGGGGCTGCTACGAGCGCGAAGTTCTCGGTGTGAGCGAAACCGTTGTTCTCCACCAGGATCATCTGTTGCGTTCCGACCATCCGGTCAAGGTGCCGGCTCAGAAGTGCCTCGCCGCGGACGCGAAGCCGCGACGCCCGCTCCTTCACCAGCTTCCGGTCGAGCTGCGGCATGCGCGAAGCCGGCGTGCCAGGGCGGGGGCTGTAGGGGAAGACGTGCAGGAAGGAAATATCCGCTTCTTCCGCGAGCGTTGCAGCGCCCTCGAACATCTCCTCGGTCTCCGTCGGGAAGCCGGCAATCATATCTGCGCCAAAGGTGATCTCGGGCCGCAACTGCCGTGCCTGCTCCACGAAGGCCAGTGCATCCGCGCGGCTGTGCCGGCGCTTCATCCGCTTCAGGATCAGGTCGTCGCCGTGCTGCAGCGACAGGTGCAGATGCGGCATGAAGCGCGGTTCATCAGCGATCAGGTCCCACAGATGGCTATCCGCTTCAATGCTGTCGATCGAGGACAGGCGCAGCCGGAGAATCTCCGGCACCTGCTTCAGCAAGGTCTTGGCCAGGAGCCCGAGCGTCGGCTCCCCCGGAAGATCGGCGCCGTAACTGGTGGCATCGACGCCGGTCAGCACGATCTCGCGATAGCCGCTCTGCACCAGCTTGCGCGCCTGATCGACGACCGCACCCATGGGCACCGATCGCGAATTGCCGCGGCCATAGGGAATGATGCAGAAGGTACAGCGATGGTCGCAGCCGTTCTGCACCTGGATAAAGGCGCGCACATGTCCGTCGATGTGCTTCACCATCTGGGGCGCGGTGGCCTTGACGCTCATGATGTCGTTGACGCGCAGCTTCTCTTCTGCCGAAACGCCGAAGTCTGGGAGGGCGCGGTAGGACGTGGCGGTCAGCTTCTCCTCGTTTCCGAGCACCGCATCCACTTCGGCCATGTCGGCGAAGGTCTTCTTGTCGGTTTGCGCCGCGCAGCCGGTGACGATGATGCGGGCGTGCGGATTTTCACGCCGCGCACGGCGGATGGCCTGGCGTGCCTGGCGCACCGCCTCGCCAGTTACGGCGCAGGTGTTGACGAGCACGGCGTTGTTCAGCCCCGCCTTCTCCGCCTCGGCCCTCATCACCTCCGACTCGTAGGTGTTCAGCCGGCAGCCGAAGGTGATGACCTCGACGCCGCTCAATGCGCCTGAGCCCCCTGCCCGTGGTTTTCCGGCTCCACATCGCGGTTGAAACTGCCGGTGGCGGGATCGACCTTGCCCGACCATTCCCATTCCGCAGGCCCGGTCATGATGACATGATCGTCGTCGCGCCACTCGATCACCAGCGGCTGACGGATGGGGCTGGAGGCGACGTCGATCTCGACCTTGCGACCGGTACGGCCGGTGCGGGCGGCGGAGACGGCGGCGGCGCAGGCGGCAGAACCGCAGGCCAGCGTCAGGCCGGCGCCGCGCTCCCACGTCCGCGTTCGCAGCGACTGGTCCGACGTCACCTGCGCCAGCGTGATGTTCGCCTTTTCCGGGAACATCGGATGGTTCTCGAGCAGCGGGCCGAAACGTTCCAGGTCGAAGTCCATCGGGTCCTTGTCCACCCAGAAGACGGCATGGGGATTGCCCATCGACATGGCGGAGGGCGAGTGGAGGATCGGCGCGTCGATCGGGCCGATCTGCAGCTCGATGCGGCTCGTGTCGAAGAACTCCTCCGACAGCGGGATGCGGTTCCAGGCAAACACCGGCTTGCCCATGTCGACGGAGATCGAGCCGTCGTCGTGCTCTCTCGCGTTCAGGATGCCGGCAACCGTCTGGAAGGTGAAGGACTTGCGGCCCGTTTCAGCGGCGAGCGCCTGCACGACACAGCGTGTGCCATTGCCGCAGGCCTGCGCCTTCGAGCCATCCGAATTCAGGATGTCGATCCAGGCATCCGTGCCTTCGGCCTTTGGATCATGGATGGCCATGATCTGGTCGAACTGCGTGGCAGGATCGGCATTCAAGGCAATCGCCGCGTAAGGCGTGACCTTGTCCGCCCGGCCGCGCATGTCGATGACGAGGATCTTGTTGCCAAGCCCGTTCATCCTTGCAAATTCGACCTGATCTGCCATCGCCTTCGATCCCGTTCGGCCTTTGCCGCTTGCCGCCGTATATGGCGGAAACCAAGGATAATTACCAGTGCTTGGACATGCCGAGCCGCCGCCACCGGACGCCGGCGCGGTTGCAAATACGTTCCAAGGAGAGCCCACGCACATGCGAAACCTCTCAAAGTAATAAAGTGTGGCTCCGCATGTGCGTGGCCTTCGGCGTTCTCTCGGGACTTCCGGTCCCTACAGGCAGTCATCTCGTCTCGCTGCGTGCGAGCAGCGCTCGCACTTGCACGGCTAAACCGAACCGGAACCTGGCAGCCCGGGGGAGACTTGATAGGCAGCGGCATCTTGCGACAGCACCGCCATGACTTCCGCCTCCCTGCCTCTCACCGCACGTTACGGCATCGAGACAGAGCGCCGGCTCCCGCCTGCCCGCGAACGTCTCGCGAAACACTCCGGCGACGGAAGCGGGAGCATTGTCGCTCCACGTCGGACCAGGTGAATGTCGAGTGGCTTAAGTCTTTGAGACCGTTGAGGCAGGTGTGCAAAAACGAGGCCTCATGTCCTCGGATCAGGCTGTTGCCGCAGGCACATCGAACACCTCGCCGGGTCGCATCGGCCGGAAGCGATCGCGCGGCAGGCTGCGCTTGTCGAGGGCCGCATGCAATGCCTCCACCGGCTCCTCGATGCCCTCGTCCGTCAACTTGAAGGTGCCCCAGTGGTGCCCGGCCACATGCGCTGCATTGCAAAGGAGCATGCCTTCCACCGCCTCGTCGGGGTTCTGGTGCTGCGCCTTCATGAACCACTGCGGCTCATAGGCACCGAAAGGCAGGTTGGCGAGACGGAAACCGCCGTGCTTCTCCCGCGCGGCACGGTAGTTGATGCCGCTGTGAAAGCCCGTATCGCCGATGTGGTAGATCTTGCCGACCGGCGTTTCGATGACGAAGGCAGCCCAGAGCGCCATGCGGCGGTCGCCGAGCCCGCGAGCCGACCAATGGTGGCAGGGCTCGCAATGCAGGGTGATGTCGCGGCCGAGATCAAGCCGCCCGCCCCAATCCATCACATCGATGCGGGCATCGGGGACGCGGTCGCGGATGATATCGTCATTGCCGAGCGGCGTGACGAAATGCGGCTTGTCGCGGCCCTGGAGGACCCAGAGCGTTTCCAGGTCCATGTGGTCGTAGTGGTTGTGGGTGACGATGACGAGATCGATGGGCGGCAGGTCGCCCATGTTGATGCCCGGCTGGTTGACTCGTTTCGGACCTGCGAACCGCAGGGGGCTCGCACGCTCGTCCCACACCGGATCAGTCAGGATATTGAGGCCGGCGACCTGAATCAGGAAGGAGGCGTGACCGACCAGGGTGACTACGAGACGATCACCGGAGACACGCTCTTCCGGCACAGCCTGCGGAAAGGGACTGGGGAAGCTTTCCGGCCAGGGCTTGTTGCCATTGCCGAGCTTCCAGCGGATGAGGTTCAGGAAACCACTCGGCTCCTCTCCGTTCGGGTTGAAGAAGAGCTTGCCGTCGAAATGGTCACTGACGGGCCCGGAATAGTATTTGTTGCCAGCCATGGCACTCCTTGCCGTAACGCCGCCGGCAAGCGCGACGAGGGCTGCGAGGCCGGACCATTTGAGGAAATTTCGACGGTTCATGAAGATTGTGTAGCAGGCTGTGCACCTGAACGGGAGGCCGCGCCCGCACAATTACGCGATCTTGATATCGGTATAGCTGAAATCGTCGCCGACGAAGAGAAGCGGCAGCTTCAAAGCCTTTGTCGCGGCATAGGAGAAGCAGTCGCCGAAGTTGAGGCGAGCAGGATGGCCGACAAAGCGGCCATAGGTTCGCGCGGCTTCAAGAGCGGTATCGTGGAGGCCTGCGGGAAGTGGCGCCTCCACAGCGCCAATGTTCTCGAGAAATGCTCTAACATCAGCTTGCGCGTCCGCGATTACGCTTGGGGGCGTAGGCCGTTGGTCACCATTGAGACTGATGGATGTCTTGCGGGCAATCGCTATGACGGCTTCGAAGACAGTGAGCGACGAGTAGCAGATAGAGGTCTGTGACATCTTGATCTTGCCCAGCAGAGCATCTGCCCCCTCCTCTCGGGTCATGATTGCGACAACTGCAGAAGCATCTAAGAACATCAGTCGTCCCACATCTCGTCCATGTAGGCTTTCTCGTCAAATTCCACCGGATGCGGCCCCATTCTGCTTGCCACGCGATCCTGGATCTTTCGCACCCGCTCTTCCAGCGTCAACTCCTCGCCAGAGCGCTTGAGTTCGTTCTCGAGCGCCACCCGCACGGCTTCCGTCTTTGTCTTTGTGCCAAGCCGGTGCATTAGCTCATCTGCGAGCTCGTTGACCTTGGCATCGCGAATATAGAGAGACATCGCGTCACTGCCTTCCATAAGGGTGAATATTCAATATAGGCATAAGGAATATTCGCGCAAGCTCTGGTCTGATTCCCCATCCCTTGACTTCCGTGCCCTTTTCCTGTTTATCGCCCGCATCTGCTGACAAGTGACAAGACTTGGAGCCGCCGACCGGGGCCGATGATACTGAGCCCGGAGGTCAACACCCGACAGCGCGATGCGCCCTCGGGTGCTTTTTGGCTTTGCTCGTTCTCGGGCGTCTTGCTTTTGCCGGTCGGGATGACGACGTTTCTGGGATCCCCCGGAAGCGAAGAAGGAAGACACGATGTTTGAAAACCTCCAGGACCGTCTTGGCTCCATCCTGAATGGACTGACCGGCCGTGGCGCGCTCTCCGAGGCGGATGTCTCCGCAGCGCTGCGCGAGGTTCGTCGTGCGCTGCTGGAAGCGGACGTGGCGCTTGAGGTCGTCCGATCCTTCACCGACCGCGTGCGCGAGAAGGCCGTCGGCGCCGATGTCGTGAAGTCGATCAAGCCCGGCCAGATGGTCGTCAAGATCGTCCATGACGAACTGGTCGAGATGCTGGGCGCCGAAGGCGTCGGCATCGACCTGCATGCACCTGCCCCCGTCGTCATCATGATGGTCGGCCTCCAGGGCTCGGGCAAGACCACGACCACCGGCAAGATCGCCAAGCGGCTGACGGATCGCGACCGCAAGAAGGTGCTGATGGCGTCGCTCGACACGCGCCGCCCTGCCGCCCAGGAACAGCTTCGCCAGTTGGGCGTGCAGACGGGCATCGACACGCTGCCAATCATTGCCGGCCAGTCGCCAACCGACATTTCTGCGCGCGCCGTGCAGGCAGCCAAGCTCGGCGGCCACGACGTCGTCATCCTCGATACCGCCGGCCGCACCCATATCGACGAGCCGCTGATGGCCGAGATGGCCGAGATCAAGCGGCGCGCCAATCCGCACGAGATCCTGCTGGTCGCCGACGCGCTGACCGGTCAGGATGCCGTCAACCTTGCCCGCAATTTCGACGAACGCGTCGGCATCACCGGCCTGGTCCTGACCCGCATGGACGGCGATGGCCGTGGCGGTGCCGCCCTTTCCATGCGTGCCGTGACCGGCAAGCCCATCAAGCTGATCGGGACCGGCGAGAAAATGACGGAGGTGGAGGAATTCCACCCCCGCCGCATCGCCGACCGCATCCTCGGCATGGGCGACATCGTCTCGCTCGTTGAAAAGGCCGCGGAGAACATCGACGCCGAAAAGGCGCGCGCCATGGCCGAGAAGATGGCCAAGGGCAAGTTCGATCTGAATGATCTGGCCGACCAGTTGCGCCAGATGAAGTCGCTCGGCGGCATGGGCGGGATCATGGGCATGATGCCCGGCATGGCCGGCATGAAGGACAAGCTCGCCGCATCCGGCATGAGCGACAAGGTGTTCGACCGCCAGATCGCCATCATCTCGTCTATGACCAAGGCGGAACGCGCCAATCCGGATATTCTGAAGCACTCCCGCAAGAAGCGCATCGCCGCCGGTTCCGGCACCGACGCTGCCGAGATCAACAAGCTCCTGAAAATGCATCGCCAGATGGCCGACATGATGAAAGCCATGGGCGGCAAGGGCAAAGGCGGCGGCATGATGAAGCAGATGATGGGCGGCCTTGCCGGCAAGATGGGCCTTGGTGGCATGGGCGGCGGCATGGGGGGAATGGGCGGCATGCCCGACCTTTCCAAGCTCGATCCGAAGCAGCTCGAAGCACTGCAGAAGCAGGCGGAAGCCGCAGGCTTCAAGCCGGGCTCCATGCCGGGCATGGGTGGTGGTGGTTTGCCGGGCCTCGGCGGCGGCGGCTTCCCGGGTCTGCCCGGCCTGCCGAAGAAGAAGTAAAGAGGGGGAACCATGGCCGAGGACGTCAAGCAGAAGCTCGCAAGCTATCGGCAGTCGATCGACAACATCGACGCGGCGCTGGTGCACATGCTCGCCGAACGCTTCCGCTGCACCAAGGAAGTCGGCCTCCTGAAGGCCCAGTACGATTTGCCGCCGGCCGACCCGGCGCGCGAAGAATACCAGATCGAACGCCTCCGCCGCCTGGCGAAGGATGCTCATCTGGACCCGGATTTCGCCGAGAAGTTCCTGAACTTCGTCATCAAGGAAGTCATCCGGCATCATGAAGCCATCGCCGCCGAACACGGCGGTATGAAACAACCCGCCTGAGATCAGGCAAACCGACAAAAGACTTGAAGGAGTAACAAGATGTCCCTGAAGATTCGTCTCGCCCGTGGTGGTTCCAAGAAGCGCCCATACTACCACGTGGTCGTTGCCGACGCCCGCGCCCCGCGCGACGGTCGTTTCCTGGAGAAGCTCGGTTCGTGGAACCCGATGCTGCCGAAGGACAATGAAAAGCGCGTCGAGCTGAACATCGAGCGCATCCAGGAATGGATTGCCAAGGGTGCGCAGCCGACCGATCGCGTCCTGCGCTTTCTCGCCGATGCCGGCGTTGCGCAGCGCGAAGCCCGCAACAATCCGGAAAAGGCAAAGCCCGGCAAGAGGGCTCAGGAGCGTGCCGCCGAGCGCGCCCAGCGCGAAGAAGACGCCAAGGCTGCTGCAGCCGAAGCTGCTGCGGAATAATTTTAAACCGCTCTGACAGCGGACGACGGGCGGCACGGCGACGTGCCGCCCGTTTTGTGTTTTCATTTATGCGCGCTGTGGGTAAAAGCGCGCCACGCAATGTTGCGGGACGAGGCACGTATGGGCAAGCTCCAGAATCCGATCCTGATGGCGACCATCGGCGCCGCGCAAGGACTGCGTGGAGAAGTGCGGGTTCGTTCCTATACAGACGACCCCTTGGCCCTCGGTGATTACGGCAAGCTGCATAGCGCAGATGGCCGCATGTTCGAGATCCTGGAGATCCGGGAGGCGAAGACCATCGTCATCGTCCGTTTCCGCGGCATCAACGACCGCAATGCCGCCGAAGCTTTGAATGGGCTGGAGCTCTTCATCGAGCGCGAGAACCTGCCTGACGACGAGCTGGACGACGATGAGTTCTATTATGCCGACCTCGAGGGGCTCGAGGCTATCGACGAGACAGGCAAGAGCTACGGCACCGTGAGCGGCGTCTACGACTTCGGCGCCGGCGACCTTCTGGAGCTGAAGGGCCCTGGACGTCGCCCGACGCTCATTCCCTTCTCGGAGGCGGCCGTGCTGGAAATCGATCTGGAAGGGGGGCGCATCCTGATCGATCCACGGGCGGCGGGCCTGATCGATGATCCAGGCGAGAAGGACGATCGAATTCCGCCCAAAGGCCGCGGCCGGTAGTTCAAGATGACCTTTCGCGCCACCATCCTGACCCTCTACCCGGAGATGTTTCCAGGCCACCTCGGCCATTCGCTTGCCGGAAAGGCACTGGAGCGCGGGCAATGGGCGATCGAGCCTGTGCAGATCCGCGACTTGGCCGAGGATCGCCATCGCACGGTGGATGACACGCCGGCCGGCGGCGGCGCGGGCATGGTGCTTAAGCCCGACATCCTGGCAAAGGCGATCGATCATATCTCGGCTGACGATCATCGGCCTCGGCTGCTGATGAGCCCGCGCGGCAGGCCGCTTACCCAGAAGCGGGTTCGCGAGTTGGCAACCGGGGAGGGCGTCGTGATCGTCTGCGGCCGCTTTGAGGGGGTGGATCAGCGCGTGATCGAGGCACGCCAGCTCGAAGAGGTCTCGATCGGCGACTACATTCTCTCCGGCGGAGAACCGGCGGCATTGACGCTGCTCGATGCCGTCGTGCGCATTCTCCCGGGCGTGATGGGCAATGCACTTTCCGGTACGCATGAGAGCTTCGAGGACGGGCTGCTCGAATATCCGCATTACACGCGACCGCAGGTCTTCGAAGGCCGCGAGATCCCGGCCGTGTTGACGTCTGGAAATCATGCAGAAATCGATCGGTGGCGGCGGGAGCAGGCGCTGAAGCTGACGGCGGAACGCCGCCCTGACCTCCTGGATGGTTCGGCGAAAACCTGATGACGCTGCTACTCCGGCTCGAGAACCTTGCGATCGCGCTCCTGGCCCTGGGCGCCTACTGGCAGTGGGGCGACGGCTGGGGATTGTTCCTGCTGCTCGTCCTGGCACCGGACATCTCGATGCTGGCCTATGTCTTTGGCCTGCGCGCCGGGGCGATCGGCTACAACACCTTCCACAGCTTCATCAGCGTCGGCCTGCTGTCGGCGGCAGGCTATGCCGCAGGCTGGAGCCTCGCCGTTCCCATCGCCCTCATCTGGACCTTCCACATCGCCCTGGACAGGGCGCTCGGCTACGGCCTGAAGTACGAAAGCGGCTTTGCCGACACTCACCTCGGGCGCATCGGCAGGTCGCTCAATAGATGAAGTAGTAGGCGGTCAAAGCGATCCCGACACCGACAACGATGACCCGCATCACCGTCTGCGAAACACGTCGCGCCATCCAGACGCCGGCATAGCCGCCCAGTGCCACGCCCGGGATCATCACCAGGGCCTGCAGCCAGGCGACGACGCCGCCGGAGACGAAGATCACGATGGCGACGGCAGCGATCAGGATCGACAGCAGGTTCTTCAGCGCATTGAGGTGATGGTAGGTGCCGCCGGAGGTGATCCCCAGCACGGCGAGCATCATGATTCCCATGCCGGCGCCGAAGAAGCCGCCATAGATCGAGGTGAAGAACTGCGCGATGACGCTGAGCGGCGAATTGACCGGCCGCTCCGCCGACGCCTTCGGCTTCAGCCATGGCCCGGCGGCGAAGATGATCGTTGCTGCCGCCAGCAGCCATGGGACGATCTGCCGAAAGGACGGGTTGTCGAGGGATAGAAGCAGCAGCGAGCCGCCGACGGCACCAACAATCGAGACGATCGAAAGCGCGATCGCGCTCCTCCAGCTCTTGGCGATTTCGTCGCGGTAGGCGAGCGTCGACGTGATGTAGCCCGGAAACTGGGTGATGGAGGAGGTGGCATTGGCGGTGATCGGCGGTAGACCGGCGACGGTGAGCGCACCGAAAGTCAGAAACGTGCCGCCGCCCGCAATGGCATTGACCGCACCGGCGAGAAAGGCTGAAACGAAAAGCATCAGCATAGTAGCAACGGTCATTGACTTCCTCCGTGACGACGCAGTGCACATAGCGGGATGGCACACGGTCGACAAGGACGGTCGGTTGCACTCCGGTACGCTAGAAAATAGGGCGGGACGGGATGACAAAGCAGTTTCTTTCGTGTATTGGCGCACCCGGACATGGGGAGATCCCCGTCGACCAGCAACAAAGAATGGCGAACCCGCTCTTGGCCCGAAGGGTCAGACTCCAGAGGCATGGCCTAAAGGCGTGACCGAAGGACAGACACGAGCGCTCTGGCTGTTTCAGAAGAATATAGAGGTTTGACCATGAACATCATTCAGCAGTTGGAAGCCGAACAGGCCGCCAAGATCGAAGCCCAGCGCAAGCTCCCCGAGTTCGAAGCCGGCGACACCGTTCGCGTCAACGTTCGCGTCCGTGAAGGCGCCCGGACCCGCGTCCAGGCATACGAAGGCGTCTGCATCGCACGTTCCGGCGGCGGGATCAACGAGAGCTTCACGGTTCGCAAGATCTCCTACGGCGAAGGCGTCGAGCGCGTATTCCCTGTCTACTCCCCGCTCGTCGAGAGCGTCGAAGTGGTTCGCCGTGGTAAGGTTCGTCGTGCAAAGCTTTACTACCTTCGCGACCGTCGCGGTAAGTCGGCTCGTATTGTCGAGAACACCGGCACCCGCGCACGCAAGCTGAACGAAGCAGAGCGCGCCGCGATCGCCGAGGAAAAGGCGCGTCTCGAGGCTGAGAAGGTCGCAGCAGCTCAGGCGCTTGCTGCCGAGAAGGCAGCAGCTGACGCCGCCGAGGCAAAGGCCGCAGAAGAAGCAAAGGCTGCTGAGGGCTCGGCAGAATAAGCCTCCTCACAGGAACACGAAAAGGGCGGCTCTCGAGCCGCCTTTTTTGTTGCCGCTTCTCAAGCGGCTGGTTGACCTACCAGGCGAGCCAGCGACGGCCGGCAAGATAGCCGGCACCGGTAACAATACCGATTGCCACCGTGTACCAGAGGGCCACAAAGAGCGGGCTGTCGTCCGTGCAGTTGGAGGCGTAAAAGGCTGCGGCGATGCCGCCCGCCGCAAGTCCTGCCACTGCGCCGGCGCGGCCGGGGTTTTCCGGGGCACTTTGGCGAAGTGCGAGGATGAAGGCCGCCAGCGGTCCCGTCGACAGAAGCGGGATCAGCGATAGGCATTCGTGTGCGTTGTGCCCGATCATCTGCGCCGCCCAGTCTCCTGCCGGGAGCACCGCAAGTTCCGCCAGCACGGAGACGGTCATCAGGACAGGCACCAGCAGCAGCGCCAGCTCCCACGGAAGAACCCGGACGCCCGGACGGCCGATGCGAACCATCAGGTTTGCTGCCACCAGGAAGAAAACGATCGTCACCAGCAGCTTGAACACAAAGCGCAGGCTGGTGAGGGCCGTCTCGATGTCCGGCCGAAAGCCCATCAGGGCAAAGAACAGCGTACCCGCCAGCAGGATGGCGGCGACGAAGGCCAGCGTCAGTGCATGGCCGAGCCGGAAGCGGACGGTGGAATCCTCGGACAGCATGTTGATGAGTTCGTCTGTCTTCACGTCATTGGCTCCGATAGGTGAGGCTTAGCGCCTTGAGAGCGCGATGCAGCGCGACGCGCACCGCTCCCTCGGTCATGTTCACGCGTCCTGCCGTTTCGCGCACGCTGCTGCCCTCCACGGAGATTGCCTGCACGATGGTCCGCTGCGGCTCCTTCAGCGTCTTGAGGATCCGGTCGACATCGAGGCGCTCCTGCGTCTGGCTCTGATCATCGATCTCAAGCACCGCCATGACATCCTCAAGCGGCACATCCACATGGCGCCCGCGCCGGCGCAGGCTGTCGATCAGTTTGTTGCGGATCATGATGGATATCCATGGTGCAATCGGGCGGGACGGATCCCAGGTGCCGCGCTTCAGGTGGATCGACAGCAAGACTTCCTGCACGACGTCCTCCGCTTCACTCGCAGGCGCACCGAACTGGGCACAACGCCGGCGGGCCATGACCCGCAGATGGGGCGTGACCGACGTCAGAAAGCGGTGATACGCCTGCGCATCACCGCCGATCGCCGCCCGCATCCATGCGGACCATTGCTCTTCGCGCGCCAGATCACTCATTCTGTAGAGCCCTACGCAGAGGATGGGTCGATCGTTACGCCTGCCTTCATCTTTTTTACGCAAGCGCCCCCGGAGAGTTTCTACCACAACAATGCCATGTGCTCGCCGCTGCCCTTCACCGACAAGTCCGGCCGGCTCAGAAAAAAATCGTGCTCCGCGCTGTAACGCCGCTCCGTCGCCCGGCGTAGGTCTCCATGCAAGCCAACGGGGTTTGCTTACCAGGGAGATCGAACATGAAGACCAGCATCATTTCGCTTGCCGTCGCGGCGTCCGTCACCTCGGCTCTTGCCGCCATCGCATCGCCGGCCCTTGCCCAGCAGGATGGCAAGGAAAAATGCTACGGCGTCGCGCTGAAGGGCCAGAACGATTGCGCCGCCGGCCCCGGCACCACCTGCGCCGGAACCTCCACCGTCGATTACCAGCAGAACGCCTGGAAGCTCGTGCCCGCCGGCACCTGCGAAGCGATGATGACGCCGAACGGCCACGGCATGCTGGAAGCCGGACCGGCACCGGCCTGAGGTCGATGTGCAGCTCGGCGTCGCAAGGGTTGCGGCGCCGATTTTCTCAGGAGAGAGACATGCGCCCTTCACAGCTCCCCGCCCAGGCGGGCGTCGGTTTCAAGCCCGAACATTTCGCCAGCATCGATCAAGAGCGGCAGCCAGTTGGGTTCTTTGAGGTTCACGCCGAAAACTACATGGGTGCCGGCGGGCCGCCTCATGCTCAGCTTAGCCGGCTCAGGGAAGACTATGTCCTGTCCGTCCATGGCGTTGGCCTTTCGATCGGTTCCATACAGCCGCTTAACCAGGATCACCTGCAGCGGCTGAAGCAGGTCTGTGATCGCTACCAGCCGGAGAGCTTTTCGGAGCATCTCGCCTGGTCCACCCATGACACGACCTTCCTGAACGACCTGCTGCCCCTCCCCTACACGGAAGAGACGCTTGCGCAGGTGTGCCGGCATATCGATGAGGTGCAGACGGCGCTGGGAAGACAGATGCTGCTGGAGAATCCGGCAACCTATCTGCTCTTTGAGGAAAGCACCTACGAAGAGACTGACTTCCTCGACGAGGTGGTGAAGCGCAGCGGCTGCGGCCTTCTGCTCGACGTCAACAACGTCTTCGTCGCCTCCACGAACCACAACACCGACCCGGCCAGCTACCTCGCACGCTTTCCCGTCCTACACGTGCGCGAGATCCACCTCGGCGGCCATTCGGAGACGGAAGATGACCTTGGCGCAACGCTGCTGATCGACTCGCACGATACGCCGGTGCGCGATCCTGTCTGGGCGCTTTATGCCGACGTGGTTCGGCGCATCGGGCCGGTGGCGACGCTGATCGAATGGGACAACGACGTGCCGGACTGGCCGGTGCTGCGGGCGGAAGCCCAGGCGGCGCAAGCTATTCTCCAGCGCTCGGCACTTGCAGCATAGGAGGCGGCGATGTCGACGATGCAGCAGAGATTTGCGGCGGGCCTGATGAAGCCGGAGAGTGCGCTGCCGGAGGGCCTGACATCGTGGAACTGTCGACAGCCGAAGGTGCGCTACGATGTCTACCGCAACAACGTCATGGTCAGTCTGCGCCGCGCACTTGCCAGCCGCTTTCCGGCTGCAGAAATGATCGTCGGGGAGGACTTCTTCGCGGCGATGGCGGACATCTTCATCTGCGAACACCCGCCGCGCTCGCCGCTGCTCTTTCTCTACGGCGACGATTTTCCCGATTTCGCCGCGGCCTTTCCGCCCGCCCAGTCCGTTCCCTATCTGGCCGATGTGATGCGGCTGGAAATCGGCCGTGGCCGTGCCTATCATGCAGCCGATGTCGCGCCGCTTGATCCCGCACGGCTTGCGGCAGTGGCACCGGATGATCTGGCGGCGGTGCGTTTTACTCTCCACCCCTCCGCGACGGTTCTCCGCTCCGCCTTTCCCGTCGTCACCATCTGGGCGATGAATGCCGGCGAGGCGCCTGTGGCACCGATCAGCGACTGGACGCCGGAGGATGCGCTGGTGATCCGCCCGCATCTGACGGTGGAGGTCCTGCGCTTGCCGCCAGCCGGCGCTGTCTTCCTCGACGCATTGGCGGCTGGCGGGCCCTTGGCAGACGCAGCCGAGGCCGGTGCAGCGGCGCATCCTGATTTTGACCTCACCGCCACTCTCGCCTGTGCCTTGAGCGGCGGCGCCTTCTCAACCATCCAAACCCAACCGGGAGACCAGCCATGAGCACGCCCGCCATTGTTTCCGCAGATCACAGCCTATCGCGCCGCCTGCAGGAGGGTGTCATGTTGCTGGAGCGCATCCCCCACGACCTGATCGCCGTCGTCGCACGCCTCTCCATTGCCGCCGTTTTCTGGCAGTCAGGACAAACGAAGCTGGACGGCTGGCAGGTTTCGGAAAACGCCATCTACCTGTTCGAGCACGAATACGCACTGCCGCTGATCAGCCCCGTGATTGCCGCCCATCTGGCGGCGCTGGCGGAGCATCTGTTTCCCCTCCTGCTGGTGTTTGGCCTCGGCAGCCGGCTTGCCGCACTCGGGCTGCTCGCCATGACGCTGGTGATCCAGATCTTCGTCTACCCCGGCGCCTGGCCAACGCACGGGACATGGGCCGCCTGCCTGCTGATCATCATCGCTCGGGGCCCCGGGCGACTGTCGCTGGACCATCTGCTCGCCGCCCGCGTTCGCGGCTGAGGGCCGCATCCGAACCTATCGATATTGAACGGGCGTCGCGAAACTGATAAATAGCGCGCCATGGGATCGAAATTCGGATGCCTCGCGAACCAGTTCATCGTGCTGCAGGACCACAAGCGTCTGCCGGCACGCTTCTTCGCGCGCGTCTCCGGCGCTCTGAACAGCCGACTTAGCTAAGCCGATCCAATCGCACCGGCCGCGATACAAGCCGGCAATCTTCCTTTCTCGACAGTTCCAATGGATGGCAGCCATGAGCGCACCCCGCACCCTGTACGACAAGATCTGGGACGACCACGTCGTCTCCACCGACGAGACCGGCACCTGTCTTCTCTACATCGACCGTCACCTCGTGCATGAGGTGACGAGCCCGCAGGCCTTCGAGGGCCTGCGCCTGGCCGGCCGCAAGGTTCGCGCACCACAGAAGACGCTGGCCGTGGTCGACCACAACGTGCCGACGACGCCCGACCGTCATATCGGCATCAAGAACGAGGAAAGCCGCATCCAGGTCGAGGCGCTGGCACAGAACGCCCACGACTTCGGCGTCGAATACTATTCCGAAAAGGACAAGCGCCAAGGCATCGTCCATATCGTCGGGCCGGAGCAGGGCTTTACCCTGCCGGGCATGACCATCGTCTGCGGCGATAGCCACACCTCGACCCACGGCGCTTTCGGAGCGCTGGCGCACGGCATCGGCACGTCCGAGGTCGAGCATGTCCTGGCGACCCAGACGCTGGTGCAGAAGAAGGCGAAAAACATGCTGGTGCGCGTCGACGGAAAGCTTCCGGACGGCGTCACCGCCAAGGACATCATCCTTGCGATCATCGGCGAAATCGGCACCGCCGGCGGCACCGGCCATGTCATCGAGTTTGCCGGCGAGGCGATCCGTTCGCTCTCGATGGAAGGTCGCATGACGATCTGCAACATGACGATCGAAGGCGGCGCCCGCGCCGGCCTGATTGCGCCCGACGAGACCACCTTCGCCTATATCAAGGACAAGCCGCGCGCGCCGAAGGGTGCTGCCTGGGACATGGCGCTGGACTACTGGAAGACGCTGCACACGGATGAAGGTGCGCATTTCGACAAGGTGGTCGTACTCGATGCCGCCAACCTGCCGCCGATCGTTTCCTGGGGCTCTTCTCCCGAAGACGTGATCTCGGTGCAGGGCGTGGTGCCGAATCCGGACGACATCAAGGACGAAACGAAGCGGACCTCCAAGTGGCGCGCGCTCGACTACATGGGCCTGAAGCCGGGCACCAAGATCACCGACATCGCCGTCGACCGCGTCTTCATCGGCTCCTGCACCAACGGCCGCATCGAGGATCTGCGGGCTGCCGCCAAGGTGGTCGAGGGCCGCACCGTCGCGCCCACCGTGTCGGCGATGATCGTGCCGGGCTCGGGTCTCGTGAAGGAACAGGCAGAGGCGGAAGGTCTCGACAAGATCTTCAAGGAGGCAGGCTTCGAATGGCGCGAGCCGGGCTGCTCCATGTGCCTGGCGATGAACGACGACCGGCTGAAGCCCGGCGAGCGTTGCGCCTCGACCTCGAACCGAAACTTCGAAGGGCGCCAGGGCTACAAGGGCCGGACGCACCTCGTCTCGCCCGCCATGGCGGCAGCGGCGGCGGTGGCCGGACATTTCGTCGACATCCGTGAATGGCAGTAAGCCTTCTGCTCGATTGATCAGTTTAAAGTGCCGTCGGGGTGTTCTCGGCGGCATTTTGCTTTCTCCTGACAAACGTGCCGGGAAGAGCGACTGGTCCTGACCTCCCGTGCGCCCCATAATGAGGAGAGCAGCGACAACGGGAGGACAGCGATGGCCGAACATCCCACGAAAGAGCCTTTTCCCCGGCAACGCCGGCTGCTTCTCCTGCGCCATGTGAAGTCCGATTGGCCGGAAGGCGTGGAGGACCACGAGAGGCCGCTGGCGGAGCGCGGGCTCAAGGCAGCCCCGGCCATGGGCAACCACATGGCGCGCGAGCATCTCGTGCCGCACCTGGCGCTCGTCTCTGATGCGACGCGGACGCAGGAGACCTGGGAGCTGGTGCGGAAACGGCTGCCGGGGGAGATCGAGACGCGGGTCACACCTGAGCTTTATGATGCAACCGCGGCAAACATGCTCCAGGTGTTGCGCCGGGCTGAAGCGAGCGCCGATACCGTTGTCATCGTCGGGCACAATCCCGGTCTACAGGAAGTGGCGCTGCTCCTGGTCGGTGACGGCAAGGCCAGTGCGCGCGCCGCCATGGCGGAAAAATATCCGACGGGCGCTTTGGCGGTGATCGATTTCCCGGCCTTCGACTGGAAGGACATCGAGCCCGGCTCCGGCTATCTTGCGCAGTTCGTGGCGCCACGCTCTCTCAAATAGAAGAAGCCCCGCCTGGCGGGCAGAGCTTCCATCGTACAGATCAAACGGTGTCAGACGGCGATCTTGCCGCCGCCAATCTTGGTGATGGCGAGCACCGACGGGCGGACCGGCATGTCGTCCTTGAAATCCGGCCAGCGGGTGGACAGATCCTCGTAATAGGACGGGCGGCCATGGCCGTCCCAGTCCTCGCCGCCATCGCCCGGATGCTGGACGGCGACGAAGGCCGTCTCGTCATCCGGCGCAAAGAGCGGGCCGCACATTTCCGCGCCGACTGGAACGCGGAAGAAGAGCTTCGACGTTGCCCGTGCATCGCCTTCCGTGTCGACGGCCCAGAGACCATCGGTGCGACCGGTTGCCTTGTTGCTGTTGCCGTCAGTGGCAACCCATAGGCGGCCGGCGGAATCGACGGCACAGTTGTCCGGCATGCCGAACCAGCCGTTCTTCGTCGTTTCCGTCGAGAAGGTTGCGCCGACTTCCGCCACCGAAGGATCGCCGCACTTCAGCATCACTTCCCACTTGCCCTTGGTTGCGGAGAAGTCACCATCGGCTTCTGAAATCTCGATGATGTGGCCGAAGGCGTTCTCCGCCCGCGGGTTTGCCGCATTGACCTGATCCGGCTTGCGCTTCGTGTTGTTGGTCAGCATCACGTAGACCTTGCCGTTGACACTGTTCGGCTGGATATCTTCCGGGCGGTCCATCTTCGTGGCGCCGAGAACATCGCCTGCGCGGCGGGTCTCGATCAGAACATCGGCCTGGCTGGCGAAGCCGTTTTCTTCCGTCAGCGGCCCCTGTCCATGGACGAGCGGCAGCCATTCCATGGTGCCGTCTTCCTCGAACTTTGCGACATAGAGCGTGCCGGCGTCGAGCAGGTCCATATTGGCGGCACGGTCATCCGGATTGTAGGTGCCGTCGGTCACGAACTTGTAGACATAGTCGAAACGCTCGTCGTCACCGAGGTAGAAGACCACCTTGCCATTGTCGGCGACAATCGATTCCGCGCCTTCGTGCTTGGTACGGCCAAGCGCAGTGCGCTTCTTCGGCGTCGAACTCGGGTCCATCACATCGACTTCGACGACCCAGCCGAAGCGGTTCGGCTCATTTGGCTCTTTCGACAGGTCGAAGCGGTCGTAGAAACGGCCCCATTCATAGCTGCCTTCCGGCACGCCGTAGCGCTCGTAGTTCGCCGCCTCCGGATGGTCCGCCGGCAGGTCGCCCATGAAGTAGCCGTGGAAGTTCTCCTCGGCCATGATGTAGGTGCCCCAGGGCGTGACGCCGCCGGCGCAGTTGTTGACCGTGCCGATAACCTTGGTGCCGGTTTCGTCGGCGGAGGTCTTCAGACGGTCGTGGCCGGCCGCGGGGCCGGTCAGCTGCATTTCGGTGTTGACCGTAATGCGGCGGTTGTTGGCGCCATCGCGAACCACCTGCCACTTGCCATCGACGCGACGGATCTCGACGATGGTGCCGCCGTGGGCTGCCATCTCGACATCCACCTGCTCCTTGCTAAGCGGGCCCTGCTCCACCTTGCCGTCGACCACTTTCACCAGGCCTGGGAACATCAGGTGCGGGTTTGTATATTCGTGGTTGACGACGAGGAAGCCGTGATCGGCGGCGCCATCGATCGGAATGAAGCCGACATAGTCGTTATTGTAGCCGAACTGTTTGGCCTGGGCCTCCGCCGTCTGGTTGGCGGGGTCGAAGTCGGGGGAGTCGGGAAACAGAGCATCGCCCCAGCGCAGCAGGACATCGGCATCATAGCCTTCCGCCACATGGTGGTGGGCATCGACCCCGGCTTCCACTTCCGGGAAGGAGAAGGCCGAGCCGGTGGCTGCCCTCGCCTTCTCGGCCGTCATCAGGGCGACGGGGCTGACGGTCGCTGCGATGGCGGAAACGGCGAGCGAACCCTGCAGGAAGTTGCGGCGGGAAAAGCGCC
This sequence comes from Rhizobium halophilum, assembly GCF_021648825.1. Classification (GTDB taxonomy): domain Bacteria; phylum Pseudomonadota; class Alphaproteobacteria; order Rhizobiales; family Rhizobiaceae; genus Neorhizobium; species Neorhizobium halophilum. The sequence goes on along the minus strand of NZ_JAKJHS010000003.1, from coordinate 156,731 downwards.
GGCTGATGATCTCGCCCATGGTCGGATTGGCGCTGGCATTGTGACCTTCGCCATCGGCCTCTTCGAGCTGGGTGGTGGGGAACATCTTGGGACAGAGTTCTTCGGTCATGGCAGCCTCCTGCTGGCGGGGTGGGATCTTTATCCGCGCAACACTAGGGTTCCTCCATTACGGTTATGAGACACCGCAGGCCGTTACAGCACCCGGACGATCGTTCCGCGACGCAAGTGGGGAAGCAATCGCCGCATGTGCTTGAGGCTGATGGCAACGCAACCGGCTGTCGGCTGATAACCTGGCTTGATGAGATGAAAGAAGATGGCCGAGCCGCGGTGACGCCGGCGCGAGGTGATGTTCCAGTCGAGCACGAGGCAGATGTCGTAGACGCCGTCCTGGCGCATCATCTCCTCATGGCTGGGCCGAAAGGGTGTGCGTACCAGCCGATTGTAGCTCGCGTGCTCCGGCTGATCGCACCAGAGCATGTCCTTGCGGATCCGCCGCATCGGCAGGGCTGTGTGCAGGCCGAGCGCCCGGTCGCCGCGGTAGAACCCGCAGAGTAGGCGCATGGTGGCAATCGGCGTTGCGCCATCGCCTTCGCGTTTGAAGACCGTCCGGCCGGAACGGCCAAGCGCGGCAGGAACGGTGATGCCACCAAAGGACAGAAGCCCTCTTCGGGGATCGCCGGGCGAGGGTCGAACGGTTACCGCACCGGCTCGATTGGCCCAGTGCCTGCACAAAACAGCCATTTTTCCTCACGAGTTTTTGCTTTGAAGATGATTTGGTTTGAATTCATAGCACGAAGAGACTTAGATCAAGTGCCTGAACCAATTGCCCTCTCCTGACGTAACAGAGATCGGGCGAGACCAACAAAAGGCAGGAGAAAGCATGGCTGCTCGCACGATTCTACTGGTGGATGATGACGAGGATCTGCGCGAAACGCTGATGGAGCAGTTGTCGCTCTACGAGGAGTTTTCGCTGTTGCAGGAGGCGAACGCCACGCAAGCGATGCAGACCGCGAAGAGCAGCCAGGTTGACCTCCTGATCATGGATGTCGGCTTGCCGGACATGGATGGCCGGGAAGCGGTAAAGCTGATGCGCAAGAACGGCTTCAAGGCCCCGATCATCATGTTGACCGGGCATGACACCGATTCTGACACCATTCTTGGGCTCGAAGCCGGCGCCAATGATTATGTGACCAAGCCTTTCCGCTTCGCCGTGCTTCTGGCTCGTATCCGGGCCCAGTTGCGCCAGTACGAGCAGAGCGAGGATGCGACGTTCACAGTTGGACCTTACATTTTCAAGCCGAGCCAGAAGCTGCTGACGACCGAAGATGGCAAGAAGATCCGTTTAACCGAGAAGGAGGCAGCCATTATCCGCTACCTCTACCGGGCTGACCAGAAGGTCGTGACCCGCGACGTGCTTCTCGAAGAGGTGTGGGGCTATAACTCCGGCGTCACAACCCACACGCTGGAGACCCACGTCTACAGGCTGCGCCAGAAAATCGAGCGCGATCCCTCCAACGCCGCTATCCTCGTGACCGAGAATGGCGGCTACAAGATCGTGCCGTAGCGCCGATGTCGCTCAACGACGACATTCGCATTTTATCAGAAATGCCGCTGTTTCGGGAGTTGGACAGCGACCAGCTGCGGCTGCTGGCATTCGGCGCCGAGCGCCGTTCGCTGGCGGCAGGTCAGGAACTGTTTCGCGAAGGATCGCCGGCCGAATCCGCCTTCGTGGTCACGCGGGGGAAATTCGAGCTTCTGGCACTGAATAGGGACGGTTCCGCGCGGCTGGAAGTGGTGGCATCGCCGGGGACACTTCTTTCCGAACTGGCACTGGTCACAATGGTGGAGCGGAAATTCACGGCCGTGGCGGCCGAAGATTCGGAAGCGCTGCGCATAAGCAGGAGCCTTTTTCAACGGCTGCTTGAGGAGTATCCTCAGGTGGGGCGGATCGTGGAGGCCCGTATCCGCGACAACATCATCGCCATGGCGAGCGCCGCTACGGCGATGCAAAGCCGATTCAACTAAGCGAACGCTGACGGTTAAAACTTGAAGACGGCCGTGACCGGCACGTGATCGGAAGGCTGGTTCCAGCCTCGGGCTTCCTTCAGCACGTCGACGCGGTCAAGAAACGGTCCCAGGTCGTGTGAAGACCAGATGTGGTCGAGCCGTCGCCCCCGATCTGCTGCTTCCCAGTCCTTGGCGCGGTAGCTCCACCACGTATAGAGCTTTTGGTCCTGGGGCACGTGCTGGCGCATGAGGTCGAGCCAGTTTCCCTTCTCCATGATCTCCAGCATTCCTTGCGTTTCGACGGGGGTATGGCTGACGACCTTGAGCATCTTCTTGTGCGACCAAACGTCATGCTCCAGCGGGGCGATGTTAAGGTCGCCGACCAAGATGGAAGAGACCCCTGGCATGAGGTCCGCCTTCAGGCACTTCATCTCCTCCACGAAATCGAGCTTGTGGCCGAACTTCGGATTGACGGCTCGGTCCGGCTCATCTCCACCGGCTGGAACGTAGAAATTGTGCAGGCGGATGCGGCGGGAGCCGCGCTCGAAGACCGCGGAAATATGACGTGCGTCTCCGACGCCGCAATAGTTCTGCCGATGGTCCTCCGTCAGCGGCACGCGCGATACGATGGCAACGCCATGGTAGCCCTTCTGACCGTGAATGATGATGTGCTGGTATCCGAGATCCTTCAGCGGCTGCAGCGGGAATTCGTGCTGCTGGCACTTGATCTCTTGCAGGCACAGGATGTCCGGTTGGTGGCGGACGACGAACTGCTGCACGATGGGCATGCGAAGCCGCACCGAATTGATGTTCCAAGTGGTGATCGAGAATGTCATGCATGAACCTCAGGCGGGATGCCCGAGGTTTAGGAGATTTAGCCCGAAGGGTGAAGCAAAAAGGGAGCCGGAGTTCCAGACAGCGGGCAACTAGATCTTGCGGACCTCGTCATAAGGAATGCGGAAGATCTTGTCGTCGAAGCTGACGCCGTTCTTGACGTTGTAGATCATCACTGTCGTGTCCTTGTTCTGCGCGTCAGTGATCGTCCACTGGCGGAGCTCATGGGTGCTCGAATCGAACATCATCGTGATCGTCGAGTCGCCGAAGACGGTGCGGTTCCCAAGTACGATTGTGGTCAGATCCGGCTCTTCGCGCACACTCCTGACCATCTGGTCGGAAAGATCGATCCGCTGGGCGAGGAGCAGGCTGAGCGGAGTCTTCGATAGCGGATAAACGTCCCAGGTCTTCAGCTTCATATTGCCGATAACGACGTTGGAGCCGTCGGCGATGACGCGAATCGGCGAAGGGTCCTCAAAATTGAAGCGCAGCTTGCCAGGGCGCTCGATAAAGAACTTGCCGCCCGTCTGCTCGCCGCGCGGACCGAACTGCACGAACTCCCCCATCATCGTCCGTACCGAGGAGAAGTGGTCGGCGATCTTCTGCGCGGCAGCCGATCCGGCCGAACCTTGCGCCGTCGCCGGAAGCGGGAGTGCTGCGGCAGCCGCGAACCCAACAAGGCCGAGAGAAAAGCCTCGGCGGCCGAGTGATCCGGTCCAAGGGGAGTTGGCAGTCTTCTTCGTCATCTTCTCTAGTCTCCTTCCACCGCTTTCTGGGCGCCAAAGGCGGCGGCTTGATGGCCAACGCGGAATGCGGGGTCAGCGTTCCAGGATGTCGGCTTCCGTGGGCACCAGGATCTCGCGCTTTCCTGCGTGGTTGGCGGGACCGATCAGCCCTTCCTTTTCCATTCGCTCGATCAGCGAGGCGGCGCGGTTGTAGCCAATGCCGAGCCGCCTCTGGATATAGGAGGTCGATGCCTTACCGTCACGCAGAACAATCGCGACCGCATGGTCATAAGGATCTTCCGACTCCGAGAGGTTTGCGGTACCGGCGGGTCCGCCACCGTCGTTCTCCTCGTCATCGTCTGCCGTGATAGCCTCAAGATATTGTGGGGCGCCCTGGCTCTTCAGGTAGGCGACGATTTCTTCGACTTCATTGTCCGAGACGAACGGCCCATGCACGCGCTGGATGCGACCGCCGCCGGCCATGTAGAGCATGTCGCCCATGCCGAGCAGCTGTTCGGCGCCCTGCTCGCCAAGGATCGTTCGGCTGTCGATCTTGGAAGTGACCTGGAAGGAAATGCGGGTCGGGAAGTTCGCCTTGATCGTGCCGGTAATGACGTCGACCGACGGGCGCTGGGTTGCCATGATGACGTGGATTCCCGCCGCACGGGCCATCTGCGCCAGGCGCTGGACAGCGCCTTCGATGTCCTTGCCGGCAACCATCATCAGGTCGGCCATCTCGTCGATGATGACGACGATATAGGGGATCGGCTGGAGATCGAATTCCTCCGTCTCGTACATCGCCTCGCCCGTCTGACGGTCGAAACCGGTCTGCACCGTGCGGGTCAGCACCTCGCCCTTGGCCAGCGCCTGTTCGACCCGGCTGTTGAAGCCGTCGATGTTGCGCACGCCGATCTTCGACATCTTCTTGTAGCGCTCTTCCATTTCGCGAACGGTCCACTTGAGCGCGACAACGGCCTTCTTCGGATCGGTGACGACGGGCGAAAGCAAGTGCGGGATGCCGTCATAGACGGAGAGTTCCAGCATCTTCGGGTCGATCATGATTAGGCGGCACTTCTCCGGCGTGTAGCGATAGAGAAGCGAAAGGATCATGGTGTTGATCGCGACGGATTTACCCGAACCCGTTGTACCTGCCACCAGCAGGTGGGGCATCTTGGCAAGGTCGGCAACGACGGGCTCGCCGCCGATGGTCTTGCCAAGCGCCATGGCGAGCTTCGCCTTGCTGGCCTCGAAATCCTTCGAGCCGATCATCTCGCGCAGATAGACTGTTTCGCGGGTGCGGTTCGGCAGCTCAATGCCGATGGCGTTGCGGCCCGGAACGACAGCGACGCGGGCCGCGATGGCGCTCATCGAGCGGGCGATATCGTCTGCGAGGCCGATGACGCGCGACGACTTGATGCCAGGGGCCGGCTCCAGTTCGTAGAGGGTAACCACGGGACCCGGCCGGACATGGATGATCTCGCCCTTGACCCCAAAATCTTCCAGAACGCCTTCCAGCATGCGGGCATTCTGTTCCAGCGCATCGGCCGACAGGGTCGCGTCGCGTGCAACGGCTTTCGGCTCGGCCAGCAGGTGGACGGACGGCAATTGGAAGCCATCTGCGTCGATGAAGGAGGCCTGCGCTTCACGAGCCACCCTGGCACTGGGTTTCGGTGGTGGAGGCGGCGCGACCACCCGTGGCCGTGCCGGTGCTCCAGCCGCTGCCGGGGCGCGCGAAACGGCGAAGGGAACATCGTCGTCATCCGGAAGGATGCCTGCGGGGCGAGCGAAGGTGTCCTCTTCGTCATCATCGTCGTCAATGGCCATCGGGGGTGCGGCGATCGAGCGCCGAGCGAGGCCTTCGGCAGGACCGTCAAGGGATGGCTCCACCCGGTACCCGGGAGCTGCGGCTTTTGGCCGGACCGGCTCGTTGAGCGTGCCAAACTCGTCCTCGTTGAAATCGTAGGGTTGGTCGAAGGAATTGCGGGATGCCCGCTTGATGCCGAAGAGCCGACGTGTGCGGGCTTGGGCAATGTACCAAAGATGCGCCAAGGCGCCGAGTGCCAGGAAGCCAGCAAAGCCGCTGTCTTCGTCGTCGTCTTCCTCGTCTTCAGGGTGCCGCGCGTGGGCGGATGCCTTTATTGGCAGCATGTCTTCGTCATGGTCGTCGAAGGCCTCGCCGACAAGGCCGGACGCGAACAGGAGCAGCCAAACGGCCGGAACGGCGGCGACGAAACCGAGAACGGTTGCCAAGGTGCCGGTGGGGTAAGCGCCTACGAAAAGGGCGGGGAAGCGCAGGATCATGTCGCCGATCACGCCGCCGATGCCGTTGGGGATAGGCCAGGTGACGGGAGCGGGAAAACACCCAAGCGACGCAGAAGCGAGAAGTGTGCCGCCGCCCCAGGCGGCAAGGCGAGCGGGAACGCGATTGAAGTCTCGGCCGGAGATCAACGCCAGCGCCAGTGCCAGTGCGGGTAGTAGGGCAACAAGGCTTGCCAGTCCGAGGAACTGCATCATCAGGTCGGCGAATGCCGCGCCGCCATAGCCGAGCAAGTTGGTGGGCTCGTTGTCAGTGGCGTAGGAGAAACTCGGATCCGCAACGTTCCAGGTGGCGAGAGCCACGACGGCGAGCGCCAGGCCAATGAAGATGGCGAAGCCCGCCAGAGCCATCGCCTGCCGCAGCACAAAGGCGGTCAGCATCGCCTTCGCCGATCCGTGGCCCATCGTTGCCGAAGTGCTTCTGCCCATCTCTTCTGCCCGTTCCAACTACATTCCGATGTGGCGGCTTTTTGAAGACGATATCCGCCATGGTGGCCGGAAGGTAGCGCGGGCTTAGTTAACGTGGCTTTAACCACGATGGTCGGCGCCTGTGGTGATGAGACACAAAAAAGCCCGAACCAGGGCCCGGGCAACATACGGTGCCCATAGGGCAATCACGACGGGAGGTCCTTCGGCGGCAGGTTGCCGCCGAAAGCTATCGATTGCTTACGAATGGTAAGCCGCTTCGCCGTGGGTCGCGAGGTCGAGACCTTCGCGTTCGGCTTCGACGGTGACGCGCAGGCCGACGATCACATCAACGACCTTGTAGAGGATCGCCGAGACGATGCCGCACCAGACGATGGTGATGACGACGGCGGTGAGCTGCGTCATGAATTGGCCGCCCATGGTGACGCCTTCGGCATAGCCGATGCCGCCTAGCGACGAGGAGGCGAAGATACCGGTGGCAAGCGCACCGAAGAAGCCGCCAACGCCATGGACGCCGAATACGTCTGCCGTGTCGTCGTAGCCGAACTTGTTCTTGATCACGGCGATGAAGAAGTAGCAGATCGGCGAAACGAGCAGACCCATGACGATCGCACCCATCGGCCCGGCGATACCGGCCGCCGGCGTGATGGCGACGAGACCGGCGATCATGCCGGAAGCGGCACCCAGCATGGAAGCCTTGCCGCGGGCGAAGCTTTCCACGATGCACCAGGAGACGATGGCAGCTGCGGTTGCGATGAAGGTGTTGACCGTCGCCAGCATTGCACCGCCGGAGGCTTCCAGGTTGGAGCCGGCGTTGAAGCCGAACCAGCCGACCCAGAGCATGGCCGCACCGACGAGCGTCAGCGTCATCGAATGCGGAGCCATCATGTCCTTGCCGAAGCCCGTCCGCTTGCCGACCATCATCGCGCCGATCAAGCCAGCCACGCCGGCGTTGATGTGCACGACGGTGCCGCCGGCGAAGTCAAGCGCGCCCATGCCAAACAGAAGCCCATTGGCGTCCCACACCATGTGAGCGACCGGGAAATAGACGAAGGTGGCCCAGAGGATGCAGAACAGGATCGCCGCGGAGAACTTGATGCGTTCGGCGAAGGCGCCGACGATGAGCGCCGGCGTCAGCGCCGCAAACGTCATCTGGAACAGCATGAAGATGTATTCCGGGATGACCGCATCCGAGAAGGTCGCGGCGGTGGAATCCATCGTGATGCCGGACAGGAAGAGTTTTGCTGTGCCGCCGAAATAGGCATTCTCCGAACCGCCGAAGGCGAACGAATAGCCGTAGATGACCCAGACGAGCATCATGGCCGCGCCGACCACCGTGCACTGCATCAGCACAGACAGCATGTTCTTGGCACGTACGAGGCCGCCGTAGAACAGGCCGAGGCCCGGCATCAGCATGAAGAGAACGAGCAGGGTGCACAGGAACATGAAGGCGGTGTCGCCCTTGTCCGGCACGGGTGCCGCAGCGGCAGCCTCGGCGGCGGGTGCGGCTGCATCCTGGGCGAAGGCAACGACGGGCGAGAACAGGGCTGCAGTGGCAGCGCTGAAATGTCCCAGCGAGGTTGAAATTCTGGAAAATTGCATTGGTAGCTCCCCAATCAGCCGTTTATCAAAGCGCTTCTGTGCTGGTCTCGCCGGTCCGGATGCGCACGGCCTGCTCGATCGAATAGACGAAGATCTTGCCATCACCGATCTGGCCGGTCTTGGCGGCGGAGGCGATCGCATCGACGGCCTTCTCCACGAGATCTGCGGCGACCGCGATCTCGATCTTCAGCTTTGGCAGAAAACTCACCGCATACTCGGTGCCGCGGTAGATCTCGGTATGTCCCTTCTGCCGCCCGTAGCCTTTGACTTCGGTTACGGTGAGGCCCTGGATACCGACTGCCGTAAGGGCTTCACGCACCTCATCCAGCTTGAACGGCTTGATAATGGCCATCACGATTTTCATCTGGCTTCCCATCCTTTGTTTGCTCGGCCGGAGCCGACGTCCCTCATCGCTTCCTAATCAGGTGAGCGACTGGGGCTCTACATACAAAGGCCGTGCCAGATTTGAGATGGAGGAGTATCTGGTTGAAATATCGAGTAAAAAATTAGGTCGCCTAAAGTGAGGGCAGTGAAAAATGCAGCGCCTGCTCAATCTGCAGGCAATTTGTTGCTTCTGCCGAATATTTATTCATCTGCCCGTTTGCGGATCAAACCCTCTTGCGCGACGGACGCGATCAGGGTGCCGGAGCGGGTATAGAGACTGCCTCGCGTCATACCGCGAGCGCCGGATGAACTGGGGCTGTCTTGGGTGTAGAGCAACCAGTCGTCGAGCGTGCAGGGGCGGTGAAACCACATGGCGTGATCCAGACTTGCTACCTGCAGCTTCGGATCGAAGATCGAAGTCCCGTGCGGATAGAGGGAGGTGTCGAGCAGGGTCATGTCGGACAGATAGGCCAGGACGCAGGCCTGGTAGTGGCGGTCTGCCGGCACTTCGCCGACGGCCCGAACCCAAATGTCCTGGCGCGGCTCCAGCTTGTCCTTGGTCAGATAATGCACCAGCGACACCGGCCGCACCTCGATGGGCCGGTCCTGGTTCCAGTACTTGCGTACGACCGCCGGGGCCTGCGCAAGGAAGAGTTCCTTGAATTCCTTCTCCCCCATCAGCTTGTCAGGCTGTGTCACCGGCGGCATGGCCACCTGGTGATCGAGGCCCTGCTCCTCCAACTGGAACGAGGCGGACATCGAGAAGATCGGCCGACCATGCTGGATGGCAACGATCCAGCGCGTCGCAAAGCTTGATCCGTCGCGAATGCGCTCCACCTGATAGACGATCGGAACCGACGGGTCGCCTGGACGCATGAAGTAGGCGTGCAGCGAATGAACATAGCGATCTTTCTCTACCGTCCGCTGTGCCGCCATGAGAGCCTGTGCGATGACCTGGCCGCCGAACACGCGCTGCCAGCCAACCTGCGGGCTCAGCCCTCGGAAGAGGTTTTCCTCGAGCTTCTCGAGGTTGAGCGTGGACAAGAGCTGGTCCATGGCGGCTTGAGATTCAGGCGGGCGCGACATTAAGGCGGACTCCGGCAATAGGAAGCAGATGCCGGATGATCTATATGGACGGTGACATCTTCTCAAGTGAGACGGGAGTGCAGGGAAATGCTTAATATCTTGGTGGTCGGCGGCGGTTACGTCGGGCTTTCGGTAGCCGTGGCGGTCAAGCAATCTGCTCCGCACCTCAATGTCGAAGTGATCGAGGCCGCACCGGAGCATGTCTGGGAGAAGGACGAGCGCGCCTCGGCCATTATCGCCGCGGCGAGCAAGATGCTTCAGGTGCTGAAGGTCTGGGACGAGATCCTGCCTGAAGCCCAGCCGATCAATCGGATGATCGTGACTGATTCGCGCACGTCCGACCCCGTTCGTCCGATTTTCCTGACCTTCGACGGCACAGTGGAGGAGGGGCGGCCCTTCGCCCATATGATCCCCAATGTCGCCATGGTCCGCGCGTTGCGCGGCGCCTGCAAGCGCCTCGGCATCACCATCCGCCACGGGCTCTCCGCCGCCGGCTTCAACACAGCAGGGGCGAAGACCACGATCACGCTGGCCGATGGAAGCACGATCGACACGCGCCTCCTCGTGGCGTGTGACGGCGTCCGCTCGAAATTGCGCGACATGGCCGGGATCAAGACCGTAACCTGGAGTTACGGTCAGTCGGGTATCGTTGCCACCGTTGTGCATGAACGGCCGCATGGGGGCGTTGCCGAAGAGCATTTCCTGCCTGCCGGCCCTTTCGCCATCCTGCCGCTGACCGGCAACCGCTCCTCGCTCGTCTGGACGGAGCGGACGGCCGATGCGGATCGCCTCGTTCAATCCGATGCTCTCGTATTCGAGGCTGAGCTTCAGCGCCGCTTCGGACATAAGCTCGGCGAGATTAGCGTTGAAGGGGGGCGCAAGGCCTTTCCACTCGGGCTCACGCTGTCGCGCGCATTTGTCGCTCCAAGGCTCGCGCTGGCTGGGGACGCGGCCCACGGCATTCATCCGATCTCCGGCCAAGGACTGAATCTGGGGTTCAAGGATGTCGCGGCTCTCGCAGAGACGATCGTCGATGCGGATCGTCTGGGGCTAGATATCGGAGGGCTGGATGTTCTTGAGCGCTACCAGTCCTGGCGCCGCTTCGATACCTTCCGGATGGGCGTTACCACCGACGTCCTGAACCGCTTGTTTTCCAATGACATTACACCCGTTCGCTTCGTCCGCGACTTCGGTCTGGGCCTCGTGGAGCGGGTTCCCGCCCTGAAATCCTACTTCATCGGGCAGGCCGCCGGAACCGCCGGCAGCGAACAGCCGAAATTGCTGGCTGGCGAGGCGATCTGAGCAGCTAGCCTTCCAGACGTCTCGCCTCGGAAACGAGCATGATCGGCACACCGTCGCGGACGGGATAGGCAAGCCTGGCCTTTTCCGAAACCAGTTCGTTCGTTTCGCGGTTGAAGGTTAGCCGTCCCTTGCATACCGGGCAGACCAGGAGCTCGAGAAGCTTTGGATCGACCTTGCTCAGTCTTTCGTCCATGGATCTACTGCAGCCTCGTGTCGGTTTCCCCTGCACCCCGCGCCAAAAGAATCTCGGTGATGGCGATCAGTGTCTCGGCCCGCGTCTTGAGGTCCGGCGCCTCGAGCAACGCCTGTTTTTCAGCTGGGCCGAAGGGAGACATCATCGAAAGCGAGTTGACCAGGGTCCGGTTTCCGGCCCGCTCCACGCTTTCCCAGTCCGCCTCCAGCTTATTGGCTTCAAGGTAAGCGCGAAAGACGCGCAGAAGCTCAGCCCGATCAACTTTGCCCTCGTCGTCTTCGGCGGACAGATCAGCAAGAAGCGGCGCAGCCTTGAAAGTGCGATACGGGTGCCCGGTGCCGAGCTCCTCGAGGAGCCGAAAACGGCACACTCCGCTGAGTGACGTAATATAGCGCCCGTCGCCGGTCTCAGCGAAGGAAGTTATCCTGCCGATGCAGCCGATACTGCTGAGTGCCGGCCGTGTGATGTCTCCCGAACTCGCATACTCCGTCAGCGTCGGCTGGATGATGCCGATCAGACGATCTCCCGACAGCGCCGCATCGAACATGGCAAGATAACGGGGTTCAAAGATGTTGAGCGGCAATTGTCCGCCCGGCAGCAGAAGCGCCCCTGTCAGAGGGAAGACACGCACCGTTTCCGGCAGGTCCTCACGCTTCACATATCTTGCATTTCCCACAATCATAGGCCCCAACCTCCAGGACCGCACGCACCAAAATGCGCCGCCCATGGCAGTCTAATGTGGGGCACCCGACGGGGATCGCAAGGCCGATTTACGGGATCGATTTGCCGATTCTAGGCAAACAAGATGGAAGACATCCGTCGACGCGCCGCGGTGGTAGCCGGATCTTTGGGACCCCATGCCTCGAAGAATTCGAGGAGCAGACGGCGCGCACCATCCTCCTCGAATTCACGATCCTTGCGCATAATGATCAAGAGGTGCTCTGCTGCTTCCTCGTGCTTGCCTTCCGCATTGCGGATCTTGGCGAGTTTCATCCGCGCCTCGTGATTGTCTGGATGGAGCGACAGCTCGTGCTCCAGAGCGGCCGGATCACCAAGCTTGCGGGCTTCCTCGAACTGCTCGAGCTTCTTCGCCACGGCCTGCACGGCCGGATCGCCGGCAAGTTCCGGCGGCAGCGATTGCAGCATCTGCGAGGCGCGAGCCATGTCGCCAAGCTCGATCAGGCAGCGCATCATGCCGGCCGCGGCCTTTGCATTCTCCGGATCGGCCTGCAGCACGGCGCCGTAAAGCTGTGCTGCGCCCTGGATGTCGCCGCTTGCCAGCAGGTTGTCCGCGTCGCCAATCGCGGCCTCGATCGCCGCAGCCTGATCTGCCCCTGCTGGCCCGGCCACCTTGTCGATGAACTGGCGAAGCTGCGTTTCCGGAACCGCGCCCATGAAGCCATCGACCGGCCTGCCATCGGCAAAGGCCACGACCGCAGGGATTGACTGGACGCCCATTTGTCCGGGGATCGCCGGATGGTCGTCGATGTTGAGCTTGACCAGCTTGACGCGGCCCTGCGCCTCGTTGACCACCTTTTCGAGAACCGGCGTCAGCTGTTTGCACGGACCGCACCAGGGCGCCCAGAAATCCACCAGCACCGGCTGGCGGCGGCTTTCATCGATGACATCGGCTGCGAAGGCTGCGGTGCTCGTATCCTTGATGAATCCGCCCGCAGGAGGCGGGGCAGATGCACCGCCGCCGAATTGCGCCGAACCGGTCATTTGGCCGCCATAGGCGCCGCCGCCATAGGGATTGTCTGAGCCGCTCATGATTTCTCTCTCCCGGTTCTGGTGCTGACCTATCCACTGGCGTGGAACATCGTATGTCAGTCGGTCACTTTCAAGACAAGCGGGGTGTGTCCCGTTGCCTCGAGGAAACGCAAGAGATCATCTCGTCTGATGGACGTCGTCGCATCGTTCGACAGCGGGTGTCCGTTGATGATCTCATGGCGCATCAGGTCTTCGTCGAGCACGAAGGTGACATTGCCGCCGGTGTCGTTGATCGCGCCGAAGACAGTCACGGATCCCGGAGCCACGCCAAGATATTCCAGCATCTTCTCCGGCCGGCCGAAGGATACCCGGCTCGCCGCGCCGATGATCTTGTGGACGGTCTTCAGGTCGACAACAGCGTTCTCCTCGACCGTCAGCACGAAATAACGATCCTTCTTGTCCTTGACGAAGAGGTTCTTCGTGTGTCCGCCGGGGATCTCGTCGCGTAGGTTGACCGATTCAGCCACGGTGAAGACCGGTTCGTGGTGGTGCGTCTTGTAGGCGATCCCGAGCCCATCCAGAAAAGCATGGAAGTCGTTGGCTGTTCTTGGCGTGGAGGAAAGGTCGTTCATGGGTTCTCTTCGTCGAGAAGGTGCGGCCGCAGCGTGTCGGGCCGAGGCTTAGCGCGCAGCGGAGCCCTTCGCAAGCCACAGACGCGGCGCCAGAAGCTTGCTGGGATAGCAGCCGGAGGCGCCGATTTGGGCGCAGTCCGCGGAAGAGCGAGGCCGTGCAATTTTTCTTTTCCGCCCTTCATTTCTCTGTTGCATTCAAAAATCAGTTAGGCCATATACCGCCCGTCGCCGCGACGCGGACGGCCCACGATCCACCGACTACCCCCGGATCGCGGTTATGAGCGGGTGTAGCTCAGGGGTAGAGCACAACCTTGCCAAGGTTGGGGTCGAGCGTTCGAATCGCTTCACCCGCTCCATTTCTCCCAAACTTGAAGATGAAAACGTCTGCAGCGGCGCCTTGGCGCTCGTGCAGGAGCATTGGCCGGCGCTCCGGCCCGAGCCGAAGCGCCTCCTCCCAGATCCTCAGTTCCTCCTGAAGACGTACTCCGTCTCCTGACGCAAGATTTCGCCTGGGCGCAGTACCGCTTCGGGAAAGTTGTTGTGGTTGATCGCGTCCGGCCAGATCTGGGTTTCTAGGCAGAAGCCGGCGAACGGACCGTAGCGGCGGCCGCCGTGGCCGGGTACGGCAACATTGAGCTTGTAGCCGGAATAGAACTGTACGCCAGGCTCTGTCGTAAGCACCTCCAGAGAAACACCGGAGCGGTCGCTACGGGCCGTCGCTACGTGTCGTTTTTCCACCCGCTGGTCGGAAAGGCAGAAGTTGTGGTCGAACAACACCCGTTCGCCGTTCTCCTGCCGGTCCATCGGGCCCATTCCGCGCAGGTCAAAGACTGTGTCCTCAACGGGAAGCAGGACGCCGGTCGGGCACTGATGCTCGTCCACGGCAGTGATGCGGTCGGCGGCGATCTGGATGTCGTGGCCGAGTGCCGTGTCGCTGCCGTCGAGGTTGAAATAGGTATGCTGGCAGATGCTGCAGGGTGACGGCTGGTCGGCGCTCGACTCGTACAGGACCGTTAGAACGCCATCGCCGTGAAGATGATAGGTGGCGGTGACGGTGCAGTTGCCGGGATAGCCGGCACGACCGTCGGGATCGACGATCTGCAGCACCACCCGGTCGTCGACAAGCTCAATGATCTCCCAATTGCGCTTCGCCATTCCGTCGCTGCCGCCGTGGAGGTGCGTGACACCTTTCTCATTCAGCTCCAGCTGAACCTGTTTGCCGTCGAGCTCGAACCGTCCGCCGGTGATCCGGTTGGCGCAGCGGCCGGGCGTGGCGCCGAAGTAGGACGAATGCTGGGGATAATCCTCGAAGCGCTCGAAACCGAGCACCAGAGGCGCCTCGTGTCCCTCAAGCCGCAGATCCTGAATTACCGCGCCCCAGGTCATGACATATGCCGTCAGGCCGCCACCGGAGATCTTCACACGATGGACGGTTTCACCCTTTGCCGTCGTTCCGAACACTTCACGCTCAGCCATTGCAACTCCTCAAATTCAAGTGGGCCGAACCTGGATGATTTGCGCCATCCGAGCAACGGTGAAGGTCTCAGATCGTGGCAGGACGTTTCTTCAGGCCGCCTCGACCCTGCCGATCTGGTCGAGATCGTAGGGCGTCGTCTGGTAGATGTCGTTGATCCAGTTGCCGAACAGGAGGTGTGCGTGGCTCCGCCAGCGGTTCTGGGGCGGCATCGATGCGTCGTCCTGCGGGAAATAATTGTGGGGCAGCTTGATCGCCACGCCTGCATCCAAGTCGCGGAAATACTCTTCCGCGAGCGAGGTGGAGTCGTATTCCACATGATTGAACATATAAAGCCGGCGGCCATTCTTCTCCTCGACCAGGCAGACACCCATTTCCTCGGATTCCATCAGGATCTTGAGGTCCGGTATCTTTTGGATGTCCTCGCGGCGCACCTCTGTCCAGCGCGAGACCGGAACCTGAAAATCGTCCGAAAAGCCCGTAAGGAACACGGAGGAGGGGCAAAGATTGCGGTGGCGATAGACGCCGAACGCCTTTTCCTTGAGCTCATGCTTCGGCACGCCGTGGAAGTGGTAGATCGCCGCCATGGCACCCCAGCAGACATTCATGCTCGAATGGACGTTGGTGGTCGTCCAGTCGAGGATCTGCTGCATCTCGTCCCAATAGGTCACGCTTTCAAACGGAAGCGTCTCTACCGGAGCTCCGGTGATAATGAAGCCATCGAACTTGCGATGCCTCACCTCCTCCCAGGTCTCGTAAAAGGAGAGCAGATGCTCCTCAGACGTATTCTTCGCCTTGTGGCCGCCGATGCGAATGAGCGAGAGCTCCACCTGCAGGGGCGTGGCGCCGACCAGACGCGCCATCTGCAGCTCTGTCTTGATCTTGTTGGGCATGAGGTTGAGAAGCCCGATCTGCAACGGACGGATGTCCTGCCGCACCGCGACCGTCTCGGTCATCACCCGCACGCCTTCATGCATGAGGGTCTCAAAAGCGGGAAGCGTGTCGGGAATTTTTATCGGCATGCGGTCACGAATAACAAAAAGCCGGCGGCGCGCAAGCATCAACCGTCTTTTGCTGGTCTTCACGCTCGAAGACGAGCGACAGGAAGTCAGACAGCCACCGCTTGAGCGGCGCGTCGAAGATCATCCGGCCTTCGAGATGCGCGCTGCCCTTCTGGGCATTTGGCATGATGAAACGGTGCTCACCGCGCACGACCCAGCGCTGCATCATCGCACGCGTCAGTTCCGCGTGAAACTGCACGCCCCAGGCATTGTCGCCGTAGCGGAACGCCTGGTTGGGGTAAACATCCCCTTCTGCCAGCAACCGTGCGCCGTGCGGTAGGCTGAAGCCTTCGCGGTGGAAGTGATAAACCATCGCGGGCCAGTGCGGCATCAGCAGCCTTCCATGCTCTGTTGCGCGCAAAGGATACCAGCCGATCTCCGTCATGCCGTCCTTGTCCGCAGCAACCGTGCCGCCGAGATGGCGCACCATCATTTGGGCGCCAAGGCAGATGCCGAGGAAGGGTTTGTTCTCCTTCAGTGGAACGCTGACCCAATCCGTCTCCGCCTTGACGAAGGGATCCGGGTCGTTGGCGCTCATCGGGCCGCCGAATATGACCGCGCCGGTATGCTGCGCCAAGGTGGGCGGGAGAGGATCTCCCAGAACCGGCCGACGAATATCGAGCGGATAGCCCTTTTCAACCAGCATCTGACCGACGCGGCCGGGGGAGGAGGTTTCTTGGTGGAGCACGACTAGAACCGGGAGCTTCTTCGTGCCCTGGGGCGGTGTCATCAGCATCAGTTACCTTCTCATTCGCCTCCCGCGTCTCCTCCCGGTTGTCGCGCTGCAGCCTCTTGGCGCTGCAGAACCCGATCGCGCGCCGACACCCCCATCAGATCTGCAATCCGCCAGATGACATGATCCTCCATCTCGCTGCGTTCGCCATCGGCGTGCACGAGATCCCAAAGGACGCCCATCAGTTCGACCCGCTCGTCAGGGTCAAGATGCCGATTAAGATCGGAGGTGAAACGATAGTAGTCAACCGCCTCCTGTCCAGCCTCGCGACCGGCGTGGATCAGGGATGCGAGTTCTTCCCCTGCCAGGCTGTAACGTTCCCGCAGCAAGTCGTGCAGCTTCTCCTGTTCGTCTTCGGATATGGTTCCATCGGCTTCCATGACCTGGAAACAAAGTGCGGCAAAGGCAACGCGCGGGTCCCCCGGCGGAAAATCTCCCTCAGGCTGACGCGCAGACAAATTCTGGATGAAGGCCTGGAGCCGGTCTAACATCATCGCTCCCTTCAAAAGAGGCGAAGCCGGTTGGAAGGCTCCCGAGAAGCATTGGGGTCCTTAACACCCGGATCGTCAGGCCGGCGGTGGAAGAACGGATCTTCCTCCGTTTCATCCACATTGGCTGCGTCGCGCTGGGTCGCGTCGGGCTTGGCCGGCGCTGCTGCAGGAAGCGTGATCATCTCTTTTTTTTGCTCGGCCTTTTCGGCCACGTCTGGCGCAGCCGCGGGCGTCTCCGTAGGGGCAGCTTTCACATCGGGTTGTTGCGGCTGCAGAGGCTCTTCTCGAGGTTCCTCTTCCGTCAGCTCCGGTTCAGGTGGCTCGTCGACAGGGGGAAGTTCGGCGATCGCTCGCTCCGCCAGATCACCTTCCTCGATCGGTCCTTCCAACTGGCCATATGGCACCTTCCATTCAAAGGCGTCGATGCGCCCGGTGGTCGGCGAAACCGGCAGCCATCGTTCAGATACGATGCCATCGGCGACCCAGGCTGGATCACGCGGCGCACGGAGCGCTTGCCCCATCCAGTGGCGGATACGACCCTGGTCGGCAGTGTCGGCCTCCTCGATGTCGGCCAACAGAAGATAAATGCTCTCGCGCGGGCTCATCCGGGCGGCGGCCTCCGCCTTCGAACGCGCCTTCTCCAGTTCCCTTGCGTCCAGAGCGGCCTCTGCCACGGCAATCAGCGATTCGACATTGTTCGGCCGCATCGCCTCAAGCTTCTCTGCCCGCTTCAGCCGATCCACAGCACTGTCGCCGCTGCGGGCCCGCACGTAGCTGGTTGCAATCTCCGGATGCGGTGCCGTCTTCCAGACGCCTTCGAGAACGGAGGCAGCGCGGCGGATGTTGTCCTCGCGCAGATAGGCCTTGGCGGCGATGATAGCGGCGGGAACAAGGTCTTTTGCATGTTTGAGTGCAGCCAGAGCGTCGTCACGCGCTCCTTTCGGATCAGCCTCCAGCCGCTCGCCGGCCTTTGCCGTAAGCAGAACCGCCTTCCAGCGCTCCGCCTGCTTCTTCTCGATGACGTTTGCGATCCGCTGCTGGTCGAGCAGGCGGATAGCATCGTCCCAGCGGCCAGCGCGGCAGCGGTATTCCAATGTTGCTTGTGCCGCCCATGGGAGATAGGGGGCATTTTCGGCCGCGCGCTCGGCATACTGACGGGCAGCCCCGTCGGCGCCCAGGCGGCGAGCCTCCACGTAGAGCCCGCGCAGGCCGAGCTCGCGCGTCTCCGGGTCGTCGGCCATACGCTCGAACTTTGCCCGGGCATCGTCGTGCCTTCCTTCGATCAGGGCGGCCTGGGCGTCGAGCAGTTGCAGAAGGGGTTCCTGGTCGGCGCGCAGTAAGCCCTGCGCGCGCAGGCTCATCTTGCGGGCGAGCGTGGCATTGCCGGCCCCTGCCGCTATCAGTCCTGTGGACAGCGCCTGATAGCCGCGGTCCCGCTTACGGCTGCGGAAATAACGCCGGACCGAGTGGGGAGAGGTCCAGATCAATTGGATCAACCACCAAAGCAACATCACCGCGCCGATGAGAACGGCGACGGCGGTGGCCGCCACAATGAGGCTGGTCTCAATCAGGTAGTCCTGCCAAGCGATGGAAATCGAGCCGGGCCTGTCGGCGAGCCAGGCAAAGCCCCAACCGAGTGCAAGGACGACAAGGATGAACGCAAACAATCTGATCATGCTGCCCTCCTTCAGTTCTGCTGGGTTGTTTCGCTGACGGCGCGGGAGACCGTATCGGCAATGAGCGCATCTACTGCGATGCGCGCATCGAGCGCCTGCTTAAAGTCCTGCGAAGCCGTCTTGCCTTCCTCGGGAAGAGTCTCCCAGGCAGAGGCCGCGGCTTGCAGATTTCCGCTTTTAAGGGCGGTCTCGATGCGGGAAACGGTTGCCTCCGCACTGTCGCCCTCAACCTCGCCAGTGCGTCTGACCTTGACGACAGACATGGCGCTCGACATCAGCCGGCTGGCGATGCCCGCCTCGTCGTCCTGCTGATCGACGGCCTCGAGGATTGCGGACGAGACTTCGGAGAAGCGCGCGGCGAGCTCTGCCTGCGTCGGAACGCCCTCCGGCCCGTAGGGCTGCAACTGAGCCACGGCCGGGTCGTCTGGCGCTGTCGCGGCGAAGGCTTCGAGCTCTCCTTCAAAGGCGCCGCCCTGGTCCACCGCCGCTTTCAAAGCCGCGGCCGTGATGGCACGAGCGGCAGCCTGCTCCGGGCCGGGCTGGTTCACGTGCTCCTCCAGCGCGTCGAGACGTTGCTGGAGCTGATCGAGCCGGCTTGCCGTTTCAGTGGATGCCGTTTCGGCGGTCGAGCGGATCGCCTGCACGTCTTGCTCCAGGGTTGATACTCGCTCGGGCGTATCGTCGCTCGTGCTTTCTCCTGCTGCGGTCTCCAGCGCTTCGACCCTTGCCTGAAGGTCTGGATCCGGCCCTTGGTCCTGGCCCAAGGCTTCGACTTGCTGGCGCAGGGCCGCGATCTCTTCCGACGCGCCGGATTCCGCACTTCCTCCCGGTAGATAGCCCGCGTACTGCATGCTGCCGGCGAGTGCGAGCGCGACGATGCCGCCGAAGATGCCTGACGCTACAAGCGTGGAGATGGCCGGCCCGTGCCGCGCCTGTCCCGCCGCTGATGGCGGATGCGTGGTTGTCTCTTCGTCTGGATGAGTGGAGGGAGAAGCAGCGGAGCCACTTTCTGATGGAGGAAGAGCCTCATCTGCAATGGTTTCTTCGGCTGGCGACGGCGGCGTCCCCGCCGGTATGTTCTCGGCCGTCGATTCAGATGTTTCGTCCGCGGTGCTTTCTGCCGGGACATTGGGCGGCGCTTCTAGACCTTGGGCATCGACCGCAGCGTCCGAAATGTTGTCGGTGTCGTTGCTCCGCACAGGTTCGGCAACCGCCTCTGACTCAGAGGTGGTCGCGTCGATCGTCAGAGGCTCCTTATTGGACTTCGTGCGGCGGGGCGGCTTATCCGTGACCATCGAGACCTCGTTCTGCAACTTCATAGACCGAAACTAGGGGCCGAGACTGATCATGGGAAGAGGTGCGGGCCAATTTGACCCGTTGAGGCCGACTAAAGGAGGGCAAACAGGCTGTCTTCGTCCGGATGCTCTGCAATTGCCACCCGGCCCCGCAACGAAACTGGCACGGCTTGCGCCACATTCGGGCTGAGACAGAGAATGCGGGCTCGGCTCAGAACATCCAGTTCACGCTCTTGGAGTGGCAGCGCGAAGAAACAATCCGCAGTCGCTCGTGAATGGAACAGGACAACGTCCACCGGCTGCTGCCCGAGGGTGGCCGAGAGTGTGGCTTGATCGACAGCTATCGGTTCCATCCGATAACCCTCTACCGTGACAGCGGGGATGCAAAGCTTTGCAAGGCCATCTTCGAAAGTCGAGCTGCGGGGACGGCCGGCAATGTAAACAACGGGGAGATCGGTCGTGAGCTGGCGGAGTCTGTCGCCGAAGAGCGCGATCATGCTGACCGCTGTCCCATCCGCCGCCTCTACGGACGTGAATCCTGCCTCCCGAGCGGCCGTCGCCGTCGCGTCCCCAACTGCAAAGACGGGTTCGCTCAAGTATGCATGGATGCGTGTTCCCAGCGACTGCAACACTCGCACGGCTTCTGCGCTGGTGATTGCGATCGCCGCATGGGGGAGCCGCAGCCCTTCCAACACCTCGTCCGGATGGTGTTCGGCCTGCGTCAGAGGCAACTGGACCGGCGCATGACCAAGGGCCGAGAGGCGCCCCGCGGTGTGTTGTGACGCCGGTTGCGGACGCGTGACAAGAACGCGCACGCGGGTCAGGTCCAGGTTTCGAAGAAACCGGGTCCAGCGGCTGTGCGGACGGTCTCGCCGGCCCGCCGGCCGATGCGTTCGGCGTCGGCACGCTCACCCTCCAGTTCCACCGCATATTCCTGCTGCCCGTCAGGCGTCAGGATCAACCCGGAAACGCGGAGCTTGTCCCCTTCGCAAAGCGCATAGCCCGCGATCGGAGTGCGGCAGGAACCGTCTAGTGCGAGGAGGAAGGCGCGCTCGCAACTTACGGCGTCATAGGTCGGTCGATGGTTGACGGCCTCCAGCAGGGCATCAATCCGTTTGTCGCCGATGCGGCTCTCGATGCAGATTGCGCCTTGTGCCGGTGCCGGCGGAAATTCTGTCGGGTCAAGCAGTTCGGTCACCACCTCCTCCCTCGCCAGCCGTTTCAACCCGGCGAAGGCAAGCAATGTGGCATCGACATGACCTTCATCGAGCTTTCGCAGCCGCGTGCCGACCGAGCCTCTGAAGATGGTCACCTGGATGTCCGGCCGGATCCGGCGGACGAGGGCCTGCCGGCGAAGCGAAGCTGTGCCCACGGTCGCGCCGTCGGGAAGGGCGGTTAGACTGGGTGCCGTGCGCCCGATCAGGGCATCCCGGATATCCTCGCGCGGTAGGTATGCCGATATGTGCAGTCCCTCCGGCAAGACTGTCGGCATGTCCTTGGAGGAATGAACCGCGAAATCGAGTTCACCGGATGTCAGCTGCTCTTCCAGTTCAAGGGTGAAAAGACCCTTACCGCCGATCTCGCTCAGTGGCCGGTCGACCACGCGGTCGCCCGTGGTGGACAGGACGACGATCTCGAACATCTCCTCGGGCAGGTTGTGGGCGGCCATCAGCCGTGCCCGCGTTTCCGCCGCCTGCGCCAGAGCAAGCGGGCTACCGCGCGTACCGATCCGGAAAGGTTTCGTTTGCATCCGCTTTCGTCCATTGTTAACCGGAGGCCTTGGTAACCGGCTTTGTCCACTCCCGCAATCAACGATAGGCTCATGGCGTCCCTTCTCCGCATTCTCGGGATCGAAACAAGCTGCGACGAAACTGCAGCCGCCGTAGTATGCCGGCACGCCGACGGGCGAGGTGAGATCCTCTCGGATGTCGTTTTGTCGCAACTCGAGGAGCATAGCGCCTTCGGCGGCGTAGTACCGGAGATCGCTGCGCGAGCGCATGTGGAGGCGTTGGATGGGCTGGTCGAGGAGGCGCTGGTGCAGGCGAAGGTCTCCCTGTCGGAAATCGATGCCGTGGCCGCCACGTCCGGGCCCGGCCTGATCGGCGGGCTGCTCGTCGGGCTGATGACCGGCAAGGCGATCGCCCGGGTCACCGGCAAGCCTCTCTTCGCGATCAACCATCTCGAGGGCCATGCGCTAACCGCGCGACTGACTGACGGACTTGCGTTTCCCTACCTGATGCTGCTCGTCTCCGGTGGCCACACGCAACTCATCCTGGTGCGCGGGGTCGGGGAGTATGAACGCTGGGGGACGACCATCGATGACGCGCTCGGCGAGGCTTTCGACAAGACGGCCAAGTTGCTGGGACTGCCGTATCCGGGAGGTCCGGCCGTCGAGCAGGCGGCACTGCGTGGCAACCCGGATCGGTTCAAGCTGCCGCGGCCGCTGGTGGGCGAGGCGCGGCTGGACTTTTCCTTCTCCGGGCTCAAGACGGCCGTGAGGCAAGCTGCCACGGCAATCGCCCCGCTGAGCGATCAGGACGTCGACGATATCTGCGCATCTTTTCAGAAGGCGATCTCGCGGACGCTGCAGGACCGGATCGGCCGAGGACTTGCGCGCTTCCGCACCGAATATGCGGCTGTCGATGTGCAGCCGGCGCTCGTGGTCGCCGGTGGGGTTGCCGCCAACCAGGAAATCCGCCGCACATTGCAGGCGCTGTGCCTCGAGCATGGCTTCCGGTTCATCGCACCTCCCATGCGGCTTTGCACGGACAACGCAGCGATGATCGCCTGGGCGGGGCTCGAGCGTATGGCGGGCGAGCTTCCACCGGATCCGCTGGACGTGCAGCCACGGTCGCGCTGGCCGCTGGACAGCAGCGCCCAGACCGTCCTCGGGTCGGGAAAGCGGGGAGCGAAGGCATGAGGAAGCGGCAGAACGTGGTCGTCATCGGAGCAGGGGCCTTCGGCACCGCTCTTGCCACGGTCATGGCCCTGCAGGACGGCCTGCAAGTAATTCTTTTAGGTCGCAACCCAGTTCTGATGGCCGACCTACGCGACCTGCGAACGCACGATGCGGCGCTGCCGGGCGTGCCGCTGCCGGACGCACTTGAGTTTTCGGCGGAACCGGACGTTGTTTCCGAAGCAGGATTCGTGCTCTTTGCCATGCCCTCCCAGGCGCAGTCGGATGCTGCTCGCTATTATGGACCTTACCTTGCCGACGACGCGGCCGTCATCACCTGTGCCAAGGGACTGGAGCGCGGGTCCGGCTTACTTCTGACAGAGGCGCTCGAACGAGAGCTTCCGCATCATTTTGCAGCAGCTTTGAGTGGTCCGGGATTTGCCGCAGACATCGCTCGAGGGCTGCCGACGGCAATGACGATTGCCGCCAAGGACGCCAGCGTTGCGGAGACGCTTGCGCAGACCCTTTCGACCCGGACGTTCAGGCTCTATCCCTCAGATGATCGAAGCGGCGTGCAGTTGGGGGGGGCGCTGAAAAACGTGCTGGCGATCGCCTGCGGGATTGTCGAAGGGGCAGGGCTTGGTGAATCTGCGCGGGCGGCACTTGTTTCGCGTGGACTGGCCGAAATGTCGCGTCTCGTGGAGCGCATGGGAGGACGGGCAGAAACGGTGCGCGGGCTCTCCGGGCTTGGCGATCTCGTCCTGACCGGCACCAGTCATCAGTCGCGCAATCTCCGTTACGGGATCGCACTGGGCAGGCAGGACGCTGGGGAAAGCCCGGATCTGGTCGAGGGAGCCTTCGCGGCGTCGATTGCAGCCGAGCTCGGGAAGAGGCAGGGCGTCGATCTTCCCATCACCAATGCTGTTGCCAACATCATTGGCGGTAAGCTTTCCATCCAAGCCGCTGTCGAGCAGTTGATGACGCGCCCGATCACGACCGAATAGTTCAAGGAGAGACGATTCAATGCTTTTTGCCTTCCTTTGCACGGATAAGCCCGGCCATCTGAGCGTGCGGATGGAGACGCGTCCGGCGCATCTCGATCACCTCGACAGGCTCAATGCCGAGGGTACGCTGAAGATGGCGGGACCCTTCCTGGACGACGACGGCAAGCCGAACGGCAGCCTCGTGATCGTTGAAGCGGAAGACATGGCTGCCGCGAGAGCGCTTGCCGAGGCGGATCCATATTATCAGGCGGGCCTTTTCGAGAAGGTCGAGGTGAAGCCCTACAACTGGGTCTTCAACAAGCCGGAGGCCTGAAGCGATGGCATACTGGCTTTTCAAGTCCGAGCCGAATGTCTGGTCCTGGGAAATGCAGAAGGCGAAAGCCGACGCCGGCGAGGAGTGGACGGGCGTCCGCAACTATCAGGCCCGCAACAACATGCGCGCGATGAAGCTTGGCGACAAGGGCTTCTTCTACCACTCGAACGAGGGGCTGGAGATCGTGGGGATCGTTGAGGTTTGCGCGCTCAGCCATCCAGATTCGACCGCGGGGGATGACGCGCGCTGGGACTGTGTCGACATTCGAGCCGTATGCGATATGCCGAAGCCGGTGACGCTGAAGGACATCAAGGCGAACCCGAACTTCGAGGCGATGTCGCTGGTGACATCCATGCGACTGTCTGTACAGCCGGTGACGGATGAAGAATACCTCGAGATCTGCCGCCTCGGTGGGTTGGAGAACCCGCCTCGTTCGCCGGAATGAGCTTTGGTGAAGACGGATCCGCGCAGCTTCATCCTTGCCAATACCACGCTGCAGGCGCCGCCGCATGTGCCGGAGATCCGGCTGCATCTCGCCGACGAGGCGCATGACCTCTGGCATAAGACAGAGGAGGAACTGGAGGCAATCGGTCTGCCGCCGCCGTTCTGGGCGTTTGCCTGGGCCGGCGGCCAAGGGTTGGCCCGATACATCCTCGATCATCCGGAAACGGTGCGAGGAAAGCGTGTGCTGGACTTTGCGACCGGCTCGGGGCTGGTCGCGATAGCGGCGTGCCTGGCAGGGGCAGCCAAGGTTTTCGGGGCGGATATCGATCCCTGGAGCTCCCATGCCGTCTCCTTGAATTCGGCGGCGAATGCGGTGACAGTGGAGTTCAGGTCGGAGAACTGGATTGGCCGCGCCGTGGAGGCAGACGTAGTTCTTGCCGGCGACGTGTTCTATGACCGTAGTCTCGCCGATCTGCTCGTGCCATGGTTCCAGCAACTGGCGAGACAAGACGTGGTTGTCCTGGTTGGCGATCCCGGACGGAGCTATCTTCCGAAAAACTGCTTGAAGGTGGCTGCGACCTATGAGGTGCCGGTCACGCGTGCCCTTGAAGACAGCGAGGTCAAGAAGACCACGGTGTGGCAGTTCAGCTAGTTGCCGCGGATAACGCAGACGCCAGCTTCGTAGGAACACGCACTTGCCGCACCTTGAACCCTCAGGTTGCTGTCGACGTGGGTGATGGTGGCCTTTGGCGCGAGAACCGGTGCGGGCACTCTTGCCCGGTCGCGATGAAACACCCAGACCGAACGACTGAACGTGCCAACGCGGCGAACATGGGTGACGGGGCCGGAATAGCCAACGGAAGAGCCACCCCCGTCGTAGTGGCGGTAGCCGAAACCATGCGAGGAGCTGTTCCAGCCGTTTCCGGCAAAAACGGGATAGGCCGCGGCCAGCGCGACTGCGGATGCCAGTGCACCCACGATGAATGGTTTTCCGGTCATCATGACCTCCAGCTCAAGCGTTAACGGAAGGTTAACACAGTGACTCTAGGAAGTCCTCATGGCTGTGGGGCGAATCCGGAGTTTGGTTAACCGCCGGGCGGAAGAGGTGGAGATTGAAGGTTTCGACCCCAATCGATTTAAATTTGAAATCCGTTTGAAATCGCTTGTCGTAGTGTATATCGGGCTTTACACACGCCGATTGATGCAATGCACATTTCTTCGGCATGACGGGTAGAAGGCCCGTAGACGCTTCGAAGCCGTGAGGTCCTGATGGCGAACGTGACAAAAAACCGGCCCCTGTCGCCGCATCTGCAGGTTTACAAATTCATCCCCACCATGGCCATGTCGATCATGCACCGCATCACTGGTGCGGCACTCTATTTCGGCACGGTCCTTGTTGCGGCGTGGCTGATTGCCGCTGCCTCCGGTGAGGAAAGCTTCAACCAGGTCAACGGACTTTTCGGGTCGCTGGTCGGGCAGATCATCCTGTTCGCTTACACCTGGGCGCTGCTTCACCACCTTCTCGGCGGCCTTCGCCACATCATGTGGGACCTCGGCTATGGCTTCGAAAAGGAATTCTCCACCATGCTCGCCAAGGCCAATCTTGCCGCATCCGTCGGCCTTACGATCCTCGTCTGGATCGTTGTTCTCGTGGTTCGCTGAGGAGGAACAGTCATGGACATGCGCACACCCCTCGGCAAGGTCCGTGGTCTCGGTTCAGCCAAAAGCGGAACGGATCATTTCTGGAAAGTCCGGACCACCTCCGTCGCCCTTGTTCCGCTGCTTCTCTTCTACGTCGTCTTCCTGGTGATGTATGTCGGACGG
Source organism: Rhizobium halophilum (assembly GCF_021648825.1). GTDB lineage: Bacteria > Pseudomonadota > Alphaproteobacteria > Rhizobiales > Rhizobiaceae > Neorhizobium > Neorhizobium halophilum. The sequence continues at coordinate 130,303 of NZ_JAKJHS010000003.1, read as the reverse complement.
CCCTACGCAGAAGTCGTCGGCGCGCTTGCCAATCCCTTCGTCGCGACGATCAATGCGCTGACGGTGATCGCGAGCGTGATCCACATGCGTCTCGGCATGGAAGAGGTCATCCAGGACTACGTCCATTCGGAAAGCATGAAGCTGCTCTGCCTCGTGCTCAACGCCTTCTTTTCGCTACTGATCGGCGGTCTCTGTCTCGTCGCCGTCCTGAAAATCGCATTCGCAGGATAATCCCGCCATGGCATCGATCACTCCCATCGCCCAAGGGACATCTCAGGCCGGCAAGGCCTATACCTATGTCGACCATTCCTACGACGTGATCGTCGTGGGCGCCGGTGGGGCCGGGCTTCGAGCAACGCTCGGGATGGCCGAACAGGGCTTCAAGACGGCCTGCATCACGAAGGTCTTCCCGACACGTTCGCACACGGTGGCGGCTCAGGGCGGCATTGCCGCCTCGCTGCAGAATATGACGCCGGACAGCTGGCAGTGGCACCTCTACGACACCGTCAAGGGCTCCGACTGGCTCGGCGACGTCGATGCCATGCAATATCTCGCCATGGAAGCGCCGAAGGCGGTCTACGAGCTCGAACATTACGGCGTGCCCTTCTCGCGTAATGAGGAAGGCAAGATCTACCAGCGGCCGTTCGGTGGCCACATGCAGAACTACGGCGCCGGCCCACCGGTGCAGCGCACCTGTGCTGCCGCCGACCGCACGGGCCACGCGATCCTGCACACGCTCTACGGCCAGTCGCTGCGCAACAACGCCGAATTCTTCATCGAGTATTTCGCGCTCGACCTGATCATGTCGGAAGACGGCCGCTGCACCGGCGTCGTGGCATGGAACCTCGACGACGGCACGATCCATCGCTTCGCCGCAAAGATGGTGGTGCTGGCGACCGGTGGTTATGGCCGCGCCTACTTCTCGGCAACCTCAGCGCACACCTGCACCGGTGACGGCGGCGGCATGATTGCCCGCGCCGGCTTGCCCTTGCAGGACATGGAGTTCGTTCAGTTCCATCCGACCGGGATCTACGGCTCAGGCTGTCTGATCACGGAAGGTGCGCGCGGCGAGGGAGGCTATCTCGTCAACTCCGAAGGCGAGCGCTTTATGGAGCGCTATGCACCTTCGGCGAAGGACCTCGCATCGCGTGACGTGGTGTCCCGCTGCATGACGATGGAAATTCGTGAAGGCCGCGGTGTCGGCAAGAACAAGGACCACATCTTCCTGCATCTGGATCACCTGGATCCGGCGGTTCTGCACGAGCGCCTGCCCGGCATTTCCGAAAGCGCGAAGATCTTCGCCGGCGTCGATGTGACCCGCGAGCCGATCCCGGTTCTGCCGACCGTTCACTACAACATGGGCGGGATCCCGACCAACTTCTGGGGTGAAGTGCTGAATGCGGACAGCGACAACCCGGAGCGGATCGCGCCGGGTCTCATGGCTGTCGGCGAAGCCGGCTGCGCATCGGTTCACGGTGCCAACCGCCTCGGGTCAAACTCGCTGATCGACCTCGTGGTCTTTGGCCGTGCGGCTGCGATACGCGCCGGCCAGGTCATCGACCGCGCGGCACCCGTCCCGACGCTCAACACCGCCGCCTGCGACAAGATCATGGACCGCTTCGACCGCCTGAGGAGCGCCAATGGCGGCACTCCTACGGCTGTGCTGCGTGACAAGATGCAGCGGACCATGCAGGAAGACGCAGCGGTGTTCCGCACACAGGAGTCGCTGGAGTCCGGTTGTCGGCGGATGTCGGCGATCTGGGGCGAACTGAAGGACGTGAAGGTCACAGACCGCTCGATGATCTGGAACTCCGACCTTGTCGAGACGCTCGAGCTGGAAAACCTGATGGCGAACGCGATCACCACGGTCTACGGCGCCGAGGCGCGCAAGGAAAGCCGTGGATCGCATGCCCGCGAGGACTACACCGAGGGTCCCTTCGGCGGCCGCGACGACGTGAACTGGCGCAAGCATACTCTAGCCTGGGTCAACGAGGCGGGCGACGTGAAGTTGGACTACCGCCCGGTTCACACCGATCTCATTGCGGAAGGCATCGATCCCGCCAAGATCGAGCCCAAGGCCCGCGTCTACTGATTTTGAGAGGAACCGGACATGGTTGAACTCGCTCTTCCCAAGAACTCTCAGATGACTGAGGGCAAGGTCTGGCCGAAGCCGGAAGGCGCGAAGAATGTTCGCGAGTACCGGATCTATCGCTGGAATCCGGACGATGGCCAGAACCCGCGGATCGACACCTACTATGTCGATATCGACGACTGCGGCCCGATGGTTCTCGATGGCCTTCTCTACATCAAGAACAACATCGACCCGACCTTGACGCTGCGTCGCTCCTGTCGCGAAGGTATCTGCGGCTCCTGCGCGATGAACATCGACGGGGCAAACACGCTGGCCTGCACCAAGGGCATGGACGACATCAACGGGACGGTGAAGGTCTATCCGCTGCCGCACATGCCGGTGGTGAAGGACCTCGTGCCGGATCTGACCAACTTCTACGCGCAGCACCGCTCGATCGAGCCGTGGCTCAAGACCGTGTCGCCGCCGCCGGCTAAAGAATGGAAGCAGAGCCACGAAGATCGCATGAAGCTTGACGGCCTCTACGAGTGCATTCTCTGCGCCTGCTGTTCTGCGTCCTGTCCGAGCTACTGGTGGAACGGCGACCGCTATCTCGGACCCGCCGTCCTGCTGCAGGCCTACCGCTGGCTGATCGACAGCCGCGACGAAGCCAAGGGTGAGCGCCTCGACAATCTCGAGGATCCCTTCCGGCTTTATCGCTGCCACACGATCATGAACTGCGCGCAGACCTGTCCGAAGGGCCTTAACCCGGCCAAAGCGATCGCCGAGATCAAGAAGATGATGGTCGAGCGCCGCGTATAGTGAATTTCCGGTACCGCCGCGGTTGATGTCGGTGCCGGCTGTACCATTTTTGCCGTCGTAAGCAGGTGATGCTAGGACGGGGAACACTACACGGTTGATTCGGCGCAGCCTTGCGCGATAATTCCGCCGTCTTTCATCACTAGCACCGGGTGCAGCAAACGATCGGAGTAGATGATGCAGTTCAGGTATGTCGCCGCCGGCTTGATGGTCGCCGTCTCCCTCGCCGGTTGCCAGCGCACCTCTTATAATCCGTACAACGATCTTCCGTCGCAGCCCGCACCGCTGCAGGCGCAGCCGGTTCCTTCGGTGCAGTCGGGTCAGCTGCCGCCGGCGGCGGGCGCGAGCCAGTTCCCAACCGCTCCGGCGCAGGAAACCGCGTCGCTTGACCCCAATGCTTCGGCCGCACCTACGTCGGCTCTGGACGTTACCAAGGAGCAGATGGTCGGAAACTGGCGTGTGTCCAATGCCGGCGCATCCTGCGACATGTTCCTGACGCTCACCAACCTCGGCAGTGGATCGCGTGGAGGAACCCGTGGTTGTGCAGGCGAACTGACCGCGATGGGGTCCTGGGAGGTCTCTGGAAAGATGGTGCAGTTCAAGGACCGTGCGGGCAACGTCATCGGACGGGTCTACAAGACAGCAGAGAACCGCTTTGACGGCACGACGAACTCTGGTCAGCCCGTCAGCCTGAGCCGCTGATCGATCCAAAGCAGCCGATCGCCAAGGAGCGCCTCCACCTTCATGGAAGCTGTCCCAAACTATACCCACAGCGTCGTCGAAGAGTTGAAGACGCTGACGGAGAGCGGTCGGTTGACGCCGGACCGAGGGCAGTTGGAGGTTGCGTCCAAACTTGATCGCGTTCTGAGTGATTTGCGCGACCGACGGCCGGCAAAGAAGAAAAGCGCGCTCGGGTGGCTCTTTGCCAAAAGCGGCGCGCGGCCGGAGCCGGTCCGTGGTCTCTACATCCATGGCAGTGTCGGGCGTGGCAAGACCATGCTCATGGAGATGTTCTTCAAGAAGGCCGCCACCGATAAGAAGCGGCGGGCACATTTCCATGAGTTCATGGCCGACGTTCATTCACGTGTTCATGAGCATCGGGTGAGGCTCAAGAACGGCGACACCCGGGAAGCCGATCCCATTCCGCCTGTCGCTGCCGCGCTTTTTGCCGACGCCGAACTCCTCTGCTTCGACGAATTCTCGGTGACGGACATCACCGATGCAATGATCCTCGCGCGATTGTTTAACGAACTTTTCTCCCTTGGCTGCACCCTGGTCGCCACCTCCAATGTCGAGCCTGGGGACCTTTACAAGGATGGCCTCAACCGTGGCCTGTTTCTTCCGTTCATCGAGATACTGCGGCAACATGTGGATACGGTGACGCTGGACTCACCGACGGATTACCGGATGGAGAAGCTCGCCAATCTGCCGGTTTACATTACACCCCTTGGGCCGCAGGCTGACGCTGTGATGGAAGCGACCTGGCATCAGGTGACAGATGGGCATCGGGCTGGGCCGGCGGAGGTGCCGCGGAAAGGTCGAACGATTGCAGTGCCAGCGGCGACGGAGCGGGTTGCGCGTTTTGGCTTCGCCGATCTCTGCGAGAAGCCTCTAGGAGCGGCCGATTACCTCGCGATCGCGAAGCGGTACGACTCCATCTTTGTTGAGAACGTGCCGACGCTTGGTCCGGAAAAGCGGAACGAGACGAAACGTTTCATCAATCTCGTGGATACGTTCTATGACAATGCCATCCGAGTCTACATCTCGGCGGCAGTGGCGCCGGAGGACCTTCTGACGGAGCGGCGTGGCACGGAAGGCTTCGAATTCGATCGGACAGTGTCGCGGTTGTTCGAGATGCAGAGCCAGGATTATGCGGCCCTGCATCGCCAGAAGTACAATTCCTGACGCAGATGTTCTTACCTTTACGTAAGATATTTTATATCTAACCGATTGAAAAATATACTTTGAAAAGAAGCGATTGCTATTTTGACCCATCTCGGCTAAGGCGGTTGGGACTTTGGCGGCCGAGCGGACCTCTGCCGCAGATTATGATCTGGAGAGGAAGCTATTCGATGGCGCGCAAGAAGATCGCACTAATTGGTTCTGGCATGATCGGTGGCACGCTGGCGCATCTGGCCGGTCTGAAGGAACTCGGCGACATCGTCCTGTTCGACATCGCTGACGGCATTCCGCAGGGCAAGGGCCTTGATATCGCACAGTCCTCTCCGGTCGAAGGCTTCAACGCGAAGCTCACCGGCGCCAGCGACTATTCCGCTATCGAAGGCGCAGATGTGTGCATCGTCACCGCCGGCGTCGCCCGCAAGCCCGGCATGAGCCGCGATGACCTGCTTGGTATCAACCTCAAGGTGATGGAACAGGTTGGAGCTGGCATCAAGAAATATGCACCGAATGCCTTCGTCATCTGCATCACCAATCCGCTTGATGCGATGGTCTGGGCGCTGCAGAAGTTCTCCGGGCTACCGAAGAACATGGTCGTCGGCATGGCTGGCGTTCTCGACTCCGCCCGCTTCCGGCTGTTCCTCGCAGAAGAGTTCGACGTCTCCGTCCAAGACGTTACCGCGTTCGTTCTTGGCGGCCACGGCGACACGATGGTGCCGCTCGCCCGCTACTCGACCGTCGGCGGCATCCCCCTCACCGACCTCGTGAAAATGGGCTGGTGCACCAAGGAGCGCCTTGAAGAAATCATCCAGCGCACCCGCGACGGCGGCGCTGAGATCGTCGGCCTGCTGAAGACCGGTTCCGCCTACTATGCTCCGGCCGCCTCGGCGATCGAGATGGCCGAGTCCTTCCTCAAGGACAAGAAGCGCGTTCTTCCCTGCGCCGCCTACCTCTCCGGCCAGTATGGCGTGAAGGACATGTATGTCGGTGTTCCGACCGTCATCGGTGCTGGCGGCGTCGAGCGCGTCATCGAGGTCGAGTTCAACAAGGACGAAGAGGCCGCCTTCCAGAAGTCGGTCGGCGCAGTCGCCGGGCTTTGCGAAGCCTGCATCAACATCGCTCCTGCGCTGAAGTAATCGCGCCAGCTACATCCAAGGAAACGCTGATGAACATCCACGAATATCAGGCCAAGGCTCTGCTCAAGGGTTATGGCGCTCCGGTTGCCGAAGGTGTGGCGATCATGAAGGTCGAGGAGGCCGAGGCAGCTGCAAAGTCCCTGCCGGGTCCGCTCTACGTGGTCAAAAGCCAGATCCACGCCGGCGGCCGCGGCAAGGGCAAGTTCAAGGAGCTTGGACCTGACGCCAAGGGTGGCGTACGCCTGGCGAAGTCGATCGAGGAAGTCGTGGCTCACGCCAAGGACATGCTCGGCAATACTCTGGTAACGGCGCAGACGGGTGATGCCGGCAAGCAGGTCAATCGCCTTTACATCGAAGACGGTGCCGATATCGAGCGGGAGCTTTACTGTTCGCTTCTGGTGGATCGGTCGGTCGGGCGCGTGGCTTTCGTGGTTTCTACGGAAGGTGGCATGGACATTGAGGCTGTGGCCCACGACACGCCAGAGAAGATCCACACGATCGCAATCGACCCGGAAGCCGGCGTCACGGATGCGGACGTTGCGGCAATCTCAAAGGCGCTCGAGCTCTCGGGTGCTGCCGCCGAAGATGCCAAGTCGCTGTTCCCCGCGCTCTACAAGGCATTCGGCGAGAAGGACATGGCTCTGCTGGAGGTCAATCCGCTGATCGTCATGAAGGACGGTCACCTTCGCGTTCTTGACGCGAAGATGTCCTTCGATGGCAACGCAATCTTCCGGCACGACGACGTCAAGGCGCTGCGCGACGAGACCGAAGAGGACGCCAAGGAGATCGAGGCTTCCAAATGGGACCTCGCCTATGTTGCCCTCGACGGCAATATCGGCTGCATGGTCAATGGCGCCGGTCTTGCCATGGCGACGATGGACATCATCAAGCTCTACGGCAAGGAGCCGGCAAACTTCTGCGACGTCGGCGGTGGCGCCGGCAAGGAGAAGGTGGCAGCTGCTTTCAAGATCATCACGGCTGATCCGAAGGTCGAAGGCATCCTCGTCAATATCTTCGGCGGCATCATGAAGTGCGATGTCATCGCTGAAGGCGTGGTGGCGGCCGTCCAGGAAGTCGGTCTGAAGGTTCCCCTGGTGGTGCGTCTCGAAGGCACCAATGTCGAGCTTGGCAAGAAGATCCTCAACGAGTCCGGGCTCGCGATCACTGCAGCGGACGATCTGGACGACGCTGCCAAGAAGATCGTTGCGGCGATCAACGGCTAATCTGAGGGACCTAACTGATGTCTATTCTTGTAAACAAGAACACCAAGGTCCTCGTTCAGGGCCTGACCGGCAAGACCGGCACCTTCCATACCGAACAAGCGCTCGCCTACTACGGCACACAGATGGTCGGCGGCATCCACCCGAAGAAGGGTGGCGAAACCTGGACCGGCTCGAAGGGCGAAAGCCTGCCAATCTTCGCAACCGTTGCCGAAGGCAAGGAAAAGACCGGCGCCGACGCGACCGTGATCTACGTCCCGCCGGCAGGTGCCGCGGATGCGATCATCGAAGCGATCGACGCGGAAATCCCCTTCATCACCTGCATCACCGAGGGTATCCCGGTGATGGACATGGTGCGGGTCAAGGCCAAGCTCGACAAGTCGAAGTCGCGCCTGCTTGGACCGAACTGCCCGGGTATCCTGACACCGGAAGAGTGCAAGATCGGCATCATGCCGGGCTCGATCTTCCGCAAGGGCTCGGTCGGCATCGTGTCGCGCTCCGGCACCCTGACCTATGAGGCCGTCTTCCAGACGTCCAACGAAGGTCTCGGCCAGACGACGGCTGTCGGCATCGGTGGCGACCCGGTCAAGGGAACCGAGTTTATCGATGTGCTGGAGATGTTCCTCGCCGACGAAGCGACAACCTCGATCATCATGATCGGTGAAATCGGCGGTTCGGCTGAAGAAGATGCAGCGCAGTTCCTGATCGACGAAGCCAAGAAGGGCCGAAAGAAGCCGATGGCCGGCTTCATCGCCGGCCGGACCGCGCCGAAGGGCCGCACCATGGGTCATGCCGGTGCTGTCGTTTCCGGCGGAAAGGGCGACGCGGAGTCCAAGATCGCGGCCATGGAAGCTGCCGGTATCAAGGTATCGCCGTCCCCAGCTCGTCTCGGCACAACCCTGGTTGAAGTTCTCAAGGGCTGAAGCCACGTAAGTCGGCCGCCCGGCACATGCCGGTCGGCCTTTCCGGCAAGCAGGACGGAACCCCCTCTTGCCTTCCCGGGTTCAGCCTTGAGCGGCGCTGGCGCGCAGCAAAGGCGGCGCCAGATGCGAGTGACCAAAGGCGGCGGCCGGCGCTGATCTTCCGGCCTTCAGTTACGTCAGGAGGCGGGTTTAGAACCCGCAAGAAATCATGGCACGGCAAGAAGCCAACGAGCAGTTCCTCATCACATCCTTTCTCGATGGCGCAAATGCCTCCTATATCGAGCAGCTTTATGCGCGCTACGAGGATGATCCCAACTCGGTCGGGGCCGAGTGGCAGTCGTTCTTCAAGGCGCTGGCCGACAATCCGGATGACGTGAAGAAGGCGGCCAAGGGGGCGTCTTGGCAGCGTAAGAACTGGCCGCTTTCCCCGGCAGGCGATCTCGTCGCTGCACTCGACGGCAATTGGCCGGTGGTCGAGAAGGCCATCGAAAGCAAGGTCAAGGCGAAGGCCGAGACCGCTGCGAAGGCAAGCGGTACACCGGTTAACGAGACCGACGTTTTGCAGGCGACGCGCGACAGCGTGCGTGCCATCATGATGATCCGCGCCTATCGCATGCGCGGTCACCTGCACGCTAAGCTCGACCCGCTGGGCCTTGCCATCCCCGTCGAGGATTACAACGAGCTGTCGCCCACGGCTTACGGCTTCACGGAAGCCGACTACGATCGCAAGATCTTCATCGACAACGTGCTCGGGCTCGAATACGCGACGATCCGCGAGATGATCGAGATCCTCGAGCGTACCTATTGCTCGACCATGGGTGTCGAGTTCATGCACATCTCCAATCCGGAGGAAAAGGCCTGGATCCAGGAGCGGATCGAGGGTCCGGACAAAGGTGTGGAGTTCACGGCGAACGGCAAGAAGGCGATCCTTCAGAAGCTGGTCGAGGCCGAAGGCTACGAGCAGTTCCTCGACGTTCGGTTCAAGGGCACCAAGCGTTTCGGCCTTGATGGCGGCGAGTCGCTGATCCCGGCGCTGGAGCAGATCATCAAGCGCGGCGGTCAGGATGGGCTCGAGGAGATCGTGCTCGGCATGGCACACCGAGGTCGCCTCAACGTGCTGACCAACGTCATGGGCAAGCCGCACCGGGCTGTGTTCCACGAGTTCAAAGGCGGATCGTTCAAGCCTGACGACGTCGAGGGCTCCGGCGACGTGAAGTACCACCTCGGTGCTTCCTCGGACCGCGAGTTCGACGGCAACAAGGTTCACCTGTCCCTGACCGCCAATCCGTCTCATCTGGAAATCGTCAACCCTGTTGTCATGGGCAAGGCGCGCGCCAAGCAGGACATGCTGGCAAAGACCGCCGACAAGGATGGTATCGTGCCACTCGCGGAGCGCTCGAAGGTACTGCCGCTGCTTCTCCACGGCGATGCTGCTTTCGCCGGCCAGGGCGTTGTAGCCGAAATTCTCGGTCTTTCCGGCTTGCGCGGTCACCGCGTCGCCGGAACGATGCACGTCATCATCAACAACCAGATCGGCTTCACGACGAATCCGGCCTTCTCGCGCTCTTCGCCTTATCCGTCGGATGTGGCCAAGATGATCGAGGCGCCGATCTTCCACGTGAATGGCGACGACCCGGAGGCGGTGACCTACGCCGCCAAGATCGCTACGGAATACCGGATGAAGTTCCACAAGCCGGTCGTTCTGGACATCTTCTGCTACCGCCGCTTCGGCCACAACGAAGGCGACGAGCCGGCGTTCACGCAACCGAAGATGTACAAGGTCATTCGTGGCCACAAGACGGTGGCGCAGATCTATGCAGAGCGTTTAATCGCAGAAGGCCTGATCAGCGACGGCGAATTCGAAAAGATGAAAGCGGACTGGCGCGCGCACCTCGAGCAGGAGTTCGAGGCAGGGCAGAGCTACAAGCCGAACAAGGCCGACTGGTTGGACGGCGTCTGGTCCGGGCTCCGCTCCGCCGACAACGCCGATGAGCAGCGCCGTGGCAAGACGGCTATGCCGATGAAGCAGTTGAAGGAGATCGGTCGGAAGCTTTCAACCATTCCGGAGGGCTTCAACGCTCACCGCACGATCAAGCGCTTCATGGACAACCGGGCGCAGATGATCGAAACCGGCGAGGGGATCGATTGGGCCATGGCCGAGGCACTGGCCTTCGGATCGCTGGCGGTTGAAGGAACCAAGATCCGCCTGTCCGGACAGGACTGCGAACGCGGCACATTCTCGCAGCGTCATTCGGTTCTCTATGATCAGGAAACGGAAGAGCGGTATGTGCCGCTCGCCCACCTTGCGCCGAACCAGGCTCGCTACGAAGTCATAAACTCGATGCTTTCTGAAGAAGCTGTCCTCGGCTTCGAGTATGGATATTCTCTCGCTCGTCCCAATGCGCTGACGCTGTGGGAAGCTCAGTTCGGCGACTTTGCCAACGGCGCGCAGGTCGTTTTCGACCAGTTCATTTCGTCCGGCGAACGCAAGTGGCTACGTATGTCGGGCCTCGTCTGCCTTCTGCCGCACGGTTATGAGGGACAGGGACCGGAGCATTCGTCCGCACGCCTTGAACGCTGGCTGCAGATGTGCGCCGAGGACAACATGCAGGTCGCCAATGTGTCGACGCCGGCCAACTACTTCCACATCCTGCGCCGCCAGGTCAAACGCGACTTCCGCAAGCCGCTGATCTTGATGACGCCGAAGTCGCTGCTGCGCCACAAGCGCGCGACCTCCACGCTTGCCGAAATGGCTGGCGAAAGCTCCTTCCACCGGCTGTTGTGGGATGATGCCGAAGTCATCAAGGACGGACCGATCAAGCTGCAGAAGGACGCAAAGATCCGCCGCGTGGTGATGTGCTCGGGCAAAGTGTATTATGATCTGCTCGAAGAGCGCGAAAAGCGCGGCATCGACGATATCTACCTGCTGCGCATCGAACAGCTCTATCCCTTCCCGGCCAAAGCTCTGATCAACGAGCTTTCGCGCTTCCGCAATGCGGAGATGGTCTGGTGCCAGGAAGAGCCTAAGAATATGGGCTCATGGGCGTTCATCGATCCGTATCTGGAGTGGGTGCTGGCTCACATTGATGCCAAGTACCAGCGGGTTCGCTACACCGGTCGTCCGGCAGCGGCCTCGCCGGCAACGGGCCTTATGTCAAAGCATCTGGCCCAGCTCGAAGCCTTCCTCGAAGACGCACTCGGCGGCTGATCGTCAGCCGCTCATTTTTCAGTCGAAACGAAATCTGACAAACACGGAAACAGATCATGGCCACCGAAATCCGCGTCCCTACACTCGGCGAGTCCGTCAGCGAGGCAACCGTCGGCACCTGGTTCAAGAAGGTCGGCGACACGGTCAAGGCCGACGAGCCGCTGGTTGAGCTCGAAACCGACAAGGTGACCGTCGAAGTGCCGGCACCGGCCTCGGGCGTTCTTTCGGAGATCGTCGCCCAGAACGGCGAGACGGTCGGCCTGGATGCCCTTCTCGGCCAGATCACTGAAGGTGGCGCCGGTGCAGGCACGGCAGCTCCCGCCGCCAAGCCGGCTGAAGCCGCCGTTCCGGCCAAGACCGCAGAACCTGCACCGTCGGCTGCACCTGCCGCGGCAGCGGGCGGGTCTTCAATGCCGCCGGCTCCGGCCGCCGCAAAGGTGGCTGCAGACAACAACATCTCCACATCCGACGTCGAAGGCTCCGGCAAGCGCGGTCAGGTGCTGAAGGGTGATGTGCTGGCGGCCGTTGCCAAGGGTACCTCTGCGCAGGCAGCCGCTCCTGCTGCCGCACCGGCTGCACCGCGCCCGGTCTCCTCGGCCGACGACGCAGCGCGCGAAGAGCGCGTGAAGATGACGCGCCTGCGCCAGACGATCGCCAAGCGCTTGAAGGACGCGCAAAACACCGCCGCCATGCTGACCACCTATAACGAGGTGGACATGAAGGCGGTGATGGACCTGCGCACCAAGTACAAGGATGTCTTCGAGAAGAAGCACGGTGTGAAGCTCGGCTTCATGGGCTTCTTCACCAAGGCGATTACGCATGCGCTGAAGGAACTGCCGGCGGTCAATGCCGAGATCGACGGCACCGACATCATCTACAAGAACTACTGCCACGTCGGCATGGCCGTCGGTACCGACAAGGGCCTCGTCGTCCCGGTCATCCGTGATGCCGACCAGATGTCGATCGCGGAAATCGAAAAGGAACTTGGGCGTCTCGCCAAGGCTGCCCGTGACGGTTCGCTCAGCATGGCCGACATGCAGGGCGGTACCTTCACGATTACCAATGGCGGCGTCTATGGATCGCTGATGTCCTCGCCGATCCTGAATGCCCCGCAGTCGGGTATCCTCGGCATGCACAAGATCCAGGAGCGCCCGGTTGTGGTCGGCGGCCAGATCGTCATCCGCCCGATGATGTATCTTGCGCTCTCCTACGACCACCGGATCGTTGACGGCAAGGAAGCCGTCACCTTCCTCGTTCGCGTCAAGGAAAGCCTGGAAGATCCGGAGCGCCTGGTCCTCGACCTCTAAGCACGGGAGAGCAGCATGGAGCTTGCTTCGGCGGATGCCACCTATCTCCTGACGCTGCTTTCGCTGAGCGTCGTCCTGCTGCTCGTTCATATCGGGCTGCAGGGCATGCTGGCCACCAAGGAACTCGGCTCCGCATGGAATGCGGGGCCAAGGGACGAGGGGCGGGAGCCCCAGAGTGCGCAGGCCGGTCGTGCGGCCCGCGCGTCGAAGAACTTCCAGGAAACCTATCCCGCCTTCGTCGGTCTCTTGCTCGGGCTCGCCTTTGCCGGCGACACCTCCGGCGTCGGACTGTTCGGCGCCAGCCTCTGGCTGGTGGCGCGGGTGATCTACATCCCGCTCTATCTCAGCGGTATCCCCTATATTCGCTCGCTCGTCTGGCTCGTCAGCATCGTCGGTCTCCTGATGATGATGTTCGGCCTGTTCGCCTGACCCGCAGGGCTCAGCAAGAAGGATTTGTCCATGGCTTATGATCTCGTCGTAATCGGAAGCGGCCCCGGCGGCTATGTCTGTGCCGTCAAGGCGGCCCAGCTCGGCCTGAAGGTCGCAGTTGTCGAGAAACGCTCGACCTACGGCGGAACCTGCCTCAACGTTGGATGCATCCCCTCGAAGGCGCTGCTGCACGCCTCCGAGATGTTCCATCAGGCCGCTCATGGTATGGACGCTCTCGGCGTTGAGGTTGCTGCACCCACGCTCAACCTCGAAAAAATGATGGCGCACAAGGATGCGACGGTAAAGTCGAACGTCGACGGCGTTTCGTTCCTGTTCAAGAAGAACAAGATCGACGGCTTCCAGGGCACCGGCAAGATCGTCTCGGCGGGCAAGGTCTCGGTGACGGGGGATGACGGCAAAGCGCAGGAGCTTGAGACGAAGAACATCGTCATTGCCACGGGTTCAGACGTCGCTGGCATCCCAGGCGTCAATGTCGAGATCGACGAGAAGGTGATCGTCTCGTCCACCGGCGCTATCGCGCTGGACAAGGTGCCGCAGAACCTGGTGGTCGTCGGCGGCGGTGTGATCGGTCTGGAGCTCGGCTCCGTCTGGATGCGCCTTGGAGCAAAGGTCACGGTCGTCGAGTACCTGGACAATATCCTCGGCGGCATGGACGGCGAGGTCTCCAAGCAGTTCCAGCGGATGCTCGCCAAGCAGGGTATGACCTTCAATCTTGGAGCCAAGGTCACGGGTGTCGAGAAGAGTGGCGACGGCGCCAAGGTGACCTTTGAGCCCGTGAAGGGCGGCGAGGCGCAGACGATCGATGCGGATGTGGTGCTGATCTCCACCGGCCGCAAGCCCTATACTACAGGCCTCGGGCTGGAAGAGGCAGGCGTTGCCCTCGACAATCGAGGCCGCGTCGAGATCGACGGTCAGTTCAAGACCAATGTCGAGGGCATCTACGCCATCGGCGATGTGGTGAAGGGGCCGATGCTCGCCCACAAGGCGGAAGACGAAGGCGTTGCCCTGGCAGAGATCCTCGCCGGTCAGCATGGCCACGTGAATTACGACGTCATTCCAGGCGTCGTCTACACGCAGCCTGAAGTGGCTTCTGTCGGCAAGACCGAGGAGGAACTGAAGGCCGCGGGTATCGCCTACAAGGTCGGCAAGTTCCCGTTCACTGCGAATGGCCGTGCCCGCGCCATGTTGGCGACAGACGGCTTCGTCAAGATCCTCGCAGACAAGGAGACCGACCGGGTGCTGGGCGGCCATATCGTCGGCTTCGGCGCCGGCGAAATGATCCATGAGATCGCGGTACTGATGGAATTCGGTGGTTCTTCGGAGGACTTGGGCCGCACCTGCCATGCGCATCCGACTATGTCGGAAGCGGTGAAGGAAGCGGCGCTGGGGACCTTCTTCAAGCCGATCCACATCTAGAATCGCAAGAACAGGATTAAATCTTCTTCATCTTCCAGGCCGCAGCTTGCCAGCCAAGCTGCGGCCTTTATCGTTTGGGAGCAACTGCCGTTCAGAGACCGAGGAAAGGCAGGACCATGGCTTCCGACACCGTCTCCTATTCCGCATCGCAACGCATCCTGCACTGGCTGGTCGTCCTGCTGGTGTTCTTCAACCTTCTGCTCCCCGACGGGATGGAGGAGTGGAAGGAAGCCGTCGAGCACAGCGGTGCGGCAACGGCCGAGCAATTGGCGAGCGCCAATCTCCATGCGTATGCCGGGATCGCGATCCTGGTGCTGACGCTCTGTCGCCTCGTGTTGAGGCTGACGATGAAGAGCCCGGCCCTACCGACCCAGGAACCGCCATTTTTTCGCCTGGCGGCAAGATCGCCCATGTCCTGCTTTATCTGCTGACGATCGCGCTCCCCTTCACCGGCATCGGCGCTTACTACTTCGGCAATGAGCAGGCGGGCGAGATCCACGCCGGTCCACTGAAACTGCTTCTGTGGCTGGTGATCGTCGCTCACGTGCTCGGCGTGCTGGTTCACCAGTTCTACTGGAAGACCAATGTGCTTCGGCGAATGACGGTGGTCTAGCCGCCCACGCGTGTGACGGTGAAGCCCTGCCGGCGCAGGAGCTCGATCAGACCTTCTTTGCCGGGCAGGTGCAGTGCCCCGACTGCGACGAAGACACCGCCATCTGCAAGAATCGGTGCGGCACGTTCGGCCATGCGATGATTGCGTTCAGAGATGACGGCAGCCTCGAAAGCGGCGTAGGCGCTCTTGTCTTCATCGCTATGGGTCGGAGTGAGCGCCTTCAGCGCGGGGATGGTCATACCAGTTTCGCCGTTGAGGTAGAGCTGGGTCATCGTTTCGACGACGTCGTCCATCTCGTCGCCTAACCTCACCGTCTCGACAAGCGCCTGAAGATGGAAGTCGATGGGCATTGCGGCCATCGCGGTAAGTTGCTCTGCAAGCGTTTCAAGACCTTTTACAGGCTTGCCGGCGGCCACTGCGTCCGCCGCAATCTTCTTGTCGAGAAAGATCGCATTTTCGGCCTTGCGCGCGGATTCGCAGGCGGAACTGGCAATGAAACCTGCCAGCATCCAGGGCTTCATCCGGGAAACTGCCGACAGAGCGAGGCCGCGCTTCTGTAGTCCGTCCTCCAGAACCTTTCGATCCTCCGTCGACAACAGCGTCTCGATCGAGCGCCCGTCGGTGAACATGGTGAGCTCCGGCTTTGCCAGGATGGCCGCCGTCGCCTTCTTCTCGTCGAGGATCTCGTCGGATTCGATAACGAACGTGCGTGAGGAGGCGTGTGCCTCGGCGGCACCTGGTGGCATCCTGAGAACGCGCGGATCCGTCACGTGCATGGTTCCGAGGAGGTAGGAGGGCCGGACACCCGGATGCTCGATCATCCAGAATAGCCCCTGCCCGTTGGGGACAGCCCGTCCTTCCTCCAGGATTGCGGCGTAACGCTGCGGATCCTCCTGCTTAAGCTTTGCCAGCAGATCTTCGCCGCGGCAGTCGTCAGCGGCCTTGGCGGGAGAGATCGCAGCCAGAATCAGCAGCAGCGACATCAACACCAGGAGGTGAAGCCCAGCCAGGAGCCAGAGTGAGACCTCGGACAGCCGGCGCAGCAGTCGTACAGGCAGCAGGGGGAAGGAGGACTGGCTGATCATGGGTTCTCTCGAGGATTTACGCAGACCTTAGTCGGCGTGGCATAGACGGCAGATTAAGAACCATGGTTAAGGCAGTCCTATGCCCTCGGGTGGGCGCGATCGTAGACCTCGAGCAGCCGTGCGGAATCAACGCCGGTGTAGATTTGCGTGGTGGAGAGACTGGCGTGACCGAGCAGCTCTTGGATCGTGCGCAGATCGCCGCCGCCTGCCAAAAGATGTGTCGCAAACGAATGGCGAAGGGCGTGAGGGGTGGCGGTATCCGGCAGGCCGAGGGCGCTGCGCAGCTTCTGCATGGCTCTTTGAATGATTGCGGGCTGCAGCGCGCCGCCCCGCGCCCCGCGGAAAAGCACCTCGCCTGCCGGGAGCACGTAAGGGCATAGCCTCTTATAGGCGTCCACAGATACGTGCACTGCCGGCAACAGCGGGACAATGCGCATTTTACCGCCCTTACCCGTGATGCGCAGGGACGTCGCATGGGAAGGGATGTCTGCAGGCGTCAGCTCGAGCGCCTCGGAGATGCGAAGCCCGCATCCGTAGAGGAGTGTCATGACTGCGGCATCCCGTGCCGCAATCCACGGCTCGTCATGGAGTTGAGAATCCGCTGTCGTGACCCTGAGCGCCTGGCGATCGGTCAGCGGTTTTGGCAGAGACTTGCCCTGCTTTGGCGCCCGGATGGCGCCGGCCGCGGCGGCATTTACCAGCCCCTGTCTCTCGAGGTGGCGCAGAAAGGATCTAAGGCCGGCGAGATGGCGACCCAGGGAGCGATTTCCCGACCCCTCGCGTCTGCGAGCCGCGAGAAAGCCGCGTAGATCCGCCGTTCGTAACGTATGCAGGTCGCGAAGGGTGGCAGGACCGCCGCAGTGGCCGGTCAGGAAAGTGAGGAACTGCCGCGTATCGCGCTCGTAGGCGTCCAGCGTGTTTGGGGAGAGGCGGCGTTCATTGCGGAGGCTGGCCAGCCACCCGTTCCTCTTCTCCAGTACCTCGGGCGCAGCAATGATGAGCAGCTCGTTCACGTGGTGCCTATTGAATTGATTCAGCAATCGACACAGATTGCTTCAGGCGCGTTACGAATCGCTAAAGGTGACGTTGTCATTGTTCGATCACGTGGGACTGCGATATAGCCCCAATCCTGTCTGCAGGAGTTTATATGGCGCGCCGCGATTCAATGTCCCCGCTGGGGCATTTTGCCGAAGCAGTTTCCCTCGTTTCGCAAGGTAAACCCGGTCACATCGTCGACACCCTTATTGCCGAGCGGGGCGATCGGATTGTCAAGCATCCGCTGTGGCCGGTGATGAGGCCGTTCCTTTATACGCTGCTTCGCTATGATCGTGCGATCGAGTTTGCCAACGATATTGCGGCCCTGCCGGGGCTGCAGTCTTTCGAATATCTGAGCGATATCCTGAAGCTCGATGTGCGCGTGACGAATGCCGAGCGGGTTCCCGCATCCGGCGGCTTCCTCCTCGTCAGCAATCACCCGACCGGCATCGCCGACGGCATCGCCGTCTTCGACCTCTTGAAGGGCACCCGGCCGGACATGATGGTATTCGCGAATCGCGACGCGATCCGGGTCAATCCCCGGTTCGCGGAGATGATTATCCCCGTTGAATGGCGAGAAGAATACAAGAGCAAGCTGAAGACGCGCGAGACGCTGGTGCTGACCAACAAGACCGTGGAAGACGGCAAGGTCATGGTGCTGTTTCCCTCCGGTCGCATCGCCTACTGGGAGAACGGTAAGCTGAACGAGCGCCCCTGGAAGACATCGGCGGTGGGGCTGGCGAAGAAATACAACCTGCCGATCCTGCCGATCCACATGCGCGCCCGCAACTCCGGTCTCTTCTACTGGTTCGCCAAATGGTCAACCGAGTTGCGCGACATGACCGTGTTCTACGAGCTCCTCAACAAGAAGGGCAATCGATTCGATATCACCATCGGCCAGCTGATCCAGCCGGACCAGCTGGAGGGCGAACTTTCGGACGTCACCAAGGCGATCGAAAATCACACGGTCTTCCAGCTCGCAGCCGACAGCGACGCAGTCTTCACCAGTCCCTAGCGGTGCGCCTGCACTAAATCTACGGTTTCCTTTTGTTCCGCTTCGGGGCAAGGTCCCGCCGCATGGGCGCAGATTCGACCAATCTCTTTGGCGCGCTGTTCGACACACCGCCGGTCAGACAGGTTGTTCCTGTCCTGGTGCCACTGCCGGCGCCGGGCCCCTATAGCTATGCCATGCCGGAAGGCATGTATGTCGAGGCTGGTTCGGTCGTGCAGGTTCCGCTTGGTCCGCGCCAGGTGATCGGGGTCGTCTGGGACGGCGACAATGACGAATCGGTCGATCCGAAGAAACTGCGGCCTATCACCCTCGCCTTCGACTGCCCGCCGCTGTCGGCAGAGATGCGCCGGTTCATAGAGTGGGTCGCAAGCTACACGCTGTCGCCGCCGGGGCTGGTGGCGAGAATGGCGATCCGGGCGCCGGCGGCGCTTGAGCCGGAGCCGATGATCGAAGGGCTTCGTTATGTAGGCGGCCAGCCGGAGCGGATGACGCCGGCGCGGACGCGGGTTCTGCAGCAGGTCAACGAGGATGTGCCATGGACGCGGATGGGACTTGCCCATGCTGCAGGTGTCTCCACGAGTGTCATCGATGGGCTGACACAACAGGGGCTGTTCGAGACAGTCTTTCTTCCTCCGCCGCCGGTCGTAGCGAAGCCGGACCCTGACTATACCGCACCTCGGATCGAGGGGCCGCAAAAGGAGGCGGCTCGCGAAATCGTTGATCTCGTGAAACAGGGTGGCTTCTCCTCATCGCTGATTGATGGCGTCACAGGATCGGGCAAGACCGAGGTCTATTTCGAGGCGATTGCGGAGACCTTGCGGCAGGGGAAGCAGGTACTGATCCTCTTGCCGGAAATCGCCCTGACCTCCAGCTTCCTGGAGAGGTTTCAGGATCGCTTTGGCGCAAAGCCAGGGGAATGGCATTCCGATCTTTCTCCCCGTATCCGCGAGAAGGTCTGGCGGGGCATCGTCACCGGCGAGGTGCAGGTGGTCGCGGGCGCGCGCTCCGCGCTTTTCCTGCCGTTCGAGAACCTCGGTCTCATCATCGTCGATGAAGAGCACGACCCTGCCTACAAGCAGGAGGACCGCGTCTTCTATAATGCGCGCGACATGGCCGTGGTGCGGGCGCGGATCGGCGATTTCCCAGTTGTGCTTGTGTCCGCCACGCCGTCAGTCGAGAGCCAGGTCAATGCTCAGGCGGGGCGGTACCATCTTGTCCATCTGCCGACCCGGTTCGGCGAAGCGGCCCTGCCGGATCTGCATCTCGTCGACATGCGGCGTCATCCGCCGGAGCGGGGTGGCTTCCTGTCGCCGGTGCTGCTGCGCGCCATCGGCAAGACGATCGAGAAGGGTCAGCAGTCGCTGCTCTTTCTCAATCGGCGAGGCTATGCCCCGCTGACGCTCTGCCGGGTCTGCGGTCATCGCTTCCAGTGCCCTCAATGCTCGAGTTGGCTGGTAGAGCATCGATTCCGCAACCAGATTCAGTGCCACCAGTGCGGCTACAACGAGCCGACGCCGGAGGCGTGTCCCGAATGCGGAACATTCGATCATCTCGTGGCCTGCGGCCCAGGGGTCGAGCGCATTGCCGAGGAGGTGGAGAGGCATTTCCCCGCCGCCCGCACGATCGTGATGTCTTCCGATCTGCTCGGCGGCGTCAAACGCCTGCGGCTTGAGCTGGAAGCGATTGAGAGAGGCGATGTTGATATCGTGATCGGAACCCAACTGGTAGCGAAGGGGCACAACTTTCCACTGATGACGTTGGTCGGGATCGTGGACGCAGATCTCGGTCTCGCAAACGGTGACCCGCGGGCGGCGGAACGCACGTTTCAGCTGTTGAGCCAGGTGACCGGCCGTGCAGGACGAACCGGTTTGAAGAGCCACGGCCTGCTTCAGACATACCAGCCGCAGCATCCGGTGATGCAGGCGATCGTCTCGGGGGATCCGGGCGCCTTCTACGAGCGAGAGATCACGGAGCGGGAACGAGCGATCCTGCCACCGTTCGGGCGGCTTGCATCTGTCATCGTTTCGGCGGAGACGCGTGCGGATGCGGAAGTGCACGCCCGGGGCTTGCGTGCCGCCGCTCCGCCGGTGTCCGGGATTTCCGTGCTTGGACCGGCAGAAGCGCCGCTGGCCCTTGTACGCGGGCGGCATCGGTTCCGTCTTCTCGTCCATGGTCGCCGGACCTCGGAGATGCAGGCCTTCCTGAAGACGATGGTGTCGCAGGGGCCGAAGGTGCGAGGATCGGTTCACGTCCAGATCGATATCGATCCGCAAAGCTTCCTTTGAAAAACCCTATGCCGCTGGTAATTGAGCGGTCACACGATGCATCAGGAGAGACCTTTGGAACTGTATTTCCCGGCAGAGCTACCCGAACAGCTGGCTTTTCTTTCCGCACTCGCCGTAGCTGTCTTCGGTCTCTTGGCGCTGCTTTTTCCCGCGCCTGTCCTGCGGGCTGGAGGTTTTGTGACGGGCCAGGTTGCTTCGGAAGGGTTTGGCGCCACCCGTTCCGTGGGCGGGCTGCATCTGGGCTTCGGCCTTTCGGCGCTCGCGCTGGCGCAGGATTTCACCTACCTGATGCTGGGAGGTGCGCTTGCTCTGGCGGCTTTCGGACGGATCCTCTCGCTTCTTCTGGATCGCGGCCGCACCGCGCGTAACGTCCTGGTGCTCGTTCTGCAAGTTGTGCTGGCGGCACTGCCGCTTGGCTATGTCTTCGGCTATCTGTGACGGGGCCGGACACCAGCACCGTCGGAATTCATCTCGACTTCGTCAAAAAATCGGTTCAAGCCCTTGGAGGCAAGGCGTTTTAGCCTATCTGCCGTGTTGCGAGTCCCTGGATCCTATGCTAGACGAACCGCGAATGTCTGAAGGGGCCAGCGAAAAAGCTGGTTGATTTCAACAAAATAGCAAACGATCGCAAGAGCTTAGCGATCTCCTGCAAGGAGGTCCGGCGCTTGATGACAATCAAGGGAAACTGTGCCCGTGGCTGACACGTCCCAGATGATTTCCGGTGTAGCAGAGCGCTATGCATCATCTCTCTTCGAGGTCGCCCTTGAGGCGGGTTCGGTCGATGCTGTCAACGCGGATCTGGATCGTTTTCAGGCGATGATGGATGAGAGCAGCGATCTGCGTCGCCTCGTGTTGAGCCCGGTATTCTCGGCCGACGAGCAGGTGCGCGCGATATCCGCGGTTGCGGACAAGGCAGGCATTCGCGGCGCCGTCGCAAACTTCCTGAAGGTTGTGGCAGGCAATCGCCGCCTGTTTGCCCTGCCGGGAATGATCCGCGCTTTCCGGCAGATCGCCGCCGCTCACCGCGGCGAGGTCACGGCCGATGTGACGTCCGCACATGCGTTGACGCCGGACCAGGAACAAGAACTCAAGTCGGCGCTGAAGGGCGTCACTGGCAAGGACGTGGTCGTCGCCGTAACGGTGGATCCCACGCTTCTTGGTGGCCTGATCGTCAAGGTCGGGTCGCGTCAGATCGACACTTCCCTTCGCACCAAACTTTCCACCCTTAAGCTTGCACTGAAAGAGGTTGGCTGATGGATATCCGCGCCGCGGAAATTTCCGCAATTCTGAAAGATCAAATCAAGAACTTCGGCCAGGAGGCTGAGGTCTCCGAAGTCGGCCAGGTTCTTTCCGTTGGTGACGGTATCGCCCGCGTCTACGGTCTGGACAACATCCAGGCCGGCGAGATGGTTGAGTTCCCGGGCGGCATCCGCGGAATGGCACTCAACCTGGAAGCCGACAATGTCGGCGTGGTTGTCTTTGGTTCTGACCGCGAGATCAAGGAAGGCGACACCGTCAAGCGGACGGGCGCCATCGTTGACGTTCCAGTTGGTCCGGAACTGCTCGGCCGCGTCGTTGACGCGCTCGGCAACCCGATCGACGGCAAGGGCCCGATCAATGCGACGCGCCGTTCGCGTGTCGACGTGAAGGCGCCTGGCATCATTCCACGCAAGTCGGTTCATGAGCCGATGTCCACCGGCCTCAAGGCCATCGACGCCCTGATCCCTGTCGGTCGCGGCCAGCGTGAGCTCGTCATCGGCGACCGCCAGACCGGCAAGACCGCCATCATCCTTGATACGTTCCTGAACCAGAAGCCGATCCACGACAACGGCCCGGACAGCGAGAAGCTGTACTGCGTCTACGTCGCTATCGGTCAGAAGCGTTCCACGGTTGCCCAGTTCGTCAAGGTGCTCGAAGAGCGCGGCGCGCTGCAGTACTCGATCATCGTTGCTGCAACGGCTTCCGATCCGGCTCCGATGCAGTACCTGGCCCCGTTCGCCGGTTGCGCAATGGGCGAGTACTTCCGTGACAACGGTCAGCACGCGCTGATCGCTTACGACGACCTTTCCAAGCAGGCCGTGGCCTACCGCCAGATGTCGCTTCTGCTGCGCCGTCCGCCGGGCCGCGAAGCTTATCCGGGCGACGTTTTCTACCTGCACTCGCGCCTTCTCGAGCGCGCTGCCAAGCTCTCCGACGAGCGCGGTGCCGGTTCGTTGACGGCTCTGCCGGTCATCGAAACGCAGGGTAACGACGTTTCGGCGTTCATTCCGACCAACGTGATCTCGATCACCGACGGTCAGATCTTCCTCGAAACCGACCTGTTCTACCAAGGTATCCGCCCCGCCGTGAACGTCGGTCTGTCGGTCTCCCGCGTCGGGTCTGCTGCGCAGGTCAAGGCGATGAAGCAGGTTGCCGGCTCGATCAAGGGCGAGCTTGCGCAGTATCGCGAAATGGCTGCCTTCGCGCAGTTCGGCTCCGACCTCGATGCCTCGACGCAGCGCCTCCTCAACCGCGGTGCTCGCCTGACGGAGCTCCTGAAGCAGCCGCAGTTCTCGCCGCTGAAGACGGAAGAGCAGGTTGCGGTGATCTTTGCAGGCGTCAACGGCTACCTGGACAAGATCCCGGTTGGCGATGTCGGCAAGTTCGAGCAGGGTCTGCTGACCTACATGCGTTCGGAAGGCAAGGATGTTCTCGATGCGATCCGCACCGAGAAGGCTCTGTCGGACGACGTCAAGGCAAAGCTCAAGTCTGCGCTCGACGCCTATTCTAAGTCCTTCGCCTGAGACCGAACACTAACCCCTAGGGGACCGATAACGGATGCCTTCACTTAAGGATCTGAAGAACCGGATCGCCTCCGTCAAGGCGACGCAGAAAATCACCAAAGCGATGAAAATGGTCGCGGCGGCGAAGCTGCGCCGTGCGCAGGAGGCGGCCGAGGCTGCTCGTCCCTACGCGGAACGCATGAACAAGGTGCTGGCGAGCCTTTCGGCCGCCAACGCTGGGAACGCAGAAGCACCCTTGCTTCTGTCGGGTACCGGCAAGGACCAGGTTCATCTTCTCGTGGTGGCCACAGGTGAGCGCGGCCTGGCCGGCGGCTTTAACTCGTCCATCATTCGTCTCGCCCGCGAGCATGCCCTCAAGCTGCTGGCGCAAGGCAAGACGGTGAAGATCCTGACCGTTGGACGCAAGGGCAACGACATCCTGCGCCGGACGTTCAAGGAGAACATCGTTGACTACGTCACCTTCCGTGAGGTGAAGCAATTAAGCTTCGCCAACGCAGATGACGTGGCACGCCGGGTTCTTGAGCTCTACAGCAAAGGTGAGTTCGACGTCGCGACCCTGTTCTTTGCCCGGTTCCAGTCGGTCATCGCGCAGGTGGCAACCGCACAGCAGATCATTCCGGCCAAGTTCGACGACGCCGAAGCCGCGAACGGATCGGCTGCGCTCTACGAATACGAGCCGAGCGAAGAGGAAATCCTAGAAGACCTTCTGCCGCGCAATGTCGCCGTGCAGATCTTCCGGGCGCTCCTCGAGAACAACGCATCCTTCTATGGCGCGCAGATGTCCGCGATGGACAATGCAACGCGCAATGCCGGTGAGATGATCAACAAGCTGACGCTTTCGTACAACCGCCAGCGTCAGGCGCAGATCACCAAGGAACTCATTGAAATCATTTCGGGCGCGGAAGCGCTCTGAGATAAGGAAAGAGGGTAAGAACAATGGCTATCGCAGCTACCCTGGATGCCGGCACCTCCGTCGGCAAAGTAACGCAGGTGATTGGTGCCGTCGTGGACGTCGCTTTCGATGGCGAACTGCCGTCGATCCTGAACGCCTTGGAAACGGATAACAATGGTAACCGGCTGGTTCTTGAGGTTGCTCAGCACCTCGGGGAAAACCAGGTTCGGACGATTGCCATGGACTCGACCGAAGGGCTCGTCCGTGGCCAGCGTGTCACGAACACGGGCTCCCCGATCTCCGTTCCGGTTGGCGAGCAGACGCTTGGCCGCATCATGAACGTGATCGGCGAACCGGTTGACGAAGCAGGCCCACTCGACACCACCACGCTGCGCGCAATCCACCAGGAAGCGCCGGCCTATGTGGAGCAGTCCACAGAAGGTCAGATCCTCGTCACCGGCATCAAGGTCGTCGACCTTCTCGCACCTTACGCAAAGGGCGGTAAGATCGGCCTCTTCGGCGGCGCCGGCGTCGGCAAGACCGTTCTCATCATGGAATTGATCAACAACGTCGCGAAGGCGCACGGTGGTTACTCCGTGTTCGCAGGCGTCGGCGAGCGTACGCGTGAAGGGAACGACCTTTATCACGAAATGATCGAGTCCGGCGTGAACAAGCACGGCGGCGGCGAAGGGTCTAAGGCAGCCCTGGTTTACGGCCAGATGAACGAGCCTCCGGGTGCGCGCGCTCGCGTCGCCCTGACGGGCCTGACGATCGCTGAAGACTTCCGCGACAAGGGCCAGGACGTTCTGTTCTTCGTCGACAACATCTTCCGCTTCACCCAGGCAGGCTCGGAAGTGTCTGCTCTGCTCGGCCGTATTCCTTCGGCCGTTGGCTATCAGCCGACGCTCGCAACCGACATGGGTCAGATGCAGGAACGCATCACCACCACGACCAAGGGCTCGATCACCTCGGTTCAGGCCATCTACGTTCCCGCCGACGACTTGACCGACCCGGCACCGGCGACCTCGTTCGCCCACTTGGACGCAACGACGGTTCTGTCGCGTTCGATCGCCGAAAAGGGCATCTATCCGGCCGTTGACCCGCTCGACTCCACCTCGCGCATGCTCGACCCGATGATCGTCGGCGAAGAGCACTACGACGTCGCTCGTAAGGTTCAGACGACGCTGCAGCGCTACAAGTCGCTGCAGGACATCATCGCCATCCTCGGCATGGACGAACTGTCGGAAGACGACAAGCTGACGGTTGCTCGCGCGCGCAAGATCGAGCGCTTCCTGTCGCAGCCGTTCTTCGTTGCCGAAGTCTTCACCGGTTCGCCGGGGAAGCTGGTTGCTCTCGAAGACACGATCAAGGGCTTCAAGGGTCTCGTCAACGGCGAGTACGACCATCTTCCGGAAGCCGCCTTCTACATGGTCGGCTCCATCGAAGAGGCCATGGAAAAGGCGAAGAAGCTGGCAGCTGCTGCCTAAGCTTTCTCAAAGCAGGCGCGCCGTGAAAATGGCGCGCCATTGCATGCAACACGTGAAGAAGTGATCCGACATGGCTGACGCCTTCAATTTCGAACTCGTTTCTCCGGAGCGCCTTCTCCTGTCGGAAAAGGTGACCGAAGTCGTAATCCCGGCGACGCTGGGCGAGATGACGGTTCTTGCCAATCACGCGCCGACGATGACCACCATCAAGCCGGGCGTCGTTACCGTGAAGCTGGCCTCAGGCCAGGACAGCAAATATGTCGTCTTCGGCGGTTTCGCCGATATCCTGCCAACCGGCTGCACGGTTCTGGCCGAATCGGCTCTGCCGCTTTCGGACGTGACACGGGAAACGCTGCAGGCACGGATTGAAGCGGCGCAGGCGGATGCCGGTGCTGCGACGGATCACGAGCACAAGACCAAGCTCGAGCAGTATCTGGCGGAGCTTACCAACCTCAACGGTGCGATCCTCCCGGCGTGATCCCGGCTGAGATCGATTTCTTCAAGGCGGCCTCTGGCCGCCTTTTTTGTTGCCTTCTTGCCAGCGGCTTGCTGTTCTCTACGCAAGGGAGCTTACACTCATGATCGACAAGCTGGAGTTCTTCATTACGCTCGCGCGCGAAGGCCATTTCGGCCGTGCCGCGGAGGAAAGCGGCATATCGCAGCCGTCCCTCTCCGCCGCGATCAGGCAACTTGAGGATCAACTGGGCGTCGTGCTTGTGGTGCGCGGGTCCCGCTACCAGGGGCTTACCCCGGAAGGGCAGCGGGTGCTGGAGTGGGCCAAGCGCATCGTCGGCGATGCAAGGACCATGCGCGAAGAGATGCGCGCAGCCAAGACCGGTCTCTCAGGCCATATCCGCCTTGCTGCGATCCCGACAGCGCTTGCGATGATCCCGCGCCTGACGGAGCCTTTCCAGGCGAAGCATCCTGATGTCACCTTTTCCGTGGTCTCCCGAAATTCGCTGCAGGTCTTGAGCCAGCTCGACAACTTCGAGATCGATGCCGGCATCACCTATCTCGACAACGAGCCGCTGGGGAGAGTGACAAGCGTGCCCTTGTATGCCGAGCGCTACACGCTGGTGACGGCAGAAGGCACGCCTTATGCGGATCATGACTCCGTGACGTGGCATGAGATGGCGCACGTTCGGCTTTGCCTATTGACACCGGACATGCAGAACCGGCGCATCATCAACCAGCACCTTGCAGATGCAGGGGTGACGATCGCGCCGACGCTGGAGTCGAACTCGATGGTCGTCCTCCTCTCGCACGTCGGCACCGGCCAATGGGCAAGCATCATGCCGCGAAATGTTGCCAAGTCGTTTGGTTTTGCGAAGCAAATCAAGACGATTCCGATCGTGGAGCCGGAGGCTAGCCATATTGTCGGACTAGTCGCGACGCATCGGGAGCCGTTTACGCCCCTCGTATCCGCGCTTCTTCACCAGGCCCGCAGCCTCAAACCTGTCGATTTGGTTTGATAGGTTTTTTCTATCGCGTAACGAAACACCTTTATTGACCCCCCGAGGTCCCGAATTCACCCTGTGCATACAGTGGACGCATAGATGCGTCGGAAGGATGCCATGGGAGCGCATCCTTCAGCGGGAGGCTTGGATATGAATGTGCACGTTGCCGGCGGCATTTATGCCGAGCGCGCTCTTTCGATCATTCGGGAACGCAAGCACCTCGAAGGGCCGATGCTGCCGATCCTTCATGCCATGCAGCACGAGTTCGGCTTTATTCCAGAAGAGGTGAAGCCGGTTATCGCCGACGAACTCAATCTCTCGCGCGCCGAAGTGCATGGCGTCGTTACATTCTATCACGACTTTCGTGATGCGCCTGCGGGGCGGCACACCTTGAAGCTCTGTCGGGCGGAAGCCTGTCAGTCCATGGGCGCTGACGCGGTGGCCAATCGCTTGCGGCAGTTGCTCGGCATCGACTTCCATCAAACAACGCTGGATGGGGCGGTCACACTGGAGCCAGTCTATTGTCTCGGACTGTGCGCCTGCGCTCCGGCCGCCATGCTCGATGACGAGGTTTACGGTCGCGTCGACGAAGACTGTCTTGCCGAAATCGTTGCGGAGGTGCGCCGATGACCGTCACCATATTCGTGCCGCGTGATGCGGCGGCACTCGCGCTTGGCGCTGACAAGGTCGCAACGGCCATCGCACAGGAAATAGAGCTGCGAGGTCTCGATGCGAGGATCGTCCGCAACGGTTCGCGGGGAATGGCTTGGCTGGAGCCGCTCGTTGAGGTGCGCACTTCGGCAGGAAGGATGGCGTATGGCCCGGTTCGCGCAAGCGACGTGGCGAGCCTTTTCGCGGCAGGATTCGTCAACGGTGGAGACCACGCTCTCTGTCTTGGGCTGACGAAGGAAATCCCCTTCCTTCGTCAGCAGACCCGCCTGACCTTCGCCCGTTGTGGTGTGACCGATCCTCTGTCGCTGGATGACTACCGTCATTATCAGGGTCTAAAAGGCTTAGAGCGGGCGCTTTCGATGACCGCACCGGAGATTGTGCAGGAGGTGACCGACAGCGGATTGCGCGGTCGTGGCGGCGCAGGGTTCCCGACCGGGATCAAATGGAAAACGGTTGCGGATGCTCCTGGCCCGCAGAAATACATCGTCTGCAATGCCGACGAGGGTGATAGCGGCACGTTTGCCGATCGGATGATCATGGAGGGTGATCCCTTCGTCCTGATCGAGGGCATGATTATTGCCGGTCTCGCCACGGGCGCGACCAAGGGTTATCTCTACACCCGTTCCGAATACCCGCACGCAATCCAGACCATGAACGAGGCGATCGAGATTGCACGCGGCGCGGGCATCCTCGGGCCATCGGTCCTGGGCTCCGGTCATGCGTTCGACATGGAGGTCCGCGCCGGCGCCGGCGCCTATGTCTGCGGCGAGGAGACGTCGCTCCTCAATTCGCTAGAGGGCAAGCGAGGCATCGTCCGGGCAAAGCCGCCGCTTCCGGCACTGCAAGGCTTTCTCGGCCGCCCGACCGTCGTCAACAACGTCATTTCACTCGCCTCGGTGCCCGTCATCTTGGATCGGGGCGCAGCCTTCTACCGCGACTTCGGCATGGGCCGCTCGCGCGGGACGATCCCGATCCAGATCGCTGGCAACGTCAAGTACGGCGGTTTGTTCGAAACGGCGTTCGGCCTGACGCTCGGGCAGATCGTCGAGGAGATAGGTGGCGGTACCGCGACCGGGCGAGCGGTGAAGGCGGTGCAAGTCGGCGGGCCGTTGGGGGCGTATTTCCCACGGGCTCTCTTCGACACACCATTCGACTATGAGGCGTTCGCAGCGAAAGACGGACTGATCGGCCATGCTGGCGTCGTCGTGTTCGACGAGATGGCCGACATGCTGAAGCAGGCCCGCTTCGCCATGGAATTCTGCGCGATCGAAAGCTGCGGCAAGTGCACGCCCTGCCGGATCGGCTCGACTCGCGGCGTCGAGACGGCCGACAAGATCGCGATGGGCATCGAGCCGGAGAAGAACAAGGCGCTGCTTGCCGACCTCTGCAACACGATGAAGTTCGGTTCGCTTTGCGCGCTTGGCGGCTTCACGCCTTACCCGGTAATGAGCGCGATGACGCATTTCCCCGATGATTTCGCCCCAACACCCCTCGTCGAAGCGGCGGAGTAAAGACAATGTCCCTGATCCACGAAATCGACTACGGCACACCAGCCTCCCGCTCTGAAGCGCAGGTTACTCTCACAATCGACGGTCGCGAAGTCACTGTTCCCGCCGGGACGTCGATCATGCGGGCGTCGATGGAGGCCGGCATTCAGGTTCCGAAGCTGTGCGCCACTGACATGGTGGACGCCTTTGGCTCCTGCCGGCTCTGCCTTGTCGAGGTAGACGGCAGGAATGGCACCCCGTCGTCCTGCACCACGCCGGTGGCACCCGGGCTTGTGGTTCATACGCAGACGGAGCGGCTGAAGCAGATCCGCAAGGGCGTGATGGAGCTCTACATCTCCGACCATCCGCTCGACTGTCTCACCTGCGCGGCCAACGGTGATTGTGAACTGCAGGACATGGCGGGCGCTGTCGGGTTACGAGACGTTCGCTACGGCTATGAGGGCGACAACCACGTCAAGGCGCGCAACAACGGCGAGATCAACGTCAAGTGGATGCCGAAGGACGAGTCCAATCCTTACTTCACCTACGATCCTTCCAAGTGCATCGTCTGTTCGCGGTGCGTGCGTGCCTGCGAGGAAGTGCAGGGAACCTTCGCGTTGACGATCGAAGGGCGAGGCTTCGACAGCCGTGTATCGCCCGGCATGCACGAGCATTTCCTGGAATCCGAATGCGTTTCCTGCGGCGCCTGCGTCCAGGCTTGCCCCACCGCCACGCTGACGGAGAAGTCGGTGATCGCGATCGGCCAGCCGGAGCATTCGGCGGTTACCACCTGCGCCTATTGCGGTGTCGGCTGTTCCTTCAAAGCGGAGATGCGCGGCGAGGAACTGGTGCGCATGGTCCCCTACAAGGACGGACAGGCCAACCGCGGCCACTCCTGCGTCAAGGGTCGGTTTGCGTATGGCTATGCCAACCACAAGGACCGCATCCTCAACCCGATGGTGCGCGAGAAGATCACCGATCCCTGGCGGGAGGTAACCTGGGAAGAGGCGTTTGCGCATGTGGCCTCGGAATTCAAGCGGCTGCAGTACCAGTACGGCCGCGACTCCATCGGCGGAATCACCTCGTCGCGCTGCACCAATGAAGAAACCTTCCTCGTCCAGAAGCTGATCCGCGCCGGCTTCGGCAACAACAATGTCGATACCTGCGCCCGTGTCTGCCATTCGCCGACCGGCTATGGCCTCGGGCAAGCGTTCGGCACGTCGGCGGGCACGCAGAACTTCGACTCGGTCGAGCACTCCGACGTGGTTGTGGTCATCGGCGCCAATCCGACGGATGGGCATCCCGTCTTCGGCTCACGCCTGAAGAAGCGGCTGCGCCAGGGCGCAAAGCTCATCGTTATCGATCCGCGGCGCATCGACCTCGTGAAGACGCCGCATGTCGAGGCTGCCTACCATCTGCCGCTGAAGCCCGGCACCAACGTTGCCGTTCTGACGGCTCTTGCGCATGTCATCGTCACGGAAGGTATCTTCGACGAGGCCTTCATTCGCGAGCGTTGCGATTGGTCCGAATTCCAGGACTGGGCAGCCTTCGTCGCCGAGCCGCAGCACAGCCCCGAGGAAACGGAGAAATTCACTGGTGTGCCGGCCGAACTCATTCGGGGCGCGGCGCGGCTCTATGCCCAGGGCGGCAATGGGGCGATCTATTACGGTCTCGGCGTCACCGAGCACAGCCAGGGCTCGACCACCGTCATGGCAATCGCAAACCTTGCCATGGCGACCGGAAACATTGGGCGTCCGGGCGTCGGCGTGAACCCGCTGCGCGGTCAGAACAATGTCCAGGGCTCCTGCGACATGGGCTCGTTCCCACACGAGCTGCCGGGCTACCGGCATATCTCCGATGATGCGACGCGTGACACGTTCGAGAAGATGTGGGGCGTAACGCTGAACAACGAGCCGGGCCTGCGCATCCCGAACATGCTGGATGCCGCCGTCGAGGGGACGTTCAAGGGCATCTATATCCAAGGCGAAGATATCCTTCAGTCCGATCCGGATACCAAGCACGTTTCCGCCGGCCTTGCCGCGATGGAATGCGTCGTCGTCCACGACCTCTTCCTCAACGAGACGGCAAATTACGCCCATGTCTTTCTGCCGGGGTCGACCTTCCTGGAGAAGGATGGCACGTTTACCAATGCCGAGCGCCGTATCAACCGCGTCCGCAAGGTGATGAGCCCGAAGAACGGCTATGCCGACTGGGAAGTGACTCAGAAGCTGGCGCAAGCCATGGGGCTCAACTGGACCTATACGCACCCGTCGCAGATCATGGACGAGATCGCGGCCACCACACCGAGCTTTGCCGGCGTGTCCTACGACTATCTCGAAACGATGGGTTCGGTGCAGTGGCCCTGCAACGAGAAGTACCCGGTCGGCTCGCCCATCATGCATGTCGACGGGTTCGTTCGCGGCAAGGGCAAGTTCATCCGTACAGAGTATGTTGCCACGGACGAGCGGACGGGTCCGCGCTTCCCGCTGCTGCTCACCACCGGACGAATCCTTAGCCAGTACAATGTCGGCGCTCAGACCCGGCGGACGGAAAATGTCGTTTGGCACGACGAAGACCGTTTGGAGATCCATCCGCACGATGCGGAACAGCGCGGCATCAAGGATGGCGACTGGATCAGGCTCGCCAGCCGCGCAGGCGATACGACGCTTCGTGCGTTGATTACCGACCGCGTCGCACCCGGGGTCGTCTACACGACCTTCCACCATCCCGACACGCAAGCCAATGTCATCACCACCGACTTCTCCGACTGGGCGACCAACTGTCCGGAGTACAAAGTCACGGCCGTCCAAGTGTCGCCATCCAATGGTCCGACCGAGTGGCAGCAGGACTACGAGGAACTGACCCGGCGGGCCCGTCGGATTGCGGGCAAGATGGAAGCAGCGGAATAGGATTGGCGGGTGCGGGTTTTCGAGCCGAAGACAGCTGTGAAGGAGATCGCATGCCGTGACGGCAGGATCCGCGAGGACATGCGGATCGTCCCGGAAGAAGTGCCAATCGCCCTTTCCTATGGCGGGTCGACGCATGCGGTGATGATGGGCACGCCGGCGGATCTTGAAGACTTCGCGCGCGGCTTCAGCGTGACGGAGGGCATCATCTCGTCCATCAGCGAGATTGAGCGGGTTGAGGTCGTCGAAGAGACGAAGGGGCTCGACGTCCAGATCACGCTGGTGGAGGACAAGGAAGAGGCGCTGCGCCAGCGTCGCCGGCACATGGCCGGGCCTGTGGGCTGCGGGCTTTGCGGCATCGAATCCATCGATCAGGCGATGCGCCCGGTGCCGCAGCTCTCGACGCTCCTGCTCAAGCTCACGGGCAAGCAGATCTCCGATGCCGTTCAAAGCCTCAGCAAGTCCCAGCCGCTGCATCACGAGACACGTGCCGTGCACGGTGCCGGTTTCTTTGTGCCGGGACGCGGTCTTGTCGCCGTCAGAGAAGATGTCGGACGGCACAACGCGCTCGACAAGCTGATCGGTGCCGTCGCGGCTCTTGGTCTGGACGGTGCCTCGGGTGCCGTGGTGGTGACCAGCCGGATTTCGGTCGAGATGGTCCAGAAGGCGGCGATCCTCGGCTCCCCAATCCTGATCGCCATATCGGCGCCGACAGCACTGGCTGTGCGGACGGCGGAGGAGGCGGGATTGACCCTGGTCGCCTTGGCACGCGGGGATGATTTCGAGATCTTCACCCGCGCGGATCGCATCAACACGGAAGCCATTACCCATGTCGCATGACCAGACGCACGAGAAGCTCATCCGGATGGCGAACCAGATCGCCACCTTCTTCCTGTCGCAACCCGAGGATGTGCAGGCCGAAGGTGTCGCGACCCATATCAACAAGTTCTGGGAGCCGCGCATGCGTCGGCACCTGTTCGAGCACATCGATAGGGGCGGCGAGGGGCTGCTACCCTTGGTGATGAAAGCTTCCACGCTGATCCGCCGCCCGGATGCCAAAGTCGGCAGCGGGGTCGGAGTGGGACAAGACGCGGCACACGGCGCGCAGGGCGGCAAGGGCGTCATTGCAGGAGAATCGCTGTCAGAGCCGAGTGTGCCTGACAGCGCTGTATAAGAGGCAGCGCCGGCAGGGACGCCGGTTCTGCTTGCGGAAATTGTGAGGCCTATTTTCCACAGGAGGGATTGGAATGGCAGTCGCAGGAACAACGGCGGGGGGGCTGGCTGAGCCCGGCATTCTCGATCGAGAACGCATCATCGCAAAACCAGGCTTCAACCGTTGGCTCGTGCCCCCGGCGGCTTTGGCAATCCATCTCTGCATCGGCATGGCCTATGGCTTCAGCGTCTTCTGGCTGCCGCTGTCGCGCGCGCTCGGCGCCAATACGCCGGCCGCCTGTGCCGACATGAACCTCATCGGCGCACTCTTTACCACGACCTGCAACTGGCGCGTGGCCGACCTCGGCTGGATCTACACGCTGTTCTTCGTTCTTCTCGGCTGCTCGGCGGCGATCTGGGGTGGGTGGCTGGAGCGGGCGGGTCCGCGCAAGGCCGGCTTCGTTGCAGCCTGCTGCTGGTGCGGCGGCATTGTTGTCGCTGCGCTTGGCGTGATGACGCACCAACTGT
This sequence comes from Rhizobium halophilum, assembly GCF_021648825.1. Lineage (GTDB taxonomy): Bacteria > Pseudomonadota > Alphaproteobacteria > Rhizobiales > Rhizobiaceae > Neorhizobium > Neorhizobium halophilum. The sequence continues at coordinate 96,463 of NZ_JAKJHS010000003.1, read as the reverse complement.
GGCTGATGTGGCTCGGCGCGGGCGTGATCGGCGGCATCGGTCTCGGCCTCGGCTATATCTCGCCGGTCTCGACGCTGATCAAGTGGTTCCCGGACCGGCGTGGCATGGCGACCGGCATGGCGATCATGGGCTTCGGCGGCGGTGCGATGATCGGCGCCCCACTCGCCAACATCCTGATGAACACCTTCAAGACCGATACCTCGGTCGGCGTCTGGCAGACCTTCGTCACGATGGCGATCATCTACTTCGTGTTCATGGTCGGCGGTGCGTTCGGCTACCGCATTCCGCCAGCCGGCTGGCGTCCGGAGGGCTGGACGCCGCCTGTCACGAAGAACACGATGATCACCACCCGTCACGTACATCTGCGCGATGCGCACAAGACGAAGCAGTTCTGGCTGATCTGGGCCGTGCTCTGCCTCAACGTGTCGGCTGGTATCGGCGTCATCGGCATGGCTTCGCCGATGCTGCAGGAGATCTTCGCCGGTTCGCTGATCGGCCTTCCCGATATGACCTTCTCGCAGCTCGACGCGGGCCAAAAGGCTCAAATTGCGGCGATCGCCGCGGGGTTTGCTGGTTTGCTGTCGCTGTTCAACATTGGTGGGCGTTTCTTCTGGGCGTCGCTCTCCGACAAGATTGGCCGAAAGAATACCTACTTTGCCTTCTTCGTCATCGGCATCATTCTCTACGCAGCAGCGCCCACACTTGCTGATATGGGAAGCAAGGCGCTCTTCGTGCTGGCCTTCGGAATCATTCTGTCGATGTATGGCGGTGGTTTCGCCACGATCCCGGCTTACCTCGCCGATATCTTCGGCACGCAATTCGTCGGCGCGATCCACGGCCGTCTGCTGACCGCTTGGGCAACCGCCGGCATCGTTGGCCCGGTGGTGGTCAACTACATACGCGAGGCCCAGATCGCTGCCGGTGTTGCACCGGGACCGGCGCTTTATACGGGCACGATGTATATCCTTGCCGGCATGCTGGCGCTTGGTTTGATCGCAAACGCCTTCATCCGGCCTCTCCCAGAGAAGTGGTTCATGTCCGAGGAAGATGTTGCCTCATTGCAGGCAAAGACGGCGGCTGCCAATGCCGGCCCGACCGGCTCCTTCGGGATCGGCAAGGGTGGTATGGACGCCAAGGCACTTGCCGCCTGGGCCGTTGTCGGCATTCCGCTGCTGTGGGGCGTGTGGGTGACGCTGAAGAGCAGCCTGGCGATCTTCGGCTGACGTGGGAGAAGCAACAAAGAATAGGCCGCCTAGCGATGGGCGGCCTTTTCACGATCGGAAGGAGGAACTGGCGAAGCTCAGGCCGCCATATCTTCCACTTCGGAACCCTTGAACATCTTGGCGAGATTGAGGAAACAGATCATTCCGTGCTCATTGGCAATGATGCCTTCGGAGAAGGACTTGTCGAACGAGGCTGAAATTTCAGGCACGGGCTGAACCTGGTTCGAAGGGATCGTCAGGATGTCTGAAACCTGGTCGACCAGCATGCCGATGACCATGTTGTGCACTTCCGCGACTACGATAGCGCTCCGTTCCGTTGCGACCGCGCTCTTCATGCCGAGTTTTTGTGCGAGGTCGATGATCGGGATAACGGATCCGCGAAGGTTCATCACTCCGATGACGTCCGAAGGGGCGTGCGGGATGGGTGTCGACGGTGCCCATCCGCGGATCTCGCGAATGGTTGTCGTCTTTACGCAGAACTCCTGATCGTGCAGGCGGAATGCAATGATCTCAAGTGTCTCACCGCCGTAGTTCGCAGAACTGGTTGTCGTAGTCATCAGAATTCTTCCCAACTCTCCGGTGCCTGGAGCAAGGCGGCGCTCGACGCAGCGCGGGCAATCCGGCCCTGAAGCTGTCGTGCCGGTGAGGCGCTCGGCTTCACGTCGTGATGCGATGCGATCACCTTAGGCGAAGATTGTTGCCCAAATCTAAACCGCGCCAGAAGATCGCGCAGATCCTGTGCCTCGCGGGCGAGGCTATGACTTGATGCTGTCGTTTCCTCAACCATGGCCGCGTTCTGCTGCGTGTTCTTATCCATTGTGTTGACCGCCTGGCTAACCTCCCGCAGCGCAGTCGCCTGCTCGCGGGACGCTTCTACGATGGCGGACACGTTTGCATTGATTTCTATCACCTGCTCTACGATATCCTCCAGCGCCTTGCCGGTCTGACCGACGAGCGAGACACCTTGGGAGACCTGTTCAGTGGAGGTCGTGATCAGCGTCTTGATTTCTCGAGCCGCCGTTGCGGACCGTTGCGCAAGCTCTCGCACTTCCTGGGCGACAACGGCAAAGCCTCTGCCGGCCTCACCGGCGCGAGCGGCTTCTACTCCGGCGTTGAGCGCGAGCAGGTTTGTTTGGAAGGCAATTTCATCAATTACGCCGATGATGCTGCTGATCTCCTTAGAGGAGGTTGCGATCTGCCCCATGGCGTTGACGGCGTTTCGAACCACTTCACCGGATTGCTCTGCGTCCTTGCGAGTTCTGCCTACCAGCGAGCCGGCTTCCTCGGCACGCTTTGCACTGTCGGCAACGGTTCGGCTGATTTCTTCCAAAGCCGCAGCGGTTTCTTCCACCGCGGCCGCCTGCTGTTCCGTCCGCTTCGCCAGACTATCGGAGGCTTGGCGGATTTCGCTGGAACCGGCGGCAATGCCTTCGGCGTTCTCGCCCACAGTGCGCATTGCATCCCGCAGTCTTGCGATCGCCGCATTGAAATCGACGCGGATCTTGTCGAGGCTCGGGATGAACGGCTTTTCGATGTCGCAAGTCAGGTTGCCTTCAGCCAGTCCTTTGAGGCCAGTCGCAACTTCATCGACCGCCCGCACGCGTTCGGTGATGTCGGTCGCGAACTTAACGATCTTGAAGACCTTGCCGTCGGCATCGAGGATAGGATTGTAGGATGCCTGGATCCACACGGCCCTGCCGTTCTTACCAATACGCTTGAATTCGTCGGACTTCGGGATGCCTTGGGAAAGCTCCCGCCAGAACTGACGGTAGTCCTCACTCTCGCTGAGCGACGCTTCACAGAACATGCGATGATGGCGGCCGATGATCTCAGAGAGTTGGTAGCCGAGACAGTCTAGAAAGTTCTGGTTGGCAGTGATGATCTCTCCGGCAGGTGTAAACTCGATCACGGCCTGAGTACGGGAGATTGCCTCTATCTTGCCCTGATCTTCCGCTGCCTTCATCTTCGCGCCAGTGATGTCGCTGGCGATCTTCACAACTTTTACGACTTTACCGCCCCGAAAAACGGGATTGTAGGAGGCCTGGATCCAGATCTCCCTGTTGCCCTTGCCAATGCGTTTGAAGGCGCCGGAGAAGGACTCGCCGGCCGCAAGCTGTGCCCAAAACTGTCTGTACTCATGTGAAGCGGCAAGGGCAGGTTCGCAGAACATGCTGTGGTGCTTACCGACGATCTCCGCCCGTTCATAACCGATCGCGTTGCAGAAGTTTCCGTTGGCGTTGAGGATGTGGCCGGACAAATCGAATTCGATGATGGCCTGCGACTTTGAAAAGGCGGCGAGGACAGCAGCGCGATCCGAGCCGAGCGAAAGAAACGGCATATGGTTGCTCCGAAAAGGGGGACGTGCTCGAAATGCCTGTCGGCTCGACCAACAACCTCCATCATAGAGATCAGCGCCAAAGCTCCGTCGCTCGCTAGTCAAAAGCCTTAGGCAAGAATTAGCCGTTGGGCCTTAACAAAACGTCAAACTTTTGGAGTGTCCGACACGCCGCCAGCCTAGGGAGCGAACGCTCACGTCGATCGCACGCCACAAACGAGTTCGACCGCGTTCGGTTCAGGTGGCGACGCGATGACCGGAAATCATGCTGAAGATTTGGTGAACGCAATGGAGTGTGGAGAAGACAGCGAAAGCGAACGTCTGTCGCCTGGCTTAGTACTCGCGTTCATAGAAAATCCCGGCAGTTCCGCCTTCTGTGCCGGCCCCAGCCTTTAGCTTCACGCCTCGGCCAATGTCTAGGTTGATGGTGGCCTGAGTACCCGCCGCGCCACCCTGCTCAAGCTGCAGGTAGGTTCGGTCGTTAAGGTAGCGACCAACCGAGACCGTGGTTTGGCCTGTGGAGTCGGTGTTGATGTCCAGGTCATCGACGCCCAGATTACTTCGTAGCGTTTGCAGCAGTGACGTGGAGCCCCCGCCGGCAAGCTGACTGACGGCATCGGCGAGTTGCGCGATCTGCAGCGGCGACAGGCGCGATATCGATTGGCCGAAGATCAGACGGGCAAGGACTTCATCCTGAGGAAGAGCGGGCGAGGAAGAGAAGCTGATATCCGGGTCGTTTGCCAGCCCCTCGACATTGACGGTAATCGTGGTCTGAGCCGAGGTCGTGGTTGCCTCGAGATCGAGAACAGGAACGAGGCCGCCGCCGAAGGTGATGCGGCCCGACGTGAAGTCGAGCCGCTTGGTCAGGATGATGATGCGGCCGCGCCGCATCTCGAAGGCGCCGGAAACGATGGGTGCAGCCGTCGTGCCGGTGATGGTCAGATCGCCTCCCAGTTCGGCGTCGATCCCACGGCCGCGTACGAAGATCCCACTCGGCGCGTTGAGCGTCAGGTCCAGGCCAAGAGGAACGGAGGTACCTTCCGCCTTTTCCGGCTGCAGCTTGGCGACCTGCTTCACCACAGCGGGCGGCGGGCGACGATGGCGGACGTCCACTTCCGCAAGCGACGTCGGCAGTTTCGCCGGAACAGCAATTGCCGCTTCGTCCAATGTCACTGTACCGGCGAGAAGTGGGCCTCCGGTCAGCGGGCCTGTCAGCGTCAGCGTACCGTCGGCTGTGGCAGAGACGATCGAGCCGTCAACATAGGTTGCATCATCCAGTGCAATCGTGAGGTCGGCCGGAAAGCCGGAGCCGGGCAGGATGCCAACCGTGCCGGAGACGCTGATGTTGCCGCCGGTGGCGAGCTCGCCGGAGAGGTTGGAGATCACCGCCTGATTGCCGTTGAACGTGACGTTGGCGGTGAGGTCCTCGATCGCGATGTTGCGACGGACATCGATCAGTCTTGCACCTGAAGCGCTTGCTGAGCCTGTTATGGAGGGCGCCGAGGGCGTGCCACTGACGGACAGGTCGACATTGCCCGTTCCTTCCAAAACAAAGCCCTGGTTGGCCAACTGCCCCGCGAGAACCTCGAAGGGAATCTGGCCTTGGAAGTTGAGGTCCAACGATCGATCGCCTGTCAGCGAGATCGTCCCTCCTCCGGAAAGGGAGAGGCTGCTTTGTCCCGAAAGGCTCGTGTTGAGAGTAACGCTATTCCCGGCATATTCTCCCGTGGCGCGGACCTGGAGCGGCGACAGGCCGGCAGAGGTTGTTTGTGACACTGCCGCGTCGGACCAGGTCAGGTCATAGCGTGCTGTCGGCTGCTGCGGTGTGCCGCCTGCCACCACTTCTCCTGAAATTGTGCCGCCTGCGCCGAGTGCCGGCACGAATGCATTGGCAAGGCTTGCCGGCACCGAGCCTAGCCTGGCGTTCACGTCGAGCGTCGGCGGCGCGTTCTCATTGAGCACCACGCGCCCATCTGCCGAAACGTCAAGCCCGCCACCGCCTGCCAGACGCGTCTCCTCCAATACGAGAGTGTCGTCGGAGAAGCTGCCTGATGCTCGGAGATCCAGAGGACCTACTCCTGCGTCCCTCGTCTGCTGCAGCTGGGCCTCCGACCATTCGAGATCGTATTGGATGGAGGGTGCCGTCAGGGATCCCTCTGCACTGATGGTACCGGAGATGGCTCCGGCGGCATTGATGGCGGGCACAAACGTGTTGATCAGACTCGCGGGTAGCCTGTCGATCTCGGCCTGCACATCGAGCGCCTCGCCGACCGTTCCGGTGACGCTGATCACGCCATCACCCGTCGCCAGCGTCAGGTCGGAGAGGCGCGCGCCGCCATCAACGACAATGACCGTGGTCGGAGACGCAAGACGGAGCTGGATGCCGCGGGGGGCCGCAGCAAAACTCTGCAGCGCAACCGTTAGCTCTTCACCTGTACGGACCGTCGCCTCGGCGGTGAGCGGGGCATCATCGTACTGAGCCTCGAGGTCGACCTCAGTGGCGCCATTCTCGTAATTGAAATCGAGATCGAGTGCGGTAACAGCTGCCGCCTCCGTCCCGATACGCGCCGCCCGAACGGTTCCGTCTGCCGCCAGCTGCGAGATGTCCGGGATCGTCAGGTCCACCGCCGGTTCTACGACGGCCAGCGGTCCCCGGCTGATGCGGCTGCCGGTCGCCTGAACGGTTGCTGAAGTGGCGTCCTCGCCCTTCGTGAAGGTTACACTGCCGTTCAGGTCCCCCTCCGCTTCTTGCGCAGCAAGGGCTGCGAGGAGCGAAACATCGGGGAACTCAAAATTGATCGTGCCTTCTGGGACGAAACCCGGAGAGAAGCTCAAGGCGCCGCTCAAACGATTCGGACCGACTTCGGCTTCGATCTCCGGAGCAACTGTTCTGCCGTCGGACGAGACAAGATCGGCATTGATGCGGAGCGGCTGGCCATCGATCGTGCCCGTGGCGGCGATCTCTCCGCTCGGAGATTGCGGGTCAGCGGTTCCATTTACCGTCACCCGCAGGTCCTCCAGCGCCCGCCCCGCCAGTCGCGCCTCGGCAGAGTTGACGACGGCGTCTACAGAAAGCGCATCGAGTGGCCCTTGCGCTGAGAGTTCGAACCCGGCTGCCCCGCCGGCATTCTCCAGCCAGCGCCCGATTTCGGGAATGCGACCGGCGAGATTGGCATTCACCTGGTTGTCTTGCAGGCTGGCGCTGCCATGCACTTCGATCGCGTTGGACGTGAGTACGATGTTTTCGACCGTGATGTTTCCTTCACCCGTCCGCTCAACATAGCCTTCCGCGGTGATCTTGTTCTCAAACCGCCCTGCGAGTGTCGGCGGAAGAGCGGCGGGATCCGCCGTCAGGCGGAAATTGCCGCTGACCTGCTGGGTGGCGGTGTTGTAGGCGCCGCTGACTGTGCCGCTTACGCGCCCACTGTCGAAAGTTGCGGCATCAAGACCGATCGCCGGGAGGTCGAGCCGCAGAGGAGCATCGAGAGTAATCGGGCCTTGGACAACCCGAGCGAATTGCTCATCGGCGAACTCGGCTTGTCCGATACGAAGACGAGTCCGGATGCTGCCTACTCTCTGAGCGATGTTCAGATCCTCGCTTTCCGCCTGCAGCCGAATTTCACGGAAGCTGCCGAACGGCAATTCGGCCGCAGGGATCGCTGCGGTTGCGCTCAGTCGCGCCGAAGTCGCCGCCCCGTTCAGCGTCAGGTTCACTGTATCGACGGAAAATCGGCTTTGATGCCCGTTGATTGGCCAAGGAATTTCGACTGGGCCATTGGTGCCTGTCAAGCTCGCGGTAAGGCTGTTGTCGCCGCTGGGATTCCAGACGCCCGAGGCCACGACGCTTACGGCATCCGAGGTAATTTCGCCGCTATCGATACCGATGCGTCCGGCAGGGTTGACGTTAGCAGCGACATCAATCGACGTGGTCCCCTGAAACAGGGGACGCAGCGCCGGTGGCAGAAGCTCAGCCAGTTGGCCGCCGCCGGTGACCGCGATGCTGCGGCTGCCGTCGGGCAGCATCATGTGCCTAGCGTTGACGTCGATCACCTGCTCTCCACTGACGCTGCCGGTCAGGTCGCCGCTCCAGTCCGACAGCGGTCCCTCACCCTGAAGCGCCAAATCAACCGCCGGTGCACCGGGAAGACGCAACAGCCGGGCAAGCAGTCCGCCTTCTGGTTCTGAAACGGTAGCGTCAACCGAAAGACGATTGTCCTCCGGAGCATAGAGCAGGTCCACGGATGCGCGGGCATTCGGCTCGTCCTTGCGCCTTGCCTGCAGGTCAACGGAAATGTCAGGACCGGTAGCATCGATAGAGCCCTGTAGCGACAGCGAGAAATCGCGGCCGCTGAGGGCCGGGCCGAGGTCAATGTCGGGCATGTCGATCTGAGCCACCTTGACGCCGACCGGCAGGGAGAAGCCAGAGCCAGATTCACTCTTCACCGGTTCGGTCACTTCAGCGGGCTCCGGTGCCCGCAATACGTCGATGTCTCGTACCGAGACATTCTCTGCGCGAAAGACGCCGTTCAAGAGCGCAGTCGGGGACCAGTCAACGTTGATGCCGCTCAGCTGCGCATAGGGGCCTTGGCTGTCGGAAAGCGTCAGTTCATCAAGATGGAGGTCGCCGCTCAACAAACCTTCGGGACGCGAGATGCTGATGCTGCGGTCGGGCGTCGAAATGATCTGCGAGATCCGTTCGGCCGCGATCTTGCCGCCGACGGGGGTGAGGCCGACAAATAGCACGACGCCCAGCCCCATCAGGAGCAGGATGGCCACGCCGGCCCCTACAATCATCGCGATCCATTTCAGCAAGCGAACCATCTGCGTCACGCCTATTCTGCACTACGGTGGGTCGAAAGCCTGCCAGTCAGAAGGCTTGTCCTATGCCGGCATAGATACCGTATTTGCTGCCGCCTTCATAGGGTTGAAGGGGCAGAGCAACGTCCAGGCGCAGCGGCCCAAACGGAGTCGCATAGCGGATGCCGATGCCAGCACCTGCACGGATATCGGAAAAATCAGGCACCAATTCGGTCGATACCGTTCCCACGTCGATAAAAGGGACGATTCCGATATCTTCCGTGATCCTTGCTCTCACCTCGAAGGAAGCAAGGCCGTAGGAGCGTCCTCCGAGGGCCTCGTCGGCATCATTGTAAGGGGAGATTTCCTGGTAGGCATATCCTCTCACGGAGCCTCCGCCGCCCGCAAAGAAGCGGCGGGTGACAGGGATGTCGCTCAACTGATCTCCGCCGATGAGCGTACCAGCGGCCAGACGACCGGCCAGAACAACGTTGTCATCTTCCCCGAAGCCAAGGTAGCCGGAGATCGACCCTTCGAACGAAGAGAAGACACTGCCGTTGAACGCCTCATAGGTCGGGTTCGCGGCAAGAGTAGTACGATATCCCTCGGTCGGATTGAGCTTGTTGTCTCGTGCGTCACGTTCGAACGAGAAAGGAACGGCGAAGGTAAGATACTCGTTCTTACCGAAAGCATCGTCCGTGTTGATCCAAGCAATCTCTCCACCCGCTTTGAGCACGTCAGTTTCGTTCAGCTCGTAAGAAATCGAGGCGGATCCGATGACGGACTGAGCCTCGTAGGTGTCCGGGCTTTCGCTAAGGGCCTGAAGGCGTGCTTCGAACGTCGCCTCAGGAACGAAAGCGCCGGGCTTGATGAAGGTGATGCCGACCGCATAGTTGAATGTCTCAACTTCGGTCGTTGCCTCGATCCCCGAAACTTCCCCCTCGATCCGCAAGGACTCCGCTTCGCCAAACAGGTTTCGGTGTCCCCAGTAGCCTTGGAGGCCGGCCCCATCGAGTGAGGAGTACTGTGCCCCAAACCCAAAGTATCGGTGCTTGCCCTCCGAGACTTCTATGGTGAGCGGCAGGGTTCCCTCTGGTGTCAACGAATCCGCTTCGCGTATCGTGACGCTCCCGAAGACGCCCAGTTCACGAAGGCGTTCGGAAGCTTTGCGCAATTGTTCCGGCGAGTACCGGTCGCCCTTGTCGAGGCGAGAATAGCTGGCGATGAAATCCGGCTCGACCGTGCGCGCACCCTTCACCGCGACAGGGCCGAGATTGGCAACCGGTCCGCCGGCAACCCCCAGGGCAACATGCACCGTCTGTGTCGGATGATCGGCCGTGACCTGACGCTCCGTCAGGCGTGCAAGCGGACGTCCTCCCGCCTTCACGTCGACCAGAAGCTGCTCGCCGGCCTTGAGGATGAGTCTCGATCCGGCCTGTTCACCGACGATTAGATCGTAGTCGGCAGGGTTACGACCTGCAGCGGCGCCCTCAAAGTTCACCGAGCCAAGCGCGAAAGGTGGACCGGGCACGACAGTGATCGTGACGGGCACCGGCTGGGTGTGATCGAAGGTGGGGTTGATTGGAAGCTCGTCCAGATCTCGCCCCTGGATCGTGATGTGCACGGTGCCGCCGTAGCGTGCGTCTTCGTAGAGAACGGCTACGAGACGGTCTCGATCTTCCCGCGCCTTTACAACAAGACCCAAATCACCGGAGACCGGCTGTTCATCGTCGTTTACCAGCGAGGCTGCGTTCTGGAGACGTTCAGCCAGGTTTTCGTCGGTGGTCCCCGTATCGATCGTCGCATTATAGGCGACCGGATTGATGACCTCGATCTCTTCCTCGTCTTCGCCGAACAGGGTGATGCCAAAGAGCTTCAGGGCATGTGCGTCCGATATGGAGCAGAGAGCGAGGACGCTCGACGACGCCACAAGCAATGCTGCTCGCCTCAGCTTGTCGGCTCCTCCTGCCTTGCCTCTGAACACGCTTTTGCTCAACGCTTACTCGTCGCCTGCCTGTGCCGATGTTGCTGTCAGCCCCGCTGCCTATGTAGCGGCAAACGGCCGAGAAGAATACCTTTTGTCATAATTCCAATGGACATCGACAAGAGAAATGCCCCGGAGTGTGCTCCGGGGCAACATTTGCGTGAAAAGTGAGTCCCGATCAGTATCCGCGCGGGCAATCGTCGATGTAACGGCGTCCATAGCGGTCACGATAATAGCACTGGCCTGGCTGTTCGGAAACCGACCCGATGAGTGCACCGGAGACGCCGCCGATCGCCGCGCCGACTGCGGCTCCACGGACGTCGCCGGTGGCAAGCCCGCCAATGACGGCACCCGCGCCGGCGCCGACTGCCGCACCCCGTTCGGTCTGCGTGCAGCCTGCTGCAGATAAGCCGAGAAGTAGGATTACAAGAGCCTGTTTCATGCGGATCCTCCAAGATTGCGAAGACAATGATGGCTAGCGGCAATGCCTTCGCCCTTGGCTTCCGGTCAGCGCATCATCGGGAACAATAGTCCACGCAGGCAGCATGTCCAGATGCAGGTGGAGAGCAGGGCTATGGAATGATGCCTTTCGAGCACGGGGCGTGCCGTTGGCACTTCTGCAAAGGAGGAGTCCCGTCCGCCGCGAAAGTAGAGGTTGATCGCTTCTTCAAAAAGGCAAATGATACCCGTGTGTCTGGAGGAGGCACGAGGAGGATCAAGATGTCGAAAGTGACGCTGACGGTGAATGGCCGGACGGTGAGCGGCGAGTGCGACGACCGCATGCTGCTTGTGCATTTCATCCGCGAGAAGCTTGGGCTGACCGGCACCCATGTCGGGTGCGATACCACACAGTGCGGCACCTGCGTGATCCATATGGATGGACGCTCGGTCAAGAGCTGTTCCATCCTGGCCGTTCAGGCGGCCGGTGCTGAAATCACCACCATCGAAGGGATCGCCGCACAAGGCGAGCTTCATCCCGTGCAGGCAGCCTTCAAGGAGCATCACGGCCTGCAATGTGGCTTCTGCACCCCGGGCATGGTGATGACCGCCGTTGACATGATCGGGCGGCACAGTGGCCAGCTGGACGAGGCGACGGTGCGCCACGAGCTGGAAGGCAACATCTGTCGCTGCACCGGCTACCAGAACATCGTGGCAGCGGTTCTCGCCGCCAACCAGCAGATGCACGGCGCAACCCGCCAAGCTGCCGAGTAAGAGGCGAAGGCAGCGGTGCGTCCGGCGTCTTCGATCTGAAGCCATCCGCCTGCGGGCCACTGCCTTGAGCCAGTCCTTGTCCTGGTTCTCTGGAGGAGAAGACTATGGGTGTTGAGGGAATTGGTGCGCGGGTGACCCGCAAGGAAGACAAGCGGTTTCTAACCGGCAAGGGCCGCTATACTGACGACATGACCGTGCCGGGCATGAAATACGCCTGTTTCGTCAGAAGTCCTTATGCTCACGCAAAGATCATCGGCATCGACGCGAGTGCTGCGCGTCAGATGCCGGGCGTCATCGACGTGCTGGACGGGAAGCAGCTGCAGGCGGACGGAATCGGCAATCTCATCTGCGGCTGGATGATCCATTCCAAGGACGGATCGCCGATGAAGATGGGTGCTTGGCGCCCATTGGCCGTCGATACGGTACGCTACGTCGGCGATGCGGTCGCAATCGTGGTTGCCGACAGCTATCTGGAGGCGCGCGATGCCGCCGAGGCGGTCTCCGTGGAGTATGAAGAAATGCCGGCGGTGACCGAGGCGATCGCCGCCATGGCGGACGGTGCGCCGCAGCTTCACCCCGAAGCTCCTGGCAATCTGATCTTCGACTGGGAGCTAGGAGACGGGGTCGCCGCCGATCAAGCGATTGCATCGGCAGTGCATGTGACCGAAATTGAGATCCACAACAACCGGCTTTCGCCCAATCCGATGGAGCCGCGCGCCACGCTCGGCATCTACGACGCGGCGGAAGATCACTACACCTGCTATACCACAAGCCAGAACCCCCACGTGGCGCGACTCGTCATGAGCGCCTTCTACAACGTCGCCCCGGAAAACAAGCTCCGGGTGATCGCGCCCGATGTCGGCGGTGGCTTCGGCTCGAAGATCTACATCTATCCGGAGGAGATTGTCTGTCTCTGGGCATCCAAGAAAACCGGCGTGCCGGTCAAGTGGACATCGGACCGGACGGAGGCCTTCCTGACCGATGCCCACGGTCGGGACCACGTGTCGAAGGTCAAGATGGCGTTTGACAGCGATCACCGCATCACAGGACTGAAGGTTGATACGATCGCCAACCTTGGCGCCTATATGTCGCTGTTTTCATCTGCTGTGCCGACGTATCTCTACGCGACCCTGCTGTCCGGGCAGTACGCCATTCCTGCCATCCACGCGAATGTTCGTACGGTCTACACCAACACCGTGCCGGTGGACGCTTATCGCGGCGCCGGGCGGCCGGAAGCGACGTACCTCCTGGAACGGACAATCGAGACGGCGGCGCGGGAGCTTGGCGTTTCGCCGGCCGAGCTGCGGCGCAAGAACTTCATCCGCAGCTTCCCGTACCAGACGCCGGTCATCATGAACTACGACGCTGGCGACTATGAAACCTCGGTGGCCGCCGCTATGGAGGCCGCTGACTGGGCTGGTTTCTCGGCACGCAGGGCGGATGCTGAATCGAGGGGCAAGAAGCGTGGCATCGGCATGAGTTGCTATATCGAGGCTTGCGGGATCGCCCCTTCGGCAGCCGTCGGTTCGCTCGGAGCCGGCGTCGGCTTGTGGGAATCGGCCGAAGTGCGGGTCAATGCCGTCGGCACGATTGAGGTTCTGACCGGCTCCCACAGTCACGGGCAGGGGCACGAGACGACGTTTGCGCAACTTGTCGCCGAACGTCTGGGCGTGTCGATCGACAGCGTCAACATCGTTCACGGCGACACCGACAAGGTACAGATGGGGATGGGCACCTACGGCTCCCGCTCCGGTGCCGTGGGCATGTCCGCGGTCGTCAAGGCGCTCGACAAGGTCGAAGCCAAGGCCAAGAAGATCGCCGCGCACATGATGGAGGCAGATGAAAGCGACATCGTGATCGAGAACGGGGAACTGAAGGTGGCGGGGACCGACAAGACGGTGCCGTGGTTCCAGGTGGCGCTGGCCGCCTACACCGCGCACAACCTTCCGGGCGGTATGGAGCCGGGGCTGAAGGAAACGGCGTTCTATGACCCCGCGAACTTCACGTTCCCGGCTGGCTGCTACATTGCAGAGGTCGAGGTGGATCCGGAAACCGGCAAAACCGACATCGTCCAGTTCGTTGCAGCGGACGACTTCGGCAACATCATCAACCCGCTGATCGTCGAAGGTCAGGTCCATGGCGGTCTTGCGCAGGGGATCGGGCAAGCCTTGCTCGAAGAGGTTCGCTACGATCCGGAGTCCGGCCAGCTGCTGACGGCGAGCTACATGGATTACGCCATGCCGCGCGCCGACGATCTGCCGTCGTTCAAGCTGTCGCATCAGAACACCCCGTGCCCGAGCAACCCGCTCGGAATTAAGGGATGCGGCGAGGCCGGCGCGATCGGTTCTCCGCCAGCGCTAATCAATGCCATCACGGATGCCATCGGCAACAACTCGCTGACCATGCCCGCCACGCCGATGAAGGTCTGGCAGGCATTGCAGTCGGTGCACTGAGGAGGGACGGGATATGTATGAAACAAGCTATCATCGCGCATCCTCCGTGGAGGACGCCGTCAAGCTGAGAGGGGAGCACGAGGAGGGGCGGTATCTGGCGGGCGGCATGACGCTGATCGCCACGATGAAGCAGCGACTTGCCGCTCCAACCGACCTGATCGACCTCCGGCACATCCCTGACCTTGCGGGCATTTCCATCGACGGCCGGAACGTCCGGATCGGTGCGGGAACGCCTCATGCGGAGGTTGCGAAATCGGACGAGTTGCGTGCCGTCTGCCCCGCCCTCTGCAACCTCGCGGGCATGATTGGCGATCCGCACGTTCGGCACATGGGCACCATTGGAGGCTCCATCGCCAACAATGATCCTGCGGCCGATTATCCGGCCGCCATGCTGGCGCTGGGGGCGACGATCATCACCGATCGCCGCTGGATCGCTGCCGACGAGTTCTTCGTCGGGCTTTTCGAGACTGCACTTGAGGAAGGCGAGATGGTGACCGCCGTCACCTTCGAGGCGCCGGAGAAGGCGGGCTATGCCAAGTTTGCCAATCCCGCCTCCCGATACGCACTCACCGGCGTGTTCGTCGCAAAAAGCGCCGATGGGGTGCGGGTGGGCGTTACCGGAGCCGGGGCCAACGGTGTGTTCCGTCACAAGGGTATGGAGGAAGCTCTGGGGGTGAATTGGGCGCCTGACTCCGTTGCCGGTGCCGACGTAGACCCAAAAGACATGCTATCCGACATGCACGCTAGCGCTGCTTACCGCGCAAACCTTGTAAAGGTGATGGCAAAGCGGGCCGTTATCGCCGCGGGTTGATTAAGAGTGGGAGAAGCCGCTTCGGCGGCTTTTCCTCTCCCACTTGATGTGGATCAAGTTTCCATTGCACTCTACGAGCTAGGTCAGATCTAGAACCGTTCAAAACACGTCCAATTGCCGCAGTCTGGATTTATTCAAATGTGCGGGGTTGACGAAATGCGAGCGAGAAACCAAAACCAGTCAGGTTCTGGAGTGTGACATGGATTTCGAGGCATTTTTCAAGGGCGAACTGGACAGTCTTCACCAGGAAGGCCGTTATCGTGTTTTCGCTGATCTCGAACGGCATCGCGGCAGCTTTCCTCGCGCCACGCGTCACACGCCGGAAGGTCCCAAGGAAGTTACCGTCTGGTGTTCCAACGATTATCTTGGGATGGGCCAGCACCCCGCCGTGATTGCCGCCATGCACGAGGCGATCGATCACTGTGGCGCGGGTGCGGGAGGCACCCGGAATATTTCTGGCACCACCCACTACCATGTTCTTCTGGAGCAGGAACTTGCCGATCTGCACGGCAAGGAGGCTTCACTCGTCTTCACCTCCGGCTACATTTCCAACTGGGCGACGCTCGGCACGCTCGGCCAGAAGATTCCTGGCCTCATCATCTTCTCCGACGCACTGAACCACGCCTCAATGATCGAGGGCATTCGCTACGCTAAGTGCGAGCGCGTGATCTGGAAGCACAACGACGTGAACGACCTTGAAGCGAAGCTGGCCGCCGCCGATCCCAATGCGCCGAAGCTGATCGCGTTCGAGTCCGTCTACTCTATGGATGGCGATCTCGCTCCGATCAAGGAGATCTGCGACCTCGCCGACAAGTACGGCGCAATGACCTATCTCGACGAGGTGCATGCGGTTGGCATGTACGGCCCCCGCGGCGGCGGTATCGCTGAGCGCGAAGGCCTGATGGACCGTCTGACGATTATCGAAGGCACGCTCGGGAAGGCCTTCGGCGTCATGGGCGGTTACATCGCCGCCTCCGCCGCACTCTGCGATTTTATCCGCTCGTTCGCATCCGGCTTCATCTTCACCACAGCCTTGCCGCCGACGCTTGCCGCCGGTGCCATCGCCTCAATCCGGCACCTGAAGGCGAGCCCGTTCGAGCGCATCCGTCACCAGGACCGGGTGAAGAAGTTGCGTGGGCTGCTCGACGCCAACGGCATTCCGCATATGCACAACCCGAGCCACATCGTGCCGATCATGGTGGGTGACGCGGCCAAGTGCAAATGGATCTCCGACATCCTGCTGGACACGTTCGACATCTATGTCCAACCGATCAACTACCCTACGGTGCCGCGCAAGACCGAGCGCCTGCGCATCACGCCGACGCCGCTGCATTCGGACGGTGACCTGGAGCGTCTGGTAGATGGTGTGCACCAGCTGTGGTCGCGCTGCGCGCTCGCCCGCGCGGTCGCATGATCCAGCCGTGACAGCTGAGAGAAGACGGATGGCCGCTTACGCGGCCATTTCCTTTTGAGCAACAGTCTCTGCGGCTCGGCGCCGGGCTTCGGCATCTCCCGCAAACACTTCGTCGATGGAGTTCGCTGCCGGTGCCCCGGCCATGGCTTCCATGACGGCCTCGGCGACGTCGGCCATCTGAAGGAAGCCGATCCGTCCCTGGCAGAAGGCGTCGAATGCCACTTCCTCCGCAGCATTCATCACCGCGCCCTGAATGCCGCCGCGCTCGAGTGCCAGCCGGGCGAGCCGTAGCGCCGGGAAGCGCATCTCGTCCGGCGCCTCGAAGTCGAGCCGTGCCAGCTTGGCAAAGTCCAGCCGTTCTACGTTCAGCTTCGGGCGGTCGGGGTAGGTGAGCGCGTAGCCGATGGCGGTTCGCATATCCGGCGCGCCAAGCTGTGCCAGCACGGAACCGTCCGTATAGCCCACCATGGAATGGATGATCGACTGCGGGTGGACGATGACCTCGATCTGGTCCGGGCGGAGATCGAAGAGGTGCTTCGCCTCGATCATCTCCAGCGCCTTGTTGAACATGGAGGCGCTGCCGATCGAGATCTTCAGGCCCATCGACCAGTTCGGATGCGCCTTGGCGATCTCCACGGTCACGTCCGACATCTGCTCGCGCGTCCAGGTGCGGAAGGGGCCGCCCGATGCCGTCAGCACGATCCGCTCCACCGCATGGTGCTGATCGTCCTCCAGCGACTGAAAGATCGCGCTGTGCTCGCTGTCCACCGGAATGAGCCGTCCGCCGCCTGCCCGGACGGCGTCGACGAAGAGGTCGCCGGCTGAAACCAGACATTCCTTGTTGGCAAGCGCGATCTCGGAGCCCCGGCTTGCCGCGGCAAGCGTTGGCGCAAGCCCGGCCGTGCCGACAATGGCCGCCATCACCCAATCCGCGCCGGCTGCGGCAGCCTCAACGACGGCGTCCGGCCCAGCGGCGGCCTGGACCCCACTTCCGGCGAGAGCTTGCTTCAGTTCGGCGTAGTTTCGCTCGTCGGCCGTCACGGCCATCCGAGCCCCGAACTTTTTCGCCTGTTCTGCCAGCAGTCCGATATTGCTGTTTCCGGTGATCGCAACGAGGTCGAACGCCTCGCGTCCGCCCAGTTGTTCGACGACGTCCAGCGTATTGACGCCGATCGATCCCGTAGAGCCTAAAATGGATATGCTGCGTCGCGCGCCGGAGCCGCCTGCCATAGAATTCTTCCGTGGTGATGTCGCGATCCGTCTACAGGTGAATGTCTCCGCTCACAAGGGCGGCCCTTGATCGGCTGCAGGCTGCGACCAGATGCATCTTGATCGGACGTGCGGTTCAGAGGAAGTAAAGGCATGGCTTACCAGCAAGACCTTGAGACGAGTTGTGTCATCGCGGGTGCCGGCCCGGCAGGGCTGATGCTCGGCTTCCTGCTTGCCCGCGCAGGTGTAGATATCACGGTGGTGGAAAAGCATCCGGATTTCCTGCGTGACTTCCGTGGCGACACGATCCATCCGTCGACGCTCGAAGTGATGCATGAACTGGGGCTGGCCGACGAGTTCCTCGCGCTGCCACACACGAAGGCCCCAAAGCTTTCGGCGGAGATGGGAGGGCGCAATGTCACGATCGCCGACTTCTCCCGCCTCCCGGTGCGCAACCGCTTCATCGCCTTCATGCCGCAGTGGGACTTCCTGAACTTCCTGTCGCTAAAGGCCAGCCAGTATCCGAGCTTCCGGCTGATCATGCAGGCCAAGGTGCTGGATCTGCTTCAGGACGAGAAACGCGTGAAAGGGCTCCGGATCGAGACGCCGGAGGGAGAGATGACCATCCGCTCGCAGCTCGTCGTCGGCGCGGACGGACGCAACTCGATCGTGCGGGAAAAGGGAGGCCTCGAGATCGAAAGCTTCGGCCGGCCGAGCGAGGTACTGTGGATGAAGCTCAGCCGGCAGCCGGGCGACCCGAACGAGGTGATGGGCCATGCCGGCCCGCGCCAGGGGCTGGTGCTGATCGACCGCGGTGACTACTGGCAGTGCGGCTACGTGGTGCGTACAGGAACATTCGAAGAATTAAAAACCACAGGTATCGAGGCGTTCCGCCAGATGGTGCGGGAGATCTCTCCCTTACCGGCAGAGCGGATGGAGGAGATCAAGAGCTTCGACGAAGTCAGCCTACTCGCGGTCCGCATCGACCGCCTGAAGCAATGGTGGAAGCCCGGGCTGCTGTGCATCGGCGATGCAGCCCACGCCATGTCCCCCATCGGCGGCGTCGGCGTCAATCTGGCGATCCAGGACGCTGTGGCTGCTGCCAACATCCTCGCTCGCCCCTTGCGGGAGGGAAGGCTCGCGGATGCGGATCTTGCCGCCGTCGAAAAGCGCCGCAGCCTTCCGACGAGAGCGACACAGAAGCTGCAGTTGATGATGCGCAGCAGCCGGCGGAAGGACGAGGACGATGCCCAGAAGCGAAAAGGGCCGCCCGCCTTTATTCGCGGCATCGCTCGCTGGCCCGTGCTGGCCCATCTGGCGGGCCGGCTGATCGGCCTCGGTTTTCGCATGGAGCATGTGCGTCCCCGTTAGGGGGACGCTCGCCTCGTTCCTATGACTTCTTGACGCCCAAAACTTCGGCGCAACGGGAGAAGCTCAGGCCCTCGCCAGCGGTGTCGTTTGTCGCGCGCAGCATCTTGATGATCCTGTCCGGCCCGACCGTTATCTGCAACTCGCAATAAAGCTGCTCGGTGCGTGCCGGCGAGATCAGCTGCGCGGCAGGCGCTGCCGGCATAAGCCCAAAGGAACTACTGGTGGTCTTGGTGATCGTGCGGCCATCAGACGTCTGACGCGTCTCCGTCTTCGTCTTCGTCACCTTGCCGAAGTCATCGTCCTTCCTCGGTGCCGGGGTCGCATACTGTGCCGGAATGTGACGCGTCGTCTCCCCGCCAACCCAGGTGAAGATCTCACCACCGTCGCTTAGCGGGAAGGAGGAGGCCGGAGGGCCATAAAAGGTGAAGAACGAGTCGGTCGGCTGGCCGATCCAGCGCGACTGCATTGCCACGTTCGCTTCTTCGGTGGTTGTGCAGGCAGCAAGGGTCAGCGCGCCAAGTGCAATGGCGCCGAGCATCAGACGTTTCATGTATTCCCCCAAAAATATCACACTGTGTCGAGACCGGATCATAAGACCCCCGTCCGGATGATCTCGGCCCGTTCCTGTTACGGCGATGTGTATTGTTGCGCAAGATGAAACCCGCTCTCACGGAGGCTCTCGCTCACTCGCAGGTAAAACGATGTCTTAACCATGTTGTCGCAACATAAGCGGGAGCTCTCTTCAGTACGTTCATTGTTGCCACTGGGGCCTTTTCTCATGCTTGCTCCCGTCAAGGATACAGTTCGACAATCGGCCACGCCCCGAACCATGCGTCTCGTAACTGAAGGCATAGGC
The DNA here is from genome assembly GCF_021648825.1 of Rhizobium halophilum. GTDB lineage: Bacteria > Pseudomonadota > Alphaproteobacteria > Rhizobiales > Rhizobiaceae > Neorhizobium > Neorhizobium halophilum. Next base: position 76,798 of record NZ_JAKJHS010000003.1, on the reverse strand, counting down.
CGCGAACTGGAGCGTTTCAGCACCGACAATGCCAGTGTCGTAAAGCAGATCCGCCTTCTGGCGATCAACGCCCTGATCGAAGCGGCCCGCGCCGGCGACATGGGCAAAGCCTTTGCGGTGGTTGCCAACGAGGTTCAGCGTCTCGCCCAAACGGCGACCGATATCGCCGAGAAGTTTGAAAGCCGCGTCCTCGGCCGCATCGGCCTCGGGCGCAGCATGGCGGATTCGCTTGTCGAGGAGATGGAGGGTGTGCGGCTGACGGATCTCGCGCAGACGCTCGTCCAGCTGATTGTCCGCAACCTCTTCGAGCGTACGGCGGACGTTCGTTGGTGGGCGACGGATTCGGCGCTCTGGCAGGCTCTGGTGGAGAAGAACGCCGACACCGCCGCCTTCGCGGCCGAGCGGCTGGGCGTGATCAACCGCTTCTACACCGTTTATCTCGATCTCGTGTTGACCGATCTTGACGGGCGCGTCGTCGCCTCGGCCAATCCCGGCTTCCAGAAGAAGATCATCGGCACTTCGCTTGCCGGCGATCCTTGGTTTGTCGCCGCCAGACGCTGCCGGTCCGGCGACGATTACATCGTTGACGAGGTGAAGCCGAGTGCCTCCCATGGCGGCCGCAACGCGCTCGTCTATGCCACCGGCGTGCGCGCAGGCGGGAAGCTCGACGGTGAGCTCTTGGGAACGCTCGGTGTCTACTTCGACTGGCAGGCACAGGGGCAGGCGATCGTCGAAAAGGAGGCTAACCTGCCGCCGCAGGTGGCCGAGAAAACCACCATCATGCTTCTCGATGACAAAAGCCGCGTGATTGCCTGCACCCGGCCGGCGCTGATGTTCACGCACTTCGCCCTGCAGAAGAAGACCGGCCAGGACAAGGGCAGCTACTACGACCGCAACGGCGCCATCGTCGCCTTCGCTAAGACCCTCGGCTACGAGGACTATGACGGTCTCGGCTGGCACAGCGTGGTGGTGCAGGAGACGGAAAGCGACGAGGCGCTGAGCGCTGCGCTGGATCTGGGGTGAATTCCAGAAAAATGGTGATCCCGGCGCGATTCGAACGCGCGACCCCCAGATTAGGAATCTGGTGCTCTATCCTGCTGAGCTACGGGACCAGCCGTCGCATCCTTACAAAAGCCGCCTGCCGAAGCCAAGCCCTTTCCTGAACTGGAGGGGGGCAGGCGGGTCTTGGGGTCGATCAATCGTTCAGCCGTTGCTCTGCCAGCCGCACCCAGTAGGACACGCCGTAGGCGATGGCCTCGTCGCTGAAATCGTAGCCGGGATTGTGGAGAGGGGCGCTGTCGCCGTTGCCGATGAAGATGAAGGCGCCGGGCCTGCTCTTCAGCATGTAGGCGAAGTCCTCGCCAGCCATGGAGGGATCGACGTCCGGATCGAGGTTGGCCGGCCCGACGACCTCCGTCGCTGCACGGATGGCGTTTTCGGTTTCGCGGTCGTGGTTGACGGTGACCGGGCAGTTGCGCTCGTAGTCGATCTCGACGGTCGCGCCATGGGCAAGTGCCAGTCCCTCTATGATCTGACGGATCCGGGTTTCGGCGAGATCACGCACATCTTCGCTGAGGCTGCGGACGGTGCCGACGAGCGTTGCAGTGTCGGGAATGATGTTGTGGGTCGTGCCGGCCTCGAACCGGGTGACGGACACGACCACGGACTGCAGGGGGTTGGCATTGCGCGCGGCGATCGCCTGGAGGCTTCCGACAATCTGCGAGCCGATGAGGATCGGATCGACGGTGCGATGCGGTTGCGCGGCATGACCCCCGCGGCCCTTGATCGTGATGGCGAACTTGTCAGGCGCGGCCATGATCCCGCCGCGGCGAATGGCGAACTGGCCGACCGGAATTCCCGGCATGTTATGCATGCCGTAGACTTCGTCGATGCCGAAGCGCTCCATCAGGCCGTCCTGGATCATGGCGGCCGCGCCGGCGCCACCCTCTTCGGCCGGCTGGAAGATCACGGCGACAGTGCCGTTGAAGCTGCGGGTCTCGGCAAGGTGCTTTGCTGCCCCAAGCAGCATGGACGTGTGGCCGTCGTGGCCGCAGGCATGCATCTTCCCTTCCACCGTGGATGACCACGGTTTGCCCGTCGTCTCTTTCAGGGGCAGGGCGTCCATGTCGGCGCGAAGGCCGATCGTCCGCTCGCCCGGCCCGCGACCGTGGATGATGCCGACCACGCCGGTGCGGCCGATGCCGGTGACGACCTCGTCGACTCCGAACTCGCGCAGCCTTGCTTCCACAAAGGCTGCGGTCTCATGGACGTCATAGAGAATTTCGGGGTTTCGATGAAGATGGCGGCGCCATTCGGTCACTTCAGCCTGAAGTTCCGAGGCTCGATTGATGATTGGCATTCGGTCCCCTGGGCTTGTTGTTCTACGAGATCGTGAATCGCCCTCCCGCGCCATACTGCTCCTCACGATTGACGCAATCAACGTTCTTTGCCATTGCTTGGCCACATAGGCAAACTATTGCCGCTCTCGTTCTTTCGCCCAACGAGGTATGATTTGCCGACTCTTCGCTCCACCTTGCCCCGTGCCTCCAGACTGGTCGCAATGCTCGCCGCCACCGCGGTTTTCGTGTCTGCGGGGGGCGCATTCGCCAATCCGCACATGGTGGTGGACGTGCGCACGGGACGCGTGATTGCCCATGAGGAAGCCTTCCGCAAATGGTACCCCGCGTCGCTGACGAAGCTGATGACGGCCTATCTCGCCTTCTCCGCTATGAAGACCGGCCGGTTGTCGCCTGACAGCACGGTGACGGTGAGCAAGAAGGCCGCTGATCAGCCAGCCAGCAAAATGTATTTCAAGCCAGGTTCAAAGCTGACGCTCGACAGCGCGCTTAAGTTGCTGCTGGTCAAGTCGGCCAATGACATCGCCGTCGCAGTCGCAGAAACCGTCGGCGGTTCGCTCGATCAGTTCGTGGCCATGATGAATGCACAGGCGGCCCGCCTCGGGATGACCTCAACGCATTTCATCAATCCGCACGGCTTGCCCGGCAAGGGCCAGTATACGACAGCACGCGACCTTGCCGTGTTGGCGCTGCAATTGAAGCGGGAGTTTCCGGAATACGCCGGGTACTTCGCCCTGGAGGGCGTGAGCACGGGCAAGAAAGACTATCCCAACTACAATATGCTGGTGGGCCGCTTCGACGGTGCAGACGGCATGAAGACCGGCTTCATTTGTGCCTCCGGGTTCAATCAGGTGTCCTCGGCCACCCGCAACGGTCGCACGGTCATCTCGGTTGTGCTCGGCTCCGACAGTCTAGCTGGCCGTGCCGATGAATCGGCAGACCTTTTACAAATGGGCTTGACCTCCTCCCGTCAGGGTGTCCCGCTGTCGTCCCTTTCGCCCTATGGCGAGACTGCGACGGTCAACGATATCAGCGCCGAGATCTGCAATCCGAAGGCCGCAAAAGTGCGCAGTGAAGGCCGCGACGACGCAGGCCGCATGATAGTTCGATCGCCCTACATCAAGGAGATGGTGCGCCCGCCGCGCTACAGTTTTGCAGGTCTCATTCCGGGTTCTGAAGTTGCCGCCAGCAAGACCGGCCAGAACCAGATTGCTAACGTGCCGATCCCGTTGCCGCGACCGACCTTCTGAGACGGCACCGCCTGATGTCTTCTCCCCGCAGCCGCATTCCGGTTTCCATCATCACGGGCTTCCTCGGCGCCGGAAAGTCCACTTTGCTCAATCGCATCCTGAAAGATCCGGCGGCCAGCGATACGGCCGTAATCATCAACGAGTTCGGTGAGGTCGGAATAGACAACCTGCTGGTGGAATCCTCTGGCGATACTCTGGTGGAACTCGCCAACGGCTGCCTGTGCTGTACCGTGCGCGGTGAATTGGTCGATACGCTGGCGACGATGATGGACGCCATGCAGACCGGTCGGATGAAACCCATCCGCCGCATCGTGATCGAAACTACCGGGCTTGCCGATCCGGCACCGGTGATGCAGTCGGTCATGGGTAATCCGGTTATTGCGCAGAGTTTCGAGCTGGACGGCCTGATCACTGTGGTCGACGCCGTCAATGGTGCCGCAACGCTGGAACGGCATTCGGAGGCGGTCAAGCAGGTGGCGGTTGCCGACCGGTTGATCATTTCGAAGGCCGCCATGGCGAGCGAGGAGCAGCTCAGGGATGTACAAGTACATCTGACGAGACTGAACCCACGGGCACAGCGGCTGGATGCAGACGCGTCGGAGACTGCCGCTGCCTCGTTGCTCGACAACGGGCTCTATGATCCGTCCAGCAAGATCGCAGATGTGGACCGCTGGCTGCAGGATGAGGCCCGTGCTCCGGACCACGACCATCACCATCATGGCCATCATCATCACCACCATGATGTCACGCGTCATGGCGCCTCGATCCGCTCCTTCTCCATCGTCCACGACCAACCGATCGATCCAATGGCGATCGAGATGTTCGTCGACCTTCTGCGCTCGGCGCATGGAGAGAAGCTGCTGCGGATGAAGGCGGTGGTGGCGCTTTCCGACAATCCCGACCGGCCGCTCGTCCTTCACGGAGTGCAGTCGATCTTTCATCCTCCGCAACGCCTGCCGGCATGGCCGCAAGGCTCGGATCGACGCACGCGCATGGTGCTGATCACGCAGGATCTGCCGGAAGAATTCGTTAGTGACCTTTTCGCGGCATTCACCGGCCTTCCGCGCGTGGATCGCCCTGATCGCGCTGCTCTGGAAGACAATCCATTGGCGGTGCCGGGTTTCCGGCGGTAGGCTCGGTCAGCCCTTGCGGATCCTGAACCGATGGCCGCTCTCGGTCTTCTCGCTTTCCATCAGCTGATGACCGTCTTCGTGGCAGAAATGCGCAATGTCGATACCCGCCAGCGGATCACTGGTTTCGATCAGGAGTTCCTCGCCCCGGCTCATTGTATTCATGCGCTTGCGCGTCTTCAGGACCGGCAGGGGACATTTCAGCCCTCGCAGGTCATATAGCTGCGCGATATCCGGCATCAATCGGCGCCCCAGAACTTCCAGAACGGTTTTTTTTCGGGTGCGCTTACTGGCGGAGCCGCATAGGCGAGAGGATTGGGTGCGGGGATCGGCACGGTCGTCGAGGAAGCATCCGCGGTTTCGGTAGCAGGCTGCGCTTGCTGTTGTGCGTCCGCTTGTGACAGACGGCTCTGCTTCATGCGTTCTGCCGCAGTCTGGGGTCGAGACGAGGTCGAGGCGAGCACCGTTGTGGCGGGGGTGCTTTGTGGTGCGGTGCGTTTAGCCATCAGTGCTTCGAACTGCTCGCGCTTCAACAGCTTCCCGGCCTCAAGCGAAGTGCCGGTCGGCGCGTAGGCGATATCGCGGCCCTTGCGCTTCTCTGCGACCACGGCCTTGCGCTCCGCTTCCGTCGGCTCGTACCACACCATCCCGTCCAGCTTCTTCAAAGCCTTCTGGTAGGCTAACTCGTAGCTCTTCTCATAAGACCCCAGCGCAACGTTAAGCGTGGACGGCGTCGACATCGGCGGGCAAGCAGCGGCGGGACTGGAAATCTGCCCGTTGATCTCCTGATTGAAAACATATTTCTTTTCGCAGATCGCGACCTCAGGGGGGCGTTTGGTGACCTCGAAGTTGTCGTAGCCCACTTTCAGGTTCTTCCAGAAGTTGATGTGCTCGCTGTCGCGGTGGCGCGCCATGTTCTCAGCAGTCATCCGGAAGGGAAAGGCCTGCAGCTGGACGGCGGTCTGGCCACCCTTGAAGGCGTCACGGGCAAAGGCGTAGATCTCCAGCACCTGCTCGTCGGTCATCGAATAGCAGCCGGAGGACGAGCATGCGCCGTGGATCATGAGGTTCGATCCGGTGCGGCCATGGGCCTGGTCGAAGCGGTTTGGATAGCCGGTATTGATGGCGAGATAATACTTGGAGTTCGGGTTCAGATGAGCGGGCGTAAGGTTGTAGAAGCCTTCCGGTGCCTGCCGGTCGCCTTCTTTCACCTTTGGTCCCAGCTTGCCGGACCACGCGCATATCGAATAGCTAGCGATGACGTCGAAGCGGTTGTCAGCCTTCGCTTTCCAGACCTCGAGGACACCCTCTTCCTTAAAGATCCGCATCATGATCGGCGAATTCCGAGGCATGTTCTTCTTCTGCATCTCCGCAAGGATGCGCGAGGGCAGGGGCTGTTCGACCTTGTTCTTCACGTGTGAAAGGTCGACGGAATCCAGCGTGTCATTACAGCCTGCCAGTGCGGTCGCGAGCATCAGGGCGAGGGCAATGTTTTTCAGGCGTATCGGCATGAACACCACACAATTGCTTATGGCAAGGAATCAGTACAGAGGCATGATAATGAAGCGGTAATCTTTACATCTTCTTAACCGCTTGCGTCAGCCTGTCCAGCAAAACCCCTCGCCTGCCTACGGCTTCCCGCAACCATCCGTGAAAATCAGGCGATTTAGAGGCGGCGAGCGATATTAGAGGTTGCGGCCGATCTGCAGGAACTTCTGCCGACGGGCATTTCGAACCTCTTCACCTGACATTCGGCCGAGCTCCTCAAGAGCGGTGCTAATGACGTCCCCCGTGGCGTGGATCACCGCCTGCGGATCGCGATGGGCCCCTCCGGTGGGCTCCGCGATGATGTCGTCGATGACGCCCAACTCCCTGAGGTCCGCTGCAGTGATACGCATGTTGGTCGCGGCTTCGCGGGCCCGCGTGGAATCGCGCCAGAGGATCGAAGCTGCTCCTTCCGGAGAGATCACCGAGTAGATGGAATGCTCCAGCATATAGACGCGGTTGCCGGTTGCTATGGCGATGGCGCCGCCCGACCCACCTTCACCGATCACGACGGAGACCATCGGCACCGTGAGCGCCAGGCACATCTCCGTGGAGCGCGCAATCGCCTCAGCCTGACCACGTTCCTCGGCGCCTACGCCCGGATAAGCGCCTGCGGTGTCGATGAGGGAGATCACCGGCAGGCCGAACCGATCAGCCATCTCCATGACACGGATCGCCTTGCGATAGCCTTCGGGGCGCGGGCTGCCGAAGTTGTGCTTGAGGCGGCTTTTGGTGTCGTGGCCCTTTTCCTGGCCGATAACGGCGACCGGCTGGCCGCGAAAGCGGGCAAGCCCTGCCTGAATGGCGGCGTCCTCGCCGAAGCTGCGATCACCGGCAAGCGGCGTGAAATCGGTGAACAACTGGCCCGCGTAGTCGACGAAGTGAGGCCGCTGCGGATGTCGCGCGACCTGCGTCTTCTGCCAGGCATTCAGCTTGGCGTAGATCTCTTCCATGGCCTCGCGAACTCGGACTTCGAGGCGAGTAACCTCGTCGGAGGTATCGATGCTCTCGTCTTCGGCGGCGATCTTCTTTAGCTCGTGGATCTTTGCCTCGAGGTCTGAGATTGGCTTTTCGAAGTCGAGATAAGTCTGCATTGGATCCGTGTTCCGATGGTTCTGGCCGCGCCGGCGGGCCCTCTATTCCCGGTTTTTCGCCAGTTTTGCAAGGGGGTGGTGCGTTTGCACCAGTTGTTGGAGCCTCTCTTCGAGTACGTGGGTATAGATCTGTGTAGTGGAAATGTCCGAATGACCCAGCAGTTCCTGCACGACGCGAAGGTCAGCGCCGTTCTCGAGAAGGTGGCTGGCGAAGGCGTGGCGCATCACGTGCGGCGATATGGCTGCCGTGGGAAGGCCGGCGCGGGCGGCGAGGGCCTTAAGGTCTCGCGCGAACACCTGTCTCGGCAGATATCCCTCCTTTCCGCTGGAGGGGAAGAGCCAGTTACTGTCGGTGTCGTCCTTGCCAGCAGCCTTGCGCGCCTCTCCATAGCGTCGCAGCGCCTCGATTGCCGAGCGAGACAGCGGCACGAGCCTTTCCTTGTTGCCCTTGCCGCGAATGATCAGGAAGCGCCCCTCCTGGCCAAGCACCCGTGCGGGCAGTGAAACGAGTTCGCTGACGCGCATGCCGGTCGCATAGAGCAGTTCGAGCAGCGCCAGCATGCGCAGGCGTGTGAGCTGGCCCGGCGACGGGTCATTGGCCTCTGCTGCGGCCAAGTCCAACAGGCGGGTCACGTCCGCCTCGCTCATGATCTTGGGAAGCGCCCGTGCCTTCGTTGGGCTGTCAAGGATGGCGCTCGGGTCGTCACCGCGCAGCCCTTCTGCGTAAAGAAACTTGTAGAACTGCCGCATCGCCGACAGCCGTCTCGCCTGAGAGCTCGCCGCGAAGCCGCTTTGAGCAAGCTCGGAAAGATAGGCGCGCAGGTCGGCGGCGTCCGCCTCTAAAGGGGACCTCTTTCGACCGGCAAGGAATTCGTGGAGATGATCGAGGTCGCGCTGATAAGACACTAAGGTATTGGCGGCGGCACCGCGCTCGGCACTTATCATCTCCAGGAAAGCTTCGATATGAGCGCGCGTCAGCGTTCCCACGCCCTGTCACTCCTGCGGGGCGGGATTGAGCCGTTCGGACGGAATTCGAACGGTGACGTCGCGTTCGCGAGGCTCGACGAGGAAGACCAGCGCCAGCATGCTCCCATAGATGATCCCAGCGATCACAGCCAGAATGAACAGGAAGCGAAACAGAGTGGGCATTGAACGGAATTCCTTCGCGAATCCTGCTGAAGACGACCGGCAGTATATGCGAAAAGGCTGCGCAGCATGCAAGTTTCAGTCCGACTTTGGACGCGTGCATGGCTTGACGGTCGGGACCCATTTGTCGATACCCTTCGGCAAATGGATTGTGAACGATGAACGACCTTTCAGCACCCGCGATGGGACTGTCTCTGGCTCAGAAGGCTCGCGCAGCGCTGGGCAAGCGAAATCTCGTCTTCGTCGGGCTGATGGGAGCGGGCAAGTCCGTGATAGGGCGGATGGTGGCCCAGGCGCTGTCCCTGCCCTTCATCGATACCGATGCCGAGATCGAGCGTGTGTCGCGCATGACGATCGCGGAACTCTTCGCAGCCTATGGGGAGGCTGAATTCCGATCGCTTGAAACCCGCGTGATCGCCCGACTTATGGAGGGTGGCCCGCGCGTGGTCTCCACCGGCGGCGGAGCTTTTATCAACGAGAACACCCGTCAGGTCATCCGCAGTCGTGGCGTTTCCGTCTGGCTGGCCGCTGACCTCGACGTGCTCTGGGAGCGGGTAAACAAACGGGATCACCGGCCGCTTCTGAAGACCGAGAACCCGAAGGCGACGCTCGAGACCCTGATGAAGCAGCGGTACCCGATCTACGCATTAGCGGATCTCACGGTGCAATCGGGCCATGTGCGTAAGGAAGCCATGGTGACAAATGTCCTTTCCGCCTTGGCAAGTGCGGAGAAGAAAGGTGACGGAGAATGAATGGCACCGCGTCCAGAGCCGATGAACGGCTGGTCCATGTTCCTCTGGGAGAGCGTGCCTACGACATCCTGATCGGTCCAGGCATGATTGCCAGGGCCGGAGGTGAGATCACCGCACGGCTTAAGGGGCGACGTGCTGCCATCGTCACCGACGAACATGTGGAGCCTCTCTATCTTGCGCAGTTGATGGACAGCCTCCAGACCGACGGGATCGAGGCTGTCTCGCTGACGCTTCCGGCGGGCGAGAAGACGAAAAGCATGGATGGCCTTGCGGCCGTGACGGACATGATGCTTGCGGCCCGGATTGAACGCGGTGATGCGGTAATCGCTTTGGGGGGCGGCGTCATTGGTGACCTAGCGGGCTTCGCTGCCGGCATCGTGCGCCGCGGGGTCCGCTTCATTCAGATTCCGACAACCTTGCTGGCGCAGGTGGATTCCTCGGTCGGAGGCAAGACCGGCATCAATACCCGGCATGGCAAGAACCTGCTCGGTGTCTTTCACCAACCGGATCTTGTGTTGGCCGATACCGCGGCTCTCGACAGTCTTTCGCCCCGCGAATTCCGCGCCGGCTATGCCGAGGTGGTAAAGTATGGTCTCATTGACAAGCCCACCTTCTTCCACTGGCTGGAGAAGAACTGGACGAAGGTCTTGGAGGGCGGGCCGGAGCGGATCGAAGCCATTGCGATCAGCTGTCAGGCCAAGGCCGACGTCGTGGTGGAAGATGAGCGGGAGACAGGGCGGCGGGCACTTCTGAACCTTGGGCATACCTTCGGCCATGCGTTGGAAGCAGCGACGGATTTCGACAGCAGCAGGCTTGTGCACGGGGAGGGCGTGGCGATCGGCATGGTGCTCGCGCACCGATTCTCGGCCCGCCTGAACCTGGCGAGCCCCGACGATGCGCAACGTGTTGCCGCTCATCTTTCGGCTGTAGGTTTGCCTACGAAAATTGCGGATATTGAAGGGTCCCTGCCTCCGACCCAGATGTTGATGGATGCGATTGCGCAGGACAAGAAGGTGAAGAGCGGCAAGCTCACCTTCATCCTTACGCGCGGGATCGGCCAGTCTTTCGTCGCCGATGATGTACCGGCGTCAGAGGTGCTCCGTTTCCTGGAAGAGATGCGCTAGGAGATATCGTGGAAGCCTTCCTTTCTATCGTCGCCGAATACTGGCTCACCTTGTTGTCGATCATCGTGCTGATCGTGGCATCGGGTTTCTTTTCTGGATCGGAAACTGCGCTGACGGCGGCCTCGCCCGCGCGCATGCACACGCTGGAGAGCAACGGGGATACAAGGGCTGGCACGGTCGGTATGCTGATCAAGCGCCGCGACCGCCTCATCGGCGCTCTGCTGATCGGGAACAATCTTGTCAATATTCTCGCATCTGCTTTGACGACAAGCCTGTTCCTGGCGGTGTTCGGGGATTCGGGTGTTGCTTTCGCGACCCTGCTGATGACCGCCCTGCTGGTGGTTTTTTCGGAGGTGCTGCCGAAAAGCTGGGCCATTTCTGCGCCCGACCGGTTTGCGATGTTCGTCGCCCCGTTCGTGCGGATGTTCGTCGCCGTCGTTGGTCCGCTGTCCAGTGCAGTCAACGCCATCGTTCGCGGAATTCTTGCCATCTTCGGCGTCAACCTCTCGAAGGAGGCCTCTATGCTCTCCGCGCATGAGGAACTGCGCAGTGCACTCGACCATCTGCACCGCGAGGGCGGCTTCAAAAAGGCGGATCGTGATCGGGTCGGCGGACTGTTGGATCTTGAGGAGCTTGAAGTTTCCGACATCATGAAGCATCGGACGGTGATGCGGGCCGTCAATGCGGACGATCCGCCTGAGGTGGCCGTTCGGACGGTACTGGAAAGCCCGTTCACCCGCATGCCCGTCTGGCGCAATTCGACCGAGAACATCATCGGCGTCGTCCATGCCAAGGATCTGTTGCGGGCGCTCGCCGAGCCAAATGTCGAGCCGGAAAACCTTGACATCGTCAAAATTGCTCAGAAGCCGTGGTTCGTTCCCGACAGCACGACCCTCAAGGATCAGCTCAACGCCTTCCTCCGGCGCAAGGTGCATTTCGCGGTGGTCGTTGACGAGTATGGCGAAGTGCAAGGTATCGTGACGCTGGAGGACATCCTCGAAGAGATCGTGGGCGACATCGCCGACGAGCACGATCTTGAAATCCAGGGCGTGCGCCAGGAGGCAGACGGCTCGATCATCGTCGACGGCTCGGTGCCGATCCGCGACCTCAATCGCGCGCTCGACTGGGATTTGCCGGACGAGGAAGCGACTACCATCGCCGGGCTGGTCATTCACGAATCAAAGCTCATCCCGCAGGAGCGGCAGGCTTTTACCTTCTACGGAAAGCGCTTCATCGTGATGAAGCGGGAGAAGAACCGCATCACGCGGCTGCGTATCCGCCCGGCCGATTCGGTCGACCTGCCGGCTGAGTAGCGCCTACCAGCGCGTCGGCTCGCCCGGTGCTGCAGCTTCCACGGCAAGAGCATGGAGACCCGCGTCCAGTTCCGGCTTCAGCAGTTCGTTGACCGCCCTGTGCCGCTCCAGCCGGCTCAGCCCCTCAAATTTTTTCGCAACGATGCGGACCCGCATATGGGTTTCGCCAGTTCCATCGAAACTCGGCTGGTGGCCGGCATGGTGGTGGCTTTCGTTGATCACCTCCAGCCGCTCAGGAGCAAGACCATTCTGCAGCAGCGTTTCGATGCGGGATTTTACGGACATGATCGGCCTCTGGAGAACGTCGAAGGGCATCCCAGAAACCAGCAAGAAAGGGGTTTGTCAATTCTTGTTCGCCCCCCTCCTGCACCCCATAATGAGGTCAAATGAAACTGGATTCCAAATATTTCGACCGGATACGGACGCGCCGAAAAGCTCAGCAGGAGACGGTGGCTGAGGCCCCTACCTGCCAGTGGGACGGGTGCGATCGTCCGGGCGTGCACCGCGCGCCGGTGGGGCGCAATGCTGAGGGGCAGTTCTTCCTGTTCTGCTTCGAGCACGTCAAAGAGTACAACAAGGGCTACAACTACTTCTCCGGTCTCTCCGACACGGAAATTGCCCGCTACCAAAAGGAAGCCATCACCGGCCATCGCCCGACCTGGACGGTCGGTGTCAACAAGTCGGCGAAACACGCGCCCTTGCACTCGACGCTGCGGTCGGGATCGGCCGCCTCCAGTCACAGGATCAAGGATCCCTTCGGCTTCGTCGCCGAAGGACGCGGGGCGGGATCCCGCATGCAGCCGCAGGCGCGCAAGCTCAAGACGCTGGAAGCGAAGGCGTTCGACACCATGGGTCTTGCCGGCAATGCGAATGCGACCGAGATCAAGAGCAGGTATAAGGAATTGGTGAAGAAGCATCACCCGGATGCCAATGGCGGCGACCGCGGCTCCGAAGAACGTTTTCGGGCGGTGATCCAAGCATACCAGTTGTTGAAGCAAGCGGGTTTCTGCTAAGCCGTACTGCAACTGGCAGAGGACTGACGGCCGGGCGGTGGCTCGTGCCTTGGAGAGATAATGAGCAAGATCGATCTTGATATTACCAATCTTCCCGACACCACGGTTTCGGTTCGGGACGTGTTCGGCATCGACACCGATATTCAGGTCCCAGCCTATAGCAAGGGTGACCCTTACGTCCCGGATCTCGACGCCGACTATCTGTTCGACCGCGACACGACGCTCGCCATCCTGGCGGGCTTTGCCCATAACCGCCGTGTCATGGTCTCCGGCTACCACGGTACCGGCAAGTCCACCCATATCGAGCAGGTTGCGGCGCGCCTAAACTGGCCGTGCGTGCGCATCAACCTCGATAGCCATGTCAGCCGTATCGATCTCGTCGGTAAGGACGCCATTGTGCTGAAGGACGGGAAGCAGGTTACTGAATTCAAGGATGGTATTCTGCCGTGGGCGTATCAGCATAACGTCGCGCTTGTGTTCGACGAATATGATGCTGGTCGACCGGACGTTATGTTTGTCATCCAGCGTGTGCTAGAAGCCTCCGGTCGCTTGACGCTTCTCGATCAAAGCCGGGTTATCCGTCCGCATCCCGCCTTCCGCATCTTCGCAACGGCCAACACGGTGGGTCTTGGCGATACGACCGGCCTCTATCATGGGACCCAGCAGATCAACCAGGCGCAGATGGACCGTTGGTCGATCGTGACGACGCTCAACTACTTGGCGCACGACAAGGAAGTCGACATCGTCGCAGCCAAGGTGAAGAGTTTTGGCAAGACGGCCGAGGGCCGCGAGACGGTTTCCAAGATGGTGCGGGTCGCTGACTTGACCCGCTCCGCCTTCATGAACGGCGATCTTTCGACGGTGATGAGCCCGCGTACGGTCATCACCTGGGCGGAAAATGCGGAGATCTTCGGCGACGTCGCCTTTGCCTTCCGGATCACCTTCCTCAACAAGTGCGACGAACTGGAGCGTACGCTGGTGGCCGAACAGTACCAGCGGGCATTCGGTGTCGAGCTGAAGGAGAGCGCGGCCAATATCGTACTCGGAGCCTGAGGCAGCACAGCGGATGGCAGGACGCGGAGACAATTTGAAAGGCAAGGCGGGCGGCCCTGTTGATACGGAGCCGTTGCGGCAGGCGATTACGGGCTGCGTGCGCTCGATTGCGGGCGAGAACGAGATCGAGGTCAGTTTCAGCAACGACCGCCCCGGCCTTTCTGGCGATCGCGTTCGCCTGCCGGAAATCTCCAAACGTCCGACGGCTCACGAGATCGCAGTAACGCGTGGGCTTGGGGACTCGATGGCGTTGCGACTTGCCTGCCACGACACGTCTGTGCACGCTACTCTCTCGCCACAAGGAGCGGACGCCCGTAGCGTCTTCGACGCCGTCGAGCAGGCGCGCGTGGAATCGCTTGGGGCGTTGCGTATGAGTGGGGTGGCCTCCAACCTAGACTCCATGAACGCCGAGAAATATGCCAAAGCAAACTTTTCCGGCATAGAGCGGCAGGAAGATGCGCCGCTTGCGGAAGCCATGGCAATGATGGTGCGCGAGAAACTTGCCGGCACCAAGACGCCTTCCAGCGCAGGCAAGGTCCTGGATCTTTGGCGGCCCTTCATTGAGGAGAAGGCCGGGACGGATCTCAACAACCTGAAGGGCGCGATCGAGGACCAGCAGGCCTTCGCCAAACTCGTGCGGCACATGCTTTCTTCCATGCAGATGGCGGAAGATCTGGGCGACGACGAGTCCGAGCCGGAGGAGATGGATAATCCCAACGACGAGGATCAGCCGCGCAGCAACGAGACCGAGAACGAAGAGATCGAAGAAGAGGCAGGTTCTGACGCCGCGCCGGCCGAACAAAGCGAGGCCGCGGACGACGAGCTGGACGAAGGGGAGATGGAAGGCGCCGAGATGTCCGACGACGAGATGTCGGACGAAGCGGAGGATCATTCCGAGACTCCCGGCGAAACGCGCCGTCCGCAAAGTCCCTTCGACGACTTCAACGACAAGGTCGATTACCACATCTTTACGCAGGAGTTCGACGAGGAAGTGCTGGCGGAGGAGCTATGCGACGAAGCGGAGCTCGACCGACTCCGGGCCTTTCTCGACAAGCAACTTGCTCATCTGCAGGGCGCGGTGGGACGTCTGGCTAACCGTCTGCAACGCCGCCTGATGGCGCAGCAGAACCGCTCCTGGGACTTCGACCTGGAAGAGGGCTATCTCGATCCTGCCCGGCTCGTTCGACTGATCATCGATCCGATGCAGCCGCTTTCGTTCAAGAAGGAGCGGGACACGCAGTTCCGCGATACAGTGGTGTCGCTTGTGCTCGACAATTCGGGCTCCATGCGCGGCCGACCGATCACGGTTGCCGCCACCTGCGCGGATATCCTTGCCCGGACGCTGGAGCGGTGCGGCGTCAAGGTCGAGATCCTCGGCTTTACCACCAAGGCCTGGAAGGGCGGACAAAGTCGCGAGCAATGGCTGGCGGGGGGGAAGCCTGCCAATCCGGGGCGTCTCAACGATCTGCGCCATATCGTATACAAATCGGCCGATGCGCCCTGGCGCCGCTCGCGCCGCAATCTCGGCCTGATGATGCGGGAAGGCTTGCTCAAGGAGAACATCGACGGCGAAGCATTGATGTGGGCGCACAACCGGCTGATCGCTCGACCTGAGCAGCGTAAGATCCTGATGATGATTTCTGACGGCGCCCCGGTCGACGACTCAACCCTTTCGGTCAACCCCGGCAACTACCTGGAGCGGCACCTGCGTGCGGTGATTGAACAGATCGAGATGCGCTCACCAGTCGAATTGCTCGCGATTGGTATTGGGCACGATGTCACTCGCTACTATCGCAAGGCAGTGACGATCGTCGATGCCGATGAATTGGCGGGTGCCATGACCGAGCAGCTTGCTGCACTTTTCGAGGAGAGGACGGGCAAAGCGCGGCGGAAAAATTGAAGTCAGGTTCAACGATCTTTCCGCTGTTGGTGACGTCCGCCTTGTTCGTGATTCTCGGCGCCCAGCCGGTAGCCCCATCGACACCCCTCGTGCCGGTCAAAGCCGACCTCATCGAAATTTTTGAGCCGGGTCCGCCGCGCACTTCTTTCGGCCGACTGGAGTTCCTCGGAGGGATTGAGTACTCAGCGTCCGACAGCCGCCTCGGTGGTGTGTCAGCGATTCGCTTTCGCCAGAGCGGCCGAGAATTCATTGCGGTCCTCGACACGGGCGACTGGATGACGGGCGCCATCCTACGGAATAGCAAGGGGCGCCTTGCCGGACTTAGCGATCTATCCATCGTGCCGATGCTCGACGAAAGCGGCAGTCCAGCAGCGAAAGCCGAGATGGATGCCGAAGGCCTGGCGGTCCGGCCAGGGCAGTTGATCGTCAGCTATGAAAGGCAGCACAGAGTTGCCGTTTATCCCGACCCAGGGTTTTTGACCGCGTCACCGCAGGCGGTAAACATGGTCATTCCGAGGCAGGAACTGCGATCCAACGGTGGGATTGAGACGCTGGCGGTTTCTCCGGCGGGAACGCCGCTCGGGGGGAACATCATTGCGGTAGCGGAGAAAAGCATAGATAGCGATGGGCATTTGTTTGCCGCTGTCTTGGATGGTCCCCTGAAGGGGATCTTCAAGGTTGCGAAGGACGAGCCGTGGGCGGTCACCGATGGCGCTTTCCTGCCTGATGGAGACCTCCTGCTGCTGGAACGCCGATTCAGCTTCACCGGTGGTGTGGGCATGCGGATTAGGCGCATCGTTGGCGATACAATCCGTCCTGGCGCTCTAGTGGACGGAGAAATCCTGATGGAAGCCGGCATGGGCGCGGAGATCGACAATATGGAAGGTCTTGACGTGATCGAAGGGCCGAACGGCGAGACACATGTTATCATCGTCTCCGATGACAACAGGTCGTTCCTGCAGCGCAACCTCATGCTGGAGTTCCGGCTGACTGAGTAGCTCGTCAGCCGAAAGAAGCGGCAGTCAGCCTGCCGCCTTCGTGACCGGAGGCATAGGCTTCAGCACGCTCATCAGCGCGCCGTAGGGCAGCAGCATCACGATGCCAACGAGGATCTTAACGCCCAGGTCCCCAAGCGCCCAGGAGGTCCAGCGCGGAGCCTCTGTAGACAGGACGCCCAGGATCGGTGCCCATTCTATGGCGAACGGCTCGTTCGGCCCGAGCACGGAGAATGCCGGCGCGAATGCGAGCGAGAAGAACAATGCCGTATCGATGGCCGAGCCGACCAGCGAGCCTGCAAGTGGAGCGTGCCACCAGGTCTGGCGGCGCAGGCGGTTGAATACCGAGATGTCGAGGAGTTGGCCGAACAGAAACGCCGTTCCCGAGGCGACGGCAATGCGCGGCATCGCCGTCCAAAACGATAGCCCAACGCCGACGACGAAACCCGCCAAGACGACCCGTCTGGCGATCGAAGGTCCGAACTGTCGGTTGGTGAGGTCCGTCACTAGGAAGGCGACGGGATAGGTGAAGGCACCCCAGGTCAGCAGGTCGCCCAAGTTGATCCCGAAGAGGGTGCCTGAGAGCGGGAACTGGACGAAGAAGTTCGACGCGACGACAATGGCCGCCATCAGGAGTGCATAAATGGAGGTATAGCGAAGGTATCGCATTTTTTTATCCTGGGTGATGCCACCAGTTGGAGTTCGACGAAGTTCAAGAGAAAGGGCTTGGCCGGTTTCCCGTCAAGCCCTCCCCGGAACGAATGTAGATGTTCGAAGCTTAAGCGGCAGCCGCAGCTTCAGCCGTCTTCTTGGCGATCTGGCGACGCAGCAGGCGCGCACGCATCGACAGTTCCTTTTCGTCAGCCTTCAGAAGGAAGGCGTCGAGGCCACCGCGATGCTCGACGGAGCGCAGGGCGTGAGCGGAAACGCGCAGACGGTAACGCTGCCCGAGTGCGTCGGAGATCAGCGTGACGTGGCACAGGTTCGGCAGGAACCGGCGGCGCGTCTTGTTGTTTGCGTGGCTGACGTTGTTGCCGGTCTGAACGCCCTTGCCGGTCAGTTCGCACATACGAGACATGGGTACACCTTTGTTGTTCTTCTGCAATCGGATGATACTCCCGGACAATGTCCGACGCGCCGATCCAACTGGTCTGATTGGAAAGTTGCGGTTCTATAGTCAGTGTGTCCCGTCACGTCAAGCCAAACATGGCCGGTGCGCGGAGATTCCGCGTTATCGGAGTCACTCCGGCTATTTGTTGCCATAGTGGCCGCTATATAGTGCGCGACGGGGACATGACGTCTTGCCGGAGAATTGGGGCGCATCCATGGTCGCACGCCGCCGATCGTTCATTGCAACTGCATTTGCAGTACTTCTGCTTGCCGGTCCTGCCGATACGGCCGGGACGCGACATGTCAGCGAGTATGACATCTCACTCGGCATCCTGCCGATTGCGAAGGCCTCATTTGCAAGCGAGTTCGGCGGCAACAATTACGAAATCTCCGGCAGCTTCCGCTCTTGGGGGCTGGCGGAACTGATCAGCAAGATTTCCGCAAAGACCAGTGTCAGCGGGCGCAAACAGGGAGATCGGCTGCAGGCGGAGCAATACAACCTCGTCTACAAGACGGGAAAGCGCACCCGCACCTACGACGTGGTCTATCGCAACGGCAATGTAACGAAGACGGTGATGAGCCCTGAGCCGAAGAAGCGACCAGACAATTGGGTGCCGGTCTCCGACTCCGATCTTCGCTCGGTCCTTGATCCGCTGAGCGGTCTTATCTTTCCTGGCGATGCCAAGGTATGCCCGAGCCGTCTGCCGATCTATGACGGCGAATCCCGCATGGACCTCGTCCTGTCGCCAAAGGGAAGTAAGCCCTTCTCCACGGAAGGTTTCAAGGGCGAAGCAATCGTCTGCGAAATCCGTTACGTGCCGAAATCCGGCTTCCGCCGCGGACGGAGCGATATCGAGTATCTGAAGAAGACGCCGATGGAGATCTGGTTTGCCAAGGCTCAATCGGTGAATGTATACGCTCCGGTTTACGCCCGCATCCCAACGCGGATGGGGGACGTGTATGTCAAGGCGGCCAAGTACGGCGGCTGACGGGGAAACGAGCCACTGGGGGCAAGGTGAGCAAGGTACGCGGTACGCTGATCGGCTTTACTGCCATCCTCATGTGGTCGTTGCTGGCGCTGATGACTGCAGCTTCGGGAAACATGCCGCCCTTCCAGCTTTCGGCCATCACCTTCGCCATCGGCAGCCTGCCTGGCATCATCCTGCTCGCAGCCCGGCCGGAGCGGATGTCTTTGCTCAGGCAGCCAGCCAAGGTGTGGCTCACCGGCGTCTTTGGTCTCTTCGGCTACCACTTCCTCTACTTTACGGCGCTACGCAATGCGCCGGCCGTGGAGGCAGGGCTGATCGCCTATCTATGGCCTCTGTTCATCGTCGTGGGCTCCGCGCTTCTGCCGGGTGAGCGGCTGCGCTGGTACCATGTGGCGGGCGCATTGGCGGGCTTGGCCGGAACGGTCGCAATCGTCTCGCGAAACGGCGTCGCCTTCGACGACCGGTACGCGCTCGGATATGGCGCAGCCTTCCTCTGCGCGTTCACCTGGTCCGGCTATTCGCTCCTCACCCGCCGGTTGGACCGCGTGTCTACCGATGTCGTCACCGGCTTCTGCCTGGCCACCTCGCTGCTGTCGCTGCTCTGCCACCTCGGCCTTGAGACGACCGTATGGCCGATGGGCGCGATTGAATGGCTGGCGATCGTGGGGCTCGGGCTGCTTCCGGTGGGGGCCGCCTTCTACGCCTGGGACTATGGCGTCAAGAACGGCGACATCCAAATCATAGGCGCGGCGAGCTATGCAGCGCCGTTGCTGTCCACCCTGATCCTCGTCGCCAGCGGCTTTGCGGAGCCGGACTGGCGCATTGCGCTGGCTTGTCTGCTGATTACCGGTGGCGCCCTATTGGCCGCGCGAGACATGGTGCGCGGCCGTGCCGCTACGGAGTCAGCGCCGGCGGAGTAGGTAACGTTCAGCTGCTTCCCGGCTCCCAACCGGCCGGTGCCATCTCGAACGCTGCAAAATCGAAACCTGGTGCCACCGTGCAGCCAACCAGGGTAAAGCGGCCGGTCGGCTCCGCCGTCTGCCAGGCGTTTGCGGGCACAATTGCCTGAGGGCGCTCGCCGCGCTCGATGTCAGTTCCCAGCAAGATGGTCTCGCTGGTCGTTCCATCGGTGGAAATCTTCAGCCGAAGTGGATCACCTGCATAGAAGTGCCACGCTTCCGCGGCGTCGTGAACGCGATGCCAGCTCGATCGTTCGCCGGCCTGCAGCAGGTAATAGATTGCGGTGGAATGGCCGCGTGCGCCGCCGTCGGTATCGCGGAAGGTCTCGGCATACCAGCCGCCCTCCGGATGCCTTTGCATCCCCAACGTGCGGATGATCGCTTCCGGATCCATCTTAGAAGCTGTCCTTGCGCCTGCGCATTTCGGCAAAGACTTCCTCGTTTGTCCTGCTTTCCATCAGCAGGTTTCTGCGAATGGCCGGGTCGGTCACCCGCAGGAAAGGATTCGTCTCCTTTTCCAGGCCGATCGTCGTCGGGATCGTGAATCTTCCAGCCGCCCTGGCTGCCTCGATCTCACGCACTCTGTTCTGTAGTCGCCCATTGTCGGGGTCGATGGTGATGGCGAAGCGGGCGTTGGAGAGCGTGTACTCGTGACCGAAATAAACAGCTGTTTCGTCGGGGAGAGCGGCAAGCTTTTGCAGCGAGTGCCACATGTCGGCGGCCGGTCTTTCGAAGAGCCGGCCGCAGCCGAGCGCAAAGAGAGTGTCTGCGGCGAAGAGCAGCTTGTCGTCGGGGAAGTGGTAGCAGATGTGACCTGCCGTGTGGCCAGGCGTCTCGATGACACGGACGGCGTGATCGCCGAAGGTGAACTCGTCTCCGTCCATGACCGATTTATCAAGCCCGGGGATCGCAACGGCTTCGTTGATCGGCCCGATGATCTCCAGGTGGAACTGCTCTTTCAGCCCAAGATTCCCTTCAACATGATCGGTATGATGATGTGTGGTCAGGATATGGCTCAGCCTCCACCCCCGGCGGGCAGCCGCATCGGCAACGGCCTCTTCTTCTGGCGCATCGACAGAGGCTGTCAGACCAGTCCGGGGATCGTGGATCAGGACGCCGTAGTTGTCGCTACGGCATTGGAAGATTTCAATTTCCAGCGACTTCATTGCGGAACCCCATTGCCAGTGCTTCTCTGGCACCAATGTAGAGGTCCCTTCTTTGATGTCCAACCGCTCTCTGCTAGCACTCTGTCATGCACACGGATATCGTCGATCTAAGAGAATTCTACCACTCGCCTCTCGGCCGCCTAGCAGAACGGTCAATCACGATGGCGCTCGCCTCGCTTTGGGCGCATCTGCCGGAGGAGCGGTTGGTCGGGCTCGGATACTCGGTGCCTTATCTCGACCGATTTCGCGCCGAGACGGAAAGAACGTTTGCCTTCATGCCGGCGGGGCAGGGTGCGGTCAATTGGCCAGTCGGAGAACGCTCAACCACGGCTCTCGTCTTCGAAGAGGAGCTTCCGCTTCCCGATTCATCCGTGGACCGGGTGCTCATGGTGCATTCTCTGGAGTTTGCAGAAAATCCGCGTGAGACACTAAAGGAACTTTGGCGGGTACTCGCTCCAGGGGGGCGGCTGGTCATCGTCGTGCCAAACCGTCGAGGTGTTTGGGCGCGGATGGAGCACACCCCTTTTGGCTCAGGGCGACCCTACTCACGAGGGCAGCTTACGTCGCTGCTCCGAGAGACGAATTTCACGCCCGCCGCAAGTGCCGAAGCCCTCTTCTTCCCTCCATCACGAATCCGGACCGTCTTGAGGTTCCGGAACGTCCTCGAGCGGATTGGGCGTCGGTTCTGGCCGGTTTTCTCCGGCGTCATCATCGTGGAGGCGCAGAAGCGTCTGTATCAGGGTCTGCCGGTGGCTGCTCGCGCTTCGCGGCGGGTCTTTGTCCCGGTGCTTGCCCCACAGGGCGTCCGGACAACCTGGACTGCCAGTCGGCTGCCTTCACACAAGGCCTGACCCTCGACAAAACTGGGAATGGGCTTTATTGCCACTAAAATATTCACCGTCTCCAATATCCTTCCAGAAGGTCGATCCATGAGTTTCGTTGTCAACGAGCCTGTTCCTCGTCCAGGTATCTTGGACATCGCGGCCTATGTGCCAGGCAAGGAACATGCTCCGGGCGTGGCGCGGGTTTTCAAACTTTCGTCCAACGAGACGCCCCTCGGCCCGAGCCCGAAGGCGATCGAGGCGTTCAAACATGCGGCTGAGCACCTCGAACTTTATCCCGACGGCCAAGCGAATGAACTGCGCAACGCCATCGCTGCAGTCCATGGCCTGAACCCTGCGAACATCCTCTGCGGCAATGGCTCCGATGAACTACTGGGCCTCCTTTGCCACGTTTATCTGGGGCCTGGCGACGAAGGGATCATCACCGAGCACGGCTTCCTCGTCTACAAGATCCAGATCATGGGCGCGGGTGCGACGCCGGTGGTCGTGAAGGAGAAGGATGCGACGGTTGACGTCGACGCCATCCTTGCCGCGGTGACGGAGAAGACGAAGATCGTCTTCCTCGCCAATCCGGCCAACCCAACCGGCACCTATGTTCCGGTCTCCGAGATCCGCCGCCTGCAGGCCGCACTGCCGAGACATGTCGTGCTGGTTCTGGATGCCGCCTATGCGGAATACGTGCGCCGCAACGACTACGAAGCCGGGCTGGAACTGGTGTCGGCGAACCGCAACGTCGTGATGACGCGCACGTTCTCCAAGGCCTACGGGCTTGCAGCTCTGCGCATCGGATGGATGTACGCACCCGCAGCCGTCGTCGATGCCCTGAACCGTGTGCGCGGTCCGTTCAACCTGAATGCACCGGCCATCGCGGCGGGCGCTGCCGCCGTTCGTGACCAAGGTTTCATTGAGAAGGCAGTGGAGCACAATAACCTGTGGCTCGACAAGCTGACCCATGCGCTTGAGACGCTTGGCCTGCGGGTAACACCATCCGTTGCCAACTTCCTGCTGATCCACTTCCCCGAAGTCGACGGCAAGCGGGCCGAAGATGCGGATGCCTTCCTGACCAGCCGCGGCTACATCCTGCGCGCCGTTAAAGGCTATGGCTTCCCCAATGCGCTGCGGATGACCGTTGGTACGGAAGAGGCAAATCGCGGTGTGATAGAAGCGCTTGGCGAGTTCATGGGACGGCCCGCATGACGGGGGTCATGTTTGACCGGATCGCGCTGATCGGCATCGGCCTCATCGGCTCGTCCATCGCGCGTGATGTGAAGGCGCTGGGGCTTGCGCGGGAGATCGTGGTTTCCAGTCGCAGCGCCGAGACGCTTGGACGGGCGCAAGAGCTTGAACTTGGGACGTCGTACGTCGCCTCTGCCGCAGAGGCAGTCCGGGATGCAGACCTCGTCGTGGTGTCTGTTCCGGTGGGCGCTTCGGAAGAGGTCGCCAAGCAGATCGCGCCATCACTAAAGCCTGGTGCCATCGTCACCGATGTCGGCTCGACCAAGGCATCCGTGATTGCGCAGATGGCTCCCCATATGCCGGAGAGTGTGCACTTCATTCCCGGCCACCCGCTTGCGGGCACCGAAAAATCCGGGCCTGACGCTGGCTTCATCGGACTCTTCCAGGGGCGCTGGTGTATTTTCACACCGCTGCCTGGTACGGATGAAAGGGCGCTTGACACGTTGAAGTCCTTCTGGGCTGCGCTTGGCTCTCGCATCGATGAGATGGACCCGCAGCATCACGACAAGGTGCTCGCGATCGTGTCGCACTTGCCGCACATCATCGCCTACAACATCGTGGGAACCGCGGATGACCTTGAGGCGGTCACGGAATCCGAAGTGATCAAGTATTCCGCTTCCGGCTTCCGCGATTTCACACGTCTCGCGGCGTCCGATCCCACCATGTGGCGGGACGTCTGCCTTCATAACAAAGACGCGATTCTCGAAATGCTGGCCCGTTTTTCGGAGGATCTGGCCTACCTCCAGCGGGCAATCCGCTGGGGCGAGGGTGAAAAGCTGTTCGAGCTTTTTACCCGAACCCGCGCCGTCCGACGTTCGATCATCGAGGCTGGGCAGGACGTGGATGTGCCTGATTTCGGGCGCCACGCGCTGGACAAGAGATAGTTCAAATCGGTGGGATTTCGCCAATCGGGATGAAGCCGCCTGCAAAGACCTTTCCGCGATTGACGGAGAGATCAAGGGACGCGCTCTGGCCGCCACCGTTGAGGGCCGAGAGCATGCTTGCCACCGTTTGCAGCACCGGAGCAATTTCCGGGAAGGCTTCAGCAAGGCTTTCTCGCCAGGCATCGATTTGGTCGACCTTGAGCTTCAGCCGGCCCGACAGGTATCCGTCATCGTCGATGGAGAAGGGCCCGCTGATCCGGATCGTGCGGCCTTCCCCAAGGTCAGCCGACAGTACGCGAATCTCGCCTTCGGATCCGTAAAGGGCAATGCCGCTCGGGTCAGTGCCGTCGATGAGGCCACTGCGACCGACCAGCGTGACGTCGGCGAGCGTTGTCATTGCCGGCAGCAGTTCCAGCGCTTCCGAGCCCGTTATCCGTGCATTCTCAAGCCGAAATGCGGCATCCAGATCAGCGCCATTTTGGCGCAGGTGCATCTCGCTTCGCTCTGCCCCGAGATTCAGCGACCGATTCGCTGACGTCGAGACGATGCGGGTCAATCCTTGGTTGATGATAGTGGACGAACGCTCCACGCCCCGGCCCTTTGCAAGCAGGCTGGATTGAAGGCTCTCCCAGTCGCTCGAAACCGTCAAACCGTGGCTGGTGCGTACTTGCGCCGGTCCATCCACCTCCCAGACAATCCGGCTCGGATCGTAGACCTGTGCCGCAGAGCGCAAAGCGCCGGCTGTGGCAGAGATTCCGTTGTTGCGGTCATCAAGGGCCAGGCTGGAGCAGAAAAGGCCGATGCGGAAGGGGTAGCCGCGATAGTTCGCGTCGGCGCATCGGACTGAGATACCATTTGTTTCCTGGCTGCCGAGCAGCGCCAGAGTCTTTTCCTTGAGGAGCGACGCAGCGTAGAACCAGCCACCTGTGTAGACCGCAATCGCGACGACGATGGCTGCGGCGACAAACCAAATCTTGCGGCTGACGTTGCTTCGGCTTGACGCTGCCATGATGATCTCCCAAAGGTCCCTTGATGCAGCGCGAGGCACGCCGACGGGAACGCATGGCGCGGGATATGGACGAATTTTGGGTGTTTGGCTACGGGTCGCTAATGTGGAACCCCGGCTTCCCCTATCTGGAAAAGGTCGAGGCCCATGTGTTTGGCTACCGCCGGTCTCTGTGCGTGCGGTCTCAGGTCCATCGCGGAACGCCGCAACGCCCGGGGCTGGTGCTTGGGCTCGACAGGGGCGGATCCTGCCGCGGAGTCGCCTTCCGCGTTGACAGCGAGGGATGGGCAGGTGTGCTCGAGTACCTTCGTGCCCGGGAACTGGTAACGCATGTCTACAAGGAAAGGGTTCTCCCGGTCTCGCTGTCAGACCGGCGCCAGATAGCGGCAGTGGGCTATGTGGTGGATCGTGCTCATGTGCAATATGCCGGGGCTCTGGATGTCGCCGAGGCGGCGGCCATAGTTCGGGAGGCGATAGGCAAATCTGGCCCCAACCCTGCCTATGTGATCAACACGGTGGCCCACCTGCGTCAGATGGGCATCCGGGATCATTGGTTGGAAAGTGTCGAGCGCCTGGTTGCCGAGCGTTAGGCAGTCTCGGCTCTAAGTTGGGCAAGCCTGTTTACGGCCGTAGGCGGAAGGCGCAGATGCGGGTTTGCCGCGACCGTCTCCACCAGCAGATCGTCACTTGCCTTCTCCAGCCTTGCCGTCAGCTCTTGGAAGAATGTATCCGGATCAAGACCCGGCATGATCGGCGGCAAGATGCGCACCTTGAAGTGGCCCGGGAAACGGACCGAGCGGCGGCGGGGCCAAAAGAGGCCCGGATGCATGGCAATCGGCACCACGGGAACCTGGATATCTCGGTAGATGCGAGCAATCCCGTAGCGGTAAGCTGGCTCTGCCCCCGGCGAGCGGCGGGTACCCTCCGGATAGATGATCAATTGGCGGCCGTTGTCCATCTCCTGCTTGGTTCGCTCCATCACAGCGACCATCACCTTGCCACGCGCGCCACGGTTGACCGGGATCATCCGCTGCTTCATCACATACCAGCCGAACAGCGGTATCCAGGTGAGCTCGCGCTTGAGGATGTAGACCGGATCTTTCTGCCAGGGCAGCAGCGCGAACGTGTCCCAGAATGACTGGTGTTTTGGGGCAAAGATGCAGCCGCCGTCTGGGATGTTCTCCAATCCCTCGATCTCGAACGTCGTGCCGACGATCTTCTCCATCAGCCAATGATTGGAGCGCGCCCAGTTCTTGGGGATACGGTAAGCCTTCTTGCGCGGCAGAAGAAAATAGACCGGCGTCAGGACGACCATCTGGATGATCAAGTTTGCATAGAAGGCTAAGTTGAACAGGACGGAGCGAACCATCAGCATAAAGCAGTTTCCTCGTGAACCACGGCTGCCTACACGAGATCGGGCAAGGACGAAAGAAGGGCTCGCCATCGGTCGAAACGGTTCCGGTGCTAGGGTCTGGTCTCCACGCCGTCCCCCTGGTTGTTTCCGCCGGTCCGCAAGCCGCTGGCCCGCCCGACCCCAAAGAAGTCGCGTGCGTTGGCGGCTACCACCTTCACATACTCGTAAACCATGGTTCGCAGGACGTCTGGCTCAACGAACCACGCTCTTCGCGTCAGGTCCGAATTGACCACCGGATAGGGTATGTAGTCCGTGAAAGGATCTGCTTGCCGCAATTCATGAAGGCTGCGCGGCATATGGTAGTTGTTCGTCACGACGAGAACGGTCCGAAAGCCGTTGTCATGGATCCATCGCGAGATCTCGTTCGCATTGCCGATAGTATCGAGTGCATCATACCCGACATCCACACAGCAGGAGAAAAGCTCCGACGGCGTCTGTGTCATCTTGCGGATCTGGGTCGCGCTCGTCGAGGGATGCGCTCCCGAGATCAGCAGTCGCTTGCCTGCACCATCCCGAAGGAGTCCCAGTGCCTGGTCAATCCGCTGATATCCTCCCGTCAGCACCACGATGGCGTCTGCTTTGACGTTCTCGGGCGGCTGAAGCGAAGCAACGGAATCGGCAAACCAGAGAAAGCCGCCAAAGATTGCGGCGATCATCAAGAACGCGGCCATCAACACCCTGCGCGCCGTCCGACGCAGTCGGCTTCGGCGAGACAGAAGCTGGCGCGCAAGCCCCTTCTGCGGGCTAACGTTATGTAGATCCTCGTCTGGACGAATCCTGCTCATGAATCAGTGCATAGACGGAGTTCATGGCAGATAACAGACCTTCGTCTTGTAGGAGGCTGTTTGCGTTCAAGATGCCGGAAGGCCATCGGATCTTCCTGGGTCTGAACGGATGAGGTCGATCTCGTCGATCGTCCGCATCACGGTAAGGCGCGCCGTCAATGTCGTCAGGAGTGCGATGACGACCATCGTGGCCAATATGCCAAGGTAGCCGGCGACGCCGAGAGAGAAGGTGCCGAAAAGTGCTGTGGCCTGATCGCTTTCCGGCGTCGCGCGGGCGTTTGCCTGCCAGGCTCCCAGAATGAGAAAGAGGACTGCGGCAATCGTGCCGCCCGCCGCTGACCCTTTCAGGCTTATCTTCAGAAAGTGCTTCTGAAATTCTTTGGCGACGAAGCCACCTTCAGCGCCAACGAAGTGTAGCACCTCCACGATGTGACGGTTGCCTGAGATCACGCCCCGCGTCGCAAAGATCACTGTCAGCACCATAGCGGTAAAGACAAGCACAAGAACGCCTCCGCCGATCCAGACCGTCGTGCTTGCCATAGATACCAGCCGGTCCACCCACGTGCGGTGATCGTCGAGGAGGGCCTGAGGGATCTCCTTGGACAGCAGGTCACGCATCGCTTCGAAGTCAGGCGGGTTTTGTTCATCGATTGTGACAACGACGAGGCGAGGCACGGGCAATTCGTCCAGATCAAGCCCGCGGCCCAGCCATGGCTCAAGCAGACGTGCCGTGGCGCTGTCGTCGAGGATCATGCCCTCCTTCGTCCCGACGAAGCTTAGGGCGAGGTTCTTCGCTCTGAGCAGACTTTCCTCCATGTCCAGATCGTCAGATGGCTTGATCTGAATTGTGATCTCGCGGGAAATCTGGCTCTGCCAGCCAGTCGCCGTTGCCCGGACCATGCTTACGGCGCCAAGGGTGAGGCAGGCGAGAAAGGCCATGATGGCGATCACCACCATCAGTGCATTGCCTTGGATGTTTGATGGCGGCAGGATCGGACCGGTCGGGCGCACGTGCATGGGGGTGCGCCTGGGGGGCGTTGCATCGGATTTCTTAAGG
This sequence comes from Rhizobium halophilum, assembly GCF_021648825.1. Lineage (GTDB taxonomy): Bacteria > Pseudomonadota > Alphaproteobacteria > Rhizobiales > Rhizobiaceae > Neorhizobium > Neorhizobium halophilum. Next base: position 48,678 of record NZ_JAKJHS010000003.1, on the reverse strand, counting down.
CGGGTTATCTCATTCATAGATATCAAGCCGCCCATCGGTGAGAATCATTCGCCGCGCGTTGACCTGATCCATCAGCCCAAGGTCATGGGTGGCGATCACCACCGCAGTACCCAGCCGGTTCAATTCCAGAAACAGGTTGAGAAGCCGCTGCGCCATCGGCGGGTCCACATTGCCTGTAGGTTCGTCTGCGAGCAGGATCTCTGGCCTATCCATCAAGGCGCGGGCAATCGCCGCGCGCTGCTTCTCACCACCCGACAGCACGGCCGGCAGGACGTTGATGCGCTCTCCAAGTCCTACCCATTTCAGCAACTCGATGACATCGTTTCGATAGCTGCCCTCGTCCTTCCCGCGCACCCTCAGCGGCAGCGCAACGTTCTCGTAGGTCGTGAGGTGGTCGAGCAGCCGGAAATCCTGGAAGACGATGCCAACGCGGCGGCGAAGCATGGGCAATTCCCCGCGCGGGATCTGCGAAAGATCGCGACCGAACATGCGTATCAGGCCGCGCGTCGGCTTGAGCGACATGAACAATAGCCGCAGTAGCGTCGTCTTGCCCGCTCCAGAAGGTCCCGTCAGGAACTGGAAAGACCGCTTCGGGATATCGAAGGTCATGTCCCGGAGGATCTCCGGACCCATCCCGTAGCGGAGGCCAACATTCTCGAAGTGAATCAATGGAAATCCGAGTCCTGATGTTCATGCCATCGGCATTCCCGGCCGAACGGCTTAGTTCAATCGCCACTGGAATAGGTCGTTTTCGAGGCACGTTCTCGAAGCATTAACCATTGGAATTTACGACTGGGTAGGATTCGATTCAATGCCGAGATTCCTTTGAAGCACTGAAGGGGCAATCATTCGGCGTAAAGCGCAGCTCCTGCCGACAAAAGGGGAGACCGAAGGCCGCCGTCGACATCATGCCACCCGAACCTGCCGCCAAGCATGTGCGGCGTGTCCGCCAAGCCAGCGGGTGCGTGACCGACGCAGAGTTCGTGACCATACCTCGGGGAGGATCGCCTGTTCAGTCTTTCGGCGCTCGCGCCGGACGGGGCGGCAGTTGGTCGGGGACTGCGGCGAAGTCGAGGCCATCCTCTGTGGCGCTTCTTCTGCAGCGGACAGAGCGCGCCCTTTCGGGGTTATCGGCAGACATGTTTTCGGCCGTTGTCGCATTGCTGTTCCTGCTTGTGTTCGGTTTGGCTGGGGGCTTTTCGATGTTCCTCGGTCAAGATGGCCCCGTCCAGAGCGCCTCACCGCTTGATATCACTCATGTCACGGTGACGCCGCAGGATGCGAACGGGATGCAGGTGCTCCTGATCAACGGGATCGTGGAGAACCGCGGCCAAGGAGGGGTGCCGCTTCCTTCCATCAGAGCGGAACTTGTTCGCGAAGGAATGCTGCTGTCGAGTGCGATGATCGAGCCACCGGTGGTGCACATCCGAGGTAATCAAAGCCATGGCTTTTCTGCGAGGGTTCCGCATCCTGGGGGAAATATGCCTGAATTGAAGCTTTCCTTCGCTGTCGAGGATGCTTCCCGCTCCTGATTGTGCTATCGGCGGCCTCCGGAACTGCCAGGAGAGCCCCATGCCCGTCGTTCGCGGCAAGATCATCGAGCCCCTCTACACCGCCGAGGTCATCGCGGAGCGCAATCGCGCCATCGCCGCCGACATCGCCAGCGGGCCGACGAAGGACCTTCTGGTGATCGCCATCCTCAAGGGCTCCTTCATTTTCGCCGCCGATCTCCTGCGCGCTCTTCACGATGTCGGACTGGCACCCGAGGTGGAATTCATCACGCTGTCCAGCTACGGGGCCGGCACTGTATCGCAGGGCGTGCGGATCGTGAAAGATATCGACAGCGACGTGAAGGATCGCGACGTTCTACTGATCGACGACATCCTGGAGTCCGGCCGCACGCTGAAGTTTGCCAAGGAACTGCTTTACGAGCGCGGCGCCCGCAACGTCACCATCGCCGTGCTGCTCGACAAGAGCGTCAAGCGGCAGGAGAAGCTGGAGGCGGATTACGTCGGCTTCGAGTGCCCCGACTATTTCGTCGTCGGCTACGGTATGGACGTTGCCTATGCCTTTCGTGAACTTCCCTTCGTCGGTGTCGTCACCGGGGATGCCTTGGGCGAGAGCTGAGGCTCGGCCGGCGGTAGTTTCTTAACCACGTTGCGCCGCTTCCGGTCCCTCGTTTACTCCTCGGCAAGCAAAGTCTGATGATTTGCTCCCAATGTTAAACACAAAGGGAAGAAAGCGATCGTCATGGCAAAGATCCTGATAACCGAAGACGAAAGCGCCCTGCGCACCTTTGTTGCCCGCGCCCTTCGTCTCGACGGCCACGAGACCTGTGAAGCGGGCGACGGCGCCGAAGGTCTTGAAAGGCTCGCCGAAGAGAGCTTCGATCTCCTCCTGTCCGACATCCGCATGCCGGTCATGGACGGCATCGAGCTGGCCCATCAGGCTGCCGCGCGGCATCCAGAGATGAAGATCCTCCTGATGACCGGCTATGCCGAGCAGCGTGAGCGGGCGGACGACCTTGCCACAAAGATCGTCGATGTCGTGCAGAAACCGTTTGCCTTGCCGGAGATCCGCAAGGCGGTGGCGAGAGCGCTTGCCGGCGAAACCTGCTGTGCGGCTTAAGTCGCTAACGGATCTCGAGCAGCCGCTCCAGGTAGCGGCGCTCAGCTTCCCCCGATAGGGCATTGCCGAGACGCTCACGGATTGCTTCCAGGATCTCGCGGGCCCGTTGCACGTCAATCTCGTCCGGCACCTTTACCTGATCGCCGAAATCGGGGCCGGCGGTCGCGCGCGGGCGGCCGAGCGGGTCACGACCGTTCTGGTTGCCTTGCGAGACTTCGCCTTGGCCTTCGCCCTGTCCTTGGCCCTGCTGCATAGCCTGCATCATCTGCTGCATCATGTTCTGGGCGCCCTGGCGGAGAGCATTCAGGGCATTTCCCTGGCCTTCGACAGCCTGCTCGCCCTGGCCTTCACCTAGGGCCTCGCCCGCGTTGCCCATCTCACGCTCGGCTTCGCCAAAGCCTTCGCCTGGCTGCATGCCGAGATCCTTCAGGCCTTGCTGAAGTTCCTGCAACTGCTTCCCCAGGCCTTCCTGTTGCGCGCGCAGGTTTTTCAGCGCCTCGCGAAGCTGCTCCGCCGTCATCTGGTCCGTCGGCGAGCCTTGCTGCCCTTGCTGCCCCTGTTGCGGTTGGCCCTGTTGACCTTGTTGTCCCTGCTCGTAAGGCTGCTCGCCCTGCTGGCCTGGATCGCCGCGCTGCATGCGATCGCGCAGGGCCTGGTCCAGCTGGAACGTCTCGTCCATCAGCCGCTGCTGTTCCTGCATGATCTCGCCAAGCTTATCGATCTGCTCGCGCATCTGGCTGTTCTGCTGCTGGCCCTGCTGCCCCTGCGGCATCCGGCCGGCCTGCAGATTGTTCATCATCCGCTGCAGTTCCGACAGCATCTGCTGCGCGGCGTCGCGGTTGCCGGACCGCGCCAGGTTTTCGATCTGGTCCATCATGTTCTGCAGGTCGCGCTGACGGATCACGTTTTCTGCCTGCATGTTCTGCTGCATGCGCGGGCTGTTCTGCAGCCGCTGGGCAAGCTCCGACATGAACTCCTGCATCGCCTCGCGCAGTTCCTTCATCAGTTCGGCAATTTCCTCGTCGCTTGCACCATTTTCCAGCGCCTCGTTCAGGGCATTTTGTGCGTCACGCAGTCGCTTTTCGGCCGCAGAAAGATCGCCGTCCTCGATGCCCAGTGCGATCTCCCAGAGATAATCCGCCGTTTGCTTCAGTTGCTCCTCACCTCGCGCAAGCTCCATCCGGCCCAGCGCTGAACGGATAAGCAGGAAGTGAGACAGGTTCGGGATCGTCTCGTCCGGCCGCAGCGCCAGCACTTCGTTGAGTTCGATGGCCCGGGGCATCTGCCGCGTATCGAGAGAGAAGACCTGTCGTTGCTCAGCCACGGCCGCCGCAAGCGGTTCACTGAATGGCCGGCCCGGCAACACCATCTCGTGGGCGGGGCTTTTGCCTGTCTGGCCTGCGCCGTCGGTTGCCACAAGCGTAATGCGTACCCGTTTGCCGGCCAGTGGGTGTTCGGTCAGGTTGCGGCTCGTGACCCCCTCAGGGTTGCGCGGGTTGCGCCGCGGCAGGTCCAGCCGGAATTCCGGCGGCGGGTAGAGAGGTGTGGCCCCGGGAGCGGGTGTCTCGACGGGCTCAATAAGGGCGTGTGCCTCCTGAAGGCCATAGTCGTCCTTGCCGGCAAAGCCGATCTCCAGTGCGCCGTTGACCGCACGCTTTGGCTGGCCCTTGAAGGCCATTTCCGGTGCTGTGTCGGGAATGACGTCGAAGGTCCAGCTCCTGCCGTTCACCGTCAGTTCGCCGCTTTCGGCGACCTTCAACAGGTAGGTGCGTGGCGGTGCCGGTTGTCCGGGATTGGGAGCATTCTGCGTCGGTGCCGGTTGTGAAGCCTCTGTAGAGGCACTTGCCGCAAGCGCTTCTTCGCTGATGAGAGGCTGCGAGCTGTCATCCTCAGTGGCGGAGAAGATAACGGCCTCTTCACCTTCGCCACCTGTCACACGTACCGTAAGCTCGGAATTCTGCGGGACGCGCACCTCCGAGGCGGTCTCAGCCTCGCCCCCGGTCAGGAATACCGGGGCACGGCCCGTATAGGATGGTGGCGTCAGCCAGGCATCGATCCGCAGGTCGGGATTTGTGCTTGAGGCCGTGGCCGCGCTGCGGAGCACGTCGGAAATCCGGCCGGCGCCGTTGGAGAAGGAAAAGCCGAAGGCCGCCACCACCAGCAGAGCAGGAATTGCACGCAGCGCAAGCCGGTCGTGCCTGGCGATATCGGGACGCGGTAGGCCAGCGTCCAGCGCCGCGATCCTCTCCGCCATCCGCGCCTGATGCTCCTTCCAGAGAGCGCGTCCGAATGGCGTATCGAATGCAGGCTCGTCCTCCTGGACCGCGACCGGCTGGTGTTGGAGCTGGTTCCGTTCCTCGAGCAACCGGTCTGCCTCGCCGGCACTTGGCCAGCGCGTGCGCGCGAGCGGCAGCAGCGACGCAAGGAAGGTAAGAACAAAGGCAGCTGTCAGTGCCCAGCGCAGAAGATCAAGGTCCGTCCGGAAGAACCCAAGCCAGGCTGCCGACAGAAACAGCGCTACGACCGTCAAGGAAGGCAGAAGGCGCGGCGCCAGGCGCTCCAGAAACAAGACCAGCCGGGCCAGCGACCGCTTCCAGGCGACCTGTCGTGCCAGTGAGGGAAGGGCATCGAAGGCGCCTTTGCGGATATTGCTCATGCCGACCGTCTCCTGTTGGCGGGGCAGATACGGACCGCACCGCATCCGGCAGGCCGTAGATGCAAGATAACAGTCTTTATGGCGAAGGCGAGGGCACAGGCCGTCGCCACCGCGGTTTTCCGCGGTGGGTCGAGGAAAAGTGAACGTGAAGATCAGGCGTCAGGAAAGCCAGTCCGGAACCGAATCGAGCCCGATCAAGTCCTCGTAGGTACTCCGGGGGCGGATTACGTGGAACCGGTCACCCTTGACCAGCACCTCGGGCACCAGAAGCCGTGAATTGTAGGTTCCCGCCTGCACGGCTCCGTAGGCGCCCGCTGAACCGACCGCAATCAAATCGCCTGGCTTCGGCGCCGCCATCTCCCGGTCGAGCGCCAGATAGTCGCCCGTCTCGCAGACAGGCCCCACGATGTCGCCGCGGATGCGCTGCGTCTCCGGCGCTGCCGCGACAACCGGACGGATCTCGTGGTAGGCATCGTAGAGCGTGGGACGTATGAGGTCGTTCATCGCGCCGTCGACGATCACGAATGTCTTCTCGCCGCCGTCCTTCACGTAGATCACTTCGGTGACAAGGATCCCGGCGTTGCCAACAATGAGGCGGCCGGGTTCGGTGACGATCTTGCAGTCAAGCGAGCGCAGCTGACGCTTGACGGTCTCTGCATAGGCATCCGGTAGCGGTGGCGGGTTGTTGTCGTCCTTGTAGGGAATGCCAAGACCGCCGCCGATATCGACGTGGTCGATCCGATGGCCGTCGGCACGAAGTGTGTCGACCAGTTCCCGCAGCAGGCGAAACGCATCCTCGAAGGGCTGCAGCTCGGTGATCTGGCTACCGATATGCATATCGATGCCGGTCACCTCGATGCCCGGCAGCTTTGCCGCATGATCGTAGACGGCGCGGGCGCGCTCGTAGGAAATGCCGAACTTGTTTTCCTTCTTGCCGGTCGAGATCTTGGCGTGGGTGCGGGCATCAACATCCGGATTGATGCGGAAAGAGACATGGGCACGTTTGCCCCTACGCTGGGCGCGCTGGTTGAGAACCTCCAGCTCCGGTTCAGATTCCACGTTGAAGCAGTAGATTCCGACTTCGAGGGCAAGGTCCATCTCAGCGGCCGTCTTGCCGACGCCGGAGAACATGATGCGGCTTGCCGGAATGCCGGCCGCCAGTGCTCGCCGAAGTTCACCGCCGGAAACGACGTCGACACCCGCGCCGAGCCGCCCGAGCGTCTTCAGAACCGCCTGGTTGGAATTGGCCTTCATTGCATAGCAGACCATCGCGTCCACGTCGGCAAAAGCCTTGGCAAAGACCGTATAGTGACGCTCCAGCGTTGCGGTCGAATAGCAGTAGAAGGGTGTCCCGACCGCCTTGGCAATTTCGGGAACAGGCACGTTCTCGGCGTGCAGCACGCCGTCGATATACTGGAAGTGGTTCACCTGAGGAGTTCCGTCAGAGCAAGGGGTCGAGAAGGAAGGGGCGGTCGCTGACCGGATCCGGCTGGCGGGCGTCACCACTCTTTCGGATATTCTGCTGCTCGACCGGCGTGCTTGGACGGTCGAGATCGCCCTTTCTGCCGCATCCGGCAAGGACGAGCCCTGCGACAGCAAGCATCAGGAAAGTTGCGCCGAATTTCTGCAAGCCGATCGACATCTCATGTCCTTCATTGACTATGTGCGACCGTTCATAGCTAAGTTTCAGCCGCTTGTGCAGTGTGCTTGATCGCTTGCGGCCTCAGTTGCGGTTCCGCCACCAGGCAATTTGCTTGCGTACTTCCGAGGGTGCCGTGCCGCCGAAGCTCGTGCGGCTGGCAACCGACGCATCAACGGAAAGAACGTCGAACACTTTTTCGGTGATCGACGAGTGAAGACCTTGCAGCTCTTCAAGCGGCAGTTCGGCGAGTTCGCAACCCTTCTGTTCAGCAAGCCCCACCGCCCGGCCCGTCACATGATGAGCATCGCGGAACGGCAGCCCCGCCTCGCGTACCAGCCAGTCGGCAAGGTCGGTCGCGGTGGAATAGCCGGAGCCGGCGGCGGCGCTCATGCGGTCGGTGCGGACGGCCAGGTCGCGCACCATGCCGGTCATCGCGGCAATCGCGAGTTCAAGGTTCTCCGCGGCGTCGAAGACCTGTTCCTTGTCTTCCTGCATATCCTTGGAATAGGCGAGGGGAAGCCCCTTCATGACCGTCAGGAGCGCAACCAGCGAACCGTTGATACGGCCGGTCTTGGCGCGCACCAGTTCGGCGGCATCCGGGTTCTTCTTCTGCGGCATGATGGATGAGCCGGTCGAAAAGGCGTCCGACAGGCGGATGAAACCGAACTGCGGCGTCGACCATATCACGATCTCTTCCGCAAGCCGCGACAGGTGCATGGAGCAGATCGCGGCGACGGAGAGAAACTCCAGAGCGAAATCGCGGTCGGACACGGTATCGATTGAATTGCGGGTCGGTTCACGAAAACCCAGTGCCTTTGCCGTCATGTGACGGTCGATCGGGAAGCTGGTGCCGGCCAGCGCTGCCGCCCCGATCGGGCTCTCGTCCAGGTGTTCGATCGCGTGGCGCACCCGCTGTCGGTCGCGGCCGAACATTTCGACATAGGCCATGCAGTGATGGCCGAAGGTTACCGGCTGCGCAGTCTGCAGATGGGTAAAGCCCGGCATGACGGTCTCGGCATGTTCTTCTGCACGATCAAGGAAGGCGCCGATAAGATCGGTCAGCATCCGTTCCGTCTTGATCAGTTCTTCCTTGACCCAGAGGCGGAAGTCCAGCGCCACCTGGTCGTTGCGGGAGCGTGCCGTATGCAGCCGCCCCGCGGCCGGGCCGATCAGCGTCGCAAGACGGGCTTCCACATTCATGTGGATGTCTTCCAGCTTGCGAGAGAACTCAAAATTTCCGCGTTCGATCTCTGACAGGATCGTGTTCAGCCCCTCGACGATCTTGTCTTTATCTTCCGTCGAAATGATGCCTTTGTCCGCCAGCATGGTCGCATGCGCCACTGAGCCGCGGATGTCCTGGGCGAATAGCTTCTTGTCGAAGCCGATCGAGGCATTTATCTCCTCCATGATCGCATCCGGGCCGGAGGCGAAGCGACCGCCCCACATCTGGTTGGAGGATACCGCGTCCTTCGTGCCGTCAGCCATGATGCAAAGTCCTGGAGTTCTCGATGACGAACAAAAGACCGCTGGGTCTTCCCTCCGCCAAGTTGGTAATGATCGCTGCGATAGCCGGCCTTCTCGCCGGGGCTGTTGCCGTATACGTGAGGATTGCCGCGTCTGGCAATGCCGAGCTGGCGGCCTCGCAGGCAGGAGCTTGTGAAGGAACGGTGGAACTGGCGCAGAAGGTCGACGAACTCGCACGGGGAGAGGTCGCGGCAATGGCTCCTGCTCAGCCTCCGCGCTCCCTCTCGCTCAGCTTCAAGGGCCCCGACGGGCAGGATCTGCAGACCGCGGATTTCAGGGGCAAGACGGTTCTGCTAAACCTCTGGGCAACGTGGTGTGGTCCCTGCCGCGAAGAAATGCCGGCGCTGAACAACCTTCAGAAGGAGATGGGTGGCGCCGATTTCGAGGTCGTGGCCGTCAACATTGATACCGGATCGGATGAAAAGCCGAAGGCATTCCTGCAAGAGACCGGCGTCGATGCGCTTGCCTATTACCGCGACAGCTCCATGGATGTCTTCAACGTGATGAAGAAAGAGGGGCTGGCATTCGGGTTGCCCGTTACCCTGATCCTGGACAAAGAAGGATGCCTCGTCTCCGCCATGAACGGCCCGGCCGTCTGGGACAGCGCGGATGCCAAGGCGATGATTGCGGCCGCCAAGGCGCCTTAGCGCGTGGGAACGGGTGTCTCGCCGCGGTAGTCGTAGAACCCGCGGCCGGACTTGCGACCGAGCCAGCCGGCCTCAACATATTTCACCAGCAAAGGGCAGGGGCGGTACTTAGTGTCCGCCAACCCATCATGCAGCACCTGCATGATCGACAGGCAGGTGTCGAGGCCGATGAAGTCGGCAAGCTGAAGCGGCCCCATCGGATGGTTGGCACCAAGCTTCATGGCGGTGTCGATTGCTTCCACCGAGCCAACGCCCTCGTAGAGCGTATAGATTGCCTCGTTGATCATCGGCAGCAGGATGCGATTGACGATGAAGGCCGGGAAGTCTTCGGCGACCGTCACCGTTTTTTCGAGCGTCGCGACAAACTCCCGGGCGGTGGTGAACGTCGTTTCGTCCGTGGCAATGCCGCGCACGAGCTCGACCAGCTTCATTACCGGGACCGGGTTCATGAAGTGGATGCCCATGAAGCGTTCAGGCCGGTCGGTCGCCGAAGCTAGGCGGGTGATCGAAAGCGATGAGGTGTTGGTCGCCAACAGCGCTTCTGGCTTCAGGATTGGGCAGAGCTGCGCGTAGATTTTGCGTTTGGTCGCCTCTTCCTCCGTCGCCGCCTCGATGACAAGGTCCATGGGCGCCAGGTCGCTCATATCGGCTGAACCGGTAATCCGCGACAGCGTTGCCTTTCGCTCGTCTTCGGAGAGTTTGCCGTTACTTACCTGACGCGCAAGATTGCCGTTGATGGTCGCAAGGCCAGCTTCGATCCGATCCTGGGAGAGGTCGAAGACCTGCACGTTATACCCTGCCTGGGCGCAGACATGGGCGATGCCGCATCCCATCTGGCCTGCACCAATTACCCCGATCTTCTGAATTGCCGCCATGACACGCTCCCGCAAGCGCTCAAGGCGCTCATGTTGATGCCGGCCCTCTGCCGGACCGGCAACCGTTTGTCTTGCCTCAAAGCTCTTCTATCGCTGTTCGCACTTGCGAAGCAACTGTCTCACAGAGCCTTTTCCAGTTCCGGCAGTATGTCGAACAGATCACCGACGAGACCGTAATCGGCGACCTGGAAGATCGGCGCCTCCTCGTCCTTGTTAATCGCGACGATCACTTTGGAATCCTTCATGCCGGCAAGATGCTGAATAGCGCCGGAAATGCCTGCGGCAATGTAGAGGTCAGGTGCGACGACCTTGCCGGTTTGGCCCACCTGCCAATCGTTAGGGGCGTAGCCCGCATCGACCGCGGCCCGTGATGCGCCCACGGCAGCGCCCAGCTTGTCGGCAAGCGGCAGGATGACCTCCTGGAATTTCTCGGCCGATCCCAGTGCGCGACCACCCGAGACAATGATCTTGGCCGAGGTGAGTTCTGGACGCTCTGATGAGGCGATTGCATCCGAGACGAAGCTCGACAAACCGGGATTGGTCGGTGCCGACGCCTGTTCGACCGAGGCAGAACCACCTTCGCCGGTGGCTTGAAACGCTGCGGTGCGCACGGTGATCACCTTCTTTGCATCCGTCGACTGCACGGTCTGGATGGCGTTGCCTGCATAGATCGGCCGCTTGAAGGTGTCGGGCGAGATCACTTCGATGATCTCCGACACCTGCATCACGTCAAGGAGTGCCGCCACGCGCGGCATCACGTTCTTTGCAGACGCTGTCGCTGGTGCAATGATCGTGTCATAGCTGCCGGCGAGCGAGACGATCAGATCCGCCAGGGGCTCTGCGAGGCTGTTTGCCAGATCCGCGCTGTCGGCGAGCAGCACTTTGCCCACGCCGTCCAGCTTGGCGGCCGCGTCGGCCGCAGCCTGGCCGCCAGAGCCGGCAACCAGCACGTGGATGTCCCCACCGATCGCCTTGGCTGCCGTCAACGCTTTGGCAGTCTGGTCGGAAACGGACGTATTGTCGTGTTCTGCCAGAAGAAGAATGGCCATGTTCTTTGTCTCCCTGTTCTTCCGACTTAAAGCACGCCAGCTTCAGTCTTGAGCTTCTCGACGAGTTCAGCAACGTTGCCGACCTTGATGCCGGCCTTTCGTCCTCCCGGCTCTTCCGTCTTCAGCACCTTGAGGCGCTGGGCGGTCTCGACTCCGAAATCGGAAGCGGTCTTCTTGTCGAGTGGCTTCTTCTTTGCCTTCATGATGTTGGGCAGCGATGCATAACGCGGCTCGTTGAGGCGAAGATCGGTCGTCACGATGGCGGGGATCTTCACCTCCACCGTCTGCAGACCGCCGTCGACTTCGCGGGTCACCTTTGCAGAACCATCGCCGAGCTCGACCTTTGAGGCGAAGGTGGCCTGCCCCCAGTTCAAGAGCGCGGCCAGCATCTGGCCGGTCTGGTTGCTGTCGTCATCGATCGCCTGCTTGCCCATGATCACGAGGCCAGGCGCTTCCGCCTCGGCGACACCTTTCAAGATCTTGGCAACCGCGAGCGGCTCGACTGCCTCGTCTGTCTCCACCAGGATCGCCCGATCGGCGCCCATGGCAAGACCAGTGCGGAGGGTTTCTTCGGCCTTTGCCGGGCCGATGGAAACGACGACGACCTCTTCGGCCTTACCAGCCTCCTTGAGGCGAAGAGCTTCCTCGACTGCAATCTCGTCGAACGGGTTCATCGACATCTTGACGTTGGCGAGCTCTACGCCCGTTCCGTCCGGCTTGACGCGGATCTTGACGTTGTAGTCGACCACTCGCTTGACAGGCACCAGGATCTTCATGGGGTCCTTCCTTCACGTTTCGAGCCGCAAAGAATGCAGCCTCTCCCGTTTGTTCTTTCGTCAGTGGGCGACATGGATACCCATTTTTGTGACGATTACAACGCGGTTTTGGGCCTCAGTGCCTGCGGTTTGCTCATCCGGCTATGACTGTGAGCGCGGAAATGAGGGAACGCTCGCGCGCACCTCGACCGCCTTGGGCAAGACCACGCGTCGGTCGAAGAGCGGGACACCTTTGCGCCGCATCACGAGAACGAGCAAAGCACCTGCAATGATGCCACCCACGTGAGCGCCCCAGGACACCATGCCATCCAGATCCAGTGTCAGCATGATGAACTGCTGTGCAAGCCACAAGGTGAGCGGGATGAAGGCAGGGAGTGGAAGCGGAATGCGAAAGAAGACCAGGATCCAGAGCCGAACCCGCGGGTGGAGGATGAAATACGCTGCTACAATGCCCGAAATCGCGCCGGAAGCACCAATCAACGGGCCTTCGGATCCCGGTGTGACAAAGGAATGGAAGATCGCCCCAGCAACTGCACACAGGAGATAGAAGATCAGGAAGCGAAGATGACCCAAGGCGTCTTCGACATTGTCTCCAAAGACCCACAGGAACAGCATGTTGGAGGCGAGGTGCCAGAAATCCAGATGGATGAAGGCATAGGTGATGTACGTGAGGTCACTGGGGACAATCACGAGAGAAGGATCCAGAACAGCGGCTTTCGACGCTACGGCCGGAATGAAGCCGAGCCCCAGCGCTGCGAGTTCCCCGACAGCGGCGGGCGTCAGAGCCGTCAGCGCCCATACCGCGAAGTTCATCGCGATCAACCCAAAGGTTACATACTGTACGCGAATGTACTTCAGTGCGTTCACGTCGTGGATCGGGACGAACATCTCGTTTCCTGCCTTCCGGCTAGCGGTTCTTCCCAGGCACCCAGAGTACGTCGGCACGGCCGCCGTCATTTGCGTGACGTGCGGCGACGAAGAAGAAGTCGGACAGCCGGTTGATGTATTTGAGAGCCGGCGCGCCTAGGGATTCTCGCCGGGAAAGCTCCACCATCAAGCGTTCCGCCCGCCGCGAGACCGTGCGGGCAAGATGCAGAGCCGCCGCCGCTGGCGTGCCGCCAGGCAGCACGAACGAGCGGAGCGGCTCAAGCTCCGCATTCAATTGGTCGATCTCGGTTTCCAGCCGCTCCACCTGCGCGTCGACGATGCGCAGCGGAGGAAGCTCGGGATTCTCCTCGACCTGAGGATTGGCAAGATCCGCTCCCAGGTCGAACAGGTCGTTCTGGATACGCGCCAGCATGTTATCAAGTTTCGGTATGCTGCTTGTGTGAAGCCGCGCGAGCCCCACCGTAGAGTTCGTTTCGTCGACCGTTCCATAAGCATCCACCCGCAGGTCATGCTTGTCGCGGCGCGGGCCGCTGACCAAGGCGGTGGTTCCGGCGTCGCCGGTGCGGGTATAGATCTTGTTCAGCTTGACCATGGTCAGCGCCCGCCGCCCGTGATCCACAGCGTTAGCATGATGAGCACGATCGCTACGGCCTGAAGCATCAGACGAAGCTGCATCAGCTTGTTGGACTTGTTGGCGTCTGTACCCTTCATCATGTTAAAGAGGCCGCGCACCAAAACGAGGGCGACGAGGCCCATGACAATCAGCGCTAGGACGGTCGTGAAGCTGGACATCTGGTAGCTTGCCTATCTCGTCAGTCGAGCCGACGCATTATTCGATAAAAGACATCTGCTGGAAGCAGCCGTTTCAGCAACGCTCCCTGCTTGGCCGGTGTGGTGACATGATAATGTGGTTTGGGTCGCGCGGCGGTCAAGGCGTGCGTCAGCAGGCTTACCTGGATGCCGCTGCCTTCGAGTTCCATGCGCAGCGTGAGCGTCAGTCCCTCCAGAGCGTATTTGGAAGCTGTATAAGCACCACGAAAGCGATAGGGCAAGATGCCAAGGATTGACGAGCAGTTGACGATCCGGCCCGAGCCGTGGACGCGCATCAAGGGAATGACCTGTCGCGTGAGTTCGTGCCAGCCGAAGAGGTTCGTCTCAAACTGCTCGCGCAACACGTCCGTCGTGAGGTCCTCCACCGCGCCCGGCTGGCCGTAGGCGCCGTTGTTGAACAGCGCGTCGATCCGGCCACCTGTTCGCCCGCGCACAGTGTCGACGAGGGCGGCCACCGTCTCCGCGCGGGTGTAGTCCATCAGCAGCGCCTCGATCCCGTCGGCCTCTAAAGGCGCAAGATCCTCCGGCTTGCGGACCGTTGCAAACACCCGCCAATCCTCTGCCTTCAGCCTCCGTGCGCAATGGGCGCCGATGCCGGAGGAGCAGCCGGTGACGATGATGGACTTGCGATGCGGCATATTTGCTCCCTGTACAAGCTGACCGTGCATCCCATATTTCGCTGGCAGTGACAACGGAGCCGACCTTGGCTGAGAAGAACACCAGGATACGCGGGCTCGGCCTAGCTTATAAGGTCGCGTGGGATGCCTTTTGCCATTTCAACGAAGACGATGGCTGGGCACTGGCAAGCCACGTGGCGCTGTCCGGACTTCTCGCGCTGTTCCCTTTCTTGATCTTCGGAACTGCTCTGGCGGGCTTTCTCGGTGCCGACAGCTTTTCAGATACTGCTGTCCATCTCCTCTTCGACACCTGGCCGGAGGACATCGCCGCCCCCCTCTCGCGAGAAGTTGAACAGGTGCTGACCATCCCGAGAGGGGGGCTCCTGACGCTTTCGGTCCTTGCAGCCGCCTATTTCGCGTCCAATGGCGTGGAGGCCCTGCGCATTTCCCTGAATCGTGCCTACCGTGTCAGCGAAACCCGTGCATGGTACTATACGCGTCTGTCCAGCTTGGCATTTGTGATCGCCGCCGTCGTCATCTTTGCCATCATCAGTACGCTGCTTGTCGCCGTTCCAGTCGCACTGCGCTATGCCGAACGCTTTTTTCCCTGGCTTGAGGGGCTTCTGAGAGCGGCATCCGATTGGGGCATCTATGGCACGGTATTGGTACTGATGGCGGGCCTTATACTGTCGCACAAATGGTTGCCGGACGGTCAGCGCCGAATCGTCGACGTCCTGCCCGGCGTCGTGGTCACGCTTGTGTTTTGGACCTTCGGAGCATTGATCTTTGCGTCCTACCTGGCGACCTTCGCCAACTATGCTGCCACCTATGCCGGCCTGGCGTCGGTCATGATCGTGCTGGTCTTCCTTTACATGGTTGGCGTCATCTTCATGCTGGGTGCGGAGATCAATGCGGCTCTGATGAAGTACAGGGTGTATTCCGTCGTGGTGCATGCACGGCGTAAACGCCACAACCGCGACGGCAGCTCCATCAAGGATGCCTCAGAGCCCGATGCAGCGGCGGATCTGCGCCGGTGAGACCCCGGCCTGGCGCAGATCAGAAAGCGCCGTCGATCCGTTGCTCTTTGAAAGTTTTCGGCCGTCCTCCCCCTTGATCAGCCGATGATGGTGGTAGACCGGTTCATGCAGACCGAGCAGTTCCTGCAGCAATCGATGTAGCGAAGTCGCGTGAAAAAGGTCCATTCCCCGCACGACGTGGGTGATGCCTTGCGATGCATCATCGACCACCACTGACAGGTGATAGCTTGAGGGCGCATCGGAACGCGACAGGACAACATCGCCCCAGGCCGAAGGGTCAGCTTCCACGCCGTGTTCTGTGCCTTTGCCGGTTTCCCGCCAGGCCAATGGCCGTCCGACGAAAGCGACGGCTTTCTCCATGTCGAGACGCCAAGCATGGCGCACTCCGCGGGCAAGCAGTTCCTTGCGTTCTGCTGGGCTCCGCCGGCGGTCTTGGTCCGGATAGTGCGGAGACCCCTCGGGGTCGCGCGGCCATATTCCCCCTGCCGCCTCGTAGTCGCCCACGACAGCCTTCACCTCGCCCCGCGTCATGAAGGAGGGATAGACGAGGTCCCTGTCTACAAGCTCTTCAAGGACTGCGGCATAGGTGTCGAGGTGCTCCGACTGACGACGCACCGGATCATCCCAACGCAGGCCCAGCCATGCCAAGTCATCGTAAACGGCCGCCTCATATTCCGGCGTGCAGCGGCTGAGATCGATGTTCTCTATTCTCAGCAGGAACGATCCTCCGGCCTCAGCCGCCATGTCGTAATTGAGAATCGCCGACAACGCATGGCCCAGATGCATCCTGCCGTTGGGGCTCGGGGCAAAACGAAAAACGGGCCTTTGACCGGATTGTGCGCGCATGCTTTCTTCTTGCATGGATTTTGAGCAACGGCCACAGGGACAGACGATGCGGCTGATCCGCACGGAAGAGGATATTCAGCAAGGCTTGCGGTACCTTGTGGCGATCGACCCACGCCTGATCCCGATCGCGGCGGCTGCAGGGCCGCTGCCGCTCCGGTTGTCGCGACCGGGGTTTGCGGGATTGTCCTTTATCATCGTCTCCCAGATGGTGTCTAAGGCAAGTGCTACTGCGATCTGGAACCGGATGTCCGCGGCCGGCGCAGTGACCCCAAAAGGGTGGCTTTCTCACCGCCCGGAGACAATATCAAGCTTCGGGCTTTCCGCCGCCAAGAAGGCTACTCTCGCCAATCTTGCCGTCGCAGTGTTGCGATCGGATCTTGACCTGGAGGAGATCTGCCGTGCCGAACCAGAGACTGCCATAGCACAACTGACGGCGCTGCCGGGCATCGGACCGTGGACGGCAGAAGTTTACCTGATGCTTTGCGGCGGACACCCTGATGTTTTTCCTGCTGGTGACGTCGCGCTGCAGGCTTCGCTTGCGCGTGCTTTCCGGTTGCCTGAAAGGCCAGGCGCGCGCGTCGCAGCAAACATAGCTTCGACGTGGGCGCCGTGGCGCTCCGTTGCTGCCCGCCTCTTCTGGTCCTACTATTCTACGGATGCCGGCAAGGATGCCGTTCCGCTTGCCCCTTAGCATTTCGGTTCTAGTTGTTAATGTGGCTTCACAATTCTGTGGCATCGGACCTAATATAAAGCTGCAGATGCCGAATCGGTAAGGAGTACCCCTTGACGATTGCAGTCTCTCCCCAGGCCTTGCCGGCGCTCGTCCTGAACGCCGACTACCGGCCGTTGAGTTACTACCCCTTGTCGCTTTGGTCCTGGCAGGACGCGATCAAGGCGGTTTTCCTTGACCGTGTTAACATCATCGCGGAATACGAACACTCGGTCTCCTCTCCGAGCTTCTCCATGCGCCTGCCGAGCGTGGTCAGCCTGAAGACCTACGTTCAGCCGACACGGCATCCAGCCTTCACGCGCTTCAATGTCTTCCTACGCGATCGCTTTGAGTGCCAGTATTGCGGAGCGCACGAGGAACTCACTTTCGACCATGTGATCCCGCGCGCTCATGGCGGGCAGACCACGTGGGAGAATGTCGTAGCCGCCTGTTCGCCCTGCAATTTGCGTAAGGGGAGCAAGCTGCCGAAGCAAGCGGCGATGTTCCCCCACCAAAAGCCGTTCCAGCCAACCGTTCAGGACTTGCACAACAATGGGCGGCTTTTCCCGCCGAACTACCTGCACGAAAGCTGGATGGACTATCTTTACTGGGATACCGAGCTGCAGCCTTAGGCTTTCCGTGTCGCACCGATGAAGGCGACCGCCGCAAGTGCTAAGCTTGCGATCACATTCCACCCCGCAAAAGAAAGACCCAAGACACGCAGCGAGGCTTTTGTGCACGACGGCCCGCGGTAAGCGTTCAAGTCATCCAAAAGACTGCCGGCATTGGTCGCAACGCCTGTCGCGCTGGTGGCGCAGGTCGCGGGACCTTCCCAAAAACCCCATTCGACGCCGGAATGGTAGACGCCCATGCCGGCGCTAACGAGCATCAGGATCCCAACGACCGCCAGAAGGCCGCGCACGGTCCAGGCAGGAAGTTGGAAAACCGCGGCGAGAATGGCGGCGACGCCAATGGGAATTCCATAATAGTAGGGATCGCGCTGCAACAGGCAGAGGGCGCAGGGAATATAGCCGCCGATATGCTGAAACGCGAGCGCGCCGCCTACCGTGGCGGTCATGCCAAGAGTTACGGCTGCGGCATATCCGGCCAACGTCCGAGAGGCTGCGGTCGATAGAGCGGATGCCATCTTGATCTCCTGTTGACAGTTCGTCTTCCCTTATCAGATGGAGGCCAACTGTAAACGAGTCGACTGGAGAAGACCGTCGAAGGCAGCTCTGCCTTCCAGAGCATCTGTTTTTTGGGGACCGGTCGCCGTGACTTCGAGGGCACTTCAAGGAGTGCTAAAAATGGCTCGGCAATTGTGGTGCCCCGTGCCGGAATCGAACCAGCACTCCTTTCGGAACCTGATTTTGAGTCAGGCGCGTCTACCAATTCCGCCAACGGGGCACGGAAGGTACGGGACAGGCCTGTATCACGCCACCCGGCAGGAGCGCAAGGTAGAACTCCGTCGCCTGTTGGGCCTTCGTTCCGGCGGGATTCGAGGCCGGCTATCAGATTGGTCCGGTGCGTGAGCCTACAAAACCATCACCAGGACTGCTCCGCAACTCGAGAAGCACATGCGTCGGGCCCGCTTGTAGGCGGAGCGCACTGATGCTAGCGGATGGGTAATGCTGTCAGCAATGAAGGCCATGCTGCTACCCTCCCGATCATCCTATGACGATATCATTCGCGACTTCGAGTGGCGAATTCCCCCTAACCTCAACATGGGCGTGGCGGTCAGCGATGCATGGGCGGCCAAGGAGCCAGATCGGATCTGTCTACAGCACTTCGATCCCGCTGGCCGTCATCTCTCTATGAGCTACGGCGAATTGTCGGCACGCTCCAACTCCCTGGCGAATGGTCTTTCGGGTCTAGGGGTCTTACAGGGAGAACGGGTTGCGCTTCTTCTGCCGCAAGGCCACGATACTGTTGTGTCGCACGTCGCGATCTACAAGCTGGGCGCCATCGCGCTCCCCCTGGCTCTGCTGTTCGGCGAGGAGGCGCTCGTCTACCGTCTGAAAGCCGCAGGCGCTGCAGTGCTCATCACCAACGCTTTTGGCCTCTCGCGCCTGCAGGGAGCGCTGTCGCGTCTGCCGGACCTGCGGAATGTCATTGTGACCGAGGAGGTGCCTGCAGGGCCGAACCTCATTCGGCTAGACGAGCTTGTCGCGCAACATGCGCCGGTGCACGAGCCCGCCGACACGACACCTGATGATCCTGCTCTGATGATCTTCACGTCAGGGACGACCGGGTTGCCCAAAGCTGCCGTGCACGGTCATCGCGTGCTCGGTGCACATATCCCCGGCTTTCAGATGGGCCATGACCTCGCTCCTCAGGTAGGGGACCGGATCTGGACGCCCGCAGACTGGGCCTGGGCCGGTGGCTTGCTCAATGTGCTGATGCCATCGCTGATGCTGGGAATTCCGGTTGTTTCGTCTCCGGCGCAGAAGTTCGACCCTCACATGGCCTTTCGCATTCTTTCGGAGATGCAAGTGCGCAACGCCTTCATCCCGCCGACGGCATTGCGCCTGCTCAAGCAGGTGGAGAATCCACAAGAGATCTACCGGCTCAACTTGCGCAGCATCACGTCCGCAGGGGAAGCGTTGGGCCGTGAGACTTATGAATGGGCGCGTCAGACTCTCGGGGTGACCGTCAACGAACTTTTTGGCCAGACCGAATGCAACTTCGTCCTTGGCTCTTCGGCAAGACTCGGTATCTCTCGCGCCGGCGCCATCGGACGAGCTATTCCGGGGCATCAGATCGCGATCGTAGACGATAAGGGACATCCACTTGATGCAGGATCCCTAGGGCAGATAGCGGTGAAAGCACCAGATCCAGGGATGTTCCTTGGGTACTGGAACGACCCTGAAGCGACCGCGGCAAGGTTTGCGGGCGGGTGGCTGCTGACTGGCGACCTGGGGCGCCAGGATCCTGACGGTTATGTCACCTTTGTTGGCCGCGACGACGACATCATAACCTCGTCGGGCTACCGCATCGGGCCGAGCGAGGTTGAGGACTGTCTCGTGGCGCATCCGGCAGTGCGTCTCGCCGCAGTGATCGGGAAGCCTGATCCGGTGCGGACAGAGATCGTCAAAGCGTATGTGGTCTTGGCGGAGGGAACCGATCCCTCCAAGACGCTTGCCGATGAACTTCGTGATTGGGTGAAGGACAGGCTGTCCATGCATGAGTACCCCCGCGAGTTCGCGTTCGTTGGCGAACTGCCGTTGACCACCAGCGGAAAGGTCATCCGGCGGCTGCTGCGGCAGCCCGCCGTTGCACGGTAGAGCGTCTCACTGCAGCGTTCATTCGGGTTTGCGGGCGATAGACATGATTTTCTGGCGTAGGAGCCGGGCCATGTTGCGGGTGCTGTTATACATGTGAAGCTGCGCTGATACTTGACGCACATCCCGGTCGCTGTTTCGGCTCAATCCGATGACCAGCGTGCCCATCTCCTCGCGCTCCCTCCAGAACCGGCTCATGATCGGATGGTTTGGAATGGCGCAGGAATCGGTGCGAAGGATGTTAGCGTCGTTGAGATGCCACTCGGTGAGTTTCATCATCAAGAGCTTGCCCGGCGAGTGACGGCGGAACGTTTCGTCATAGGCAGTTTTCCAGGTGAAGGCCTCTCCCGCCATGAGGAAGACAACGAGCGAGGCGATCGCTTTGCCCTGGTATTCAACGGTGTGGATCCGCACGGCGTCGATTTCTGCCAGATTGGTGATGGCCTCACGAGCGAAAGCGGCGCGGTAGCGATCGTTGATCAAGGCCGTGCGCTTGCGTCCCTTCCAGCCCATTCCCTCCAGCGCCAGGAATTCCTCCATCTTCAGACGCACGTCCTCAGGCTGCCGCGCTACGGCATATTCCAGCCTGCCTTGCGCCGCGAGCCTTCGCCACTGACGGCGCATTTCTCGATAGTGGTGCGGAGAGATCGCTTCCTTCAGGTAGGTCTCCGCAGGCTCAGCACTCTCCAGCATAGGTCGCTGTAGACGCTCAGTGAGCGTGACGGGTAGATCGCGCGATACCGCGACAGCCCTCATCAACTGTGCGAACCGTCCGTTCAATCTGACCTGTGGCAGAACGAGAACAGAGGGAAGATGTGCTTCCGGCCTTGCCAGAGCCTCAAGCAAATTGTCCAGGGTTTCGGCTGCACCTTCAGCATCTACCAAAGGAGTACCGAGCGGCCCGAAGGGATTGGCCCAGGCGCGAACGATAGCGGGACCGACAGAGAAGCCAGGCTTCTCCACCGTGAACGGCATGAGCAGACGCATCCGGCTGCGCTCGCCTTCCTCATCACGGATCAGCGCGAACCGGACCGGCTTGTCGTCGATGCGCGGCATGGCCGGTGCCAAAAGGCGGGCGCTGAAAAAGATGTTGGCTTCCATCGCGCGATTGGTGAGGAACTCCAGCTCCTGCTGGATTTCGTAACCAAAGGACGCCGGATAAAGGCAGAGTTCGCGCCCCACTCTGCCGACGGCAACCTGCGCATCCGCCTGCGGCCGGTCCTGCCGCCATGTCGGCGCCAGTGGCTGAGGCCAGCCTGCATCCAAAGCGCGCGCGAGATCAGAGCTATTGGGAGGTTGTGACATGGTCATACAGCCTTGATACTCGGAGCAATGTGAGGTCGGGCCAGCGCGAACAACGTGATACCCAGCGTGCGGCGTATGGCGACATGGAGGAGCAGTGCCTCCAGAGCCATCGCCAACGATGTCGCGACCGCGGCACCCGCAAGGCCTAGTTGCGGTATAAGGATCATGTTCGCGACAACCGCGGCGGCGAGAACCACCCCATAGATCAGAACACAGAGTTTTTCATGCCCGCCCATGCTCAGCAGTGTCTCGCCCGGTCCGATCAGAGCCTTCGCGAGGATACCCGCAAACAGGATCGGCAGTAACCAGTGTCCTTCGGTGAAGGCGGGGCCGAAGAGGCTCAGAAGCTGCTCTCCGATGAGAATTAGTGCGAGCCCGATGACGAGCGACGGCCAGAAACTCCAACGGGTAACTTGGCCGGCAAAGCGGGCGAGTTCCTCCTTGTCTTTGATCGCAAGCAAAACGGAAAAACGGGGACTGGCGGCTGCTTTGACCGCGAACGCCACGAACTGGACTATGACGATGATCTTGGTGACCGCGAAATAGATACCGACCTGATCCGGCGGCAAGTAGAGACCCACAACCACGACGTCAGCGTTTGTCAGCAGAAAGCCGATACCATCGATGAGAAAGATCGGCAGCGAGTATGCCAGCCACGCGCGGGAGTGAATCCGCATTGTTCCACGGCCATAGGTCCGCTGTAACCTGACACGTAGCCGGGCGTACTGCAGAAGTGTGGTGACGTAGGTCGCCGCGAGCGCCGCTTGCATGGCGGTCACGGCGGTTTCTGGCGCACCGAGCGAGACGGCGGAAATCATGAATGCGAGGATCAGTGTCGGGCGGATGAGGAAGGTTGGACTCAGCGCCGTTACGGTCCAGCTGTTTGCGCGAGCCGTCCCGTCCAGCACGTCACCCAGAGCGATCATCGGCAGGGTCACCAGCGCAAGAAACAGGGGCACGAGCCAGTAAGTCTCGAACAGGTTGCCGTAGAAATGCAGGAACAGGAGGCCGGCTCCCGTTACGACGCTTGCGCAAACAAGAGTGAAAACACGTGCGGCGAGCAGCAGGCCGCGCGCGGCGGCAATGTCGCCTGCCGTGTGGTGATACGGAAGAAAGCGGATGATCGACGTGTGGAAACCCAGGCATGAAAGGCTGCCGCCCAGGATCACAAGAACCCAGACGAACGCGAAGATGCCATATTCGAATTCGCCCATGACACGGGCCAGAATGATCTGGGAAACGAGCGCAATTGCAGCACTGACAACCCGGATGGAGAAGGCGACCAGAGCCTGAGCTTGCGCATGGGCCGTGTCCCCCTCGGCGTTCCGCTTCTCATTGAAGCGGACAAGCCAAGGCGCAAGCCGCCTGCGCAGGCTGTTCGGGAGGAACTTCTCCGCCGTTTCGATGACCGCAATGATCGGCACGCAATACTCGCATCAAACGCAACACGCGATGCCAGTCTTGCCACGGCAGGGTTAACAATCCTTGCGGTGGTTGCCATTTCCCGCACACCAAACGAGCTATGCCGCGCGGAAGCGACATCGCCGATCTTGCTGCTATGCCCTAAGCCTGCTCGAAAGCGCCGTGGCAATGCTTGTATTTTTTGCCTGACCCGCAAGGGCATGCCTCGTTACGGCCGACCTTGCCCCAAGTCTCCGGGTCTGTCGGATCCCGATCATCGGGCGCCACTTGCATGCCGGAATCGTTCCCACCGGCGTAATCGTCATCACCCGTGAGGGGATCAAGATGGTGAGCTTCCATCACCGGCGGCGGTTCGGGTGCGGGTTGATCACGCACCAGCTCGACGCGCATCATCTGCGCAGTCACAGCCTCGCGCAGGTTAGCGAGCAGCGCCTGGAAGAGCTCGAAAGCCTCAGCCTTATATTCCTGCAGCGGATCCCGCTGCGCATAACCGCGGAAACCGACGACGGAACGCAGGTGATCAAGGTTTACGATGTGCTCGCGCCACAGGTGGTCAACGGTCTGCAGGACGATCGACCTCTGGACATAGTTCATGACCTCGGGTCCGAAGCGTTCGGCGCGGTCAGCGGCTGCCAGGTCGGCAGCCTTGGTGATGCGCTCGCGGATATCGTCTTCGCCGATGCCTTCTTCCGTTACCCAATCCTCGATCGGTAGGTCGAGATTGAGGAGCCGCTGGATCTCCGTCTTGAGGCCGGCAGCGTCCCATTGCTCCGCATAGGCGCGTTCGGGAATATGTTTTGCCACCAAAATCTCGATGACCTCGTTGCGCATATCCGCGACGATTTCACCCAGTGCTTCCGGGTCGGCATCCATCAGTTCGATGCGCTGTTCAAAGATCACCTTGCGCTGGTCGTTGGTGACGTCGTCGTACTTCAGGAGGTTTTTGCGAATGTCGAAGTTGCGCGCCTCGACCTTCTTTTGAGCACGTTCCAAAGCCTTGTTGATCCAAGGATGGACGATCGCCTCACCCTCTTTCAGCCCAAGCTTCTGCAACATCCCGTCCATCCGGTTGGTGCCGAAGATGCGCATCAGGTCATCCTGCAGCGACAGGTAGAACTTCGACCGACCCGGATCGCCCTGACGCCCGGAACGGCCACGCAGCTGGTTGTCGATGCGTCGGCTTTCGTGCCGCTCGGTGGCGATGACATAGAGACCGCCGGCAGCAAGCGCCTTTTCCTTCAGGGCCTTCACCTCGGCACGAATCGCGGCTTCCTTGGCGTCGCGTTCAGGCCCCGGCTCCAGCCCCTCAAGGTCGCGTTCCAGACGCATGTCGATATTGCCGCCAAGCTGAATGTCGGTGCCTCGACCGGCCATGTTGGTCGCGATCGTGACGGCGCCCGGCACGCCCGCCTGGCTGACGATGTAAGCCTCTTGCTCGTGATAGCGTGCGTTGAGCACATGGAACTTGTCGAAGCCCGACTGCTTCAACATGGTTGCGAGCAGCTCGGACTTTTCGATCGAGGTCGTTCCGACGAGAACCGGCTGGTTCCGCTCGTGGGCAGCCTTGATCTCCTCGATGATCGCCTTGAATTTCTCTTCGAAGGTTCGGTAGACCTCGTCGTCTTCGTCGATACGCTGGATCGGCAGGTTGGTCGGCACCTCGATAACCTCGAGACGATAAATGTTGCCGAACTCCTCGGCCTCCGTCGCAGCCGTACCGGTCATGCCAGCCAGCTTGTCGTACATGCGGAAGTAGTTCTGGAAGGTGATTGAGGAAAGTGTCTGGTTTTCTGGCTGGATCTGCACCTTTTCCTTGGCCTCCAGCGCCTGGTGCTGGCCCTCGGAATAGCGGCGGCCGGGCATCATGCGGCCGGTGAACTCGTCGATGATGACGATCTCGCCGTTGCGGACGATGTAGTCCTTGTCGCGGGTGAAGAGCTTGTGGGCCTTCAGCGCGTTGTTGATATGGTGGACGATGGCGACGTTCTCCACGTCGTAGAGGCTCTCGCCCTTGAGAAGCCCGGCCTGGCGAAGCAGGTTCTCCAGCTTTTCCGTGCCAACTTCCGAGAAGTTCGCCGAGCGCTGCTTTTCGTCGATTTCGTAATCTTCCTCCGACAGCATCGGGATGAAGGCGTCGATGGTGGTGTAGAGGTCGGAACGGTCGTCCAGCGGCCCGGAAATAATCAGCGGCGTGCGTGCTTCATCGACAAGGATCGAATCGACTTCGTCGACGATGGCATAGTTGTGGCCGCGCTGAACCATCTGGTTGCGCTCGTACTTCATGTTGTCGCGAAGATAATCGAAGCCGAGTTCGTTGTTGGTCGCATAGGTAATGTCGCAGGCGTAGGCAGCGCGGCGCTGGTCGTCATTCAGGCCGTGAACGATCACGCCTGTCGTCAAGCCAAGGAAGCCGTAGAGGCGCCCCATAGTCCCGGCGTCGCGGCTGGCGAGGTAGTCGTTCACGGTCACGACATGCACGCCTTTGCCGGCCAGAGCGTTGAGATAGACTGCGAGCGTTGCCACTAGCGTCTTGCCCTCGCCCGTTTTCATTTCTGCAATGGCGCCATCGTGAAGGATCATCGCGCCGGTCAGCTGAACATCGAAAGGGCGCATGCCGAGTACGCGGCGGGACGCCTCGCGCACCACGGCAAAGGCCGGCACGAGAAGGTCGTCAAGGTTCTTGCCGTCCTCTAGCTGTTGGCGGAACTCGGCGGTCTTCGCCGCAAGCTCTGCGTCGGACAGAGACTTGATCTGGTCTTCGAGGGCGTTGACGGCCTCAACCGATGATCTGTAGGAGCGAATGCGACGTTCGTTTGCAGAGCCGAACAGTTTGCGGGCCAATCCGCCAAAGCTGACCATCAGAATGGTCCTTTCCAGTCATCTTTACATAAAAGAAAGCGAAGCCTTAGGCCGAGTTTTCGCCCGGCAAATTGCCCGCTGCGCCCGGAAACTCTTCTGGACGCAAAGTTGCGTGACAGATAAGAGGGGGGTCGATTGATGTCAACGGTAGCGGCCGATACACAAAGGCCACATTCCGATGTTTGTGAAGGCTTTCCGACCGGGATCAGGCGCTTCTGAGACCGGCATCCATATCTCGAAAGGTGACTTGATGTTGCGCCACAAATTCCTCGCCACGGCTGCTCTTGCTGTCGCGGTTTCCTTCGCCGCTCCAGCCTTCGCGCAGGAAGATGCAGTTGTTGCCAAGGTCGGCGACATGGAGATCCACCAGTCGGAGCTTGACCTCGCGATCCAGAACCTTGACCCCCAGCTGCAGCAGCTTCCCGATGAGCAGAAGCGGGTTGCCGCGCTTTCCGGCGCAATCGATGTCAAGCTTCTTGCGCAGGGCGCGGTCGACGAGGGCATCGACGAGACGGAGGACTTCCAGAAGCGACTGGACTACATCAAGGACCGTGAGTTGCATAACGCCTACTTCCGCAAGCATGTGGTCGACGCCGTGACCGAGGACGAGGTCAAAGCTCGCTACGAGAAGGAAATTGCAGCCCTTCCGAAGCAGGAAGAGGTCAGTGCCCGCCACATCCTCGTGAAGACCGAGGAAGAGGCAAACGACGTTATCAAGCAGCTCGACGCCGGCGAGGATTTTGCCGAACTCGCCAAGGAGAAGTCTGAGGACTCGAACAAGTCCGACGGCGGCGATCTCGGCTGGTTCACCAAGGGTCGCATGGTACCTGAATTTGAGGAAGCAGCCTTCGCGCTAGAGAAGGGCGAGTATACGAAGACGCCGGTGAAGTCGCAGTTTGGCTACCACGTCATCACGCTTGAAGATCGTCGCGACGTACAGCCTCCGGCGCTAGAGCAGGTCGAGCCGCAGGTGCGTCAGCTGGTGATGCGTGAAAAGTATCTTTCGATCATCGAAAAGGCAAAGGCCGAGCGGGAGGTCGAGATCATGGACGAAGCTCTGCGCGCGGGTTATGAAGAGGTCAACAAGGCTCCCGATGCCGACCCCGCAGCGGGCGAGGCGCCTGCGGACCAGCAATAAGACTTTCCCAAGGGCCCGGTTTTCCGGGCCCTTCCATGTTCAGCCCGGATCGCCACTGATGTCAGCTTCCATATCTCCGCTCGCTCCGAAGTCCTTTCCTGACATGCCGGAAATCCCTGGCGTGCGCATGGCGACTGCGGCCGGCGGCATCAAGTACAAGAACCGCACGGACGTGCTGTTGATGGTGTTCGACCAGCCTGCGGCTGTGGCCGGCGTCTTTACGCGGTCCAAGTGTCCATCAGCGCCGGTCGACTTCTGCCGCGCCAATCTGTCGCACGGAAAGGCACGCGCCGTCGTGGTGAATTCGGGCAATGCCAACGCCTTTACCGGTGTCAAGGGCAAGGCCGCCACGGAACTCACGGCGAAGTCGGCGGCGGCCGCGGTCGGCTGCGACGAGAACGAGGTCTATCTCGCTTCGACCGGCGTGATCGGCGAGCCGCTCGATGCAACGAAGTTTGTCGGCGTCCTCGGCGCCATGAACGACAGCGCCGTGCCGGACTTCTGGCTGGAAGCAGCCAAGGCGATTATGACCACCGACACCTATCCCAAAGTTGCGACCCGGAGGGCTAAAATCGGCGGCACGCAGGTGACGATTAACGGCATTGCCAAGGGTGCCGGCATGATCGCGCCGGACATGGCAACGATGCTCTCCTTCGTGGTGACGGACGCGGATATCGAGGCGACGGTTTTGCAGCAACTGCTCTCCGCCGGTGTCGAGCCGAGCTTCAACTCCGTCACGGTTGATAGCGACACATCCACCTCGGATACGCTGATGCTGTTTGCCACGGGCGTTGCAGCGGCCTGCGGCCAAGTCAAGGTGACGTCGGCCGATGATCCGGCTTTGGAAGAGTTTCGCGCCGCGCTGAACGATCTCCTCAGGGATCTTGCCTTGCAGGTCGTCCGCGATGGCGAGGGCGCCCGTAAGATGGTGGAGATCACAGTCACTGGTGCCGAGAACGACCTCGCTGCCAAGAAGATAGCGCTCTCGATCGCCAATTCGCCGCTCGTCAAAACCGCTGTCGCCGGCGAGGACGCCAATTGGGGGCGCATCGTCATGGCAGTCGGGAAATCGGGTGAGATGGCCGATCGTGACAAACTGGCCATCTGGTTTGGCGATGTGCGCGTGGCGGTCGACGGGGAACGGGATCCCGCTTACTCGGAGGCTGCGGCGACGGCGATCATGCAGCAAGAAGACATTCCGGTGCGTGTCGACCTGGGTATCGGCGAAGGCCAAGCCACGGTCTGGACCTGCGATCTAACCAAGGAATATGTCGCCATCAACGGCGACTATCGGAGCTGAGGTCGCATGCAAGCAACCTCTTCTTCAAGCAACCTGCCGCTTGTTCGCCGCCTTGAGGCCGTTGGCTTTCGCGCATGGCCGGCCGCGACCGTCATCTATGACGGCAGCTGGCAGGTTCGTCTCTCCGGTGGACATCCTTCGAAGCGGCTGAACTGCATCGTGCCTCTGGATCCTTCGGACGTACGTGACATGGACTTGCGGCTAGAGAAGGCACGCAAGCGTTTCCAAGCCTACGGTCGCCCGCTTATCGTGCGGCAGACGCCGCTTGCGCCGCCGCGTTTGATCGAGACGTTGATTGAGCAAGGCTGGCAACGGTTTGAGACTGTCCAAGTCATGACAGCGGATTTGGGACGTCCCGCACTTCCGGACACCATCGATCATTTGCCGACGCATGACATCGGCCGATTCGTCGACGCCAACCTGCAAGTGCGCGGCGAAGATCCGGGACTGAAGCCTGCCTTGGCAGAGGTACTGAGTGCCATCAAGCCGGCGACAGGACTGTTTGTCATTGAGAAGCCGCGACATGGCCCAATGGCTGTGGCGCTTTGCGTGCAGGACAATGATCTTGCCGGAGTCATGGAGTTTGCCGTGGCAGAGGCTTTCCGGCGTCAGGGCTTCGGAGCTGAAATGCTTGCCTCCGCACTACGCTGGGCCCGCATCAGTGGCGCCCGCAGTGCATGGTTACAGGTTCTTGACACGAACACGCCCGCACTTGAGCTGTATCGGAAGTTCGGGTTTGAAGCGGTTTATGAGTATCACTATTGGCGGGAGGCGGATCGATGACGAACATACGTCCGCTCCTGCTCGTTGCTGCCTGCGCGCTTATCGATCCAGACGGGCGTATCCTTCTTGCACAGCGTCCGGAGGGAAAGTCGCTTGCTGGGCTTTGGGAATTTCCCGGCGGTAAAGTCGAGCAGGGAGAGACACCTGAGGAGACGCTGATTCGGGAACTGGAAGAGGAGCTCGGAATTTTCACGAAGGTCCCATGTCTCGCGCCGGTCACCTTCGCCAGTCACACCTACGAGGCATTTCACCTGCTTATGCCGCTTTTCATCTGCCGCCGCTACGAGGGCATCCCGATGGGTCGTGAAGGGCAGGCGATCAAGTGGGTGCGGCCACGTGATCTTCGTTCCTATCCTATGCCGCCGGCCGACGAACCACTGATCCCTATCCTCCAGGACCTGCTTTAAAGTCACAGTCATTGCCGGAATAGCAACGACGTTAACAGATCGTTTATCCGAATGTTCTAGGCTCTCCTTTCACCAAGGCAGTGTATGCGTTGACGAGGCTTGAGACCATGGACAAGGACGTCTGGAAGACTGTGCGGGCTCGCAAGCGATCATCCCACGGATCCGGCAGGACCGGCGCCTTAAACATAGCGCTGTTGTTCGGCACTGCCGCAATCGCACTGTCCCTGATCGTTACTCCGATGCTCGCCGAACAGCACGACATGCGCCACCTGGCGCACGTCCAGGAAGAAGTCGATTGGATGACGACTGGTTCGATTGGTGGCACCAAACAAGGGTCGAGACATTACACAATCCGTCGCAGCGTGCTTCAGAAGACGCCGGGATCCATCTGCATCATCCAGCCCTACGACGTCGACAACCGCTGCTGATCTGGTAACTGGTGAATCAACTGCGAAGGAAATTCTATGCATCTGCTCCGATCCCTGTCGCGGTCGAAGGAAGGTGCCACGGCAATTGAATACGGGCTCATCGCAGCATTGATAGCGGTCGCCCTGATCGTTGGACTTGGCGGGTTTTCAGATGCGCTGCTGAATGTCTTCAACACGATTGAAGGCTATCTGGAGAGCGCAGTCAGCTAACGGCCGTCGCTGCCGCGGTGATCAGGCGGCATTTTCAGTGCATCGGCGAGCCGCATCTTGGCAGAGCCGGGCTTGAGCGGTTGCTGCTGGCTCTCGTGGGGAGCCCAGCCGGACGCATAGATGATGGAGAACGTCGCTCTGATGCGCCCGTCCGAGTCAGAGTAGCGCTCTGCGTAGAGTTCCGCGGCACGGAAGAAAAAGGCTCGGTTAACCGGTATTCTGCTTCGTCCGACCAGCGGATTTGCCATGCCCATGGCGCGCAGATCGCGCATCAGAGGAAACAGCGACTCATAACGTACGATATAGCTCTCAACATCGACCACCGGCAACGCAAAACCCGCTCGTTGCAGTAGGGCGCCGACATCGCGAACATCGGCGAAGGGGATGACCCTCGGGCTGGCGCCACCGCTGATCTCGGCTTCCGCCGTCAGAAGGATCTCACGGAGTTCAGACAGCGTGCCAGCCCCAGGGATTGCCGCAAGAAAGAGACCATCAGGTGTTAAGGCCCGGCGAATGCGGACCAAGGCTCCTGGCGTGTCATTGACAAGGTGCAGCGATAGCGGAGACAGGACGAGGTTGACGGATGCGGGTGCGAGCGGCACGTCGTCCAGCGGGGCAATAGTTATTTCTCCGGCTGCGGCAAAGGCGGCGCTCGTCTCGATCCTGCTTATTGTGCCGACCTTGCCCGTTTCCAGCGCCAGCTGGGCAGCGATACCCGTTCCGCCATGCAACTCGGCAGCGGCATCAAAATGCCGCTCGACCACTGAAAGGCGTTCGGCCAGTTCGCGTGCCGCGATGTCGAGCAGGAACGCTGCGCCAGGATCGCCTCGGCGAAACGCCCTCTCTCGCCGCTTTGCTGCCAGCGCCTGATCGAAAATCACTTCCATCGCGTCGTCCAATCTTAAAACTGCTTGCGCAATGGCGCGTCGCGCCCGCTAATGTCAATCCATGGTGGCTGATCACCCGGAGCAGAAGCTCAGTATCCTCAGGCGATCCTCCGCGCTCCTGCGGTGGGTCGGCGAACTCGTCTATCCGTCCGTCTGCCCCGCATGTGGTGTGCGCACAGGGCGACACGCAAGTTTCTGCCCCACTTGCTGGGGCCAGATCCACTTTATCGAGCGGCCTTATTGCGAGATTCTCGGGGTTCCGTTCAGCTATGATCCGGGCGAGGGCATGGTGTCGGCGGAGGCGATCGCCGATCCGCCGGTCTTCGACCGACTGCGCAGCGCTGCGATCCATGAGGGGCCGGTGCGGCATCTGGTGCATGCCTTGAAATATCGCGACCGGACCGATCTGGCGCCGATGATGGCAGCCTGGATGCTGCGCGCCTCCGAGGAATTCGTCGGTCGGAGCGACGCCATCGTCCCCGTGCCGTTGCATCGCTGGCGATTTGTCAGCCGAAAGTTCAACCAGTCCGCCGAACTCGCACGTCACTTGGCAGGGCAGTCGGGTCGACCGTTTCTGTCAAGTACGCTTATCAGGGTCAAAAATACCTCCCGCCAGGTGGGCCTGACGGCGAGGCGCCGTGAGGCGAACGTCCGGGCAGCCTTCAAGGTAGTGCCGGGTCGGGAAACCGATGTTGCCGGTAAGCACATCCTGCTGGTTGACGACGTGTTCACGACGGGTGCAACCGTCTCCTCTGCAACACGCGCCTTGAAGAAGGCAGGGGCTGCTGAGGTCACGGTTTTGACCTTTGCAATGGCCATCGCCGGGCCTATATGACACCCGATGACAGTGCAAATGCGCGGCCCGCTCCCGCCCCGTCCGCGCTTGGAGAACCTGATGGCAGACGTCACGATCTACACCCGCCAAGGCTGCGGCTACTGCGTTCGCGCAAAGTCGCTGCTCACGACCAAAGGCGTCAATTTCACCGAACACGACGCGACCTACGCGCCGGATCTGCGGCAGGAAATGATCGGTAAGGCGAACGGCCGGTCGACATTCCCGCAGATCTTCATCAACGGGGAGCATGTCGGCGGTTGCGACGATCTCCACGCGCTGGAACGGGCTGGAAAGCTCGATCCAATGCTCGCCAACTGAGGAGAGGCACGATGACGTTCAAGGCGGCTGCGATTCAGATGTGCTCCGGCGTGGATCCGGAGAGAAATGCGGCTGACATGGCGCGGCTGGTGCGTGAGGCGGCAAGTCAGGGTGCGGTGTACGTCCAGACCCCGGAGATGACTGGCGCCGTGCAGAAGGACCGTCAGGGTCTGAAGGCGGTGCTGAAGGACGAGGCTGGCGACCTCATTGTATCAACGGCGCAAGCACTCGCCCGCGACCTCGGCATCCACGTCCATGTTGGCTCGACCGCCATTGCCCTGGACGACGGCAAGATCGCCAATCGGGGTTTCCTGTTTGCGCCGGGCGGCAGCCGGATCTGCACCTATGACAAGATTCACATGTTCGATGTCGACCTCGACAACGGCGAAAGCTGGCGCGAGAGCGCCGTCTATCGCCCTGGGGGCGAGGCACGCGTTGCCGATCTTCCTTTCGCCAAGCTCGGCTTCGCAATTTGCTACGACGTGCGCTTTCCGGCGCTATTCCGCACCGAAGCAGTGGCCGGCGCCGAAGTGTTGACCGTACCGGCCGCCTTCACCCGCCAGACGGGCGAAGCGCACTGGGAAGTGCTGTTGCGTGCCCGAGCGATCGAGAACGGCGCCTTCCTCATCGCGGCCGCCCAGGCAGGCGTGCATGAAGATGGCCGCGAGACGTTTGGCCATTCGATGATCATTGACCCTTGGGGCAAGGTGCTAGCATCTGCCGGCGGCAGTGGCGAGGCAGTCGTTTTGGCTGACATCGGCCTAGATCAGGTCAAGGCTGCCCGTAGCAAGATCCCTAACCTCACGAACGCCCGCGACTTCACGCTCGAGACCGTGACGGCGGAGGCGAAAGGGGTCGCCGCTTGATCCGCTATTCCCTCGTCTGCGGCAACGCCCATAGCTTTGAAGGCTGGTTTTCCGGGAGTGCCGACTTCGACCATCAGGTCGAGGCTGGCTTGCTGACCTGCCCCGTCTGCAATTCGGCCGCAGTCTCTAAGTCGCTGATGACACCGTCCGTTGCCACAGCGCGAAAGCGCGAGGAGAAACAGGCGGTGGCGATGGACATGGCGCAGAAGCAGATGATGGCGAAGCTGAAAGAAGCGGTTGCCGCCATCAAGGCCAACGCCGAGGATGTCGGGGCGAAATTCCCCGAGGAGGCGCGCAAAATCCACTACGGCGAGACGGATGCTCGAGGAATCATAGGGCAGGCTAGTTTCGCGGAGGTGCGGGAACTCCTGGACGAAGGCATCGAGATTGCGCCGCTACCGGTGCTCCCTGAAGACGCCAATTGAGCGTCAGCTCCGCTTCTTCCCCAGCAGCATGTAGTTGACGTCCATGTCCGGCGACAGGTTCCAGCGGTCCTGCAGCGGATTGAAGAAGACGCCGGTGCGGTGGATGATGTCCAGGCCGCCAGCGGAAAGTGGCGTCTCGATCTCGTCCGGACGTACCAGTTTCTCGTATTGATGGGTTCCTATCGGTAGCCAGCGCAGCACGTGTTCCGCTGCGAAGATGGCGAGTGCTCGCGCCTTGAAGGTACGGTTGATGGTGGCGACGAACATCAGTCCGCCGGGTTTGACCATAGCGCCGCAGGTGCGCATGAAGAAGTCGACATCGGCCACATGTTCGACGACCTCCATGTTGAGGACGACGTCGAAGGTCTCGCCAGCCTCTGCGAGCTGTTCGGCAGTCACGGCACGATAGTCCACATTGACGCTGGTTTCGGCGGCATGGGTCTGCGCAATCCTAATGTTCTTCTCCGAAGGGTCGGCGCCGACGACGCTCGCGCCCATGCGGGCAACGGGCTCCGAAAGCAGACCGCCGCCGCAACCGATATCGAGGACCCGCAGGCCGGACAGCGGTAGATGCCCTTTCGGATCGCGGCCGAAATTCTCCGAGACTCGGTCGCGGATATAGCCGAGGCGCACAGGATTGAACTTATGTAGCGGCTTGAACTTTCCCGTAGGGTCCCACCATTCCGCAGCCATCGCGGAGAAGCGATCGACTTCACTTTGGTCGATGGTGGTTTTTGCGGCATCGGTCATGGGTCTTCACCTCCGGCGTTTGAGCCTGAGGTCGGATGATCGGGCTCAGATGTCAAGGGTCGTTTCCGCTGCTTTGAGCCGGCACAAGTTTGCTACTCCACCGACAGGCAGCGAGTCCTGTTGCAGGACCTCCTTCGCATATCCAAAGGGTACGTAGAACTCGGCGCGAAATTGGCTGCATGAATGCTTGGTCTTCCCAAAGGCCGTGAAAGTCGGTCTCCGCATCCGTTGTGCTTCGAACTGACCCGCCCGCTCGGCTAAGTACGGGTGGGACAGGATCACTGACGCCCTGCCCATCGGGGAGCAATGATGCCGCGAGTTCGCAATCTTGAAAGGTAGGCTCTCCTGACAAAGATGAAGGGGCCGTTCATGACGGGTTCAGGCGCATTGGGAACAATGTTCCCCGTATCAACATTTTGCAGAAGCAGCCGGCATGATTGCGCTGCAGAGGATTCCCAGGAGGAACACGTGAGGAAGTATCTTTTAAGTGCCGCCGTGGCATTAGGAGCGCTAGTCGCCATGCCCTCGCTTGCAGATGCGGCAGTGCGCGGGTTTGCCACGGCGAATGTCAATATGCGCTCGGGCCCCAGTACGTCCTACCCGGCGGTCACCGTTATACCGAACGGCGCTCCGGTCACCATCTATGGGTGCATGAGCAGCGTGAACTGGTGCGACGTGGCCTTCAGCGGCGGTAGAGGATGGGTCTCGGGCAACTATGTCCAGGCTCGCTACCAGCAGCGACGTGTTGATGTTGGTCCCCAGTACTATCGCCCGCTCGGCATCCCCACCGTCACCTTCGAGATAGGCAACTATTGGGATCGGCATTACCGAGGCCGTGACTTCTACCGTGATCGCGATCGGTGGGACCGACGCGGCCGTGATTGGGATCGCCGCGACCGCGACCGTGGTGACTGGGACCGCGACCGCCGCCGTGGTGACTGGGATCGCGACCGCTGGGATCGTGATCGTGACAGAGACGATCGCCGTTGGAGCAGGGATGAGCGGGATCGTGATCGTCGAGAAGGGGATGGTGATCGCCGCCGCCGGGACCAAGACGATTCTGCCAGATCTCGTGATCAGGATGCTCCGAGGGAAGAGTTGCTGAGGCGGCGCGGATGGGACAACTCGCCGGCGCAGGAATGCATCGGCGACGCTCGCTGCCGCTAAAAACACGTTCTGGTCTAAGACGAGGTGAGCCTCCAGGCGAGGCTCATTTCAGAACAAGGACGGATGTCGCATCCGCTGCCATTGCGCGCCTACCACCTTTTCGCTAAGAGACCCCGCGAAATCCGGCTATCTCAAGGCGGATCCTTTGCACACGCCCCGTAGGGCGAACGGGTGGTATTGGTCAGCATGGCACGCATCGTCATGAAGTTCGGCGGCACGTCTGTCGCGAATTTGGAGCGCATCCATAACGTAGCGCGTCATGTGAAACGTGAAGTGGATGCTGGTCATGAGGTGGCAGTTGTTGTTTCTGCCATGTCCGGCAAGACCAACGAACTCGTCGGCTGGGTGCAGGAAGCGCCTAAGGTCGCAGGCGCCAATTCGCCCTTTTATGACGCCCGCGAATATGACGCCGTTGTTGCCTCCGGGGAGCAGGTGACGTCTGGGCTTCTGGCGATCGCCCTCCAATCGATGGGCATTAACGCTCGATCATGGCAGGGTTGGCAAATTCCAATCAAGACCGACAATGCTCATGGGGCGGCACGCATTCTCGACATCGACGGCACTGAGATCGTTCGCCGCATGGGTGAAGGTCAGGTGGCGGTGGTTGCCGGGTTCCAAGGCATTGGGCCTGACAACCGCATTGCGACACTGGGGCGGGGAGGCTCAGACACTTCGGCCGTTGCCATTGCGGCCGCGGTGAAAGCCGATCGTTGCGACATCTATACTGACGTCGACGGAGTCTATACGACCGATCCGCGGGTTGTACCTAAGGCGCGGCGCATGAAGCGCATTTCATTCGAGGAAATGCTGGAAATGGCCTCCCTCGGTTCCAAGGTTCTGCAGGTGCGTTCGGTCGAGCTTGCCATGGTGCACAAGGTCAGAACCTTCGTGCGCTCCAGTTTCGAGGATCCCGATGCACCGGGCATGGGTGACCTCATCAACCCGCCCGGTACGTTGATTTGCGACGAGGAAGAAATCGTGGAACAGGAAGTCGTCACCGGTATAGCCTACGCCAAGGATGAGGCGCAGATCTCGCTCCGTCGGCTCGCCGACCGTCCAGGCGTTTCTGCCGCGATCTTCGGGCCGCTAGCGGAAGCCCACATAAACGTCGACATGATCGTCCAGAACATTTCCGAAGACGGCTCGCGCACCGACATGACCTTCACAGTGCCTTCGGGTGACGTGCAGAAGGCGATGAGGGTTCTGGACGAAAATCGCGAGAAGATTGGTTTCGACGTGGTGCAGACCGAATCAGGCCTGGCGAAAGTTTCAGTGATCGGCATCGGGATGCGCAGCCATGCCGGCGTTGCGGCGCTCGCTTTCAAGGCACTTGCTGAAAAGAGCATCAACATCAAGGCGATCACGACGTCAGAAATCAAGATTTCGATCCTAATCGACGGCGCCTATTCCGAACTCGCAGTTCGGACTTTGCATTCTGCCTACGGTCTCGATAAGAGTTGATCATGGGCCGGCTGCCCTCGCCTCCCGTTGTGGACGCGCGGGAATTGCCGGTGAAATGACTCGTTTCGGGAGCATCTATGCCGATGAGAGACCTGTCGGCTGGTCCGCGTGTTCTGCTACGGCGACTGCGCGAACTTATGGCGGAGCCGCTTGATCCGCAAGAGCGGCTGGACCGGATCGTGCGCCAGATCGCCAGCAACATGGTGGCAGAGGTCTGCTCCGCGTATGTTCTGCGCTCCGACGGGGTGCTGGAGCTCTACGCTACAGAAGGCCTCAACCCCGAAGCAGTTCACCTTTCGCAGCTGAAAATGGGGCAAGGTCTTGTCGGAACCATCGCGGCATCGGCACAGCCGCTCAATCTTTCGGACGCACAGGCGCATCCTGCGTTCCGCTATCTTCCTGAAACCGGAGAGGAAATTTATCACTCCTTCCTTGGAGTGCCGATCCTGCGGGCTGGTCGCACTTTGGGCGTTCTCGTTGTCCAGAACAAGACGAGCCGGACCTATCGGGAGGACGAGGTCGAGGCGCTAGAGACCACTGCCATGGTGATCGCCGAGATGATTGCGACTGGGGAACTGAAGAAGATCACCAAGCCGGGCCTGGAGCTCGACCTAACGCGCGCCATCACCATTGCCGGTGACGGGTACAATGAAGGCATCGGCCTTGGTCACGTTGTGCTGCACGAACCGCGCGTGGTGGTGACGAACCTCCTGAACGACGATGCGGACAGCGAGGTGCGGCGATTGGCCGAATCGCTCGGCTCCTTGCGTGTTTCCATCGACGACATGCTCTCCAGGCGCGATGTAGCGAGTGAGGGAGAGCACCGGGAAGTCCTTGAGACCTATCGAATGTTCGCCCACGACCAGGGCTGGGTCCGCCGCATGGAGGAGGCGATCCACAACGGGCTGACCGCGGAGGCGGCCGTGGAAAAGGTGCAGAGCGACACGAAGGCGCGGATGATGCGTCTTACGGACCCGTATTTGCGCGAGCGCATGCACGACTTCGACGATCTGGCCAATCGGCTGCTGAGGCAACTGACAGGCTATAGCGGGCGGGCGATGGGCGAAGGGCTGCCTTCAGATGCGATCATTTTTGCCCGCGCCATGGGCGCTGCGGAGCTGCTCGACTACCCGCGCGACAGGCTGCGCGGACTGGTGCTGGAAGACGGAGCGATCACCAGCCACGTGGTTATTGTTGCACGGGCCATGGGTATTCCAGTGGTGGGGCAGGCGACGGGGGCAGTGGCGCTCGCCGAGAACGGGGATCCAATCATCATTGACGGAGATGATGGGCAGGTGCACCTGAGGCCGATGCCGGACGTGCTGAATGCCTATGAGGAGAAGGTGAAGCT
The DNA here is from genome assembly GCF_021648825.1 of Rhizobium halophilum. Lineage (GTDB taxonomy): Bacteria > Pseudomonadota > Alphaproteobacteria > Rhizobiales > Rhizobiaceae > Neorhizobium > Neorhizobium halophilum. Next base: position 10,760 of record NZ_JAKJHS010000003.1, on the reverse strand, counting down.
GCGCGCTCGCCGGCAGGAGCAGTTTCGCGCGCTGCGGGACGTGGAGCCCGTTACCAAGGACGGAAAGCGCATCAGCCTGATGATGAACGCGGGCCTGATGGTCGACCTGCCACAGCTTGTGGAATCAGGTGCTGACGGAATCGGCCTGTTCCGCACAGAGCTCCAGTTCATGATCGCTTCCACCATGCCAAAGCTTGAGGAGCAGGAGACCTTCTATCGCAATGTGATCAAGCAAGCCGAGGGGCGTCCCGTGACGTTCCGGGCGCTGGACATTGGTGGCGATAAGGTCGTTTCCTATTTCCGTTCGCATGAAGAGGAGAACCCTGCGCTTGGATGGCGCGCCATTCGTCTGTCTCTCGATCGGCCCGGCCTGCTGCGCACGCAGTTGAGGGCGCTGTTGCGAGCTTCCGCAGAGTCGGAGCTGAAGATGATGCTGCCAATGGTGACGGAGGTGGCAGAGATACACGCGGTTCGCGACCTGCTACAAAAGGAAGTGCAGCATCTCTCCAAGTTCGGCCATAGCCTGCCGCGCAAGTTACAATTCGGCGCAATGCTTGAGGTGCCGGCTCTGATGTGGCAACTGGACGAACTGATGGCGGAGGTGGACTTCGTGTCCGTCGGATCCAACGACCTCTTCCAGTTTGCGATGGCCGCCGACCGCGGCAATGCTCGGGTGGGCGATCGTTTCGATATGCTTGGCAGGCCGTTCCTCAGAATGCTGCGCGATATCGTCAGAGCGGCGGAGCGTAATCACACGCCGCTGACGCTTTGCGGAGAAATGGCGAGCAAGCCACTTCCGGCCATGGCGCTTATCGGGCTGGGTTTCCGCTCAGTCTCGATGACTGCCACAGCCATTGGGCCGGTGAAGGCGATGCTTCTGGCGCTTGATGCGAACAATCTGGCACGAGCGCTGCACGCGGCGTTAGATGACACTCGCTCTAACGAGTCGATCCGTACGCTGCTCACCCGCTTTGCAAGCGAGAACGGCGTCCCCGTCTAAAGAAGAACAAGAAAACGGAGAAGAACAGGGTGGCGAAGCTTCCTGTAGACAAGATGCGTGAACTGGAGCGCCGTTTCGGCGAGATTGAAGCGCGCATGTCGGAAGGTCCGGCCGCGGACGTCTATGTGCGTCTCGCGTCGGAGTATTCGGAACTGCAGCCGGTCGTTCGCAAGATCCGAGACTACGAGAAGGCGACCGCGGAAGTAATCGACCTGAGGACCTTGCTCGCTGACAAGGCGACCGATCGCGAGATGCGCGAGCTTGCCGAGATGGAGCTGCCGGAGGCGGAGGAGCGGGTCGAGGCGCTGGAGAAGGACATGCAGGTCCTGCTTCTGCCAAAGGATGCCGCTGACGAGAAAAGCGCCATCCTGGAAATCCGGGCGGGGACAGGCGGCAATGAGGCGGCCTTGTTCGCGGGCGATCTGTTTCGCATGTACGAGCGCTATGCTGCCGGCAAAGGCTGGAAGGTGGAGGTGCTGTCCGCCAGTGAGGGCGAAGCGGGCGGGTTTCGTGAAATCATTGCGACCGTTAGCGGGCGGGGCGTGTTCTCCAAGCTGAAGTTCGAATCGGGCGTCCACCGCGTCCAGCGCGTACCGGACACGGAGACTCAGGGCCGCATCCATACTTCGGCAGCGACCGTAGCCGTTCTACCGGAGGCGGAGGAGATCGATATCGAGATCCGACCCGAAGACATCCGCATCGATACCATGCGATCCTCCGGCGCCGGCGGACAGCATGTCAACACGACCGATTCGGCGGTACGCATCACCCACCTTCCGACGGGGCTCATCGTAACGAGCTCAGAAAAGTCGCAGCACCAGAACCGGGCGAAGGCTATGCAGGTTTTGCGATCACGGCTCTATGATATGGAGCGGCAGAAGGCGGAAAGTGAGCGGTCTGCAGATCGCAAGAGTCAAGTCGGCTCGGGCGATCGCTCCGAACGCATCCGCACCTACAATTTTCCGCAGGGGCGGGTAACGGATCACCGCATTAATCTGACGCTATACAAGCTGGATCGGATGATGATGGGCGAAATCGACGAGGTGGTTGATGCGCTCATCTCCGACTATCAGGCCGGACAACTGGCACAACTGGGCGAGCGACAGGGTTGAGGACGCTCGGCGGCGCCGTTGCGTATGCGCAGATGCGCTTAGTGGCAGCTGGCTTGCCGGATGCTGCGATGGAAGCGCGAATACTGATCGCTGGGCTTCTTGGCCTGAACAGCACAGAGATATTTATCGGAACAGACCGGGTATTGGCGGAAGACGAGGCGCTTAAAATTGCCTCTGCCGTTGAGCGACGGTTGAAACGCGAGCCAGTTCACCGCATATTGGGAGAGCGCGAGTTCTACGGCATGAAGCTGAAGCTGTCGGATGAGACACTTGAGCCGCGCCCGGACACGGAAATCTTGGTCGATGCCGTTCTTCCCCGACTGCTGCGGCTTTCAGCAGGAAAGGGTAGTGTTCGGGTGCTGGATCTGGGGACCGGCACGGGCGCCATCATTCTTGCGCTCCTGAAAGAATGCCCGCTGGCCTTGGGTGTCGCCGCAGATATCTCGCAAGATGCACTGCAGACGGCCTACCAGAACGCGCAGCGATTGGGCTTGGCGGACCGTTTTTCGAGCGTGCAGAGCGGCTGGTACGAGAAAATCGAAGGGCGGTTCGACATAATCGTGTCAAATCCGCCCTATATTGCGACATGTGTCGTCAGCGAATTGGAGCCGGAGGTCAAGGATTTCGATCCGCGAAGGGCTCTCGACGGTGGCCCAGATGGTCTGGACGCATATCACGCCATAGCGGCCGGCGCCTCCGGATTTTTGGAACGCGACGGGATCATAGGTGTCGAGATTGGCTTCGACCAAAAAGGCAGCGTGACTAAGATCTTTGAAGCCGCAGGCTATGAACTTGAAGCTGCCGAACGCGATTACGGAGGCAACGATCGCGTTCTCCTGTTCTCCCTCAGGAAGCCAGGTGCATGATTTTGCGCAGCGAAAGAAAAGACTTGGTTTTACTGAGGAAGCGCGATAGTTTGCGGTCACGCACTGGGCGGCTGGGAATGAACGGAGATTCGTTCGGGTTCAAGGTCAACCCTGAAACCGGCTCTTGTGAAGAGTTTCAAAGGTTGAACATTTCCCGGTGCGTGAATCAGTTAATTTGACTTTCACAAGCGGCAGGCGGCTTGGTCCTTCCCTGCTCGCGGCACGCGAAGTCCTGCACTGGCATGAGCCAGCATGGTCGCGTGGGCCCTTATCAGCGGAAAACAGACAATTCAGGTGAACGATCTATGAGGCCAGGACAGCAGAACAAGCGCGGTCGAGGGCGCGGCGGCTCCAACAACAATAATGGCGGTGGCGGCAATAACTTCAATCGCAAGGGCGGCAATCCACTGACCCGCACCTACGACAGTTCCGGCCCAGATGTGAAGATACGCGGCACGGCGCAGCATATCGCCGAGAAGTACTCGACTTTAGCCCGCGACGCCCAGAGTTCTGGAGATCGCGTTATCGCCGAAAATTACCTCCAGCACGCGGAGCACTATTATCGCATCATCGCTGCCGCCCAGGCGCAGATGCAGGAACGTTTCCAGCGGGACGAGCGCAATGAGGACCGGGACAATCAGGACGTCGATGAAAGCGATGCGACTGATCTCGATGATGATGCCGGCGAACACCAGCAAACTGCAAGGGAGACGCAACAACCGCAGCGTCGCGAGCAGCAGCGCGATCAACAGCGCCAGAATCGCCGCGAACAACCGGTTGCAGCTGAAGCTGCTCCGGCGCTCGACGGATCGGGTCCGCAACCAGTAATCGAGGGGACGCCCGCAGAGGTCGCCGTCGAGGAGGAGGCCCAAGTTCCGGCCGCCGCACAGGAGCGTCAGCCCCGCCGACGTAACGCCGGCAACCGGCCCCGTCGTCCACGCCGCGGCGAGGGAGAAGCCCCGGCAGAAGGTGAGGCTTCGGGCCAGCCCGAAATGGCAGAAGTCGCGGGCGAGTAAGCTGCACCCCATGCGCAGGTAAAAAAAGCTCCGGTCGAAAGGCTGGAGCTTTTTCTTTCTTGGCGCTCTGCCGCTGGAGGCGGACCATCAATTCCGTTCCCTGTTGTCGTTTCACATCTCTTTTTGGCAAAGCCCTATCGACAAATGCATCTCCAGCATCTATCCGTGATGTTATTACATCACGGATACATAAGAATGCGTTCTTGCCTATCTGGTTTTTCTCTTTCGACATCCCTGCTTCTCAACGGGATGCCGGCATTTGCCGATGACGTAAAGGCGTGGCGGCTCTTTGTTGGGGACCAGAGCTCCGCCAAGCTGACGGTGCTGGATGCGACAAAGGGCGAGCGACTCGCCCAGTTCCCGCTGAAGGGCCACGTGACGCATTTGGTCCTGAGCGAAAGCGGCCAGACGCTATTTGCGGTGCAAATGGATCATGACGCGGTTGAGGTTGTGAAGACTGGTTTGGTCTTCTCTGACCATGGCGAACACCGAGACCTCGAACTGGAGGAACCAGTCACCATCACCCGGATAGAAGGCAAACGACCTGTTCACGCTGTTCCACACGGCGACCGAATCCTGCAGTTCTTCGACCTCGAGGGGGAGGCGCGAATCTTCGACGAAGCCATGCTTCTCGAGGGCAAGGCGGAGCAAGATGTGGTGAAGGCAAGTGCTCCGCACCATGGTGTCGCCGTTCCCATGGGCAACCACATGCTCGTATCCGAGCCCGATCTGTCCGGTGAGGTGAAGGCGGGCGAACTGCCGCCGCGTCTGGGCCTGAAGGTGCTGGACAAGGACGGCAGGCAAGTGGGCGAAACCTCGACATGCACTGGCCTCCATGGCGAAGCAAGCTCTGCCGGCATCGTCGCCTTCGGATGCAAGGAAGGCGTATTGATCGTGCGCGACAGCCGCGACGGCCCACAGCCCGAGATGTTGCACTACCGGGACGACATGCCCCAAGGTCAAGTCGGCACCCTGCTTGGCGGCAAGGCCATGCAGTTCTTCCTCGGCAATTACGGGGATGACAAGGTTGTGGTGATCGATCCTTCTGCAGACTCACCCTATCGGGTGGTGTCGCTGCCGGTTCGGCGGGTGGACTTTGCGCTCGATCCGGAACGCGCATCGACCGCCTATATCTTCACCGAGGATGGCAAGCTGCATGTGCTGGACGTTCTGAGTGGTGAACTTACCAGGTCTGTGCAGGTGACGGAAGCCTATAGCAAAGACGGTCACTGGCGTGACCCGCGGCCGCGGCTCGCCGTCATGGGCGATGAGATTGCTGTGACGGATCCGCGCCGGCAACGCGTCCTCATCCTCGACGCGGCTTCTCTGAAGGAGGTCCGGAGCATGGAGGTCGAGGGGCTTCCCTTCAACATTGTCGCAATCGGGGGCGAAGGCGTGCGCCATTGAGGAGGTTGAGGCTGGATGTCCCGCGGGCGCCAGCCGCCTCAGATGCAGATGGACCTGCTCACGCGCGGCAGTCATTGCCGCGGGCGATCGGGTCCTTTAAATCCCCCAATCTGCCTCCCATATCATCTTCAACGTCGGTGCAACCGGCGATCGGCTCGCCTTTTGAGGGAGCTCAATCTCAATCATCGTTCCGTGCCTTACGATGGGCGGAATGATCCGTGGAGGTTAGACATGAACATCGAAAAATATTCCGAACGCGTTCGCGGCTTTCTACAATCCGCGCAGACGCATGCTCTTTCCGAAGGACACCAGCAGTTCACGCCCGAGCACGTGCTCGAGGTTCTCCTGGACGACGACCAGGGGATGGCATCATCCCTGATTGCCCGCGCCGGCGGCGATCCTAAGGAGGCCCGTCTTGCCAATGACGTAGCACTTGCCAAGTTGCCGAAGGTTTCAGGCGGTGGCGGCCAAGTCTACCTGTCGCAGCCGCTCGCCAAGGTCTTCACCACCGCGGAAGAGGCGGCCAAGAAGGCCGGCGACAGCTTCGTCACCGTCGAGCGCTTGCTTCTGGCACTTGCCATTGAAAGCACGGCATCCACCTCTGCGACACTGAAGAAGGCCGGCGTCACCGCTCAGGCGCTGAACCAGGTCATCAACGAGGTTCGCAAAGGCCGTACCGCAGACAGCGCCAATGCGGAACAGGGCTTCGATGCGCTGAAGAAATATGCCCGCGACCTGACGGCGGAAGCCCGGGAGGGCAAGCTCGATCCGGTCATCGGTCGCGACGACGAAATTCGCCGCACGATCCAGGTCCTGTCGCGCCGTACCAAGAACAACCCGGTTCTGATCGGGGAACCGGGCGTAGGCAAGACCGCGATCGCCGAAGGCCTGGCGCTCAGAATCGTCAACGGTGATGTGCCGGAGAGCCTGAAGGACAAGCGGCTCATGGCGCTCGACATGGGCTCGCTGATTGCAGGCGCGAAATATCGTGGCGAGTTTGAGGAACGCCTGAAGGCGGTCCTGAACGAGGTGCAGGCGGAGAGCGGCGAGATCATCCTGTTCATCGACGAGATGCACACGCTGGTCGGTGCCGGCAAGGCCGACGGCGCCATGGATGCATCCAACCTCCTGAAGCCGGCGCTTGCACGTGGCGAACTGCACTGTGTCGGCGCTACGACGCTCGACGAGTACCGCAAGCATGTGGAGAAGGACGCGGCCCTTGCCCGCCGGTTCCAGCCGGTCATGGTGGATGAGCCGACGGTGGAGGACACGATTTCGATCCTGCGCGGGCTCAAGGAGAAGTACGAGCAGCACCACAAGGTGCGCATCTCCGACTCCGCTCTCGTCGCGGCCTCGACACTCTCCAACCGCTACATTACCGACCGGTTCCTGCCCGACAAGGCGATCGACCTGATGGACGAGGCCGCGTCGCGGCTCAGGATGCAGGTGGATTCCAAGCCCGAGGAACTGGACGAGCTGGACCGCCGCATCATTCAGCTGAAGATCGAACGTGAGGCCTTGAAGAAGGAGACCGACACCGCTTCCGCCGACCGGCTGGTGCGTCTTGAAGGTGAACTTGCCTCCCTCCAAGAGGATGCGGATGCGTTGACGGCACGCTGGCAGGCGGAAAAGCAGAAGCTCGGTCTTGCTGCGGATCTCAAGAAGCAGCTCGACGAGGCACGCAACGAGCTCGCGATCGCTCAACGCAATGGTGAGTTCCAGCGCGCCGGCGAACTGGCCTATGGCGTGATCCCGAAGCTCGAGAAGGAACTGGCAGAGGCCGAGGCACAGGATACGACGGCAAATGCGATGGTCCAGGAGGTTGTCACCCCAGACGGCATCGCCCATGTCGTGTCCCGCTGGACCGGTATTCCAGTCGACAAGATGTTAGAAGGCGAGCGCGAAAAGCTGCTGCGCATGGAAGACGAACTGGCAAAGTCGGTCGTCGGCCAGGGCGACGCCGTGCAGGCGGTTTCCCGCGCGGTACGCCGGTCGCGCGCCGGGCTGCAGGACCCGAACAGGCCGATTGGCTCGTTCATCTTCCTCGGTCCGACGGGTGTCGGCAAAACGGAACTGACGAAGTCGCTTGCCCGCTTCCTGTTCGACGACGAGACCGCGATGGTGCGTCTGGACATGTCGGAATATATGGAGAAGCATTCGGTCGCTCGGCTGATCGGCGCACCTCCCGGCTATGTCGGCTACGAGGAAGGTGGTGCGCTGACGGAAGCTGTTCGTCGCAAGCCCTACCAGGTCGTGCTGTTCGACGAGATCGAGAAGGCGCATCCGGACGTGTTCAACGTTCTCCTGCAGGTGCTCGATGACGGCCGCCTGACGGACGGGCAGGGCCGCACGGTCGACTTCAAGAACACGATGATCATCATGACGTCGAACCTCGGCGCGGAATATCTCAGCAATCTGCCCGAAGGTGCCGATACCGACCAGGTGCGCGATCAGGTGATGGACGTGGTCAAGGCCTCGTTCCGGCCGGAATTCCTCAACCGCGTCGACGAGATCATCCTCTTCCACCGCTTGCAGCGGACGGAAATGGGCGCGATCGTCGATATCCAGATGAAGCGGCTGATCTCGCTGCTCGCCGAGCGCAAGATCGCGATCGAGCTTACCCCTGACGCGCGCCAATGGCTGGCGGACAAGGGTTACGATCCGATCTATGGCGCGCGGCCGCTGAAGCGGGTGATCCAGAAGTTCGTGCAGGATCCGATGGCCGAGCAGATCCTCGGAGCGCAGATCCCGGATGAAGCGACGGTTGTCGTTGATGCGGGCTCCGACCGGCTGCTCTTCCGCGTCAAGTCGGCGGTGGCCGAAGCGGCGTGATCGGGCTTGACGGCAGAGAAGAAAATGGCGGCTGCAGCCGCCATTTTCATCGACTTGCTACTTCAGCCGGGTGTCCACCGCCCAGTAACGCGTCGATTCGGCTGCGCTCCTCTTTGAAGCGGGCGAGATGGGTTCCTTCCAACGATTTGCCGCCCGGTAGGCGGATCTTCATTGGATCCACCTTGGTCCCGTTGACGATCAGCTCGTAATGAAGGTGAGCGCCGGTCGACTGGCCGGTGGAGCCGACATAACCGATAACCTGACCCTGGGTGACCTTGGCGCCTTTCTTCACACCCTTGGCGATAGCGCTCTGGTGGTTATAGGAGGAGACGTAACCGTTTGCGTGGCGGACAATCGTTTGGTTTCCGTAGCCGGAGGCCCAACCCGCCGATTCAACGACGCCGTTGCCGGCCGCAATAATTGGCGTTCCGCGAGGTGCCGCCCAATCTGTACCAGTATGCATCCGCGAAAAGCCAAGGATCGGATGACGACGCATCCCGAAACCGGAGGTCATGCGGCCGTTCGGCACGGGGTTGCGCAGAAGGAATTGCCGGATCGACTTGCCGTCCGCATCGAAGTAGTCCACCGTCCCATCCTCAGGATTCTGGAAGCGGTAGAAACGCGTCGTGGTGTCTCCAAAATGGGCGCTGACGTAAAGCAACTCTGATTGCTCCGTCGCCTGGCCGCTCTCGTCCTTGACGGTGAAGAAGGCCTCGATCTTATCTGTCGGCTTCAGTTGCGCCTGAAGATCGACGCTGCTCGCCAGAAGCTTGACGAGGAGCCCCGTCATATCGGCCGTCATCCCATAGGAGAGGGCGGCACGATAGATGCCGTCATACGCGCGCGGCAGTTCCCTGCCCGAAACGACCTGCACCGGCTGCTCTTCAAAGGCGCCGGCCACCGCGTCCAACATCGGCGGCTCCTCCGCATCCACGATGCGACCGTGGTCATTGAGTGCGATCGTTAACTGGTGTGTTCCGCGGCGATAGACGGAGGCCCTCACGACAAGCACCATGTCGCCCTGCTGCAGCACGCCGATCCGCAATACGTCACCCGGAAGAAGCTTCGGCTCCTTCATCCGATTGCCGAGATGCCCCGCAATCTCGTCGGCCTTGCCTTCAGGATATCCGACGTCCTTCAACGCCGTGGCGACGTCTTTCTCGGTGCGGATCGGAATAACGTCGTCGGCGTAGTCGCGTGTTTGCGGTGTCACCGGCTCAGCCGAGGTCACCGTCATGTTCTGCTCCACAATTCGAGCGGTAAGGCCCGCAGTGATGTCAAGACCGTCGGCATCCGAGGAGAACCGCTGCGGATCGACATAATAGAGAGCCGAGAGTTGCGTGTCGCCGTCGGTCAGAACCGACCCATTGCTGCGGACATTCTCTTCCACCTCTTCAAGGGTCATCGACGGCGCATAAGGATAGGCAGCTGCCTTCGTGGGGAAGGGGAGGGCCCGAAGTGTCACTTCAGATTCCACTTCGGAGCCGTAGATCACACCGGTGCTGGCAGGCGCGGGCGAGGATGGATCGCTGGCGGCGAAAATGGTGAGCGGATCAAAGGCCGGATAATCCTCCTGTGCCACGTGATTGGCGGCGAGGTTCATTTTTACATGCGCGAAAGGTTGGCGGCGGACCACCTCTCGCTGACCTTCATGGATGACCGTAGAGACCTCCATCACCTTGCGGTCGGTCGGCATGGCAACAATGTTGCCGCCAAGAAGTCGGCTGCCGCGGGTGACTGTCGTCGTCTCCTCTTCGAGAGGCAGCGAGGCGGATGCTTCCGCCGGGATCGCCAGTTGCTGGCGCCCATCGAGCGCTGCGAACAAGGCAACGCCCATCAGCACGGAGGAGGTAATGCCGGTCAGGAAAGTGCCGGACAGCCAGCGCAGGGAAATCTCGCGGCGATCGGGTGCCCGACGGCCATCGGCGAGCAGGGGGGGCTCGTTGCCGAGCGATTGGATCATGCTGCGGGCGTTGATCATGCCGTCCTGACGGTTCCCTGATGCCCCTCTTCGTCAACCGGTAGTATTGCTGTGGGAGCTTCGCTGAAACATGTGCCCTTTTTGCCACGGAGTGTCAAATCGGTGCAGCGGCTGATGCCGGCCGTCTAACGGCGGCATCATCCGCTGAGGCTTAGACAGGAGAATTGTGAAAACACCGCGGCGCATATGCGCTGTTGCGCAGTATTTGCAGCGTCGGCCCGCACAAGCTGCCGGCGTCTCGGGTTGGGACGGGCGCGGACAGAGCCGACAACAGGGTCAGCAATGACTAATTGGCGCTATATCATTTCGTATGCCGCCCGTTCCTATCGGAGGGGCTGCCGGTCACCGTCGGAGGACGCACTGAGGTGCGTCGTAGCGCGAGTGGGTTGGTTTTAGCTGGTTCGGCAGGGCGGCTTTGAGAATTGATCTTTTTCATCAATGAATTAGCGGAAAATGTGCGGTGCCAGGCAAAAACCCCGTTGACTTGTTTTGGTGTGTGGGCTTATAAACCGCTCACCAACGAGGGCGGCGGCGCTGCTGGCGACG
>NZ_JAKJHS010000029.1 GCF_021648825.1 Rhizobium halophilum | reverse complement strand
TCGGAGGTCAACACCGCCGTCAACCAGATGGACCAGGTGACGCAGCAGAACGCGGCGATGGTGGAGGAAGCCAATGCCGCCGGAGCCACCCTTGCCACGGAAGCCGGCCGCCTGCGCGAGCTCGTGTCCCAGTTCCAGCTGGGCGGCGCCTCGTCCGGCTATGCGGCGCGGCCTTCAGCACCGGCTGCAGCCAGACCAACGTCCGCACCGTCGGCATCCCCCGCCCGCGGCATGGTCAACAAGATCGCCCGCGCCTTCACCGGCAAGAGTGCTGCGGCCGCAGCCGTCAGCAATGACAGCTGGGAAGAGTTCTGAGGCCATTGCCAGTCAGACGGGCGGGCTACGAGCTTTGCCCGCTACGTCGAGACACCTTCTTAATGTTGTTTTGCAGGTGAGCAGGTCATGAGCCTGCTCATCGGCTTTGCTAGCGGGAGTTCTTATTCGACGACCTGGACAGCGATCCTTGTCTTCGGGTCCACGATCACACGCTGCTCGTTCACGACAGCATACGCATACTGCGGCGCCTCCGGTACCGTCGTGAGCACGATGGTTTCCGGTACTGGCTTTCCGACTACGATCTCCTGCTCCACCACGACCGGTGTCGCGGGAATGGGCTGTTCCTGTACATAGGTTACAACCTCGCGCGGCGGCGGATCGATCGCGGTGCCTGCGATAGCACCGACAACGCCACCGACGGCGGCGCCGACGGGACCGCCCACGATGGCTCCGGTGACTGCTCCACCGGCCGCACCATTAACGGTGCTTTCCTTTGCGACGGCCGGCGAAGCGAGTAGAGCAATAACGGCTGCCGAAGCGATGATGAGGTGATGACGCATGAGTGTTCCCTTTCTTAGGTTCTAGGTTCAGATATCGTGGGATCAGTCAGCCGGCGCTGCAGGCGCTTCGACCTTCGGTAGGCTGACATCAACGTCGACGTCGCGGCTTCCGTCGCCGAACAAGCCTCCTCCGAAGAGGTAAAGCCCGAGGCCGAACAGCACGATCAGGAGGATGACTGCGACGGCCCAGCCGCCGCTGTCACTGCTCCCCGTGTTGATGACGGTCGGTTCTCGATCTGTCATCGGATTTCTCCTTCTTTTTGAAGCTGCCTTAAACGACGAGGATGTAGACGACCTCGTGAGTGGCAGGTTTGACGATCACGACGCGGCCGTCGGCCAGGATGAAGTATTCGTAGCCAGAATAGGCTGGGACGATCTCAACGATGCGCGGCGGCAGAGGATGAAGGGTGACAGTCTTCGGGATCGCAGTGCCGATGCTTACCTCTACGTCAATGTCGACCGGCTCCACCTTCTGCTCAACGATGATGCTCTGGATTTCGGTTTTCTGTTCAGCCGAAATGTCGATGCTGGCAGTGGTCTCCTCAGAAGGGGCAGCCTCTGTTGAAGCCTGCGCTGCGTCGGGCTCTCCCGACTGGCTGTCGGCGGCTTCGCTATCACCGGCCTCGGTATCAGGCGCTGATTGCTGCTGAGCGGCTGCATCCGTGTCCTGCGCGGAAGCCTCCGGTGCCTCAGCAGAATCGACTGGAGCCACGGGCTCTGCAGTTGTGCTCTGCGTTGCTCCGGCTTCCTGGTTCTGCTCGACACCGCCCTCAGCTTCGAGGCTGCCTGCGGCTTCAGCGCCACCCGACGCTGAACCTTGCGGCAGGATCTTTGTGCCGGATGACGAGGAGTCTTGAGCCATTGCCGCGCCTGACAACGCCGAGCCTGCGAGAAGGGCTAGAACGACTGCCCTGATCTTAGAACGGGTCATGTGTTTGTCTCCATCTATTGATCGGTGCAGCCCGGTTGCGCTGCGTGGCGTTCAACGGAGCATCGATGCCGGCGTTCCTGGATTAGGCTTCAGACCGGGCGGAGAGGGGACCAAGGTCTTGGCGGAGATCAGACGTTAGCCGTACGCTGGTGGCGCAAAGGTCGTGCTGTCAACTTCCGTAAGAACGGAAGCGCGAGATAGGGTGTTGCGAGGTTGCCGGAGGCTTTTCTGGCTTCCGTGCAGCCGCCTTACGAGCTGCGTGTAACGTCTCCCTGCGCTGACCCATCCCTTCCGGCGCAGGCGTCTATCACGACCCGTAACGGGCGGGGCCCATGCGGCAAAGGGTATGAGAGGAGGTTTGCGATGATCGCCGCACTGAGAGACAGATGCGACCGCGGCAGGGCAAATTACCGCCCGGGCACCTTCCACCTCCTGGCGAGTGCCAGGTCCGCTACGAGAAGTGCCGGGTCCTCGTGCTCCTCCCATACCGAGATCGCGCCGGGGATCGTGATCAGCGTCTGGGTTTTCGGCTCCTCGAAAGCCGGACGGATATAGATCGGCGCGCCGCTGGAGGGAATGATCGCGCCATGCATCCGCTCACTTGCTCCGAGCGTGATGGCGGTGAAATAGGTGAGGCTCGTCGACGTGTCGAGATAGACTGCCTTAACGCCCACATCCCGCATCAGTCCCTGCAGCTTCGCGATGCGCGCATGTAGTTCCTCCGCCGCGATCGGCGGAATAGTGGCTGCGACGTTGTCGAATTCGGCAAGCGACTGTTCGAAGGACTTGTAGACAGGGGCACTCATGCTGGGGTTCCTAATGGGGGCCGGGCGGCGGGCCTTGCCCGCGGCGCATCCGGTAAGGTTTTTAGTCGGCGTGGCTATAGCGCCTGGCGATGAACATGCTGCTGGTGACGGTGAGAATTAGCGTGACCGCCATCAGGATGAAGGACAGTGTCGCGCCAAACGGCCAGTTGGCCTTTCCGAGCACCTCGTCGACCACCATCGGCGCCATCATCCGGAAATTTGGGCCGCCCAGCAGGACGGGGGTCGCATAGGCATTCATCGTCAGGATGAAGGAGAGCACGAAGGCGGCAAGAATGCCCGGCATGACGAGCGGCACCGTCACCAGTCGGAAGGTCTCGAACGGGCCGGCGCCGAGGCTGAGCGAGGCATCTTGGTATTGGGATCCAGGCCTTCGAGCACGCTCTGAAGGGTCAGGACGACATAGGGCAGGTTGACGGAGACGATGCCGATGAAAACGGCGGTCGGCGTGTACATCAACGTCAGCGGCTCGCCGATCAAGCCGATCGCGCCGATGGCGGCGACCTTGGACCTGCTCATCGCCTCGCGCAAAGCCACGAAGGCGTCAGCGCCCGCCTTGTCGGGCACCAGATAGTAGGGTGTGTCGAAGTAGACGTCGTCCACCTCCCGGCATGGGATGAAGGCTTCGATCTCCAGCGTCTTGTTGCTCTGGGGGATCGCTGCAATATCCTCGGGGTCTATGACGATGTACTGCGCTGTCGACCTCGAAACCCTTCGTCTGAGCCTCCTTTGGAGCAGGATCCTCCGTTTCGCTGTCTATGAACACTCGGTTCACTCTGTTGCCGGTGGCGGTATTGATGGTGTTGAACGCAAACCGATCGGAGGTGCTGGCGGCCGTGTAGAGGCCGACGCTGCAGCTCACCTCCCCGAACTTTATGAAGCCCTTCCACTGTGCCCGATGCCCTGCCATTACGCTGTACTCCGAATCACTTGATCGCCGACTCAATCGGATTCGGCGTGATTCGTTCCGACACAAAATGAACCTAATTCAATGGGTTGAGGCCCGGAATTGAGAGTCTGATTCATGCTTGTGGACGGGCCGGTTCACTCAGCGCTCGCGCCTCCTGCGCCACCAGTCACCCTTGCGAGATGCACGAGGGGCCTGATCTTGTGGTTGACCTGCATAAGCACCATCTAAATATGCCGCCCCCAAACAAGCGCGACGTCCGCACTGACCCCCTCGTCGTGCGTAGATGGTCGTGCGCGGGGGTGTGAGGGCGCTCCCCGTAAGGGTCGAGCGCCCTCAGCGATCTTCACCTGACCCTTGGATCAACATGCACACCGACAAGTCTCTCGTCGTATTCTTCCACGGCATCGGCTTCCTCGGCGCAGCTCATGCCTCTCGCGAAGTCCTATCAGGAGACCTTGCCCGACGCCCGGCTGATGGTGCCAGACGCGCCATTTCGCCACCAGTACGGGCGTGAGTGGTTCAGCATCCACGGCGATCCGCTCGCTCCAGACAGGATCTGCCGCGCACGAAAGGCCTCGTAGCCTTGGTTGGTGTTTCGGAGGGCGCCATCGTGTCACTGGACGCGGTCGCCTCCGGCCGCTGGCAGGTGGGCGCTCTCGTGTCCTTCGCTGGCTTGCTTCCCCCAGTCACGGTTTCCACCGGAGCAACAGGACGCCTGTTCTGCTTGTGCATGGTGAGGGATGATCGGACCATACCTGCATTCACATCAAGCATCGCCGCTGGCCAACTCAGTGCCGCCGGCTTTCAGGTTGAGCTGGAACTCCAGCCGACTGCGGGTCACACCATCTCGCCCAAGGGTGCCGACCGCGCGCTTACCTTCCTGCAGAAGACGCTCTCGCGGAAACCTGCAACGACATTGAGCGTTTCGGTGGGATGAGAGATTGACGAGCCGCAGGACGAACAGGAGCCGACGCCGGAAACTGTGTCGTTCCGCTTCGACCGAATGACGGTTGCCCGGTTTCGCGAGACCTTCCCGCGCGCCCGATGGAGCGATGTACTTCAGGCGTGGACGGTTCCCGGCACTACGGCCCGACGCCGCATCGACCGATGGCTGGCCACGGAAGCAAACCGGACGAGGCCGTTCGAAGAGGAGCGCGGCCGCGACGCTTTCGCGTTCGAGCCCATTCTCAGTCCATACCTCTCCGTCTCCGACCGGGGCTTTCGCATAAGGACCCCGTACTTGAGGACGGTCGTCGAGGAGCTCAGGCAGATCCCTTTTGCGCGGTGGAACGGCGAGGAGAAGGTCTGGGAGGTTCCTTACGCTTCCTACGACGACCTGCAGCACCGGTGGGAGACTATCGAAGAGGCTGCGAAGCATTGCGAGCCGGAGGAGCGCAGGAAACGGGCCGAAGCACGCAAGGGAACGGCGGAGGAGGCGAAGGCGAGGCGCCGCGCTCTTGGGCGCCGGAAAAGACGTCTTGCTGTCCCGAGTGACGACCTGCCGCCATTGGACAGGCCGGTCGCCACAGCCAGCTACGGGATCGTCGTCGTGACGGAGGTGACGGGCGAACTCGTCGATCCGCAAGAGGTTGCCGAGGCCTATCCCCATGCCAAACAAGAGCGGGTCTGGGGCATATGGCGGTCGCCGACCCTGGAGGAACTTGTTCAAGCTTGGCCGGCACGGATGGAAGCTGCCGAAGAAGAGCGGCGTCGCGGTTGGTGGCAACTGCCATGGGAGCTTCGCGCCGCCCGGCGGAAGGCACGTTCGGCTGAAAGGCGGCTTGAACGGATCAACGAAAGCAAAGCTTGACTAGGACCATGGTCCGAGCAGATCTGGACCTAAGCCCTATAGGGGAACAAGGGTTTGGTTGGGAAGTTTCCATCTCAGTTTCGGCGGTGCATTCCGTCAGAAGCAGGTGAGGAAACACAGGAGATCCCCATGAAGATCGTAACACAATTTGCCTTTGCTACGGCGCTTCTTGCCGGAACCGCATTGTCCGCCTACGCCCAAACCAGCAGCACAGTCGGAACAGGCGGCACCAGCGCTGGCGGCGGAACTTCCACCAGCACCATCGGCACAGGCGGGAGTTCTGCGGGAAGCGCGGATTGTGCTCCCGGAGCTACTGATTGCGGATCGGGCTCCGCTTCCACCCTCGGGACCGGGGGTTCGTCAGCGGGAGGCGGCACCACCAGCAGCTCCGTTGGTACAGGTGGCTCGGCTGCAGGATCCGGTGATGGCGCCGGCTCGGCCTCCACCCTTGGCACTGGCGGAACTTCTGCGGGTGGCGGCACGTCCAGCAGTTCTGTCGGTACTGGCGGATCCGCGGCTGGGTCGGGTAGCGGTGCGGGGTCGGCTTCTACTCTTGGAACAGGCGGTACCTCTGCAGGCGGTGGTGAATCCAGCAGCTCCGTCGGGACCGGGGGATCGGCTGCCGGTACAGGAAGCGGCTCCGGCTCTGCCTCTACATTGGGCACGGGCGGCACTTCCGCTGGCGGGGGTACCTCTAGCAGCTCTGTCGGCACCGGCGGCAGTGCCGCAGGCGCAGCACAGGATGACACGAGCAACAAGGACTGTCCTCCTGGCCAAGCCAAGAAGAACGGCGGCACCTGCTGATCTAGCGTTTGCTGGTTCCGGTGGATTCCGGAACCAGCTTCTCAGGAGGAGAGCAAAATGCAATACGTTCAAGCGCTACTGAGACAGCCGCTGGCCTTACCGATCATTCTGATAGGCACCATCGCTGTCGCTGCTTCGTCGGAGCAAGTTACATTGGATGACGGCACTACCTGTACTGTCATCGACGGCGTAGAGGGCGAGACAGCAACGAAAAGCGGCATATCGTCTTCAGTCACAGTCGGCGGGGGAACGGTAACTTCATCGACGACCATAAACGGGCGGACGACCACTACGCACTCAGGTGCGGGAACACCATCGTCTGCCGCAAACACCTCAACATCAAGTACAGGGTCCTCAGCGACAGCCGGCTCCAGCGATGGCCAGTCGTTCTCAACGGCCAGCGTCACCAAGCCCGATGGCACGGTGATCACGCGCCGCTCCGACGGCACCTGTGATATCACCAAACCCAAACCTTAAAGGCCCCCATGTCTCGCAAGATCCTTTTTACATCAGCGGCTGTGATCGCTATCGCCTTCGTGCCTCCAGCACTCGCTCAGGACTGTGACACTGCGGGAACAGTCGGAACAGGTGGAAGCGCAGCGGCAGGTGGAACCTCAGCCAGCACCCTTGGCACCGCCGGCACCTGTGTCACGGACGACGGTGCGACCTCCTCCATCGGCTCTGGGGGCAGTGCGGCTACGGCAGACGGAAAGGCTCAAAGCCGAACTCAGATCAATGAGAACGGTGATCAGCTAAAAGCAAAGTCCAGAGCTCAGGCTATGGACCAGGGCACGTTCAGCAGGTCACAAACAAAGACACGCGTGAAGGACGGGGAGCTCCAAAGCCGGACTAAGTCGATGTCGCATGTCCCCGGGGAAAAGCCTGCGATGGATCGGACAGAGAGCAACATTGTCCTTCCGAATCAATAGGAGGCGCGGCTGCTGCGCGGGAGGTCAGCAGTGGGTGACCTTCCGCCGCGCACCAGAGCCACAGAGCGCCGGGCGATCGCCAGCCTTCAAGCAGCAATCGCGATCGTGCTTACGTAAGGGGTCGGAGCTTGACCTCAGCCTCATCAAACATGCGAAGGCAGATCCTAATCCGATCGGATTATCGTAGTTGAGACTCCCCAAGAGCAAGTGAGAGCGTTTCCACTAACGCCTTCGCGGAGAAAGGTTTGCTAAGCACAGGCGATCCGGAAAGTTCAGCAGGTAAGCCCGCCGCACCATACCCGGTGCTAAACATAAACGGCACTCCGCGCTCTCGCAGGATCTTCGCGACCGGAAAGCTTCGTTCCCCTCCAAGGTTAACGTCGAGAACAGCGAGATCGATTTGCGCAGTCGCCGCGATCCCGTATGCTTGCTTCAGTCCGCCCACTGAAGTAACGATCTCGCAGCCGAGATCTTGGAGCATATCCTCGATCAGCAATGCAACGATACCTTCGTCCTCAACGATGAGGACCTTGAGATCGCTGAACTCACTCATGCCTTGAGTAGCCCTGCCGCGAAAGAAACGCGGCACATGACGCCTAACGGCTCGAAGGAAAGATCGAATTCGCCAAAGAGATCTCGCTCGATAGATCGCTCCATCAGCCGGCTGCCGATCCCACGACGTCACGGGGGAGCCAGGGCGGGCCTCCAAACTCGCGCCATTCAAGGAACAGTCTCGGCTGCTGGTCAACTCCCTCTTCCAGTCGCCATTTGACCGAAAGCCGGCCCGCATCCAATGAGAGTACCCCATATTTCATGGCATTGAAGTCGGCTGCTAGCTGATCAACGCCTTCAGTTGCTGCTCTTGTCGCGTGCCCAGTTGGTAAAGTTGAACCAGTTCATTGGCGATCTCTCCCGCATCCTTCCCGGACTTATCTAACGCACGTTCTCCGCAACCTCATCGAGGGCAGCCTGAAGCACCCGAAGATCTGCCGGGGCGAGTGGTTCGTTTGCTGGTTCTATCATCCCGCTAGTGTGCGACGTCCTGCATCAATCCGGGATGAACGGGAACGCGCGGCGAGGTGCAAGCCATATCCAAGGATTGGTGCCGCGCGTTCCCAGCGTCGAGGAGATGACGCCCGGTTCGAACTGCCGCGGTGGGGGAAGGTTCCGGCTGGTGAAGGAAGAGCGGCACTACGACACTTGCTACCGCGAAGGTGGTGAAGGTGGCGAAGATGAAGACGGCGCCCGTGAATAGCCAGTTGGGGACGCGGTGCATACCCAAAGGTCGCACCGGCAGCAGGGTTGTGTAGGCGGACGTTACCTTGGACGAAGTAAGCGCCCCGGAGGGCGCATTCCCAATTCCGAATGTGGTGGGTGGTGGTATCGTCTTGGCGGGAACGATAATTCCCACGGAGTCTCGGCAAGATGGGGCGCGAACCACATTGAGCCATTAACGGTGCAGCAAGGCTTCCCAGACTGATTCTGAGTGTTCACGGCATCTCGCTACTTCCCTTGCGGGCTTGCCGATGGTGAGTCGGCGATTCTTACTCGGCTCGCATCGCCTTGCGGATCCCCGCCTCGACGTTGCGGCGCGCTCGCTGGTCGCTAGGCGTTCCCGAAATGGTCTGGCGGATGGCCCGATGTCCACCACGTGGGAGACCACAAAGGCCGTCGCTCGGAAGGGCGGCCTTCACCCTGCTGAGCAAGTTTCTTACGCTAGATTCGGCTCATCCCAATCGGTGCAACGGGAGGAGGACGGCCAGCCGCCGGCATTTATTCTTGCGCGGGGTCGGCGCCATCCGCTCGCACATTGCGGGGCGGTGGCCGCATCCAACCCTAGTGCGATTCCTAGCACTAATCGCCAAGTTCCCGTCTCCTAATTCATTTTGCGCCTGCAGCCTTTCGGGGGGTGCAGTGGGGAGCTGCCTTCCTTCCCCCCAGCTTGTCGGCTCCCCTGTAATGATCTGGAGAAGAAGACCAGCCGTCGGCGCGTCTGTGAAGGCTTTTACCTCTTGAACCAAAGTCACCGAGATCCGTCGTGCAAGGGTAGGTGGATGCGGGAACTTGCACTGTAGCCCTGCGTTACCTTGTCGCTACTAAATCTGGAGAGAACAAATGAGTGATCGTGGACCCACAGTGATCAACACAGGCCGAAGCAGCAGCGCGGGCTGGGCCGTGGCTGTTATTATCGCAGTAGTGGTGATTGGAGCGCTTCTAATGTTCACGGGCGTCTTCAACATCAATGGTGGTGGTGGCGGCGGGAGCGACGTAAATGTCCACGTACCGGCTGCAGGAACAGCTGCGCCAGCGGCAGACATGGCTCCAGCGCCTGCCGGAGCCCCAAGCGCCGCAGCACCTGCGACCGCGCCAGCGGCAGAGGCACCCGCGCCAGCAGCGCCTAGCAATTGAGCACTCCTCTGAAGCTAATCAGAGGCCGCTCGATCGATAGGTCGAGCGGCTTTTTCTACAGCTACCGAAAAGATAGCCACCCAACGCTGACATTCATGCCAAACCGATCCTCAACGGCTTCTACCAGTTCGTCAGCGCTCCCCAATTAACCGCGATGTACAGTAGCGCTTGTGCATATACGTAGCACCCGTAACGTACAATCGGGAGGCTTGGGAGGCCTTCCGGTGGTGTATTCCGCAAGGAACAGAGGCGGCGCTTCGGCGCTGCCTCCTATCATTCCCATTGTCTGCCCAGAATGAAAAAGCCCGGCGTAGGGAATGCACCGGGCTTGAATGTGATTGGCGACTTGGGAGGAGGAGGGTGCCGCCAATCGGCCACGAGCACTTGGGAGGAGGGTGCGCCCGCGATAACGACTAAATAGGTAGCGCCGAGTGGACTTAACATTTGACAGGTGGCCGCACTCAAACAGGTGGCGGCACAATATTGACATCCGTCTGAGGTATATCGAGCTCAGGAGGAACGACAATGGCCAACGGAAGCGACGGCAGGTTTTCGACGGACGAGATTCAGACGATATGGGAGGCACATCGGGAGTGGTGCGCAGAGCGCGCGATTAAACCCGACAGCACCGACGGCGAAGAGGCAGCCGCCGCGATGCTCTCGATGTACAAGAGTGGAAAAATCCGGAAGCACGAACTGGTAGCGTGGCACGCATGAGCCGCGCGCCTCACTAGAAGAATCGCAACAATGAGGAGCGGCGGCGCCCGCTAACCGTTGCGCCACCGCCTTCCGAGATCAATCCAGAACCTGCACGACCGTGTAGTCCTGCGGGTTCACGATCACACGGCGCTCATTGACGTAGGTGTATGCGTATTGCGGAGCCTCAGGAACAGGCGTCAGGACGACTGTCTGCGGCAGGGGCTGACCGACTACAATCTCTTGCTGGACCATGACGGGTTGCGCCGGCACGGGCTGTTCACGAACGTAGGTGACGACCTGTTCCGGCGGCGGATCAATGGCGGAGCCAAGCACTGCCCCAGCGATACCTCCGACGGCTGCGCCGACTGGGCCGCCGACAATTGCTCCAGTGGCAGCGCCGCCAGCCATGCCGCTCGCGGTCCCTTCTTGCGCCATTGCGCTGGTGGCAAACATTGCGACTGATGCCGCTGTAACGATAATCTTCTTCATGGCCATCTCCTCAGGTTGTGGCTGCCCATTCAACGTGGATCGATCTAGCGCGTTCCGCTGTAGGCCTTAGGTCGCTGCTTCATTCGACCAAAGTCCTACAAAGCCGATGGAGCGCTACCGCACCATCTCCGACACCGCCTCAGTCACTTCCGCCACGTAGTCCACCGGATGACAGAACTGCTCATGCAACGCTGCTTGGTTCGCCAGCGCTGCCGCCACTAACGCCAGCGTGAGGCCTAAGCCGACGCCGAACGCCACGACGGCCTTAATCGCGTAGAACGTTGCGTGCTGCCATACCGGCCGCTCTTGCTTTGCTGTCTTCTGCTGCATGTCCGTTCCCTGATCTTGTGGGCAATAGAACTCATGCGGACGATTCGGAAACTCCCCCTACCTCCCGTTCCTATCCGTGCCGACCGAGAAAATGTGTACGGCGAGGAAGTCAGGGAGACGATTGGAATAGCTGCGCCGATTATCCTCAAAGAGGGTGATAGCGATAGCGCACCCCCATCACGGGAGGAGCGGGGGTTTGGCGAGCTTTTGCTAACTGACGCCTTTGGGGCGTGGAAGCTAGTCGTAGCTTCCGATGATACGCAAAAGCAGATCCTGCTAAAGACTGGCGAATGGATCATTGTCGACCGTGAAACAGCCAAACGGATGTCCGACGAGGTGATCCAGGCGAGAAATGATGCCGTAAGGCGGCAACAGGAGGAGCAGAATAAGAGACTTGAGAAGGTCGATGAACTGAAGGCTTGAGGGCGGCTTACGCCGCTTCTGATGCTTGTGGTTCAATACCTGAAAATAGTGTGGAAGTGATTCACTCCTTCTAGGGATTTAGGAGGGTGTGCCGATGATGGGCGAGCGGACGGTAGCGCAGGAAGCGTTGTTTT
>NZ_JAKJHS010000028.1 GCF_021648825.1 Rhizobium halophilum | reverse complement strand
CATCGACAATCCGTTCGGCACGAGGTTGTCACCCATGTCTTAGGTACAAACCGTTACCTATGTGTCCGGGTCGGACAAGCAAGAAATGGTGCCGCTTGCAGGACTCGAACCTGCGACCCCATCATTACGAATGATGTGCTCTACCACCTGAGCTAAAGCGGCCTCTGCAGCGGCTCGTAGCCGGCTGCAACGTGATGCGGCTGATACAGGCAAAGATCGGCGATTTCAAGCCGCGATTTCGCGGCCACCGAATTTTCGCGTTGACCCTCCAGCGGCGCCTTCAGGCGCAGATGCGCGTCCGTGCGTCCCGGTATTCCTGCTCCAGCCGATCGACCAGATCCGCGACGGGAACGACCGCCTTGACCGACCCGACGCCTTGGCCGGCGCCCCAGATGTCTTTCCAAGCCTTGGCGCCGGTGGTCGCCTTGTCGAAATCCATCTTGGAGGGATCGGCAAGGGGAAGGTTGTCGGGATCCATGCCGGATGCCAGGATCGATCCCTTCAGGTAATTGCCGTGGATGCCGGTGAAGTAGTTGGAATACACGATGTCGGCGGCCTGGGACTGCGCGATCATCTCCTTGTAGGGGTTAACCGCGCGAGCTTCCTCCGTGGCGATGAAGGGCGTGCCGATATAGGCCATGTCCGCTCCCATCGCCTGTGCCGCCAGGATGGCGTCGCCGGTGCCGATGGCGCCGGCAAGCAGCAGCGGGCCATCAAACCATTCGCGGATCTCCTGGACGAGCGCGAATGGAGACAGCGTGCCGGCATGACCGCCGGCTCCGGTTGCGACTGCAATCAACCCGTCTGCACCCTTGCGAACTGCAGAGTTGGCATGCCTGTTGTTGATTACGTCGTGCAACACGATGCCGCCGTAGGAGTGCACTGCTGCATTCACTTCCGGAACCGCGCCGAGTGAAGAGATAACGATCGGCACCTTGTACTTCACGCACATCATCAAGTCGTGCTCCAGCCGCTTGTTAGAGGTGTGCACGATCTGGTTAACGGCGAAGGGGGCGGCCGGGCGATCAGGATGAGCCGCATCATGGGCGGCAAGCTCTTCCGTGACCATTGCGAGCCATTCGTCGAGTTGACTTTCCGGACGCGCATTGAGTGCGGGGAAGGCGCCGACCACGCCGGCCTTGCACTGCGCGAGCGTCAACGCAGGGTGGGAAATGATGAACAATGGCGACGCAACGACCGGCAGGCGAAGCTTTTCCTTCAGGATAGGCGGCAGCATGGATCCTCCTCCAGTGACGTTTACGCAAACGTCAATATGCCTACCAGAACCGAGCGCTCCGGAAAAGATGCTCTGCAGAGCTCTTGTCGGCTCCGGGGGAAGGCGGCCCGATTCTGCGGGATCGGGAGCTTGCAGTTCACGAGCGGAAAGATTACCGAAATGTAAATCAGGGGCTTCGTTCGAGACGATACAGGCAGGAATATCATTGAGCGGCTTGGAAACAGCGATCAGAAATGCGTTGGAGAAGTCCGACCGCGGCAACCCGGCGATCCGTGCGCAGATCTACCAGTCAGCGCGGCAGGCTCTGGAGTCCGGCCTTTCGAAACAGGGCGTGACGGACGTCCAGATTATCGCCACCCAACGCCAGCGCCTGGAGACAAAGATCCGGGAGATTGAGGAAGAGGAGCAACGCGCGCAGACACCGGCGCCAACACCGGCTACCCCTCAGGTTCCCGCTCCGGTACCGGAGGCGCATGAGCTACGAAATGTGCAGCAACAGCCCTCAGCCGGCGGCGCCTCCGCGGAGGCCTTCGCTTTAGGTGGTGCAACGCGGGACGAGTGGCATTACGCTGATCGAACAGAGGCCGGCGATCCATCAAGCCTTGGCGCCTTGCGCGCAGATCGCACCGATGCTGCGCCTGGCAAGATGTCTCAAGACGTGCATGGGGAGACGAGGGTTGATGGCGCATCTCCGGGTGCGCGCATCAAGGGCCGGCATCGGCGTTCAACGGATCCTTCCGCGTTGACCAACTCATCGACACGTTCAAGCTCGCCTCGGCGACGGCGCAGCCTGATGCCCGTGCTGGCCGCATGGCTTGTCTTCCTTGCCTTGATCGCAGCCGCCGCCTGGTGGGCCTATTCCTCGGGCCTGGTCCGGCAGTCGATGGAGCAGGCGATCGAGGCAGCCAACCGGTCGTCGCTCAACCAGCAGAACGGCCAGGGCCTCGGCCCTCAGGTGGGCTTCTCCGAAGACTGGCTTTTGATCTTTGATGGGAGCGATGCGGGTGCCGTAGAGGCGTCTGGCGCGGCGCAGTTGGAGCCTGCCGACACTGCGAGCGGGCCGGCGGTGCGCCTTTCCCTTGTAGCCGGAGCCGAGGGAGAAATCATGGTGGCGGTGCCTGTCGATATTCTACGGCAACTGGCCGGCCGCACGTCGACCATGGCGCTGACCGTACAATCCGCCGCTGATGCCGCAGTTGAATTCGCAATCTCGTGCGACTTTGGCAGTTTGGGCACTTGCCCCCGCCACCGATTCACGGCGCATCAGGAAAAGGCCGAGGCGCTGTTCCGCGTCACCTTCGCGGAAACGAGTGCTGCGGACGCTTCCGGCCACTTGTTGCTGACGACGAGTAGTGCCGCCGGCAGCAGCGAGATACTCCTCTATGCCGTGCGGATCCTGCCGGGGCAGTAGCTGCCCGGCCCGGCCTGCTCTAGGCTAGCAGCGCAGGGCCATGGTCGAGGATGTTGCGATCGATTTCCCCGATTGCGTCTCGGTCGCGGCCGTCATAGTCGATCGACAAAAGCAGATGGCGGATGGCGTTGACGCGCGCGCGCCGCTTGTCGTTCGCCCTGATGACCGTCCAGGGCGCATGCGGCGTGTGCGTCTTGTCCAGCATGCGATCGCGCGCCCTGGTGAAATCCTCCCATTTTGTCAGCGCGGCTATGTCCATGGGCGATAGCTTCCAGATCTTCAGTGGATCATGCCGCCGATCATGGAAACGCTTCAACTGCATCTCCTGCCCGATGTTCAGCCAGAACTTGAAGAAATAGATGCCCTCATCGATAATCATCTGCTCAAAACGTGGCGCCTCCTCGAGAAACCTCGCGCACTGCTCGTTCGAGCAAAAACCCATGACGGGCTCTACCACACCGCGGTTATACCAGGAGCGATCAAACAGCACGATTTCACCGGCCGTCGGAAAATGCTGCACATACCGCTGGAAGTACCATTGACCGGCCTCGATATCGCTTGGCTTGGAGAGCGCCACCACATGCGCCGATCGAGGATTGAGGTAGGCGCGTATTGCAAAGATGGTGCCGCCCTTGCCCGCGGCGTCACGTCCCTCGAACAATGCTATCAACCGTTTGCCGCTGGCGTTCAGCCAGAACTGCAGCTTCACCAGTTCGATCTGGAGAGCCTCCAGCGCCTTCTTGTACGCGTCCTTGTTCATCTTCACGTCGTACGGATAGCCACCTGACGCAAGGGCTGCATCCTGAACCCAATCCGGGAGCCTGGGATCATCGATATCGAATGAGCGTTGGCGGCCGTCGATCTCCAGCGTCACCGTTCGGTCCTGTTTGCTGCTTTCCATCAAGCTTACCCTTCTGGCTGACTGGAGACCCCAATGCGCAGCGCACCTGCCCGGTTCAAAATATCCTTCATGCGCCGGCCGTCGATGTATATCTGTCATGTGGGCGGATTAAGAGCCGGGCTTTGGGAGCGGGAGGTGATTCATTCATGGTGTCTGAGTGGGGGACGTGGCTAAGCAGGCGGTTCGGAGGCGCGTGGCTGCTGCTGCTTGCGCTTTCATTGGCTGCAACTCTGGGTGTGGTCGCCGGTGTTCCTCTATGGCAGGCAGCGCTGGGGTGGTTTGTTCTTTCAGGCTTGGCACTCGTTACAGACCGATCCCTTGAGCCGGATGCGCCGCCTTCTTCACAGTCGCCGGATCTGCCGGAGACAATCGATCCGCTTGCATATGTCTCCGCAACGCTTGAGGCGACAGATACCGCGTCACTGCTTTTGGACCGTGAAGCAAATGTGCTCTTCCAGAACAAGGCATCCGACCGAGTGTGGGGAGCCTTGCCGGTAGGGGTGCATCTGTCTGCGAGACTGCGCTCACCCGCTGTTCTGGACATGGTCCGCGAAACGCTCTCCACGGGGAAGCCAAACCAGATCGAGCACGCGGAGCGGTTGCCCTCTCAGCAAGTATTCCTGGCTCGGATAGCCCCGATCGAAATACCGTCCGGACAGGGCTTAGACAGGATCTATTTGCTCTCGTTCCGCGATATCTCGGAGCTCCGCCGGCTCGATCGGATGCGGAGCGACTTCGTGGCGAATGCGAGCCATGAGCTTCGCACCCCGCTGGCATCCCTGCGAGGCTTCATCGAGACTCTCCAAGGCCCGGCAAAGTCCGATCCAAAGGCGCAGGAACGGTTCCTTGCCATCATGCTTGATCAGGCGACGCGCATGAGCCGCCTCGTAGACGACCTCCTCTCGCTATCACGCCTCGAACTGAAAGCGAATCTTGCTCCGGAAGGAACGGTCGACCTCGTGCCGCTCCTGTCGCATGTTCGAGACTCCCTTGTGCCGCTGGCAGAGGATCTGGGTGTCGAGATTGATCTTCATCTTCCCCCCGCGCCCGTCGAAGTGACGGGGGATCGGGACGAGCTTGTCCAGGTCTTCGAAAACCTGATCGAAAACGCGTGCAAATATGGCCAGGAGGGGGAGCGGGTAGACGTCTATCTCACAGCCAGTGATCCCGGCCCGGTTGAGGTCACGGTTCAGGATCACGGCCCGGGAATTCCGTTGGAGCATGTGCCGCGCCTGACGGAGCGTTTCTACCGAGTGAGCGTCACCGACAGCAGGTCGAAAAAGGGAACGGGATTGGGGCTCGCTATCGTCAAGCACATCCTGACGCGACACCGGGCACGTCTTATCGTGAGCTCCGAAGTCGGGAAGGGCAGCCGGTTTACCGTCCGCTTCTAAGGAAGGATGATATCATCGTCTCGGCCGGCTGCTGTTCCCAGGCCATCCGAGCCAAACCGTCAGCAGATGAAGGCACAAAAAACGGGCCGAAGCCCGTTCTCTGGTTGCGTTGCGTTGCGTTTAAGCGCGAGCCGCGGCTCTGCGCCGTTCCGCCACCGGCTGGTAGGCAAGTTTTGCATGATAGCTGCAATAGGGGGACGCGTCCGCCGCATCCACACCACAGAAATGGAAGTCGTCCTTCAGCGGGTCGCCGACGGGCCACTTGCAGGTGCGCTCGGTAAGATCGGTAAGAGAGAGCTTGCGCGAAATCGGCACCACGACATTGGAGGCCGGGATGTACTCCATCTCTTGGATGGTATCCAGTTCGTGGTCTTCCTTCAGAGCCGTGGCGCCCACTGCCCGCGGTACGGTGCGGGTTGCAACGCGTGCCGGGTAATTGGCGGGACGAGCGGGGCTTGCGGCGCGCTTGGGATTGCGTGCTGCAGCCGGCGTGCCACCTGCCTTGGCGCGACCGGGCAGGTTCAGTCGATGGACCTTGCCGATCACGGCATTGCGGCTGACGCCGCCCAGTTGTGCTGCGATCTGACTGGCGCTCAGGCCTTCAGCCCAAAGCCTCTTCAGTTTCTCGACGCGCTCATCTGTCCAGTTCATGCCCGTTCTCCGCCTATTGAACGTGTTTCGGCATGCAGAATCCCTCCCCGTTGGCGCGATTGCATTTCGCGCCAGCCACTATATCTAGGCTTTGGGTGACTAGTTCCGCCGCATGCAGTCTAGTTGTTGAGGACAACCTACTGTTCGGCAGACTCGGTGGCAAGAGTCGCAGGAATCGCGACGAATCGATTTCGCGGTTTTCCCCAACTTGCTTTTGAAGCGAGTCATTTTTGTCACATCCGCAGCGCCTGCAGAGGAAGCCCGTTTTGTTGACACATCGCGGCGAAATAGAGATAGTGCGCACGCCGCCCACAGGGCGGCATTTTGATTTTGCCGCCCGCTGTATCGGCGGCACTGCCGAAGGAGTTGTCGTGATGGCTGGGCCTGCGCTGTTCGAAACCTATAACCGCGTCCCGCTCCGCTTTGAGCGTGGCGAGGGGGTTTGGCTGACGACTGAAACCGGCGACCGCTACATGGATTTCGCCGCGGGCATTGCGGTCAATTCTTTGGGGCATGCGCATCCGCACCTCGTCGCGGCGCTAAAGGACCAGGCCGACAAGCTCTGGCACCTGTCGAACCTCTATGATGTTCCTGGTCAGGAAAAACTTGCGCGGCGGCTGACGGAAGCCACCTTTGCAGATAAGGTCTTCTTCACCAATTCAGGGGCCGAGGCTCTGGAGTGCGCGATCAAGACAGCGCGCCGCTACCAGTTCAGCAAGGGTCGTCCCGACCGCTTCCATGTCATCACCTTCGAGGGGGCATTCCATGGCCGTACGCTTGCGACCATCGCTGCTGGCGGGCAGGCCAAGTATCTGGAGGGCTTCGGCCCCAAGGTGCAAGGTTTCGATCAGGTTCCCTTTGGCGACCTGGAGGCGGTAAAGGCTGCGATCACGGAGGCCACGGCTGCCATCCTGATGGAGCCGGTCCAGGGGGAAGGCGGCCTGCGTCGCGTTTCCAACGAATTCATGCGGGCTGTGCGAGAGCTCTGCGACGAGCACGGTTTGCTTCTGATCCTGGATGAGGTTCAGTGCGGCGTCGGACGCACCGGCAAGTTCTTCGCCCACGAGTGGTCGGGTGTCACGCCGGACATCATGGCCGTCGCCAAAGGCATCGGCGGCGGCTTCCCGCTCGGTGCCTGCCTTGCGACGGAAGAGGCCGCAGGCGGAATGAAGCCCGGCACGCACGGCACCACCTACGGCGGAAACCCGTTGGCCATGGCGGTGGGCAATGCGGTGCTGGATGTAGTTCTCGCCGAAGGGTTCCTGGAACATGTACGGGACGTGGCGCTCGTCTTCCGTCAGGGCCTCGAAGGTCTGAAGGATAGGTTCCCCGATGTGATCGAGGAGATCCGTGGCGATGGCCTGATGCTTGGTATCAAGGCAAAGGTGATGAATACGGACCTGCTGATGGCCATGCGTGACGAGCGCCTGCTCGCGGTCGGAGCCGGAGACAATGTAATCCGGCTTCTGCCGCCGCTGGTCGTCACCGCCGCGGAGGCGCGCGAGGGGCTTGCCCGTATTGAGCGTGCCGCCGAAAAGCTGACTAAGTCGGACCTGAAGAAAACCGCGTAAGGAGTGGAGGGCAACTCGTCCTCGTTGAACGACATGGCGTCACCAAAGCATTTTCTTGATATCTCTGCCGTTTCTGAAGTCGATCTGCGGACCATCCTGGAGGATGCCAAGACACGCAAGCAGGCGACAAAGGCCGGTACTGCAGACAAGCCGCTCGCAGGCAAGATGCTGGCGATGATCTTCGAGAAGCCCTCCACCCGCACCCGCGTCTCCTTTGACGTGGGTATGCGCCAGCTCGGCGGTGAGACTCTTTTCCTGTCTGGGACTGAAATGCAGCTTGGCAGGGCTGAAACCATTGGCGATACGGCGCGCGTTCTGTCGCGCTATGTCGATGCAATCATGATCCGCACGACAGACCACGCCCGCATGCTCGAAATGGCCGAACATGCCACCGTCCCCGTCATCAATGCGCTGACAGATGATACCCACCCTTGCCAGATCATGGCCGACATCATGACGTTCGAAGAGCACCGCGGGCCGGTCAGGGGCAAAACCATCGCCTGGACCGGAGATGGCAACAACGTGCTGCATTCGCTCGTCGAGGGCGCTGCCCGCTTCGGCTACCGCATGAATATGGCAGTACCCATGGGCTCCGAGCCTTCCGACAAATTCCTAAACTGGGCCCGCAACAATGGCGGCGACATCATGCTTTGCCATGATGCCGAACGTGCGGTGGCAGGGGCCGATTGCGTTGTGACGGACACCTGGGTGTCCATGAACCAGGAGCACAAGGCGCGGGGCCACAACATCTTCCAACCCTATCAGGTCAACGCGCAGTTGATGAAGCAGGCGGAAAAGGATGCGCTCTTCATGCATTGCCTGCCCGCTCATCGAGGTGAAGAGGTGACGAACGATGTGATTGACGGACCTCAGTCCGTGGTCTTCGATGAAGCTGAGAACCGTCTGCATGCGCAGAAGTCGATCCTCGCATGGTGCTTCGGCGCCGTCTGACGCCAAGTCTTGATTTGCCGGAAAAGCGCCCCCATCTGTCGGCTTTCGTTAGCGCGGCCGTGACCCAGGCCGCGCCTCACACCCATCGCCGATGATTTTTGCGCCGCAGCGGTTCCGCCCGGACCCGCCCATGTGTAGAAGCAGGACACGGCGCGAAGGAGCAAGCCATGGCGGAAGCCACAGTTGAACTCAAGGATCTCGATTTTGCCGGCGACGACCGTGTAGTTCCCTTCCAGGTGGAGGGTTTGGACGTGCGCGGTCGAGCCGTGCAGCTTGGGCCACTGCTGAACTCCATTCTCGGGCGGCACGACTATCCGGCACCCGTCGCACGGCTGCTCGCTGAAGCCATCGTCTTGACCGCGCTTCTTGGCACGTCGCTGAAGTTCGAAGGCAAGTTCACCGTGCAGACGAAGGGCGATGGGCCGGTCGACCTTCTTGTGGCGGATTTCTCGACGCCCAACAGCCTGCGCGCCTATGCTCGCTATGACGAGGACGCGTTGGCAGAGTCGGTTGCCGCAGGCCGGATTTCGCCGCCCGAATTGCTTGGCAGCGGTGTCCTCGCATTCACGATCGATCATGGTCATAACATGCAGCCTTACCAGGGCATCGTACCGCTCGATGGTTCGTCGCTAGAGGAAATTGCCGGCGTCTATTTCCGTCAGTCAGAGCAGATCCCCACCAAGGTGCGCCTCGGGGTGGCCGAACTACTGGATCGCGATCCGTCGGGGAGGCCTCGCCACAACTGGCGCGCTGGTGGCCTTGTGGCCCAGTTCCTCCCGCAAGCGCCCGAGCGGATGCGCCAGCCGGACCTTCATGGCGGCGACGGCGACGAGCGTGGTCACGACCAAAGTGACGACGACGCCTGGACGGAAGCGCGCATGATGGTCGAGACCATCGACACGGACGAATTGACCGATCCGCAGGTGCCTATCGAACGGCTGCTGTTCCGGCTCTTCCACGAGCGCGGCGTGCGCGTTTACCAACCGCAGTCGGTTGCCGACCGATGCAGTTGCTCGCGCGAGAAGATCAAGAGCGTGCTGGAGGGTTTCAGTGCGGAGGAGATCCAAGCGAGCGAGGAGGATGGGGAGATTGCGGTTACCTGCGAGTTCTGCTCAACGACATACCGGTATAAGGCAGAGGAGTTCGCTGCGGCCTGACCAGAGCCTGCTGATGAATGTCAGTTGAGGACGCGCACGAGGCCGGGAGAATCAAGCGAGAAGGCGGGGATTTCGACATCGAAGGCCTCGCCTTCGTCCGTCTCCATCCGATAGTGCCCGAACATGACGCCGGATGGCGTGTCCAGCGGGCAGCCGGACGAATACTCATACCTGTCGCCTGGAGCCAGACGCGGCTGTTCCCCCACGACCCCCGGCCCCTCGACCTCATCGACGAGACCGCTCTGGTCGGTTATATGCCAGTACCGGTGTGTCAAGCGCACCGTCGAGGAGGATTGGTTCTCGATCACGATATGGTAGCCCCAGACGTAGCGGCTCTCCTCCGGATAGGATTGCTCCTCCAGATAAAAGGGTTCTACGACGACTTCGATGTCTCTGGTGCGAGCCCGGTACATAACGCGGCACTTGTTGATGATCCGGACTCGGATATCGTACAGCTTGTGGCGCCCGTCAAGGAAAGGGAGCCCGTCCAGCCGGCCTTCACCGCCCATTCTCGAGTTAAGGATAACTGGAAACCTTAAGGGCGGCTCTCGGAGGAAGCGTCAGCCCGGCATCCTCTCCAAAGCGCGGGCGAAGTCCTCTAGCAGATCCTGTGTATCTTCTATTCCTGCCGAAAGCCGCAGCGTACCCGGAGATATGCCGAGTTCCGCACGCGCTTCGTCGGAAAGGTTCTTGTGCGTCGTCGTGGCCGGATGCGTGATCAGGCTCTTGGCATCGCCGAGATTGTTGGAGATCTTGACCACCCCCAGTGCATTCTGCAGCGCGAACGCCGCCTCCTTGCCGCCCTTGAGTTCAAGGCAAACCAGCGTCGAGCCGCCGCTCATCTGGCGCGCGATGACATCCGCCTGCGGATGATCGGCCCGCCCCGGATATATCACCTTCGCCACCTGCTTCTGCTCGGCCAGGAAATCGGCGATCTTGGCTGCGTTCTCCGTCTGTTGTTTCACGCGCAGCGGAAGCGTCTCGATCCCCTTGAGCAGCGTCCAGGCGTTGAACGGAGACATGGCCGGTCCGGTATGGCGGAAATAGTCCTGCAGATGCTCCGTCACCCACTCGGTGTCGGACAGCACGACCCCACCAAGGCAGCGCCCCTGTCCGTCGATGTGCTTGGTGGCGGAATAAACAACGATATGGGCGCCAAGCTCCAGCGGCTTCTGGAAGAGCGGTGTGGCGAACACGTTGTCGACCACCACCTTGGCGCTGATCTGGTTGGCGAGTTTCGCCACACCTGCAATATCAACGACCTCCAGGGTGGGATTAGTCGGGCTTTCGAGGAAAAAGAGCTTGGTGTTCTTCTGGATCGCCTTTTCCCAGTTCTCCAGGAAGCGCCCGTCCACCAGTGTGCATTCGATGCCGTACTTCGGTGCCAGCGTCTCCACCACCCAGCGGCAGGAGCCGAAGAGGGCACGGGCGGCGACGATATGATCCCCCGCCTTCAACTGGCAGAGGATAGCAGCGGCAACGGCGGCCATGCCCGAAGCGGTCGCACGGGCATCCTCGGCGCCTTCCAGCATGCACATCCGCTTCTCGAACATGTCATTGGTCGGGCTGCCGTAGCGGGCATAGATGAAGCCCTCGGTCTCCCCCTTGAAGCGTGCCTCTGCTGCTTCCGCGGTCTCGTAGACGAAGCCTTGAGTCAGGTAGATGGCTTCCGACGTTTCTCCGTATTGCGACCGGAGCGTTCCACCGTGAACGAGCTGGGTTGCGGGGCGCCAATTCTTCGACATGCGCATGCACCTTTCAGACACAAAAAAACCGGCCGTGCGAAAAGCAGACCGGTCTCACCCCGGTCTCTTTAGCCACTTGTTTAACGTGGCTGCAAGCCGACCGGCCAAATCACCACGGGATAAATCTGCCATACTCTCGGTCTCCGCTTGCGTCAATGGCTGCCATTTGGTTTTGTCCGGGCAAGCGAGGGGCAACACCATGACAAGGACCACGGGCATTCTGGCGGACCGGGCCATTACGGCACTGTTTGAGAGCGGGCGCCTCCTGTCTGAAAAGAGGCTGGATGCCGACCAGGTTCAACCTGCGAGTCTGGACCTGCGCCTGGGGGCGAAGGCGTTTCGCGTGCGGGCAAGCTTCATGCCGGGTCCCAACAGCCGGGTGTCGGACAAGTTGGACAGGCTGAAACTCCACGTGGTCGACCTTTCGGAAGGCGCCGTTCTGGAAACGGGGTGCGTCTACATCGTGCCTTTGATGGAAAGCTTGGATCTTCCGGCGGAGATGTCGGCCTCGGCGAACCCTAAAAGCTCCACCGGGCGGCTCGATATCTTCACGCGCGTCATTACCGATTATGCGCAGGAGTTCGACAAGATCCCGGCGGGCTATTCCGGGCCGCTTTACCTGGAAATCAGCCCACGCACTTTCCCGATCGTCGTGCGTCGCGGTTCAAGGCTCTCGCAGATCCGCTTTCGCGTCGGCAATGCCGTGCTGAACGAGCCGGAACTGCTGGAGCTGCATCAGGCGGAAACGCTGGTGGCATCGAGCGATCCCAATGTCAGTGGCGGCGGGATTGCCCTGTCGATTGATCTGACGGGGGATAAGGACGGCTTGATCGGCTACCGCGGCAAACACCACACCGCCGTGGTTGATGTAGACAAGAAGGCCCAGCACGACATCTTCGATTTCTGGGAGCCTCTCTATAGCCGAGGCCGCAATGATTTGATCCTCGACCCGGACGAGTTCTACATCCTCGTCTCCCGCGAAGCAGTGCATGTGCCGCCGCTTTTTGCCGCGGAGATGACGCCCTTCGATCCGCTCGTGGGCGAATTTCGGGTTCATTACGCCGGCTTCTTCGACCCGGGCTTTGGCCACGCCCAAGCTGGCGGAAAGGGAAGTCGCGCGGTGCTGGAGGTGCGCAGCCATGAAGTGCCCTTCATCCTCGAGGACGGCCAAATCGTCGGGCGGCTTGTCTACGAGAACATGCTGGAAAGGCCGCAGGCGCTCTATGGCGTGGGCCTAGGCTCCAACTATCAGGCCCAGGGCCTCAAGCTCTCGAAGCACTTCCGGCTTGGCTGAGACACACCGGCATCGGCGCTTATGGGTGCTTGACAGGAGCCGCGAACTAGGAGAACTCTGCCTCCCGTCGCGGGTGTAGCTCAATGGTAGAGCAGCAGCTTCCCAAGCTGACGACGAGGGTTCGATTCCCTTCACCCGCTCCAGTTCCGGAAATGTCCGACCCGGACACATAGGTAACGGTTTGTACCTAAGACATGGGTGACAACCTCGTGCCGAACGGATTGTCGATG
>NZ_JAKJHS010000027.1 GCF_021648825.1 Rhizobium halophilum | reverse complement strand
AGCGAGGCGGCTTGCTGCTCGGTGCGCTTCGACAGGTCCTCGGCACTCTGGCTGATCTCGCGCGAGCCCGAGTCGATTGAGCTGGTGGAGCCGGCAACCGACGACATGGTGTCCTTCAGCTGCGAAACCGCCTGGTTGAAGTCTGCGCGCAGGCTTTCGAACTCCTCGGCAAAGGACTGCGACAGCTGGAAGGTCAGGTTGCCGGCGGCCAGCTGCTTCAGTCCATCCGCAAGACCCGTGGTCGCCTGTGCCATGGCGTCGGCGCGAACACGCTCCTGCTCGGCCGCGTGGCGACGCTGCTCTTCCGACTTAGATCGCTGGGCGTTCGCTTCCTGCTCGAGCCTACGATTTTCGGCAGCATTCTGACGGAAAACTTCGACAGCGTCGGCCATCTTTCCAATTTCGTCGGCCCTCCCGGCTGCGGGTACTGTAACGTTCGTGTCACCGGCGGCCAGCTTGGTCATCGCGGTCGTCATTGCGATGACAGGAGTGGCAACTGATCTCGCTAAGGCAATGCCGAGGGTCACTGCAATGATGGCCGTGATGGCCCCGCCTGCCAGCAGCGTGGTCTTACCAGTGGCGAAAGCCGCCTCGGCAAGGGCTGCCCGTTCGGCTGCAACCTTCTCCGCATCTGCGATGAACTTGGTCAGTACATTTCGAGTTTCTGTCAGGCGAGCTGTCTTCGCGATGTTTGCTCTTGCAGCGCCGAGTTGAGCGGGGTCTGCCACAGCCGAGACGGTGTAGGAAAGTTCCTTAGCGAAAGAGTAAATGGCGCTTCGCAGGGGTGGCAAAACGCTGTTGGCGACATCGGGAGGAAGAGCAGTCTCGAGTTCAGCCAGCATCGGAGCGATCGACTTCTGATACTGATCGATACGCCCGACGAAGTCCCGATCACCGCTCGCAACGTACCCCCGCATGGCGTTCTGCGTCTCCACTAGGGTCGAGAGGATAGTGTCTGCGATCCCGATGGTTTTCTGGGTCTGCGCATTTTCGCTCGTTGTTCCTCTAATACTAGCCAGAGAGAATAGCACCACAGCAGAGAACAGCAGAACAACGGAGGTGATCGTCGAGAAGGCAAGCAGAAGCTTGCGCGATATGCGCAGATTCGCAAACATTTCAGAATCCAGGAGAATTGATTGCAGGAGCGACTAATATAACAGGCGAACGTTAATGCTACGTCACCTCGCCCTGACTTTTAAGGCTTTTGGCGACTTGGAACAGTCAGCGTCATCCATCCCTGCAAATAATCGCGAGCCGCGGGGCAAGTGCAGAGGTCGTCTGCTCGGTGACCTTCGTATCAACCGGCTCATCTCGCCTGCACATATGCGGACCGCGCGGGTAGAGGTGCTTTTGGCTGCATTGGTAGTGCCACGGCAACTGCCGAGAATGGCGCGTGTTCTGACCTCCAGCAGTTAACCCGCGACCAGCAAGGGAAGCGAGTGTGGTCTTGAAGCATCAGGGTCGCTCCCGGACCATGTCTCTGTTTGTGATGATGCCGGGATCGAGTATGCCAAACTGGAAGCCCTGCCGGGTCGGAACAGAACCGGGCCGTACTCCTCAAACCCAGGTCAACATCGGTAGGACAATGGCGCCGGCGAGGAACGCGGGGCGATATAGCCGATCAGTCCCCATCCCCGAAACACTGACACGATTCTTTTCATCTTTGCCTCCTCCTGGGCGTTAGCAGCACGAGGTTATCGCTCAGAAATGACAGTCAGCCGGCACCTCGCTACGATCAAGCCCCCATTCTTCTTAAGATGTCAGGGATATCCGCCGCCGGAACCGGGCGAGAGAATAAATATCCCTGGGCTTCATCGAACCCTTCGGCATTGACTGCATCAAGCTGTTCCTGCGTCTCGACACCTTCCACCGTCGTTGTGATCCCCAGGCTGCGCCCAATGCCGGCAACCGCGCGGACGATTGCCAGCGATTCCTTTCCTTCTGGCAGATCGCTTATAAAGCCGCGGTCGACTTTGATCTTGTCGAAGGGAAAGCTGCGCAGGTAGCCAAGCGATGAGTAGCCGGTACCGAAGTCATCCATGGCGATCTTCACACCCAGGCGTCGAAGCTCCTGCAGGATGCGCAAGTTCGCTTCGTTTTCATCGAGCATGACCGACTCGGTGATCTCCAGCTGAAGGCGAGAAGGCGCCAATGCTGAAGCTTCCAGCGCATCAGATACAATCCTCACAAGATCTCCATCCTTGAACTGCAACGGCGAGAGGTTAACGGCGACACCTATGTCTCCCTCCCAAGCTGACGCCTGCTCGCATGCCGTCCGCAATACCCACTCCCCGATCGGAATGATGAGGCCGGTTTCCTCGGCGATCGGAATGAAGTCTGCGGGCGAAACCATGCCCTTGTCAGGATGGCGCCACCGCACGAGGGCTTCACAGCTGCTCACCCTACTGGAGGATAGATCGACGAGCGGCTGGAAAAACAGCTCGAGCTCGTTGCGAGCAAGCGCGTTCCTCAGCGCCACCTTCAGCTCCTGCCGCGCCTGCATATGGACATCCATACCTGTGGCGTAGCGTCGGAACGTTCCCCTGCCATCCGCTTTCGCGCGATACAACGCCACATCGGACGCCCGAATGAGTTCATCGATCGCCGTCCCGGCATCCGGTGCGAAGGCTATTCCGACACTGGTGCCTATACTGATCACCAATCCTTCGAGGTCGAAGGGCTTCTGCAGGTTCTCGATGATGCGCTTGGCGAGCAGATCAGCATCTTGGGTTCGCCGAACCACAGGCTGAACAACGATAAATTCGTCTCCGCCGACGCGTGCGACTGTATCCTCCTCACGAATGCAGCCATGCAGTCGATCGGCTACTTGGCGCAGTAGCATGTCGCCGACAGAATGCCCGTATGTATCATTGACAGGCTTGAACCCGTCCAGATCCAGGGTCAGCACCGCGAGTTGCGCGCCCGGCGCCAGCGCAGACAGGCTGCGTTCCAGCCGCTCCCGCAACAGCAGACGGTTCGGCAGGTTGGTTAGAGCGTCGTGGCGGGACATGTGAAGAATTTGTGCCTGTGCCTGAAAGCGCTCCTGCTCTGCCCGCCTGCGCTCGGAGGTGTCCCTGAAGAAGATCGATAGCCCCTCTTCTGTCGGCGACGCATGGACCTCAAGCCACAGTTCAAGAGACGGCAGATACTCCTCGAATGTTACAGGCTGGTTCGCCGCCAGAGCCCTCTTGTATTGGGTCGCAAAGACTCCATTCTGCTCTTCGGGGTAGAGTGACCATAGATTCTGGCCAATCGTATCGTCCCCGAGCCCCAGCAACCTCTTGGCGTTGGTGTTCAGGTACGTCAGCCGCCAATCGTGATCGACCACCACTACGCAATCCATGGTGCTTTCCAGCACCACTGCTAGCTTGCCGGCGGCTACCTCTGCTGCCGCCCGCGCCTCTTCTGTCGCGTCACGAGCGGACTTGGCGTCAGTGATGTCACGCCAGATTGTCAATAAGCGGATGGGTGTACCGTCCTTGCCGAACACCGGCGCTGCGATGACGTCGACGCAGAGGTCTCTGTTATTGAAAGCTTTGACCGAGGCCTCGAACCGAGCAGCCTTGCCTTCGCGTGCCTGAGCAAGTGCTTCCTCAGCCTTTGCCGCGTCACTTGATGCGATCAGCCTCTCCCACCGCTGACCTTTCAAGTCCGCATCATCAGAGAGGCCAAACATCTCACGACCGGCCCTGTTCATGAGAAGCGGCTCACCGTGTAGGTCGAGGAGCCGAACGCAGTCTGGGCTGCTGTCGAAAATGCTCCGGATGAAGGCTTCGCTTTCCTCAAGAGCAAGCTCGGAGGTCCGACGCTCAGAAAGATCAAGAACCGAGCCCGCATAGCCGAGCAGCCTGCCATCTGGTGCCAGCCGCGGCTCTCCGACATCGATGACCCAGGCCCAGCTTCCGTCCTTGCGACGCAGCCGATATTCGGCCTGCACGCTGGCACAAGTTCTGCTCGCCTCCTCAAAGCTCCTCAATACCATGTCCCGATCGTCAGGATGCACCGCTTGGAGCCAACCGTGCCCTAAACCCTGCTGTTCCGTCTGCCCGGTGGTTTCTAACCAATTGCGGTTGAGGTACGTCGTTGAGCCGTTCTCGTCCGTCATCCAGATCATCACCGGGACACTGTCGGCGATCAGTCGGAAGCGAGACTCGCTGTCTCGCATCGCCTCTTCAGCACTTTTGCGCTCGTGAACATCCTCAAGCAGCCCATACCATCTGACGACGCGGCCGTGCTCATCCCGCCGAGCGGCGGCACGATTTCTAACCCAGCGAAAGCTGCCATCTGTCCCGTAAATGCGGCATTCCACGTCGAACGAGTTGCCGGTGGTTACTGAGCTCGCCCAAAGCTGTTGAACGGCCGGCAGATCATCGGGATGAACCGCCGTCTCCCAGCCCGAACCGAGTGCCGCTTCAGGCGCCCGACCGGAAAAACGAGACCATGATGGGCCGATCTCGATCACCTCCCCAGCGTCGTCTGCCACCCACGGCACCTGGGGATGAAGTTCTATCAGTGATCTGTAGTGCTCTTCACTCTCTCGCAGGATGCGCTCGGCTTGCCTCAACTCCGTTACGTCGGTCATTACCACGACCACCAGCTTCTCTTCTGAGCCGGGAAGGGCAACGCGGTGCTTGTGTGTCACGAGACTCCGGCTTCCGCCCTGAGAGGGGGTGATCGACTCCTCAAAGATGCGCTCTTCGCCGCTCGCGAGTATATCGCGATCCAAGGCAACGATGGCGTCGGCCTCCTCCTTCGGCAGGAAATCATGATCGGTCCGCCCAACAATCTGCTCCGCGGGGTAGCCGAGCAGAGCGCATGCTGGTGCGTTGACATGGACGAAGCGTGAATGCTCGTCTTTGACGATAACAGGGTGAACAAAGCCGGAGAAGATGGCCGAGATCACCTCGACAGCGCCACCTTCCCACGCCGGGAACTCGTCGCCTAGCTTTGCGGGCATGGCGTTACCTTTCGAGATTTCAGTTCGCCACGATCTCGCCGGCACATATCAGCCTAGAACGCGTTGCCGACGCGCCGATTGTTTTCGAGACGCATGATGCAGCCATTCACCTTGGCCATCAGGAGATCGAGATCGACCGGCTTCGTCAGGTAATCCTCCGCGCCCGCCTGTAGGCCTGTCAGCGTATTCTCCCTATCCGTTAAAGCAGTCAGCATGATGAACGGGATTCGGGAGAACTCCGGATGATTCATTTGGATCTCGGCCAAGAGCTCGTGTCCGTTCATCACAGGCATTGAGATGTCGCACACGACGATGTCCGGCCACGAGCTCACGATGACCTCCAAAGCCTCCTTGCCGTTGCCGGCCTCCAGTGTCTTCAGGCCTGCGTCCTGAAACTCCTCGACAAGCAGCTTGCGGATTTCGACCTCGTCATCGACGCAAAGAATGGTGATCATGCTTTTTCTTTCTGGTTAGGCGGCTTCTATGAGCGCTTGGGTCTCGTCCATCGGCAGATGAATGGTGAAAATGGTGCCTGCTCCGATCACGCTGTCGACGATGATGCAGCCTCCATGCAGCTCAACGATCTCTTTTACGATGTTGAGCCCGATGCCGGTCCCGGCGATACCGGTTGCACTGCGAGCGCGGAAATAGGGCTGAAACAGCCGAGGCAGGTCGTCGGCATCCATGCCGATGCCCTCGTCTCGGACCGATACCTTGACGATCCCACCTTCTTCCCATCCGCGAACAAAGACATCCGGCGCGTGAGGCGCATATTTGACCGCATTGGAGAGGAGGTTTGCGAAGATCCGCTCGATGGCCACTGAATCCAGTTCCATCGTTTCGGGTAGACGTTCCAGATCGAGGTGAAAGCGGTGTGTGCCGCTGATCTGTTGCCGCTTTTCTGCACACTCCTGAATCAATGCAGAGAGGGAGGTTTCGGTTTTTGTGATCTCAATCGTGCCGCTTTGCAGGCGTCCGGCTGCCAAGATGCTTTCCATGAGCTCGACCATACGAGCAACGGCACCCTTTATCTGATCCGATTTCTCAGCGAGGTACTCGCTCGTGACAGCAGACTTGGTGCGTGTCAGTCGCTGTGCCGCGCTATCGATGATCGCAAGCGGGGTTCTAAATTCGTGAGATATCATCGCCACGAAGCGACGCTGGAGCGCGTTCGCCTCCCGCTCCTGCTGCAACAAGCGATCCAGTTCGGCGTTCTTCTGTTGGACTTCCGCGGTGCGCCGTTCGACGAGTTTCTCCAGTTGGTCGCGATGTGCTCGCAACGTCTGCTCGCTCTGCTGAAGAGCTCGAATCGCGAGCTGCCGCTCGTGAACGTCTTCAAGAAGGCCGTACCAGCGCACGATGGCGCCGCTTTCCGAAAGCCTTGGCGCAGCACGGCTCCGATACCACCTGTAGCCGCAATTTGCGGATCTAATGCGAAACTCGATGTCAAAAGGCTGACCTGACCGAACTGCCTCCCTCCAAGCCGCCTCAGCACGGTCCCTATCATCGGGGTGGACGGAGCGCGCCCACCCTCTTCCTGTCGCCTCGTTGACGGGATTACCGGACAGCTTCGTCCACTGCAGCCCAACTTCGATGATTTCGCCATCGGCACTGGCGACCCAAGGCGTCTGAGGATGAAGCTCGATCAGAGAGCGATGGTGCTCCTCGCTCTCGCGCAGCACACGTTCAGCCGTTCGCAGCTCTGTCACGTCCTTGAATTCAGCAACGAGTAGATTGACTTCGACCTTACCAAGAAACCAGGTTATCCGGCGTTTGTGCGTCACCAGCGTTCGCAAGGTGCCATCTCGCGCCGTGATCTGTTCCTCGAACAGTTCCTCCGCTCCGGTCGCCAGGATATGCACGTCCATTGCCCTGATTGCGTCCGCCTCTTCTTTGGAGAGGAAGTCGTGATCCGTCCGGCCGTAGATCTCGTCGGATTTGACGCCGACCAACTCACATGCCGCGTCACTGAGGAATATAAAACGAGACTCGACATCCTTGACGATGACCGGATGTGGCACCCGCTTCAAAATGATAGCGAGGGCTTCGCGGATGGTGAGGTCGTTAAGAGCTGTCACCGGCATGTCTTCACCCGAGGTTAATTCGTTGCAAGCGCCTATCTCACGATAGATACGCCAGACCTATGCATCCTCCCTAAAACAGCTATGTTAAACTTTAGCGGTTTCTCATGAAAAGTGAGGGGTGAAAACATGGGGGAAGACCTGTGCTATCGGCTCGACCGCCCGATCACGTGCGAGTGCGTCAATTTAATGAGGACGAGCGGTCATGCGTGAGTACGCCGCCCGCAAGGGTCTCCGAATGACCGGGAGCATGACCAGTTGATCCAGGATCGCCAGAGAGTGGCGGAAGGGAAAAGCATCGGCGCCGCGAGACATCCGCGTCAGATCTTTAGGCCGCAGTTCGCCCGTCGGGCGCCTCATCGGCGATGATGCGGTTGCGCCCGAGCTCCTTGGCACGATAGAGATTTTTGTCCGCGCGGGACATTAGTTGCTCCACTGAACACCCGCCGGAGCTTATGCTGATACCGATGCTCACTGTGATGGACCTATCTAAGAGCCCAGCGGCACGCGCAACCGTCTGCAGCACTCTGAACCTGATCCGCTCGGCCACTTCTGCAGCCTTTTGAGGGGTCGCTCCGGCTAGGAAGACCACAAATTCTTCGCCGCCGATACGGGCGGCCACGTCGCCTTCGCGAATGACCTCAGAAATTGTCTTCGCTATGCTCTTTAAGACGGCGTCACCGGTGGCATGTCCGAAAGCATCGTTAACCGACTTGAAGTGATCCGCATCGATATACAGTAGCGCGCCACAAGCTCCGGATAGGTCCAGAAGGGATGACACGTCGGGGAAAAATGCCGCGCGGTTACCAAGACCAGTCAAATGATCAGTACGAGCACTTTGCTCCAACCTGACCGCCATCTTCGCCAACTTCAGCTGCTGCCCAAGGAAGAAATATGCGATCGGGAAGCCAACCAGCAGGGTAATGATCGTTGTAAGCACCAGATCCAGTAGCAATCGATCCGTGAAGAAGATGCCGTAGAAGATCAATGTCAGGAGGTCTGCTCCAACGACAGCAACGGCTACTACCCAGCACGTCTGCAGGATAAGCGAAAGTCGCCCAAAGATCGTCATCAGTTTCGTCATGAAAAAAGGCCCGCTGAACGTGAATCGCCACTATATCCGCAGGCGGTGAACGATTCTCTACTCTACCGCCTCCGGGAGCGCATCACCGGCGTAGCGGTCGCACAGAAGCGATCGTCACGGGCGCAGGGGGACTGCCAGTGCCCTAGTCAATATGACTTTGATATCGGCAACGCGGTGGGTTCAAGAAGCCCTCGACACCGCGCCGCCGAGGAAGTCTTAGTCCCTGATGGAGCGGCGGGCTATGCACTGCAATGAAGCATAGCCTAAACAACCAGCGCCCAGCTAGTCCAGAGCCAGGGGACCTACCCTGACGATCTGTATCGGTGCTCCCTTTTCCTCCAGGCGCCGGCGACTGTCCTTGCTGCAGGCAATCCCCGTGATCGACCGATGTGCACATTTCCATGGCACAACGCGAGGCGCAAATTGAAGTAGTTCCCAATTAAGGTCATGTGATGTGCCAACAATTGAGCCGATGCTGTAGATGACACGAAATACGTAGCCCTCTAAGAGAGCAGAGATCGCAGGAAACAAGAGAAGCCATTCTCGCGACCCTTGGCTCGACCAACAAGCAGTCCGGGTCCGCTTTGATCTCGCGCCAGACGGTCAGAATCATGGCCCAGCTCCTTGGTTGCTTGCCGCTGAACATCTCGCGTGTGGGCACCGAGGGATGGAGGGCGCCACGCTGAGCACACTATAATTGAGACACTACCTGTGACTCCATTTGACAAGCATCCCATTTCATGTCACAAGATGCGTCATCATTTATGGAGCCTCCTCGTGCAGACCAAGCGCGCCTACAACAGTCCCCTTCGTGAAAAGAGAGCACGCGAGACGCGTGAAACTATCTTGGCAGCGGTTCTATCGCTGATGCAGTCAGCGACCCCTCCTGATGAAATCAGCATCGAAGCTATAGCTGCCGAGGCTGGCACTCAACGTAGGACCATCTTTCGACACTTTGCCAACAAGGATGAACTGCTAGCGGCGTTCTGGCCGTGGTTTAACGCAAGGATAGGCGCATCCGTGAAACCCGAAACATTCCAAGAGGTCATTCGCGGTCCCGTGCAAACCTTTCCGCTCTTTGATTCGCATGAGGCGGCCATGCGCGCGGCTCTCCATTCCCGCACTGGTCGCCAGATGCGCATGGCGACCGTGCCGGCACGGCGAGAAAGCTTTTCAGCGGCGCTTGCACCCGTCCTCTCCTCTCTTCCTACGTCAGACGCTCGCAAGGTCGAGGCGCTGGCACACCTGCTCTATTCCGCCTCCGCATGG
Organism: Rhizobium halophilum; assembly: GCF_021648825.1. Lineage (GTDB taxonomy): Bacteria > Pseudomonadota > Alphaproteobacteria > Rhizobiales > Rhizobiaceae > Neorhizobium > Neorhizobium halophilum. The sequence continues at coordinate 3,331 of NZ_JAKJHS010000027.1, read as the reverse complement.
GAGGTCTTGAAAGACTACGGCAGTCTCGACGGCACCCAGGCCGGCGAGGCCGCTTCCTGGGCGCTTGAGCTGATCTTGTTCGCGATCAATTCGAGCGACACTGCGGCGGACACCACCATCGCAGCTAAAGGAGTATCGCGATGAATATTGAAGTGACTAGCGCTAACAATGCCGATTACCTCTGGGTCGTGGCTGACCGTATCCGTTTCCTCGGAGGTGTACCTGGATCAGATCTGGAACTGCTCGACATTGAAGTTCCACCCGGCTCGGGGACGCCTCCACATGTCCATGAATCACCGGAACTAATTTACATACTGGAAGGGGAGTTGACGCTCCGTCAGTTCGACGCCGACCTACTCCCACGGGAGATCAAAGCCGGTACCGGTACATCCGCGATAGTGCCGTCGCGGGTGCCTCACAACTATAGCAATGAGAGCGCCGGTCCGGTTCGTATGCTAGTGATGCTGGCGCCGTCCATGATTGCCTTTTTCCGCGACATCGGATCCGAACGTCGCCCGGAGGGTGCTCCAGACTTCGCGCGCATCGGCGCAGCCATGGCGCGGCATGGCATCGAAACGCTATCAATGGCGGCATAGACGGACGGTTGATGCTGGAGCTAGCTCGCTGAGCGGGCTCCAGCAGACCTCGATTGTCGGTGCCGCATCCAATACCGCGAAGAAACGGGGCAATGAACCAAAAATCCACGGGAGCGGCGTCGTTATCCGAAAATAGGCATCGTAAAACAGAACTGCGTTTCCTTCTGGTTTGACTGAACCTGAAGGTTGCCCCCATGGCTTCGAGCAATCTCGTATGAGATGAACAGACCCAGGCCAAGTCCCTGCTTCTCGCCCGAGCTTGTGGCTCGAAAAAAGGGCTCGAACAGGTGGTCCTTTATGTGATCTGGAATCGGCTCGCCCTCATTGGCAACGGTTATCATGACCTCATTGTCGGTTATTGTTGCGATCACCTTCACCGGCCGATCCGGTGCGCCATGCGTAAGCGCGTTGCCGAGCAGGTTGGACACCAGTTGCGCGATCCGACCGCCGTCGCAAGGGACCTGGCCTTCAATCTCAAAGGAGGGTTGGATGTTGCGGCCCGGATATGCGGTCTGCAGTTCATGTACTACCTGCTCGAGTACTCCCCGCAGGTCGGTCGGCTTCGGGTCGACGGCAATTCCCTGGCCAGCTCGGCAACGCGCCAGATCGAGCATATCCTGGATTAGGCCAGACATGCGATCGGTGCTGTGGCTCATCATTGTCAGAACGCGTCGTGCCTTGTCCGACTGAGGCTCTCGCGAAAGGATGTTGAGCCCCCCAACAATCGACGCGAGCGGATTGCGCAGATCATGGCCTAGAATGGCCACGAACTGCTCCCTCAAGCGCGCCACCTCCTTTTCGGCAAGTAGCCCTTGCTCCAGTTGAAGCCGCTCGGCGACCCCTGCTGCAATGCGCGCTTCCAGACTTCTGTTCAGCTCCTCCAGTTCCTTGCGGGCTCGGTCCGCCGTGTTTTTCGCATCCACGAGTTCCCGCTCATAGCGGCGCCGATCCCCGGCCTGGAAGAGTGTGATGCGGGTAAACTGGACGCCGCCATCGCTGGTCCGCCGCTCGGCGGCATTGGCCAGGACAGGCAGTCGTCGTCCATCCGGTCCCACCAGGTCCAGTGCAACCTCGTTGAAGTACCCCTGCATTCGCAACAATGGCGCAAAATGAGTCTCGTAGAATATCTTCCCCGGAACATTCAGCAGGTCATAAAATCGCTTGCCGAGCAGCTCGAAGCTCTGCGTGCCCAGCCATCCTGCCAGCGTGCGATTGGCTTTGACGATAACGCCGTCAGCGGCCAAAGACAGGTAGCCACATGGGGCATTCTCGTAGAGGTCTTCAAGATCCTCCATGATGCCCTCCAGTTCGGTTTGAGCCTCCGCCTTACACAAAGGCTTTGATCGCGGATATGACCTGAGCAGGCGCGCTCAGGTTCGGACAATGACCTGTTGCATCGATGACGACCATTTCCCCTTTTGGCAGATGGTCCCGTACATACTCCCCAACCCCCTGCTGGGCGATCACGTCCTGTCTGCATTGAATGACCAGGGCGCGTGCCTGGCAACGCTCCAGATCCGAGCGATTGTCGGAAAGGAATGTGACGCGTGCAAATGCTTTGGCGATGTCTGGATCCGTCCGGCAGAAGCTGTTTACGAGCTCCTCGCTCAGCTCGGGACGGTCAGGGTTGCCCATGATGACCGGGCCCATTGCGGCGGACCATCCCAAGTGATTGTCATCGAGGAACTCCAGCAGTTCCTCGATTTCCTCCCGTGTGAAGCCGCCTTCATAGCCTTCGTCGTTGATGTATCGAGGGGATGGCCCGATCAGGACGAGCTCGCTGAACAAGTCGGGAGCTTGAATTGAGGCGAGGATGCCGATCATGGCGCTCACGGAATGGCCGACAAACACGCCGCCTTTGATGTCCAGAGCCTGGCCTATCTCCACGACATCTGCGGCGTAGCCTGAAAGTGTGGAGTATTTGACATGGTCATAGGCGCCAAGGTCTGACTTGCCGCACCCGACATGGTCGAAGAGGACAATCTTGTAGTCCTGCTCGAAGGTCGGCGTGACATGCCGCCACATGTTCTGATCACAGCCGAAGCCATGGGCAAACATCATGGCACGCTGCCCATCACCTCGCACCGTGACGTTGTTCCTCGCAGAAACAGACATAACCCCTCCAAAACTTCTTCGGAGGCTGCACGCCTCCCAACCACCGGCCGCAAACCGGGAACATAGGGACTTTGTGGGTGCAGGTCGAGATGCTGATTTCGCGTGCCTCACACGCACCGACAGTGTTTGCAGCTTCGATCCCTATCACTTGGTCATGTGCGCAACCCGAACCGCCCTGGAACCATTGTTAAGGCGAGGCGTTTGCTTTAGTTGCGCTTCTGGCAAAGCGGGTAAAGTTAAGTTTCAGGCGCGACGGGCGGCTGAACTGGCACTTGGGGTAGGTGTCATAGGGGGTTCTATAGCATGTCCAACATCGAAGAGTTTCCTGTCGCAGCACGCCGGATGACGGAATTCGAGGCGCTCACAGCAGCCGCTCCAAGTCTACTCGATGCCATACCAGGCGCCGTCTACATCTGTGACAAGGACGGTTGGCTCGTTCGCTATAACCGTGAGGCGGCGGAGCTTTGGGGGCGAAGCCCCGCTATCGGCGACAAAACCGAACGCTTTTGTGGGTCGCTTGCTCTGTTTCTTCCCAATGGGGCGGCACTTGCTCATGACTTTTGTCCCATGGCCAAGGCCGTCCTGGCCGGTGCATCAACACGCAATGCTGAAGTAGTGAT
>NZ_JAKJHS010000026.1 GCF_021648825.1 Rhizobium halophilum | reverse complement strand
TCGCTCATGAATGGCTCCGGCGCATCCCATCCGCCATGAGCTCAAGCCCGGAAAATCCTCCAGCCGGGCGGTCCAAAGTCCGGGAGCACCTCACCTTTACTTCTTTTTGTATCCTGAACCGGACCGAAAAGTGCGGGTCTACATTCCTGACCCGCAGGTGGAGGTTCCACGCCCTGGCAACGCACGAGACGGGGCGATCTGATTTACTGCACGCCAGACTACGCTGCTGTTCGCACGCGGGCGGCCCTAGCACAGATCGAAGCCACACGCTCGCAGAAGGCGGCCTTAGGTTCGACCCCAACCGCAGTTTAAACAGAAGTGACGCTGGCCGTGACTCCAACCCACTGAAGGAGCCCGGGTGCTGGAGCGCATGGTCGTCGAGCTCTGGCACCGCACCCGCACGCGCCTCAAGCAGACGTGGTTCAGTCGCGACTGCGTGGACTAACTCACAGCTTCTCGGAGATCAGGCGAAGACCAAAGCCTGCCAGCAGCGTTCCGATTGCCCGTCGATCCACGCTCCGAAGCGTTCGAATGTCGAGCGGGCTGGGCGAGTGGAAAGCAGGACAATCACCATGCTGTACCAGACGATCTCCAAAAGAAAGCCGCCGACGAAGATTGCCAGCTTTGTTGAAAATGCAGGTGGACTTGCCAGCTGCAATAACTCCTTCCACGACAACAATCGTCATGCAGCTCCGGATCACCGCCACGACCATATCGCCTTCCATCGCAGCGCCGCACTCTCCGCTGTTGGCAGCGGCATCATGGAATTCTTTATTGTTTCAGTTCAGAGGCGTAAGTCGCTTTCGGTGGTATTTGCTATCTAATGCCGCTTGTTTGCCTGTGCGGGGACCGTAGCGAAATCGTTGGCAGGCAGTTTCGAAGCCAACGAGGGCAGACTAGTCGAGGTCAAGGCTAGCCTTGTGCTACGGCATAGCCAGGCGACAATTCCTCGGGCTACTCCTGTAGCATTTATCGGTTGCTCTCATCGAAACCGATCTCCGGCATTAGATCACAGCCAGCAGCCCGCCGTCTACGAGCTGAACGGTGCCCGTGACGTAACTGGAGAGATCGGATCCTAGATAGGCAACCGCATCACCGATCTCAGACGGCTGGCCCAGACGGCGAAGCGGCGTACGCTTACGGAAGCCTTCCGAGGCTTCTGCGATACCGGGGCTTGTCCGGAGAAGCTCCGTATCAATCGTGCCGGGTGCGACGGCATTGACGCGGATCCCATATGGCCCCAGCGCGTCGGCGAGTGATTTAGCCATCAGGACAACACCGCCTTTACTAGTAGAATAGGCCACTGTTATGCCCGCGCCGGAGAGACCGCCCATGCTAGCCATCAGTATGATGCTTTCCTGCTTGCCTTTCGCCTTCATTTGAGCGGCAGCTGCCTGTGCTCCAAATAGTGGGCCGTCCAGATTGATTGCGAGAAGGCGGTGGAAATCCTCCTCGTTGACGTCTGCGCCGTCGTTTCTCAAAGTGATGCCTGCGTTGGCAACCATCACGTCCACTCCTCCAAATTCTTCAGAGGCCGCGATCAAGGCATCATTATCGGCACGACTACTTACATCCGCCTTTATAAAGATTGCCGTTCCACCTCGAACTCTGATTTCGTCGACGGTAGGATTGCCACCCTCTCTTGGGTTCTCGCTGATGTCTGACACGACAACCGCCTTAGCTCCGTGCTCAGCCGCGCGTATTGCGATCGCTCGTCCGATGCCACTAGAAGCACCGGTTACCACGACAACCTTTTCTCTCAGAAGGTCAGTCATTCCTATGCCCTCCGAACGAGTTAAGCGTTTGCAGCTGGAAGAGCATCCAGCTGGCCTAGCAACGAATAGAGGTTAGCGACGCCCCAGTGTTCAATGATCTTCCCATCAACCACACGCATCGCGTCTACTGTTTCGAACTTCACACGCTTGCCTGTTGGTTCCAGACCTAAGAAGATGCCCTGGTGTGTGCCGTGATAGGTTTTGTAAGTAGTGACGAGGTTCCCGTCCGCCGTCTGCCAATGAATGTCAGCATGAAAATCAGGAAAAGCAGCTCGCAGACCCTCGTAGAGCCCTCGCACACCTTCTTTATTCGGGATCATGTTAGGCTGAGGAGTGTGATCCACGAAGCTGTCTGAGAACAGCTCATCGAAGAGAGCGAAGTTCCCCTTGCCTTGTACTTCTTCAGTGTTACGGCGCACGATCTCGATCGCGCTGGCGCTTTCGGCGCTGCGGGTCATGATATTCTCCAACTTGTTGTTTGACTGTTAGATCTCGAAGCCACCGATGGTCATGCCGCCGTCGACGACAATCATCTGCCCCATCACGTAGCTAGATTCTGAAGAGGACAGCCACACCGCTGCGGCTGCGATCTCCGAGGGTTGACCTCCCCGTTTTGCGGGGATGGCCTTCTTGACTAGTTCTGCGAACGCAGGGTTTTGAGCGCTATTCGCCGCGACCATTGGCGTTTCAGTCCACCCGGGAGCCAGAGTGTTTACCCTGATCCCCCGAGCAGCGTTCTCCATCGCGGCAACACGAGTGAGGCCGTGGACACCATGCTTAGAAGCCGCATAGGCACTCATGTCGCCGGGACCCGTTAAAGCAGCCACAGACGCAGTATTCACGATGGTGCCACCCCCGGACCGTAGAAGTAGAGGAACCTGCTGCTTGATCCCTAGAAAGACGCTTTTCAGGTTTATCCGGATCACCCGGTCAAAGTCGTCATCTGGATAGTCTTCGATCCGCGACGTGCGTCCGGTGACACCCGCATTGTTGAAAGCTGCGTCCAGACGCCCGCCGTCTTTTTCAACTAAGTGAAAAAGGGCCTCCACCTGGACCTCATCGGAGACATCCACGACTGAGATGTCTAATCTTCCTCCGGCGTCTGCTGCGACCCGCTGAGTATCGTTTAGGCCCGTTTCGTTGAGGTCCGCTGCAAAGACGTAGGCTCCTCTGGCAGAAAACTGCAGCGCAGCCTCACGTCCAATACCGGAGCCCGCTCCAGTCACGACCACTACTTTCCCATCGAAATCATTTGCCATGACAGGCTCCTCAGCCGCAGATCTCATTTAGCTCGTCCAAAACGACGCGTTGCTGATCAGCCGAACACCTTGATCGCGGCGGCAGCGACGAGCTCTCCCTGATGTCTAGCACCCGCGAGATCGATTTCAGTCGGCTGACGAGAACCGTCACCACCTGCTACAGTGGTTGATCCATAGGGTGCGCCGCCGACAATCTCATCCGAACTCATCTGACCCTGGTGGCTGTACGGGAGCCCCACGATCATCATGCCGAAGTGAAGCAGGTTCGTGATGATCGAGAACAGGGTTGTTTCTTGACCCCCATGTTGGGTGCCAGTTGAAGCAAAGGCCGCGCCGATCTTTCCGTTCAGTGCGCCACGAGCCCATAATCCGCCAGCTTGATCAAGAAAGGCTGCCATTTGCGACGACATGCGTCCAAATCTCGTACCAGTGCCCATCACGATGGCGTCGTAATCCGCAAGCTCAGCTATGTTGGCTACAGGGGCGGCTTGGTCCAGTTTGAAATTGTACTTCCGTGCGATTTCTTCGGGAACCGTTTCCGGCACCCGCTTCACATCAACATGCGCGCCAGCAGAGCGGGCACCTTCAGCAATAGCGTAAGCCATCGTCTCGATGTGTCCGTAGGTCGAGTAGTAAAGAACAAGAACCTTAGCCATTATCATTGCTCCGTTTTCTGGTGTGTAATCTGATGTGAGGAAAGTGCCACGAACGAGTTCGATCAAACAGCCGAATAATTCCGGCCGTTATGTACAACTTCATAGATCATCGCACTGATTTGAAATTGCATAATCTCGCCATAAAGGAGCGGGAGCTTACTGAGCTGTTTTCGGATAGCCTCCGGACTGGTTGGCGCTATTAGGCGGCACGAAGCTGGCATCTACTTTGAGGGTGCATCTGCCCATCTGGTCGCAACCTCATGACGTGCTCCCGTCCAATTGCCATTCGGAACTGGAATCTTCCACCTATGATCCCTGTGGGGAAGGAGGAGAATTCCGTGAAGGCCTCGAAGTCTTCGGAGGCGCAGATCGCCTTTGTTCTGAAGCAGGCGGAGGACGGGAGGACGGTCGGAGAGGTCTGCCGCAAGGCAGGCATTTCGGATGGTACCTTCTACAACTGGCGCAAAAAGATACGGTGGTCTGATGCCGTCGGAGATGAAGCGCCTGCGGCAATTGCAGGAGGAGAACGCCAAACTGAAGTGCATCGTCGCGGACCTGTCGCTGGAAAGGCCATGCTCCAGGATGTGCTGTCAAAAAAGCTCTGAGGCCTGCCCGCAAGCGGTTGCTTGTCGATAAGCTGAGAGGTGAGTGGGAGGTCTCCACGCGGCGAACCTGTTCGGTGCTGAAGATCGACAGATCGCTCTATGTCTACAAGTCCAGGCGCGGCGAGCAGGCCAACTGAAGCTGAGGATCAAGACATCTGCCAGACGCGCGTACGCTATGGCTATCAGCGGATCCATGTGCTCCTGAACTGGGGGGGGGGGGGGTGGTCAATACAAACCGAATCTGTCGCCTTTACGGGGAGATGGGCCTCCAGCTCCGCATACGTAGTCGTATCAAAACAGATCTTCTATCGCTTTGCTGTTTGGAGAGAGGGGCGCTTAAGTGCCCCACTCTCTTTCAGACACTGCAGTTATTCTCGTACTTGTCCGACTCAAGCCTGCTTCAGGAAGCTCGGCCCGACGAGTGGCGACCCAAACTGCTGCAGGTGCAAGCTCTGGGCAATGGACCCTAGATCAACAGGAGCGAACTTAAGTGAGAAGATCAACGACGAAATCACTCTTCTCGCGTCTGGATCATTTCCAGAGAGAAAAACAACGCGTGTAGACTTGCCTTCCCTTGGATCAGACGCCAACACCGCCGCCGGGAGAGTGTTGAATGCTTTGACTACTCGAGCACCTGGGACAGCTTCTGCTACGATGTCAGTTGAAGCACGGCCTTGAAGATCTGCTGGCTTGAACTCCGGGAACTTGATGGCATTGGTCGCATCGACGACGACGCGGCCGTTCCATTCCTTCGCACCCTTAACAGCCTCGCTCACAGCATCGAACGGCACTGCGAGTATCACGACATCTGCACCCAGCGCTTCATCGAGTGGTACTGCTTGAAGCCTTCCGTTCGAGGCCCCTACGATCTCGCTCAAAGTTTCCGGTCCTCGACTGTTCGCGATTAGAGCGTCAACGCCAGCTTCGGCGAACCGCTTAGCCAGTGCGCCGCCAATGGCACCTGAGCCGATAATTGAATAGGTCATTTTAGAGTTCTCCGTTGTGGTTGATTTAGATGTTAAAGTCGCCAGGCAGAGGCGTGTACTCACTGTCGCCGGGTACTCCCGGAAAGCGGCGCTCGCGCCAATCTCTCGCCGCCTCATGAATGCGTTCAGTGGATGTGGACACAAAGTTCCACTGGATGTGCCGCTTCTCAGGAAGGGGTTCGCCACCAAGCACTATGATGCGAGATGCGGTCACTGCAGTGATGACAATCTCGGCCCCTGGCTTGAAGACGATGAGGCGGTTGTCGGAAAAGGTCCCCTCTTGGCCGCCAATGGTAACGGTGCCACTTGAGAGGAAGAGCGCTCGTTCGATATGCTCTCCGTCAATCCGGTACTTTGCGCCTTTCTCCAGCACCAGCTCCCCGTAGAACAGATCCGAGAACTGCCGCGCAGGAGACCGGCGACCATGCAGGCTGCCCGCGAGCAATTTAAAGCCTATGCCATCGCCTTCTATGGTCGGGATTTCCGAGCCCGAGATGTGTTGGAACCCGGGATCTGTTTCTTCAAACTGAGTTGGCAGGGCCACCCAGCTCTGAAAGCCAAACAGCTTTGACGTCTTCGCACGGTCGCTATCACTAGTCCGTTCGGAATGAACGATGCCGCGTCCCGCAACCATCACGTTCACTTCTCCTGCGCCAATCGGCTGCTCGTAGCTCTCGCTATCGCGATGGATGAGTTCCCCATCGACAAGATAGGTGATCGTGCTCAGGCCAATGTGTGGGTGGGGCCTAGAGTCAATTCCCTGCCCCGGCTCCAGGATCACGGGGCCGAAACTGTCGAGGAATATGAAGGGGCCGACCATTCGCCGCATGGCGGAGGGAAGCGCTCGGCGAACTTCAAACCCTCCGAGGTCACGGGTGTTGGGAAGGACGACACGTTCAACTTCGGCATTTGAGAGGTAAGTCATCGTTTTCATCCCGTTACTTGCTGTTGACCGAATACTAGACGGGCTAGACGTTCGATGAAACCTGTATAAAGTAGACGATAATGTTCAAGGAGATTGATATGTCTGAGCCAGGCACGCCGACCGTAGACCAGCTTCGAGTGTTCATAACAGTGGTGGAAGCGGGTAGTTTTGCGGGTGCCGCTAGAAAGCTCAATCGAGCTACCTCCGTCATTAGCTACACCATCGCAAATCTTGAGCTGCAGCTGGGCGTGTCGCTGTTCGACCGCCTCACAACTAAGAAACCTCAGCTGACGTTGGAAGGCCGTACTGTTCTGTCCGAGGCACGTGCCGTCTCCAATGGGATAAACAACTTGCGAGCGAAAGTGAAAGGGATGCTGCAGGGAGTTGAGCCTGAGATCAATCTTGCGCTTGACGTCATGCTTCCCGCCGCTCGGGTTACCGACGCTCTGAAGGCGTTTAGGGAGGCTTACCCGAACGTAAACCTCAAGCTTTACATTGAGGCGCTCGGGGCGGTCACGCAGATGGTTCGGAACCGAGACGCTACAATCGGCATCAGTGGCCCGCTTGATGTCGAGATCGACGGCCTGGAGCGGGTCGGCGTTGGTCACGTTGATCTTATTCCCGTAGCGGCACCTGACCACCCGCTTGCCCGAGCTGGGCGGAACGAGCCGGGAGCCGGACGGGAGCATATTCAGCTCGTGCTCACAGACAGATCGACGCTGACACAAGGCCTGGAGTTCGCGGTGGTTGCGACGCGCACTTGGCGGCTCGCCGATCTGGGAGCCAAGCATATGCTGCTGAAGGAAGGCGTTGGTTGGGGTAACATGCCGGAGCCGATGGTCAGGGATGATATTGCGGCAGGGCGTCTCGTAGTACTGGACATGCCTGACTGCAAAGGGGGGCAGTACCGCCTTCAGGCAATCTACCAGACCGACACCCCGCCAGGTCCTGCTGCCTCATTCCTGATATCCCGCTTCGAAGGGCAAAGCGCAAATAGCGTGTAGGCTCATTATATGCCTCCCTTAAGCCGCTTGGCCTCCGACACGTCCATGCCACCGGATTTGGCCTTCCATTTGTAGATGCTGGCATCGCTGACGCCATGCTTCCGGCAAAGCTGCGAGACTGGCGTCCCCGCCTCATGCAATGCATCCTTCGGTATGCCAACAACCTGCTCGTCTGTAAAACGGCTGCCCTTCATTCTGTGGTTCTCTCGATAGGCCAGAGCTTACTTCCGATGGGGTTAACCCAGCGGAGCAAGGGCACGATGACTGCAAATTGCGCGCTCCTGCCGAAGCTTCCCGCTCTTGAACGGATTCGAACCGTCGACCTGCCATTACTTCGGGTGGAAGTTGGCAGATAAACGCGGCTGATCAAGCACCTGGTCCATTTGGAATGTCCCGAAGGGGGCCGATTGGAGACCGGCAGCTTCTGGCGGTGGAGTATCTACAGCAGACGTCTTCTCGTCCGGATCGCCGTATTGCTCAATTACGAGTTTCGCGGCCTCGCGCGATTCCTCCGGCCAGGCTTGTAAGATGGTTTCCAATCCTTCACTCATGGGTGTCTCCAGGGGCGCCGCCGAAATCAATAGGAAAGGACGGGAGCCTGCCTCTGTAGTCGGCTCTGCGTGACGCCGCGTTAGCCGCCCTTGATGACGATCCGTCACCGTTACTTCCCAGCCTCCAACCAGGGAAAGTTTCCCGTGGTGTTCCCGCATGTGGAGCATTTCTTCTGCGGTGACCCGAGCTGCTCTCAACTATGCTAGCAGGATTTCAAAGCTATTCCTTGCTGGGCAGAATGCTGCTCAAGACCTGACGTGCCGTTCCTTTCATCACGCCGACCTCGTTTGGATCACCCTTCCACAGTGCCTGTGTCATCGACTTCATCTGCTTGAAGTTGATGTGAGGCGGCAACGGAGGGACTTCTGGATCCGTCTTCACTTCCAGCACCACAGGATGACCAGCCGAAATGGCAGATTGCCAGGCTTCTCCGACCTGCTTGGGATCGTCGACAAAGATCCCGCCAAGGCCGATCATCTCAGCGAACCTGTGATAGGGGACGTCCGGGATCCGTTGGGAGGCATCGAACTTCGGATCCCCCTGCATGACGCGCTGCTCCCAGGTCACCTGGTTGAGATCCTCGTTGTTAAAGACACAGATGACAAAGCGGGGGTCACTCCAGCTCTTCCAGTATTTCGCGACCGTGATCAGTTCGGCCATATTGTTCATCTGCATGGCGCCGTCTCCGACAAGGCCGATGACCGGACGTTCCGGGTGGGCGAATTTGGCTGCGATGGCATAAGGGACCGCAGCGCCCATGGACGCGAGGCCGCCGGAGAGCGATGTCATCATGCCTCGGCGCATCTTCACATCGCGTGCAAACCAGTTGGCGCAGGAGCCGGAGTCGCTGGTGATCACCACGTTGTCGGGAAGACGAGACGATAATTCCCACGCCACAAGCTGTGGGTTGACCGGGTTCGCCTCCGCCTGTGCCCGCTTCTCCAACACTTCCCACCAGTCACGCACGTTTTCTTCAATCTCAGCACGCCACTCCGAATCCTTCTGCTGCAGCCGAGGCAGAAGCAGTTTCAGGGTTTCTGCTGCATCTCCCACGAGATTGACGTCCATCGGATAGCGCAGCGACAGCATCTCCGGCTTGATATCGATCTGCACCGCCCTCGCCTGCCCTTCTTCAGGAAGGAACTCGGCGTAAGGAAAGCCAGACCCGATCATCAGCAAGGTATCGCATTCCTTCATCAGGTCCGACGAAGGCTGGGTGCCGAGCAGGCCGATGGAACCCGTCACCCAAGGCAGGTCATCCGGGAGAACGGCTTTTCCAAGAAGCGCCTTAGCGACCCCCGCCTGCAGGCGGTCCGCGACCGCCAAAACTTCATCTGTGGCTCCAAGAGCTCCGGCTCCAACCAGAAGTGCGACCTTCTTGCCTTGGTTCAGGATCTCCGCCGCTGCGTCGAGGTCAGCGTCCTGGGGTACCGTCTTCGGCGCATGATAGCCTACTCCTGAATGCAAAGTGCCATGCTCGCGAGCTGGTTCTTCATAAGGCAGCTCCTGAAGATCATTTGGCAGGATGAGCGCTGTCACGGTCCTGTTTCCCAGCGCAATGCGAACCGCTCGGTCAACCAGATGCCGCACCTGGGCAGCGGTGGATGCCTGATGCACAAAATCGCCCGCAACGTCCTTGAACAGCGAGGCGAGATCGAGCTCCTGTTGATAATGCCCACCGAGTGCTGCACGCGCCTGCTGGCCGACGATAGCAAGGACCGGCTGATGGTCGAGCCTTGCATCATAGAGGCCGGTGACGAGGTGAGCAGCACCTGGACCCGACGTCGCGATGCAGACCCCAAGCTCACCGGAAAACTTCGCATAGGCGGCGGCCATAAAGGCCGCCATCTCTTCATGCCTCGCCTGGATGAACTCGATTGCACCGTCGGCACGATTAAGCGCGCCGAACAACCCGTTGATACCGTCACCCGGATAGCCGAACATCCGGCGGACACCCCATTGGTGGAGACGAGACACGATGAAGTCACTGACCGTTCGGGACATTGGAACACCTTCTGCGTGATCGGGAGCTCGAAGCGGAAACCAACCGACAGCTTGGATGTTCCCTCGCTTGCAACGGGGCACAGGAGGGCGGATCAAGAACAGAATTGGTCATGAACGCCACATGCTGTTCCGATTGGGGGAACTGCGGCTGATGAGGGGTGTTAGAGCCAGAGGAGGAACCATGATGTTGCAGTCCCTGCTGGCAGAAATTTTCGGCGCAGTACCAGCCCCGCAAGCGGGAGCAGTGGCTCGTCTCGTTCCCGACAAGCGTGCGCTGGTGATCTTCGAAGACAGTCTTGTACCTGTTCGCAAATGGCAGACGGACTTGCTGAAGGTCGATCAAGATGCGTTGCGCGAACTGGATGTCGCTGTTCTCTGTCTCGCCGCCGACGGCGAACCGTCGATGGTCAATGGTCAACCTCAAGCACTGCCAGTCGCCGATCTACGGCGCGAATTGCAGGCTGACGGCGGGAAGTTTGAACTCTTTCTGGTCGAACGCGATGGTACCGTCATCCTCAGATCCGACGTGCCTCTCACTGTAGCGGAGTTGCAAAAGGCCGTCTCGGCGACGTCAGGGGAGAAGAGGAATTCTAAGCATTCGCCGATCAACGCCGCGCGCGAAGGAAGCGACCTGAATGGCTAAACCGAGACATGAAGAACAAACGTCCGGGCGCTGAGAACCCTAACAAGCTTCGCCGACGATCATCTGTGGGTGCCTGGATCGCCGGGATATTGGTTGTCGTCGTCGCGGTGCTTCTATGGGCGCAGGTTGACCGTTCCCCCGACAACCCAACTACCTCTTCGACGACGACTCCACCTAATTCCGATGATCCCGCCCCAGCCGGTCCGGCGATCGCGCCTGCCAATACATCGACACCAGGAGGCTGACGATTTTGTGGTGGAGCGTTTCATGACCCTTAGCCTCGGTAGTTCGAGATGATCTGGGTCTAAGGCTCGTCCCGATACGTGGACGCCCGTTTGGTTGAGGATAACTGCAGGAACTTCACCTTGCCCGGAAAGTTGAGAGGAAACGCTGAGTTGCATCTGCCAAAGATTTTCGTCTCCTGTAGGGATTGTTTGTGTGAATCAAGTGCCGCCTCCTTCCTCAGTTTTGCCAAAAACCTTACTTTCAGCCGTCAGTGAGGCAAGCCGGTTGGATACACTGAAGGTTCTGACCAGCGTTGTACTCCCCACCTTCGGTAAAGGCGTCATCATCCGGCGTCCCGCGGTGGAGGGACTGGCAGGACGGTTCAATTTGGATCTGTCTGCGGTCCGCTTGATGCAGAAGCTCCGTCGGAAGTATGGAGCCTCGCCGCTTCTGCTGAAGATCCCGTTCAGGCCGCAGTTGCTTCTTCTCGGGGCGAAGGATGTTGAGTTCGTCTTGTCGCGGGCCCCACAACCTTTCAGCCCGGCCACAAAAGAGAAGCGCGCCGCGCTCAATCACCTCGAGCCGGGGAATGTACTCATTTCTGATCCGCCACGACGGGCACAGACACGGCCTTATCACGAGGCCGCCCTGGCGACGTCCGAGCGTCACCACCCTCTCGTTTCCAGGTTTCAAGCGGTGATCGATGAAGAGATCGAACGGATTATTTCAGCCGATGGGCGCCAGGAGCTCGATTGGCCATTGTTTGCGGCTGCTTGGTTCAAAATCGTTCGCCGCCTCGTTCTCGGCGACAGCGCAAGGGAAGACGAGGGATTGACAGACCTGCTCAATCACCTCCGCAGTCGGTCAAACTGGGCCTTCTTCCTGAGAAAGGACAGAAAGCTACTCGAGGAGTTTCAGCGGATTGTTCAGAGATATGCTGACCGCTCGGAAGGTGGCAGCTTGGTAGGTTTCGGTCCGAAAGATCAATCGATCAATCCGCCAAGCCAGATTGCGCAATGGCTTTTTGCTTTCGACCCTGCTGGAATGGCTACCTTCCGTACCTTGGCTCTGCTCGCCACATATCCTGAGCATCTGGCGGCGGCGCAAGCGGAGGCGTTAGCTGGCGAGACCGAGCGCCCCCTTACGCGAGCGTATTTTCTTGAGGCGCTGCGACTTTGGCCGACTACCCCGGCGATCTTGCGCGAGACGACAACGGAGATCGCTGTGCCTAAAGTCAAAGAGGGGACCGGCCTCATCATCTTCACGCCATTCTTCCATCGAGATGACGCCAATCTGAAGTGTGCCCACAGAATGGAGCCGTCAATTTGGCTTGACGGTGATGACGCTCTACCTCTCAAGGGACTTGTTCCCTTCAGCGCCGGACCGGCGATGTGTCCTGCTCACAATCTGGTACCCCTTGTTGCCACAATGGCAATCGGAGCCATTTTAGCAAGAGCATCTATCAAGTTGACAAGCCCCACGATGGCCCCAAGCGCACTCCCCGGAACGCTCGACCACTTCGCACTGAAGTTCGACGCCCGTCGCTCAACTTCTTCCGGCACATAAGCAACAAACGCGTCAAAAACGTCCAACTAGAACACCTCGTCGAAACCTCTCGACCTTCTTGCGGTTGGGCCCTCGCCGTGCAGGGACGCGGTTCGTCACCTGGCGTCGGCGCGGCAGTCATCGCTGTACGGACGAAGATCCGCCGGCAATACAGTGGCGATGGCAGCCGATCCCAGGCTGGGGACAAGAACAACCGGACCGGCTGCGGGCGATAGAATGGGATAGCGGTGATCCTGGAAGAGTTGCGCTCTTCTCCTTCAGCGAACGCCAAAGCAACCTTTCAAACGTGGGAGAAGAGAGATGACCAAGGACGCTATCACTTATCCACCTCTTGATACACCGAAGGCGCTCGCTGAAGACGTATGGATCGTCGACAGTGGCCCGCTGAATGCGATGGGTACGATACCCCTACCTGTCCGGATGACCATCCTGCGGCTTGCCGACAAGTCGCTGCTGCTCCACTCACCCACGAAATACAGTCTTGACCTGCACAAGGAGATCGAGAGGCTGGGTCCTATTGCTCATTTCGTTGCCCCGAATATTGCTCACTGGACCTATCTTGAAGAGTGGCAAAGGCATGTGCCGCACGCAACCACATGGGCTGCCCCAGGCCTGCGGCAACGCGCTCAGGTCAAGAAATTCGACGTGCGGCTCGATCATGACCTTTCATCCCGATCACCCGCTGCTTGGGCGGACGAGATCGATCAGGTGGTGGTGCCAGGTATCGCCGGCTTCTGCGAGATCTGTTTCTATCATCGTGCAAGCCGGACGCTTATCTTGACCGACCTCGTGCAAAACCTGGAACCACGCAAGCTCTCCGGCTTATTTCGCGGGATGGCAAGAATCGCCGGTGTTGTTGCTCCAACCGGAAAGGCGCCAATCTACTTGCGCGCGATCGTGAGGCTCAAAGGACATGCGGCGAAGGAAGCAGCGCGTCAGTTGGTGGCATTTGACCCTGCAACCGTCATTTTCGCGCATGGTCGGCCATTCGACCGGAATGCGAGGGAGCAACTCGAAACGTCCTTGAGCTGGCTGCTTTGATCGCGCCGATCGCGGCAGGCGCTGCTCAGGCGCCTGAAGTCATCGCTCTATTAGCGTTCATCTACGACGTCCGAATGCTTCTGCCGCTGCTGCACCACCCGCCATAGCCGCGATCGCAAGCATGGCGAACATGATTGGGCGGCTGGCAAATCGGTTCGGCGATCGCATCCCTCCGTCGATTCCGCCGGGTTCGGACGGTGGCGAAAAGACGTTCCCGCTGCTTTGTGCAACACGATCTGCTCGTTGGAAATAGGAAGCCATGAACCGCCCGAGGATCCGGGTGGACAGGTTTGGCGCCAGCAGGTGGGCAAGCCGCGCCGCGTTGGTGACCGATCCCACGGTGGTCGTGGCCCTTGGTGCCCGGGTAACGGCCACAATGGCGTCTGCTACATCTCGCGGATCAACAAGCGGCGGAGGCGCGCTCATCTTTCGCCCGACATAGTTCGCGCCGTGGCTGATGCCCGGTGTGTCGACGAAGGCCGGATAGATGTCACAGATGTGGACATCGGGCTGGTCCGCCAATTCAGCGCGCAGGGCCTCTGCAAAGCCACGCAGGCCAAACTTGCTCGCGCTGTAGGCGGCGGCGAACGGCGCTGCGGCAAATCCTCCAAGCGAGATCATGTTGACGAAAATGCCGTAGCCCTGTTGGAGAAAAATCGGCAGCACCGCATGAGCGTCGTTCATGTGTCCGATCAGATTGGCGCGAATGACCCGTTCGTGCGCCTCGATCGGCGTCTCCTGGAAGCGCCCAACCGCGCCAACGCCGACATTGCTGACCCATATATCGATCCTGCCGAAGGTCATCGCTCGCTCGGCAAGCCGCTTCACAGCATCGGCATCGGTGACGTCCGTTTCCACGGTGATGGCTTGGCTTCCCATGCGCCGGCACTGCTCGGCAACGGCGTTAAGAGCATCCAGATCGCGTGCCGCGATGACCAGCCGGCTCCCCTGCCGCGCGAATGCCAGAGCAGTCGCCTCGCCTATTCCACTAGAGGCTCCCGTGATCACCACCACCGCATTCTTCAGATCGACTTTCATGTCCTTGCTCCGATGCTGCAGCAGTCGCTGTTCATGGGTTGTTGATGCTTGGCAGGAAGAACTCGACGTCCTTGCGCCGCTCATCATCAAGAGGCTCGATCTTACCCATCCAGAACGCTTCCGCCTCCGGAGGGTCCTCTTCCCATTTTCGGATATCGGTGATGTTGTCGTCGATCTTCGACTTCCGGCGCCCGCAAGACGTAGATACTCCTCGGCGAGTTTACGCGCCTCAGTCTTGTTCTCGCGGTTCGACTGTTCAATTGCTGCCATTGGCTTCCCTGACGTTCGTCGGTCGGTGAGACAGAGTTATCCCGGTCCATTATCTCCCGAGAGACAAACATTTTTCGATGGCCGATGTTTCATGAGTCCGTCCGCAAGTTTCGGCCGTGCCCCTACTGGCCGGCGAATCCGAAATACCAGGCAACTGCAGGAACCGTGGCGAGTAGCGGGGCGGATATCGCGACAAGCAGTCCATCACGCGTCAAAAAGCCTGCTGCGACACATGCAATGATCGCCGAAGCGATAGAGCCAGAGGTGGGTATGACCTCCATAAACGGCATGAACAGCGTCAGAATGAGGATCAAAGAGAGCGGCACGCACATCACTGGCGGCGTCACCAGGGCGACCAGGCGCTCCTTGAGAAACCCTTCCACAAAGCGAACGGGCTTACGCAGCCACTGAATACCTTTGCACAGCTTGTCTCTGGACAGGCGGCGCCGCGAGATGAACTTTGGCAGCCATAATGAATGGCGTCCCCCGATCATCTGAATCACAAGCAAGAACTCGATCCCCGCAACCACGGCGGTGACGCCGGGAATGGCACTCGCCGGAGAGGTCGAGATCAGTGCAAAGAGCAGCATCAGTGCCGCAAAAGACTGCGGCCCAGTTTCTCCGACGAGTTCGCTGATCGCAACATCGTCACCTTCGAGCGAGTGCTCGAGGTGATCCAGAAGATCCGTGAGAGCCCGCATCCCCAATGACCTACTTCCCCTGATGCTTCACTGACAAAGCAGGTTGACGACACTGCCTGCAATTTTTGGCTGCTGCCGCGCGAGCGAATTCGCCGACAAGTTCTCCCTCGGCCAGCACATGCCCCTCCATTGCCTGAAGGACTGATCGAGAATGACAGATGTGGGCGCTACTGACTTGCGCCTATTTCCTCTTGACCTTGCCCTGCTCTCCTCCAATCTGATGCACAGCTCGGAACCCTTCGGGAGGCTCAACGTTGAGTGGTCAAATACAGCGTGCGGCACTCTCTCGTGCGCTCCAGTAGGCGGCGCGCTCCCGACATTCTCCTGCAATCGCGCTGCCTGCCTTCCCTTAGAAAGGCCAGGATTTTGTGAACATCGTATTTGCGAGTTCAACCGCCCATCATTGTTGCTAGTTGAGCTGATCGCTGGTGCGAAAAGCCGACGCGGTACGTGCTGGCTTGGCCGTCGATCTCATAGATCAAGCCGCTGCTCGTGCCAAATCGTTGAGAGCTTTGTGACGTGACGCCGCTTCCAGCAGAGCAGGAACAGTGTCGCTGCCTTCGCGAAAGAGGTTGATGAAGACTGACGCGGCTAACTCGCTTTCCATGCTTTGACGCCTCAGACCGTACTGTGAGCTCCACTGGTCCAGCGCCTCTTCCAGTATGGCCAGTTCTGCGGGACCGAATGTCGTATCGAGGAATCTCTTCATCACGATGTCCTTGTCTTCGGCTCCATGTGGCTAAGTGCATTCAAAGCTTCAATGGCTAAGCTGCTGCCAATCCAAGTCGCAATGAGCAGCCTCAAAGTCCGAAATGCGGGCGCAAAGCGGTCTGCAAAGCGGTCATAGCCTCGCTCTTGAAAGACCTCGAACTCTCGACACCATGTTTGTCTTCGCCAGTTCGAGTCAAATCAACTCCTTGGCTTTCGAAGCGGACGACAGC
>NZ_JAKJHS010000025.1 GCF_021648825.1 Rhizobium halophilum | reverse complement strand
AGCGGCATCGCAACATCCCTTCTTGCCGGACTGGCAGGTGGGATCATCGTGTCCTCACGCATGAAGGTCCTCGGCACGGGAGTCATGGTGGCCTTGGCGTTGATTCCTGCCATGGCGCTGGTCGGTATGGGGTTGGCGACGGGACTTCCGCATCTGGTCCTCGGCGGAGCGTCGCGGTGGGTGGCGGAGGTGCTCTGCGTTCTGGTCGGAGGCGGCCTGATCATCCTGCTAAAGCGCAAGCTCCTGTTTCGCCACGCTTCCGACTAATAGCGTTCAAGCCTTGTTGCGTCAGCGAAATTCTATCTGGAAGGTTCGGCCCATCTCACGTATGCCAAGGTTCCACCACTAACGTCCATGGAGCCTTCGGTGCTCCGCGTCAGTGACAGACAAGCTAGCCGCGCTTGCGCCGTTACTGCCGGTATCTCGGCTACAGGGTCAGCCTGACGCTATTATGCTGGCCAGTTGTGGGAGATCACGCGCCGGTATTCGGCCTCAGGAGCGCCATAGGCATCGCCCGCAAAGGTCTCAAGCCTGGACCGATCTCTGACTTTGATAAGCATGCGCTCCGCAGTGATCGCCCGCTCTCCTTCCAGAACATGCAGAGCATCCGTAACGCTCGGACGCCTGACACCGAGCATAAGACTGAGAAAGTCGTGCGTAAGGGGCAATTCCCGGCCAAGCCTGTCCTGCGACATGAGCAGCCAGCGAGCCAAGCGTTGTTCGACTTTGTAGCGGCCGTCGGCGAGAGCTGTCGCGGCGATCTGGCACATGAAGACGTGGGCAAAGCGCATAAGCAGCGATGAAAGGGTTGGACTTGCCGCCATCGCCCCCCTTAAATCAGCAGACCTTATCCTGAGCGCCGGTGCACCAGCCTGCATGAAGCTACGGTGAGGGGAACTACCGGCACCCAGGACCACAGGAACGCTGGAGAACCCTTCATTGCCGATGCATCCAACCTCGATGCGCTGGCCATCTGCATTGGTGGCCACTTCTGAGGAAAGGCCACCGTTGAAGAAGTAAACGTATGGGATTTCCTGCAAAGGTTCGAATAGGGTATCATTCTGCTTAAGATCAACATGCTCCAGCATCGGCGTCAGCAGCGCTGCATCTTGTGACGATAGCTGCTTGAGGAGGTGGTTGTTGGTCTCGATCATGTGGTCTCGCAGGTTCCTTGCAATTCTCATTGAAAGATGGAGAAGGGGGTTCAGTTCCCGGTGGCTGATTGTCAAGCCGCGCCTCCGTACGGTATCCGCTAGGAACTTCCCAAAGCCGCGATAGTTCATCGCGCATGCCGAAGTTCTTTTTCCACCTCCGCGACGAGACCTTCCTTGAAGATCCAGATGGGAGTGAACTGCCGGACCTAGCAGCCGCCCTTGCCTCAGCCAAAGAGGATGTTCGCAGCCTCATCAGTGAGCGCGTCCGCTCTGGCCGCCTCGTCGGCCCTGCTATCATGTTTATTGCGGATGAAACAGGTGCAGACCTAGCGTCAGTTTCCTTCAAAGAAGTTCTTTCGGAATCAGCGCCGTGGATTTGCGAATAGCGGCTAGGGGACGCGACGATTTGTGCCTGCGGAGCACTTGTATTGATAGATCACTTATCAAGTGGGGCGTCCGCTTCAACCGCGGCACGTTGCAAAGGCCGCTGCGCGAGCTGACCTTGGATGCCCTCTGGTACCAGCTGCGCCACGGCTTCCGCCCGCAATCGGGCCGCGTCGCGAGCTGGAGGAAGCCCAAATAAACGTGCGTACTCACGGCTGAATTGCGATGCGCTTTCATAACCCACGGAAAAGGCTACGCGCGTAGCGTCACCTGAAGCGCCAAGCAACTGGCGGCGTGCCTCGTGCAGACGGAAGCGCTTCTGGTATTGAATGGGTGTCATGGTCGTCGCTGCCTTGAAATGGCGATGAAAAACCGAGACGCTCATCCCGGTCATGCGCGCCAGGTCCTCGACTCTGAAGGGTTCGGTCAGGTTGTCGCGGATCCACGCGAGTGCCCGCCTGACCTGAGAGTGACGCCCGTCCACTTGAGCGATCTGCCGAAGCTTCGCTCCCTGCGGCCCTTGTAACAGGCGAAATAGGATTCCCCGCTCCACCATAGGTGCCATGATCGGTATCTCGGCCGTTCTGTCGAGAAGGCGCACCATGCGAAGAAAAGCCTCCTCAAGTTGTGGATCGCTCTGGCTGACGCCAAGGCCGCACAGGTATTCCGGATCGTGCACGCCCGGCATATCCATCACGAGCTCTGCAATCTTGCGCGGGTCAAAGTTGAAGCCGATACCTAGAAACGGCTTCTGGTGGCTTGCTGCGGATACTCTGCCGAAAACAGGTATCTCGATCGAAGCAATGAAGTAGCTGCCCGCAGAGTAGTGCAGCTCGTTCTCCCCACAGGTTACAGCCTTCGCTCCCTGCAGGACCAGACACATGACAAGCTCCGTCATCCCGGCAGTCGGTTCCGTCGCTCGCTCTGCTGTCAGCAAACTCATGCAGGGTATCGCGGTCGTCGTGCGGTCGCCGCGCGAGTGTCTTTCGATCAAAGACTTTAGTTCTTGGCTGACGTTTTCCATGCCTCATGAATTGCACCTGATCTTAAATCAGGCAAGTACTCCGGCAGGATTAGGCAAGAACTCGATAGAATCTGGCAGGCGGTCGCTCAACCCCTCTTTCATATTGGACGAGCAACCAGAACGGAGAATTACCTTGTCCAAGAACGTATTGATTACAGGCGCGAACAAGAGCATCGGCTTTGAAACCGCCCGACAACTCGGCGAGCTGGGCTACCGTGTCTGGCTCGGCGCCCGTGATGCCGGTCGAGGCGAGACAGCAGTAGCGACGTTGCGCAAACTCGGACACGACGCGCGCCTCATAGAGATTTCTGTCGAAAACGATTCAAGCGTGCAAGCCGCCGCGGAACGTGTAGGCCAGGAAGATGGCAAGCTCGACGCGCTCGTCAACAACGCGGGTATCCCCGGCGCATTTATCGATCCGGCGGATCAGACGGTGGACGATATCCGCCAAGTCTACGAGATCAACGTTTTCGGCCCAATCCGGGTCATCCAGGCTTTCCTGCCCCTGCTTAAGGCAAGCGGGGCCGCCAACGTTGTCAACGTCAGCAGCGAGCTTGGTTCCCTGGGTTCTCTCACTGATCCAGGGAGCGAGTTTTACGGTGTAAACAGCCTGGGATACAACAGCTCGAAGACGGCGCTCAATGCGGTTACGGTATCGTTCTCCAAGGCCCTCGCGTCTTCGGGCATCAGGGTCAACAGTGCTGACCCAGGTTACACGAAGACCGATTTTAACGGCAACACAGGCTACAAAACGGTTGAGCAGGCGGCGAAAGTCATCGTTCAGCTGGTAAATGCGACTGAAGGGGAGACGGGTTCATTCATGAACGACCAGCGCCGTTTGCCTTGGTAGAGGCGATCAACCCTCCATAGCGGTTCAAAACTCTTGAGTGATGAACTTGCGACACCGCCTCACCTATCGCCCGAGCCAGATGCTGGCGCAGGCGTTAGCGCCGTCGCTGAAGGGAGGCGACCTCATGAGAGCGGCTGACTTTGCCGACGGAAGATCGTCCCTTGCTGCGCGGCGACAAACAAGGTGAGATAGGTCCCATCCCGATCGCCGCGCTATACGGACAGCACTGCATGTCCTCTTGCTGTCTATAGCAGCAAGGGGATGTTGCTCGCTCATTCTTGCGGAAGACATCGAACAGCTCCCGACTGGGCCGCTGAAGGCTAGGAGGTGGGGCCATATTTCACATGCTGCCGCTCTGGCCGCACCATGATCGTTCCGCCATAGCTGAACTATCGCCTGAGAGGTCGGTGAGGTCACCTGCGATGGCCGAGTTGGGTTTCATCAGGAAGCATACCCACTCGGTGTCTGTAGGATAGCTCGCCCCCTTTCCACCCGGTGTAAAGGATGAGAACGAAGATAAATGTAGATGCTCCCAGCCCCCAAGGGATCACCGCAGGAGGCCCGTCTGACCAACGGAGCAGAAGACTGGCAATCGCCACGACAACGGCAACGACATTTCCGAGCATGTGACGCCAAGCGTCGCGGAGACCCCGTATCCTGCGGTTGCCGACAAAGTCCATCAAACCTGCGACCGCTGCAATTGCTGCGGTAACTATCGCCACAAAAAGAGCCCAGAATCCGGCAGTCGTCCAGAGAGGTTCAGCGGTCCACCAAAATGCGAGATCGCACAGGAGCGTGGCGACAAAGAAGCCTATCGGTAGCGGGACCAGGAGGGGGTGCAAGGGATGGCCCTTGATCCGAGCCGTTGTTGCAAGGCCAGCAAGCTCGCCGTCGCTCATGACGTGTCCTCCATCGTTCGATCCTGCAACTAAGCTCCATCGTTCTAGTTCCAGAAGAACAGGTATAAGCAGATTTGCCACCAACGGTGCAACGCTGCCGCACCCACTCTCGAACCGAAGCCGCCGTTACTTGTCGATCTGCATGTTCGAGATGGAGCGAGCAGGCAAACGGGCCAAAACGTGGACGTTAACGGAAGACGCGATGCGGCGGACGCTTCACTGCCCAACCGCCGTTAGACAGCAGACGCAAACGCACATTCTCGAACGGGTAGCCCTCGTCACCGACCGAGCGCCGTGAATGCTCTGAAAGCCTAGCCGACTGTAGACCGGAGTAGACGTTCCGCCGCCTCGGCCTCAGCACGTTCCTGCGCCGCGCGTCTATCACCCTCAGCACGCTGGCGGGCTTCCTCAGCTTCAAAGCCTCAGCCGAAGACCCATTCCCCACCAGACGTAGCGTGTTCTCCGCTACCTGGTCCTGTTTCGCGTCAAGTGGCAAAGCAATGTCTATTTGGCTGCCTCAAGCGACCGTGATCAATGACCATGTTGGCGAAGACGTCCGTGGCAAGCGTCATGCATAGCCGGATGCACATCGGGTCGCTTCTGGCAAGAGCATCGGGCAGCTTGACGAGATCCACGATGGACCCCAACATGCGTCCCGCCATGCTCAACCGTTCCAGCTGAAGTTCACCACGCGACCCTCATCTACCTTGGCGTTGAGCTGGTACCGGTGAGATG
Source organism: Rhizobium halophilum (assembly GCF_021648825.1). GTDB lineage: Bacteria > Pseudomonadota > Alphaproteobacteria > Rhizobiales > Rhizobiaceae > Neorhizobium > Neorhizobium halophilum. The sequence continues at coordinate 11,692 of NZ_JAKJHS010000025.1, read as the reverse complement.
CCCAGGCGTCGACCGGGATGATGAACCAGGATTTTCCAGTGGGGACCTTCCGACGGTTTTCGGCGTTTCTTCTCCCCGGAAGCCGGGCACTGACCATCGAATTTGAGAGAAGAGAGATGACAAAGGACGTTGTTACCTATCCACCTCTTGATACCCCGAAGGCCCTCGCCGAGGGTGTTTGGATCATCGACAGCGGGCCGCTGAAGGCGATGGGCGTGATACCACTGCCAGTGAGAATGACGGTCCTGCGTCTCGCGGACCAGTCACTGCTGCTCCACTCACCGACGAAATACAGCGTCGGCCTGCACAAGGAGATCGAGAGGCTGGGTCCTATCGGCCATTTCATTGCTCCCAACATTGCTCACTGGACCTATCTTGAAGAGTGGCAAAGGCATGTGCCGCAGGCGATCACCTGGGCTGCACCAGGGCTGCGGCAACGCGCGCAGGTGAAAAAGTCGGGTTTGCGGCTCGATCATGACCTGACCTCCAGATCACCCGCTGCGTGGGAAGACGAGATCGATCAAGTGGAGGTGCCCGGCGTCGCCGGCTTCTGCGAGATCTGTTTCTATCATCGCGCAAGCCGCACGCTCATCCTGACGGACCTGGTGCAAAATTTGGAGCCACCCAAGCTCTCGGGCTTGTTTCGCGGAGTGGCAAGGGTCGCCGGCGTTGTCGCTCCGACAGGAAAGGCCCCCATTTACTTGCGCGCGATCGTGAGGCTCAAAGGACCTGCGGCGAAAGAAGCAGCGCGCCAGTTGGTGGCATTTGACCCTGCAATGGTGATATTTGCGCACGGCCGACCATTTGACCGAAATGCCAGAGAGCAACTCGAGAGCTCTCTGAGCTGGCTGCTTTGATCTTGCGCGTCCGATCGCGTCAGGCGCTTGTAGGCGCCCTGCCGCAGGTTCACTCTTCGCCGTCGCAACAAGTTCACGGCCGATACTCATCAGGACCCGGTCTTTTCCGCCGCCGGTCGCTAGCCGACGATTTGCTTCTGCCAGACCATTTTAGATTGGGAACTAATCTCTGCATCTTCAGTTGGTCACCCGGCCATGCCTTCTCCCCAAGGGCCCCGAAAGGCTTTACGTGAGCGAACTTCAGGACAACCTTCTCCAGCCGGTTAACCGATTTCAGTTTCGGGACCGGGAAAATCGCTGGGCATCCAGACACGAACCGACGATCGATGTTAAGCTGGCTCCTTCGCAGCACAAAGGGCGCAAAGGTGGCCGTCCGCTTGTTGTCGACCTCGACGGGACACTCATACGGTCGGACCTGCTGATCGAATGCGCTTTTTCCGAACTCAGCCACTGCCCGCACTCGATCGTGGAAATGGTCCGCGCATTGGGAGAGGGGAAGGCAAGTTTGAAGCACCGGCTCTCGGAGCCGCGCGATTTCGATCCGGCGGTGCTTCCCTATGATCCCGAAGTCTTGAAGGTCATTCGACAGGCCTCCCAGGAAGGCAGAGCCGTTTATCTCGCATCGGCAAGCCACGAGCGGCTGGTTTCAGCCGTTGCAGCGCATCTGGGCCTCTTCACCGGCTGGTTCGCGACCGACGCGGCCACGAACTGTGCCGGGGAAGTCAAGGCGGGAATACTGGTAGCGGCATTCGGTGAGGGCGGCTTTGACTACGTCGGCAATGACAAGGCCGACCTTCCCGTGTGGCGCCGCGCCGCAAAAGCTTACGCCATCCGCACGCCAGGGAAGGTTGCACGGCAGTTGTCTAGCGAATGTCGCGACGTGCAGCACCTGTCGCACGATGCGCCCACTTGGCGAACTTGGGCGCGTATGCTCAGGGTCCATCAGTATGCGAAGAACGGCCTGGTTTTTGTGCCGCTGCTCGCCAGCCACCTCTTCGACATCGCGAGCGTCATGCAGACCTTGCTTGCCGCCATTGCCTTCTCTCTTTGCGCGTCGAGCGTTTATCTTTTAAACGATCTTATCGACCTGCAGGATGACCGGGCACATCGCACAAAGTGCCAGCGACCGCTCGCCTGTGGCGCTATTCCGTTGTCCCATGCGCTGATTGCCATCCCGCTTCTTTTGTGCATGGCGTTTGTCTCCGCGGGTTTCATATCCCTTCCGTTCATTGCAGTTCTCGCAGGTTATTTTGCCCTCACCACGGCCTATTCCTTCGTTCTGAAGCGAAAGATGATCCTCGATGTGGTGGCGCTGGCGGGTCTTTACACCACCCGCGTGGTCGGCGGTGCCGTTGCACTGTCGGTCGCGGTCTCGCCCTGGCTGCTTGCCTTCATGATGAGCTGGTTCCTGTCACTTGCTCTCGTCAAGCGGTATGTGGAACTCCTCGCGCGCAAGGAGGCAAATCTACCGGATTCCAAGAGCCGAGACTACCGCAATGACGACGTGGCGATGGTAGGCGCCTTGGCGGCTGCCGCCGGCGTCAACGCTCTTACTCTTTTCGCTCTTTACATCGCCAGCGAGGACGTTCAGTCGCTCTACACTCGCCCCGAAGTTCTATGGTTTGTGGCGCCGATACTGACCTACTGGATCGCAAGAGTATTGATGTTGGCGCATCGAGGGCAAATGCATGATGACCCGGTGGTGTTTGCGCTGAAGGACAAGGTTAGCCTGGTCAGCCTAGGCGCTGTCAGCGTTTTCATGGTAGGGGCGATGTGAGCTGCTGATGGAAAAGTTCGTGGAAGCTGCCTCGCCGAGGGAGGGGCAGCGGATTTCTGTTGGGGTGCGCTATGTCGCTTTTGCTGTCATAGCCACCGCCGTGAATTTCTTGGCTCAGGAGATGACGGTGCAGGTCCTGCCCGGTCACCCATTGATCTTGTCGATCCTCATTGGAACGATCGCTGGCTTCGCCGTCAAATATGTCCTCGACAAGAAATGGATCTTCTTCGACGGCTACACATCTCACAGCAGCGAGGCGAAAAAGATCGCCCTCTATGGCCTGTTCAGTGTCCTTACCACGGCCATTTTCTGGAGCTTCGAGATCATCTTCTGGGCCATTTGGGGCACGAACCTCGCAAAATATGCGGGCGGCGCACTTGGCCTGGCCATCGGATATGTGTCCAAATACGCCCTCGACCGCAGGTTCGTGTTCCGCGCGGAAGGGGCTTGAGATGATTCTTGAAGGTTGGGGACGGTATCCCCGGCTTGTGAGCGAGGTGTTCGACTGCCGGACGTCTGCAGATGCGGCCGAGGCCGTGGCTAAGCGACATGGCGTGATTGCGCGCGGCAACGGGCGGTCCTATGGCGATGCGGCACTGGGGGACGTTGCCACGCTCATATGCCGCGGGATCGGGCGGATGAAGCGTTTCGATCCGCAAACCCTGCTGCTGACAGTTGAGGCGGGAGTAATGCTCTCCGACATCCTCGATGCCTTCATCCCGCGCGGCTACTTTCCTCCTGTCGTCCCGGGAACGAAGTTCGTGACGGTGGGCGGCATGATTGCTTCAGACGTTCACGGAAAGAACCATCACCGCGACGGCGGGTTCGGCGCTCATGTCGCGTCGTTCAAGCTAATCATGGGGGACGGTGAGGTGCTGAACTGCAGCCGTAACGAAAACGTGGATCTCTTCTTCGCCACGATAGGCGGAATGGGACTGACGGGCGTGATCACCGAAGCTTCCTTTTACATGAAGCCGATAGAGACGGGTTGGATCAACCAGAAAACCATCGTCGCTGACGATCTGGAAGAAGCTCTGGCCGCGCTGCAGGCCGCAGACGAGAGTTCCTACAGCGTAGCGTGGATCGACTGCCTCGCGCGCGGCGCATCGCTTGGACGCTCCCTGATCTTCGTCGGCGAGCATGCCAAGCGCGAGCAGGTCGTCGCGCACAAGGCTGAAAGGGAACTTTTTCCGTCGCCGACTAGGCCGAGGCTCTCACTGCCGATGGACTTGCCCGCGTGGGCGCTCAACCGCACCAGCGTATCCGCCTTCAACGGAGCCTATTTCCGCGCTGGAGTGCGCAAATCGGGAGCGCCGTCATTGGTCCACTGGAACCCCTACTTCTTCCCGCTGGACGGCATCCATCAATGGAACCGCCTTTATGGCAGGAGTGGATTTCTGCAGCACCAGTGCGTCGTGCCGGACACAAATGCGCTCGCAGTGCTCGGAGAAATCCTCCAGCGGTTTGCCGCTTCCGGCAAAGGGTCATTTCTGGCCGTGCTCAAGAAACTCGGCCCCGGAACTGGCCTCCTCTCCTTCCCGATGGCAGGTTACACGCTTGCGCTAGACCTTCCCGTCACCGAGGACGTGTTCCCCTTGTTGGAGGAGATCGACAAGGTCGTTGTCGATGCGGGTGGGCGGCTCTATCTGGCGAAAGACGCGCGCCAATCGCGTCTGACGTTCGAAGCTGGCTATCCGCAGCTGGCCGCGTTCCGGGACATTCGACGCGCAACCGGTGGAGACGCCCACTTCGCCTCCCGTCTCGCAACAAGGCTTGGTATATGAATAGAACTGGCAAGAGCGTGCTCCTGGTGGGAGCCACATCCGACATCGGACGGGCAACGGCACTTACCTATGCCACGGCGGGCTGGGACGTGCAGCTTGCCGGCCGCAGCCTTGAGTCCGTGCAGCGGGAGGCGGACGACATCGGGACGCGAAGCGGCGCGAACGTCTCCGTTCATTGCCTGGACATCCTTGACAGCGACCGTTTCAGCGATTTTGTCAGGGGGCTTCCTGTCTTGCCTGACACCGTGGTGTGTGTGGTAGGAGAGCTTGGTGAGCAGGATCGCGCGGAGAAAGAACTTGATCACGCCAGCATGGTGATGCGGACCAACTTTGAAGGGCCGGCGCTGTTTCTCGGCTTGATCGCAGATCGGTTTGCTGCACGAGGATCCGGGACCATCGTCGGCGTCAGTTCCGTGGCAGGAGATCGAGGCAGGGCGTCGAATTACGTCTACGGGGCAGCAAAGGCTGGCTTCACCGCTTTCCTTTCCGGCCTACGAAACAGGCTCGCAAAAGCGGGCGCACGCGTGGTGACGGTGAAGCCTGGCTTCGTGCGCACGCGCATGACTGCCGGAATGAAGCTGCCGGGACTGCTGACGGCTGAGCCGAGGGAGGTCGCGGGTGCGATCTTCGCGGCGGCAGAAGAAAAGACGAGCCGTGACGTTATCTATGTGCGCAGCATCTGGTGGCCGCTCATGACAGTGATCCGCTCGATTCCAGAGCCGGTCTTCAAGAGGCTGAAGCTGTGATAGCGACGTTCGCCCGCAGCAATGCGGGGGAGGCGCTAAGAAGGCGCTGCCTCTCTCGCAGTGGCGTGATCATCACGATTGGCCTGGTCTGTGTTGTGCTCCTTGCCTTGCCAGGGGTTGCTGTAGCGACCAAGTCTCTCGACGAACTGTTCCTGGTGATCGACGGCATCCACCGTGTCCTGACGGGTCAGGTTCCGAGCCGCGACTTTCACACGACACTTGGTCCACTCGCCTATTATGGTCCGGCTACCGGTTATGCCCTCACCGGCAGCTATGGAGCGGCTATGCCTGTGGCGATGGCGCTCTTCACCGCCTGCATGACCGTGATCGCAAGCCACGTCCTTGGTTCGCGTCTGCACCCCTTCCTGGCCATCGTCTTTTCGGCCTTCCTGCTTCTCATCCTCGCGGCGCCGATGAACCTCGGTGAAGCCGTCACGGCCCTGTCGTTCTCCATGTTCTACAACCGGATCGGCTGGGTAGCGCTTGCGCTCCTGCTCCTCCTGTATCTCCGCCCCCGTAGCGCCGTCCGCCACCAGATGCTGTTGGACGCTGTTTGCGCAACGGTGCTGACGGTGAGCATGATCTATCTGCGCCTGACCTATGGTCTAGTGGCGCTTGGCTTTCTCCTCTTCATGATCACAGATAGCCGGCAGCGAAGCTGGACGGCTCTCGCGTTGGCTGTCATCGCTGCCCTGGTCCTGATCGTCGAGCTCCTGTGGGGGGGCTCCTCCACCTATGTCCGCGACGCTTGGCAGGAGATGCTGGGAAGGGATAACTTTGGGACCGAGTTGCAGAGACTGCTGGAGGCTGGCGTGGCGCATCTGGCCGACCTGCTCCTGCTATCGCTTATCGCGGGACTGGCACTTTGGCGCCGGTGGAGGCTGCGAGACTTTGTCTTCTTCCTCTTCTGCAGCATCGCCGGCCTGTGGCTGCTGAGCCACAATGTCCAGCGATGGGGGATCATATCCATTCATGCAGCGGCCGCCGTTGCCGCCGAGCGGCTTTTGCGCGAGATGGACGACACGGCGGACGGAGGTGAAGGAGCGTTCGCCAACGTGAGCGGCGTAAAGCTCTACTTTCTAGCCTTCATGCTGCCGACCATCCTCCATTGTGGCATGGCTTTGGTCCTGCATGCCGGTGCCGCCACCGTGAGAGCCGGTCAGGCGGTGGAACTGCCTCACATGACCAGTATGCGTCTTGCCGACCTTTGGACCGGTGGCGATTTCGGCAGTAGCCGATGGTATCTGTCGACGGTGGAGGACGGACTGTCTCTTCTTGACAGACAGGATGAACCGGTTGGGCGGCTCGCGGTTGCGGGCTCGGTGGATGTATTCAGCGCGGCGCTGGATCTTCCGCGCTCCAATTCCGGCCTGAACGACCTTCGTTGGCAGAATGTCGGGGACGACGATTTCGCACGGCCTGCCCGAACACTCGCTGATGCCGACACCGTGATTTTTCGCAATCCTGGCGACGCACCAGTTGGACCCGCTGCCGACTACCTGGCTTACGTGACCGCAAATTTCTCCAAGGTAGAGGAGAGCCAGCACTGGATCCTATTCCGTCGCAATCTGCCGGATGCGGGCTTGAAGTGACGGGCGCCGAAGGCGGACAGTTGCGGTCCAGCGCCACCGCAATCGGCCTCGTGACGCTCACGCTTGTCTGTGCCGCGATGCTGGCCTTGCCGGGCCGGACGATCACGGCAGCCTTCACGAATGATGTCTTGATCTTCCTCGACGGGGCCCATCGCATCGCATGGAGTCAGTTGCCTAACCGAGACTTCCACACGGCCCTAGGGCCGCTGGTCTTCTACATCCCAGCGGTTGGATACTGGCTGAGCGGGAACCTCGGGACAGCCATGCCGGTCGGCATGGCTGTGCTGCTTGTGGCTTTCCTCGCCCCTGCCATCCGCATTCTGCAGTCCCGGTTGCGCACGCCGATCGCGTTGGCCTTCGGCGGCTTTCTGGTCCTCATGCTCGCCGCCCCGATCAACCTTGGAAGCCCCGTGTCGCAGTTATCCTTCGCGATGTTCTACAACCGCATCGGATGGGCAGCCCTGGGGCTACTCCTCGTCATGTACATCAGACCGCGACAGGCAACACACGCTGGCGATCTCGCCGACGCCGCGGCAGCGGCTGTTCTCCTCCTGCTGCAGTTCTACACGAAGGCCACCTACGGGCTTGTCTCAATTGGCTTCCTTGCCTTCATGCTGCTTGATCGGCAGCAACGCAGTTGGGTTCTTGGGGGCCTTCTGCTGACGATCGTTGGCGCTGCCTTGGTCGAACTTGCATGGCGCGGCACATGGCAGCATGTCGAGGATCTGGCGGCTGCGGCGCGGGTCAGCGGTGGCCGAGATCTCTTCGCTCTTGTTCGTTCAGGGCTGAACAACCTTGCCGATCTGACTGTCTACGCGATTTCGGCCGCTGTGACGTTGTGGCGGACCCGCAGTGTCCGCGATCTCCTGTTCTACGGCTTTTGTGCCGTTTCTGGCATCTTGATACTCAATCAGAATGCCCATGGCTGGGGTATCATTAGCCTCTATTCCGGTGCGGCAGTGGCAGCCGAAAGCGCCTGCCGGCTCCTCTCGCGAAAGCGCGCCGATGGGAATTCAGACAGTGCCTCGGCAGGCTACGGCATGCCGCTGCTTCTCGCTTTCTTTCTGCTTCCCCCAAGCGTCCACCACGCATCGGTGCTCGCCCTTCATGCGCGTCTCTCATTGATGGATGCCGGCATCTCGCTTCACCTCCCGAAGCTTGAAGACCTGAGGCTGGTTGCGCCCGGCGCGTCGCCCGACACGTTCATGAGCCGCTATCACGAGAGCATAATCGAGGGGAGCAGGCTGCTGCAGTCGCTCTCGCCACCGCCGGAACGGGTGGTCGTCCTCGATTTCGTCAATCCGTTCTCGGCTGGGCTCGGCCTCCGTCCACCGACCGGTGACAGTGCCTGGCTGCACTGGGGCAGGAATGTCGATGAGAAGACACATCTTCCTCCTGAAGCCCTCCTTGCGGATGCAGAAATTGTGATGATCCCGAAGGTCGGCATCAACAGTACCCCGCTGCAGCAGATCTACGGCCCCTTCATCTCGCGCGAATTTGATCTCCTGCAGGAGAGCGATACATGGATCGTCTATCGAAAGCGGGAGACGGGAGACCCGAAACAGTGACTCCAATCGAGACAGCTACACCGGGCTCATCGCAGGCAGAGCAGTTCTCGAAGTGGTGGCCGATCCTTGGCCTGCGGTCGTCCATTCTCGTCACCGGACTGGTGCTCGCAATGGTCCTGAGCCTACCAGGCGACACGGTGACGACCAAGTACGTCAACGATCTCTTCATCTTCCTCGACGGGGCGCACCGGATATGGTCAGGGCAGGTTCCGAACGTAGATTTTCACAGCTCGCTTGGTCCCCTCGCCTTTTATATCCCTGCAGCCGGCTACGGCATCTCCGGCACATTGGGTGGTGCCATGCCCGCCGGAATGGCGCTGGTCGTTCTTTTGCTTGCGATCATCGCCTCCGAGGTGATCGGGAGCCGAATGCGTATGTTGATCGGGCTACCGCTGGCTGTTTTCCTGCTTTTGATCGCTGCCGTTCCAGTCAATCCGGGCGAATGGGTCGGCGAGCTCTCCTTCGCCATGTTTTACAATCGTATCGGCTGGGCCGGGCTAGGCCTGCTTCTGGTGATGTATCTGCCACGACGGCCAGACCAACCGCGGCGACAGATCATCGATGCTGTCTGCGCCGCAGTTCTCTCGTTGCTGATGCTTTATACCAAGATCACCTATGGGCTTATGGCGCTAGCCTTCCTGAGCTTCCTGCTGCTCGACCGTCGGCAACTCTTATGGAGCGCCATGGCGCTAGGGCTGGTGATCCTCGCTGTCATGTTCATAGAACTTTTATGGAAAGGTAGCCTCAGCCATCTGGAGGATCTGCGTCTTGCCAGCAGTGTCAGTGGCGAACTACCGACAATGCGCGTCATGGCGGACGTGATCCTGAAGAACCTCGCTGATATTATGGTGTTCGCAATTTTTGCCGGAATCCTGCTTCTTCTCGAAGGGCGCCTGCGGAACATCTTGTTTGTTGGCTTCTGCGTGGCCAGCGGGCTGCTGATCATTGAACAAAACTTCCAAATCGCCGGTATCCTCACGTTCGGTGCGGGCGCTTCAGTGATTGCCGAGCTGCTGCTGCGTTCGCAGGCTCTTCCCCGTCAGCGACCATGGCCACTTGGTCTACCGCTGCTTCTGGGCGCGTTGATCCTGCCACCCACCGCCAGCAATGCGATCAGCCTTGCGATGCACTCGATGAACGCCGTCACCGACAGAGGCGAACGGATCGCACTTCCGGCGTTCCATGGAATCCGTCTTGTATCCATGTGGAGCCAGGGGCAGTACGACTTCTTCCGCCGCTACAATGAGACAATTGCCGATGGTGCGGCTGCCTTGCAGACCCTCGATACGCCGGTGGCGCGTGTGGTGGTTCTGGACTTCGTCAACCCCTTTTCCGCCGGTCTCAGTCTCGATCCGCCCACCGGCGACAGCCCGTGGTACCATTGGGGCCGAACCCTCGACCGCAATCACTTCCCCGATCCGAACGAGATCTTTGCAGACGCCCAGATCATCCTGGAGCCTAAATCGCCGATTGAGATCTATACCGCCCGCGGCATGCGTGAGGTCTATGGCGACTACATCCGCCGCCATTATCTTCAGATCATGCAAACGGACTATTGGACGATCTACCGGCGGCGTTGAGCGTCGGATTGCAACGCTGCTGGGCCATCAAGCCGACCAGAAGCAAGACGAGCGACCATGCGTAGATCGACCCGGTGGTCAGCTGCGTCAGGGCGGGCTTTCCGAAATCTGCCAGCACCAGGGGCACGGGCATGGTGAGCGCAACGGCAACCGGCCACGTCCACGGACTTCGCCAGTGGTGGAAGAGCACCGGCAGCAGAAACAGCGTGTAGTGGATCCATCCGAGCGGCGACGCAAGAAGTGCGGCAAGGAGAGCAAAGCTGCTGACATCCATCGGCTGCGGCCGCCGCCAGAAGGACCACGCCGCAAGGGAAAGAAGCAGAACCGCGCCAAGCACCGTTCCGAGCAGGGGCAGGCCAGCTCGCGAGGCGAGACCGGCAAATGATGCGTTGGTGAGGAAAATGGCGCGTTCGCCATCCGACGCAACCAGCGCCAGCCAGTCCAGGTAGATCTGAGGCCCGAATACGGCGAGCGGAACGGCCGCCACCACGGCGGCAGTAACAGCCGCAGCCACAACAGGCCGCCAGTGGGCCGCCAGGAAAAGCAGCACCGGCCAGACCAGGAAGTTCGGCTTCATAGACACGAGCAAGCCGATTAGGATGCCGGCCTGAACATACCTTCCGCGGTCCAGCAAGAGCCACGCTGCAACCGTCGCCAGAACGAGCGGCGTGTAGATCTGGCCGAGATAGAGCGTGTCCCAGAAGCCCGCCAGTGCAAAGGCCCAAACTCCAAGCAGCACCGCCTCTAGCCCGCCGCTATAGCGACGCAGCAGCAGAAGAACGGCGCCAAGGTAGCAAAAGAGGGAGATGACCCACCATACCCGCAGAGATGTTGCGTGATCCGCAATGTCAAAGAGCTGGAACAGGATCGCCGAGATTGGCGGGTTGAGGTTCGGATTCCAGGCTTCGAAACCGGGGAAGACGACATGGGGCGTCAGCGGCGGATAGATCCCGTAGGGATCAAGACCGCTCGCCGCGGCACGCCCTGACGCGATGAATGCACCGAAATCCCACAGACCATGCTCCGACACAACGCGAGGATACTCGAAGTTGATCGCCCAAATGCCAAGGACGGCGAGTCCCACGGCTACTGCCAACCGCAGTGCTTTCTGTGCTTCATCCGATTGTATAAAGTGGCTAGAATACATCCCGATCGCCCTTCCCCGTGAGGGATCTCCGCTAAGCATGTCGAACGAGCAAAGACGACGTTAGTTGCGCATCCGCTTTTATCGACGCCCCAGCGGAACCTTGATCCGTTGTTGCAAGTTAGTAGTGCATCCTACCAAAGCGGGAGAAGCGAAGATGAACCGGAACGTCCTTATTGGCATCGGCGTCGTCGTCCTAATAGTCATTATCGTAATGTTCATGATGCCTGCATCGAATGAACCTGCGGGTGATGCCAGCGCTCCAGCAACGCCCCCTGCCGCTACTGACACAACGCCTCCTGCATCCCCAGAAACAACTCCGCCTGCAGCACCGGCTCCGGCGAACTGATTGTGGAAGAATAGCGGCGACGGGAGCGTTCGATACAGTCTCCGAGGCCTCTGCGCTCCCAAGGTTTGAATTGGCCTCAGCGCAAATTGACAGATCCGCTGAGGTGTCTGAGTCATCGGGCACGCGTTCCAGGGTTTCGATCCGCCGTTCTCTCCAACAAATTCGTTGTCTCCCAGGAGCACGTGGCGCACGATTGGCTAGGCTCGCTCTTGAAAGAACTCGAACTCTCGACACCATGTTTGTCTTCGCCAGTTCGAGTCAAATCAACTCCTTGGCTTTCGAAGCGGACGACAGC
>NZ_JAKJHS010000024.1 GCF_021648825.1 Rhizobium halophilum | reverse complement strand
AGGCCATGTCGGTGCGGCATCCAGTGAATGTCGCGAGAATGGCCCGCCGCGCTGCGGCGGTCGGCTGTTTCGGTCGATTGCTTAGGGGCGCTGCCCCTCGCGCCCGCAAGGGGCCGTGCCTCGGCTTCGCCTGCGGCCGCACCAACCCCCTTGCAGTTGCTACCCCCGGACCTCGCCGGTCAGGCAGGGTTGCAGGAGGCAACCTGCTCCCGAATGTGAATGTTGAGGTTGAAGCTCACGGAGCTTGAAGAACTTATTGAGCTCGGGAGACAACCGCGCAGTCCCATACATGAAAAAAGCGGGCCCCTTTAAGGGCCCGCTCCACATGCCTCAAGAGGGATGAACCTCAGCAGGTTTCTTGCCGGAGAGGACTTCGCTAACCCGTCCCTGGTTGACGCGGAGCTGTGCAGCGATTTCATGCTGAACGAGATCCGTGTCACGAGCCAGCCGCTTGATCTCCGCAGCAAGCTTCGCGGAGAGTGGGGAGCTAACACGACGACGCATCACCGCTTCCTTCCCGACCCATTGTTGCTGGGATCGACGAGCACGTAGCTCTGTCGCGGCTTAGGCGTCGGAGGGAGAGGTTTTCCCTGGACACTCGTCACTTCTGGACCCAGCACACCTCCACGAGGTCCGACAAGTCCGTACTGCCCTGAATAGGGGGCAGACTGCCCCGGTCTAAAGCGGTTTCCACCGCCACTACTGCGTCCCATGAGGAAGGCTCCTGTGTGTGGCCTGTTGACAAACAGCTTCTGAGGCCTACACACCACGTGTCACCGTTGCTGTGCGCCGCGCCGTGTCCCCTTTATCCGGGGCCACAGCCAGCGTCCGGAAACACAGAAAGCCGGTCCACGTGTCAAAACGTGCGACCGGCTTTTTATTTAAAGAAGATCTTCTTGAACATCAACCCTAAGAATGTGACGCTGCGCGATTATAGGGATTTATCCCCTTGTCAGTCAAGTTTTACCTGTGGATAACCGGCAACTTTTAACCCACAAAATCCTGACATGGTTAACTGACTCACAACGGCAACGGAACATAGGTAGCACAAACCCTAAGTGCTTCCGCGTTTTTGGGGCGAAAATCACCGAGTTTCTGTGGATACCGCACAAATTGTCGCAGGCGCCTTGCTTTAGCTGCCGCTCACAAGGTTGTGGAGGTCTCCTATTCCGTGAAGTCACGGCCTCAGAGGGCGGCCTTGATCTCAACGCACGGGCGCCCTCCTGTGAGACGCCATGTCGCTCGAAATTATCCATTCTCACCTAACCGTCCCAGCTGTTTCGCAACCGGCTACTGATTTATGGTGCTCCTGACGAGGGAGAGATTCTGTGGCAGATGACGACGATTCAGACGCAAGAGGACCACGCAAGACCCTCCCCAAGCTTAATGGCCTGAAGTCTCCATTGGGCGACGTGAGCGAGCAGCTGAAGGGATACAAGCTGCCGGATTTGTCGCTGAAGATCCTGGATGACATGAAGGAAATGCAGAAGCGCCTCCAGGGCCTCGCCGGGATCGGCAATCCTGCATCTGCAGCAATCCGCGAGCAGCTCGATCGACAGCAATCTTTGATTGACGCGATCAACCTTCCAAAGCCGCATCTTCCGAGTATTGCGGATCAACTGAACCACATCGAGATTCCGCCGAATCCCATCTACGAGACTAATGACCGGCTGGAGGAGATCAGCGCCCGCTTCGATCAGATGCTCGAGGTAATGGCCAGCGCCTCCGCTGTGGCTACCCGGATTCAGTCTGATGCCAATACCTTCTTGGAAAAATTTGATGAAGCTTCGGCGAAGACCGATCGCTCCGCAAACAAGGCGGTCCGGATCGGCATGATCGCGGTTGGCATTGCTGTTCTGACCCCCTTTATTCCCCTCGCCATCAACTATTTTTCGCCCGATCCGACCGTTCCGGCCATCGAGACGCTCACCAGGGAACTGTTGGCCGCGCGCGAAGCCGAATCCGCCGCAACCGCACAAATGCTTCAGGAGGTGCGCCAGGGGGATCAGATAACCTCGGAGAGGTTGATAGAAGGGATACGTCAGAGCGATCAGGCGACAGTGGAAAGACTCGCTGAAGAGTTGCGCCAGACCCGAGAACAGAACGCAACGCTCCTGCGTGAGCTGCAGAGAATGATGGTTTCTAAACCTCAGGAATAGCTCAGGGGCGCCGCCCCTCGCGCCCGCAAGAGGGCCGAGCCTCGGCTTCGCCTGCGGCCGCACCAACCCTCTTGCAGTTGCTACCCCCGGACCTCGCCGGTCAGGCAAGGTTGCAGGGACCTGCACCTGCCTTCTTGTGGAGATAGGAGCGCTCCTCATGTGCGTCGCTTGTAGATGAGGAAAAGGACAAGGATGGCAAAGAGGGTGGCGAGGGTTTGGCCGTAGATGCCATTAGCCTTGATCCCGATCGTGAAGATGCTGAACTCAATCATGTCCATGGGTGCGCTCCGTTGACGTGGCACCGACCAGGCTGGGCGAAGGTGGGATTCGACGCAAAGCACAGGTCGGGTGCCGACCATTCTCAGGTCGTGCAGAGAGCGTTCAGTGCGACTGCGTCCACAATTACTGCCATAGAATCAACGGCGGGAATTCGAACACTGAATGATGATCCTGGCAGACCGGCATACCGGGCACATGCATGACATGCCCTTACCTGACTGCAATTCTGAGTTGGGCTCCTGTAGATTTCTCGCTAGTCCTGCCATTGAACCCGATATATCTTTGTCCTCCGTAGGAGGGGAACATGATCAAAGGACTGGATAAATTGACCAAGGAGCTCGACCAGCTTCAACGGGTTATCGGTCAACTGGATGGGGAGATCGGAGCAGTCAGTTTCGACCCACATGACCCGGCCAGTATCGAAAGCGCTATCAGCAACGTGGAAGCGCTCATTGATCAGAAGGTAGGGAGCTACTCCTCTAACTCTATGGCAGCCTCGATCATTGAAGGACTGAAGGACACTTATCGCCAAGGGATTCTGGATAAGGCGGCAGAAGCTCGTGCAGCGGGTGACAGTGCCTGATGGCGAACTACGCGGACATTTTCACAGAGATCAACAATGCCGTGCTCGATCTGCAGAATGCGCAGCTGCAAAGCTATGACCGGCCCCTAAAGACATTGGCTCGCCTATTACGCAGCTCTGACTTTGAAGCAGCAAATGCCGAGCTCACCGCTGATCTCGATCTCGATGCCTTCCTGGCCAGTCAAGAGATTGGAGGGGCAATGCTCGGCAGCGACGTGTTGGCATGGCCTGAGGAACACGAGAAGGTACTAGGTCTGACCCTGCTCCTCATCTGGCGATTTGCGGAGAAACCAGATGAGATGGCGGATTTCGGGCACACCTTCTTTTACGCCGGTAGCAACATCATGAAGAACATCAGCGCAGTGACCCGCCAGGTCATCGTGCCGTTCAACCGTGATTATAAAACCTATGTCTTAAGTCGCGGCCAAACCGCGCCAAAGCTTGTACGGCCCCTGACTAATCGGATCTTTGTGGTTCACGGTCACGATGGCGAGGCCAGGGAGACTGTTGCTCGGTATCTGGAGAGGATCGGGTTCAAACCGATCGTTCTGCACGAGCAGGCCAACCGCAGCCGGACAATTATCGAGAAGATCGAGGCGAACCGCGACGTCAGCTTTGCGGTCATCCTGCTTACCCCGGATGATGAGGGCTGCGCCAAGGGCGGTACGCCTGAACCCCGCGTCCGGCAGAATGTGCTGCTTGAGCTCGGCTACTTCATGGCGCACCTAGGCCGTGAAAACGTTTGCGCTCTTAAGCGTGGGACTGTTGAGATCCCCAGTGATTTTGCCGGAGTGGTCTGGGAAGCAATGGATGATAATGGCGGTTGGAAATCGGCGCTTGCTCGCGAATTGGAGGCGGCCGGACATACGATTGACTGGAACAAGGTGATGAAGCGGTAGGTAGTTTGAGCCCTGCTGTTTTGAGGGAAGAATGCCCCTATTTTTATTTGTACTGATGTTTCTACTCCCAGTATTGGCGTCATGCGGCGGCCCCGAAAAGCCGGAATACCTATCTTGTGCGGATTACCTCTCCTTAAGCGACGATGACCGCCTCGCCTATATCGACAACTACGTTGCGTATGAGCGGGAAGAGAACGACGATAAGTGGGCGCACCAGCGCATAACATTCCCGAGCGATTTTCGCGGAAAGCTTAAGCTACACTTTGACCAATGTGAGCGGTACGAACCCTCCGCGATCGGGATCGTATCGATTGCAACCTCCGTGAAGTTTGACCTTGAACCTAAGCTAAAGGGTAAACGGCGCTCTTCTTCAGGCTCCGCTTCACCCGGCTTTAGTGGATTGACAGCAGACAGTTCGTGCGAATCCTACAACAGCGCCAGGCCTCTGGATCGTGGCGATCTGGTAAGCGACCTAATCAAAGGCACTGGTATGGTCACGGGAACGGACTACTCGCAGCATTCCGTATCGATCAAGACGTGCGTCGCCAACGCAATGCGCACGCCCTGTGCGGGGAGCCTGACCGTACGCCAGGCGATGGGCGCGTGCATGATTCAGTATTAAGCCGGTGCGCTATTTGAGCGGCAACAAGGATATAAGGCAAACCGAGTGAGTGAGCGCCTGGTCTCGTTGCTCTAAGGATGCCTAGGAAATGTGCACTCGCTGCATACATGCCTGTGCGCTACCCGGACGACGATGGACTTTGTTCTTGTCGATCTCGATTCGTTACCGCTAGATGATAGCGAATCAAGTGAAAGACGAGCATGGCCAATCGAGAAGCGAACAGCTCCCCAGGGAATCACAGGAAGTACACCGTGATATCCCTGTTCTCAGGAGCAATGGGGCTGGATCTCGGGTTAGAGGCAACCGGCCGTTTCGAGGTGCTCGCATGTGTTGAGAAAGAGCGGTCCTTCTGTGACACGATCCGCGCCAATCATGCTGCCGGGCGTCTGCACCCGAACCTGAAAATCTATGAAGGCGACATCACTAACTTTGATCCGCTTGCGATCCTTCAGGAATGCGGCCTAAAGCCTGGTGAGGTAGACCTGGTCGTGGGGGGGCCGCCGTGCCAGTCCTTTAGCACTGCTGGTCGAAGAGCTGGCGTCCAGGACCCGCGCGGGACCTTACTTTGGGAATACCTCCGTTTCATCGAAGCCATACGCCCCAAATTCTTCATCATGGAGAACGTACGGGGGCTGCTATCCGCCGCGTTGCGCCACAGGCCGATAGCAGAGCGGAAAGGACTTCCCCTTGAAGCCGACGAGCTGCCGGGCTCTGTGGTGCGCCTTTTTGCTGAAGACCTCCAGAAAATCCCTGGTAGCCCGTATCATATGGATTGTTTTGAGGTGAACGCCGTCAACTATGGTGCTCCCCAGCTTCGTGAACGCGCTATCTTCATCGGGAACCGTTTCAATACAGCTGTCGACTTCCCTGATCCTACGCATGGCCCGCAAGTTCCCGACAACGTCAGAACCCTTTTCGATGAGCCAAAACTTCTAAAGCCTTGGAAAACCCTGGGAGATGCTATTGCCCATCTGAATGATCCAGGCAGCCTCATCATGGACTTCAGCCCGCGTAAAAAGGGTTTTTTGGCACTGGTACCACCGGGTTCTAACTGGCGTAGCCTCCCGGTAGAAGTGCAGCAGGAGTCGATGGGAAGAGCGTGGTTTGCCAAGGGCGGGCGTTCGGGATGGTGGCGCAGATTAAGCTATGACCTCCCCTGCCCTACTCTTGTCACCATGCCTAACCACGCGAGCACGTCGCTATGCCATCCGGAAGAGGTGCGTGCACTCTCACTGAAAGAATACGCAGCTATCCAAGAGTTTCCGACTGATTGGGAGTTCCGAGGAAAGGTCCAGCAGCAGTACGCGCAGATCGGTAATGCTGTGCCGGTGCGACTTGGTGAGGTTGCCGGTGAGGTGGTGGCCAAGGAGATGGACCGTTTAGCCGCTCTTGATTGGAAACGGAGTGGCAAGGAGGCTAAGGAGTACAGAGTCGTCTACGTCCAATCCCATGTTCGAACCCGGCAATGGTTCAGGAAAGGCGAGACTGTCGTCTGGAATGACGGTCAAGAGAACGACCATGCCGCATACGAGGCGCCCCAAACTCTTCGACGAACCAGCGCAATGTAGGAAATTCTATGGCTTTGCCCGCACGTACCAACCCGTTATTCAAAGCGCTGAAGTCAAAGCGTCACGTCTTTAACGCGGAAGAAATTGTTATGTTATTCCAGAGCGTTGATGAAACCCGTGTGGATACCCTCGCGGACGCTTTGGTCAGCTACATCAGCGTAAATCTGCCCGCCGCGTTCGAGCGCCGGAACGGCCTCGCAGACTATCGAACGAACCCTTATGTCCTGCTGACGTCAGCCAGCGTCATGAATCTTGGCAATCCGGAAAAATTCGGAGACTTCCTGTTCAACAGCAAGCTTTACATGGCTCTGGAAACCTCCTTCGGAAAACAGATCGAAGCTGCCTTCGTAGGTCAATATCCGGTCCAGGCCACGCATCGATGGACCGATGCACCTGAGAAGGTCGCCGAGTTTGCGAAGCTAAAAGGTTTGAGCCGGGAGGAGCGAGCCCAGCAGCGTGTGGGTTCCGTATGGCGGGAAATCGACCGTTCCTGTGTTGTCGGGAGCCGACGGTTCCTGACGTCGATCAAGAGTGGTCCCAACACGATCAATGACACCCAAGTTGCGGGCATGACCCACGCCATCGTGACCAACTACAAATCGTGGATGGCCGATACGAAGCAGAACTATCCTGGAGTGACAGAACTTGATGTTGTGCTTGGGTTGACCTACGGAACGGATCGTACGACGAACAACAAGGAAAACCAAATCCTCGTCAAGTTGCTTGAACAGGGGTTCCAGGAAGAAGATCCCGTCCACAAGCCAGGTATTCTTGTTGACAAAGAAACGCAGTCCGTGCGGGTCTACAGGTGTATTGGCAAAGAGTTCTGGGCCTTTATCGGCCAACCTGACGCCATGGAAACTACTCAATTTGTTTTCCTGGAAGTCCTGCTCGCTCTGGCGAAAGCTCTTGGTAGCGGGATTGGTGCCGCCGGTATTGAGGCTCGGATCAATGCCAAGATTCAGCATCTGGCGACAGCGCTGGCAAAATTGCAGTTCCCTCGCAACAGCCTCCCGGAGTGGGTCCGGGATGACTTTAGCGAGGATCAGCTTTTCTGGTTTGCGACAGCAATGACTGCTTTTTACGATGAAGGCATCTAGTGCCGCATCCTACATGCGGGATAGGTTTGTTCGTCCTCCAACCCTTATACAGGCGCTCGGCCAAATACCGTACAAGATCCTTTAAGCCGAGTACGGGGTTCGCAATAGCCACCCTATACTAGCGCTGACCTAGTTTCCGATCCTATAACCCGACCTCGACATAGGCTTCGTGCGGCGCTGCGGTGATCAGCATGCGCCCATCCCTTCTTGTGGTAAGGACGCGACGGACTTTGCCGTTCAGCGTCACGCCCTGGGTGCGCGCGCGATACCAAGCCACTGTCTCCTGGGTCGCATATTGGATGCCCGAATCGGAGATAATTGTCACCTGGGGCTTCCACCCGTAGTCATATAGTTCGGGGCAGCATCCGTTTTCGCGGCCGTGATGGGAGGCCACGAGAACATGTACGTTTGACATGGCAATGCGGAAATCCTGTCGCTCCCATAGTTTGCGCCAACCTTGAACTTCCATATCACCGGGGAAGCAGACATTCAGGCCCGGATAACGTAGAATGCTGACCATGCTGAGATTATTCTCGTCGTCGAATTCTCTTGGGTAATCATTCCAGAAGAAGTCGAACGTGATACCGCCAAGATCTGGCGCGGCTGGCGCGGTTCCACGAAACGTGTTCATCATGTCGGCTAGCGCATCAATGCCCGGCCCAATGTTATTTTGCCCCTTGAGATAGCGGATGGCCTCCCCTGAAACGGTCGGATTCTTGTAAATAGCGTTGATAGAAACAGTCTGACGCAGATTGTGCAGATCGCTGGCGTGGTCCTCATCCATGTTGCTGATGATAACCCGCTCCAACTGATAGATTCCGTTCTGCGGCAGATAAACCGAGGGACGCCAGCCAGTGGTAGAATTATGCCCTGCGTCGATCAGCAGGTGCTTGCCGTTATCGGTCGAAACCAATGCACAACCGCCATGCTCGACATCGAAGATCCGGATCTGCATGTCACGTATCCTTTGGTTCCGAATGGTGGCTAACGCGCTTACTGATGAAGCCGTTCTGTTTGCGGAACGATATAAGGAACAGCAGCACCAGCAGGGCACAGCAGATCATTACCCATGCCCAATCCGAGAGTCCGGCCGCTGCACGGATCGCATTCCAGTTATAGGCAATGGCGCAAACCAGAACCAACGCCAGCAGCGTACGAAATAGGTTGCTGGCTTCCAAAAGGATCTGGATCTTCGGATCTTTGTCGGAAGCTCGGACGAAATCAGAGTAGGCACCATATTTGATGATCCGGCACCCTTTGAGGATCGGCTCGATTACCACAGATCCAATCCGGCTGATGACGAGGCCGATGAAGTAGTAGACCACTAGCTCGCCGATGACGGTGTTGGGTCCAAGCGTGTAGATTCCTGACACAGACAGAAAGAAGAAGAACAGCGCGCCCGGCACCAGGTTTACGAAGATGTCGTACGAGGAAAGCTTGGCGAGGATTTCGTTCATAGGGGCTCCTCGTTCTAAAGTACTTCAACCACAGCAACTCTACAACTTAAGGCAGCCTTATCCCCGGATTGATCATGCACAGGCATGTCCGGAAAACGACCGTTTGTTGGATAGATCGCGAGAGGATCTGTTCTACGGCGTTGATGCCGACGCAGGATGTCCAGAAAATGTGTCCACAATTCTATTGACCAACAAACGCTGCTGGCAGAGAATCTGGACATGCTTATCGGATATGCCCGCGTCTCAACGCTCGACCAGAACCTGGACCTCCAGCGCGACGCGCTGCGGAAAGCCGGATGCGAGAAGATCTTCGAGGAGAAGAAGTCCGGCAAAGCCGGGACCAAACGGCCGGAGTTTGAAGCTGCCCTCGCCTACCTTCGACCGGAGGATGTTCTCGTCGTTTGGAAGCTGGATCGCTTGGGCCGCTCTCTCGTCGAGATGATGCGGACGATCGACAAGCTTCGGAATGATGGCGTCAAGTTTCAGAGCCTGACCGAGCAATTTGACAGCGAGACCGCTCACGGACGTTTCGCGCTCCAGATGCATGGCGCCATGGCCGAGTATTTTCTGGACCTCAATCGGGAACGCACCATGGAAGGCCTAAAAGCCGCCCTCGCCCGGGGTCGCAAGGGCGGACGCCCCTCAAAGCTGTCCGAGGCCGATGTTGAGGCGGGTAAGGCTATGCTGGCGGCCGGGACCATCCCGGTGGCGCAGATTGCAAAGCGGTTGGGCCTTAGCCGATCCGGGTTCTACAATTATTTCCCGCGGGCGCGGGGTAAGGCGGAGCCGAAAGAGTGACGGCTGTTTACCTCACCCGCGTTGACAAGGATCGCAACATGGCCCGCTACTACGTCATGAGCGTGCAACCGACGTTATTCGGCGAGTGGTCGGTGGTACGGGAGTGGGGCCGTATCGGCAGAGGTGGCCAAGTTCGCCTCGGCAACTATCGGGATCCCGATGATGCCAAAGCCGCCATCGCAAATCTGCAGCAGTCTAAGATCCGTCGAGGATACTCGGCAGCTAGATGATCGGATTTGGAACGGTTTACCGTTTACGGCATACCGTCGTTATGACGAACGGGCTTCTCGTGCCCCTCTCGGGGCCGCTTTCGGTGATGCTCCTTTAGGAGGAGGAGCATCTGTAAGCGTGAGAGGTGAGGCCATCCATGCCATGCCATGCCATGCCCGCGCCGACCCGTGTTGGGCAGGCAGCACTCCCCTTCCCTCCTCTAACGGTGATGCGCTGCAGTGTCCCTTCTTTGCCCGGTGGCCACCGTCTCCGGCCAAAACTGCGATTTTCATAAATAGGTATGTGATCAACAAAAGGAGTTTCACATGCTAATTAAAATCGAACATTACGGACATGGTTTCATCGACAACCAGAACGCAAAGCTTCTCTTCACAGGGGTCAAATACCATTATGTGATCGTCTATCTATAACAATCGGGCAAAGGCTATCTCCATAGCCTTTGCCTCTGCTAACGGGCGGTGCAGCAAGTCGCAAACAAGTGCTTGCGGCGTTGGGTGGAAGTCGTGTCACTTACGAAGCCTCCCCCCTTACGGGCGCCACCAACATCAGCTCATGGCATTTTCCCGTATGCCGTATGCCGTATGCCGTAAAATGTAGGAGGCATTGCCAGTGGGTTGGCCAGCACTAAAACCAACTAAGGGTCTGAGACGTGGATGCTTTCGAACAGCTGGTGAGCGATGCGCTCTGGAGCGAAGGGTGCTGGACACAGACCGAGGTGAAGGTTTCCCTCACCAAGGAAGAGAAAGCCTTGATTGGCCGGACTAGCGCGCCGCGATGGGAGCTAGACGTAGTGGCTTACGTCCCATTGACGAACACCCTGCGCGTGATTGAGTGCAAGAGCTACCTCGATAGCACTGGCGTTTCCGCCACAGATTTGATGGATGAAGGTGCTAGGTACGCGAGCCGCTACAAGCTATTCACCGACGCAACCCTCCGCCAGGTCGTTCTCAACCGCCTGGGACTGCAGTTCACAGAACTTGGCGCCTGCGCCGCGCACCCGACGGTAACCTTGGGGATGGCCTGTGGTCGTTTCAAGACCGCAGGGGACCGTGACCGGCTGCGGGAGCATTTTAAGATCCAAGGCTGGGAGCTGCTGGATGAGGAGTGGCTTCGCGCGCACCTGAAGCAGCTGGCCACCGGAAGTTACGAAAACAAGACTTCAGCAGTGGTGGCCAAGCTCCTCCTCCGCCGGTCCGCCTGAAACAGGCTTTACGGTATACGGTAAACAGTGTGCCGTTCGCATCACACCGTTTGCGGTTTAACTCAAGCAGTAAGATGTTAACCTCTTGCGGTGTACGGTAAACGGCAGGAGGATTCGTTCATGAAAACGATCGCACTCGTCACCCAAAAAGGCGGAACCGGCAAAAGCAGCCTGGCCGTCTCCCTGGCCGTCGCAGCGGCCGAGGCAGGTCTCCAAACCTACATCATCGATCTCGACCCTCAGGGGACGGCAAAGAACTGGTATGAGCGTCGCGAAGCGGACGCTCCCCAGGTGGCTGCCATCGAGGCGAACCAAGTTCCGGCCGCCATGGACATGCTTGCCAAGCAGGGAATTGATCTTCTGGTCATAGACACGGCCGGTGTCGACACTCCTGCAACCATATCCGCGATGAAGGCCGCGGATCTTTGCTTAATCCCCGCACGCCCCAGTATCGCTGATATTGAAGCCACCCGCGCCACCGTGGGCAGTCTTACCAAGCTCGGTAAATCCTTTGCCTTTGTGCTGAACCAATGCCCGCCAGGAAAATCCATGCGGACCTCGGATGCCTACCGTGTGCTCAATCTCGGTGGAGTCGTTGCAAGCAGCACACTTGCTACCCGCGCGGATCATATCGACGCATTGGCAATGGGGCAGGGGGTCACCGAGCGTGACGCGAACGGTAAAGCCGCTGCAGAAATCCGCGAGTTGCTGCAATGGGCATTGAACAAGATGGAAGGTAAAGCCGATGAGCAAAAAACCCGTGTCGCTTGAAGCGCAACTCGCAGGACACCTGCCAACCGACACCTCAGCCGCGCAAAGCGGAGAGAATGTGGTGGCATTTACGCCCGCTAGCAAACCCGCGATCGAGAAGGCGACCGTCTATCTACCTCGGGCAGCCATGAAGCGCCTCAAGCAGATGGCACTCGACCAGGACAAGCGTATCAACGACTTCCTCCAGGAAGGTGTAGACCTCATGTTCGCCAAACACGGTCAGCCTTCACTCAAGGAATTTGAAGAGAAAAAGTAGGGTGTGGCGCTGCGGTTAACGGTAAACCGTAAGCGGTAGACGCTAAACCGCAAACGGCATATTTGCCAAAATCGTTTGGAGAACAGACCTCGTTCGCGGTATGAATCACCCATGAAACCTGCCAAGCTCGATCTGCTGCCCCGCGACCAGTTCGGCGCCCTCACCCTCCACCAGAAGAACGATTATCTTCAAGAGCTGGCGGATCGATTTGCCGAGCAGAACACCCGCGAAGCGGTAAAACTCGACAAGGACGCCCTCAGCAGACTCCGGCGCTACTACAGCCGCCGCGTTTGGGCCGACCTCAAGCTTGAAGAGCTGGGGGGAGGGCCGCTTAATAGGGTTCTACGTAACCTGGGGGAGGCGATCCGCCACGGAAACGTCAGCGAGGACATCGCAGCGGCCCTTATGCAGGAGACCGCTCCCCGTCGCGTGCTGCGGGAACCGCCCCAGGACGACGCCCAGCTGATGTTCTTCGTCCCGACCATCTATGACGCCCCGCTTAAGGACGACGTCAACCTGATGGACGTCGCACCTTTTTCCCTCAGCAAGAAAGCCCGCAAGGGCATCCTGAAGTTCGAGCTGAAGGACAGCCTGATCACCGTGGAGGGTGGCGTGGAGACCGGCCTTGCCACCGTCTTCGACTACGACATCTTCCTCAATATGGTGTCTTACCTGGCAGAGGAGGTTCAGCAGTACCGGCGAAACGATGCCAAGGGTCTCCGCCCCTCGCTGCCTCCCAAGACCTACCGGCCGAGCGCCGCACATATCCTCAAGTTCTGCCGCAGATCCGATGGAGGTAAGTCCTATGAGGATCTGGAGGCCGCACTAGACCGCTTGCAACATACAATCATCAAAGTGATCAATCTCTCCGGCGGAAAGCGCCGAGCGGTCGACAGCCGCCCCCTCATTGGCGGCTACAGCGTCGTCAGCCGAACCGGCGCCAATAAGATTGACACCATCGAGATCACCATCCCCGACTGGGTCTATACCAGCGTCGTGCGCAACGAGAAGACACTACCGCTCCTGACGCTCCACCACGATTACTTCCTCATAAGCTCAGGCCTCGGCCGCTTCATCTACCGCCTGGCGCGTCGCGCGGCCGGGAAGACCGAGGCCAAGTACAGCGTGCGGGAGGTCCACAAACGCAGTGGTTCGACGCAGGAGTTCCGGAAATTCGCCTACGACCTGCGGGAGTTCGTCACTCGGACGCAGGCGTTTCCTATGCCGGACTACGATCTCACCCTAGAGGAGGGGAGGGATGATGTGATGCTGATCATGAAGCGCCGGAACGACGCGGCAAACAGCTCAGATCAGCCACTTGCTGTGGCTGAAGGGTGATTTTGTCGTGAGTGTCCGTACATTACCGACGACAAAATTCTTGCTTCATCCGTACATTGCCGACGACAAAAATGCGTTGGAGCCTTGCTTTCGGCCCAACAACCATTTTGTCGTGATCCGTTTATCGCCGACAATTTTCCGTACATCGCCGACGACAAACCGTACATCGCCGACGACAAACCGTTTATCGCCGACATTTGACCGTACATCGCCGACACCTACTGAGACTAGGCGCTTGTTATAAAAGGGAAATTTCGTCTATTTTTGGCTATAACTTATTAAAACTTATATAAAACACGTAAAACTATTAAAACGAGGCGATGCCTCCAGTTTCTAAACTTGATTTGATTTAATTTTTTTGTCGGAGTCGGCGATCCCCGCCAAACGGGGAAAGGCTCTCTCGGGCTTCCTAAATAGTCGAACCCATGCAGTCGCCTTCCTAGTCCATAGCTCTCTCGAAACCGAACGAGAAAAGCGTCTGTGAAGCCTCGGGATTAAGGAAATTTGGCGCACCGTTCTCGTCCAGTGGGTAGCGCCAATTTTCAGAGTTCCCGGCAAACTTCTCAGGAGGCATCGCGTACAGAGGTCTCCATTCGCTCCCGACACACCGGATCATCATGCGGCATGACTTTCTCGAGTTTTGCCGGATCGTGCCGTGCAATGAATGCAATGATCTTGTCCGCATATTCCGGGCCACGAAGCTCCCATGGTTCAGCCAGAGCCTTTCGACGCCCGTCCAGAAGGCCCTCACGCTGGTCGAGCAGTTTGGACAGCCGCTGCGCGTCTTCCTCGTCCGGATTCATAAAGCACCGCACCATGCAGTTCGACAGCATTCCATCTGCGTTGGGATACCGCTGTCTGAATTGCCCGATATTCTGCCCGAACAGCCATAGCCGGAGGCCGTAGCCACGTCCGTAGTCGATCGACTTTTCGATGATATCCATGCGGCCCAAGCGAGGAGCCTCGTCGATAAAGAACGTGACGATCGGCGCGCTCCGGTCTGGCCCGCTCCGCATCAGTTCCCGCATCGAGACACCGATGATGGCTCTCAGAACCGTCGCATAGCGCTCAATGTCCTCGTCATTGACGCAGAGGTACAGGGTGCCTCCGTTCCGGAGCGCAGATGTGTCGATTGTGGTCGTCTGACTGATCTCCTTAATTGCGGGAGAAACCCAGACCTTCAGCTGGGTTCGCGCATTATCGAAGACGCCCTCCCGCTGCTCAGAGGGCATGTCCCGAAACGTCATCCCCTCAAGGACAAGCTGCTCATGGCCCGTGTCTGCGAGGCCTGCGGCCCAACGGTGGCGCGCGGATTCGTCCGAAATGCTGTAAAGTTGCAGCAGGACATCGCTCATATTGCGGCGCTCCGGAGGAGCGGCCAGGGCCGTATGCGTCAGCGCGGTCGTGATCAGCGCCAAGCCTCGCTTTTCCCAGTAGGGATCCTTCGCGTTGGGATTCTGCACTACGAGCAGTTCAGCGATGCGCTCCGCATCATCCCACGCGTGGCGGGGATCGTCGCGGATCCAGTCCAAAGGGTTAAACTCGGCCGAGATCTCGGGCTCACCAGGTGCAAAACATTGCACCGGCCCAACCTCCCGATTCCGCCATGAACCGGTAGTGCTATGGATTTCGCCCTTGGGATCCAGCACCAGCGCGCCACCCCGGTAATGCAGGAGGTTCCGGATGACCTGCACCTGCGACTTGCCACTCCCTGGCATTGCGATCGTTGCAAGGCTCTCAGGGCGGTCGTACAGCAGATCTCCGCCCTGTTCGAGGCCGCCCAGCCGAAGGACCGTAGGGCTGGCGGGTCCGTTCGGAAGCAGGCCCAAATCAGTTGCCTCAGGGACGAACCACCGGGCGCCCCCAAACAGATACCGTTCAAGAACCTGCCGATCATCCGGCGTAACACTGCTTGTGGGAGCGAGGGCCTTACGCAGGGCCTGCTGGACCCGCTCTGCAGCGGATGTCTGGTCGCCCGCGTGGGCCGTCACGAGATCCTTGATGCCGGCTCTCAGCTCCACCGTGCGATCGGCAGTCTGAAACGAGGGCACGCCAGTCTCCAACAGGCATTTGCCATCGTTCCAAATGATCGCCAGGCGAACCTGAGTTACCTCACGGGCCTCCAGTCGCCCCAGCACTGCCAGGATATCTGCCAGGCGCAGGGTAGCGCGTTCCGCGTCGGAAGCGTCTCGTAGCGTCCGCGTCAGCACGGACTTTTGCAGCGCAACGGCCGCCTCCTTCTCCAGATAGGCATGGCTGCCGCCTGAGACGATGCGGCTCAAGGTGTCATCGGAGCGAGGCCTGTCCTTCGTAAGACGCAAGGCCACCGCTTCACCGGTCTTTGCCATACTCGGTGCTGGAATAAGTTCGGGAACGAGGTCGCCCACAACGAGCTGCAAAGCGTTCAGGTCGTTACCATAGAAGGCGTCTATGTCGGCCAGCTGGTCCTTGCGCGAGAAGCGATTACCCGCGTTTCCAGCAGGGCGGGAGGACAGGCTGCTGGTTCGAGAAGGCGCTCCGGAGAGAGGGCCACGTACAGGTGCCTGAAAGGATAAAGCACGGCTCTTTGCCAACATACCGGGGATGCCTCCCTGGCGGTTTATCCAGACAGCGGCGGCCACCATCACCAGAATTAACACAACCCCCAAAAATTCCATGAAAGGCCCCGTGACAGAACGAACCAATCCCTATCAGATAGCACCGGTTCAACCTATGGGGGTCAAGCATGGCTGAGGGAATTTCCGACATTATCAAGGGGCTCTTCAAGATGGGTCTGTCGCCATTCGTGTGCCTTCTGATCATCACCATCCCGTGGGGGATGAAGATGTTTCTCGAAGGCACATACCTCGTGGGACGAGGGTTCACACGCCTCCTCTCCGGAGCAAAGTAGGGCGCCCTGGGCGTCCTGAACTTAGGGTGCAGCCCAGAGGTTTGGCGAAGGGTACGGGGCCACCTGAAGCTCTACCCGATCGCCGCCACGGGGGGATACTTGCGTTTTGAGTGTGCCTGGGTAAGCTGCCATCCAGAGGCTAGAGCGCACTTATGGGTTTGCCGAGCAAACCCATGCGGCTCAGGGAGCATGTGGTGGCGATTTTCAGCCTGCATCACAGTGCGATCGGTAAAACCACCCAGGCCCGCCCGTTCACGGCGGCCGCCCACATCCGGTATATTTCCCGCCCCTCCGCCGTCAGTCTTATCGATGGGGGCAGGATGCCTCTGAAGCCCTCCAAGGCCGCACAATTCCTGGCGGATGCGGAAGTCACAGACCGCAAGAACGGGCGCGTCGCAGACAAGATCATGCTGGCACTGCCGCGTGAGCTGGACTCCGAAGAGCGGGTGCAGCTGGTAAGAGATTTCGCCGAAGACCTGACCAAGGGACGTGCCTCCTGGCTGGCAGCGTTTCACGACAAGGGCAAGGATGCCCGCAATCCTCATGCCCATTTGGTCGTTCGGGATCGGGATATCCGTACCGGCCGCCGTGTCATTGGGCTGAGTGATGTCGGAAGCACGGAACGCATCCGCCAGCTTTGGGAGGTTCATGCAAATCGTGCACTGGAAAGGGCAGGGGTCGCCGTCCGGATTGACCGGCGCTCTTTAGCTAAACAAGGGATCGAGCGGGAGCCGACCATTCATGAAGGCCCGCGTTCCATCGCTATGGACCGCCGAGGCGTCGTTCCGGAAAGTCAGAGCAAGACCGTTCGGAACGGTCCTGGTGCAGGCTCACCGGAGCGTGTCGTTGATTACCGCTCGATCGACAAAGGCAGCACCCGGCCGGGCTACAACCGATCTCTCGGTCTCCCGGAGGGTGAACGTGACTATTGGAACGCGATTGATGCAGCGCGGCTGCAGGAGGAAATGGATCAGCTCAGATCCATCCATCATCCCCCAGTGTCAGTGAATATCGGTTTTGGTCAGCGTCCGAGGCGCCCAATGCAGGAGCGCTTCCGTCTCAGCGTTGACAATAGCCAGCTCCCGTTGCCGCTGGCATCGCCAGGCCACCATGGCAGCATCATGCTTCGCCCAGCCCCGCTCAAGCCAGCTGCGGAGCGGATTACGGGGGTGGAACGATATAATCCAGGCGCCCAGCCATCCGCAAAATCTATCGAGCCAGTCACCACGATCAGTCATGAAGAAATTATAGGGCGAGACGAAAGATCTGCAAAGGAGATTAACATGCAGAGCAGTCCGATGATTGAAGCAATGCACGAACGTGATCTGGCTTTTAGCCAGTATCATTACAACAAGAGCAAGGCTGCTTTAGACAATGCAATGGATAAAGCTTATCTTTTCCCGAGCAAAGCGCTGGAGCGGATGGAGCTTTACCGCAGCAAGCACGGTGATGAAGCGCTCTATCAGAAGTTAGCTGGAAACGCGCGGAAGACAGCGTTCGGGCGCCGTCCAGGCAGCATCCTTTCTCGAAAAGGGTTGAAATCACGCAGCAGGAAAGACCGCCTCGCATCTTGCCAGGCCCGGCGCCAGTTGCCGGAGCTGCTCAAGGCTTATGATGCAGACAAGCTGCGGCTGCAAACCTCTCAACGGGCGCTGCAGGATCTCAGGCTGCGCAAACACTCCCGGGAGGCGCCAGCTGTGGCCCCCTCTCAGAAGCCGTCGATTCCTCGGAAAATTACCAGCTCCTGGTATTCACCCGCCCAGACTCCCAGTGTTTCTCTACAGCCAGTTAAGCAGCTTGCACCTGCACTCAGCCAGAAGAAGGAAAAGGCGTACAAACCTTAGCCGGTGGGTATCACCCGGCTGTGCCCCCAGCTGATTATCAAGTCATAGGCAATGCCTGCCCAAAGGGCGCTACTTTTGGAAACGATCGATCGCTCTTGCCAGTCGCATTCGATCCCCTCCTGTGTCAGCCATTGAACCAGAACCTGCGCCGCTTCCGTATGTCGGAGATCCAAGGGAGCAGCCGGTGAGATCGCCACGACCGAAAGACCTTCCCGTGCAGCGGACAGCATAGCTGCCTTCACATCGACAGCGGCATAAAGCTTCCTGGCCAAGGCATCCTGCGCCTCCTTTGTGGTGTTCAGCAACTCCGGCCGGAATGGGGCGAGGGGAGACTTCATCGTGCTCCCTTTCCGCCCCAGCGATGGCCCAGGTAGGTATTGGTGACGTGGATCCGGCCATGCCCAAGTTCGTGGCTGATCTGGAGCCGGACAGCGTCAAGGCGTTCCCGTTCCGCGTCATTCAGCTGATCGTGAAGCGGCCCGCCCTGGCACGGTGCATCGACACCGGCAAGGGTGCGATATCGCCAGCAGGCGTACCAATGCCGGTGCTTGTGCATGTTGCTGATGCCCGCCTGAAGGGCCTGCCGCTCGAACTGCTTCCGATATCGGATGTAGTTCATTCCCTCCGGAATCAGCGAACTGTCTCCGACCAGGTCGCGTACCTGGTCGAGCAAGTCCCGCTGGCGCTGATGCAAGACCGGAATCGTGCGGGCACGGCCACCCTTCGTCCACGAGGGCTGCATGACCAGAATGGTTCCTTTGTCCGCAGCCTCAACCCGGAACTTCAGGCTCTCCTCCAAGCGAAGGCCGAAGGCCATCTGGAGCCGGATTGCTAGCTGCATCCGCTCCGGCAGCTGTTCCCGCCGATCGGCGGGGGTGACAGCGGCGCGCTGCCCTTTGAACGACGGCCGCTCTCCGATGCCAAGTTTGCTGTTGTCACGGGGAAGCAGGCCCGGTTTGTTGGTCTTCATAGCCCACCAGCGTATCCAGCCGAGGCGGTTCTTCATGGTCGCATTGCTGATGCCCTGGCGCTCCCAGTGCAGGATGAGCCGCTGGACGTGCTTAGGTTTCAGTGAACCTGCATCCGGCAGGCGGAAGCCGAGGGACCGTAGATCCCTCGCAATCAGGTCCAGGCCGCGCGATCGTTGCGCGCGGGTCATGTGGGAGCCGTCGGCGTTGTGCTGGCACAGCGTCCGGAGGCTGAAGGCCAGGTTATCCATGGCCGTGGTCTTTCATTGAATCGGTAAGTGTTGATGGCCTGCCGTACTTCCCTCAGGAATGAACGGCGCGCTTAGGGCGCTGGGGCCGGGGTACTCAGGTCAGCTAGTCCTTTTCGTCGTCTCCTTGCCTGCAATCTGGGGCCGCGCATCGCGGGTCCGTTGTGCGTTGACGGGGTTGCGTGATGGTGTTGCGGTCATGTTTCTGCTTGCCTCCTGCGGCTACCTCTGCCGTGCCCGTAGGGCCGTGCGGTTGGTCTGTGGTCCGGCTCTGCCGGGTCGAGCTTGATGCCAATCATGGCTAGTCCTTTCTGTTAAACGGTGGTGCCTTTCGGCGGGGTGTCCCGTCTCGTGGGTCACGGACAGGGCGCCTGTCTACGCCCTGTCAGCACTCGTATGGCACTCCGCGCCAATCTCGTTTGACAGGTCGTGCTTCCGCGCAGACTTGGCTGAAGTCGCCCCTTTACAGCGGATGGGAGAATGCTCGGTTGTCGCCGTCACTACCCCTGATCATGCAGGGGTAGTGACGGCGACTGACGTAGCCGTGGTGTGCGGGCCACGCCCGCAATGGGGGCTGCCACCCCCAAACCCCGGCATAGGACACCCTCAGCACATCGTGCTTCAGGTGTGACGATCTCCCTCCGGCTGCACTACAGCGCAATGTGGAAGCGCGTTCCGCCTCCGGGAGATCGCGCCTGGCGTTGCCAGGCTTATGACCGATATAGAGGCCATGTCGGTGCGGCATCCAGTGAATGTCGCGAGAATGGCCCGCCGCGCTGCGGCGGTCGGCTGTTTCGGTCGA
>NZ_JAKJHS010000023.1 GCF_021648825.1 Rhizobium halophilum | reverse complement strand
CTGCAAGAACGTGGGGTACCTTTTATGTTCAGTACCGGGTACGGAAAGAACGGCCTCCCTTCTGAGCTCTCCGGATCTCCAGTGTTGAGTAAACCCTTTTCGGGGAAAGAGCTGGAGGAAACGCTTGAACTTACTCTTGGTGGGCCTCAACGACGGTGAGTTCAAACAGGACCTGGGAGGCTTGATCGTCCGACCGTACTGCCTTGTTGTAGTGCTCGACGAAAGCCGCGATAGGGGCTTTGAGTTTCTCCTGGGGTGAGCCAGCTACTCGGAGCACATGTCTATCATCTTAAGGAGGCCTCAAGAAGGATGACAGAAGACTGGGCGCAGCACCGCGCCATTCTCGAAGCTGCGTTGGACTCGATCATTGCGGCTGATCACGAGAGTCGAGTGATTGAGTGGAATCCGGCAGCAGAGCGCACGTTTGGCTATCCTAGGTCGACGGCCATGGGACGAGATCTGGCCGAGCTGATCATCCCGCCCGAACTCAGAGAAGCACACAGGGACGGCATGGAGCACTTCCTCGCGGCGGGTGAGGGGCCGGTGCTGGGTAGGCGCATCGAGGTTGAGGCGATCAATTCTGCTGGCCGCCGCTTTCCCGTGGAGCTGGCTATCGAAGTAATACAAGTCGAGGGTAATCCCAGGTTTGTCGCCTATCTCAGAGACCTTACCGAGCGCAAGTCGGCGGAGGCCGCACTTCTTGAAAGCGAGCAACGCCTGGCCGCCACCTACCAGCACGCTTTTGTCGGCATCTCGGAAGTTGATCTCACGGGCCGCTTTTTGAGGGTGAATGAAGAGTTTTGCAAAATCACCGGTTACACATCTGAGGAACTCCTCAACTTCACCTTCTCCGACATCACGCACCCGGATGACCTCGCCGCTGACCTCGAGAACTTTCGGCAACAAGTGAAAGGTACGCTTGGAAATTACACACTGGAGAAACGGTACATCCGCAAGGACAAACAGGAAGTTTCCGCAGAGCTATCAGGATCCATTGTTCGAGACAGTGCCGATCGACCACTGTACGCAGTTCGCGTGGTTCGCGATATCTCTGATCGAATACGGGCAGAGCGCCATCAGGCGCTTCTCGTCCATGAGCTCAACCACAGGGTAAAGAACACGCTCACAACCGTTCATTCCATCGTGGCTCAGACCCTGAGAACTTACCCAGATCCAAGCCGAGCAACCCAGGTGATCGGCGAGAGGCTGATGGCGCTGTCGCGCGTTCACGATGTTCTCACGCGTAGAAACTGGGAGAGCGTTGTTCTGAGCGACATTGTGGCCGAAGCGCTGGAACCGTACGCTGATTTTAGCGAGCGATTTGCGGTTTCTGGCCCGGAGGTGTCGCTGGCACCCCGGGCTTGTCTCTCGTTCGCCATGGCAATCCAGGAGCTCACGACTAATGCCATCAAGTATGGAGCCCTTTCGGTGCCCGGAGGTCAGGTGGCAGTTACGTGGGATGTTGAGAGAAGCGGTTCGATGCTCCGCTTTGCTTGGCAGGAGAGTGGCGGGCCCAGCGTTACCCCACCTATTCGTCGGGGATTTGGCACACGCCTCTTGGAAGGGGGGCTCGCTAGAGATATGAACGGCTCTGCAATTCTGGCTTTTGCGTCGGATGGACTGAGATGTACCTTTGAGGTGCCGCTTTAACTCTAGGCTCCACGTGGCGGTGCAATCCGTCCATGGTGACAGAACCGGGGGAACCAATCGGTGGCAGAGAGAGTTACGTGCTGTCCCGCCTCTGCGAGCTGCCTCGTATAGCCCACCCCATCTAGGGATAATTGCATTGCTCAAGTTTGCCACTGAGAGATTTGCTCCGTTGTCTGAGATTGGCATGAGCGAGATGTCGTCACTTATCAGGGTCCATGATTGGAGCAACTCAGCGCTTGGTGCTGTTGATTGCTGGCCGACATCGCTCCGCCTGTACTCGGATCTGATGCTCGCCTCCAAACAACCAATGTTTCTTGCTTGGGGATCGGAGCTCGCATTTCTCTACAACGACGCCTACACCGAGATCCTCGGCAAAAAACACCCACACGCACTTGGGCAGCCTTTTTATCAGGTCTGGTCGGACATCTGGAGACAGATAAGGCCGCTTGTTGAGCGTGTGTTGGAAGGGGAAGCTGTGTGGGTGGAGGATCTATGCATCCCTATGCAGCGCAACGGCTTTGAGGAACAGGCGTGGTTCAGCTTCTCCTATACACCAATAAAAGGTGATGCTGGTGAAGTGATGGGGCTGTTCTGCGCCGTTACAGAAACAACCGGCAAAGTTCTAGCGGAACAGCAAGGTCGTGGGGAAAGGGAGCGTCTGCGCCAGCTTTTTCAGCAGGCGCCCGGAATCATGGCTATGCTGCGCGGCCCGAAGCATATCTTCGAACTCGCCAACGAGGCTTATACTCGGCTGATCGGGCAAAGAGACATCATCGGTAAAACGGTGCGAGATGCTCTTCCTGAACTGGCAGGCCAAGGCTTCTACGAACTGCTTGATGAAGTTTTTCGGACAGGTACTCCCTACGTCGGACGAGCCGTTCCAGTTCAGCTGAATTTGGCCCATAGCAACGAACCTGAGCAACTCTACCTCAACTTCATTTATCAGCCGGTGAAAGACAAGGCGGGATTGGTTACAGGCATATTCGTAGAGGGGTTCGATGTGACTGAGAACGTTCGAACCGAGGAAGCCCTCCGCTCAAGCGAAGAATTCACACGGCGTATCCTGGAAAGCTCCACCGATTGCATCAAGGTTCTCGACACCAAAGCTCAGCTTCAGTTCATGAGCGAAGGCGGCATGAAGGTGATGGAGGTCGATGATTTCGGCGCCATTAAGAGTTGTGATTGGCGGGACTTTTGGTCAGGCCCTCAGCACCTCGACGCAAAACTAGCTGTCGAGACAGCTCTCGCCGGTGGGACCGCAAGGTTCCAGGGCCCTACACCTACAATGAAGGGTACGCCGCGTTGGTGGGACGTCGTGGTCACACCAATTCACGGTCGTTATGGAGAGGTTGAAAGGCTTCTCTCAGTCTCGCGGGACATCACTTCGATCAAGCAAAGCGAGGTCGCACTTCACGAAACTCAGCGGCGTTTGAATGCTGTACTGGATAACGCTTCCGTGTCGGTGTTTCTTATGAATGATCAGCAGGAATGCGTTTACATGAACGCTGCGGCCGAGAAGCTAACCGGATTCAGCCTAGCTGAAGCTGAAGGTCGTACGCTTCACAGCCTTATTCATCACACTCGTCCGGATGGATCTCCCTACCCGATCGAAGACTGCCCAATAGACCGAGCCTTTCCGGAACGCCACCAGACTACCGGAGAAGACATTTTCATCCGCAAGGATGGCACGTTTTATCCCGTCGCGTTTACAGCCAGTCCCATACAGGATGCCGAGAGCAAGACAGTAGGAACCATTATCGAAGTACGCGACATCAGCGCCGAGAAGCGATCGCAGCAGCAGCAACGCATTCTGATTGATGAACTGAACCACCGAGTAAAAAACACACTGGCGACGGTCCAGTCCATTGTCACTCAAAGCTTGCGGAACGAGGCAGATCGCGCAAAAGCGCGAAGCAGCATCGAAGGCCGGCTTATCATGTTGTCTCGAGCGCACGATGTGCTGACCAAAGAGACTTGGGAGAGCGCCAGGTTACATGACATCATTGATGAAGCGACTTCAGCATTCCAGGCAGCCGGGACTCGCATAACGGCAGATGGTCCTGAGATTCGGCTGACGCCACGACAGGCACTTTCTTTGTCTATGGCTTTGCACGAACTAGCGACTAACGCGCTCACACACGGTGCCCTGTCGCTGGATAATGGGACTGTTTCACTGGTGTGGGAGCTGCTTTCTGACAGAGGCAGGCCTCTGTGGTTACGGTTGAAATGGCAAGAGAAGAACGGCCCCCCAGTAAGCAAGCCAAGTCGCCGCGGTTTCGGATCGCGACTGCTGGAAGTGGGGCTTGCGCGAGAGCTTAACGGAGATGTAACGGTGAATTATGCCGTTGATGGGCTAACCTGCGACATTGCGTTCCAATTGCAGGATCATAGCTGCGCGGCGGCACCGAACGATGGACCTACGGCCTCAACGAGAGGACACTCATCAAGATGCAGCCCGACCAAAAGTGCTGATTGTTGAAAACGGGAAGTGGTGCGCCCCTCGGGGTGGACAGATCGGGATGAGAAATTGACCGGCCTCCTGGGTTTTCGGAGAGATGACCCATGGCAACACCGCAGTCACAGCGTCGAATTCAAATGTCAGGTTGCGCAGGAATCCCTCCCAGGCGAAACGCTGCATGGTCTGGCAAAACGCAACGACGTGTCTCGCAACCTTATCCGCATCTGGCTTCAGAAGCACAGCAAGGTGCATTCGATAACGATGAGCAGGCCCGATCTTATCCAGGAATACGAGGCCCGTTCGATCCCGCAAAGCTCTGCAAGGGCTTTGGCGAGAACATGCTCTGGATCATCACCGAAGCCGCCCGCAGCGTGACAACCCTCCTGCTGCCCGAGGAATACTGACCCCAAGGCCCCCGACCCCGCCATTGCTGCAGTTGCAGGCCTTCCACCGTATCGGACCATCACTGCGAACAGGAACGGGTCTGGCAGGAGGCGGGTGCAGCGCCGCAGGCTATTCGACAGCAGGCGCGCGTCAGCACGAAGTCAGAAGGCTCCCCATGCCCGAAACCTCCCCCTGCCCGTCATCTCGCGCAGGCCGAGCTCCAACACGATCCGCCGCGCACCTTGCGGCGTGACGTCGAGCGTTTTGGCCACCATGCCGGCCGACACCAGCGGCCTGGCCATGACCAGCTCCACCAGTTCCGGCAGCTTTGACGACGCCCGCCGTCCCGCTAACTTGCGTTCCATCATCTGCCGCGCCAGCGCCAGCCGGTCATGTTCCTTCAGTCCGATCTCGGCGGTGGCCAAAAACCCCTGGGCGATGGCGAGCAGCCGGGTCTCCCGGTGGCGATGACGGCGGCGATCGACGGGGATGGTTTTCAGGCCGAGGTTGATGCATGCCAAGTGGGTGCCAGTAGTAACACCACCCTGGCGCAGGAGGGCGGCGGCGAGCAGCCGGCCCATCCAGCCGGCGTGCTGCAGCACACCGATCTCGTTCCAGGCATCGAGGGCGACGATCGCCTGCAGCACCGCCGGAAAATTTTCGGCCTGGCGCAACACGGCGCGCCATTCCTCCAGCCGCGCATCCTCGTCCCAATCGAGATCATACACGAGAGGATCCCGTTCCCGCGCCGCACCCGCCCCCGGGGCCGGAGCGCCTTTGGCGGGGCGGGGCTTCCTGGCCTGTTCGATCGCCGCCTCCGAACGCGCCAGGAGCGCATCAATGGCGGCGAGCTCAGCATCCAGCACATCCTCGCCAGCCTCGCCGTCTTCCTCCCTGTCCTCCGGCCCCTCCCCTCCCCGGTCAGCCACCTCACCCGCCGCGGCTTCGTCGGCCACGCCGGTGCCTCCCTCTCCCAAAGATGCCCCGGCCCACGGCCGGCGCAGGCCGCGCAGGCCCTCTTCTGACAACGCCCAGCCTGGCGGCTGCCCTTCAATGCGCCGGCGGGTTCTGAGAACGTCGCGGGCGATGGTGAGTTCGTGGGTGGGGGTGCGGATGTCTCGAAGACTGTCGTGGAGGACGAGGTCTTCGAGGTGGACGAGTTCGCCGTCGATCCAGAGGGAAGCGCAGGCGTCGGTGAAATTTTGGCGTTCGAGGAAGCCGGGTCCGACGGGGGAGCGGGCGATGCGCTCGTCGAGGCGGGCGAGTGCGCTGCTGGCGTCGGCGACGGGTTTCAGCAGGGTGTGGATGGGCAGTTTCGCGAGGTCGTAAACCATTGTTTTCATGGTAAACGATCAGTTAAACGAAAGCTAGCCCGTCGCTACGGTTCCACACATGACATAATGAAGTCCGTGGCGGCTCGCCACCGATAAGCATTCCTTATCGGCGGTTAGATGTACATACCGGTTGTACACATATGAGATCGGTGATAAAAACGCACTCAAGGGCAAATATCGGAGGATCGGATGCCGCAGACCAACTACAAGATCAGCGAGGCGCGCAAGAATTTCGCCGAGGTGCTCGAACGCGCCAACCAGGGCGAAGAGATCATTATCATGCGCGGCAACGAAGTCTATGCCCGCATCGGCCCGGCCGACGGCGGCAAACGCCCGTTCGGCCTGTTGCGTCATCGCCAGCTTCCGGACGACCTGTTCGACAATCATGATGCCGAACAGGCGGCGATCGATGCGGGCGACTTCAACGACGATACCGGCGTCTGGCAGGGCGCCAGCGTTCCCAGGAACCACTCATGAAAGTGCTGCTCGACAGCCATGCCGTCTACTGGTGGACCATCGGCAGCGATCGGCTCTCGGCGGTCACCCGGCTACTGATCGAGGACAAGGCAAACACGATCCTCGTCAGTGCCGTCTCCTTCTACGAGCTCGACAACAAGATGCGGCTGAAGAAGCTCGACCTGAAACCGCAGGAACTGCGCGCCGCCGTTACAGCCAGCGGTTTGCAGACACTTGCCATCAGCGACCTGCATGCCGAACTGGCTGCCAGCTTCGACTGGGAGCATCGCGATCCCTGGGACCGTATCCTGGCGGCTCAGGCACGGCTCGAGCATTGCGCCTTCGTCTCGACCGATATTGTATTCGACGCAATCCTGCACGAGCGGATCTGGTGAAGGGATAATATGAGAGTCTTCATCGAGGTTATGGAAGCGGCGGAGCGGCTCGAGGAACTGATCCAACTGGCATACCGAGGCGACGAGATTCTGATCTGCCGCGGCGAAACGCCGATAGCCACCCTAATGCCCATCGTCAAAAACACCGGCAACCTGGGGACAGAGAATCGCAAAAGCATGTCAGCCGGCATCACCTCCGGCCACTCACAGTCTGCGATGAACACGAGCGGCCCAAATGAGCGCCGTTGATCGTCGCGCGAAGGAACTGGACACGATCGCAGCCGTCCTGCCAATGGATCGGCGCGATGAACTGGCGGAGCTACTGACGGATCAGGATGTCGAAACACTGCGTCATCTCGTCAACCAGGGCATGGGTGAGAACACGCTACGTGCGCTTGCCTCCGACCTCACCTATCTGCAGGCCTGGTCGCTGGCGGCCACCGGATCCTCCCTGCCCTGGCCGGCGCCGGAAGGGCTGCTTCTCAAATTCGTCGCCCATCACCTTTGGGACCCGGAAAAGCGCCTGACGGACCCACAGCATGGCATGCCGTATGGGGTGGAACAGAAGCTTCGCGACCAAGGGTTCCTTAGAGTGACGGGGCAGCATGCGCCCGATACCGTCCGCAGACGGCTGGCCACCTGGTCGACGCTGACCAAATGGCGGGGATTGAACGGCACATTCGCCTCCCCTACCCTCAAATCCGCGATCCGACTGGCGGTTCGCGCCACTCCCCGGCCGCGGAAGCGCAAGAGCGCCAAGGCGGTGACCGGCGATGTGCTGGCAAAACTTTTGGGCACCTGCCGAACCGATAGCCTTCGTGACGTCCGGGACCGGGCAATTCTGATGGTCGCATTTGCTTCAGGCGGCCGCCGGCGCAGCGAGATCGCCGGGCTGCGCACAGAACAGCTCACTGTCGAGCCTCCGATCCCTGTCGAAGGAGGGCCTCCCCTCCCCTCGTTGTCGATTCATCTCGGTCGCACAAAAACCAGCGGCGCTGACAGCGATGAAGTCGTTTATCTTGCCGGCCGGCCGGTTGTGGCGCTGAATGCCTGGCTGGCTGCAGCAAGCATCGACAGCGGCAGTGTGTTTCGGGCAATTGATCGGTGGGGAAATGTGTCTCGCCGGGCCCTCGGACCCAAGGCGATCAACGACATTGTGAAACTGCGAGTCACGCTTGCCGGCCTAGAGGCTTCGGAGTTCTCTGCACACGGCTTGCGGTCTGGGTACCTTACGGAAGCGGCAAACCGGAGCATTCCGCTGCCTGAGGCGATGGAACAGTCGCGGCATCGTTCCGTCCAGCAGGCCGCATCTTATTACAACAACGCCAACAGAAAAGGCAGTCGAGCCGCCCGCCTGCTTGGCTAAGTCGATCGCTATCCGGGCGAATGACCAAGCTTTCCCGCTCAAAGGTTGCCGCATCACGGCTCTGCCGCCCCTCCCCGTCCCTGGCCGTCAGATTGACAGTTCAGCACCCTCCCACGAAAGCTTGAAGATCAGCGATGCTCTACCCAGCTGTCGTTGCTGATCCTCCAGCGGCCGGGGGGGCCCGGTCTCCCGATGGCCTGGCCAACCGACATTTCAAGCCGCGCCTCAACTCCCCTTGCAGGGTTTTTCTTGCCGGCGTCACACGGCGAACCTGCGATCTTTTCGCTCTCAGATGGTGAGACATCGGACCAGGGAGAATTGGTACGATTCTTCCCAGCCATTCTCTCAAAGGAAGCGCGAACGCACAACTCATCGCGCATCCCAGTTTTGCACTGCGTTGGGTGAAGGAAGGCTTAAGCGAATGTAACAGGCACATTCTCCGAACGGAGGGAGTAGCCGGATGGCCTGTGTGGTGCGCAGGCGCAAGATCGCCGCCTGGATTACGAAGGTTCCGGAACGGACAAAGCACTTTGTCTAGCCAGCGTCGATGCTCTTGTTGAGGTACAGAGCCTGCTGGCCGCAGTGGCGCCACCATGAGCTGCGGATCACCAGGAGTGTCACTGATCTTCTCGTTCATGAGGTAGCGAGGGCAAGCGACCGCGAAGGAACTCACCATAGCCTCGCCGAAGCTCTTGCATGCTGATCCGGCCTTCGATCCAATCCTCGATGCTCGATCGAAATGCGGAACTGGCTTCGAATGCGCTCCCGTGTTCAGCCCAGCGGGCAACAACCCGATCAAACACCTGTCGACGACGTTCTGGCGTCACTCCCGCCTCCCTCAAGTGCGCCAGGACACTCTGTAAGCCCTGCAAATATGTGGAACGATCGACGAAGAGACACGCGCCCCTTTGCGCCGGAACGCAGACCTAACTAGGGTCGGGATGTGAGAAAGCCATAGCCACATTGGCATAAGAACATCAGCGACCCAGGAACTGAAATCTCGGGTGCCGCCGCAGAAACTGAAGGCATGGACGCAGTCAGGTCTGGTAACGCGGGCGATAAGTCACTTGTTCTAGGCGGAGCTCTCTGGAGGAGCCAGTTCGGATGTCCAAGTCGTTCCCCTACACGTCGCCGACATCTTACGGTCTGGCATCAACTACGCGTCAGACCCGTCAGCGCCGCCCGATTGGCCTAGCACTCTCCACGGCTGGCCATCCCGAAGAAGGCTTTGGACCTGCAGCAGCGACAGCGCGTGGAGTACTCGTTGAGTCGACAGTGGGCGCTGCTTCCGGTGGACGAACTGCTCGCGGGACGGCAGCAGTAGCCCCGGTAAAACCCTGACAGCTGTCAGGATTTTACTCACTGGCTCCGCCTGGAGTTACCGTCCCCGTGGATCCACATACCCGGTCGTCCGCGGAGACACTGACCGTGTGCTCCCGTGACAGTACATGACGACCAATGCCGCTTAAGACTGCGGCAATGGCGGAAAGCCCACACTCGGTGTCGGGGGAAGGGCGATCGCTTTTCGCCCACCAGCACTGAGATTGCGCCCTCTGCCGGGGCAAACCCTGACAGCTGTCAGGGTTCGTCAGGATCTCCACCACCAGCCCCTTAAAACCGAGATGCCTCAAGTCGCGATCGTTGAGGCGGGCGAGGGACCCAAGAGCCTGCCGATCGCCTGGAGAACAAAGAGGCGTCTTGGCCGGCCCCGTGCTGCCTCCCACTGCTCCTCGCACCGACAGGCCTGGAGTTGAGTTGTCATAACAAGGGTCGCGCGAACATCCTGCCCACCGATTGGCTCCAAGACCGTGCAAAAGAGCCTGACCCGCAAACCGCCCTCGTGATGGCGCGTGGTTACCGCTCGCGCACTGCGGCCGCACAACGCTTGTCAATGGCAACAAAGTCTTGTGAACCGGGTGCACGCGGGAGGGCGGCTCGAGACCCTGCAACCTGGCCAGGACCCCGAGCTTACCCAGCGACATTGTTGGGCGAGCTCTAAGCTCGGCATACAGGCGGTGCTGCGCATGGAGTCGGTGATGTTTCCAAACTGAAAGCTAGCTAGCTGCGTTGACGACCGTTTCGTTGCACGGCCGCGAGAACCCGACCTGCATTGAGGCCGGTGCGGGAAACCTCTACGGGCGTCGTTCCATTTGGGCCAAAACGGGATCCGATGCCACTGATCATCTGGGGCGATAGGGCAGGGGCGGTCGTCACCTTTTGGGGCAGGCGTACTTGCGGTGGACGACACGCCGTAAGAGGTGTAGCGTTTAAGCGGACAGGATTGTCCGCTTAAACGCTCGTGGAGCAACGCTGACAATGCTTCTTCGTCGGGATGCCCAAGTGAACCGGGAGGCACTGCTGGCCGCTGCCGAGATCGGCATTGCGCAACATGGATATGACGTGCCTCTAGACACGGTCAGGAAGATAGCGAAGCTCGGCCGCGCCACTTTCTATCGAAACTTCGCAGATCGGACTGCACTTGCGCGAGCGCTCCTGGATCGCCAGCTGGACCGGCTACAAGCTGTCGCAGCTTCATTGCCGGCGAGCGAGGACGCGTTCTTCCTGCTCCTGGGTCACGCGGCGAGGGGGGCCATCTGCACCGGACGTCTCATTGAGGGGCTTAGGCGGGCGGGATCTCTACCCAAGATGGAGATGGACCGCCGCATTGAAGACATCTACCGTCCGTTCGCTGAAGCCGCCAAACGAGCAGGTCTCCTGCGGCAGGACTTCTCGCAACCGGATCTTCACCGCATCCTGTCCATGCTGTTGGGCAGCATCGATGGTACTCCCTCACACGAACGCGCCCCCCATATCGAGCGGTGCCTTAGCCTGGTTACGCACGGGATTCGAGCGAGAGATTGAAACGCGCTGAGGAAGTGCGACCTGAATCACCTATTGGCGCAGCTTCGACGATGGTCGCTGGGTGAGGAGCCCGCGATCCCCGCGACGAAGATCGAGCGATGGTTCGGGGGGCATTCATCGCGATCTGCACGATCTGCGACGCCGAGACAACAAGCGCTATATCCGACGGCAGGATCGCGAGCAGCCGTTGCTCCTTCGTGGGGCGAGGGACCCATGGCATTCCCGCCGACAGGAATGCGAGCGGGAGGAGCAATACGGGTGCACCCGGCACTTCTTCCAACTCGAGCGAGGGGCAAAGTCGATCTCCTTTGCCCCTTACACGCTCAGTACCCTCATGACGCCGACCCCGCACGTCGAACGGGGAGGGGAGGGCGGGGCAGAGGTGAGGCGACCCACAATTGAGTTCGTCAACCTCGACCTCCGCTTCAGCGCTCGCGTGTTCCACCCCGACCGATAAACCCTGACACCAAAAGCCCAGGCCTGGCACCACGCCAGTTTTGACTAGCCGGCCTGCCGACTATCGCCGCCGTTTGCTCTCAGCAATGCCATGAGGACGGGGCCAAGCGAAAACTCGCCGCGTTGCGCCTTCAACGTCAGGTCACGCAGGTAACCGCCGGGAGAGTTGATATGCCCCGCCCGCTCCAGAATGCACGCGATCGTCACCGCCGCATTTTCCGGCCCCATGATCTCACACGCCTCCTGATAGGCGGATGGACTAACGCCCAACATTGACCGCACCGTGACCGCCGCACCCATGAGATCTCGCCAACCCGTTATCGCGCCACCAGGACTGTAGGCTGAAATCTCGGGGCACGCACGCAACACCAAGCCCAGCGGGAACGCCTTCAACGGTTGTGCAGGCCGTTCTTGGCTACGCTCGACTTTCGCCCCCAGCTCATTTCGAGAGCTAGGTTCAAGTTCATTAAAGGGTTCGGTTTTTGAATTCTGTTCGTGGCGCTCATGGTGAGCATCATTGGTGCTTGTATTTGTAGATTCTTGTTTAATATCCAGCATGTTGAGCACTTCCTGCTGTAACAAGCGCATCTCGTCCAGCAGCGCCGTCAGCTCCACAAGGCTCGGTGAACGCGGGATGCGCTGGACCAGGCCGATGTAAAACGCTTCAACTTTGCCCCAGTCTCCCTGCGCGCCTTCCTCCATCGCCGCAGAGATCAATTTGCGCACGTCGCGCCGGCATATCGTTAGGTTCTCCTTCGCCTTCCTCCACTGAAGCCGTTCCGCTGCTACCTGCTGTGCGAGCTGAGCGAGTTCCTCAGCCCTCAGCAAAAGAGGAGACAGGTCGAAGCCAAAAGCGCTTTCGACCTCTCCGGTCTTCGTTTTGCGGGCGTAGCGCTTACCGTTGGCGCTGTCCTTGCGAACGATCAGCCCTGCCTCGACAAGCAAAGCGAGGTGCCGGCGAAGCGTCGCTCCTGCAATCCCGTGCGCGCGCAGCGTCAGTTGGGCATTCGACGGAAACACAATCAGTTGTCGGTCTTGCCGCAGCTCGTTGTCAGGAAAAAAGCTCAGCAGGGCATCCAGGACGGCCAAGCTTCGGTCCTGCAGACCGAGCAAAGGCCGGGCTTCGGATGCATCCCGAAAGACCTTCCATTTTTCTGCCGTCTTACCGGGCTTGATCTCGGTCACGGCCATCTGCTGCCGCACCAAGGCGAGCGTCATCGGCCTCCGCCCGAAAGGCGTCGTTACATGTCCATCCTGCATCGTCCCTCACCTTCAACAAGGCAAAAGAAATCCGCTCACCAAAATGCGGTGCCAAAAACTCTTGACTGGGATTCGGGGAAATGCGATTCTCTAGTTGTCACACAGAGAGAGAGGCTTCCACGACGGCAACGTTTGGGGGCCTTTTTCTTTTGCAGCGCTTCCTTCCTGGTCGTAAAACCTGACAGCTGTCAGGAATTGGCATGATCCTGTTGACGG
Source organism: Rhizobium halophilum (assembly GCF_021648825.1). Taxonomy (GTDB): domain Bacteria; phylum Pseudomonadota; class Alphaproteobacteria; order Rhizobiales; family Rhizobiaceae; genus Neorhizobium; species Neorhizobium halophilum. The sequence continues at coordinate 8,916 of NZ_JAKJHS010000023.1, read as the reverse complement.
GCAAAGCGCTCGGCAAGTCCCGGCAGCTCTGCCTCTACAAATTTCAAAAATTCGATCCCCAAAGGGCCCTCCGCCGCGATCCGAACCTCTTTCGGCCGCACGACCAGCGCCCCCAGCGTCCTACCGGTGCTATCGGAAAGGACCAGGGGTTCAGAACCCTGCTTGACCGCGGGATTGACGGCGGCAAGCGCCCGCTGAAACCTCTGATCGGAGTTCTGCGACCGATCTTGGTATTTTCGCAGCGTCGTGCGGACGGACTGAAGGACCTCAGGATGTGCGGAGACAGCTTTGGCAAGCTGCAGCCAGCGCGGTCGCCCGATCTTCGGCGCCCGCCCGATCGCCTCGATGACGTCGGCCGGGATCACGCGGTACACGCTGCGCATGCGCGCCAGTTCCGCATCCTCGATCGACAGCGCGGCATAGATATCGCGGGGTTTAATCCCCGCCTCGTCCATGCGCGAGGCAAACAGCGCACGCTCGATCCACGTCAGATCCTGCCGGCTGGCATTTTCGATCCCTTGGGCCAGAACCAGATCAAGATCAGAGATCTCGACTTCAAGCGCACGCACCGGCCGACCCAGCTGCTTGGCGGCAAGCCAGCGCCGATGTCCATAGATGATCTGGTACCGATCGGCTGACGAAGGATGCTTGCGAACCTGGATGGGAACCTTCTGTCCTTCGGATTCGATGGACTTTCTGAAGGCTTCGAAGCTGGCTTCGTCGTCATCCGGCAATCTGTCGGGGAAGGGGGACGGGTCGATGACGGCAGGATCCAGTTCGCGAACGGCGCCACCGCCCGCCTCAACGATTGCCTTCAGCCGATCACGTTCGGTCCGGATATCGTCGATTGCGCGGTGGGCCGCGCCGATGACCCCAGCACCCACACGTGCGCCTTGCGGCGGTGCCGGAGGTGTCGGCTCATCGGTAAGCTTGTTTTCCAGTTCCGCCGACAAGAGACCGAAGCTCGCAACGATGGATTTGCGTGGCGCCTTGCTCATGTCCGCCCCCAGCTGTCATTGATGAGGCCGACGATCGCGTCGTTGACGGCGTCAACCGCCTCGCGGGCGCGCTTGTGGGTATCGCGACCGATCTGTCCCATTTCAAGCTCATAGACGGACCGCTTTGCCAGGCCGGCGGCTTCGACGGCGGTGCTCTCGATTGCTGTCGGCAGCAGCACGTCGGAGCCGAACAGATGCCGCAGCATTGCTACGACCTGCGACTGCGGCGCATCATTGGGATCGTGTCGGGTAACCAGATACCGGATGAAGTCCTGATCGAGCTGTGCGCCACTTTCATTCAGGACGCTGATCAGGTCCCCCATCATGAGAAGGAACTGGCTCATCGACGCGACATCCAGCATAGCCGGATGAACCGTAATGATCATGCTGGTCGCCGCATAGATGGCGCTCAAGGTCAAGAAACCCAGCGACGGCGGCGTATCAAGGATGACGACGTCGTAGTCGTCATCCACCTCTGAAAGCGCAAGCTTCAGTCGCTCGAAGAAGATCGCACCGGAACCCGACTTGTTGGCAAGGATGCGCGGTGTTTCGTGCTCATACTCCATGACCTCGAGGTTGCCGGGGATGAGGTCGATTCCGTCGAAGTACGTCTTGCGGATGATGTCGCGGATGGGCCGGCGGTCCGCGTCGTCGTAGCGCAAGGCCGCGTAAATGGTCTCGTTTGCGCCGACGTCGACTTCCGGCTGGGCACCAAACAGGGCAGATAAAGATGCCTGAGGATCCAGGTCCAGCGCGAGCACGCGGTAGCCATGAAGGGCAAGATACTGCGCCAGATGCACCGAGGTCGTTGTCTTGGCGCTTCCGCCCTTGAAGTTGGCGATCGCCAGGACCTGCAGGTGCTCGCCCTGCCGACGACGCGGTAGGAAGCGAAGGGACTCAGCCGGCTTCTGCTTGGCAAACAGTTCGCGCAACTCGTTGATCTGGCTCAGGGTATAGACGCGGTGATTGTTTTCAAGCCGGCTGGGAACGGGTCCGCGCCCTTCCGTCGACATCAGCTTCAGCGTCGAATCGGGAATTGACGTGAGCTTGGACACTTCATTGGTCAGGAACGGACGGAGCGTTTTCTCCGACTTCGGCGGATACATTCGGGTTCGAAGTTGCTGCAACTGACCGGAGAGGAGACCTGCATGGCGCGCAATCTTGCTACCGGCATCTTCCTTAGAGCCAACAACTGATTCCACTCGGTTCGCTATCGCCATCGGTTCCCCTTGTCGGCTTTTTGCCGGTTTACCGGCCTTTGCCCGCCAAATCTAGAACACGATTCTCCCAGCCCGTCCAGAGATTTAGCGTTAACCGAGCGTTAACGCTCCTGGAGCGGCCGCGACCGAAGGAGCGGACATTTGCGTTTGTGATCAGCATGTTACCCCGCAGCCCCCGTTATCTGATCCCGAAGTGTTCTCCCGTGAATCCTACAGGCATAGAGCGCTGCGGGTGGTCCTCAACAGGCTGCTTTGCACCCGGCGCGCCTCGCGCGGCATGTTGAATCCTACAACTGCGCAGCGATTCGCATCCGTGCTCTCTTCGACGACATCTGACGAGGGAGGACAATATGCAGGTGATTGCAATCTCCGGGCAGCCAGATCTTCAGCAAATGGAGCTCCTTGGGCAGCATCATAGGCTAAGGGCACGGATCTTTGCCGACCGGCTTGGCTGGGATGTGGACGTCGTTGACGGTCAGGAGAAAGATGCCTTCGACGCACTGCAGCCCACCTATATCCTCGCCCTGTCCGATCAGGACGACGTCCTAGGCTGCGCCAGGCTCCTTCCGGCGACGGGACCGACCATGCTGCGCAAGGTCTTCTCTTCGCTTCTGCCAGAAGAAGGACTGAAGGCTCATCCCGCAATGATCGAAAGCTCCAGATTTTGCGTCGATACCACGACCGCAGGGGGAGGGGTGGTCGCCCATGAAGCCACGATCACCATGTTCACCGGCATCATAGAGTGGTGCCTGGCCAATGGTTATACCGAGATTGTCACCGTCACAGACATCCGCTTCGAGCGGATTCTCACGCGTGTTGGCTGGCCGCTTCACCGTCTGGCCGAACCTCGCAAGATGGGCGTGACCTTGGCAGTCGCGGGTATCTTGCAGGCAGAGCCCGCCCGCTTTCTGGCGCTACGGCCACCAGGATACTGCTCCCAGATTTCTCCATCCGGCGATCAGGCCGCCTGAGGCCAACGCCATGACACAGCTTCGTTCACATTTTCGGCTCGTGCGCAAACTCCAGGAAGCGCTTGGCGAAAGCCTCTGTGCGGCGCTGGATGACATCAGCGTCCTTGAGGTCATGCTGAACCCCAACGGCCGGCTGTTCATCGAACGGCTCGGACAGCCACCAGCCCCTGCCGGGGAACTGACAGCGGCTGCCGCCGAAATGCTTATCGGCGCGGTGGCCCATTCGCTTCGATCGGAGGTCGATGCCAGTCAGCCGATTGTCTCAGGGGAACTGCCGTTTGGCGGCCACCGCTTCGAGGGCCTGCTGCCGCCGATCGTGGTCAAGCCAGCCTTCACGATCCGTCGGCATGCCTCACGTCTGATACCGCTCTCTGACTATGTGAGCGCAAACGTCATGACCGAGGAGCAGGCAGAGATGCTTCGCAGCGCCGTCAGCGCGCGGCTCAACATCATTGTTTCGGGAGGCACGGGATCGGGCAAGACAACACTGGCCAACGCCATGATCGACGAGATCGCGAGAAGCACGCCGGCCGATCGACTGGTTCTCCTGGAGGACACGGCCGAACTGCGATGTGCGGCCGAGAACGGGTCTTCCTGCATACCAGCGACGCTGTCGATATGTCTCGGCTCTTGAAGAGCACGATGCGGTTGCGGCCGGATCGGATCGTTGTCGGAGAGGTGCGGGATGGTGCCGCTCTCACCTTGCTGAAGGCATGGAACACCGGCCATCCCGGCGGCGTAGCCACCATCCATTCCAACACCGCCATTTCCGCACTTCGCAGACTGGAGCAACTGACGGCCGAGGCCAGCCAGCAACCGATGCAGGAGGTTATCGGGGACGCCGTCGATCTCATCGTCTCCATCGAACGCACGCCGCGTGGCCGGCGTGTGCGAGATATCATCCACGTCGAACGCTTTGCTGGCGGGCAATACCTGATCCAGTCCGACCAACCGACGCAAGAACAGGAGGCACGCCATGTGGCATAGCCGAGTCCATAGTGTCATGCCGATTGTCGCTGGCACTATCCTTTTCGCAGCCGCGGCGCCAGCCGTGGCGAGCTCCGGTGGCAGCCTTCCGTGGGAAGGCCCGCTTGAACAGATCCAGGAATCGATCACCGGTCCGGTCGCTGGCTATATTGCGCTTGCCGCAGTTGCTATTGCCGGCGGCATGCTGATCTTCGGCGGCGAGCTCAACGATTTTGCCCGGCGACTGGTCTACGTTGTTCTGGTCGCGGGCATCCTGCTGGGGGCCACCACCATCGTCGGATTGTTCGGCGCAACAGGCGCCACGATCGGACCTGCCGACAATCAGGATATGGCGCGCCATGCCTCTGAGAAGGACGCTCCCCATGACTGAGCGTCTCTCCCAGCTAAACCGCAACCGCATTCACCGGGCGCTTTCGCGTCCCAATCTGCTCCTGGGCGGGGACCGCGAGCTGGTCCTGATTACAGGCCTTGCAGCTGTCATCCTGATCTTTGTGGTTCTGACCGTCTATTCTGCAATCCTAGGCGTCTGCATCTGGAGTGTCATTGTCGGCCTGCTTCGCGCAATGGCCAAGTCCGACCCGCTGATGCGGCAGGTCTATCGGCGGCACATACGCTACAGGCCGCTCTACAGGCCAACCAGCACGCCTTGGCGGACCTTGTGAAGGAGACGGCACAATTGGTTGCACTCCGTCGCTTCCACCAGAAAGGACCCTCATTTGCCGATCTCGTCCCCTATGCCGGCCTGGTCGACAACGGCGTGTTGCTCCTGAAAGACGCGAGCTTAATGGCTGGCTGGTACTTCGCAGGGCCCGACTGCGAAAGCGCTCCAGATCTGGAACGGAATGACCTGTCGCGGCAGATCAATGCCATCCTGTCGCGCCTTGGCAGTGGGTGGATGCTTCAGGTTGAGGCCATTCGCATCCCGACAAGCGACTTGGTCAGCGTCCATTCAAGCATCCCGTTCGAAACTGATGAAGACGGTTTTGAACGTTATCGTCCTGTCGGGGCGATCTGAAAGGCGAATAGGTTGTTCATCATTACGTTTCATAGGATCGGAGGAGCACCACCACAGCAGGGTTTCGGGATGGAAATGGCAATGGCGGAGCGAAAGGCAAAGGTAACGCTGGATAAGGCGACGATTGAGGTGGAGACCCCCTGCTGTTAACGCTGCGACAAGACCTGCGTGCTAACCGTAGCCATTGATGATGATGCCTATGGAGAGCCTTGTGAGATTGATTGTCCTAATCGCCGTTGTCATGCTTGCCGGTTGCGCAACGAGCCAGCCTTCCTACTATGAGCCGCCTGCCACAGCGCCAGTCTACAAGTAGGCGTTGAACGACCCAAGAAAGCCTCTGAGCAGCCTTCTAGCTACTCGCCTTCCGTCATCTGTATCTCGGTCCCCGTATCCAGCACGATGTGCAGGTCTCGCATCATGCATGCCGCCGTTAATAGAGCCGCCCGAACCTCCTCCGACGTGTCTGCTGCGATTCCAATCTGCGCGATCAACCCCTGCAGGTCCGCGATCTTGTCAGTGTGAGTTCGCGCCGAAGGTATCCCGGCTTTCACGCGCATTTCCCGAATGGCAGCCACGGAGCGCACAAGCAGTCTCGCATGCTCGAGATCTGTCAGCCTCTCCACTTCGTTCGCCGCCCGCACCAATTCCGCGATGAATTCTGTGGTGCTGCTCATCGCTGCGTCGCCCCATTAGTCCAACCGCCCACCATGATGGTAGCGTTCTTCTCGCCGCACAAGGTGCAGCGAGGGCGAGGCGAAAGCTCCTTCAGGCTGATGCCATCCTCGTTCTTGAGCTTGCCTGATTTGGGGCGGTCTTAGCTGTCGCGGCTCTGACTGGGCAAATCAAGTAGGCGGATCGGATCAGTCGTCATCCCCTTCATCGCCGTCTCCCTTATTTCCATCGTTGCCGTTATTGCCGGGGCCGTTGCCCCCGCCGTTGCCCTGCCCGTTGCCACTATTGCCGGTGCCCCCGCCGCTGCCCTGGCCGTTCCCATTATTGCCGGTGCCGTTACCCCCACCATTGCCCTGGCCGTTGCCGTTGTTGCCGGTGCCGTTACCGCCACCGTTGCCTTGGCCGTTGCCATTATTGCCGGTGCCGTTCCCCCCACCGTTGCCTTGGCCCTTGCCGTTATTGCCGGTGCCGTTTCCGCCACCGTTGCCCTGGCCGTTTCCGCTATCGTCACGGCCGTTGCTTCCGGAACCACTGCTATCACTGCTGACGCCAGCAGCAGTTCCATTGTTGGTTGAGCTCGTAGAGCTTTGGTCGCTGAATGAGCCGAGGCCAAGCGCCGCGCCGACTGGCGCTTGGTGACCGACCGCCGGAACTGATGCCTGCATCGGCTCTACGGAAAAGACAGAAGGCGCTTCAGCGACACCAGCAACGGACATGTTCTGTGCTTGATCCACCGTCACTTGCTGACCTGGGCCTACGTTTGCGCTCCGCCCGCTCGTGAAGGACGAAACCTGAACCAGACCTTCGTCGACGGAAACAGACGCGTTGTTGGCCGTTACCGTAACAGTGAAGGTTGTTCCCTTGACCACGGCGGCAAGGAAAGGCGTATGCACGTACGTGTGCGGTCTGCTGCGCTTCTCGATATTGAGTGCGATCTCGCCTTTCTGCTGAATGACTTCTGTCTTTCTCGAGAAAATGCCCTTCTTGGTGATGATGGCCGCCAACGTTTTCGGGCCAAAAGCAACGCGTTCGACGCCCCGCTCGAGCAACACTCGCCCACGGGGGCCCGTAGAAATCCATGCTGTGTTGGGAATGGTCGTGCCACCAACCACGGGCACCCACGTCTTCTTGTCCAACGTGAACAAGACCTGCTGCGTCGCTTTGCTAACGTGCCACTCGGACGCAAATGAACTTGCGGCTGAAAAGCATAGCACCATAAGTGCAACGGCTGGAATGACGCGGAAAAAGTTCGGCATGCGATCCCCCTTGCAGAAGCCTGGAAGTAAAGCAGGTGCTGATTAAGGAACTCTTCAAACAAGGCTGGCTGCCGGAAATCATTGACGCTCCCTGCCCTTTGCGCCCGCTCGATCACCTGCGTCTACGACCGGTGTGGTAGCCATCGATCAAGAAGCGAGCCAGTTCGGAAATCTTGACTTGTATTGTTATCTGCTCGCAGCATCGACGTTCCTGAACGCCGGCTTCGTCTGCCTCGCGGCGCTGAACTGGCTGATCAACCTGATTCTCACCATTGCGGCGCTTGCCGCACTTAGCGGTTTCGTCCGGCATATGGCGCGTCTCTTTGAATGGCTGAAGTTAAAGGCGGGCTCGACCTCGAAAGGGAACGTCCGACCGGCGATCGTCTTTCCGCAACTTTAGCCTCAGATTTGCTCCCCCGCAGCCGCGTAGTCTCGTTCTCTCCCACTAACAAATCTGCGACTTGCCGCCCTTCATTCATTCCGGCCTTATCAGGTGCCGTCCGATCGTCACCGGTCTTTGCGACCAACATCGAGGCCGCGATGAGCGTGGTCCGAACTCGAGAAAGGAATACGACAATGGCAACCATCGGCACCTTCACCTCCACCGAAAATGGCTTCACCGGTTCCATTCGCACCCTCGCATTGAACGTCAAGGCACGCATTGCCCAGGTGGAAAACCCCTCCGGCAAGGGCCCGCAGTTTCGCGTCTACGCCGGCAGCGTCGAACTCGGCGCCGCCTGGAAAAAGACGTCCGGTGAAGGCCGCGACTATCTTTCGGTCAAGCTCGACGACCCGAGCTTTCCGGCTCCGATCTATGCGACACTCGCCGAGGTCGAGGGCGAAGACGGACTCCAGCTCATCTGGTCCCGCTCCACCCGGGACTAAGCCGCCAGGAGGCTTCGCCGCCAGCGGGGCCTCCTCCTTTAACGGGAATGGAACATCGGTAACCAGCTCAGCCGACCTGCTTTGGTCCGATGGACATGACGTGGCTCGGAAAAGATTTCAGGTTGCTCACCTCCCGCGCCGGTTGATCCCCGCATCGACTGTTCATCGAGCACTTGATTTAACCTGGTGGCATGCCCGGTAACTGGCGTGACGATTGCACGAAATGGTTGAATAGCCGCGTTGGCGCTTCTTCCGAAGAAGGTCGAGAAACTGGACAACGGCCTCCCGCTCCGTATCGAAACGCTGGATCATCGTCTGCCCCTTTGTGCCAATGCGTCCCCAACGTCGCATCAGGCAGGCTTCTCCAAACAGGTCCGGCTCGATCGAGATCGCATAGAAGCGGGCCATGTTCATGCTGGCATCTGTTCTCTCGACATAGAGGTGAAAGCGTTGGGTAATCATCCGCGCATGTTCGCGTTTCGCCGGCGTTGCGTCCAACAAGTGTTTTGAATCCTTTGTTCTTCGACGATTCATTTCCGTGATGTAACGATGCGGAAGGATCCTACGCCCCACCTCAGGCGGATGCTTTGAATGAACGGGAGAACCCCAGCTGGCAGTCAGTCTTGGCCCGTCCGGTTGACGATTTCCCGCAGGTCGAGGTCGACGCGTGGGACACACATCGGCATCGTCGGGTTGCGGCTCGTTGACCTCTCGGGCGCAATTTCAGGCGGCCCCACTCGTCCCTGTCATCTGACGCGTCCCTTGCGCATGCGCCGCCTGTTGTTCGTCCCATTCTGACGTTCAGACTTAGGTCGTAGAGGTTTTAGGACTGAATCCTCAGGCGGGAACAGGGTCGCTAACTGGGTGTTCCATCGGTAGCTTTGGCGGATATCGACCGAGGCATGTAAACTC
>NZ_JAKJHS010000022.1 GCF_021648825.1 Rhizobium halophilum | reverse complement strand
ACTCTCCTTCTCCCATTGAGGGATCATAGTTGGAAAATTCCAGCCATAAACGGTCCGATTCAAAGGGGGCACGTCAAACCAGATACAAAACGGCTTTCGGTAAGTGTTGAGAACGAGGTCTTCTGTCTTGCCCTGGCGAGGGAATGTGGCCTTGAAGCGGCCGAGGCGACGATCGACGTTGCGGGTAAGCGTTGCTATCTGCTGCTGACGGGCTACGACCGCTTCCCCGATCTCCAAGGCGAAATCCGCCGGTTGCATCAGGAAGAACTGTGCCAGACTCCACTAGCATTCATAGACCTTACGCAGCGAGCCGCTTCCTTCGCAGGTGGCAACCACGGGCCTGATGGCACCGAGACTTGTATATTCAGCCCGATTTGGCGAAGCGGAGATTAACACCGCTTCAGCGTGAGTTGAACTTCCCCATTTGGAATGACCAAGGTGGGGGCGGCCAGGGATGGTCCGCTCCTGTCCGGTCGCAGTCTCGCAGCTTGCTGTCGATCGCCGGATCGAACAGCGCGCGGTTACGGATGCGACCGCCCCGGTCGAGGAATGGCACTCGATCCAGGTCGTCGAAGTTCGGCCTCAATCCCGTTCCGCCATCCGATAGCCCGCGCCCGGTTCCGTGCGTAGGATCCGCGGCTGCGTTGGATCCCGCTCGATTTTCTGCCGCAACTGTCCGATAAAGACGCGGAGGTAATGCAGGTCGTCGCTGTGGGCGGGACCCCAGACCGTTGTTAGAAGGGTGCGGTGGGTGACGACCCGACCAGTATGGCGGGTAAGCAGCAAAAGCAGGTCGTATTCCTTCGGCGTAAGGTGAACCGTATCGCCGTCGCGGGAGACGAGCCGCTTGATCGGGTCGATCGTTAGGCCGTCGACCTCCATGATCTCCGGTATAGCATCGCGCCTGCCGCGATGGCGCAACGCGTTGCGGATGCGGGCGGTGAGTTCGCCGATGCCGAACGGTTTCTCCACATAATCGTCGGCCCCGAGATCGAGGGCTGCGATCTTCTCGCTTTCGCGATCGCGCGCCGACAGGATGACGATCGGCACCTCGCTCCAGCCGCGCAGGCTGGCGATGACGTCCTTTCCGTCCATGTCGGGCAAGCCAAGGTCTAGGATGACGAGGTCGGGTGCCTGTGTGGCCACAGCCTTCAAGGCCTCGGCACCGGTCAGCGCTTCGATCACCTCGTAGCCCGCTGCCGTCAGTGCGGGCTTCAGGAAACGCTGTATCTGCGGTTCGTCGTCAACCACGAGAATGCGTGACACCGTCATCTGGGCTCCATGGTCGCTGGCTCGGCTACCGGAAAGCGCATGATGATGCGGGTTCCCTTCTTCTTCCATGCCGGGCTTTCGGCGTGAATGCGTCCGCCCATCGCCTCGACAAAGCCACGCGCGATGGACAGGCCAAGTCCGGTGCCCGGCGCCCGGCCATCCGGCTTGCCTCTGCGATAGAATTTTTCGAAGATCCGGTCCAGATCCTCTGTGGAAACGCCTTTGCCGAGGTCCGTCACGGAAATCAGCACGTCCTTGCCGTCGCGCCGGGCATAGACATTGATGGACTCGTCTCCGCCATATTTCACCGCATTATCCAGCAGGTTGAACAGAACCTGCGAAAGAAGCACGCTATCGCCTCGGATCAACGGAAGATCCGGCGCGATGCCCGTCTCGATCAGGCGGCCCGGCGCATACTTGCGAGTGCGCTCGACGGCCGACTGGACCACGTCGGTCACATCCATCCACTCCTGCTTGGGTTTCAACGTGCCGGCCTCGATGCGGGACATGTCGAGCAGGTTGGCAATGAAACGGCTCATCCGGCCGCTTTCCTCTTCGATCGATTGCAGCAGATCGTCGCGGTTCTCCGCCGTCATCCGCTCCCCGAGCTGGCGAAGGCCGGTGACTGCGCCGGTGATGGTCGCCAGCGGCGTTCTCAGATCATGGGAGATCGAAGAGAGCAGCGCCTCCCGGTAGCGTTCGCCCTCCAGCCTTGCGGCCTGTTGCACCGTCTCCTCGGCCAGTCTTGCGCGATCCAGCGCGATCGCCGTCTGGTCGAGGATGGCGGTCAGCGCACGCTCGGCGTTGAGGTCGAGATCCTCACGGTGCTCGATACCGCAAACGCCGACGATGCCGTGCGGACCGAGCAGAGGACGAAACTCGAAGCGGCTGTTGGGAAGCGTGCCGGTGCCGTGGCCGGCGAGTTCGCGCTTGTCATGGGTCCAGCGGGCCGCCGTCAGGTCGGTGACATCGAGTTCGGTATCGGGCGGCCAGGCAGCGGCCATGCTCAGGTCCCCCTGGCGGGGCAGGAGCAGCACGACCTTGCGCTTCAGCCGCGCCTGCAGATGCGAGACGGTGAGCCAGATGGCGTCCTCGGTTTTTGCGGTGCCGGCGAGCTTGCGGGAAAAATCATAGAGCGACTGCAATGCCGCTGCCCGGGTCCCTGCGATCTCGGCCTGTTCCCGGATCCGCGATGCAAATCCACCGGCGATGATGGCGACCGCCAGAAAGACGAAGAGGGCGAAGACCTCATGGGGTGCGGCGATCGTGAAGGTATGCAGCGGATCAATGAAGAGGAAATTGTAGGCGAGCGTCGACAGGATGGCGGCGAGAAAGGCGGCGAGATAGCCGCCCGATACCGAGGCCCCCAGCACAGCGAGCAGGAACAGCAGCGAGATGTTGGGAAGGTCGACGATCGTGTCGATGACCTTGCCGATCGCCGCCGCGATCGCGACGAAGCCCACGGCGATGACAGTCGCCAGCCAGAGGCTCGAGAGCTGCGGCACCGGGAGCGTGCGTTTGCTGCGACCAGCATCCCCCGCTTCCGGCGTGACGATGTAGACGCCAAACCCCGAGGCGCGTTTGGCGAGGGCCTCCGGCAAGGATTTTGACAGGAACCGGTTCAGGCGATTGCGACGCCGCGTTCCGATGACGATCTGGGTCGCGTGTTCGCGGCGGGCGAGCTTCAGGATCTCGTCGACGAAATCACTGCCGATGACGCGACGGGTTTCTGCTCCGAGCTGCTCGGCCAGGCGAAACAGCGTCTCGATTCTTTGCAGGCGTTCAGGCGTTTCCACCTCCCGGTCGGGGCGCTCGATCGATACCACCATCCACGGAGCGTTGAGCCCCGAGGCAAGCCGGCTTGCAACCCGAACGACCTTTTCCGAAAGCGTGTCGGAGCCGACACACACCAGCAGACGTTCGCCTGTCGCCCAAGGGCCGTCGATCGCATTCTGTTTCAAGTAGTCGACCATCTGGTCGTCCACCCGGTCTGCGGTTCGGCGCAGCGCCAGTTCCCGAAGCGCCGTGAGATTGCCTAGACGGAAGAACCTGTCGACGGCTCGGTTGGCACTTTCCGGCAGGTAGACCTTGCCCTCCTTCAGTCGCTCGATCAGTTCGCTCGGCGACAGATCGACGAGCAGAACCTCGTCTGCCCGCTTCAGCACGACATCCGGCACGCGCTCGCGCACCGTGATGCCCGTGATCTGGGTCACGAGATCGGCAAGGCTTTCGAGATGCTGGATGTTGAGGGCCGTCCAGACATCGATGCCGGCGACAATCAGTTCCTCGATGTCCTGATGGCGCTTGGGGTGACGGAAACCGTCCGGATTTGAATGCGCCAGCTCGTCGACAATGACGATTGAGGGGCGACGCTTGAGAGCCGCATCGAGGTCGAACTCCTCAAGCACACGTCCGCGATGCGAAGCGCGGGTCCTGGGCAAGACCTCCAGCCCCTCGAGCAGCCCCGCCGTTTCGCTGCGGCCATGGGTCTCGACGAGACCGACGACGATGTCTGCACCATCCGCTCTCAGGCGCGCGGCCCGAGACAGCATTGCATAGGTCTTGCCGACACCGGGTGCGGCGCCCAAAAAAACGGTCAGCTTGCCCCGGCGGTCTCTCTCCGCCAGGGCAAGCAATGCATCGGGATCGGGTCTGCGATCGTGGTTGCGGTCGTCATCCGCCATTCAGTCTCTCACATTGCAAGTGCGTCGAGCGCCAGGTTGAGCTCTAGCACATTCACGCGCGGTTCGCCGATGACGCCCAATTCACGCTGCGCCGTCATCGTCTGAACGAGATCGGACACGCGTTCGAGGTGCAGTCCCCGTGCCTGGGCAACGCGTGCGACCTGAGCCTCGGCGAAGGCCGGGGAGACATGCGGATCGAGGCCGGAGCCCGATGTCGTCACCGCGTCGGCGGGATGCGGCATGGCAAGTCCAGCAGCTTCGAGGCGCGTGACATCGGCAGCGACACGTTCCTTCAGCTTAATGGACGTCGTGCCCAGGCTCGAACCGGAAGAGGTGCTTGCGTTATACGGCTCGGGACCTGTCGCCGACGGCCTCGGCCAGAAATACCGGTCCGAGGTGAAGCCCTGGCCGATCAGGGCGGAGCCGATCACGGCACCATCCTTCTCAATCAGGCTGCCATTGGCCTGTGCCGGCATGACGGCCTGCGCAATACCGGTGATGGTCAGGGGATAGGCGATACCGGTCACGGCGGTCATCGCGACGATGAGGGTGATTGCGGGGCGAAGATGGTTGATCATGATTACACCAGGTGAAGCGCGCTGACGGCAAGGTCGATGATCTTGATGCCGGCAAAGGGGAGAACGAGACCACCAAGGCCGTAGACCAGGAGGTTGCGACGCAGCAGGACGACGGCGCCGGAGGGCCGGTAGGAGACGCCCTTCAGCGCCAGCGGGATCAGTGCGACGATGATCAGGGCGTTGAAGATGACAGCCGAGAGAATGGCCGATTGCGGCGAGGCAAGTCCCATGATGTTGAGCGCGCCAAGCGTCGGATAAGTGGCAACGAACAGCGCCGGGATGATGGCGAAGTATTTGGCCACATCATTGGCGATCGAAAACGTCGTCAGCGAGCCGCGCGTCATCAGCAGCTGCTTGCCGATCTCGACGATCTCGATGAGCTTGGTCGGGCTGGAATCGAGGTCCACCATGTTGGCGGCCTCGCGGGCGGCCTGGGTGCCGGTTTGCATCGCGACACCGACATCGGCCTGGGCAAGGGCCGGCGCATCGTTGGTGCCGTCGCCGCACATGGCGATCAGGCGGCCGCCCTGCTGTTCGCGGCGGATGAAGGCGAGCTTGTCCTCCGGCGTCGCCTGGGCGAGGTAGTCATCGACCCCTGCTTCCGAGGCGATGGCGGCCGCCGTCACCGGATTGTCACCGGTCACCATGACGGTGCGAATGCCCATGGCGCGAAGCGCTGCGAAACGCCCCTTGATGCCCGGCTTCACCACATCCTTGAGGTGAATCGCGCCGAGCAGGCGATTGCCGTCGGCGACCGCCAGCGGCGTGCCGCCGCTGCGGGCGATCTGGTCCACGGCACGGCGAAATTGCGCGGGCGCATCCTCTTCTGTCAGACCAGCAAATTTCAGCACTGCATCGACCGCGCCCTTGCGCAGCCGCCGCGGGCCGAAGTCGACGCCCGACAGTCGCGTCTCCGCGGTGAAGGCGATGACCGCATCGAAACGGGCCTCCGGCATTGCGATACCGAAGTCTCCGGTGGCAAGCGCGACGACGGAGCGGCCTTCCGGTGTCTCGTCGGACAGACTGGCAATCAGGGCGGCCTCGGCCAATTCGACCGGCGTGACACCGGGGGCAGCGAGAAAATCACTGGCCATGCGGTTGCCGAAGGTGATGGTGCCCGTCTTGTCGAGCAACAGCGTGTCGACGTCGCCCGCAGCCTCCACCGCGCGGCCGGAGGTAGCAATCACGTTGAAGCGCACCAGACGGTCCATTCCGGCGATGCCGATCGCCGACAGAAGTCCACCGATCGTCGTCGGAATCAGCGTGACCAGCAGCGCGGCCAGCACGGTGACGGAGATGACCGTGCCGGAATAGCCGGCCAGGCCCCAGATCGCCACGCAGACGAAGAGGAAGATCAGCGTCAGCCCCGACAGCAGGATGGAGAGCGCGATCTCGTTCGGCGTTTTCTGGCGCTGGGCGCCTTCGATCAGCGCGATCATCCGGTCGACGAAGGAGGAGCCGGGGGCAACCGTGATCCTGATCCGGATCTCGTCCGACAGCACCTGCGTGCCGCCGGTCACCGCCGACCGGTCGCCGCCGGATTCACGGATCACGGGGGCGGATTCGCCGGTGATGGCGCTTTCGTTGACCGAGGCGACACCCTCGATGACTTCCCCGTCGCCGGGAATGAGCTCGCCGGCTGCAACGATCACCACGTCACCGACCTTCAGGTCCGGCGCGGCGATTGTCTCTGTGCCGCCATCGGCTCTGAGCCGGCGGGCGACGAGTTCCGACTTGGTCTTCTTTAGGCTGTCGGCCTGCGCCCGGCCGCGGCCCTCGGCTACGGCCTCGGCGAAAGTGGCAAACAGGACCGTGAACCACAGCCAGCTGGCGGTCTGCACGGAGAAGAACGCCTCGGCCGGCTTGGTGACGAGGTCGCGGAGGAGGAGTAGCGTCACCACGACAGCCACCATCTCGGTGACGAAGATCACCGGATTGCGCAACAGAAGCCGTGGGTCGAGCTTACGGAAGGCATCGACTACAGCCGGTCGCAGAATGCCTGGATCGAGAAGGCTTTGCGCTTGATGAGCCTTGAACATGGAAGTTCCTTTAGAATGATTGGCCGGCCAGCATCGCCAGATGGTCGGCAATGGGACCGAGTGCGAGCGCCGGGAAGAATTGCAGGCCGCCGAGGATGAGGATGATGCCGATGAGCAGGCCAACGAACAGCGGACCGTCCGTCGGGAAGGTGCCGGCCGATCCGGGTGCCTTGACCTTGGCGGCGAGCGATCCAGCGATGGCCATGACCGGCACCACATAGGCGAAGCGACCGAGCAGCATGGCGAGCCCAAGCGTCGTGTTGTACCAGGGCGTATTGCCCGAGAGCCCACCAAAGGCCGAGCCATTGTTGCCGGCTGCCGAGGTATAGGCATAGAGGATTTCCGACAGGCCATGCGGGCCGGCGGTGCCGATGCTGGCGACCGCAAGGGGCAGCATGGCGGAGACGGCGGTGAAGCCAAGGATCGCGAGCGGCAGGACGAGCACCGCCAGCATGGCAAACTTCATCTCGCGGCCTTCAATCTTCTTGCCGAGGAATTCCGGCGTGCGCCCGACCATCAGGCCGGCAACGAAGACGGACAGCAGCGCGAAGACCAGCATGCCGTATAGACCAGAGCCGACGCCGCCCGGCAGAACCTCGCCGAGCTGGATCAGAAACATCGGCACGAGACCGCCGAGACCGGTGAGCGAGCCGTGCATGCCGTTGACGCCGCCATTCGACAGTCCGGTCGTAACCCCCGCATACAGCGCCGTCATCGCCTGGCCGAAACGGATCTCCTTGCCTTCCATGTTGCCGAGCGACGGATCGACACCGATGGCCGTGAGAATTGTGTTCCCCTGGGCTTCGGCCCAGTAGATGAACGCGACGCCCGATATCAGCAGAACGGCCATGGCCGAAATTAACGCCCAGCCCTGGCGGCGATTTCCGACCATCTGGCCGAAGGCATAGACAAGCGCTGCCGAAATCGACAGCATGGCGAAGATGTTGAGGTAATTCGACCAGGCCGTCGGGTTCTCGAAGGGATGGGCGGCATTGACGTTGAAGAAGCCGCCACCGTTGGTGCCGAGCTGCTTGATCGCTTCCTGCGAGGCGACCGGTCCGAGCGAGATCACCTGGTTGGCACCTTCGAGGGTGGTTGCCGTCACGGAGGCATCGAGCGTCTGGGGAAGGCCCATGGCGACGAAGACGAGCGCAACGATGATCGACAGCGGCAGCAGCACGTAAAGGGTGGCTCGGGTGACATCGACCCAGAAGTTGCCGAGTGTCGCGGCCTTAGAGCGTGCGAAGGCTCGGGTGAACGCGACGGCCAGAGCCATGCCGGTGGCCGCAGACAGGAAGTTCTGAACCGTGAGGCCGACCATCTGGCTGAGGTGGCTGAGCGTGGTCTCGCCCCCGTAGTTCTGCCAGTTGGTATTGGTGACGAAGGAGATCGCCGTGTTGAAGGCGAGGTCTGGCGACATGCCGGTAAAGCTCTGGGGATTCAGTGGCAGAGAGGCCTGAAAGCGCAGGAGTGCGTAAAGGGCGACGAAGCCGACCAGCGAGAATATGAGCATGGCAGTGACATAGGCCCGCCAGCTCTGCTCCCTGCCCGTATCGATGCCAGCCAGACGGTAGAGATTGCTTTCAACGCGACCGAGCACGGGCGAAAGAAACGTCCGCTCGCCGGAAGACACCCTCGCCATGTAAAGCCCGAGCGGCTTGACGACGAGGAGGACGGCGAGGAAGAGAAGGCTGATCTGCAGCCAACCGGTGATGGTCATGGGGCTGCTCCAGATCAGAAACGCTCGGGACGCAAGAGCGTGACCACGAGATAGGAGCCGAGAGGCACGGCGACGAGGAGGCCAAAGAGAGGTTCAGGCATCTTGATCCCCTCAAAGCCGGTCGAGTGCGCGGGCGTAGAGCGCGAGCACGAGAAGCGTGCCGCCGCAAAGCGCGATGAAGGTGAAGTCGGACATGTCCGTGTCTCCTGTTGATAGGCAGACAGGACTAAAGGTGTTTCGGGTCAGGCCTCGATTGGGAAGAGCTGGGAAGCGAGTAAAGAAAAGATAAGGACGCACCCGAACGCCGAGTACCGGCCAGTGGAGGTTATAGCCACAGCAGAGAGCAAGCTCCGTTCCGTCCCAACCGGATGGCCGCTCGATGACGTTGTCGACCTCGATGCGCTGGTGGTCGCCCATGATTTCGATAGGCTCCACCGGCGCGCCGCGATTGGGGCAGTGCCCATGGGGATGGTGCCGATGGCACCGCATTCGAAGTCGAAGTTAACATGAAAGAGCACCTTGCCCCTGCCCTTCTCGACCTTGCACGCCGTCAGCTTATCAACCGGCGACACGAGGAACGAGACGAGGTCCATGTAGTGCACGCAGTGATGGAGGAAAAAACCAGTATAGCCGACATTGCCCGCGAAATAGCCGGGTGCGGTCCTTCAACGCTAAGGCTAAGGTCCTCCTAAACATCCCAACCCTTCCATACTCACCGGGACGCGGGAGTGAACCGAGCGACGAGGGAATGTGTTTCTCCGGGATAGGTCAAGCGGACGTAAGTGATCGTCCCGGCATCGCTCCAGGTCCGCCGCTCGATCAGAAGGCATGGAGAGCCCTTGGCGATATCCAGCATCGCGGCCATCTCAGCCGTTGCCGCAGTCGCGTGGATGCGGTGCTCTGCAGCGCTCCAGGGGATCTCGACCAAAAGCCAACGTCCCGGCGGCGTCTCGGAGAAATGCGCGGCTGTGGCACCGGGAACCGCGGCCAGGTTGATGATGCGGTCCTCCACGCAGAAAGGCCGCTCACCGGCGAAATGGATGCAGACCACGGCCAGCACGTCCTTTGCCTGCTTCGCTTCCAGAGCACGGAGGTCCGCTTGCGTCGCACGCCTCACCTGCCGGCGCTCGAGCCTGAAGGCGTAGCGCAGATTTAGCGACCTCACCTCCTGCTCGATGTCGGCAATCTCAAGAACCGCTGACTCGGCCTGCGGTCGGGTGACGAAACTACCGGATTTCTTCCGGCGTTCGATCAGGCCCGATTTTGCCAGCTGCGTCATCACCTTGTTCACGGTCATGCGGGAACATCCGTAGTGAACCGCCAGGTCAACCTCGAAGGGGAGCCGGTGGCCGGGTGGCCACTGCCCGGAGACGATATTGCCCTCGATGTCGTTTAATATGCGCTGGTGCAGCGTCTGGTTCCTGCCGCCGATGTCCGCCACGATCTGTCGTCTTCCTTTCAACCGTCTGGATGATCTAACCCGGTGATGATGCTATCCAAAAGGAAATTCTCCGGGCGTTCCCATCTCATGCGCCGGTAAGCTCTTTCATCACATGGTTGAACCGACGGGAGATCGCATCCCGCTTGATATGCCGTCGGCCCTCCACAAGCTTTCTGCCTGCTGCCCAGACCGTGTCGACCGCGACACCCCCAGCGAAGATCCAGTGATCGAGCAGATGGTCCTGCTGGAGGTGAGGCACACCACGCAAGTCGAGCGCGATCATGTCGGCGGTGGCGCCAATCTCGATCCCGCTATATGACTGAAGGGCCTGCCCCGCGCCACGGCAGGCGGCCTCCAACAGCCTGCGCCCGGTCGAGCCTCCCGGATCGGCGATCACGTTGCGCGCGCGGCGCGACAGGCGCTGCGAATATTCCAGCATCCGCAGTTCTTCCGGCAGAGAGATGCGGATGTTGGAGTCGGAGCCGACGCCGAAGTGGCCCTTCTCCTGCAGGAAGGTCGGGGCATTGAAGACGCCGTCTCCCAGGTTCGCCTCGGTGATCGGGCAAAGGCCAGCAACTGCACCGCTCTGCGCCATGCGCTGCGTCTCGGCGCCGGTCATATGGGTCGCGTGGATGAGGCACCAGCGATCGTCCACCTCAGCGTGATCGAGCAGCCACTCCACCGGCCTCGCACCGGACCAGGCGATGCAGTCGTCGACTTCCTTGGTCTGTTCGGCAATATGAATGTGGATCGGCCGCGGTCCGGCAAGCGTGACCAACTCGCGAAGTTCCTCCTCGTTCACCGCCCGCAGGCTATGGGGTGCAAGGCCCAGCACTGCTCCCGGAAGCGCAGCGGTGATCGTCTCGCACCTCTGCATCAGTCGCGCGAAGCTCTCAAGCGAGTGGATGAAGCGGCGCTGGCCTTCGAGGGATGGCTGACCGCCGAAGCCGGAATGGGCGTAGAAGACCGGAAGTAGCGTCAGCCCGATACCCGCCTCCTCCGAAGCTGCGGCGATCCGAACAACCATCTCCGCGATGTCATCGTAGTGTCCGCCGTCTGCATCGTTGTGCAGATAGTGGAACTCGCCCACACGCGCGAAGCCGGCTTCTAGCATTTCCATATAGAGCTGCGCGGCGACCGCCTCGACCTGATCTGGCGTCATACTCAGCGCAAATCTGTACATGGTCGTGCGCCAGCTCCAGAAGCTGTCGTCGCCATGACCGCGGATCTCGGCCAGGCCGGCCATCGCGCGCTGGAAGGCGTGGCTGTGGAGGTTGCCGATTGCCGGCACGACCGCGTCCTGCCGCTCGTCCGCCGGCTGTGCTTCGGCCTCACGCTCGATCCCGCAAATCTTGCCCTCCGCCAGCTCGATCCGCACGTCTCGTGCCCAACCCTCGGGAAGAAGCGCCTGCTTTGCATGGATCGCCGTCACGATTACCCTCCGCCTTTACCGTCCGCCGGTCTCCCCCTTGTTGACGAAACCGACGCTTGCCAACGCCAACGCTATGTATATACATTAAACAGAACAATGGGAAGGTCACGCAAGAATGGCCGTGAACTCAAGTGAATTCGGAGGCCGCATGAATCACCACCGAACGCTCTGGACACATGCCCGCTTGGCAACCCTTGCACCGCAGGAGCCGGGCTGCGGCGTCATGGAAGATGCCGCGATCCTGTGCGAGGACGGTCGCATCAGCTGGATCGGCCGCGCCGATGACTTTCCGGGCGCCGCAAGCCACGTCGAACACCGAAACCTTGAAGGCCGCTGGGTGACGCCGGCCTTCATCGACTGCCACACGCACCTGGTCTTCGGCGGCGACCGGGCGATGGAGTTCGAGATGCGGCTGAACGGCGCGACCTACGAGGAGATTGCGCGCGCGGGCGGCGGGATCGTTTCCTCCGTGGCCGCGACCAATGCTCTCTCCGTCCCCGAACTGGTGGAGGCGAGCCTTCCTCGTCTGGATACGCTTCTCCGGGAGGGTGTCGGGACAGTGGAGGTCAAGTCCGGCTACGGGCTCAGTATCGATGGTGAGCTCAACATGCTGCGCGCGGCACGGGCACTGGAAAAACAGCGCCCCGTGCGGGTCGCCACGTCCTATCTGGCAGCCCACGCCACGCCTGCCGCCTACAAGGGGCGGAACCGGGACTACATTCGCGAGGTGGTTCTGCCGGGAATGGAACGAGGCCATGCAGAAGGGTTGATCGATGCGGTGGACGGGTTCTGCGAAGGCATTGCCTTCTCCGTCGATGAGATGCGTCTGGTCTTCGACAAGGCCAGAACGCTTAATCTCCCGGTTAAACTTCATGCGGAACAGCTCTCGAACCTTGGAGGTGCCGCGATGGCCGCCTCCTATGGAGCACTTTCCGCAGATCATCTCGAGTACCTTGACGGAGAAGGCATCGCTCAAATGGCAAAAGCCGGGACGGTTGCCGTGCTTCTGCCGGGAGCCTTCTACGCGATCAACGAAACACAGAAGCCGCCTGTCGTGGCCCTGCGTGAGGCGGGCGTGCCGATCGCCGTTGCCACGGACTGCAACCCCGGAACGTCCCCCCTCACCTCGCTGCTTCTTGCCATGAACATGGCAGCAACGCTGTTCCGGCTTACCGTCGACGAGTGCCTGGCCGGGGTGACGCGCGAAGCCGCGCGCGCGCTAGGCCTGCTTCCGGAAACCGGCACCATCGAGGTTGGCAAGTCCGCGGATTTCGCAATCTGGGACATCGAGCGACCGGCTGAACTGGTTTACCGAATGGGGTTCAACCCGCTTCACGCCCGAGTGTTCAAGGGATCGGAGGTAAGCGTATGACGATCAAGCTTCACCCTGGCCGAGTCACACTCGATGAGCTCGCGGAAATCTACTGGAGCACGGGTGCGGCAACGCTCGATCGATCCTTCGACGCAGGAATCGAGAAAGGTGCGCGCCGCATTGCCGAGATCGCCGCGGGTAACGAGCCGGTCTACGGGATCAACACAGGTTTCGGAAAGCTTGCCTCGATCAAGATCGACAGCGCCGACGTGGCGAAACTGCAAAGAAACCTCATCCTGTCACACTGCTGTGGCCTCGGAAGCCCGCTGCCGGAAAACGTCGTGCGCCTGATCATGGCGCTGAAGCTGGTCTCGCTTGGTCGCGGCGCCTCCGGGGTGCGGCTGGAGCTTGTCCGCCTGCTTGAAGCCATGCTTGAAAAGGGCGTCATCCCCGTCATTCCAGAAAAGGGCTCGGTCGGAGCGTCCGGCGATCTCGCACCGCTTGCTCATATGGCCGCCGTGATGATGGGCGAAGGCGAAGCGATGCACGAGGGGCGCGTCCTGTCCGGCGCTGCGGCACTGGCGCAGGCAGGCCTCGAGCCCATCGACCTTGCTGCAAAGGAAGGGCTTGCGCTGATCAACGGAACGCAGGTTTCCACCGCACTGGCGCTCGCTGGTCTCTTTCGCGCCCACCGTGCGGCACAGACGGCGCTTGTCACGGGCGCCATGTCGACCGACGCGGCCATGGGATCCTCCGCGCCGTTCCATCCCGAGATCCATGCGCTGCGCGGGCATCAGGGGCAAGTCGACGCCGGGGCTGCCCTGCGGCAATTGCTTGAGGGCTCGGAGATCCGCGCAAGCCACATCGACGCCGACGAGCGCGTCCAGGACCCCTACTGCATCCGCTGCCAGCCTCAGGTCGACGGCGCCTGCCTCGATCTCCTGCGCCAGGTCGGGCGGACACTGGAGATCGAGGCAAATGCTGTAACCGATAATCCGCTCGTGCTGTCCGATAACCAGGTGCTCTCCGGCGGCAACTTTCATGCTGAGCCGGTAGCCTTTGCCGCAGACCAGACGGCACTCGCGATCTGCGAGATCGGAGCGATTGCCCAGAGGCGGATCGCTTTGCTGGTCGATCCGGCGCTCTCCTATGGCCTACCTGCGTTTCTGTCGAAGAAGCCGGGACTCAATTCCGGGCTCATGATCGCTGAAGTGACGTCTGCGGCGCTGATGAGCGAGAACAAGCAGATGTCCCATCCGGCCTCCGTCGATTCGACCCCGACGTCGGCCAACCAGGAAGACCATGTTTCTATGGCATGCCATGGTGCACGGCGCCTGCTCGCCATGACGGAGAACCTTTTCGGCATCCTTGGCATCGAAGCCTTGGCCGCGGCTCAAGGGGTTGAACTGCGCGGGCCGCTTAGGACTGGTCCGGAGCTGGAGAAAGCGGCCGCTGTGCTACGCGCTTCCGTCCCGGCTCTGGACGACGATCGCTACATGGCAACCGATCTCGCCAAGGCGAGTGAACTGGTGGCGTCCGGCGCGCTGGTCGCCGCCGTGGCGGATGGGATCCTGCCCAGGCTGGAGGCCGGCCGATGACTGTCTTTGAGATCCAGAAGGGCAACTCACCCGTCATTCTTGCCTTCCCGCACACCGGAACGGACCTTCCTGCCGAGGTATGGGACAGGCTGAACGACAATGGTCGCCTGCTGGCAGACACCGACTGGCATATCCATGACCTATATGCAGGCCTTCTCCAGGATGCGACGACGGTGCGCGCTACCTTCCATCGCTATGTCATCGACGCCAATCGCGATCCCGACGGAAAAAGTCTCTATCCGGGGCAGAACACGACAGGCCTCGTCCCGACGACCGATTTCGACGGCAAGTCGATCTGGAAGGAGGGAGCAGAACCGACAGACAAGGATACTTCAGCCCGCCTGGACGCCTTTCACAGCCGCTATCACACGGCGCTGTCTGCAGAGATCGAGCGCATAAAGGCGATCCACGGCCTCGTGGTGCTCTACGACTGCCATTCCATCCGATCTCACATCCCGTTCCTCTTCGAAGGAACTCTTCCGGATTTCAACATCGGCTCCAATTCCGGCGCCTCATGTGCGCTCGAGTTCGAACGGGTGACCGCCGAGGTGGCGGGCTATGCAGCCGGCTATACGAGCATCGTCAACGGGCGCTTCAAGGGCGGTTGGACCACCCGCCACTACGGAAGCCCAGCTGACGGCATTCACGCCATCCAGATGGAGCTTGCCCAGTCGACGCATCTGGCGGCGGAGACCGTGCCGTTCGCTTATGATTCCGACAAGGCGGAGAAGCTCAGGCCTTATCTGAAGATGATTCTGGAGCGCCTGGAGACGGTGGCTTACGAACTCAAGGCAATGGGGAACGAGAGATGACAAATCCGCGCCACAACATCCGAGAGGTCCGCGCCCCGCGCGGCCCGGAGCTTAATGCCAGGAGCTGGATGACCGAAGCGCCGCTGCGCATGCTGATGAACAATCTCGATCCCGATGTCGCCGAGAACCCGCATGAGCTGGTTGTCTACGGCGGCATCGGGCGCGCTGCCCGCACCTGGGACGATTTTGACCGCATCGCCGCGACCTTGAAGACCCTGAGTGAGGAAGAGACGCTGCTCGTCCAGTCGGGCAAGCCGGTTGGCGTGTTCCGCACCCATAGGGACGCACCGCGCGTCTTGATCGCCAATTCCAACCTCGTGCCACACTGGGCGACCTGGGATCATTTCAACGAGCTGGATAAAAAGGGGCTGGCCATGTACGGCCAGATGACTGCCGGCTCGTGGATCTACATCGGCACGCAAGGCATCGTTCAGGGCACCTACGAAACCTTCGTCGAGGCCGGCCGCCAGCACTACAACGGCGACCTGAAGGGCAAGTGGATCCTGACCGGTGGCCTCGGCGGCATGGGCGGTGCGCAGCCGCTCGCAGCCGTCATGGCCGGCGCCTGCTGCCTGGCCGTTGAATGCGACGAGAGCCGGATCGATTTCCGCCTGCGCACCCGCTACGTCGACGCCAAGGCGAAGACGCTGGATGAGGCTCTCGCCATGATTGCCGAATGGACGGCAAAGGGCGAAGCCAAGTCCGTCGGCCTGCTCGGCAATGCGGCCGAGATCTTCCCCGAACTCGTGCGCCGCATGCACACCGGTGGCCCACGCCCCGATATGGTCACCGACCAAACCTCAGCTCATGATCCGCGCAACGGCTACCTGCCGATCGGCTGGACTGTCGAGGAAGCGAGGGCGAAGCGGGAGAGCGATCCCAAGACTGTGGAAGATGCGGCGCGCGCCTCCATGAGAGTCCACGTGGAAGCCATGGTCGCCTTCTGGAGTGCCGGAGTACCGACGCTCGACTACGGCAACAACATCCGCCAGGTGGCCAAGGACGAGGGTCTGGAAAATGCCTTCGCCTTCCCTGGATTCGTGCCGGCCTATATCCGTCCGCTCTTCTGCCGCGGCGTCGGCCCCTTTCGCTGGGCTGCCCTATCCGGTGACCCCGACGACATCTACAAGACAGACGCCAAGGTGAAGGAGCTGCTGCCGGACAACAAGCACTTGCACAACTGGCTCGACATGGCGAAAGAGCGCATCGCCTTCCAGGGCCTGCCGGCACGCATCTGCTGGGTCGGCCTTGGCGACCGCCACAAGCTCGGCCTTGCCTTCAACGAGATGGTGCGCAACGGCGAACTCTCCGCTCCAATCGTCATCGGCCGCGACCATCTCGATTCAGGCTCCGTCGCCTCCCCCAATCGTGAGACGGAGGCGATGAAGGACGGTTCGGACGCCGTGTCCGACTGGCCGCTTCTCAACGCCCTTCTCAATACTGCTTCCGGCGCGACCTGGGTGTCCCTCCATCACGGCGGCGGCGTTGGTATGGGCTACTCGCAGCATTCCGGCATGGTGATCTGCTGCGACGGCTCGGAAGATGCCGACCGCCGGCTGGAACGGGTGCTGTGGAACGATCCGGGAACCGGCGTGATGCGCCACGCAGACGCGGGCTACGAGATCGCTCTCGACTGCGCCCGAGAGAACGGGCTGCGGCTGCCGGGCATCCTGGGGAACTGAGCCATGAAGGTTCTTAGCGCCTGCGACCACAAGCGGATGCCATGGAAGAACGGACGCGGCGAGACGGCTGAGATTGCTGTCTTTCCGGCTGATGCCACCGTGGACACCTTCGATTGGCGCATCAGCATGGCAACGGTCGCCGAAGATGGCCCGTTCTCGATCTTCCCCGGCATTGACCGGACGTTGAGCGTCATCGAAGGCGGCGGGTTGGAGCTGTCAGTGGCCGGCTGCGAGCCAATTTTCCTTGACCCGTCGTCCCTGCCCTATCGCTTTTCGGCGGACGTGGCGACGAAGGCTCGGCTGACCGACGGCACGATCGTCGACTTCAACGTCATGAGCAGGCGCGAGACCGTCAATCATCAGGTCCAAAGACTCGCGCTGCCCCTCTCTCTCGAGGGTTCGGATCGCACGCGGTTCATCTTCTGCCTCGGCACCGGAGTTAGGGTGATAGGCGCCTCCCGGGAGGAGACGCTGCAGGCGCGGGATGTCGTCATCGTCGAAGCGGGAGAGCAGATTTCAATGACCGGCGAAGGTGCTATTTTGGCGGTCATGATACTGCCCGCCAATGATATCTTGTATAGACAAGATAACTGCAGCATGGATAGTATGCCCGCCCAAGAGGCATAATCCGAAGCTGCCTCAATATAAACCAAACAGGGGAACTGCCACGATGAAGAACTGCTGGATAATCGCCGCCTCGCTTGCGGCTCTACTAGGATCAACCGCTGCGAAGGCGGAAACCTCCGTCACCATCGGCATGTCCGGCTGGACGGGTTTTGCGCCTCTGACGCTGGCGAAGGAAGCGGGTATCTTTAAGAAGCACGGGCTTAACGTGGAGATCAAGAAGATCCCGCAGGCGAGCCGCCATCTTGCACTGGCATCCGGCGACATTCAGTGCGCCGCCACAACCGTCGAAACCTGGATTGTCTGGAATGCCAACGGCGTGCCGGCAACGCAGATCTTCCAGCTCGACAAATCGCATGGCGCCGACGGCATGGCCGTGCGCAACGATGTCGAGAGCTTTGCCGACCTGAAGGGCAAGACGGTCGCCGCCTCCGCACCCGGCACCTCGCCCTACTTCCTTCTCGCCTACATGCTGAAGGAAAACGGGCTGACGATGGAGGACGTCAACGTCGTAAATCTCGAGCCGGGCCCGGCAGCTCAGGCCTTCGTCGCGGGTCAGAACGATGCGGCAATGACCTACGAACCCTACCTTTCAACGGTCCGTGCCGCCCCGGACCAAGGCAAGATCCTTGCTACGACCCTGGACTATCCGGCCGTGATGGACACCTTTGGCTGCACCCCAGAGTTTCTCAAGGACAATCCGGACGCGGCAAAGGCTCTGGCCAAGAGCTATTTCGAAGCCCTTGAGATGATCAGAACGGACAAGGAAAAGAGCTACGGCATCATGGGTGCCGACGTGAAGCAGTCGGCTGAAGCCTTCGGCGATTCGGCACAGCACCTGGAATGGCAGGATCAGGCCGCCAACAAGACCTTCTTCGCTGGAGAGTTCATGACCTTCTCGGAAAAGGCTGCGGACCTCCTGATGGAGATCGGCGTCATCAAGTCTAAGCCTGACCTTTCTACCATCGTCGACACATCGTTCATCCAGTAAGGTCTCAAGGCCGGCGGGGACTTCTCCGCCGGTCGTCGATTGCCGAGGCACCATGCGCCCACTACAACCAATCAGCCCGCAGGCTCGCGTCCTGCTCGGCATCCTCTTCTTCGTGCTGTTCTTTGCGGGCTGGTCGCTTGCGACGTTCGGCGGATTTGTTTCCCCGACCTTCCTCGCCGACCCGATCACGATGGTCAAAGACGGGATCTACCTGCTGACCGAACAGGGCTTCCTGCGAGACATCGGCATGACCGTGTGGCGCGTGGTCGGGGGTTTTGTCCTTGCCGCAGTCGTGGCCGTTCCCGTCGGCGTCGCCATGGGCGCATACAAGCCGGTGGAGGCACTGCTTGAGCCTTTCGTCTCCTTCTCGCGCTACCTCCCTGCGTCCGCATTCATCCCACTCCTCATCCTTTGGGCTGGAATTGGGGAAATGCAGAAGCTGCTGGTGATCTTCATCGGCTCGGTCTTCCAGATCATCCTGATGGTTGCGGTCTCCGTGGCAGCCACGCGCCGCGATCTGGTCGAGGCCGCCTACACCCTCGGCGCCCGTGACCGCGGCATCGTGCGGCGCGTGCTCATCCCGGCCAATGCTCCCGATATCGCCGAGACGCTGCGCCTCGTTCTCGGCTGGGCTTGGACCTATGTCATCGTCGCCGAACTGATCGGCGCCTCGTCCGGCATCGGTTACATGATCATCAACAGCCAGGCGCTGATGGCCACCGGCCAGATCATCTTCGGCATCATCGTCATCGGCATCATCGGTCTGATTTCCGATTTTGCGTTCAAGACGGCGAACCGTCACCTGTTCGCCTGGAGGCTGGCATGAGCGAGCTCATCATCCAGGGCGTAAGCCGCACCTTCCCGGGCGTGCGTGGCGGAAAGCCCGTACAGGCGCTTCAGCCAACGGACCTGGAGATCGCCAAGAACGACTTCGTGACCGTCCTCGGTCCGTCCGGCTGCGGCAAGTCAACGCTTCTTCGCATCATCGCCGGGCTCGACCAGCCGACCACCGGCAAGGTCATGCTCGAGGGGACGGAGATCAAGGGTCCGGGCGCGGACCGGGGTATGGTCTTCCAGTCCTACACCCTCTTCCCATGGCTCACGGTGCGCGAGAACGTCGCCTTCGGGCTGCGTGAACGCGGCCTTCCCGCTTCCTCTTCGAAGGAGATCGTCGGCAGTTACATCGACAAGGTGGGACTGCGCGGCTTCGAGGACCACTGGCCGAAGCAGCTCTCTGGCGGCATGCAGCAGCGCACGGCGATTGCCCGCGCCTTGGCCAACGACCCTAAGATCCTGCTGCTCGACGAGCCGTTCGGGGCGCTCGATAACCAGACGCGTGGCTTGATGCAGGAGCTCCTCCTCGGCATCTGGGAACGCGAACAGAAGACGGTGATCTTCGTCACCCACGATATCGAAGAGGCCGTGTTCATGGCCTCCCGCGTGGTCACGATGACGGCACGCCCCGGCAGGATCAAGTCCGTCACGCCGGTAGATATCCCGCATCCTCGCCATTACACCGTCAAGGCAAGCCCGGAATTCTCCCGCCTTCGACTGAAGCTGACGGAGGAAATCCGCAGCGAAGCCATCCTCGCGGCAAGCAGCTAAGGCCCGCGATGGTCTCTTAATATCAGCGATCCTGTTGACCGCGCCCGGTTCGCCGGAGGCTTCATGGAACGCCCCATTTGCCTACAAGTGTTAGTTGCGTCGAGCATGTAGTCGGATGCCGTCATGGGGGCGTTCACGCGCGTGCCGGTTGCGTTGGCGATCGTCTGGTGGAACGGCCACACCTTTTCGGTGTGGCCGTTCAAATGTGTAGTGACGCCTTATAGAGCCACGGACCGGCGTTGTCGCTCCGATCCTTGTCCTATGAAGCCATTGCAGCTGGATTATCGTCCCTCGAGATCGTCTTAGTCCCTTCCCCTCCGGTCGCGGTCATCGTGCCAATCACGGTCGAGGTGATCCCATCGCGAGTCCCGATGACTGTAGCGATCTCGGTCGCGCTCGCGCCCGTCGCGAGCATTGCCGCTATCGCTCGACTGAACCTGTTCTAGGAGCTGCGACACCATGTCAACGCACTGGTTGCTCGACTGGTCCGCGCCGCAGCGGACTTTGATCTTCGCGCCACCCGTTTCAATCGAGAAGTGCGCGGTGCGCCCGCCGTGGCGCCCGCGGTGGTGGCGGGTCATCTGGTCCCCACGCCACCCATCTGACCGGTCCACCTGTCCACCGGGCTGCTGGTCTAGGCTTGGCGGAGGAGGTGGCTGAACCGAGGGGAAGTTGTCGCCGCCGCCCTGCTGTTGGGTTTGGCCCTGCCCCTGGCTTTGCTGCGCGGGCGCGTTCTGCGTCGTGGCTTGAGCGAACGCAACGCCAGCGGAGAGCGCTAGTGCGGCCACAGTAACAATCAACGATTTCATGATGCACCTCTCTTGTTGGGGGTGCTGTTCCAACCAATCGATGGTGCGATCGTTCCATGCGTTCCGGCGCGCGTTGCCACCCTTTTGAAGGAGAACTTCATGACCGCGACGAAACCCGACCCTGATCGCCCCTGCCGGGCCGTCGAGCTTCATCGAGGAACCGCCTCCAGGTCTCGATGCCCTGCTGCTCCCGGAGGTTAAAATCGATCCGGCAAGCCGGCGGCGAAGCTGGTCTCTCTTCTCGACCGTCATGAGCCGCCGCCCGAAAATTGGTCCCTTGGCGTAGAATTGCTGGCACGATAGGCGATGACTAGCTTTTTCCGTTCCATCCCGTTCGTTGTATTCGTCATGCTTTGCATGTGGTCCGCTCAAGCGCTCGCATCTGAATGGCTTGTAAGCAGGACAACAAAGCAGGTCTTATTTACGGTCGACAAGAAGAACTGGGTCCCCGTTGTCGGCGGCATGACCATCCCGAACAGCTCCTGGATATCCACAGGGCCGAGGGGACGGGTGGAACTGGAGCGAGGCGTGGAGAAAGTGTCATTCGGTCCGAAGACCCTCGCAGCGATCTTCACCGAGAACGGGCTTTTCTCCAGAGAAACGCGGGTCGTTCAGCAGAAGGGCGAAATCGCCCTCGATATCGAAAAACGCAGCAGGCCGCATACCTACGTCCACACTCCTTTTCTCGCTGCTGTGGTCAAGGGCACAAGCTTCACGGTGACTGTGACGGCAAAGGCGGCCTCCGTGTCCGTTGAAGAGGGGTTGGTCCAGGTCTCCTCCTTTACGGGTGGTCAGAGCACCAATGTCGGACCGGGCCAACAGGTCACCGTAGACCAAGCTCAGAACATGTCCGTCGCAGGACTCGATGAACCTCCCTCCGTCTTCTCCGTAGAGCCAGTGCAAGCATCTGTACCTGCCGTAGGTCAAGCCGCGCCAGTCGGAGCGGGCCTTGGCCTGGGTTCGTTCGGCGACAGAAGCTCGGCGGGAGAAACGAGCGATTCTGGATCAATTGGCGTCAGTGGCGAACGCAGCGAAGGCGGCAACACGTTCGGCCAGCAGGCGGCAGGTCGCGGTAACGCGGACGATAAAAACGAGCGTGGCGGCGGGAACGGACACGGTGATAACGGGAACGGCAACGGAAGCGGCGGCGGGAACGGCGATGATGATGGTGACGACGGCGACGACGACGATTAAGATGAACCTGCGCTTAAAGCAGAATTCAGCTCCGGCTCATCCAGTACCGCTACAAGCTAACTTCCATGACCGACGATCTACATCAGACTGAATCAGAGATAGCTACCGTCGATTGGAGCATGGCCCCGAAGAGTGCCCGTTGGTGGGCCATGAACAAGGATGGTTGCGCATATTGGTATTGTGCACCGTCGATTGTTGCCAGCACATCCTTTTGGTTTAGTTCGGAAGTACCAGCTCCGTGCTTTGACTTCACGGGAGACTGGCGACTTAGCTTGTGTGAGCGACCTGAAAGGCATTAGCCATCAGACCGAACCTTGTTGCGGCGTCATCTTCACTGGCAGCGACTTGAAGATGCTGTACGGGAGGTCGCTGAACGGGCTCTTTACGTCTTCGTGCTTTAAAGAAATGCGCTGCTCTGCCCGCATTGAAACCGTTTCCCGCTGTCGCCAAACAGCCAATACATTACCTGAAGCAGATGTCCGGTGTTGGCGGATACTGTTGAAAAAGGCGCGCTGTAATCTTGCTCCGACGTTTCCGTCGTTTGGACGTGCGGAGACGTATTC
>NZ_JAKJHS010000021.1 GCF_021648825.1 Rhizobium halophilum | reverse complement strand
TTCCCCTGGTTGTCACCCTTCTCCTGGTGGAACCACTTCGAAGGGTCGGCGGAGGCCGTGGAGGCGGAGCTCATGGCAGCGGTTGCGACACTGATGCTGCCCGTGGAGATCGTGTCGACCTGGCTGGACCGTACAGGGGCGTTCTTCGAAGCGCCCCGGTAGTAGTCGCCTTCAGCATGAGCTGCACCAGCGATGAGAGTTGCAGCGAGAAGGGCGATGTTGAGGGTCTTGGTCATTGTCTTGTTCCTTTTCCTATTCGGGTGGTCTCCAGTATCCGTTGCTGGCTGACCGTTTGATCCTGCCTTTGTCTTTGCCCCGGTCGGCAGGTTGTCCAGGCCGTTTGTGTCTTTCGAAGCGGCGTCGCCGTCTCTGATGAGGAGAATGTGCCTCAGAACATGTGTTCGGAAAAGCAGGATAAAATCGTTTCAGATGTTCGATGAAACTGACAAGAAGCGTCTGCCGTCCATCACGGAAGCCGCGGTGGCCGTCCGAGTTCGTAGTCATTGGTCAGATCTAGCGGCGCAGGCCGGCAATCCTCATATCCGCGTTGTACGCGCATCAAAGGGGCAGATGTAACTGGCTTTGTTCTTCAATCGGACGAAACCAATGCTGAGTTTCATCATTGATGTGTTGTGGGCGGAAATGTGAACTCTAGCAAGTTCTATTGAGGCTTAAGCATCCGCCCAGCTATGCTCGTTTAAGAGAGTGTCCACATTGGCGAACATTGAACCATTCCGTCAGAACGCTTTGCCCCCAATCCCGGCCGCTACCGGAAAGAAACGCATTTATCCAGCTCCCCTCGTGCCTGAACTGGAAGAGGTTATTGCAAAGCCCGAGCGGACGTCCCCGCTCGGGCTTGAACAGTACATAGCTGGTCGCACGCTTGTCAGTGGCGACGGTCCGGCTTGGGACGACATGTTCGTGCAGGTCTATTCCCGTCTCAACAAGCAAGAGCCATTTCTCGTACCCGCTGTTGCAGAACCTCTTATCGTCTGGATCATCTCAGGCGAAGCAATTGTGGAAGAGCGAGATCTGGATGGGGAATGGGTCGCCAGCACCGTCACAGTCGGTGATTTTTTTCTGACCCGTTCGCCCACCCCCTATGAGATGCGCTGGCGCGCCGTTGGTGAGGCACCTTTCCAGGTTATGCACCTCTACCTCTCGGTTCCCCTCTTTGAACGTGTCTCTTGCGACCTTCTAGGCTACACCGCTCCTCCTGCGCTACGCGACATCTCAGGCGGCAACGACTTGCAACTATCTCATCTATTGGCGCTCGTTCATCAGGAACTGACCGCGGAAGGAAAGGGAAGCCAGCTGTTCATCCAGGGCCTCGCCCAGACCCTTGCGGTGCATCTGATCCGAAATTACGCCGCCAGTGAAGCTCCCGACGATCGGCAAAACGCGCTCCCCGGCTTCAAGCTCCGTCGGGCCGTGGCCCACCTAGAGGAACATCTAGCCGAACCCTTCAATCTCGCCCAGTTGGCCAAGACAGTGGGCATGAGCGAATTTCATTTTAGTCGTTTGTTCAAAAAGGCGACCGGGCTCTCTCCCTCGCGCTACTTCATTCGCCAGCGCGTTGCCCGGGCACAGCAACTTCTGCAGGAGACGGATACCAGCATTATCGAGATTGGCATGTCTGTCGGCTATTCAAGCCCAAGTCACTTCGCCCAAGTCTTCCGTCGGGAAACCGGCCTGCCGCCGAGCCACTACCGGCGAGGCTAGATATTCTCGAAGTGTCGCGATTGCGAGCAAGATCGCGACAGGTCCAGCAAGGCCCCGAGAGAAGTGCGCCGACCATCGCCTTAAATTCCTCCTTGTCAAACGAAACGCCCACCACGGTGGTGGCCTTCAGACAAGGAGTGAAGACAATGACCAACCTCAACGGAAAGATCGCATTGGTCACCGGCGCATCGAGTGGCATTGGCGCCGCTACTGCTGCAAAGCTTGCCGAAGCCGGTGCCAAGGTCGGTATCGCTGCACGACGCACCGACAAGCTAGAAGATCTCCAGAAACAGATCGAAGCCAAGGGCGGAGAAGCTCTTGTGATTGAAATGGACGTCGTCGATACGGCTTCGGTCGACGCGGGTGTCAAGAAGCTCATCACCGCATACGGCTCGATCGAGATCCTCGTGAACAATGCCGGCCTGATGCCGCTGTCTGATATCGACCAGTTCAAAGTCGACGAGTGGTACCGGATGGTGGATGTGAACGTGAAAGGCCTGCTGAATACAACAGCCGCTGTTTTGCCCCAGATGATCAAGCAGCATTCCGGCCACGTGTTCAACATGTCCTCTATCGCCGGTCGCAAAGTCTTCAAAGGCCTGTCGGTCTACTGCGCGACAAAACATGCGGTCACCGCTTTCTCTGATGGCCTGCGCATGGAAGTCGGTCAGAAGCGTGGCATTCGCGTCACCTGCATCCAGCCCGGCGCGGTTGCCACAGAGCTTTATGACCACATCACCGACCCGGCCTACCGCCAGCAGATGGACGAGCTGGCCCGCCAGATGACCTTCCTCCAGGGCGAGGATATCGGCGACACGATCGTCTTCGCAGCCCAGGCCCCGGCTCATGTCGACGTCGCTGAACTGTTTGTCCTGCCGGTAGAACAGGGCTGGTAACAGACCAGCCCTGAAAGGTCCCTGTCTTAATACAGGGGCCTCTCAAGGGAGATTGTCATGAAGGAATTACCCGCATCTCAAGCGTATCGCGTCCTAGAACCTGGCCCGATCGTCATGGTCTCGACGATTGATAACGGCAAGCCCAACGTGATGACGATGGGCTTTCATATGATGATCCAGCACGACCCGCCGCTGATCGGTTGTGTCATTGGGCCTTGGGATTACAGCTATCAGGCTCTCCGGAAAACTGGAGAATGTGTCATCGCTATCCCCGGTCTCGATCTCGCCGAAACCGTTGTCGACGTCGGAAACTGCTCGGGCGACAGGGTGGATAAATTTCAAAGGTACGGTCTGAGGACGCAACCTGCAAGGGACGTGGCCCCACCGCTCCTATGCGACTGTCTGGCTAATATCGAATGCCGGGCCGTCGATACCAGGCTGTCGGATCCTTACAACCTCTTCATCCTTGAAGCGACGAGGATCTGGATCAACGAGAACCGTAAGGAACGCCGAATGATGCATCACCAGGGTGACGGTACGTTCACCGTCGATGGCGGCACAATCGATCTTCGAGATCGGATGGTCAAATGGCGCCATCTCCCTTGAGAGGCGCCGGGCCCAGAATGCGCCAGCAACCCATCACGAAAGGAAGAAAACCATGACTGCTTATCTCGTCGTTGATCTCGACATCCACGACATGAAGTCGATCGAAGACTACCGATTGAAGGCATTGCCGCTCGTTGCCAAAGCTGGCGGCAAGCTTATCGCCATGGATGATGCTACTCAGCAGCTGGAAGGCTGGGAAGCCACCAACATGCTCATCATCGAGTTTCCGAACAAGGACGCGATCCGTCAGCTCTTTGCATCACCGGAATATGCGCCGCTTGCGGCTCAGCGTCAGGCGGCCGCCGGATCGCGTATCATCGCGATTAACGGCGTCTGAAAACTGCATCCGCTTTATGAACCTTCTTGCGCCTTCTGCGATCGGGCCTGCCATCGTCTCGATGTGGCCGTAGGACGAGTAGTAGAGAATGAGTACCCGAGGCGTTGCTGTCGCTTTGTTGCTGGTCTCATGCTGAGCGGATGTTCGGCTGGCGAAGACACCGCAACTCCCCTGCGAGCCCCCAAGGTGCTACAGTCGGCGGTGATGGGTCAGAAATCAAATGGGACGGCCTAACGGAGCCCGATTAAACGAGCCAGCCTTGCGATTGACGGGAGTTGGTAATGCGGCCCTTAGGAAGTTTCTCACGCAGCCAGCGCGCTGTGCTGGCAAGTTAGTCGGCACGGCTCGCAACAGCAGATCCTGTGGCTGGCGAACGACAGGTTACTGATCAGGAGCCTGCTAGAGTACGATCCCTCCCAGCACGGTCCGATGATGCTACGATGACTGATCTTCTGGATTCCGCTCCAGACAAGTCAGAGCAGACGCTAGCTGTCACCCGTCTCACAGCTAGGTCAATGTCCTGATTTTAACGAATAGACGAAAGTTCCTCGATCAACGGGTCGTTCGTTCGAATCCCATCAAGGCGCCAGACGTTACTGAGGTATGCGCTCGCGCGGAGAGGCTGAACTACTAACAAGTTCATAGACACCGTCTTTTGAGGAGCCGCGGGCTAAGCTAGAGCGGCTGAGTATGTCCGGTTCCTGTGCAGACACTGTTTGACGTCAGCTTTACAATCTGAGCCTCAAGCATACGATCTGTTCATCAGTCCGTACTGGATTAAGTGGTCGGCAGGTTCAGCTGCGACCGAGATACTGGAGCAGGCCAAGGCGGCAATCGCGGAAGATATGAGCTAGAGGAAAGTCTCCTCCATTGGATGCCATCTCCCATTGT
This sequence comes from Rhizobium halophilum, assembly GCF_021648825.1. Lineage (GTDB taxonomy): Bacteria > Pseudomonadota > Alphaproteobacteria > Rhizobiales > Rhizobiaceae > Neorhizobium > Neorhizobium halophilum. Next base: position 21,049 of record NZ_JAKJHS010000021.1, on the reverse strand, counting down.
CATGGCTGAACTGCGGGATGTGCGCCAGGCTGTGAATGAGCGACGCGTCAGACCCCAGTTTCTCCTGCCAGTCACGTGCTTCCGTCAGAATGACGGCGATGCCGACAACCTCTCCTCCAGCCTTGCGTACAAGGTCGATCGATCCCTTGAGGCTCGATCCTGACGCAACGACATCATCCACCACAACCACGCGCTTGCCCTGCAAGAGCGGGATTGCGCGGCGATCGAGCAACAGCTTCTGGTCACCTTTGGAGGTAATGGAGGTGATGGTCTGAACCAATGCGTCGCCGAGATGGATCTTCGGCGACTTTTGGAGGATCACGTAGTCGTCGAGACGAAGCGCTCGGCTGACTTCAATGGCGACGGGGATGCCGAGCGTCGCCGCTCCTACAACGACATCCGGTTCAAGGTGCGCGAGCTTCTTGGCGAGTTGCCTGCCGACATGTTCGCCGAAGCGCACTCCGAGGTCTATCACCATCATCAGCGAGATTGCGAAGTCAGGTGTGATCGGAACAATCGGAAGGTCGATCTTCAACCCGGCGACATCAACACTCCAAGTTTGGTCGGCGGATGAGGTGTCAGTCATTGTCATGCCTTGTCGTCCTTGAGGTTCAGCTTCGGCTCCACGAGCACGCCGACGTTGCGCCAGGTTGTGCGTTTGCGCTTCATGTCGAAGCCATAGATGGATAAGGAAATCGAGATCGCGTGCGCCATCCGGATTGCCTGGACCAGTAGCGGTACACCTCTAGCGAGAGCGAAACGCAGCCGCGTCACGAATGGCACGTCATCGATCTCCATGCCCCTTGCGCGCTGCGCGTCAGCAATGCGTTCGAAATCTTCCCGAAGCATCGGGATGATGCCGAAGGTCAGCGACAGGACGAGCGTCACGATTGGCGGCAGCCGCGCGGCGCTTGCGGCTGCCAGGATGGAGCCGGGCGAACTTGTTTCCATCACGAAAAAGAACGCAGCGGTGGTCGTGACCAAGCGCGCAGCCATACCCGTGGCAATAGTTGATGCAATGGTCAGTGACTGGCCTTGAAGGGCAAGATTCACGAGCCAGCTCGCAATTACCAGTACCACAAGTAGGACTGCACCCTTCAGATACGCCCTCAGGCCCGGCACCTTGATTGCTGCCAAGAAAACTACGGAAGCAATCGCAAGCGGCACGCCAAACTGCCAGCCGGGCACCATCCATGCAACCAGCATCACCAGGAACGCTGCAGCGAGCTTGAGGAAGAAGTTGACGTCATGAAAGCGCATGGGACGCCTCCATGCTCAGCTGAAAGCTTGGCTTGGGCCACTGGAGCATCTGATAGCTTTTGCTCTGCCAAGCCTCGTCGGTTGGACCATCGAAAACAATGTATCCCTGATCTAACACTAGAACGCGCGATGCGGCTTCTGCGACAAGCTCAAGATCATGAGATATCAGCATGACCGCCCGTCCCGCTGAAGCTGCGTCATCTAGGAAGAGGTCGAGCATCCGGCGCCCATGTAGATCGCGCGCAAGCAGCGGCTCATCCAAGATTGCGATTGGAGAGCCCGCCGCATCGGCACAAGCAAGACCGAGCAGGGCCTGCTGACGCGAGGAGAGAGCAAAGGGATTGGTTTCCTCGAATCCTGCCAAACCATACTTCGCCAAAAACCCCTTTGCTCTGTCGATCATCGTCGGATCTTTGGCTATCGAGGTTGATGCAGTGATAGCAAATGTCACTTCCTGAAGCAGGGTCATGTTGAACAATACCCGCCGCATGTTCTGCGGCAGGTAGGCGATCGAGCGTGCTCTGCGGGCAGGTGTCCACCCTGCCGCATCCTGTCCTCCTATGACGAGCGATCCAGACGCAATCTTCACCAAGCCGAGGATCGACTGAAAAAGCGTGGTCTTGCCAGCGCCATTGCGGCCGATCAGGCCAATAATCTCGCCGGAGTGAATGTCGAAGTTGATGTTCTCGAGCACCGCCCGCCCATCAGTTCGAGTGAGCCTTGTCTTCAATCCGGATACCGACAGAAGTGTTGTCAACTGCAGCGTGCTTTGGCGGATCGCGCGGCGGCGCCGAGGCGGGAGCACACCAGCGTTGATCCACACTGCCTCCTGATCGAAAAGTGCAGCTTTCGGCGCGGCGGGTGAGAGTGTACCGGAATTGAGCAGCGCAATCTCATCGACGACTTCTGAAACGGAGGCCGGATCCTGCTCCGAGATCAGCAGCGCGGGAATTTCGGCATGTAGCTTCTGCAATATCCGAACCAAGCGTTGACGAGCAGCCGGATCAAGTCCGATCGTAGGCTCGTCGAGCACGAGTAGTCTAGGAGCCGCAGCCAAAGCTGCAGCGATGGCCACCATCCGCCGCTCTCCTCCGGATAGCGTCAGCACTCCTCGCCCGGGTAGGTCGTTGAGCTCTAGCGATGACAGGAGAGCCTTTATGCGCTCCCTAATCTGGTGTTTTTCGACCGACCTGTTTTCCAGAGGAAAAGCGATGAGATCCTCGACGCTCAGGTCCCATAGCTGGTCTTCCACGTTCTGTGTGACGATGCTGACAACGCCAAACCATTCATCGGTCGGAATGCTGCTCACCGGGCGATCATCGAAGTCAATGTTACCGGAAAAGACTTCAGGCCGAACAAGCCGCGGTATGATGCCGGCCGCTGCGCTGAGGAGCGTCGTCTTCCCGCTTCCGGCGGCGCCACAGATAAGCAGGCGACGACCTGAGCTCACTGCCAGAGAGGCCTCGATGACAGCTGGCGAGCCGCCACCGAAGCCAACACTCAAGTTTCTAATGCTAAGCACGTTACACAGTCTTTGTCAGAAGCGGGTAAAACCTGCCGGGTGAGCGCTCTTGAGGATCTTCAGCGCAGGGATGACGAGCAGCGGTGTCCCGATGATCATCGGAACGATATCAGATAGGCCGAGATAGCCCATCGCCCACCAGAAGGGAAAGATACCGAGGTAGGCGAGGCTCGCCGATACGGCCAGAACCATGATCAGGCCAACGATCAGGCAAACCGCTGCAATTTTTAGCAGCGTAATACGGTTCATCTCTACCTTGAGCGGATTGAACAGAAGGCCTGGAATGAGGCCGGTCAGGCCGACCATGATGCCGTCAATGATTAGCGAATGCGCGGGGATGAAGGTGCCTGCCAGAAGCGACCAGACGATCGTGCCAATGTAACCGCAGATGAACCCACTGCGCCACCCCAGAAGGATACCGACCAAGGGCGGCAGGAAGGCGAAGATGCGCCACTGAATGACGCCGGGCACCAGTTGGATAGGATTGGCGTAAGCCCACAGCACGCCGGTTGCGGCAGCAGCGACAATGGATAGAACAATCGGGAACAGGGTATTACCTTCTCCCTGTGCATAAGCGGCATTTGACATCATGGTTCTCCGTAGACTAGTTCCTCCTGTTCTAATGCAAGATGCGTGCCTGTCCGGCGCGGCCCTGTACGATCGGCGCCGATTGCAGCCCGTCTTCATCGGACAGGCAGGCTCTGCATCACGCGCAATGCTGCGATGCAACATAAGACGTAGGTGAAAGCTGTGGCTTCGGCTATTGTTCTGGTATCGAAGTGTGCACCTCCTCCCGCACCTTCGTGACATAAGGCGCTCACTCCTCCCGAGCGTCTGTCAGAGCAGCGGCATCCTCCTCCCAGTCGCTGTTCAGCATTACCAAAGCCTGCCGCACCTCCTCCCGCGGCAGGCTTCTTCGTTTCTTGAGACGGAGCATAGGCGACAGAAGCCAATTGGTCTTTCGACAGACACTCACGCCGACTCTTGATATGTGACGAGTCATCTCTATCCAGCAGCTTCGTGTATCTCTGCTCCCATCAAATTCACCTCTGCCGATCCTTTTATCCGAGGGCGTCATGAAGGGCCGTATAGACATCAATAAATTCGTAGCGGTCACTTCGACAAACCACGCCAAGACCTATGGTCTTTATCCGCGCAAGGGTACGATCGCCGTCGGCGCCGATGCCGACATCGCGATATGGGATCCCGAAGTCAGGCAGGTGCTGACCCATTCCATGTTGGACGACGGCTCTGACTACACGCCTTACGAGGGGCTCGAAATAACCGGCTGGCCGATATTGACGATGGTACGCGGCAAGGTCGTCGTGCGTGACGGACAGCTCGCGGCTGAAAAGGGTGGCGGAACCTGTCTGCCACGCGAGATCAGCGGTTATGCCTGACGTCAACCCGAAGTGCCCGCTCATTACAGGCCAATCGGTTTCACTAGCCGAGCCGATGGTTAAGGCTATCGCCTACGTGCTACTTTAAACGGGCCGGACGAAAGCTGCGCAACATTCGCCAGAGATTTCAACGTTCCACCATGTTGTTCCACCGAGGGTCGAAGGTTCAAGTCTCTTCAAGAGCGAAGGCTGCGGCAGCTTTGCGCCTCCAGTCTCGGTCATAGAGGCTGTCATCAAACTGCCCAGAAGCGGAAATTACCCCGGCAGAGGCCTGATCAAAAGCACCAGTGACGGATATCGTCCTTCTTCTCTCGGAAAACAGCGTACCGCGCGTCGATTAGTAACGGTGGAGACCCGCATCATGAACGGGATCCGCTATGGTCTCAAGTGGAGGGATGTTCGCGCATCTGCCCAAACACAAGCTAGCCGGCCTAGCACGTGATGCGCTCCGGAGACGGATTCTCCACGTGACCATTGACACTGGACGTGGCCGGCTGTTCACCTGCGGGCGAGCACCGGCCAGAGGGCCACCAGCTTGTTCCCTCGGACACAGTGATACTGACCATACAATGTCACGGTCGGGTCATTGTGGGGGACCACACATTCGATGACCTCGCCGATGGATGGGTGTGCAGCATCGTGCAGGTGCAGGCGCCCATGCTCATCGCCGGCGTAGCTGTAGGTGGCGGCTTCCAACCCGGGGCTTACCACTCGCGGAGGGGGGCCATTGAGCGCGAATGCTTTCGTCCCCGCGTCAGTAGTCACGGAGCCCGCGACGTTCGTGCTGATCACCGCCGTCTGGACGAACAGCGCATTTTCGAAGGGCCAAGCCGTGCCACTCCGGTAAATCACCGTCTCATATTCGGCGTCCATGAAGATATACGAGCCGGCCTGGATTTCGGTGAAGGGGCCTTCCCTTGCATCGATTGCGTGACTTCCGGTGCCCCCGCCGGTGACGATGTCCGGCTTCATGTCGATTGCCGCCAGCGCCGAGATCACCGCGTCGATCTTGAGGTGCGCCTGCCTGCACAGCGCCAAGCGCTCGTCGGGGTCGGTGGTGTGCTGGATGTGCCCGCCATAGGCCTGGAGGCCCCGATAAGCGAGGGACGGCAGCGCCTTGATCGTCTCACCCAGCGTAACGGCGGCCTCCGGCGAGGTGACGCCTGTCCGTCCGAAACCCAGCTCCACGTCAATGATCACATTCAACCTGATGCCGGCGGCAGCGGTTCTTGCTGCAAGCGCCTCGGCATTGGCCGGATTGTCGACCACGATCATCGTATCGGGAGCTCCGCAGGCCAGTGCGATCAGGCGGTGGAGCTTGAGCGCGGTCGTCACCGGCGAGGTGATGAGAATACCCGCTATTCCGGCTGCCGCCATGACCTCGGCTTCGTCCAGTGTCGCGCAGCAGCAGCCTACCGCACCGGCAGCTATCTGGGCCTTGGCGATCGTCGGTGACTTGTGGGACTTCGCATGTGGCCGCAGGTTCTTGCCATGGGCTTGCATGATGTCCGCCATCCTCTCGACGTTCCGGTCGAAGGCATCGAGATCGAGAACAAGTGCGGGCGTGTTCAGCGCATATCGTGAGCCGGGTGCATCCAGGTTGTACTGCGCGAAAGTTGGAACGGTCATGGCACGGCGTTTCCCTTAGCAGGTGAAGACGAGCGGCACGCAAGTCACCCTGCATGCCGCAGCAGGCCTCAGCGACCGGCGCGTCGCATGAGCTTGCGATCCAGATGGCGGTACCACGCCATGACGCCCGGCATGAACCAAGGCTTGCCGGTGTAGAATGGCACGGCCGAGGGCGGACGGAAGTCGAAGGCCGATGGCTCCAGGTCTTTGTCGCCCATCAGTTTTCTTGCAGCCTGCGTCCCGATCCAGGGAGCCCAGACAACACCGGAGCCACAGAAGCCTGTGGCGTAGACGACGCCATCCCGTTCGAAGATGCGTGGGATCATGTCGCGGTGCATGGCAACATGGCCGAACCAGCTGTGGGTAAGGGTGACGTCCTTCAGTTCGGGGAAAATCTCGATCAGGTTGCGCTTGAGATGCAGGGTGGGCTCGATCGGCTCGCCGGATGTGGAGCCGTCGCGACCGCCGAACAGGATGCGCTTGTTGTCCGGTGACGGGCGGTAGTAGAATCCGAGGTTGCGGGTTTCGCTGCACATCATTAGCTTCGGCATCAATGTTGCCATGAGGCCTTCCGGCAGCTCCTCCGTCGCAATGATACGGCTGCGGATCGGCACCATGCGCCGGCGCAGCCAGCGATCGGAATTGTCGGTGTAGCCATTGGTGCAGGCGAGGACCTGCCGCGCAGAGACCCGGCCGGCCTCCGTGGTGACCTGGAACCCGCTGCCAGTTTTCTCGACCGCCGTCACGGCGGCGCCCGAACGAACCTCCACGCCGGCTTCGAGCGCGACACGCAGCAGTTCGGCATGGAATTTTGCCGGCTGCAGGCCGCCGATGTCCATGCGCACGGACCCGCCCCGATAGAAATCCGTCCCGAGATAATTGCGTTGCTCGGACTGCGGGACTGCATAGGCCTCGATGCCCAGCTTCTTCTCGAGTTTTTCCGCCGTGCGGGCGAGCTTGTCGTAGTCGTACAGGCCCAGCGCACCGCTGAAACGGCCGGAGAGGCTGAAGTCGCAGGCAATGTTCTCCGTCGCCAGAAGGTGATAGAGAAATTCACGCGCCTTTTTGCCCTCCGCCTCAATCGCCATCGCGCGGGACTCTCCGAAGCGGCGAACCAGCGTTGCATGGTCGAGACGAATATTGCCGCTGGTGATGCCGCCGTTGCGCGATGACGCGCCTTCTCCAGGGTTCATCTTGTCGAGGCAGACGACCGAGCGACCCGCGCGAGCCAGGTGCAGTCCGGCACTCAGCCCGGCGTAGCCCGCGCCGATGATCGCGACATCGACGGTGGCCGGAAGCGATTTTTCCGGCAGCGGGCGAACCGGTGCTGCCTCCCACCAGAAGGGGGTGGTCTTGTGTGCCGGCGCTGGATTGTTCTCGGGCATGTCGGTCTCGATGCTCCCCTTGGTGTACTGAGCTTGTTAGAGATGACGGTCGAACTGCACCGCGCCGATGATCCAGAGGATCTCCGCAGTGGACTGCGAAACGTTCTTGAAACTGTGTGGCAGCGCGCTATCGAAGACGAAACTGTCGCCGGTGCGCAGAGTGCTTGTCTGCTCACCAACCGTCAGCGTCAGCTCGCCGGAAAGAACCAGCCCACCTTTTTCCGCCGGATAGCTCAAGGCCGTGTTGCCGGAGACGCCACCGGGCTCGACGCGCAGGATCATGATCTGCAAATGATGATGGCCGCTCGCGGTCAGCAGCTCCTTCTTGAGCAGTCCGAGATCGATCTGGGGGCGATCCTTCAGGCGGCGCACGAAGGGCGGATCTCCCTGTTCCGGCGCCTCGTCCGGCTGCTCGCCAAACATTTCCTGAATCGACACGTTCAGTGCCCGCCGGATCGCGGTCAGCACGCGCATCGACGGGTTTGCGAGATCCCGCTCAATCTGGCTGATCATGCCGACCGACACGCCCGAGCTGTCCGCCAGCTGCTGAAGGGACATGCCCTTGGCGTTGCGCAGCTGCCTGACGGTCGCCCCAATCAACGATTGTGTTCCCCTGGACATCCGTAACACCCCTCTGGCCACCCTGCAGGAAATTGAAATATCTTGCGCAGATTTTCAATATGTTTGTTTAGTAGTATGCTGATGAGAATCAGGAAGGAAAATAATAAACCAAAATAGTCCTTTTCAACCAGTGGCTTGCAGTCAATCACATCCTCGCCAAGATTTCTTGGCGCGAATGCCCTTCCGTCGGCCCTTGTCAAAAATTTCAATATAAGCCTATCATCGATGAAAATGAGGACAAGAAGGGTTGGAGTTCGGCCATGGCCAATCATGATCCTATAGCTGCGCCTGTCAGTGCGCTTACAGTTCGCAACCTGACGATCGACTTGCCGAAGGGCATGGAGCGAAAGCACGCAGTGAGCGGAATTTCTTTCGATCTGAAGGCCGGTCAAATCCTCTGCATCATTGGTGAATCCGGTTCCGGCAAATCGGTTACCGCCAATGCCGTCATGGGCCTGCTCCCAAGTGCCATTGGCATTTCTGCTGGCAGCATCCGATGTGGTGACGTCGAGCTCACGGATGCATCGCCGGAGGTGCTCCGCGACATCCGCGGGCGCGTCGTCTCGATGATCTTCCAGGACCCGCTTTCGGCGCTCAATCCGCTGATGACGGTCGGCGACCAGATCGACGAGGTTATGTTTGCGCATGGCGAGGGCACGTGGGACGACCGGCGCGCAAGGTCGCTCGCATTACTGGCGGAGGTCGGCCTGCCGGATCCGGAACTGATGTACCACCAGTATCCATTCCGGCTGTCGGGCGGGCAGCGGCAACGGGTGATGATCGCCATGGCGCTTGCTCTCGAGCCCGCCATTCTCATCGCTGACGAACCGACGACCGCTCTGGACGTCACCACCCAGGCGCAGATCCTCGATCTCATCCGCGATATTCAGCGCCGCAAAGGCATGAGCGTGATGTTCATCACCCATGACTTCGGCGTCGTGGCCGAGATTGCCGACAGCGTCATCGTGATGGAGCAGGGGGTCATCGTGGAGCAGGGGAGTGCCGAGCAGGTGCTCTGCAACGCCCAGCATCCCTATACGAAGCGCCTTATCGCTGCCGTTCCGCATCTTTCCGACAATGATCGCACGCATGAAGAGGTGGCTCGCAGCGCGCCGGTCATCGAGGTCGACAATCTTCGCAAGGAATACCGCAGCGGCAGCATCTTCTTCGGCAAGGAGCGGGTGGTGAAAGCAGTGCAGGGGGCCTCCTTCGCGCTACAGCCCGGGCGGACCCTTGGGATAGTCGGGGAAAGCGGCTCCGGCAAGTCCTCGCTCGGACGGCTTCTGGTGAAGCTCATGGACAGCGATGGCGGACGGATCCTCTTTGACGGCCAGGACATTGCGCCGATGAAGGAAGCGCAGTTCCGCGCGCTCCGCCCCAAGATCCAGATGATTTTCCAGGATCCCTTTGCCTCGCTCAACCCCAGGTCGACGATCGGCCGCATCCTGACTGCCGGACCGATCGCGCATGGCATGGCACCGGCCAACGCGAGTCAGGAGGCGAGGGCGCTGCTCGAGCATGTCGGCCTCGACGGCGGTGCTTTCGACCGGTATCCGCACGAGTTCTCCGGTGGTCAGCGCCAGCGCATCGGAATTGCTCGGGCGCTGATGTTCAAGCCGAAGCTTCTCGTGGCCGACGAGGCCGTCTCTGCGCTCGACGTCTCGATCCAGGCGCAGATCCTGGAACTGCTCAACGACATCCAGCGCGAAACGGGTGTGGCGATGATCTTCATTACCCATGACCTGCGTGTCGCGAGCCAGATCTGCGACGAGATCCTCGTCATGCAGCGCGGGGTGATCGTGGAGCATGGTCCGCCCTCGCAGATATTCCGCAATCCGCAGTCCGCCTACACACGCGAGCTGGTTGCCGCCATTCCGGGAGAGAAGATCGCGGCCTAGCAACACCTCCACAATCGACGGTTCATAACTTCAACAAGCAGGGGAACATGCGCATGACCGATCAGAAACAGAGATTCGCCGCGACACGTCGCCAAGCCCTCAAGATGCTGGGCATCACTACCGCAGCAGGCGTGTTCATGCCGAACCTTCTCGGCAGGCCGGCCTTCGGCGCAACCCCTCCCGAAACGCCGACCGGCCGCATCGTGGTCGGCTTCTCGCAGGAGCCCACGGTCTTCAACCCGCTGATGCCGCGCATCGAGGTGGATGACGGCGTTCACTTCTCGCTTTTCGACACGCTGTTCCGCATTTCTCCGGACGGCTCGTTCACGCCCGGCCTCGCAACGGAAGTTCCTTCTATCGAGAATGGCGGTATTTCCGAGGACGGCCTGGAATGGCGCGTCAAGCTGCGCGACGACGTCAAATGGCATGACGGCGAAGCCTTCACCGCCGAGGACGTGAAGTACACGCTGGAGCTCATCGTCAACCCCAACTTCCGCAGCTGGCGGACCACGGGCCACACGCTCGTTCGCGACATCACGGTTGTCTCTCCCACGGAGATCACCTGGAAGATGGAGAGCGCGTTTGCACCCTATCTCTCGTTCCTGGCCGACACCTTCATCGTGCCGGAGCATATTCTGGGCGCCGCCGAGGATCCCAATACCGCACCGTTCAACAACGCGCCGGTTGGCACCGGTCCGTTCAAGTGGGGCAGCCGCACCGCAGGCGACCATGTCGAGCTTGTCGCCAACACGGACTATTTCGGCGATGGCCCCTATATCGAGCGCCTGATCTACAAGTATATTCCTGATCTCACCGTGCTCTACACGCAGTTCAAGAGCGGCGACATCGACATCATCGGCTCGCAGTACATCACGCCGGACAACTACGAAGAGGCCAAGACCCTTCCCGGCAAGGTGATCACCACCGTTTCCACCGCAACGGTCGAATCCATCTACCTCAACATGGAGCGCCCGCAGTTCAAGGATCTCGCGGTTCGTCAGGCGATCTATGCCGCGATCGACAAGCAGACCATCATCGACGCGCTCTACTACGGCCTGCCGACGCCGACAGAGACCTACATGCCGCAGGAGTCCGCCTACTTCAATCCCGACCTGCCGAAGCAGAGCTACGACGTCCAGAAGGCAAAGCAATTGCTGGACGAGGCCGGCTGGGTTGCGGGCGCCGGCGGTATCCGCGAGAAGGATGGCGTGCGGCTGTCCTTCACCAACTCCACGACCTCGGGCAACCATCTGCGTGAGCAGGCCCAGCAGTTCATTCAGCAGTCGCTTGCCGAGGTCGGAATCGAGATGAAGATCTCGAACCTGCCGCCTGCCGTCATGTGGGGCGAATTCTGGACGCAGTCGCAGTTCGACACCGCCATGGTCGGCGTGATCTTCATGATCGGCGCCGATCCGGACGTCACCTATCGCTTCCACTCCGAGGCCATCCCGGTGCAGGGCGGACGCGGTGCCAACACCGGGCAGTACAAGAATCCGGAGGTGGATGCGCTTCTGGAAGAGGGTGGAAAGACCTTCGACCAGGAAAAGCGCAAGGCAATCTACCGCGAGGTGCAGGCGAAGATCCGTGCGGACCTTCCGTTCCTGCCGCTGTTCCAGAACATGACGGTGCGCGGGCGTGACGAACGTATCGAAGGCGTAGAACCCAACATTAATACCCGCATCGACACCTGGAATACCGGCTCCTACTACTGGGCGAGCTAAACCGGTGATCGTGGCGGCGGGTGCAAAAAATACTGCCGCCACCTTGAATGTCTCAACACAAGCAGGAAGCAGACCATGGCGGGATATCTTTTCAATCGCCTGTGGCAAAGCGTCGTCCTTCTGGTGATCGTCTCGATCATCGGTTTTGCCGTGCTCAACCTCACCCCGGGCGGCCCATTGTCCCAGTTCGCCCTGACGCCTGGCATGACGCAGGAAGCAATGGACCGCATCGCCGAGCAGATGGGCCTGAACCGGCCGCTGCCGGTGCAGTATCTCGACTGGGGCTGGCGCCTCCTGCAGGGCGATTGGGGGACGTCCTATCGGGACGGTCAGCCGGTGCTGGATGTCATCGGTCGTCACATCACCGCGACGCTTCTGCTGATGGGCACATCGACCGCCTTTTCCATCGCAATCGGAACCTGGATCGGTATCCACGGCGCAACGCGGCCATATTCGATTTTCGACTATACGGTGACGATCGGCGCCATGGTGGCGCTGTCGATCCCGACCTTCTGGTTCGGGCTTGTCGGCATCTACATCTTCACCCTGGAGCTCGGATGGCTGCCGGCGGGCAATATGTACACGATCGGGGACGGGTCGGTGTTAAATTACCTGCACCACCTCATCATGCCGAGCCTGGTGCTGTCGCTGGTCAACGTGGCGGTCTGGAGCCGTTACATGCGTACGGCAACGCTCGACGTGATCAATCAGGAATTCGTCAAGACGGCACGCGCCAAGGGGCTGACGGAACGCCGTGTGCTTATGAAGCATGTTGTCGGTAACGCCATGGTGCCGATGATCACGCTGGCCGGCATGCAGTTGCCAAGCATTCTGGGCGGAGCGCTCGTCACCGAAACCGTCTTCACCTGGCCGGGAATGGGGCGCCTCTTTCTCGACAGCCTCGGTTACAGCGACTATCCGGTGGTGATGGGACTGCTCATGGTCTCGGCCATTCTCGTGCTGCTCGGCAGCCTCATCGCCGATCTTCTCGTGGCCCTCGTCGACCCGCGTATCCGGGTCAGCTGATGTCGATCGAATTGCCAGAAGCAGGAAAAATACCCATGAGCGCTCTCGCCATCCCTGCCCACACGTCCTGGTGGCGTAGCCGTGGCGTCCGTCGGTTTGCACGCCACCGCCTGGCCATCATTGGCCTCGTGATGATCACCTTGCTGACGTTGGCCTGCATCGTGGGGCCCTATCTTCTGCCTTACGACTCGCTCTACATCGATCTGCGGGCCCGTTTCGCGCCGCCGCTGACCGGCTACCATTTCCTCGGCACCGATCCGTTGGGACGTGACGTTGCCGCGCGTCTTCTGGAGGCGGGGCGGATATCGTTGCTTGTCGGCTTCTTCGCCATGCTGTTGTCGACGATGATCGGAACGTTGATCGGCGTCGTCTCGGGGTACTATCGCGGTGCCGTCGGCGCGACACTCATGCGTATCGTGGACGCCTTCCTGTCCTTCCCGTCGATCTTCCTGCTGCTGGCGCTGGCGGCCCTTCTGCAGCCGACCCCGATCATGATCACCATCATCATCGCACTCACCAGCTGGATGGAGGTTGCGCGGATCGTCGAGGCGGAAGTGCGCTCGTTGCGCGAACGCGATTTCGTGCAGGCAAGCCGGATGATGGGCCTGAGCAGCGCGCACATCATGTTTCGGGAGATCCTGCCCAACGCCATCGGGCCGATCATCGTGGCCGCAACCCTGACGGTGGCCCGCGCGATCCTCTTGGAGGCTTACGTCAGCTTCCTCGGCTACGGCATCCAGCCGCCGCTGCCGAGCTGGGGCAATATGCTGAACGGCGCGCAGCAGTATCTGTCGACGGCACCATGGCTCGCGATCATCCCCGGCATCACGATCACCATCGCCGTGACGAGCTTCAACTTCATCGGTGACGGCCTGCGCGATGCGCTCGATGTCCGCAGCGACCACATGTGAGACGGCCATGGTTCTCCTTGCCAATATCGACGCCGAGCGCGGTCAGCGGCTGAAGCAGCGCTTCCGCGAGGTGGCTTCGGAGCAGGTCATCGTCCTGCCGGACGACGCCTTCGAGAAGCAGGATGTCCGCTATCTCCTCACCTGGAAGATCCCCGAAAACCTGGCCGATTTCGTCAATCTGGAGATCATCTTCTCGGTGGGTGCAGGCGTCGATCAGTTCGTGGCCACAGGCGTTCCGCAGGGCGTGACGCTGGTGCGGCTGATCGATCCGGGGCTTACGGCGATGATGCAGGAATACGTGACGATGGCGACCTTAAGCCTCCATCGCGATCTGCCGGCCTATATCGCCCAGCAGGAGCAGTCCGTCTGGAAACAGGTCTGCCTCCCGCCGCCGGCAGCCGATCGCCGGGTCGGTGTGATGGGACTGGGCGAACTCGGGAAGGGAGCTCTCGCTGCCCTCGCAAACTTCGGTTTCCAGCTTTCCGGTTGGGCCCGCAGCCCGCATCAGATCGCAGGCGTCGACTGCTTCCACGGCGCCAACGGCTTGCAGCACTTCCTGCCGTCGGTGGATATCCTAGTCTGCCTTCTGCCGCTCACCAACGAAACCCGCGGCATTCTGAACAAGGACCTGTTCGATCGGCTGCCCACCGGAGCCTCGCTCGTCCACGCCGGGCGCGGCCAGCATCTACAGCACGATGATCTTCTGTCGGCCCTGGAGACCGGGCAACTCCGCTCCGCCTTCCTCGATGTGGTCGATCCGGAACCTCTGCCCGACACACACCGGTTCTGGCGGCATCCCAAGATCATCCTGACACCGCACGTTGCCTGCATGACGCGCGTCGAGATGCTGGCAACGGCGATCGCGGGCAACTTGGACCGTCACGGAGCGGGAAAGCCGATGGCAGGTGTCGTGGCCGTGGAGCGCGGGTACTAACGACGGCTCGGTGCTTTATCCTGATCGACTTTGGGTTGGCGCGGTGCGGCCGCGCATACTTCCAGCAGGAGCGACAGTATTTTCCGAACCTCATCAGGACGCTGACGACGAATATGAGAGAGGACGAGCTCCAATGACATTCGGCGGAGCATCTGCCACAACCTAGAATGGCAGCTTACGGCCCCTTCTTGGACATTGGAATGCACTACCTGCTTGATTTGCCCATTTTGTCCGCCGCTGCGCATTCGAAGGAAAGCGGGTTCCAGATTCGTATCCCATCAACTGCTTACACTACAGAATGACGGTGCTTAGGTTTTGCTCCCATCACGGTGTTGTTTCTTCAGGTGCGCTTTATAGGACGTCTGGGAGTCCAATAGACAGCTCCAGGTGCAACGACAGCTAAGATGCCTCCGCGTCTCGCATTATCTTGAAGGGGTCTGCACCTATCGCTCGGCCGACCTTGATGAATTCAGCCGCATCAAGCCGCCGTTCGCCAAGCTCGTACTTTGAAACAAAAGTTTGACGCTGCCCGATGCGCCTTCCCAGTTCCGCTTGAGTGAGGTCGGCTGCTTTTCGAGCAGCAATCAAGGCATCGATCATCCGGCCGTACACGATGGCATTGAAGGAAGACAAGGTATGACCGCCAGTAATTAAACCAGCGAGCCAAATATACCCGCTTTTCCTGTACCCCAAAATAGGGTACTGAGTTCTTACTGAGGAGAAGCATTTTTGGAACTACGCCAGCTCTCATACTTCGTAGCCGTAGCTGAGGAGTTGCACTTCGGTCGGGCAGCAGCACGAATGTGTATCGCCCAGCCGGCGCTGAGTACGCAGGTGCAGGCCCTGGAGAAGCATCTGGGGGTGCAGCTTCTTCATCGCACCACACGGCGGGTGGAGCTGACGCGGGCAGGGGAGGTCTTCTACGATCGCTGCATCAGGATCCTCGGCGATATCAAGCTTTCCGCTGAACTGGCCCGCTCGGCTGACGGCAAGGGATCGAGGGAGATCCGGATCGGGACCATCTATCCCGCCACCATCGGAGTCCTGCCGCCGTTCCTGTCACGCATCGCCAGGAAGTGCCCTGGCATCCGCATGCACATAGCTAGCGGCTCCACCAACGACATCATCCGCAGCATCGAGGCAGGCCAGCTCAACCTCGGCTTCATCCGGCCGGTTGAGAACATTGGTTCGCTGCGGTTCTTTTCCATCTCCCACGAGCGTTATCTGCTGGCGGTATGCAAGGCCAGCCCACTTGCCGCCTTGGAGGATGTTGGCATCGAAGATCTCCGCGACCAGAAGATCATCTCGTTCTCCCGCTCCAATCTCTCCTATACGGAGCATTATTTTGCGGAGAAATTCGAGGAGCATGATCTGGCTGGCAATGTCAGCTACACCTGCGACGACACCTTTTCGCTCGTATCACTGGTGTCGGCCGGCCTTGGCGTTGGCTTTGCGCCAGAGTGGACGCGGGGTCTTCCCAATCGCAACTTTGAACTGAAGAAGGTGAGGGGCGTCGACTTCAAGATCGGGTTGGGTGTCGCCTGGAACAAGGAAGATCCCACCGCAGGACGCGATGATATCATCGATATCGCACGCTCGCTGGCGCGGCCAGTGGCAAGGGCTCACGCGTCGCCCGAACCGGCGTCCCGCGCGAGAACGCACTAGCGAGTGGCCGAGTTCGGTCGCCGATAGGTCCCGTCTTCGACTTAAGTCTCCTCTTTTCCTTTTTCATTCTAAACTGGCGATGGGTCGGCGGACATCTGCGCATGAGGGCGTTGCTGCAGAGGAGGGTTTCCCACGTGCGGTATTGGAAGAGGCGGAAACGCAGGTCACCTTAAAGATATCGACATCATGCAACCCGGGCCTGAACTCGGGGCAGCAGCCCCCGCGTGGCATCAGTCTGGACCTCTTGCGGCACTGAGATCAGCTGCTTCATCGAGTAGAGATCTGCACGGTCGCCGAGCGCAGGGGAGCGTACGCAGGGGGCATCAAGCGTCACACGCTCCACCTTGGTGCTGATCACGCCCTGGCTGCCGGTTTCGTCGGGTCAGGCGTTCAGTCTTGCACCTTACTGGTGTGTCGCTGGCGGAAGAACGAGATCATCTCCCCAAGAACAAGATCCCGATAGGTGTCCTGCTCGATCAGCAGTTCGTGCCGTGCACCATGGATTTCACGCAGGATGCAAGACTGATAGCGCGACGCATTCATCCTCTCGCAGAACCTCCGCTGGCCGCGATTCTTCACGATCCTATCGGCTCCGGCCTGGAAAAGCAGAACCTCAACCTTGATCCGTCCAGCGTCGCGAATACTGCGGTTGGCTGCCTTGCAGGCTTCGTAAGCCCAGGCAAGGCTCGGACCCCCAAGCTGAGCCTGCGGGTGACGATCAAGCTCTCTCCGCTTGAGGATCTCGTAACGCACTCGGCTGCCCGTCAGCTCGCGGTCGCTATTGAACTCTCTGGAGAGATATGGGCCATATCCCCAGACATAAGTTTGACCAGCGCCAAGCTTCAGCAGCCAGCAGGCCCAGTGGGGGATCGGAGCTAAATCCGGCTGGTGCATCGGCGCGGAAAAAACCGCTGCCGAGAAATCATCGCCGTATTTCTCAAGATAGATAGAGGCGATTGCGCCGCCCATCGAATGGGCAAGGAGAAAAAGCCGCTTGTTACCGGGTTTGACCTCGTGGTCCACGAAAGTCTTAAGATCCGTGACGAAGTTGTCGAAATCGTCATATAGCCTAGGTCGTGCAGGCGCTTGGCCGCCTGAGGATCGTATGGCGCGCCGGGAGAACGCTTCAAAAGCCTGTCGGATAACCCTTGGCCACGATGGTCGAGAATATAGACATGATAACCCTCATGCCAGAGGTCGTACACGACCTCGCGATACTTGATGAAGCTCTCACCGTAGCCGCTTGCTATGACGATCCCTTCCTTGCTGCCAGGGCGCGGAAAAACCATGGCGGCAATATTGACGCCGTGCACGCCGGAGATCCCGACGTTCGCCATGCCTGTTCCAGAAGGCGACGATCTTGCTGTGATAGACCTTCTCCAGCTCCGCCTCAGCCCCCAGTTCCCCCGCGAGGCCGATCTTTTCCACGGCCGGAGCGATGACCGCGAGGCTGGCCAACACCATGATGCCGATCAACGCCTTTACGAGGTTTATTGGCTGACTGATAAACCGCATCTTTCGCTCCCTGTTTCCGCACAGTTGAGCGAGGATGCGTTGGCACGTCATGTCGGATCGATGGATCACGGTTTCATTTGGAACAGGCCCATTTTTGAAAGCATGTTGGACAGATCTAAGAGTTGGATTGGTGCTTGCGACTGGCAACATGCCAGGTGAGCTCGCAGCAGTCTACGAGGCTCCGTTTAGCAATCAAGTAAGGCATACGGTGAAGGCCGCAGGCCAGCCTGCGTTATTGCCGATGGTCAGCAATGCCCAATTCCACGGCAGTTGTTTGGTCTGGAAATCGACGGGTCAGAAATGCGGGCAAGAACGTTTGCAAGCCGCGCCTGGACATGGATCTGGTTGAGATGACGCCACTCCGGCACTTCAGCATATCATCCATGGCCTCGGCAACGGGAGAGCTCTGCAACAGTTTGGTCCGCTCGGTCAGGAGCCAGTTCAGCAGTGCTTTAACAAGTAGCCGACTGTCTCTGCCAGCGTCGGTACTGCCTCGCGATCACATGGACGACTGGAGTGATCCCCGCCTCATCGCGGACCCCGCGCCAAGCCACGTGTGCCGTGGAGATGCGATGTCTCGGGCGGAAGAGCTATCCGGCGACCGGCATCGCCGGCGCGGGCTGCAGGACGATCGGTCGGTGCTGTTCTAGCTTACCCTGCATGCTCGTCCGGATGGCGTCGGCCAGAGCCCGCGTGCTTACCGGGTCGCGCAGATGGGTGAAATGGGTAGCGACGGTGGAGCGGACCGCTACTTCCTCCCCGAAGCGGGAGGTGACGATGACGGGCGTGCCGCGCACCATCGCCTCGATGTCCCGCGCCGAGACGCCGGCGGGAACGGCTGCGACGTCGATCATGATCAGGTCGGCCGCCTGGGTCGCGAGCCATGTTTCCAGCGCCGCATAATCCGCGAAGCTGACGGGCTCGTAGCCGAGTGCCGCTATCCTTTCCTCGTGCATTGCAAGGTCGCCGCGGAGCGCCTTCAGCGTCGCAATCAGCTCTCCGCTGCCCCGCGCCAAGCGGGGAGACGCGAAGAACTGGTTGATGGGCGTGGATGGCATCGAGCAATGGGGGAAGTAGATCTCGAACAGCGTGCCCTTGCCGTGTTCGCTCGTCACGTCGATGCGGCCATCCATCGCCGTCACGAGACCATGGACTGCAGCGAGCCCCAGGCCGGTTCCGCCCAGCGCCGCTTTCGTGGTGAAGAAGGGCTCGAAGATGCGCGGCAGCGTATCCGGCGAAATGCCCCGCCCGTTATCCTCGACGCTCAGCCGCACATACTTGCCCGGCTGGAGCAATCCGAGTGAAAGCGATTTGACGCTGCCGGTGAGGACGACATCGACATTGATATCGACCTTCACGCTACCAGAGGAGGCTTCGAGCGCGTTCTTGCAGAGGTTCATCACGACCTGCTGCAGGTCCATGGGGTGGCCCAGGACCTTGCAGCCCTCGTCCGGCAGCAGTGGTGCAGCGACCTCCAGCTGCGGGAAGGAGGCGGAGATTAAAGGAAGCGCGTCGTGCATGGCTTCGACGAGATTGAGCGGTAGCCGCTTCTGTTCGCGGCTACGGCTCAGGGTCAGTATCTGGCTGACGATCAGCTCGGCGCGGCGCGCGGTGGACATCATTTCGTGGAGGTAGTGTTCGACATGCTTGCAATCCTGCGCTCGCTGCAAGGCCATCTCGCCATAGCCGAGTAGGGCGCCGAGGATATTGTTGAACTCGTGTGCCACGCCGCCTGCGAGTGTACCGACCGCCTGCACGCGTTCGGCATGGTTAAGCCGGCGTTCGAGATCTTCCCGGTTCTTGCGTTTGCAATGGTCCGCCGCGGTCTGGACAAGGCCCGAAAGCGACGAGCACAGAAGGTCCACCTCGTCGTTACGGAAAGCTCGTCGCGGCTTTGCGAAAATCATCAGCAGAATGGCGGTGCGCCCGAGCGGCGTGGTAATTGCCGCGGCAACTGCTCTCGTCCGCCGTCTCCCGAACCTTTGGGCTTCCTCAGTACCGAGGTCGAGAAAGCGCGGGGTACTCTCCGGCTCAGGGCAGTGATCTGTCGGGATTCGCTTCAGGAAATGTGCCTTGACCTCCGGCACGATCGCAGGCGGGAATCGGGGGGCCAGGAACTCGTCCACTGTTACGCCGGTGCGCGGCTCGACGATCTCGACCCGGAGCGAATCCGCACCGAAATAGCGGGCATAGTCCGCGAGAACGCTGGTCGCCACTAGGGCAAACTCCCCCCTTGTCTGGGCTTCGTCGAAGGCACGGGCAAAGGTGGCGAGCAGGGACTGACTCTCGAGCAGCCGGCCGACGGCCCGGGCCTGTCTCATCTGTATTAGTGTCAGCCAAGATGCATAGGCGCATAGCGTGAGCGCTAACAGGGCGAGCGCCGTGTCCGAGAGAAGCGAGACATAGCCGATCGCGTTACAGGATCCACAGTCTGGTGAAGGTCTCTGCTCGGCTGCAAGCAGCGCCAGGAACAACGCGGCGAAGAAACTCATGAGAATCTTCAGGGGTGTGTCACCCGATGTCTGGGGTATCGCTGCGTTAGGCCAGAATCGCGGCATGTTGCATGTCTACTCAGGTTTAAGGTTCGGTGATCGTGCGCGTCCGGCCGAAAGGTGCCGGGGGCACCTTGAACCGCCGGGCTTCTCCGCTCCTGCAGCCCTTCGACAGCAGGCGGTGTCTTGCAGCTCAAGCTGATCCGGTCGAGCTTGGCACCTGACCACGGGTCGAAGCAGCTCTACCAAGGCCCTTCTGAAGGGCCATTTTTACAGAAGAATTTCAGATCGGCGCGCTCGCCTACAATTGAAACAAATCGGCGCCGACGAGCTGGAGGAGACAGCGCATCCTTTCCTAGGGCGGTTTTCGCCGCGCTCGGTGAGATTGCTGGTGCGCGACCGCGACAGTTGAGCTGGATCTGCGACCTCCGCGCCAGCACCTTCAGCGGCTCGACCATGGCTCGGACCGACCTGATATAGCCTTCCTGGAAAGCCGGTGCGTGCGGCGGCGGCAGGTTGCGGTGCCGACATCCACCAGTTGCGCCAGTTCAGCATTGCTGAGCCGCCCATTGCTTTGCAGCAGGAGCAGTATTTTCAGGTCGGTACGTTCGAGGCCCGAGGTCCTGAAGAATCTTACGAAGATGGTGGTTCAAATGGATCTATCAAGTCAATCTGAAGTCAGGAAGGATCCCCGATTTCAAATAGGAGAGCATGATTCATGTCAGCAATGGTAGCTTTCCCCATGTGGCATAACAAGCGAAAGGGCAGTTCGCCGTGGGATCCCTCGGTGCGGTTGGGCGCATTCTTGCCGTAGGAGGTTATCCATCCGCTTTGTCAAAGCAGTCAGGGCACTACCGCTCTTGGAGCAGGCAGCCGGCTTGCTGCGGCTTGGGGAAGACATCGTGCCAGACATAACGATTTGTGTTAGCCAGTATCTTAAATACATATATAGTAACTTCTAGTGAGGCGTTCTAAGTCCTGTGCATAGGTTTTCGAACGAGGTTCACATGGCACAGGACAATTTCTTCACTCCGCTTCAGCTGGGCGCAGTTGCCCTAAAGCACCGCGTC
>NZ_JAKJHS010000020.1 GCF_021648825.1 Rhizobium halophilum | reverse complement strand
CTGCAAGAACGTGGGGTACCTTTTATGTTCAGTACCGGGTACGGAAAGAACGGCCTCCCTTCTGAGCTCTCCGGATCGCCCGTGTTGAGCAAGCCCTTTGCGGCGAAGGAACTGGAAGAAACGCTGTCGTCTGCTCTTGGGCTGCCTCTTCGAACGTAACTCGGAGAAAGCCTGGCAGACCGCCAGGACCAACGTCGTTGATTAACAGGTCGATGCGAACGTCGGTCCGTGAGCAGCTTACGTCCTGATGGTCCCTGCTTCCTGTCACTGGAGCCGAACATCACTTGGCGAACCCGCAGCTCCCCGAATGATACGGAAGCTTAATCTCGATTACCCCGCGCCTGTGGCAGCTACGACTGCTGACCTCAGATCGTCTAGGCTGTAGGGTTTGGTGAGGGTTGGCACGGTCTTCAGCGCCTGCGGATGCTCGGCGTCTCCGTAGCCGGTCGCGAAGACGAACGGCACTCCCCGCCTCCTCAGTTCACCTGCCACGCCATAGCTTCGCTCGCCGCGGATGTTGACATCGAGGACTGCGAAATCCGGAACCCGGTCGTCGAGAAGACGGAAGGCCTCCGCGAGGGTCGTAGCGAGCCGCACGTCCTTTGCGCCGACCTCCAGGAGCATGTCCTCGAGCGCGAACGCAATAAGCGGCTCATCTTCCAGTATGAGTACCGAGGCTACATCCTTCACCTTAAGCCTCCGGAAGCGGTGCATCGATCACGCAGCGCAGACCATCAGGCGCAAACTCAAGCGCAACCTGGCCCTGTAGTTCGGCCGCGAGGCCCCGCTCAATCATGCGTGTCCCAAATCCTTTGCGGGTGGGTGCGGTCACGGTCGGCCCCCCATCCTCTCTCCATTCTAGGCGAAGGCGCGGCCGGGCCTCGCTCTTGCTCACCTCCCACGTCACAGCAACTTCGCCCACATCGGTGGACAGCGCGCCGTATTTGATGGCGTTTGTGCTGAGCTCGTGGACCGCCATGGCAAGCGAAACAGCTGTCTGAGGTGAAACGACCACCTCGGGACCTTCAAGTACCACCCGAGCCGAAGCCTCTCCTGCCGTTGCGTGTAGCGAACTGGAAATGATCTCTGACAAGAATGCTTTTTCCCAATGCCTTCGGGTAAGGAGGTTATGCGCCGCGGCGAGTGCGCTGAGCCGGGCATTGAAGGTCAACCGTGCGGCCTCCGACGGTACATCGCTTTTGAACGACTGCTGCGCCAGGCTCTGCACGATCGCCAGAGTGTTTTTCACCCGATGATTCAGCTCGTTGATCAGCAATTGTTGCTGCTCTTCAGCTTTGCATCTTTGCACGATTTCGAGCTGTGCATCTCGGTAGAGCCTTGCATTATCCATGGCTACTGCAGCCTGCCCCGCGACCCCGAGCATCAACGTTTCGTGATGTTCGCTGAATTGACCGGGCTCAGGATGACCAAAAAACAGCCCGCCAATCACCTCACCAGAGCGGGATGTAACAGGCACGGCGAGGTAGCTGCGAACCGGAAGGTGCCCCTTCGGCATACCCTGATGCGGGGTGTTCTTCCCGTAGCGCGGGTCGGCAAGGATGTCGTCAGATCGTACAGCTCCATCGCCGTCGAAGGTTGGCTTGAACACCTCTGTTGCGCGCGGCAGTCCGTAGCTCTCGAACTGAGAGCGGTCGGCACCAGAGAGAGTGTAGAGCATGAACGCTTCACCGGCTTCATTGCGCACATTGTAGAAGAAGGCTCCGAACTGCGCCCCGGTCAACTCAACACCAGCATCGGTCACAGTTTGGACGACACGCTCCAGATCGAGCTCAGCTGCGACCGCTGCTCCCGTGCGGTTCAAGGTCTCCAGAGTGCGCTTCTGTTCCTGCAGCGCCTCCTCTCGAGCTTTCTCCTCGGCAATGTTACGCGCTTCAATCACGGTCCCGACTGGCCGTCCCCCATCGTCCAGCACTGGACTCGCCGTGAAACCCACCGGATAGAAAGAACCGTCGGGCGCGATGAATAGCTCCTCGCCGCTCATCTGAGCCCGCGCCGGGAAGGCTCTGTCGATTGGACACTCTTCGATTGGATAATGGGATCCGTCAGGCCTCTTATGATGGATTACATCGTGCAGTTGACGTCCCTGCAACTGCTCAGCGCTGTAGCCGGTTAGCTTCTCTGCTGCCGCGTTTGCGTATACGCAGTGCTGCTGATGATCCATCAAGAACACAGCTTCGCGCGTGTTATTCAGGATGGCGTCGAGCCTTCGGGACGTTTCCCTTAGCGCGGCTTGTGCGTGCATCGTGCTGGTGATGTCGCGTGAGACGGAGAGGAGTTTCTCAGGCTGCCCTGCGACACCGTTTATTGGGGTGACCACCACGTCCCACCATCGCGGATTTCCCTTCCTGGTGGTGGCATAGCCTTGAAACCGCCCGGTAGCACCACGCTTGGCCTCTTCCAAGGCGCTTAGCGCCTTGGCCTTCTCCTCCCCCTCCCAGAAGTCTGGCCAGAAGGCGCCGCGGACCATATTGATATCATCCACCTCCATCACGCCCATCCCGCCCTCCGACATAAACTCAAGCTGGCCCTCCAGATCGAGGACCTTGATGCAGTCGCTCGAACTCGCAAGCACCCGGCGGTTAAACTCCTCACTGGCCCGCAGCGCGGTCTCCGTACGGCGTCGTTCCTCCACATCGAGCAACACGCCTGGAAAGCTCACCGGTGTTCCGTCTGCCCCTTTGTCGACGCGTCCGTTCGCCTCGATCCAATGATATTTACCGTCCGTTCGGCATACTCGGTATTGGTGAGCGTAGGGGCCACCCCGCTCGATGGCTGCCTCGATGGCGGCGATCAATCCCGACCTATCGTCCGGGTGAACGGTTGCAATTACCTGCTCTAGCCTGAGACCGCTGCGGCCGAGTTTGGGGTCGATACCAAAGGCTTTGGCGAACTGCTCATCCACCGTGAAGCTGTCGGAGGGGAGGTCCCAGAACCACGTTCCAATGATCGCACCAGCATCGAGAGCGAGCCTCACCCGATCCGCGTCAGCTTTTGCACGGGCCTCGCTCTCGCGTAGCTTGCGTTCCGCGTCGACCTGTCCGGTGATCTCCTGGCAGACGCAAAAGAAACCGTCGATCGCGCCGGTTTCCCCCCGCACGGGCGTGTAGGAGAAGGCAAAATGAGCTTCTTCCCGGAAGCCGTTGCGCTCCATCCAAAGCTCGATGTCGTCCATCTGCACAGGCTCGCCCCGATAGGCTTGTTCGACGATTGGAAGAAGATCGTCCCTGATCTCCCGCCAGACATCAAGGAAGTCTCCCCCCATCGCTGCCGGATGCTTGTCGGCGAGGATCCCACTGTAGGCGTCATTATACAGAAACGTTCGCTGCGGCCCCCAGATGATAAACATTGGTTGGTTCGAACCGAGCATGACACCAACCAGAGTCTGGAGCGCCACCGGCCAGCACTCTGGTAGACAGAGCGAGAGCGAAGACCAATCGTGCGCACGCAGGAGCATCCCGGCTTCTCCTCCACCTTGAAGGAAGGGTGGCAACGAAGCTTGTTCGTGGCCGGATGCAGACGAGGTTTCCTTCAAACCGCTCATAGAAGTTGCGCCCTATATTCGCACATGTGAGACCATTGCTCGCCGGGCGCGATCTTCGACCGGCGGGAGGCACCTAGACCACCTGCTCATCTGCGCTTGAGATGAAACCGGTGCTGGGAAAGATGATGTCAGGGTGGGTGGTATTCATGCTGTGGAAACTCGAATTTTAGGACTAAATAGAACACGGCTGTGGACTTACCACCGCATCCGACAAACAAATTGCAACAGGGTCTTAGGACCTGTCGGCTGTAGCCGCAAACCCACTGCCGGCCTTGGTACCAGCTTGGCATCCTTGTTTCAGCTACCCGAGCGCATGGACGGGCATATACGGCCGAGGTGACCGAACGGATCGCACCTTCGTTCAGCCGCAAATCCGCTCGCCCGCTCCGGTTGCCACGACGCCAAAGGAGCTCTACCCAAACTGTCGTGACGTTGCCGCGAGCGGTGTCTGCTTTCAGATGTGCACTACGACCGCTTCTATGACCTAGATTCGGGCGCGAAGCTGCCGGCGCGTTTGGGCCACCTGACCGTATACTTAGCGGAAATTATTGCCGCTCGCCCGTCCTGTTGACTGATGCCCAAAGCCAGGGCACAAAGGTGGCATCCACGGTCACTCGCGGCGGGAAAATAGAGGGAATTTCAAGGCTTCTTAGCTAAGCGATTGAGATCATGTGAGAATCCAAAGTCCCCAGGCAAGTCATTTTTGACCGATTTTTCGATCCAAATTGGCGACTATCCCCCGCAGGAAAAAGTGGCGTCTTCTCAATAAGTTGGGCGATCTTGGCCGCAGTTCCTTGGGCCATCCGTCGTGTTCGAAGGCGGCTAGGAAAATTGGCTGGGGACCCGCGGGCAATGACCGCAACGGGGCCTTTAGCGGATCGTCCGTGTGTGAAGACTATCGATGCGGGAAGCAGAGATCCGAGGCGTCGTGGATGCCCCGGCCCGAAGCTCCATCCACTCCGTGTTCTTCATGGTGAGTTCAGGTGGTTGCGAACTGACCCTGAATATACCGTAAGCTCAATTAGGGAGTTCCACCTCTTGGCCGACATATGGACGGTCGCGTCCGCGTCCTTGATTTTGTTGGCAATTGGACGCCTTGGAATGCGGCTGAGGGTCTGTGCTTTGTGATCATCTGCCTCGCAGATCGGCGAGGATGAGCTCCCCATGCGGTCGCGCACCAACACCCAGCCGCTGCTGAAGTCCAGTATCATTGCCGAGGTGGATGAGCGCCCCATATCCCAAAATAGAAACGGCCAGCCATTGACCTGTTCGAGCTACGCCGAAAGCGCGGAGGCGGAAGTGCTAAATGACCTCGGCGGCCCCCGCCGCGTTTATTCGATCTCGACATCTTCTCCGTCATCAAGCCTGCCTGCCTTTGTAAGCGTGCTTGCAGTCATCGCTATTCTCTATTTCGCCAAGGAAGTGCTTCTTCCTCTGGCAATCGCTGTACTGCTGACGTTCGCATTGGCTCCGATTTCTTCACGTCTGCGCAAGTGGGGTCTCCCGCGCAGTCTCGCGGTCATAATCACCGTCCTGCTCGCTTTCCTTTTTCTCGTCATTTTTGGGCTTGTCGTGGCTGGACATGTCGCCGAGGTGGCTCAAAACCTCCCGGCATATCAGGGCAACATCATAGCAAAGATCCGGGCACTTCAAGATAGCGGAACGGACAACGGTTTCATTCGACGCCTGACGTCCACCATCGAGAGCGTTGGCAGCGAACTCAACAATGAAGGACAGCCGCATGCTCCCCCTGGCGCTGGCCCGACACCACGAGAACCCCTTCTCGTTGAGATATTTGCGCCTAGTCGTCCAATCCAAACACTTACGAGCCTGATAGGGCCCTTGCTCGGCCCCATAGCCTCATTAGGCTTGGTCATAGTCGTGGTCATTTTCATGCTCTTGGAGCGAGAAGCGCTTCGTGACCGCTTTATCCGCCTTGTCGGCTACGGAGATCTGCATCGAACAACAGAGGCCATCCAGGAGGCCGGCAGCCGGGTTGCCCGGTATCTGCTCATGCAATTGGTCGTCAATTGCACTTACGGCGTCCCATTGGCGCTGGGTCTTTGGGCGGTGGGGGTTCCGAACGCAGCGCTCTGGGGAATGCTCGCGATCATCCTCCGCTTTGTCCCCTACATTGGACCCGTCATAGCGATGGTTCTGCCGCTGTTCTTGGCGTTCGCGGTCGACCCAGGCTGGAGCCTCGTTCTGTGGGTTGCGGCCATATTTCTCATTTTAGAATTGACCAGCAACAATATCGTGGAACCCTGGCTTTATGGATCTCGCACCGGGCTGTCCCCCTTGGCGATCGTCGTCGCTGCGATTTTTTGGGCGTGGCTTTGGGGACCAGTCGGCTTGGTCCTGTCGACACCACTGACCGTCTGTCTTGTAGTCCTGGGCCGATACGTCCCGCAGTTCGAGTTCTTGGAGGTTCTATTTGGAAGCGAGCCAGTGCTTGATCCTAAGGAGCGCCTCTATCAAAGGCTGCTGGCAGGAGACCCCGATGAGGCGACTGACTACGCAGAGGAGCTCCTTGAGGAGGACTATCTCGAGGACTACTACGCCCAAGTTGCTATCCCGGCCCTTTTGCTTGCTGAGAAGGACCGGCGTCGTGGTGTGTTGACTGCGGAGCAAATGGATCAGGTCTATGAAACTGCCTCCGCTCTGGTCTTGAACCTTGCGGAGATCGCGCAGGAAGAAGAACAGGAGGAACAAGGCCAGAAGGATGAAGCCAAGGTAGATCAACGCCCTGTCACGCCGATGAAGGTGAGCGATGATGCAGAAGAACTACCGGACGGGAGTGGCAAAACAGTCTTCTGCATCGGCGGCAGGGGCCCGCTCGATGACGCGTCGGCAGCCATGTTGGCCCAAGTCCTTCAGGTCCAAGGAGCCGAGGTGGGGGTAGCGAGGCACTCTGATGTCGCCAATCGTCGTGGCACCAACCTAGTTCCAGAACGAACAAGCGCCATTGTTGTCTGCTTCCTGAATGATGACTCGGGCAGGCAGGCCCGCACAGTTGTTCGCCGGCTCAAGCGTCTGTACCCGGCGACGCGGGTGGGCGCGGTGCTATGGACGGACGGCGAGGACGAAAAGCTATCGCTTGATCTCAAAGAGGCTGACTTCGTAGCCTCCAATCTGACCTCGGCCGCTCGCGAAGCGCTCTCCGGGAGCCAGCCGCCGCTGGTTGCCCCGCCGCGCAAGATTCGCGTCAGGCGCCCCCTAAACAAGACAAGCACCACCGCCGGACAGTCTCAGTCGAACTGAATCGACCCCAGACGCACCGTTGTTGCCCATATGATCGGCGAGGAAAGGAACTTTATCTTTCACGTCAGCTCTGTCGCAAGCAGTGCCACATCCGCCACCGTTGGCTTGCCTGTGCGGTGTTTCAGAAACTCCCGAAAGGCGTCTGCGCGTCGGCACGCTTCATCCCAAATCGCTTCGTCAGGGAATGACGTCATTCATAGCGAGAAACCGTCAATTGCCAGTAACCGCTGTTCTGCTCCCACATTGTCTGTCGCTGCGTGATCTGGGATCGACGTTCCATGGATGAGAGACAAGGAGTTTCTCCATGGAGTCTACTTTGGAGGTTCTCACAACGCGACGGAGCAGGCGTGAGACACATCGCCAATGGCCTGATCAGGTCAAGGCACGGATCGTTTCGGAGAGCTTGCGACCAGGCGCGACGGTGAATGAAGTGGCCGAACGCCACGGGCTGAAGGCCAACCACCTGTCATCCTGGAGAACACTAGCGCGGCAGGGCAAGCTGGTCTTGCCCGAGCCAGAAGACGCGGTCGAGTTTGCCGCCATTGTTGTCGATACGCCAGCGCCGGAGCCGCCGACGGTAAAGGCTGCCACGCGTCCCGAGATTGTCATAGGTCCCGTCACTATTCGTCTGGAGGAAGGCGCATCTGCAAGCCGGATCGCTGCCATCGCCCGTGCCATGGCGGCGGCGACATGATCTTTCCGTCGAACCGCGTCAGGATCATGGTGGCGACCAAACCAGTGGATTTCCGCAAGGGTCATGACGGATTGGCGGCCTTGGTGAAGAACGAGCTGCACAGGGACCCGTTCACTGGGACCGTCTTCGTGTTCCGGTCCGCAAGGCGGATCGGTTGAAGCTGATCTACTGGGATGGCTCGGGATCGTCATGGCCTACAAAAGGCTGGAAGAGCACACGTTCACCTGGCCCGGCATCAAGGATGGCCTGATGACGCTCACCCATGCCCAGTTCGAAGCACTCTTCGCGGTCCTTGATTGGCGGCGGGTTCATACCATCCAGACGAGGCCCCCGGAAGCCATCGAATAGCTGCGGCACGATGACTCAGCACGCCAGATTCCGAAGGCAAATCGGCTCAGGATTTGATAGCTTCCGGCCATGCTTGATGCCGCCGACTTTCCCGATGATATTGCCGCCCTGAAGGCGATGCTGATCGCGGCGCAGGCCCGCGAGGCGGCCAAGGATGTCGCGATAGCCAGCAAGGTCGAGCATATCGCCCGCAAGGATGAGCGGATCGAACGGCTTGAGAAGCTGGTCGCAGCATTCAAGCAGGCAGCCTTCGGACGCAAATCCGAGAAGACCGATCCTGGCCAATTCGACCTGGCACTGGAAGACCTGGAGACGGCCATGGCCGTGATCCATGCCGAGGATGAGGCGGACGCTCCTGCAGGAAGCAGGATTGCCAAGCCGCGCGCGATCAATCGCGGCTCCCTTCCAAAGCATCTTCCGCGTGTGGAGGAGGTGATCGAACCGGACAGCCTAATCTGCGCCTGCGGCGGTTGCCTGCCTTGCATTGGCGAGGACGTCTCCGAGCGGCTGGACGTGGTCCCGGCGCAGTTCCGCGTCATCGTCACGCGTCGCCCCAAATATGCTTGCCGAGCCTGCACAGATGGCGTCGTTCAGGCCCCAGCTCCCGCTCGCCTGATCCGGGCGGGGCTGCCGACGGAAGCGACCATCGCTCATGTGCTGGTCTCCAAATATGCCGATCACCTTCCGCTCTATCGGCAGGCCCAGATCATGAGCCGCCAGGGCATCGATCTCGACCGCTCTACGCTTGCCGACTGGGTCGGTCGGGCAGCCTATGAACTGCGGCCCGTCTTCGATGCGTTGATCGCCGACCTGAAGCGCTCGACCAAGCTGTTCATGGACGAGACCCGTGCTCCGGTTCTCGATCCCGGCTCGCGCAAGACGAAGACCGGATACTTCTGGGCGCTGGCGCGGGATGACCGCCCATGGGGCGGCGGTGCGCCACCGGGCGTGGCCTTCACATACGCTCCCGGTCGCGGGGGGCATTCATGCGGAACGGATATTGCAGGGCTTCTCCGGTATCCTGCAGGTCGATGGCTATGCCGGATATAACAGGCTGATCGCTCCTGACCGTGTCGGATCAGACATTCAGCTTGCCTATTGTTGGGCCCATGCCCGGCGCAAGCTGGTGGAGATCACCCGCAATGGCTCAGCACCCATTGCCGAGGACGGCGTCAAGCGGATTGGCGAGCTGTATCGGATCGAGGCCGAGCTGCGCGGCCTTAATGCGGAGGCTCGACTTGCCGGACGACAGGAACGCTCAGCGCCACTGGTTGCCGACATGCAGACCTGGCTCGTCCATCACCGTGCCCGTGTCGCGGCAAAGTCGCCACTCGGCGAGGCCTTGGCCTACATCGCCAAATACTGGGATGGCCTGAAGCTCTTCCTGAGTGACGGCCGCATCGAGATAGACAGCAATACGGTCGAGCGGACCATCCGACCGATTGCACTGAACCGAAAGAACGCACTCTTCGCAGGCCATGACGCGGGAGCAGAGAACTGGGCAATGATCGCCTCGCTCGTTGAGACCTGTAAGCTCAACGCAGTCGATCCGCTGGCCTACTTGACCGCCACGCTCACTGCCATCGTCAACGGCCACAAGCAGAGCCAGATTGAGGAGCTGTTGCCGTGGAATTTTCGGCCTCAAATGGAATAGCCCGGCAGCAACAATCCGCTTGGACGAACATCCCACCACGACGAAAGATGGTTTTTTCTTACGACGTCGTATTGGGTGGCAGACAAGGAACACTCGCGCCATTGCGAGATCGAAACCTGAAGGCCTTTTCCACCCGGTGGATTTCAATCCTTGGCGCTTTGTCTTTCTCCAGGATCACGACGCCAGCGCCATCGTCACTCCCTGAGCACGCTCTTCGAAAGAGCCTTCATCACAGGACCATAAATAAACAGGTAGCGACCAAGGTCGATGCAATTTGGTTCGCCCGTAGTCGTCGGGTTTCCATTGGCATCACACCTTTCTGTATAGGAGAAGTTGCTTGCTGCCGCTGATAGGCGGCTAAGGGCGGCGCTTGAACTGTAGGTTTCCCAAAAGAAGAACAGCACGAAAGCGGCACATCCAAAGAGGACGCCGCGTCGGAAAAGGCCACGAGCTAGGCTAGGACCGCTGTCGTCATCCTGCAATTTTGATGCTCCTCTCCAGACGTTGCAAGTCACCGCGATCAACAGATAACTGCTTTGCCATTTTGGCTGTAGGTGCTCAACACCGATCAAGCATTTACTGTCCACGTGGGAGTGAAACACCGCTTACAATTGCCATAGTCGTCTGATTCTTACATTAGGTGATCAAACCGAGCACAGTTCTCAAGTTAGATGCTCGTGCTCAAATCAAGCGCCGAGCTGTCCTTTCGAAATGGCAGCAGCCCGAGTGTGGGATTAGCGGGCCAGTTCCAGCGTCGGGATCGGCCGGCGACTACCGCAATAGCCCCGCCGCTCGCAGTGCTTCGTTGATGACCTTGCTGACACCTTGCTCGGATAGTCCAGCGGCACTTTTGGCAGAGCCCGGCTTCGCATGTGTCATCGCCTTGGCGACAATACCTACTATGCCTGGCAATCTGGCTTCCGGTTCGAAACCTGGGACACATTCTGCCTCAGCTTCCGCCACGTCACTCTCATCGGCGAGCCCCCACGTCAACGCTATGCGCGCAGTTGAAGAAATGCCAGCCTCCAGCATGAAGGATCCGGGTTTCCCGACTGGCACTCTGGCTCCAAAGGACAAGGGGATCCCATGCCCCATACTCTGGATGGTGTATAGATCAATCGCCTCTTTGCCGCTTCCATCGAGCCACGTCTGACGCCGATGGCCGTTGATGGCTTCAATGAGGTCTGGAGCGTCCGACGCTTCGTGCACGGTACCCCATTGCTTTGCGATCTGATCAGCATTGACTACCCTGACCGTTTGATCATGCGTCCCGTGCCAGATGGAGATCCTCGGCCAGGCCCCCCTGTGGGATGATCCGGACAAGAGGGCTGAACGCAGTTGAGCTTCATTCGGAGGATTTTGCCCTCGCATGCGCTCGAGAGCTTGACGTACGTTCGAAGTCACACCGTAAGGCAACCCGCCGATGATGGCGCCACCGGCAAACAGCTCGGGATAGGCAGCCAGCATGACGTTTGCCATTGCGCCTCCGGCTGAAAGCCCGGTGATGAACACCCGCTCAGAGTTGATCCCGTATGCCTCGACCACGTGAGCGACCATCTCGCACACTGAAAAAGCCTCACCAGCATCGCGTCCGATATCTGCCGGCTCGAACCAATTGAAGCAAAGATTGCTATTGTTGGCTCGCTGTTGCTCCGGGAACAAGACCGCAAAGCCGTTCCGCTCAGCAAGCTCGGACCAACCCGAGCCCTGATCGTAGCTCCCCGCGTCCTGGGTGCATCCATGCATCGCAACAACCAGGGGCGTCTTGGGAGCCAGAAAATCTGGCAGGTAGAGCCAGCATCTCAAAGCGCCGGGGTTCATGCCAAAGTTCTTCAGCTCGATCAATCGCCTGGAAGTGGTGTCCGGTTTCACATTCATTCCCTTCGCATTTTGTGCCTGAATGCGATAGATGGGGACGAATGCTGCACTGCACAATCGCAGTTCAAAAACTTGGTGTTATGGCGCTGCTGACGTCGGGCGTCGCGTGCAATAACTAAGGGATCTGGTTGCTATATCCATGTCGGCAAGGACCAAGTGGCAGCGCGCCAGCCGCGCCATCGCGCCTCTGCTGTTCAGCGTTGGGAAGGATCCCGCATTGAGAGAGACCTGGCATGAGAGGCTGCTTCACTAGGATAGGAGAAGTCGGCAATCTGACGGGCGCCGTCGTAAACCTCAAATGCGGGACCCTCTACCACAATGATCTTGTATCCGTTCACATATTCAATCTTCGGCGTCTTCCAACCCATGTTGCTCTCCTGTTTAAGACCGATTCAATCTGGACCGGCACGAGTTGGACAGCCTGGATTATCCGCTCCGGTGCCTCCACTTGCTAGGCGCAGCGGGTCACATCGTGCTGCGCACTCTCCGTTACAAGTGCAGCGCGCATATCTTACACAGACATTCACCAGAAGTAGTGGACGCAGTAGATAAAGGCGATGGTTGGAGAACGGGGGCTCACTTTGCCACCGGAGTGCGGATCAAGCTGCTGCACAAGCAGCGTAGTGGGCAAATGGGTTGATATCGGAGCTGTGGCCAGAGCTGCATAGTTCATTGTCGCCACATTGCGCAGCTACGACCGGCACGACCTGATCATAGGCTTGGTCAGCAACCGGCCGCGGACGGGTGCATGAGGAGGATCATGGATTCCTCGCCGTTTTCAAATGGGGACTTTCAATGCGGCTCAAGCAGGCGCGCGACGCGCGTTGCACCGACTCTTCAACCCCCGTGAAGACACGAGTTGTTCTGCATTGTCCAGGTTTTGAGCCGCTGGATTCCCGTGATCACCACGCAAGGTACAAGCGATCCGCCGCGCAGAGTGGCCGGACCTGGGGGCTTGACGTGGCTGTAGGAGAGTTTGTTCAAGATCGCCTCTCCGCCTGTTTCGATGTCTCCTGCCAGGACGGACTGCATGTAACCAAAAGCCGCATCTATATCCTCGACCACTTCTCCTTGGTCGCAGCCCTTACCGAAAAGTCCATCTGGAAACAGACCCATTCCGGGTACATCAGTGCGGCACGTGTTGTCTGGGAAGGGGGGATGGTAAGCTATTTCCGCCATGCCTGGCGGTTCGGCCTGTTCTTTCTCTTCCCTTTTCTGCTCATGACGAGCGTCGTGGCCGTGTGTGCTCTTACAGCATTGTTGCCTGCCTTGCTGTATTCGGAGCCTCTGAACTACCTCTGGAGCCTCCCGTGTGCGCTGGCTCTGCTGAAGTTCGTCCTTCCTCCTCTACTAGAGAAGTTTCACACGCTGCACTTGTTCGCCGACTGGACGTTGGCGATCGCCATCGCCCGCCTCGACAATCGGGAGGTGAATTCCTGGATGGTGACCTGCCGAGCGAACGCACGCGAAGCGTTGAAGGAAGCCGCCGACGAATACGTGACAAGCTCGCATAGCATGGGATCGGCCATAGCCGCTTACGTGATAGGAACACTGCTTGACGAGGATCCAGACCTGTTCAGAGGAAAGCGCGTTGTCTTTGTCACACTCGGAGGCGCGATCCTTCAATGCTCACTTATGAAATCCGCAACTACGCTGAGAGCCTGCGTTGGGCGGATTGCCCGTGCCGAGGATGTGTTCTGGCTGGAGATCCAGTGTTTGACGGACAGCATCCATTTCTACAAGAGCCGGGTCGTCAGTCTCGCTGGGCATCCCGATGCCAAACAAGCCTCTATCGAATTCATTCGCGTCAAGAGGCTTGTCTCGGCCGAGCGTTATCGCCGGATCAAGCGAGACTTTCTCAGAGTTCATCGGCAGTATGTGCTCGGCTCCGACAGAAGATCCAACTTCGATTTCACTGTGATGACCGCCGGACCTCTTCCCGCCTCCCTTGGTGGAAAATATGCACCCATTGATGACGCGGCGAGAAAAAGCACGCCCAACGCCCCCACAGGAATACGCAAATGACCAAGCCGGCGTTGCTGCTCGTCAACCCGAACTCCAGAAGTGGAAGGATTGCGCTTCCACAGGTGCGGCGTCTCCTACAAGAAGCAAACACCAGCTTTCTCGAGCTGCCGCCAAGGAGACGCCATCTGAAGCTATCGTACGACGAGCAGCAGACATCGGGTGTGTGATTGTCGGCGGAGGCGACGGTAGCTTGAACGCGGCGGCATCTGGGCTGCTCGGAACGAGACTCCCTCTTGGCGTGCTGCCGCTCGGTACTTGCAACGATTTTGCCCGTACCATCGGCTTGCCCCTGGATTTGGCAGAGGCCATCAACGACATCGCCTCGGGTAAGACGTCGCCGGTCGACCTTGGGATGGCCAATGACTATCCCTTCTTCAACGTAGCGAGCATGGGGTTCAGCGCCGACCTTGCTGCTTCACTCACAGAGAATGCCAAGAAGCGGTGGGGAAAAATGGGTTATGCGATCGCCGCCGCTAAACTGCTGGCGGCTCCCGCCTGTTCACCGCAACGCTCGAACATGATGGTCGCATCGAGAGATTCCGCACCTTTCAAATCGCGGTTGGCAACGGACGTTTTTACGGTGGCGGCATGACCGTCCACGCCGACGCGACCGCGATAGATGGCTTGCTCGACTTTTACAGCTTGGAGGTGGACCACTGGTGGAAACTGCTTGCCCTTCTTCCGAGTCTCAGGAGCGGGACCCAAGGCGGCTGGAACGATGTACGCACCTTTTCCACGAAAGATCTGACGATTAGAACACGGAAACCACGCGCGGTGAATCTGGACGGTGAATTCAAGGTCAAGACGCCAGTGCGGTTCACGATCCGCGAGCAAGCCGTATCGGTGTACGTTCCTTAGTATGAAGAGGGGCCCAATGCGGTGAACTCAATAAGCCTAACCCGCCGTCTTGTAACTCGGAGATTCATGGCCATATCTAGGAGACGTTGCAGCCTTTTTGGCTACCTGATCCTCCCGGCACAGCCGGTTGCTTGGCTAACCTCGATCTTTGTGGACGCTACGAACTCCGCCGTCGGCTGGAGTGCGGAAAGGGCACGTGTGTCTTGCCGGAACCTGAGGACGTCAAATGATCAGAAGTAACTATCACTCCATTGAGCAACTGTTCAACCGACCCATTGCTGAACAGGGTTCTAATGCCGCCAAGCTTCAAGACATAAGAGACAGGCTTACTCTGCGCGATCGGGAGGCACGGTTAGATGAGCGGCAACTTCGGCTAAGGAAACGCCAAAAGAACGTTTCTCTCGCCGTCTTTCCGCAATGACTAGCCCCTCCCAGTTGGTATCTTCAGCCAAACCAGTGGTCGTCCCGTTCAGCAGCAAGTCCCGGTTCAATTATAGCGAGGGGGCGGGCTTCTACCCGTGCCGGAGCAGGCAACGAGGAAGCGGCCACCGTTACCGGCGCTTTGAGACCGCTGCCGAAGCTCTGCGTTTTGCCATCGAGGAATTCCCGAGCTCCTTGCTTCGCGGTTCAGTGTTGGAAGTGGATGAAGCGCGGTTCGACGGCGCTCAGATGCAGGCACTCTATGACGGTGATGCCTACCCACTGACGCGGCGCACCTAAGTCGTCCACGAGGATGGCAGCCTCGCACACGGGATCTGGAATGCCGTCAGACTTAGAACTGGAAATCCAATGTCACTAGCATTTCCAAACGCGAGCAGAAGCTTCGATGACGTCAGGAACGTTATCCGCTTCACCGGCTATGACGGCATGTTCGAAGTCAAATTTTTCGTGGACGCTGCCGCTCTTTCAGCCAAAAGACTGTCAGAACAAGATTATCTGCGTGCCTTTGATGCTGCTCGGTCGAAAATCCAGCAGATCGCACTGAAGCTCTACAATCCGAAACACGGCATGACCTACACGCTCAGAGCTGCCGATTTACGCTAGCCTGAACGGCACTGTTCGAGGAGCTAATCATGAACATAAAGACAAGCGTCAGACGGGTTGCCTTCCAGAACGCCTTCATGTTGCCAGGAATGGATAAGGCACATGCCCCCGGCGAATTCGATGTTCATGTCGTCGAGGAGCCGCTGAATGTGATGTGGGAAGGCTACCACCGAACACTGACGCTCATGGTGACCTCAGGTGCCTTCACAGAAGCCATCGCGGTTACCGAAGCCGCCCTCGATGAGGCTTTGGCAAACGATAGCCAACCTGCCCAGCGTCCCGCCTCCTCAACATGACGGGAGCACTTGATCTGGCCAGCTTCCACAACCCACGGGAACAAGCTAAATGAACAACCTACAACAGTTCTCTTCCAACTCGAACGGCGATCGGTGGTTCCTGCTCACCGAGGAGGCTACTCAACAAGCTTTCGTTCTTCATAAAGCAAACGAGCCTTCGGGGGGCCACCAGACACAAATGCCCGTTGCGGACTTCCTCAACCAGAAACCGTTCGGCCCGGAAAGAGAGGCGCTCATCAACATCCTTGGTGTGGGTGACGACGCCGCAGACGCCGCGCAGGATAGTTACACCTCGTCGTCCCTATGACCTTTTAAATAGGCTGCCTTGGTCAATGCCATGGCGTCGCTGGAGGACAACATGCGCATAACCAAAACCATACTCTATGACGGCATCGGCCACATCGGCGTCCTCTTTGAAGGGCTACCAGAAGCGACGCTTCTTGGAGTGTACAGCACACCTCCTCAAAGCTCCTATCATGCAGACGAAGTTGAGGCCTTTGTTGCTTTCGACGTCCTTAGCACCGATGCCGCTGTTCTAGAGCTAGTCGCTATAACCGGCCATCCGGAAGATGGCGTCCGTCAAGCGGTTGGGCAATACAGAGAGGAACTTCGCAGAAAAGCGGACGAACACTCGACACCGAATCAAACCCGAGCCCATAACAGCAGAAGAAGCAAAGCCCATGAAACCGAGTATTGAGAGTGAAGCCGCACGGAGCGGCGAGGATGCGGATAAGAACCGAGATGAGCTCATCAAAGACGCAGAGAAGAACTTGAAAAGTTCCAGGTCACCCAGCGACCTTACCGATGGATCTCGCGACGACCAGAATCCGGCTGCGCGACCCACCCCCAACTAGCTGAGACCAAGCGCGCTTTTGAGGAGCATCAGAATGACTAATCATCATGCCGACGACGCCATCGTATCTGAAATAGAGACAGTGCGCCTTGCCCTGCCAACTTGGGTCATAAGCACTGTTGAACTTGTTGAACTGGCTGAAAATGCCGAACGGGCCGCAAGGGATGTCAATCCTGAAACAGCGGATCGTTCGCGTAAGCTTATTGTTGAAGTAGCCGAATGGCAGCAGAAACTGCACGACTGGCAGAGCCAAGATCTAAGCCCGCGCCTACTCGCCGAGCTCAGAATTCTAAAGGCGACGTTGGACGCTGCAATGGATGAGGCCAACGCTGCTGCAGGTAAGCTAAGGCTTTTTGATTAACAGCGGCTTCGTTAAACTTGTCCTGGAACCCAAAGGCTGGCTTATCAAGGGCCGCCTATTCCGCCCGCTCGCCCGAGAGCCTTCTAGCGACCAAGGCCAAAAAGCTGGCAGGGGGTATTACCCGGATTCGTTGGCAGTTCTTCCTCAGCGGGACCAGCTTGGAAGCCTCCAGCTCAAGGCCGGCAGATCAGTAATTGTTCTCGTTCATTTCTGCGGCAAGCTTGAGCAGCCGCTCCGTGGCGGCTTTTTCCGGCGGGCGGCTGGTTGCGCACGTCTGGCGCACGAAGCCTCACGTTTTTAGCTGATAACGATGCTGCCACTCTGTTTATGGCTATAGCAGGAGCAAATCGCTCAGGAAGTCCGGGCCTATCCCGCCGCCGGCTCACGGCCGCCGGGCGGCGGGAATCGCGATGCGTCGGAAAAGGCTATCGTTACAGTCACGCCGGCGTCGCCTTGTATTTCCAACTCACCGCCGATTTGTTTCACGAGGGAGCGAATTAGGCCATACCCGAGGGATCCTTCCCTGTAGTTCGTCATCCCAATGCCGTTGTCACGGACGACGATTTCAACCCGCCCCGGCCCACTTCGCTTGGCCTGAACCGCGATGATGCCGGAACGATCGCCGGGAAAGGCATACTTAACAGCATTGGTGATGAGCTCGGTCAGCACGATGCCAAGCGGGAACGCTACGTCGGCATCTATCAGAACGTCCTCCTCCGTACGCGCTCTCAGCGAGATTCGCTCGTCGCCGGCTGTGAGGGATTTGAGTGCCTCGCAAAGCTCCGAAACATAAGTCGCGACATCGACACGCTGGCCCTGTTCTGAGCGGCTAAGCATGTCATGAACCCGTGCCATGGCGCTTAGCCGGTCAGCAGATTCAACAAAGAGGACTTTCGTCTGCGGGTCGGCTTGACGCCGCCCTTGCAGTTGCAGCAGGGATGCTCCAACAGACAGGCTGTTCTTAGCGCGGTGGTTAACTTCAACGAGAAGCATTTCGCGTTCCGCGTCTGCCTTCTTAAGTGCAGCATTAGCTGCCTCCAGGGTACGGGTGCGCTCCTCCACTCGTTGTTCTAGTTCTGCATTGAGCGCGCGCAGTGCCTCCTCGGCTTCATAACGGCGGCTTATGTCGAGATAGGACATGAAGTGATTGGTGACACGCCCCTGGTCGTCGTCCAACGGTGTTGCAAACAGCATGCTCTGGAAGGTCGAGCCGTCCTTGCGGTATTGCAGGATCTCCAGCGTCACGTCACGCCCCTCCCTCATCGCAGCCTCGTATTCCGCGATCGCCTCTGGCTCGGTCTTCGGCCCGTTCATGAAGTGAGGGTGCTGGCCGAGCAGCTCCTCGGGGCTGTAGCCTGAAAGATGTGCGAACGCCGGGTTTACGAAGGTGATCGGGTTGCCCGGAAGCGTGGCGTCGGTGACGACCATCGGCATCCGCGTTACGCGAACCGCCTCAACGAATACACCGCCGCGTACTCGCACGGTTTCAAGTTCCTGCTCAGAGGCAGTGCGGGCGGGCGTACCTTGCATTCCTTCTTGAAACTCGTTCATATACTCACTTCCAGCCAAGGGCCCCAGTTGAAGACGTTCATTGTGTCACTAAGCAAAACCATCCTCGACGAGGACGATCTTGCAAAGGGTTAAGGATTGGAGGACGGAAGCGTCTTTGCCTCCTGGAGGGAGATCAGCCGCTGCGAGGACTCGTCCCATAAAATGAGTTTGACGCAGGCGAAGCTCTCACGCAGGCCGATGCGGCCAAGTTCCGCCAGCTCGGGATGGTCCCTTAGAACTTCCGGCAGTCGGTAAAACGGCACTTTGCTCGAAAGGTGGTGCACATGATGCATCCCAATATTGCCAGTGATCCATCTTAGCGGCCTTGGTAGATCATAGTGTGATGCACCATGCATGGCAGCATGCGGGAACGACCACTCTGGCGGCTTCGACCAGTGGGTGTCTTCAAACTGGTGCTGGACATAGAACAACCACACGCCAGCCGATCCCGCGAGCAAGACGATGGGCAGGTGAACAAGAAGGAAGGGCGTTAAACCAATTGCCCAGATCAACAGGGCGGCCAGTACAGCTACAGCGATGTTTGTCGCCATCGTCGAAAGCCATGGCAGGACGCCCGATCGCATCATCCCGAAAGGGAGGCGCTGCTTGAACAAGAACAGGAAAGCAGGACCGATGCCGAACATCACCAGGGGATGCCGGTATAGACGATAGCGTAGCTTTCCTCGGGAAGTCAGGGCTTGATACTCCCCCACCGTCAACGTCGTGATGTCGCCGACGCCTCGTTCGTCGAGATTTCCGGCAGAGGCGTGGTGCTCAGCATGTGCCCGGCGCCAGTAGTCGTATGGAGTAAGCGTTAATACGCCGATCGCACGTCCCGTCCAGTCGTCCCAGCGACGTCTCCCAAAAAATGAGCCATGCCCACAGTCATGTTGCAACATGAAAAGGCGTAGCAGGAAACCGGCTGCCGGAACAACGAGGATCATCCCGATCCAATACCCGAGATGGATGGCCAGCCATGCCGCTGCCCAAAGGAGCACGAAAGGAATGAGAGTTACCGCGAGTTCGTAGAAGCTACGGCGTAACGCGGGCTGACGATACCCCGATAGGATCTTGAGCCATGCCTTTTCCGAGAAGCCACCATGAGAGGCGGCCGAATTGGTTGCAGTCATAGCTGATCAATGTCTTTCTGTTTGGCAGCACTTTGGAAAGCTGTCGTAATGCTGGGGGTGGCTTTCTGCGCCTGATCACCTGCTGATATGCGTAGCCGGTGAACCTGAGTGCTGCCCTCAAAGTTCCAGCAGTCGCTGGCGAACGCTTTGAGCTTGTTTGAGTAACACTATATCGTGTCTACTCCACCAGGTTCTTCTCGGTTGGCAATGGAAGACATGACGTCCTCCTTCGTTGGGGCGCAAGCTTGGTAGCCCGCAACAGCAGCGCCCCTAAGACGAGCTGCTATCTCTATACAAGTCGTGCTACCCGATCTTCTTTACAAGTGGCGCGGCTGCCACGTGGCAAAATCATTACAAGTTAAGAGCTGAGCGCGCCACGCCTCGTTAATGAATGAACGGACCTAGCGGTCGAGGGCCAACGCCTTATCCAGTCGCGTGCTCACCCCAGGCTTGGGCGGCTTCTGCCGTGTTTGGCGTTCTGGGAGCCTGCCTTGGCCTTGAGCAGGCTCATTCCGAAAATGAATTCCGGATCCGTAACCCGATCATGCCTGCATTCCTGGATGAGATCGTCTTGCGCAACGTGCGGGTGGGCTCATCGCAAGCGGACTTTCGTTGCATCGCTATGGAGATGATGTGTCCACGAATGTTTTGGATCGAAAGGGAAAGGCGAAGATCCTTGTTGTGAAGTGAGCCATTGGTCAGCGAGGGAGCGGATGCAACCCGATCCTCTCTGACTGTCCACCCTCAGCCGTAAGCGGAAATTATTACCGCTCGACCGTCCGGTTGACTGATGCCCAAAGCCAGGGCACAAAGGTGGCATCCACGGTCGCTCGCGATGGGAAAACAGAGGGAATTTCAGAGCTCTTCTTCCAAGTCATTGAAATCATGTGAGAATCCACGGCCCCCAGGCAAGCTACTTTTGGACCTATTCCTTCCGTTCAATCGCCGACATTCCCCACCACAAAAAGCGATGTGTTTGCAGCTACTTGGCGCGATCTCACGTCAAAACCGTGTAACGTTCTCCAAATCCCAGGGATGCTTCGAACTCTGCGAAAAGGCGGCTGGGGATCCTGTTCAACTGCATAGATTGAGTCGTAAGGAATGACATTATTGGGGCCGTAAGCGGACCATCTCCTTGCGGACAAGCAGGCACATTAGCGGTCGCTCCCTGCTATGTATCGAGGCACCCTGAAGTTTAGGCTCAGCTTTTCCTCGCATACCGCCAGCTATTACCGCATCTCTCTTGCAATAAGCGTCTCCAGGGCCTGCACCGCCAGCGGATAACCCTGTGCTCCCAGACCGGCCATGACCGTGGTGGCCGTCATAGAGACGTAGGAGCGGTGGTAGATGGGCTCGCGCCGATGGACGTTGCTGATGTGAAACTCGATGATCGGGCCCTTGAACATCTTGAGCGCATCGAGAAGCGCCAGTGAAGTGAAGGTAAAGGCTGCCGGATTGATGATGATGCCCGCGCCCTCGTCTATCGCTTCGTGAACCCAATCGATCAGCCTTTCCTCGCTGTTGGTCTGGCGAAATTCTACAGGGCGCGAGCCGGCGGCCTCGCGGCACGTGGCCTCGACCTCGGCGAGCGTGGTCGTCCCGTAAATCTCCGGTTCGCGCTTGCCGAGCCGATTGAGGTTGGGTCCGTTGAGAATGTAGATCGGCTTCATGGTCTCTCCCATCAGCCCTGGTATCCGAGCAACCGCGGCAGCCAGAGCACGCTGTCGGGGACGAAGGTGATGAAGGCAAGGCACAGCACCATCCAGAACAGGAAGGGTGCCGCATCCACGATGATGTCCTTGATCGGCGCCCCGGAAATCTTCGCCACGATGAACAGCAGCAGCCCGTAGGGCGGCGTCACCAGCCCCAGCATGATGTTGACCACCACGACGACGCCGAAATGGACAAGGTCGATGCCAAGCGCCTGCGCCGTCGGGATGAAGACCGGCACGATGATCAGCAGGATCGCCGTGCCTTCCAGGATGCAGCCGAGGATCAGCAGGATGACGTTGACGAGGATCAGGAAGCCGGTCGGGCTCAAATCCCAGGCGGTCAGCATGACGCGGATGCTGTCGGGGATGTTCTCGATCGTG
Source organism: Rhizobium halophilum (assembly GCF_021648825.1). Taxonomy (GTDB): domain Bacteria; phylum Pseudomonadota; class Alphaproteobacteria; order Rhizobiales; family Rhizobiaceae; genus Neorhizobium; species Neorhizobium halophilum. The sequence goes on along the minus strand of NZ_JAKJHS010000020.1, from coordinate 6,772 downwards.
ATCACGTAGTTGAAGACCAGGGCGCCGGCGATCAGCATGCCGATGGATGCAGTCGACTTGGCGCTGGCGGCCAGCGACCCGTAGAAATCCCTGAGGCTGATGCTGCGGTAGAGGAAGACAGAGATGATCAGAGCGTAGGCTGCGGCGATGGCGGCCGCTTCCGTCGGCGTCGTGATGCCGGAATAGATGCAGCCGAGCAGCACGACAGGCATCATCAGGGCCGGGAAGGCGCGCACAGTGATGCGCGGGATCGCGCGCATCGGCACCGGCTCCTCGACCGGGAAATTGCGGCGCCGGGCGGTGATCACCACCTGCACCATCTGCAGGCCGGCCATCAGCAGCCCCGGCACCATGCCGGCAAGGAAGAGGTAGCCGATCGAGGCATCGGACACGAGCGAATAGAGGATCATCGGGATCGACGGCGGGATGATCGGGCCGACCACGGCGGTGACTGCCGTTAGCGCCGCCGCAAAACTTGGCGTGTAACGGCCTTCGCGGGTCATCATGCTCTGCATCATCTTGCCGCTGCCGGCCGCGTCGGCGATCGCCGAGCCGGACATGCCGGCGAAGATGATGCTCTGCACGATATTGACCTGGGCGAGGCCACCGCGGAAGCGGCCGACGAGGACGTTGCAGAAATTCAGGAGGCGTTCGGTCATCGAACCGACGTTCATGAACTCCGCTGCAAGGATGAAGAGCGGCACCGCCAGGATGACGTAGTTGGAATACATGCCGTTCAAAAACTGCTCGGCGACGATTCCCATGTCCGCCCCGACGAGCAGGAGGTAGAGGATCGAGCCGCTGATCATCGACAGGCCGATTGGCAGGCCCAGGAAGGCCAGGACTGTGATGACTATGAGGGTGATGGAAAAGGGACTTGCGAAATTCATACGCCCGAGCCTGCCTTGGTTGGATCGAAGGCGTCCGGTGCACTGCCCCGAACGGCCTGGAAAGCAAGCCAGAGGTAGCGGATGATCGTGGCGACTGCGAAGATGACGTAGATGGAATAGAGGTAATCGAAGCGGATCTTCAGATAGGCCGTGCTTTCCACCTTCATGAAGGTGACGTAGTCGATCACCGCAGGCAGCGAGATGCCGAACAGGAAGATAAGCGCTGTCGCGCAGATGATCTGCATGATGCGGCGGTTCTTGTCGCTGGCGCCGCCCCAGATCAGATCGAAGCGGATCTCGTCGACTTCGCGAACGACAAAGGCCGAGCCGAAGAGCACGATCCAGATCCACAGCGCCACGCTGACCTCATGGGTCCAACCGATCGCCATGTTCAGCGCATAGCGAAAGACGATCTGCAGGATGAAGACGACGAACATCATCAGGAGCATCAGGCACAGGAGGTTTTCCGCGCGCCGTCGCAGCCATCCGCCGATGGCCATCAGTCTTGGGGGCATGTCCATTTCTCCAGCAGGCAGCGAGGCGGATCGTAAGATCCCGCCTCACCGCTCTTTACAATCCACGAGCGAGAGTGGCTGCGGCTTTAGAGAGCCGCCACTTTCTCAAGGATACCTTCCGGCCAGGACTTCGCCAGATCGGAGTTCAGGTACTTCTCCTGGGCGAACTTGCGGAAGGCTTCCAGGTCCGGCTCGTAGATGTCGAGGCCGGCTGCGCGGAACTCCTCGAGCAGGGCCTTTTCCTGCGCGACATGTTTGTCTTCGCTGAACTTCATGGCCTTGTCGGCTGCAGCCTGGAACGCCTGCTGCTGTTCCGGCGTCATCGCGGTCCAGGCTTCGTTGGAGATGACGAGAAGATCATATCCGATCAGGTGCGATGTCAGAGCGATCTGCGACATCACTTCATAGAATTTCATGTTCTTCACGTTCGGCAGCGGGTTGTCCTGGCCGTCGATCGCGCCGGTCTGAAGCGCGGTATAGACTTCCGCATAGGCGACCGGCACCGGATTGGCGCCAAGAGCCTCGCCGAGGAACTGCCAGGCGTCACCACCCGGCATGCGCAGCTTGATGCCGGCCATGTCCTGTGGCGTCATGATCTTCTTTTCCGGCTTCAGTCCCACCTGGCGGGCGCCGAAATAGGTCGGGCCGAGAATGTGGATGCCGAGCTGGTCTTCGGCCATCTTCTTGAACTCGGCGCCGACGTCGCTGTTGAAGAAGGCGCTCAGATGGGCAGCGTCCCGGAACAGGTACGCCGAGGTCAGCACCGACCATTCCGGGATCTGCTTGGAGATGTCCTGGGGGGCGATATTGCCCATCTGCAAGTTGCCGCGCTGAATGGCGACGAGCTCGGTGCCCTGCTTGAAGAGATTGCCGCCGTAGTAGGGCTCAAGCGTGAAATCGTCCTTGATCTCTTCGGCAAGCATCTTGGTCATTTCGGCGCGGATGTCCTGCTCCGAAAACACGGCCGAGAACTTGAGCGTCGGCTTGTCCTGCGCGAACGCGGGAACCGTAAATGCGGCTGCAGCCAGCATTGTTGCGCCGATGAGATACCGGCGTGTGAGATTGAGGTTCATGTTTTCTCCTCCTGTTGTTTCTGCATCATCCGCTGATCGGATAATGTCCTCCAGAGCGATGGCCATTCCTCAAGACCAAGACTGACCTCAGAATGTACGGAACGGTTCGTTTAGTCAATTGATCATCTTCCTTGCGCGCCCTCCGGTCCTACCAGCGCCGAATTAGGCTGTCATGCGACCGGCATTCCTTCAGGCCTGATCTGTTTCTTCAGCGCCGCTATCCGGAAGATAGCATTGGCGGCGCCGTAGCCGCGATACCCGCTGCGCTGAACGATCTCGAAGAAGAAGCCCTCCCCGTAGGTGCCGCTGTAGAGCTGGAAGTATTCTCCCTGTTCGTCGCGGTCATAGAGGATGTTGCCGGCCTTCAGCCGCTCAGTCAGCTCCGGGTCGAGACCAAAACGGGCTTCGACGTCGCCATAGTAGTTCGGCGAGATCGGCAGCGCCTTGAAGCCGTTGGCACGCAGTGCCGCGGCCGTGGCGAAGATGTCCTCCGTGCGGAAGGCGATGTGCTGGATCCCGGACCCGAATGTCTCGGCGATGAAATGGCCGGCAAGCGTGCGCCGGTTCTCCGCCCCATTCATGGTGATGCGTAGCGTTCCCTCACCGTTTTGGATGACCTGACTGCGCACCACTCCAGAGGGATCAATGATGTCGACCATCGGCGACTTCTCGGTCTCGAAGATCGCGGTGTAGAACAGGAGCCAGGTCAGCATTTCCTCGTAGGCCACCGTCTGCGCCACATGGTCGACGGCCAGCAGATGCGCCGGTTCCGGAGTGACTTCGTCCTGCGCAGGCGTAAAATCGATGTCCCAGATGCGCCCCAGATCCGTTTTGGCATCGAGAAGGTAGATCAGGGCGCCACCGACGCCACGAATGGCGGGAACCTCGACCTCGTCAGGCCCGACAGGCTGGCTGAAGGGCGCAGCGCCAAGCGCCACCGCCCGCGCCATGGCCGCCGCAGCGTCTTCCACCTGGAGTGCCATGGCGTAGGCCGACGCACCGTGGACGGCATAGGCGTTGCTGGCAAAGCCCACCTCTTCCCGGTTGATAAGGATGCGGACCTCGCCCTGCTGGTAGACGCTGACGTTCTTCGTCTTATGGGTGGCTGTCTTCCGGAAGCCCAGCGAATACAACATGGCGCTCAAAGGTTCGACATCGGCCTTGCCGACCGAAAACTCGATGAAGGCAACGCCGGCGACTGCCGCGCGGTCGGGCATCGATGGCACCGTCAGGCTTGCGGCATCCGGCCTTCTGCGCACCTGGTCGCCGAGGTAGACCAGCGAGCGATGGCCGTCTGCGGCGATGGCCTTGGGCGAGCCGCCACGGAACTGGTCGTTGAAGATTTCCAGGGAGAGATAGCCGTCGTATCCGGTTGCAGCGACAGCCGCGACGAAGTCGGCGACCGGCAGATCGCCCTCGCCGGGCATGTTGCGGAAGTGCCGGCTCCAGTAGAGCAGATCCATATCGATCAGGGGCGCATCGGCCAGTTGGACGATGAAGATCTTGTCCTTCGGCACGGAGCGGATGGAGCCGATGTCGATCTTGCGGGCAAGCGTATGGAAGCTGTCGAGAATGAGACCAATGTTGGGATGATCCGCGCGGCGGACGATCTCCCAGGCATCACGATGATCGAAGATGTGCCGGCCCCAAGCAAGAGCCTCGTAGCCAACCTTCAAGCCCCGCTTTGCCGCCCTTTCCCCCAGTTCGTGAAAGTCTGCAGCGGCACGGTCTATGCCGCCGAGAGAGACGGGCGAGACGTTGGAGCAGACGAGAACAAGATCCGTCCCGAGTTCCTGCATGATGTCGAACTTGCGCTCGGCGCGGTCGAAGGTCCGCGACCGGTGCGGTTCCGGCATGCCTTCGAAATCCCGGAACGGCTGGAACAGCGTGATCTCCAGACCGTAATCGCGAACCATGCGGCCGACATCGCGCGGACTGCCGTCGAAGGCGAGAAAATCGTTTTCGAAGATCTCGACGCCATCAAAACCCGCCTTCGCGATCGCTTCCAGCTTTTCGGGAAGCTCGCCGCTGATCGAAACCGTGGCGATGGAGGTCTTCATGAGACGGCTCCCGCTGCCAGCGCAGTCTGTGGTGGAGCCTGGGTCAGTTCGGAAAAATGCCGCCGCATTCGATCAGAGTCCGGCACAATGCCGGTGAAGAGTTCGAAGGCCTTCACGGCCTGGTAGACCGCCATGCCACCGCCATCGAGCACCCTGCATCCGCGACGCGACGCCTCCTGCAGCAGTTCCGTGAGCAGCGGGAAATAGACGATCTCGGCCACCCACAGGGACGAATGCAGCAGATCGGCAGGCAAAGGCAGACCGGGATATTTCACCATGCCAGTCGGGGTCGCATGGATTAGACCCGAGGCTCTCGCCATGGCCGCCGGCAAATCGTCTCCAGCCTCGACCACCGCATGAGGGAAATGTCTTTGCATCGTCTCTGCCAGCCCGGCAGCACGGGAATGATCCTGATCTAAAATCGTCAGCCTGGAAGAGCCGGACCGGAGAATGGCAAAGGCTGTCGCCGCACCTGCGCCGCCTGCGCCGAGCTGAACGACAGCATCGAGATCAGCGCCCGGCAGTCCGAGCCGAAAGCTCTCGGCAAAGCCCCACCAGTCGGTGTTGTGGCCATGACGCTTGCCATCACGAAGAACGATGGTGTTGACGGCCCCCAGAACCGTCGCTTCCTCCGACAGCGTGTCGAGAAACCCGAGCACTGCCTGCTTGCACGGGTGGGTCACGTTCAGGCCACCAAATCCCTCAGTCTCAGCATCGGCGATCAAATCGGGAAGCTGATCCACTCCGACCTGGATCTGGTCGAGATCCAGAAGATCGTATCGGTAGTCGAGCCCCTGGGCCCGCCCTTCCGCGACATGCATCGCCGGCGTCAGCGACGCCTGAATTCCCTTGCCGATGAGGCCGGCGCAAAAGGGTGATCCCTGGACTGCTTTCATTCCACATTCGCCGGTGCCAAGAACGCCAAAGCGTCTTGGCGGGCGGCGCTCCTCCCGAACAACCGACGGCATTCAGCGCCGCATCCATCGCAATAATGTACGAACTAGTTCGTGTCAACTCTTTGCAGCCATTGAAACCATTTCGCAAGCCTCCTATGACGATATCCATTGAAGCTGGAGCCGGCACCGGCTCCGCAGACCGACGGCGGACGAGTGACTGTGAGAACACCTGTGGAGCGCGAAAGCCGCAAGAACGACCCGGAGAAGACGAAGGACGACATCCTCGCAGTCGCGACCGAGGAGTTTTCGAAATTCGGACTTTCGGGCGGGCGCGTCGATGCCATCGCAGAGAAGACCCGTACCTCAAAGCGGATGATCTACTACTACTTCGGCAGCAAAGAGCGTCTCTACCTGGCGGTTCTCGAAAAGGCCTACCGGAAGATTCGGTCGCTCGAGGCCGACCTGGAGCTGGCCGACATGCCGCCTGTGGATGCACTGCGGACGCTAATCGCCAGCACCTTCGATCACGACGAGAACAATCCCGAATTCGTGCGGCTGGTGAGCATCGAGAACATTCACCACGCCACCCACATGAAGCGCTCGACAGAAATCGGTGAACTCAACCTGTCGATCGTCAGGACGATCAGCGACATCCTGGAACGGGGACGCAGCGAGGGCGTGTTCCGCCGCGAGGTCGACGCCATCGACCTGCATATGCTGGTCAGCGCCTTCTGCTTCTTCCGCGTCTCCAACAGACACACCTTCGGCACCATCTTCCACCGCGACCTATCCGAACCACGTCTCTATGCGCGCCACAAGCAGATGATTGCCGATGCGGTTATCGCCTACGTAACCCACGCGCCTGAAGAACGTCCAAACATGCCTGCCTAGCGACTTCGCACTAGCCCTGACCTGATTCATTCTGCTCACGGTCTGGAAAGCGCCGCCTTCTCGCCCACAGCATCTATTCGTTGCATCAAGATCCATGGACCGAGGGCAGCGCGGTGATCGCCTGCGCAGCACCCGACGGCACACTTCATTCTTTCAGCATCGATGATCTTCGTGCCGCATGCACAGAGCTTTCAAAGCTTACGGTGATGCCGATCCGCTTGTTTGTCGCTTCCTGACGCTGACGCAAGCTCCGCATGACCGCTGCTGGCGGATACCGTTGAAAAAGTCGGCGTTGCTGTGGGTTCGAAGTTCTGATTCACTCCTTCTAGGGATTTAGGAGGGTGTGCCGATGATGGGCGAGCGGACGGTCGCGCAGGAAGCGTTGTTTTACGGGTTCAGCATCGAGCGGCACGTCCCGGCGAACCATCTTCTCCGATCTATCGACCG